>NZ_JPVZ01000009.1 GCF_001662875.1 Thalassospira tepidiphila MCCC 1A03514 | reverse complement strand
GGGCTGGGCCGATGCGGCATCGGTGGGGGTTGGGGCGATGCTGTTATCCCTGTTCGGCGGGAACAGGGGCGGTTCGCAGGCCCAGCGTTACGATGATCGATGCGCCGAGAAGCAGGAAACCGGCGATGGTAAAGACGCCAAGCGCGCCGCTGGTGTCAAAGACAAGGCCGCCGACTGCGGCACCCGTGGCAATGGCAAGCTGGAAACCGGCGACCAGAAGTCCGCCGCCGCTTTCGGCCTCATCCGGGACGGTGCGCGTGATCCAGGTGGACCATGCGACCGGCACACCGCCAAAGGCCATGCCCCAGATCGCAACAAGCACGGTGGTCGGGGCAACCGCACCATCAATGGCGACCATGCCGACGCCGGCCAGCCCCATGATCATCGGCATCAGCGCAATGGTCATGCGCAGCGAGCGGGCAATCAGCGCACCACCAACATAGGTGCCGATAAAGTTGGCGACACCAAAGCCCAGCAAAATGCCCGAGATACCCGCCGTCGTCACACCCGAGACATTTTCAAGGAACGGGCGGACATAGGTGAACAACGCGAAATGGCCGGTAATGATCAGGACCAGTGAAAACAGCCCGAATTTCATGCGCGGGCGGTTGATGACCTCGATCAGGGTGCGCAGGGTCGCACGCCCGCGCGGCGGCATTTTGGGAAGCGTTGCGAATTGCACGACAAGGGCAAGAACGCCCAGCAGGGACGCCAGCATAAACACATTGCGCCAGCCAATGACATCGCCAAGATAGCTGCCGAGCGGGGCGGCAAAGACGGTGGCGGCGGAAACGCCGCTAAACAGGATGGCAAGGGCGCGCGGGACGTTCTTTTCCGGCACAAGGCGCATGATGATGGCCGCCGACATGGTCCAGAAACCACCAAGGGCAACGCCCAGCAAGACCCGGCCAGCCAGGAGGATGGCATAGTTCGGGGCCTGTGCGATCATGATGTTCGCGGCAATCAGAAGAACCGAAAAGCCAAGCAGAACATAGCGGCGGTCGATCTTGCGGGTCACCGTCGCGGTCAGAAGGCTGGTGATCAGGGCCATAACGGCGGTGGCGGACATGGCTTGGCCTGCCATGCCTTCGGTAATGCGCAGATCATCTGCCATCGGGGTGAGCAGGCTGACTGGCAAAAATTCGGCCGTGACCAGCCCGAATACCCCAAGCGTCATGGAAATCACAGCGGCCCATGCAGCAGGTGCGGGCGCGGCCGATTGATCCATGGCCGATTGGGGGCGGGATTGCGATTCACTCATGGGAAGTCCTTTGAGTTGATGTTTTGCATTGCACCCAAAATAGTCTGGACCGTTCGGACGATCTATGACAGTTTGTCTTTATTCATTGATCAATCGTCCGGAATGTCATGTCGCTCATTGCAAATGCAGACCTAAACAGCCCGTCCAATCACCTCGAAGGCCAGTTCAATCCCGCCGGTCATGACATGGTCAATGAGCTTCTTTCCGGTGTGCGGTTGCGCGGCCTTGATTATCGTCGCATTGAAATATCCGCCCCGTTCGGCTTGCGGTTTGGCGAGGATGTTGACGATGGCCGCGCCTGGTTTCATTTCATCGGGCAGGGCACGGTCCATCTGCGGACCAAAAGTGGTGCGACCCATGTTTTGGGATGCGGGGATGCGGTGTTGTTGCCCTGTGCGGGCATTCACGATCTTTACAGCCAGGATGGCGTTGCGATGCGCAGCATTGATGCGTTTGAAAAGGCGCCGCTTTGTGATGCGGCATCGGAAATCCGGGCCTGCGAAGCCGATGTGTGCCGATCAAAGGACAATCTGATTTTCAGTTGCGCGATGGAATTTGATCTTGGCTGGTTGCATCCGTTAGCCCACCTCAAGCCGGAAATCATGCATATCGAAACGGTGCCGGATCATGATCCGCAAATCCCGGCGATCCTTGATGTCATGACAGCCGAACTTCGCGCCAAACGGCCGGGATATGGTGTGATCCTGACCCGTCTTGCCGATGTGGTGGCCGCCGCAATCCTTCGGCGCTGGGTCGAGACGGGATGTGATGTATGCGGCTGGGTCGAGGCGATCCGTGATCCCAAGCTGGCGCGTGTTCTGGCGGCCCTGCATAAGGAGCCGGGGCGGAGCTGGTCAGTTGCGGATATGGCATCGGAAATGGGGGTGTCGCGGTCTGTCTTTGCCGAGCGATTTGTCGAGCTGACGAAATCAACGCCGCAGCAATATCTGACCAACTTGCGCATGCGTCTGGCCAGCCAATGGATCGGGCGGGAAAACCTGTCGCTCGATGAGGTGGCGGATCGTCTTGGCTATGCCTCGGTCGCGGCATTCAGTCGCGCGTTCAAGCGCACAACCGGGAAATCCCCCGGTGCCATCCGCCATATTGATTACGCATCGCCGTAAAGGACGTGCTGCGCGCTTTTTGCGGCGGCTTGAAGCTTTGCCAGCAAGGCTTCGCGATTTTGCGCCAGCGTTGCCGGGGATGCACCAAACACCGAAAAGGCCGAGATCATATTGCCATGTTTGGTCAGGATCGGCACGGCGATGGCATAGATGTCTTTTTCGCGCTCGCCATTATTGGTGGAAAAGCCCTGATCGCGGATGTGGGCAAGTTCCGTCCTTAGATCATCAAGATCGGTGATGGTGTGATCTGTCATTCCCTTAAGGCTGGCATTCTTGAAATAGCGGTCCTGATCATCGGGACTCAGATGTGCAAGCCACAGCTTGCCATGTGCCGTGCAAAAGGCATCAAGCCGCGACCCAATCCGGATATCGACATAAAGCGCCCGGTCGGGGAGGGCGCTCGGTGATCTTCGAGGCGAATTGACAATATGGGATATTTCTAAAGCGTCGGAAGTCACCGCTTAGAAATTCTTGATACAACAGCGGCTGATTTGGTGAGGACACGATTAGGTATGGTAAACATTTTCCCTGCAAAATGTTTACCTACCGACAGGTGTTTTGTAAACTTGTGACGTAAATCATAGTACAGCTCAACAATGCCTTGTTCTGAAAACTGAGAATAAGCTGCTCCACTAATCTCCCATTTTTCCCCTCGTTCCCACTGTCGAGTTCTTTTTGATAGTTTGTCTCCAAAACCAAGTAATCGTGTCCCGGGATATGTGTGCGCACGCATTATTTTACGCTCACATCCTTCTTTCAGGAAGCTGCCTCTGTGAAATACATCAGTGTTAAATATTATTAAGGATCCGGCAGGTGCAAGGATTTCAACAAACGGAGGTAGTCCCTCTGGGAGTACCTCGTTATTCATAGTATAGAATTCAGGAACTCCAACCGTTATTGTTCCATTGTGCTCTAATTGTGAAAACCATGCTCTGAACTGTTGCCTTGCGAGTGGTGCACTGCCGGGATGCACACCAAAAGCCCCTCTCCCGGTCTCTAGAATATCTTCCAAATAGACCATAAATTTGAGATTCCAAGTCTTATCAAAGTGCGAGGGAGCTACTTCCTTGCCGGTACCTATATCATGTGTGGCGTATATCTCAGTATTCAGCATGCAAGGTCTACCTACGATTTTCTCCGTTAGTTGAACGATCTTGTCGTCAGCAAATACCTTATCTACGGTCTCGAATGTTGGAGCAGTAACGGAACCACGGTCAAAAGCTGCATAATCAGCAATATCTCCACCGACTTTACGGACGTAGGCTACCTCGTCTTTATTCCTGAGACTTCTTATATGTTCCCATTCAGCTCGAAGGTTATCAAGGTTTGGTTGGGACACCCATGAAGGCAAAACAGCTACACCGAATTTTCTCAATGCACGCTCTACATCTTCCTCCTGAAAGCCATTTTTTAGGGTAATGTCTTCCAAAGTTGCGGCATTCATGGTGCTTTCTCCAAGTGGTTTCTTCGCTAATCGAATGCAGTAAAAGTCTAATTATGATTTTAAATCAATTATTAGAAATTGCAATTGCACTAACTGTTGTGCGCCATTTACCAATTGCCTAGGATTTTTTTTTGTTTCAATAGTCCAAGTTCGCATTGGATCTTCTCTTTGAATCAATGATTGGGACATTGCAAAGGGGAGCATCTGATATTTGTCTATATCGTTACTCTTCGTGTCCAATATCTTTTTTATCGTTGCTCTGCTTACGTAATTCCACCCGATTTCCCATTCCCCTTCGGTATCACTTCCTTCGATAACACGTCGATGCCTCATAATCACATCGACCGGGTGGTCATTTATCATGTCGAGGACAACTATTCTGCCATTTGGCAGGGTAAGGTTAACTAAGTTCGACAAAACAGGTTCAGTGTCATCAAAGCAATTTAAAACACCTGACATGATACTGAAATCGAATTTTGAAGTGGGCGATAAAGTAGGTACAGAAATATCACCCTGAATAAACTCAACGCTAGGAAGGCGTTTCCTGGCAAGTTCTAACATCTTTTGTGATACATCAAAGCCGCTCAGCTTCAGTTTAGGAAACCTGAAGCTCAGATAATGCAATAAATCTCCGGTCGCGCAGCCAATGTCTATACAACTTCCACCATTTTTTGCTCCTTTTTCCTCCAAGATATTACCAATATGAACAAAAATATCCTTTGGTTTTTCTCTTCGATCTTCGTTTATGTAGATATCGTCATCCGCTATTCTGCGGCCAGAACCAGACCATTTACTTTGCATCTATCTTGTCTCTTTCTATTTGCTCTAACTGCCTGCAGATTCGAACAAAAGAGTTACCATCTAGTGGACCGAAACCAATCAATTCCTCTAAGCTATCAGAGATAAGTTGCTCAAATCGACTCTTTTCGGTCGCTAGCAATTTAATTTCCTCTAGAGTTTCCGAGTACGAAGATGTGGCCAAATAACTTGCAATGTTTGGAAATTCATCTAACCCAAACTGAAACAAATCGTAGTCTATGCACACTTTTCGAGCGGCGAGAGCCCACCGTGCGGTGCTGGAACCGTTAACCAACAAAACATCGTAAGATGGAATTAAATCAACAACGAAACCTGGGGTATTATATATACCGTTTTTCTCGAGCTTTTTTACGTCGTCTGTGATTATTCGTGGATGAAGGGAAAAAGATAATTGTACATTATTGAATCGCTTTAAATCATCGCAGAGCCGAGATATGTAATTCGCTACACTTGAAAATTCACTTTTTTGGGCCCAGCTGGTAGTTTCGCTTGGAGGAACGCAAACTAGTATTTTGACTTTATTTCTAGATATCTTTGTGCAGTTAGCAAACGCTATTTGAGCGGCGGGATCTCTTTCAAACGCATCGGATACCACATCTCCGTATATAGACCCGGTAACCACAATTTTCTTCTCTGGGACGCCCTCCTGTAAGTATCGCGCCTGCATTGCTTGTCCCTCGCTCAATATGATGTCGCTATTTCCTCCTTGAAAGCACCAAGGGTCTCTGAAGGTTATTCCGCAGTATTCCATTGCGATAATAAAAGAAGGCGGCAGATATATACTGTTTCCAAAATGAGTTCCTCTAATCCATTGAGGGTGATTGGTCTTTATGTACGAGCCTCCTGCGCTATCTGTATTGTATAGACTGCCATCTTCTGCTTTTTCCTCGACGCCTTTGTATACTAGTGATGAGGAATCCGCCATTCCATAGGGTAGGGTAGCTATGATCAGACCGCGTTGCTTTGCGACATGCAATAGCCAATAGTCTGAGGCAATACCATCCTCACCAGTTACAATCACTGTGGCGCCACTCTCATCAATTACCCTTTGGGCATCTTCAATACGAAATGTGTGGTACTTCACCATCTCAGAAAGTGCAGCATCAGGAATGCCGGTATCTTTAGGCACTCCGAGCGCAAAAGACTTTTTATTTATTAAATAATGTATTCTTTTTAGTATTCTAGAAAAGAAATTGTTTGTATTTTGTGCTGTATTATCGACCGGTCCGCGGTCTCCTTTATGAATAAAAAAACTAGCATTGAGAGATGTTGCTACGTCTGACACACGTTGAGCAACGCCGTCATCGTCTCGATCGCAGCAAAAACAGACAGAAAACCCATAGCGCTGCATTCGTTCAGCGACTTCTTTGTAATAGTTTAGTTGTCCAGTTTCGCCGCAAATAATAAGAATTCTTGGGTGAGTCAATTTTCATTATCTCTTATTAAATTTTGAAAAATATGTTTTCACTAATTATGCTCTGTTATTAGTCTGACAATATTTTCTGTTGCTCTTCCGTCAATTTCCCCCCATATTTTCCTGTTTTCTTCCATACCGCGTGCTTGTGTTTCATAGTATTCGTTATTTAGCATTTTCAATACTTTTTCTTTTGAATTCGAGAAGTTCGCAAAAGAAAAAAAACCTGGAGAATTGTCGTAGATAGAGAGGTTAAATCCATACATATCATAGTTGATGACCGGTTTTCCAGCTGCGAGCGCCCAGCGAATAGTCGATGAAAAGCATGTGAAAAATAAGTCGTGAACAGGGATTGCCGTAATCACACCGTTTTCAATAGTATTTAGATTCAAATTGTTGATGACTTCTCTGTCAGAATCTAGGGTGTTCGGGTGAATAGAAACTGAAATTTCAAGTTGTTCATTTTCGTCTTCGAGTCTCTTTAATTGTTGCCAAACTGTACTGTATGACTCAAATTCGCAAAATTTAGCACGAGTAGCATGATAGTTCGGCGGCAGTGATACTAGTATTTTTGTTTTGTTTGGGGCTATTTTTTTCTTGTTCTCAAATGCCCTCTTGGCATCCCCGTGTTCGGATATTTTCTCATAAATTAAGTCACAATATATCGAGCCAGTTGGCACAAGTTTTTTTTCGTCGATATTTTCATCTCGGTAGACACGCATCGTGTTTTCGCTCTCTACTGCAATGTATGAGCTTGGTCCGCCGTGTACAGTCCAAGGATTCTGAAGTTCTCCAATTATATCTTCTCTTGCAAGTATATACTCAGGGGGGAACAGTAAAAAATTTTTACGTTTGTATGTTTTGATCCATTGTGCGTGTTTGGAGCGGATCAATTGACCTAGTGCCGAGTTTGGAACTTCGTATAGTGTACCGTCAGCATACTTTTCAAGCAGTAGGTTTTGAAAGTCTTGGTGGTTGGATATCTCGTAAGGAACAACGATAACCGGTATCTTCAATTCTATAGCCGCAGATATGTATTCGAAAGGGGAAGATATTCCGTCTTCGAAGCAGATCAAATGTGTAGATTGTGACTTAGATATCTCTAGTTTTGCGATTTTCTTTTTCTGGAAAAAGTCACGTGCCGTACGCAGATACTTAATTCTGGACCGCATGGGTGCTGCTCTGTACTTCAATTGGCTTAGTGCTAGTAAATATAAATTTTCACAAAAGTTTTTAATAGTATTTATGTGTTCTCTGTTGTTAATCGTTGAGTTCGTTTTTTTCGATATTGTTATTATTTCTTGCGTTAAACCAGAGTTATTGGGCGTGCATAAAGTAACTTTAATACGCTGTTGTTGCAGCCTTGATGCTAGTTCGGTTGTCAATTGCAGCTGAGATTTCAGCGTTGGTACTATGAAAACTCTTGATTTTCTTGTTTCCCGGTTTGTTGTCATCCCCTTACCCTTCTTCTCTCCAGAATGTTTTGTGTTGCACTAATTCTGTGTTTAGTGGTTGGGGTTTGCATTTGCTTGCACGGATGCAATTGGCGCATAGAGTTCCTTCAAGGTCGTCAGCAATGTGGCGTTGACGTAAGTCACGAAACCGTTTGCTATGCCAAGCATCCTTTACTGACATGTTGGAAATGCTCTCTACTGCGAGTAGGTTTTCGTAGTCATTACAGCATGCTTTCATATACCCTTCTAGGCTAAAATGTGCTTTGTTAAAAGGAAGGTGGCAGTCACGGTAGGGAGGGTCAGGGAATTCTGACATTTGGCCTGATTGATTGGATGCCTCATAGTATAGTATTTCGTCAACATAGTCTGAGATAAGAGATTTCAAGTTGTCGAATGAGGCAATTGTATGGGGCATGCCGACAAACGAGACGCCTAGATATACATCTTGAGAAACCTTTTCTCTATAGGCGCTTACAAATCGGATGTTATCGATAACCTTGTCAAAGTTATCTTTTCCATGAACTGCTTTATAGGTTTCTCGGTCGCCGCCGTTTACAGAAAACTTAATCGAGTTCAGCCCTGCATCGAGAATTTTCTTAAATTTGTCGTGTCCGACCAATGCCCCATTGGTCGAGATGTACTGATATTCGTAGCCAGTTTCTTTGCAAAACGAGATATACTCGTCTAACCACTTGCAGGTCAGTGGTTCTGCACCTGCGAATAAGCCGATTTCCCTAGCGCCGCATTCGTAGGACTCTGTAACAATACGTTTGAATAGATCTCGATCAATGTGCCTCTTTGGGCGCTCCATTAGTGTGTAAGCGCAAAAATTACAATTATGGTTACATATGTTCGTTGTCTCAACCTGAATCTGTCTAGGGAATGGAGGGCATTGTTCTCGTTTTGAATCAGTTATCATATTCAAAAGTCGCGTACCAATATGGCTTTTCCCGGTGTATCCGCTAGAGAATATTTCGGTGAGATCATCTTCGATGAATTGTTTGTTCTCTTTTGCCATAGTTAATTCGGTTCCCAAAAACTGATTTGATTAGCCATATCTTGTGCCTTTTTTTAAATGATGTGCAAATGAATTCCAACACCGAATTCATACGTGGTGAGGATAAGCGGGACAGTCGGCTGGTGTAAGCGTGCAGGGTAACCCGCTTCACATAATATTTCTTGCTAAAGCATCTTGGAGATGTTGATGATAATAATTTGCACTTGTGTGTAAGGGGCATGTATTGCCATAGCATGGTCACAAAGGGTTCAGGGGATAAGCGTATGATAGCAGTATTGGTCGGCTAATCAGTTCGCGCCGCAAATTGTAATTTTTGCAAGATGTGCGGCAATTTGCGTGCTCTCTAGAAGGCTCTGGCGGTTCTGGTCAAGTATCTCAACTGATGCGCCAAATACCGAAAAGGCCGAGATCATATTGCCATGTTTGGTCAGGATCGGCACGGCGATGGCATAGATGTCTTTTTCGCGCTCGCCATTATTGGTGGAAAAGCCCTGATCGCGGATGTGGGCAAGTTCGACCTTTAGTGCATCAAGATCGGTGATGGTGTGATCCGTCATCCCCTTAAGGCGGGCATTTTTGAAATAGCGGTCCTGATCATCGGGGCTGAGATGCGCCAGCCACAGCTTGCCATGCGCTGTGCAAAAGGCATCAAGCCGCGACCCAATCCGGATATCGACATAAAGCGCCCGGTCGGGGAGGGCCTTGGCGATGCAAACTGCTGCGTCGCGATCAAATTCGGTTGCCATGCAGGCTTCGCCTGTTTCGCGCGCCAGCTGATCAAGGATCGGCTGCAGGATGGTCGGCAGGTTGCCATCGTGCAAAACACGATCCCCCAGATCGGCAAACATATACCCCAGCCTGAAAACCCCGCGTGACGTCACCCGCAATGCCCCGGCATGCACCAGTGTGTGCAGAAACCGGTGGGCGGTGATCATGTTGATGCCTAGTGCATCGGCCGTTTCCTTGGCGGTCAGTTCACTTTGCCCCGCCGCAAACAGATCAAGAATTTTAAAGGCCTTAAGCACGGAACCATTGAGTTGGCTGGTCATCGGGTTGCTTTTCTCCACGCAAACAGATCGGACGCCGCTGTGCCGTCTTGACGACCACCGGATTTCAATAATAAACTATATTATAAATCATATTTCAACTATAGAAATAACGGGCATGCGCCCGGAAAGCAAGAGGCGTCTGATGAAAAGCGACAAGCAGGAAAATCCCGGCCAACTGACCCTGACTGCCGGTGGGGCGGTCCTGGCCCGCATGAAGGCCATCGGGATTGATTACATCTTTGCCAATTCAGGGACCGATTTCCCGCCAATCATCGAAGGGTTGGCCGAGGCCGCGGCAAAGGATATCGACCTGCCGCACGCGCTGATCATGCCGCACGAAAATGCGGCGATGGGGATGGCGCACGGCTATTACCTTGCCACCGGCAAGACGCAGGCCGTGATGGCGCATACCAATGTTGGCCTTGCCAACTGTGCAATCGGGGCGATCAATGCCGCGACCGAACATGTGCCGGTTGTTTTGATGTCGGGCCGAACGCCAGTGATGGAAAAGGGGCGTCTGGGGGCGCGCACCGTGCCGATTGGTTGGGGCCAGGAAATGCGCGATCAGGCAGCGCTGGTGCGCGAAAGCACGAAATGGGAGTATGAGCTTAAATTCCCCGAACAGGTGCCGGATGTTGTCGACCGTGCTTATGCGATTGCATCATCGGTGCCCAAGGGCCCGACCTATGTCAGCCTGCCGCGTGAAGTTTTGTGCGAACCGTGCCCGAGTGATCAGATCGAAGGTCCGCTTCGTATGCAGCCGGTGCCTGTCGCCCCGCCACAGGCCGTGGTGGAACAGGCAGCCGACATTCTGGCCAATGCCAAAAACCCGGTGATCATTGCCCAGCGTGGAACGGGCACGGCGGAAGCCTTTGGCCGCTTTGGCGATCTGGTCGATCAGTGGGGCATTCCGGTGGTGCAATACTGGGCGATCCAGCTTGCCATTGGCACCGAACACCCGATGTTTGCCGGGATGGACCCAGCGCCGTGGCTTAAAAATGCCGATGCGGTGGTGGTGATCGATTGTCTCGCCCCCTGGTCGCCCGATATCCATGATTTGCCGGATGACTGCAAAGTCATCCAGATCGGGCAGAACCCGCTTTATTCGCGTTTCCCGGGGCGTAATTTTGCCGCCGATATCTCGCTTGTTGGTGAAACCGGTGATGTGATCATGATGCTGGCGGATGCCATGGATCATCGTCATGACGACCAAAAATCTGTTTGCGAGGATCGCCGGGCCAAGGTGGCAGCCATCAATGCCGAAACCCGTAAAAAGGCGTTGGCGGCGGCGGATGCCGGGGCGGTGGACCCGATGACCAAGGCTTATGTATCACGCTGCTTGTCCGATGCGATTTCAGGTCGGGCGGCGACGGTGTTTTCCGAGCTTGGGTGCCCGCTGGAGCCGCTTTCGCTTTCTGAACATAGCAGCTGGTATCAGGAACCCCATTCGGGTGGGCTTGGTTGGTCCTTCCCGGCGGCGATGGGGTATCAGTTGGCGGACAAGAATAAACTGGTCGTCGCGACGATGGGGGACGGATCCTATATGTTTGCCAACCCGACGGCGTGTCATCAGATTGCCGAGGCGTTGGAGCTTCCGATCCTGATCCTTGTTCTGAATAACAATGAATGGGGGGCGGTGCGCCAGTCTGTGACGGGGATGTATCCCGATGGTTATGCGGCAAAAACCAACGAAATGCCGCTGACCGCCCTTAAACCCAGCCCCGATTTCACCAAGGTCGCCGAGGCCAGCCGCGCCTGGGTTGCCAAGGCCAAACGCGCCGAAGATTTGCCCGGTATCCTGCGCGATGCCATCAAGCATATCGACACCAAACGCACCCATGCGTTTGTTGAGGTAACGATTGCGCCTTAAGCGACTGCTTATGTCATTAATGATCGGCGCCCGGCATATTGTCGGGCGTCATCGTTTTGATCAGATGCACTGTATTGTGGCATCGCAAAATGCCTGCTTGCATCGCAGGCAATTTCATTATTTGATTGAGCTAATTATTTGAATTGCCTACCCGGAAGGAACCATTATGGATCGTGTCGTTGGAACATCGGGACGTATCGCGTTTGCAAGCGCGATGCGCAACCTCCTTGCGGATGTGTATCCCGGGCACGATCAAGCGGATTTGGTGCGTCGGGTTTTTGAAGTTCTTGGCTTGCCGATTGAGGGCGACGGACCGGAACCCTGCGAGGAATATTTGCGCAAATGGGATCAGCGAGATGCGTTTCTGATCACCTATGGCGACAGCATCCAGCAGGACGGCAAGAAGGGGCTGCAAAGCCTTGGCGAGTTTCATCGTAAGTGGCTGAAAGACTGGCTGACGGGTATTCATATCCTGCCGTTCCATCCCTTCACTTCCGATGACGGCTTTTCGGTTAGCGACTTTGACATGCTCCGCCCGGAACTCGGCGACTGGAGCGATGTCGAGGAACTGTCAAAGCACGCAACCGTGATGGCCGATCTGGTGGCAAACCATATTTCGGCATCCCACCCGTGGTATCAGCAGTTTCTGGCAGGCGAAAAGCCCGGCATTGATTACATCAAGACCGCAAATCTTGAAGATGACCTTTCCGATGTCGTCCGCCCGCGCAGTCATGCGTTGCTCAATCACGTGGTGACCAAGCAGGGTGAGAAGCAGGTCTGGTGCACCTTTAGCTATGACCAGGTGGATCTGGATTACGGCAATCCGGACGTATTCTTTGAGATGCTCAGAGTGGTTCTGAACTACCTCAAGCACGGCGTGCGCGTGGTGCGGTTGGATGCCATCGGCTTTATCTGGAAGGAAGTCGGCACGACCTCGATCAACCTTGATCAGACCCACAAACTGATCAAGGCGATGCGTCTGGCGTGTAATGCGGTGCATCCGGATGTGTTGTTCATTACCGAAACCAACCTGCCGCTGCTCGAAAACCTGTCCTACTTTGGCAATCAGGACGAAGCGCACCTGATTTATAACTTCTCGTTGCCGCCGGTGATCATTCATGCGTTGCTGAGTGGACGAAGCGATTTTATCCGCAAATGCATCATGGCAATGCCACCGGCGCCTGCGGGCTGTACCTTCTTTAACTTCACCGCCAGCCACGATGGCATCGGCCTGCGCCCGGCCGAAAACCTGATTCCGGATGAGGATATCGAAGGCCTGCGCGATCATGCGGTCAAGATGGGCGGGCAGGTCAGTTACCGTGCGCTCAAGGGTGGCGGGCAGAAACCTTATGAGCTTAATGTCACGTTGTTTAGCATGCTGGCACAAAACTTCGCTGGCGAGGCCACCATGGGGCTTGAGCGCTTTGTGATGAGCCAGGCGATCGCCATGTCGCTTGAAGGCATTCCGGCGATCTATATCCAGACCATTCTGGCAACTGAAAACGATCAGAAGGCTTATGAGGAAACCGGCATTCCAAGGCGTCTGAACCGGAAAATCTGGAAGCTTGATGATGCCGAGGAAACGCTGTCACGCGAAGGTGTGGCACGATCGGCCTTTGATCAGTTGCGCGCGCTGATGTCGATCCGTCAGGGGCAGCCGGCCTTCCACCCGAATGCCACGCAATATACCCTTAATCTTGGCTCGGAACTTCTGGGCGTCTGGCGGCAATCGCATCTTAATGAACAAAGCATTTTCTGCGTCTTTAACCTGACTGAAAAGCCCCAGGACCTTGATCTATCCAAGATCAACCTGATCATGACCGAAGGCTGGCAGGACCTGATTACGCAACAGGTCGTAGAAGACTATAACGGCGTGATGAAATTGGCGCCTTACCAGATCGTCTGGATCTCCAACATGGACGGCCGCAACCGCACCGAAAGCCGTCTTTTGCAGCGGTATCGGGATGCAATGCCGGTTTAGGGGCTTGCGTTCGAAATAGCGGAGAGGGCGGCGCCAAGTGGCGAAAATCTGGCGGTTTTTCGTGCCTCTTGTGGTGCTTCTTAGAATGGCGACTGAAAAATACGACCGAAAAATAAATCTGCCCCCTTTTTTTTCTACCTCAAACGGCGTTTTGGCACTCTCAGACAAATCTAAGGGGTTGACCTTCCATCATAGCATGCGAACGCCAGCTTGTTTCCATCTGGATCGCGCACGTACGCAACATAGAACTTGTCGCCATATCGTTCCGGGCGAAAGCCAGGGCGGCCTTCGTCTCGCCCGCCGCCTGCTATCGCTATTTCGTACAACGCGTCGACCGAGGTTGCTGTTGGCACTCGAAACGTAGTCATCGCGCCATTTCCAACGCTGGCGGGATTGCCGTCATACGGATGGCAGGAGAAAAATCGGGGTACAGTCTCATCATGCCGGTCGCCCCACGACACGACTTGCTCATCCTCGTAACAAGGCGATAGCCCCATCATCTCGAAAAGCGGATCGTAGAAAGCCTTGGCCCGATTGAGATCATTTGTACCGACCATTGTGTAGCCAATCACTTCATCCTCCTTTCTCTGCTCCCTACCGTAGGGCTCCCATCAGTGTGTTCAACAACCGTCGAAAAGATCATCATCAGAGTAAACACGAGATGAGCTTTATCCAAAAATAGCAGACATTCGTGCAACCCGCGGCATCGGTGTTTCTGGGCTAGAAGCCATCATTCGGCATCGTTTTTATTTGTGGTGCGTGGACTTTTCAAATTGCGGTTATTCCGTGCTCTATCGTACTACTTAAAATCATTAAACTATAACGTGTATTTGGTAGGCTGAAATGCGGTTGCGCACGGTTATTTGTTTCCTGTATGCGTGACGCCAAAGATGGAAGATCGAGGGGGCATGAAGCGCAATGGCTTATGCGCTGGAAGTTCGGATTCCGCACTTGCCCGATGATACGGATTACCGCGTTCGGGCATATGTGGAAATTTGGTGGGATGCGGCACGTAACGGGCAAATTCCCGACCGCAAGCGTCTGAATGCTGATGTTCTGTCGCAGTGGATCGATGACATCTGCATCTATGAATTCCTTCCCGAAAAACGTGATTTCATAATCCGTATTGATGCACCCAATATCATTGCCGCAAGTGGCGAATGTTATCAGGGGTGCTCGCCGCGCCAGATTGATCTCGATTTCGGCACCACTGTGTATCCAACACTTCTGGAAGTGATTGATACCGGAAAGCCCGCCTTTCACCGTGTCGGCCATGAACGCATGGTTTGGGAGGAATGGCTGCGCATAATGTTGCCGGTCCAGACCACGGACCGGGCTGGCAAGGTGATCAAGCAGGTCTTTGTCACCCATTTTCTCTATCGCGGGCAAAGCGAGCCGGATTAACGCCGCGCTTGTTTCGCATGGTGTCACGCCCCACGTGGATAAGGAAAGGGGCGATGGGTCCAATGCATGTCTCGATGCATGCATGCGATGGCAGTGTGACTGGGAATGTTATGGCAAAGCTTGGTGGTGAACGGGATAGGGAAATCCCGTTAACATATCTTGATGATGATGCGCCGCCTGCTGCGCAGGCTCTTCTGGATTTCTGGAACGCGCATGCGTCAGAGGGCAATCTTCCCACACGATCAGATTTCCAGCCTGATAACCTAATCCCTTGGATCGACGATATTTCTATCTATGAATATGTCCCGGAAAAGGATGACTTTCAGATACGGCTTGAAGGCGAAAACATTATCGCACTGACCGGTGAAAACTGGCGCGGTGCGTTTGCCCGCGAAGTCGATTGCCGCTTTTCAAGCGGACTGCATGCGGCGATGACCGCTGTACGAACCACGCTCCGACCACAGATCCATCATTTGCGAATTTTTCAAAGGGAATGGCAGAGCGGCATCCGGTTGCTTTTGCCGGTTCTGCTGCAAAAACCAGGCAAGGAAGATGTTATGCAGATCTTCCTTGCGATTTTTCCGGTCGATGATTAGGCACGATTAATTACGCGCGCTATACCTTGCCAATATCCATGTCGTTGAGGTCATCTTCAACCGCAGCTGAAAGCTGTTCGAAGATGTCGCCCATCGCACTTTCAACACGCTGCCAGCTTGGAATGAACGGGCTTTCCAGCGGGTTTTCAAGATAGTGCTGACCGGCACTGATGATCACTTCGGACAGGACTTCGACACAGTTTTCTTCCTCGTCACGATTGATCTTGAGCCCGTTAAACAGCGCATCGGCACGGTATTGTTCAATCAGGTCAAGGGCAGCCCGGTAATAGGTTGCCTTGAGTGTTCTGAAGGTTTCCGGGGTGAAGACCGTGCCCTGGGTCGCCAGTTTACGGAACAGGGATTTGGCAATGTCACTTGCCATGCGTGACAGGCCGTCATCCTTTTGCGCCGGATCAAACTCACGGTGCTTGTGATCATAGATATCGGCGATATCGACCTGGGCGAGGCGATGGACCGTGTGATTACGATACATCTCCGAGAGCATGGAAACTTCAAGACCCCAGTCGGATGCGACGCGAAGGCCATAGGCCACGTCGGTTCTGATCGCCATTTCGCCTGACAGCGCATAGCGGAAGCAATCAAGATAGTTGAGGAAATCGGTCTTGCCGACGACCTGCTTAAGCGCACGGATCAACGGTGTGACAAACAGGCGGCAAACGCGCCCTTTAAGCGTGCCATTGGCAACCCGCGCATAATAGCCCTTGGCAAAGGCAAAGTTGAAGGCCGGGTTGGCAATCGGATACATCAGCTTGGCTGGCAGATCGGGCGTATAGGTCGCGATGTCACAGTCATGAATACCGATAACGGAGCTGCGCCCGGATGCCAGCGTATAGCCCAGGCAGTACCAGACGTTACGACCCTTGCCCGGCTCATAACGGGCCAGATTGTTTTCATTCAGGCGATCATGAACGCTGCGCAAGCGCGGCCCGTCATTCCAAAGAATGCGGACATGTTGCGGCAGATCCTTGAAGAACTCGCGCGCATGCAGATATTGCTGCGCATCGGCGCGGTCCAGCCCGACAACGATCTGGTCGATATAGGTTGCCTGTTTCAGCCCTTCGACAATTGTTGTCATCGCCGGAGTTTCCAATTCGGAATACAGGCAGGGCAGAATAAGGGTCTGACGCCGTTGACGGGCAAAGGCGTTCATTTCATAGGCGAGTTCTTCCGGGTTTCGGTCAAGAATGCGATGAAGGGTTGTGATCGGGCCACCCTGATGGAAATCAGCCATGAAGTACCTCGCTGTTTTTATTGGTATTAGGGTCAGGACCTATTATCTGATCCAGAATGTCGTTAACCGCTTTGTTCCATCCCGCCGGTCCCGGTCGGGGGGCAATGCGCAGGTTGGGATGATCAAGCATCGCGACTGTGCGTTTGTCATGCTTTGACGGAATTTGAACGGCATAATCTGCCTCGGCCAGCATGGGGATATCGTTTGGGGAATCTCCGAGCGCTATCGTCGTAAAGCGTTGCTGGCGTTTGTTTTCAGGCGCATCTTCAAGCCAGGTGACGCTCAGGCGTTCGACCATGCGCCGCATGGCTTGTCCCTTGCTTGAGGGGCCGCACAAAGTGTGGAACCGTCCACCTTTCACCAGCGTCAAATCATGCTTTTCGGCAATCTTGCGGGCAAGGGCGATGTCCTTGGCCGCGGGCTGCCAGATCAGCGGGTCTGAGCAGTGACGCTGACCGGCGCGAATGGCGTCTTCAAGCGGCAAGCCGGTTTCTGTTGCAATAATTTCCTGGCTTACGGTGCGAAAGCTTTCGACCGGGACTGTGACCGCCGACTTGATTTCTTCGCGGGTGCGATCAACGGTTTCGCTGGCCGGGCCATATTGTTCGACATTGCCATTCAGCGCGATAACGCCGCCGTTCTCGCCGATAAGTCCGTCAAACAGACCGGATGTCTGATTGATATGTTCCAGTTCGGCAAGTGTTTTTGAAGATACCGCGATCAGGGGAATGGAAAGCTGCTTCAGCCGATCCAGTGCGGGGCGGGCATCCGTCCAGCTATAGGTGTCATGATCAAGCAATGTGCCGTCAAGATCTGTGAAAATGGCGATGGCGCGGCTTTGAGGCATCTTCCCGTTCTGTCGCAGATTTAAGGGCTTTCCGGCCATTGTGCAGGGCCGAAAGAAACAACTTAGCATAGTGCTGACAAAGGATCGACAGTTCACAGGATGAATTTTTCATCACGACGACAAATGCGATGAATTTTCCGGCACTATTACGCTTGTTCCCAGACAAGGATCGGCCATTGGCGACAGGGCGTCCGTCTGACGGGTAGAACCAGATTGCGCACAAGGTATAACCAAAACCAAATACATGTTCGATTTGTCCAATCATTATCCCGGTTTGTCCATTCTGTCCTTACAGTAACAAGCGTATTCTTTCCGCAATGGAACGGTTCTTGTTCCAATTCAAAAACAGAACCAAAAACCGTGATCTTGTTAGGAAATCGTCATGCATGTCCCTGTCGTTATCGTTGGTTCGGGCCCGGCTGGTCTGCTGCTGTCACATCTGCTGCATGTGCAGGGGATTGAGTCCATTATTCTGGAACGCAAAAGCCGCGACTATGTCGAGGGTCGCATTCGTGCAGGCGTTCTGGAAATGGGAACGGTCGATCTGATGAAACGTGTTGGCGTCGATGCCCGCATGAACAAGGAAGGCATCATCCATGGCGGCATCTATATCAGCGTCAATGGCAAGCGCACGCATGTGAATATCGAAGAACTTACCGGCGGTTCGACCGTCATGGTGTATGGCCAGACTGAGGTCACCAAGGATCTGATTCAGGCGCGCCTTGATCACGGCGGCGAAATCATCTTTGAGGCCGAAGATGTCAGCTTGCATGACATCAATGGCGACACGCCAAGTGTTCGATATGTCAAAGATGGCAACGCGCTTGAACTGACGTGCGACTATATTGCGGCGTGTGACGGTTTCCACGGCGTTGGGCGCAAGACCCTGCCGGGCGTCAAGGAGTTCGAGAAGGTCTATCCGTTCGGTTGGCTGGGCGTTCTGGCCCATGCAAAGCCGGTTGCCGAAGAACTGATTTACGCCAAGCATGACCGCGGCTTTGCTTTGTGTTCGATGCGCTCGGACAAGGTTGTGCGCCACTATGTTCAGGTGCCGATGACGGACAAGATCGAAGACTGGTCAGATGATCGGTTCTGGAACGAGCTTCGCACCCGTCTTGGTGAAGAGGACGCCGAACTGGTCAATGAGGGCGAAGTGTTCGAAAAAAGCATCGCGCCGCTGCGCAGTTTTGTTGCCGAACCGATGCAACACGGCCGTCTGTTCCTTGCCGGTGATGCCGCCCATATCGTGCCGCCCACCGGTGCCAAGGGTCTTAATCTTGCGGCGAGTGACGTTCACTACCTGTCCGAGGCCTTGATCGCAAAATACAAATCCAACCGCGAAGATCTGCTGGCAAGCTATTCCGATACGGCACTGGCCCGCGTCTGGAAGGCAGAGCGGTTCTCGTGGTGGATGACATCCATGCTGCATACCTTTGATGACCAGAATGAATTTGATGGTCGCATTCGCAATGCAGAGATTGAATATATCCTGTCGTCAAAAGCAGGTCTGAAAACCCTGTCGGAAAATTACGTCGGTCTGCCTTACTGATCAACGTAACGGGGATACCCACCCCCGACGGAGAAGTCCCGCTCTCCATTTCCGCCCAGAAGTCCGACAGGTCATGAAACGGTCCGCAACCCACGCGGACCGTTTCTTTTTGGCATCGGTTGACGGGTTTTTATGTATGGTCAAACCGTTATGCCCCGAAATCATCACAATTGGTTGGGGAACCTTATGCCATGTCCGCACGTTTCCTGTGTGTTGCTGTTTTCAAGACAATAGGAGAAAACCATGGCGACCAAGACCGAGACGACTGCTGATAATGCAAAACTGCAGGCGGATGTCGATGCCCTGCGCAGCGATCTGGCCGAAATCACCAAAACCCTGAAGGCGATGGGTGGTCAGGCGGCAGAGACCAGAACGCAGGCAGCTGCGGAGCGCATTCGTGAAGTGACCGGTCAGGCGCGTGATCAGTTTGATCATGCACGCGGTGTGGCTGTGGATCAGGTTCGCGAGAACCCGCTGGCATCTGTAGCCGTGACCTTTGGTGTCGGCCTGCTTATCGGCCGTCTGCTGCAGAAATGATTGATCAGCTGACCGACATACTTGTCGATCAGGCAAAGGCCGCGGTCCGAAAGGGCGCGGCTTTTGCCGCGATCGCAATTGTGATGTTGATCGGGGCAGGGTTCTTGTTGGCGGCCATCTATATGGCGATTGCCGCATCCTTTGGCGCGATTGCGGCTGCCATGGCGATTGGCGGCACGATGGTGACACTGGGGCTGGTTGCCCTTGCCATCATGTTACAGCGTGATCCCGGTGATGCGGTTGATCCCGCAGCCGTGCATGACGATGCTGCGCGCAGGCAAAAAACCGAAGACGACATGTTGTTTGATCTTTTGGTGCATTCGGCCATGACCGGCTATGCCACCGGCCAGGGCAACAAACCGCGCATGCAATCGGGGTTTGATAAAATGGTCACCGACCTTGCTGCTCTTGGCATCTTCGATCCCCCGAAGGGACAGATGGAAACCCAAGAAGCGCACCATGATCCGAATACAAAAAAGGCGGGATAGCTGATCAAGCTGCCCGCCTTTTTTTAATTCTGTTTTCGCCCGGCTTATTCGCCGTGGAAATGGACCGTGCCGATGAAGGGCAGGTTGCGGTTGTTCTGGGCATAATCGATGCCATAACCGACCACAAATTCGTCAGGGATATCAAAGCCGCAGAAATCAATCGGGATTTCAACTTCGCGGCGCGACGGCTTGTTCAAAAGCGTGCAGATTTCCAGACGGTTCGGGTCGCGGGTTTTCAGAAGCCGAACCACTTCCGACAGGGTGTAGCCGGTATCAATGATGTCTTCAACCAGCACGACATCCTTGCCACGGATCTGACCATCAAGGTCCTTGACGATGCGCACGTTGCGCGAACTTTCCGTGGAATCGCCATAGCTTGATGCGACCATGAAGTCGACTTCGACCGGCACGGTCAGTTTGCGTACCAGATCGGCGATGAAAACAAAGGAGCCGCGCAGCAGGCCGACAACAATCAGCTTTTCGGTATCCTTGAAGCTTTCATTGATCTCGGCGGCAAGCGCATCGATCTTGGTGGCAATCTCGTCCGCCGTTATCAGCGGCTTGACATCATAATCGGCCATAAATTCCGGTCCTGAAGCGTTATGGTGTGATGCTTCGCTTGCTAGCACAAGCCGGTCACGATGACCAGCCTGTGAATGGTAACAGAAGTATAATCCTTCCAAGCTTGGATATGTTATCGCGCATGGGGGGAATTAAGCTGTGGATTTGTCCGCAAAGAGTGCACAGTGCGGTTTTTTGCCAGCCAAGTGAAAGATGTGCAAATTGGCCACTAAGCCACTTCGTTTTCAGTGGCCAGATGTGCGACCAGTGATTTGAGGTTGCGGCTTCGGACCAGATGCAAGAATGCCTGTGCCGCCGGGGGCAAGGTACGACCCGATCGCCAGATCAGACCGATGTGGCGCAGCAAAACCGGGCTTTCCAGTTGCCGGAAAACAAGCGGGGCACGACCAAGAACCGGAAGCGTCAGGGACGGCAGAGCCGTAATGCAGAGCCCCTGCGACACAAGCGCGCCTGCTGTTGCCAGATGGGCCACCTCAAAGCGGGGGTGAAAGGCAAAGCCGTGCTGGGTGCAGGCGGCATCGATGATCGAGCGTACACTTGTTTCACGCGACATCGCGACCATTGGCTGCGACAGGATTTCTTCCCATTTGTACGTCCGGTTTTCGTCAAGAAACCCGCCCGGAGCCCCGACGGCGATGAACCGGTCGCTCAGCAATCGTTGGAAGGATAGATTATCGGTGTCCTCGACCACATCGGCGGTAAAGCCGATATCGGCACGTCCCATTTCAACTTCGCGCAAGACCCCCTCGGACAGCATGTCATTGAGCTGAACATCAACATTCGGGTGGGCCTGCATGAATTCGGCAATCAGCGGTGGCAGCAATCCGGCCGTTACCGACGGCAGTCCGGCGATGGTCAGTTTTCCGCGTTTGGTATTGAGGTAGGTGTCAAATTCATCGAGGGCGGAATCAGTGGTGTTAAGGATCCTTTCCGCCAGTCGGAGAAACATCTTGCCCTGTTCGGTCAGCGCAACATTTCGTGTGTCACGGTCAAAAAGCCGCGCCTGTGTGCGGTCTTCGATCCGGCTGATTTGCCGACTGAGCGTTGATCCCGAGATGCCAAGTCGTTGAGCCGTCTTGCGAAAACTGCCCGTTTCGGCAAGAAGACAGAAGGATCTTATTTCTTCGGTATCAAGATTGATGCGTTTCATGCATCAATTATCTCATTATTTGATCTTCCTGCAACAAAGAAACTGGTCGACACTTTCGGTCCGTCCAAAAACAACCAAGCACAAGACTTGCCGACGGAACGTTAAACATGCCGATGACGGCATAGGGAGGAATACATTATGAAACTTTCAAAACTCGCCTTGGCGGGCGTGCTCGCCTTTGGTTTGTCGGTACCGGCTTTCGCACAGGAAAAGCTGCTGATCGGCTCGACGTCTGCATCATCTTCGCATTACGGCTACTTTGTTTCTGTGGCCAAGCTGATCAACGATGCCGACAATGGTATCGAGGCATCCGTTGTTGAAACCGGTGCGACGATGGACAACCTGCGCCGTATTGAACGCGATCAGATCGACCTTGGTCTGGTCACGACCAACGTTGCGCAACACGCCCATGCCGGGACCAAGGCCTTTGACGGTCGCGCGATGGACGGGCTTGGTCTGTTGTGGGTTTATACCGGTGCACCGCAGAACGTGATCGTGCGTGAAGATTCCGGTATTGCGACGCTTTCCGATCTTGCAGACAAGCGTTTCAATCCCGGTATCAAGGGATCAGCAACCGAAAGCACGACAGAGGCCGTGTTCGAGGCCCTTGGCCTTTCGGCTGAATATGTACGCGGGTCGACCACCGATGTGGTGGACATGATCAAGGACAACCGTGTCACCGGTTATGTGAAATCCGGTGCCGGTCTTAAACTTGATAGCTCCACGCTTGATATCGCAACATTTACACCGATCAAGGTCCTCAGCCTGACCGATGATCAGAAACAGGCCCTGATTGAAAAGATGCCTGATATCTCGGTCGTTGATATCCCCGAAGGTGCCGCAGACGGCGTTGATGCCTATTCCACCTGGAGCTTTGGTGTCGGTGTTGGCGCAGGTGCAAGCCTGTCCGAAGATGCCGCCTACAAGATTGTCGACGCGATCATGTCGGATACGGAAGTGCAGGGCACCGCAATGGCAAGTGTCAAAGGCGTCAATCTGGCCGAGCTGACCTTGCAGTATGCGACAATCCCGCTGCATCCCGGGGCTGCGAAATGGTTCCGCGAGAACGGCTACGATATCCCGGCCAAACTCGATCCGTCCAAATAACAAGAAACCGGAACTCTTAGAGGAAAACCGTCATGTCTGTGCGCATCCGCGACGGGTTTGCGTTGCTCGTGGGTATATTCGTCTTCTATACCGCCGCAACCGGCCCATTTGAGAGCCTTATTCAAAGGGCGGTTTTCCTCGCACTTGTGACGTGCCTTGGACTAAGTCTTTATCCGTTGGGCAAGGGAACGGGTTGGCGAACAATCGGCTTGATCGTTGATCTGTTGCTGGCCGCGGTGACCATCAGCGCATGTAGCTATATCGTCGTGAACTACGATGAAATCATGACCACTTTGCCATGGGCAACGCAACTGGACATGGCCTTGACCGTTGGTCTGGTTGTGACGGTTCTTGAAATTGGCCGCCGTGCCGTGGGGGCGATTTTCCCGGTCCTTGTGATTGTCGGGCTGCTTTATGCGCTGCTTGGCGAATATCTTCCGGGCAGTCTTGGCCATCGCGGTTTTGATATCGAGTTTGTCACCGAAACCATTTTCCTTGGCGATCTTGGGATTTGGGGCATGCTGACCGGTGTTGCGGCGACCGTGATTGCAGCCTTTGTGCTGTTTGGTGCCTTGTTGCTTCATACCGGCGGCGGGCAAAGCTTTATGGATCTGGCGATGCGTCTTGGTGGTCGCCAAAAGGGCGGTGCGGCCAAGATCGCAATTATTTCGAGCGGTCTGTTCGGAATGATTTCCGGATCGGCGGTTGCCAATGTTGCCACCACCGGCAATTTCACCATCCCGATGATGCGTCGTCTTGGCTATCCGGGGCCACTGGCCGCGGCCGTTGAGGCTGTCGCCTCCACCGGTGGGCAAATTGCCCCGCCGATTATGGGGGCGGCCGCGTTTGTGATGGCCGAGATCCTTGGCATTGCCTATGTCGATGTCATGGTAGCGGCAATCATTCCAGCCGTTTTGTTTTATCTGTCGGTGTTTGTGACGGTCCACATCGTCGCAACCAGAAGAAACCTTAAACTGGTGCCCGAGGATGAGCTTCCGGCCTGGTCAGAAATTCTTGCCTTGCGCAAGGTGCTGCCGATCATCGCAGCCCTTGGGGGACTTGCGGTTGGTATCTTTATGGGGCGCTCGGTTGCGACCTCTGCCTTTTATGGGATGATCGCACTTCTGATTGCGTTTGTGGCGACCTCTGCCGGGCGCCTGTCGGTTGGCGAAATGTTCAAGCGCGTTCTGGCCGGTGTGACCGATGCAGGCAAGGGCATGGTGATTATTGGTGTGTTGCTTGCCGGGGCGCAGATTCTTGTTTCCATGATCAACATGACTGGCATCGGCGTGACGCTGAGTTCCATGATTGTTGCCATTGCCGGGGACTCAACTGTTCTTGTGGCGATCATTGTCGGACTGGTGTGCCTGATTATGGGCATGGGATTGCCGACAACGGCGGCCTATGTGCTGGTGGCGGCCGTTCTTGCCCCGGCGATGACCGCGGTCGGTGTCGAGCCGCTTACAGCCCATCTCTTTGTATTTTACTTTGCCACCATATCGGTGATCACGCCGCCGGTTTGCGTAGCGGTATTTGTCGCGGCCGGGATTGCGCAGACCAACTGGCTGCCTGCCGCGTTCGAGGCGGTGCGACTTGGGGCGATGACCTATATTGTGCCGTTCATGTTGTTGCTTTATCCGGGCATGACAGCCGGGGGCGGCGGTTTGGCCATTATCAATGCCGTGCTGTCGGGGCTTGTTCTTGTGGTTGCCATTCCGGCATTGCTGGGCGGGCAGACATTCACCGGAAGGCTGTGGCTTGACCGCGCTATGCTTGTGATTGTCATCGGGGTCGCGCTTTGGCCTGCGTTTCTGACGCCAATGATCGCGGCAATGTTGCTTGGCGGTGCCTTTTTCGTCGGGCGCAACATGCGTCGCGCGGCCATGGAGGGTGGGCAATGAAAACCATCCGTATTGGCACAGGTGCCGGCTTTTCCGGGGATCGGATTGAACCGGCTGTTGATCTGGCTGCGAAAGGCAATCTCGATTATCTGGTTTTCGAATGCCTGGCTGAGCGTACCATCGCGCTTGCCCAGCAGGCCAAAATGCATGATCCGAATGCCGGGTTTGACCCGTTGCTTGAACGTCGCATGCGCGCGGTTTTACCGATCTGTCGCGAAAAGGGTGTTCGGGTGATATCAAACATGGGGGCGGCAAATCCGGTGGCCGCCGCCAAGCACACCATCAAGATTGCGCGTGAGCTGGGCCTTTCGGGCCTGCGGGTTGCCGCCGTGCAAGGCGACAATGTTCTGGATGTTCTCTCGCCCGATGCTTTTGTGATCGACGAAGCCAACTGCACGCTTGGCGAATTTAAGAAAGAAGTGATTTCGGCAAATGCCTATTTGGGGGCAGGTGGCATTGTTGATGCGCTTAAGGCCGGTGCAGATGTTGTCCTGACCGGGCGGGCGGCCGATCCCGCGATGTTTCTGGCACCACAGATATTTGAATTTGGGTGGCAGATGGATGACTGGACGCGCTTGGGGCGCGGTACGCTTGTGGGACATCTTCTGGAATGCGGCGGGCAGGTTACCGGCGGCTATTTTGCCGATCCGGGTTTAAAGGATGTGCCCGATCTGGCCAATCTTGGCTTCCCGATTGCCGAGGTTGATGAAGATGGCAACGCCGTCATCACAAAGCTGCCGGGCACCGGGGGCTTTGTGAATGCCGCAACGTGCAAGGAACAGTTGCTATACGAAGTCCATGATCCGAAACGCTATATCCAGCCCGATGTCATTGCCGATTTTTCCGCAGTTCAAATCACCGAAGTGGGCCCGGATCGGGTGGCGGTATCGAACGGCGATGGTTTACCCAAAACCGGCAGTCTTAAGGTATCGATCGGCTATATCGATAGCTGTGTCGGGGAGGGGCAGATATCCTATGCCGGGCCCGGTGCGGTAGAGCGCGGGCAACTCGCACTTGATATCCTTCTGCAACGCATTGAGCAAATCGGGATTGCCTGTGATGAAGTGCGCGGTGAACTGATTGGCGTCAATTCGATTTTCAAGGATGTTGCGGCATCCGACTGTGCGCCGTCAGAAGTTCGGGTGCGCTTTGTCGTCAGGACACGCGATCTGCAAACGGCGGCCCGAATTGGCGAGGAAGTCGAAAGCCTGTATCTGAATGGCCCAGCCGGGGGCGGTGGCGTAACCAAATCAACGCGTGAAATCGTTGCCATTGTTTCAGGGCTCCTGCCCGAAGACAGGCTAGCAACGCGGTTCGAGATGATGGAGGCGTGAAAATGCAGCTTCGCGATATTGCGCATTCGCGCACCGGCGATAAGGGGAATATCTCAAACGTTTCGGTGATTGCCTATCGCCCGGAAGATTGGCCTGTTTTGCTTGAACAGGTCACCGCAGAGCGGGTTCGTGATCATTTCGGCTCTTTGATCGAAGGCGATGTCGTGCGTTATGAGTTGCCGCAGATCGGGGCGCTTAACTTTGTGATGTATGAGGCGCTGGGCGGCGGGGTCACGCGGTCCCTTGCACTCGATCCGCATGGCAAATGCCTGAGTTCGCGGTTGCTGACCTTGCCGATTGACGTACAACGCTAACAGGACAAGTAAGCAACTTACGCCGCCTTGAAAATCACCGGCGTGTCGCCTTCGTGCCATTGGTCATATTTGGTCATGGCGCGTTCAAAAAGCTCGGAGGTCAGGAAATCATCAAGCCAGCGCTGCACATGGACGAACGGCATGGCGTCAAACGCCTCTTTGTCGGTATTGGCAAACTGGCGGATGAAGGGGGCAATGGCGAAATCGGCCAAGGCCGGCCGCGACCCGAACAGATATTTGCCAACCGCCAGCCGGCCATCAAGGCGGTTAAGGATCTTTTCCGCATCCCGACGATGTTCGAGCGGGTCTACGTCTTCATAGCGGTTGGGATATTTGTAACGATCAAGGTGATGCTTGAACGGGCCATCATTTTGCGAAATCAGGGCCAGCATGTCGTCAAGTGTGCCGCTTTCGGGTGTCAGCCATTCAAGCGGATCATTTTCCGCAAGTGCCCAGACCATGATTTCAAGGCTTTCATCGACCACTGTGCCATCGGGCAGGACCAGAACCGGGACGGTTGCCTTGGGCGATACATCAATCATGCTTTGCGGTTTGTCGCGCAGGACAACTTCACGCAGTTCGACATCAATTTCGGCGGCCAGCAACGCAATACGTGCGCGCATGGCATAGGGGCAGCGGCGGAAACTGTAAAGGATGGGCCGGGATTGCGCAGCAGCGTCTGCTATGGCCTTCGCAGGGGGAAGGTCGGCGGTCTCGGTTTTGGCAGATGCGGTGCTGGTGTCGGTGCCGCTGTCGGTCTTGGGCATAACTTCGATTTCGGTCATATATTTGGCTTAAACGGTGCCCGCGGGCAATGCAATAGACAATCGCGTGACAACCGGAATGCGCAAACATCCGGCTCCTTGACGCGTATGCTGCAAAAAATGGCCGGTTTTACGACTTTTTTGGCCCGATGGGCTTGATTTTACTGTCCGGTTTGTGAAAGGACAGTGCACCAGATTTAACAAAAGACTTTAGGATAGAGGGCAGACGCCAAAGTGCGTATGAGATATCCTGTAGTCTTGCAGACAAAAGCCGTTGGAAAGAACAAGGGGCAAGTCCTATGACACCGACAGAGATCGCACGCGTCGAAGATTATCTGCGTCGCACGTTTGATAACCCGAAAATCGCCATTGATTCGCCCAAGAAAAAAGGCCATCCGATTGAAATGCGTGTTGGCGACGAGTTCGTCGGTGTTGTGCATCGTGACGAGGATGAAGGCGAAGTCAGCTACTCGCTGAACCTTGTCATCCTTGAAGAAGATCTGCCGCCGGCACCTTGATCTCTGATCTGATCTCATTGATCGAATTTAAAACGCCCCGTCGCCAGTTTTGGCCGGGGCGTTTTGCGTTTGCTACGACAGCATCTGACGGATTTCGTCCGGGGTGGCGACCTTGCCTTCGACCAGGATGTCGTCATCGGCCATCAGGGCCGGGGTGCGCATGATGCCGGCATCAATGATCTTGTTGGTGTCGGTGACCTTTTCGATCTCGTAATCAAGATCAAGCGCCTGCGCGGCCGCTTCGGCGTTTTTGGCCAATGCCTGGCACTTTGCGCAACCGCTGCCATAAATGCTGAGTTTCATCTTTGATCTCCTGTGATCAGAATGATTGAATATTGCCGTAAACAAAGCCCGAAATCGTCGCCATGACGACGACCAGCGCGCAGTAAACCAGCGTTTTCTGCGTGCCGATGACGGTGCGAATAACCAACATGTTGGGGAGTGACAAAGCAGGCCCGGCCAAAAGCAACGCCAGGGCAGGCCCCTTGCCCATACCTGCACCCATAAGGGCCTCGACAATCGGGATTTCCGTTAAGGTCGAAAAATACATGAACGCGCCCAGAACCGACGCCAGCGCGGTGGAGGTCAGGGAATTATCGCCAACCGCTGCCTGCACCCATTCATTGGGGATCAGGCCTTCATGCCCCGGTCGGCCCAGCAGCAGCCCAGCGATGAATACCCCCATCACCAGAAGCGGCAAAATCTGTTTGGTGAAATCCCAGCTTTGATCGACCCATTCACGGTCCTGATCGCGCGTCAGTGCAATCATCATCAGGCCGATCACGCCAATGGCAAAGGCCAGTTGCGGATGTTGCGGGAAAATCACGGCAGCAAGGATGACAATTGCTGCAAGCCCCGCAACCTGTTTAACCGGCCAATTCCATTGCCAGATCAGAAGTCCGGCAAAGCCCGCCGCAAGAAGAGCGGTGGTGGTCCATTTAACATCATAAACCGCCATCCAGACAGGACTGCCGGGGACGGAGGCCCAGTTGGCAAACACCAGAATGCCGACCATCAGACCAAAAAACGCAATGGTGATCGAAAGCGGCTTGCCGTCATCGTCGCCGCCAAAGCCGCGTTTGGATTTCTGGGCGCGATCATGTTCTTCGTGGCGATAGATCAGATGCATGATCAGGCCGATGACAATGGCAAACACAATCGCGCCAACCCCGCGCGCAAGGCCGATTTCAGCCCCCAATACCTTGGCCGTGACGACAATCGCCATGATATTGATCGCGGGCCCGGAATACAGAAACGCAATCGCCGGACCTAGCCCGGCACCGCGTTTGTAAATCCCGCCAAACAGCGGCAACACCGTGCAGGAACAAACCGCCAGCAACGTGCCCGAGATTGATGCCACGCCAAGGGCGACCGGGCGCGATGCATCCGGGCCGAGATAACGCATTACCGATCCCTGACTGATGTAAACCGCCATCGCCCCGGCAATCACAAAGGCCGGAAGCAAACACAAAATAACATGTTCGCGGGCATACCAGTTGGTCAGATAGACGGCCTCAAGCACCGCATTGTCAAACCGCCCCGTGCCAGCCGGGATGAAATAGATCGCAAGGAAACCAAGCGAAATGGCGGCAAACAGCCGTCCTTCGCGGGGATTTTCACGATAAAGCGCGATCAGGCGATGAAGCATCGGACGGTCTCCAAATGACCACGACGGGCGTTGTTGTTTTTAATCTATCCAGATTGGCCGACTATTACTTTGATACATCGCAACGTTGTGCACTGCCGCGACGCGGGGTTTGGCATCCCCCCATTTTTCGGATGTTCCCGCTGATCACGGATCGGCCGGGGAAACATTCGAAGGCCGATTTCAACCAATCGTCGCAAATCTTCTGAGCACAAGAGGAAGTTTAGGGGACGCAGCCCAGTTCGTTTGACAGTCGCGCGAACGCGGGCCTACCGTTTTGGTTGCACTGCGAATATCAAAAAACGCGCGGTGGGTTCGGTTCGGGCAGGGGTGCGGCGCAAGATCGCATGGACCCGGACATCAACAACAATCCTGACAAACCATATCAGGGAAGAGGAAGCAGAATATGAGCAGTCCATCAAATCGTGGCGTTGTATTCAAAGGTCCGGGAAAAGTCGCAATTGAAAACATCGCGTTTCCGGAATTGGCGCTGGGCAATCGCAAATGCCACCATGGCGTCATTCTGAAAGTTATCACCACCAATATCTGTGGCAGTGACCAGCACATGGTGCGTGGCCGCACAACCGCTCCCGAGGGGCTGGTTCTTGGCCATGAAATCACCGGCGTGATTGTCGAAACCGGCCGGGATGTCGAATTCCTTAAGGTCGGTGATGTGTGTTCCGTGCCGTTCAACATTGCCTGTGGTCGTTGCCGCAATTGCAAATCCGGCCTGACGGGCATTTGCCTGAATGTAAACCCGGCGCGTCCGGGTGCTGCTTATGGCTATGTCGATATGGGCGGCTGGGTCGGCGGGCAGGCCGAATATGTCATGGTGCCCTATGCCGACTTCAACCTTTTGAAATTCCCGGATTCAGATCAGGCGATGGAGAAGATCCGCGACCTGACGCTTCTGTCTGACATCTTCCCGACCGGCTTCCATGGCTGTGTCACGGCGGGTGTCGGTCCGGGCAGCACGGTTTATATCGCCGGTGCCGGTCCGGTCGGCCTTGCTGCGGCGGCGTCGGCCCACCTTCTGGGGGCGGCTTGCGTGATTGTCGGTGACATGATCGATGATCGCCTGGCACAGGCACGCAGCTTTGGGTGTGAAACCATCGATCTTAAAAAAGACATGCCGATGGAAGACCAGCTTGAAGCGATCCTGAATGATCGCGAAGTGGATTGCTTTGTCGATTGCGTGGGCTTTGAAGCCCATGGCTGTGGCTGCAACCACAATCACGAAGCCCCGGCAACCGTTCTGAACTCTGCCATGCAGGTTACCCGTGCCGGTGGTTCGATCGGCATTCCGGGCCTTTATGTCACCGAGGATCCCGGTGCGGTCGATGATGCCGCCAAGGTGGGTGCACTTAGCATGCGGTTTGGTCTGGGCTGGGCAAAATCCCATTCCTTCCATACCGGTCAGTGCCCGGTGATGAAGTATCACCGCAACCTGATGCAGGCGATCCTGTTTGAAAAGATCGACGTCGCCAAGGCGGTCAATGTGCAGATGATCAATCTTGATCAGGCACCAAAAGGCTATGCCGACTTTGACGGCGGGGCGGCGAAGAAATTCGTCATCGACCCGCATGGCAGTGTCGCTGCCTGATCCGGCATCCATCAAAAACGCATCTCTGGCACCCCGGTCTTTGGCCGGGGTGTTTTGCATTCCCCTGAAACAAAACCGCTGGCGGCACGTTGCGTGGATGGTGCCGGATCAAAGTTGAATTCGGCCACCAAGTCGATTTTGATTTCAGGGGGACCCGATGGGTTCATGGATTGAACAACACGCGACCTTGCTTCAGGTTGGGGTTAGCATCGCAACATTGATGGTGTGGATTTTTTACGCGCAATTGCTGTTTCAAAGCTATCGCCGCGTCAGACGTCCGAAAATTGTCATCAACCAGATGCTTGGCAATTCGGACAAGGCGCGCTTTCTGATCAGCAATATGAGCCAGGAAGCCATCCATATTGACAAGGTGCTTGTCTGCATTGGCGATGAGACGCATCAGGTGTGTGAGCAGGTCACAGACAGCGATCCGGAAGTGGATTTCCAGACCGATCAGGGCAGCAAATCGGCCCACGCCGCCCGTCTTGAGGAACTGACAGTGCAAGGCCCGCTTGAATCCGGCAGATGCATCGAACTGGGCGCGCTGCAAAACCTGATGCGGCGGATCAGTCATCAGGCCCGCGCCAGCGATAAGGACACAGGTAATGATGCCGATACCGCAATGGGCGAAGGCAAGTGCCGGATCGAAATCATGGTCATTGCGGTCTATAGCTCGGAAAAGGGCGTGATCGGTGCCAGCCGGGCCTTTGTCTGTGACGAGGATGGGCAGTTGCACCCCGAAATGGTTCAGACAACCCAGCATGCAGGCTTTTTCGCGCGCAGACGCATGGCGCGCCTGCATGCGCAATATGCCTGATCCGCTCAGTCAATCGCCAAACGGAAAACGGGCCCCGCAAAGGGGCCCGAATTGTTTGTTCGATTGTGGTGTGTGCCGATCAGGCCGCCGTTTTGGCGTCCTCGGACTTGATGACCTTGTGGGTGTCTTCATTCATGCCAAGCTTCCAATAGCTTGAGATATAAAGATCATCCTTGCCAAGGCCGCGTTCCTCGCGGAAGTAGCTGCGCAGTTCCCGCATGGAGGTGAATTCGCACGCCGCCCAGACTGAAAGCCGACCGTCTGCGTGCCAGGGGATGCGTTTGACCACATCACTCAGGACCGTGTTCTGTGCGCCCGGACGCGGATTGATCACCCATTCGATTGTGATGTTGTCGGGCTTTTTCAAATCCTGCATGTCGGCTTCTGACCGGACTTCGATCACGGCATAGCCGCGTGCGTCACCCGGCAGGGTTTCCAGATTGACCGATACGGCCGGAAGTGCCGTCATATCGCCAACAATCAGGAACCAGTCGGCGGTCGGATCAACAAGCTTTTTCGGGCCGGGGCCCCCGATGGTGATCACATCACCGGGCTTGCAATTGACCGCCCAGTTTGAGGCGGGGCCGCCATGGTCATGATCATCCACACCATCATCACCATTGCCAGCACCATGCATGACGAAATCAATATCGATCTCGCGGCCCTGATCGGTCACGCGGTCATGCCGCACGGTGTATGTCCGGCGCAAAACGCGGCCCTTGTCGTCGCCTTCAATCGGGAACATCAGTTTGACATAGGCGCTTTCCTGATCGTCTGGGAAGTCCTTCATGCCGTCACCGCCAAGGGTAACGCGTAGCATATTGGGGGTGACGTATCCCTTTCTGATCACGGTCAGATCGCGTGTGGAAGGTTTACTCATTTCTTCACTCCTTGGTCCTTTGGGCCATCGGCCGCAAAGTCCAGTTTCTTGCATTTGTGGGTTTCCAGATTGTCGGACATCAGATTGGCGATCTCGACAAAATCATGGATCTGTTGTGGCGTAAGGCCGCTGGTCATTCGGGATCTGACTTCTTTTTCAACAGCGCGGAAATCTTCCATTTTTGCGCTGCCGGCGGCCGTCAAATGCAGTGTTTGGCTCCGTCGATCTTCGGGGTGCGGGCGGCGTTCAATCAGCCCGTCATTTTCAAGTTCTTTCAAAAGCCGCGTGATCCGGCCTTTGTCCTGACCGGATTTTTCGGCCATTTGCTGGGCGGTGATGCCGGGGATTTTGACAATCCATTTCATCACCCGCTTGTGCGAAATCGGCATCGGCATGTCGGCTGCCTGCATCGCATGCATCAGTCTGCGTTTATAGGCATGCACCAACCGATGCAGGGTTTCACCCGGGACGTGGACCTGATCTTCTTCGGTCATGACAATCGTTTCTTCCTCACAGGCCAGCCGGGCTGGCAATCAAGCCGGAACGAAGGGCATGGCGGCGTCCTTCGCATATGATGGCGGAAGTAACGGCCGAGCCACTGGCGACCACCATGATGGTCGCAAGGTCAAAGCCACCACCGGTACCAATCAGAATGGCGGCAAGCGCCGCACCAACCGACTGGCCAGTCAGGCGCGCAGTCGACAAAAGCCCGCTTGCCCCGCCAGAACGTTCACGCGGCGCACTGGTCAGCATCAGGCGGTTATTGGGTGCCTGAAACAGTCCAAATCCCGCACCACAAAGCGCAAGGGCGGCAATGATCGGCGCCAGCCCACCGGCATCGGCCGCCAGCGTCGTGCCATACAGCCCGATGGCAAAGACCGCCATGCCAATCCCGGTCAGACGGATCGGCGAAAACCTGTCGGCCAACCGTCCGGCAATCGGGGCAATGATCGCGGTCGCCACCGGCCATGGCGTCATCAAAAGACCTGTCATGGTGGCACTTTGTCCCAACACATCGTGGAAATAGAACGGCAGGGTGACGAACGCAATCATCTGAGCACAAAAACCGGTGATTGATGACCCGATGGAGCAGGCAAAGACCGGAATTTTCAACAGATCAAGCGGCAGCATCGGGCGGGTGCGTGACAATTGGCGATGCACCAGAAAGACACCGGCAACAAACGATACTGCAAATTGTACGCCGATCAGGATCGGGTTGCTTTCGATGCCCATATTGCCAAGCGCCGCGACAAGCCCGCCAAAGGTCAGGACATTTAAAAACGCACTGATGAAATCAAACCGTGCGCGGCTTGGCGTATTGAACGGCAGGCTGAAATAGCCAATCACAACCGCCAGAACCGACATCGGCAGATTGATCAAGAACAGCCAGTGCCAGCTGGCAACCGCCATGATGGCCGAGGCAATGCTGGGCCCGGCGGCGGCCGAAACCGACACCGTCATCGCGATCCAGCCAATCGCCTGACCGAGTTTCGCATGCGGGAAAACATGGCGCATGATGGCGGCATTGATGCTCATGATCGCAGCCGCCCCAAGGCCCTGCAATACGCGCGCTGCCGTCAGAAGCTCGATCGTCGGGGCCATCGCACACAGGGCGGATGCCACCCCGAACAGGGCAACCCCACTCAGGTAAACCTTGCGAAACCCGATGGCTTCGCCAAGGGCTGCAAACGGCAAAAGGGCCACCACGATGGCCAACTGATACGCCGTAATCACCCAGATCGCGTGGGCCGGTGTTGCGCCCTGATCATGGGCGATGGCGGGCAGGGCGACATTCATGATCGTGCCATCAAGCACCGCCATCATGATTGTGATCAAAAGCGCCAGTGCCGCATAAATGCGCCGTGGTCCCGGCAGCCCATCGGGATGCACTTCGGGTGATATCTTAAGTCGGGGGATATGAGGGATCGGCATGGGGCAGTCTCTTTATCAAATGGTGTGCGCGAAGGGGCCTTTATTTCAGGCACGGCATGTCGCCTTGGTATCGCGTCGGCAAAGCGTGGGGCGCTTGTGGGGGCAGACGCGATCCTTAATTGGTTGATACTGTCAACTATATAAAAATGGTTGATCATGTCAACTATCTTTTTGACCTGCCCTTAAAGCTAGTATGTCTGCCGCGTGAGGATGTTATCATCACGGGATAAACAGGGAGGATAACGATGAAAACAGTTCTGATGATTGCCGCCGCCTTGCCGTTTGCGCTCGGCCTGGCGGTTATGCCGGAACCGACAAACGCGCAGCCGGTGACTGTGGATCAGGCGATTGAACATGGTGGCGGATGCCGCAAAAGCTCCCCACCCGGTCAGTGCTGCCACATGGATCGCAAGGCGGGCACGGTTCATTGCCACTAGGCGGGTGGGCATAGAGCCCGGATCGCAGGGTTATTTCACCCGGTACAGATCATAGAAAATGTGCTTCTTGTCGGCGAAATCTTCGTGGTTGGGCAGATAGGGCATCGGGTCGGAATGGGAAATCATCTCCCATTTTTTGGCCTTGATGGTGGCCTGAATGGCCTTGATGAAGGCGTCGTCATAAAGATCGGTGCGCTGGGTAAAGCACACAATCCCGCCGCGCTTCACAACCCGGCAAAATTCCGAAAACAGCTGCTTTATTTCGCGGACATAGGTCAGGGTGCCAATACATTGAACAGCGGCAAAGCCATTGTCGCCAAAGGCCAGCGTTTGGTTCATGTCGCGCTTCTTAAGGTGACGATAAACGCCCTTGGCCTCGGCCGCCTGCAGGGATTCCAGCGAAAGATCAATGCCGGTGATATCGCTATATCCGGCCTTTGAAAGCTCCAAACCCGTCAACCCGGTGCCACATCCGGCATCCAAAACGGGTGCGTCAAACGGCACCCCGTGCTCAACCATGATGGCCGCCGCCCGCTTGGGCGCGTCATAGCCCATCTTGGGCAAATCCGCATCATAGCTTTCCGCCCACTTGTCGTAATAGGCGGCAAGGGCCTCCGGTCCTGCATCGGTCATCCGCGTCAGGTCGGATGCGCTATCGGAAATATCCGTACCTCTGGAATTGCCATCACTGGCACCCGTCATGGCTCACCTCTCTGTTTTTATTCTTGGATTTTTGAAATTTGAAGGTGGGTATTAAGGCATAGACGATGTTGCATTGCAAATTTTGCCCCATCTTTTGATGGCGTGTGCCTTTTGGCCGGCTTTGGTTTGGTTGGTCATGTCTTTTATGACCTTTTAGTCGTAAAAGATGCATTTCGAACGGTATTGTTATCCTAATAGTATATATTTTCGGCGACCACATTCGAACAAGATTTGTTGTTGTTTGTTTGTGTTTATGTTATTAAAAGTTTGTATTTGAGGTGCGTGAGATGCTTCAGATCGTCTATGCAAGGGATGCGCGCAAAGCATTGCGCAAGATACCCAAAAAGACGCGTGACAGTATTTTGCAGAAAATCGACCTGATCGCCCAAAATCCACTGCGCACCGATCTCGATATAAAACCGCTTAGGGGTGTTTCGGCCCATAGGCTGCGCGTTGGGCAATACCGGGTGGTCTATACCGAGGATGGCGTCATTCTTGATGTGCTGAAAGTTGGCCCGCGTGGTGACGTTTACGACAAGCTTTAGGAGACAGGCGATGAATGTGCCTCATCAGATCATTTACAAAGATGAAAAACCCGAATTCGCCGTCGTGCCATGGGATGAATATGTAAAACTCTTCAAGCCGACAGAAGATGATCTGGACAGAATGGCCTATGATCAAGCCGTGGCGCACGATGATGGTGTGCGTTTTCCTGCTGCGGTGATCAAGCGTCTGAGTGACGGTGAAAATCCGGTGCGCGTATATCGCGAGTATTATGATCTCACACAGGAAGAATTGGGCGCGAAAGTGGGGGTGACCGGAACCTATATCGGTGCTGTTGAACGGAACGCGCGTCCGCTGTCAAAAAAGCTGGCGACGAAAATTGCGTCTGTCTTCAAGGTTGATGCGGATGATTTGGAACCTTGGTCGCAAGAGTGACCTGACGTTTTGGGCAGAAAATAAATCTGTCCCTTTTTTTCTATGGAGGAGTGGGGTTTGGTGACACAGCTACAGAATGTCTCCACTACTGATCTTTACTACATTTGTCAGATCGTCGATACAGTCACACGAAATCCATCCAGCTATATTAGAAATATAGAAGACATTTTTGGCGATATGGCATCAATTAGTCTTACTCACAGCTTTCCAAAATGGACGCCTTTTCACATATTCATAGAAAGTGTAATATCAAGCGTTATTTATGAGGAAGCTGAAAAAAGCAAAACCATCGGAACCTTCTGGGTTGATTATTTGCTTGATGCAAACGACATAAAAGTGAGCTCAGCATCAAACGACCCTCATGGGGGCAGCCTTGTATATGGGTATGAGTATCTTGAGCAACTGTCTCAGGACAACTTGATCAATGACGTTTGTGAGAATGTTACCAAGCAAGTGTTTCATGTGCTTTTTTCAAACCGAGCTACTCTTGCAGCATTCTGGGACGTTGTATCTTGGTACGTCTCGGATACCGCTCGGCTATTTAGGCCTGAAGCATTTACTAGATCAGGTCATCTAAAAAGGTCTCGTATCCCGATGTGGGCCCAAAATTCCATTTATCACAGAGATAAGGGGCGCTGCGTTCTGTGTAAGACGGATTTAACAAAGTTGGTCACGCAAGAAAACTCTCTACATTTTGATCACATCATCCCTTTAGCAAAAGGAGGCGGAAATTGTGTGACAAACCTTCAGTTGACATGTTCATCCTGCAATACCCGAAAGGGAGGGCGTGCATCCACCACTTCGAAAGATTATGAAGCTTGGTATAAATACGACTAATGAGATGAAAATATACGCCATAAATTAACTAACATGTATGGTGTCATTTTCTGTCCAAATCAGAGTAGGGAATGATATTTGTGAAAATTGGAGCCGGAAATGATTCGCTTACAAGAGGTGCGAATTGAAACGAATAAAAAATGTTCTTTTTCAATTCATTTAGTGGAAAATGTTGCGAATAAAACAGATTTCAGTTGTGAAGTGGACGTATTTGACTTTGTATCAAATCATCCGGGAAGTTACCGGATATCAACAAAAAATACTTTCCCGACACCTATTGAAGCTCTTGAAGACGGGCTGAATCAAGCTAAAAATTATAGTAAAAATTCTCATGTCACGATTTGCGTAATTGATAATCCTTGTAATTGCGAACTGGTTTCAAAGAAAGACCAACAAGATTTAGTACGCAAATTAAACCTCTCAGCACAGGTAACTGAAAACGGCAGTACTGAAGACGGCAGTTAAGTACGTCCAAATTAATTTGGCATTCAATTAGTATTTGATTAGGCACCCACTCAACAAATACCCACCCGTTGGTGCTTCCCAATCAATCATTTCGCCGAGGCAGTAGGTGCCGGGGCGGTTGATTAGTTGGAAGGTGTCGTCGAGTTCTTCCCATGCGACACCGCCTGCGGTGCTGATGGCCTCGTCCAGTGGACGGGGCTTTTTGATTTGGAGTTTCAGGTTTTTGATCGCCGTGGCGAGGGCGGTTGGGTCGTTCAGGGTTTCGCGCGGGGTGACTTCGAAAATCAGTGCTGTTTTGGTGGCATCAAGGCCGAGGGTTTTGCGTAAATGGTTACCCAGTGAGTTTTTGCCGCGTGGCTTTGACAGGCGGTTGGTGACGTCACCCAGCGTGCGGTCGGGGCAGAGGTCAAGCGTGAGGGTGCCAACCCCGGTTTCAAGCCACTGATCACGCAGCGTTGCCGAGATGGCGTAGACCGCGCTGCCTTCGATCCCGGTTTTGGAAATGACGAATTCGCCGCGCACGGTTTGGTCGCCACAGGTGAGTGTCACGGCCTTAACCGGAGAGCCAGCGCATTTGTCGATCAAATGGTCGGTCCAATTGAGTTCAAAGCCGCAATTGGCCGGTTTGAACGGGTTGCACTTGATCCCGGCGTTAAGCAGGATTTCCATCCATTTGCCGTCTGAGCCCAGCCGTTTCCAACTGCCGCCGCCAAGGGCCAGAATGGTGATGTCGGCGGTGGCGGTGATTTCGCCATCGGGCGTTTTGAAAACCGCCTGATCAGCGTCGTTCCAGCCGGTCCAGTAATGGCGATAGTGGATGGTGCAGCCCAGATCATCAAGTCGCCTAAGCCAGGCGCGCAAAAGCGGGCTTGCCTTCATCGCGGTCGGGAACACCCGGCCTGACGAGCCGACAAAGGTTTCAAGACCCAATCCCGCACACCATTCGCGGATTTGATCGGGCCCGAATTTGCGCAAATGCGGTTCAAGCCGTGCGCGTGATGTGCCATAGCGGGTGAGAAAGGTTTCAAGATCTTCGCTGTGCGTGATGTTAAGCCCCGATTTCCCGGCCATGAGCAACTTGCGCCCGGCACTTGGCATGCCTTCATAGATCGTGACCGCGTAGCCATCACCGGCCAGCCGTTCGGCCGCCATCAGGCCAGCCGGACCGGCACCGATCACCATGGCGGTTTTGCCATTCGGGGCAGGGCGGGCGTGCGGCGCATTCGGTGTTGGGCTTGGCATGTGCGGCCTTTGGTCAGGGTTGATATCGGCTGGTTTTAGCGGCTTTGGGTCCTATTGGCAATTTGTCCGGCGTCAGATGATGGGATGCGGGTGGGTTCGTGGTGCTTGACCGCACAGAGCTCGCTGTTTACCACTGCCATCTTGTAACGCCACCACCAGCCCATCAGGACCACAGCCATGATTACCGGAACCTGGCAAACGCCAACCGATGAAGAACTTCTGCGCATTCGCGACATGATGGAAGATGCGCAGTTTTATGACGCGATTGCGCGTGTGCCCGATGATGCCCTGAGCGCGGCACTGGCGGGATCAGAGGACACCGCACTTTGGGTGTTTCGTGTTGATCAGAAGGCGGTTGCCTATGTCTATATGACCGAGATGGCAACAAGCCTGCCAAAGGTCGATGAGTTTGGGGTGTTTGAACGCGGGCAGGGCTTTGGCAAGGCGGCATTATCAAGCTTAGCTGCCAAGATTGCCGAAACGCCTGATTATGAAAAGCTGTGGCTGAATGTTGTGGATGGCAATGACAATGCGCTTAATCTGTATCGCAAGGTCGGGTTTGGCGAGGAAAAGTTCATTGCCAAGGGTTGGAAAACGCGGTCTGGCCGGGTGGTCGATCAGGTGCGCATGTGGCTAACACTTGATACGTTGCGAAGCTAGGAGCCCCAACGCCTAAAGCCTATCGATTATCGGTGCGAAACCGGGCAGGGGATACCCCGGCCTTTTTTGTAAAGAAGCGCGAAAAATATCCGGCATCGCGAAAGCCCAGACTATCTCCGATCTGTTGAATGGCGATGTCGGTATAGATCAGGGTCCGCTTGGCTTCCAGCATCAGGCGGTTTTGCACCACCTCGCTTGCGGTCATGCCATAAATGTCCTTGGCAATGCGGTTAAGCTGGGTTGTGGTGACGCCGATTTCACGGGCATAGAAATCAAGCGATTTGTGCTGCTTATAGAACGTTTCGACCAGCGTCTGAAACTTGCGGAATTTTTCGGCCTTTTGTTCCTGGCGCGACAGGCGTGCCGAATGATCCTGCGGCACGGTGCGTCCGATACCAAGCAACAGCAATCCCAGAATATGACGAAGCGCAAACAACCGCCCGGTATTGTGGCTGTAATATTCCGTGACCAGTTGCGATATCAGGAAATCGGTCGGGCTGTTGGCATCGCCAGAGGATGACCGCGTATCAACGCAGATCGCCTGATCAAGCCGGGCGAGGAGTTTGGGTGCGGGGCTGAGAATTTCCTGCAGGTGATAGTCGGTCAGAGAAATCACCCAGCCATCAATATCATCACTGAATTTAAAGCCATGTACGGTGCCGGGCGGCACCGTAATCAACTGGCCTGCCTGCATGGTCAGATGTTGATCATCAAAGCTGATCTCGGCCGTGCCATGGGTGATATACAGCAGCTGAAACAGGTTGGTATGGCGGTGCGGTTTGATGTGCAAATCATGCAGGCGTGATCGTTCCGGGATGCTTTCAAGATGAAAGAATTCCGGTTCGGTGATCGGTTGCGGATCGGATGCGGGGATATTTTCCAGATCATAGCCATCACGTGCGCGGGGGCTCGTTGCCGCATCGCGTTCGCCGTAAAGCTTATAGATCGGGATGGTGTTGCGCATGGATGCTCTGATTTGCGATTGGTTAATCTTCGTTATGTCAGGGCGGTTTAGACTGTTTTCGAGCCGGAAAAAAGAAATGCATGTGCCAAAACTGGCGCGGGCTTATCACCAAAGTAGACAGTCAAATCATAGACAACTGGAATCTCATCGCATACTCCGAAACAACTTTCGCATGAGATGACCGGTATCAGAATAGTCACTTCGGATCTGACGAAGTTGAGCACTCAAGCACTGCTCCGCAATCATACAGAGACTAGTTGCAGTAGTTATGCTGCTGATCGTTGTACTATGGGTTTTGTCCCGCTGTGACCTCCGAAGATCCCATGTATCAATACTGGATACCGCCAAAGCGCATTTCTCTTGCACCTGCAGGAGAGCAGCAGCCGTTTCACCAGTAAATTCCCTTGGCCCAATCTGTCTAACGATATCACCGACGTGCGCCAGAAGTGGGTTTATCTTTCTGCATTCATTTGTGTAACGATCAATATATTCTGCTTCATAGAACTGCTGGTTTGTGATTTTGTCGGCGTCTCCCGCAGTCCGCACCAACACAACGTGCAGTTCTTCCAATGCAAGCCTCAACTGCTCAACTGCTGTTTTCGCGTTGGAAATTGGCCGTTGCAACGTATCGCTGTGTATGTCGTATGTCTGGTCGACAAGCCGCATCGTCGACCGCAACTGAGCGGATATTTGCAAGCGGGTCGCAGATATTACAGACAGGCCGCCTGCCAAGCCAAACAAACCAGCACTCATGGCTTCCCATTCTAAGGAGCGGATAGCATTGCAAATAGGGGACGTGCACCCTCCCACCATGGAGGGTCCCCATATTCCAGCAATAATAACCAATGCAGCTGCGAGGACAGCGACGTACACCAACATCCAACTCTGGAAATGCGCCCACGTCGCCCAAAGAACGTTTTGCAATCGGACACGAAAATGGTCCTTATCTTCTGCCAAACTCCACGCCTTTCAAACATTGTTTGTGCAAAAGATTTTACACCACCGAACACCAACAGAAAAGCCCGCCAAGATGATGGGCGGGCTTTTCCGAGTTCTGTTAGCGTCGCTAATTGCCAAGCAGCGTTGGCACAAACAACGTTAATATCGGCGCAAAGATCAGAAGCAGAATACGAATGATCTCGGCGCCAAAGAACGGCATCACACCGCGGAATGTCTGGCTCATCGGGACTCCCTTGGCGAGTGCGTTAATGATAAACACGTTCAGTCCCACCGGTGGCGTAATCAACCCAAGCTCAACGACAATGAGTGCGAGGATCCCGAACCAGATCTTCAGATCCTCGGTCCCCATGCCATAGGCCGCTGTTGCCGCCGTCGCCCAGTCGCCGCCATTGATATCAACAAGGGCCGGCCAGAAGAACGGGATAACCACGACAATCATCGACAGGCTTTCCATGAAGCAGCCCAGTAGGATCAGGGCAAGCAACATCAAAACCATGACAAGCCACGGATCAAAGCCGCTGGTGGCGGCGGCTTCTGCCATATAGGCCGGAAGGTTGGCACGGCTAAAGAAGCCCTTGAGGATTTCTGCACCCAACAGGATGAAGAAAATCATCGAGGATGTGATCGCGGTGTCTTTAAGCGACTGGCGCAGACCTTTCCAGGTCAGGCCACCTTTGCCACGAATGCGCATATAGACGCCGTAGACCAGAATGGCGAACACGCCCACACCCGCCGCCGGTGTCGGGGTAAACAGACCGGCACCGAGCCCCAGAATGATCGATCCAAAGATCACCATCACCGGGATCAGGCGCAGCAATGCTTCCTTGCGCTCAGCGGCTGGCATCGGTTCGGGTTTCGGGGCCAGTGACGGGTTCAGGCGCACCTGAATGGCAATCACCGCCATAAAGAACAGAACCGCAATCAGGCCCGGAATGATGGCGGCCTGAAACATCTGAATGATCGATGCTTCGACCGTGACCGCGTAAATCACAAGGGCGACTGACGGCGGGATCAGAATGCCAAGCGTACCACCCGCAGCCAGCGTACCGGTTGCCAGACGCGGCGAATATTTCAGCCGATCAAGTTCGGGCAGGGCGACCTTGCCCATGGTCGATGCGGTGGCAAGCGATGATCCACACACCGCGCCAAAACCGGCACACGCCCCGATGGCCGCCATGGCAACGCCACCACGGAAACGGCCAAGGATGGCATTTACACCCTGAAACAGATCGCGCGACAGGTTGGCCTGACTTGCGAGATACCCCATCAGAACAAACAGCGGCACGACCGACAGTTCGTAGTTCGACACAATCCCGTACAACAGGGATTTAAACTGCTGCAGATAGGGATCAAAGCGCAGGAACGGGAAAAACAGGCTAAGCACATAGTTGCCGCCGATGCCGACACCCACCATGGCAAGGCCGACGGGCACACGCAGTGCCAGGATCACAAAGAGAAGGGCAAGGCCACCAAGGCCGATCAATTCACGTTCAGACATCGGCCTCTCTCTCGAAAATCTGGTTTCCGGCAATTGCCGCCCACAGGAACATCGCAATGATGCCCGGGACATAGAACGGCCAGATCGGCCAGCCCAAAATTGCCGAAAGGGTATTGTCGCTGCGCACTTCGATCAGGCCATTGACCATCATATACCCCAGGAACAGCGCAAGTGCGGTCATCAGAACGGACGACAGGGTATCGACCACCCGCGCAAACCAGTCGGGAAACATCTTGATGAAAACGTCCACCGCGACATGGCCGCGATGTGCCTGACAATAGGGGAAAAACATCAACGCCGCCGAACTGACGATCATGCTGACAAAGTCCTCATAGCCGATAATGGCCGGGACGTTGGCATCAAACAGCCGGGCGATCTTGTCGAGACCAAAGGCGGTCACGTTAACGATCGTAACAATCGAGATCAGCAGGGCAAGCATGCCACCGGCAATAGCAAGCCACGAAGCGGCCTTGTAGAGCACGTTTTTCATATCTCTAACATTCTTGCGGGAACAGAGGGTCACGTATCGACATGATACGTGACCCCACAAGATTTACCAGCAACGTCGGGATGTTACTTGGTGTGGCTCTGAACAGCGGCCTTGGCATCTTCGACAAGTTTCGCGCCATCGATGCCGTTGGAATTGGCTTCTTCGATCCAGCGATCAACAACAGATGCAGACGCATCGTCAAAGGTTGCCTTTTCGGCAGCGGTGATCTGAACGACCTGACCTTTGCCTTCGTTGACCATGCGCTTGCCGACTTCTTCAACGCCGTTAAACACGTCACCGATTTCAGCCGCAAAATCACGGCCGGAATTACGGTCGATGATTTCTTTCAGGTCGTCGGGCAGGCTCTCATACCGGTCCTTGTTCATCGCAAACAGGAAGGTCGAGGTGCCAAAGCGTGAATTTACGCCTTCGCCTTCAACAGAATAGGAAATCAGTTCAGCCAGTTTCAGCGGCGGAACAACTTCGAACGGCACCAGACCGCCATCAACCACGCCAAGCGACATGGCCTGCGGCAGGGCCGGAACCGGCATGCCAACGGGCTCGGCACCCCAGGATTCAATCACCCAGGAACCGGTACGCGTCGGGGTACGCAGCTTCAGGCCCTTGACGTCATCAACGGTGCGGACTTCCTTGCTGGTCAGGTGGATTGCCTGACCGGCATGCACGTGAACGGCAAGCGGGTGAATGTCAGTAAGGTCTTCGGCATATTCATCACGAAGATCCCACATCGCAAGGTTGGTTGCGCGTGCATCGCCAAGGTGAACACCCGGAAGTTCAAACACTTCAAGGCGCGGGAATACGCCCGGGGTGTAACCCGGAAGGGTCCAGACGATGTCGGCAACGCCGTCGCGGACCTGACGATACAGTTCCGGCGGATTGCCGCCCAGCGACATGGACGGGAAGATTTCAAACTTGATACGGCCGTTTGATTCTTCTTCGATTTTCTTGGCCCACGGTTCGATCATTTTCGACTGGGCCGGTGCTTTCGGACCCAGGAAATGGTGGACGGTCAGGGTGACTTCCTGTGCGTGTGCGCCGAACGACACCATCGTCGCGACAGCTGCACCGGCAAGCAATTTGGTGATCTGTTTCATTCTCTTCCTCCTTTGAACGTCTTGTCGCGTTCATTGCGCTGACAAACGTTCAGCCACGATGCGCATCTAGCGTGCGAAGTTTTCCAAGAGTTCTTTTTGTTATTGTTTTTGTTCTTCTTTTTATCACATGACTTGCGTTTGGCGCATTTCAGCCATGTCGAATTAAAGGCAATCTAATCGGTACGTGATGGTTATGTATAATGATATGTAAGCACATATCCATAACCAAATGATTATCCTTTCGCCCCTGCCTGTGCACTGTGATGACGTTGTGCTTCTTCGCGCACAGCATTGATCAGCATTTCAACCGGCGGCGAAATTGGCGAATCAATTCTGGTCGTCAACCCAACGGGACCAAAGGTATCGCTGGTATCGATCGGCAGTTCGACCAGATGCCCTTCGGCAATGTCGGATGCCACAGCCCCGTTCGAAATGATCCAGATCGCGTCGGTTTCGCGCGTAAAAGCACGCCCGAAAGATGTCGAAACGGTTTCGATACGGTCGGGGATCGCACCAATGCCATGCGCAATCAGCATCTTGTCGACCGTTGGGTGAATAATCGCGTGTTTCGGCGGCACCAGAACGGTGAATTCGCGAATGCGGGTAATGTCCGGGTTCTTGTCGGCCAGCAACGGATGGCCCGGTCTGGCGACCAGCGAAATATGCTCGGAATATAAATGTATGAACGACAATCCCGACATCTGATCGGGTTCGGCCAGTCGTCCGACCACCAGATCAAGTTCACCCACGCGTAATTGTCCCATCAACATCACGTTCGGACCAGCCACGACCTTGACCGTCGTATCGGGGCTCAGCGTTTTGAAATGACGAATGGCGTTGGGCATCACGCTGGCGGCAACTGTGGGCAGGACCCCAAGATTGATCGAAAGCCCGCCTTGCATGCGCACCTGGCTGATGCTGTCGACACCTTGGCGAAGGGCCGTAACACTTGCCCCGGCATAGCGTAGGAAAACCTTGCCAAAGTCGGTCAGGGTGACGCCGCGCTTTGATCGGTCAAACAACCGCGCATCAAGATGTTCTTCCAGCTCGCGAATGGTTTTGGAAACAGCGGGTTGGGTGATCGAAAGCGTATCGGCTGCCTTGACGACACTGCGTTGGCGCGCGACCTCAAGAAAGCAGGTCAGATGGCGGAATTTAATGCGTTGATCAAGCATGGGTGCCCTATACATCAACAGTTTAGAATGTTCTTATGGCTGGTTCATGCATAATTATATAGTTATGCAAATTACGCAATTCCTCATTTTACATAACCAAAACCATCTGCGAATGTGAGTGCAAACAAGCAGGGTGGAAACGATAATGAGTCTGCAAGTCGCCCCGGTCAACGGGACACACATTCATTACAGCCAGTCAGGCCCGAAAAACGGCCCGGCACTGGTCTTTGCAAATTCTCTGGGGACGGATCTTCGCATCTGGGATGATGTCGTTGATGCGCTTTCCTCAACGTTCAACATCGTGACCTATGACAAACGCGGGCATGGCCTGTCGGGGATTGGTGATGCGCCTTATGACGTCGCGCTGCATGCCAATGATCTGATCGGGTTGCTTGATTACCTTGGCCTTGATCAAGTGATCATTTGCGGTCTGTCTGTTGGCGGTCTGATCGCCCAGAAAGTCACCGAACTGGTGCCAAACCGCGTGCGGGGTCTGATCCTTTGCGATACCGCCGCCAAGCTTGGCGATTATGACAGCTGGAACACCCGGATCGAGGCGATCAAGGCCGACGGGATTGCATCCATGGGCGATGCGATCATGGAACGCTGGCTTTCGCCGACCTTCCGCAAGGAACGGGTTCTCGAAACCGCGATGTATCGCGACATGCTGGTGCGTACCACGGTTGAGGGTTACATCGGGACCTGTATTGCGCTGCGCGATGGTGATCTGCGCGATGCGGCGGCAAAAATTGCTGTGCCGACATTATGTATCTGTGGATCGGAAGATCTGGCAACGCCGCCCGATGTGGTACGCGCCACGGCAGACATGATCCCCAATGCCGAATTCGAATTGATTGACGGGGTCGGGCATTTGCCATGCATCGAAACCCCGGAATTGCTGACCCGGTTGATCGACCGATTTACCAAGGAGAAGAACCTTGTCTGAGAGCCGGTATGACGTTGGCATGAAAACCCGCCGTTCCGTTTTGGGCGATGCACATGTGGATCGCGCCACCCAAAAAATTACGGAAATCGACGAAGGTTTTCAGCGCTATATCACCGAGAATGTCTGGAACGGTGTCTGGACAAGCGACGCCTTCACCAAGCGTGAACGCTCCATCGTGACCATCGCACTGCTTGCGGGGCTTGGCCACGAAGAAGAACTTGCCATGCATATTCGGGCGACTTTGAATACCGGGGCAACACGCGATGATATCCGTGAAACCCTGATGCATGTTGCGGTTTATGCCGGCGTTCCCGCCGCCAATACGGCCTTCCGCATTGCCAAACAAACCTATGCCGAAATCGACGCGGCATCAGACGCGTCACCCAAGGGAGAGTAAGCCTCATGTCCACCTTTAAACCGCGTGACTGGGGCTCCCACGCCCCCTATATCGCACCCGGTTACAAATCGACCCTGTTGCGTGGTCCGACCCAAGCACCGCTTGCCATCAAATCGGGACTGACCGAGGGCACCGGTCCGCGTTTTGCCCCGGCATCTGTGCGTGAGCTTGATTTCGATCTGACCAAGAACGGTGTCGTCAATGGCGAGCCGCTTGGCGAACGCATTGTTGTGCATGGCCGGGTGATGGATACCGATGGTCGTCCGCAGCCCAATATCCTGGTCGAAGTCTGGCAGGCGAACGCAGCAGGCCGTTACGTGCACAAGGTCGATCAGCATGACGCGCCGCTGGATCCGAACTTCCGCGGGTCGGGGCGTTGCTTTACCGATGATCAGGGCAACTACAAATTCTATACCATCAAGCCGGGGGCCTATCCGTGGGGCAACCACTTCAATGCGTGGCGTCCGAACCATATTCACCTGTCGTTGTTTGGTCCGGGTTTTGCCACCCGTCTTGTGACCCAGATGTATTTCCCGGGTGATCCGCTGCTTGATCTTGATCCGATTTTCCTTGGCACCGAGGACGCAGCAGCCCGTGAACGCCTGATTGCCAAATTCTCGATCGACAAGACCGAGGAGGGCTTTGCCCTTGGTTATCAGTTCGACATTGTCCTGCGTGGACGCAACGGCACCCCGATGGAGAATTAAGTCATGGCTTATGGTGAAACCCCCTCTCAGACGGTTGGTCCGTATTTCGCCTATGGCTTGACCGCAGGCCAGTACGCATACGACTTTACCGACATCGCCGATCCGACCGTTGCCGGCCCGGATGCCAAGGGTGAACATATCCGCATTACCGGTACCGTCTTTGATGGCGACGGCAACCCGGTCAATGACGCGATGATCGAAATCTGGCAGGCCGACGCCGACGGCAATTACAACGAAAAGCCGATTGATGTGGCTGATACCGGTTTCCGCGGGCTTGGCCGTTGCGGCACCGGCACGGATGCCAAGCTGCGCTTCTGGTTTGATACGGTAAAGCCGGGTGTTGTTGCCGATGCCGAGGCGCCGTTTGTCAACGTTATCGTCTTTATGCGCGGCATGCTGGTTCACGCCTTTACCCGTTTTTACTTCGACGATGAGGCGGATCTGAATGCCAAGGACCCTGTCTTGCAGTCGGTGCCAGCGGATCGTCGCGACACCCTGATTGCCAAGCGTGTCGAAACCCCGACGGGGATTGAATACCGGATCGATATTCACATGCAGGGGGACGCGGAAACCGTGTTCTTCGACGTGTAAGTCGATCTGGCCCGATGGCTGCGTCCGCTGCTTTGGGGAAAGCCGGCGGTCGCAGCCATCGACCTGAATTTCCTGCACTGCCGGGGCAGTTGCCCCGCGTTTCTAATGTTTTGGATTGATGCCACAGGAGTTTTGCCGTGGTTGCACGTTTCATGTCGCTTAAAGAGGCCGTCGCATCCTGCGTTAAGGATGGCGACACCATCTCGATGGAAGGCTTTACCCATCTGATCCCGCACGCCGCAGGGCACGAGATTATCCGTCAGGGCATCAAGAACCTGACCTTGGTCCGCATGACACCTGATGTGATCTATGATCAGTTGATCGGTGCCGGTTGTGCCAAGAAGCTGATCTTTTCCTGGGGCGGTAACCCCGGTGTCGGCTCGTTACACCGTCTGCGCGATGCCTATGAAAAAAGCTGGCCGACCAAGCTTGAAATCGAAGAACACAGCCACGCAGCGATGGCAAATGCCTATGACGCGGGTGCGGCTGGCCTGCCTTGTGCGGTGTTCAAGGGCTATCGCGGGGCGGAACTGCCGCGTGTGAACCCGAACATCAAGTTCATCGAATGCCCATTCACTGGCGAAAGCCTTGCCGCTGTTCCGGCGATCCGCCCGGATGTCACTGTCGTGCATGCCCAGAAAGCCAACAAAAAGGGCGACGTCCTGTTTGAAGGTATTGTCGGTGTGCAGAAAGAAGCCGTTCTGGCCGCTAAAAAATCGATCATCACTGTCGAAGAGATCGTCGATGATTTCGGCGATATTTCACCCAACGCCGTCATGCTGCCGAACTGGGCGGTGACTGCGATTGTTGAAGTGCCGGGTGGGGCGCATCCGTCCTACGCCCAAGGATATTATAAGCGCGACAACGCGTTCTATAAGGCATGGGATCCGATTGCACGTGATCGCGAAACGTTCCAGGCCTGGCTCGAAGAGCATGTCATTAATGGCGGTCCCGAAGATTTCGCGGCCAAGCGTGAAGCAAACAAAGGCTAAGCGGAGGAAAAATCATGGTTGAATATACCCCGACTGAAATGATGACGGTATCCGCTGCACGTGCGCTTAAAAACGACGATGTGTGCTTTGTTGGCATCGGGATGCCGTCGGCTGCGTGCAACTTGGCACGCCTGACCCATGCGCCCGACATTACGCTTATTTATGAAAGTGGCACGATTGGTACCAAACCGGACGTCCTGCCGCTGTCGATCGGTGATGGTGAGTTGTGCGAAACCGCTGTGAACACCGTCGCCGTGCCGGAAATGTTCCGTTACTGGCTGCAGGGTGGCAAGATTTCGGTTGGCTTCCTTGGTGCGGCCCAGCTTGACAAGTACGGCAACATCAACACCACCGTGATCGGCGATTACGACAACCCCAAAGTCCGTCTGCCGGGTGGCGGTGGTGCGCCGGAAATCGCGACCAGCTGTGGCGAAGTGTTTTTGGTGATGAAGCAAAGCAAACGTGGCTTTGTCGAAAAGATCGATTTCGTGACATCGCTTGGTCACGGCAAGGGTGGCAATGATCGTGCATCGTACGGCGTTGATACCAAGGGGCCGTCGCGTCTGATCACCGATCTTTGCATCATGGAACCGCATCCGGAGGGCAAGCAATTCGTTGTGACCTCGATCCATCCGGGCGTAACCCGCGAAGAAATCATCGAAAATACCGGTTGGGATGTTGAGTTTGCCGACGAAGTCGCGGAAACTGCGATCCCGTCCGAGAAAGAATTGCAGGTTCTGCGTGAACTGCATGCTCGTACCGCCAAGGCCCACGGGGACCAGCAGTAAGAGCAATAATAAGGATCTTAGAAATGGCTGACGCATATATTTGCGATTATATCCGCACCCCGATTGGCCGCTTTGGTGGCAGCCTGTCGCAGGTGCGCGCCGATGATCTTGGCGCTGTTCCGCTTAAGGCGCTGATCGACCGCAATCCGGATCTGGATTTTGCCGCTGTTGACGATGTCATCTTTGGCTGTGCCAACCAGGCTGGTGAAGACAACCGCAACGTTGCGCGTATGTCGTCGCTTTTGGCAGGGCTTCCGGAAACAGTGACCGGAACCACGGTCAACCGTCTGTGCGGTTCGGGCATGGATGCGATCATTATGGCCGCCCGCGCCATCAAATCGGGCGAAGCCGAACTGATGATTGCCGGTGGCGTTGAAAGCATGTCGCGTGCGCCGTTTGTCATGCCAAAGGCGACGTCGGCATTTTCGCGCAATGCGGAAATTTATGACACCACCATCGGCTGGCGGTTTGTCAACCCGGTGATGAAGAAACAGTACGGCGTGGATTCCATGCCCGAAACCGGCGAAAACGTTGCCGAGGATTTCAATATTTCCCGCGAAGATCAGGATGCCTTTGCCGCCCGGTCGCAGGACAAGGCGGTCGCCGCACAGGAAAATGGTAATCTGGGCGAGGAAATCACGCCGGTCACCATTCCGCAGCGCAAAGGCGATGCCATTGTCGTGGACAAGGATGAACATCCACGTCCGGGCACCACGGCCGAAAAGCTTGCCAAACTGCCGACCCCGTTCCGCGAAGGCGGTTCGGTTACGGCTGGCAACGCATCTGGTGTCAATGACGGGGCTGCGGCCCTGATCATCGCATCCGAGGCCGCGGTCAAGAAATACGGCCTGACGCCGATTGCACGGGTTGTTGGTGGCGCGACTGCGGGTGTTGCACCGCGCATCATGGGCTTTGGCCCGGCACCGGCATCGAAAAAACTTCTCGCGCGTCTTGGCTGGTCGACAGAGCAGCTTGACGTGATCGAACTGAACGAAGCCTTTGCCTCACAAGGGCTTGCAACGCTTCGTGATCTTGGCATTGCCGATGACGATGCGCGTGTGAACCCGAATGGTGGTGCGATTGCCCTTGGTCATCCGTTGGGTATGTCGGGTGCACGTATCACCGGCACGGCTGCGCTTCAGATGAAACGTTCTGGTGGCAAGCGTGCATTGGCAACCATGTGCATTGGTGTCGGTCAGGGTATCGCGATTGCGCTTGAAGCTGTTTAAGGCTGATGGCTGATTGATCTTTGAAAAAGGTGCCCCTGTGCCGGTTGTCGGGCAGGGGCTTCTTTTTGCGTTATTGACCAATATGGTTGCTGGCGCGACACTATCGACTTGATTTCACACCTGTTTGAACGGTGGATGAACCCTGATGAGCGTTTCGCCCTTTGACTCTGCCCTGCTTGGAAATCTGTTTTCCGATCCGGAGATCGCGGCCCTGTTTGATGACCGGGCACAGATTGCATCCATGCTGCTTTTTGAATCGGCCCTTGCCGCGGCCGAGGCGCGCGCAGGTGTGATCCCCGAACAAAGTGCCACCCGCATCGCCGAAGTCTGCCGTGATTTTACGCCCGATCCGGAAAGCCTTGCGGCGGGAACGGCGAGTGCCGGTGTGCCGGTGCCAGCCCTTGTTAAGGCGCTCAAGGCGGAAATTGGCGGTGAAGACGCGCGCTATGTTCATTTTGGCGCCACCAGCCAGGATGTGGTTGATAGCGCACTTGTCCTGCAGCTGCGCGATGCGGTTGCGATCATTCGTCGCCGCATTCGTAAATTGGCCAAGGCGCTTTCTGCCCATGCCGACACCCATCGCACAACGGTGATGATCGGGCGGACGCGATCCCAACAGGCTGTACCAACCACCTTTGGTCTCAAGGCTGCCGGATGGCTCGCACCGCTTGTGCGGATTGATCACCGGATTGATAGCCTGTCATCAGATTTGTTGCGGATTTCGTTTGGCGGTGCCGCAGGTACATTGGCCTCGATCGGGGTGAAGGCCGCAGACGTCGAAAGCAACCTTTCCGAGGAACTTGATCTTCCGCTTGCTGATATGCCCTGGCATGCGCAGCGTGACGTCCTTGTTGATTTCGCAAGCCAGTTAACAGCGTTAACCGGCGCACTTGGCAAGATGGGGCAGGACTTGGTTCTGCTGGCCCAGTCCGAAATTGCTGAGGTTCAACCGGGCAAGGGCGGCGGGTCATCGACCATGCCGCATAAATCAAATCCGGTGCAGGCGGAAATGCTGGTGACACTGGCCCGCTTCAATGCCGGGCTGCTTGGTACCTTTGCCCAGGCGCAGCTCCATGATCATGAACGAAGCGGGGCAAGCTGGCTTTTGGAATGGTTGACCTTGCCGCAGATCATTACCGCAACCGGTGCGGCACTTGCGCAGGCGGTTGATATGGTGCCGGATCTTAAAATCAATGCAGACCGCATGGCCGAAAACCTCGAGCTGTCACGCGGGGCGATGTTGGCAGAGGCCGCAACATTTGCGCTGGCCGATCACCTTGGCCGCGATGCCGCGGATAAACTGGTCAAGGATGCGATTGCCAAGTCGGCAGAAAACGCATCGAACCTGTTTGATGAATTGCCAAAACTGACCGACGCCCCGGTGGATTGGGATCATGTCCGTAACCCGGTCAATTATATCGGGCAGTCGGACGTGTTTATCGATCGTGTTTTGGGGGCCGCCAAGCGTGGCTTGCGCGACTAGGAAAAAGGCTGCCGGATGGCAGCCTTTTTTTGTGTGTGATGCAGTGATTTGGTTCAGCGTGGTGCCCGCAGGCGCTTTTCAACTGCGTAATTGTGGATGGGTACGCCAGCGACTTCGAAATCGCGGCGTTCCACAACGCCAAAGCCCTGTTTAAGCAGGAAGGATTTGGCAAATTCACTGGCTTCGGAATAAAGCTTGCCAATATCCTGTTTGCGCGCGTGCGCTTCAAGTGCGTCGTACAGCTTTGTCACAATACCTTTGCCCGCAAAATCGGGCAGGGCATACAGAAACCCGATATGGCCATCGGCCTCGACATCGCCAAATGCGACAACCTGATCATTGTCATCAACCGCGACCAGACTGAACCGACCATCTGTCATGATTTCGATAAACCGTTCCGGTGTCGGCAGCAGCTTTGCCCACACGGCAACCTGTTCGGGGTTATAGGCGTTGGGCCCAATTTCCGTAACGGAGTGTCGGTAAATCTCGACCAAGGCCTTGGCATCACTGTTCGCAAACGGACGAATTGTGATCATTCTTGTGGTCCCCATGCCGTATCAAAGAATTGACATTCAAGATCGGTTGCACGTGTGAAATAGGACAGGCATTCGGCGCGGTCTTCCTCTGACAGTGACGGTCCGACCTGATCCAGTTGGCTATTCAGATAGGCAACCACACTTTCAAAATACACCCCGATATGCAGATCAATCCATTCGGCGTACCAGAAATCCTCGGGACGTTTGGCGATGGCCTTGTTGACCCGATCCGCCCAGCCAAGATAGGTGCCCTCGGCAACGGCCAGAACGGCCAGCATATTGGCGTAACGGTTGCTGTCCGTGGCGTCTTTCATAAGTTGCTTGAATGCCGCTGTTGCTGGCCAGTCTGGCATGTTTTCACGTGCATCATCAGATACGCCAAGGGCGGCAAAGGATCGTTCGAAATAGGTGTTTTCTTCGCCCGTGACCAGCGCAAGGAACTGACACCCTGGAATGCGATCCTTCAGGCTTGGTGCACGCGATACGGCCGCGGCCAGCAGGGCAACAAACCGATCAATAAACCGGTGATCCTGAATAAGGTAGTTTTCAAGATTGGCCTTGGGAAGCGCGGCATCACCCCAGGCATCGGTAAAGACATGGTGGGTTACCGCATGCCATTTATCCGCGCAGGATGCCTTCAGCCAGTCTGAAAACACACCATTCGGATTGGTTTGATGCCATGACGGAAAATCCGGGACGGCTTTTGCGGTGTTGCTCATATCTGCGCGTTTCCTGAGGAGCTTGATATCATTTGGGTTTTGAACTTTTGGCATGGACGCAACCATTGGGCAAGCCACGAAACAGGGCATCCGCCAAAGTACCGATCCGCATGGAGGCGATTGATAAGTATCAAAGTAATCGATTGGATTATAATGTTATAAATCACTCCATCAGAGCTTTTCCCAAGGAGGAAGTTATGGCGAATGTTGGAACCCTGGACCGTATTGTCCGTGCGATTGCCGGTGTTGTTTTGCTGGCCATTCCGTTTGTTTCTGCCGCGCCCGAAGGTGGTGGCATGGCGTATGGCGTTTATGGCTGGGTGATGATTGCTGCCGGTGTTGTCATGTTGGCGACTGCGGCACTGCGTTTCTGCCCGCTTTACATGCTGTTTGGCCTGCGGACCTGTCCGCTTTCCAAATAAGGTAATAAACGGCGTTTGAAACCGGAATATTCCGTTCGATCTGTTGTTGTTTGAACGTTATGCTGGCGTCCGTAGATCTCTGCGGTATGTTGGATAGACGTGCTGTTGATGCCCGACGTGTGGGCACGGCGACCAGCAACGACGAACGGAATATAAAAATGAAACGCCTGAGTGATGAACTGACTGTATCCCCGCAAATGCCGCTTGCTGCGATTGACGAAATCGCTGCGGCCGGTTTCAAAACCATCATTTGCAACCGCCCGGATGGTGAAGATCCCGGGCAGCCGTCATTTTCCGAAGTCGCCGCCAAGGCCGAGGCTGCCGGTATGAAGGCGATCTTCCAGCCCGTCGCAAGTGGCAATGTGTCGGACGCGGATGCAGATGCCTTTGCAGCCAATCTGACCGCCGCCGAAAAGCCCATCTTTGCCTATTGCCGCAGTGGTACACGCTGCACCATCCTGTGGTCGCTGGCCAATGCCGGGCAGATGCAGGTTGGCGATATCGTCAAGGCCGCGGCGGAGGCCGGATATGATATGGCGCCGCTGGCACCGCGGATTGCAGCACGCGGCTAAGCCGTTTGAATTTGCACGTTATGCGGTGCGTTGCTGTGCAAAAAACGCAGTGAGCATCGCATAAATTGCACTATTGCTTTTGTGTGTTTCATGACGATATGTCCGCGCATGCTGTATCTGGCATGGTTTTATCAAGTGGCACCGGTATGACGTCAAACGCAGACCAACTTTCCAATATCAGATTTCGACTGGCCAGGAACGAAGATCTCGACGCCCTGTGCGAGATTGAAAACCGGTCCTTTGAAGTCGACCGACTGACCCGGCGTGCCTTCAAACGTTTCGTCGGCAGTGAAACCGCCCGTCTGACTGTGGCGGAAGCCACCAGGGACGGGGGCGTTGTTGTTGGCTACGCGCTGGTGATTTTTCGCAGCAACGTCGCACTCGCGCGCCTTTATTCGATGGCGGTATCACCCGATCAGCGCGGGCAGGGGATTGGCCGTGCCCTGATTGAACGGGCCGAAGAACTCAGCCTTGATTTCGGAACACCGATCCTGCGCCTTGAAGTCAGCCAGAAAAACAAGGATGCGATCCGGCTTTTCAAATCGGTTGGATATCGCGAATTCGCGCTTTATCCGGATTATTATCCCGATCATTCGAATGCGCTTCGCATGGAAAAGGTATTGGTTCCCAATGCCATGCATTTGCCTTCGCCGATCCATTTCTATCACCAGACCCTGCCATTTACCTGTGGCCCGGCGGCCCTGATGATGGCGATGAATGCGCTCGATCAGAATATCGAACTTGATCGTAATCTTGAAATTGCGCTGTGGCGCGAAGCCACCACGATCTTCATGACGTCCGGGCATGGTGGTTGTGGCCCGCTGGGACTGGCGTTGGCGGCGCACAAGCGCGGCTTTGATGTCGAAGTGCTGAGCAGCCGGGACGGGCCGCTATTCGTTGATACCGTGCGCAAACCGAAAAACCGCGAAGTGGTCGAACTGGTCCATTACGACTTTGCCCGTCAGGCACTTGATGCCGGTATTTTGGTCACGACCGGCCCGTTTGGCATTGCCGAGATCGAAGAACGCACCAAACAGGGCAAAATGGCTCTGGTCCTGATCAGCCAGTACCGCATTTATGGCGATAAAATCCCGCACTGGGTGGTGGTTTCGGGCTTTGATGACCGGTTTGTCTATGTCAGTGATCCCGATATTGGCGAAGACCATGAACCCTATACCGGCAGTGACTGTCTGTCCGTGCCGATCCTGCGTCACGAGTTTGATCTGATGGCGCGTTATGGCCGCGATAAACTGCAAGCTGCTGTCTTCATTGACAAAAAGGCCGGGTAAAAACCCGGCCTTTTGCTTTTATGGGATGCTGCAGAGGCCCTTACGGGCGTGCGATCTTGCCAAGAAGATGCGCAATGATCCGGCGATACAAATCCATGCCCAGAACCACATCCTCAACCCCGGCATCGATATTGGGGTTGTCATTGACCTCGATCACCATCGGGCCATAGGGCGTTTCCTTAACGTCCACACCATAAAGGCCGTCGCCCATCAAACGTGCAGAGGCAAGGGCAGTCGCAACGATGTCAGCAGGGGCGTCTTCGACCGCAAGGGTTTCAAACCCGCCTTCCTCATAGCTTTTGCCATCATCTTCGTGTTTGACGATCTGCCAGTGGCCCGGTGCCATGAAATAGCGGCTGGCAAAGATGGCCTCGCCACCCAAAACACCAATACGCCAGTCAAAGGTGGTTTCGACATATTCCTGAATGACGAGAAGTTCGGAGTTTTTGAACATCTCGGTCGCAACTTCGTTCAGGTGTTCTGGCGACTTGACCTTGCGTACCCCGCGCGAGAAGCAGCCATCCGGCACCTTCAGAACCGACGGGAAGCTGAATTGCTTTGCGATGTCGGGAATGCGGCGCTTATCGAAAATCGCACTTTTGGGTGCCGGGATACGGTGTGTGCGCAGCAATTCGGCCAAATAGACCTTGTTGGTACAACGCAGCATCGAGTCCGGATCATCAATCACCGGAATGCCTTCCTTTACCGCCCGCTTGGCAAAGCGATAGGTATGGTGATCAAGGGCGGTGGTTTCGCGGATCAAAAGCGCATCAAATTCCGAAAGATGATGGAAATCCTTGGCCGTAATCAGTTCGGCCTTCGCCCCCAGATCGGACGCGGCCTGCACGAAATTGGCCAGCGCCTCCTTGTCTGACGGTGGCAGGACTTCATCCGGGTCATGCAGGATCGCGACAAGGGCAGTCGGCGGGGTGACGTTGCCCTGTTTGCGCACGCGCCCACGCAAATAGGCGCGCAATGCGGCCTCGAACTCGACAAGTTTGTCATCATCAAGCTGGCTGATCGACGGGGCTTCGATTTCGCGCAAAATTCTGCGGTCCTGCTTGTTCAGATGCAGACGCAGGATGGGGCAGCGGAACTGATCAAAGGCGCGTTCGCCAATCTGACGAAACTTCTTGTTGGCGGTTCGCCCGAAATAGACATCGATATGATCCGGGGCCTGATCAGGCGTCTGGCCGGACTTTTCCAGTGCCTCGATGATTTGCGGGCTGAGTTCCGCACGTGCGGTCTTCTGAAGGCGCTTCCAGTTCAAATCCAAAAGAACATCGGCCTCGGGAATGACGCGCTCTGCCCGGGCGGCCGCAAGAAGGCTGCAATAATAACCGCGCGACAGATATTCATAGGACTGGCACAGGTTGATCACACGCCGGTTACGCACACCGTGATCAAGTGCGAGATAATCGCGCACCCGCATCACGCGTGCCCCCGATACGGCAAAGCGTTGATCCGACAGACGGTCGACCAAAATCAGCGGCGCACCGGTGGCAACCGCCGGGCTGACAGCACTTTCGCCATCATAAAGCGCGTGTTCAAGGCGGACGCCATCACTACCATCTTCATAGTAACCTGGAAGATCGGCAATCCGGACATAGCCATGACGTTCGTATAGATTGCGAGCGGTTTCATTGGTGACGCGCACTTCAAGGCGCATGCGCGTGCATCCCGCATCCATCGCCAGATTTTCAAGGCCAGCCAAAAGCTGTGTGCCCAAACCCTTGCCGCGCCAGTCTTTTGCAATCGCCAGCGAGTAAATCCGTGCTGTAACGGTATTGGTGCGCAGCAACAGCAAACCATACCCGACAATTTCAGGATGATCGGCATCACCAGCGTCTGCGACAAGAAGGCGCGCGCTGGCCTGACGCAGGAACCTCGAGAAGGAGGCACGTGAAATCAGATCGCTTTCGAAATTGCCGCTTTCAAGCGCGCAAAGACCATCAAGGTCGTCGCGCACGGCTGCACGGATGATGACAGTATTGGTCTGGGGCAAAGTCACTGTGCAGCTCTCCTACGATGAGGGTAAATATGTTGCGCTCAACTTCCGGTACGCCCAAAGATCGTTCGTCGCAAGCGCATTTATTGTTCATAGCCATGCCTTTTTTTCATGGATCATGGCACAGGTCACACTCGACCAGTGCGTTCAATGAAAATAAGGTGTTTTCATTGGGCCTGCTGTGAAACATTTAATCATCCTGATCGTTTGCACTTATATAAACAAGAGATCAGAAACAAACAGGTTGGCGTACGTTGCACTGCGTCCGCAAAGCTTTCAAGGGCAAGATGGTTTGAATAAACGCATCCTAGACACATCTCCGATCCTCAGGCGCAGGTTTGCAATCGTTCCGCTTTTACTGGCAGGGTCGATGCTTTCGGCGTGCACCTCGGACGAGGGGCTAAGTGGTGTGCTTGGATTTGGCGACGGTGCTGACAGCGAGATTGCGCAAAATGATCTGCAACAAACCATCCCCTATGAAGTCGAAATTGCCGGCATTGATCCCCAGGAAGAAAATCTGATTGCGGCGTTGGACGGGGTTAGTACGGCGCGCCGTCTGCAGTCGCGCCCGACCGCTTCACGCGCGGGCCTGCAACGCCGTGCCGAAGACGATGTCGAACGGTTTCAGGCTGTGCTGCGATCCAAGGGATTTTACGACGGGCAGATCACCTTTGAAATTAATGAAAAGGCCGCCACAGACACATCGGATAGCGCGCCAGTCCAAGACGCACCTGATGCTGGTTCTGAACAAGACCCGGCCGATGGCCAGTCCGGAGATGATGCATTGGCATCAACATCCGAACAGCCGACACCATTGGTTCTGACCTATAATATCGATGTCGGTACACCCTATCTGATTTCGGCGGTGAACCTTGTGATCACATACCCTGATCGCGTGGTGGAACGCCATGCGACGGATAAGGAACTTGAAAAGACCCGCCTTGAGATCGGGCAGCGCGCGACCGCGGAGCCGATCATTCTGGGTGAACAATACGGTGTCGATATCCTGCGCGAACAGGGTTACCCGCTTGTCGAGGCTGGTAAACGAACCGTATTGGCCGACACCGCGCAAAAAACCATTACGATCAATTATGCCTTTGAAACCGGGCCGCAGGCCGATTTTGGCAAGATTACCGTCAATGGTGCAGAGGACGTCGATGCGGACTTCATCGCAGGATACCGCAGCTGGCGGTCGGGCGAACAATATCATCCCGATCAGGTGCGCACCACGCGCCGCGATCTGGCGCAAACCAACCTGTTTGACAGTGTGATCGTCAAGGTTGCCGGTCCGGTAAATGACAATGGCGAAATCCCGGTTGAGATCGAGGTGGTTGAACGCAAAATGCGTTCGATCGGCGGCGGGGTGAATTTTTCGACCGCTGATGGTCCGGGTGCCAACGCGTTCTGGGAACATCGCAATCTGTTTGGTGCGGGTGAACGTCTGCGGCTGGGGATTGATGTTTCAAGCCTTGAACAAGGTCTGTCGGCAGAATTCAAAAAGCCGCAGTTTCTTGAACGGCGTCAGTCCTTTGTGGCCGAGGCCAATGCCAAAAACAACGATACTGACGCCTACAAGGGCTCAACGCTTGACAGCTTTGCCGGTATCGAACGTCCGCTTTGGGAAAACTGGACAACGACATTTGGTGTCACTGCGGAATATTCCGACCTGACTGGATCAGACTCCCCGAACGAGGAATTCTATCTTGCCGGTTTGCGGGGCATCTTGCGCCATGACAACACCGACAATCCCCTTGATCCGAGCCGGGGGAACCGTTTTGAAATCAACGTATCGCCCTATATGGGCCTGACCGACAAGGATACCGGTTTCACCACCGTATCGGTCGTCGGGTCGCAATACCTGTCGATTGACGATGAGGGCGACTATGTTCTGGCGGCCCGTGCACGCACCGGTACCATTATCGGCGAGGATCGCGGCAACCTGCCATCGAACAAACGCTATTATTCCGGTGGTGGCGGATCAATCCGGGGCTACGAATACCAGAAAGTCGGTCCTCTCGACGATGATGATGATCCGCTCGGCGGGCGTTCCGTACTGGAAGTCGGTGCCGAATTCCGCGCCCGTGTGACCGAAAGCTTTGGCATCGTGCCATTCATCGAAGGTGGTAACGTGTATGCCAGATCCGAGCCCGAAGACATCCGTCTTCTATGGGCTGCCGGTCTTGGCTTCCGTTATTACACCGCCGTCGGGCCGCTGCGTTTTGATGTCGCAGTACCACTTGATAAACGCGACAACGTTGATGACGATTTTCAATTCTATATCAGTCTGGGGCAGGCATTTTGATCGGGTCTGACACGTCACCACCGAATAATCCCAAACGTTCCGCATCGCGCCGTTCTTCGACAAAGTGGTTGCGCTATGGTGCCTATGGTCTTGGCGGGGCCGTGCTTGGACTTGCCGGCCTGATTGCCGTTGCCGGGACCGGCCCGGTATTGCGGATGGCAACCCCGATGATCAACGAGGCCGTATCCGCCGCAACCGACAGCGAATTTGCGCTTGGCCGGATCGAAGGCAGTTTGTGGACTGAACTGGCCCTTGATCAGGTGACCATGGATCGCGCCACAGATGGGTTGCATCTTGATATCAATGATATCGAATTTGACTGGTCGCCGACCGCACTTTTGGCTGGTCGGTTGCAAATCAATAAGATCAGTCTGGCAACGACCAATGTCATTTTGCCCGACGGTACCGTACCGGAAACGGTTGAGGAAGAGGACGAAGACGGCGGTGGCTTTGCCATGCCGCTGGCGGTTTCGCTTGACGCGCTTGAGCTCGGCGAAATTGCCATTGTTGATCAGGTTACCGGCAACAGCTTCCTCTATAGCCTGAATGGGCGGGCAAAGGTTGGCACAAACCTGTCTGCGACAGCCTTTCTGGATTTGCAGCCGCGTGATGGCGGTACCGACCGCATAAAACTTGATCTGGATTTTGACGGCCCCGGACAACATCTTGCCGCCGAGATTGATGGGTTGTTGGGGCGCGAAGGGCTTGTCATGACCCTGGCTGGCGTTGATCCGGCCAGCGCAACGGATATCAAGATTGCGCTTAATGGCGATGGTCCGGCCAATGACTGGAAAGGCACGATTGATCTGTCGGCGGCGGGCTATGCATCACTTGCAAGCGACATTGGCGTTCAACTGTCTTCGGATGTTGTGGCATTTACGCTCGACGGTGCGCTTTCACCGCAAGAACGCATAACCGAACAATTGCCTGCAAGCATGGATAAAGAAGTCGCACTGGGCGTTGGCGGGGCATTTGATCAATCAGAACAAATCCTTTCGTTTGATCGCATTTCGATTGCGATGGCAGATGTGCTGGTGCTGTCTGGCACAACCGAACTTGACCTTGAAGACAGCCTGATGACGGCCGATTTAACGGCCGATATTGATCCTGCAATGTCGGCACTGCTTGACGATGCAGTTTCATGGGCGGAACTTGGGCTTTCCGTTCAGGCCAATGGCAATCTTTCGATGCCCGGTGTGGCGCTGCGGGTAAATGGCCGTGATGTGAAAACGCCAGTGTCGCGTATCGGCGACATCGCCTTGCAGGCGGATATGGCGGCCCCCGATGACGCGGATGAACCACTTGACGCAACCGTCGCATTTTCTGCGACCGGCACGGATTGGGATGACCCGGATCTGGGTGCGTTTCTGGGGGCGGCGCAGGACTTGTCATTTGATGCGCGGATGTCGCCGGACTTTGCCGATATTTCGATCCGCAATCTGGCATTGAACACGCCTGATATGACGCTCCGCGGGCAGGCGGACGTTAACGAGGATCTGGTCGTAACGACATCAAACATCGTGGCGGATATCCGGGATCTTGCGATTTTTGCGCCGATTTCGGGGCTTGATCTGCGCGGGCAGGGGCAGGTTTCCTTGCCCGGCCTGACCTGGTCGGAGGCCAGTGGTCTGGAAACCGGGATCGAGGTTTCAGCCAGTCAGGCCGGTTTCGGGATTGCCGATCTTGATCGTATCGTCGGGCCCGAGCCGCGTATCACGGGCAATGTGACACTTGCACCCGATCTTGATCTCAGCGTTGATGTCAGCGCACTTGATACCGCAATGATTGACGGTCCGCTGATGCTTCGCATTACAGAAGCATTCGAGAAGCTGTCGCTTGAAAGCACGCTTGATATTGCATCTGGTGCGGTGCCGCCGGATCTGGGCATCGAAATGGCCCCGGCAAAGCTGACAGCCAATCTCGAAGGTGACCTGACTGCACCCCCGGGGACATTTGAATTGAGTGTTCCAAGCCTTGCTGTTTCGGGTCAGGAATTCTCCGATATCGTGCTGACCAGCCGCATGGCGTGGTCAGAACAGGCGGTGTTGTCGCTTGCCAATAACGGCAACTTCACCTTTGCCAGCCGTCCTTACGAAGTGGCTGCAAATCTTGTTCTGCCCGAAGATGCGCTCCGTGTTGAGCAGATATCGCTTAAAGGCGAACATGTCGCGTTGAGCGGCAATATTGCCTTGCCCGACTACAGCATTCCAATGCGCGGTGATGTTGCGCTGTCAAATCTGGATGCCGAATTTCTCGATCAGTTTGGCGTCAGTCTGGTGAACGGAACCGTGACGGCCGATATTGCCCTTCGTCCGGATGGGCAACGCCAAAGCATTACGGCAAATGCATCGGCCAAGGGCATGCGAATGGCAAGCACAGATGGCACCAATCCGACAATGATCGAGGATGTTGAACTGACCGCGACGATCGGTAATGCGTTTGACGTGCCGGAAATTTCAGCGGAGCTGGGTGGACGTGACATAATTGCCGGATCAATTGCGGTTGACGAGCTTGCCCTTGATCTTGACGGTGGCATGGATGCGCTTGCCATCACGCTGACGAGTTCGGGTCTTTATCAGGGCAATGTACCGATTTCGACCGACTTGGCTGCTGATCTGTCGCTTGGCAATGATATCGCCGTAACGGCCACTCGGCTTGAAGCGATCATTGGCGATCAGACGATTGAGCTTCGAAAACCACTGGAACTTGCTTTGCGCGAAAACGGTCGGCAGCAACTCGACGCCGACCTGACCGTTGGCACCGGCCATCTTGTCGCAAGCCTTGATCAGGAAGCCGGGCAAAAATCCATTTCGGGTGAGCTTCACCTTAATGATTTTGATCTTGGTCCGTGGGGGCGTATTTCCGGTTTTGACGGGCTGAGCGGGACCGCAAATCTTGATGCGTCCTTGCGTGAAACACGCGGGAACTTGCCAAGTGCACAGGTCAATGGCCGCATTTCCGGCATCACGGCAAAGGCGGTCGCGGGGCTGAAGCCCTTTGAAATGCGGCTTGATATCACGCTTGAGGAAGGCAAACTTGCAGGGCAGGCGTCACTTGGTAATGGCGATGTCGAAGCACTGACAGCCGAGGGCAATGTTCCGCTTGCGATTTCTGTGCTTGAACAGGAATTCAGCCCGGATCTTGCTGCGCCGGTTTCTGCCCGCGTGCGTGTGAATGGTCAAATTGCCGAATTCTGGCCTTATGTCCCGGCACCCGATCATCAGATGTCGGGCAAGATCAAACTTGCGCTTGATGTCGCTGGAACGCTTGATGACATCCGCTGGAACGGGGATGTTGCGCTTGCCAATGGACGATATGAAAACCTTGAGTACGGCACACTCCTTGATCAGATAACGCTTGAGGGCACCTTTGATCAGGCGGGTCTTTCCATTCCGTCCATTACGGCCACGGATGGCGGCAAAGGCACTGTTGATGCATCGGTTGATCTTGATCTGCTACACGGTGGCGAGATGCGCTATGACGTGTCGGCTGATCTGCGCAATGTTGCCGTATCACGTAAGGATGAACTGCAATTCTGGGCGGATGTAGAAGCCAGTGTGACCGGATCCCAGTCGGAGGCCGATATCCAAAGCACGGTGTCGGTCCTGCGCGGGGAGGTCGATCTGACCCTGGCCTTGCCGGAATCGGTTCCGACCATCGAGATTGAAAATCTGCCGGACGCCGCGCAGGTCGAAAAGGCCGAGGATACACAGGAAGCGGACGATGCCTTTAGCGGTAATCTTGACGTGACTGTTGATATCCCGGGGCGTCTTTTTGTGCGTGGCAAGGGACTTGATTCCGAGTGGGGCGGTCGACTTGAAATTTCCGGCACCACAGATGATCCACGTATCACCGGGCAGTTATCTGCCTTGCGCGGGCAGCTTGATGTCATCGGCAAAACATTCGTGATCCGGGATTCTCAGATTACCTTTGCCGGTGCGTCGCCCCCTGATCCGATGCTTGATATCGAAGGGGTCTATACCACCGAAGACCTCGTCGTAACTGCGGGGTTCCAGGGGCCGTCAAGCGACCCGGAACTGGTGCTGTCGTCCAATCCGTCGCTGCCGGAAGACGAGATTCTGTCTCAGGTCCTGTTTGGCAAATCACAGGGCAGCCTGTCGGCAGTCGAGGCCGTGCAACTGGCAAGTGCCCTGAACGAACTTTCTGGCGGTGGTAGTGGCCTTGATGTGGTTGGCAGCATCCGACGCTTTATCGGTGCAGATGTGCTGCGCGTCGGTGGCGGCGAAGACGGGCCGGAGGTCAAGGTTGGCAAATACCTGACAGAGGGGGTCTATGTCGGCACCAAGGCTGGTTCAACACCGGGATCAAGCGGCGTCGAAGTCGAGATTGAAGTCACACCAAATATCAGTGTGACCAGCGAAAGCACCGAAATCGATAGCAAGGCTGGCGTTCAATTCAGACTTGATTACTAAGGCCGCACAAAGCTTAGCTTAGTCGCCGATGGGTTGGTGCCCGGTTGGGGGATTGACCGTCAGCAGCGACGAACGAATGCGTCGCAGCTTTTCCTTGGCCTGATCGGGCATGCGTCGAGCCACAGCCGTCGCAATCACATCAATCGTTGCCAGAAACGCATGGCGTGTGGCGGTTGGTTTATAGATGTCGGGGTTTTCCGGCATATTGATTGCGATGACCAAGTCACTCTCAGCGGCAAGCGGGCTGTCAGGGTTGGTCAATGAGATGACCTTGGCGCCATATTGGCGGGCAATGGCAGCGGAATGGATGATTTCCGTCGGGCGACCACTGGTGGAGATCGCGAATATCACGTCCTCGGCGCCAAAGGTCGAGGCCAGCATGCGCTGCAAATAGCCGTCACTTTGCGATTGCGCCGGAATTCCCAGCCGGAAAAAGCGGTTTGCGGCATCAAACGCTACAGTGGTCGATCCACCCCCAACCCCGAAAAACGCCACCTGACGTGCCTTGACCAGAATGTCGGCAGCCTGGTCAATTTGATCAGAAGATAACTGATCACGCAGCAGACGCAGGTTATCAATGATCACGCCAAGCACATGGTTTGACAGAACATCTGCGGCGGTTGTGTCGTCTGAAATGTCTTCGGATGTCAGATACTGAATGCTGACGGCAAGGTTTTGCGCCAAGCGGATTTTGAAATCACGGAACCCGTCGCACCCCAAGGTGCGGCAAAACCGAATGACGGTGGGTTCGCTGACCCCGACATTTTTCGCCAGATCGGACAGGGCGATGGTTGTGACATCTTCCAGATGTGCGCTGACATAGTCCGCGACGAGTTGTTCGCGGTTCGGAAATTTGCCGGACTGGCTGCGCAGCAGGCTGATGATGTCGGCGGTTTGTTGCATGGAATCGACCTGATCCGTCTATCTGGTTTGGTGTGTCAAAACCGACACCTTATTGGGAACTAACATTATTTCCGTTTGCAGGCGATAGCCACAATTTCAATTTAAGCGTCATGTCAGTACCCCGCATGCGTGTTTTCTCACATCAAGTATCATCGTTTTGCCCGACATTAACCCGGTCGAAATCGACCATGTAGTTATTCAATGCACGAGACGGCGAGGTTGCTGTTTCGGGCTTTGGTTTATCGGGATCCTGGGCGTCTTAATCCTTGATCCAATTGGCGAATTTCCTGCTTGAAAGTCTGGACGAAACAGGGGCGCTGCGAAATCCTATAATGTAGTTAAGCTACTTATAGCAGTTTAAAGGTCAGTTTAAGAGCAAAAATATGAAACTTCGGAGATAAATAATGTAGACAAACTACAAAATGGACCTCAGTATGTAGAAAAATTACATAACATTTGATCAGTGGAGAGTTTGGCGGAGATGGCTTTACGCCGTATTGAAACCACAGCTGCAACCGCAAGCCGGTGCCTGAATTGGGTTGTTGAACGCATCATAGCGGTTCTGATGCTTGTTCTTGTTCTGGACGTCTGGCTGGGTGTCGTTGACCGATACTTATTCCATTGGCAACTGCCATGGCCGGAAGAACTGGCGCGCTATCTGATGATCTGGGCGGCACTTCTGGCGATCTCGGCCGGGATTGCGCGGCGCGAACATATCGGGATTGGCATGTTTGTTTTAAGCCTGCCGATGCCGATCCAGCGCACAATCCTGTTTCTGGTGGACCTGATTGCGCTCGCAGCCTTCCTTTACCTTGCGATTTATGGATTTGATTTTGCCCAGGGCGGTATGCGCCGTCAGGCGATGATTTTCGGCATGTCACTGGCACTGCCTTATGCCGCTGTGCCGGTTTCGGCATTGCTTGCCGCCATTCAGCTCCTCCTCGTTGCCTTGCGTGATCAGGGCCGTTTTGTCCCGGTTGATCTTGCGGAGGGCGCAGAATGATCGTCGCCATTATCTTTGTCGTTCTGATGGTTCTGGGCATGCCGATTGGCTTTGCCCTGGGTGTGGCAGGCGTTGTTGGCCTGTTTGACATGGGCGGGGGGATGTTTTTGTCCCAGGGTCCAAGCAAGGTCTTTAACGGGCTGAATGTCTTCCCGTTCCTTGCCATGCCGTTCTTTATTCTGGCTGGCGAAATCATGAACCATATCGGCATTACCAGCCGGTTGGTGAAATTCGCCCAGGCACTCGTCGGGCACATGCGCGGCGGGCTGGCCCATACCAATATGTTGGCATCAGTGTTCTTTGCCGGTCTTACCGGGGCCGCAACCGCCGATGCCGCAGCCTTTGGCAAGACGCTGGTACCTGCCATGGTCGAGCGCGGATATCGCCGTGACTATGCCTGCGCGGTGACTGCCGCCGGATCGATCATCGGGCCGACCATTCCGCCATCGGGTTTGATGGTTGTTTATGGATCGCTGATGGGCGTTTCGATCGGTGGTCTGTTTGCCGCGGGTATCCTGCCCGGACTTATGATCTGTCTGATCTGCATGACGGTGATTGCCGTGACCGCACGGTCCAAGAACCTGCCGAAAAATGAACGCCGTGCGTCGCTTTTGGAAGTCTGGAAGATTTTCAAATCATCGATCACCGCACTGATCATGCCATTGATCATTCTGGGCGGTATCCTTGGCGGGATCGTCACCCCGACCGAGGCCGCATCGGTTGCCGTGGCCTATGCCCTGTTCATTGGTGTGTTTGTTTACCGCGCGCTTAGTTTTGCCGATTTCTTCAGGATGCTGGTACGCACAGCACGTGTGACCGGGGTGATCTTTGTCATCATTGCCTTTGCGTCGATCCTTGGCTGGTGGCTGAGCTTCAACCGCATCCCGCAAGAAGTCGCCAGCATGGTTCTGGGCGTTTCAGAAAATCCCTACATCGTGATTTTCATGATTGTCGGTCTGCTTTTGATGATCGGCATGGTGATGGATATCAACGCCATCCTGATCATTTTGGCCCCGGTTCTGGTGCCGCTGACCGTTCAGATCGGCATGGACCCGATCCATGCCGGGATCATCTTTATCCTGGCGCTTAACATCTCGCTGATGACGCCGCCTGTCGGGGCCTGTCTGTTTGTCCTGTCATCCGTCACTGGTGAAAAGCTTGAAAAGATTGCCGCACAACTTTGGCCATTCCTTCTGGCCGAGTTGGGCGTGCTGTTCCTGTTTGCCTTCTGGTCGGACCTTGCCCTCGTGATACCGCGATTGCTGGGCTTCCGCTAGGTCATCGGGATGAATATAGCCCCGGTCAGGTCCGGGCCGGGGCGCACACCACAATAACGCCGGACACATAAAGTCGTTAAATCAAGGAGAGGTAGAAATGAAAACTGTAAAGCGTTTGGGCGCAGCCGCCCTTGCAACCGCGATGCTGATGGGCAGCACCTCGATGGCATTCGCCGAGCCGAAGGTTCTTAAATTCGCGCACGACAACAAGACCGACCCGTTTGAAAACCCGGCACATGCCTGCACGGCTGTTTTCGCCAACATCGTCGAAGCCGACACCAACGGTGAAATCGAAGTCGAAGTTTATCCGTCAAACCAGCTTGGTTCGGCTGCCGAACATGTTCAGATGGTCCGTGATGGCCTGATCCAGGGCACGCTGACCTCGACCGGTGCGCTGGCGTCTTACTATCCGCGCATCGACGTTCTGAACCTTGCCTTTGCGTTTGATAGCAACGCATCGACCTATGATGTGTTTGATGGTCCGTTTGGCGAGACGCTTGCAAGCGACATCGAAGGCGAACTGGGTGATGTGAAGGTTCTTGGCTTCCCGGATACCGGCGGGTTCTTTGCTGTGACCAACTCGCAGCACTCGATTGCAACGCTTGAAGATTTCAAGGGTATCCGCATTCGTACCATGTCGCTGCCGTCCCATCAGAAAATCATGCAGGCCCTTGGCGCCGAAGCATATCCGATGGCCTGGGGCGAAGTTTATGCCGGTCTTCAGACCGGTGTGATCGATGGCCAGATGAACCCGGTTCCGACCGTGACCTTTGCCAAGTTCAACGAAGTTCAGGGCTACCTGACCCTGACCAACCACCTGTTCTCGCCTTATACCATGATGCTGTCGAAGGCATTCTGGGATGACCTGACCGCCGATCAGCAGAAAATCATTCGTTACGCTGCACAGTCTTGCGTTGTTGCAAGCCGTGGTGTGTCACGCGTGATCGAGGCATCTGATCGTGGTCTTGCCGGTCTTAAGGACAAAATGGAAATCACCGCGCTGTCGGCTGAAGACCGTGAAAAGTTCAAAGAGGCAACCCAGCCGGTCGTGGTCAAACACGTTCAGGAAAGCCTTGGCGATGAAGGTGTCAAACTTCTGAACCTGTTCAAGGAAGAAGTCGAGAAGGCCAACGCCAACCGCTACATGGAATAAGCCATTCCAATTACCGAAGGGGCGGGGTTCTCGCCCCTTCGGAATTCTTTAGCTGATATCAAAAGACCAATAACAAAGGCACGGGCCATGCGGATTTTTTGCGCCTCGATTGCAACCGAGACCAATACATTTTCACCTTTGCGCACTGATTTTTCCGATTTTCAGGAAAGCTTTTATGCCCCGCCGGGCCAGCATCCGGTCACCCCGACACTATGCAGTGCCGTCTTTACCGAAGGCCGCCTGCGTGCCGCCAAGGAAGGCTGGGATCTGATCGAAGGCACCGCCACCTGGGCCGAACCGGGCGGGTTGGTTAACCGTCAAACCTATGAACAGTTGCGCGACGAGGTGCTTGGCCAGTTGCGTGCGGCCATGCCGGTCGATGGTGTGATCCTTGGTCTTCATGGCGCAATGGTGGCCCAGGATTATCTTGATTGCGAAGGTGATCTGATTGCGCGCATTCGTGCACTGGTGGGTCCTGATGTCGTGATCGGCACAAGCTTCGATCCGCACAGTCATTTGACCGCAAAACGCATTGATAACGCTGACATTATTGTCGCGTTCAAGGAATTCCCGCATACCGATTTTGTCGAAACCGGGCGGGCTGTGGTTGATCTTGTATTGCGCACATTGCGCGGCGAAATCAAACCGACCAAGGAAGTTTTTGACTGCCATATGATCGAGGTCCTGCCGACCTCGCGCGAACCGATGCGGTCATTCATTGACCGGGCAAAGGCAATGGAAGGAACAGGCAATATCTTGTCGGTATCCTTCATTCACGGATTTATGGCCGGTGACGTGCCCGATCTTGGGGCCAAGGTGATTGTCACCACCAACGATAACCCTGCGGAAGCCAAGCAGATAGCACGAAACCTGGGGGTTGAGTTGTTTGGTTTCCGTGGGGCCACCCGGCCTGACTTTGCCAAACCCGAAGATGCCCTTGATCAGGCGCTGGCATCCGATGCCAAACCGATTGTCCTGACCGATGTCTGGGACAATCCGGGCGGTGGTGTTCCGGGCGATAGCACCATTTTGCTGCGTGCCGTGATCGAGCGCGGGCTTAACGATTATGCCTTTGGCACCCTGTGGGATCCGATGGCGGTGCGGACCTGTTTTTCCGCGGGCGAGGGGGCTGTTTTACCGCTGCGTTTTGGCGGGAAAACCGGTGCCCATGCCGGTGCGCCGATTGATGCCGAGGTCCGGGTCAAAACCTTGAAACGCGATGCCTGGCAGTATTTTGGCGAAAGCATCGTTCCGCTTGGCGATTGCGCCGTGATCATCCTGCCCGACGGGGGGGAGGTGATCCTCAATACCAACCGGTCGCAAAGCTTTGATCCCAGCCTGTTTTCCAACATGGGTATTGATCCGGTTTCGAAGAAATACCTGTTCATCAAATCGACGAACCATTTTTATGACTCGTTTGCCAAGATCGCGGGCGAGATCATTTATGTCGATGTGCACGGACCATATCCGTCCGATCCGAAAACGAACGGATATCGCCATTTGACGCGCGCCCTGTGGCCGATTGTCGAAGATCCGTTTGAAAAAAAGGCCGGTTAGAAAGTTTACCTTGTGCCAGTCGCAAGCGGTTCAAAAGCCACACATTCGAGCCGTTAAAAGTCTCCCTGCAAGGGACTGGCCAAGGATTGGGGCCATGATTGGGTTTAACACCCGGTCATGGCTCTTTTTTATGCGGGAGCGATCAGTACGCGTTGGTGAGTTCGGTTAAAAGCACCATCTATTTTGCGAAGTGTTTGCAAACAATCCGAAATTAAAGAAAGATTGAACCGGGCGAGATCGTTTTCACCGATAATAATGAGGTTCCGATGGCTTGGGGCGGTTTCACAGCAGCAGAGCTTGAATGGCAATATAATCCGCGCGAAACCGTGCCGGACTTCATGACCCATTTTGAACGGTTCGTGAAACTGTCCGATGAAACCCGTGTCCAGCTTGGCGGCAAGATTGATGTGCGCTATGGCGATGGGCCCAAGGAAACCATGGATATCTTCATGGCATCCGATCCGGGCGCACCGGTGCATGTGTTTTTCCATGGTGGTTATTGGCGCAGTCAGGACAAAAAGGATTACGCCTTTGTCGCGCGTGATCTGGTCGCCGCCGGGTTTACGGTCATCTGCCCGAATTATGATCTGTGCCCGGATGTAACCGTGGCCGACATCACCGAAGAAGCCGTGCGCGCGATTGCCTATATCTATCAGCATATCGAAGAATTTAACGGCGACCGTGACCGGATTTCGATTTCGGGCCATTCCGCCGGTGGTCAGATCGTCGCCCGTCTGGCCACCCATGACTGGACCGAAACGCTTGGCGATGCGATGCCGTTTGAGGCCATTGTGCCGATTTCCGGTGTTTTTGATCTTGAACCGATCCGGCACACGACGATCAATGATGATGTCCGCCTTGACGAAGCGTCAGCTGCCGACAATTCACCGATGTTGGACGGCGTGCCGCTTGATGCGCGTCTGATGGTGGTGGTTGGCGGTAATGAAAGCCCTGAGTTTGTCCGCCAAAGCGATGCCTATGGTGCTTATTGTGGCAGTGCAGGGCTTAAAGTTTCGGTCTATAAGGCATGGGGTGCCAACCACTTTACCGTGCTTGAAGAAGTGTTCCTTGGCACCGGATCCCTGTTTGGCACGCTCAAACGGTTTTTGTTGCCGTAAATCGCGCTGATTTTCCTTCAAAACAGCATAAAAAACTGCCGGTCTTCCTGTGACGTGCGGGCTGCGACGTGGTATAAAATATGACCGCTACCGCACTGAAAACAAAAATGCTTATACAGGAAGGCCCATGCGTTTCATTACTGCCGAAGATATCGAAAAATTCGTCTCGCCCCGTGATCTGGTCGAAGCCCTTCGCGACGGGTTCGAACAAGGCTGCGAAGCCCCGCTGCGCAGTCATTTCAATATGGAACGCAGCAACGAGGATGACGCAACCTTCCTGATCATGCCGGCCTGGCAAAAGGATGGTGCAGCGGGTGTGAAAATCGCCGCCGTCGTGCCGGGCAATTCGGCGCGCAATCTTCCGGCGGTTTCGGGCACCTATGTTTTGCTCGATGCCGTCACAGGTCAGCCGTCCGCGGTTATTGATGGCACAAAACTGACCACGCGCCGCACAGCCGCCGCATCCGCATTGGCATGCGACTATCTGGCGCGCCAGGATACCAGCGACATGGTCATGGTCGGGTCCGGGGCGATGGCCCCACAACTGATCAAGGCAAATGCGTCGGTTCGCCCGATCAAGAATGTCACCATCTGGAACCGCAATCCTGACAAGGCGGCAAAACTCGCGACCGAGATTGCCGAGCTCGGCTTTAACGCCAAGGGTACGGATGACCTCGAAACGGCGTGCAAGACAGCCGATCTGATTTCATGCGCCACCCTGTCGACCGCGCCGCTGGTGCATGGCGATTGGCTGCGCGAAGGAACGCACGTCGATCTGGTCGGTGCTTTCAAGCCGACCATGCGTGAAACCGATGACGCGGTCATGCAAAAGTGCCGCATTTATGTCGATAGTTTTGAGGGGGCCAGTGCCGAAGGCGGCGACGTCGTTCAGGCCATCGACAGCGGGGCGATTACCAAATCCGACATCATCGGCGATCTGTTCGGCCTGACCCGCGGGCAGGTCAAGGGGCGCGAGACGGATAGCGAATGCACGGTCTTCAAATCGGTTGGTCATTCGCTTGAAGATTTCGTCGCAGCCGTCGCGGTCGCAAAGGCCGTCGAAAAATGATCAGCACCGATCTGTTTGCGTCTGAGCCGCTTGAAGCCTTTCGCGGGCATATCAAACCCGAATGGATTGATTTCAATGGCCATATGAATGTTGGCTATTACGTGGTCGCGTTTGATCTGGGATCGATGGCGTTTCTTGATGCGGTGGGGATGGGATATAGCTATCCCGAACGGCGCGGCGGATCGACCTTCGGGCTTGAAATGCATGTGACCTATGATCGCGAAATTCATCAGGATGATCCGTATGTGATCCATACCCGTGTTCTGGATTGCGATCAGAAACGCATTCACATGTATCACGAAATGCGCCATGGCACTGAAGGCTGGCTGGCCGCGACCAATGAAATCATCACCATGCATATCAACATGAAGGAACGGCGTTCGGCCCCGTTCCCCGATGACATCATGGAAACACTAAACAAGATCAAGGACGCGCATGCCAATTTACCCATCCCGTCCGGGGTTGGTCGCAAGATCGGCATTCGCCGCAAATAATCAAAAACCCCGCATCATAAGATCGCGGGGTTTTGTTTTGGTCTTTGCGATGCGTCTTAGGGGCGGGTTGCCATATAAAGTCTGCACATCTCGCCAGAATGATTGACATCCTGATCGCGCAAATAAGTCAGGCCAAGCTTTTCAAGCATCCGAACGGACGCGATATTGTCAGGCAGGCAATAGCCATAAATCTTGTCAAACCCGTAGTGATGCCAGCCATGATTAATCAGTGCCGAACTGACTTCATAGGCATAACCCTTGCCCTGATGGGCCTCCGTCACGGCATAGCCGATATCAGGGGCATCAAGCGTGTCACGCTTTACAAAGCCGATCAGGCCAATCGGGCTTTGGCCTTGTTTTTCCAGTGCAACGCACATCCCAAAGCCAAGCTTGTCATAGTTTTCGCGAAAACGCAGATCGATATAATCCCGCGCCGCCTGAAGGTCATGAATGTTGCGATCGCCGATAAACCGAAGCCATCCGGGCTCATTTAGCAGCTGAAGAATGAACGGGGCGTCGTCATGTGTGGCTTCTCGCAAAATTGTGCGTTCGGTTTGAACGATCATCACTGAACTGTCCGTGTTACGGTGGCATCAAGAAGGATATTATCGGGGACGATCTGAAATAGCAGTATGATTTCACCCCTCAAAGGTCAGGAGAATGAGAATGCCCGGAAAACCGATCAAGGTGACATTTGAAGGGGCACATGGTGCCGAACTGGCTGCACGGCTGGACCTGCCGACTGGCCCGGTCAAGGCCTATGCGCTGTTTGCCCATTGTTTTACCTGTACCAAGGATCTGATTGCCGCCCGCAAAATTGCCGAGGCGCTGACGATTGAGGGGATCGGAGTCCTGCGGTTTGACTTCACCGGCCTGGGCGGATCGGGCGGTGATTTTGCCTCGACCAACTTTACATCCAACCTTGATGATCTTGAACGTGCGGCCGATTTCCTGCGTGTCGCGTTCGAGGCCCCCAAGCTTCTGATCGGACATTCACTTGGTGGGGCGGCGGTTCTGGCGGTGGCCGATCGCATCAAGGAGGCAACGGCGGTTGCAACCATCGGCGCACCGGCAGATGTCCATCACGTGACCCATAACTTTGCCGATCATCTTGATGAAATCCGCGAAAAGGGCGAGGCCGAAGTTTGCCTTGGCGGGCGGCCGTTTGTCATTCGCAAGCAGTTTGTCGATGACCTTGGCGGATATGATCTGCCAACACAGGTGGCAAAGATGAAAAAGGCGCTCCTGGTCTTGCATGCGCCGCTTGATCAGACTGTCGGGATTGAAAATGCCGGCAGGATTTTTGATGCGGCCAAGCATCCCAAAAGCTTTGTCTCGCTTGATCAAGCCGACCATTTGCTGCGTGATCCTGATGATGCGCAGTACGCCGCGTCCGTGATTGCCGCATGGGCAAAGCGATATCTCCCCGCAGGCAAATCGGCAAAACCGGATATCGGTGAAGGTGTGATTGTCCGTGAAACTGGCCTTGGCAAGTTCCAGTCGATGGTCATGGCGGGCAAGCATCGCCTGCTGGCCGATGAACCGGAAAAGGTTGGCGGGCTTGATAGTGGGCCGTCGCCCTATGATTATCTCTCAACCGCCCTTGGCAGTTGCACGGTAATGACGATCCGGATGTATGCCGATCACAAGGGCATCCCGATTGATTCCATCCGTGCTGAAGTCCTGCATCAAAAAGTCCATGCCGATGATTGCGCGGAATGCGGCGAACAGCATTCGGCAAAGGGCGGCAAGATCGACCGGTTCGAACGCATCATCCGGTTCACCGGCGATCTGGATGACGCAACCCGTCAACGCCTGATCGAGATTGCTGATAAATGCCCGGTGCACAGAACGCTTGAGGCGACATCCCTGATCGTCACGCGCGAAGACCGGGTATAGCCCGCCAGATTTCCGATTAAACAAAAAACGCCTGACCGGTTTCCCGTATCAGGCATTTTTTTTAATTGGTGCCAACGTGACTTATGGCTTGGCCGCAATCACGATGAACTCAACCAGGTAATCCGGGGTGGCAAGCTTTGCTTCGCCGCAGGCACGACCCGGGGTGTGACCCTGCGGGACCCATGCATCCCAAACCGCGTTCATTGCCGCAAAGTCTTTCATGTCGGCAAGCCAGACGGTGGTCGACAGGATGTTTTCTTTGCTCGAACCGCATTCGGCCAGAAGCGCATCAACCTTTTCAAGGCATTCCTTGGTCTGGTTGGTGATGTCGCTATCAGGGTTACCAACCTGGCCGGCCAGATAGATGGTGTTGCCATGGACAACGGCCTGGCTCATACGCGGGCCGGTGTGAAGACGCTGGATGCTCATGAAACGCTCCTTGTTAAAGCATTGGATATATTATTCGAATTGAGATTTAGGTATCACGCTTTTGTACGCCGCACCAGTCGGCAATGAACAGGGCAAGAACCTCGGTGACTTCCATCATCGACGCAATCGAAACCCGTTCGTCAATCCCGTGAATACGTTCGGCCTTCGGGCCATAACAGGTGGCCGGGATATTGCCATAAATCTGGAAAAAGCGCGCATCGGTCGTCGCGGTCGAGGCAAGGTTTCTGATCTCCTTGCCTGTGACTTCCTGATGAATGTCGCCAATCATCGACATCATCGGATGATTTATATCCATCTCGCAACCTTCGGCCTGGAAACCGCGATAGGTGATCTCGATCTTGGCCCCCTTGGAAGCCGGGTGGTTATCAAGCGCGCTTTGTTTGACAGCCTCAATGGTTTCGCGCACCTTTTCAAGCTCCATGCCCGGATAGAACCCGACGCGGATATCAGCGGTGCACACCGGTGGCACGGTCGATGCCCATTCGCCGCCGTCAATCTTGCCCAGATTGAAGTTCACCGGATGGACATGCGCACCAAACGCCGCATGACGATGGGTCGGGTGGTTCCAGATTTCCTCGACTTCCTTCAGGGTTTCAAAGAAACCAAAGGCCGCCTCAATCGCGTTGCTGCCAGCCGAGGTATCGAGAACATGTGCCGGGCTGCCCGATACGTGGATCTGGAACCACATGACACCAAGCTGGGCGGTCATCAGGGTCTGGTTGAACGGTTCGGGAATGATGGCGCAATCGGCCTTGTATCCGGCATGCAGGCAGGCCAGTGCGCCATTGCCGGTACATTCTTCCTCGATCACCGATTGCATTGTGACGGCGGCGGCGGGTTCAAGGCCGATATCGTGCAGCGCCTGAAGCGCCTGGCAATAGGCAATGATCCCGGCCTTCATATCGCCCGAACCGCGCCCGTAAATCCAGTCATCCTCGACATGCGGGGTGAAGGGGCCAAACCGCCATTGTTCAGCCGGACCGGTCGGCACAACATCCATATGACCATTCAGGATCAGGCTGCGCCCGGTCGGGTTTTGCGGGCGATGCAGGCCAACAACGTTTTCACGCCCGTCATAGCCATCAATCACCGGCGGCGAAAAGCCCGGCTGATCGCGGAGGGCATTGATGTCAATCTTGACCCGTTCGACATCGAGCCCCATCGCGGCAAACTTGTCGGCAATCCAACCTTGCGCAGATGCTTCGTTGCCAAGCTGACTGTCATGACGCACAAGCGCGCACAAATCATCAATCGCACTTTGGGTGCGCTTTGAAACAGCTTCGCGCAAGGCTGCACGGTCAAACTGGCTCATTGGTCTTTCTCCTGCTCGGTCGAGGCCGATGATTACTTGCCGCTGACAAGGGTGGGGCGGGTGGCCGAAAGCGCATCTGTGGTAATGCCAAGCTTTTCCATCTGCGGTGGAACGCCGTTTCCGGTGATGATGCTTGCGGCATATTCGCCCATCGCCGGGGCAGTCTGGATGCCGTAACCACCTTGACCCGCCAGCCAATAGAAACTGTCATCAGCCGGATCAAAGCTTGATACCGGATCGCCATCGGCAAAGAAGCTGCGCAATCCGGCCCAGCTTTCACCCGGACGGCGGACCTCGATGCTGGTGGCGGTCATCAGGCGATCAATGGTAATCGCGATATCAAGTTCTTCGGGCTGCACATCATGCGGCTCGGTCGGTGTGGTGTCGGCCGGCGACACCAGCAACCGACCGGCATCTTCCTTGAAATAAAGCGTCTCATCGAGGCTTGCGACCAACGGCCAGCCATGCGGCTTTACGTCTGCTGGGACATCGACCATCACCGCCGTGCGGCGTTTGGGAACGATGCCAAGCGGCTTGATCCCGGCCTTGGTTGCGATCTCATCAGCCCAGGCACCCGCCGCATTGACCACGATATCGCCGGTATAGACATCACCCTTGGCCAGCGTGACCTGCCATTTGCCGTCTGCTTTGCCAATCGCGCTGACATCGGCCTTGGTGATAACCGAACCGCCAAGTGCCTTGAATTGGCGGATAAAGCCCCAGTGAAGCGCATGCACGTCAATATCCATGGCATCCGGCTCATAGGCGGCCTTGGCCACCCGGTCGGTATGAATGACTGGCACAATTTCCTTAAGTTCATCGGGCGTCAGTTCAACAAAGTTCGCCCCATTCGCGCGCCCCTCGGTCAGGATGGCATCAAGTTGGGCTTCCTCGCCCGGGGCGGCGGTCATGATGATGCCGCGCGGGGTCAGGATCGGGTTTTCGGTAAACCCGTCTGGCGGGGTGATGAAGAAAGCCCGGCTGGCAGTCGACATCTTGCGGATGATCTTCGGGCCATAGGTCTCGCTATATAGGGCTGCTGACCGGCCCGTGCTGTGATAGCCCGGCTGGTCTTCACGTTCGAGAACCGTGACGGATTTACCGGCCTTGGCCAAAAAGAATGCAGCTGACATTCCGGCAATGCCGCCGCCGATGATCAGGATGTCCGAATGTGTCATGTGGGGCCTTCTTAAATCGGGTTTGTTTTGGTGGTCGCGCCAAAGCCGCTGATAAATTGATAAAGGTTTTCTGCAAGTGTTTCACTAACATAACCACCTTCCTGCACCAGAACGGTCGGGCAGGAAAGAGTGCCAATTTTTTCGCCCATCCGGGCAAAACCATCGGGACTGACCGTCAATCCGCCAAACGGATCATCGCGTGATGCATCAAGGCCAAGCGCAATGACAACCGCATCAGCAGCGAATTCGTCGATCTTTGCCAATGCCCGGTCAAGCGCATCAAGAAACACCACATCACCGCTGCCAAGGGGCAGGGGTTGATTATGATTAAAACCAAGCCCGTCCTGTGCGCCAGCTTCCTCGGCATGCCCCCAGTAAAAAGGATAAAAATCCATCGGATCTGCATGGATTGACAGGGTCATGACATCAGACCGGTCATAAAAAATATGCTGGGTGCCGTTGCCATGATGCAGATCGACGTCAAGGATCGCGACCCGGTCATATTTGCGGCGGAGCTCCTCGGCGGCAATCGCACTGTTGTTCAGGTAACAAAAGCCGCCAGCAATATTGCCACTGGCATGATGGCCTGGCGGACGGCAAAGGGCATAGGCGGTCTTGGCCCCCTGATCTCGCACATGGCGGGCAGCCGCAATTGCGGTTTGCGCACTGGCATAGGCCGAATGCCATGTGGTGTTCGAGACCGGGCAGGATGTATCGCCAAGATGAAAGCCCGCCTTGCCCGCCGGATGACGCGGGTAGGGGCCGTTGCGATCAAACGGGTGGATGTTTGGAATGACCTGTTCCGCACCCCCGACATCCTGCCATTCATCATGAATGGTCTGAAGGAAGTTCAGATATTGCGCATCGTGGATGGCGGCAATCGGGGCCAGCCCGGCGTCAGTGGGGGCATGAAGATCAAGCCCCAGACGCCCGACCGCACCGCGCAGGATTTCCGCGCGTTCAGGGACTTCGGGGATCGGCTTTTTCTCGCCCGCGACAATGAATGTCTTGCCGTGATGGCGGAGCTGATCGTCTGAGAAATAGGCATGCATCATCTCTGCCGCCTTTCACGTGATGTGGTCAAACGGTGGTGGCTTCATCCGGCCTGCTGTCAGAAGGCGACCTTGTCGCCGCCTTTCAGACCCAGGATCGCGCGCGCCTCGTCCGGAGTTGCGATTTCAAGCGACAACCCGTCAAGCACTTCGCGGATTTTGCGCACTTGCGATGCGTTGTCCGGCGCAAGTTCGCCCTTCTTGATGTAAAGGTTGTCTTCAAGCCCGACCCGCACATTGCCGCCCATGGCAGCCGACATGCTGCCAAGCGGCATCTGGTGGCGTCCGGCACCCAGTACAGAAAACTGGTACTGATCACCAAACAGCTTGTCAGCGGTGCGTTTCAGATGCGCCAGGTTATCGGGATCGGCGCCAATGCCACCCAGAACGCCCAACACGAACTGAATGAAAATCGGCCCCTTGATCAGGCCACGATCAACGAAATGCGCCAGGGTATAAAGATGACCGACGTCATAGCATTCAAACTCGAACCGGGTGCCATTGGCATCTCCCAGTTCGGCCAGAATGGTTTCGATATCCGAAAACGTGTTCTTGAAAACAAAATCACGGCTGCTTTCAAGGAATTCCGGTTCCCAGTCATGTTTCCATTCACTGCGGCTGGCAAGGGCCGGGAACAGGCCGAAATTCATCGTGCCCATGTTAAGCGACGCCATTTCCGGGGCGGCTTCACGTGCGGCCCGGATGCGGTCACGGACATTCATGTTCATGCCGCCACCGGTCGAAATGTTGATCACCGCATTGGTCGCCGCCTTGATCTTTGGCAGGAACTGCATGAACACGTCCGGATCCGGGCTTGGATACCCCGTTTTGGGATCACGCGCATGCAGGTGCAGGATTGATGCTCCGGCATTGGCGGCATCAATCGCCTGCGTTGCGATCTCATCGGGTGTGACCGGCAAATGCGGGCTCATGGACGGGGTATGAACCGATCCGGTAATCGCACAGGTGATGATGACTTTGCGGCTCATGCGAAGGCTCCTGCGACTTCGAGTTCGTCTTGCAGTTCACTCAATGCCTTGCGCAGCGGCACAAGGATATCGGCAAACTGTTCCTTGGTAATCGTCATGGGCGGGCAGACCATGACATGATCGCCGCGATAACCACCACGCGTGCGGCGCCAGTAAATGATTAGGCCCATGTCATAGGCGATATCGACCAGTCTCGCTGCCGCCATATGTTTGGGATCAAGCGGTTCCATGCTGTCGCGGTCCTTGACCAGTTCAACCGCCAGCAACAAACCTTTGCCACGCACATCGCCGATCATCGCGAAATCATCGGCCAATTTGGTCAATTCATCCTTGAGGGCCGCGCCATTGGTCGCGGCATTTTCAAGCAGATTGTCTTCTTCAATAACATCAAGGACGCCATTTCCCGCCGCACACGCCAACGGGTTCCCGGCATAGGTATAGCCATGAATAAACCCGCCATGATCAAGAACCGGACCGACAATGCGGTCCGGTGCGATCATCGCACCAAGTGGCGCGTAACCAGCCGCCAATCCTTTGGACACGGCAAGGATATCGGGCACGATGCCCCAATGCTCGGCGGCGAAATACTTGCCGGTACGACCGGCCCCCGTCATGACCTCGTCATAGATCAGAAGAATGCCGTACTGATCGCAAATCTCGCGAATGCGGCCATAGTAACTGTCGGGGGCAACCAGTGCGCCGGTGGCCGCCCCACCAACCGGTTCGATGATGAAACCAAGAACGGTTTCCGGGCCCTGTTTGATGATTTCGGCTTCCAGCATGTTGGCATATTTGATGCCGCGGTCATGATCGCTCAGATCATCACGATCCAGATAGCATGTCGGTGCGGGAATTTTCGGTTGATCAACCATCATCGGGGCAAAGGGCGCATGCATCGGCGTATAGCCGGTAATGGCAAGCGCACCCAGTGTGGCACCATGATAGCTCGGAAAACGTGAGATGATCTTTGTACGCTGTGCCTGGCCCTTGGCCAGTGCATATTGTCGGGCAAGCTTGATGCAGCTTTCAACCGCCTCCGACCCGCCAGAAACAAAGAAGACGCGTTCAAGATCACCCGGTGCACGCTCGGCAAGGCGGATGGCAAGGTCTTCGGCCGCGTCATTTTCGAAATGCAGGCGATAGGCGAAGCTGGCCTTTTCAAGCTGCTTGGTCATGGCGGCGATCACGCGCGGGTCGCTATGGCCGATATTGCTGACCATGGCGCCACTCGACGCATCGATATAACGTTTGCCATCGACATCCCACATATAAACGCCTTCTGATCGTTCGATCAGCGGGCGACGGGACCGGCTTTGATAAAACAGACGGGATTCCCGGTTATGTCCGACGGGGCTTTTGGGATCATGCGTCATTCTGGTGGCTCTCCTGAACCGGCGGAGGATTAATCCTGATGGCCGGGTAACAACACACAATTACGGGCCGCTATATGCATGAAGATATCGGCCCCTTCCTTATGGGGGTGGGCATCAATCGGGTTGATGACCTGCCAGTCGCGGCCATTGGCCTCGACAAAGTAACGGGCCTGTTGGCCCAGATAGTCAACGGTTTTGACCTTGCCGGGGATCGAAGTCACGCCATCGGTGGCGCGGTTTTCTTCGGAAAGATCAATTTTCTCGGCCCGGATCACGGCGCGAACGTCTTTGGAATTCTTTGCCTTGGCGGTTTGTTCGTCCGTAGTCAGCAATGTCTCGCCACTTTCAAGGGCCACCTGGGTAAAGGCGGCGTCGGGGCTACCAAGGTTGGCTTGAATGATATTGGAATGACCAAGGAAGTCGGCAACAAAGGCCGATGCCGGATTGTTGTAAACCTCTTCGGGCGCGCCTTCCTGTTCGACAAAGCCATTGTTCATGACAACCAGCTTGTCGGACATGGCAAGCGCTTCGGACTGGTCATGGGTGACGAATACTGTGGCGACGCCAAGCTCGCGCTGGATGCGTTTGAGCTCCACCCGCATTTCTTCGCGCAGGTTTGCATCAAGGGCCGAAAGCGGTTCATCAAGCAGCAACACATCCGGCTCAATCACAATCGCACGCGCGAGCGCAATGCGCTGCTGCTGGCCACCGGAAAGCTGATTGGGATAGCGGTCGGCGACATGCGGCAGTTGCACAAGATCAAGCGCCTTGTTGACCTTCTCAGCAATGTCGGACTTCGACACCTTGCGGTATTTCAGGCCAAAGGCGATGTTGTCAAAGATCGTCTTGTGCGGGAACAGGGCATAGTTCTGAAACACAAGGCCAAGATTACGCTTGTGGATCGGCAGGCTGTTGACCCGTTTACCGCGGATCAGAAGATCCCCCTCTGTAATATCGGTCAGACCCGCAATCATGCGCAGCGTCGTTGTCTTGCCACAGCCCGACGGACCGAGGAAAGTTACAAAGCTGTTGTCCGGGACGGTCAAATCAATGCGTTTGACGGCGGTGAATTCACCAAACCGTTTAACGACATTGTGCAGTTCAACAGCGTTTTGTCTGTCTGCCATTGTTAAATACCCTGTCTGAATTGCGCCGCACCCGACATAAGGCGGCAAGTCTGTCCTGGCCGGTTGTGCACGGCCAGGACACAGTTTCAGGCAAGCAGGCGGGGCTTAGTAGCCGCGCTGCACACGCGAGAACGTTTTCGACCAGTCAGCTTCGTTTTCGTTCCAGTACGCCGGATCGAAGAAGCTAAGCGACGACAGTGTTCCACTCGGATCAAATGCCGGAAGGGTCGGGATGACCGCGCCCAGTTCGATCTTCTGCGGATCAAGGGCCGGCGGATAGCTCTGACCTTCGGCAACAGCAATCGCCACTTCCGGCTCCAGCATGAAGTTCAGAAGTTCTTCACAGGCCGCCATCGGGCTGCCACGCAGCACGAACAGGCATTCCTGCCAACCAAGGCCACCGGCCGGATCAAGATAACCGATGTCATGACCCTGATCCTGCAGCGCCTTGATGCGGCCAGACCAGCCTTCGGTGACATAGATTTCTTCTTCGGCCAGAAGGCTCATCAGTTCGGCCCCCGAAGACCAGTATTTCAGTGCAAGGTCACGGTGCGCACGGACCATGTCCCAAACAGCTTCAATGTCCTGGATGTTGTTCGGGTCCTGATCGGACTGCATTGCGCCGTACCAGATACGGGTTTTCCATTCACCCCAGCCGCCGATTTTGCCTTTATAGGCTTCATCAACCATCAGCTTGGCACCCTTGGCCTTGGCTTCGTCGTCGCTGATATATTTGCGGTTATAGGCAATACCGGTGGTGCCGTAATCATACGGAACGGCTGAAATCGTGCCGCCGGTGATCTTGCGCAGCGGCTCGACCAGTGTCGGAATGACGTTTTTCAGGTTCGGAATGTTGTCTTCATTGAGTTCCGACGTCAGTTCCAGACCATGATACCGCGCATAGTCAAACACACCTGACAGGTGGGCGAGGTTGAATTCACCCGGCTGGCTGGCCTTGACGCGGGCAATATATTCATCCGCACCGCCAAAGGTGCCCGAAACGACTTCAATGCCGGTTTTCTTGGTATAGGGCGCGAAGGCATATTTTTCGAATGCCTCGGAAACAACACCGCCCCAACCGTCAAAGCGGACCTGTTCCGGGGTTGCGGCCATCGCCTTGCGGGCCAGCATGCCCATCGGGCCGCCGGTGACCCCGGCAACAACGCCGGCCGCACCCAGTGCGGTCAGGAAAGTACGGCGGTTGATGTCCCCGTCGCGAAAACGGGTAAGTAGGCGTTCATAACGTTTGGTATCGTCCATTTAAGGCCTCCTGATAAAACGATATATCCGTTGATCGGTCTTGTTGTTGGTCGTTGTATTTTTGGTGTTGTTCTTGGTTTTGGCGGTTGTCCGCATTGTGCAAAAAGTTACTTTGATGCGCCCACCTTACGCATGGCCATGACCCGTGCAATCGATGCCGCCACAAGCGGCAGGGCAATGGTGAAGATCACCATCACAGCACCAAGCGCATTGATTTCCGGGCTGATCGAGTTGCGCAGCATGGCAAAGATCTGCGTCGGGACGGTTTCAACGCCGCCCGGCTTCCAGAACAGGGTTCCGGTGATGTCATCAAACGAAATGGTAAAGGCAAACAGCATCCCGGCCATGACGGCAGGCAGCATCAAGGGCAGGGTCACTTCAAAGAAGGTCTGCACCGGTGTTGCGCCAAGGCTCATGGCGGCTTCTTCGACGTCGCGGCGGATGGAAACCAGACGCGCCTGAACCACCAGCACCACAAAGGGGAGCGTAAAGACCACATGGCCCATCAACAGAAGCCCGAAGCTTTTTGGCATCGACAGGAACTGCAGGAATAGCAGGAGCGCCACAGCCAGAACGACTTCCGGGATCAGGATTGGGGCAACCAGAAGGGTTGAAATAGTCCGTTTTCCCGGGAAATCGTATCTGACCATGGCAAGGGCTGCGAGGGTGCCAAGCGTTGTCGAAATGGCGGCTGTCAGCACACCAAGCAGAAGCGACGTCTTGAACGCCCGCACAATCGCATCATTGTTCCAAAGCGCTTCAAACCAGCGGAATGAAAAGCCTTCGATCGGGAAGCTGCCAAACTGGTTGGCATTGAACGCCAACAGGATGACAACCGCCACCGGCGCAAACAGGAACAGATAGACAAGGATCGTGGCAATTCGGATTACTGACCAACCGGACATCATCATATCTCTCCCTTACTTGAAGCTCTTGGCGATCTGATCGATGCCGAGATAGCGGGTGTAAATGACGACCAGTGCGCCCAGAAGGGCTAGCAGCACGAGCGAAAGTGCTGAGCCAAGCGGCCAGTTGAGCTGTGTCACAATGGCTTCGAACACGAGGTTGGCAAACATCGCATCACGCGGCCCGCCAAGAACGATCGGGGTGATATAGGTGCCCGCTGCCAGAACGAAGCACAGCAACGATCCCGCCGCCAAACCGGGCATGGACAGCGGCAATGTCACTTCGCGGAAGGCCTGAAAGCCGGTGCAGCCAAGGCTTTGGGCGGCTTCGGTCAGGTTCTTGTCGATGCCATCAAGGCTGACATAGACATTCAAAATCATGAAGGGCAGCAGATAATGCACAAGGCCCAGAACGACAGTTTGCTGGTTATACAACATCTGGATCGGGTCATCGATGATGCCGATTGATATCAAAAGGGTATTAAGCGCCCCGGATGTGCCCAGAATATTGATCCACGACATCGTTCTGATGATGTAGCTGATCCAGAATGGCAGCATCAGCAGCAGCAACAGGAAAGCCTTGGATTTCATCCGCGTATTGGCAACGAAATAGGCCGGGATATACCCGACAAACGCGCAAATAACCGTGGTGTAAAAGGCAATCAAAAGGGTCTGGAACAGGATGTCGCGATAAAACCGATCACCCAGAACTTCAATCCAGTTATCGAGATAAAAGCCGACCTGATCCGCACCGGTCGCGGTCCGCAACCAGAATGAATAAACGACAATGAACAGCATTGGCACAATCAGCAGCAGGCTGATGGTTGCCAGTGATGGTGATAGCAGTACCCACGGAGTCCTGCGGGCTCCGGCGACATCTGCGGCCATTTGTGCCTCCCGTTATTATCTGCGGTCAGTGCCGCACCCGGTTATTTGGCCGTGAAGAAATTTGTTGGAGGCATTCCAACCCAGACTTGCACATAGCGCAAATAGATAAGTAGAATAGATCTCATAGCCAGTATCTATGTGTGGTGCTGTAAATGTCGGAAAGGTCAGCAGAATGAACGAGTTAATGCGTCGGCAGTTCGACTGGAATCTGCTGCACACCTTTACCGTTATTGTCGAGGAACGCTCGATCACCGGGGCGGCCAACCGGTTATTGCTGCGCCAACCCAGTGTCAGTAATGCGCTCAAACGGCTTGAAGATCAGATTGGCGCACGCCTGATTGACCGCGAACGCGGCCGGTTTGAAGTCACCGAACAGGGACTGGCGCTTTATCACGAGTGCCGCGAAATTTGCGGTGCCATCGGCCGATTGTCGGATGTGATGTCTGACAGTGGCAATCAACTGACCGGGCATTTGCATATGTGGCTGGCCAGTCATGTGGTGTTTCCGCCGCTTGATGATGCCCTGTTTGAATTCAATCGCGCCCACCCGGAAGTCACCTATGAAATCGATGTTGCGACCTCGGTCAATGTCGTCGATCAGGTGCTGTCACAGCAGGCCAGCTTTGGCATCTGTCTGGTCAAGGAACGCCATCCCAGACTGGAATATCGCCGTTTGTATCGCGAACATTTCGGCTTTTTCTGCGGGCCGACCCATCATTTGTTCGGCCAAAAGGACCTGACCCTGGCCGATTTGCGCCGCGAGGCATTTGTGTCCTTTGCAACCGACCAACTAAGCGATGCACTGGCCCCGGTCGCGGTCCTGCGCGCGCAGGAAGGCATGAAGGGCAAGGTCGTCGCCGTCAGCCCGCACCTTGAAGAAGTCCGTCGCCTGATCAATGCCGGGCTTGGTATCGGGCCGTTGCCGATCCACGTTGTGCAAAGTGCGACCGACCGCGGGCAGCTTTGGCGCTTGCCGCCCTATATTGACCCGCCAGCGATTGATATTTATCTGGTGACCAACCCGCGCATGTCGCTTAGCCGGGCGGAACGGTTCTTTATCGAAAACCTGACTGCGCGGCTGGATGCGGCGCCGGACGGCTATTTTGTCTATCCATAGGGCGTAAATTCGTCGGATCACGCCATTGGGACTTGCCACCGGGCAGGGTCTTGCGCAAGCATGCGGGCAAATTGAAGTTTGTTGTCAGGATTAAACATGAAGCTGATCTATTTTTCATGGGTCAAGGATCGCATCGGCATGGCGGAAGAGGCTATTGACCTTCCCGATACCGTCAAAACGGTTGCCGACCTGCTGGCATGGCTGCCCGCTCGCGGCGAAAACTTTGCCAATGCCCTGGCTGATCCCGCGATCATTCGGGTTGCAGTCGATCAGGAATATGCCACGCCTGAAACCGACGTCACCAAGGCGACCGAGATTGCATTGTTCCCGCCGGTCACTGGAGGTTAATAGTCGTTAGATGCATTTTTTGCGAATTCTTGAAGCTGCTTTCTTGCTTCTTGTATCGCGAGTTTGTTCGTCATCTTTGAGGTCATTTTACTGCAACTAGGTAATCGAACGATGATCGGGCAATTTTGACATCTGCCTGTTTGAGTGTTCATGCGTACAAATGTCACCTTTATTACGCTGTATCCGGGGTCGCAACTCAAGCTTACGATAGGCACGACTTGGGGCTTTATGTACGTGAACGCCGCGTCACCCTTAGGGAAATCAAGTTCTAGCTGCACTCCAGACCGCATAACTATCTCCTTGGTAAATGAAAAATGGGCGGTCGAAACCAATCAACCGCCCATATATCTCCGCGCGTAAACGCTAGAAATCAATCTACCACAGATGCCGTCTGCGTCAAGCTGTCAAAGAACTCCTTGCGGCCCAGCGTGCCGGTCACCTTGCCATCGCGGGTCAGGATGACCGGGTTCTGGGTGATGGATCGCATCTCGATCAGATCCTTCAGCAGCACATCCTCCTGCGCGACAAAGACAATCGAGTTGTCGGTCGCGTCCAGTTCATCGGGCAGGGTGCCATCATAATTGATCAGCTTAAGCTCGCCGCGTTCGCCATTGTTGGCCGAGCGGACAACGCCATCCTGCAAAGTGACGCGGATATTGGCGTCTTCGAGCAGGAACTCGGTATTTCCGGATTTCTGATCGCTATCAAGGCGATGCATGATCGCCCGTCCGCGCAGGATATTGACCGGGTTCATATGCGCCACAAAGTCGGCAACATATTCGTTGGCCGGGCGGAGCGCGATGTCTTCTGGCGTGCCGTGTTGCACAACATAACCGCCTTCCATGATGGCAATCGAATTGCCAAGCTTCATGGCTTCGTCAAGGTCGTGGCTGACAAACAGGATGGTTTTGTTCAGCTTCTCCTGAAGGTCCAGCAACTCGTCCTGCAGGCGGTTACGGATCAGCGGATCAAGGGCCGAGAACGGTTCATCCATCAGAAGGATCGGCGCATCGGTGGCAAAGGCACGCGCCAGGCCAACACGTTGCTGCATGCCGCCAGACAGTTCATGGGCATATTTGTTTGCCCATTTATCCAGTCCGACAAGGGCCAGTTTTTCACGCACGATCTCGCGGCGTTCGGCCGGACCCATACCGCCCAGTTCAAGGCCAAAGCCGACATTGTCTTCAACCGTTCGCCACGGGAACAGGGCGAATTGTTGGAAGACCATGGCAACACATTCGCGACGCAACTTGCGAAGGGTGGCGCCGTCACATTTGGTGACGTCTTCCATCCAATCGCCATCACGGACCCGAAGCGAACCACGTGATACAGCGTTAAGCCCATTCACGCAGCGCAGAAGCGATGATTTGCCTGAACCGGAGAGCCCCATCAGGACGCATATCTCACCCTGAGGCACATTGAAGGTCACATCGGCGACACCAAGGACATTGTTGGTGGCAGCCGCAATCTCTTCGCGGGTTTTACCTTCGTCCAGCAGTTTCAAGGACTCTGCCTGACGATTACCAAAGATCACGTCGATATTTTCGAATTCAACAGCATTGCTCATGATCATTGCCCCGACTTTTCTTTGTGGTCACGACGGCAGATGCGGTCCAGCACAATGGCCAGAATCACAATTGCCAGACCGGCTTCAAAGCCTTGCGCGATATTCACCGTATTGAGCGCACGCACAACCGGCTTGCCAAGGCCATCTGCCCCGACGAGGGCGGCAATCACCACCATCGAAAGCGACAGCATGATGCACTGGGTCAGGCCGGCCATGATCGATGGCATGGCTGATGGCAATTCAACCTTGAACAGCAACTGGCGCGGCGTACAGCCAAAGCTTTCCCCGGCTTCAAGAAGGGATTTCGGCGTGTTGGAAATACCAAGATGGGTCAGGCGGATCGGGGCGGCAATGGCAAAGATCACGGTCGAAATAAGACCAGGAACGACGCCAAGACCAAACAGGATCAGGGTCGGGATCAGATACACGAATGTCGGGATCGTCTGCATCAGATCAAGGACCGGGCGCATCGCCTGATGCAGCCACGGGCGGTGGGCGGATGCCACGCCAAGCGGCACACCGATCAACATGCAAAACAGCGTCGCATAGATCACCAGTGCCAGCGTTTCCATGGTTTCTTCCCAATAGCCAAGATTGACCACCAGCAACAGGGACAGAACCGTAAATGCCGTCAGTTTCCATGATTTATGCAAGACAGCGGCAAGCGCCCCAAAGACCGCAATGATCAAAAGGGCCGGCAGCCACACCAGAAAATCGATGGTGTTTTCAATAATGAATTCGAGAACATCCGAAACGGTATAGAAAACGAAATCGGCATGTTCGTTCAGCGCATCCATCAGGGACGATATCCACTGTCCCAGCGGAATCTTCGTTTCCGTGAGCCATTCCATGCGAAAAAATCCGTTCAATGAGAATTAAGAAAAATACATCCGATGCGCCCGCATCGGCCGGAAGCCACAAATGAAAACCAGTGGCGGGCGCATCGGTAAAATCAATCGCGGTGCTTAAAGACCAAGACCGGATTTCAGGGCTGCTTTGGCATCGCCACCGTCAAAGGTGGTTACACCGTCAAGCCATGCCATCGCGGCATCCGGGTTGGCTTTAAGCCATGCGGTTGCGGCTTCTGCCGGGTCGGTACCTTCGTTCAGGATCGCGTCCATGATTTCGTTTTCCATGGCGAGGCTGAATTTCAGGTTGGTCACGAATTTACCCGCATTCGGGCATTCGTCGGTGTAACCGGCACGCAGGTTGGTGTGAACAGTCGCACCGCCAAAGTTCGGACCAAAGACGTCATCGCCACCATCAAGATAGGCCATGTCGTATTTCGCGTTCATCGGATGCGGTTCCCAACCGAGGAAGACGATGAACTGGTCGCGCGAGGATTTGCGGCTCACTTCTGCCAGCATGCCCTGTTCGGAGGACTCAACAAGTTCGAACTCGCCCAGACCGAACTGGTTGCTGTCGATCATGTCCTGGATAAGACGGTTACCGTCATTGCCCGGCTCGATGCCATAAATCTCGCCATCAAGCTGATCCTTGAACTTGGCAATATCTGCAAAGTCCTTAAGGCCCGCATCAAAGGCGTTCTGGCTCACAGCAAGGGTGTATTTCGCACCTTCAAGGTTTGCACCAGTCGACACAACGGTGCCTTTATCAAGGTAAGGCTGAATATCGGCTGCCATGGTCGGCATCCAGTTGCCGAGGAAGACGTCAACGTCGCCGTTGGCAAGGCTCGTGTAGGTGACCGGTACCGACAGCAGTTCGGTTTCCGCGGTATAGCCAAGTGATTCAAGGATCACGGATGCGGTCGCCGTGGTTGCGGTGATGTCGGTCCAGCCCACATCAGAGAAAGTCACGGTTTTGCAGGCATCGCTATCGGCTGCTTTGGCAGCAGTGGCACCCAGCAGGGTGGTCGCAATAATGGTGCTGCCAAGAAGGCGGCCGAACGTGGAAAGATTGGTCATGCTTCTGGTTCTCCCTTGTATAAACCTGATGTTGCTGATGACCGGATTTGGCCGGTCATCAGAAGACGCTCGGTTCCGGAGGCCAGACGAACATCAACGCAACAAACATGTCGCCAACACTCGCCCAGAGCCATCAACCACATTCCCCTGAATGGGTGTGATGGGCCGGAATAATCACAAAAACAGCCGCATAGCCGCGCAGCAAAGGCCAAAAGCCCTGAGAAACGCGCCGCATATGTCGGCGTGTTTTTATTGATTGATTGTTCAATTAAATTACAGCATATTCACGAGACGTCAATTGCGAAGGATTAAAAACTGCGTCTTATGCTGTTGCACCGGCGTTAAACCCTTCGCAACGCAGAGGATTGGATGAATTAATGCCCAAAGTTGGTATGCAGCCTGTACGCCGCAGGCAGTTGATCGACGCAACGATTGAAACCATTCATCAGCACGGATTCGCCGACACCACGATTGCGCGGATCTCTAAGGCTGCCGGGATGTCGTCCGGGATTATTTCGCACTATTTTGGCGGCAAGAACGCCCTGTTGCAGGAAACCATGCGCTCCCTGATGAAGGATTTGCGCAATGACTACATGGTGCGACTGGCAACGGCCAAAACGCCGATGGACCGTCTCGAAGCGATCATCAATACCAACTTCAACGAAGAACAGTTCACCCCGCAGGTGACGGTGGCCTGGCTGTCCTTCTGGGCGCAGGTACCGTTTTCCGATCAGTTGCGGCGTCTGAACAATATCTATTTTCAGCGCCTTGCATCCAATCTGCGGCATGAGCTGCGTCAATTGACCACCGAAGAATGCGCAGATGAAATCTCGTCTGCGATTGCCGCCATGGTTGACGGCATCTGGGTGCGAACCGGTCTGTCCCGCGGTCAGGCCGATATTGCCGGGGCGCGCAAGATGGTGCTGGGTACCTTGCGCCTGTATCTGGCGAATTCGCCCAGTCCGGCAAAGTGCCCCAAAAAGCACGCAAAGAAGTAATCGAAACAAACACAAAGACCACGGCTGCCGGTTGTCCCGGTGGCCCGCAGGAGTTTTAAGATGAGCCTTTATCAAATCCAGAATTTTATCAATGGCAAGAAGACCCAAGGTTCGGGCGCAGAGATGGTTACCCTTAACCCTGCGACCAACACGGTTCTGGCCAAGGGCCACGAAAGCACCGCTTCTGATGTGGATGCCGCGGTCAAGGCCGCACGCGCCGGGTTCGAAATTTGGAAAAACACGCCGGCTGCCGAACGGGCGCGTGTCCTTTTCAAGGCTGCCCAGATCCTGCGGGATCGCAATGATGAACTGGCACTGGTTGAAACCCGCGATACCGGGCGCGCCATTCAGGAAACTGAAATTGTCGATGTGATTTCGGGTGTTGAATGTCTTGAATATTTTGCCGGTGTGGCTGGTAGCCTTGCGGGCGAACATATCGACCTTGCCGGCAACTTTGCCTATACCCGCCGCGAACCGGTGGGCGTTTGCGGTGCCATCGGTGCCTGGAACTATCCGATCCAGATCGCCTGCTGGAAGGCCGCCCCGGCATTGGCATGCGGCAACGCGGTTGTTTACAAGCCGTCCGAAACCACGCCGCTTTCGGCCATTGCGGTTGCCGAGGCCCTTCAAGAAGCCGGTCTTCCTGATGGCGTTTACAACGTTGTGCAGGGCGCGCGCGAAAGCGGTGCCGCGCTGGTGGAGCATCCGGGCGTGGACAAGATTTCCCTGACCGGGTCGGCCGCGACCGGTGCCAAGGTGGCCTCTGTTGCCGCAGGTGGCATGAAGGCTGTCACCATGGAACTGGGTGGCAAGTCGCCGATGATCGTGTTCGAAGATGCCGATCTGGACAACGCTGTCTCCGGCGCGCAGATGGCGAACTTCTATTCATCAGGTCAGATTTGCTCGAACGGGACGCGTGTGTTTGTCCATGAAAGCGTTGCCGATGCCTTCATCGAAAAGCTGATCGCACGCTCCAAGGATCTTGTTCTTGGCGATCCGGAAAAGCCCGACACCCAGGTCGGCCCGATTGTCACCAAGGCACAATACGAACAGGTCATGTCCTATATCGAAAAGGGCAAGGCAGAGGGGGCGAAATGCGTTCTTGGCGGCCATGCCGTCACTGAAGGCATGCCGGAAGGTGGACTTTTTGTCGCGCCGACCGTGTTTGCCGATTGCACCGATGACATGACCATCGTGCGCGAGGAAATCTTTGGCCCGGTAATGTCTGTCCTGACCTTTAGCGACGAAGACGAAGTGATCAAGCGCGCCAATGACACCGAATACGGTCTGGCCGCAGGCGTGTTTACCAAGGATCTTTCGCGTGGTCATCGCGTGGTCGCAAGGCTTGAGGCCGGCACATGCTGGATCAACACCTATAACATCACGCCAATCGAAATGCCGTTTGGCGGCGTCAAGAAATCGGGCGTTGGCCGCGAAAACGGCCGTGCGGCGATTGAATATTATACCCGCATCAAATCCGTTTATGTCGAAACCGGCGATGTTGAGGCCCCTTACTAAGGGGCTTTGACCAACCAACGTCGCCAACCACTCACCGGCTGCCCACACAGCACGACCAAACAAGGGATCAGAAATGACGACCCCAACGACCACTGAAAAATATGATTATGTGATTGTCGGTTCAGGTTCGGCAGGGGCTGTGCTTGCCAACCGACTGACCGAAGATGCCGAGGTTAAGGTTCTGGTGATCGAAGCCGGACCAAAGGATCACTGGTGGGACTGGCGCATCCATATGCCGACAGCACTTTCCTATCCGATGCAGTCGGAAACCTATAACTGGGCCTATTGGACAACGCCGCAGCCCAACCTGAACAACCGCCGCATGGAGACGCCGCGTGGCCGTGTTTATGGCGGTTCAAGTTCGGTCAACGGCATGGCTTATGTGCGCGGTCACGCCCTTGATTACAATCGCTGGGCCGAAGAAGACGCAAGCCTCAAGGAATGGGATTATGCGCGCTGCCTGCCATATTTCCGCAAGGCCGATACGCGCAACGAAGACACCGAAGGCGATGAATATCACGGCGGTGATGGTCCGCTGCATGTGACGACCGGTGCCTGTCAGAACGACCTGCATAAGGCCTGGATCAAGGCCGGTCAGCAGGCCGGTTATGAATTCACCCCGGATCAGAACGGCTATCGCCAGGAAGGTCTCGGGACCATGGATATGACGGTCTATAAGGGCCGTCGCTGGTCAACCGCGCGCGCCTATCTGCATCCGGCGATGAAGCGCCCGAACCTGACAGTTTATCACAAGGCCTTCGCGCAACGTGTTGTTTTCGAAGGAAAACGTGCCATTGGCCTCGACTTTTTCCATGACGGCGAAAACAAGCGCGCCCTTGTTGATCGCGAAGTCATTATTTCGGCTGGTTCGATCAACTCGCCAAAGCTTTTGATGCTGTCGGGCGTTGGTCCGGCAGCGCATTTGCGCGAACATGGCATTGATGTTGTTCATGATCTGCCCGGTGTCGGTGAAAACCTTCAGGACCATCTTGAACTCTATGTTCAGATGGAATGCACCAAACCCATCAGCCTGAACAGCAAACTCGATTGGTGGAACAAGCTTAAGATCGGGGCGGAATGGTATCTGTTCAAAACCGGTCTTGGTGCCAGCAACCATTTCGAGGCGGGCGGCTTTATCCGCTCCAAGGCGGGTGTGCAGCATCCTGACATTCAGTATCACTTCCTGCCAGCCGCGATTAACTATAACGGTTCCAAGGCGGCCGAAGGCGATGGCTTCCAGGCCCATGTCGGTCCGATGCGTTCCAAATCGCGCGGGACGGTCCGTCTGGCATCCGCCAACCCCAAGGATCGCCCGATCATTGATCCGAACTATATGAGCCACCCGGAAGACTGGGAAGAAATGCGCGCATCGGTGCGTCTGACCCGCGAAATCTTCGCCCAGGAAGCATTTGCTGATCTGCGCGGGGCGGAAATTGCGCCGGGCAAGGATATCCACACCGATGAAGAGATCGATGCATTTGTCGCCGATCACGCCGAAAGTGCTTATCACCCGTCCTGTTCGTGCAAGATGGGCAGTGATGAGATGTCCGTGGTGGATGAGAAAACCCGCGTGCATGGCGTCGAAGGCCTGCGTGTGGTCGACAGCTCGATCATGCCGACCATCGCATCGGGCAACCTCAATGCCCCGACGATCATGATCGGTGAAAAGGCCGCTGATATCATCCGCGGTCGCACGCCGCTGGCACCATCGAATGCACCGTATTTCGTGCATCCGGAATGGGAAACCAAGCAGCGCTAAATTTACGGGCTTTAAATAGTCTGATGATTATCCCTGGTTCATCTTTTTGATGGATCGGGGATTTTTATTTCCGGTGATTGCAATCGGTTCGGCATCGGAGGATGATCATGGCATATTGTATGCAAATCCCGCGACATACAGCACCCAACAAAAAGTGCCGCCATGCAAGAAATCAGCCTGCTTAATTCCGTTATCGGTCCCGTTATGCGCGGGCCATCCAGTTCCCATTGTGCGGCACCCTATATGATGGCCAAGCTGGTGCGCGAACTTTCCTGTGCCAACGGTGAAACGCTTGGACGTGCCGTGATCCGCTTTGACCCGCGTGGGTCCTTTGCGCCATGTTACAAGGCGCAAAGCTCGGACGAAAACTTTGCCGCCGGGCTTGCCGGGGCCAAGCTGACCGATCCGGATTATCGTGAAATTCTTGGCCGGGTAGAGCAGGGCGAAGGTTTCCATTTCGCGATCGAAGTCACCGAGCTTGAAAACAATAACCACCCCAACCGTGTTGATCTTGAACTGAGTGTCACGACCCCGGAGGGCGAGCAACGTTCAGACCTCTATACCGGCGCCTCCGTCGGCGGGGGCATGTATTACATCGACGGTCGCAATGGCGAACGCCTGTTCATGACCGGCAAAACGGCAACCGTCTTTGTCTGGGGCGCCGAGGCGTTGGCACAGGCCGACGCGTTGGCAAACGAACTGGCGGCAGGGGAAAGCAGCCTGCTGGGTGTGTCGGTTGAACCCGATCACGAACGGGTTGAAATCGCGCTTCAGGCCTTGCCGAATGCCGATGTCCTGACGGCCATTCGAAACCGCGATGGTATTGCCGATGTGCGCTTTGCCGATGCATCGCAATATCCGGTGTGCGCCACCGATGATCTGTTTTCCGAAAGTGCCGCCGTCATTGCGGTTGCCGACGATCAGGAAGGGGGCTCCATCGCCGATGCCGCCCTGGTTCTGGAAGCAAAACGCCTTGGACTGTCCCGCGAAGCCACCCGCGCGCTGTTTCGCGAACGGTGCGAACTAATGCTGCGTGTCGTGGCAGAAGGCTTTGATGCCAAACCCGAAGACAATGTTATGCGGTTCCTGACACTTCGGGCCCGTACTGTCCGTGATGCCAACCTGCCAGCAGGCCTTGGTGGCCCGGTCTTGCAGGATGCCATGGCCGGTGCGCTGTCGGCGATGGAACGCGACAGCAACCGGGGTCTTGTTTGTGCCGCGCCAACGGCGGGCAGTGCCGGCGTGGTGCCGGGCACGCTTTATGGTCTGATCCGCCATGGTATTGAACTTGATGGAGCGACCGATGCCCTGCAAACCATGGCATTGATCGGGGCGGTTTTTGCTGCGCGTGGAACCTTTGCCGCCTTTTTGCTGCGCGTGGACCCTTTGCCGCCGAATGCGGCGGCTGTTCGGTGGAAACCGGCGCATCGGCGGCGATGGCCGCCGCCGGGGTGACACAGGCCTATGGTGGCACGCCAAAACAATGCTTTGATGCCGCCAGCATGTGTTTGATGAATACGCTGGGCCTTGTTTGTGATCCGGTGGGCGGGGATGTTGAAATCCCGTGTCATGCCCGCAATGTCGCCGGTGTGTCGCATGCCTTTTCATCGGCGATGGCGGTTCTCGCCGGGTTTGATGCAGTGCTGGCATATGATGAACTGGTCGATCAGACGGTGAAGATCGGCAATATGATGCATCCTGATTTGCGCTGCACAGCGCGCGGTGGCTGTGCCGCCACCAAAACCGCCCTTCGCATGGTCGAAGCAGTTAATCAGAAACCTTAAAACGCTGATTCTCAAGGGCCTGTTGCGTGCCAACAGCAAAAATCAGTGCCGCAGGTATCACGCTTTGTTGGCTGCTTTACGCAATCGTTCTGCTTTGAGTTGGCCGGTTTTGGCATAATCGGCGAAAAGCAGGTTTAAGGCCGGAAAAAGGGCAGTTTTTCCTTGATAGGTCGGCCGGATTGGGCAGGATAAGCCCACATCCATTTACAAATATGAGGGTTCCTCATGTTCACCCCGAACTTGCTGACCGCCAATGACCGGGCAGGCCAATATCCTGATTCCTATTACGCCGCGACGGCGAATGCGACCGCACCCTTCGCCAAGCTTGAAGGGGATCAGACCTGCGACATTGTTATCATTGGTGGCGGCTTTACCGGGCTGTCATCGGCATTGCATCTGGCAGAGCGTGGCTATGACGTCATCCTGCTTGAAGCGCACCGGGTCGGCTGGGGCGCGTCGGGGCGTAATGGCGGGCAGGTCGGATCCGGCCAGCGGCGTGAACAGGATGAACTTGAACAAATGGTCGGGCGCGATGATGCGCATAAGCTTTGGGATATCGCCGAAGAGTCAAAGGATGTCGTCAAGGCCCTGATCGCCAAGCATAATATCCAGTGCGACTGGAAGCCGGGCATTTTGCATGCCGATCACCGTGCACGCTTTGTCGAACATTCCCGCACCTATGCCGAAAAGCTTCAGACCGAATACGGCTATGAGGATATCCGTTTTGTTGACCGCGATGAAATGCGCGCGATGCTTGGCACCGAATTTTATCATGGCGGATCGCTTGATACGGGGGCGGGGCATTTGCATCCGCTGAACTTCGCCCTTGGTCTGGCCGACGCCGCACGCGCGTCAGGCGCACGCATTTTCGAAGGTGCGGTTGTCACGTCGTATGAAAATCAGGCGGGCAAGGTCACGGTGAAAACCAAGGATGGCGGCGTTGTTAGCGCTAACAAGCTTATCCTTGGCTGCAACGGTTATCTTGATGCATTGGATGATCGGGTGGCAAAGCGTGTTATGCCGATCAACAATTTCGTCATTGCCACCGAGCCACTTGGCGATGATCTGGCGCGCGAACTGATCCGTGATGATGTCGCGGTCGCGGACTCAAAATTCGTGATCAATTACTACCGGCTGAGTGCGGATAAACGCATGCTTTTTGGTGGCGGGGAAACCTATGGCTATAATTTCCCGCGTGACATCAAGGCGTTCGTGTCGCCGCATATGCTCGAAGTCTATCCGCAGCTGAAAGACGTCAAGATTGATTATGGCTGGGGCGGGACGCTGGCGATCACGATGAACCGCATGCCGTTTTTTGAGAAGATCGAAGATAATATCTTTACCGCTTCGGGCTATTCCGGGCACGGGGTTGCGATGGCAACCCTTGCCGGACAGATCATGGCCGATGCCGTTTCCGGCACCATGGAACGGTTTGACGTGATGGCCAACATCAAAACCCCGGTGTTCCCGGGCGGGAAGATGTTGCGCTTCCCGATGCTGGTGGCCGCGATGTTGTGGTATTCGATCCGCGACAAGATTTGATCTGACGTGACGTGATGTGCTTAGCGCTTTGTATGGCGCTAAGCCATTTTGCGTCCTTCGTCTTTGTCTTTTTTGTTCTGGGCACTGGTGTCCTGATCACCGGTGTCGGGCACCGTGGTATTCTGGTTGCCCGTATCGGGCGTACTGTCAGGGGTGCGGGCGCCAGATGGGTCTGCATCCGTTGTATCGGTCTTAACGACCTGTGTGTCTTGGTTCGTATTATCGGATGCGCCGCGTGCGGTCAGAAGTGCCTTGGTGCGTTCCCATTTTTTAGGGTTCAAAGCCAAAGTGGTCGCGTCGCTGAACGAGACGTCATACCCGCGGTTAAGGGCGGCCTGCATGGTTGCCTTGACGCAAAAATCGCCGTCCAGACCCACGATAATCAGTTTGCCGACTTTCTGACGATCCAGAACGCGGTCAAGTTCAGGTTCGCTAAAGCCATCCGCGCGCGCCTTGACGATATCATGGTCGATATCGCCGTTGATCCGTTCATCAAGATCAAGGCCCTTCGATTTGGGGCTGCCACGACCTTCATTCAGGAGCTTTACGAGAAAGTTGATGTACCAACCGCGGAATGTCTGGCGGATCGAGATCACCGGCGTTCCATTGGCATTGGCGGCTTCAACCAGTTTGTTGATTGCGGTGATGAGTTTATCGACCATGTCGGCCGGATAGGCATGCTTGCCGTCCGAACTGGTGAAATCTTCCTGGACGTCAACGATCAGAAGGGCGCTATTGGGGCGCTCTGCGAGATTGATCTTTTTGCCCTTGCTGGGGGCGAGGTGATGGCGTTGGCCATAGATGGTGTAGGCGATGGCGCCCACCAGTAAAATGACAATAAGAGTGATCACCGACCACATGTCCAGGCTCTCCGTTTCGTCGTCTCAGGTCGCTTCGTAAATCTACTTTGCAATCGGACTTAAAGACCATCGGTGAACCGGGCAGTTCAGGTGCGGTAACACACTGAACCACACCCGACCGCTTTGGGACGGGTGTTCCAGGCCAGATGTATCCAATTGTCAGAATGCCGGATGCCGCGTTGCGGCGCGTCCATTTGACGTCACGAACAGAGCTATTTTTTTCTACTCTTCCAGCAATCTTCATAACCACATGAAATCGCAATCATTTAAATTTGTCAACTTAGCCGACAAAAAGCAAACCCGCGGTTTTGCGGGGTGCGTGGTTATGTGTATCTGATTGCCTAACGTTTCAGGATCAGTTTGGTTCCCAACTTGATACCGGGTCATAGCGTTCGCCCTTGGACAGGATCACGCCATTATGGGCGGCAATGCCGACTTCAAAGCTTGAAGCGATGCGAAGGGCCCGTTCCATGAAATGTCGGGCGGCGGGTTCTTCGCAATATTCCGAAAGGGTTTGGGCAAAGAGTTGCAACCAGCGGTCAAAGTGATGACGGGTGATCTTGAGCGGCAAGTGCTTTTGCATTGGGCGCCCGTCATAGTTGCCAGTCGCCAGCGCGACCGAGGACCAGAACATCACCATGCGATCAAGATGATGGTCCCAGTTATCCACCTTTTCATCAAACACCGGGCCCAGCAGGTCATCATCGCGCACCTTGGCGTAAAAGCCATGCACGATGTTCTTGATCATGTCCGTATCAATGCCGGTATCTTCCTTGATACGCCGCGTTGCAATTTCGCGTCGTTCCTTGATTTCGGCAAGGGTTGGCTGTTTTTCGGACATGGTAAGGGGCCTGTTTTGCGCATCAACTGGAACCGCTTTAAACGACGAAGCGATTTTCGGACATGACATATGTCACTTTGTGTCCGAACGCAAACAGATCACCTGTTATGGCATTATCGGTCAGGCAAAGCGATCATGCAGGCCGTAATAGCGATAGCCGATAGAACGCGCCACACGCCGCAATGACGCCATCGGGAATTTATCCATCGGGGTCGTCAAGACAGCGCCCAGATCGTCCTCATCGCAGATGCCCAGCATCCGTTCTGCCAAAAGCTTGCCACCCAGACTTGCCATTGCCACCCCGTTGCCATGCCAGGCAAGGGCGGTCCAGACATCGTGATGACCCGGAACCTGACCGATATAAGGCCGCCAGCTTTGCGACAGGCAGGCAAGCCCGTTCCAGTGATGGGTAAAGGCAACATCCTGCCAGGCCGGGAACATGCGTTTGAAATTATCGAGCAGATCCTGTTTGCCTGCGGCAAAGGCCTTGGGTGTTGCGGTAATCCCGCCGCGTCCACCAAACAGAAAACGATTATCAGGCAGCTTGCGGAAATAATGCAGCAGGATACGGCTGTCAAAAGCCATCAGGTCGCTGGTCCAGCCTTGATTTTCCAGCTCATCCGGGCGAAGCGGACGGGTAATCAGAATACCCGAAAAGACCGGCATCAAGCGCCCGCCGATCCAGTCGGGCAGGTTTTCCGCACTATATCCGTTGGTGGCGATGACGATCTTTGCGGCAGTGATTTGGGTGTTACCGGCATATAGGCGATAGGTATCGCCATCTTCCTCAAACCGCTCGATGGTTGCCTGTTCAAATATCCGAACACCCGCGCGAACGCATTGTTCATGCAAGCCGGAAAGATACTTCATCGGGTTGATGCCAAACCCGGCCTGAACATGCAAACCGCCATACGTTTCAGCCGCACAAAGGCCGCGTTCCTTCAATGCGTCGCGGCTTAGCAGTTCTGTCGGGATGGTTGTGAAATGGGACAGTTCCTGTGCTTCGTGGGCAAGTTCTGCGACCCGGTTAGGTTTGTGCGCCAGCACCACCTCGCCGTCAGAATGACGATCCGCATCAATGCCCCAGTCATTCAGGCGTTGATCCACCAGATCGATGGCATCGCGTTGATGACGGGCAAACTGTTTGACCGCGTCTTCGCCAAAACTCTTCGCCAGTTGGCCAAATCCCTTGCCACTGCCACCCATGCAGCAAAAACCACCATTGCGCCCTGATGCGCCCCAACCGGATCGACCGGCATCGAACACCGCAACACTGGCCCCATTTCTTGCCAGTTCCAGGGCCGTCGAGAGGCCGCAATAACCGCCGCCGATGATGGCGATATCGGTTTTAAGATGACCTTCTTCGGGCAGGGTTTCACAGACAGGAAGTGGCGATGCGCTTTCGACCCAATAGCTGTCAGGCAGGGTGTCGGTGCGATAGGCGGCGGGTTGATAGATACGTTTTAGCATGGTGGGCTCTTTTGGGGCTTGGCTTGGGTGAGGGGCGTTGGGATGTGCGTGCCTGTGGGGCAGGCTTTGGTGGGCGGTTTATTATCGCTGTAATCAAAATACCCGGCAATGATAACTCATGCCGGGTATTTGTATAAGTTACTGTAATCGAAACCGGATTACATTTTGCCAAGTTTCTTCGCGGTCTCGTCAAAGGCGGCACGCGCCCGTTTGACCAGCTCGTCGATTTCTTCCTTGGTGATGCAAAGCGGCGGTGACAGTACCATGCGATCACCACAGGCACGCATGATCACGCCATTGGCAACACAAGCATCGCGGCACATCGTGCCAACGGTGCCTGGCTTGTCAAACATCTTGCGGGTTTTCTTGTCATCCACCAGCGGCATACCGGCAATCAGACCGACGGTTTCAACCGCACCGACCAGCGGGTGGTCTTCAAGGGTTTTCAGCGCCTTGGCGAAATACGGGCCGATATCGTCCTTGACGCGTTCGACCATCTTTTCTTCACGCAGGATGCGAATGTTTTCAAGCGCCACAGCCGCACATGCCGGATGACCGGAATAGGTGAAACCGTGGGTGAATTCACCGCATTCATTAATCAGGACGTCGGCAACCCGATCGCCAACCATGACAGCCGAGATCGGCAAATAGCCCGAAGACATGCCCTTTGCCATCGGCATCAGGTCCGGCTTGATGTCAAAGGTGTCCGAGCCAAACCATTCGCCGGTCCGGCCAAAGCCGCAAATGACTTCGTCAGCAATCAGAAGGATGTCGTATTTCTTGCAGATACGCTGAATTTCCGGCCAGTAGGTTGACGGCGGAATGATCACGCCACCAGCACCCTGGATCGGTTCACCGATAAAGGCGCCAACGCGGTCTGCACCAAGTTCCTTGATCTTTTCTTCAAGCTTGCGGGCTGCAATCAGACCGAATTCTTCGGGGGTGTGATCGCCGCCTTCGCCGTACCAGTATGGCTGATCGATATGAACGATATCGCGCACCAGCGCACCGCCCTGCGAATGCATGCCCGACATCCCGCCAAGCGACGCACCGGCAACGGTCGAGCCGTGATAGGCGTTCTTGCGGCTGATGATGGTGGTACGTTCCGGTTTGCCCTTAAGGTTCCAGTACTGGTGCACCATGCGGACAACCGTGTCATTCGCTTCCGAGCCGGAATTGGCATAGAAAACGTGGTTCAGACCTTCTGGCGTGATTTCGGCAAGAACTTTGGAAAGCTCGATCGCCGGGGTGTTCGCGCACTGGAAGAAGTTGTTGTAATAGGGCAGTTCAAGCATCTGCTTGTAGGCGGCTTCGGCAAGTTCCTTTCGGCCGTAGCCGACATTGACACACCACAGGCCCGCCATGCCATCAAGATAGCGTTTGCCGTTGGAATCTTCGATAAAGACGCCTTCGGCACGTGTGATAACCCGGGTGCCACGATTGTTCAGGTCCGCCGTATCGGTGAACGGGTGAATGTGGTGAGCCTGATCAATATCCTGCCAATAGGCGGTTTTGTCGAAATTATTCATAACGTCTCCTGACAGTGGGGCTGCTCTGCTTTCGTGCGATATGTTGAACATCTGACCTTAGTGTTCGTTTTTTCGAACACCTTTGCAAGAGGATTTTTCGACAATCTTTTTGAGGAATTCAAGGTCAGTTTTTGTTACCTGGCGGTCGATGTGAGTGGTCTGTGCTGCTGAGCCATCCTGTCGCGCCAGAAAATTGTGCATTGCATGATTTGCACGATATATCGAACGAAGGGGCTTGACCGGGGCTATCCGGCGCGGCACGATGCGTTACAGTTTAATAACAGGCCTTCTCAGGGAGTATATGACGATGAACAAGTCGTTCGTCGAAGACAGTAGGGCGGAAGCCCAACGATTCTTTGAAGAAAATCCGGATGTCGAACTTGTTGAGTTGCTCATTCCCGACATTAACGGCGTGTTTCGCGGCAAGCGAATCAGCAAACAGAAATTCCTTAAAAGCTTTAGCGAAGGTGTAACGCTGCCGGGCTCCATGTGCCTGGTTGATATCACGGGTGACAACCCCGAAGGCACGGGCCTTCTTTGGTCGAGCGGTGATCAGGACAATCTGGCAAAACCGATCCCGGGGACCCTTTGTCGTGTGCCTTATGGTGAACTGCCCCTCGCACAGGTGATGATGAGCCTGTATAACCTTGACGGTACCAAGTTTTTTGCTGATCCACGCAATGTGTTGCAGGGCGTCGTTGATCGCATGGCCGCCGATGGTTTTTATCCGACCGTGGCACTTGAGCTTGAATTCTATCTTGCCGATCAGAACCAGGAAACCGCCGCACCGCTGCCGCCGCAGCCGCTTGGTGGCGGGATTGCGTCTGACGGCGTGCAGGTTTATGGCCTGCAACAGATCGAGGATTTTGAAAAAGTCCTGCATGATGCGGTTGCCGAACTCAACCGTCAGGGAATTCCGGCCGACACCATCGTTGCCGAGGCAGGCCCGGGGCAGTTTGAAATCAATCTTGGTCACGTGACCGATCCGATGATGGCGGCAGATCACGCCATGCAGCTCAAACGCGTGGTTAAGGGTATTGCCTGGGATCACGGTGTGACTGCGACCTTCATGGCAAAACCGTATTCCGATCAGGCGGGCAATGGCCTGCATGTTCATGTGTCGCTGCGCGACAAGGATGACAATAATGTCCTGTCGCCGGTAGGTGACGAGGAAGTGTCGGACAATCTGCGCTTTGCGATTGGTGGCCTGCAGGAAAGCATGTTTGAAAGCATGGCGATCTTTGCACCAAACCCGAATTCCTTCCGCCGGTTCCAGAACAAGGCCTATGCGCCGATGTCACCGAACTGGGGTTTGAACAACCGTACCGTCGCCCTTCGTATTCCGGCTGGCAGCCCGAAGGCCGCCCGTGTTGAACACCGCGTGTCGGGTGCCGATGCCAACCCGTATCTGGTCTTGGCGTGTGTTTTGGCGGGCATGCATCACGGCATGAAGAACAAACTTGATCCGGGTGAACCGACCGTTGGCAACGGCTATGAACAGCATGGCGGTCGCATTGTTCCGCGCAGCATGATTTCGGCCCTCGACCGCTTTGTCGAAGGTGACATCGTCAAGGAATATCTCGGCGAACGTTTTGTCGAGGTGTTCGATATCTGTCGCCGTGCCGAATATGACGAGTTCTTTGCCGAAGTCACCCAGCTGGAATATCGCTGGTATCTCGACGCGGTCTAACCAGACAAAACAACAATAAAGTTTGACAGGGAAAAGACGGGAATGTCGCAAAAGGTAGGGGATCGTCTGAAGGCGGTGCGCAGCATGTACGGGCTGTCGCAGCGTGAACTGGCCCGCCGGGCCGGTGTGACCAACAGCACGATCTCGACGATTGAACAGAACCGGGTCAGCCCGTCTGTTGATAGCCTGGCCAAGGTTCTGGCTGGCATTCCCATGAGCCTGATTGATTTCTTCACCATTGATCTTGATACCGGTGAAGAAATCTTTTTCAGGAAAGAAGACCTTGTCGAACTGTCTGACGGGACGATGTCGATGCGTCTTGTCGGGGCATCGCGCAAGGATCGTAACCTGCGCGTGCTGCATGAAACATACCCTGCGGGCGGGGATACCGGTAACAACCTGATTGTCCAGAAGGGCGAGGAAGCCGGTGTTGTCGTCCGTGGCAAGCTTGAAGTCACGGTGGGTGAACGGGTCAAGGTACTTGGCCCCGGTGATGCCTATTACTTCAATGCAGAAATTCCACATCGTTTTCGAAATGTGGGTGACGGGGAATGTGAAGTCGTCAGTGCGGCGACGCCACCGTCATATTGATGACAGATCGTGCTGCCAGAGTGCCTATCAAGGTGCCACGTGCCACGATCAACTTTGAAAAATCCAAACGCGCCATCCGTCAGGAGACTTGCGATGACCAATCCGATGAATTTTGAACAACTGACCGCGCAGGCCGCCGCCCTTGATATTCGTAACAAGGCGTTCATCAACGGTGCCTATGTCGATGCGGCATCCGGCAAGACATTTGATTGCATCAGTCCGCGTGATGGGTCGGTGCTGACCAAGGTTGCCGAATGTGACGTCGAAGACGTCAATCGCGCGGTGGCATCGGCGCGTGCGGTGTTTGAAAAAGGCAGCTGGTCCGAAGCCGCCCCTGCGAAACGCAAGGCAATCATGCTGCATTTCGCCGATCTGCTTGAAAAGAACGCGGCCGAACTGGCGCTTCTCGAAAGCCTTGATATGGGCAAGCCGATCACGCTGGCGGCGCGCGATGACATTCCGCTGTCCTATAAGTGCATCCGCTGGTATGCCGAGGCGATTGACAAGATCTATGACGAAATCTCTCCGTCGGGCACCAATGAAATCGGCATGATCACCCGTGAACCGCTGGGCGTGGTTGCCGCCGTTGTGCCGTGGAACTTCCCGCTGATGATGGCAGTCTGGAAGCTTGGCCCGGCCCTGGCGATGGGGAACTCGATCATCCTCAAACCAGCTGAGCAGTCACCACTGACCGCCCTTCGTGTGGCGGAAATCGCGGTTGAGGCCGGTATTCCCGAAGGCGTTCTGAACGTTGTGCCGGGCTTTGGCCCAACGGCGGGGAAGGCGCTTGGCCTGCATGAAGATGTTGATTGCGTGACCTTTACCGGGTCGGGCGAAGTCGGCAAGCTGTTCTTGCAGTATTCCGGTCAGTCGAACATGAAGCGTGTCTGGCTGGAATGCGGAGGCAAAAGCCCGAACATCGTTCTGGCCGATTGCCCGGATATGGATGCGGCTGCTGCTGCGGCTGCGGGCGGTATCTTCTATAATCAGGGCGAGGTCTGCACGGCTGGTTCGCGCCTGATTGTCGAAGAAAGCATCAAGGACGAGTTTATTGAAAAGGTGGTCGCCGCAGGTGCGAAAATGCAGCCGGGTGATCCGCTTGATCCGAAAAGCCAGATGGGCGCGATTGTCGATGAAAGCCAGATGAACCGTGTTCTGGGTTATATCGAAAAAGGATCCAGCGAGGGCGGGGTCCTTCGCACTGGTGGTAAACGGGTTCGCACCGAATCTGGTGGGTATTATGTCGAGCCGACCGTGTTTGACGGCATCAAGAACGACATGACGATTGCCAAGGAAGAAATCTTTGGCCCGGTTCTGTCGGTTATTTCGGTCAAGGACTGGAAAGAGGCTGTTCAGACCGCAAATGATACGCCATATGGTCTGGCAGCAGCAGTCTGGACGCGCGACATCAACAAGGCACACATGACCGCAAAGAAACTGCGTTCGGGTCTTGTCTGGGTCAATTGCTGGGACGGTGGATCAATCACGATGCCGTTTGGTGGTTACAAACAGTCCGGTACCGGTCGCGACCGTTCGCTGCATGCGCTGGACAAATATTGTGAAATCAAGTCGACCTGGATTGCACTGGGCGACGCGTAAGAACTCCGTCGACCGCTGGCAGGCAGACGGTCCGGGTTTGATACGGGAAGTAAGAAGGGTTTAAAAATGAGCAGCACCGGGGTCATTGACACCAAGGGCGGTGATAACGCCTTTACGGCGAAATCTGTGCATCAGAACACCAGCGAACCGATGTATTCCGGTGCGCTGTCCTTCATGCGCCGCCGATATTCGCGCGATCTCAATGGGATTGATGTTGCTGTGACCGGTATCCCCTATGATCTGGCAACATCAAGCCGACCGGGCACGCGTTTGGGCCCGCAGGGTGTGCGTCGTGCATCGACCAACCTTGCCTGGGCACCGCATTTCCCGTCTGGCCGTGATATCTTTGCCGAGATGGCGGTGATTGATTATGGCGACATGGTTATTGATCCGGGCCATCCGGAAAAGCTTCCGGAAATGATCGAAGATCACGCACGTGACATCGTTCAGTCCGGCGCCAAGATGCTCACCATCGGTGGCGATCACTTCATCACCTATCCGATCCTGAAGGCGCACGCCGAAAAGTATGGTGATGGCATTTCACTGATCCAGTTTGATGCCCATTCCGACACCTGGGAAGATGACGGCGATCGGATTGATCACGGCACCATGTTCTGGCACGCGGCCCAAAAGGGCATCGTCAATCCGTCAAAATCCATTCAAGTTGGCATTCGCACGCACAATGAATCGACCCACGGGTTTAATATCCTGTATGGCCCGGATGTTCAGTCGATGTCGATTGACGCCATTGTTGAAAAGATCAAGGCCACGGTGGGCGACAACCCGGCCTATATCACCTTTGACATTGATGGGCTTGATCCGTGCTATGCACCGGGCACAGGTACGCCGGTTCTGGGCGGTTTGACCAGCCATCAGGCTGTATCGATCCTGCGCGGTCTTGCGGGGCATGTGAACCTGATCGGCAGTGACGTTGTCGAAGTTTCCCCGCCTTATGATGTTTCGGACATCACAGCGCTTGCCGGTGCGACCATGGCGTGGGAAATGCTGAACATTCATGCGGTTAACCGCGCAAAGTAATCTGACGTTTCAGATCAAAAATTTAGGGGGCCGGTATTATTTCATGATACCGGCCCTTGTTTTTTCATTTTCCTGTGCTCTGATAGCAATCAGAAAAACAAAAGAAGACAAGAGATACGGAAATGAAACCAATTGCTATTTCGCGCCTGACCATCTGTGGCATTGACGAGCTGCCGACCCATCGCAGCCATGGTGTGACCCATGTCCTGTCAGTCCTTGATCCCGAACGTGAAGACCCGACCATTTTTGCCAACTTTGACCCGCATGAACGCACTATTTTACGTTTCCATGACGTGATCGAGGACAAGGAAGGCCGTCCTGCCCCGACCAAGGCTGATGTCGAAGCCATCCTTGCCTACGGCGAAACCCTGATCGGAAGCCGCGCGGATCGTCGCGATGGCCATTTGCTGGTGCATTGTCACATGGGCGTGTCGCGTTCGACCGCCGCCATGATCACCCTGATGGCACAGTGCGAACCGGACCGTGATGAAGACAGCATCTTTACCACCATCCGCGAAATGCGTCCGATTGCCTGGCCGAACTCGGTCATGATCGCCTTTGCCGATGAACTTCTTGGCCGCGAAGGGCGCCTGACCGCAGCCCTTCATCGCCACTACGCCATTCAGCTTGAGCGTGATGCGATGTTCGAACGCTGGATGACCGAACTTGAACGCCAACGCGAAGTCGGCTTTGGCAAAGGCCTGCAGAGGACGTAACTCGCCCACCACAGGCACTCTGTCGCAGCAACTTCGTGGACGTTACAACTGCTGCGATAGGGTTTTGGTTTTTTCAGTAACAACATTGCCAGTGTGTTTGGTCGATTTGCTTTCAATCAGCAGGACCCAGCACTCTTCCTTGGCAATCGGGTTATGCATGACCCCTTTGGGGATGGTCAGAAACTCGCCTTCGCTCAGTTCGACCTTGTGGTCTTCGAACTCGATGATCAGGCTCCCCTTGACGATATGGAACAGCTCGTCTTCCTCGTCATGGGCATGCCAGACGAGTTCGCCTTTTACTTTTGCAATTTTCAGATATTGGTCATTCACCTCACCGATGATCTTTGGCGACCAATAGTCGGTAATTTGATCAAAACTTTGCATCAGATTTCGTGCGACGAGTGTGCTCATGAAAATGCCCTGTTGTCTGCTAGTGTGGTTTGGTTTTGATTTCGCGACTTTATATCCGGGGCGATTTTCGCACTGAAGCCCTAATCTTTTGGGGCCAAGCCTTTTGCGCAAGAATGTGAAAAGCCGATATGCTGGCGAATGCGGTGCCGCGTTCGATTAGCATTTGTCTGACGCGTTGAATCGATTTAAAAGGCGGTGGGTCCCACAGACCACACACTATTGATCCGCCGAATTTGCGGACAATTCGAACGGAGAAACGTCATGACAGCCAAAGCTGTTTGTCTTGGGGAACTGCTGATTGATTTTGTTCCGACCGTGACCGGAACCGGCCTTGCCGATGCGCCGGCCTTTGCCAAGGCGGCCGGGGGCGCACCGGGCAATGCGGCTGTGGGTTTGCAGCGTCTGGGTATTGAAACCGGTTTTATCGGTAAACTCGGCGATGATGCCTTTGGCCATTTTCTGGTCGATACCCTTAAGGCAGACAATGTCGATACATCGGGCATTGTGCTCACCAAGGAAGCCCTGACCGGGCTTGCATTCGTCTCCCTGCGTGCCGATGGGGAACGCGAATTTTCATTCTATCGCAGCCCGTCTGCTGACATGTTGCTCAGCATTGCTGATCTTGATCAGGACATGCTGAAATCAACCGATCTGTTCCACTATGGAACGCTTTGCATGATCGATGATGACCCGCGCGCGGCGACGCTTGAAGCGATCAAAATTGCCCGCGAGAACGGCGCGATCATTTCGTGTGACCCGAACCTGCGCCTGCCGCTGTGGCCGAGTGCGGAAAAGGCACGTGAAATCCTGCGTTTGGCGATCAGTCAGGCCGATGTCGTCAAAATGTCGGACGAGGAAATCACTTTTGTCTCCGGCAAGGATGATCTTGAAGAAGGCATCAAGGATCTGTGGTGTGATCAGTGGCGTGCGATGATTGTGACTTACGGTCCCAAGGGATCACGTTACATCACACCGGCGTTTGATGGTTTTGTGCCGTCCTTTGAAATCACGGCGGTTGATGCGACCGGGGCAGGGGATGGCTGCACGGCAGGCTTCCTGTCGCGCCTGCTGAAGGACCCGGAGCTTCTGGGGTCCGAAGACAAGCTTGCAGCCGCGTGCCGCTTTGCCAATGCGGTCGGCGCGATTACGGCAACCAAGCGTGGTGCCATCAACGCATTGCCGACGGAAAAAGAAGTCGAAGACTTTCTTTCGAACCGATAAGATCACAGGCGTAAATGAAAAATCACGCGGCGGCCATAATCTTGCCGCCGCGTGCTGCAAACTGTCCCACACATGGTTTGAAACGCGTGTTAGCCTGTTGGCGATAGCACCGCATTGTTATGAATAAATTTGAATGGGCCGAGGGTGGTATGTCTGCTGATAAAATGACCGCAAACTGGGATAAACTCGATCAACTGGGCGCGGAAGTTTCCGAAAAGCTCAATCTGCGTAAGGCCTTTGCCAACGATCCCGCGCGGTTTGAACGATACAGTGCGGCCCTCAATGACCTGTTTGTTGATTACTCCAAAAACCTGATCACCGACGATGTGATGGCGGCCCTGGTTGAGCTTGCGACGGCGGCCAATGTTGAAGGCTGGCGCGACCGGATGTTTGCAGGCGACAAGATCAATGTCACCGAAAACCGTGCGGTCCTGCATACAGCACTCCGCAATCTTGATGGTGGCCCGGTCGAGGTTGACGGCAAAGACGTGATGCCGGCGGTCAAGGAAGTGCTTGCCCGTCTGAAAGACTTTGCAGGACGCGTCCATTCCGGCGAATGGAAAGGCCATACCGGCAAGAAAATCACCGATGTGGTCAATATCGGTATTGGGGGCTCCGACCTTGGTCCGGTGATGGTCAACGAGGCGCTGCGGCCATATCACATCGATGGCATTCGCTGCCATTTCGTGTCCAACGTTGATGGCGCGCATATTGTCGATACGCTGAAATTCCTTGATGCGGAAACGACGCTTTTCATCATCGAGTCCAAAACCTTCACCACAGACGAAACGCTAACCAACGCCTATTCGGCGCGTGATTGGCTTGTCGGGATGCTGAAAGACGAAGCAGCCGTTGCCAAGCATTTCGTCGCGGTTTCAACCGCGCTGGACAAGGTCGCGGCATTTGGCATTGATACCAACAACGCATTCGGTTTCTGGGATTGGGTTGGCGGACGTTATAGCCTGTGGTCGGCAATCGGTCTGCCGATCATTCTGGCCGTCGGGTATGACAAGTTCGAAGAATTGCTGCGCGGGGCGCAGTCGATGGACAACCATTTCAAAACAGCCCCGATTGAAACCAACATTCCAATGATCCTTGGTCTGATCGGGGTTTGGTATCGCAATGTGCTGGGCGCATCCAGTCAGGCTATCCTGCCCTATGATCAGCACCTGTCGCGTCTGCCGGCCTACCTGCAGCAGGCCGATATGGAAAGCAATGGCAAGTCCGTCACCCGTGACGGCAAACCGATTGCCTATGAAACCGGCCCGATCATCTGGGGAGAACCGGGCACCAACGGCCAGCATGCGTTTTATCAGCTGATCCATCAGGGCACCGAACTGATCCCGGTTGATTTCATTATGGCGGCCAATGCGCTACATCCGTTGGCCAACCATCACGACAAGTTGGTGTCGAACTGCCTTGCACAGGCCGAGGCATTGATGCGTGGCAAGACCGAAGAAGAAGTCCGTGAAGAGCTTTCTGGCAGTGACCTGTCACCGGCCGAGATTGACGTGCTGGCACCGCAAAAGGTGTTTGATGGCAACAAGCCCAGCACCATGATCCTTTATAAGCAGCTTGATCCCTTTACCCTTGGCCGGTTGGTTGCGATGTATGAACATAAAATCTTTGTTCAGGGCATCATCTGGAACGTCAATTCCTATGACCAGTGGGGCGTTGAACTTGGCAAGCAACTTGCCAAGGAACTGCTTCCGATGGTCGAGGGCAAGGAAGATGCCGGTACGCGCGATGCGTCGACGGCCGGTCTGATCAAACGGCTGCATGCCTTGCGCGGCGCATAAGCTGGCTTAGTCGTCCTGATCATCAGCGACGATACGCAATCGATAGTTACCCGAAGGGCGGTTTTGGCCATGGCTGATGCCGCCCTTTTCAAATGTCAGTTTGCGTTCGGCACATAGTTGCTCTGCCACCTGATGCACGCGCGGCATCAAATCCCGCCAATAAGATCCAAAGGTTTTGGCAACCTCTGACGGGCAGATCGTTTTGTCCGGCCCGCGCTGTGTTGCCAGATCAATCACGCGCTGGCGCAGGATGGCGTAGGTTGGCTGATCTTCGTCTTTTCGGTCAAACATCATGATACTTGGTCCTGCATGTCCGTTTTTGCAGGCTGCTTTCGCTGGCGACGGCACCGGTCAGAACAATATTGAACCTCGTCCCAGCAATCCTTCCATTTGCGCCGCCAGTTAAACGGTCGTGCGCATGTCACGCAGGTTTTCTGCGGCAAATCTGATTTGCTGTGACGACGTCCATTGGCATTTTTTGGCATGACACTGCGTTCGGATCACGTTTACCGATTACCCGATCAGGGCTTCGACCATGGCATGTGCCGCTGTTCGGCCACTGCGCCAGGCCGCCTCGACCCGTGCGCCAAGGCACCAGTCGCCTGCGGCAATCACCCGGCCATTCATGCCATTAAGGTGACTTTTGCCAAGCGGCAATTCAGTACGGGCATAGCGCCAGCGATGGGCCTGCACCGAATGAAGTTCAGGCAGTTTCACGCCACTGACATCACGAAGGGCGGCCAACAGCTTTTCAATCACGCGGTCCTTGTCTTCTTCAAGGTGCTGGCGTGACCATTCCGGGCTGGCATGAAGCACCCACGGATCGGGTGTGCGACGGTGGAACATGTCATCGTTCTGGCTGCTCCGCGCGGCCCAACTGATTTCAGGGCTCGGATACAACATCGCGTCAAAGCCGGTGGGAAGCGGGCTTTCAAAGGCGGCCATCACTGCCCAGCACGGCGCCATGACAACCTCGTCAATCGGGGCATAGCGCGGGGCAAGCGGGCGCAAAAGATCGGCAGTCTGCGGGGCAGGGGCGGTGACGATCACACCATCAAACGGGCCGTAAGTCCCGTCCAGATCATCATGGAGTATAAAACTGCGCGGTCCGCTCGGCTCGATGCCGACGATGCGGTGTTGTTTCTGGATCGGGAAGGTGTCGACCAGTGGGCGGATCAGTTTGTTCATCTGCGGCGCACCCTGATACCAGGGTTCTTCGGCAAGGTTGCCGACATGGCGCGCGATCGGTGAAAGTGCCGCACCGGATTGTGCGGGGGCGGACGTTCCGCGATGCAGGTTGGGCGACCAGTTCTGGGCCGCGTTAAACTCGGTTGCTTCTTGCAAAAACGCATTAAAGCCGGGATCGCGCGCTGTCACATATTGCGCACCATGATTGAAATGGCCAAAGTCGGTGCGCCGTGACGCCAGCCGCCCGCCAAGACCGCGGCTTTTTTCAAACACCGTTACATTCATGCCGATGCGGTGCAGCGTGCTGGCCGCCTTTAGGCCCGCCATTCCGGCACCAATGATCGCAATATTCACGTTTGACATCCGTGGCATGTGTGGCTCCTGTCTGGGTCGCGGGGCAAATCCCGACGGATTGTTTCGAGTTATAGTTTTGATACGAAACCAGACAGGGATTGGAGCAGTCCCACCGATAAGAAATTTATGAAACTGTCACGACCAAGTCATGAAACCGTTACAACAAACACGCAGTCTGCCTGCTTTGATTACGGTTATTCCAAGGGGAAAACATGCGTTCTTCATTGATGGCGACAGCCGCTGTTTCTTTGCTTCTGACAGCCTGTGCAGGCACTGCACCCAACCACACCAAGATGGCCGGTGACGTCATCAATGCGGGTGCGCATCCGATCACGATTGTGCCGATGGGCGAGTATCGGACCGGGATGCTGGATGAAAGTGCGGCGGAAATTCCGGCATTTGATCCGGTGTCAAAGCGCATCTTTGTCGTCAATGGCGCGGACAAAGTGGTCGATATTCTTGATATGTCCGATCCGTCCGAACTGACCAAGATCGCTGCGATTGATCTTTCTACCTGGGGCAAGGGTGCCAACAGTGTTGCCATCAAAAATGGCGTTGTCGCCGTGGCCGTGGAAAACAGCGATAAGCAGGCACCGGGTCAGGCCGTTTTCTTTGATACCGATGGCGGGTTCATTTCAGCGGTCACCGTTGGCGCACTGCCCGACATGATCAAGTTTTCCCCGGATGGGAAATATGTTCTGGTCGCGAATGAGGGTGAGCCGAATGACGCATTCACCAATGATCCGGAAGGTAGTGTTTCGATCATTTCCATGGCCGGTGGTGCAGAAAACTTGTCCGATGATGACGTCCGCACGGTTGATTTCAAGTTCCTGAATGATGGCAAGCTGCCCCATGGCATGCGTACGTCCAATCCGGGTACTTCAAGCGTGGCACAGGATGTGGAGCCGGAATATATCGCCGTCTCCAATGACAGCAAAACGGCCTATGTGTCGTTGCAGGAAAACAACGCGGTTGCGATTGTCGATATCGAAACTGCAACGGTCAAAAACGTCGCCGGTCTTGGCTTCAAGGATCATTCGGTCCATGCCTTTGATGCCAGCGACAAGGACGGCAGGATCAATATCCGCACTTGGCCGGTGATGGGCATGTTCATGCCTGACACCATCGATGCGATCAATATTGATGGCAAGGAATGGGTCCTGATCGCCAATGAAGGCGATTCACGCGACTATGACGGTTACAGCGAGGAAACCCGCGTTGGCAAACTGACGCTTGATCCGGTGGCCTTCCCAACCGCAAGCACCCTGCAAAAGGATGAAAATCTTGGTCGTTTGAAGACCACAACCGCGCAGGGTGACGTTGATGGCGATGGTGATTTCGATGTCATCTATAGCTATGGCGCGCGGTCGTTCTCGGTGCTGGATGCAGACGGTGAAATGGTCTTTGACAGTGGTGATGCGTTTGAGCAGATATTGGCGGCGAACTATCCCAACGTTTTCAATTCCTCGGATACTGAAAACTACAGCCGTGACAACCGCTCCGATGACAAGGGCCCGGAGCCAGAAGGCATTGCAAGTGGCTATGTCAACGGGACGCCCTATGTCTTTATCGGGCTGGAACGTCAGGGTGGCTTCATGGTCTATGATCTGACCAACCCGACCAACCCGCAATTCGTCACCTATCACAGTGATCGTCGTTTCTCAGGCAATCCGGAAAATGATACTGCCGGTGAACTGGCCCCCGAAGGCTTGCAGTTTGTTGATGCCAAGGACAGCCCGACCGGCAATGCAATGCTGGTGGTGGCATCGGAAGTATCTGGTAGCACCAAGGTTTATGACCTGAAGTAACCTGATTACAGCCCTTACGACTGGATATGGGGAAGCCGGGCATTGCCCGGCTTTTTCCTTTTTAAACGCCAGATGGAAAACGGTTCAAACCGGTGGCGATATCGACTAAACTCCCGCCGCGGTCGGGGACATGGCCGATGAATATCAGGGGAGTTCGGGACACTGACGACGCGACGTGAACCACATATTCTGGTCGTTGATGACGACCAGGAAATCCAGAAGCTTTTGAAGAAGTTCCTGTTGCAACACGGTTTTCGCATTACCACCGTGTCCGACGGTAATGAAATGCATCGTGCACTGCGCGACTGGAAAATCGATCTGGTGATTCTTGATATCATGTTGCCGGGCGAGGACGGCTTTGCCCTGTGCCGGGATGTTCGACGGACCTCCAAGGTGCCGATTGTCATGCTGACCGCGGTGGGCGAGGATACTGACCGTATTCTTGGCCTTGAACTTGGTGCAGATGATTACCTGACCAAACCGTTTAACCCGCGTGAATTGTTGGCCCGTATCCGTGCTGTGTTCCGGCGCTTTGAAACGGGGGCGGTTGGGCCGTCTGATAACGAAGTCGCCCCGGCGCACAAGATCATTTTCGGTGAATGGACGCTTGATATCGGATCACGTGAATTGCGCGATGCCGATAATGTCGCCGTGCATCTGTCGACGGGCGAGTTTTCGTTGCTTCTGGCGCTGGTCAAGAACAACAAGCGGGCGCTATCGCGTGAACAGCTTGTTGATATTGTGCGCGGGCAAAGCTCGCTGCCGTTTGATCGCAGCATCGATATCCAGATCAGTCGCCTGCGCCGCAAAATCGAAAAAGACGCCAAGAACCCGAAACTGATCAAGACAGTGCGCGGCATCGGCTATCAGTTCTGCGCCGACACCCAAACGATTTAGGCCGACCCATGGCCGATATGTTCGCAAAATTCAGCAACTATATGCGCCGCTACAAGCCGCGCACGCTGGGCGGGCGTATCTTTCTTTTGATGATGCTGGGCGGACTGATCATTGCTGCCCTTAGCGCCATGGCATCCTATTATGTGATCGAGCGGGACGAACGCATTGGCCGGGCCTATACACTGGGCTTTACCATTCGCGAACTGGTACGGATTGCCGAAAACCCGGAATTTGAAGAAAACATCATCGACATCGCCGCGCGCGATGGCATGACAATGCGCATCCTGCCATCTGATGATGTCGGGACATTGTTGTTGTTTTCCAGACCCGCACAGCATATCGCCATGCCGGTCCGACTGGCCAATACCGGTTGGCCGACCTCGGTCAAGGTGAATTTCGAACGCGGTCGTTTAAGTGCCGAACAGCGCGCCACCATCGAGGCCACCGAAAATCCCAGCCTGTTCTTTGCAGAACTGTCGCGTGAAATTGCGCGTCTGGGGCTTGAGGCACAGGTGGAAATCATGATGCCGTCAGGCAAACGCATTCTGGTGCACCATAACGAGCTGTGGGCGAATTATTCATCGCCGTCGCTGGTGTTTCTGATGTTCCTGATGGGGGTGGCGGCGGTTCTTGTCGTGTTTGCCGGGCTTGCCGATTTGTTGGCAGGCCCGTTCAAGCGCCTTACGCGTGCAATCATTGATCACGCCGATGATGTCAGCGGCCCACCGGTCGAGGAACGCGGACCGACCGAGGCCCGGTCAATGGCCGCAGCCTATAACGATTTGCGCGAACGTATTTCACGGATGCTGGGTGATCGCACCCGGATGCTGGCCGCGATTTCGCACGACTTGCGCACACCCAGCACACGGTTAAGGCTGCGCGCCGAGTTCATTGAAAATGATGAGCTGCGCGAAACCGTTTTGCGCGATCTTGATGAAATGGACAGTCTGCTCAATGACGCGCTTGATTTCCTTGGCGACTGGATCGCCAAGGAAGAAGAACGCACGGTTGATTTCATTTCCGTGCTTGAAGCCATCTGTGACGACTATGCCGATCTTGGCCGCCCGGTTAGCTTTGCCGGGCCACAGCCGTTGCAGTTCAGTTCGGTCCATACTGTGTTCGGCGGCAATGATGATGCCCATTCCTTTGAGGGCAAACGCAGTATCCGGTTGTCTTGCCGTCCGGGCACGTTAAAGCGTGCCTTTACCAACCTGATTGAAAATGCCCTGAAATATGGCCATCGCGCCAATGTCAGCCTCGAAGCAACGGCGGATACCGTGCTGGTCACCATTCGTGACGAAGGGCCCGGGATCCCGGTCGAACATCAGGATAAGGTGTTCCTGCCGTTTTATCGTGTTGAAGGATCACGGGCGCGCAGCACCGGGGGCAGTGGCCTTGGGCTGTCGATCGTGAAAACCGTGATTGATGCCCATGACGGGCGCATCGAGTTGCGCAATATGCCGGGAAAAGGTCTGGAAGTTATCGTGTCCCTGCCGCGCAGGGTTTAGGCCGAAGTCGAACAGTATCGGGTGGAGCAGGGCCCAAAAAGAAGAATGGCGGGTGGCCCCCAGAACCACCCGCCAATCAGATCAGATCCGCAACTCGGTATCCGGGTCAAACAGACTGATCTGAGACATGTCGGCCGAGAACGTCATGCTCTCGCCCGGTTTCGGCTGACGGTCCGGACGGACGCGCGCCACGATTTCCTTACCGGCGATTTCGATCACGGTCATCGTGTCGGCACCGGTCGGTTCGATCACTTCGACCTTGCTGTCGAAATTGACATACTGGCTGCCCGGTTCGTCCGACCCGGTACGTTTGTGGGTCAGGGCTTCGGGACGAATGCCAAACACGACATCCTTGCCGATATAACCACGATAGCTTTCCGGCGCCTCAAACAGCGGCAGGACAATCGGGTTGCCATCGCGCGGAATGGTCAGGGCCAGCTTGCCGTTGTCTTCGGTCAGGGTCGCATCAATGAAGTTCATCGACGGCGATCCGATGAAGCCGGCCACAAACATGTTGTTCGGGCGTTCATAGATGTTCTGCGGCGTATCGAACTGCTGGAGGATACCGTCCTTCATCACCGCGATGCGCGAGGCCAGGGTCATGGCTTCGATCTGGTCGTGGGTGACATAAACGATGGTCGAGCCAAGACGCTGATGCAGCTTCTTGATCTCGGTCCGCATGTCGACACGCAGTTTCGCATCAAGGTTTGAAAGCGGTTCGTCAAACAGGAAGATATCCGGATCACGGACAAGCGCGCGGCCCATGGCAACACGTTGACGCTGACCACCCGAAAGTTGGGACGGTTTGCGATCCAGAAGTGCTTCGATCTGAAGCAGTTTGGCAACATCGGCAACGGCCTTGTCACGTTCCTGATTGGAAACGCCACGGATTTCGAGGCCAAAGGTGATGTTCTTGCGCACCGTCATGTTCGGGTAAAGCGCATAGGACTGGAACACCATGGCGATGTTACGGTCTTTGGGATGCACGTCGTTGATAACGCGATCCCCGATGCGGATTTCCCCGTCGGTGGCTGTTTCCAGACCTGCAATCAGGTTCAGAAGGGTCGATTTGCCGCAACCCGACGGTCCAACAAGGACGAGAAACTCGCCATCGTCAATCGCCAGATTGATTTCCTTGAGAACTTCGACAGGGCCAAAAGCCTTGCGAACTTTATCGAGGGTGAGTGATGCCATTTGCTTATCCCTTCACCGAGCCGGCGGTCAGGCCGCGGACGAAGTATTTGCCAGCGAGAACATAAACCAGCAACGTCGGAAGGCCGGTCAGCAGGGCTGCTGCCATATCAACGTTGTACTGTTTCACGCCGGTCGTGGTGTTGACGATATTGTTGAGTGCGACGGTCATCGGTGCGTTTGCGCCAGAGGCAAACGAGGCACCGAACAGGAAGTCGTTCCAGATCTGGGTGAACTGCCAGATGACCGAAACCACGATGATCGGGGTCGAGATCGGCAGAATAATGCGCCAGAAAATGGTGAAGAACCCGGCACCGTCAATGGTGGCTGCCTTGACCAGTTCGTCCGGAATCGAAACGTAGTAGTTCCGGAAGAACAGGGTGGTGAAGCACAGGCCGTAAACCACGTGGACCAGAACAAGGCCCGGGGTAGAGCTGGCAAGACCAAGCTTGCCAAGAACCTGTGACATCGGCAGCAGAACGACCTGGAACGGAATGAAGCAACCAAACAGCAGCAGGGCAAAGACGATGTTCGCCCCCTTGAACCGCCACTTGGTCAGCGCATAGCCGTTGATCGCACCAAGGAAGGTCGAAATCAGAACAGCTGGGATCGCCATTTTGACCGAGTTCCAGAAATAGATTTTGATCCCGGTACATTCGACACCAACGCAGGCTTCGTTCCATGCATAGTTCCATGCATCAAACGTCACCACACGCGGCAGCGAAATCAGCGACCCTTCACGAATTTCGTCAAGCGACTTCAACGAGGTCGAAATCATGACGATCAGCGGGAAAAGGTAATAGGCCGCAAACAGGATCAGAATAAGATACAGCAACCCGCGCAGAACGGTATGTTTCCAGCCTGCATCGTGGCTATAGGTCTGAATATCAGCCATTTTTCTTGCCTCCGCGCAGTTCGGAATACAGATACGGCACAATGATCGCCATAACGGTCGCCAGCATCATCATGGCACTGGCGGCACCAACACCAAGCTGGTTACGCTGGAAGGCCATCGTGTACATGAAGGTTGCCGGAAGATCGGATGAATAGCCCGGGCCACCACCGGTGAGCGCAATGACAAGGTCAAAGCTTTTGACGGCAAGGTGGGCCAGAACGACGATCGCACTCAGGAAAACCGGGCGGATCGACGGAATGATGATACCGAAATAGATCCGGGGCAGGCTGGCACCGTCCATATAGGCTGCGCGAATGATGTCCTGATCGACGCCGCGCAATGCCGCAAGGAACATTGCCATGACAAAGCCCGATGCCTGCCAGACTGCTGCGATCACAACCGTGTAGATCGCCATGTCCGAATTGACCAGCCAGTCGAACTTGAAGCTCGTCCAGCCGAGGTCATGCATCATGCTTTCAAGGCCAAGGCCCGGATTAAGAAGCCATTTCCAGACAGTACCCGTCACGATGAAGGACAGGGCCATCGGATAAAGGAAGATCGTACGAAGCGCACCTTCGGCGCGAATACGCTGATCAAGAAGAACTGCCAGAAGGCACCCGATGATCAGGCAGGTCACGATAAACAGACCGCCAAAGATCAGCAGGTTTTCAATGGCAACATGCCAGCGTTCCATCTGCCACAGACGTTCATATTGCCGAAGCCCTGCCCAATCCCAGACGGGAAGCATGCGCGACTTGGAAAACGCCATATAGCCGGTCCACAGGATGAACCCGTAGACAAAAAACAGGGACGCAGCAAAGGACGGTGCAACAACGATCTTGGACAGATGACGCTGGATGCTGGCCGTCAGGTTGCTTTCGGTGCTTTGAGAAGCCCCCATAACCTTTGCCTCAAAAGTTAAATGAGTGGGAAACAGGCCCCGGAAATTCCGGGGCCTGCAAATTGCTCATATCTCAGATTGTACTGATCAGATGAGATTAGTCTTTGGCCAGTTCAACAGCTTCGACCAGACGCGAGACGGCTTCGTCAGACGACATGTCGGAGTTGAAATGTGCGGTCACGACGTCAACGATCGCACCTGCAAGGTGGCCACGAAGCGCCATGCCATGTGCCATGGACGGAAGGAAACCACCGGCTTCCTGTGCGGCCTGAAGGTCAGCTTCGGACTTCTTGGCGCAATCATCGAACTTATCAAGCGAAACGCCTGAACGTGCCGGGATCGAACCTTTGAGAAGGTTGAAGGTTTCCTGGAACTTCTCGCCAACAATCAGTTCGGCAAGCAGTTTCTGGCCAGCGACCTTGTCGTCGCCCGAAACGTTGAACATGGCAAAGCTGTCAACGTTGAACAGGTAGCCGTTTTCAGACGGGGTTGCTGCACAGATGAAGTCTTTGCCCGGTACTTTGCCAGCAGCAAGGAATTCGCCTTTTGCCCAGTCACCCATGATCTGCATGGCGGCTTCGCCATTCATGACCATTGCGGTTGCAAGGTTCCAGTCACGACCCGGGAAGTCGGCATCGACATAACCGCGGATTTTGCGCATCTGGTCAAACACCGCTTTCATGGTGTCGGAGTTCAGTGCGTCTTCGTCGAGATCAACCAGAGCGCTCTGGAAGAATTCCGGGCCGCCAAGGCCAAGAACGACGGTTTCGAAGACGGTTGCGTCCTGCCACGGCTGACCACCATGGGCAACCGGCGTGATGCCAGCAGCCTGGAGTTTGTCAGCAAGGGCGTTGAACTCGTCCCAGGTGGTCGGTGCGGAATCGGCACCAACTTTTGCCAGAAGGGTCGGGTTTGCCCAGATCCAGTCAACGCGGTGTACGTTTACCGGAACAGCAACATAGTCGCCTTCGTATTTCATAACGTCCTGGATCGCAGCCGGGATAACGTCATCCCAACCTTCAGCAGCGGCAACGTCATTGAGATCAGCAAGGGCACCCTGTTCGGCCCATTCCTGAATTGCCGGACCTTTAAGCTGAACAGCAGCCGGTGCATCACCCGACAGAACGCGCGAACGCAGAACGGTCATGGCTGCATCGCCAGCACCACCAGCGACCGGGCTATCAACCCAGGTGCCGCCATTGGCTTCGAAATCTTCTTTAAGGGATGCGACAGCTTTTGCTTCGCCGCCCGAAGTCCACCAGTGCAGAACTTCAGCGGTCGGCTCGGCATGAGCAAAGTTAGCAGTCGCGAGTGCAGAAAACGCCACACCAGTGGCGAGGATGGTTTTGCGCAGATACATCTAGGTTTCCTCCCTGGCTTTTAACCATTTGCAGCGACAACATGCTGCGAGAAGGGGCACAATGCATCCACAAAACTGTAACAGGGCGTTTCCAGATTGCGAACTGAAACACTTTGTTACAAAATTGGCAATATACATCGCTAATATATTGCAGAGCAGCAAAAACAATTAGGGCGTTTGTCGGCATTAAAGCTGTGACGCATCGGAATAAGTGCATTGAATTTAGTCGTGATTATCATGCGATAACAGGGGAATAGAGGACGGCCATGTGGAATAGCGCACCTGTTATCGACTGGATTGCCAAAGAAGGTCGCCTGATCGAGGATGCAAATGCCTTCCTTGACCAACTGATGACGCGGCTCAACGCCCAAGGATTTCATATTGCACGCATGCGCTGCTCGATGGAGGCACTCCATCCGCAAGTCGCCGTCTGGTCGTTTCTTTGGGATCGCGAACACGGGGCCCGTCTGTGGGAGGCCACCCACGGCATTCATGAAAGCGGTTCTTACATCGGAAGCCCGGTCGAAGACGTGAACCTGCATGGTGGCCCGGTGCGCATTCACCTTGCCAGGGTCAATCCGGCCGATCATCACCCGCTCGTCGGCGAACTGATCGGCATGGGGTTGACCGACTATTATTGTACCCGCATTCGGTTCAGTGGCGGCCGCTGGTGCGTTATGACCATCGCAACAGATCAGCCCGACGGTTTCGATGATAGCGAAATCGCCTGTTTCGAAGGATTACTGGATCACGTTGGCGGGGTGCTTGAACTGCATGTGACCAAACGGATCGAACATTCGTTGCTTGATACCTATCTGGGCGAACGCACGGGTGCGCGGGTCATGCATGGTCATATTCGTCGCGGCGACGGTGAAACCATTCGTGCTGCCCTTTGGTTCAGTGATGTGCGCGATTTCACGGTGATGACCGAAACCCTGTCGGTCGAACAGCTGCTTGACAGTCTTAATGTCTATTTTGAAACGGTCGAACGTGCCGTGCGCGCCCACGGGGGCGAAATTTTGCGTTTTGTCGGCGATGCGATGCTGATTGTCTTTGCCCAGGAAAACAATCAATCCGCCGAAAGTGTCTGTGAAAACGCCGTGCGTGCGGCAAAGGCCGCCTTGGCCGATCTGGAAAATGTGAACCGGAAACGTTTGGAAGAAGGACTGCCAATCCTTCGCTTTGGCGTCGGGCTTCATTACGGCGAAGTGGTCTATGGCAATGTTGGTGGTACCCACCGACTGGATTTCACCGTGATGGGGGTGGCGGTAAACCGGACAGCCCGTCTGGAAAGCCTGACCAAACAGATCGGCACACCCTTGTTGATGTCAGATGTTCTGGCAAGCCACATCACCGAGCCGACGGTTTGCTGTGGTGACTTCGCGGTCAAAGGCGTTGCCGCGCCGCTTACCGTCCATGCCCTTCAATCGGCTTTGCCTTTTGCCAAGGTTGCAGAGGGCAACGCCTAGGGCAGGGTGTTTTGGTCTGAAAATCTGGCGAAAATGCTGCGCTGCACTATGCGCGTTCAGGTATATTTCAACTCAAAACATCATACTTAATCGCCGTATCAGCCACGGATTGTCGGGTATGGTTTGTTCATGTGTGTTTATCTGTGAATAAATGGCACAGATGATATGCATTTTTTGGTGGTTGAGGATCAAGTGGAATTTCGACATATTGCAACGCGAAGCAAGCTGATGAATGCGCCAGACAGTTGGAGGTTACCTCCAAGGCAGCATTCAAAATAGTAACCCAAGGAGGTTCAACATGTTCCTGTCCAGTATTCTTGTTGCTGTTCGCCGTTGGGCCTATGCACGCTCGGTCGCGAATGAACTTTACGGCCTTGATAAGCGCGATCTTGATGATGTCGGGATTTCCCAGTGGCAGATCAAAGACGTTGCTCGTAAAGCAGCACGTGACGCGATTGCATAACGCTCGCACCATATAGGCACCCGTCAATCGGGATTGCCAATGCGGAAGCCGGACACAAGTCCGGCTTTTTGTGTTCCTGGGCGACACTCTGGGGCAAACCAATCCGGACAAAGTCACGCAGCGTATGGAAGCAATGTTCTTGTGATTGCGAGTTCCGTTTGCATGCCGCTGTTTTGTTTCCGCATTCTAAGTCTGTCCACCACACCTGATGCAACTGTTGTCGTTGGGTGGTGCTGATGCGCCCACCCATCACAATTGTCTGGTTAAAGCGCGACTTGCGTCTGCATGATCATGCGGCGCTGAATGGGGCGATTGCTGCCGGATATCCGGTTGTGTTGCTTTATGTCGTTGAGCCCGATTATTGGCGGCTGCCAGACACATCAGCACGGCATTGGCAGTTTATCCGCGCGTCGCTTGATGAACTGGCGTCTGATGCCCGTGCGCTTGGTCAATCGCTTGCCGTGCGGGTTGGCGATGTTGTTGATGTTTTGACCGGGCTCGCCGACACATTTGATATCCGTGCCATTCATGCACACGAAGAAACGGGCAATCTCTGGACGTTCAAACGTGATCTGGCTGTCTCGGATTGGGCTCGCCAAAATGGCATTGCATTCCGTGAACATCGGCAGTTCGCGGTCATCCGCGGCAGGCTTGATCGCGTTCACTGGCACGGGGCATGGCAGGCGTTTTTTGCCAGCCCACCGACCGGGCAGGTGCGGTTTCAAACACCTGCTGTTGATCTTGATCCCGGCTCAATTCCCGAACACCCGACTGCACACCTTTCCGCACCTTGCAATGACCCGCAGGGTGGTGGACGTCGTGCGGGGATGCGGTTGCTTGACAGTTTTCTTGGCTATCGCGGGCAGAGATATCACCGCGAAATGTCATCGCCCCGAACCGCATTTGAAAGCTGTTCACGGCTAAGTCCGCATATTGCCTATGGCACAGTATCCTTGCGCGAAATCATTCATGCCGTGCGTGAAAGACGGTGCGATATCCATGCCATGCCTGCAACAGATCGCCCCAAAGGGTTTCTTTCCGCGCTAAAGGCATATGAAAGCCGGCTGCACTGGCATTGTCATTTCGTCCAGAAACTTGAAACCACACCGAAGATCGAAATCGAAAACCTGCAACCGGCCTATAGCGGTTTGCGGCCTGATCATCCCGATGATCCGGGACTTCTGGCATGGAAAGCGGGCAAAACCGGATTTCCGTTTATTGATGCCTGCATGCGCGCCCTTGATCACACAGGCTGGATCAATTTCAGGATGCGCGCGATGCTGACAGCCTTTGTCAGCTATCAGCTTTGGCAACATTGGCGTGAACCCGCATTGCATCTCGCACAGCAATTTGTCGATTACGAACCGGGCATTCATTACCCGCAAATTCAGATGCAATCAGGCACGACCGGGATCAACACGCCACGCATCTATAACCCGGTCAAACAATCCAATGATCAGGACCCCCATGGTGACTTTATCCGCCGTTGGGTGCCGGAATTGCGTGACGTTCCGGACGCCTTCATTCACGAACCCTGGCGCCTTGCCCCGATTGAACAGATCGATCTGGGCGTTGAGATCGGAAAACATTATTCAGCGCCGATTGTCGATCACATGGCCGCCGCCCGACATGCCCGCACCAACATCTGGGCCATTCGCAAAAATGATGATTTCCGCGATCAGGCACAGCAAATCGTCAAGCAGCATGGCAGCCGAACCTTTAAACAGAAACGGCCACCATCTGGGAGCGATAAACCCGATCAACAGATCACGTTTGATTTCTAAGCCTCAGAAAAGGCTGCCTTGTTCTGATACGGTATCAAACTTGCCATCATCAAGTTTGCGCAAGAATGCGTCGGCCTGTGCGATCAGATCGCGCTTATTGTCGTCCTTCATGCGGGCCCAGTTGCGGTATGGCATGCCAAGGCGCGGATTGTTGCCAAGTTTGTCGGCGTTGCGATCCAAAAAATGCCAGTAAAGCGCATTAAACGGGCAGGCATCCTTGCCAGTGTTGTTGCGCGGGTTGTACTGGCAGTCCTTACAGTAATCCGACATGCGGTCGATATATTTGCCGCTGGCCGCATAGGGCTTTGATGCCATCTTGCCGCCATCGGCATAAAGCGCCATGCCAAAGGTGTTGGGAAGCTCAACCCATTCAAACGCATCGATATAGACCGCCAGATACCAGTCGCAGACTTCTTTGGGATCAAGCCCGGCCAGCAGGGAAAAATTGCCAATCACCATCAAGCGCTGAATGTGGTGGGCATAGGCATTTTCAAGCGTTTCACCAATCGCCTGTTTCAGGCAATTCATCGGCACATCGCCATCCCAGAAGAATTCGGGCAGGGGGCGTTTGGCATCAAAATGATTGCCGCTGCCGTAATCCGGGCCAAGATACCAGTAAAGCCCGCGGACATATTCCCGCCAACCAAGGATCTGGCGAATAAACCCCTCAACCGCATTCAGCGGTGCCTTGCCCTCATGATAGGCCTTCTCGGCCGCCCGGCAGACTTCATCAGGCAACAACAGCCCGGTATTGAGGCACGGACTGATCAGGGAATGATAAAGGGTGGCACTTTTGACCGTCATTGCATCCTGGTAATCGCCAAACTGCGCCAAGCGATGCTTCATGAAATGATCAAGTGCCGCAAGCGCATCTTGGCGGGTGACCGGCCAGCCAAATGACGCAACATCCCCCAGTGCATCGGGGAAGTCATCGCAAACGCGATCAAGCAAACCTTGCGTGATTTTGTCGGGTGCAAATGTCTTTGGCGTCGGGGGCGTCACATCATCGGGCAGGCTTTTGCGGTTGTCGTGATCAAAGTTCCATTGTCCGCCAACCGGCTTGCCATCGGGTTCCATCAGGATGCCGGTATCGCGTCGCAAACCGCGATAGAAATACTCCATCCGGAGTTCCTTGCGGTCCTTGGCAAAATCCTCGAATGCCGAAAGCGGGGCAAAGAACCGGTCATCGGCGCGCACATCAACCGAGATATCAAGGTCTTCGGACCATGTATCGATTTCATGTTTGACCCGCCATTCACCGGGCTCGGTGATGATGACTTCTTTGACGTTGTGCTCGGTAACGGCCGCTTTCAGGGCGTCGGTGAAGGATTTGGTCGGATGGTTTTGATAATCGAAATATGCGACGTGAAATCCGTTTTCGCGCAACTCCTCGGCAAAGTGGCGCATCGCAGACAGGATCATCACGATTTTCTGGCGATGATGGGGGACATAGGTGGCCTCATCATGCGGCTCTGCCATGACGATCAGGTCCTGATCGGGATCGGCGTCCTTCAGGCTTGAAAGCGACGGTGTCAGTTGATCCCCAAGGATGAAACGAATGGTTTGAAAGTGCTGCTTCATGTTTTGCTTCAATTGATTGCACGGCAGTTGCGAGTCGTACGAAAACATCCGGGCACAAGATCTTTGCAAAGGGCAATTTCACCGAACCGATTTTCATTCTCAGGGAAATCCGTGCGAATGATTTTTAGTCATTCACCCCAACTGGCTTATTTCGGGAAAATCGGCTAAATTATTGATAATGGTAATCAAAGGCGCGTTTTTTCCTTGAAACAAGCCGGGTGGATTCCCACTATCTGCATAGCCCAACCATCAGGAGAGCCATGATGAAAGGTGATCCCAAGATCATCACATATCTTAATCGCATTCTGACCAACCAGTTGACTGCGATTAACCAGTATTTCCTGCATGCCAGAATGCTGCGGGACTGGGGCGTGGAAGAAATGGGCGAGTATGAGTACAAGCTCTCGATCAAGGAAATGAAACGCGCTGACGACACGATTGAGCGCATTCTGTTTCTTGAAGGTCTTCCCAACCTCCAGAACCTCAACAAACTGATGATCGGCGAAAATGTCGAAGAGATCATCAGTTGTGACATGAAGTTTGAATTGGCGTCTCTGCCGCTTCTGCGCGAAGCCATCACCGCCTGTGAAAAGGCCGAAGACTTTGTGACGCGCGATCTGCTTGTGAAATTCCTGGAAGAACAGGAAGAGCACGTTGATTGGCTTGAGACTGAAGAATGGCAGCTCGAAAATGTCGGGATTGCAAACTACATCCAGAGCCGTTCAGGCGACGGCGACTAACCAGATCAGGAGTATTACGCCATGAAGGGTAGTAAAAAGGTCCTCGCCGCGCTGAACAAACAGCTCACTGCCGAACTGTCGGCGGCGGATCAGTACAACACACATGCTGAAATGTATGCCGATTGGGGCCTGCATTCGCTGTACGAACGCATGCATCACGAAAAGGATGAGGAGCTTGAACACGCAAAGCGTCTGATCGAGCGTATCCTGTTCCTTGAAGGCGTGCCCGATACCGCATCGCGCGAACCGATCAAGATCGGCAAAACCGTGCCCGAGATGATGAAAAACGATCTCGAACACGAATATCATGTGATCAATCTTCTGAAAAAGGCGATCAAGATCGCCGAAGCAGAGGACGATTTCCAGACCCGTCAGATGCTGGTCGCCCTGCTTGATGACAGCGAAGAAGATCACGCCTATTGGCTGGAACAGCAGATCCGTCTGATCGACATGATGGGCCTGCCGAACTACATCCAGTTCCGCGCAGCCGGGGAACCAAGCCCGGAAGGCTGATCATAAGCCAGCAAACAATTTTCAGAAGGCCCCGGCAATGTCCGGGGCTTTCTTTTTGGTATCAGAGGCTTAGCTCTGCATTTTTATATATCGCTTTTTTATCTTGACCTTCCAGTTGCTGGAAGGTCTATCGTGCCCCATATCTTGTAATAACCCCTTTTTGAGGTGCGTGATATGGATCGCCGAACAGACGAGTACGATACCGCAGCAGGCGGTGGGGCATCCGTGCAGCCGACTGCCAATACCAGCGAAGTGAACCTCGAGATCGAAGGCATGACCTGTGCAAACTGTGCAGGCCGCGTTGAAAAGGCCATTGCTGGTCTCGATGGTGTTTCTGATGTCACCGTGAACTTTGCGCTTAACAGTGCAAATGTGCACTTTGATGACAGCAAGCTTGATACATCCAAAATCGCCGAGGCGGTCGCGGATTCAGGCTATAGCGTCGTGACCCAGCAGCTTTCCTTTGATGTCGATGGCATGACATGCGCGAACTGCGCTTTGCGGGTTGAAAAGGCACTTTCGGCATTGCCGGGCGTCACCACGGCAAGCGTCAATTTCGCGCTGGAACGTGCCGATATCTCGGCCCTTTCGGGCAAGGTCAATGATGCCATCGCGATCAAGGCGATCGAGGATGCCGGCTATCACGCAACGTCACGCAACAAATCCGGATCCGAAGACGGTGATGCAGACGAGGCGACACGCAACGAAAAGAAACAGGACAAGTCCCTGATCCTTCTTGCGGTATCGGCATTGCTGACCGCACCACTGGTTTTGCAGATGGTCTGGATGAACCTTGGTGTGTCCTATCATCTGCCGGCATGGGTTGAACTTGCGCTTGCAACCCCGGTTCAGTTCTATATTGGTGCGCGCTTCTATCAGGGGGCTTACGCGGCCCTGCGCCATCGCAGTGCCAATATGGATGTGCTGGTCGCACTCGGGACATCGGCGGCCTATTTCCTCAGCCTCTATAACATGCTGACGGCCAATGCCGGTCAGACCCATCTTTATTTCGAAGCATCGGCTGCGATCATTACCCTGATCCTTGCGGGTAAAATCATGGAAGAACGCGCCAAGCGCGGGGCATCAGCCGCCATTCGTGAATTGATGGCACTGCGCCCACGGCGTGCGCGCAAGGTGGTCGCCGGTGAAGGCGAACAGGATGTCGCGATTGAAAGTCTTTCGGTCGGTGATATCGTTCGCGTTTTGCCGGGCGAACGTGTGCCGGTCGATGGCAAGGTTCATGCCGGTGAAAGTGAACTGGATGAAAGCCTGATCACCGGGGAAACCCGACCTGTGGCACGTGTTAGTGGTGATACTGTCGTTGGTGGCGCTGTGAATGGTACCGGACGCCTTGATATCGAAGTCAGTGCGGTTGGCGATGATACGACGCTGTCGCGCATCATTCGCCTGGTTGAAAAGGCCCAGACCGGAAAGGCCCCGGTTCAGAAGCTTGTCGACCGGGTATCGGCCGTGTTCGTGCCGATTGTAGTTGTTGTTGCTCTGCTGACCCTGGGCGCCTGGTTGTTTACCGGCTTTGGCGCAGAGGCATCGATCGTTGCCGCGGTGTCGGTGCTGGTGATTGCATGTCCTTGTGCGCTTGGTCTGGCAACGCCGACTGCGCTGGTGGCCGGTACCGGCAGTGCTGCACGCAACGGAATTCTGATCCGTAATTTCGAGGCGCTTGAACAGGCCCACAATGTCGATACCGTCATCTTTGATAAAACCGGCACCCTGACGGAAGGTACGCCGACCGTACGCGATATCTGCCCGGTTGAGGGTGTTGACCGTAATGAGTTGCTGCGCCTGACAGCAGCCGTTCAGGCCGCCAGCGAGCATCCCCTGGCGCGTGCGGTTGTCTCGATTGCCAAGGATGAAGGTGTATCACTGCCCGATATCGATAACTTCAAGGGCAAAACCGGTGCCGGTGTCATGGCCGATGTTGAAAAGCACAAGATCGCGATTGGCAGCGAAGCCTTGCTGAGTGATCTTGATATCGCAGGTCCACCACAGGATCTGGCAAAGGACATCAAGAAACACGAAGGCGAAGGCAGAACCGTTATTCTGGTTGCGATTGATGGTACGTTTGCCGGTTACCTGACCCTTGAGGATCGCATTCGTGAAGGTGCCAAACAGGCGATTGCCGATCTGAAGGCACGCGGCATTTCATCGATCATGTTGTCGGGTGACAGTCAGGATGTCGCAAGCCACGTGGCACGCGAACTTGGCCTGGAACGCGGCGAAGGCCGTATTCGCCCGCAGGACAAGGCGCGTGAAGTCGAAAAACTCCGCAAGGAAGGCCGTCATGTCGCCATGGTTGGTGACGGCATCAATGATGCGCCTGCATTGGCCGCCGCCGATGTCGGTATTGCCATGGGTGGTGGCACCGATGTTGCCATGGAAACGGCTGGCATCACCCTGATGCGGTCTGATCCGGCACTTGTGTCTGCCGCGATCGATATTTCGATCGCCACGCGCCGCAAAATCGCACAGAACCTGTTCTGGGCCTTTGCCTATAACGTGGTGGGTGTTCCGTTGGCAGCATTCGGCGTGCTTAGCCCGGCGATTGCCGGTGCGGCGATGGCGCTCAGCTCCGTCTCGGTTGTTGGTAACTCGCTGACATTGCGGCGCTGGACAGTCCGGAAATAGGAGAGGGCGATGAACATTTCTGACGCCGCGACTGAATGCGGACTTCCGGCGAAAACCATCCGTTATTACGAGGATATCGGTCTGGTTTCGCCGGGGCGCCTGGCCAACGGGTATCGTGACTATGACGAAAACGATCTGCACAAATTGCGGTTCCTGCAACGTGCCCGCGGGCTGGGGTTTTCGGTCGAAGATTGCCGGGTGTTGCTGTCACTTTACGAGGACCGCAACCGTGCCTCTTCCGATGTAAAGGAAATCGCCAAAACCCATCTGGCAGAGATCGAACGCAAGATCGCCGAACTTCAAAGCCTGCGCGATACACTTTCCGACCTTGTGCAGTCCTGTCATGGCGATGATCGTCCGAACTGCCCGATCATCAATGATCTCGCCCGCAAGGCGTGATCCCGAAACACAGATGAATGAGAGAACACATTGAAGAATAAAGGTGTTATGGCGCTTGGCGCCCTTGTCGGTGCGGCGATTATGTATGGCATCGTCACGTTCTTTGGCCCGGATGCGATCGCGGATCAGGATGTGTCGTTGCGTCCCGGTGATCTGCAACTGGTGGCGCAGGGCAAGAAGATCTATGACGCAAACTGTGCTTCCTGCCACGGTGCAAGACTTGAGGGCGAAGCCAATTGGCGGGAACGCGGTCCTGACGGTTTGCTTCCGGCACCGCCTCATGATGAAACCGGGCACACCTGGCATCACCCCGATCAGGTGTTGTTTGAACTAACCAAATACGGACCGGCAGCAATGGCCGGGGGTGACTATAAATCGGCCATGCAGGGTTATGAGGGCGTGCTGAGCGACGAGGAAATCATTGCCAGCCTGTCTTATATCAAAAGCCGCTGGCCCAAGGACGTCATCGCGCGGCACGACCAGATCAATCAATCTGCGGCCCATTAAGGCCTGAAGATCAAAAGACCCGCCTCGGACATGTCCGGGCGGGTCTTTTGCAACATAGAGTTAACGATATCAGGTTATGGTCGGGGCAGGGTAATGCGCACGGTCGTGCCCTTGCCAAGATCGCTTTCGATACTAAGCCTTCCGCCATGCAGTTCGACCAGAAGCTTGGCCAGCGGCAGGCCAAGACCGGTGCCGACACTTTCCTTCACCCCGGATGGATGAAGCTGCGAGAACCGGGCCAGCGCACGGGGAATGTCATTCGGGCTCATGCCGACACCATTATCCTCGACCGCAAAACTCACGTCTTCGTCGGTGGTGGTCAGTCCGATGCGGATCTTGCCGTGTTCGGGTGTGAATTTTGCCGCGTTACTCAGGATATTGATCAGGATCTGTTTGAGCTTCAGCTTGTCACACAGCATCGAAACCGGCTGATCCGGCAGATCGAATTCCAATTGATGGCTGCGACGCGAAATATCATCCCCGACAAGCCGGGCGGCATCGCGTATCACCGAACCAAGATCAGCCTCTTCAAGCTGTAAGGTCATCGAACCGGCAGACAGTTTTGATACATCCAAAACATTATTGACCAGTTCAAGCAGATGCTTGCCCGCCTCGTAAACGTCACGGCCACATTCGCGATACCCGTCGGGCAGATCGCCAAGAACCCCATGCGCAATCAGTTCGGAGTTGCCGATAATCGCATTAAGCGGGGTGCGCAATTCATGGCCCATATTGGCGATAAAATCGGATTTTGACGCGTTGGCATCCGATTGATTGCGGTTTTGCTCCATCAGGGTGCGTTCGGCCTGTGCCTGACGGTCATTTTCAAGCAATGTCATCAGCACCGCGGTGCGCGTTTCATTGTTCTGGCAATATTCAAGCGGCGCAATAGACAGATCGCAGACGTGGCTTTCCTTGGCGGCACCGACCAGAATGATATCGCCGCGCCAGGTCCGGCCAGAAGAAAACACATCTTCGATGTCGCTCATCAGGCCCTTGGAAATGAAACCGGCCTTGCGGCCCAGCATGCGATCACGCGAAACGCCGATCAAACGCGCGATGGCCTCGTTACATTGCATGACGATGCCGTTGCGATCACAAATGACGGCGGCATAGGGCAGGGCGTTCAGAACAACCTGGTCGGCCAATGGCACATTGGTTGAACCAATTGGTGTGTTGCTGGTCATGTCAGCCCGTGATCCCATAATAATCAGGTCGTCCGCTAAAAGCGGTCGATACCCAGCCCCGTCAGAGAGATGTCAGGGGTCTTGTCGCTGATGAGATCGGCGACTGCTTTTGCTGATCCGCAACTCATCGTCCAACCCAACGTCCCATGCCCCGTATTAAGGTATAGATTAGCATACTTCGTATCCCCAAGAACAGGGGCAGAATCCGGCGTTACCGGCCGCAAACCCGACCAGAAATCGATGCTGGAGCGATCACCTGAATTCGGGAATAATTCCAGTGCTTTATCAACGATAAGTTTTTGTCGGCGTGGCGACATCCGAAGGTTATAGCCATCAAGCTCTGCCGTGCCGGCAACCCTAAGATGTGTTCCAAGTCGTGAATACACCATTTTCACACTGTCATCGATCAGGGCCGTTTCCGGTGCCCCGGAATAGCCGGTGGTATCGATACTGATGGAGTATCCCTTGCACGGATAAATCGGCAATTTGATGCCAAGCGGGGCCAGCATCAGCGGGCTATAGCTGCCAAGACAGACCAGAAAGGCATCCGCATGGATGTCACCCTGGTCTGTTTGAACACAGGTGATCTTGCCCTGATCATGGACAAGGCCGGTGATGTTGGTGTTGAACTGAAACGATGCGCCCTTGGCGATGCAATGTTCGCTCAGACGTTCGGTGAATTTACGCGCATCACCGCTTTCGTCATCGGGCGTAAAACTGCCACCAATGATCGGGGCGGTGGCATCACGCAGGGCCGGTTCGATGGTAAGGCATTCCTCGGACGATACAAGTCTGCGTTTAAGCCCGTATTCCTGCATCTGGGCGGTGGCCTTTTCGACCGCGACCATGTCCTGCTCAGTGCGGCAGATATGCAGGATGCCACGTGTGCTATGATCGTATTCAAGATCAAGCTCGTCGCGAAGCGTGCGCAGGCAATCGCGGCTATAGATCGCAACCCGAAGCGCCTTTTCCAGATTGATCCTGGCCCGCGCATCGGTGCAGTTGCGCAAGAACCGCAAGCCCCATGAAAACAGCTGCGGGTCAAAGCGCATCCGAAACAGAAGCGGTGCTTCTTCCCGGCCAAGCCAGCCGAGGATTTGTTTCGGGGTGGATGCATTCGCCCAGGGGGTTGCGTGACAGGCAGAAATCTGACCGCCATTGGCAAAGCTTGTTTCCTGCGCACTGGCATGCCGACGATCAATGACCGTAACCTGATGACCATTTTGCAAAAGATACCAGGCCGCCGTTGTCCCGATGACCCCGGCGCCCATGACGACTACATGCATGCGGGCAAAGCCTTGCTGCGGAAAGTTTCGTGTTGCGGTCTGATGGTCAGCCTTTCTGCCAACTATCCGACATGCGAATTTCGCTGCACTATAGTGGGGTGAAATTTAAATGGCTACAGTCGACTGGACCTGTTTTAAATGCTGTCTTGATGCACAACGCAGACCGGAAGTTCACGACAAGGATGACGGGGTGAAATGTTTGAAATCCTGACAACCGATCAAATGTACGAAGCAGACCGCCGCACGATCGAAGGCGGCATTCCCGGCGACGTTTTGATGCAAAATGCCGGTCGCGCCGTGTTTGAGGAAATCATCCGTCACTGGTCACCGCGTTCCGTATCTGTGTTGTGTGGCCCCGGCAATAACGGCGGCGATGGTTTTGCCATTGCCAAGCTTCTTCGCGATGAAGGCTGGTCGGTGCGTTTGGGTCTGATGGGCGATGCTGCTGACCTAAAAGGGGACGCCGCCCTGCATGCCGCCCGTTGGGAAGGGGCGACCGAACTTCTTTCACCGGCCCTTGTTGTTGGCGCGGATCTGGTGGTCGATTGTATTTTCGGGGCCGGGCTTGCGCGCGCCATTACCGGTGATCTGGCCGAACTTGTCACCACAATCAATTCAAGCCCGTGCAGCGTTGTTGCGGTCGATGTGCCATCGGGGGTTGATGGCAATACCGGTATGGTTCTGGGTGTCGCAGTCAAGGCGGACCTGACCGTGACGTTTTGTCGGGCAAAGCCCGGGCATTATCTTTTGCCGGGGCGTTTGATGTGCGGTGAACTGGCCGTGCGCGATATCGGCATAACCGATCAGACGGTGCTTGATATTGCGCCGGCCTGCTGGCGAAACGATCCGGTTTTGTGGCGGGCAGGCATCCATTGGCCGGGGCTTGAAGGCCACAAATACCATCGCGGGCATCTTTTGGCCTTTGGTGGCGCTACCATGACCGGGGCAACCCGCCTTGTGGCGCGTGCCGCACGCCGATCCGGGGTGGGGCTTCTGACCATCGTGGCAGATGCGCAGGCGTTGCCGATCTACGCATCCGATGCGCCGGGCAACATGACTGCCCCGATGTCTGCGTTTGATATGCTTGTGAATGACTGTCGTCATAATGCCTTTGTCATCGGGCCGGGATTTGGGGTGGGCGATGATACCCGTGCCCTTGTTCTGAAACTTTTGCATCTGTGCCGGGCGACGGTGCTTGATGCCGACGCACTCACAAGCTTTGCCGAAGATCCGTCTACCTTGTGCTTTGCCGTACAAGGCCCGACCGTCCTGACCCCGCATGAGGGCGAATTTGCCCGCCTGTTTCCCGATATTACCGGTGACAAGCTTTGTCGGGCACGCGCAGCGGCCAAACGCTGCAGCGCCACTGTCCTGATCAAGGGGGCTGATACGGTGATTGCCGCCCCCGACGGGCGGGCAGCCATCAGTGCGGTCGATGTGCCTTGGCTGGCAACCGCCGGATCGGGCGATGTATTGGCCGGGATCATTGGTGGTTTGATGGCTCAAGGCATGGACAGTTTTGACGCCGCTTGCATGGGTGTATGGCTTCATGCACGAAGCGGGGCGGATATTGGCCCCGGCCTGATTGCCGAAGACATTCCGGAACATCTTCCGGCTGTTTTGCGTGAACTGTGGCTGGCATCGCGCAAAAAGGCATGACGTGAACTAAGATGAATAAGAAGTCACCGCAGCCGCTGGCACTTGCGGTATAATCACCCGATATAAAAACGGTATGGCGTGATGGGATGGATCATCACGCATTGAGGAAACGATTTGAAGTTCTTCTGATATCGGAGTGGGAGACAGGCATGTCTCAGACGTTTCTCGACAGAACCCTTGATAACCTTCGTGGCGCCTGGCGCGAACTGCGCGATAGCCCGGTGGTGCGTGGTCTTGGTTTTGATGAAAGCCAGACCCGCCAGGATCGTTGGCGTGAACAAATCGCCGATTGTCTGGCAAGGCGCGGTGGGGCGGTATCGGCCCGTGCGCGTGCAGCCGCCCTTGGACATGATTTCTTGCGCCTTGATGATGCGGGGAAACGTGAATTCCTGCATCTTCTGGTCAATGAATTCGGGGTGGATCGCGACCGTGTTGCGGCTGTTATGGCCGATTGGACGGCGGCTGATGATCTGGCCGAACAGGCATTGCTTGAAACTGAACTGCGTGCCGCACTGGTGCCGCCATTTCGTTTGATCCTCAAGGAATTCAATTCATTACCACAAGGTGTGAAGTTCCTGGTTGATCTGCGCGCCGACCTTTTGCGCTGGCGCAAGGAGGCCCCGGGACTTGCCATTCTGGAACGCGACCTCAAGACACTGCTGGCAAGCTGGTTTGATATCGGCTTTCTGGAACTGAGCCGCATCACGTGGAATTCACCGGCAGCCCTTTTGGAAAAACTGATCGCCTATGAAGCCGTTCACGCCATTCAAAGCTGGGATGACCTTAAACGTCGACTGGCATCAGACCGGCGGTGTTTTGCCTTCTTCCATCCCGGAATGCCGGACGAGCCGCTTATTTTCGTGGAAGTCGCGCTTGTGAACGGGATTGCCGGTAACGTCGATGAACTGATCGAAAGCAAGGATGACGATTTGGGTAGCTCGGAAAAGGCGCCCAAAAGCGACACGAAGCCCGACACGGCGATCTTCTATTCAATCTCGAACGCGCAAGCCGGATTGGCGGGAATCAGCTTTGGCGATTTCCTGATCAAACGTGTGGTCGCGCAATTGCAACGCGATCTGCCGCATCTCAAACAATTTTCAACCCTGTCGCCGATACCGGCACTGCGCAGCTGGATGGACCGGCAGCTTGATATCATGGCCAAGGGTGAGGAAACCGGCCTGCCCAAGGCGATTGAGGCGGCCCTAACAGATTGTGATAACCTGATGGGGCCAAAACCACCTGCCACCAGCCCGGACGGGGTTTCGGAGCGCACACGCGCAAATATCGAGTACCTGACGGCGTGGTATCTTTTGAATGCCAAGCGTCCCGGCATGGACACCGCCTTTGACCCGGTCGCGCATTTTCATCTGAGCAACGGTGCGCGGGTTGAACGGCTGAACTGGAACGGCAATGCCAAGGAAAATGGCTGGAACCAGTCATTCGGGATGATGGTGAACTATCTCTATGACCTTTCGACCATCGAAAAAAATCACGAAAGTTACGTCGGACAGGGCAAAATCGCGGTTTCCAGTGCCGTAAAACGTCATTTCCGCTAGGGGGGCGTCACCTAAAATCGGCTGATTGCCGTCGATTTAGGCCCTGTTTGATGGATATTTTCGACAAGATTGCGTTTGTCGAAAAGGCGATGCTTGCATGAGGGGATCGAAGTTTGTATTAAGGCGCACTCATTCCGGTGTGACCGGAGTGATTTCTATGCTTGTGTGCGGGTGTGGCGGAACTGGTAGACGCGCTGGATTTAGGTTCCAGTGGAGCAATCCGTGGGGGTTCGAGTCCCTTCACCCGTACCATAAGCAGGCTGAAAATTTGACCGGGTACCATATTCGTTTAGTCGTATTGACTTTCTGACGTCCGGACTGCGTCGCGTAACGGACATTATTCGAACCAAGCAAAAGAGTTATCTATGCAGGTTACTGAAACCAAAAACGAAGGCCTGGCGCGCGAGTTCAAAGTCGTCGTGCCCGCCGCACATATCGAAGAAAAAGTCGTCGCCAAACTTGACGAGATCAAGGATCAGGTTCGCCTGCCGGGCTTCCGTCCGGGCAAGATTCCGGCGAAACTCCTGCGTCAGCGTTACGGCCAGGCCGTCATGGGCGAAGTCCTTGAAGCCGCTGTCAACGAAAACACCGGCAAGGTTCTGAACGACAATGACCTGCGCCCGGCTGTCCAGCCGAAAATCGAAGTCACCAAATTCGATGAAGGCGGCGATCTGGAATTCGACATCGCAGTCGAAATCATCCCGGCCATCGAAGCAATGGACTTCAAAAAGCTGAAGCTGACCCGTGAAGTTGTTGAACTTGACGACAGCAAGGTGAACGAAACCCTCGAGCGCATCGCATCCGCACAGGGTACGACCGCACCGCTCGCGCGTAAGCGCAAGTCCAAAGCCGGTGACGTTGTTGTCATCGACTTCCTGGGTAAAATCGACGGTGAAGCGTTCGAAGGCGGCAAAGCCGAAGATTACGAACTTGAACTCGGTTCGGGTTCCTTCATCGAAGGTTTCGAAGATCAGCTGACCGGTGTGAACGCTGGTGACGAAGTCGTCGTCAAAGTGAAATTCCCGGAAGCTTACGGTGCTGCCGAACTCGCAGGCAAAGACGCTGAGTTCGACGTAACCGTTAAGGAAATCAAGGAAAAGAAACCGGCTGAGCTGGATGATGAACTGGCCAAGAAACTCGGTCAGGACAGCCTTGAGTCCCTGAAAGAAGCGATCCGCAAGGACTTTGGCCGCGAATACGAATCGGTTTCCCGTCAGAAAATGAAGCGTCAGCTTCTTGACGCGCTGGCTGAAAACCACAGCTTCGAACTGCCGAAGTCGCTCGTTGAAAACGAACTCGAAGGCATCATCGGCCAGATCAAACAGGCCCGTGAAGCTGGACAGGAAGACGACGAAACCAAAGGCAAGTCCGAAGAAGAGCTGACCGAAGAGTTCCGCGAAATCGCAGAACGTCGCGTTCTTCTGGGGCTTCTGCTTGCAGAAGTCGGCCGTGAGAATGAGATCCAGGTCACTCAGGAAGACGTCAACAAGGTCCTCGTTGCCGAAGCCCAGAAATATCCGGGCCAGGAACAGCAGGTTATCGAATTCTATAAAAATAACCCGCAGGCCTTGCAGGCGCTTCAGGGCCCTGTATATGAAGACAAGGTCGTTGATTACATCGTCGAACTCGCCAAGGTAGAAGAAAAAACCGTTTCGGTTGAAGACCTTCTGAAGCCGGAAGAGGAAGACGAAGCTCCGAAGAAGAAATCGGCTGCTAAGAAAGCACCGGCGAAAAAGGACGCAGAGAAAAAGGCTCCGGCTAAAAAAGCCCCGGCCAAGAAAGCTGCAGCCAAAAAGCCGGCCGCTAAAAAAGCTGCTGACAAATCCGAAGACAAGTAATCCGGCCGGACACGGTTTAGGATCATGCAGGGAGATTGCAGTTGATGATTGAAGAACGGATGAATTCGCTTGTACCGATGGTCGTTGAACAGACCAGCCGTGGCGAGCGTGCCTATGACATCTTTTCGCGCCTTCTTAAGGAGCGCATCGTTTTCATCAACGGTCAGGTCCATGACGGCATGTCGTCACTGATCTGTGCGCAGTTGCTGCATCTCGAATCGGAAAATCCGGATAAGGATATCTCGCTTTACATCAACTCACCGGGCGGTGTTGTGACCTCGGGTCTCGCCATCTATGACACCATGCAGTACATCCGTTGCGATGTCTCCACGGTGTGCATGGGGCAGGCGGCATCCATGGGCTCGCTGCTTCTGATGGCCGGTGCAAAAGGCAAGCGTTACTGCCTGCCCAATGCACGTGTCATGATCCACCAGCCGTCCGGCGGCTTCCAGGGTCAGGCATCGGACATCGAAATTCATGCCCGTGAAATTCTGGCTCTGCGTCAGCGTCTTAACGAGATCTATGTCGAACATACCGGCCGCGATCTCAAGACCATCGAAGACGCAATGGAACGTGATAACTTCCTCACCCCTGATCAGGCCAAGGAATTTGGTCTGATCGACGAGGTCGTTACATCGCGTCCGAAGCCGGAAAGTGATGAAAAGAAAGACTGATCACTCAGGTGTGATTGGTGGAAACGCCCCGGTGATCGGCCGGGGCGTTTTTTTATGTCTTGCCTCATGGCAGTTTTAAGTCATAGACAAGAGTATGTGCAGGCTTGGGCGTTATTGTTCGGAACTTGCTGGCCGCCCGAACGTTTGGGTGATTAGTGCAAGGGGTTTCGCAACCAAGATAGCGAACCCATATCAAACATGACGCCATAAAGCCGAAAAGCGCAGATTAAACGTTGAGATCGGTATCGTTTACCGGCTAACATGGCGATAAAAGATAACGTCAAACGTAATTGGGGTTTGTATGAGCAAATCGAATAGCGGGGACTCCAAGAACACTCTGTACTGTTCTTTCTGTGGAAAGAGCCAGCACGAGGTTCGCAAGCTCATCGCCGGTCCAACCGTGTTCATCTGTGATGAATGCGTAGAGCTTTGCATGGACATCATCCGCGAAGAGCACAAAACACATCTCGTCAAATCGGCAGACGGGGTGCCTTCTCCGCAAGAGATTTGCAAGGTCCTTGATGACTATGTCATCGGTCAGGGCCATGCGAAAAAAGTTCTCTCGGTCGCGGTTCACAACCATTACAAGCGCCTGCACCATTCCAGCAAGAATGAAGACATCGAGCTGGCAAAATCGAACATCATGCTGGTTGGTCCGACCGGTTGCGGTAAAACGCTTCTGGCCCAGACCCTGGCACGTATTCTTGATGTGCCGTTCACCATGGCAGATGCCACCACCCTGACCGAAGCCGGTTATGTGGGTGAGGATGTCGAAAACATCATTCTCAAGCTGCTGCAGGCTGCTGACTACAATGTCGAGCGGGCCCAGCGCGGCATCGTCTATATCGACGAAGTCGACAAGATTTCGCGCAAGTCCGACAACCCGTCCATCACCCGTGACGTCTCGGGCGAGGGCGTGCAGCAGGCATTGCTCAAGATCATGGAAGGCACTGTTGCTTCCGTTCCGCCGCAGGGTGGCCGGAAACATCCGCAACAGGAATTCCTGCAGGTCGACACCACCAATATCCTGTTCATCGTCGGCGGCGCATTCGCTGGCCTGGACAAGGTGATTTCCCAGCGTGGCAGGGGCAGCGCAATCGGCTTTGGTGCCGATGTCCGTGGCCCTGATGAACGCCGTGCGGGTGATGTTCTGCGCGAAGTCGAGCCGGAAGATCTTTTGAAGTTCGGTCTTATTCCGGAATTCATTGGTCGTCTGCCGGTTCTGGCAACGCTCGAAGACCTCGACAACGAAGCTCTGGTCCAGATTTTGACCGAGCCGAAAAACGCACTGATCAAGCAGTATCAGCGCCTGTTCGATATGGAAGACGTGAAACTCACCTTCCAGACGGATGCGCTCAAGGCGATTGCCGACAAGGCAATTGAACGCAAGACCGGTGCACGTGGTTTGCGCTCGATCATGGAAGGCATCCTGCTTGAAACCATGTTCGATCTGCCGACCATGGAAAGTGTCGAGGAAATCGTCATCAACGCTGACGTCGTTAATGGAAAGGCAAAGCCGTTGCTGATCCATGCAGAACGTCGTGAAGGTGTTGAAAATACTGCCTGAACGTAATTCCCGCACCGGCAACTATTGCGGTGCGGGAAATCCGGATTATCTAACGATTATCTAAAACATGTTCGCGTTGCTGGCGGGGCCTATGGCAGGACCGCACAGCAGCGTTACGGCTCAGAGTAGGGAAAGAACATAATGGTCGAATTGGCGCGTGGCGAAATATACCCGGTGCTGCCGTTGCGTGACATTGTCGTGTTCCCGCACATGATTGTTCCGCTGTTTGTCGGACGTGAAAAATCGGTGCGTGCGCTCGAAGATGTGATGCGCGAAGACAAGCAGATCCTGCTTGTCACCCAGAAAGACGCCGGTCTTGATGACCCGGCTGTCGAAGATCTCTATGAAATTGGTACTGTCGCAACTGTCTTGCAGCTTCTCAAGCTGCCGGACGGAACCGTAAAGGTATTGGTTGAAGGCGGGAAACGTGCCGAAATTACCGGCTACGTTGATAACCCGGAATTCTTCCAGGCCTATGGTTCGGTGCGTGAAGACAGTGACGAGGATGACAGCGAACTCGAAGCGCTGGCCCGTTCGGTCGTCACCCAGTTCGAACAGTACATCAAACTCAACAAGAAAATTCCGCCTGAAGTTCTGGTTTCGGTCAATCAGATCGAAGAACCGGCCAAGCTTGCCGATACGGTGGCATCCCACCTGTCGCTGAAGATTTCCGAAAAGCAGGAATTGCTGGAAACCAAGCTGGTTGGCGATCGTCTGGAACGTATTTTCGGCTTCATGGAATCCGAAATTGGCGTGTTGCAGGTTGAAAAGAAAATCCGCAACCGCGTCAAACGCCAGATGGAGAAAACCCAGCGCGAGTACTATCTGAATGAGCAGCTCAAAGCCATTCAGAAGGAACTGGGCGAGGGCGAAGATGGCAAGGATGAAGCTTCTGAAATCGAAGAGAAGCTGAACAAGGCCAAAATGCCCAAGGAAGCCAAGGAAAAGGCACAGGCAGAGCTCAAGAAACTGCGCAATATGAGCCCGATGTCGGCAGAAGCCACCGTGGTGCGCAACTATCTTGACTGGATGGTGTCTATTCCGTGGAACAAGCGTTCGCGTGTTTCACATGATCTGAAAAAGGCCAAGAAGGTGCTTGATAAGGAGCATTACGGTCTTGAAAAGGTCAAGGAACGCATCCTTGAATATCTTGCGGTTCAGGCGCGCACCAAAAAGGTCAAAGGTCCGATCCTTTGCCTTGTGGGTCCTCCCGGTGTTGGTAAAACCTCGCTTGGTAAATCAATGGCCAATGCGACCGGGCGCAGCTTTGTGCGCATGTCACTCGGTGGGGTTCGCGATGAATCCGAAATCCGCGGTCATCGCCGGACCTATATCGGGTCCATGCCGGGCAAAATTGTCCAGGGCATGAAAAAGGCGAAGTATTCCAACCCGCTCTTCCTTCTCGACGAGATCGAAAAGATGGGTTCGGACTTCCGCGGTGATCCGGCCTCGGCTCTGCTTGAGGTCTTGGATCCGGAACAGAACTCGACCTTTAACGATCACTATCTCGAAGTCGATTACGATCTTTCGGATGTGATGTTTGTCACCACGGCCAACTCGCTTCGCATGCAGCAGCCGCTGCTTGACCGTATGGAAGTCATCCGGATTTCCGGTTACACCGAAGACGAAAAAGTCGAGATTGCCAAACGTCACCTTATTCCCAAGCAGGTCAAGGATAATGGCCTGAAGAAAGGGGAATGGAGCATCTCGGACGAAGCACTTCGTGATCTGATCCGCTATTACACCCGCGAAGCCGGTGTGCGTAGCCTCGAACGTGAATTGGCCAAGCTGGCCCGTAAGGCGACCAAGCGGATCATGCTTGAAAACCTGAAAACGGTTCGTGTTACCCCGCGGACACTTGGTAAATATGCCGGTATCCGCAAGTTCCGCTTCGGCGAGACCGAGGGTGAAGATCAGGTCGGTGTTGTTACTGGTCTTGCCTATACCGAGTTCGGTGGCGATTTGCTTCAGATCGAATCTGTTACCGTGCCGGGCAAGGGCAACATGAAAACCACCGGTAAACTCGGTGAAGTCATGACGGAATCGATTCAGGCGGCGACCTCGTTTGTCCGTTCGCGTGCGGTTGATTTCGGGATCAAGCCGACCTTGTTCCAGAAACGGGACATCCACGTTCACGTGCCAGAAGGTGCCACCCCCAAAGACGGTCCTTCGGCCGGTGTTGGTATGGTGACTTCGGTTGTTTCGGTTCTGACCGGCAACCCGGTGCGCAAGGACGTTGCGATGACCGGCGAAGTTACGCTGCGTGGCCGTGTGCTTGCGATTGGCGGTTTGAAAGAAAAGCTCTTGGCTGCGTTGCGCGGCGGGGTAAAAACCGTTCTGATCCCGCAGGAAAACGAAAAGGATCTCGAAGAGATTCCGGACAACGTCAAACGCGGCATGGAAATCATTCCGGTGTCGCATGTTGACGAAGTTCTGAGCCACGCCTTGGTCAATCCGCTTGTCCCGATCGAGTGGGAAGAAGAGGTTGATGACGTTGCTGTCAAATCCAAGGACGGCGAAGAATCGGAAATCGGCGGTGTGACGACTCACTAAGGATCGTCAGAACGCGCAGAAAACAAGGGGGCCGACACTGTCGGCCCCCTTTTTCTGTGGATAACTTTGCCCAAGAATCGGCGCAGGAACATGTCGGGATTGGTGTAAAGCGCAAAAAATCGAAAAAAACGTCAAAAACCGCAGAAAACTGCGTCTCTCGCATTGACGAGCTGTTTGCGACCTGCTTACACTGCCCATGCAACAGGTTTGGGGCAAACCAAATTTCCTCATAACTCCGAACGTCCAAACAAGGGGGCCAGGAAGTGAATAAAAACGATCTCGTTGGAAGTGTAGCTGCTAAAGCTGATCTGTCCAAAGCTGACGCTGCAAAGGCAGTAGACGCTGTTTTCGATTCCATCACCGATTCTCTTAAATCCGGCGACGAAGTTCGTCTGGTTGGTTTCGGTACCTTCGCTGTCGCTGCTCGCGCTGCTTCAAAAGGTCGCAACCCGCGCACCGGTGAAGAAATCGACATCCCGGCATCGAAACAGCCGAAGTTCAAGGCTGGTAAAGGCCTTAAGGACGCCGTCAACTAAGTTTGACGATGTTCAGCTAAAAAATGCCGGTGACTTGCGTCACCGGCATTGCTTTTTGGAAAATCCATGCTATGTTCCGCTCCGCTTCGGGGCCATGGACCCCAAGAAGACGGGTGATTAGCTCAGCTGGTTAGAGCATCTC
>NZ_JPVZ01000008.1 GCF_001662875.1 Thalassospira tepidiphila MCCC 1A03514 | reverse complement strand
CAGACTAATCCTGCCCCCGCAAACAATAAAATGAGCTCAACACTTTGTGGTCGGCGGAATGCGCACCCCGCGCTCAGGGCGGAAAGAAGCACAAGTGGCTATTGTACGGTCAAAGGCACTTCCGCAGTTCGGGAAAATCTTAGCGTTAAGATACCGATAAAATTCTTTAGAAAACAAGGTCGCGTTTTCTTGTCGTTTCACCCATGTCCAAGCACGGCTTGTCGCGCGTTGAAGCATTTTGGTGCGAATATTTGTATCCATATTGGGATGGTCGTAGATGAAATATGCAAGTGCAGCGTTTAGGTCATGGAGAACCTGAGATCCTCCAGCCAATGCGGAAGCACGGTTGTTGGTCTTTTCGACGGTTGGGCACCAGTTCAGAATACTTGGAACAAGGACAAAGTCTGTCTGGTTTGCGAGGCGCAGCGTGAAAGAATAATCTTGAATAAAGATGCGCGGGTCACATCCGCCTGCAGCACGAACTGTTTCTGTCTTGGCGAGAACACACGTCAGGTTGAAAATTGCCAGTTTGAGGGCGCGCTCAATTGGATTAGCCAGGAGCTGTGGTTTTTCGTCTGACAATGGTAAGTCTGGTGCATCCATCTTCTCGGAGTTCGCGGAAACGACCTCTCCCAAGCTCCACGCGAGCCCGATATCGAACTGCTTTAGTGCCTTATAAAGTTCTATGGTCGCGCGAGGATGGAGAATGTCATCACCGTCGCAAAACTTAATAAAGGGACGTGTTGCTGCGTCAATACCGACATTGGTTGCGATCGCGGGGCCAGCGTTTTTCTGGGTGATGATCTTTACGTTATCGCGATCATTCGAACATTCTTCTAACACAGCAAGGCTATTATCCGTCGAGCCGTCGTCGATGAAGATGTATTCACAGTCTCCGACGTCTTTTTGAGCAAAAATCGCGCTCAGTACCTTGGGAATGAAATCTTCTTTGTTATAAAATGTTGCGACAAAGCTGACGTCTGGCTTCAACGGTCCAATTCCTTAACAAGGCTTGCTGTTTGATTACAGCAATCAAGAATTTTGGTTGTTTATGGTTCTCCAAGTGGATGCTTTTATCAGGCCCAACTGCATTAGTCACCTCTGTGGTCAGGCTGTCAAAGAGATCGGTCTCCACGCTGACGAAATGTCTAAAAACTGGAGGCGAGGTCTTCTGATAATGAATTACGCATACTGTTGCACCGCTTAGTCAGATACCGTCATAAACATCGGCCCGCCCTTATGTCTCGGGAAGCCATAGCCATTGACCATGACAACATCAATGGCATCAGCACTGTTGGCGATGCCCTCAGACAAGATCTTGTCGCCTTCACTGCGCATCGCACCCAAGATGACATCCATGATTTCCGTACTGGTAAAGTCGCGGCGTGTGATGCGCTTTTTCTCTGATTCGGCAATCACCAATGCGTCGACTTCCGGGTCCGGCTGGGCCTTGCCGTTTTCATCATAACGATACCAGCCAAGGCCGTTCTTTTTGCCAAAACGTCCCATCTCACAAAGGTAATCCCCCAAAGCGACATAACGTTCGGACGGATCGCGGAACTGGGCGAGGCGTTTGCGGGTGGCCCATGAAATTTCGAGGCCAGCCATATCCAGCATGGCAAACAGGCCCATCGGGAAGCCGAATTCAACCATCGCGGCATCAATTTGATGGGGCAGTGCGCCGTCTTCGAGCATGTATTCACAATGCTTGCGATAGGCGGACATGATCCGGTTGCCGATAAAACCATCACAGACACCACATGGGACAGCGATCTTGCCAAGGGCACGGGCAAACTCGAACGCGGTTGCAAGGCTTTTGGTGTCGGCCTTGTCGGTTCGGACAACCTCAAGCAGCTTCATGATATGGGCGGGCGAGAAGAAATGCAGGCCAATCACGCGCCGCGGATTAACGCAGCGCGCGGCAATTTCATTGATGTCGAGATAGGATGTGTTGGACGCAAGCACCGCATCGGCTTTGCAATGAAGACTTAGTTTGCCAAAGACATCATGTTTGACCGCCATATCTTCAAACACGGCCTCGACCACCAGATCGGCATCGGATAAGGCAGCGTAATCAATGTTGGTGGAAAGGGACGCCATCAGCGCATCAAATCGATCCTGACTGATCAGGCCACGCTTGAGGCTGCCGGAAAGGTGTTTCTCAACCGTCGCACGGCCATTGTCACAGGCCGCTTCATCGCGTTCGATGATCGTGACATCAAAGCCCGCGAGTATGGACGCGGTTGCGATGCCAGCCCCCATGATGCCGCCGCCAATCACGCCGACCTGGCGGATCGGGTTGGGTTCAACACCTTTGAGTTCGGGCAGTTTGGCGACTGAGCGCTCGGCAAAGAAGATGTGGCGCAGTGCCTTTGACTGATCGCTGTCGCGCAGTTCGATGAATTTTTCGCGCTCAAAGGCAAGGCCTGCACCCGCGCCGTGTTCAATGCCGTTTCGGATGGCGGAGATGGCGGCAAGCGGGGCGACTTGACCACGAGCCTTCTTTTTCGTTGCGGATGTTATGTCGTCCCATTGCGCGGAGCTCGGCGCATCGATGGGATCCCTCGCAAGAAGGGATGCCGGTGTTTCACGATTGAGGATGGTCTTGGCAAAGTCGCGCGCGGCATCGCCCAAGGCGCCGTGGGTAATCGCATCAAGCAAGCCGATCTCGTTGGCTTTGGTGGCCGAAACCGGTTTGCCGCTGGTAATCATCGAGATGGCCTCGCTGACCGGGATCAGGCGCGGCAAGCGGACCGTGGCACCAGCCCCCGGGATCAGGCCAAGATTGACTTCCGGCAGGCCGAGTTTGGCTTTGCTGTCAGCAATGCGGTAATGGCAGCCCAGCGCGACTTCTAGTCCGCCGCCAAGGGCGTGGCCGTGAATGGCGGCAATGACCGGCTTGGTTGCGGCCTCAAGGCGTTTGATTACGTCGGGCAGGATCGGGGGCTTTGGCGGTTGTCCGAATTCACTAACATCGGCACCGGCAATAAAGGTTTTGCCTTCGCAGATCAGGATCGCAGCCCGGATGTCATCAGTGCCATCGATCTGATCAAGTGCATCAACAAGGCCACTACGCACCGAATGACTGGTGGCGTTGATTGGTGGATTGTTGATCGTGATGAAGGCAATCGCGTTTTCAATTGTAAGCGTGACGGTCGACATTTTATGCGTCCTCCGCACTGATCGGGGTGAGCAGGCAGGCGACAAGATCGGAGTCAGGGTCGGCGAGGTCGGCAATCACATTGAAATGATGTTTGTCCGGGGCATGCACACTTCGCGTGCGGGCGCCAAGGCCGGTCCAGATATTGGCCAGCAGATCGTTCTGGCGAACAAATTCCGGGCGTTCATCGGCCCCGACCCAGCAAGTGATCGAACACGGCAAGGCGGGTTTCAGCAGGGCTGCGCTTTCACGCGTTGCTTCGTCCTCATCAAGCTGCAGAGTATCATTCATGGTCGTTTTGAGCAGCGGGCGCAGGTCATTCAGGCCGCTGATCGAAACAGTGTTTTCAATCCGCGTCAGAACCGATGGAGCGAGTGGGGATGTGTCAGATACCATGCGGCTGACAAGGTGCCCGCCTGCCGAGTGACCGTTGATATGGATCGGGCCGGCGATCTTGTTGGCTGCGTGCGTGATGGCCGCGCCGATTTGCAGGGTGATTTCAGAAAGCCGTGCATCAGGGGCAAGCGTGTAGCTTGGCATACAAACAGCCCAGCCCCTGGTTACCGCCCCCCTGGCCAGATGCGACCAGCTGGATTTGTCAAACGCCTTCCAATAGCCGCCATGTACAAAGACGACCAAGCCCTTGGGCGTGCCGGAGGGCAGGAAAAGATCATATTTCTCACGCGGAGCATCGCCATAGGCAATGTCGAGCCGGGCGCGATCTTCACTTAAGAGTTCATCGCGAAATTGTGCCGATTGGGTCGCCCATAGCTCCGGATAGGTTGCGGCATCGGCGATGTGATCGCCATTGGCATAAGCATCATCCCAGTCGGTAATCATGGTCGGTTCCCTGAAATTCTGTGTTGTGGCGCTTGGTGATATCACCGGGCGCATTCTGATCATGGGAGGGAGTCTAGGCAAATCTGAAAATATTTCAAACCTAAAATATTTGTGCTTGAAATAAATGAATTCGAGGCGTACCGTTTTATCAGTTTCCCGAAACAACCAAACAAATCAGGAAGGGAAAAGCTGGTGAGAGTAGCTTGTCTGGGTGGCGGTCCTGCGGGGCTTTACTTTGGAATCTCGATGAAATTGCGCGACCCCGCGCACGAGGTTGTTGTGATTGAGCGCAACAAGCCAGATGACACATTTGGCTGGGGCGTGGTGCTGTCTGACGAGACGCTGGACAATCTGGCCGAGAATGATGGCAAAAGTGCCGAGGCCATTCGCGCCAACTTTTCCTATTGGGATGATGTCGCGGTTCAGTATCGCGGCGAAAAGACAATCTCCACCGGCCACGGGTTCTGCGGCATCGGCCGCAAAAAGCTTTTGATCCTGTTGCAAGAACGTGCACGTGAACTGGGTGTTGAGCTGCGCTTTGAGACGGAAGCCGAAAGTGCTGCCCATTATGCCAAGGAATTCGATCTGGTTGTTGCCAGTGATGGCCTGAATTCCAAGACCCGCACCGAATTTGCCGAGCATTTCCAGCCTGATATCGATACCCGCAAATGCAAGTTTGTCTGGCTGGGAACGCATCAGAAATTTGATGACGCCTTTACCTTTATCTTTGAGGAAACCGACAAGGGTTGGGTTTGGGCGCACGCCTATCAGTTTGATGACGAAACGGCGACCTTTATCGTCGAATGCACCCAGGAAACCTGGGATGCATATGGTTTTGGCGAGATGTCCAAGGAAGAGTCGATTGCAACCTGCGAGGACATCTTCAAGGATCATCTGGGCGGTCACGAACTGATCAGTAATGCACACCATATTCGCGGTTCGGCCTGGCTGAGCTTCCCGCGTGTTCTTTGCAAAAGCTGGTCTTATGAGAACATCGTTTTGATGGGCGATGCGGCGGCGACGGCGCATTTTTCCATCGGGTCGGGGACCAAGCTCGCGCTTGAAAGCGCGATTGCGCTGGCCAACTATCTGCATTCCGAAGGTGACCTCAAGTCCGCCTTTGGCAAATACGAAGACGAGCGCCGTCTTGAGGTCCTGCGTCTGCAGTCGGCTGCGCGCAACTCGATGGAGTGGTTCGAGGAAATCGAACGTTATTTCGATTTTGATCCAACCCAGTTTACCTATTCTCTTCTGACCAGATCGCAGCGCATCAGTCACGAAAACCTGCGTCTGCGCGATGCCAAATGGCTTGAAGGTGCGGAAAAATGGTTCCAGACGCAGGCGGGCCTTCCGGAAAGTGCGACGGTTCGCCATCCGATGTTCGTGCCTTATCAGTTGCGCGACATGTCGCTTAAAAACCGCATCGTTGTCTCGCCGATGGCACAGTACAAGGCGGTTGATGGTTGCCCGACCGACTGGCATCTGGTGCATTATGCCGAACGCGCAAAGGGCGGGGCAGGACTGGTTTATACCGAAATGACCTGTGTCTCGCCCGAAGGTCGCATCACGCCGGGCTGCCCGGGTGCCTATGATGCCAGCCACGAGAAGGCCTGGGCGCGGATTACTGATTTCATCCATAGCGAGTCTGAGGCCAAGGTCTGCATGCAGATCGGTCATTCCGGGCGCAAGGGTTCGACCCAGCTCGGTTGGGAAGAAATGGACGCACCGTTAAAGGATGATAACTGGCCACTGATGTCGGCATCTGCCATCGCATGGTCGGACCGCAATGCGGTGCCCAAGGCCATGACGCGTGAAGACATGGATATGGTTCGTGATCAGTTTGTTGCATCGGCCCAAATGGCCGATCGCGCAGGCTTTGACATGATCGAGGTTCATGCCGCGCATGGTTATCTTCTGTCATCCTTCATCAGCCCGGTCAGCAATGTCCGCGATGACGAATATGGCGGATCGCTTGAAAACCGGATGCGTTATCCGCTTGAAGTCATCAATGCCGTTCGTGCGGCATGGCCCAAAAACAAGCCGATGTCGGTGCGTATTTCGGCCAATGACTGGGTCGGTGATGCGGGGATTACGCCCGAAGAAGCGGTTGAGATTGCCCGGATGCTGAAAGCCAATGACGTCGATATTTGTGACGTTTCGGCGGGGCAGACGACAACGGATGCCAAGCCGGTCTATGGTCGCATGTTCCAGACACCGTTTTCCGACCGTATCCGCAACGAGGCCGGTATTCCGACCATGGCGGTTGGCAATATCTATGAGGCCGATCACGTCAATTCGATCCTGATGGCCGGGCGTGCTGACCTTGTTTGTCTGGCGCGACCGCATTTGGCCAATCCGTATTGGACGCTGCATCAGGCAGCCAGCCTTGGCAATCGCACCGAAAACTGGCCGGCGCCATACTATGCCGGGCGTGATCAGATGTGCCGTCTGGCCGAGCGGGCAGAAACCATGACCGGAAAGGTATAAGCACCGATGAGCGATCTTGCCGTTCATAACGCATTGATCACCGGCGGCGGTTCTGGTGTCGGGGCCGTGATGGCCAGGATGCTTGCCGATGCCGGGGTGAAGGTTGTGGTATCCGGACGGCGATCAGATGTGCTGGCCGAGGTTGCCGAACATCAAAACATCACTGCCATCGTGGCCGATGTCACCGATGAAACATCAGTGCAAGATATGTTCACGACCATGGTCGATGTGGTCGGTACCCCTGATCTGGTGATCGCCAATGCCGGCATGGCCGAAAGTGCACCGATTGGCAAAACGTCAGTCGATCTTTGGCAGCGGACCATGGATGTCAATCTGACTGGGACGTTTTTGACGTTTCGCGAAGGGTTGGCCGCAATGGACAAGACCAAGCCGGGGCGGCTGATTTCAATCGCCTCGACCGCCGGACTTAAGGGCTATGCCTATGTCACGGCGTATTGTGCGGCAAAGCATGGCGTTGTCGGCATGGTCAAGGGAATGGCGGCAGAGTTGGCCACCAGTCCGATCACGATCAATGCGGTTTGTCCGGGCTTCATGGAAACCCCGATGTTGGAAAAGTCGGTGGAAAACATCGTTGCCAAAACCGGCATGAGCAAGGACGCCGCGCGCGCAAGCCTTGCCAAAATCAATCCGCAAAACCGGTTCATTCAGCCTGAAGAGGTTGCTGAAACCGTCATGTGGCTTTGCAGCCCCAAGGCGGCATCGATAACGGGACAGACGATTTCCGTTTCGGGAGGAGAAGTATGAACATGAACAAATCCGAAGCACTTTCCGAACGGGCAGGAAATGAAACCTCTGATCTGTCGAAGGCACGGTTACGCGCCTGGCTGCAAATCCTGAAGGTGTCGCGCAAGATCGAAGGCGAGTTGCGTGAAAAGATGCGCCTTGAGTTCGGATCAACCTTGCCTCGCTTTGACGTATTGGCCGCCCTTTATCGCGAACGCGATGGCATGCGCATGAGCGAGCTTTCAAAGTCGCTGATGGTATCAAACGGCAATGTCACCGGGATCGTTGATCGTCTGGTGGCGGAGGGATTGGTTGTTCGCATGCCGGTCGAAAATGATCGTCGGGCATCGATTGTCCGCCTGACCCCGGCGGGTGAAAAAGATTTCGCTGAACGTGCGCTGGTACATGAAGGTTGGGTTTCGGACCTGTTTTCCGATTTGTCGTCTGGCGATGCCGATGCCCTGATCCGCATCCTGCGCAACATTTCCCATCATAACGAGGCGCCCCACCATGACTAAGATGGCAAACATCACGCCTAAACACTTCAACTGGCGGATGGAAGGCGACGTCGCGGTCATTTCGCTTGATCGCCCGGATCGCAAGAACCCGCTGACCTTTGAAAGTTATGCCGAGCTTCGCGACACATTCCGCGATCTGGTCTATGCCGATGACGTCAACGCGGTCGTGTTTGGCTCGAACGGGGGCAATTTCTGCTCTGGCGGGGATGTGCATGACATCATCGGCCCGCTTATCGACAAGGACATGAAGGGCCTTCTGGAATTCACCCGCATGACCGGTGATCTGGTCAAGGCGATCATTGGTTGTGGCAAGCCGGTGATTGCTGCGGTCGACGGTGTTTGTGTCGGGGCCGGGGCGATCATTGCCATGGCATCTGATCTGCGACTGGCGACAGCGGCATCGAAAACCGCGTTCCTGTTTACCCGGGTCGGGCTTGCCGGATGTGACATGGGGGCATGTGCCATCCTGCCACGCATCATCGGACAGGGCCGCGCGGCAGAGCTTCTTTATACCGGCCGATCCATGTCGGCAGAGGAAGGCGAGCGTTGGGGCTTTTATAATCGTTTGGTCGAAGCGGACGTGCTTGAGGCAGAGGCTATTGCCCTTGCGACCCGCATTTCCCAAGGCCCGAACTTTGGTCACATGATGACCAAAACCATGCTGGCCCAGGAATGGAACATGTCGATCGAGCAGGCGATTGAGGCCGAAGCACAGGCACAGGCGATCTGCATGCAGACCGAGGATTTCAATCGCGCCTACAAGGCATTCGTTGCCAAGGAAAAACCGGTTTTCGAGGGCGACTGATGGCAGATAAGACCTATCTTGATTGGCCATTCTTTGAAGACCGCCATCGTGAACTGGCGGCAAAGCTTGATGATTGGGCCGCGGCCAACATCAAGGGCATCAATCACGAGGATGTCGATGCGGCCTGTCGCGATCTTGTCGCACGTCTGGCCAGTGGCGACTGGTTGCGTCATGCCGCGATTGATCCGGCTGACGCGGGATCAAAGCTTGATGTCAGATCGCTTTGCCTGATCCGTGAAACACTGGCGCGTTATGACGGGCTTGCTGATTTTTCTTTTGCGATGCAAGGGTTGGGGAGTGGCGCAATCTCCTTGTTCGGAACAGACGACCAGAAAGATAATTGGTTGCCAAAAGTTCGTTCCGGCAAGGCGATTGCCGCCTTTGCACTGACCGAACCGCAATCGGGCTCGGACGTTGCAAATATCGCGCTTGAGGCAAAGCGTGATGGCGATGATTTCGTCCTGAACGGTGAAAAAACCTGGATTTCCAACGGTGGCATTGCCGATTTCTATTGCGTCTTTGCCCGCACCGGCGAGGCACCGGGTGCCAAGGGGCTGTCGGCCTTCATCGTGCCGGCGAACGTGCCCGGCTTTGAAATCGCGGAACGCCTGCACACCATCGCCCCGCATCCGTTGGCACGTTTGAAATTTACCGATTGCCGTATTCCGGCATCCGCCCTGATGGGCAAGGGTGGGGATGGGTTCAAGATCGCGATGTCGGTTTTGGATGTTTTCCGATCGACCGTTGCCGCAGCCGCCCTTGGCTTTGCGCGTCGCGCACTTGATGAAACCATCACCCGCGTTCAGGAACGCGAACTGTTTGGTGCACCGCTTTTTGATTTGCAGATGGTTCAGGGGCATGTCGCGGACATGGCGCTTGATATCGATGCCTCCGCCCTTCTGGTGTATCGCGCCGCCTGGCTTAAGGACAGTGGTGCTGCGCGGGTTAGTCGCGAGGCGGCGATGGCCAAACTTTATTCAACCGATCATGCACAAACCGTCATTGATAAGGCGGTGCAAATTCATGGCGGCGATGGTGTGCGCAGCGGGCACATCGTTGAATCGCTTTACCGGGAAATTCGCGCCCTTCGTATTTATGAAGGCGCATCCGACGTCCAGAAAATAATCATCGCACGGCAAACGCTGGCGTAATAATGGCTGTATCAGGGACTTCACAATGCTCGGACCAACCGCACATACCGATAGCTTCACACGGGATAAGTTACCCCCGTTTGCAGAATGGCCGGATATCAATCTGGATGGGTTTGATTATCCCGAATATCTGAATGCCGGGGTCGAACTGACCGACAAAATGGTCGAACAGGGATTTGGCGATAACACCGCCCTGATCGGCAATGGGCGCCAGCGTACCTATAAGGAACTGGCAGACTGGACCAACCGGATCGCCCATGCACTGGCTGAGGATTACGGCGTCAAACCGGGTAATCGCATCCTGATCCGGTCGGCCAACAACCCGGCCATGGTGGCCTGCTGGCTGGCCGCGACCAAGGCCGGGGCGGTTGTGGTCAATACCATGCCGATGCTCCGTGCGGGTGAGTTGGGTCAGATCGTTGACAAGGCCGAGATCGAATTTGCCCTGTGCGACACGCGCCTGATGGATGAACTGGTGGCGTGTGCCAAGGACAGCAAGTTCCTTAAAAAGGTGATCGGCTTTGACGGTACGGCCAATCATGACGCGGAGCTTGATCGCATTGCGCTGACCAAATCGGTCAAGTTCGAAGCGGTCAAGACCGGGCGCGATGATGTTGCCTTGCTCGGCTTTACCTCGGGCACCACCGGCAGTCCGAAGGCGACCATGCATTTCCACCGGGATCTTCTGATCATTGCTGATGGCTATGCCAAGGAAGTGCTGAATGTCACCCCTGATGACGTGTTTGTCGGCTCTCCGCCGCTCGCCTTTACATTCGGGCTTGGCGGGCTTGCGATCTTTCCGCTGCGGTTCGGGGCGACGGCGACCTTGCTTGAAAAGGCATCGCCGCCCAACATGATCGAAATTATCGAAACCTATAAGGCGACCGTGTGTTTCACCGCACCGACCGCGTACCGGGTGATGTTATCAGCCATGGAAGATGGTGCTGATCTGTCATCACTGCGCGCCGCCGTGTCGGCAGGTGAAACCCTGCCAGCCCCGGTCTATGAAGCGTGGATGGCAAAAACCGGCAAGCCGATGCTTGATGGCATCGGTGCGACCGAGATGCTCCATATCTTTATTTCCAACCGGTTCGGTGACAGCCACCCGGCCTGCACAGGCCGTCCGGTAACCGGATACGAAGCCAAGATTGTCGATGATAAAATGAACGAAGTGCCGGTCGGAACCGTCGGGCGCCTTGCGGTGCGCGGTCCCACGGGATGTCGTTATCTGGATGACGTGCGCCAGAGCGTCTATGTCCGCGACGGCTGGAACCTGACGGGGGATGCGTTCTTTGTTGATGAAGACGGCTACTATCATTTCGCGGCACGCAACGACGATATGATCGTGTCTTCGGGCTATAACATCGCCGGGCCAGAGGTCGAGGCCGCCTTGCTGGCACATGCGTCGGTGGCGGAATGTGCGGTTGTTGGCGCACCCGATGAAGAACGCGGAACGATCGTTCAGGCCCATATTGTCCTGGCAGAAGGCTTCGACCCAACGCCCGAGATGGCCAAAGCGCTTCAGGATCATGTAAAAGCGACCATCGCGCCGTTTAAATATCCGCGCTCCGTCGTCTTTATCGAGGCGTTGCCAAAAACCGCGACTGGAAAAATCCAGCGCTTCAGATTGAAACAGGAACCGTCTGCATGACCGACTTTGCCGCCACCAAATCCCTGTTCCATATCCCGGAAGGTGTGATTTACCTTGATGGGAACTCGCTTGGCGTGCTGCCGAAAACGGCGGAAAACCGTGCCAAGGAGATGATCGAACAGGAATGGGGGGAAATGCTGATCCGTGGCTGGAACGATGCCAAGTGGATGGAGCAACCCGAACGTGTCGGCAATCTTGTCGCACGTTTGATCGGGGCGGCACCCGGTACTGTGGTGATGGGCGATACCCTGTCGATCAAGGTCTATCAGGCGCTTGCAAGTGCACTTGAAATGCGCCCGGATCGCAAGGTAATCGTTTCTGATAATGGCAACTTCCCGACCGATCTTTATATGGCAGATGGCCTGATCAAGTCGCTTGATCGTGGTCATGTGTTGAAAACACCGAACCCGGAAGATGTCGAAAGCCTGATCAACGAGGATCTGGCGGTGCTGATGCTGACCCAGGTGGATTACCGCACCGGGCGCATGCACGACATGAAACGCCTTACCGATCTGGCGCATGCCGCTGGTGCGCTGGTGATCTGGGACTTGGCGCACTCGGCCGGGGCTGTGCCGGTTGATCTGGCGGGATGCAATGCCGATTTCGCGGTGGGCTGTACGTACAAGTATCTGAATGGCGGTCCCGGTGCGCCGGCCTTTATCTATGTCCGGCCTGATCATGCCAAGGTCGCCCGTCCGGCGCTTTCGGGTTGGTTGGGGCACGCCGCACCCTTTGCCTTTGATCCCGATTACACCCCGGCACCGGATGTGTCGCGCATGCGTGTCGGCACACCGCCGGTCATTCAGATGACCGTGTTGGAAGAAGCCATGAAGGCATGGGACGGCGTTGACATGGCCGATATCCGCAAACGCAGTATTGAGCTGTGTGAACAATTCATCGCCGGGGTCGAGGCAAATTGCCCGATGCTGGAACTGGCAAGCCCGCGCAATCCCCAAGAACGTGGATCGCAGGTGTCGTTCAAGTTTGATCAGGGCTATGCCGTCATGCAGGCCTTGATTGCGCGCGGTGTGATTGGTGACTTCCGCGCACCGGATGTCATCCGCTTTGGCTTTACCCCGCTTTATATCGACGAGGGTGATGTTGATGGTGCGGTGAAAATTTTGGCTGAAATCATGGAAACCCGTGCTTGGGACAAGCCGGAATTCCACAAACGCAATGCGGTGACCTGAGATGGCAAAGCAGACCTCGCCATATGATCCAAGCACGGAAGGTGCGCGCACGGATTTCTCCGATCAGATGTCCTATGGGGATTATCTGTCACTTGATGCGATCCTGACGGCCCAGCATCCGCAATCGGATGCCCATGATGAGATGCTTTTCATCATTCAGCACCAGACGTCCGAACTTTGGATGAAGCTTGCCATTCGCGAAATCAGTGCGGCCCGCAAGGCGATCCATGGTGGTGATCTGCGCCCGGCGTTCAAGATGCTGGCGCGTGTGTCGCGCATTTTCGAACAGCTGAACAACGCATGGGATGTCCTTCGCACCATGACGCCAAGCGATTATACGACATTTCGCGATGCGCTTGGCCCGTCATCAGGGTTCCAGTCCTATCAGTATCGCCTGATCGAATTCATGCTGGGCAATCGCAATCATGCCATGTTGCGCCCACATGCGCACCGCGAAGACATTACCGAAATGCTCAAGGCGGAGCTGGCAACACCAAGCCTTTATGACGAAGCCCTTTGCCTGCTGAATGCAGAAGACGGGATTGAGGTGCCAGCGGACGTTCTGAACCGTGATGTTTCGGCACCCTATTTGGCTGATGATGCGGTGATCGCCGCCTGGCAAAAGGTTTACAGCGATCCGGGTAAATACTGGTCGCTTTATGAATTGGCGGAAAAGCTGGTCGATTTTGAAGACTATTTCCGGCGATGGCGCTTTAACCATGTCACGACGGTCGAACGCGTGATCGGGTTCAAGCGTGGCACTGGCGGCACGGGAGGCGTCAGTTACCTGAAGAAAATGTTGGAAGTAGAACTGTTTCCGGAACTCTGGCGGGTTAGAACCGCGCTTTGAGGATGGACGGACCGGATGCAAATACTGCAAAATCAGGGGCAGGCATCAGGTTCACTAAAACCGTGACGCATAAAGACATAAATGTCGCGGGATCAACGTGTTGCTAAATGAAAAATTGTATAAACACGGAGGCTTAAATGAAGGGTATTAAGACAACCATCGCAGCAGCTGCTGCTTTGCTTGCAGCCGGAGCTGCGCAGGCAGAGCCGGTCAAGGTGGGTATGATCACCACACTTTCTGGCGGTGGTGCAGGGCTTGGTATTGATGCACGTGACGGCTTTATGCTTGCTGTCAAACAGGCAAACAATCCTGATCTTGAAGTCGTAATCGAAGACGATCAGCGCAAACCGGATATCGCGGTTCAGCTGGCCGATAAAATGATCCAGCAGGACAAGGTTGATGTTCTGACAGGTATCATCTGGTCGAACCTTGCGATGGCGGTTGTGCCGTCTGCTGTGGCTCAGGACAAGATCTACATGTCGGTTAACGCGGCACCGTCGCAGCTGGCAGGCAAGGGCTGCAACAAGAACTATTTCAGCGTATCCTATCAGAACGACAACCTGCATGAAGCCGCTGGTGGCTATGCTTCGAGTGCGGGTTATGAAAAGGCGTTCATCCTTGCCCCGAACTATCCGGCAGGTAAAGATTCACTGACCGGCTTCAAGCGCTTCTTCTTTGGCGATATCACCAACGAAGTTTACACCAAGCTTGGCCAAACCGACTACGCAGCTGAAATTGCACAAATTCGTGCATCAGATGCGGATCATGTATTCTTCTTCCTGCCGGGCGGCATGGGCATCGCGTTCATGAAGCAGTATGCCCAGTCTGGCGTCGACAAGCCGCTGATTGGTCCGGCCTTCTCGATGGATCAGGGCATCCTCGGTGCCGTTGGTGACGCAGCACTTGGTGTGAAAAACACCTCGAACTGGTCGAAAGACATCGACAATCCGACCAACGCGGCTTTCGTTGAGACCTTCCAGGCTGAATATGGTCGTCTGCCGTCGCTCTATGCATCGTTTGGCTTCGATACCGCCAATCTGCTGCTGTCGGCGATGGATAAGGCAAGCATTTCGGACAAGGATGCCTTCCGTGAAGCCCTGCGTGCGGCTGATTTCAATTCCGTGCGCGGCAAGTTCACTTTCGGTCCGAACCAGCATCCGATCCAGGATCTGTATGTCCGTGAAGTCGTCAAAGAAGGCGATGTGCTGACCAACAAGATCATTGGTACGGCGCTGACGGATCACTCTGACGCCTATGCGTCGGAATGCTCGATGTAATAAAGAGCTGACAAGAGGCCGGGGGCCGGTTTCGAATTTGTAATTGGCCCCCGACCACCTTGTGACGGAGTTTCCAATAATGTTTTCTCTTTTTCTGGAGCAGCTGTTAAACGGCCTTCAGTCCGGGGTGATGCTGTTTTTGATGGCATCGGGGCTGACGCTGGTTTTCGGCGTGATGGGGCTGATTAACCTTGCCCATGGCTCCCTTTATATGATTGGTGCGTTTGCCTGTGCGGCTGTGGCTGCATGGACCGGGTCTTTCTGGCTGGGGCTTGTCGCCAGTCTGATGGCGGCTTCCATTGCCGGTGCACTGGTCGAAATGTTGATTATCCGCCGTCTTTATAACCGTGATCACCTTGATCAGGTTCTGGCGACTTTTGCGCTTATTTTGATATTTTCCGAAGGCACCCGCTGGATTTTCGGATCCTTCCCGCTGTTTTTAAGCGTGCCTGATTTCCTGACCGGCACTGTTATCTTGCCGGGCGGATCGCAATACCCGCTATTCCGTTTGGCTATTATTGTCGCCGGGCTTGCTGTTGCGGTCGGGTTGTTCCTGTTGATCGGCAAAACCCGTCTTGGCATCCGCATCCGCGCGGGCGAGGCTGACCGTGGCATGATCGCGGCCCTTGGTGTCGATATTGATCGTCTTTACACCATTGTCTTTGCCCTTGGGGCTGCGTTGGCCGGGCTTGCCGGTGCCTTTGTTGGCACGACACAATCGGTTCAGGTTGGCATGGGCGAACCGGTTCTGATTTTGGCCTTTGTCGTGATCGTCATTGGCGGCATCGGCTCCATTAAAGGCGCGTTGGTCGGCTCCTTGCTGGTTGGGTTTACCGATACGATGGGGCGCTTCCTGTTGCCGCATGCTTTTGCGACCTTCCTTGATCCGTCAAGTGCCACGGCGATTGGCTCGGCACTGGCATCCATGTTGATTTATATCGTGATGGCGCTGGTTCTGTTCCTGCGGCCAAGCGGTCTGTTCGGGGCGACTTCCTGATGACCATGAACCGCGAGTTTCTGATTAATTCCATCCTTGCGATTGCGCTCATCACCGTTCCGCTGATCGCGCTTGGCATGGATGAACCATTTATCATCACCCTGGCCACAAAGGTCGCGATCTTTGCCATGGCCGGTGTCGGGCTTAACCTTGTGCTGGGCTATGGTGGGCTTGTGTCGTTCGGGCATGCGGCGTTCTTTGGTATTGGCGGTTACGCTGCCGGTATTCTTGCCAGCCATGCGCTAAACTATGAACCGATCATGGAAAGCCCGTTCCTGATCGAAGGTACAACCCAGATGATCGTCATCTGGATTGTTGCCCTTGTGGTCTCGGCACTTGTTGCGCTGGTGATCGGGGCGATCACGCTGCGCACCAGCGGGGTCTATTTCATCATGATCACGCTGGCCTTTGCGCAGATGATCTATTACTTCGCAATCTCCTGGCCAGCTTATGGTGGGGAAGACGGGTTGTCGATCTATGTGCGCAATGGCTTCCCGGGGATCAACACCCTTGATCCGATCAGCTTCTTCGCGCTTTGTGCCGTGATGCTGGCGATTGCGATGGTGTTCTCGGCCGTTCTGATCCGCTCGCGCTTCGGTCTTGCCCTTCAGGGGGCGCGTCAGAACGCGCAACGCATGACGGCGGTTGGTATTGCGCCGTTTCGCATTCGGCTGGTTGCCTTTGTGATTTCGGCGATGATCACCGCCCTTGCCGGTGCGCTTTATGCCGACCTCAACCGCTTTGTCAGCCCGACAATGCTGTCCTGGCACATGTCAGGTGAAATCATGGTGTTTGTCATTCTGGGCGGGGTCGGGCGTTTGTTTGGTCCGCTTGCCGGTGCGGCCCTTTACATCATTCTGGAACATCTTCTGGGGGGTGTCTGGGAATTCTGGCAGTTGCCGCTGGGCGTGTTGCTGCTTCTGGTCGTGCTGTTTGCGCGCGGTGGACTTGTCGGTGTTCTGGCGGGGGAGCGTAAACATGTCTGATGCCATTCTTTCGCTTTCCGATGTCACCAAGCAGTTCGGGTCACTTCTGGCCAGTGACAGCGTCACGCTTGATTTGCGAGCGGGCGAAATTCACGCCCTGATCGGTCCGAACGGAGCAGGTAAATCCACCCTGATCAAACAGATCGCGGGCGAGATTAAATCTGACCGCGGCGATATCCATTTCAACGGTCAGAACATCAACGCGCTTGATGCGGTGGCGCGATCCCGCATGGGGCTGGCCCGAACGTTTCAGGTATCGTCCCTGATGCCGGAATTCTCGGTCCTGCAAAACGTGATGCTGGCGCGCCAATCGGTTAGCGGCAAGGTGTTTCGCTTCTTCAAGCCGGTTCTGGGTGACAAGTCGCTGGTTGATCCAGCGATGGCACAGCTTGAACGGGTTGGCTTGGCAGATCGTGCGCAAATGCGTGCAGCCGACATCTCACACGGCGAACGTCGCCAGCTTGAAATGGCCGTCGCCCTTGCACTTGAACCCAAGGCATTTCTGCTTGATGAACCGATGGCCGGCATGGGGCCAGAGGGCTCCAAACGCCTGACCGGTTTCCTTGATGGATTGCGCGGACAGGCACCGATCCTTCTGGTCGAACATGACATGGATGCGGTCTTTGCGCTCGCAGACCGGATTTCGGTTCTGGTGTATGGCCGGATCATTGCCACCGGCACGGTGGACGAAATCCGCGGCAATGATGATGTCAAACGTGCCTATCTCGGGGAGGAAGCCTGATATGACTGCACTTCTCGAACTTAGTGGCGTTACCGCGTTTTATGGCGCATCGCAGGCCCTGTTTGGCATTGATTTGTCCCTCAACGAAGGCGAGGCCGTCGCCCTTATGGGCCGTAACGGCATGGGCAAAACCACCACGATCAAAACCATCTGTCGCATGATGGAACATCGTGATGGTTCGATCCATTTTGCCGGGCAGGATCTGGCGAAGATGCCATCGCACAAGGCGGCCCGCCTTGGTCTTGGTCTGGTGCCCGAAGGACGCCGGTGCTTTGCCCAGCTTAGCGTAACCGAAAACCTGATTGCTGCTGCCCGCCCGGGCGAATGGGATTTTGATCGTGTGGCGGGACTGTTCCCGCGTCTGGCCGAACGCCGTGATCAAAAGGCCATGACCCTTTCGGGGGGCGAGCAACAGATGCTGGCGATTGGCCGGGCGCTGATGACCAACCCACGTTTGCTGATCCTTGATGAAGCAACCGAGGGACTGGCCCCCGTCGTGCGTCAGGAAATCTGGGCGGCGATCAATCAGCTTAAACAATCGGGGCTGACTATCCTTGTGGTCGACAAGTCGCTTAAGGAACTTTCGGGTGTCGCTGATCGCTATGTGATTGTCGAAAAGGGCATCACGGCCTGGAGTGGGGCGGTGAATGAACTGACCGACGATCTGGCTGACCGGTATCTGGGGGTCTGATATGGGGGCATTCACCTATCAGCAGAAGGTTCTGTTCCAACATTGCGATCCGGCGGGGATTGTTTTCTATCCCCGCTATTTCGAGATGGTGAATGCCACGGTCGAGGAATGGTTTGATCAGGTCATCGGGTTCGGGTTTCCGACCATGCATGGCCCGATGAAGGTTGCCGTGCCGACAGCGGCACTCAGTGTCGCGTTTACTGCGCCAAGCAAGCTTGGCGATGTTTTGGAATTCTGTCTGATCCCGACCCGGATCGGACGTTCCAGTTTAGAGCTGGAAATCACCGCACGATCAGGTGCCGAGCAACGCCTGAAAACAACGGTCACCCTGGTCTTTACGAAACACGGGGCCGGAAAGTCAGTGGCATGGCCAGATGATTTGCGTGCCAAAATCGAAAAAGAAATCAATCAAGTGGTAGAAAACAATGCATAAAATCATTCAGCCGGACGGATGGAAACAGCCCAAGGGATATGCCAACGGCGTCTTGGCCGATGGTGCCCGACTTTACATCGGTGGCCAGATTGGCTGGAACGAAGATCAGGTCTTTGTTGCCAAGGATTTTGTCGGCCAGATGGAACAGGCGCTTAAAAACATTGTTGCCGTTCTGGAAGCCGCTGGTGGCAAGCCCGAACACATTGCCCGACTGACCTGGTATGTCACGGATAAAAAGGAATATCTCGCCCATCAGCGCGAAGTCGGGCAGGCCTATCAGCGCGTTCTTGGCAAGCATTTCCCGGCGATGACCATGGTTGTGGTCAAGGAACTCGTCGAAGACGAAGCTCTGGTCGAGATCGAAGCAACCGCCGCCATCCCATCCTGATCAAGCATTAGCACATGACGGAACAAAAAAGGGCAGCACATCACGTGCTGCCCTTTTTGTTGATCAGCTTGCCGGAAGGTGATTTTTAATTGCCTTCCCGGGCACTGGTTCCGAGGTTCTCTGGCGAGAAGATGTTGTTGCCAAACGGGCTTGGTGCCGATGCACCGCCCTCATCACCGCCAAGCGGGCCAAGGTTGGGCATGGTCGGGGCTGGCACAGCCTGTTGTGGTGTGTTGATCGATTGCTGTTCCATCAACTGCTGTTGCAGGGCGCGCTTTTCTTCAAGGACTTGCGCCGTGCAGACACTGGAATCATGGTTCTGGATAAACAGAACCGCGGCAAGTGTCAGAACCCCCAAAATCACGGCCACCGTTCCTGGATGGGTCGCGATCTTCAAAGCCGGACGTTCGGCAATCACATGGGCCCAGCCCTTGGTGTAATAGCGATTGCGGCATTCATAAATGATCGCACCGATGAGCGTGATGGCGATAATAATCACCGCCACGGCCGAGATTGACGGGTCAAGACCATACCGCACCTTCGATGACAGAACCGTGGTGAAGGTGCTGCTTGAAACAATCGTAAACACGGTGGTGTTGTAGTTTTCAAGCGATGCCAGAAACGCAAGAACCGTCGCCGAACCAATCGCCGGTGCCATGAAGGGCAAAAGCACTTTGACAAACGCCTGTGTTGGCGTGGCCCCCATATCAAGGGCCGCTTCGGTAAGCGTGGTGTCAAACCGCTGGATACGTGACAGGAACACAAGCATCGAATAAGCGGCGATGAAGGTCACCTGACCAAAGATGGTCAGGAACGTTCCGTCATAAAAGAAGCTCTCATACGGTGCATTGAAAAGGGTGCCGATCCTGTCCCAGAAAATCAGGGTCGAAAGACCGATGACAACGCCGGGTACGAGAATGGGCGCAATGAAGATCGTATAAAGGGCTGCGCGTAATTTGGGCCCAACCTGTGACAGTGTGATTGCGGCTGCCAGTCCGATTGGAATGGCAACACAAACAACGCCCACCCCGATCAAAAGCGAATTACCAAGCCCGGAAAGAAGCTTGTCATCGCTGGCAAGCTTGCCAAACCAGTCGGTGGTAAAACACTCCCACGGCGATACGCGCGGGAAGGTCGATGAGTTGAACGCGGTGATCACCATAATGATCAACGGTCCGAACAAATAGGCAAAGAACAGGGTCAAATACAGACCGGGGATCAATGCAGTCGGGGATTTCATCCTCATTGTTTGATCTCCCCGATCGATACCTTGAACAGGCGCATCACCAGCAGGACAAGCGCGATACAGACAATCAGCAGAACCATCGCATAGGCCGACCCGCGCGGCCAGTTGCCGCCGGAGTTAAACCATTGATAGACTAGCTGCGTGAACCACAGGTTCGATGGGCCTCCCAAAATCTGCGGTGCAGCAAGGGCGCCGGATGTCAGCATGAAGACCATCGTCATGCCCGATGCAATGCCCGGCTTGGCATAGGGAATGACAACCTTGGCATGGACCTGCCACCAGTTGGCGCCCATGTCACGCGCGGCTTCGATCTGGTTACGATCAAGGCTTTCAATCGCGTTATAAAGCGGGAAGATCATCAAAAGGATGTAGGCATAAGCCAACCCGGCATAGAGCGCGACGTCCTGGCGGATAAAGTCAATTGGCGTATCCCAAAGGCCAAGCCCCATGCCGGTTTCATTGATCACACCCGTGGCGCCAAACAGAATACGAAACGCAAAGGCACGCAGGATTTCGTTGATCCAGTACGGCACGATAAGCGCCAGTACCAGCAAGCGCGCCTTGGCACCGGTCGATGATTTCGCCAGCACAAAGGCCACCGGATAACAGATGATCAAATCGAACACTGTGACAAACACAGCCGCAAGCAGCGTTTTGAACAGGATGCCGATATCAAGGGTATTTAACCCGTCGGACGCGCCACTTCCCTGGAAGAAATAGCGATATTGCTCAAGGGTATAAACGTCTTCGGGGCCGCCAATCTTGGCCGGTGGCAGGTTAAAGCGGAACGAATAATCCAGCATGGTCAGTTGCGGCAGGATGATCAGAATGAACACCCAAAGGCTGACCGCAAGCATCAGATAGATCGAGACTGCCATCCCGTTGCGTCTGACAAGGTCGTAAAAAAGATCACGCATGATACGGGCCCCCTTACGCGCTGGCCAATTCGCCCGGTTTGAGCGCAATGCCCATTTCCGGTGCGAAATCGAGTTTGACCGGGGTATTGGCATCAATCGCATTGGTGCCATCATTGATCAGCGAAAGCTTAAGGTCCGTGCCACTCGCATTCATCACGATATGGCGCATATTGCCTTCGAACTCTTCGGTGATGAAGTTGGTTTCGAACTGATTGATTGCACCATCATCTTTCGAAAGCCGAAGCGCTTCCGGGCGCACAAAAAGATGGCAGGCATCCCCGGGCGCAAGGGCGGGGCCACCGGCCGGATGGTTTTCGACCGTAAAGGGTGTGCCCAGACCCGCATCGATTTTCATCACCTTGCCGTCATTGGACAAAACCGTGCCATCAAGCACATTGTTTTCACCGACAAATGACGCGACGAAGCTTGTCGTCGGGTGATCATAGATCGCCTTGCCATCGCCGATCTGTTCGATCTTGCCCTTGTTCATCACGGCAATGCGGTCTGACATGGTCAGTGCCTCACCCTGATCGTGGGTGATGTAGATAAAGGTCAGGCCGACCTGCTTTTGAATGGCGCGCAATTCAGTGCGCATGTGTTGCCGCAGTTTAAGATCAAGGGCCGACAACGGTTCATCAAGAAGCAGGATATCTGGCTCAACCGCAAGGGCGCGGGCAATCGCCACACGCTGTTTCTGACCACCGGAAAGTTCGCTGACTTTCTTGTCGCCCTGACCGGGCAGGGCAATCAGTTCAAGCAACTCATCGGCACGTTTGCGCCGGGTTTTCTTGTCGACACCGCGCACTTCAAGCGGGAAGGCGATGTTATCAGCGACCGAACGTAAAGGGAAAAGGGCAAGGTTTTGAAAAATAAGGGCGGTGGGACGTTTGTTCGGGCCAACGCCACGCATGTCCTGACCACCGATTTTGACCTTGCCGCGTGTCGGTTCCTGAAAACCGGAAATACAGCGCAAAAGCGTTGTCTTGCCGCAGCCCGACGGGCCAAGGAATGAAAAGAACTCGCCACCCGCGATGTTCAGATTTGCTTTATGGACAGCGGTGAATTCGCCGAACTCTACCCAGACATGCTCAAGCGAAATTTCTTTGGTCATAGAACTGACAACCCCCTGAAAACGTCAAAGCCCGTTCGCCCGCAAACACAGGCGATACCGGAATTATTGTTGTTTGAAATGGATCGGGCCAAAAAACCCAAAAAGGGCGACACGCGCAAAGTCGTGCCGCCCCAAAGATCGGAATCAGGCGCTTTCGAAGCGGTTCACATATTCGGTACGCATGTCGGCATACCACTGCGGTTCAGATGGCCACGGGTTGAGGTTGGCCAATGCTTCGCCCGGATAGGCATCGGCAAAGTTCTTGGCATAGGCTTCGCCGGCGAACTTGTCGGCACCCAGAACCGGGGAGTTGTAACCGTGATGGTCAATTGCCTCACCTGCCAGTTCCGGCATGTAGGCATATTTGATGAACTCATAAGCCTGTTCGATGTTTTCGGCACCGGTCGGCAGGGCAAGGCCATCGACCCATGCCAGCGCACCTTCTTTCGGCGCACGATACATGACCGGTTCGCCAGCCGTTTTAAGCGCAAGCGGCGGGCCATCCCAAGTCTGACCAACGATGACGCCTTCGTTCAGAAGACCGTTCTTCTGGGTATCGGCATCGTTCCAGATCAGTTTGATGTTGCCTTTACGCGCGATGCACCATTCGGTGATCTTTTCCCAAACCGGGCGCATTTCTTCTTCGGAGGTGTAGGCCTTCCAGACCGAACCCGGGGCCAGTTCGCCCGTGGTTTCCATGTAAAGGCCGGCACCCAGCATCATGGAATGCGCACGGCCCATGGTTTTGCCGGCATTGGCTTCGGACCAGACATCGCCATAGGACGGGAACATGCCTTCTGGCTGGAACATATCGGTACGCCACGCCATGCCTTCGGTGCCCCAGATATGCGGCAGCCAATAGGTGGAGCCAGCCTCAAACGCCCAATCGGTGCTGCCGATCTTGGCCATTGCCGGGTTCACGGCCTCAATGGCGACTTTGGACATGTCAAACGGCTGAAGCAGTTCCAGTGCTTTCCACTGAAGGGCACGGTTGTTGGTCGGCGATACGATATCAAAGCCGCGACCTTTGGAAGCCTTCATCTTGTTGATGATTTCCTCGTTCGAGCCGATGCCGGTGTAATTCACCTTGATGCCCGTTGCATCGGTAAACGATTTGAGGAACGTCTCTGGCAGATAATCAGACCACATCAAAATGTTGATTTCGCCAGAGGATGCGAGTGCTTTTCTGCTGATAATTGCAGGCATTGCAAGTGCCGAACCGGCGGCAAGCGAACCTTTAAGAAGTGTGCGCCGGTTAAGTTTCGGGCCGGAAGTGAACTTGGTCATCCGTATGTCTCCTGATAGCCGGGATTTTTCCCTTATGTGCGGCGCACCATGCGCCTCCCTGGTGGACATAACTTCCCTGAACCGACCGCATTATGATCGCGGTTCTTGTTCCTGCTTTATCGCATTGACAAAATGGTATATCTGCCGGTTACTCTAGTAATAGAGCCACAAGGCAAAAACTATGGTGCCACGCCGGTTAACGTGCTGCAGTGCCGAATAAAAGGGGCATAACCGATGCTCGACATTCGACTTGAGGATCCGGCAATTGCCGGTCAAACCCTTCAGCAACAGCTGCATCAGGGCCTCGTCGATGCGATTCTTGAAGGTCGGTTGCCTTCGCATGAACCCTTGCCGTCGACCCGCGATCTGGCATCGGCCCTTAAGGTGTCACGCAATACGGTGGTGCTGGTTTATCAACGCCTGCTCGATGATGGATACCTGACAGCCGTCTGGCGGCGCGGGCATTTCGTGAATGAGCAATATATTCGCCAGCAACTGCGCCTGAGTGTGGATACGCGGACCGCTTCGCTGTTTACCAAGGAACGCGATCCTGATTTGTGGCGACGCCATTTGCAGTTCCGCCCGACCGAGGCCCGCAATATCGTCAAACCGGCCAACTGGCGCGATTTCCCCTATCCGTTCATTTACGGGCAAGTTTCACCCGACAAAACCACCATTTCGCGCTGGCGAGATTCCATGCGGCTGGCCGGGTCGCTTGCCCATTCGCAAAGTTGGGTCGGCGATCAGGTCGATATGGATGACCCGCAACTTCTTGAGCAGATCATCACCCGCATTCTGCCCCACCGTGGTTTACGCGCCCATCCGGAACAGTTGCTGATCACCATTGGCGCGCAAAACGCCCTGTTTCTGGTCGGGCAGCTTCTGGCAGGGCGGGGCAGGACAGTTGGCGTCGAAGATCCGGGTTATGTCGATGCGCGCAATATTTTTGCCTCGACCGGGGCTGAAATCTGCCCGCTTCCGATTGACAGCGAAGGTCTTGCCAACTCATCCGTGCTGTCGAAGTGCGATATGGTCTACACCACGCCATCGCACCAATGCCCCACCAGTGTCACCATGTCACTGGATCGACGTCTTCAGCTTGTTGAACGGGCGCGCAAGGATGACTTCATCCTGGTCGAGGACGATTACGAGCATGAGCTGAATTACCTTGGTCATCAGCGCGCCGCCCTTAAAAGTTACGATAATTCCGGGCATATCATTTATATCGGCAGTCTGACCAAGCTGATGTTCCCGGGATTGCGGATTGGCTACATCCTTGCCGACAGTGAACTGATCAAGGAATTGCGTGCGCTGCGCCGCCTGAATTACCGCCACCCATCTGCACAGGATCAGCGCGCCATGGCGTTGTTCATTGGTGAAGGTCATCTGGACTCACACCTGCGCCGGACGCGTGATCGCCTGTCGGAGAAGTGGCAATTGATGCAAAACGAAATTTCCCGGCAATTACCCGAATTGAATGTCACCCCGACCACGGGCGGGTCGGCGGTTTGGGTTAAACTGCCCGACAATATCGATGCATGGGCCGTCCACCGCGAAGCTGCAAAACGCGGGGTTTTGGTCGAACCGGGCGATGTGCATTATTGTGATCCCGACCGCGCACCGCGTGATCGCCTCAGACTGGGGTTTGCCGTGATTGAGCGCGATCAGATTGCGCCCGGCATCACTCAGTTGCGCAATGCCATCATGGCGGTGATAGCCGAAAACAGGAAAGGGACCGCCGCACAGTAAACTGTGTGTATGGCGGTCCCTTTAACCCGACCCCACTCCCCCGAGATCGGATCTGTCCCCGGCAAAGCAGATTAGATAGGTGAACCAAGTACCTTCTGAAGGATGGCAACCATATCGTCGATGTCCTGTTCGGTGCTGACGAACGCAGGCGCGAAAATGATCGCATCGCCGGTCGCCTTGACGTGAAGGCCTTCGTCAAACAGTGCACGCTGTGCCCAGCTGCCTTTTGCACCCGGCGCATCACCGGGGGTCAGTTGGATACCCGACATCATGCCATAGCCGCGAAGATCGCTGACATGGGGCAGGTTGCGCAGGCCAAACACGCCATCAAGGAAGTGCGAAGACAATTCGTTGGCACGTTCGAACAGTTTGTCTTTGGCGTAGATATCAAGCGCTGCGATCCCGGCGGCACAGGCCACCGGATGGGCGGAATAGGTATAGCCATGGAAGAATTCCGGGCGGTCCGCATCGCCGGCAGCCTCAAAGACAGCCGCCTGAATTTCGGCACTGGTGGCAACCGCACTCATGGGAATAGCGCCGTTGGTCAGTGCCTTGGCCATGGTGATCAGGTCCGGCTTGACTGCGAATGCCTGGGAGGCGAAAGCAGAACCTGTTCGGCCAAAACCGGTAATCACTTCGTCAAATACCAGCAGGATGCCGTATTTGTCGCAAATCGCGCGAAGCTTCTCGAGATAGCCTTTGGGTGGCACGATGGTGCCGATCGATCCGGCAATCGGTTCAACAAAGACCGCGGCAATGGTATCGCCGCCATAGGTCTTGCAGATTTCTTCGAGATCGTTGGCCAGATCGGCATCGGTTTCCGGCTGACCACGGGTGAATTTTTGTTCTTCGGTCCATGTGTGGCGCATATGCACGACATCACAGGTAATCCCCGAAAAATCACGACGGTTATTGACCATCCCCGCAAGCGACGTACCGCCAAGGTTCACGCCATGATAACCCCATGCACGCGATACAAACCGGGTGCGCTGGGCATTGCCGGTCGCACGGTGATAGGCGAGGCACATCTTCATTGCGGTATCAACCGCCTCGGAACCCGATCCGGCAAAGAACACGCGATCAAGCCCGTCTGGCAGGATACCGGCCAGCTTTTCGGCAAATTCAAACGACACGGGGGCGGCGCGCTGGAAATGCGGTGAATAATCCAGCGTGCTGAGTTGCTTATAAACCGCATCGGCGATTTCCGGGCGTCCATGACCGGCCGCACAGCAAAACAGACCCGATGAACCATCCAGAATTTCACGGCCTTCCGGGGTCCAGTATTTCACGCCTTCTGCCTTGGCAAACATCTGCGGTTCTTCATGAAACAGACGGTTGTTGGTGAAAGGCATCCAATGGTTGGTCATGTTCGGCTTGACGGACACGTTCATGCTGGCTCCTGTCGGCAAGAGTGTGGGGCGGAAATCTTATGCTGCTAGCTAAACCCGTCCCCTCGCATGGTGTTAGTGCCAGAACTCGATAATATTTGGGTCCAGATCGCTATGTGGCTCCATCAAAAGGGACGATGTGGCTCTATTGCCGACGCAATCAGTGGCGTAATTCAGGTCTGTAACAACGAGGAATTCCATGGAACTGATCTTGTCTGGCATGGTCGTCGCGGTTGCCGCCCTGTTTCGTGGCGTCACTGGATTTGGTTTCGCACTGCTGGCAGCACTTGGTCTGTCAAGCTTGCTGGCCCCGGCAACGGCAACGCCGATCATCCTGATCATTGATATTGTCCTGACCGGCTTGATCCTGCGTGATTTTGATCGGGCCAAGGTCGACTGGCGGGCTTGTTCGATCCTGCTGGGTTTTGGACTTTTCGGCGCGGTGCTTGGCCCTTATGTCGCCTTTGCACTTGATGATCAGACGATCCGGATTGCCACCAATCTTGCGATTGCGGTGGCGGCATTGGTTGCCATGTTGCACCATCCGCCAAAATGGATGGGACATTTTGTCATCGGGGCACTTCTGGCCTGCTCGGTTGGTATTCTGATGTCGGGCTTTGCCGTTGGCGGACCGTTGGTTGCGGCCTGGCTTTTGGCCGGTGGCACGCAGGATGTCCGGGTGCGCAACACGCTTGCGATCTATTTCGGCGCGGTCGATGTGCTGGGATTTATCACCCGGGCGGCCGCGGGCATGTTGCCAGATGATTTCATCGCACTTGTCTTGCCGTTGCTGGTGATTGCCATGATCGCCTATTTCCCCGGCGAGATGATTTATCGCCGGATGTCGGCAACCACCTGGCGGCGTGTTTGCGCCATCAGCCTCGTTCTTATTGCCATTATCGGCTTCGCTCAGACCATCGCACTTGGTTTGTAAGACATTTACCATCTACTACTCACACTACCGGAGATCCCCATGACCAAAACAGCACTCATTACCGGCGCAACTTCTGGCTTTGGCGCCGCAACGGCCCGGCGTTTTGTCAAGGAAGGCTGGAAAGTCATCGTAACCGGCAGGCGTGCCGAACGGCTTGACGCGCTTGTCGATGAACTCGGTGGGGCATCGGTTGCCCATGCACTTTGCTTTGATATTCAGGATGCCGATGCGACACGCAAGGCGATTGACAGCCTTCCGGCGGACTTCGCCGAGATCGATCTTCTGGTCAATAATGCCGGTTTGGCGCTTGGCACCGGTCCGGCACAGGAATGCAATCTGTCGGACTGGATGACGATGATCGACACCAACACCAAGGGGCTGGTCGCCATCACCCGCATCCTGCTTGATAAACTGATCGAACGAAAAGGGGCGATTGTTAATCTGGCCTCCATCGCGTCGAACTGGCCGTATCCGGGCGGGAATGTCTATGGTGCGACCAAGGCATTCGTTCAGCAATTCTCGCTGGGTATTCGTTGTGACCTTGCGGGCACTGGCGTTCGTGTGACATCCATCGAGCCGGGCCTTTGTGAAAGCGAATTCACGCTGGTGCGTACCGGAGGCAACAAGGAAGCCTACGACAAGCTTTACAGTGGTGCCGATCCGATCCAGCCCGAAGACATTGCCGAAAGCATTTTCTGGGTGGCGAACTTGCCAGCGCATGTGAATGTCAACTCGCTTGAAGTCATGCCGGTCAGCCAAAGCTGGTCGCCGTTTGCCATTCATCGCAAGCAAGCCTGATCCCATATTTTGCACATCCGTTGGTGAAGGTAACTTCTGCGTTAGAATGAGCTAACCCTCACCAACGGTTTTGCTTTTCTCTTTCCGCTGAACTAAGCTTTTAAAAAAACAAAAAGCATGTTTCATCGGAGGGACATCATGAGATCGACCGTTCTGGGCGCGTCAGATGGGGCAGCGCCACCTGTCGGCAATGACGCAAGCCATGGCGGGCCGGGGCCCGAGTTTGGGCCGTGGCTTGAAAAGGCATCCATCCTGATCGTCGACGACGAACCGGGCATGCGCAATTTCCTTGTCCGTACCCTGGGGCCACGTGCCAAACGCGTCGAAGAAGCCGCCGACTGCGAAGAGGCCACAGCCCTTCTTGATCAGCACCACTTTGATGTCGTCATCCTTGATAACATCATGCCCGGCAAAAGCGGGGTGGAGTGGCTGACCGAACAGCGCGAGATCGGCTTTTTCTCCGACGCCATCCTGATGACGGCCTATGCTGATCTTGATACCGCGATCAAGGCGCTGCGTGCCGGTGCGGTCGACTTCGTCCTGAAACCATTTCGCTCTAACCAGATTTTGAACGCGGTGGCGCGCTGTCTGGATCGCATGCGGTTGCGCCGTGAAAACCATGTGCTGCGCCACGAATTGCGCGCAACGTCCGATCATGTGCTGCTGCGTGACAAGCTGATTGGCTATTCGCCGCAAATTCAGGAAATCCGTGAAACCATCGCCCGCGTGGCGCCCCTTCCGACATCCATTCTGATTTCCGGGGAAAGTGGCACGGGCAAGGAAGTCACCGCACGTTCGTTGCATGCGCTTTCTGATCGCGCCGAAAAGCCGTTTGTGCCGATTAACTGTGCCGCCATTCCGTCTGAGATGATCGAGGCGGAATTGTTTGGTCACGTCAAAGGGGCCTTTACCGGCGCACAGTCCGCACGTGATGGACTTTTCATGCATGCGCAGGGCGGAACCCTGTTTTTGGACGAAGTCGGTGAATTGTCGCTGGCGACCCAAAGCAAGCTTTTGCGCGCAATCGAAAGCCGCCGTGTCCGCCCGGTGGGCTCAGAACGCGAAGCCCCTGTTGATTTGCGCTTTATCTTTGCCACCAATGCCGATCTTGAGGCCGAAGTCGACGCCGGTCGGTTCCGCGCGGATCTGTTTTATCGCATCAATGTCATGCATATCGAAATGCCACCACTTTCGGCCCGCGGGGATGATGTCCTTGAACTGGCAGAACTGTTCATGACCAAACTGTCCAAGCAGCTTGGCGTGCGCGCCGTGCCAATGGATGCGGCTGTGCGCGCCGGACTGACACGCTATGACTGGCCGGGCAATGTGCGTGAATTGCGCAACCTGATTGAACGGACACTTATTCTTGGCAAGTTCCCGGAGGAATTCCGCGATGAACTTGCCGATCAGGGATCGCAGGTCGACCGTGATGAAACATTGGATGAGATGGAACGTCGTCACATTCTGGCGATGTTGCACAAGACCAATGGCAATCGCAACGAAGCTGCCAGACGGTTGGGGGTATCGCGCAAGACCATTGATCGCAAATGCGCAAGCTGGGAACAAGAATGACCGACGCGTCATTGTCGGGCGCCACCAAGCCCCCCGCCAAAAGAACACGATCCGTTCGTTTTAAGTTGCTGGCGATTGCGCTTTTGCCAACGCTTGTGATCCTGCCATTGTTGCTTGGCGTGATGATGGTGCGTTGGAATACCAAGTTCGACGCACTGTTAACATCAAAGGTCAGTGGCGATCTGACGATTGCCCATCAATACTTCACGCATATCCTTGAAAATACCGGCGAACAAATCCAGGCACTTGGCCAATCGGTTGCCTTTCGCGAAGTGCTCGCCAAAGGGGATGTCTCAGAGGTCGACCGCCTGCTTGCAGAACGTCAAAGCAAGCTTGGCCTTGATTTCCTCTATCTGTCACCCGCGCCGGGTGGCACAGGTTCTGACCAACCCGATGCGGACTGGCCAGTGATTGCCAGTGCCTTGCGCGGGCAATCGATGACCAGCATCGATATTTTCAGCAACAGCGAGTTGGCAGCGATTTCGCCCGATCTGGCCGAAAGCGCCCATCTGGATCTGATTGATACGCCCAATGCTGTGCCCTCGACACGCAATGCCGAAACGCGTGGCATGGTTGTGCATTCGGCAAGTCATGTTGAATTGCCAAACGGGCAAAACGCCGCCTTGGTCGGGGGTATTCTGCTCAACCAGAATTTGGCTTTCATCGATACGATCAACGATCTTGTCTATCGCCAAAGCAGCCTGCCCGAGGGCAGTCAGGGAACGGCGACCCTTTTCCTTGATGATGTACGGGTCAGTACCAATGTCCGCCTGTTTGCCGATCGTCGCGCCTTGGGCACGCGGGTATCAAGTGCGGTGCGCAAAACTGTCCTTGAAGACGGCCAAGTCTGGCTTGATCGCGCCTTTGTGGTCAATGACTGGTATATCTCGGCTTATGAGCCGATCAAGGACAGCTATGGCAAACGGGTTGGCATGCTTTATGTCGGGTTCCTTGAAGCCCCGTTTGCCCAGACCAAATATGAAAGCCTTCTGATCCTGATCGGGGCGTTTTTGTTTGTCGCGGCCCTGTCGGTGCCGATCTTCCTGCGCTGGGCACGGGGTATTTTCAAACCGCTTGAACGCATGGCCAATACCATTGGTCGCGTCGAAAACGGCGATTTGTCAGCCAGAACCAACATTGATCAGGTGCAGGACGAGATCGCCCTTGTGGCCGACCATCTTGATGACCTTCTCGATCAGGTACAGGAACGCGATAAACGTTTGCGCGCCTGGAACGATCAGCTGAACGAACGGGTTGATGCGCGCACCAGCGAGCTGCGCGAAGCCAATCGCCAGCTCGAAGCCACCACCCGGCAATTGATCATGTCAGAAAAGCTTGCGGCCATTGGGGAAATCACCGCCGGTGTGGCGCATGAAATCAACAATCCGGTGGCCGTGCTTCAGGGCAACCTTGATGTTCTCCGTGATTTGTTGGGCGAACATGCCAGATTGGGCGATACCGAATTCCGTCTGATTGACGAACAGGTCAATCGCATCAATCTGATCGTGACCAAGCTTCTGCAATTCGCCAAGCCCGAAGAATATGCCGGATATGTCGAACGCCATAGCGTGGCCGAGGTGATTGACGATTGCATGCCGCTGGTCGCCCATCTGCTCAGCCGCGCGTATATCAATGTCGTGCGTGAACATCATTCAACCCGGCTGGTTCTGATGAACCGGACCGAGTTGCAACAGGTTCTGGTCAACCTGATGGTCAATGCCCTGCACGCCATGTCCGAGCGCGGGACATTGACCCTGACCGATATTGATCAGGACCGCGATGGCCTGCCGGGTCTTCTGATCACGGTGCGCGATACCGGATCGGGTATGGATGCCGACGTGCTGAACCGTATCTTTGATCCGTTCTATACCACCAAACGGCGCGAAGGGACGGGGCTTGGCTTGTCGATTACCAAGACCCTGATTGATCGACAGGGCGGCGGGCTTGAAGTGGAAAGCAAGCCCGGAAAGGGCACCACATTCATGATCTGGTTGCCGGAGGCGGATTAGAGCCAGGCTGGCGTCAGGGCCGATTAATTTGTTGGGCTTTTCGGAGTGCCTGCACGCTGCCATTCCTTTTTCAGAATGGCATACACAAAAGTATTTTCGTATTTGGGTGTGCCATCGGGGTTGTTAACAAACGAAATAAACTCCTCAAAGCAGGCCTCTTTGCGCATGCCAAGTTTTTCGCACAGCTTCTGCGATTTGAAATTGTTGTCCTCGACATAGGCATAAAGCCTTCTTGCGTCGCGCTGTGTGAACAGATGCTCAAACAAGGCTTGTGTGCTCTCACTGGCATATCCCTTGCCTTCAACCTTTTCGTTGAAGTTCCAGCCGACGGAAAAGGTGTCGGCTTGTTCCGGGCCATCGTGATGAAGCAACAGTTCACCAATTAAGGCTCCTGTTTCTTTCAGGCATACCGCAAGACACGTCTTATCCTTTGCACGTTTCCGCGCCTTTGCCTTCGCTTGTTCCAGCGTTGTGACTTTGTCATCCATAAAGCAGTTTACGCGCGGGTTCGAAATGTACTCGAACAGTTCTGCGGCATCAGCTTCAACAAAGGGTCTGATGATCAATCTGTCCGTGATGATGTCGCTCATATGCGTCCTTCGCGGGTAAGCGGATGGTAACAGGCTCATCGCCCTTTCTTACTAAAGCGGTACGCGCAATGAAAAGGGTTATCGCAGGATGATTTTTCAATCCCCCACAATCCTGTCCAAACCCGGAACGCGCGTTGGGGCATCGCATTGAAATTGCTGCGGTTGCGAGTGGACATTTTGTCCATTTGCACGCTATGCGCGAAAAAAGATATGGACATTTTGTCCATGCGTGTGCGCTGCAGCAGTCCATTTCAGTTTGGAAGAATGACAGAAAACGGCGCTTGTTATGCAATGGCATGGCGATTGCGATGTTGAGAGTTCCGGATTTAACCGTGTTTGCCCTGCACCATGACCAATTGTGCGACGGGGAAGGGCAAGGAAAATCCAAAGACCGGGAGGACAACATCGCTATGTTTGACAAGCTCAAAAAAGAACACATCGTCGCTGGTGACGATTTCAATCGCTGGAAAGTGCCACCAGCATCCATTGCTATTCATTTGTGCATCGGCTCTGTCTATGCTTGGAGTATCTTTAACCCGCCTCTGATCAAGGAATTTGGTGTGGTCAGTGCAAGCTCCGGCGACTGGGGCCTGCAATCCGTTGTCTGGATTTTCTCTGTTGCCATCGTCTTCCTTGGCCTTGCGGCGGCATTTGGCGGCAAATGGCTTGAAGAAGTCGGCCCGCGTATGGTCGGTGTCGTTGCCGCCTTTTGCTGGGGGGGTGGTTTCATCATCGGAGGCCTCGGCATCATGACCCATCAGCTTTGGCTGGTGTATCTCGGCTATGGCGCGCTTGGCGGCTGTGGTCTTGGTCTTGGCTATGTTTCTCCGGTATCAACGCTTATTCGCTGGTTCCCGGACCGCCGTGGCATGGCAACCGGCATGGCGATCATGGGCTTTGGCGGTGGTGCGATGATCGCAACCCCGATCAAGGAAGGCCTGCTGTCGGCGTTCTATAAGGTGCCGGAATATCTTGGCCCGGAAAGTGCCGTAAACCTGGTGACCGAGGGCGGCAAACGCATGGCCGAAGTCGGTGGCCAGATGGTTGAAGTCGTGGTCGCCGGTGCCGCACAGGTTGCCTCGGCCCCGGTACCTATCGAAGAGGGCGTTTATGTTGTTGGAACCGGGAACACCGGTGCGGCTGCGACCTTCTTTACGCTTGGTGTTGCCTATTTCATCGTGATGGTTATTGCGGCCTTTTCCTATCGCGTGCCGCGCGAAGGATGGCTTCCGGCTGGCTGGACGCCGCCGACTGCCGATGCCGCATCCAAACGCATGATTACGCATGCCAACGTTCATATCGATCAGGCGCTTAAAACCCCGCAATTCTATCTGTTGTGGATTGTGCTGTGCTTTAACGTGACGGCGGGTATCGGGGTGATTGGCGTTGCCAAAACCATGATGACCGAAATCTTTGGCACGACCTTGCCGCTGGTTGTGAACTCTGCCTTTGCGGCGACCTATGTGTTCATGATTTCGGTCTTTAACATGTGCGGTCGTTTCTTCTGGGCATCGATGTCGGATTATATCGGGCGCAAGAACACCTATTACTGCTTCTTTATTCTGGGCATCGCGCTTTATCTGTCGATCCCGTTTGCCGCAGAACAGGTCAGCATCAACCCGGCTGTGACATGGCTTGTCATGTTCTATGCCGCAACCATGATCATCTTCACGATGTATGGCGGTGGCTTTGCAACCATTCCGGCCTATCTTGCCGATATTTTTGGTACCAAATATGTCGGTGGCATCCATGGTCGTCTTCTGACCGCATGGAGCACGGCCGGTGTTCTTGGTCCGCTTGCCATCACCCAGTTGCGTCAGGCCTCGGTCACAAGTTCGATCAAGGATCTGGCCTCAAAGGTGGATCCGGCCGCCTTCCAGGAAAAGTTCGGTGCCGGCATTGCCCAGCTTGATCAACTGGTTGCGGCCAAAACGGTGACCATCGGACGTCTGATGGAAATCGCCCCGGCAGGGACGGTCGATCCGACCTCAAGCCTCTATAACACCACCATGTATGCCATGGCAGCACTGCTTGCGATTGCGTTGGTCGCCAACAAGCTGGTCAGCCCGATCCATGAAAAGCATCACATGGAAACGCAGCAAGCTGGCGGAAGCGAGGCTCCGTCCAAGGCCTAACCTGACCAAGGGCGCTGGCCAACATACCCACGGCCAGCGCCCGTTTTGCCGGTTCCACTTTCCAGCAAAACCGGGCATGAGTGGGACATCATGCCAAAGCGTCAGGGGCAGACCCGGGCTCTGTTCATCCGGCCCGGATCTGTGTTCTGTTGCAGGAATAACCTTTATGCCCGAAGGGGTAATCGGTTATCCTGCAACCAGAACACTTCCCCGCGACGTAGAGTGTTCAGTCAATAATAACGCGACCCGAAAGCAGGATCGCGATCACCGCCATAAAAAGCATCCGCCTTGCGATGCCGGATACGCCATGATTGATAAACTCGAAATGTTTATGGTTCTCGCCCGCGAGCAGCATTTTGGCCATGCTGCCGAACATTGCGGCGTGACCCAGCCAACCCTTTCAAGCGCCCTGCGCCAGCTTGAAGATCATCTTGGCGTCGTGCTGGTCAAACGCGGGTCGCGCTATCAGGGGCTGACACCCGAAGGCGAACGGGTTCTGGAATGGGCGCGCCATATCGTCGGCAGTACCCGTTCCATGCGCGATGAAATGCGCGCCATGCGCTTTGGCCTGACCGGGCAGGTGCAGATTGCCGTCATTCCGACTGCCCTTGCGATGGTCCATGAACTGACCACGCCGTTTCGCGAAAAGCACCCTGATGTCAGCTTTGCCATCCTGTCGAGGACCTCGGTCGAAATTCAGGCATTGCTTGATGATCTTCGTATCGATGCCGGCATTACCTATCTCGATAATGAACCCTTGGGCCGTGTCACCGCCATTCCGCTGTATCGGGAACGCTATCATCTGGTGACGTCCAACATGGATGATCTGGCCGGGCGAGAAACAATCACCTGGCGCGAAGCCGCCAAACTGCCGCTTTGCCTGCTGACACCCGATATGCAGAACCGCCGCATCATTGATCAGCATCTTGATGCTGCTGGCGCGAAAGTCAGTGCGACGCTTGAAAGCGATTCCATGATTGCGCTGTTTACCCATGTGCAAACCGGCAACTGGGCCAGCATCATGCCCGAAAAAATGGTCGAAAGTTTCGGGATGCGCGACCGGGTCAAATCGATCCCGATTATTGAACCGGATGCGACCCACACGGTTGGCTTGATCGCGGCAAAACGAGAGCCTGCAACCCCTGTGGTTTCGGCACTTTTGAAAGAGGCCGCCCGAATTTCGGAGCTGCAAACCGCTTGATAGGTTTTCGCTATCGCGTAACGGGATGGCTTTATTGAACAGGTCGGGACAATGCCCGACAATGTTCATAATAAACAAGAATTTGATAACATGCTTGAGAGAGAGGCTTGCATGTCGGAAACGACCGAGGACCAGAATGTCCGCGTCGCTGCCATTTGTGATCAGTTGATCACTTTGGAAGGACCGTTATTGCCAATTCTGCACGAGGTGCAGGAAGAATTTGGCTATATCCCCGATGGCGCGCTTCAGACAATTGCAAAGAAGCTGAACCTCAGCCGGGCGGAAGTCCATGGGGTGGCAAGCTTCTATCATGACTTCCGCGAAGAAAAGGCCGGCAAGCATGTCATCAAGATCTGCCGGGCCGAAGCCTGTCAGGCGATGGGGGCCGATGCCCTTGGTGATCAGATCCGTCGTCATTTGAAAGTCGACTGGTCGCAGACCACCGCTGATCGCAAGATCACGCTGGAGCCGGTTTTCTGCCTTGGCCTCTGTGCCTGTGCACCTGCCGCAATGATTGATGGCAAGGTTGTTGGCCGCGTTAGTGCTGATCGCATTCTTCAAAAGGTGGGATCATGAGCATCAAGGTTTACGTTCCACTTGATTCGGGTTCGGTCGCACTGGGGGCTGATGACGTCGCATCCGCGATTGCCGCCAAGGCATCGAAGGCCGGTTCGGATGTCAAGATCGTGCGCAACGGCTCGTTTGGCATGTATTGGCTGGAACCGATGGTCGAGGTCGAAACCCCGCGCGGGCGGGTCGCCTATGGCCCGGTTAGCACCGATGACATCGACGCATTGTTTGAGGCCGACTTCCTGACTGGCGGCCCGCATAAACTGTATCTTGGTCGCACGCAGGAAATCCCGTTCCTCAAAAGCCAGTCGCGCCTGACGTTCCAGCGCTGCGGCATTGTTGATCCTGTATCGCTTGACGATTACCGCGCCAATGATGGTCTTACCGGTCTTGAAAGCGCGCTCAAGATGACGGACGCAGAAATCGTCAAGGCCGTCACCGACAGTGGCCTGCGGGGCCGCGGTGGTGCCGGTTTCCCGACGGGCATCAAATGGAATACCGTCCGCGAAGCGCCAGCCGATCAAAAATACATCGTCTGTAATGCCGACGAAGGCGACAGCGGTACCTTTGCCGATCGCATGATCATGGAAGGTGAACCGTTTGTTCTGATCGAAGGCATGATCATTGCCGGTCTCGCCACTGGTGCGACAAAGGGCTACGTCTATACCCGTTCGGAATATCCGACCGCGATTGACGTCATGAACGAGGCGATCAAGGTCGCCCGTGCCGCTGGTGTTCTGGGCGATAACGTCCTTGGATCCGGCAAGGCGTTCGATATGGAAGTCCGCATGGGTGCGGGTGCCTATGTCTGTGGCGAAGAAACATCCCTTCTTAACAGCATGGAAGGCAAGCGCGGTGTTGTCCGTGCCAAACCGCCATTGCCCGCCCTTGAAGGTTTCCTTGGTCGACCGACTGTCGTCAATAACGTGATTTCGCTGTGCTCTGTGCCGGTCATTTTGGAAAAGGGTGCGGAATATTACCGCGATTACGGCATGGGCCGGTCGCGGGGCACCATCCCGATCCAGATTGCCGGGAACGTCAAACATGGCGGGCTTTATGAAGTCGGCTTTGGTCTGACCCTTGGTGAAATTGTCGAGCAGATCGGCGGTGGGACGGCCACAGGGCGTCCGGTCAAGGCAGTTCAGGTCGGTGGTCCATTGGGGGCCTATTTCCCCAAGGAACTGTTTGATACGCCGTTTGACTACGAAGAATTCGCCAAACGTGATGGCCTGATCGGCCATGCCGGTGTTGTCGTGTTTGATGATACGGTCGACATGATGAAGCAGGCTCGGTTTGCCATGGAATTCTGTGCAATTGAATCATGCGGCAAATGTACGCCATGCCGCATTGGTTCGATCCGTGGCACCGAAGTCGTCGACAAGCTTGAACGCGGTGAACAGCCTGAATTGCAGACCGAGCTGCTGCGTGATCTGTGTGAGACCATGAAGTTCGGATCGCTGTGCGCACTGGGCGGCTTTACGCCATATCCGGTCCTGAGTGCACTGACCCATTTCCCTGATGACTTCAAGCCACGCGCGCTTGATATAGCTGCGGAGTGAAACGATGTCCTTGATCGAAGAAGTTGACTACGGAACCCCCGCCAAGAAGTCCGAAAAGACGGTAACCCTGACCATTGATGGCAAGGACATTACCGTGCCCGAAGGCACCTCTGTCATGCGGGCCTCGATGGAGGCCGGCATTCAGGTCCCGAAACTGTGTGCGACCGACATGGTCGATGCGTTCGGGTCATGCCGTCTGTGTCTGGTTGAGGTCGAAGGCCGCAACGGCACCCCGGCATCCTGCACGACGCCGGCCGCTGACGGCATGGTTGTCCATACCCAGACCGAACGGCTCAAGAAAATCCGCAAAGGCGTGATGGAGCTTTATATCTCCGACCATCCGCTTGATTGCCTGACCTGTGCCGCCAATGGCGATTGCGAATTGCAGGATATGGCCGGCGCGGTTGGCCTGCGCGATGTGCGGTATGGCTATGAGGGTGAAAATCACGTTCAGGTCCGCCAGAACGGCGAAGAAAACCCGCGCTACATGGCCAAGGATGAAACCAACCCGTATTTCACCTATGACCCGTCGAAATGCATTGTCTGTTCGCGCTGTGTGCGTGCCTGCGAAGAAGTGCAGGGCACCTTTGCGCTGACCATCGAAGGTCGTGGCTTTGAATCCCGCGTGTCGCCGGGCATGCATGAAAACTTCCTCGATTCCGAATGCGTATCGTGTGGTGCCTGTGTGCAGGCCTGCCCGACCGCAACGCTTCAGGAAAAATCGGTCATTGAAATCGGCCAGCCGGAACACTCCGTTGTCACCACTTGCGCTTATTGCGGGGTGGGATGTTCGTTCAAGGCGGAAATGCGCGGCGAGGAACTTGTCCGCATGGTCCCCTATAAGGATGGCAAGGCCAACCGCGGTCATTCCTGTGTGAAGGGGCGGTTTGCCTATGGCTATGCCAATCACAAGGACCGCATCCTCAACCCGATGATCCGCGAAAGCGTCGATGAACCTTGGAAGGAAGTCAGTTGGGAAGAGGCGCTTCGTTTTACTGCCGACAAGTTCAAAGGCATTCAGGCCAAATACGGTAAGGGTGCGCTGGGCGGGATTACCTCGTCACGGTGCACGAACGAGGAAACCTTCCTTGTTCAAAAACTGATCCGTGCCGGGTTCGGCAATAACAACGTCGATACCTGCGCCCGTGTTTGCCACTCGCCGACCGGTTATGGCCTCAAGACCACGTTTGGTACCTCGGCCGGGACGCAGGATTTTGATTCTGTTGAACACACTGATGTCGTCATCCTGATTGGCGCAAACCCGACCGATGGCCATCCTGTCTTTGCCTCGCGCCTGAAAAAGCGCCTGCGTCAGGGGGCGAAACTGATCGTCATCGATCCGCGCCGGATTGACCTTGTCCGTTCCCCGCATATCGAGGCCGTCGCCCATATCCCGCTGCGTCCGGGCACCAACGTCGCGGTTCTGACGTCTCTTGCCCATGTCATTGTCACCGAAGGCCTGTTTGACGAGGCATTTGTGCGTGAACGCTGTGACTGGGACGAATTCCAGGATTGGGCAACCTTTGTGTCCGATCCGAAACACAGCCCCGAAGCCATCGCTGAGATGATCGGTGTTGACGCGGAAACCATGCGAAAGGCCGCACGCACCTTTGCTACCGGCGGCAATGGCGCGATCTATTACGGTCTTGGTGTCACGGAACACAGCCAGGGTTCCACCACCGTGATGGCAATTGCCAACCTTGCCATGGCGACCGGTAATATCGGGCGTCCGGGTGTGGGTGTGAACCCGCTGCGTGGTCAGAACAACGTGCAGGGTTCGTGCGATATGGGATCGTTCCCGCACGAACTGCCGGGCTATCGCCATATTCAGGACAGTGCCACCCGCGATATTTTTGAGGATATCTGGGGTGTCAAACTGGATGACGAGCCCGGTCTTCGTATCCCCAACATGCTCGATGCGGCTGTCGAAGGCACATTCAAGGGCATCTATATTCAGGGCGAAGATATCCTTCAGTCTGATCCGGATACCAAACATGTCGCGGCCGGTCTGGCGGCAATGGAATGTGTGGTCGTCCATGACTTGTTCCTTAATGAAACCGCGAACTACGCGCATGTATTCCTGCCGGGGTCGACATTCCTCGAAAAGGACGGGACCTTCACCAACGCCGAACGCCGCATCAACCGCGTGCGCAAGGTGATGACGCCGCTTAATGGCTTTGCCGATTGGGAAGTCACCCAGAACCTGGCCCGTGCGATGGGTCTTGACTGGAACTACACCCATCCGTCGCAGGTCATGGATGAGATTGCCAAGACCACGCCAAGCTTTGCCAAGGTCAGCTATGACCTGCTGGAAGAAAAGGGCTCGGTTCAGTGGCCGTGCAATGACAAGGCACCCGAAGGGACCCCGGTCATGCATATCGATGGCTTTGTTCGTGGCAAGGGCAAGTTTGTTGTCACCGAATATGTCGCAACCGACGAACGAACTGGTCCGCGCTTCCCGCTTCTGCTGACGACGGGGCGCATCCTTAGCCAGTATAACGTGGGTGCACAGACCAGGCGCACGGAAAACACCACCTGGCATAAGGAAGACTTGCTGGAAATCCACCCGCATGATGCCGAACAGCGTGGCATTCGTGAAGGCGACTGGATCCGTCTGGCATCCCGGTCGGGCGAGACATCCCTTCGCGCCACCATTACCGACCGCGTCGCGCCGGGTGTGGTTTACACAACCTTCCACCATCCGGGCACACAGGCCAACGTGATCACCACCGACTATACCGACTGGGCGACAAACTGCCCGGAATACAAGGTTACCGCGGTTCAGGTTTCGTCCTCCAATGGCCCGACCGAATGGCAGGTCGAATATGATCGTCAGGCCGAACAGTCACGCCGGATCAAACCGCGCGTCGATGCCGCCGAATAGGATAACGCGCCAGACATTGTGCTATACTCCCTTGGCATGATGTCTGGCGCTTCCTGCTTGAATACAAAGTTTACAGTCAAAGAGTGAACCGCAATGGCACCCGACAAACTTGTCTATATGGCCAATCAGATCGCGACCTTCTTCAAATCCCAGCCCGAGGGCGAGGGCGTTGATGGTGTTGCCAACCATATCAGCGATTTCTGGGAACCGCGCATGCGCAAGCAGCTGTTTGACATGATCGCCGAAGGCAAGGCCGACTTCCATCCTTTGGTGATCAAGGCCGCGCCGAAAATCCGGAAGGTCAAGGAAACTGCATGATGGCCAAGCCATCGGAAAATCGCATTCTGGACGGGCGTGACGTTGATCTTGCGCGCGCCGTATCAGGCGATGATGGTAATGATGACGCACCGATGATGTTGCAGCCGGAAGTTCCGGCTGCTTTGACGTTTAATGGTCATTCCCATGCGGTGATGATGGTATCCCCCCATGACCTTGAAGACTTCATGGTCGGCTTTGCCCTGTCCGAAGGCATTGCCGATGACATTTCCCAGATCACGCTGCGCGACGTGCGCAAGACCCTGCAGGGCTATGTGATCGAGGCTGATCTGCATGACGACGTGTTTGATCGTCTGGCTGATCGTCAGCGCACCCTTGAAGGTCGATCTGGCTGTGGTTTGTGCGGTGTGCAATCGCTTGAAGCCGTCGCCATGGACAAGATCGGGGCGGTCAAGCCATCCAACATGACCCAAGATGTTGTCTTGCGGGCGATTGACGCACTTCCGGAATATCAGACCCGCAATCGCGAAGGCGGCGGGTTGCTACATGCCAGCGCCTTTGTCGATGGTAGCGGTAACATCGTTCTGGTCCGTGAAGATATCGGACGCCACAACGCGCTTGATAAGGTGCTTGGTGCTGTGGCGCGACAGGGGATCGATCCGACCGGCGGGTTCATTCTGATGACCAGTCGTTGCTCCTATGAAATTGTCACCAAGACCGTGCAATTTGGGGTGGGCGGGCTTGTGACCCTTTCGGGCCCGACATTGACGGCGGTGAACCTTGCGCGCAAGGCCGGTTTGACGATGATCTGCCGCGAACGGCGTGGTCTGTTTCGTCGGTTTGCCTGACCTGTAAACGGCTTTTCCCAACTTGTAATTTTCTGATGATCACCTGTTTGCAACACAGGTGTAATTGTACACGTCTGCCTGAACCGCGCTTTCCGGTGTCTTAAGCGCATAATTGGAATTGCCATATCCGCGCATACTTGTTATTCAAGATGTAATTAAATATTACAAGATGGTCCCGCCAGTCAGTCGGATATTTGATCTGCTGCGCGCGGGCCACGGCACGGGGATAAGGAAACCATGGCACTTTCAAAAACTGAATTGCGCGCCGTTTTGTCGGGGATTTCGGGCATTCTTGTCACGCCCTATGATGACAATGGCGATGTCGCGCCCAAGAAGCTCGTGCCGGTGATTGATCGTGCGCTGGCCGCGGGGGTGCATTTTCCGGTTGTGAATGGTAATACCGGCGAATTTTATGCCCTGACCACCGACGAAGCGATCTTGATGGCGAAGTCGGTCGCTGAAATGCTCGATGGTCGTGCGCCGATGCTGGCCGGGATTGGCCGCGGTGTGCGTGATGCCTGTGCGCTTGCCAAGGCATCGGCCGAGGCCGGGGCAGAGGCATTGATGATCCATCAGCCGCCAGACCCGTTTGTCGCCCCGCGCGGTGTTGTGGAATACATCAAACGGATTGCCGATGCGTCCGGTGGTCTGCCGATGATGCTGTATTTGCGTAACGATGCCATTGGCACCAAGGCCATTACGGAACTGTGTGCCGTCGAAGGTGTTGCTGGTGTTAAATGGGCAACGCCAAACCCGATGAAGCTGGCCGAGGCAATTCAGGCCTGCGATCCGGATATCGTCTGGGTCGGGGGGCTTGCGGAAACCTGGGCACCGGCATTTTATGCCGTTGGCGCCCGTGGATTTACATCTGGCCTGATCAATGTCTGGCCGGAACGCTCCATGGCCATTCACGCGGCCCTTGAAGCCGGCGACTATGCCAAGGCGCGCCAGTTGATCGCCGAAATGAAGGCCTTTGAAGAAGTCCGGGCCGAGGAAATGAACGGCACCAACGTAACCGGTGTGAAGGCAGCCCTGAAATTACTGGGTGATGATTGCGGGGCTACGCGCCCGCCGTCCGCCTGGCCGTTGACCGACGCGCAAGCCGAAAAGCTTTCAAGCTTCATGAAGGGAAACGGCCTGATCGGTTAGGTCGCCTAGGGGTAACTGCGCCGTCCTAGAAGAAGGATGGATGGCGTTCGCGGATGGCATCGACGGTGGCAAGGGTTCCCATCAGATGTTCGCGAACGACCTCGCAGGCGGTATCGGCCTCACCCTTGTCAATCGCGGCCAGAATGCGCGCATGGCAATCAAGGATCGATGCCGATTTTCCCGGGTCGGGCAGGTTAAGCTTGCGCAGGCGGTCAATGTGGCCGGACCTGGCTTCAACCACGCCATAGAGTTGGGCAACACCGGCAGCCTCATAGAGCGCGTAATGGAAATCGCGATCAAGCTTGCCAAAGGTATCAAGATCGTTTGCGGCACTGACCGCATTTTGCTGAGCAAGGATGGAGTGCGCTTTGACAGTCAGGGCAGGGTCTTTGGCATTGGCGAGACGGCGGGTGACCTCCAGCTCGACCGAAAGACGCAGGAACTGGGTTTCCAGCGCTTGCTCGACATCGATGCGCGAGACCTCTGTCTTGGATTGCGGGAAGGTGTCAACAAGACCTTCTTCTTCAAGCTTGAGCAACGCATCACGGACCGGTGTCTGGCTGACCCCGTATTCTTCGGCGATTTCGGCCCGCGACAGGTATTGGCCCGGGGCAAGTTCCAGATCGATGATGCGTTTGCGCAAAGAATCATGGAGCTGCGTACTTGCCGAGCCACGTTTGAGTTTGGGCAGGCGCTTTTTGGCGATCGGTGCGTCTTTCAAAAGGTTTTCGACCATGATGTTCCCGCAATTCATTTCTGGTCACACAATTTGTATACAGGCGTCTTGCTCGACATGCACTAATATATTACTATATCAAATAGTCAAAAGTGAATATCTTTCTGTGCCTGTCAGCGGCGGCGGAAATCCTCAGGCCATGGCGTTTACGTCCAAGACCGGAGATCGCCTTTCTGAGTGCCACCCGTTGCAAGCATGGTCGCGTTTTACATTCCGAGGATAAGATAATGAGTAAGAAACAGCCTCAGGACCTGAGATCGGCACGATGGTTCGCCCCCGACGATCTGCGGACATTTGGCCATCGATCACGGATGATGCAGCTTGGCTATTCCGAAGACGATTTTCACGACAAGCCAATCATCGGTGTCCTGAATACCTGGTCGGAGCTCAATACCTGTCATTCGCATTTCCGCGAACGAGTTGTTGATGTGAAACGCGGTGTTGCACAGGCGGGTGGTTTTGCCGTCGAACTGCCGTCGCTTTCCGTTGATGAAAGCTTCACCAAGCCGACTTCGATGCTTTATCGCAACCTGCTTGCCATGGAGACCGAGGAAATGATTCGGTCCCACCCGCTTGATGGTGTGGTTTTGATGGGCGGCTGTGATAAGACCACGCCGGGTCTGGTGATGGGTGCGATTTCGGCCGGTGTGCCGATGATCTATCTGCCTGCCGGGCCGATGTTGCGCGGTAACTATGCGGGCAAAATCCTTGGGTCGGGCTCTGATGCTTGGAAATACTGGGATGAACGGCGCGCGGGTAATATCAGTGACGAAGAATGGCTGGGTATTCAGGGCGGGATTGCCCGATCTGCCGGGACCTGCATGACCATGGGAACCGCATCGACCATGACGGCGATTGCCGACTCAATGGGTCTGACCTTGCCGGGTGCATCATCGATCCCGGCGGTTGATAGCGGTCATCAGCGCATGTCGGCTGATTGTGGACGCCGCATTGTTGAGATGGTCTGGGAAGACCTGACACCCGATCAGATCATCACCGACGCATCCTGCCGAAATGCGGCCATCGTTGCCATGGCAACCGGTTGTTCCACCAACGCCGTGGTTCATCTGATCGCAATGGCCAAACGTGCCGGTGTGGGGCTTAAGCTTGAAGACCTTGATGAACTTGGCCGCACCACACCGCTGATCGCCAATGTCCGGCCATCGGGCAAGGATTACCTGATGGAGGACTTCTTCTATGCCGGGGGCCTGCGCGCCCTGATGAAGCAGATGGAAGATCGTCTGGATACCAGTTGTATGACGGTGACTGGCAAGACCCTTGGTGAAAACCTTGAAGGCGCGGTGGTCTATAATGATGATGTCATCCGCCCGCTTGATAATCCGGTCTATAAGGAAGGCTCCCTTGCCGTGCTTAAGGGCAATCTGTGCCCGAACGGTGCGGTGATCAAGCCGGCTGCATGCGATCCGAAATACCATGTCCATGAAGGCCCGGCGCTTGTGTTTGACAGCTATCCGGAAATGAAAAAGGCCGTTGATGACGAGAACCTCGATATCACGCCGGATCATGTGATGGTTTTGCGCAATGCCGGTCCGCAAGGCGGTCCCGGTTTCCCGGAATGGGGCATGTTGCCGATCCCCAAGGCGCTGATCAAGCAGGGCCATCGTGACATGCTGCGGATTTCCGATGCCCGCATGTCGGGCACGTCTTACGGCGCGTGTGTTCTGCATGTCAGCCCGGAAAGCTATATCGGTGGGCCACTCGCACTTCTGAAAAATGGCGATACGGTCCGCCTTGATCTTCCAAATCGCTCGCTTGATATGCTCGTCCCCGACGAAGAGCTTGAAGCGCGGCGCAAGGCCCTGACACCGCCCGAACCGCGGTTTGAACGTGGGTATGGCTATATGTTCTCGCGCCATGTGACTCAGGCCGATCAGGGCTGCGATTTTGACTTCCTTGAAACCGATTTCGGCAAAACTGCCGGCGAACCTGACATTTTCTAAGGACACCGACCATGACGGAATATGTATTGTCTGATGCCACGCGCGAAAAGCTGATGCGCACCTCGACGGCGTCTGTTGCCACCCAGCTTTACAAGCGGGGCCTGCGCAACCAGTTCATTCAGGGTGTCCGACCGGTGGCACCGAAAAAGAAGAACATGGTCGGGCAGGCCTTTACGCTGCGCTATATCCCCGCACGCGAAGACCGCAACCCGATCGAGGTGTTCCGCAACGAAGACCATCCGCAACGTGTTGCTATTGAAACCTGCCCGCCGGGCCATGTTCTGGTGATGGATGGTCGCAAGGATGCGTCAGCGGCATCGGCCGGGTCGATCCTTGTTACCCGTCTGGCTGTGCGCGGTGGTGCCGGGATCGTGTCAGACGCCGGTTTCCGCGATGCCGAGGGGATCGGTGAACTTGACATGCCCGCCTATTGTGCCGGTCCGTCAGCCCCGACCAACCTGACCAAGCACGAAGCACTTGATATCAATGTTCCGATCGCGTGTGGCGATGTTGCCGTCTTCCCGGGTGATGTTCTTGTTGGCGATACGGACGGGGTCATGGTGATCCCCGCACATCTGGCAGACGAGATCGCCGATGCCTGCGCAGGCATGGAAAGTTACGAGGCCTTTGTGATCGAACAAGTGGCCAACGGGGCGTCAATTATCGGACTTTATCCCTGCACCAAAGAAGAGAATCACAAAAAGTATGAGGAATGGCTGGCAAGTCAGTAAAATCGCGGTTACGTTGACCTTCATGTAATCAATTTACCCCTATCCACGCATTCCAGAGGATCGATTGAAATGTCTTATACCCTGACAGGAAAACATCTGATTGCCGGTGAATGGGTCGCTGGCGAGACGACCTTCCAGTCCGAGCCGGCCCACGGCCCGGCCAACACCTTCCCGGTCGGCACACCCGCACTGGTTGATCAGGCTGCAAAGGCCGCCGAAGAAGCCTTTTGGACTTACGGTTATTCAACCCGCGAAGAGCGCGCGAAATTCATCAACACCATTGCGGATGAAATCGACGCACGTGGCGATGAAATCACCGAAATCGGCACCCAGGAAACCGGCCTGCCCGAAGCACGCCTTCAGGGTGAGCGCGGCCGTACCGTCGGTCAGCTTCGCCTGTTTGCCAGCCACATCCTTGACGGCGAATATCTGGATCGTCGTTATGACGAAGCTCTTCCGGATCGTGCGCCGTTGCCGCGCCCTGACCTGCGTTTGATGCAGCGTCCGATTGGCCCGGTTGCTGTGTTTGGTGCGTCCAACTTCCCGCTGGCCTTCTCGGTCGCGGGTGGTGATACCGCATCGGCACTGGCTGCGGGTTGCCCGGTCGTGGTCAAGGGCCACTCTGCCCATCCGGGAACCGGTGAAATCGTTGCCCAGGCGATTGATGCTGCGATCAAGAAATGTGGTGTTCACCCGGGCGTATTCAGCCTGATCCAGGGCGGTAAACGTGACGTTGGCCAAAGCCTGGTGCAGCATCCGCTGATCAAGGCGGTTGGCTTTACCGGATCGCTTGGCGGTGGCCGTGCGCTTTATGATCTGTGTGCTGCCCGTCCGGAACCGATCCCGTTCTTTGGCGAACTTGGTTCGGTCAACCCGATGTTCCTGCTGCCGGCTGCTGTTAAGGCACGCGGTGCGGAAATCGGTAAAGGTTGGGCAGGGTCGCTGACCATGGGTGCCGGCCAGTTCTGCACCAATCCGGGTATTGCCGTTGTGATCGAAGGTCCGGATGCGGATGCATTCGTTGCCGCGGCCAAGGAAGGCCTTTCGGGTGTTGGTCCGCAAACCATGCTGACCGACGGTATGGCAGAAACCTATCGCGCCGGTGCAAAGCGTGTGGCGGGGACTTCGGGTGTCAAAGAAGTTCTGACCACGTCTTGTGATCTGCGCAATGCAACGCCGTATCTGTTTGAGACCACCGGTGAAAACTGGCTTGCCAACCATGAGCTTGGCGAAGAAGTCTTTGGTCCGCTCGGCCTTGTCGTACGCGTCAAGGACGTTGCCGAAATGCGCAAGATTGCCAAATCGCTTGAAGGTCAGTTGACCTGCACTCTGCATCTTGATGCAGCCGACGCGGCAGATGCCCGTTCGCTTCTGCCGATCCTTGAACACAAGGCTGGCCGCGTTCTGGCCAACGGTTTCCCGACCGGTGTGGAAGTATCCGACACCATGGTTCATGGCGGACCATACCCGGCATCGACCAACTTCGGGGCAACCTCTGTCGGAACCATGGCCATCCGTCGCTTCCTGCGGCCGGTTTGCTATCAGAACATCCCGACCGATGTTCTGCCCAAAGACATCGCCTAAGCGATATCTCTTCGCGATAGCTTTGCTGAAAAGAAAAAGCCGCCCATTTGGGCGGCTTTTTTGTTAGTTCCGGATCTGTTAGACCCGGGCCGTTGCGGTGGCCTGAAACATGTTTTCATCATGCCTGAGCAGGCTTTGACCAATCGCCCCTTGAAGGGCCAGATCCTTGTCCCACGGAAGGTAGGTGATGGTAGGGTTTCGGCTGAGTTCCGGTACCTGTGCCTCGTCCAGACCGCGCCTGAGTTCCGGTTCCATCATGTCGAATGCCCGGGCACCCGATCCTGTAATGAAAATCTGCTTGGGCCCCAGCAGGGCAATCAGGTTGGCGATGCCATATCCCAATACCTTGCCAGCATGGCGGAAAAGTTCGGCAAGACCGGTGTCGCCGCGGCGGGCCCGGGCCACGAGATCCATCATCTGTTCTTCGCTGGGGTGCAGGTTGTTGGTATCGGGCAGGTCAATCACGCCGCGTGCATCACGCAGGATGGCATAGTCCCCGATATAGGCTTCAAGACACCCACGCCGGCCGCAATTGCACAATGGCCCGTCAGGTTGGTATTTGGTATGGCCGAATTCCGCAGCAGTGCCAAAGTCACCGTTATAGACCTTGCCATTCAGAACCAGTCCCATGCCGATGCCATAGCCCAGCATGATCACGGCAAAGTCGCCGTCATTATGCAGGTTGTTGTTTTGCGAGATCGCCGTTGCGATGCAGTTTGCATCGTTCGACATCTGAACAGCGCTGCCATATCGCTCGCTGAGTGATTTGACCAAGGGAATATGGCGATGACGGAGCGCTGGCGACCAGATGATCTCGCCGCTGTTGCTATCAGTCACCCCTTGAATGGCGATGCTGATGCCCGCGGGCGGATGGACGCAGAAATCGCGGTTCTTTTCAAGAAACCGGTCAATCAACGCAATCAGGGTTCTGGTGAGTTCTTCTGCGCCAAGGTCGCGGGTATTGATGCAGTGTTCGATGCTGCGTTCAATCTCGCCCTTGAAATTGCCCAGCGCAATTTCGATCAGATTGATGGTGATTTTGACCCCGATGACGCAGGCCGCATTAGGCACCAGATCCAGCAAGACCTTGGGACGACCACGGGTGGTTCCGTTCCCATTGCTGTTGCCGTTTGCGGTGCCGTTATTGTTACTGCCTTCGCTTTCCTTTACCAAACCCTGCGCCATCAAGTCGGCGGTTAGCGACGTGACAGTCGCAGGGCTTAGTCCAGTTGCCGTACCGATATCAATGCGCGCAGCAGGGCCATGCATGCGCAGATAGCGCAAGATCGCCGTCTGGGAGGGCTGGCGCGGTGTTTCGCTTTCTGTACGGCGCATCATGTGGTTGATCAGTATCCTTGTTAACATGCCCGTTCGGGCAATTTATATGTGCGAGCGGTCAGAGCAACCCGCGACGCGCAAGGTTGTTCATCAACGCGCTGATCCCGAACGTCCAGGGTTTAATGGCATCCGAACGGTCAACCTGATTGACCAGTTTGCCAAGGCTTGGTGTCGAGATGCTGACAAGGTCGCCCATTTCATGGGTAAAGCCCTTGCCCGCACCACCCCGGTCATCGGTCGGCGCAAACATCGTTCCCAGAAACAGCATGATGCCATCCGGATATTGGTGATGTTTGCCGATCGCCTGTGAAACAAGGCTTTCGGGTGTGCGGCTGATCTGGCTCATGGAGCTGACCGCATCCAGGTGATATCCCTCGGGTCCATCAACGGCCATGGCGATATCTGCCGATTTGACAGTTTCCAGCGTGAACTTGCCGTCAAACAGCCGGATGAACGGGCCAATCGCACAGGATGCGTTATTATCCTTTGCCTTGCCGAGTAGCAGGGCAGAGCGCCCTTCGACGTCACGCAGGTTGACGTCATTACCAAGTGTGGCACCGACGATCTTGCCCTTTGATGTCACGGTCAGAACCACTTCAGGTTCCGGGTTGTTCCAGGTTGAAATCGGGTGCAGGCCGACATGCGCGCCATGCCCGACAGCCGACATGACCGGTGCCTTGGTAAAGATCTCCGCATCCGGACCAATGCCGACTTCAAGATATTGCGACCAGGCGCCTTTTTCGAGCAGCACGGTTTTGATGTCGGCGGCCTTTTGCGAACCCGGTTCGATCTGTGAGAGGTCATCACCGATAATGCCGGTGATCTCGGTGCGGATCTGATCGGCTTTGCTTGAATCGCCGCGTGCTTGTTCCTCGATCACGCGTTCAAGAAGGCTTGCGACAAAGGTCACGCCGCTTGCCTTGATCGCCTGCAGATCATTGGGGGACAGAAGATGCGGGGTGTTTTCATCGGCCCCCGGACGGGACTGGTCCAGAATATCACTGAGGGTAGCGACAGTCGGGAAGCTTGCCGGGTTTGAAAGCTTTGCCAGAACATCATCAAGTTCAAGGATTTCGCTGACGGTTGGTGCGACACTGCTGATATCACGCAGCGTTTCACCATCAAGAAGCACCGGTGTTGGTCCGGAGACGCGCGGGTCCCAGATGCGCCCGATCAGGACGGCATTACTTGCGTCATCGGGCAGGATGTCTTGGGCGTTGATGGGGAAGCCTGTGGTCATCTCGGTGTCTCGCTTGTTTATCTGTGGGTGGTGCCATTCGCGGCACCCGTTGCATTGGTTGCGCCGGGGCCCGCCAGATGCAGAAGGTGCTCGGGCATTTTGCCCAGAATGATCATCCCAAGTACGTCGTCATGTGTGACATCTTCGGTTCTAACGCTGCCAACCAGTTTTCCGTTCTTCATGACATGCAACCGGTCAGAAAGGTCAAACACATCATGAAGATCGTGGCTAATCAACAAAATACCCAAACCGTCACGCTTTAATTGGTCAATCAGTTCGCCGACCATCTTTGTTTCATGAACCCCAAGGGCCGCACAGGGCTCATCCATGATCAGCACGCGTGCTTCAAACAACAACGCACGTGCAATCGCAACCGACTGGCGCTGCCCGCCCGAAAGGGCAGACACGGGGGATGTGAACTTTTTGAAGTTCGGGTTCAGGCGATGAAGGACCTCGCGCGCCTTGTGTTCCATGGCGGCATCATCCAGAAATCCGAACTTGTCAGTGATTTCACGTCCCAGAAACAGGTTCTGGGCGGCATCCAGATTGTCGGCAAGTGCCAGGTTCTGATAGATCGTTTCGATGTTGTTGTCGCGTGCGTCGCGCGCATTCTCGATCTTGGCTTCCTTGCCATCGACAATGATCTGGCCGCTATCGGCCTGATAGGCACCGGAAAGAATTTTGATCAGCGTTGATTTGCCCGCACCGTTATGGCCCAGAACGCCAACCACTTCGCCGGGATAAAGATCAATGGATACGCCATCAACAGCCTTCACCCCGCCAAAGCTGATATGGATATCTTGCATTTCGACCAGCGGATCTTTGGTCATGTTTGGATCAGTCATCACGGGTCTCCTTACGCGGTCGGGTCGCTGTAACGGCGATGGAAATACTTGTCGCTAAAGACGGCGACGACAAGAACCAGGCCGATGACGATGCTTTGCAATGAGGTATCCACGCCCAAAAGCGCCATGCCGCTTTGCAGGCTTTGCATCACCAGCGCACCGATCAGCGCGCCATAGATCGTCCCAAGCCCACCGGCAAGCGACGTGCCGCCAATGACCACGGCTGCAATCACGCGAAGTTCGTCAAGCGTGCCCAGATCGTTGCCCGCTGATTGCAGGCGGGCCGATGAAATCGCCGCACTGATTGCACAAAGCACGCCCATCAAGGCAAAGACCGCCACTGTCATGCGTTTGACGTTGATCCCGGCCAGTTCGGCCGCCTGCGGGTTGCCACCAATGGCAAAGACATAGCGCCCGAAACGGGTGCGTTTAACCGCAATGGTCAGGATGATCGCGACAAGCGCAACAATCAGAAGCGGGATCGGAATGCCATGCGAAATTTCAAGGTTTTCTGGCGTGACCGGAATGCCCTTGTTTTCCAAAAGGCGTTCTGCCGCGCGCGTTGGCAGGTGATAGGCATTCAGTGTCGCGACAACAACCAGGACCAAGCCAGCCTTGATAATCGTGTTGGTGTATTCGGCCCAGATTGGTTTGACCGGAAATTCAAAGGACAGGCGACGGCGGCGTTCCATGATCGCGGCGTAAATGATCGCAAGAATGGCGATCAAGGCGACGATCCAGCTCCAGGTTGCGCCAATCGTTCCTTCGATGCCGCCGCCCAGCAGAATGTAATTCTGATCAAGCGGTGCAACCGTGCGCCCTTGTGTGACCCACCAAGCGGATCCGCGCCAGACCAAAAGCCCGCCAAGTGTCACGATGAATGCCGGGACGCCAAGATAACCGACGGCAACACCTTGAATGGAACCGATCAGGCCGCCGACAACAATGCCAACCAGCAGTGTCAGAACCCAGGTCAGGGGATGGTTGTAATCAAGAAACTGTGGCAGGACATCGGTCTGAACGACCCCCATGATCATGGCCAGAACACCCAGGACCGCCCCGACCGAAAGGTCGATATGGCGGGTGACAATGATCAGGACCATGCCGCACGCCATCACCGCCACAGAGGCAGTCTGAACCGACAGGTTAAAGATGTTTCGGGGCGTGATAAAGCGACCGCCCGAGGCAATGTCAAAACCCACCCAGATAATCAGTAGGACAACGGCGAGGCCAACCAGACGACGGTCGACTTCCATTTTCGAAAGTAGTCGTGACATGAAAAAGCTCGTAAAGCAGCGGGGCCGAACTGCGATATCTGCGCGATATGTGGAATGCAGTCGGCCCCGGGTTTATGCAAGGTCGGAGGAAACAGGCTGGCCTAGTTACAGGCCGCAACCTTGCTGTTGGTTACGCCCTGGCAAACCACGTCTTTCGATACCCAGCCAGCATCAATCACCAGATCAAGTTTGTTCTGGGTGATCGCAACCGGATCAAGGAAGTAAGACTTCATGGTCACACCATTCGGGCTCTGCCAATCTTCGGTACCGTCAACCTCGTCAAGCTTGGTGCCCTTGGCAAGTTCAACGGCGATCTCAGCCGCGCGCTTGCCAAGAAGACGGGCATCTTTCCAGACCGAAACCGTCTGGGTGCCAAGTGCAACACGGTTCAGTGCGGCGTGATCGCCGTCCTGACCCGATACAGGAATGCCCTGCATGCCCTGTGCAGACAGTGCGGCAACAACACCACCGGCGGTGCCGTCGTTGGATGCGACAACGGCATCAACCTTGTTGTCCGCAGCCGTCAGGAACTGTTCCATGTTTCGCTGCGCAATCGCTGGCTGCCAGCTGTCGGTATAGGCTTCGCCAACAACTTTGATGTCGCCCGCGTCAATTGCCTTCTGCAGGATTTCAAGCTGTCCTTCGTGCAGAATGTTGGCGTTCGGGTCGGTCGGTGCGCCTTTGATGAAGACGTAGTTGCCCTTCGGTTGTTCGGCAAAAACGGCCTCGGCCTGAAGGCGGCCGACTTCCTTGTTGTTGAACGTAATGTAATAGGCGTTCGAGTCTTCGATCAGGCGGTCATAGCCGACGACCGGAATGCCTTCGTTCAGGGCCTTCTCGACAGCCGGGCCGATTGATGCTGAGTCCTGTGCCAGGACGATCAGGGCATCGGCACCACGTGCGATCAGGCTTTCGATATCGGAAAGCTGTTTGGACGGATTGCTTTGGGCATCTGCGCTGATGTATTCAGCACCCGCAGCATCCAGAGCGGCTTTGATGGCGGCTTCATCGGTTTTCCAGCGTTCTTCCTGGAAGTTCGACCAGCTGACACCAACAGTCAGATCAGCAGCAAAGGCATTTGCAGACAGCAGAACGGTTCCGGCCAACATGGCCGTTGATAGGAGTTTTTTCATCGGTTTCTTCCCTGAATAAATGTGTCTTCTGGTGACATTTATTTTTGTTATCGAAAAAATGTTGACGTGAAGAAGGCGTCCTGTCAAATATTTTTTAGTGAATAAATTAAATTCATCGCTTTTCACGCATTTTTATATCGCAGTTTGCGATTAAGGGTTGAATTGATGGTGTTTATAGTGTGGTGCGCTGCAGCAATTAATTTGTTCACCTAAAATAATATGAAAAGAGACAGGGAACGTTATGACAGCGAGTTATCACGACATTGACGGTAAATCCGTGCTTGTAACCGGCGGTGCATCCGGGATTGGCGCTTCGATCGTGCGCGCATTCTGTGCGCAGGGGGCGCGGGTCGGGTTCTTCGATATCGATGATGCCGCCGCGCAAAAACTGATCGCCTCCATCAAGGAAGACCACGGCGTAACCCCGGTCTACAAATCGCTTGATTTGCGCAACCAATCATCCATTTCCGATGCGGTTCGCGACATGTCGGTTGCGATTGGCCCGATTGACGTTCTGGTGAACAATGCGGCGCGCGATGATCGGCATTCGCCCGAAGATATCAGTCCTGACAAGTGGCGTGATGGCCTGGATGTGAACCTGAACCATCATTTCTTTTGTGCCCAGGCAGTCGCACCGGGCATGAAGGAAAAACGGTGCGGAAGTATTATCAATTTCAGTTCTGTGAGTTATATGATGGGCCTGCCGGATCTGGTAACGTACGAGACCGCAAAGGCCGGTATTATCGGACTGACGCGCGCGCTTGCCCGGGACTGGGGTGAATATGGCATTCGCGTTAATGCGGTGACGCCGGGCTGCATCATGACACAGCGCCAGCTTGATCTTTGGATTTCTCCCGAGGATGAAGAACGCATTCAGGAGCAGCAATGCGTCAAACGCCGGCTGGTGGGGGATGATGTTGCACAGATGGTTCTTTTCCTGGCATCTGATGTTTCGTCGGCCTGTTCATCACAGAACTTTATCGTGGATGGCGGCATCGTCTGATCGTGTGGTTCGACGGGTGCCAAGACCGCTGCGCACACCGAGACCACTGCTCGAACTTGGAAAAAACAGTATATGTCGCCTGCAAATCTCTCTGATCAGCCAATCATCATCGATGAAAAAGCCAACCCGTATCGCGACTGCATTCAGGGTCTCGCCAACCAGCCGATCACAGTCGTCCGGTTGTTGCGCGATGCGGTGAACGAAAACCCGGTTGTTGCCAGTGGACGCAATTTTGCCGTTCCTGAAATCAAGGAAGTGGTCGGGCGTCTGGTGGAAAACCGCCCGCGCATCGCAATCATTGCTGGTGCGCCGGATCATCCGGCCCATCTTCTGGATCGTCCGCAGGCGCTGATGGCGGCACTGCGCATCTGGGAAATGGGCGGGGTTCCGTTCCTGTTCCATGTACCGGTAATTTGCGATGGCACGGCGCAAAACAATATCGGGCAAAGCTATTCACTGGCATCGCGCAACCATACGGCAGCGGCGGTCAATATCACCTTTGAAGGCCACAGCTATCATGCGGCCTATGTGATTGCCGGCTGTGACAAATCCCCTGCCGCTGTGGTCGCCGGTCTGGCAGCGGCCGATCATGCACGCGCCTGGCGCGGCGATCAGGCGCCGGTCTGGGCGGTGTTTGCGCCGTCGCATGTTCTTAAAGGCGGTGAAATTCCCGAAGGCACGCGTCGTTTGCTCGATAAAATCGCCGCTGACTCTGATGCCGCCGGGCATGATGACCTTGGTGCTGATATCCGCGAAAACATGCGCTATATCCTGCAATGCACCTCGGACGAGGCATTTGCAGGGTTGCTCGAACGTGCCCGGCTTCTGGGGATTATCGACGGGTTGCTTGAACGCCGGGTTCTGGACGAACTGGCAACGGCGACCTGTGATTCCAAAGGTGGCATTTGTGCCTTTAACGGCACGGGCAATTCATCGCGCACCATGTTGGCGGCCTTCGGCCTGACCCCGCCAGAACTGGAATTGCTGACCGATGTCCCGCCGTTCGAAGCCGTGGCAGCCGGGATCGATGCCCTGTTTGGCGTTTTCAACAAGCCGGAATATGCGATTGGCAATCTGCTGAAGGCCAACTTCGCCAATTTCGTGCGTGTTCATAATGCCACGGGATCGAGCAGCAACATGCTTTTGCATCTGCCATTCATGATGCGCTATGCCGGTTTTGACATCTCGATCGATGATTATCAGGATGTGCGCACCAAAACCCCGGTGCCGGAAATTTTCGCCCACAGCCTGACGGAAAACCGTGACACTTTTGTTTTGGCCCAGCAAATGGCCGAAGGCAAAAACCGCGGTATGGAAAGCATTTATCGCATTCTGGCCGACCTTGGCGTGGCGATGGATCTTGATGCGCCGACCATCCTCGGAAAAACCTGGGCGGAACGGATCGCCAATCTGGAAAACCCGGTTGATCTGTCGCTGGGCGATGCATCGGTTATTCGTGCCAACCCGGTCAGGCAGCGTTCAGGTGTTGATGTCATCACCGGCAGTTTCTTTGAAAACTGCGCGGTTAAAACATCGGGCATGAGCGACCGGTTATTGTCGCACTTTGATGATCATGTCTTCATCGTGCGCTATTACGAAAATGAACATGTCTGTAATGCCGACTTTGCCTCGCCCGATTTGATCACACGACTGATTGAAACCGATGGCGTTGATGAAGAATTGATTGCCGCAGTCGTGCGTCGGAATGGCGGGAACCGCGTTGATATGAATGCGCCAAAGGACATGTTCGAACAGGGTCATCTGTCCTTTGCGTTTGTCATTGGCGGGCAGGGGCCGGAAGCCTATGGCATGCCGGAAATGTTTTCGCCGTCGCAGAATTTGCGCCATCACCGCATTCTCGAAGCATCATCCATGTTGATCACCGATGGACGTTATTCCGGGGTGACCAAGGGCGCCTGTATCGGTCATATGGTGCCGGAGGCCTTTACAGGTGGTGCAATCGGCTATCTTAAGGATGGCGATGTGCTGCGTCTTGATCTGACGGGACTAACGCTGGATTGGCTCGATCCCGAGGCATTCAAACGTGGGGAAGAGGTCGCATCCGATCCCCGCGACATTGCAGATCGCAAGCCGGTCTTTGATGCACGGTTAAAACGCATGGCCGATCGCCAGTGTGATATCGCCGCAAGCAACGTGCTTGACGGGATCGGCAATGCCGCACGCGGTATTGTGCCCCGTGCCGTCGATCGTCGCGCAACCAAATCTTGGCGCTAAGCCGCACGCTTTCGCGCGATCCAAAATGCAAAACGCCCCGTGCCGCAATGGCCGGGGCGTTTTTGATTGTCGCAGGTGCTGGGCTTAGCCCATGCGCTCCGATGCGTAGCTTCCCGGGCTTGGCGGGAAGACGATGGTGCGGTTGCCGTTGATGAACGAACGGTGGTGGATATGGGCATGCACGGCGCGGGCCAGCACCTGGCTTTCGACATCGCGGCCAATCGACACATAATCGGCCGAGTTCTGGGCGTGGGTAATGCGCGCAATGTCCTGTTCGATGATCGGACCTTCATCAAGGTCGGCGGTGACATAGTGCGCCGTTGCGCCAATCAGTTTGACCCCGCGCACATAGGCCTGTTGATACGGGTTGGCACCCTTGAAGCTTGGCAGGAAGGAATGGTGGATGTTGATGATCTTGCCACTCATCTTCTTGCACAGGCTGTCTGACAGGACCTGCATGTAGCGGGCCAGAACGATCAGTTCGACGTTATAGTCAGAAACAACATCGAGAAGCTTTTTCTCGGCTTCGGGCTTGTTTTCCTTGGTAACCGGGATGTGGTGGAAGGGAATGTCGTGATTAACGACAACCTTCTGATAATCAAGATGGTTTGACACCACGCCAACGATGTCAATCGGAAGCGCCCCGATTTTCCAACGATACAGCAGATCGTTCAGGCAATGACCAAACCGCGACACCATCAGAAGAACCTTCATCTTCTCGGAGCTGTCATGGATTTCGTACTTCATGCCAAGTTCTGCTGCCGGACCCTCAAAGCCTGCTATCAGGGTTTCCTGATCGACACCTTCTTCGCTGACGAAGGCAACCCGCATAAAGAACAAGCCGGTTTCTTGGTCGTCAAACTGGGAGCTATCGGTAATGTTGCAGCCGTTATCTGCCAAATAGGTCGAAATAGCAGCAACCACCCCGCGCTGAGAATCGCAGGAAACAGTCAGAACGTAGCTTTTCATCGCGTCTGGCTTTCTCGTTTGGAATAATCAAAAATTGCCCGGCCCCGTCCATCGGGGAATGAGATAAGGCCGGGCAGAAGCATTAAATATCAAGTGTGTTCTCACGTTCCCAGCGGGAAAAGTGAGAAACGTAAGAATTCCACTCGGTTTGTTTGAGTTTGAGATAGGCACTTGAAAATTCCTTGCCCATCGCAAGCTGGAGCTCTTCGTTAGAGCCCATTTCACGCAGGGCATCGAGCAGGTTCAGCGGCAGACGCGGTGCATCCTTGATCGAATGCCCTTCCTTGTACATGTCGATATCGTAATGCGGCCCCGGATCGGCATTGGTTGCCATGCCATCAAGACCGGCCGCAATGATCACGGCCTGAAGAAGATACGGGTTTGTCGCCCCATCGGGCAAACGCAGTTCAAAACGCCCCGGCCCCGGAACGCGGACCATGTGCGTGCGGTTGTTGCCCGTCCATGTCACGGTGTTCGGGGCCCAGGTCGCACCCGACATGGTGCGCGGCGCATTGATACGCTTATAGGAATTGACCGTCGGGTTGGTGATCACCGCCATGGCAGACGCATGCTTCATGATGCCGCCAAGGAAATGCTTGCCCTTGGCCGAGAGACCAAATGGCATGTCATTATCGGCAAAGGCGTTGGTGCCGTCATTATCCCAGACTGATACGTGGCAGTGGCAGCCATTGCCGGTCAGGCCCGGGAAAGGCTTTGGCATGAAGGTGGCGCGCAGGCCATGCTTTTCGGCGATTGATTTGACCATGAATTTGAAGAAGGAATGCTTGTCGGCAGTTTTAAGTGCGTCATCAAATTCCCAGTTCATTTCAAACTGGCCATTGGCGTCTTCATGGTCGTTCTGATACGCACCCCAGCCGAGTTCAAGCATGTAATCGCAAATCTCGGCAATAACGTCATAACGGCGCATGACGGCCTGTTGGTCGTAACAGGGTTTTTCCGCCGTATCGGCCGGATCGGAAATTTCCGAACCATCGGTGGTGACAAGGAAAAACTCCGCCTCGACCCCGGTTTTGACATTGAGGCCAAGTTCGGCCGCCTTGGCGATCTGGGCTTTCAAAACGTTGCGCGGGGCCTGTTCGACCGGTGTGCCTTCCATGATGCAATCGGCAGCAACCCAGGCGACTTCCGGTTTCCAGGGCAACTGGATGACAGAGCTAGGATCAGGAATGGCGAACATGTCGGGGTGCGCCGGGCTCAGGTCAAGCCAGGTGGCGAAACCTGCAAAGCCTGCACCTTCTTCCTGCATGTCGGCAATTGCCTGGGTCGGGACCAGTTTGGCGCGCTGACCGCCAAACAGGTCGGTAAAGCTGATCATGAAGTATTTGATGCCGCGTTCCCGGGCAAAGGCTGATAGATCCTTGGTCATCGAAGTCCCCTGACGAATTTTATCAATAACCATCGGTTCCCCGGGCACGCCTTGGGGGGCACCCGGTCCGGTGGTAGGTTAGCTGTTCTAGAATCCTCCCTGACCCGGAACCCAGTTGGTTCCGGCAAGCGGTACACCAGCCATGGCGGCCGCTTCGATGTTCAGTGCGCAGAGATCCTCGGGTTCGAGGTTGTGCACATGATTTTTGCCGCAGGCGCGCGCAATGGTTTGCGCTTCAAGGGTCATGACCTTCAGATAGTTGGCCAGTCGCCGTCCGGCGGCAATCGGGTCAACCCGCTTCATCAGGTCGGCATCCTGTGTCGTGATGCCTGCGGGATCACGACCTTCATGCCAATCGTCATAGGCACCTGCGGTGGTGCCAAGTTCGTTATATTCTGCTTCCCATTTAGGGTCGTTGTCACCGATGGCGACAAGGGCCGCGGTCCCTATGGAAACCGCATCCGCGCCAAGGGCAAGCGCCTTGGCAACGTCGGCACCGTTTCGGATGCCACCCGAAACGATCAGCTGTACTTTGCGGTGCATGCCCATGTCTTGCAATGCTTTCACCGCCGGGCGGATGCAGGCAAGGGTCGGCTGGCCGACATGTTCGATAAAGACTTCCTGCGTCGCGGCCGTACCGCCCTGCATGCCATCGAGCACGATGACATCGGCACCGGCCTTGACCGCAAGGGCAACGTCATAATAGGGGCGTGCGCCGCCAACCTTGATAAAGACCGGCTTTTCCCAGTCGGTGATTTCGCGGATTTCCTGAATTTTGATCTCAAGATCATCCGGGCCGGTCCAATCCGGATGACGGCAAGCGGACCGTTGATCAATCCCCATCGGCAGGTTGCGCATTTCGGCAACGCGGTCCGAGATCTTCTGGCCCAGCAGCATACCGCCGCCGCCCGGTTTTGCGCCCTGACCAATAACGATTTCAATTGCATCGGCGCGTTTCAGGTCGCGCGGGTTCATGCCGTAACGTGACGGCAGATACTGATAAACAAGCTGTGTGGAATGGCCGCGTTCTTCCTCGGTCATGCCGCCATCGCCGGTGGTGGTCGATGTGCCAGCAGCAGACGCGCCACGTCCAAGCGCCTCCTTGGCCGGGCCGGACAGGGAGCCAAAGCTCATACCGGCAATGGTGATCGGAATTTTAAGCTCGATCGGTTTCTTGGCAAAACGGGTGCCGAGTGTGACGGCGGTTTCGCATTTCTCGCGGTAGCCTTCGAGCGGATAGCGCGACATCGATGCACCAAGGAACAGCAAGTCATCGAAATGTGGGACCCGGCGTTTCGCACCACCACCGCGGATGTCATAGATGCCAGTCGCGGCTGCGCGACGGATTTCCGAAAGGGTGTAGTCATCAAAGGTTGCCGATTTACGCGGCGTCGTAACGGGATTTTTGTAGGTCATGATCTGATCCTGTCTTTGGGCTGACGCGCTCGGAGGTTTGATCCGCGTGGCGTTCAGCGTGCCGCATCAATAGGCGTCGAAATTATCGACACTGAAGTTGTAAAGCGTTCTGGCCGAGCCATATCGCGTGAATTCCTCGGGCTTCACATCCGTGATGCCTGCATCTGCAAGAAGCTTGGTCAGAAGGTCGATATGTTCCGCCCGCATTTCCTTTTTCTCGCAATCGGCACCGAGGCTTTTGACCGTGCCGCGCACGAAAAGGCGCGCTTCATAAAGCGAATCACCCAGCGCGTCACCGGCATCGCCCAGAACAACAAGGTTGCCTGATTGCGCCATGAAGGCCGACATGTGGCCGATATTGCCCTTAACGACGATATCGACACCTTTCATCGAAATGCCGCAGCGTGACGACGCATTGCCTTCGATCACCAGCAACCCGCCATGGGCGGTAGCGCCGGCATACTGGCTGGCATCGCCTTTGATCACGACTTTGCCCGACATCATGTTTTCGGCCACACCTGGACCGGCATTGCCATTGACCGTGACGGTGGCCTGTTCGTTCATGCCCGCACAGTAATAGCCGACGCTGCCATTAATCGTGACATTGACCGGTGCGTCGATGCCGACCGCCACGGCATGTGCGCCGCGCGGATTGGTGATTTCGAAATCCTCAGGCACACCACTTTTATCAAGCGCATGAAGCGCCTGATTGAGCGCGCGCAGTTCGGTGGTTGCAAGATCAAACACTGGCATGTGTGTTCCTTCCTCATAAGACTGCAGGGTGAGTGCAGTCGGGTCGGCGCGCACATGGCAGCAGCCGACAGGGTTCGTGTTAATCAGTGTTCCCAGAAATAGACGGTGGCCGGTTCCGGTTCCCAAACCTTGGCGTCTTCGATGCCCGGCAGGTTGACCAGTGCCCGGTATTCTGACCCGAACGCGACATAGGCATCGGTTTCCGCCATCACGGCCGGTTTGCAGGCAATCGGGTCGCGGACAACGCCAAAGCCCGATTTGGTGCCAACCACAAAGGTGAAGAAGCCATCAAGGTCATCAAGCGCACTTGTCAGGGCCTCGCCCAGGTTTTTGCCTTTGGCCATTTCGCCGGTCAGATAGGCGGCTGCGACCTCTGAGTCGTTTTGAGTTTCAAGACGAATGCCTTCGCGGGTCAGTTCGCGCCTAAGGTTGTTGTGGTTCGACAGCGAACCGTTATGCACAAGGCATTGGTCCGAACCGGTCGAAAACGGGTGCGCACCAAGGGTCGTCACCGCACTTTCGGTTGCCATGCGGGTATGGCCGATCCCGTGGGTCCCAGACATGTCGGAAATCTTGAAGCGTTCCAGCACGTCCTTGGGCAGGCCAACTTCCTTGTAAATTTCCATCGCCGTACCCGTCCCCATGACGCGGACATTCGGACGAAGGTCTTCAAGTGCGCTTCTGGTCGCATCGATCTGATCGCTTGAAACCGTAATCACCGCATGAGTGTTTTTGGGCAGGATGGATGCGTTTTTGATCCCGGCTTTGCGCAGGTCTTCGGTCAGGCCGGCAAAATCTGTTTCCGGCTCCGGAGACTGGATCGTGAGTTTGACCAGATCATTCTGATCTGCGCCATAAATTGCGATGCCCGCGCTATCGGGACCACGGTCGGTCATGGTCACCAGCATTTCAGACAACAACGCGCCGAGCTGTGGTTCCAGACTTTTATCTTTAAGGAATAAACCAACAATGCCGCACATGGCAGGACAGTCTCCATTCTGTTTCTGAAACGGAGACTACCTGTTCGCGAATGCGGAATCAACTATGAAGAATAAAAATTTCTTCTCAGTGAATTGATGTTTTCACCGGAGTGAATGCTTATCCCCGGGCGGGATAGCAGATGATTGATAGGTAACGTATTGGAAATGAAAGAAGTTCTTCCGGTCCGTGACGGGCATCAGCATCAAAGAACAGGCTGTCGCCTTCTTTCATGTAGTAAAGCTGATCGCCATGGCGGTAACGGACTTCACCCTCAAGCATATAGATGAATTCCATGCCTTCATGCTGGAAGGCGGGGAAGCTGCTCGACTCCTCGGTAAGCGTCAGCAAATAGGGTTCGACCACGACACCGCTGGTGTTGTTATCGATATGACCCAGCAGGTTATATTCATGGCCCGCGCGCGTGCCGCGGCGTTCAATCGCAACACCTTCGCCGGATTTCACGAACACCGCATTGCGTGGTTCTTCATAACGGCGGAAGAAATCGGTCACTGGCACACCCAGCGCACTTGCCAGTGCCTGAAGCGAGGTCAGCGATGGCGATGTCACGCCGTTTTCGATCTTGGAAAGCATCCCCATCGAAATCCCGGTTGCCGACGCCAGATCGGAAATCGTAATGCCCAGCTTCTTGCGGAGCGCTCGGACTTCATGGCCGATGGCAATTTCCAGATTGTTTTCCTTGGGTTCACGAAGCGCATGCGGGTCCTGGGTGAGGGCGGCGGGTTTGCTCTTGGTGTCCATGCCTGATCCTTGCTCGCTATTGGCGGTGGTCTGCGGTGCTTGTGTTGTTTTGCTATTTGCCATGCTGGCTTGTCCTCCGTCACCGGTTTTGTCCCGGTGCGGGTCCGCTCGTTTCTGGTTTCCTCGAACGGCCACTTGCTGCGGCCTGCTTTTTTATCGGTCGTATGTGCCCGGGCTTTTGCCCCTATTGGTCGGCCATACGCCATAGGCATGACTTACACTGGCAGGAAATATTTATCAACTCCAGGGAAAATAAATTTCCGCAAAGGCGGCATGAGGGGTGGGGATGGAAGTTGCTGCAATGCCGTAGAAAATAGCCTTTAAGGAATAAAAATTGAATAATATGAAAAATAATTATTGCGTTCGCGAACAAGATGCCGCCAAAATATGGAACAAAATAAGCCGATAATAGCGCGCTGATTGTGCGCAAAGGCGATCATATCAGGAGGCCATCACTATGACTGCAAGCTGGAGATTTTCAGCCCTTGCCGATCGGCATCGCGCGCTTGGTTCCAATCTCGAAGACTGGAGCGGGATGGGCACCGCCTGGACCTATGACAAGGATTGGGACGAGGAATATATCGCGATCCGCACCAAGGCCGGCATCATGGATGTTTCGGGCCTGAAAAAGGTTCACATCACCGGCGCGCATGCATCCCACGTGATCGACTATGCCACCACGCGCAATGTCGAAAAGATCTATCCCGGCAAATCGGTCTATGCCTGCATGCTGAATGATCAGGGCAAGTTCACCGACGATTGCGTGATTTACCGCATGGGGCCGAATTCATGGATGGTGGTGCACGGATCGGGCACCGGGCACGAAGAACTGACCAAGGCCGCCATGGGCCGTGATGTGTCGGTTCGTTTTGATGACAACCTTCATGATTTATCGCTGCAGGGGCCGCTTGCGGTCGATTATCTGGCGGAATATGTGCCGGGCATCCGCGATCTGCCGTATTTCCATCATACGCAGACCCAGTTGTTTGGCCTGCCTGTGATGATTTCGCGCACCGGCTATACCGGGGAGCGCGGCTATGAGATTTTCTGTCGTGGTCAGGATGCCGGAATGATTTGGGACCGCATTGTTGCCGAGGGCAAGGATATGGGCATTATCCCGACCCGCTTTACGACACTTGATATGCTGCGTGTTGAGAGCTACCTGCTGTTTTACCCTTACGATAACTCGCAGATGTACCCGTTTGAAAACGAAGGACCGGGCGATACCCTGTGGGAGCTTGGCCTTGATTTCACCGTCAGTCCGGGCAAGACCGGCTTCCGCGGTGCCGAGGAACATTACCGCCTCAAGGGCAAGGAACGCTTCAAGATCTTTGGCATCCTGTTTGATGGCAAGGAAGTCCCGGCCGAAGGGGCGGAAGTGTTCAAGGACGGGGCCAAGGTCGGTGTCGTGACCTGTGCGATGTATTCACCGCTTAAGGATCAGACGATGGCCATCGCCCGTCTGGCGGTTGATTGCGCCGAACAGGGTGTGAAGCTCGAAGTGACGGGTGAAAAAGGCATGCTCGGCGGAATGGCCCATACCATGCCATTTGACGACCCCAAAAAATTGAAAAGAACAGCCAAGGGTTAAGCAAACTGACCGGGGGCTGTCAGAGGCCCCCGGATCAACTGCCTGATCCATGAGGTTTCTGACAGAATGGGACCCGCTACCATGTCTGAGAGTCTTATCGAAGAAAGCATTCTTTCCCGTCCGACCTATGGCACGTTAAAAATCGTGCCGGGTCTGGCGCATTATTTTCTGGCCGATGCATCCGGTGCCGAATGCGTTATCCGGGTCGTGCAGGAACTGCCGCGCGACATGATGGAAAAGGTACATATCCTTTATGTGCCGACCCCGGGTGAAGCTGCGCTTATCACGTCGCTTTATGCGCTGGGCGCCAAGCGGTTCGAACATTTCCCGACCATCGAAGAAGCCGTCGCAAAACTCGGCGACTGGTTATCGGACGCCAAGATGGGCAGTCAGCTGTATCTTGCCGGTACCGAAGGTCTGGTCGGGCAGGGCGTTGCCAAGGGTGAGGAATGTGGTCTCGATCATACAGCCGTGCAATGTGAGCATCGCGGCAGTCTGGCGCGTCGCGTTCAGTGCGTTCACTGCAAAACCATGATCGAGGACGTCACCACCCAGCCGGTCAAATGTCCGTCCTGCGATTTGCTATTGCTCGTGCGTGATCACTATTCCCGTCGTCTGGCGGCATTCCAGGGTGTCTGCATCAATGCCGAAGACCCGTCTGAAGAAATCGAAATCAAGGAGGTGTTCAAATGAGTGCGTCCGATCATTTGATTCCGGTGGTTGTCAGCAACGTGGTCGAGGTCAACCCGATCATCAAACGGTTCGAATTCAAGCATGTGAATGGCGATGAACTGCCCGCCTTTTCGGGCGGGGCGCATATCGTTGTCGAGATGCTTGATGACGGCACGAAACGCAAAAATCCCTATTCGCTGATGAGTTCCCCGTTCGAGCGCGACCAATATGCGATTTCGGTGCGCCGTGACGATACCGGGCGCGGCGGATCGAAATTCATGCATGAACAGGTGCGACCTGGCATGCAGATGAAAATCTCTGCCCCGGTTAATCTGTTCGCGCTGGACCTGCGGGCGCGAAAGCACCTGATGATTGCGGGCGGCATTGGGATCACGCCGTTCATCGCACAGATGGCCCAGGCCGATAAGCTCGGCGTGCCGTTTGAACTGCACTATGCTGCGCGTTCAGTATCACAGGCGGCCTATATGGACAGCCTTGCCGACCGGTTCGGTGATCACGTGTCGTGCTATTGCGATGATCAGGGCGAAAGCGTTGATTTGGAAACGCTTTTATCCAATCAGCCCCTTGGCACGCATGTCTATGTCTGCGGCCCAAAGGGCATGATCGAACGGGTGGTCCAAACCGCAACCAGTCTTGGCTGGCCCGCAGCACACGTTCATTTCGAACACTTCCTGGCCCCGCCGGTTGGCGAACCCTTTGAAGTGCATTTGGCCAAGGCCGGGATTGATATCACCGTGGGTGCAGAACAAAGCCTGCTTGAAGCGGTCGAGGCATCCGGAACCCCGATCAATTGCATGTGTCGTGGTGGGGCGTGTGGTCAGTGTGAAACGGTGGTCGTCGCCTGCGACGGCGAGATCATGCACAACGACCACTGGCTTGATGAAGAACAGCGTGCGGCAAAGCAACGGATCATGCCGTGTGTTTCGCGGTTCCGTGGCAAACGCCTTGAACTTGATCTGTAAGGGGGATTTCAGTCATGACCATCCAGTTTAAGGACGAGAGCTTCCGCGGTGATTTCACCTACGCCAACAGTCCGTCAAACATTCCGCGTTTTCCGTTCCCGTTCCCGGAAGACGAATATATGTATTCTACCAATATCGAACCGCATCATGCGGCGCGTGCCGGCAGCCCGTTTGAAAATGCGTTTGATGTTGATGAACATTATGTCGCGGAAATGAAGGACCGCGCCCTTGTTCTGGCAGACGACCCCGGTCGGTGTCAGGCCCTGCCGCATATGGAAACCGCCGGGTGGGATTTCCTTGAACTCGTGATGGTGTCCAAAGCACGCGATTATCCTGATCTGTTCAAACTGACCATGGATGGGGATCGCTGGCACTGGATCAACAAACCGCTTCAGATCGACGATACCTTTACCTTTGGTGACAGTTCGACACTGCCCTGCCATCCGATGGAATATATCGGACGCCAGGTACAAGGCGATCACGCCATCCTTGATCAGCGCGATGGCAACCTTTGGATGGATGCCGGGATCATCACCGCACAGGCCGACTGGTCGCTTGATTTCGACATTGGCATGAATTTCTTTGAATGGCATGCGCCCGTGCCGCTGGCCCACGAACTTGGGGTGTTCCAGCGCGCTCTGAAATTCCTTTTGACCCTGCCGCAGGGGCAGCCATCCCGGCGCCTGAACTGGACGCTGACGGTCAATCCGCGTCTCGATACCAGCCCGGAAAATTATCCCAAATGGGGCCCGGACCGCATGACCGTGACACCGGAAAATATCGGTGAAAAGGTCCATCTGCGTGTGGAGCTTCAGACGTTTTGGCGCTTGCCGCGCTCCAACGCGATCCTGTTTCCGATCCGGACTTATTTGATGGCGATGAACGAAGTGGTGACCCAGCCGAAATGGGGGCGTCGCCTGCATCGTGTCATGCGCGATTTGCGGCCCGAACTTGTCGATTACAAGGGGCTGTCGCGTTACCACCCGATCCTGGTCGAGTGGCTTTCACAATTTGACGACGGGGCGCCGACGTCACCGGGGATCTTCCCCGATTAACCAAGAACGAACCGGCACAAGCCGGGCAGAGGAGACGCATAAACGGCACAACGCTTTTATTGGGGATTTAAGGCTATGACACTTCGTGTTGCAATTATTGGCGCCGGTCCGTCAGGCATGGCGCAGATGCGTGCATTTCAATCTGCTGCCGCCAAAGGGGCCGAAATCCCCGAGATTGTGTGTTTTGAACGTCAGGAAGACTGGGGTGGTTTGTGGAACTACACCTGGCGCACCGGTCTTGATGAATATGGCGAACCGATCCACGGGTCGATGTATCGCTATCTGTGGTCGAACGGGCCCAAGGAATGCCTGGAATTTGCCGATTACACGTTTGAGGAACATTTCGGCAAACCCATCGCTTCCTATCCGCCGCGCGCGGTGATCTGGGATTACATCAAGGGCCGCGTTGAAAAGGCCAATGTCCGCCCGTGGGTGCGTTTCAGAACCCCGGTCCGCAGTGTTGAGTTTGATGAAGAAAGCCAAACGTTTTTGGTGACCGCGCACGATCTGAAAAATGATGTGGTTTCAACCGAGGAATTTGATCATGTCATTGTTGCCAATGGTCATTTCTCGACCCCGAATGTGCCGGAATTCCCCGGATTTGACACCTTTGGCGGGCGTGTTTTGCATGCTCATGATTTCCGTGATGCACTGGAATTCAAGGGCAAGGATATCCTGATCATCGGCACGTCCTATTCGGCCGAGGATATCGGATCGCAATGCTATAAATATGGCTGCAAATCGGTCACGGTCAGCCACCGCACCAACCCGATAGGGTTTGATTGGCCAGATAACTGGGCAGAGGTCCCGCTTCTGACCAAGGTTGATGGCAATACCGCCTATTTCAAGGATGGCTCATCACGCGACGTCGATGCGATCATTTTGTGCACCGGCTATCAGCATCACTTCCCGTTCCTGACCGATGATCTGCGTCTTAAGACCGATAACCGCCTGTGGCCGCTTGGTCTTTATAAGGGTGTCGTCTGGGAAGAAAATCCGAAGATGATGTATCTCGGCATGCAGGACCAGTTCTATACCTTCAACATGTTTGACGCGCAGGCATGGTTTGCCCGTGACGTGATCATGGGCCGCATTCCGTTGCCATCCAAGGATGAGATGAAGGCCGACAGCAAAGCCTGGCGTGATCGCGAAGAAGGTCTTAAGGACGACCACGACATGATCTGGTTCCAGGGTGATTACACCGCCCATCTGATCGAAATGACGGACTATCCGATGTTCGATATCGAAGGGGTGAACAAGACCTTCGAGGAATGGGAACATGACAAGGCCGACGACATCATGGGCTATCGCAACAAGTCCTATCGCTCGCTGATGACGGGCAATATGTCACCGGCCCATCACACGCCGTGGCTGGACGAACTTGATGACAGCCTTGAAGCCTATTTGCAAGTCGGCAAGAAAACGGCTGCCGAATAGGCAGCCGAACTTTCAGGACTTTCAAAGAAGTGGGCGCAAGCCCGCCGTCTCCCTTAACCAAACTCGCAGTCACCCCCACAGTCGACATGGCTGCGGGGTTTCTTTTGCAAGGTTATAAGCCGCGGGGTTTCAGGACCGCGGCTTTTCCTTTTTGGGATCATAATGCGGGAAGGCGGTGATGATGGCGGGCAGGCGAACCATATGTCCGTCAAGCTTGCCAATCTCGACCTCGGTGCCGATATCGGCGTGCGCGATATCAACCCGGGCCAGTGCGATATTCTTGCCGAGAATAGGGGATCGCACCGCACTGGTGATCACACCGATCTGCGCACGTCCGATATGGACGCAATCGCCATGGCCGACGGTGACATTGCCATCAATCTCGATCCCGACCAGTTTGTGCGACGGATGTTCCTTGCGCCGGATCAGGGCATCACGGCCGATAAAGTCATCTTCCTTGGATTTCAGCGGTACGGTGAAGCCGATCCCGGCTTCGAACGGGTCGGTCTGATCGGAAAATTCATAATCAGCAAAGATCAATCCGGCCTCGATCCGCACCATATCAAGGGCTCCCAATCCCATCGGCGTCAGGCCGTATGGTTTGCCGGCTTCCCATATGGCGTCAAAGACGGTGATGGCATCCTTGGGGTGGCACCAGACTTCGTATCCAAGTTCGCCGGTATAGCCGGTGCGTGAGACGACAACAGGCGCGCCTTTGGCGTCACCGATCCGCCCGATGGTGAATTTGAACCAGTCGACTTCATCGATGGACGGCTGATGCGGTGGGGTCCAGATGACTTCGCGCAGGATATCGCGGCTTTTGGGGCCCTGAACGCCGATGTTGTGCATCTGATCGGTTGATGAACGGATCAGGACATGCAAACCAAGTTTTTCGGCCTGTTCGCGCAGCCAGACACCGCTGTAATCATCGCCGCAAATCCAGCGGAAATTATCCTGCCCCAGACGTAACAATGTGCCGTCATCAATCATCCCGCCATGCGGGTAACACATCGCGGAATAGACGACCTGCCCGATGCCAAGTTTTTTGACATTGCGCGTCAGGCAATATTGCATCAGCGCTTCGCTATCCGGGCCGGTGATTTCGAACTTGCGCAAGGCAGACAAATCAATGACCACGGCCTTTTCACGGCAGGCATAATATTCTTCGATCATGCCATGGCCGGTATATTCATGGGCCAGCCAGAAACCCTTATATTCGACGAAGTTGCGGGTCAGTTCGCTTGTGCGCGGGTGGAAGGCGGTTTCTTTGGTCATTTTTGCTTCGGCCTCTGCAGTCGGGCGCCAGGCAACGGCGTGGCTGAATTTTTCAGCACCATCGTAACTTCGGATATGGATGTCGGTCGGTTTCCAGGCATTGGCCGCGGACGTGTCATCCGGACAGGCTGACGAGACACAGACAAGGTCGGTCATCGCACGCAGCAACACATAATCGCCCGGACGCGACCAAGGCTGATCGGCATACATCACGCCGTGATCATCAATGCCGGTATTGAAAAAGAAATTGATCGCCATCCAGCCAGCCCGCGGATCAACGCCATGTTTGGCAAGGGCCGCGTTGAAATTGTCCGTGCAGTTCACATGACCGGGATAGCCGATGTCATCGTAATATTTCGCAGCACAGGCCATGGCAAAGGCATCATGACGCCCGCAGGTATCCTGAATGACCTCGACCAGTGGATCCATGTCCTGATCATAGTATTTTCCGTGCAGGCCCGGCATCGGATAGGCATGGCCCATCAATGTGCGTGTGGTGGTCACATCCAGCGGGTTCTGGATGCCGCGATCAAGTTTGCGCGCATCAAAACACTGAAAATCGGTGCATTGCCGCCCGTCGACATCGAGAATCTGGATGTAATCCCCAGCCTTGATTTCATAGGCCTCGGCGGTGGCGGAATGCACACGCAAATCCACAACCGGATCGGCCAGCGGGTCGGGCAGGGCGAAGCTGTAGGTATCAGAATGATGGGCGCGCTTGATCAGGGCCGTGATCGGTGTTGCGGTATTGTGCGCATCGATCCGCATCAGCGGTGCCGGGGTGGCGATGATGACAAACCCGTCAAGCTGTATGGTGAGTTCGACCGTATCGCCGGGTGGGCTGGCATTGCCAAAAAGCCGGTGGGCAAGACAGGTTTCAAGTTTAATATCGCGTTTGCGCAAGGTCTTGGCAAAGCGCGTCAGGCTGTCATCAAACGGATCAGACAGCAGATCTATCAGGCCTTTTGGTGCGCCATGTGCCAAAGGTTCAAAAATCTCGGGCCTTGGGGCGCCAGATGGTGTCAGGCCGATCAGCTCGACCGATTGCATGCCTTCGCAATTGCGCAGTGCGAGTTGATCGCCCTCGCGCACCGAAATCATGATCGCGCCCCGTCCGGGAATTTCATAGCGTTCTCGATTGCGCGCCATCGCAGTGCGTCCGGCATTGATGATGCGACTGGGGCGCGCAGCGCGGACAGCGTGCGGATAGGTTTCCGGCGTTCGGGCAAGGTCGATCATTGTGGCCTCGTGTGCGGTGAATGATCTGAAAGCGGCAGGCCTGAGGGGTATTTGGTGTTTTTACTTCATCGGGAAAAGGCAGAGAGGCCAGTTTTGACACTGGCCTCTCGCTGTGTCAGTTGAGCAAAGCAATAACCCAAGGGTTCAGGGCGTCATTGTACTGCTTTGCATCAAGCAGATTACATGTCTTTGTATGCTTTGTTCTCGTGAATGGCCATCGAGGCGATGGTCCAGATGCATACGCCAACACCAACAAGCGTAAGCGCCACGAGCAGAGCCGGTTTGTCAGCAAAGGTGAAGTAAGCTTCTGCACCTTCCCAACTGGTAATCGGAGCTGTGTTCATGTTTCAGTTTCCTTGTATCGATGTGTCAGAACGATCTTACTCAGCCGGGGTCGGCGAAGTCGGATCGTTGGTGAACGCTGCCGGAACGGTGCTTTCCGGATATGCGCGGACCGGTACTTCTGCCTTGTCAAGGCCAGCCACTTCTGCCTGTTCAGACACACGCAGCAGACCAACAAGCTTCAGAACCAGGGACAGAACGTAGCCCGGCGCGAAGCCAAGGATCATGAAGACGACAGCACTTGAAAGCTGTCCGACAAACGAGATCTCCGGACCGGCAACGTTCTGATAGCCAGATGCAAAGATACCGGCCATGACAAGGCCCCAGACACCGCCAAAGCCGTGGACGGCAACCGCGCCAACCGCATCGTCGATCTTGAATTTCTCAACAAGGATGTCGTTGAGTTTCGGCATGACGCAACCGCCGCCAAAGCTGACGAGGAAGGCAAGACCCGGATAGTAAAGGTCAAGTGCCGGTGCAGAGGAAATCACACCGATCAGGGCACCAGACATCATCCAGAACGGATCACGGGTGACCAGATACGCACCGATCATGCCGCCTGCAACGCCCATAAGGGTGTTGAATGCGAATGCCGACAGGGTTGCCGGGGTGTTGTAAATGGTCATCCAGGTATCGCCGGTATAGATGATGCAGCCGCCAAGGAAGCCGAAGAAGCCCATAACAATGAGCATCAGGCCGATCAGCGACATTGGCATGTTGTGACCGTCGATGTTGTTGACGGTACCGTCGGCATTGAAGCGACCAATACGCGGGCCGAGGTTGATCAGAACACCAAGGGTGAAGAAGCCAGCGATGGTATGAACGGCACCCGCCGCACCAACGTCATGCAGGCCCCACTCGGTGGTAAGCCAGCCATCCGGATGCCAGCCCCAGGATGCGCCAAAGACCCAGACAACAGCGCCAAGGAACAGGGCAAGAATGGTAAAGCCGGAAATACGAATACGTTCGATCACCGAACCCGACATGATCGAGGCAGTGGTTGCCGCAAACAGCGTGAAGGCCGCATAGAAGATACCCGACGCGTTATCCGTCAGGTTCGGACCCATATTCGCGCTCCAGGGCAGGCCTGCCTCGGAACCTTCGGTAATGGTGAAGCCGGTCGGGAACGCAAGATAGATCCACCAGCCAATGTAATAGAAGGCCGGGATCAGGAATGCGAAAGCGATCAGGTTTTTCATACCGGATGCCAGTGCGTTCTTCGCACGCGATGCACCCATTTCATACGCAAGGAAGCCTGCGTGAATTGCAAGCATCAGTGCAGTACACCACCAATAGAATACTTCGGAATTGATGGTCGTTGCCATGCTGAGCGATGCTTCAAGGCTGTCCAGCCTCGCCATCAACTCTGGTACGGATTGTTCCATTTTAGTCTCTCCATCACAAAATGCCCCCCGATGGACATTCCTTTTATTAAAATTCAATTCCCTGTAGTGAACAAGCGCAAATGTGTTTTTTATTGTGCGGCGCAAAAGTTACAGGAAAATCAATGATCTAAAAAAATATAGAATCGATCAAGGAAAAATTTGAACAAAAAATAGACGTTAGAATTCAATGCATATCAAATATGCATATTGCCGGAGTCGTGCCGATTCCGTCTATTTCCCGGGGTGGGAAATGCATCTTTTGGTTGGGTTTTTTGATGTGTAGAGTGGTCGGGTCAGAGACCGCGCGCTTCGCTTGGCTTCACGCCATAAGCGTCTTTGTAGCTGCGTGAAAAATGGCTGCTGTTGGAAAAACCGGTGGCAAAGGCGATCTCGGAAATGGTCAGGGCACTTTGCGTCAAAAGCTTGCGGGCATGTTCAAGCCGGACCTGTCGATAGGTTTCAAGGAACGACTTGCCAAGATGCTGATCAAACAGGCGATCAAGTTGCCGGGTTGAAAGTCTGGCAAAGCGCGCCATTTCGTCGCGGGTTTTCGGATCTTCGATGGTGGTTTCCATCTTTTCCAGAACCCGAAGCAATCCGGAATGATGCACGTTATAGCGTTCGGCAAGCGATGCCCGCTGTGGTCCGCCCGATTGTCCGACTTGCGTATGCAGATACCAGTCCGACACCCGGGTTGCGAAATCTGCCCCAAGGTTTTCGGCGATCATGGCATGCATCATGTCAAGCGGTGCCACCCCGCCGCCACACGTGATGCGATCCCCGTCAATCACAAACCGTGCGCGTTGCGGTTCCAGATCGGGAAAGGCTTCGATCAGGGCAGGGGCATGTTCCCAGTGAATGGTGAATTGACGTTGCCCCAGAAGCCCGGCGGCGGCCAGAACATAAGCCCCGCTTGATATCCCGCCCATGCGCACACCCCAGCGCGCCAGTTTGCGCAAATTGCCAAGCATACCCGGTGCCTGCCATTGCGACGGATGTCCACCGGCACAGATGAACAGGGTGTGTAAACTTGTCGGGGCCTGCGACAGCGGGGTAGTCGGCACCATCGTGCCGGACGAGGATAAAACGTTTCCGCCCGCTGCCGAATAATTCAAAACCTTGTAGATCGGCTGACCCGCCAGAAGGTTGGCCGCACGCAGCGGCTCAATCGCCGAGGCATAAGACATCAACGCAAAATCGGGCAGCAACATGAAACCGATATTCTGGGTCGCCGGAACCGGTTTGGCATCAAGTTGCCCGGTACGCGGGGTGCGTGTGGTTCTGTTTTGGGGGGCTGAGCTCATGACGCCGGTATCCCGCGTTGGGCGACAATAATATCGCGATGTCGCATTTGTGTTATTGGATGTCTTTAATAGACAAGCTGTAATTTGCACCTCTGTCAAGATTGCTGGGTACCCGATGTGGGCAACAGCGAAAGATCGATGATGCGTTATTCAGCCCTGTCATTGCTTGGCAATGCGTTTTCCAAAAACAAGAACTGGAAGCCGGCCTGGCGCAATCCGGATCCGAAACCGAATTACGATGTCATCATCATCGGCGGTGGCGGGCATGGATTGGCAACCGCCTATTACCTGTCAAAGGTGTTTGGTGTGCGCAATGTTGCGGTGCTTGAAAAGGGCTATCTTGGATCGGGGAATATCGGGCGGAATACGACGATCATTCGATCCAACTACCTGCTTGAAGGCAACAACCCGTTCTACGAATTTTCGATGAAGCTGTGGGAAGGCCTTGAACAGGATTTCAATTTCAACGCCATGGTGTCACAGCGCGGCGTGATCAATCTGTTTCATTCCGATGCCCAGCGCGATGCCTACACGCGCAGGGGCAATGCCATGCGCCTGCACGGGGTGGATGCGGAACTTCTTAACCGCGATCAGCTGCGCGAAAAACTGCCATTTCTGGATTATGAAAATGCCCGCTTTCCGATCATGGGCGGGCTGATGCAGGCGCGCGGCGGCACGGTGCGCCATGATGCCGTTGCGTGGGGCTTTGCGCGCGGGGCCGATCAGAACGGCGTTGATATCATCCAGAATTGCGAAGTTACCGGCATTGACCGCGATGGCGATCAGATCACCGGGGTTCAAACCACACGCGGTGCGATCACGTGCAACAAGCTCGCCATGGCTGTGGCCGGCAGTTCAAGCCATGTCGCCAAAATGGTCGATATGCGCCTGCCGATTGAAAGTCACGCGCTTCAGGCCTTTGTGTCCGAAGGATTGAAACCGTTCATCGATACCGTGGTCACCTTTGGCGCGGGGCATTTTTATGTGTCGCAATCAGACAAGGGTGGGCTGGTGTTTGGCGGGGATATCGAAGGATATAACTCCTACGCCCAGCGTGGAAACCTTGCCTGTGTCGAGCATGTTGCCGAGGCCGGTATGGCGATGATCCCGGCACTTTCGCGGGTGCGTATCCTGCGCAGTTGGGGCGGGATCATGGATATGAGCATGGATGGATCGCCGATCATGGACCGCACCCATCTTGCCAACCTCTATTTCAATGGTGGCTGGTGCTATGGCGGGTTCAAGGCAACCCCGGCGTCGGGATATTGCTTTGCCCATTTGCTGGCAACCGATACGCCGCATGAAACCGCAACCGCGTTTCGTATGGACCGCTTTGCGCGCGGGTATCTTCTGGATGAAAAGGGCGTTGGCGCCCAGGCCAACCTGCATTGAGGAAATTTGGAAATGAGTAGTCTTGTCAAATGTCCTCATTGCGGTTTGCGCCCACGTGAGGAATTTACAATCCGCGGCGAAGTCGCCACCCCGCGCCCAAGTGCCGGTGCCGATGAAGCCACTTGGTTTGATCATGTTTACCTGCGCGATAACCCGCGCGGTGAACATCGCGAATACTGGCATCATTCCAGCGGGTGTCGCCGTTGGCTGGTCTTGACGCGCAATACCCTGACCCACGAAACGTCAGATGTCGTCGATGCAAGTACCTTGAAGACGGAGGGCGCGCAATGACCAGTTTCCGGATTGATGGCGGTACCCTGATTGACCGCCATGATGTGCGCCGCTTTACCTTTAATGGCGAGGTGCTGAGCGGTTTTGGTGGCGATACGGTTGCATCAAGCCTGTTGGCCAATGGCAAGCAACTGGTCGGGCGCAGTTTCAAATATCACCGGCCACGCGGTATCCTGACCGCCGGGGCGGCGGAGCCCAATGCGCTTCTGACCATCGGGCGTGACGGGCGGCGTGATCCCAATACCCGTGCAACCATGGCAGAACTGTTTGACGGGCTTGAGGCGCGGTCGCAGAACTGCTGGCCGAATGTCAATTTTGATATCGGGGCGGCCAATGGTTTGCTTGGGCCGCTTTTAGGTGCCGGGTTTTATTACAAGACCTTCATGTGGCCAGCCGCCTTTTGGGAGAAGGTCTATGAGCCGCTGATCCGGAAGGCGGCCGGTCTTGGCCGGGCAAGCTATGATCCCGATCCCGGCTATTACGAAAAATGCTGGGCGCATTGTGATCTTTTGGTGATCGGGGCGGGGCCAGCAGGATTGGCGGCGGCGCTTACAGCTGGTCGGGCCGGTGCGCGCGTGATCATTGCCGATGAAGGGGCGCAACTTGGCGGCGGTTTGATCGCCGAAGGCAGCTCGATTGGCAGTAAACCCGCCGATGCGGTGCTTGGCGATCTTGTTGGTGAATTGCATGCCCTGCCGAATGTCGAGATCAAAAAGCGGACCACGGTTTTTGCCGCCTATGATGATCAGGTGTTTGGCGCGGTTGAGAGGGTGCAGAAGCATCTGCCTGAGCATGAAATCAATCCCCATCGCGCCATGGAACGCCTGTGGCGGATTGTCGCGCGCCAAGTGGTGCTGGCGACCGGGGCGGAAGAACGCCCGATTGTCTTTGGTGGCAATGATCGCCCGGGTGTCATGATGGCCGGTGCCATGCGCACCTATTTGAATGCCTATGGCGTGGCACCGGGCAAACGGGTGGCGTTGTTTGCTAATAACAGTCAGGCCTATCAGACCGCGCTGGACCTTGAGGCACGTGGTATCGAGGTTGCCGCGATCATTGATCCGCGCACCTGCCCGAACATTGATTATGACGGTAAGGCGCGCCTGATTGCCGGTGCAATGGTGCGTGATACATCGGGTCGCAGGGCGATCAAGTCCATCACGGTGCGCCATGACGATGGCAGTGACGAAGTGATTGCGGTTGATGCCCTTGGCGTATCAGGCGGATACAGCCCGATTGTGCATCTGGCCTGTCATCGCGGCGGCAAACCTGTCTGGTCAGACGCGCATGTCGGTTTCATGCCGCCGGAAAATACCGATGGCATGACGTCCTGCGGCGCGGTTGCCGGAAAGACCGGTATTGCGGCCTGTTTCGCCGACGGTGGGACAGCCGCCGTTAAGGCACTTGCAGAACTGGGTGTGATGAGCGAGGCCGCATCACTTCCGGGTGTCGAGCAAGCCGAGGAAAAAGCCGACCCTATTCAGCCGATCTGGCGGGTGGCATCAAGCAAGGGCAAGGCCTTTGTCGATTATCAGAATGACGTCGCGGCATCTGACATCATGCTCGCCATGCGCGAAGGCTATGATCATGTCGAGCTTGCCAAACGCTATACCACAAACGGCATGGCAACCGATCAGGGCAAGACATCGAATGTAAACGCGATTGGCATTCTGGCCGAGAACAAGGGTGTTTCGCCCGGCGAAATCGGAACGACGACCTTCCGACCGTTTTACACGCCGGTATCATTCGGGGCGCTGGTCGGCGCATCCAAGGGAATGGATTTCCAGCCGGTGCGCAAATCACCGCTGCATGGCTGGGCCGCGCGCAATGGTGCAAAGTTCGTTGAAACCGGGCCTTGGTATCGGTCAAGCTGGTTCCCCAAGGACGGCGAGACCTTTTGGCGTGACAGCGTTGATCGTGAAGTCAATACCGTGCGAACCAAGGTCGGTATTTGTGATGTTTCGACCCTTGGCAAGATCGAGATTTTTGGCGCTGATGCGGCAGAGTACCTGAACCGGGTTTATTGCAATGCCTTCCTGAAGCTGCCGGTTGGCAAGGCGCGCTATGGCATCATGCTGCGCGAGGATGGCTTTGTGTATGATGACGGCACGACAAGCTGTCTTGGCGAAAACCATTACTTCATGACGACGACGACGGCCCTTGCTGCCGGGGTGCTGACCCATCTGGAATTCTGTGCACAGGTGCTGTGGCCGGAATTGGATGTCCGTATGGCATCTGCAACCGATCAGTGGGCGCAGATGGCGATTGCCGGGCCCAAGTCCCGTGATGTTCTGTCCAAAATCATTGATGACGATATTTCGAACGAGGCCTTCCCGTTTTTGGCGGCGCGTGAAGTCTCGATGTTTGGCGGGCGGCTTAAGGGGCGGTTGTTCCGAATTTCGTTCTCGGGCGAGCTCGCCTATGAAATCGCGGTGCCAGCCGGATACGGTGAAAGTGTTGCCGATGCGATCATGGCTGTCGGCGAAGAATTCGGCATTGCGCCATACGGGACCGAGGCCCTTGGCGTGATGCGGATTGAAAAGGGCCATGTCACCCACGCAGAAATCAACGGCACTGTCACACCAGCCGATCTGGGCATGGGCAAGATGGTGTCAGTCAACAAGGATGATTTCATCGGTCGTGTGATGAACCTCCGCGAAGGGCTGGTAGATCCATCGCGCCCGTCGCTGGTCGGGATCATGCCGAAATCACCGTCTGACAAGTTCGCCACCGGATCGCATATCCTTAATCCCGGTGATGATGTCAGTCTTGCCAATGATCAGGGTTATGTGACGTCGATGTGTCATTCACCAACATTGGGTCATGCAATCGGCTTGGCGCTGGTGAAAAACGGCCCGAGCCGCGTTGGTGAGGAAGTGGTCATCTGGAATGGTTTGGCCGGAACAACTGTCACCGGCATCCTGTGCAATCCTGCCTTTGTCGATCCGGAAAATGAGAAACTCCATGCGTGATTATCCATTAGAAAACCGTAGCGCATTTTCGCCTGACGTCGCAGTGGGCACGGGTGCCGCAATCAATCTCGCCCCGGTGCCGGGTGGCTTTGTGATCCATGTGCTGGGCGACGCCAAAAGCGATGAAGCGGCCCTCAAACAGGTGCTTGCAAAGATCGCCCCGGAACTTGGTGCGGATGTACGCAAATCCGCGCCAAATCAGTGGTTCTGGGTGGGGGATGCGGCTGTTTATTCTGACCGGCTGACAGAACTTCAGGCGGGGCTGGTCAATCAATTTGCACTGGCCGATCAGACGCACGGCCGGGTGCGCATGAGGTTGTCCGGGGCTTCATCACGAACAGTTCTCGCCAAGGGCACGATGGTCGATCTGTCAGCCGATCTGTTCGCCATCGGTCAGTCGGCCATGACCCAGATTGGGCACATCGGGGCGATGATCACCCGCATCGAAGATGACAGTTTCGAGCTGATTGTTCTGCGCAGCTTTGCAGCTAGCCTCTGGGACGAATTGCATCATATGGCGGCCGAGTTCCGCTAAGCCGGTTACTTGACCAAAACCGCCAGAAGCTTATCAAGGAACACTTCGCAACGGCCCAACTGATCAAGCTCGATGAATTCGTCGGGCTTGTGGGCCTGTTCGATACTGCCCGGGCCACAGACCACGGTCGGGATATCGCCAAGGGCCGAAAATGCGCCGGCTTCGGTACCGAAGCTGACCTTGCCGGTGGTGTTGGCACCCGTGAGCGCCATGACAAGTTTGGTTACTTCCTCGTCATCGCCGGTGGCAAGGCCCGGCATATCGGAAATCACTTCAACCTCGATACCGACATCATCATAGATCTCGCGCATTTCGGGTTCGAGGGTATTTTCGATGTAATCGTAAATCTTGGCCTTAAGGGCCTCGCGGTCATCATTGGGCAGATTGCGGAATTCAAAATCGACAAAGCAGTTCTGCGGAATGATGTTGAGCTGCGTACCACCCTTGATCACGCCGGTATGGAAGGTGGTGTGGCTTGGCTCAAACTCGTCATCATGCGGGCCGTTTTCGCGGCATTCGCGGCCAAGCTTACGCAGGAACACCACCAGTTCGGCGGCAAATTCAACCGCATTGACCCCTTCGCGCGGCAACGACGAATGCCCCGAACGGCCAGTGAAATGCGCGCGCGCGGAAAACTTGCCCTTGTGCTGGGTAATGACCTTCATCTCGGTCGGTTCGCCAACGATGCACATGGCCGGTTTGTGTGGCAGATTGTTGATCGCTTCAACCAGGCTGGGCACACCCAGACAACCGACTTCCTCGTCATAGGTGAAAGCCAGGTGGATCGGCACCCGAAGGTTGGCGTTCTTAAAGGTTTCCGCCTTGGCCAGAAGGCAGGCCAGAAAACCCTTCATGTCGCACGATCCGCGGCCATAAAGCTTCTCGTCGCGGATATCAATCTCGTAGGGATCGGATGCCCAGTTCTGGCCCTCTGTCGGGACCACGTCGCTATGGCCGGACAGGATCACACCGCCCGCAACGTCCGGGCCGATGGTGGCATAAAGATTGGCCTTGGTATCCGTCGGGTCGCGCACAACCAGCGTGTCATAGCCCAAACCGTCAAGGAATGCCTTTACCTCGTCAATCAGTGCCAGATTGGGCGTCATGCTGACGGATTGGTGACGGATCAGTTTGCGGCACCATTCGATGGTATTTTCTGACGGGGCAAGTGCGGCGGTGGTCATTCGACGAATTGTTCCTTGAGGATACGTTCTTCAAGATTGTGTTCCGGATCAAACAGCAACTTGATTTTCATGCTGCGGTCTTCGCGGATTTTCACGCTGGAGACATCGCGAACCTCGGTATAGTCGGCAACGGCGGATACCGGGCGCTTTTCAGGGTTCTCGATCTGGAATTCGACTTCGGCGGCGTGCGGCAAAAGCGCGCCACGCCAGCGACGCGGGCGAAACGGACTGATCGGTGTGAGCGCGAGCAACCCGCTTCCCATCGGCAGGATCGGACCATGTGCCGACAGGTTATAGGCCGTGCTTCCGGCCGGCGTGCAAACAAGCGCACCATCACATACCAGTTCGGCCAGACGTTCGACGCCATCAACCTTGATACGCAGTTTGGCGGCCTGACGGGTTTCACGCAGAAGCGACACTTCGTTGATTGCCAGCGCACACAGGCTTTCGCCCGAAACGGTGTGGGCTTCCATCTGAAGCGGGTGCAGCTCGACCGTCTGGGCCTCTGCGATGCGGTCGGTCAAATTCATTTCGCGGAATTCATTCATCAGAAATCCGACCGTGCCCCGGTTCATGCCATAGATCGGCACCTTGCGGCCCATATAGCGGTGCAGGGTTTCGAGCATGAACCCGTCGCCGCCAAGGGCTACGATCACGTCGGCCTTGTCGGGCGCAATGTGGCCGTATCTGTGTTTTAGCCGGTACATCGCATCCTGTGCGATTTTGGTTTCGGCTGCAACGAAGGCGATGGAATCAAGCTGCATCTTCGATCCAAAGGATGTTTGGGGCTCGCCCGAAAGGGCATGGCCGAACAATAGAGTACGCTTTGCACTGAATTGCAAGGGGCTGCGTGATGTTCGTCCCCATGCAGATGTTTTGACTAAACACCAGTATGATTGACGGCACGAAAAAAACAGTGGAACCTGAAAGTTACGGGTTCCAATCCCCGGTTCAAATCAAAAAAACAGAACGGCGCGATGTCAAAAGAACCATTCAGCTTCTCTGCCGCCCTTGCCCGCATTTCACGTCCTGATGAAGGTCATGACGATGATGTGCTGGAAGTCGGCGAAAGCATGGAACTTGATGGTGCGTCCGAAACAGCACTCGTCCCCAAACGGATCCGCAACCCGGATGCCACCCGTCAGAAGCTTCTGGACGCGGCGTTTGGCGAAATCCGCCGGGCCGGGTTCGGCGGGGCGTCAATCAGCAATATTCTTGAACAAAGCGGCTGTACGAAAGGTGCGCTTTATCACCACTTTTCCGGCAAGGCCAAGCTGATCAACGCCGTGATCGAGGAATGCCTGCCGGGCTATGTTGACGAGGTCTGGCTGAATGATCTCGAAGGGGCAGAGGATATATTGCCCGTGTTGATGGGGCAGGTGGATCGCTTGGGCAGTGAAAATGCACCGGCAATGCTGGCCGGCGGATGCCCCTTGGCGCGTCTGGCATCCGGTGCCGGGGAACTTGATGAAAGCCTGCGCAAGCGTATTGACGGTGTTTACCGGTATTGGCGGCGCGGGCTTGCGTCCCGCATTGGCAAGGCGCAGTTCGACAAAACCGTCCGTACCGATATCGAACCCTCCGCCGTGGCGGAATTCATCATTGCCGCCCTGCACGGGTTCCTGACCCGGCCGCCCGCCTTGCGCAATCTGGAAACCCAGGATTCATTTGCGCGCGAATTTGCCCGCTATCTCAATAATCTCCGGCCTTGACTAAACTTAATCGCTAAAGCCCTTCGTTCTGAATTGCGCGGCACGTGCATTCTTGTGTTGTCAGTCATTAATACAAAATATAAATGTAATACATATTGTATTGACATTTATTTGTGATGAATTAGGTATATTGCACAAAATCATGATGAATTGATCATTGGAGACAGCCCCATGCGTTCCCTTATCCTTTCTGCCGTTGCGGCGGTCACTTTTGCCTTTGCGGGCAGTGCTGCGCAGGCGGAACGTCTTACCGAAAAGCCGCTGGTTGATGCCAACTGGGTTGCGGACAATCTTGATAACCCGTCGATGGTTGTTGTTGATATCCGCTCGCTTACCAAGGACGGCAACCCTTATGAAGCTGGCCACATTCCGGGTGCCGTTTTTGCGCCCTATGGCAAGTTTGGCTGGCGGGCCAAGGTCAATGATGTGGTTGGCATGCTGCCGCCGGTTGATGTGATTTCCAAACGCATCGGTGCACTTGGTATCGACAATGACAAACAGGTTGTTGTCGTTCCGGCTGGCCAGAACAGCTCGGACTTCGGTTCTGCCACCCGCGTTTACTGGACCTTCAAGGTGCTTGGTCATGACGCGGTTACCATCCTTGATGGTGGTCAGCGCGCTTGGCTGGCGGCTGGCAAGGAAGTCTCGGCCGATCCGGTCGTGCCAAAGGCCGTTGCCTTTAACGCCAATTTCCGTCCTGAGCTTGTTGCGACCGCCGATGATGTCGCCAAGGCGCGCGCAGAGGGTGTTGCACTTGTCGATGCCCGTCCGGTTTCGCAGTTCAAGGGCGAAGCAAAAAGCGGTGTTGTCGCCCGTCCGGGTGCCGTACCGGGTGCGAAAAACATTCCGCAGTCAAAGTTTTATAACGATCAGGATGGCGCCTTTGTTGCCGCTGACGTGATCGAAAACCTTGTGGCAGATGCGGGTGTTTCCAAGGACAGCAAGGAAATCACCTATTGCAACACCGGTCACTGGGCATCGGTCGCATGGTTTGGCCTTTCCGAAGTGATGGGCAACAAGAACACGGCGATGTATGATGGCTCCATGACCGAATGGGCGGCGGATCCGAACCGTGAAATGGTGATCCCGGAATAACCGGATCGCCATACGGCTTCCACCAAGCCGCGCACATTCTGGACGGAACCGGGCAGCCGGTTCCGTTTTCATTTAGATATCTGATTTCAGGTTATTGAGCCTCACCATGTCTGAAACGACCCTAAAAGCAAATCCGGCAACACCGGGTTTCACCTTTGACAAAGGACCGGCTGCCATCACCGCCGTCCTGTTTGTCCTTGTCGGTATCGCAATTTCACAGGCGGTCGATCTTAAACAGGCTGTTCTGTATGGCCTTGGCGGATTGCTTGGCATTGCGCTTTATCATGCGTCCTTTGGGTTCACCGGCGGGTGGCGGCGGTTTTCCGTTGAAAAGCGCGGCCGTGCCCTGCGCGCACAGCTTTTGATGATCGGGGTTGCGGCGGCGGCCTTTATCCCGTTGCTGTCGCTTGGCAATCCGTTTGGCGGATCGGTCGTTGGGGCGGTTGCACCCGTCGGCATGTCTGTCCTGATCGGGGCGTTTCTGTTTGGGCTTGGCATGCAGCTTGGCGGGGGCTGTGGTTCTGGCACGTTGTTCACCGTTGGTGGCGGCAGTGCTCGCATGCTGGTCACGCTTGTCTTCTTTATTATTGGTGCGGTGATTGGCACGGCCCATTTGCCGATGTGGCTTGAGCTGCCCTCCTTGCCGCCGATGAGCCTTGGTCGTGAATATGGCATTGGTGGCGGGCTTGCCGTGACGTTTGGTGGTCTGGCGCTGGTGGCGTTGCTGACCGTGTTCGTTGAAAAGCGTGCCCATGGCGGGTTGGAAGTCGTTTCAACCGCACCGCGCGAAGGTCTGGCGCGTTTCATCCATGGCCCCTGGCCGATGATCTGGACCGGCTTGCTTTTGGCCGGGCTTAATGTTGCGACGCTTCTGATTGCAGGCCATCCATGGTCGATCACTTTTGGCTTTGGCCTTTGGGGCGCAAAGATCGCGCAGGTCATTGGTGTTCCGGTTGAAACCTGGGAATTCTGGAACTGGGCTGGCCCGGCGCGTGCGCTTGGCAATTCGGTCCTGCAGGATAATACGTCGGTCATGAATTTCGGCATCGTGATCGGGGCAGCATTTGCCGCAGCCCTTGCTGGCAAGTTCGCGCCCAAGGTTTCCGTTCCGGTTGCCTCCCTTATCGCGGCTGCTATTGGCGGGCTTTTGATGGGCTATGGTGCGCGTCTGGCGTTTGGCTGCAATATCGGCGCGTTCTTTAGCGGGATCGCCTCGGGCAGTGTGCATGGCTGGCTTTGGTTCGTGCTGGCCTTTGCCGGCAGCTGGATCGGCATTGCGTTGCGTCCTGTCTTTGGAATGGATGGTTTCCGGAAATGAGCGAGAAAAACACACTCCTGTTTGGTGCGGTCTTCCTTGCGGCAACCGGTGCTGTTGCGCTTGATCACTACAGCCACACCGCAAACATCCCAGCCGTTGCCAATCCGGCCCCGGCCAAACTTCCGGCAGCGGGCAATAACCCGTGCGCTGCCAATCCTTGTGCCGCAAACCCCTGCGGGGCCAACCCGTGTGCCGCGAACCCATGTGCGGCAAACCTGTGTTCAGCCAACCCATGTGCTGCTGGCTACAACCCGTGCGGTGCGAATCCATGTGGTGCGGGCTATAATCCTTGTGCGGCAAGCCCGTGTGGTGCCAATCCGTGCGCAGCCTACGACCCGTGTGCGGCAGGAAACCCTTGCAGCCCTTCCAGTCCGTGCGGCGGTTTTAACCCCTGTGGTGTGCGATCGGTTAACCCCTGCGCCGCATTCAATCCGTGCGCTGCTTCCAACCCATGTGCGGCAGGAAATCCGTGTGCCGCTTATAACCCGTGTGGTGCGTCGCCCTGTGCCGCGTCTCCGTGCGCGCCAGGGGCAAGTAACCCATGTGCTGCCAGCAATCCGTGTGCAGCCTATAATCCGTGCGGGGCAGGGAACCCGTGTGCGGCATATTGATGCCGCCAAAGGCAGCATGTATTTGAATTTACAACGGCATGGCAGCGCAATTCTGCTGTGCCGTTGTGCGTAAAACGCGGGGCTGTCAAAAATAAGCTGTTTGACAAGGGGATAAAACTCTGCGCATGGTGTGGCTGTTATTTGATCGCTCCAGAAGCGTAGAGGGGAATTAACGCCCCTACTGTCGAGTGGTTAACCCAAGAACGCATTGAAGTATCCAGCTACGCGGGTGCTTCCAGAACTGCAAGGCGCAGACCTGATTACTAATTTTCACCGGGCGAAGTCCCAGCTGTCTGCAGCCTCCAATTTACGAGTTACCCTTATTTGACCCAGTTTTCCGAACTCGGCCTCGCCGAGCCGGTCCTTCGCGCGCTTGCCCAAGAAGGCTACGACGCGCCGACCCCGATCCAGGCACAATCCATTCCCTCTCTTCTAGACGGTAAGGACCTACTTGGTATCGCACAGACCGGTACCGGCAAGACGGCAGCGTTCGCATTGCCGATCCTTGACCGCCTTTCCAAATCCCAAACCCGCACGCCCAAAGGGGCATGCCGTGTACTTGTTCTTGCGCCGACGCGTGAACTTGCCGCCCAGATTGGCGAAAGTTTCCGTGCCTATGGCCGCTTTCTCAATGTTCGCACGGCTGTCGTTGTTGGTGGTGTTGCCCCGGGTCCGCAGATCAAGGCAATAACCCCCGGTGTCGAGGTTCTTGTCGCAACACCTGGTCGTTTGCTTGACCATGTCGACAGCGGCAAGCTCAGCCTCAAACATGTTGAAGTGGTGGTGCTTGATGAAGCCGACCACATGCTTGATCTTGGCTTCTTGCCGCCGATCAAGCGCATCATCAAGATGTTGCCGCGTGATCGCCAGAACCTGTTTTTCTCTGCCACCATGCCGACCCAGATTGGTCAGCTGGCAGGGGACATGCTGTCTGACCCTGTCAAGGTGTCGGTAACCCCGGTTGCCACCACCCAGGAACGTGTCGAACAGTCGGTCTATTTGATCGAACGCACGCGCAAGCGTCAGCTGCTGGCAGAGCTTCTTGATAATCCGGCTTTCAAGCGCACGCTGGTCTTTACCCGGACCAAGCGCGGTGCCGACCGTGTCGCGCGCCATCTTGAAGCCAATAAAATCAGCGCAGCTGCCATTCATGGCAACAAAAGCCAGAACCAGCGTGAACGTGCTCTGAACGCCTTTAAGGATGGTCAGATCAACGTGCTTGTCGCAACCGATATCGCCGCGCGCGGTATCGACGTCGATAGCGTGACCCACGTTGTGAACTTCGAGCTCCCGAACGTGCCCGAAAGCTATGTTCACCGTATCGGCCGTACGGCCCGCGGTGGTGCCAGCGGATCGGCAATTGCGTTTTGTGATGAAGAAGAACGTGGGCTGCTGCGCGATATCGAAAAAACCACCCGCCAAAGCATCCCGGTGATTGATCGCCGTGATGCAAAGGCCGCAGCCGAGCAGGAAGCACTTTCCGACGAAGCGCGTGAAAGCAACCGTGGCCGCCGCACTAGTGGTGGCAATGGTGGCGGTCAGTCGCGTGGAAATGGCGGACGTGGTGCATCAGGCGGCAATGGTCGCGGTGGTCGCCCGGCCAATGGCCGGAATGCCCGCAATGATCGTTCAGATCGCAGTGATGCGCGCACTTCTGCGCCGCGTCGTGATCGTGACGATGCCCGCAAACAAACGACCCAAAGCCGCGATGGAGCAGACAATGCTTCAAGAGCAACGGCTGACAAGGCCCCTTCGAACCCGGCACTGGAAAAATCCAAAAGCCGTTACAAGGGTGGTCTGAAGTCAAAACCTGCCAATGGTCGTGGCGGAAACCCTGAAAATGGCCCCCGTCAGAATGATGGTGGCAAGCGCCCGACGAAACGCGTTGATTCCAATGGAAATCGTCGCGACGGGGCGAAAGCTGACAATTCAATTTCTTCCGGTTTGTCCTTTATGGGCAGTGCCGAGGAACGCCGCGCGACTGGTAACGGGAGCAATAGTGCCCGAAATACCGGACCGCAAGGCAAGCGCGGCGGTGTAAACCGCAATCGCAATCATCGTGGCGCACAGTCCGGCGGGCAGCCGGGTGGTGCGGGCCGCGAAAACACTTCTGGAAAACAGCCGAGGCGTGAACGCGCCTGATTGTTTTTCAAACCCCTATAGGCGCACCCACGCGGGGTGTGTCGAAACGCCAATCAATACTCGATAGGAGATCTAAAGATGGCAACTGGTACCGTTAAATGGTTCAACGCAACTAAAGGTTTTGGTTTCATTCAGCCGGACGAAGGCGGAAATGACGTATTCCTGCACATCAGCGCCGTTGAACGCGCTGGCATGGGCCACCCGCAGGAAGGCGACAAAATCAACTACGAACTGCGCACCGACTCACGTTCGGGCCGCGTTTCGGCAGATGATCTGACCGCTGCCTAATTCGGCTTGTCCTTCCTTGTGAAGGGCACCGTATTAACGAAACCCCCATCCGGAAAACCGGGTGGGGGTTTTGTTTTGCGTGCATGTCAGGGGCGCAAGAAGGCGATCTTGGCGCGGGTGGCGGCACTCAGGACATGGAAATGCATGGCATCGCGCGCGCCCGATGGATTGTGTTCACGCACATAGCGCAAGACCTGTTCATGTTCGGCAAGCGGGGCGGCAATCGCCTTGGCGTTGGCAAAGGGCAGCATCTGGTTCTCGTGAATGATCTGGGCTGCGGGATGCATGGCCTTGGCAAACATCGGATTGCCTGACGCCAAAAGAAGAACTTCATGAAATTCCGTATCGGCGGTGGCGGCGGCAATCAGGTCATCTGTCTCTAGCGCGTTTCGCATATCGGTGATGCTGGTTTCAAGCGCATCGAGGTGATCCTTGTTGCGCATCTGGGCCGCGAGGCCGGCAACATAGGGCTCGATCGCAAGCCGGAACTGATAAACCTGGCCGGCCTGGCGATTTCGGTCCTGACCAATCGGCGGCAAGTTCTGGCGATCGGTGATGTACACGCCTTTTCCGGCGTGGATGTGGATCAGTCCAAGCGCTTCGAGTGTGGCAAGAGCTTCGCGCAGGCTGGTGCGGCTGATGCCCAGTTCGCTTGCCAGATTGCGCTGGGCGGGCAGCGAGTCACCTGCCTTTAGGCCCTTGTTTTCTATCAGGTTCCGAATGTCCCGGGCTGCGCGTTCCGGGGTGGTTTCACTGCGTGTCATATATTGTCCCACATCTGGTCAGACCAGTTGAATGGTTTTTGATATTCAAAAAATGCTGATTTTTAAAGGATTATGATCAATCTCATGCTGAATTTACGCTGAAGAAAAAATTATTCATAGACAAAAGATCAAAAGATGTGCAGCGTCACAATCAGGCTAAAAATAACGCACATGATTTCAGAAACGATTAGACAGACGGGTAGAGGCTCATGAAACAATTCTTCAAAACTGCGATTACTGCGGTGGCAATGCTTGCCGCTCCGCTTGGGGCAGCGTCTGCCAGCGCGCTCGACAGCATCTCCGAGGCCGGTGTTCTCAAGGTTGCCGTGCCACAGGACTTTCCGCCATTCGGTTCGGTGGGGACCGATATGCAGCCAAAGGGCTATGACATTGATATGGCGGCCCTGATTGCCGAAGAGCTTGGTGTAAAGCTTGAACTGGTACCGGTGACCTCAAGCAACCGCATCCCATATCTCAACACCGGCAAGGTCGATCTGGTGATTTCCAGCCTTGGCAAGAACCCGGACCGTGAAAAGGTGATCGATTTTAGCGATCCCTATGCACCGTTCTATAACGGCGTCTTTGGCCCGGCTGATTTTTCGGTTGAAAAGGCAGCCGACCTTGCGGGTATGTCGGTTGGCGTGACCCGTGGTGCGATCGAAGATCTTGAACTGACCAAGATCGCGCCGTCTGACGTTGATATCAAACGCTACGAAGACAATAACGGCACGATTTCGGCCTTCCTGTCAGGTCAGGTTGATCTGATCGCGACCGGTAACGTGACGGCAGCTGCCATCATTGAACGCGACCCGCCGCGCAAGCCGGAACCGAAATTCCTGATCAAAAATTCCCCCTGCTATGTCGGCCTGAACAAGGATGAGCCGGAACTCATGGCCAAGGTCAATGAGATCATTGCCGCTTCAATTGCCGATGGTCGTTTGAATGCGATTGCTGAAAAGTGGCTTGGTATTCCGCTTCCGGAAAAACTCTAAGCTTTTTGGCTGACTGACAGGATCATTATAGATCAATGGCATATAAATTCGATTTCGGCGCCATCGTGCCGCATTGGCAGCTGCTGTTTGACGGGGTCATTCTGACCACGGAGTTAACAGTCATCGGTGCTGTGGTTGGCGTCGGGCTCGGGATCATGGGGGCGTGGGCGCGTGCGTCGCGCGCCCCGGTGATCAGCCAGATTGTCGGCGTGTATGTAGAACTGATCCGCAACACGCCGTTTCTGGTGCAACTCTTCTTTATCTTCTTCGGGCTTCCCGCACTTGGCGTGAAGCTGACGGAATTTCAGGCTGCTGTTTTGGCGATGATCGTCAATCTCGGTGCCTATTCCACGGAAATCATCCGGGCCGGCATTCTGGCTATCCCGCAAGGCCAGATCGAAGCAGCCCAAAGTCTTGCAATGAACCGGGTGCAAATTTTCCGTTATGTCGTGATTTTACCCGCACTCAAGAAAATCTGGCCGGCCCTTTCCAGTCAGATTGTAATTGTCATGCTGGGATCATCGGTCTGTTCGCAGATCGCGGCCGAGGAACTGACATTCGGCGCGAACTATATTCAGGCGCTTAATTTCCGGGCGTTTGAAGTCTATTTCGTGGTGACGGGTTTGTATCTTGTGATGTCGATCCTGCTTCGGATGGGCTTGAAGGTTCTCGGTAACTTCCTGTTTGAACGGCGGCGTCATGTCTGAATTTTCCCTGTGGGATATTGCTTATAACCTGTTGCTTGCCGCGCGCTGGACAGTGTTGCTGTCGCTTACGGCCTTTGTGCTTGGCGGGCTGGTTGGCTTGTTGCTTTTGATGGTGCGCACGGCTGGCAATCCGTGGGTGATCCGACTGGTGCGCGGCTATGTCGAACTGTTTCAGGGCACGCCGCTTTTGATGCAGTTATTCATTGTCTTTTTCGGCTTGCCACTGATCGGACTGGATGTGTCGCCATGGGTGGCGGCAACCCTTGGCCTGACATTGTTCACCAGTGCGTTTCTGACCGAAATCTGGCGCGGATGTGTTGAATCGATTGGCAAGGGTCAATGGGAAGCATCGGCAAGCCTTGGCATGAATTTTACCCAACAGATGCGCTATATCGTTTTGCCGCAGGCGCTTCGCATTGCCGTCCCACCAACGGTGGGCTTTTCGGTTCAGGTGGTCAAGGGAACAGCCGTGGCATCAATCATCGGCTTTGTTGAACTGACCAAGGCCGGCACCATGATCACCAATGCCACCTATGAACCGTTTACGGTCTATGGCTGTGTGGCGGTGATGTATTTCCTGATTTGTTATCCGCTATCGCTTTTTGCCCGCCACCTCGAAGGAAAGTTCCGCCATGTCGCTCGTTGAATTGCATGCCATCCATAAAAGCTTTGGCGAGCTCGAAGTTCTCAAGGGCATTGATCTTTCAATCGACGAGGGGCAGGTCATTGCCCTGATTGGTAAAAGCGGATCGGGCAAAAGCACGCTGTTGCGCACAATCAACGGGCTTGAGGTCATTGATGATGGTGTGATCATCGTTGATGGCAAAAAGATCAGCGACCGTGATGCGGATCTGCTTGGCCTTCGACTTCAGGTCGGCATGGTGTTTCAACAGTTCAACCTGTTCCCGCATTACACGGCCCTTGAAAACGTCATGCTGTCCCCGCAGGTCGTCAAAAAGCAATCCAAGGCCGAGGCCAAACAAATCGCTGAGGAAATGCTGGCCAAGGTCGGCTTGGCGGACAAGATGATGCATTACCCCGATCAATTGTCGGGCGGGCAGCAACAGCGTGTGGCGATCGCCCGTGCACTGGCGATGAAGCCAAAGGTTCTTTTGTGTGACGAAGTGACATCGGCACTTGATCCGGAACTGGTCAACGAGGTACTGGCAGTTGTCCGCCAACTTGCCGAAGAGGGCATGACGCTTGTCATGGTCACACACGAAATGCGTTTTGCGCGTGAAGTTTGCGACAAGCTGGTCTTTATGCATCAGGGCCGCATTCATGAAACCGGCGATCCGGAAGAAGTCTTTTCCAATCCAAAAACGCCAGAACTTTCAAGTTTCGTTGGCGGTCTTGCCTGATCCATTTCGCGTCGTTCATGATGCTTTTGTGACATCTGATGCGTAAGGCGCAGAAATGTTTAACGATTTCAGGTTGAAGCGCTAGAACGGTTCCCATGATGCCATGACAGGTTAGGGGACGGTTTCGATGCAGGGTGATGGGGCAGGTAACGGCGTAAGCGATGTTGGGGCTGGCCAAAAGGCCGGGCTGTCGCCAATCATGGCGGTTCTGGATCGCTATCCGTTTCTTGTGCTTGGCTTGCTGCTTGTTGGGGCTTTTGCCTCGTCGAGTGCGGCACCCTTGGCCGGGCTTTATGTTGTCGAAGGATTGGGTCAAGCCCCCTGGAAGCTTAGCCTGGTGGCGATTGTTCAGGTGTGCGTCACCCTGATTGTGAACCGCACATTTGGGCGTGCGATTGATCGGGCGGTGCCCGTCAAGTTCCTGCTGGTGACCAGTATTCTGTGCTTTGGCATTGGCATGACCCTGCTGGGTCTGTTTCAGATTTACTGGGTTTATCTTGGCATTGCATCGATCCTGCTTGGTATCGGATCCGGTGCGCTTTCGGTGATGTATTCATTCGGGCGTCTGTTTGCCGAACAGACCGGGCGCGATGTCGTCAAGTTCAACGGCTTCCTTCGCATGCAGACATCGCTTGGCTGGATGGTCGGGCCGGCGGCGTCCTTGTCATTTTATGGCGTCTATGGTTTTGCCCCGACCTATTACGCAATTGCCGGACTTGCCGCGATCTGGTGTGTGACCTGTTTGGTGATTGTGCCGGGCGCATTTAAAACCCATCATCCCAACAGCCTGAAGACCGGGCAGAAAGTCCCGTTCAACTTTGGCCTGTTGTCGGCCTGTGTGCCGGTGTTTTTCATCGGGGCGGCCAATGTGGTGTTTGTTTCGGCAATGCCGCTTTATTTCTCGACCGAGTTGGGGCTGGTCGCGTCCTCGGCGGGTTTTGCCCTGACGGTGAAATGCTTTGTCGAAGTGGTGGTGATCTATTTCTGCGCAACGCTGATAAAACGGGTTGGCGAACGTAAAGGCATGCTGATCGCGGCCCTATTGGGGGCGGTGTTCTTTGGCCTGATTTATCACGCCACAACGCTTGTTGATGTGCTGGCACTCGCTACCCTTGATGGTATCTATTACGGTATCTTTGCCGGGATCAGCATGACATTCGTTCAAAACTTCGCCACCGATCAGCCCGGTGTTGCGACCAGTTACTATGTCAGCACGCTGTTTGTCGGGGGGCTGATCGGCAATCTTTTGACCGGGGTGGTTGCCAGTGCCTTTGATTTCCAAACAACCGTTTTGATGGCATGCAGCTTTGCCTTTGTCGGGGCGGTGGTTTTGGCCGTGATGCGCGATGCAAAGCATTCTGCGACGGTCAGGCAGGGTTCATGATGGCTTGACTTTGATCGCGTCCCGGCGATTATCGCGCCATGAACGAAAATACTGAAAATACCCGTCCACGTTTGTTTGTTGATGCCGACGCCTGCCCGGTTAAGGCCGAATGCGAACGTGTGGCCGAACGCCACCGGATCGAAATGATCATGGTATCAAACGGCGGCATTCGCCCGTCACGCAATCCCTTGATCAAGATCGTGATTGTGCCGCCGGAACCCGATGCCGCCGATGACTGGATTGCGGAAAATGCGCGTGCACGTGATGTGATCATCACCAATGACATTCCGCTGGCATCGCGCGGGATTGAAATCGGTGCCAGGGTCCTGAAAGCCAACGGTCAGGAATTTACCGAGGCCAATATTGGCAATGCGCTGGCCGGGCGTGAAATCGCCGCCCACATGCGTGAAGTCACCGGCGAACAGGGGCGCAATGCCGCCTTTACCCAGAAAGACCGATCGAAGTTTTCAAGCGCGTTGGAAGTTCTGGTGCAGGCCGTTCTGCGCGGCTGATCAGATCACTTCATTTCCCAAAAAGACGCAGGCCGCCAGATGAAAATCTGACGGCCTGCACACAGGTCCTGATTTGGTGAGGAAACAGTTCTCACGAAATCAGGCTTCCCCCCTGCGTATCTTTATGAACAGCAAGGCTTAGAACGGGTAGTGGCGCTTGCCGCTCTGGATCGTGATCCAGCGCATTTCGGTGAATTCATCAATCGATGCCTGGGATCCGAAACGGCCATAACCCGATGATTTCACACCACCAAATGGCATCTGTGCTTCGTCCTGAACGGTCGGACTGTTGATGTGGCAGATGCCGCTTTCAATGCGTTTGGCAACTTCCATCGCACGCGGAATGTTGGTCGAGAAGACCGCAGAAGACAGGCCATATTCGCTGTCATTGGCGATGCGAACGGCCTCGTCCTCGTCGCCTGCACGAATAACGACACAGATCGGGCCAAAGCTTTCCTCGGAATAGATCTTCATTGCCGGGGTAACATGATCAAGCAGGGTGGCATCCATCAGAACGCCGTCCTTGGCCTTGCCCGAACCGGCAACCAGTTTCGCACCCTTGGAAACGGCGTCTTCGATCAGTTCTTCGATGCGATTGACCGCCTCGATGCTGACAACACCGCCAAGGATGTTTTCGGCCTTGGCCGGATCGCCTGCGGTCAGCGTTTTGGCCTTGGCGGCCAGTTTGGCAACAAAGTCATCGGCAACCGCATTGTCAACGATCAGGCGTTCGGTCGACATGCAAATCTGGCCCTGGTTCATATAGGCGCCAAAGGCCGCGCCATTGACCGCCTCGTCAAGGTCGGCGTCATCCAAAACGAGGAACGGTGCCTTGCCACCCAGTTCAAGCAGAACCGGTTTCAGGTGTTCAGCCGCAAGCTTGGCGATGATGCGCCCGACACGGGTAGAGCCGGTAAAGTTGATGCGGCGCACGGCCGGATGGGCAATCAGGGTTTCAACGATTTCCGGGGCATCTTCCGGGGCATTGGTCACAACGTTGACGACACCTTCAGGCGCACCGGCCTCGACCAGGCAATCACCGATCAGGCGATGCAGGGCCGGGCAGAGTTCGGACGCCTTGAGGATGACGGTATTGCCGCACGCCAGCGGCATGGCAATGGCGCGTGTGCCAAGGATCACCGGGGCGTTCCAGGGCGCAATGCCCAGGACCACGCCAACCGGCTGACGAATGCCCATGGCCATGAGGCCCGGCGTGTCAGACGGAATGACATCGCCCTGAATTTGCGTCGTCATGCCACCGGCCTCGCGCAGCATATTGGCAGCAAGATGGGCGTTAAATCCACCCCACATGCGCGTGCTGCCGGTTTCATCAAGAACCAGCTGACCAAACTGATCACCTTTGGCCTCCATGATGTCAGCGGCCTTAAGCAGGATCTTGCGCCGTGCGCCCGGACCCATTTTTGACCATTCCGGGAAGGCCGCGGCGGCGGCATCGGCGGCCTTGCGGGCATCGGCGGCATTAGCGGCCGCAGCCACGGTTGCAACTTCGCCAGTGACCGGGTTCTTGCGTTCAAAAGTGCGGTTGTTGGACGCATTGACGTCCTGATTATTGATCAACAATTTGGTGTCGTTCATGACGTTTCTCCTGACTTTCTTGTGGTTTGCTGTGCGTTGGCGAAAGACTGCATCACGCGGCCCCAAGGCCAAGAAATGCCTTCTGCACAGCTGGGTCGGATTGCAGGGCCTTGGCAGTATTCTGCCCGGTAACGGCCCCGTTTTCGATCAGATAACCTCGATCTGATATGGCGAGGGACTGGTGGGCATTCTGTTCGACCAGAAGCACACCAACGCCTGTTTTGCGAATGGCCGCAAGGGCCTTGAATAATTCCCCGGTCATGATTGGTGATAAACCAAGGGACGGCTCATCAAGCAAAAGAATATCGGGATTGGACATAAGCGCGCGGCCGATGGCCACCATCTGCTGTTCGCCACCACTCATGGTACGAGCCGCTTGATCAAGCCTTTCCGCGAGTTTGGGGAACAGATCAATCACGCGTTCAAGGTTCTGTTTTTCAGCTGCCCTTGCGCGTTTGGCAAAGGCACCAAGTGCCAGGTTCTCACGAACCGTCAGTTCGCCGAAAATGCCGCGCCCTTCCGGGACAAGTGCAAGTCCGGCTTCGACAATCTTGTGGGCCGAAAGTTCGGTCAGCTCACTGCCAGATAGGGTGATACGCGTGTTATCGTGGGCCGGCACCAGACCGGCACAGGCCTTAAGCAAGCTGCTTTTACCTGCGCCATTGGCGCCCAGCATGACAACGATTTCGCCACGGTCGACAGTAAGGTCGACTTCGCGAAGGGCGGCGTGCTTGCCATAGGACACAGACAGTTTTTTGATATCAAGCATGGCTGTCTCCCAGATAGGCGCGGACGACTTCGGGATCGGAAAGAACTTCGTCGGGGGTGCCATCAGCAATCTTGGCCCCGGCATTCATGACCACACAACGATCACACAGACTTCTGATCGCATCCATGACATGTTCGACCATGATGATCGTAAGCCCTTCGTTCTTGAGCTTGCGAACAAGGGCGATACCATCCTGCAATTCGGACGGGTTCAATCCGGCCAGCCATTCGTCAAGCAACAGAAGTTTCGGTTGCAGGGCAAGTGCCCGTCCCAGTTCAAGGCGTTTCTGATCGATATAGGTCAGATCGCCTGCGGGCGTGTGGGCCTGTTTGGCAAGCCCGATCCGTTCAAGCAATTCAAGTGCAGCGGCATGCGCGGCATCACCCCAGAGCGGCTTGGTCCGGTAGGCAAGACCGGCTTCGATATTTTCCACGCAATCAAGATCGGGCAAAACACGCACCAGCTGGAAGGTGCGGGCAATGCCGGAATGGCTGATTTTGTGGGCAGGAAGATTGGTGATATCCTTACCACTGATGACAATCTTGCCTTCATTCGCCTGAAGGGCACCTGAAATCAGGTTCATCACCGTGGTCTTGCCCGATCCATTGGGGCCAAGCAAGCCAAGGATTTCTCCTTCATGGACATCGAACTGCATCTGATTGACGGCAATCAGGCCGCCAAAGGCCTTCTGCAGACCTGAAATCGACAAAAGGATTTCATTGGTCATGCTGCGTTCCCCCCGGGTTTGGCGTTTTGTTCGGTTGCAAGTACGCGCTTTTTGGGGGCGCTGTATTTTTCATACAAACCGACAACCCCGCTCGGCAGAAGATAGACAATTACCAAGAACACGCAGCCAAGCAGGATGCTGAAATGGTTCGGGAAGTTCGCGGTCAGGATTTCAAACAGAAGGGTCAATGGGACAACGCCAAGCAGAGGGCCCAGCAGGCGACGTGGCCCGCCAAGCAGTGCCATGATGACAACCTGGAATGACAGCATCGGGTTAAAGGCAATGACCGGATCAATATAGGTCCAGCGCGGTGCCATGATGGCTCCGGTCAGGGTCATGAACAGGGCAGACAGAACAAACAGCGCGACTTTCACACGCGTGACATCAATGCCGCAATGCTTGGCAACGGTTTCGTCCTCGCCAATAATGCGCAGCGCAAAGCCAAGGCGCGAACGGCCCAAAATGAAGCCGGTCAGCAGAAGAACCGCAAACAGGGCGAGTAATTGCCAGTAAATGTCGTTCTGGGTGATATCAAGAAACACATAGCGGCCCATTTCGCGGGTGACATTGACCTCGTACCAACTGACGACCTGGCGCACCAGTTCGGTCAGGCCAAAGGTAAAGATCACGAAATACACACCTGCCAGACGCAGGGTGGAAAAGCCAACCAGAAGGGCGATGACTGTGCCGGCAAGCCCGGCGCAAACCAGCACCAGCGGGAAGGGCAGAACTTCACCCAGAACTGCCACCGTATAGGCACCAATGCCAAAGAACACCACGGTCGCAAGTGAGATATATCGTGTCGGTCCAGAGAACATCGACCATGCGGTTGCCAGAACCGCAAAGCTCACGATGCTGATAGCAAGCGACATGTAATAACTGTCAACCAGCGAGGGCAGGAAGGCAAGGGCAGCAAAGATCACTGCACCGATACCAACGGGCTTGATGAAATCAGGTTTGAGGATGCTCATGACGCGGCCCTCCCGAACAGGCCGGATGGCTTGATCAGCAGTACCAGCAGGAAGATCACATAGGTCACGGCAATGGTCAGGCCCGGATCGATATAGGTCGCGACCAGGCTTTCCGCGACACCAAGGATGAGGCCCGCAATCAGCGCGCCCAACATATTGCCAACCCCGCCCATGATCACAACGATCAATGCCTTCATGGTAAAGACAACACCCATCGAGGTGGAGAAAGTCAGAAACATACTGACCAGAACACCACCAACAGCGGCCATAGCACCACCAAGGGTGAAAGCAAAGCAGGATGCAAAATTGACATCAATTGCCACCAGGCGCGCCGAGGTCGGATCAACGGCGACCGCACGAAGGGCCGTGCCCATCCGGGTGCGGGTCAGGATCAGATAGAAACCAAGTCCGATGACAACTGCGAAACCAAGTGCGACAAGCCGGTTTGCCGCAATCGTTGCCCCAAAGATGTCAACGGCGTTGTTGAGGAAATCATAGCTGTAATAGTTGCCACCAAACCAGACCAGCAGCACGCCCTGAACGATAAACAGCAGGCCAAAGGTAGCCAGGATGCTGTCGACTTCAAGCATGCCGCGGTTCTTTGCGCGCGCGACCAGCGGGGTCAGCAGGATGCGATAAATCACCCAGTTCAGGGCAAAGCTTGCCGGAATGATGATCAACAGACCAGCAATCGGATTGACACCAAGCGAGGTCATGAAAACAAAGGCAATAAATGACGCGACAATCACCAACTCGCCATAGGCGAGGTTCATGATGCGCGAAACGCCATATTGCAGGGTCAGCCCCATGGCAACAAGGGCGTACATCCCGCCAAGAGTAATTCCGGAAAAAATTGCGTAGCTAAACATTAATTCCATCCAAAAGGGGCGTCGGGATTCCCGTGAGTTCTGTTGGCTTAGGAACCCCGACGTCCTTATGTGGCGCGCTTACTGCGCGGCTTTCCACTCAGGTTTCGGGAAGACAAGTTCTGCAGCGCCCTCCATGCTGGTCGGTGCGAGGCCGACAAACTTGCCATCTTGCCACTGACCAACCTGCCAGAACGTCTGATCGCCCGGCTTGTAGGTGCCAAGAATGGTGTCAAAACCGCCTTTTGCCAGTTCGGCATTGATCGCTACGCGGTCGGTCGTGCCGGCACGCTCGATGGCCTGCTGCAGGGACTGCAATGTTGCCCAGTTCACGATCGATGCCCAACGATCCGGCTCACGCTCGGCGAATGCGATGTGGCGTTTGATGTAATCGGCAATTTTGGGATCGTCCTCGCTTGCACCGCCAAGGCTGACGACACCTTCGGCATTATCGCCAAAACGGTTTTTGTAAAGCGGGAAGGCCGTACCGACACCGGCATAGAATACCTTGGGATTAAAGCCCAGAACGCGAGACTGTTCGGTCAAGCCAAGCGTGCCGGGCGGGTAAGAGAAGGCAACAAAGGTGTCCGCGCCAAGCGATTTGATATCATTGACGATGGTTGCCAGGTCCTGGGAACCCAGCGGATAAGTCTTGTCATAGACGAGATCGAAATCACGATCTTCAAGGGCCTCGCGACCAGCCTTGGAAAGCTCGATGCCAAATCCGTCAGCAACGGCGATCATGGCAACCTTGTCGTTGATTTTGCCTTCGTCCTTAAGTCCCTTAAGGAATTCAGCCAGTCCAACCGCATATTGTTCACCAGTACCCAGCAGCCAGTAGGAGTTTTTCCAGCGCTGCGACAGTTGGGGTGCCTTGTCGGTAACGGCCGTGCCCGCAAGGTGGGCGTAACCCGCGCGGTCAAGGATTGGTGCTACTGCAAGGTTGATACCCGTGCCCCAGGGGGAGAGGATGAAATCAACCTTGTCCTGGTTGATCAGGCGTTCAATCGCGCGTACCGCTTCTTCCGAGCTGGATCGGTCATCATATTCGACAACTTCAATCGGAAGCTGCTTGTCGCCGACTTTAAGGCCACCGGCATCATTGATTTCCTTAACCCACATTTCGTAGTTCGGAATGGTGCTGGTGGCCGCGCCCGGTGCACCCGGACCGGTTTTCGAAATGGCATAGCCAATACGATATGTTTCCTGGGCATTGGCCCCAAACAGCGTCGCGGTACTCATGACGGCGGTTGTGGCTGCTGCAATGGTCGCGAAGCGCAGTTTCGCTGAAATTTGCATGCTTTTCCTCCTGATCTCTTTTGCAGAGACGGTTTTCCCGTTTGCGCGTAGTTTCAGGAGTTTAGGCAAAGAGTTAGTGTTACTTACTTCACAGTGTGAAGTAAATCTCCGGCGTAACCTCCCGCCTATTAGTTCGCATATGCAAAATAATAGGAACGCATTCTTTGTATGTATTGTTGCTTGTGACGGTTTCTTTGACCGTGTTTCTAGTAAGCGATGGAACGTTTCTAATGTAAAGATGCTGAAATTGACAATTTAGGACGAAAAATTGTACATTTTTACATATAACCATTTGGAATAGATGTGTGACAAAAAGGCATGACCGATCAAACTCCCCGTCAGATTCCGGTCTCAAGCGCCGTTGAACTTACCGATAACCCGTTCGAAGACCTGCTTCCCGTAACCACTCATGCGGTTATGGACCGTTTTGATCATCCATTATCGACACAGACCTGGGTCATGAATGATCAGGCACGTCGGGACCGTTGCCATGCCATATTGTTGCTTGGTGGTCGTGCCGAGGTTGGTTTGCGCAAAGGAACGATAACCTGCAAGGCCCCAGCTCTCGTTTGGTTGCCGTTGGGCGAAACGCAGCGCTTTGGCGTGAGTGCAGGCAGCAATGGCTATTTGCTGTCGGTTGCGGATGATCTGGTGGCGCGTCATTGCGGTGATGGCAGCGGGATCGCCGGTGGTAATTCTGCTGGCGGTGGCTTGCCTTTGCGCTTTGCTGCGGACACCGTCCATAATGTTACTCTGCAAGAGGGCCTTGGAAATCTGGTGTTGCTTGAGCGCAGCTTTGAAGCCATCCGGTCTGAGCTGATGGGCAATGCACTTGGTGCCAGTCTTGTGGTTGGCGCGCATTTACAGATTATTCTGACCATGGTTCTGCGTCTGGCAGAAGGTGTCACGGCGCAACGTAACCAGCACGGTCCGGGCTCAATCACCTTTCAGCGATTTTTGCAGGTGCTGGAGCTGCATTTTCGCGAACACTGGAATGTTACTGATTATGCCAAGGCCCTTGGCGTCAGTGAACGCAGATTGGGGTCTGCGGTGTTGCGCGCAACCGGCAAGCCGCCCTTAACGATTATCCATGAACGTGTCCTGCGCGAGGCCTGCATGCGTCTGGAACAATCCCCACTTGGTGTGGCGCAGATCGCATATGGTTTGGGTTTTCGCGATCCGGCTTATTTCAGCCGGTTCTTCAAACGTTATATGGGGGAGGCGCCCGGTGGCTATCGTCGGTTGCGGCGCGCGCATGAGCGTGTGCGAGATGACACTTTTGCTGCCTGGCCATAGGCCCGGTTTCGCCACTTCAGGCGGAATGCAGATGTATTCCCCTCAAGATAGAAGGTTGCGTTGCCTTTTTTTGATCCTACTTGTCTGCTTTAACCGTAATAACAAAGTCATGACCTGTTAGTTTGATTGGATCGACGTTGCGTAAAGGCAAAACCCTGTTTCTTGGTCTTTTGGCCGTTCTTGTCCTGCCATTTGGCATCAGCCTGGCAGAAGACCCGCCGGGTGAAAAAGCCAAGGAACGCTATACGTGGCGCAATGCGCCGCGCCATTCTTCGGGTGTGGCGCCTGATGCGGTCGCTAACCGGGATCAGGCGATTGTCATGGTGATGGCGGCCGAAACATTTGGCTGGCGGGCCTATTTCGCAGTTCATCCATGGATCATCTATAAGCGTGCCGGTGAAACCCGATATACCCGCTATGACGTGGTGGGATGGGGCAGTGGCAATGTCGTTCGCCAGAATTACGCGATCCCGGATGGTCTTTGGTATGGCTCAAAGCCGGAACTTCTCGCGGCTCATCGGGGCGAGGCGGCCGAAAAGCTGATCCCCGAGATCGAACAGGCGATCAAATCCTATCCGTTCCCGCGCGAATATCGCAGTTATCCGGGCCCGAACAGCAACACCTTCATCGCCCATATCGGCCGTGAAGTGCCGGGGCTTAACCTTGATATGCCAGCCAACGCAATCGGCAAGGATTATCGCCCGATCACCAATCCGGTTGGGCTGTCATCCAGCGGACAGGGCGTGCAGGCGAACCTGCTGGGCGTTCTTGGTATGTCGCTTGGTCTGGAAGAGGGGATCGAGCTTAACCTGCTGGGTCTGAACTTCGGGATTGATTTCAACCGCCCGGCACTGCGTTTGCCATCCATCGGTCGCTTGGGCATGGATAGTGTTGCGCAGACAACTGAGGCTGCGGAGCCCAAGAGTGATCGTGCGGCCAAGGAAACGGCAATTGATGTCGTCGCAGAACCAAGCAGTTAATTAAGCTGCCAGATCGCGGCATTAAGCAGGGTGGCAAATGCCACCCAAAGCGCGTAGGGCACCAATAGCATCCCGGCCAGACGGTCAATCTTCCAGAACGCAACCATGTTGGCGATGATCAGGCCAAGCAGGATGACGATATCGATCAGGCCCAATAGGGGCGACTGCGCGCCAAAGAATAAAAACGACCATGCAAGGTTAAGCGTCAACTGACCTGCATAAAGGCCAAAGGCGCCTTTGGCATTGGCAATACCCACCTTAAGCCAGGCGCGCCAGCCGCTAAAGGCGATCATGAAATAAATGACGGTCCATACCGGCCCGAAAACCCAGTTGGGCGGACGGAAGAACGGCTTGTTCAGTGCCGCGTACCAGTCATTGACGCTGGTGGCTGTCACCGCGCCGCCAAATGCCGATATGATCAGACACAACACCATAAACGCAATCAGGGCAAAGACACGGGTGCGATGGTTGGGGTGATGAATGCGCCCTGCACTCATCGTTTCCTGTTCGCTGTTGGTCATGGTGTTGACGGGTCCTTTGGCCTAGTTGGTGACTTCGCCGATTGCGTCGATCAAGGCATCGAAATAGGGGTTCCATGTCAGGCGGGCATGATACTTGCCCGGTTCCGTATAACCCCATGCACTGCGCCAGAGCAGTGCGCGATCCGCTGGTCGTTCAATGTCTTCCTGACCGTTTTCGATGAAGACAAAGCTTCCCTTTGCACCGTAATACGGATTGTCGGGCGAGAACAGGGCGCTCAGATGAGAGAAACTGCTGATCTGTTGATCCGGCAGATTGCTGTTGAGGTTCTCAATCCGGCTGTCGTTGCTTGGGGCGTTGACTTCATCATACCAGACCAGGCGTGAAGCCGGGTTGGTGAAATGCGTCTCAAAGCGACGAAGCATTGCTCTTGGATCGAGCACACTGTCATCCGCGCTCATGGTAACAAGGGCGGGGCGATCAAACGGCTTTGCGTCAAGCGCGTCATCAACGTCGGTGACGCTGCGATAATAAAGTGCCGATGCCTTGGTCGACAGGGATTGATAGTTGATCACGTTGTCTTCCGGATCAGCATCGACCCAATCCCACAGATACTGGACCAGTGGTGTCAGGAATAACAGATCACTGCCCGGCTCGATGCCCGGAGAAAACAACAACAACCCGTCAATGTCCGGGTTTCGAGCAGCGTAACTGGTGACAAGATTACCGCCGGTTGAAAAGCCACCCAGCCAGACTTCATCCACCTCGCGTTCCAGAAGCGCAACCTGATGGGCGACCGATCCCGTCCAGTCATCATAATCGGGCAGGCTGAGATCCCCCGGGCGGGTGCCGTGGCCGGGCAGCAACATCGACCGCGCAAGCCAGCCATTCTTGGCCATTGCCACTGCAATGTCGTGGAAGTACCACGGACTTGATCCCAGACCGTGAACAAACAAAACCCCACGGCTGGGCTTATTTGCGTCCATTGGTTCAGGCCGAACTTCAAACGGAATGTTGCGCGCAATTTCCATTTCATGGTCATCGGTCAGAAAAACCCGATGGGAGGCGATCCAGTCACGCGTTTCAGATACGTAATCGTCGAAATTATCCTGCATGTAGGGCGGGATATCGGGTGACTGATCATAAAGCGCGTTTTCTGGCGGGAATGCACAGGCCGCAAGCAGGCTTGCCGGGATCAGGGCCAACAGGATTGTGCGAAGTGGGCGCATGAGATGTCCTTTGGCCATGATGCTGAGAAATTATGTAAATCACTGAAATGGCTACGTCAAACGGCGCACTGCAGATCACTTGTTTGGCGCGTCTTATCGTGCGTTGGTGTGCCCGGATAGCGATAGGAAGATTATCGGATGCCAAGCTGAAATGGCAAGTAACTGTGATGGCCGTCACAGCAAAGAGATAATGCATAATATATGCGATTCAATTGGTATGATGATTTGTGACATGGTCACGGGCTGCCGACTTCAGTGTTTGTGAAGTGGTTCTAAAACAAGAAAACCTTGCCGCTACCTTGGCAAGGAATATCCAAGGGGAAGGGGAATGCCATGTTGTCACTGAGTTCGGTGAAAATCGGCACACGTATGCTGATTATTGTCGCGGGCGCGGTTCTTGCGGTGTTGCTGGTCGGGGCGTTCGGTCTGACCGAATTGCGCCAAAACATGCTTGAGGACCGCAAGACAAAAACGAAAAACCTTGTTGAATCCACAATCAATTTGATTGGTCATTATCATGCGCTGGAACAGTCCGGCGAAATGACCACCGAAGAGGCGCAAAATGCCGCCAAAGGCGCTGTTGCAGCCCTTCGGTATGATGAGAAGAACTATTTCTTTGTGTTTGATCACACGCCGGTTCTTCTGATCCATGACATCAAGAAGGATCTTGTTGGCAAGAACTTGACCGACAATGTCGATGGATCGGGCAAATTCCTTTATCGCGAGTTCGTGCGCGTCGCCGAAGAGAAGGGCGAGGGTTTTGTCGATTATACCTACAAGGTGCCGAATTCGGATGATCTTCGTCCGAAGCTTTCATTCGTCAAGGATTTCAAGCCATGGGGCTGGATCGTCGCCACCGGTATTTACATTGATGATGTAAACGCTGTTTTCATGCAAATCATGCTGGTGATGGGTGGTGTTGCCTTGGCGATCCTGGTTGCGGTTGTCGGCGTCTCGCTGATGATCAGCCGTGGCATTACCCGACCACTTTTCGATATTTCGGAAAACATGCTGCGTCTGTCGCAGGGTGATCACAATATCGAAGTCAATTACACCCACCAGAAAAGCGAGATCGGCGATCTGGCGCGGGCGATGGATATCTTCAAATCGAAAACCATCGAAATGGAAGAAATGCGCACCCAGCGTGAAGAGCAGGAACGCATCGCCGAAGAAGACAAACGTGCGGCCCTTCGCAAAATGGCCGACAGTTTCGAAGCCAGCGTCGGGCAGGTTGTCGCCCAGGTGATCGAGGCATCGGGCAATATGCAAAGCTCTGCCAATGCGATGACTGATACCTCCAAACAGGTCGGCGAACGTTCAACGGTTGTTTCGGCAGCATCGCAGGAAATGTCGACCAACGTCGAAACGGTTGCCTCGGCGGCTGAGGAACTGAGCACGTCCATTGCCGAAATCAGCAATCAGGTCGCACAATCCGCAACCATTGCCAAAGGTGCCGTTCAAACCTCGGAAGAAACGCATCAGAAGATCGAATTGCTGGCAGAGGCGGCAAACCAGATTGGTGAAGTTGTTTCGCTGATCACCGACATTGCCGAACAGACGAACCTTCTGGCCCTGAACGCAACGATCGAGGCCGCGCGTGCCGGTGATGCCGGCAAGGGCTTTGCTGTGGTTGCTAACGAGGTCAAGAACCTCGCAAACCAGACGGCAAAGGCAACCGAAGATATCCGCTCCCAGGTCAGCGACATTCAGGTCGCCACATCCAATGCAGTGAATGCGATTGCCGAAATCGCCGAAACCATCCGAAGCCTCGACGGGGCGACGACGACAATCGCATCCGCCGTTGAAGAGCAGGGGGCCGCAACCCAGGAAATCGCGCGCAACGTTGAACAGGCCTCACACGGCAGCCGCGATGTATCTGAAAATATCTCGGGCGTGTCGACGGCGGCAAATGACGCCGAAAAGCTTTCGGGCGAGGTACTTGGCCTTGCAGAAGGCCTTGGACGGCAGGCAGCTGTTCTGAACGAAGCAGTTGAGTCGTTCCTGGCCGAAGTGCGCAACGCCTAAGCCTGAGACGATCACGCAAAACAGAACCGCCAGTCCTGTAACAGGGCTGGCGGTTTTTTCATGATCTTGTGAATTGGTCCATATGGTCAGGATTTCTGGGTGCTTTTTGCCGTCTGACCAAACAGGATCTTTTTGTCTTCTTCGCTCATTTCGCCAGCGCGCAGACCTTCGCCCGCCTTATAGGCGGCAATCGTTGCCGGACGGGATTGTATGGCTTCGAACCAGCGTTTCAGGTTCGGGAATTCATTCAGGTCCTGCTGCTGCTTTTCGTGGCTGACGATCCATGGATAGCAGGCCATATCCGCAATCGTGTAGTCATCACCGGCAATGAATTTGCGGCCTTCAAGACGCTTGTTCAGAACCCCATAAAGACGGTTGGTCTCGTTGACATAACGGGTGATCGCGTACGGGATCTTTTCCGGCGCGTAGGTGCCGAAATGATGGTTCTGACCGGCCATCGGGCCAAGGCCGCCCATCTGCCAGAACAGCCATTCCATCACGGTCTTGCGTTCGCGCACATCGGTCGGGATGAACTTTCCGGTTTTCTCGGCCAGATATTGCAAGATGGCGCCGGATTCAAACACCGTGATGGCGTCGCCGCCATCGGCCGGATCGTGATCAATGATCGCCGGCATACGGTTGTTGGGCGAAAAGGCCAGGAATTCCGGTTTGAACTGATCGCCGGTACCGATATTGACCGGCACGATCTTGTAGTCCAGTCCGGCTTCTTCAAGAAACAGTGTGATTTTATGGCCGTTCGGGGTTGGCCAGTAATACAGATCAATCATGGGCCAAAGGCTCCTTTAAACTATTCGTGATGGCGAATTCGATAATCGAAGCTTGCCAATCAGGTTGTTATCGGTCAATTTAAAACGATCATTCCAAAATGCAAGAGCCGGTCACGCCATTGTGTAACGGCGATACCTGGCAAGGAGACGTGTCATGATCCGCTTCTATTACCACCCCACACCCAACCCGCAGAAAATCTCGATGATGCTTGAGGCGTGCGGTTTGCCGTATGAGGTCCTGCCGGTCGATACCCGTAAAGGTCAGCAGCATGACCCGGCCTTCCGCGCGATCAACCCGAATGGCAAGGTCCCGGCGATTGTTGATACCGACGGGCCGGGGGGCAAGGAAGTACGCGTGTTTGATTCAAACGCGATCCTGCTGTATCTCGCCGAAAAGTCAGGCAAGTTCCTGGGCAAGCCCGAAGATCGCGGTGAATTCCTGTCGTGGCTGATGTTCATTGCCACCGGTCTGGGTCCGTTTTCAGGCCAGGCGGTGCATTTCCAGCATGTCGCACCTGAGGGCAGTGACTATGGCGTGAACCGTTATCGCAACGAGATCGCCCGCCACTATCAGGTGTTGGAAGACCATATGGAAGGTCGCCAATTCATCGTCGGCGATGAAATGACGATTGTTGATATCTCGGCCTGGGGCTGGATCGACAAGGCCCCGTTCGTGCACAAGAACCCGGATGTCTGGGACAAGTATCCCAACATCAAACGCTGGTTTGATGCGATCAATCGCCTGCCGGCAGCCGTCAGTGCGCGCGAGGTTGGCAAGGACCACACCTTTAAGACGGAAATGGACGAAGACGCAAAACGCGCCATGTTCCCGTCGAACTACGCATAAAACCCCTTCGCGGTCTGCAAACGAAAACACCCCGGCCAATCTGGCCGGGGTGTTTGCTTTGACGTGTATGTCTTTACAATCAGTCGGTGGTTTTTGCCCCGAACTGCTTGTTGAATTGCAGGACCAGCAGGGTCACAACCGCGCCCGAAAGCAGGTAGGCACCAACACCGGCCAGACCGAACTTGTCGCACAGGTAAAGCGCGATCAGCGGTGCGAAACCAGCCCCCAGCAACCATGCAAGGTCGGATGTCAGGGCTGATCCGGTATAGCGGTATTCACGCTTGAAGTTCGATGCCAGCGTACCGGCCGCCTGACCAAAGCACAGGCCCAGAACCGCAAAGCCACCCAGAACAATCATGCCTTCATTGATGATGTTATAGGTGTAAAGCAGCGGTGTCAGGATCGCACCCAGAAGGATGATACCCGCACTGTAACCAAGCAGGCGACGACGGCCGAGCTGATCGGCAATGAAGCCCGATGCAATGATGCCAAAGGCACACAACACTGCGCCAACACCCTGGGTCAGAAGGAACTGCCCCGGATTGCCATTGGCATAAAGATAAACCCAGGTCAGCGCAAAGACCGTTACCAGATGGAACAGCGCGTAGCTGACCATCGGGACCAGCGCACCCAGCACAACGGTACGGCCGTTATGTTTGAGCGTGTCGATGACACGGGCTGCCTCAAGCTCGTTCTTGTCAAGCAGATGGCCGAATTCGGACGTTGCCACCAGACGCAGGCGGGCAAACAGCGCAACAACGTTGATTGCAAAGGCCACGAAGAACGCATAGCGCCAGCCGAAGGCCAGGAAGTCGTCGGGGTGAAGTGTCAGCAGCAAATAAGCAAACAGCGAAGATGCCAGCATGAAGCCAAGCGGCGCGCCCAGCTGCGGGATCATCGCGTACCAGCCCTTGCGGTTATCGGGTGCGTTAAGTGCCAGAAGCGACGCCAGACCATCCCATGCGCCACCCCATGCAAGACCCTGCAGGAAGCGGAAGGCACACAGAAGGTAAATCGCAAGGATCCCGGCCGAAGCCGTACTTGGCAGGAATGCCATCGCAGCGGTTGAACCGCCAAGCAGGAACATGGCAATCGTCAGTTTGACGCCGCGACCATGCTGACGGTCAACGGTCATAAAGACAAGCGACCCGACAGGGCGTGCGATAAAGGCCAGAGAGAATATGGCAAAGGAATACATGGTGCCCATCAGTGCGGTTTCACCGGGAAACAGCAATTGCGGGAAGACCAGTACCGATGCGATGCAATAAACGAAGAAGTCGAAGAATTCAGATGTCCGGCCGATGATCACGCCAAGCGCGATTTGTCCCGGATCGTTGGTGGCGTCGGCATTGTGATGCCGCGCATCGCGTTCCAAACCCGAAGAGGTGGCGGTCGCGTAGTGTTCTGTTGTTTGGGTCACGCCGTTCTCCCTTATTCACTGGTCGGGCCTTTTGGCCCTAACTGCTTTTGATTGGATCACAAATCCGGCTCGAAGGACGATACGACTTTGGATCGAGTCTAAGTATAGACATGTGAATTGCAAACGTCAGTGTCAATTATTGTGATGCACCGCACAACGCGCGGTTTACATCCGAATGATAATTGTCATTACGACCCTGCTATGCGCCGCGGGTAGCTTGACATTGCTGCAACGCAGCTATAGCAATTCCCGCGAATTTCCGATTTGGCATTTTTTTGAAAAAAAATTGCTTTCTTTGTGCCCTTTCCGTGGATGTCTGGAATTATAATTCCTATATGCGTTTGCGGCAGGGTACGACGCGTGGCGATCTTTGGTGGGTCGCTATGCGGCTCGCAGGCATATGGTTGTCTGTGAGAACATCTTCCAGTGACTGAGGAAGTATGAAGCGCATGCTTTCAAAACTTGTACGTGGCGTCGCATTGACCTCAATGTTCTCGCTTCTGGCCGGTTGCAACCTTGTTGTGATCGATCCGTCGGGCGATATTGCCTCTCAGCAGGCCGACCTTATTATCGTATCAACCATCCTGATGCTGCTGATCATTGTTCCGGTCATGGCATTGACGGTCTTCTTTGCCTGGAAATACCGGCAGGGAAACAAGGATGCGGAATACGATCCCGAATGGCATCATTCCACCAAATTGGAAGTTGTCATCTGGTCTGCCCCGCTGGTGATCATTATTGCCCTTGGCGCGATTACGTGGGTTACGACCCATACGCTTGATCCGTATCGTCCGCTCGACCGTATTGATGCTGAACGTCCACTGCCAAAAGATCATGAGCCGATGGTGATTGAAGTCGTTTCTCTCGATTGGAAATGGCTGTTCCTGTATCCGGAACAGGGCATTGCGACTGTCAACGAACTCGCAGCTCCGGTCGATACGCCAATCCAGTTCAAAATCACCTCTTCGGGAATCATGAACTCGTTCTTCATTCCGGCTCTTGCGGGCCAGATTTATTCGATGGCGGGGATGGAAACAAAACTCCATGCCGTAATCAATGAAGAAGGTGTTTTTGACGGGTTCTCGGGGAACTACAGCGGTGAGGGGTTCTCTCATATGCGCTTTAAGTTCCACGGGCTGAGCCAAGACGGGTTTGATGCCTGGGTCGATAATGTGAAGGCCGATGAAAACCTTTTGGGGCGTTCGCAATATCTTGAGCTTGAAAAACCCAGCATCAAGGAACCGGTTCGGTACTTCAGCTCGGTAGATCCGGAACTTTACAACGCGATCCTCAACATGTGCGTTGACCAGTCGAAAATGTGCATGAACGAGATGATGCATATTGACGAAAATGGTGGCGGCGGTCTGGCCGGTATCAATAACGTCATGTCCTTGACCTATGACGTGCCGCAGATGCGTGGCAGTCAGCCATTGCCCGAAAGCAAGTCCTACGTTGCGACGCTTTGCACTGCACCGGAAGGTGGCTTGGCTGGTGAACTTGCGAACCTGCCGTTGTTTGACAATGAACAGGTCTCGCGTGCCATGAGTGTTGCGCCGTCAGGTGTTTCAACAGGGTTCTGAAGCAGTGCCGGTTGGTAAAAGCCAACCGGCCCTTCGCAGTTTTGGCATCGGCTACGATGCCTGTCTGCATTTGAAAGAAGAGTAATCCGATGTTCTCTAATCCGGACCTTTTACATTTTATATTTGGCCGGCTGTCACTTGATTCACTTCCGTTCCATGAACCGATCCTTGTGGTGACGTTTGCGGCGGTGGTTCTGGGCGGTATCGCTGTTGTCGGCGGTATCACCTATTTCCGCCTCTGGGGATATCTCTGGAACGAGTGGATCACGTCGATTGACCACAAAAAAATCGGCATTATGTACATCATATTGGCGCTTGTCATGCTTTTGCGTGGTTTCTCCGATGCGCTTATGATGCGTGCCCAGCAGGCGATGGCTTTTGGCGGCTCGGAAGGTTTCCTTCCCCCTGATCATTACGATCAGATATTCACCGCCCACGGCGTAATCATGATCTTCTTCGTGGCCATGCCGCTGGTGACGGGGCTTATGAACTTTGTCGTGCCGCTACAAATCGGCGCGCGTGACGTTGCGTTCCCGTTCCTGAATAATTTCAGCTTCTGGATGACCACCTGTGGTGCCGCGCTGATCATGGTGTCGCTGTTTGTCGGTGAGTTCGCGAAAACCGGCTGGCTGGCCTATCCGCCGCTGTCTGACATTGTCTACAGTCCGGGGGTCGGGGTCGATTATTATATCTGGGCCTTGCAGATTGCCGGTGTCGGGACGTTGCTGTCGGGGGTCAATCTGGTTGTGACCATCGTCAAAATGCGCGCACCGGGCATGTCCATGATGAAAATGCCGGTCTTTACCTGGACCGCGCTTTGCACCAACGTTCTGATCGTGGCTGCGTTCCCGGTTCTGACCGCTGTTCTGGTTCTGCTTGGTCTTGACCGCTATGCGGACACCAACTTCTTCACCAACGATCTTGGCGGTAACGCCATGATGTATATCAACCTGATCTGGATTTGGGGGCACCCGGAGGTGTACATCCTGATCCTGCCAGCGTTTGGTGTGTTTTCCGAAGTTGTGTCGACCTTCTGCCGCAAGCGTCTGTTTGGTTATAGCTCGATGGTTTATGCCACCGTGGTTATTACCATCCTGTCCTATATCGTGTGGCTGCACCACTTCTTCACCATGGGGTCCGGGGCAAGTGTGAATGCCTTCTTTGGCATTACCACCATGATCATCTCGATCCCGACCGGTGCGAAAGTCTTCAACTGGATGTTCACGATGTATAAGGGCCGCATCAGTTTTGATGTTCCGATGCTGTGGACCATCGGCTTTATGCTGACCTTTGTGATCGGGGGCATGACGGGTGTTATGCTTGCGGTTCCGCCGGCTGACTTTGTGTTGCATAACAGCCTGTTCCTGATTGCGCATTTCCATAACGTGATTATCGGTGGTGTGGTGTTCGGGATGTTTGCCGGTATCGTTTACTGGTTCCCCAAGGCATTTGGCTTCAAGCTTGATCCGTTCTGGGGCAAAATGTCCTTCTGGCTCTGGCTTGTCGGGTTCTATTTCGCCTTCATGCCGCTTTATGTTCTTGGTCTGATGGGGATTACCCGCCGCATGAGCCAATTTGACGATCCGTCGCTTCAGATCTGGTTCGTGATTGCCGCCTTTGGTGCGCTTCTGATTGCCGGTGGTATCGGTTCGTTCATTCTGTCGATCGTTGTTGCGGTGATCAAACGTGACAAGCTTCGTGATGAAACCGGTGACCCATGGGGGGATGGTCGTACGCTGGAATGGTCGACTTCGTCGCCGCCCCCAGCCTACAACTTTGCCTTTACCCCGGTTGTCCATGATCTTGATGCATGGGCCGACATGAAGAAACGTGGTTATGTCCGTCCGACGGAAGGCTTCCTGGATATCCATATGCCGAAAAATACCGGCGCTGGCTTTATCCTTGCTGCGATCTCGCTCGTTCTTGGCTTTGCACTTGTCTGGCACATCTGGTGGCTTGTTGCGGCAAGCTTCATCGTGCTGATCGTCGGTGCAATTGCCCATACCTTCAACTATGACCGCGATTATCACATCCCGGCATCTGAAGTCGTGGAAACCGAAGACGAACGTACTGCCCTTCTGGCAAAACAGCAGGCGTAAGGGAATGACAATGGCGAATAACACTGCCGCACAGACCGAAATGCCGGTCTTTTACCTGAAAGAAGAGCATCACCCGGAAACCGGGACGATGCTTGGCTTCTGGATCTATCTGATGAGCGATTGCCTCATCTTTGGGATTCTGTTTGCAACCTATGCCGTTATTGGCCAGAACTATGCCGCAGGTCCTTCGCCTGCTGATCTGTTTGATCTCGAACTGGTAGCGATCAACACGTCGATGTTGCTGTTTTCCTCGATCACCTATGGCTTTGCCATGCTGGCGATGGAAAAGGGCAGCATCAAGGGAACGCAGATTTGGCTGGCGATTACCGGCCTGTTTGGCGTCGCGTTCGTGGGGCTGGAAATCTATGAGTTCCATCACCTCTGGAGCCTGGGGGCGACCCCGATGCGCAGTGGTTTCCTCTCGGCGTTCTACACGCTGGTGGCGACCCACGGTTTGCATGTGACCTTTGGCATCATCTGGCTTGTGACCCTGATGGTTCAGGTCGCCCAGCGTGGCCTGATCGTTGAGAACAAGCGCCGTCTGATGTGCCTGTCGATGTTCTGGCACTTCCTTGACGTGATCTGGATCGGTGTCTTCTCCGTTGTTTACCTGCTGGGAGTTCTGGGATGAGCGCACATTCACACGCACATGATGACCATCATGATGGCGGGGCGTCGCATGGCACCTATAAAAGCTATGTGATCGGGTTCGTTCTGTCGGTCATTCTGACCGCGATCCCGTTCTGGCTTGTCATGGACGGTGTTCTGGACAGCAAGGTTGCAACCGCCCTTTGGGTGATGGGACTTGGTGTGATTCAGATCATTGTTCACATGGTCTATTTCCTGCACATGAACACCAAATCCGAAGGTGGCTGGAACTTCCTGGCGCTGATCTTCACCATCGTGATCGTGGCGATTGCCATCGCCGGGTCGCTGTGGGTAATGTATCACCTTAACACCAACATGATGCCGCAGATGGATCACGACATGATCCCGAGCTTCGGCTAGGGACTGCTTGATATGTGAAGGGGGCGCGATACCTTTAGGGGGATCGCGCCCTTTTTGTTTCACCCGATTGCCTATTGAAAGAACCCGGCATGTCCGACGACCATGTTTCCGCTCAAGCAACTGATAACCCGAAAAAGGGCCCCTCGATGACAACCCGAATTGTTGTCCTGATGCTGGCCGCCATATTGTTTTCGGGGTTCTGTGCCCTTGGCTACTGGCAGGTTGAACGTCGGGCCTGGAAGCTTGATCTGATCGAACGGGTCGATGCGCGCGTGCATGGCGATGCGGTTGCCGCACCCGCGCGTGATGACTGGGAAAATGTAACCCGCGCACGCGATGAATATCGCAAGGTCAGTGTGACGGGGGTCTATCGCAACGATCTTGAAACGCAGGTCTATACTGCGACCGATTACGGGGCGGGATATTGGGTTCTGACACCGCTGATGCGGGATGACGGCACGATTGTCATGATCAACCGCGGCTTTGTTCCAACCGAAAAGCGTGCCCCGGACACACGGCCCGAGGGCATGGTCGAGGGCGAGGTTACTGTCACCGGCCTGCTTCGCATCAACGAACCGGTCGGCACCTTCATCCGTGATAACGTGCCGTCCGAGGAACGCTGGTATTCGCGCGATGTAAAAGCGATGGCGACCAAGCGGGGGCTGGATGCCACCAATGTCGCGCCATATTTCATTGACGGTGACGGGGCAGAAAACCCGGCGAAACTGCCGCTTGGTGGGCTGACCAAAATTAGCTTCCCCAACAACCACCTGACATACGCGCTGACATGGTTTGGCTTGGCATTGCTGACACTTGTCGCGGCGTGGATTGTACTACGCCCGCGCAGGAGATCAGATAGCGACGATTGATCCGCTAATTATTCCAGGGTCGACTCGTCAGGCCATGGAATGTCCTTACGCATGGTCGCGCCGCTCCAGTTGATGATGTTGGGCGTGTGTTTGCCAGCATAATGGGCCTTAAGCACCGCATTCAGGTTCGATGGGCGATAAAGGATACGTTCGATTGATCCTTCGTCTGAGTTATCGTGGAGAACACCGGTCGAGATGTTCCAGCGTTCCAACGCACTCACATGAATGGCCTCATTAATCGTCTCAAGACCTTTGGGAATGATGTTGCGGCGATCAAGTTTCGGGCATTTTAGACGCAATTTATCAAGATAGCCTTTTCCTTCTGGCGCGATCTGATTGATCAGCCGCTGGTAGGGATAGAAGTGTGATGAAAAGTACATCTTGGTCCGGCTTTCGTAACCACGTCCATCAACGGCTGGTGAAATCTGTGATTTGAGCGCCGCATTATCAAGCTTGAGACCGGTATGCTTGGCTACCCGCTTTGCCATCCAGTCAAGTGGGATATCTGAAAGTCCGCAATCATCGTAAGACCCGCCAACATTGCTGTGTACGCCGGGGAACCAGACCTGCTCGACAATTTGTTTATCCGGCAATTTGGTGCCCTTTTCCTTGACCCACAGCGTTGGCGAAAAGGCACTGCGTTTCTCGTCAATCGCCATTGCATGCAGGGCAACCCGAACGTGCCCGCCAAGCTCTACGTCATGAAAATGATACTTGGCGGGGATCAGGCGGCGTCCAAGGTCGCCCGGAATGCCAAGCGACCCGACCGTGTCCCAAACGCCGACGCATTCAATTGGCACATCCGGTTGGGTTTCGATATCAAGGGTCGAAATCTTGGTGCGTTTTGCCTCTGGCGATAAATCGGAGCTGGCAATTTTCGCGATATCCGTCTGGAGCGGATGGCCGAGATAGGGTGGTTTCAAAAGACCACAGAGCCCGATCAATCCTGCCAGACTGCGCGCGGTAAAGGCGCCACGCGAAAACCCAAAGATAAAGATCTCGTCACCCGGTTGATAGTTGTTGCCAAGAAAGCGATAGCCATCAACGACGTTTTCCAACAAGCCGTTGCCAAATGCACCACCGCGAATTTTATCGATCACATCGCCGGTCCCGACCCCGCGATCATAAAATACGATCTGCGAAATATCCTTGTCGCTGCTCGGCACCGCACGCAGAAGTTTGACGATGTTGGTTGGTTCGGGCGTGTTGGCAGGTTCCTGCCAGGTGCCGTCGAAAAATACAATCAGTCTGCGTTTGGCCATGTGAAGTCCCCTGTGTGATGTGATGCCGTGCGATCTTCTTCGGATCGTTTCGGGTGTCACTATACAACTCAGGGGTGATTTTATTAAGGGATATTAAATATAATAAAATGCTGCTGATGTGATGTGGTGGTCAGTTCGATGACCGACATCCTACTGACATACAGCTGTCAGGAACCTGTCTGTCATGTGGTTTACATTGTTGGGAAACAAGGGGAAATTGCCGCCGGATTTCAAGCATAAACACGCGCAAACGCAGGAGCCTTAAGAATGCCATCACAGCGGAACTTGACCTTTTATCACGCCGTACCGTCACGCAGCGGTACCGTACATTGGATGTTGCAGGAACTGGGCATTCCGTTTGATGTCAAACTTGTCGACATCCGGGGTGGGGAAGGGCAAACACCGGAATTCCTGGCCCTCAATCCGCTTGGCAAGGTGCCAACCATCACACATGGCGACACGGTGGTAACCGAGGCTGCCGCCATTTGCTGCTATCTGGCCGATCTGTATCCAGAGGCCGGCCTTGCCCCGGCATTGGATGATCCGAAACGCGGTGAATATCTGCGCTGGTTGTTCTTTTCCCCGTCTACCATCGAACCGGCCATGATCGACCGCGTGCGCCAGTACACGGCAGAAGACAGCAGCCAGAATTCCTATCGCGACTGGGAAACACTGGTGCCCATTCTGGTCGATTTTGTTGGCAAGGCCGACCCGTGGCTGATGGGGAAGAGCTTCACCACCGTTGATGTGGTGTTTGGTTCGACCATTCGGTTTGGCTGCATGTTTGGCATTCTGCCGAAATATCCGGAATTCGAGACCTACATCGCCCGGATTGATGCCCGCCCGGCCTATCAGCGTGCACAGGAACTGGATGCACCGCATTTTGCCGCTGCAATGGCGGGTTAATCGTCCTGATCCAATTGTATGAAGAATAAAAGGGCCGGTTCCTGCGCTTTGGAACCGGCCCTTTGGCATTTTATCGGCTTTTGGGCGTGGGCTTAGGGATTTGTATGATCAATCACTTCGCCGCGTGCCGGATAGTTTTTGGCAATCACGAAATCAAGCGCGCCAAGGATCTGATCGAATGCCGGACGGGCAAACGGCATGGTCTGAACAGTCCCGAAATAAAGCGTGCCATCCGGACGCACCAGAAACAGTCCAGGTTCCGAGAAAACAGCCGGTTCTTCATAACCACTCGACGTCACACCGTTGGAGGTCGAGATATAAAGACCCCATTCGCGCGCGTTATCAAAATCAAGGCCATAGCCAAGATCAACGTTCTCAAGCTCCCACTTCGCCTTGGCTTCTGTCGCGCGATCTTCGCCATCGGACGAGACGACAACGACGTTCACGCCGCGCTTGGTAAAGTCTGCCAGCTTGGTATCGAGGTCCTTGAGGTACTTGCCACAGATCGGGCAATGCAGGCCGCGATAGAATACGACCATGGTGAAGTTTTCCGGGCTTTGGTCGGCAAGCGACCATGTGCCGCCACCGACAAGCGGGACGGAAAGTGACGGCACCTTCTGGCGCGGCATCAGCGGGGTAATTGCAGACATTTCGTTCCTCATGACTTGGGTCAGGTTTACTTGAAGGTGATTATGGAACGATCATTCTATAAATCAACAACAAAGAACTGCCATCACTCAACCGTGAAGTCTGTCATGAGGAGAAAATACGAAAATACTAGTCCAGAGCGGCCAGAATGGTTTCGCAATAGTCGGTCAAGGTTTCCTGATCCGCACCACGGCGCGACATCAGTTGAACCCCCTGAAACGAGCCAGCCAAAAAGCGCGCAAGGGCGCGGACATTCTTGCCTTTGGCAATTTTGCCCAGACCAATTGCGCGGTTCAGTGCGGCGGCAAAGGTATCCTCGGCCCGGCGGAATGCCTGATGGGCGATGGCGGCGGTTTCCGGATCGTGCGGGGCAAGCTCCATGCCCGAATTGACCATCAGGCAGCCTTTGTGCCGTCCTTCTGCGGTGCCGGTTTTGGCCGCGTCACGGAATGTCTTTTCAATTGCGGCGCGGCCATCTTCGATGTTGCGCAGATCGGCAAAGCGTTCAGTGCTGATTTTCTGGCTGTAATGATCAAGGACGCGCAGAAACAGTGCCTTCTTGTCGCCAAAGCTTGCATACATGCTCGCCCGGTTCAGGCCGGTTTCATTGACCAGATCCTGAATAGAGGTCGCTTCAAACCCCTTGCTCCAGAAGATGTTCATGGCGTTATCAAGAACGCTTTCTTCATCAAACGCACGTGGCCGTGGCATTGGCAGTTCCTTCGATCAGATCCGTACTTTGGAACGAATGTTCTGTAATTGCTTTGAAGATGGGCCGACTGCGCCGCAAAATCAATAAGAGCTTGTGATTTGCTGGTAAACTTGGGGTTACGACGCGATCCGATCCAGGGTTACAAAGCTGTAATCCGGCCCGTCAGGGTTATCGATCTTCTGACGTGCGGTTTCGCGCCATTGATCGGCGGGCAGCGGATCAAGGAAGGTGTCGCCTTCGATCTCGGCATGGACTTCTGTCAGCTCATAGCGTGTCGTAAACGGCAGGGCGAGGTGATAGATCTGCGCACCGCCGCCAATGATCACTTCATTGACGCCATCCCGCACGACGATTTCGTCCGCCAATTCAATGGCTTCTTCGATAGTGTGACAAACCCTCACATTTTCGTGGTCAAAGGACCAGTCAGTGTCGCGTGTGACAACAATCGATGTGCGTTTGGGAAGGGGACGGCCGATCGCCTCGAACGTCACGCGCCCGATGATCATTGGTTTGCCAAGGGTGAGTGCCTTGAACCGTTTGAGGTCTTCGGGGAGTTCCCATGGCATCCAGCCATCCTTGCCAATCGCGCCATTGGCGGCCGCTGCAACCACGGCAACCCGTTCAATCTTCGGACCCGCCATCAGACAGCAACCTTGCCGGCAATGTGCGGATGCGGGTCATAGCCGGTCAGTTCGAAATCATCATACTTGAAATCAAAGATCGATTTGACCGCCGGGTTGATCTTCATGGTCGGAAGCGGGCGGGTATCACGCGACAGCTGTTCTTCGACCTGATCAAGGTGATTGGTGTAAAGATGCGCATCGCCAAGGGTATGGACAAAATCACCCACGTCCAAATCACAGACCTGCGCGATCATCATGGTCAGCAGCGCATAGGACGCAATGTTGAACGGCACACCCAGGAAGATATCCGCACTGCGCTGATACAGCTGACAGGACAATTTGCCATCAGCCACATAGAACTGGAACAGGCAGTGACACGGCGGCAGTGCCATGTTGGGCACGTCCGCAACGTTCCAAGCCGACACAATCAGGCGGCGGGAATCGGGATTGTTTTTGATCTGGTCAATCAGGCCGGTGATCTGGTCGATGGTTTCGCCATCGGCCCCGCGCCATGAACGCCACTGGCCACCATAAACCGGGCCAAGGTCGCCATTTTCATCAGCCCATTCGTTCCAGATCCGAACGCCATTATCCTGCAGGTATTTGACGTTGGTGTCGCCATCAAGGAACCACAGCAATTCATGAATGATCGATTTCAGATGCAACTTTTTGGTGGTGACCAGCGGGAAACCCTTTGAAAGGTCAAAGCGCATCTGGTGACCAAAGATCGAAACCGTGCCTGTACCCGTCCGGTCTTCCTTGCGCGTGCCGGTGTCACGCACCAGACGCATCAGATCAAGATATTGCTGCATGCTCAGTCCTGCATTTTAAGAATCACTTTTGTCGCAGCATAGTCAGGTCGATGGTCACGGGCAAGCGACGCCATCCGATCTTTGCCGGGCCACTCGTTGAACTGTTTCTGCTGACAGGAGGTGTCAGGAGTGGTCAGGTAAACTTGGGAACAGTGGATATACTCAACTATCTGAATTTTGGGCGCGTTTGGCGCATGGGAGTGTTGATTTTGCAAAAAACTGTTCAGTGGGTTGATTGGGATGGAAACGGTCTTGAGCACTGTGTCTGTCAGTCTGATCCGGACGGGATAGAGCTTGAAGGAGTCGTGGTCGGGACGCGACATGGTCACTATGGCGGGTCTTACCTTGTGGTGACGGATGCCGCGTTTGCCACCCGTGAAGTGAAGGTAAGTTATGTCGGCGGGGCGCAGATGCATGTGACCTCGGACGGCAAGGGAAACTGGTTTGACTGCATTGCAAAGCGGGAATTGCCGTCTTTGGCGGGGTGCTTCGATGTCGATATCGGCATAACGCCCGCGACAAACATGCTTCCGATCAAACGATTAAAACTGGCCGAGGGTGAAGCGCGGGAAATTTCGGCGGCCTATGTCCCGCTTCCAAGCCAGATAGAGGGGGATTTCCTGCCACGTAGCGCGCCACAGCGTTACACCTGTCTGATCCCGGATCTGCGATACCGTTATGAGGGGCTGTTTCGCAATTTCTCAGCAGAGCTTGAGATCGATGATATGGGGCTTGTGATTGATTATCCAGATACCTTCCGTCGGGTGTGATGTCGCCTAAAGCCGGTAATCGAACTTTGCCGGACCCTGAAATGTTCCCGCAAAAATCAAAAAAAGATTTCCCGATTCCCCTTGTGAAAAGGGGGACGTTTGCCCTATATAGGGGCTGTCGGGGCAACCCGACTACGGCGCTAAACTGCGTGACAGAATAGGCTTTACGGACCCGGGGGCGGTACCCGGCGGCTCCACCAAATTTATCGGTTGTCCGACTCAGACAATCTTCGTGGGGCCGAAATAGGATCGACGTGAGCAGTAAAAGTCAATGTGGGCGCTCGGCATGGTACCACCGCATCGGGCCAATGTTTGTAAATGCAAACGACAACAATGCTCCGGTTGCTGTTGCCGCCTAAGCGGTACTAGCACCAAAGCGAAATTCCGATTGCCGGGAGCGGTAATTTGGTGGGGGACGGGGCACCTAGCAACAGAACGCCCCACTCTTGTATTTCTTTCCCGCTTCGTTATGAATAGAGTGATTATCAAACACGCCAAGATGTAATTGGCGTGCAGAGATGCTATATGACAATGACGGGACGCGCTGGACATTGCCGGTGGTTCCGCCAGATACAGGATTACTGATGCAAGAACCGGAAGAATTCCGCTACGATCTTATGGTCGACCAGGCGCTGCGCGGTGTGGTGAAAGATATCCTCGCGCGTGTGGCCGAAGAGGGCCTTTTCGGAGAGCATCACTATTACATCACGTTCCAGACCAACCATCCCGGTGTGGCCCTGCCTGAAAGTCAGCGCAAGGCACATCCAGACAACATCACGGTTGTGTTGCAACACCGGTTCTGGGATCTGAAATCCGAAGATGATCACTTCTCGGTCGGAATGAGCTTTGATGGCATGCCGACCACGGTTGTAGTGCCCTATGACGCGATGCTGGCCTTTGTCGATCCGTCTGCGAACTTCATGCTGACATTCAGCGTCGAAGAAGAAATGGATGACGCAGATTTCGACTATGACGAAGATGATGATCTTGATGCCGATCTGATTGAGGGCGAAGACGGTGCGCCGACGCTTGTTACCGAGCCATCCAAATCGCGCAAAAAACCCAAGCCGGATGCAAATGAAACCGGCGAGGTCATCGCACTTGATGCGTTTCGCAAGAAATAGAAGATTTACAGGGCGGGCTTGATCCGCCCTTTTTCTTTGCCTGATCCCCGTTGATGTTTCCCGCGTCCGGGGCAGGGCGTATTACGCTAATGTATCGTGGCAATTTGATCCATTTGGCGCTAAAACCAGCCACACAAAGAACAAACCCACCTTGTTTTTGAGAGAGACGAGAACCTTCCGATGAGTGATTTTGTCTATAAACCCATGTTTGAGCAGGGGAAGGACACCACCCCTTACCGCAAGATCGGGGACGAGGGTGTTTCGACCGTTGACGTCAATGGCGAGACCTATTTGAAAGTCGAGCCCGAGGCGATCGAGAAACTGACCCTTCAGGCGTTCTTTGATTGCTCGCACCTTTTGCGTCCGGGGCATCTCGAACAGTTGCGCAAAATCCTTGATGACGAAGAAGCCACCCCGAATGACAAATTCGTGGCGATGGATCTTTTGAAAAACGCCTCCATCGCATCGGGCGGCGTTTTGCCGATGTGTCAGGATACCGGTACGGCCATCGTCATGGGTAAACGCGGTGGCAAGGTCATCACCGATGGTTCCGATGAAGAAGCCCTGTCGAAGGGCATCTGGCAGGCCTATCAGAAACACAATCTGCGCTTCTCCCAAGTATCGCCGAAAAATATGTTCGAGGAAAAGAATACCGGCTCGAACCTTCCGGCACAGATTGATCTCTATGCGACCAAGGGCGATGAATACAAATTCATGTTCATGGCCAAGGGTGGCGGGTCTGCCAACAAGACCTTCCTGTTCCAGCAGACCAAGGCACTGCTGAACCCGGAAAGCCTGCGCAAGTTTCTCGATGAAAAAATCCGTACGCTCGGCACCTCTGCCTGCCCGCCATACCACCTGGCGGTTGTCATTGGTGGTACGTCTGCCGAGGCGTGTCTGAAGACCGTGAAAATGGCATCGGCGCGTTATTACGATAACCTTCCGACCGAAGGTGGCGATCATGGTCAGGCCTATCGCGATCTGGAATGGGAGCAGAAGATCCTTGAGATGACCCGAGAAATGGGCATCGGCGCGCAGTTTGGCGGCAAGTATTTCTGCCACGATGTGCGCGTGATCCGTCTGCCGCGTCATGGTGCAAGCTGCCCGGTTGGTCTGGGCGTGTCGTGCTCTGCCGACCGTCAGATCCTGGGTAAAATCACCAAGGACGGTATCTTTATCGAAGATCTCGAACATGATCCGGCGAAATACCTGCCCCACGTCACCGACGAGCATCTTGATGACGAAGTGGTCAAGGTCGAACTGAACCGTCCGATGGATGAAATCCGCAAGCAGCTGTCGCAATATCCGGTCAAAACCCGTCTGTCGCTGACCGGGACCGTGATTGTGGCCCGTGACATCGCGCATGCCAAAATCAAGGAACGTCTTGATGCCGGCGAAGAGATGCCGGAATACCTTAAAAACCATCCGGTTTATTATGCGGGCCCTGCCAAAACGCCGGAAGGCATGCCGTCTGGTTCATTCGGCCCGACCACGGCCGGGCGTATGGATGCCTATGTTGAACAGTTCCAGGCCGCTGGCGGCTCGTTCGTGATGCTGGCCAAGGGTAACCGTTCAAAGGCGGTCAAGGATGCCTGTGCCAAATATGGCGGGTTCTATCTTGGCTCCATCGGTGGTCCGGCCGCCCGTCTGGCGCAGGATTGCATCAAGAAGGTCGATGTTCACGAATATCCGGAACTTGGCATGGAAGCCGTCTGGAAGATCGAAGTCGAAGACTTCCCGGCCTTCATCGTCATTGATGACAAGGGCAACGATTTCTTTGCCGAATTCGGCATCTGATCAGAAATCAGTTCTCTGAATATGCAAACGGCGCGGGGGAAACCTTGCGCCGTTTTTGCTTTGCATAGCTGACCTCAGGTCAAAGGGGTTGCTGCGGTGCGCAAGAAATGCTCTGATTTGGGCAAAATTAACCCCTTACTGGATAACCTGTTATGTCTGAAACTTCCGCGCTCTATGCCACCGGTGCGACGGAAAGCCGACTGGTTGGTGTGACCGCCGCACTTGCGACGGTTTGCATCTGGGCCGGTTGGCTGATTGCCACCCGCTATGCCATGACTTCAAGCTTTACTGCTGTTGATATTGGCCTGATGCGTTTTGTTGTGCCTTTTGTCCTGCTTGCCCCGATCTGGATAAGAAAAGGCATCTGGCCAAAGGGCCTTTCCATGACCAACGGGCTTTTGATGATCGTTGGTTCCGGCGCGTTTTATACCCTGATGGTTGCAAGCGCCCTTGAGTTTGTCCCGGCAAGCCATGTTGGAATTCTTTTGCCTGGTGTCATGGCCGTCTGGGCGGTTCTGATTGCCATGCTTCTGTTTGGTGAACGTCCGGGCAAGGTCCGCATCGTTGGCTATGCCGCCGTGGTGATTGGCGTGGCCTCCCTGGTGGCGCTCAAACCGGCCGGTGTGATCAGTGATGACATGCTGATGGGCTATGGCCTTGTGTCGGCCGGGGCCTTTATGTGGGCGTGCTACACCCATGCCATGCGTCAAAGCGGCCTTGGCGCGCTCGAAGCCGCATCGTTTGTCGGTTTCTGGTCGTTTGTAGTGATGGCGATTATCGCGCTGTTTACCGGCACCACGATTGGCGATGCCCCGATGGGGGATATCATGATGTTGCTCACAGCGCAGGGTCTTCTGGCCGGATGTGTTGCCGTAATTACCTATGGCCTTGCCGTGCGCCATATCGGAACGACCGGTGCATCTGCCTTTGGCGCGATGACCCCGGCCCTGACCGCACTTGGCGGTGTGATCCTGTTGGGAGAACCGGGCAACCTGGCACTGGTTCTGGCAGTGGTTCTGGTGATCCTTGGCGTGATGACGGCGTCTGGTGTGTTTCGTCGCGTACGAATTTAGGCCCGGGAACTGATTGTTTTTCAATCAGGGCATTTTCACCATCTGATGAACATCAATTAAGTGTGCTGCACGTGCGAAATATTCTTTTCGCGTGTGCAGCTTTAGGTTATTGTAATGCACGTGATGGCAACGGCGCCACTCACCCAATGATTTATCGGCAGGCAACGAGGCTTGCGCAACTTTGTCAGCGTCTTTTGGTGACGCTCGACGGTTATGCCTCGGAGTTATTCAAATGCTTGCTGGTTTTATTCGCTCTATTTCCCCTGAAAACGATCCTGAATTTAACGGACCCAATCGCAAAACCAGCATGACTGACATCCTGCGGCTGTTGCGGACGGTCAGTGCTGTCGCCGATGAGGCCGCAGACAAGGAAACGGCAGTTACCCAAATCCTTTCGGCAGTCTGCAATTATTGCCAGTGGCCGGTTGGGCATGCGTATCTGCGTGTGGATGACAAACTTTCGTCTGCAGGTATCTGGTCAATCAGTTCTTCAATTTCCGCAGGTGACATTGCCGAATTTCGCACCCAGTCCGAACAGACTGTGTTTGCGATCGGGCAGGGCCTTATTGGCGCTGTCGCGGCAACCGGTTCGCCTGTGTGTATCGCTGATGTCACCATGAAAGACGGCTTTTTGCGTGCTGCGGCGGCGTCCAGAAACGGGTTGCGTGGCTGTTTTGCCCTGCCAGTCAAGCTGGAGGGACAGACAGAGGCGGTCATTGAATTCTTTAGCCCGGGCGTCGCACAGCTTGATGATGAAATGCTTGAGCTTCTTGGGTTTGTTGGCGGGCAGGTTGCGCGTGTGCTGGAACGTGAACGCGTCATTCGGTCGCGTGAGGCCCTGGCCTCAAGCTTTGAGTCGCAAGTTCAGGGAACTGTTGGCATGGTGGCGGCTGCTGTCAGTCAAATGCGTGGTGCGCTTGATGTATTGGCCGAAAGCACAGATCAAACCCGAAAATGCAGTAGCGGCATTGATGATGCGACCGGGCGGGCCATTTCACGGATTGAAGACGTCGCAGACCAGATGGAAAGCCTTAAGGATGCGTTGGCCGTCGTTGGTACGGATGCGTCCGAAACCGTCAAGATTACCCACGATATGGGCAGTCAGGCCCGCGAAATGCGCGCCGGATTTGCCGTGCTGCAAGATCGTGCTGCTGATGCAGAGAAGATGCTGGCTTCCATTTCTGCCATCGCAGCGCAGACCAAGATGCTGGGCTTGAACGCATCGATTGAGGCGGCGCGCGTCGGTGAGGCAGGCAAGGGGTTTGCGATTGTCGCCAAGGAGGTCAAGGCGCTTGCAGGCCAGTCTGCCAGTGCGACCGAGGATATCGCCCGCTGGATGAGTGAAATACTCAATGCGATTTCTAAAGCGGGTAACGATATCGAACAGATTGCCTTGGCGATGGATAATCTTCAGAACCGGGCAGAGGCGACAGCGACACAAGCCGATCAGCAAACAGAAACCTGCGTTTCGGTTGCATCATGTGTCGATGCCGCGGTCGCAGACTCCCGTTTGGTTGGTGATGGTGTCTCGGAAATAACCGCAGCGATCAAACACAGTGAGCACGTATCAAGTGAGCTTGGGAACGCTGCCCATGATCTTGAAAAACAGGGTGCAGAGTTAAGCGCCCGCGTCGAAGGGTTTGTTGGCAAGATACGTATCGTCTAATGACCTGGGTTGATCCGTTCATCCGATTTTCGACGTGATGGGGGTGCGCCGGGCGACCAGCCGTGCCAGGGACGGCCCAAAGGCCAGCACCATGAAAAAGCGTGTTGCCTGGAGCACGAGGATGAAGGACAGGTCGACATTCGTGCTGGCCGCGATAATGGCAACAGAATCAAGACCGCCCGGGCTGGTGGCGAGATAGGCGGTCAGTGGATCAATATCCATGAAATACACCAAAAGCCCCGAAATCCCGGCACAGAATCCGATCAGAACAAAGATCGATAACAGGATTTTGGGAAGTGCGTGTGCTGCGTGGCGCAGGACCGGCGGGGTGAATTTCAAACCGATCACCCAGCCGATCATGGCGTAGGTCAGGCCCAAAAACCATTCCGGCAGGACGACATCGAAAAAACCGCTGACATGCAGGATCATGGTGACAATGATCGGCACCAGAAGCGGACCGGATGGCAGACGTACTTTTTGTCCGACAAAGCAGCAGGCAACCACCAGACAGAGTGTCAGGGCAAAACCGACCGGGTCAAATGCCGGGAACCAGTCATGGGGCCCCATGGCCGCCAGCGTTTCCGGATCAACCCAGAAATTGGCGACACTGGACGCGACACCGACAACGATCACCACGCGCACATATTGCATGAAGGCCACCAGCCTTGCATCCGCGCCAAAGGCGTCTGCCATGATTACCATGGCCGATGCCGCACCGGGCGTTGATCCCCAGATCCCTGCGGTTCCGGGCAGGACCTGTTTGACGCACAGGATCCAGCCCAAGAAGCTACTGGCAAGCAAAGTGATGCCAGTAACGCCAAGGATCATCGGCCAGTCCGTGGCAAAGGATGTCAAAATCCCGATGGTCATCGAACCACCGATCATCACGCCCAACACCGATTGTGCACCGAGATAAAGTTGCTTGGGGGCGGCGATGGTTGCGCTGTTGGTGCCCATCAGAATGCCGATGATCATCGGACCCACCAGAAGTGAGGCCGGCACTTGCCAATGATGGAGCAGAACCGAAAACACGACGGAGGTCGAAATCAGCAATAACCACTGAACCGGTTTCGGCAGACGGCCAAGCCGTTCCTTGGGGGGATTTATGATCGGTGACGTTGGTTCGGATGACACGATGCGGCCTTTGTCATGGATGGAAGGCATCTGATCGCGGGTGGCGCGATGTGATGGCGTGCTGGCGCCTGTGGGGCGGCGTCAAGGTGGGGATCACAATTATAGCCAGCTTGTGCGATGGATGCGAGTATTTGCGTGATCCCGCCGAATGAAGGCCATGTCTGACTTGGAGAATATCGCCATGTTCTGTATGACGATAAGCAATATGCGGCAGTCTGTGGGGAACCTGTTTTGAGTACCGATCCAATCCATTTTCAGTTTGATGGCGATGAAAATGCAGTCCGAACGATTGTTCTTGCCCATGGGGCAGGGGCAGCTATGGATAGCCCGTTCATGAAAGAAATGGCGGGCGAACTGGCTAAGTCGGGCCTACGCGTTGCACGCTTTGAGTTCCCCTATATGGCCAAACGCCGGACTGATGGCAAAAAGCGCGGGCCGGATCGGGCACCGGTTTTGATCGAGTATTACAGTGAAGTTGTTCGCGAACTCGGCGGGCCAGAGAAGTTGATCATCGGTGGAAAATCCATGGGCGGACGGATCGCCAGCATGGTGGCAGATGATCTTGGTGTCGCTGGTCTTGTCTGCCTTGGCTATCCGTTCCATCCACCGGGCAAACCTGAAAACCTGCGTACAGAACATCTTAAAACCCTGAAAACGCCGAGCCTGATTTGTCATGGCACGCGCGATCCGTTTGGCAGTCCGGATGAAATTTCGGGTTACGGGCTTTCGGACCGTATTGCGCTTCACTGGGTTGAAGACGGCGAACATGACTTCAAGCCGCGCAAAAGTTCCGGACGTACCCAAAGCCAGAACATCGCCGATGCCGCGACGGCGATATCCCGGTTTGCAAAGATGCTCGGTTAAAAGAAACGGCCCGCCATATTGGCAGGCCGTTGGCAGAAAGTTTGCGGGGCGTGGTGCGCGAGGGAGGTCAGGCAAGTACGCCTTCGCCGGCTTCCTTGAACTGCTGGGCATATTCCGGGGAAAGTTCGGCGGTGGCACTTGCGATGTCGATGCGCACGCCATTGGGATCAAGAAGGGCAAAATGGCGCTGGCCCCATGGCTCATCGCGGACATCAAGGGCGAATTCAAACCCGGCTTCGCGCAATTCATCTGCCGCATCGCGGGCTTCTTCGACTTCCAGCGTAAGAACCGTTCCTTCACCGACGGTGGCCGCCTGGAACATGGGCGGCTGGGTTTCGTGACCTTGTTTCATCAGGCCAAGTTGAACGGATGGTGCGGATGGCCAGACAAGCTGGCAGTACCAGTCACCATCAAAGACCGGTGTGAAGCCAAGCTTTTTGTAAAAGGCGCGGCTTTGGGTGAATTTTTCGGTGATGATGATCTGATAGGCGTTAGTGACTTTCATCGTCATGCTCCTGACGTTGGGGGTTAATCCTGTCCCGATTTGTCAATGGTTGCACATCCCTCCTGACAGGAGCCTGTCAGGAGCGGTATGATAATTTTTGGGGCAGGATGACAAAGGAGTGATCATGAGACGGGCTGACCGATTATTTCGCCTTGTTCAAATCTTGCGCCGACGCAAACTGTGCCGCGCATGTGACCTGGCCGAAGAACTTGAAGTTTCCGAACGCACCATCTACCGCGACATTCGCGACCTTGCCGCATCGGGCGTTCCGGTCGAGGGGGAGGCGGGCGTCGGCTATATCCTGCGTGATGGGTATGACCTGCCGCCGCTTATGTTCGATGCTGACGAGATCGAGGCACTTGTTGTCGCGGCCCGCATGGTTCAAAGCTGGACCGATCCGCAAATGGCACGTGCCGCCGGTGATGCCCTTACCAAGATCGAGGCCGTGTTGCCCGAAAAAATCCGTGGTCTGGTTGGTGGTGTACCGATTGCGATTGCCGAAATCGCGCAGGAACCGATTGCCATTTCGATGCCGGACCTTAGGCGCGCCATCCGCGAACGGTTTCTGATTGATATCGATTACACCGATGCGAAGGGCGACAATACCCGTCGTCGGGTCTGGCCACTTGGCATGTTGTTTTTTGGCAGTACATGGCTCCTGGCCAGTTGGTGTGAGTTGCGCGAGGCCTTTCGCGTTTTTCGGGCCGACCGGATTGCGCATATGGAGATATCGACATCGCGCTTTCGCCCGGTTCCGGGGCGGTCATTGCGTGATTATCTGATTTCCGAAGGTGTTGAAGGCGAGATCCTTAATGGCATCGGTCGATAGCGAGTTCGTTCTGCTGGTGTCAGAACTTTTGGCACCTTTGGGGCATATCAGGCCCAGACGGATGTTTGGCGCCGTCGGGCTTTATTGTGACGGCGCCTTCTTTGCGATTATTTCCGATGACGTCCTGTATCTCAAAGGAGACGCCCAGACCAAGGACAGGTTTGACGCGATGGGGATGCAGCCATTTGCCGTGCCGTCGGGAAGGCCGGTGACCCTGTCTTATTTTGAAGTGCCCGGTGAATGGCTTGATAACGAAGAACAACTTCTTGAATTTGCCACCTTGGCGCTTGGCGCTGCGCGCCGTTCACAGGCGCACAAGGGTCGAACTGCCAAGACGTAGCCAGACCTTAGCCAAAACAAACAGATCCCGGGATATTCCGGGCATGTGTATTTAGACGCCGCTTGCAATCAGTGATGTTCGGTCGCACTTTTCCTGTATAGTATTTTTTCGGGATAAAGAACGCGTTAGGTCTGGGACAAGTGGCAGCCGGTAGTTTCTGGCAAGGTTTTGCCGACACGTTAAAAATTCGGACAGACAAGCCGGAACTGTTGCGCGCGCAGGTTGGTGCCCTTTCGCGTCAGATACCTGTCCTTTATATGCTGCTGCTGGCCAACGCGGTGGCTCTTGCCTATACCCATTACGGAACAGCACCGGACTGGATGACAGTCCATGCGGTGATTGTCCTGGGTGTCATTTGTATTTTTCGTGCAGTTGCCTGGAACCGGGCCCGCGTTGATATTGATGACGTCGATGTCTGTATCAAACATCTGAAGCGCATCAGGGTGCTGGCGGTGGTGATATCCGTCCTGTTCACCCTTTGGGCGATCACGATGTTTGATTATGGCGACGCCTATCAGCGCGGCCACGTTGCCTATTTCATATCGATCACCGTTGTTGGCTGTATTTTCTGTCTGGTGAATTTCCCGCCTGCGGCATTGCTGGTTGTTGCGATTGTGCTGGGCACCTTCGTGTTCTTCTTCGGGACCAGCGGCAACGAAGTCTATGTCGCGATCGCGGTAAATATGGCGCTTGTGTCGTTGATGATCATTCAGATCATTCGAAGCTTCTATGCCAATTTTTCTGGCCTTATCCAGACCCAGAACGACCTTGAAGCACAGCACCAGACGATGATCGAACTGTCGCGCCAGAACGAGGCATTGGCGCTGATTGATCCGTTGACCGGTTTATCCAACCGCCGGGCCTTTTTTTCCGTGCTGGAAGATACGGTGAATGCCACCGCCGAGAATGAAACATTCGCGGTGGCGATGATTGATCTGGACGGTTTCAAACCGGTCAATGACGTGCACGGGCATCCGTCGGGCGATGAGCTGTTGCAGCAGGCGGGCAGGCGGCTTCGCAAAGTGCTTGGTCAGAAGACGCTTCTGGCGCGCTTGGGCGGGGATGAGTTCGGATTACTGCTTAAGGGCTATGACGATGCACTCGAACTTATTGCGCTAGGCAAGGAGCTTTGTAACGCGCTCAATCGTCCGTTTGTCCTAAATGGTGTGACCGTGCAGGTTTCGGCATCACTGGGGTTTGCGACCTATCCGACAGTGGCGCGCAGCCCGAACGGCCTGTTCGAGCGGGCTGACTTTGCGCTTTATCATGCGAAAAAGAATGCGCGCGGCGAGGCGGTTTTGTTTGCCGCCCACCACGAAACACTGATCCGCCATGACTCCCAGATCGAACAGGCGCTGCGCAAGGCGGATTTATCGACCGAGCTCAGCCTGCATTATCAGCCGGTATTTGATATTCGATCCGGGCAGGTAAGCTCGCTTGAGGCGCTTGCCCGTTGGGAAAGTGCCCAGATGGGGGCGGTTTCGCCAGGCACGTTCTTTCCGGTGGCAGAAAAGACCGGCCAGGTCGGTTTTCTGACAAGGGTCCTGTTCGAAAAGCTGATGGTCGATATGCAGGACTGGCCGGAAAACCTGCCTGTATCGTTTAACCTTTCGGCGCGCGATATTGTTCTGTCCGACACTGTCGAGTGGCTGATCGACGAGATCAAAAAGCATCGCATCGACCCGGGAAGATTGACCTTTGAGGTCACTGAAACGGCGTTCTTGCGTGATTTTGAGGCCGCCCGGACCAGCATCCGGTATTTGCGCGATCATGGGGCGCGCATTGCGCTTGATGATTTCGGCATCGGTTATTCCAGCCTGCGCTATGTCCACGAACTTGAATTTGATGTGCTCAAGGTTGATCGCAGCTTTGTCGCCCCGCTGTCGCATAACGAACGCAGCCGCCGTATCGTCAAGACTGTGATTGATATGTGCCAAAACCTTGGCATTGATTGCGTGCTGGAAGGGATCGAAAACGACAGCCAGCGCGATGTGATCATCACGTTGGGTGGCCGGCTGATGCAGGGGTATTTCTTTGCCCGCCCGGTTCGCGAAGTCAAACTTGATGCGTTGGCCGAAGGTGTTGGCAAGTGACGTGGGGCCAAGTGCCGAAAACCCCGGCCCCTGGATGCGATAAGCTGCGACTCGGTTAATCTTCCTGCAACCAGATGGCGCTACTCTGTCAAAAGCGGGAGCGGTATTTTGTGAAATGGCACAACCACCGGTCCCGATTTTTGGCGGGAACGAGGCCGTTGACCATGTCGTCGCAGACAGAGATTTTGCAAACATCCGCAATGGCAATTACGGGCGATATCGATCTCGCCCCGGAAATCCGCACCCGTCTGCGCGGTCTGATCGACAGCCTTCCCGATCAGCCCGCCCGTCTTCGTGTGCTGGGCCATGTTCTGCTTGATCTTGGTCTTTGTGATCTTGCACTGAATGCGTTTGGCCGGGCGTTGCTGATTGATGATCTTGATGGGGCGACGCATCTGGGCCTTACAAGGGTCTATATCCAGACCGGCCGCCGTGATCTTGGGCTTGAACATCTTGAAATCGCCATCAGCCTGCGCCCCGATGCGCGGGAGTTGCGCGTACTTGCGGCTGATTTGCTGGGATGCCGGGACAAGATGCGCGCACTTGATCAACTTGGTGCTGTTCTTGCCGCTGAACCCGATCATGCCGGTGCGCGCAAAGGGCTTGCCAACCTGATACGCACCGTGGTCGCAAGCCGTATGTATGTCGTTTCGCATGATGACCGCGAGACCCGAGCGCAACCCACATTTGACCATACACAGGTCATTTGGGGTGATGTCGAGCCGTTTGGCGACCTGATCCGATCCACCATCGGTCGTGGGTGCCGCGCTTCCTGATCCGGCAAGTTTCTAGCCAGCAGACGGGATATTGGCTGCTTGCAGGGAAACGATCGTGAAATCATCATCAAGCTTTGCCGGTGCACGGTCCATGAACTGATCGGCAATCTGTGCGGCAAGGTCAATGTCACGACCGCCTTCCAGAACGGTGTCTTGCAACATCTTGAGCAAGCCTGCCTCACAGAGAAACTGACCATTGTCCAAGGTTGTTTCGATTAGTGCGTCGCTGTAAAGCAGCAGGAAACTGTCCTTGTCGAACGGCACTTCGCGGGTTTCATAGCGGGCGTCCCTGATAACGCCAAGTGGGACCCCGGAACCATCAAGATAGCGTGCCTCGCCGGTCGCAGTGTTGCCCAGAACAGGTGACGTGCAGGCAGCACTGGCATAGGCGAACGTGTTGTTCTGTCGATCAACGATGCCATACAGCATTGTCGCATATTGCCCGACTGGCAAAAGCCCCTTGAGATGACGATTAAGCCGCTGCAAATACACATCCGGCGTCTGATCGTCGACTTGTTCGGACCATATCAGGGAATGCAGGCGGAAGGTGTTGAGTGCGGCACCAAGCCCGTGACCTGCGAAATCAACGATATAAACGCCAAGTCGGTGGGCATCAATTGGCACCAGCCCCCACATGTCGCCGCCGAGCTCGGACGACATCTGGAATGTCGCACTGATCCGCATGCCGTAATCCATGCCGACCCCACGATAGTGTTCCGGTGTCGGGTTCAGGTTTTCCTGCATGTTGCGCGCAAGTTCCAGTTCCGACTGGGTGCGTGCCTGATAGGCCTGAAGTTGCTGCACCAGCAGCCGGTTTTCGAGATGGATCTTGGTGCGTGCGATCAGTTCTGCCTTGTTGAGGGGTTTGAGAATAAGGTCCGTTGCCCCGTCATCGAAAATGCGCGTGCGCCCTTCGTTCTCCTCAAGGGCGGTTTGGGCGATGATCGGGGTTTTCGCAAAGGCAGGATCAGCACGGACGGCCTTGCACACGGCATAACCATCCAGTTTCGGCATGATGATATCAAGAATGATCAGATCGGGATTATGCGCCTTGATCTGGGCAATCGCATCTTCGCCATCCTTGGCAAAAACCAGATTGGTAAACCCGTCAGCCCGAAGGTAGGACGCAATGATTTCACGCGACAAAAGGGTGTCGTCGGCAATCAGGATGGTTGCGTTCTGCGCAATGCGCAGTGCATCGGGCGACGTCGTCAGGCGTGTTTCAAGATCATTGAGGAATGCCGTGTCGCCTAACGCCGTCGTGCTTTGACTGTCATCAAAAGTCAGTTCGATCGTGCGGCCATCCCGCAGGAAATTCACAGAGTGGCAGAGGCTTCTGATCAGGGGGAGGCCGCGGCCAAAGGTCGTGTCCTTACGCGAAATCGGGGCGGTTGCGTTTGCATCAGGCGGTGAAAATCCGTTGCCCTGATCATTGATGGTAATCACGACTTGGCCATTTTTGCGCCGACGCGCTGTCAGGATAATCGCACGGGCACCATGGTGGCCGGATGCGAGGCGGCGTTCGGTTTCTTCGCCGAGCTCCTTGAAGCGATCCATCGACAGATGGCCGCCGGTTGCAAGTTCGAGATTGCCATGTATGAGCGAGTTGGCGAATGCTTCCTGCACGGCCATTTCAACCGAGGACGCGACGCCATCACCAATCAGACCGCGATGGCGAAGGCTGGTCACAAATTTGCGCGCCACCGGCAAATGATAGGCGCTGCGTGTTGAAAGACAGACCAGCAGGTCATGTTTTGGCAGTGATTTCTTACCGACCAGCAGTGCCAAGTCGCCAAGGTCGAGTTCCGGGAAACATTCAACAAAGGTGTCGCAATTTAGACGAATCAGGCTGCCAAGCCAGTCGCGACCGACCTGTGAAGGCAAAATACAAAATGAAAAACGCCGTTGGCTGGAAAAATCCTCGGGCGATTGCCCTGATATGTATTTGGCCGAAACAGCTTCTGTCGCGTCCCACAGGTTTATCCCCGCGACAAGCTTTGACAGGTCGTCTTGCGCGACGGAGTGCGGCACGGCAACCAAGTACTTTGCACGTGAATCTCGGCCAACAGGCATTGATTAGTTTTCCAGCTGGAACAAGGTATCGAAGCGGGCAACTTCAAGCATGCGCTTGACCTGTCCCTGTGCGCCACGCAGGATAACGTTTGTGTTGGATTTTTCGCCCTCGTCGCGTGCAAGCAGCAACATGCCAAGACCGGCAGAGTCAATGAAATCGACACCGGAAATGTCCAGAACAAGCGTGGACGAGCCATGTCCGCGAACTTCTTCGATCAGTTTGCGGAAGCTCGAATGATCGCCGAATGTGAAGCGACCGGTCACTTCGACTGTGGTTGTTCCATTGGCGAATTCTGTCTTGTAATTCAAGTCTGGACTCTCCTTGAAGCGTTTGGCCAGTGGCGGAAACCCGGCCAAGACTATGCTTTTCTTAACGTTAATCTGATTGTGTATGGTTTGGGTAGTGACTGCAATACATGTTAGTAGTTGTGAGATGAGCAACACTATCGGTATGCTGACCTACATTGGTATATCGGGATACGAACAAGAAAATGCCAGAGCAGGCACGCATTGTAATTGTGGAAGATACGCTGTCGCTGGCGCGCGTGTATCAGGATTACTTGCGTGCCGACGGTCATGTTGTTGATCACGTCGTCAGTGGCACAAACGCCATAGAACGTTTGCGTCATGATCCACCGGATGTACTTGTTCTTGATCTTATTTTGCCCGATATGGACGGGCGCGAGGTTCTTCGCGCTGCCGCGCAAATCGCACCGGATTGCAAAATTGTTGTTATCACGGCCCACGGATCGATCAATGTCGCGGTCGAGGCGATGCGCGAAGGGGCGTGGGATTTCCTGTTAAAACCCTTCACCGCAGACAAGTTGCGCGACACCGTGACCAAGGCGATCAAAGGTGCACCCGCCCTTCAGACTGCACCGGATATTGATCTGGAAAGTCCCGATGCCGACGAGATGTATTTCGACATCATCGGTGGGTCGGAAAACATGCGTGATATCTATCGCATTATCGAAAATGCTGCCCCCAGCCGTGCGACTGTCTTTATCACCGGTGAGTCCGGTACGGGTAAGGAACTCGCCGCCGAGGCAATCCATCGTCGTTCGGAACGGGCAAAGGATCCGTTCATTCCGCTGAACTGTGGTGCCATTCCCAAAGATCTTATGGAAAGCGAGATTTTCGGTCACGTCAAAGGGGCGTTTACCGGTGCTGTTTCCGACCGCGAAGGGGCAGCACATCGTGCGGATGGCGGCACGCTGTTTCTGGATGAAATTTGCGAAATGGACCTGGACCTGCAGACCAAGCTTCTGCGGTTTATCCAGACCGGGTCATTCCAGAAAGTCGGCGGCAGTTCGATAGAAAAAGTTGACGTGCGCTTTGTCTGTGCGACCAACCGCGATCCACTTGAAGAAGTGCGTTCCGGTCGGTTCCGCGAAGACCTTTATTACCGTTTGCACGTTATTCCGCTGCATATGCCGCCCCTGCGTGATCGCGATAACGATATCCTGCAAATTGCCAATTTCTACCTGCAACGCTTCACGCGCGAGGAAGGCCGCGATTTCGAACGGTTCAGTCCCGAAGTTTCCGCCCTGTTTGCACGGTATTCCTGGCCGGGCAATATTCGCCAGTTGCAAAATATCATCCGTAACATTGTTGTGCTCAATAACGGGACCGAGGTGGCGCTTTCAATGGTGCCAAGGCCGGTCAATAGCGGCACTGACGGTGACCAGTTCGGGTCAGGGACGATTGAAGCCCCGCCACCCCATCCGGTCGTTTCAAACGAGCCGGGCGGTCCCGGACGTCATTGGGCCGGTGATCCGGAGGCACTGGCCTTTCTTGCCGGTGCCCGGCAAATGCGCAAGGTTGTCGAAAACCATAATTCCGGGCGCAGCAACCAACTGCTTGGTGCTGGTGCTGCGGGCAACTTCGGTGGCGAAGACCAAGCCGAATTTTCGCCCTCAGCATCCGGGTCCGGAAGGCTGGGGTTTGGCGAGATAAAGCCGCTTTGGCAGGTTGAAAAACAGGCAATCGAAGAGGCGATCGAGCGTTGTGGCGGGTCCATCCCGCGTGCAGCCGATGCCCTGGGTGTCAGCCCGTCAACAATCTATCGTAAAAAGCAGTCCTGGGAAGAAAGTGGCCTTTAGGTCATTTTACCGGTTTGCGCTGTGCCAATCTGCCATCGCGCCTTCAAGGCGTTTCCAGTCTGCATCAGCTCCGGGCAGGCCAAACCGAACCTTGTTTGCATCATGATCAAATAGCCGGACCAGAATGCCCCGGTGTCCAAGGTGATCTGCCAAGGCAACGCAATCCGCGCCGTCGTAGTAGCGGAAAAGATCGGTGCCGCCTGATAGAGCCAGTCTGCTGTTCTTGGTGATGAGATCATCAAGCCGCGCTGCATCTGCCGTCAGACGTGTTCGGCTTTGCTGCTGCCAGTGCGTATCGGAAAAAGCTTGCGCACCAACGACCATCGTCGGGCCGGGAATGGCCCATGGCCCAATGCGACTTTCAAGATCTGTTGCAAGGTTGCGATCCATGGCGGCACAGCCAAGTCGCGCCCCGGCAAGGCCGAAAAACTTGCCAAATGAACGCAACACAATGGTGTTTTGCAATTGATCAATGCGCGAACAAACCGATTGGTCCGGTTGGCAATCCATAAAGGCCTCATCGACCACAAGCCAGCAACTGCGTGCATCTGCAAGTTTGCCCAGCTTGAAGATATCGTCAGGGGCAAACATGGCTCCGTCAGGGTTGTTGGGATTGACAAGGATAACGACTGATCCCGGCCCGGCAGTGCTCAGAATATCCGTGGCCTTGGCAATCCTGTCAGCCGGATCGGTTTGGTGGCTTTGGCAGTGGTACCCGGCACGTCGCCAGCACCGTTCATGTTCACCGTATGTCGGGCCCATGACATGGACGATTCTAGTCGTCCGATCTGCCATGCGGTCTTTCAGCCAGAACGGGATCATCTGGATCAGCGCCTGTGTGCCCGGGGCGCAAACAAGATGATCCGTCGTCGGCAGGTTGTAATACTGCTTGGCTGCCGCTTTCAGTCCATCAAGCTCCGAGGTGAGAGGCAGGCGTTGCCAGTGCGCGTTTTCAATATCGGGAACCGGGTAGGCTATCGGGTTGATACCCGTCGATAAATCCAACCAGTCGCTTGTTGGGATGCCATATCGGCTTGCCGCACGATCAACTGCGCCACCGTGATTGATCGGCGGTTGTTGCTTTGGCGTGATATGGCTGTTTGTCATGATGGGGCCAAGCCTGATCGAAAGTGAACTGTCTGTGGTTTGGATTAAGTTTCCGCGCTTGCCATCGCGGAGAGTGCTGCGTATCGTCCGGCCATCCTCAATACCGGACATTTTCCCATGATCACAGCCCAAAATGCCACCAACATTCAGGTATGGCAGAAGCTTAACCCGCAACTATCAATTTCCAACGGTGTAAGTCCGGGCACCGATGTCGCAGAAATGGGCGCCGGTAAAGGTGGTTTTGACGGGGGCGCGCTTTCTGAACGGTTTTGGGACGAGGGATATTTCCTGATCCACGATGTTTTGCCGGCAGGAGAGCTTGAAAAGCTTCGTCGCGGGATTGAAGTGCTTGTTGCCAATGGCCTGTCACCCGCGCTGATATATCTTTACGATGAAGCGTGGGATGTGTTTCGTCGGTTACGCCCGCTTCTGACCCATTTTCTGGGCGATCGGATTGCGCTTTTGCCGCACTTCTGGGCGTGGCATGTCGATCCCGATGCTGATGGAAGCGGCTGGCCACCGCATCGCGATTATCAGGGTGAAAGTACGATTGGCGATGAGATGCTGATCAGCCTTTCTCTTTGGGTGCCGCTGAGCAATGCCACGCCTGAGAATGGCTGTATGCATGTTTTGCCCCGCAATTTTGAGAAAGGTTACCCGGCACCGGTTTCAGAACCGGGGGAGGTCCGCCTTCAAGATATTCGCGCCCTTCCGGCCAAGCCTGGTGCGGTAATGGGCTGGCGACAGGATCTTTATCATTGGGGGGGAAGGGCAAGCTCGTATGCCAGCGAACCCAGGATCAGCCTGTCACTTGAATTTCAGAATGCCGCCTTTGATCCGCTTGCCGATCAATTGTTGGGACTTGATCATCCGCCGGTGTTTCTGGAACGTCTGGTCTTGATTGCCAAGCAGTTTGAAAAATACCGTCATATGCAATCAATGGATGCCGAAACCCTTAAATGGGCAAATGACGTTGTGGACGCCTGTGCTACGATTAACCATATGCAGTAAAAGCCGGAATGCCCCCGACATTGGTACGGGTTGAGTGGTGTTGTGCCAGACGTGATACTGCCATGGGCTGCACAGAGAGGTTTGTCGATGGAATTGATTGATAACGCCCGTTTTGAAGAGTTGTGCCAGGTCCTTGGCAAGGATCAGGTATTGCTGCTGGTGAATTTGCTCCCGGCGTCCTACGACGAAGAGCGCGCCCGACTGATTGAAGCCGCAACGACAAAGGACCCTGATGGTATCAAGCGGTCCGGACACGCCATTAAGGGGATGGCCAGAAACATGGCGGCGCCCGAACTTGCAGAAGCTGCATTGGCGTTTGAACGTTTCGAGGGTGATTTCGATCCCGCGCTTGATGACAAGATCCAGGAACTCGACGAGATAACAGAGCAGACAGTGGACGCCATGCGTGCGCTTCTTGCCATGCCATAGCTGTTATCTGTTGCGCAGTGGTGTGAGTGACCCAAAAGGCAGATCAATTGGATCTGCCTTTTTCATTATTTTTGCAAGATTACTCAGTTTGTTACGCCGTTTGGCGAGGAAAAATGCGTTCCGGGGAATAGAAAATCAGTCAATTCCCCCTACATGAAATCTAGAACGGATTTTCATCCACCAGCACTGTACAAAGTGCCAAGACTGCTTGTGACCGTCCCAACATGGAGGCAACAGTGGCGAGCTTTAATAAAATTTCTGGGCAAACAGATCAGGAAACTTCTGCACAGCGACTTCACGGTGCGCCAAGTTACGACAAGTGGCGTCGAGATGATCTCTATCATTTGGCCGCGCAGAAAGGCATACAGGACCGGGCCAACATGTCGAACAAGGAATTGGTCGAAGCGTTGAAGCGTACGCAATCAACCGGCGGCTGATATCGCGTTTATTTTACCTCGATTTTGCAAAGAACCGGTTCCCATCCTGACATCAAGTATGTATACCATCGTATATTATAACTAACCGGCCGGGGTGGAGGGCGCTTGTTGCTTCCGCCACCGTTTGTAACTGTGGCTTGGCGTAAGCATGCACGCGTTGCCGGTTTGAAGCGATGTATTATAAATCGAGGTATGCCTAAGTGGGTGGTTTAGTCCGACGCTGTAGCCCGCAGCAAAATGAGCAAGAACAGAAAATTGGTTTGAAGTCGTGCGCGTTGGTTGTGCTTTTCGTGATTATGCTTTGGTGCCTGCCTATGGCGGCCACACAAGCGACGGAGCACGACGCCACTGACGTTCCAACACGCGTCGCCTTTATCAATCCGGGGTATGGGGATCGCGGTTTCTGGAAAGATGTGCGCGACACCATGCAGGCGGCTTCAGATCAGTTTGGCTATGAGCTGATCGTTTTCGATAGCAACCGCGACAGCAAGATGATGATCGAAAGTGCGCAGAAGGTTTTTGCCCTTGAGCCCGCGCCTGATTACATCATTGCCGTTAACGAACATCAGCAGGGAACGCGCATCGTTCTGGAAGCAGAAGAACGGGGCATCCCGGTCATCATGTTGCTCAATGACCTAACGAAAGAGCAGAAGAACGCATATGGCTATCCGGGCAGGGATTTTGATCACTGGATATTCTCCCTGACGCCGGATAACGAGCGTGCTGGATACGACATCGCCAAATCCCTGATCGATAGTGCACGTCTTCAAACCGAAAATCGGCAACCAGCGCCGCTATGCCTGTTATCCATCGCCGGGGACAGCAAGACACCAGCCTCGCTTCAGCGACTGCAGGGGCTTGATCATGCGCTTAGTCGTTTTCCGCTTCTTCGCGAACAGCGTCGTCTGGTGGCAAACTGGTCATACGATGAGGCATACCGTCAGACAGAAAACTGGCTTAGACGGGGCGGGTGCGTCGATGCGGTCTGGGCTGCCAATGATGATATTGCGCTGGGTGCGGTTGCCGCTCTGGAGAAAGCAGGGCGGAAACCCGGGAAAGATGTCTTTGTCGGCGGGTTGAACTGGTCACCTGCGGGCTTGCGCAACGTCGCAGACGGCAAGATGACCATGACCCACGGGGGACACTTCTTTGCTGGCGCATGGGTCATGGTATTGCTGCACGATTACATTCATGGCGTTGAATTTCTTTCCCATCATCCCGAAATCTCTTTCAGGATGGAGGCGATCACACGCGAAAACATATCTCACTTTGTCGATGTCCTGGGCAGCAGGGATTGGAACAGCTTGGATTTTAAGGATTTTAGTATTGCCAATTCCCCATTCGGCACAGAGTATAACTTTGTGTTACATCCCGGCGATGGCATGCGTGAATAGCATAAGCCATCATCCGGTAAATATTTAGAAAGACAAGGTCGAGACGCTTGGCACGAGAACCAGACGAAAAGCATTTTGATGATCTTGCCGGGATGCGATTGGGCAGCACAATTGCGGCTCGTCAGTTAAAGTACTCTCTTTTCCTGGCAGTTGCTCTTGGCCTCATCATCGTCGCCATTCGCGGATATCAGGATTATCTCTGGCTCGAAGGTGTCTATCAGCAGAGCAACCAGCGTATCTTTTCCTCCAGTGCGCCTGTCGCGACTGAAGTCATGATCAAGCGCGACCGCGAATTGGCCAATATTATGGTGCGCGGGATGCTCAACAATCGGTCCATTGCACGCGTTATTCTTACCAACGCCGATGACGGTATCTTTTTTGAGTTAAAACGACCCGCCGGTGAAATACCGGTCTCGCGCTGGGCCGAGACGATGTTTGGCGGACTGCAAACCATTACAGTTCCGGTGCGCGACCCCGAACGCAAACCTGTCGCCACCATTGGCGAGATGGTGATTGAGCTTAATCCACAGGTTTATGTGGACGCCTACATGACGCGTCTTTCGTGGTCGTTCCTCGCGACCATGGTTCTGGCAGCTGTGATGGCCCTTGGTTTTGCGGCAATGAGCTATTTTGTCTTCTCAAGGCCCGTGATCCGGCTTGGAAACTATATCGTTAATGCGGACCCGACAGACGATAGTCGCCCGCTTCAGATGCCGCCGGAGCATCGTCATGACGACGAAGTTCAGTTGCTTGGTTCGGTGACGGTCGGGCTTTTCGGAATGATCCGCAAGCAAATCGGGGAATTGCGCAGAGCGCGCGACGAACTGCAGAATGCGAACATCACCTTGGAAGAGCGTGTCGCGCAGCGTACAGAAGAACTCAATTCCGCGATGCAAAAGCTTGAAGTGCTTGCGTCAACGGATCCATTGACCGGGTTGCCTAACCGTCGTGCCTTTCTCGGCAGATTGGAAGACGCTGTTGCCGTCTGGCGGCGCAGGGATACGCCTGTATCCTTCATTCTTCTTGATATCGACCGTTTCAAGGCGTTGAACGATACCTATGGCCATCAGGCCGGTGACGCGGTTCTGGTTGCCTTGGCAGAAACACTTAGAACAACACTGCGCTCCATTGATATTCCGGCGCGCATGGGCGGTGAAGAGTTTGCTGTGTTGCTGCCGGGGGAAGAATTGCAGGGCGCGATGATCCTAGCTGAACGTTTACGCAAGGGCCTGGAGCAGAACAGTGTCGAGTATGGCGGCAGCAAACTTTCCTTTACCTCAAGCTTTGGGGTGTCGGGCTTGCCGTCTGCAAAGGGTTTGGCTGAGTTTGATCAGGGCGTTGCCGCGCAATTTGATGTTCTGAGGAACTCGGAAAACACCGATATTCCTGGGATATTGTACTCACTGGCGGATCACGCACTTTATGATGCCAAGGCAACCGGGCGTAATCGATGCAAGCAGGCTGACTTTAGCACGCTTTCGGAATTCAAAGATCAGCTGCCGTCTGACATTTGATTGATCGGATAGTTCCGGTGCGACGCCGGATGCATGTGCATCAGGAATGCGTGTCTTTAATTCCGGCCGTCGTCATTACCCTGTCGGGAAATCCGGATGTCGCGGTGGATTGATACACTCATCAAAAGGCCGAAGCTGACCAGAATGGTCATCATCACTGTTCCGCCATAAGACACAAGCGGCAACGGTACGCCAACCACCGGGATCAGCCCCATCACCATGGCGATGTTGATAAAGACGTAAAGGAAGAAGGTCGAGGTCACACCGATGGCGACAAGGCGCCCAAACTGGTTCTGACAGCGCAGTGCGATGACATAGCCGTAGGTGATCACCAGCGCATAAAGGCCTAGCAACGCCATGCCGCCGACCAAGCCGAATTCTTCGCCCAGCATGGTGAAGATAAAGTCGGTCTGTTTTTCCGGCAGGAAGTTCAGATGGCTCTGGGAGCCCAACATGAACCCTTTGCCAAACAGCCCGCCAGACCCAAGCGCGATCTTTGATTGCGTAATGTGATAGCCCGCACCCAGCGGATCATTTTCCGGGTTCAGGAAGGTCAGAACGCGGTTCTTCTGATATTCACGCAAGAACTGCCAGCCAATCGGAATGGCCGCAAGTGCCGTGCCGAGAACAAGCGCGAACTTCCAGATGCGGACCCCAGCCAGCCAGAAAATCACACCACCCCCGGCAATCAGCAGCAACGTGGTGCCAAGGTCAGGCTGGCGCAAGACAAGGGCAGAGGGCGCAAGAACCATCAAAATCGGCGGGATCAAAAGCGGGATACGACCGACATCTTCGGTCGTCAAACCATGGAAATACCGTGCAAGTGCAAGAACCAAAGAGATTTTCATCAGCTCGGACGGCTGCAACTGGAAGAAACCCAGATTGATCCAGCGCTGCGCGCCCATGCCGATATCGCCCTTGATTTCGACCGCTACCAGTAAAATCAGCGCGACAAAATACGAGAAATAGGCAAGCTTCAGCCAGACGCGTATATCGGTTACCGCGATGATGATCATCAGTGCCGCACCCACGGCAAAACGCATCATTTGGCGTTCGGCCCAGGGTTGCAGTGACCCGTTGGCCGCGGAATAGAGCATGGCAAAGCCGATGCCAGATAGGGCTGCGATCAAAAGAACAAGCGTCCAGTTCAGCAACAACAACCGGCGGCCAATCGGCACATAATCCGGATCTTCACCAATGCGAAATCTGCTTCCTGCCATGGCTTAACCCTCGTCCTGATCGGTGTGGGCCGGATTGCGCCGGAGATTTGCACTATTAGGCTGGTCGGCGGCCGAGATGCCCTGACGCGCAGATTGCAGTTCCTGCGCTTTTAGCAGCAGGTCACGGACAATCGGGCCCGCAACACTTGAACCACCACCGCCATGTTCAACCACCACTGAACAGGCATAACGTGGGTTATCGACCGGCGCAAAGGCAACAAACAGGGCGTGGTCACGGTATTTCCACGGCAAGTCATTGTTATCGAGCACCCCGGTTGTCTGGCGTTCGCGCATGGTGATGCGGCGAACCTGACTGGTACCACTTTTGCCAGCCATTTCCATGCCCTTGATGGCGATCCGTGCGCCATGGCCTGTGCCACGCAATTCGTTGGTCACGCCGTTCATTGCATCACGAATTCGGGCCAGGTTGGCACGACTGACCTGAAGTTCCGGAAATTCTTCGGCCTGGCGGCTGGTAACGCCTTCGGGGGTGACGTTGTCACGCGTCAGGTGTGGGCGCACCGCCTTGCCGGAGGCCAGACGCGCAGTCATCGTGCAAAGTTGCAACGGCGTTGCCAGAACATAGCCCTGCCCGATAGAGGCGATAAGTGTTTCACCGCCCTGCCAGCGTTTGCCAAGCTGGATTTCCTTCCAGTCCTTGGTCGGGATCAAGCCGCTACGTTCGTTGGGAAGGTCAATGCCGGTATCTTCGCCGAGGCCCAGCTTGTTTGCCATGGCCGCAATGCGGTCGATCCCGATTTTCTGGGAGATTTCGTAGTAATAGACGTCACAGGAATGCTTGATTGAGTCATGCATGTTCATCCAGCCATGACCACCACGTTTCCAGCAGTGGAAACGTGCATTCCCAAGATCAAGATGCCCGTTACAGAAGAATTTCTGGTTGGGCGAAATAATGCCTGCTTCCAGTCCGGCAAGTGCGACGCACATCTTGAAGGTCGAACCGGGCGCATAGGTGCCGTTCACAGCCTTGTTGGAAAGCGGTGCATACGGGTTGTTGACCAGACTGTTCCAAAGCTTGTGCGAAATGCCATTGGTAAAGGCGTTCGGGTCATAGGCCGGATGTGACGACAGGGCGAGCACTTCACCGTTATGGATGTCCATGACCACGGCGGCGGCACTTTCCTGATCCGACAGCCGCTGATTGGTGTAGCGCTGCAATTCAAGATCAAGCGTCATCACTACGGTGTTGCCACTGTCACCTTCTTCGCGTTCAAGTTCGCGAATAACGCGGCCGAGGGCATTGACTTCGACCTGGCTGGTGCCGGCCGTGCCACGCAGTGCCAGGTCATAAACTTTTTCAACGCCACTTTTGCCAATGGTAAAGCCCGGCAGTTCCAAAAGCGGATCGCCTGTCAGCTCTTTCTCAGACACGGCGGCAACATAACCCAGTGTATGCGCAAGGTGCGGTCCTTCGGGATAGTCGCGTGATCGTCCGGCATCAATGATCAGTCCGGGAAGGTCGGGGGCATTGACACCGACGCGTGCGACTTCATCCCATGTAAGGTTGTCGCGCACCGTGACCGGAACAAAGGAACGCCGACGGGCAGCATCGCGTTCAACGCGCTCGATGGTGTCGGGGCCAAGCTCGATGATCTGATCCAGGATTTCAAGCGTGCGGCGGACATCGGGTGTCTGTTCGCGCACGATCATGATGTGATAGTTCTGCCGGTTTACGGCAAGTGGTGCACCGAAACGGTCGGTCACCAGTCCACGCGGCGGCGGCAGCAGGCGGTGGGAAATGCGGTTTTCATCGGCCAGCGTCTGATAGCGGTCGCTTTCAAGGACCTGCAGGTAGTACATCCGCGCGGCAAGACCAGTCAGCAATACACCCTTGCCCGCACCCAGCATCAGGGCGCGTCGGGTAAACAGTCTGAACCGGTCTGAGTCACGATGCCACATGGGCGTTGGATACCTGTATTTCGTCAGTAGCCGTAAGGCCGAGTGTTCAATTTCTGGCCCGTTTTATCCCGGTTGTTCGGGGATTAAAACAGCCTTTCCCCATCATAGCTAGTAGCCGTTGCCAAAACATCAATATTGCGCAGTTCGTCATTCGCGCATGGCAGACTAGACATAACGCAAAAGGGTATTTTGTGCGCGCGCCAGAACCCAGGCAACAATCGGGAACAAGGCAGCCGTCAACACATAGCTGATCATGGTGGCCTTGAAGGGCAACAATGCACCGATCAGGGCCGAACTCAGCAACCATTGAACGAGAAGTGCCGGAATGGCCACCAATGCAAAGCCCCACCACATCACGCTGAACGGCTTGTTATGGAAAAAGCGCCCCTGACTTGCAGATCCGGTTTGCACCAGCACGAGTACAAGCGAACTGACGCCAAGCGGCAAGCCCATCAACAGATCCTGCAACAGCCCCAGCAGGAAGGCCGTGACAGCCGTCAAAAGGTCAGGGCGGTTAACCGACCAGTAGAATACGGCCATCAATGCCAGTGCCGGTGAGGCGGTTGATAACAACGGCACGCTGAGCGGCAGAAGATTAATCAGCAACAGAGCGAAAACACTGAAGGCAGGAAAAAGGCCGCGGGCAATAATGTCCAGTCGATGCCAGACGCCGGGTTTCACTGGGCTTCCCCTGCCGCGTTGGTGGAGGGGGATGTGCCTTCGTTGCCGGTCGGGCCTGCCGGAACAATGCCGACGCCATCAGGAAGGTCCGGCGATACTTCTGTAATGTTCGCATCGTTGGACGGTTGGCTTTGGCGAATGCGGTCCTCGCTCAGGATGCCCTGAAGGCCGTAATCAGCAACACGCAGATATTCCAGTTGATGGCGGCGGAACATCGGCGCAACGCGAACGGCATTTTCGGAAACCGATGATACAACCCCGATCGGAATGCCCGGTGGGAACGCACCACCATGGCCCGATGTCAAAATGCGGTCACCCGGTGCAACGGCCGCATCCGCGGTTAGGAAGGTCAGAAGCGGACGGTTGGTGTTGTCACCGGAAAGAAATGCACGGTCGCGCGAATTTTCCACAACAACCGGCACACGCGAGTTGATATCGGTGATCAGAAGAACACGGGACGCCTGATACCCCGCCTCGGCAACGCGACCAATCAGGCCTTCGTCCGAAATCACGGCTTGCCCCTTGGCAACGCCATCGCGTGATCCGGCGGAAATCATGACGCTGTGGGCATAGGCACCGCCCATATCCGCAATCACGCGTGAGGTCACCAGATGCAGGGCCGGCGGCGAGGTGTAGCCTGCCAGATCACGAAGACGGGCATTTTCATGTGACAGATTGCGTGCGGCTTGCTGCCAGGCCAGCAATTGCTGGTTTTCGCGGCGCAGGCGCTCGTTTTCTTCGTAAAGATGGGCAAGGTTGTAAATCTTGTCGGTCAGTTCGTTGATGCTGGCCGCAGGGCGGGAAATGACGTTCATCACCGGCGACACCAGATCAGCCGACGCGGCGCGGATCCGCTCGATCAGAACAGTATCGGCCTTGCCCAGAAGCATCAGGCCAAAGGCCGATAAAATCAGCAGTATGAAAGCGAAGCGGTGAAGGGCCGTGCGTAACGGCGAAAAGATACGCTGCTGCGGACCACCATGCTGTGCCAATGTATTCCCCGCGAATTCCCAAAAGGTTGTTCTTCATCCCGTGCGGGATATTCAACCATAACGAAATCACCGAGTCGCGTCCAGTAAGGATACGACCCGGTGATGATATTCAAGGCCGCTTTTTTATCAGTATGCTGTGTGCAGGACGTTACGCAGCATCTTTTTCTCTTCCAGCGCGCGACCGGTACCCAGTGCAACGCAGGAAAGCGGATCATCTGCAATCGAAACCGGAAGACCGGTTGCATGACGCAGAACGTAATCAAGGTTGCCAAGCATCGCGCCGCCACCGGTCAGGACAATACCCTTGTCCACGATGTCAGCAGCAAGTTCCGGCGGGGTCTGTTCGAGGGCAACTTTCACCGCCTCGATGATTGCCGAAACAGGCTCTGCAAGGCTTTCTGCGATCTGACGTTCAGAAATCAGCAGTTCCTTCGGAACGCCGTTCATCAGGTCACGACCGCGGATTTCTACAGTTGCGCCATCACCGTCATCCGGTGCACAGGCAGAACCGATTTCCTTCTTGATGCGTTCGGCGGTGCTTTCGCCGACCAGAAGGTTATGAGTGCGACGGATGTAAGCAATGATCGCTTCATCCATTTTGTCACCACCGACACGTACCGAACGCGCATAGACGATACCGCCCAGCGAGAGAACGGCAACCTCGGTGGTACCACCGCCGATATCGACAACCATGGAGCCGGTCGGTTCCGTCACCGGAAGGCCGGCACCAATGGCAGCGGCCATCGGCTCGTCAATCAGCCAGACCTTACGCGCGCCAGCACTTTCGGCACTTTCCTGAATGGCGCGGCGCTCAACTGCGGTCGAACCTGACGGTACGCAGATGATGACTTCCGGGCTGGCAAAGTTGCGACGGTTATGGACCTTGCGGATAAAGTGCTTGATCATTTCCTCGGCGATGTGGAATTCCGCAATAACGCCGTCACGCAACGGGCGGATCGCCTGAATATACCCCGGGGTACGACCGAGCATCTGTTTGGCTTCTTCACCAACTGCAAGGACCTGTTTCTTGCCTTTTTCGTCGGTAATGGCCACCACGGATGGTTCGTTCAGAACGATGCCTCGTCCCTTAACGTAAACCAGTGTGTTCGCGGTGCCCAGATCCACCGCCATGTCGGAGGATAAAACCCCAAGAAGCTTGGAAAACATTCCTGCCCTATGCCCCGGTTAAAAGTAAAATCTCAAAAGCGAATGTACCGGCTTTGATAGCGTAAGGAATAAGCCGATGCACGAATAATCTGCTCAGGGGATTGAGGAATAATTAAGGCGCGTAATTTTCCTGAAATAAGGCATCAAAAACATGATCAGTAATATGGTCTTGGCGGAGAAATTCAATTTCGTCCTATATTTTCCGAGATGCCCATTGCAGAAAGGAAATCTGTCACCAGTGAGACTACAAGCGGACTGTTTTCTATTTGCAACGTTTTGCGAGTCGTTTGTTTTTCAATCATTTCGCTGTTTTCAACGACTTCAAACCGAACGAGTTCGCGCCCGTTGTAAAGGTCGCGATCCATACGCCATTCACACCATGCCGGCGGGTTAAACGGATCATTTTTTACAGCCACAAGCAGGCTGGGCACAAAGTTGTCCATTTCCGACATACATTGCGGCCTTAGCCCGACAAGCGCCTTAAATCGGTGTTGGTAGTGTTTGGCATGGCCATCACGATAAATCGCCAGCTGAGCTGCGCCGGCACCATAACCATAACCGAAGACGGCAATGTTGTTTGGCGCAATGGATTTTACCCCGGCAAGGTAATGAAGCGCGCTGATGGCATCGAACGCCCAGTAGGACAGACCGTGTTTCGGCGTTTGAAGTTCCCCGCCACCACAGTAATCCTGCGTCGGATGGGCGTTAGGTGGTGAGATCAAAAGCACCGCATATCCGCTTTGTCGCAGGATCGTGATCCACGTTTCCGGAAAATGGTTGTCACAGTCGGGCAGGGCGACGACGGCAGGGTAAGGTGGCTTTGCGTTTCCATTGCCCGCAGCCGGTTCGAAATAAACTGCTGGAATACCCGCTTGCAGGCTTTCATCGACGTTCGGGATGGCTTTCCCGGCGGCAATCAAGCGCTGCCTCAAACCGCTTTTGGGGTAGGGCAGTGACGGTACAGTGACAGGCTGACCCGATTGCATTGTCGGCGTTTGTGCGAACGCGTTTGTGGAGGTTGTGACCGTGCCAACAGACAGGGCTACAGCAATCGTAACGATCAGAACATGTGGAAACGCACGCAGAGCTTTGCTTGGCCTAGCCATGGGCAACTCCATTCACGGGTGCCAAATTCTATCACACCGTTGGCCATGCCACCATTCACACATAAGAAAAGGGCGGCACAAGTGCCGCCCTTTGAATTTAAACCGGTAAGCTTTGCTTAGGATGCCATCGCATCCGGTGCGGTTTTCTTGCTTTTTTCGATCAGCTTGTTAACTGCCGTGACATAGGCAAGGCAGGATGCAACCACGGTATCGGTATCCGATGCGTTGCCGACAACCGTACGATCTTCGCCGTCGAGTTTGACTGTGACCGTTCCCTGGGCGTCGGTGCCCTCGGTCACGGCATGGACCTGATAGAGCTTCAGGCGCCAGTCATGCGGATAGATTTCCTTGATCGCGTTAAACGTCGCATCAATCGGGCCATCGCCGGTGGTCTTGGCTGTGCGGGTTTCACCGTCAACAGTCAGTTCCAGTTCCGCGGTCTGCGGACCTTTGGAGCCACAAGTAACGGTCAGGCCAACGAACTTGATATGTTCGTTGTCGCGCATGCCGTCATCGACCAGGGCGACGATGTCATCGTCATAGACTTCTTTTTTCTTGTCGGCCAAGTCCTTGAAGCGGGCAAATGCGTCTTCGATGGCGTTATCACCCAAATCGGTAAAGCCCAGTTCCTTAAGCTTTTCCTTGAAGGCATGACGACCGGAATGCTTGCCCATGACCAGGCTTGATTTGTTCAAACCAATCGATTCCGGCTTCATGATTTCATAGGTTTCGGAATTCTTCAGGAAGCCGTCCTGATGGATACCGCTTTCATGGGCAAAGGCGTTCGCGCCGACGATTGCCTTGTTCGGCTGTACGACAAAGCCGGAAACAGCGGAAACCAGACGCGATGCGTTCATGATCTTGGTGGTATCAATGCCAGTGGTGAACGGGAAGGCATCGTTACGGGTGTTGATCGCCATAACGATTTCTTCGAGTGCGGCGTTACCGGCACGTTCGCCCAGACCGTTGATCGTGCATTCGATCTGACGCGCCCCGGCATTCACCGCCGAGATCGAGTTGGCAACCGCCATACCCAAATCGTTGTGGCAGTGAACCGACAGGATCGCCTTGTCGATGTTCGGCACGCGGTTAAACAGCATAGTCATCAGTTCGGCATATTCAGTCGGCGTGGTGTAGCCAACCGTATCGGGGATGTTGATGGTGGTGGCACCGGCATCAATGGCCGCTTCGACGCAACGGCACAGGAAGTCATGTTCGGTACGCGAACCGTCTTCTGCCGACCATTCAACATCGTCGGTGAATTTGCGCGCCAGTGTCACACTTTCAATCACCTTTTCAAGAACGCGTTCCGGTTCCATCTGCAATTTGTATTTCATATGCAGGGGGCTGGTGGAGATGAAGGTGTGGATACGCTTATTCTCAGCCGGTTCCAATGCCTCTGCTGCGCGTTCGATGTCGCCTTTGGCGGCACGTGCCAGCGAACAGATGGTCGGTCCTTTGACCTGCTTGGCGATTTCATGGACGGACTGGAAGTCGCCGTTCGATGCGATGGCAAAGCCTGCTTCGATGACATCAACCTTCAGTTCCGCCAGTGCGTGCGCCACGCGCAGCTTTTCATCAAGCGTCATCGATGCACCCGGGGACTGTTCCCCATCACGCAGGGTGGTGTCGAAAATGATGACGCGATTGTCGTTTGCACTAGCCATTGTCTTGTTTCCTGATCATTCGGGTCTGTGCCCGGTATGTAAATTCTGTCTGGAAGGAGTGCGGGCCGTCTGGCGCGACTTTTTCCCCTGAGCTGCGGCTAATGGATCGACATGTTTTGCGTGTGATCCGGACCGGCATGGTTCGCTCAGGGGCGAGTAAGTCGTAGCGCGCCTAGCTCTGCTAGACCAAGGAGACCGGAAAGTAGGTTGAGGGCAGACAGCACGAAAGCGTGCGAAGCGGAGGCTTCGGCACGGTCGGCATATGCATCAATGTTGCAAATGTCTGCGGTCATCGGTCTTCATCAATTGGCTTAGGATGCCAGCTGTTGCTGGCGACGCCCCCAATTTCGTCGGCGAACCCCTTCAGGTCAAGTAATTTTTGTACCTTTTGGTCTGTTTTTTGAGTGGAATTTAGCGGGGCCGGGTTTGGCTCGTGCGTTTCTGCTACGATATTTGGGCCATCGTGCTGTTTTGGCAGCGTGCTACACGGCAACCGAAATGTCATTTCGGCCATACCAAAAAGATACTGGTCGGAATTTAACTAATCAGGTAGTGATTTTGTCCCTTATGACGTCACGCCCCCAATGGTGACGGTCAGGGCGGAGCGCCATCCAAGCCACAGGAACCATTATGCTGAGTTTGTCGTTGATCGGGGCCTTCATCCCTACGGCCTTCTTTGTCTCTATTACGCCGGGTATGTGCATGACACTTGCGCTGACCCTTGGCATGACAATTGGTCTGAAACGCACACTCTGGATGATGGTGGGTGAACTGATTGGTGTGGGCATTGTTGTGGTTGCCTCGGCACTGGGCGTGGCGGCGATCATGCTGCAGTATCCGGCTGTATTCGCGGTGTTTAAGTATATCGGCGGGGCCTATCTGGCGTGGCTTGGCATTCAGTTGTGGCGTTCGCGCGGGCGCATGGCGATTTCCGGCGAAGTCGAAGGTGCCAAGACAGCAACAGCAGCCGGGCTGGCAGCACAGGGCTTTGTGACCGCGATTGCCAACCCCAAGGGCTGGGCCTTTATGATTTCCCTGCTGCCGCCATTTATCAGTTTGCAGCATCCCATCGCGCCACAGCTTTCGGTGCTGGTTGCAATCATTCTGGTGACCGAGCTGATCTGCATGACGATGTATGCCACCGGTGGACGGTCATTGCGACGCTTCCTTGAAAAAAGCGGTAACGTGCGCATCCTTAACCGTGTCGCCGGAACATTGATGATCGGCGTTGGCATCTGGTTGGCAAGCAGCTGATCTGGTGGCCGTTCGCGGCGTTTGGTTGTGCTTTGGGCATTATTTCAACACGTTGCCTGAATTTGATGTTTGTTTTGTTGTTTCGTCATAACAATATGTAATCAAACAACTGTTTTGAGGATTTCCGACCATGCGCGAGATACGCTGTATCGTTTTCGAGGACGGCGAACTGATCAAGGCAATTCTGGCCCATGGTCGACGCACCGGCAAGGCGCTGCCGCCCGGTCAGATCAGCAGCTTTGAGGTGGAACGAAAGCCGGAAGTCATCGCACGTATGACGGTTACTTCTGATGAAGGCCAGAAGCTGATTGTCCCAACCGCAGGCGCAGAACTTGCGGCTGCGATGATTGCCTATTGCATTGATCGCAAGGTCCCGGTGCCGGCAAATGCATCCAAGTCGATTGCGGTTTTGGATGACCATGTGGCGCTTAAAATCACCATGACCGGTGAGAAGGCCCGCTAAGGCAGGTCGACAAGGCAGCTTAGCAACACAAAAGGCGCGCTTGAACAGCGCGCCTTGCTTGAACAGCGCGCCTTTTTCTATTCCCAGCAGGGCGGGCAAGTCTACCACTGCATCATCTTGCCTTTGAGCTTGCCCATGCGTTCGTCTTCGTTCTTGAAGTTGTGTTGCTCGGAAACGCCGTCTTGCACCTTGGTCATAAGCAGCCATTGCTTGACCTTCATGAAGCGTGGGGCCAGGAACTGGTAAGTCTGTTTGACCAGATTGACAGCCTTGGGACCGCGTTCAAGTTCAAGTTCTTCCCACTGTTCGATCAATGGTTCCCAAGCGCGCAGGCGTTTATAAAGGTCATCACGCTGGCTGCGGATATATTGGCGCTGCGACGTGAAGTTACGCAGAACTGACATGATTTCGCCGGTATTGGCATCAAGTTCGTCAAACGTGTTTTCGAACTTCTTCTTGGCGTCATCAAGCAGGCGAATAGCCTGTGTGACGGTTTCGAGAACACCTTTTTCATGTGCATAGATGCGGCGAAGGTCTTGCAACTTGCGATCCACCATCAGGATCTTGCGATACTTCACGCGGAGCGTCTCGATATAGGACAGCTCATCAGCGACCTGATGCACAAGATTGACGACTTCTTCGCGGTTTTCTTTGCCAAAACCAAGCTTTTCGGCAACTTCGTCAAAAGCCTGGTTGATCTTCTTTTTGGTGTTCGGATCTTCGGCAATCTGCATGAGTTGATCCGGGTCGGTGATGAGTTCTTCGCTCCCCGACATCCAGGTTACCAACTGCATGGTAATACGGTTGTAGGCAATCGCCTTGTGATCTTCGTCAACAGCCCATGATGCTTCACCGGTCAGAACTTCAAGCGGCAGGTTGTCGCCTGGGCGCAGGACGTTAACAAAGTTAAGCGACTTGTCGATCAGGCTAATTAGATCGCCATCCTTGGATTCCGGATCAATATCGAATTCGCGGCAAATCGCCTTAAGTGGCAAAGACACAACCGAGCCTTCTGCCATTTTCAGGACAAAAAGAGCTTCGTCTGAGATATCAGACTTCTGAAAGTGGCATTCTTCGAACGTTTTGAAAATCTTGTGTTCTAGCTCGATTTTACGTTCGCTGTTCGGTGTCTTCATCTGCTTCTCCGCCCTGCAAGGCCACTGCACACCATAGGTATGTTGTACATGACAGACCCGATTGTTAGACCATCGTTTCTGTTCTTTTCGGCCTATTAGGACACGTGTGTTGGCTCGGTGTCATGGTTGATTTTTTTGATCTTTTTTATCTAGGCTCTCTGTTCTCAGAGATGTCTTCACTCATGCCCTGTTTTGTCGTGGTCCGCCAGAGCGCTTTTTACTGCGTGACGCAGGTGTTCCTGCCATCCTGCTTCGCCATATAAAGCGCTTTGTCCGCACGGTCCACAAACTCCATTATATTCTCTCCAAGATTATAGGCCGTCAAGCCAATTGAAACGGTTAACTTGCCGAAATCCTTGCCGGTTTTTTTGTTTATAATATGTTGGTTTGACACGTTTTGTCGCAACTTGTTGGCAAGCTTTGCCGCGTTCTCCGGCTCGGTATCGGGCAGGATGATCGCAAACTCTTCGCCACCATAACGGGCAACGGTGTCTGCACCCTTTGTCGAACTGACCAGCACACGCGCCACAGCCTTCAGGACGCCGTCACCGGCACGGTGCCCGAAATTATCGTTGAATTCCTTGAAGTGGTCGATATCGATCATCAAAAGCGATAATGGTGCGCCGGACTCCATTGTCGTCGTCACCGCATCGCGAAGCGACGTGTCAAAATTCTTGCGGTTGGCAATTCCGGTCAAGGTGTCGGTCAGGGCATCCCGGCGGACTAGCTCAAGCTCGGTACGGACCCTGAGCACTTCCTTGTGATATTCCTCAAGGCTGCCGTTAAAGGAGCTGTATGTATCGCGCGCCTTGCTGGATCTTTCCGACAAGCCACGGCTGACAGTCCGGGCGTCCTCCAATGTGATGTCCGAGGCCAGCAACTGCTGTGATGCGACCTCGATATCGCCACAGAAAGTATCCGTCTCCCGCATGACCGACGTTACCGCCATTTCGACACGTTCGACAGCAGACTGCAGCCCCTCGACCCCTTGTTTCAGATGCTGTTGCATCGCGTGGGTGCCGAGATACTTGTGGTAAATTCGGAAAACTGTCTCTTCATCAAGATCCTGCGTGTTGCGGATCAAGACCTTGATCAACTGACTGAGTTCGGGCACCTCGTCTGTCAGGTAGCTGTAGAAAACATGGTAAACCTGTGGCGTCGGCTGCAAGTTGAGCTCGTTGACGAGCGCCATAACGTTATGCGCAATGTCGCGTGGGTTTGCGATCTTGGTTGTCGCTGTCACTTCCTGTTATCCGATCCGAATATCATATCCATTCAGTCAAGCGTGTCCCAACTTAAACCCTGCATCGCTACTAACCGATGCTCTAGGGTGCCCGTGCACATTTAGGTGCAAGATATACTTTTTATATTAGGCTTGCTCTATCATCGTCTAAAGCAAGGGGCTTTGTCACGCACTTCTACCCCTCAGACAATGACAAATTCAGACATCCCGAATGAATGGCTGTCGATATAGTCAGGTGACAACGGCGTCTTGCGCTTGACGCCTGTAAAGTCGGTACTGGCATATACGACGCCGGATCGTGGAATGATCACTCTGCCTGCCATGAAAATCTGCTGATTTTGTCCATTTTCAGGCTGTCCTGCCTTCTGCCCCAATTTGGTGCAAGAACTTCATTTCATCCTTACTGACGGTGTGCGGGGCAGTCTTTCTATTATCACTATCTGGTATTCAGATCGGGCGACCTTATATGGCTATTAGTCGAATGTTGCCTGGGAACGGCTTGCGCGTGACGGCATCTGTAATAACCACGAGGGCAGGGCGTTTAATTGATCCTTGTTACCAGCCGAATAGCGATGCGAGCAGCCCTGTTTGTCGGGCTTTTTATCGTCTGCGATCTTGGTGTTTCTGGTGCGCACGCAGCTGATACGGTGCGCGTTGCCAGCAATATCGTGTTTGACACCAAATGGAGCCAATACGCTCTACCCGGTCAGCGGCGGTTCATTACCCTGCTTGGCGCGCAACAGCGTCCGGTTGCCTTTGATGTTTTTCCTTATAACCGTTTTCGCGATGCGCTTGATGCGGGGCTGACCGACTGTATTCTTGCATCCCACCCGGCACGTTTTGAAGACACCATTGCCTCAAAAAGCAAGGTTCGCTTCGAACTTCGCGTGTTCCAGCGTATCGGTGCCGATATCCGCACCCTGCCGCAGGTCGATATCGGAATCCTTGCCAATCTGCCAAGGCCGAGTCTGTCGATCCGTGGCGAGATCGTCTGGCACGATCTCGGAAGTCTCGAGCAGGCTGTCGAGCTGCTTGCGGCCGGGCGACTGACCGGGATCATCGGTGACAGCACCAATATCCGCATGTTTGGCCGAACCGATATCATCGAGGCCGAGCTGCCCCCGGTGATCACCGTCGACATCTCGCTGATCTGCCGCGATACAGAACCCTTACGGGAATTCGTTTCGGCATTTGATTCATCTATGGGTGTGTCCGGTTCCGGGCAGGTGCCGCATGGTGACCTGCGTCACATGGTCGATTACGCGTGGTAGCGAAAAAAGAACTTCATGCATGAATCCATTGCACTAAGCCGAAAATTGGGTAATTATTGAAACGATGCAGTGCATCTTTCAAGTGTGTGGTCGCTCTCTGGTTGATGGTGGTTGCGCTTTTGGTCGGTGTAATGCAGGGACTGTTTTCATGCATTCCTGACTTTGGGGATGCGCATACTAAACTAAGGACGACTACGGATATGGCTACCGGAACGGTTAAGTGGTTCAATGCGACCAAGGGTTATGGCTTCATCACCCCGGACGAGGGCGGCAAAGATGCATTCGTGCACATCACCGCTGTTCAGCGTGCTGGTCTGCAGGGACTTGATGAAGGGCAGAAAATTCAGTTTGAGCTGATTGAAGGTCGCAACGGCCGCATGTCGGCAGAAGAACTCGCCATTCTCTAAATTTCTATCTGGCTTGCAGCTTTCTTTGCTGACAACCGTTAACGCGCCGGCCTTCCGGCGCGTTATGCGTTTTTGGGGCCCGCTTGTTGGTGTCGCCTGAACGCGTGACTTTTATCAAACCAGCAAACTCTCCGGGCATTCATGATCCTTGATCTTCCTGCCGCACCTGTTGGCGGTGATGCAACCACACAGTCGGAATGGCGCCACGCCGTCAGGCGGGTTTTGCTTGGCTGGCGCGCCGGACTTGATGCGCAAACCCACCAAAAACTTTCCGATCAAATCCGTGCTCATTTCGCGACCTTCCTAAAGGATCGGCCCGCCGCAACGATCGGTTTTTATTGGCCGATCCAGAACGAAATTGATCTGCGTCCGGTGGTCACGGCCCACGTCAAATCAGGCGGTAAGGCAGCCCTTCCGGTGGTTCCAGGCAAGGATCAGGCGATGATCTTTCATGACTGGACGCCCGATACCGAAATGGTGCCGGGCTTTGCACGGATCCCCGAGCCGGCCAATAGCAAGGAAGTCGCTGTAAATGTGCTATTGGCCCCGTTGGTCGGGTTCGACCCGGCGGGGTATCGTCTGGGATATGGCGGCGGGTTTTTTGACCGGACACTGGCGACGCTTACGCGAAAACCGTTGGTGGTTGGTATCGGATTTGAAGCCACCCGGCTTGATGACATTCTTCCGCATCAATATGACGTGCCTGTCGATGTGCTGATCACCGAACACGGGACGCGCTATATTGACGGGCAGCCCACAGCTGATGCGGACAAGCCCGATCAAACATCACCGCCTTGCCATTTAAGTGACTAGGCAGCTTCTCCGCGATTGATGGTTCAGTCGCGATCGTAAAGGTGTTTGACAGGAAATTCAGGCAGCCACTTTTCACGCCGGATCGTCCAGAGCTCATAGGTCGGGATGAACTGATCCGGGGCATCCATCGCGCCCAGATGAAGCTCGATCTCGTCATCGCTGCATGAAAACACCGACGACCCGCAATCAGGACAGAAATGCCGCCCCTGATAACTTTGGGTCTTTCCAGTGATCTCGACCGCCGTTTCCGGAAAAATGGCCGAGGCATGAAACAACGCCCCGTGATGCTTGCGGCAATCCATACAGTGACACAGCCCGACCCGAAGCGGTTCATCTCCTGTCTCAAAGCGGATTTTACCGCACTGGCAGCCACCAGAAACCTTTTTCATGCAACGTCCCCGTCCAAAATAGATGCCATCAATGATCAGGCACTTTAAATCGAACGTGTTCGCGCTGCAATTGAGCGACATTGCGGTTGGTCGAAAAGTGTCGTGGGAAGGGTGGGCAAAGTGGCTGGGGAACCTGGATTCGAACCAGGACT
>NZ_JPVZ01000007.1 GCF_001662875.1 Thalassospira tepidiphila MCCC 1A03514 | reverse complement strand
GGCGGCCATTGGCTGCCCCGTTTTTTAATCGATCGTGCTCGGTTTGCTTAGACGCCAGCTGGAATACCGCTGCGTTCAACCTTGCGCGGGGAGGTGATTTCTTTCCATTTGGAAAGCGCCTTGTTGACTGCCGGATACGGTTCGCGGGCAATGAATTCGCCGTCGCCGCATTTGGCGAGAACCACACCTTCCTCAGCCGCAATACGACCGCGGCTGAGCGTATAGCGCGGAAGGCCGGTGACCTCGATGCCTTCAAACACGTTGTAGTCAATTGCCGACTGCTGGTGTTTGGCGGTGATGGTTTTGGACGCCTTCGGATCCCAGACGACAAGATCGGCATCCGCCCCGACAAGGATCGCCCCCTTGCGCGGATAGATATTGAGGATCTTGGCAATGTTGGTCGAGGTCACGGCCACGAACTCATTCGGGGTCAAACGGCCGGTGCCAACACCATAGGTCCAAAGAAGCGGCATGCGGTCTTCAAGGCCGCCGGTCCCGTTCGGGATCTTGGTGAAGTCGCCAACGCCCATGCGTTTTTGTTCGGTCGTGAACGCACAGTGGTCGGTTGCGACAACCTGCAGGCTGCCCGATGCCAGACCATTCCACAGGCCATCCTGATGTTCCTTGCTGCGGAACGGCGGGGACATAACGCGACGTGCGGCGTGATCCCAATCGGCGTTTTTATATTCGCTGTCATCAAGAATAAGGTGCTGGATCAGCGGTTCACCAAACACGCGTTTGCCGTTGGCACGTGCACGACGGATGGCTTCGTGGGCCGGTTCGCAGGACACATGCACGATATAAAGCGGCACATTGGCCATATCGGCAATCATGATCGCACGGTTGCAGGCCTCGCCCTCAACGTCGACAGGACGGGAGTAAGCATGGGCTTCCGGGCCGTTATTGCCTTCGGCCAGCAATTTTTGCTGCAAGGTGGCGACCACGTCGCCGTTTTCAGCATGCACCAGCGGCATCGCGCCCAGTTCCGAACAGCGCGAGAAGGATGCGAACATTTCGTCATCATCGACCATCAACGCACCCTTGTAGGCCATGAAGTGCTTAAACGTGTTGATGCCCTTTTCCTGAACGATGGTCTTCATTTCATCAAAGACCTGCTCGCTCCACCAGGTGACGGCCATGTGGAAGGAATAGTCGCACACCGCCTTGGAGGATTTGTTATCCCAGGCTTGCAGCGCTTCCAGAAGCGACTGGTTCGGGGCCGGCAGGCAGAAATCGACCACCATGGTCGTGCCACCGGCAACGGCGGCCTTGGTGCCGCTTTCGAAATCGTCTTCGGAATAGGTGCCCATAAAGGGCATCTCCATATGGGTATGCGGATCAATCCCGCCGGGCATCACATAGCAGCCGTCGGCCTCGATCACCTTGTCCCCGGTCAGGTTGTCCCCGATGGCGGCAATCTTGCCGTCTTCGATCAGAATATCGGATTTGTAGGTCAGGTCGGCGGTAACGATGGTTCCGCCACGAATAACCATGGACATGGGTGGCTCCTTGTCTGTCTCTGCGGCGAAAAGTTGCGGGCTATCCCGGCATTTCGCCCGTTATCTCCAAACACCCAGAGGGTATTCAATCAGTCTTCAATCGATCGTCATAGTCCTGGAAGTCATCCCGTCCGGCGAAGCCCAAACCCCGCCGGACGGATAAAAGTTACAAGATGGAAGATTACATCTTGTCGGTCACGGCGTGGGTCCAGGCACCTTCCGGTTCCTTGGTGATCACCGGATCGGAACCACCCGAAAGCAGGCTGTCAACGGTACGCTGATAGGCTGCTTCGTCGAGAACCGCAGAATCACCAAGCAGTTTGGCGATTTCGGTCATCATGCGGACCTGATGTTTTTCGGTCTGGGCACCGGTCATGTCGTTATCAAGAACGATCATCGCGGCGTCTTCCGGGTTTTCCTTGGCCCAGTTCCAGCCCTTCATGCTGGCTGCAACAAAGCGCGACATTTTGTCGACGAATGCCGGATCCGAAAGGTTGTCTTCAAGAACATAAAGACCGTCTTCAAGGGTTGCGACACCCTGATCTTCGTATTTGAAGACCTTAAGGTCATCAGCCGGAATACCGGCATCAATCACCTGCCAGTATTCGTTATAGGTCATGGTTGAGACGCAATCAGCCTGCTTCTGGATCAGCGGATCAACGTTGAAGCCCTGCTTGAGCACGGTGACGCCGTTTTCGCCGCCATCGGTCGGAATGCCGAGTTTCGACATCCAGCTCAGGAACGGATATTCGTTACCAAAGAACCAGACACCAAGGGTACGACCCGGGAAGTCATCCGGGCTTTCGATCCCGGTTTCCTTCAGGCAGGTCAGCATCATGCCCGACTTGGCAAACGGCTGTGCGATGTTGACCAGCGGCACACCCTTTTCGCGCGATGCAAGGGCGGATGGCATCCAGTCGATGATCACATCCGCACCACCACCGGCAATCACCTGCGGCGGGGCAACGTCCGGACCACCCGGATTGATGGTCACATCAAGATCGGCTTCTTCGTAGAAACCTTTGTCGAGTGCCACATAGTAGCCTGCAAACTGGGCCTGTGTGACCCATTTAAGCTGCAGGGTTACCTCGTCTGCTGCCATCGCCGAAAACGATGCCAACCCGAAACTCAACCCCATAGCAGTCGAAATAAACTTATTCATTCGTCGATGTCTCCTCAGGTTGTAGTCAAGTCCTCCCGACGGGTCGTCTTGTTTTATGCCTTTAATGGCGACGTACCCGGAATGACGGATGCCATGACGTCGCTTTTCTTTCGATATAAGCCACAGCCCCGTAGAAGGCGGTACCCGCAAGGGCCGCCAATGCGATTTCTGCCCAGACCATGTCGATATTCATCCGCCCGACCTCGGTCGAGATGCGGAAGCCCATACCAACAATCGGGGTGCCGAAAAATTCGGCGACGATTGCGCCAATCAGCGCAAGCGTGGAATTGATTTTAAGTGCGTTGAAAACAAACGGCATGGCGGCCGGCAAACGCAGGCGAAACAGCGTTGACCAATAGCCCGACGCGTATGTCGCCATCAGGTCCTTTTCAAGCTTTCCGGCGGCATTCAACCCGGTCACGGTATTCACCAGCATCGGGAAGAAGGTCATGATCACGATCACGGCCGCCTTGGATTGCCAGTCAAAGCCAAACCACATCACCATGATCGGTGCGACCCCGATGATCGGAAGGGCCGAGACCATATTACCCAGCGGCAAAAGACCACGTTTGAGGAACGGCACACGATCCACCGCAATCGCCACGATAAAGGCCGATCCACAGCCCATGACATAGCCGCTGAGTACTGCCTTCACAAAGGTCTGGTGGAAGTCGGCTGCCAGAATGTCGGTGGAATTGACGAAACGTTCGCCAATCATGCTGGGCGGCGGCAACAGAACCTGTGGCACGCCAAAGCCCGAAACGACGACTTCCCAGACAAACAGAAGCCATACGCCAAAGGCCACCGGCACGACGAAGTTCGCAAGATGCTGTTTGGTGCGATCAAGGCTGTGGAAGTTGGCAATCACATCAATCCCGCGCCAGACAAACGCCCAAAGCGAAAGAATGAATAACCAGAACCCCGGCCCGGCATAACCGGCAACACCGTAATCATACAGAACACTGATCGCCTGCCAGCAGCCAAATACCGCAATCGCCAGAATGACCATACCGGCGGTGACCGATCCGACACCAAGCCAGGTAAAGGCCGACCCGGCAATCACACAGAGCGCCATGGCAACAGCAAGACCGGGAATATCCCCGACAAAGGCAACCTGTTTGCCGGTATCGCCATCCACACCCGCAAGCGGGAAGATCAGCGCCAGCAAGGCCGCAATCGCCGCGACGAGACAGAACTTGTCCAATTTCGTCCAGGTCATGACTTCACCCCCATCCGCGCAAGAACCCTGCGTTCACACCAGCCGACGATGACGACAAGGATGGCGGCCACAAACGCCGCGGTCAGAAGGGCCGACCAGATTTGAATGGTCTGTCCGTAATAGGAGCCCGCCAGCAAACGCGCACCAAGACCCGCCTGCGCACCGGTCGGCAATTCGCCGACGATGGCACCGACCAGACTGATCGCAATCGCAACCTTCAGGCTGGCAAACAGATATGGCATGGCGGATGGCAAACGAAGCTGCCAGAAGGTCTGCCATTTCGAGGCATTGTAGGTCCGCATCAGATCAAGCTGGATCACCTGCGGGGAACGCAGGCCTTTCACCATGCTGATCGTGACCGGGAAGAAGCAGAGATAGGTCGAAATGACCGCCTTTGGCACCAGTCCCTTGATCCCGATGGCGCCCAGAACAACGATGATCATCGGCGCGATGGCAAGGATCGGAATGGTTTGCGATGAAATCACCCATGGCATCAGGCTTTTTTCAAGCGTCATGACATGGACAATACCGACCGCCAGCAACACACCCAGCAACGTACCGATCCCGAAACCCAGAAGGGTCGAGGAAAGCGTTACCCAGCTGTGATACACCAGCGAGCGTTTCGACGTGATCTTGATCGCGAAGATGGAGTGATACATCTCGACCGCCACCTGATGCGGGGCTGGCAGGATCGGGCGATCTTGTGCCAGGGTATCTTCGATCAGCTGGCCCGTAGTCCAGGACTGATCAGCACGGTTGTAACGGTCAATCTGGGTCGGCGCGTTCATGAAAACTGCCCCGACATACCACAGAACAAGAAGGGCGATCAGAACAACGCAGACCGGCCCGGTCTGGCCAGACATCATGCGCGTCCAGGTCGATGGTCCGCGAACGGATCCGGTCATGGCAGCAGTGTTACTCGTCATTGCTGTGCCCCGCACGCAGCCCTTCCCGCACCCGATGCGCAATCTCGAGGAATTCCGGCGTTTCGCGGATATCAAGTGTGCGGTCTTTCGGGAAGTCGGTTTCGATCACGTCAATGATCCGCCCCGGACGCGGTGACATCACGACAATCTTCGACGACAGATACACCGCCTCGGGGATGGAGTGGGTGACGAACGCCACCGTCTTGTTGGTCCGCGCCCACAATTTCAACAACTGTTCATTCAGGTGATCGCGCACGATTTCATCAAGCGCACCAAATGGTTCGTCCATCAACAGCAGGTCGGCGTCGAACGACAGGGCACGCGCGATTGATGCGCGTTGCTGCATGCCGCCTGACAGCTGCCATGGGAATTTCTTTTCAAAACCATTGAGCTCAACCAGTTTCAGGGCCTCCTGGGCGCGCTTGACGCGCTCTTCCTTGGAGATCTCCATGATTTCGAGCGGCAAGGTCACGTTGCGTTCGATCGAACGCCACGGCAACAGGGCCGGTGCCTGAAACACATAGCCATAAGCACGCTTTTCACGCGCTTCGTGTGGCGTGACACCATTGATCGAAATCTCGCCGCCGGTGGCTTGTTCAAGGTCGGCAATCACGCGCAAAAGTGTGGTTTTGCCGCAACCCGACGGGCCGATAAAGGAAACAAAATCGCCTTCCTCGATGGTCAGATCGACATCGGAAAGGGCGTAAACGGGACCGTCTGCCGTCTGGAAGGTCAGCGACAGTTTCTTGATATCAACAACTGCTTTTTTCGATGCGGGCATCTCAGCAACATTATTGACGACTTGTTTTAGCGTCATGGGGTTTCCCCTGATCGTATGTCTCTCTCAGAACCAAAAGCGTCTCTTTTGGCACAGTCGATGGAAGCCTCCCTCAGGGACGTTGCCCTGAACCTTGTCGACATTGATCAAACGCATAAAGCCTTTGCCCGGTCGTTGCCGGGAACGGAGAATGATACCCCACCTGTCGATCAAGGCAAAACGGCGAGCAGCGCTTTGACCGCTCGCCGGTATCATGAAATCAGTTTCCGTCCGTCAGACGGGTATAGGTCGACGGGCGACGGTCACGGAAGAACTGCCAGTTGTCGCGAATTTCACGCACCATCGACATATCCATGTCATGGACCAGCAATTCGTCATTATCGCGCGATGCCTGTGCTTCGATTTCGCCGCGTGGATTGACGAAATAGCTCTGGCCGTAAAACTCGCCAATATCCCACGGCTGTTCGCGGCCAACCCGGTTGATCGCACCGATAAAGCACCCATTGGCGACGGCCGATGCCGGCTGTTCGAGTTTCCAGATATATTCCGACACCCCTGCGACCGTGGCCGACGGGTTGACGATATATTCCGCGCCATTGAGTGCTAAGGCACGCCAGCCTTCCGGGAAGTGCCGGTCATAGCAGATATAAACGCCAAGTTTGCAATACTGGGTATCAAAGACCGGCCAGTTCGATACGCCCGGCTTGAAGAAGAATTTTTCCCAGAAACCGGCGACATGCGGGATGTGGGTTTTGCGGTATTTGCCAAGATAGGTACCGTCGGCGTCAATCACGGCAGCGGTGTTGTAATAAACACCGGTAATGTCTTCCTCATAGATCGGAACAACGATCACCATTTTGTATTTGGCTGCCAACTCACACATCAGCTGTGTGGTCGGGCCATCAGGGATTTTTTCTGCGGCCGCGTACCATTTCTTGTCCTGGCTCGGACAGAAATAGGGCTGGGTGAATACTTCCTGAAAGCACAGAACCTGCACACCTTTTTTGCCCGCCTCTTCGATATAGGGCAGGTGCGCGTCGATCATGGCCTTGCGGATTTCTTCGGGGGACTGATCGGTTGAACCCTTAAGGCTCATTTGAATCAGGCCACCTCTCAGCTTTGACATCCGAGATACCTCCTTGATCTGATATTTTTATGTCCTTGCCACTTGTGTGGTCTGACGGACTTATGCCCGAACGCGCCCCAAGAACCCTGTTTGTTTTTTTACGGGTCCGTTCCCAGACAGGACGCGATCAGAAAAATCGCGAAACAGTTGTTTCCTCCGTGGCGTTGCAGACCCGTTTGTTTTTATTGGTTCTGCAAGCCGGGTGTCCCCTGCCCGATTGCGCAGGCAGGGAACGAAAATCGTAATCCTAGTCGATCTCTTTAAGCACTTCGCGCAATGTGCCGAACAGTTGATCAATGTGTGATTTTTCAAGGATCAGTGGCGGCGACAGCGCAATGATATCACCCGTGGTGCGGATCAGGATGCCCTTCTCAAATGCCTTGAGGAAGGCATTGAAGGCACGCTTGGTCGGGAAGCCTTCAATCGGCTCCAGCTCGATCGCACCGATCAGGCCAAGGTTACGGACATCCTTGACCAGCGGCAGGTCGATCAGGCTGTGCACCGCATCTTCCCAATACTGACCAAGTTCCTTGCCCTTGGAATACAGACCTTCTTCTTCGTAGGTCTCAAGCGTTGCCATGGCAGCCGCACAGGCAACCGGGTTGCCCGAATAGGTGTAGCCATGGAACAGCTCGATCATGTTTTCCGGGCCGGTCATGAAGGCATCATGGATTTCGTCGGTGGCAAACACCGCACCCATCGGGATGGTGCCGTTGGTCAGGCCCTTGGCGGTCGTGACCAGATCCGGCTGAACACCAAAGTAATCAACCGCAAACGGTGCACCCAGGCGACCGAAACCGGTGATGACTTCATCAAAGATCAACAAGATGCCATGCTTGGTGCAGATCTCGCGCAGGCGTTCCAGATAGCCTTTCGGCGGGATCAGAACACCGGTGGAACCTGCAACCGGCTCGACAATGACGGCCGCGATGGTCGACGGATCATGCAGCGCGCAAATGCGTTCCAGATCCTCGGCAAGGTATGCGCCATGTTCGGGCATACCGCGGGTAACACCGTTTTCATCCGGCAGGTAAGTGTGACGCATATGGTCCACACCGCCCAGCATCTGGCCGAATGTTTTGCGGTTACCCGAAATACCACCGACGGAAATACCGCCAAAGTTCACACCGTGATAGCCGCGTTCGCGACCGATCAGGCGGGTCCGCTGTCCATCGCCGCGTGCACGGTGATAGGCCAGTGCGATTTTAAGCGCGGTTTCAACCGACTCAGAACCGGAGTTGGTATAGAAAACGTGGTTGAGATTGCCCGGCATCAACTGTGCCAGACGGCTGGCCAGTTCGAACGCCTTGGGATGGCCCATCTGGAATGCCGGGGCATAATCCAGCTCGTCCATCTGTGCCTTGACCGCTTCGACGATTTTCGGACGCTTGTGACCGGCGTTGCAGCACCAAAGGCCTGCGGTGCCATCAAGGATGTCGCGGTTATCGTCGGTTTTGTAATACATGCCATCGGCCGACACCAGCATACGCGGGGTCTGCTTGAACTGACGGTTGGCAGTAAAGGGCATCCAGAACGCCGAAAGATCGTTCGGACGGCTAATTTTCGTGGTGGCTGTCATCAAAAGGTCTCCCGTACCTTTTCAAGTTCTTCCCTCGACCGGTTCGGTGGCGGGCCACCGTGCACCGGCATCTGATATTCTTCATCCCGTTTTCGCGAAAAGGTATCTGGCCTAATGACCAAAATGTCGCACATTCGTTTTCCGGGACGGCCCGACCTGTTGCGGGCACACAAACGTCGTTAGCATGAGACATGCCCACGCACTAGCGCTTTAATACCACCGCGGAACTGTTTCGAATATTCGACTGTCAAACACCATTTCGGCGACCCTGATTTTTATTTACGGCGTCTATTTTGTGTTTATCTTTCATCGGTACTGTTCGATATTTCGGACAAAACCGACTCTTGACCATGGCTTGGAACGACGCGCATAAAAAGTTTCTTTTTGATATTTGCAGTAGAGGTTATTTTAACCTGACCAAACGGTCAAGATAAATGACGCGATTTAGACAGCACGATTGAGATCCATCAAAATCGGCGCGAAACGGGACACAAAAATGAGCACAAAACCCGCAGTAAACGGCGCACACAAGGCCGCGATCCGACAGGAAAACGAAGAACAGATTCTGGCCGCTGCCGAACGGGTCTTTGCCGATTTCGGGTTCAAGGGGGCGACCACCGCGCGGATTGCCGAAATCGCCAATGTTCCGAAGGCCAATGTGCATTATTATTTCAGCACCAAAGAGGCGCTTTATCGTCGCATCATGGAAGATGTCTGCGACCACTGGCTCGAAGCGGCAATGACGTTCGATAACAGTGCCGACCCCGCCTTCATTCTGCGCGGCTATATCGAGGCCAAGATGGATTTGTCGCGCGTGCGTCCATACGGCTCACGGCTTTGGGCACATGAAATCATCCGTGGCGCCAAATTCTCGTCTGAATATATCTCGACCACGGTAAAAAACTGGCTCGATAGCCGTGTGGAGGTCATTCGGGGCTGGATTGACGAGGGCAAGATGGATGATGTCGAACCCTATACCCTGATGTACATGATCTTTGCCACCACCCAGCACTATGCCGACTTTGGCCGCCAGATCGAGATTTTCAATAATGACAAGCCGCTGACCGACGCACAGTTTGCCGAGGCCAAGGAAAATGTCGTACGCATCATATTGAAGGGTGTTGGCCTCGCCTGATCCTCAGGCGGAGCCGTTTTTGCGCCTTAAGCTACGTTTCTTGTGAACGCAAGTTGAATAGATTAGGCTTCGTTCATATCTGCATAATAGATAACAACGAGGAAACGAACGGGGCGGATCAAATGCGGCAAAAGCTGCCTTATGCCAAATTTATTAGAATATTCGCACTTTGCGCTATAATCTTGTCGACAACCGGAATTTTATCGCCGCTTGAGGCGCAGCAAGCAGACGCCAGAAAAACAACCTGTGACACCATCACCGTTGGTGGTCCGGCAAGCTGGCAACCGGTTTCCTATATCGCATCCGACGGTCGGCAAAGCGGTCTTGGCATCGATATCATCAAGGAATATGCCAAACGCCACGGTATTAAGGTTGAAATCGACATCGAACTGCCGTGGGCAAGAACGCTTGATTTGTTGCTTCAGGGCAAAATTGATGTCACTGCCGGTGCCTATTTCACTGATGAACGCCAACGGGTGTATCAATACAGCGATCCTTTCTACACCGATGAGATCATGGTCTTTCAGCATGTGGATCGGCGTTTCGGCTATAGCAAGATTGAAGACCTTCGGGGATATCGCGGGGCACGCCCGCATGGCGGCAGTCTTGGCAAAAAGATAGACACCTATTCAAGCCAGCAGCTCGACGTGATGTATTCACCGACCAATGATCGCATCTTTGACCTGCTGCGTGCGGGGCATGTGGATTATGTCCTGCTTGCGCGCTATGACGGATTGGCAACACTTCACAAACTTGGCGCGCAAGACACGATCATCGCGGTTGAACCACCTGTCGATCACAATCCGGTCCGTCTTATGTTTTCGCGCAACAGCCCGTGCGTTAAACATGTTGCACAGATCAACATGCTCATTGCAGAACTTGGTCAAAACGGAACCATTGATGACCGCACCAAATATCATCTGGAACAGACAGTGTTCAGCCTTGAAACCGGAAGCTAGATTTGGCTGAAATCCGCCCACTTCTGTATAGTTGTTTAGGATTGCGAGGAACCCAATCTGAGGTATTCCTCATAATCACAAAGTTTCAGCCACCCATGCTGTGCATACGACAATCACTTCGCGCTCTCTTTGCTTGTATTCCCGGGATATTGATCGGGGTCACGGTTAACCTGATGGCGCTTCCTGCCAATTCGCAAACCGCGGTCGCCCCGCATGAACGGAACACCACACCTGACAAAATCTGCCGAAAATTATCGGTCGGTGGTGCAAATGGTTGGGAGCCGATCGCCTATATCCGCGGCGACCAACAACAAACCGGACTTGCGATCGATATTTTGCAGGATTACGCCGAACGCAACGACTTGCGCCTTGATCTCAATCTCGACATTCCCTGGACACGCGCCATTCAGATGCTCAGCAAGGGCGAACTGGATGTGATTGCCGGCGCTTATTTCACCCAAGAGCGCGATCAGGTCCACTTTTACAGCGCGCCATTTGCCAATGACGACATCATGGTCTTTCAACGCAACGACAATCGTTTTCCGGTTGTCGAGCTGAGTGATCTGATCGGGTATGACGGCGCGCGTCCGCAAGGCGGCAGTTACGGCGATTATATCGACCGCTTTGCCGAGCAACGGCTGAACATGATTTTCTCCCCCACTGGCAATCGCATCTTTGACGTCCTGATGAATGGCAGGGTCGATTATGTGATGCTGGGACGCTTTGACGGGCTGACCAATATCTATCGCGATAATCTGATCGACGACATCTTCGTGGTCGAACCACCGATTGACAGCAACAAAGTCCATTTCATGTTTTCACGCAAAAGCCCCTGCATGGGCCATGTCAGAAACCTGAATATCCTGATCGAACAGCTTGCCGAAGACGGAACGCTTGATCAGTGGACCGAGAACCATCTTCTTGATGTGTCCGAAGGGGCGAGTTAACGGCGGCGTGTTGCCACAATAAAAAAGCAGGGCGCACACAACGCCCTGCTTTGTGTTTGGTCACCGTGATATATCGGGACCCTATTTTTGCATCACCGTTTCATCGGCCTTGGCCAGAACTGCATGCAGCAGAACCTGACCACCGGCATCCGACCAGTGTTTGTGGACTTCTTCGATCTCGTTATGTGAAATGCCATCAACACACGGGATGAAAATCATCGCGGTCGGGCACACTTGCGCCAAATAGCAGGCATCATGCCCCGCCCCCGAGACGATTTCACGCGCAGAGAACCCGCCAAGTTCTGCCCCCATGCGCACCGCATCGACACAGGATTTATCGAACGGCACCGGTGCGTAATAGAAGATCTGCTCAAGCTCGGTCTGAAGGCCGATCTCCTTGGCAATCTTTTCGACACCTTCACGCAGCGCCTTGTCCATATCGGCCAGAACCGCATCGTCGGGATGACGGAAATCGACGGTAAAGAACACCTCGCCCGGGATGACGTTGCGCGAGTTCGGATGGATTTGCATCATGCCGACCGTCGCACAGGCAAGCGGGGAGCGATCCAGACCGATCTTGTTGACCAGATCAACCACGCGTGCCGCACCAAGCAATGCATCCTTGCGGGTTTTCATCGGGGTCGGGCCGGCATGGGCCTCGACACCGGTGAATTTGATTTCATACCAACGCTGGCCCTGGGCATCGGTGACAATACCGATATCCTTGCCTTCATCTTCAAGGATCGGGCCCTGTTCGATATGGGCTTCGAAATAGGCCCCCATCGGATGGGCATCAATGGTCGCCTCGTCCGGCCCCATATAGCCGATCCGCTCCAGTTCCTCGCCCATGGTTTTGCCATCAACATCCGCACGGGAATGACCGTATTCAAGGTCAAACACCTTTGCAAAGACGCCAGATGCCACCATGGCCGGGGCAAAGCGCGAGCCTTCCTCGTTCGTCCAGCAAACGACTTCAAGCGGCGCTTCGGTTTCGTATTTGGCTTCATTGAGTGTGCGGATCACTTCAAGACCCGAAAGCACCCCGTAAACGCCGTCATACTTGCCACCGGTTGGCTGGCTATCAAGGTGGCTTCCCATCACCACTGGCGGCAGATCAGGGTTACGGCCTTCGCGGCGGGCAAAGATATTGCCCATCTTGTCGATCCGGATCGAGCAGCCCTCTGCCTTGCACCAGTCGATGAACAGATCACGGCTTTCACGGTCAAGATCGGTCAGCGCCAGACGGCAAACGCCGTCCTTTGCGGTTTTGCCGATCTTGGCCATTTCCATCAGGCTATCCCAAAGGCGGTCACCATCAATTGACAGGTTACGTACACTGGGTTGAGCAGTCATTCGTCAGTCCTTTTGGTTTTGGTGGCGTTTGCGCAGATGGCTTATTCAGCAGCCACGCGCATGGGATTAAGCGGATGTTCCGGCCAGGTCATCGGCGGCTTGTCGGTCTTGACCGGTTCCATGGTGATGCAATCGGGCACCGGGCAGATGTGATAGCAAAGGTTACAGCCAACGCATTCCTCATCGACCACTTCAAACAGACGGCCGCCTTCGGGCTTGTCGGTCATGGTGATTGCCTGGTGCGAGGTATCTTCACACGCGATATGGCAACGACCGCACTCGATGCAGTTATCCGGGTTGATCACCGCCTTGGTGTCGAAGTTCATGTTAAGCTCGTTCCAGTCGGAAACCTGCGGCACCGCTGCACGGGTGAACTGTTCGACACTGGTGTAGCCCTTGTCATCCATCCACTGGCTCATACCGTCAATCAGGTCATCAACCACGCGGAAGCCATAGATCATCGCAGCCGTGCAAACCTGAACGGCGTTCGATCCCAGCGCCATGAATTCAACAGCATCTTTCCAGGTGGTGATGCCCCCGATACCGGAAATCTCAAGATCGCGGGTTTCAGGCGTGCGGGCGATTTCAGCAACCATATTCAGCGCAATCGGCTTGACCGCCGATCCGCAATAGCCACCATGTGTGCCCTTGCCGTCAACAACCGGTTCCGGGATCATGTTGTCGATATCGACCGACACGATGGAGTTAACGGTGTTAATCAGTGATACGGCATCCGCACCGCCCTTCAACGCGGCTTCGGCCGACCACAGGATGTTGGTGATGTTCGGGGTCAGTTTGGTAAAGACCGGAATATCGACCGCATCCTTGACCCAACGGGTGACCTGTTCGACCATTTCAGGCACCTGACCGATGGCCGAGCCCATGCCGCGTTCGCACATGCCGTGCGGGCAACCAAGGTTAAGCTCAAGCCCATGCACACCGCTTTCGGCGATCTGCTGGGCCAGGTCCTTCCAGGCGCGTTCCTCGATCGGGGCCATCATCGATCCGATGATGACGTGATCAGGATATTCTTTCCGGCATTCACGGATTTCCTGAAGGTTGGTGGCAAGCGGACGGTCGGAAATCAGCTCGATATTATTGATCCCCAACAGACGGCGGTTCTGGTCATGGTGCGCGCCATAGCGCGAGGATACGTTGACCACGGGCGGATCGATGCCCAGCGTCTTCCAGACAACCCCGCCCCAGCCTGCTTCAAAGGCACGAACGACGTTGTATTTCTTGTCCGTCGGCGGCGCGGAGGCCAGCCAGAACGGGTTTAGCGAATCAATACCGGCGATTTTGCAGCTTAGATCAGCCATTTTCTCTCTCCCTTTGGCTAGCGTTTCACGCGGATTTCAGGAATGCATCAATGGCGATGGCGGCCTGTTTGCCGTCTTCGACCGACTGAACAGTCAAATCTTCGCCACTCTTGATGCAGTCCCCACCGGCGAACACGCCCGGGGCGGTTGTCTGATAGTTTTTATCGACCACGATCTTGCCGCCGGTGATCTCCATGCCGGCAAGGTCATCGGTTTTGATTTTCTGTCCGATGGCCTTCAAAATCTGGTCTGCACGCACTTCAAAGGTTTCGCCTGTGCCAACAAGCTTGCCATTGGCATCAAGTTCGGTTTTTTCGAACTCCATACCCATCAGCTTGCCATTGGCCTTGATCGCAACCGGCTTTGCCCAGTAACGCACGACAACGCCGTTGGTTTTGGCCAAATCCTGTTCGAACTCGGTCGCGGACATGTTTTCCGCACCCCGGCGGTAAACAAGGGTGACTTCCTCAGCCCCCAGACGCTTGGCCTGAACCGCGGCATCGATTGCGGTGTTGCCACCGCCGATGACGATGACGTTGTTGCCAACCGGCATGTCGGATTTCGGTTCGGTCTGACGCAGTTTTTCGATGAAATTGATTGCATCATCAACGCCCGGGAAATCTTCGCCCTTAAGACCCAGATCATTGGTCGACCCAAGGCCGACACCAACAAACACGGCGTCGTATTTGGCTTTGAGGTCGGCAAGGTTGATGTCCTTGCCAAGCGCCTTGTTATATTCGATTTCAATCCCGCCAATGCCCAAAAGGAATTCCACTTCGCGCTGGGCGAAATCGTTGGTCATCTTATAGGCGGCCAGACCATATTCATTAAGTCCGCCCGGTTTCGGCTTGGCTTCGAACACGACAACGTCATGGCCGAGCATCGCCGCACGATGCGCACATGAAAGGCCTGCCGGACCGGCACCGACAACGGCAATGGTCTTGCCGGTTTTCGGTGCACGTTTGAACGGATGAGGCAGATCGCGCGCCATCAGATGATCAACCGCGTATCGTTGCAGGCTGCCGATCTCAACGGCGGTATCTTCGGCGACGTTACGAACGCAGGCCTCTTCACACAGCACTTCGGTCGGGCAGGCCCGCGCACAGGTGCCGCCCATGATGTTGGCCGACAAAATGGTCTTTGCCGCACCATCCGGGTTGCCGGTGCTGATTTTGCGAATGAAGGATGGAATATCGATTGATGTCGGGCATGCGGTCACGCATGGCGCGTCATAGCAATACAGGCAGCGGTTGCTTTCCGCCATGGCCTGAAGCGTGGAATAGGCCGGATGCAGATCGGAAAAGCCGTCATCTGCGTCATTGTGACCAGCACCGCCATGAACGGCACCGGATTTTGAAGCTTGCTTGGCCTGCAAGGTGGTCATTTGTTTGTCTCCCTGCCAAAAAGGCGTCCTCTCCTGACGTCATCGAGAGACAAAACAAGAATGACATTACAATCGACCGCGGGCCAAAAATGATCGCAGCTACTGTGCGATCAGAATGCAATTATGGCGTTGCGTGGACGGGCGGGCCCGACCAACTCAGGGTCTCTCGTACTGACATTCTTGGCGTATCCGTCCGGCTTGAGCCGGATTGTTTCCCAGTATTTGATCTGCCGTGTGGTTATAGTTTCGGGGTTATCCCCGGTTGATACACGTGCAGATGCCTCTCTCTGACGGATACAGCATGTCCAATCCTGATCATTTGGTCAAGATTAAAAATCCGAATTCTTGGTTGGGTCGCAAAACACCTGCATCCACGCCGAAAAACCGGGGCCCGACACCACCAGACCCACATCGGATTACAGGCCACCGGACATCCGGTATGTCCCTGATTTGGCAACATTTTGTGCTGGCTTTATTTAGACAAACTAAAGTAACGTCATCGGACAAACCCACTTCGGAAAGCCTTCGATGACCCTTGTAAACGAGCCACCGACACCCTCCCCGACCGTCAACCGTCGGTGCGTGCCGTTGCCATGCCGTCTGATACCAACCCGACCGGGGATATCTGTGGCGGCTGGTTGATGTCGCAAATGGACCTTGCCGCCGGAACCGCCGCCGCACGCCGGGCCAAGGGCCGAACCGCGACCGTCTTTGTCGACAGCATGTCGTTCCTGCGTCCGGTTCATGTCGGCGATGAAGTGTCGTTCTTCACCGAAATCATCCATGTCGGGCGCACATCCCTTCGCATCCATGTGCAGGCCTGGCGCCAGACCCGGTTTGAAGAAACATCCGACAAGGTGACCGAAGGTATCTTTACCTTTGTCGCCCTTGACGAGGATGGCCGCCCGCGCCCGCTTGATCCCGACCCGGAAGACGCCTTGTTAGAGGCCTGATCGATCCGGTCGGACCCACTTTTTTTAAGCGTTCTTGCAAAACATTCCCACGCGCGCCGAAAAGTTCGGCGCGTTTTATTTTGTTTGGGCGTCAAATCACACGCCAAAACAGAACATCTTATTTTTATATCTCAACTTTTTGGCGAATTAGTTTCAGTTTTATGTATCATTCCCCGATGTCGTTTCACTTGGCGCTGGAAATGAAATTCGGGGGAACCGTCGTGTGCTGGTGTCAGGGACAAGGATGACATGGTACAGGCCGACACCTGTATTGCGAGAGGAAGTGGGAGAGCCTTATCCGACATTTCAGTCTCTGATCAGGAGAAGCACATGACCGATCAGCCAATTCTTGTGGGCTATGACGGAACAGATGCAGCACAGCGTGCCGTGGAATTCGCGGGCAAACGCGCAACAGCCGAAGGCTGCGCCATTCATCTGGTTTACGTTCTTGAATGGTCCCCCTACAGCTTCCTGTCGACACAGGAACTTGAAGAACGCCATCAACGGCGAACAGAAGAACTGTCGCGGGCGGAGGAAACCCTCAAGCCCGCGTTGGATGCGCTTAACAAACTTAAAATACCGGTAACTTCGGAAGTCCGTTACGGCCATTCCGGCGAGTTGATCTGCAAGATCGCCGAAGACAAAGGCGCCTGCCAGATCATCGTCGGCAGGAAGGGTGGTTCGACATTGAGCGCGCGGCTGCTGGGCAGTTTGCCGCTTACCCTGGTTCAGGCGTCGCCTGTTCCGGTCACTGTCGTTCCGTAAGGCAATCACGAATTTAAACCGGAGAACCATCATGTTCTGGAAAAAGACAGCAGCGGCCAGCGCCGTTGCAATGATGTCGGCCACCCTGCCGCAAATCGCACTTGCACAGGAAGTCGGCCTTGATGAAAGAATCAATCAGGCAATCGCACCGATTTCAAATGTGATTGCCGGCACCATGTTCTATTCCGTGCCGATTGCCGGCACGGCGTTTCCCCTTATTGTCGGCTGGCTTGTTGTTGCCGCCACCATTTTCACGCTTTATTTCGGCTTTGTTCAGTTCCGTCGCTTCGGCCATGCCATAGCGCTGGTCAAGGGCGACTATTCCCACCCCGAGGATGCCGGGGAAGTTTCCCACTTTCAGGCCCTTGCCACCGCCCTTTCGGGCACGGTCGGGCTTGGCAATATTGCCGGTGTCGCCGTTGCGGTTTCGATTGGCGGACCGGGGGCAACATTCTGGATGATCCTTGCCGGGTTGCTTGGCATGGCATCGAAATTCACCGAATGTACGCTGGGCGTTAAATACCGTAACGAATATGAAGACGGGCGCGTTTCGGGTGGCCCGATGTATTACCTGTCCAAGGGCCTGGCTGAAAAAGGCAAACCGGGATTGGGCAAGGTCTTGGCCGTCGTCTTTTCGATCTGCTGTATTGGCGGCGCTGTTGGCGGCGGCAATATGTTTCAGGCCAATCAGGCCTTCCAGCAGGTGGTCAATGTCACCGGCGGGGAAAACAGCTTCCTTGCCGGATCGGGCTGGCTGTTTGGTTTGGTGATGGCAATCATTGTTGGCGTCGTGATCATTGGCGGCATCAAATCCATCGCCAAAGTGACCGAAAAGATCGTGCCGATTATGGCGGTGATTTACGTCACCGCAGGCATGATCATTATCCTGTCGAACATCACCATGGTTGGTGACGCCTTTGCCCAGATCTTTGTCGGTGCCTTTACCGGGGCCGGTGTTGCCGGCGGTGTAATCGGCGCATTGATCCAAGGCTTTAAACGTGCAGCGTTTTCGAACGAGGCCGGCATTGGCTCAGCCGCCATCGCCCACGCAGCCGTCCGCACCAAGGAACCGGTGACAGAGGGCTATGTCGCCCTTCTTGAACCGTTCATTGATACGGTGGTGATCTGCACCATGACTGCCCTTGTGATCACCATCAGTGGCGAACTTAATTCCGGCCTGACCGGGGTTGAGCTGACCTCGGCGGCGTTTGCGTCGGCCTTTACGTGGTTCCCGCTGATCCTGGCACTGGCTGTCGTGCTGTTTGCCTTCTCGACCATGCTGTCATGGTCCTATTACGGGCTGAAAAGCTGGACCTATCTGGTCGGTGAAGGCAAGGGCAAGGAGATCATTTTCAAGCTGTTCTTCTGCCTGTGTGTGATCGTCGGTGCGTCCATGAGCCTCGGCCCCGTGATTGATTTCTCGGACTCCATGATCTTTGCCATGGCGATCCCCAACATCATCGGCCTTTATTTCCTGATGCCGGTGGTGCGCGGTGAGGTCAAACAATACTGGGCCAAGATCGAAAGCGGCGAGATCAAGAAGGTCAAGTAAGCCAAAACTTTGAAACGATTCCAAACACCCCTGCCCCTTGGCGGGGGTGTTTTGGTTGGCGCCCTGCAAGTCCGGCATGGCAGCTCATCACGGCCATAGCTATGCAAGGCTTGCGAAATATGCGATTTTAATCGGCACAGGCAGCAGGCTGTGATAGAAGCCGCGCCAGAGAGATTTCCCGCAGACGACCAAATAGAAAAGACCCGCAAGTGATGAGTAATCAATCGCGCCGTTCCGAATTGCTGATGCCCGCAGGCTCGCTCGAAAAGCTGAAAGTTGCTGTGCTCTATGGCGCAGACGCCGTTTACATGGGCACGCCGGACCTGTCGCTGCGTGTTAAAAGCCAGATGTCACTTGATGACGTGGTCGAAGGCATCGATTTCGCCCATAGCCATGGTGTGCGCGTTTACCTCACACTGAACCTGTTTTCGCATAACAAGGACATCGACAAGCTTCCGGAATATGTCGATACCGTGCGCAAGGTCCGTCCGGATGGCCTGATCGTGGCTGATCCGGGTGTTTTCATGTTTGTCCGTGAACATGCGCCGGAACTTGATTTGCATGTGTCGACACAGGCAAACGTATGTTCGTGGCAGTCCGTCAAATTCTGGCAAAGCATCGGTGCCAAGCTGGTCGTTCTCGGCCGTGAAGTTTCCTATGAGGAACTGACCGAAATCCGCGAAAAATGCCAGGACATCAAGATCGAGGCCTTCGTGCATGGTTCGATGTGCATGACCTATTCCGGTCGTTGCCTGCTTTCGAACTTCATGGCCGAACGTGGTGCGAACCAGGGGGCATGCGCCAACTCGTGCCGCTGGAAATACAAGGTCCACATGAAGCTTAAGGACGGCACGGTCAAGGAACTCAAACTGACCGAAGAAAACCTCGAGATGTTTGACTTCTTCCTCGAAGAAGACATGCGTCCGGGCGAGCTGATGGAAATTCAGGAGGACGAGCGTGGATCCTACATCCTGAACTCGCGCGATCTGTGCATCATGCCGAAACTTGAGGATTACCTGAAAATCGGGGTCGACAGCCTCAAGGTCGAGGGGCGCGGCAAAAGCCCGTATTACGCCGGGCTTGTTGCGCGCGCGTACCGCATGGCGATTGATGACTGGTACAAGGATCCGGAAAACTGGTCGGCCGAAGAATATATGAAGGAACTGGCGACCATCCCGAACCGGGGCTACACGCTGGCCTTCCATGACGGTCGCCTGACCAACTACGCACATGGCTATGACAGCAACACGAACGTGTCGGATTGGGAATTTGCCGGAATGATCGAGGAAGTCGAAGACGACGCCTTTATCATGTCGGTCAAAAACCGCATGCTGCCGGGCGACGTGATCGAAATCGTGCCGCCGCGTACGCGCCAGACGATCTTCATCCGCATGTATGAATTCATCGATGCCAAAACCGGCAAGGTCGGCGAAGCGGTGCATGCCAATACCCATCCGCGCATCCGTCTGCCGTTCAGCCTGTTTGAACAGGAAGACCCGGAATTCCTGAAACGTGAAATCCTGCCGATGACCATCGTGCGCAAGGAAAAGGCCCTGTCGGAAGATGAATGGCAGCGCCTGAAACTTGATCAGGAAGGCCACAAGATCGAGATGGGCAAAGGCAACGAAGAACGCTACGACGCGAAACGCGAAGCGCTTCAGACCGCCCTTGATGATCGCCAGAAAGAACGTTCTTTCCGCACCCCGCGTGTTGGCACCAAGGGCTGCTGTGGCCGGGGCTGCAATGGCTGCCTGATCTTCTGGCACGATGAAAGCTACGCCAAGGCGCGCGAAATTCTTGCCAAACGCAAACAGGGCGAAATGCTTGAAAAAGACGGCAAGACGATTGCTGCTGAATGAGCAGCCCACTTATCGCAAAGACAAAAACGGCAGCATTCGATTTCGATGCTGCCGTTTTTTTATTGGGTTACTTGATGGCGCGTTCGGCCTGTTGCTCAAGCCGATCAATCCGGCGGAGTGCAAACCAGCCCAGCACAAGAAACACAATCAGCAAGATCGGGCTGAGCATCGCAAGGTTTTGCTCAACCAGTTCGGACATTCCCGCTCCCAGGCTATGGCCAAGCCCATAGTAAAGCCCGACCCAAAGCAGGACTGACGCGATGCTAAGCGGCAGGAAGCGGATAAACGACATCGAACTCATGCCAACCGGGAACACCCCAAATGATCGCACCCCGTGCGGATAGCGGCACAGCAGGATATAGGCGACACCGTAATGCTCAAACAATCGCAGGGTCTTGCCCATCCAGTCTGACAGGGATTTGGGCAACTTGCGGACAATCGCATCGCCGTATTTACGCGCAAGGCCAAAGCGCAGCACGTCGCCCACAAGCCCACCGGCAATCATCGACGTAACCGCCGGCACGATCATCAGGCTTTCGGCCGCGACCAGCATGCCGGCAAATACCGGCAGGATGCTGGATTTGCTGACGCAATAGGTGAAGATCAGGATATAGACCAGATCCTGATGATCCTGAATCCACAGATTAATCGTCTCAAACACGGCACGTCCGCCTGCACTTATTGGATGGTGGTTCGCCTTCTAGGCCAAACCGGGCACACTTGAAAGTGTGCCCGATCACAGTTGCGGTGATTACGCCAGTTCGAACCGGATAGACTGAGCACCTTCCCAAAGCGTCATCTTGCCAAGCTTTTCAAGGTCTTCGAGATTGCTGGTGACCGTGATGAAATGGTTGCCCGCAAGCTGGCCGACCTTGGATGCGAAATGCACCCCGCCATAGGCCAGCAGGATTTCGGTTTCGCTGATGCCACCCGGATAAAGGATGATCTGGCCCGGGGCCGGGAAGCTGGTGTGGTTTTCGTAATCGACACCGAACTGATAATCGCCGAGTGGCATCCACACCCCCTCGCCGCTCCAGCGGACATGCACCGCCTTGCTTTCAAACGGCATGCGATCAAGGAACGCCTTGCAGGTATGTGGTGCCTTTTCGATTTCGAGCACCGCATCAAAGGTAAACGGACCGGCGGTAATTTTGATATTGGACATGATGTTTCCTATGAAATCAGGATGACCCACCCCAGCGACAGCGCCAGACTGATCAATGTAACGGGCACGCCAAGGCGCGCATAATCGATAAATGAAATCACCGTTCCGGCCTTTGCGGCCTGTTCAACGGCAATGATATTGGCAACCGAGCCAACAATCAGGAAGTTGCCCGACAATGTCGAAAAAATCGCCAGCGCATGCAACATTTCCGTGCTCCATTCCGGACCGAGTGAGAGCAACATCATCACCAGCGGCACATTGCCAATCGTATTTGACCCGGCCAGCGACACACCGGCCAGAACACCCGGATGATGGATTTGCAACGTGATCAGGACATCGCGAAACAGGCTGGCGATCACGTCATTTTGCGCCATTGCGCCGGTGACGATAAACAACCCGCAAAACAGGGCCAGCAAATGCCAGTCGACCCGCCCCAGAACCTGATCGGTCGAGAGACGCCGACTAAGCAGCAAGGCCCCCACCACCAGAAGCGACCAAAGCGCACGGTCTTCAACAAAGACAAAAATCGCGATCACGGCGATGGTCGCCAAAACCGCCTTGGTCAGGATGGTTTTATCAAGCGGGCGAACCGGTTGATCAACTGATCGCGCACTTGCATTTACCCCCGCCGCGGCGGCATGTGTTTGCCCGCGCATCATCGGGCTTCGCAAAATCACGACATAGACGACGCCAAGCGCCAGGAGTGCGGGCACAGCACAGGCCAGAACAAAGCCGATAAAATCAAGATTGCCAAACTCGGCAATCATCAGGTTTTGCGGATTACCGATCAGGGTGGCTGCCGATCCGGCATTGGCCGCACACGCCACCGCAATCACATAGGGTTTGGGATCAAGTCCGCGGGCAATCACACCTGTGATCAATACCGGCGTCACTGCCCAGACGACAACATCGTTGGTCAAAAAGGCCGATAGCACCCCGCACATGACGATCACCCCGGCCAGCAACCCGCCCGGCCCGCATTTCAGCGCGGTGATCCGATGCCCGATCCAGTCAAAAAAGCCGCTTGCCGCATATTGTGAAGACAGCACCATCAATGTCAGCAACACCGCAAGGGTGGCAAAATCAATCGATGCCAGCGCGCCATCGCGGTCAACCGCCCCGCTGATCAGCAAGATCACCGCGCCAAACACGGCAATGCCGGTGCGATTGATCGCAAGCCACGGCCAACGGCCCAGCGCCATGCCGATATAGACCAGAACAAAAACAACGGCGATCAGCCAATTCATAAAATGCCCCCATGACCACGGCGACTGCCGGGTTTCGGATAATGGCTACAGCGCCGCCGGGAAACGGTCAATCGGCTTGATATTCACGTTCCGGTTATGCGCAAATTGCAATGCCCCATACCGAAATGCGCCAACTGAAATTCTTGCAAAGCCCGAACGCAGCCATTTGAGCCATTTTGTGCGTTGCGACATCAGTTCTTCGACGATCCTGCGATTGTTTCATGACAAAACGGATGAAAATTTCACTTGCGCAGAAAAAGCAACGGGCGTACATGCGGACTTGCCCAAAGTCGCACGTGCCTGTGGTGGTCCTGCTTACTGGAACCCGTAGGACTTACTTAAAGCAACGACGGTGTAGGGCTTTTTTGGTCTCAGGTGGCGTCCAAATCCACCGACACTAAAGAGGCACACCATCATTGCCCACGTGCGGAACGGGAATTCCCCATTCCATAGCGAGGCAGACTTAACTTCGCAGTTCCGGTTGGCCCCGGGGCTAAACAGCACGCAAGTAGTCCGCGTCATTGCGCCTCCACCGCGCACACGCATCAGGTACATGCACGCTGCCATATCGTGGAATGGGAGAACGCCCCAATGGCAACTCAGCGTATTATTGATTTTCTCGCACAGAACCGCCCGGAAGGCCCGTGCCTTGTTGTTGACCTCGACGTTGTTCAGCGCAACTACGAGACCTTTACCCGTGCCCTGCCGAGCTCGCGCATTTTCTATGCCGTCAAAGCAAACCCGGCACCGGAAGTTCTGAGCCTGCTTGCCGATCTTGGCAGCAACTTTGACACCGCATCCGTCCCGGAAATCGAAATGGCGATGGCCGCTGGTGCAAGCCCGGACCGCATTTCGTTTGGCAACACCATCAAAAAGGAACGCGACATTGCGCGCGCTTTTGAACTCGGTGTGCGCCTTTATGCGGTTGATTGCGTCGAAGAAGTCGAAAAAATTGCCCGTGTCGCACCGGGTGCGCAGGTTTTCTGCCGCATTCTGACCGACGGCGTTGGCGCAGAATGGCCGCTGTCGCGCAAATTCGGTTGCGCGCCGTCCATGGCGCTCGAAGTTCTTCAGCATGCCCATCACATGGGTCTGGATGCGTATGGCGTGTCCTTCCACGTCGGGTCGCAGCAGTGCAACCTTGACGCCTGGGACACTGCCCTTTCCGAAGCATCGTCGATCTTCCGTACCTTGGCGGAAAAAGGCATTCACCTTCGCATGGTCAATATGGGCGGGGGCTTCCCGACCCGTTACCTGCGCGACATTCCGGCAACCGAAGCATACGGTGCGGCGATTGTTGATGCGCTTCACAACCACTTTGGCAACCACATGCCCGAAACCATTATCGAACCGGGCCGTGGCATGGTGGGTGATGCCGGCGTGATCAAAGCCGAGGTTGTTCTGATTTCGCGCAAACATGCCGACGATCCGGTGCGCTGGGTTTACCTTGATATCGGTAAATTCGGTGGCCTTGCCGAAACCATGGACGAAGCCATTCGTTATCCGATCACCACGATCCACGATGGCGGCGAAGTTGCCCCGTGCGTTCTGGCTGGTCCGACCTGTGATTCGGCTGACGTGCTGTATGAAAAGACCCCGTATGACCTGCCGGTCTCTTTGACCATCGGTGACGAGGTTCTGATCGAGGCAACCGGTGCCTATACCACCACTTATGCATCTGTGGCGTTCAACGGCTTCTCGCCGCTTGCCGCCTATATCATCTGACCCCATTCGGGAAAGATAGGCCAATGATCACAATTGATCGCGAAGGCGCATATTCGCACATTGAACGCGAAAAGCTGCTTGATCGCGTAATGGGTCAGGCGCGGTTTCAGAAATCGTCTGAAATCCTGCGCCGTAATCGGCTTCCGGCGGACGGTCTTGCGTTTGTCGCCCACGACGGCAAACAAATGATCGGCACCGTCCGGTTGTGGAATGTCAATGCTGGCGATGCAGGGGATGCATTGCTGCTCGGCCCGCTTGCCGTCGACAAGATCTATAGCGGGTCCGGCGTGGGTGCCGGTCTGGTTTATGCCGCCCTTAATGCGGCACAGGCAGCCGGTCACCGTTCGGTTCTTCTGGTGGGGGATCCGGACTACTACGCACGCTTTGGCTTCCATGCGGCCCCCGCAAGCGGGCTTTTGATGCCCGGCCATTTTGACCGTCATCGGTTCCAGGCGGTCCATCTTGGCAACGGCGATGGCTTGAGTGGTTCAACCGGCATGCTGCGTGCAACCGGGGCCATGGTCCACTAAGACATCAAAGCGATACGACAAAAAAATCCCGGCCCGGGTTGCCCCGGCCGGGATTTTTGTTTTCCGATCTTTACCGATCAGATCAGCAGGTCTTTTCCGACAACCAGCCGATAAACACGCCGTTCTGTTCAAGGCGTTCATGGGCAAAGCATTCGCCACCGGGATAGGCGCTATTGGCCGGGGTGTAGCGCACAATGTCTTCGCCGGGCAAAATGTTGGTCGTGGTTTCGACCTGTTCGGTATGGGCGGTGCCCATGCCATCAGACGTCACAAGACAATCATAACGCCCGCCATTGCCGTTGATGGTGCGGACACCGACCATGCCATGATCCATCGGCCAGGCTTTCAGCACCGACACCAGATCACCGGGATTTTTGGCAAGGCAGGCGGTGATGGCGGGCATCATGTCATCGAAATAACGTGTCCAGATGCCATCGCCCTGTCTTTTGAGCTCGGCCACCGAGACCACCGGGAAATCACCCGGTGCACGGGCCAGACTTGCGGCCTCGACCGGCATCGATGAAACCGCACAATGGAAATCGCCCGATGGCGTTGTCCAGATTGCATCGGCCCCCTTGCCCCGCAATTCGTACATGTCATTGCCATAGCCATATCCCGAACCGGTCGGCATCTGTGCCAGACTGATCGGTTCGCGTCCGCGCATTTCGACAATGGCGCGTTCCGCGTCATGATCAAATGTCACGGCAAAGCGGCTTTGATCATCGCAGATAAACAATTCCGGGCCGGTCATCGGATCCGGGGTGCTGTTAAGCTGGCTTAACATCGCCTCGATCCGGCTGAGCGCCACCTTGCTTTGCGATAATGCGCCGCTGATTTCATGTTCATCGGGCTGGCTGGATGTGCCGTTGACGGTTTTGGTGCCACTGGAAAAGCGCCCCTGGGCGAAATCAAGTGTCAGGGTGTAATGCAGCGGTGCGTCGCTTTGCTCCCCGCCGTAATTGACCCGTTTGGCGTCCTCTGCAAAGCGCAGCAATTGACCGTTGCGGTAATAAAGTTTGACGTCGCTTGATCCGTAATCACCAAGATCGCGATGTTCATCAACCAGAAGCGGTTCGCCATCCGTCGTCACATAGGCCTTATAGGTCACGGTGTGATCGGATGCGGAATACTGGCCGGGAATGACACGCATGTCGGCCAGTTTGGCCTCGATCGCTGCGATGTCGTCAGGCACGTCCGAACCGTCGCCATTGCGCGCACCGTCACCCTGAACGCGCGACACCTGGCGAACGACGATATCGACATCGCTTGGCGCACCGCGGGTCAGGACCGGGTAGCTTTGATCATTGCGAAACAGAAGATCGCCATTGGCATTGACGATTTTGGCTTCGACCGCATAGCTGTGACGCGGCTCGATATCATCAAGATCATAGGGCAGGATGAAAACCATCGGCGGGTTTGCCACCGGCTGGCGCAGCGATGCGATTTCCACCGATGGCGCGTCAGCGCGCGAGACATCAAGCAACCGCACGACAAGGAAGGTATTGTCCGGCGAAAGTGCGATCCGTTCACGGTAACTGACCGATCCGGTGACGCTGTTGCTTGGTGATTGCAGGGCGGCACAGCCCGACAATATTGCGACCACGCCAAAGGCAATAAGCGCCCTTGCCCACATGGTTGCGGCGGTAACAGGTTTCATTTTAACCCCGGCTTGCTCGTATTTTTGGTGATGTGTTCTGCCACCACATAATGGTGACGCCAAACATACTGAAAACCAAGGCCAAAAATGGGCAAATCGCGCCAATTACCCGATTTAGGGCACCCAAGGGGCTGTTTGGCGCGATTTGCCCGTAAGGCGATGCAATCCTGACGGAAAATGCCTAGCCGGCAAACGGGTGGCACAATTGACCAGCGACCTCTGTGCGGATCGACAACAGCGCGCCTTCAAGCGGATTGCCATTGCCCTCCAACCCGACCGCGGCCGAAGTGATATAAAGCGTCTTGAGATCCGGACCACCAAACACGCAACTGGTCGGCTGGGTCACCGGCAGTTCGATGATACGATCAACACTGCCATCCGGCGCAAAGCGGATCAGACATCCCCCGCCCCACCGCGCATTCCAGATATAGCCATCGGCATCCATCGCCGAGCCATCCATATTGCCGCGATCCTGCGGACCAAAGAACACCTTGGGATTGGATGGCACGCCGGTTTTCATGTCAAAGTCATAGACATTGAGCGTATTGGTGATGGTATCGCCAAAGAACATCTTTGTGCCATCGGCCGACCACAACAGCGTGTTGGAAATGCCGATATTCTCGCCAAAACGCGATGTCTCGCCGTCCGCCGTGACACAGTTCAGCGTCCCGGTCGAAATCGTGACGGGCAGGTCTTCGCCATTCGGCCCGATATTGTTTTGCATGGTCCCGATCCAGAACCGGCCCATCGGGTCGACCCGGCTTTCATTTGATCGGTTGCCCGGATGATCGCCATCGGGGGCGACAAACGGGGTGGTTTTGCCACTGTCGGGATCCAAAAAGGCCAACCCGTCGGCAAGGGCTACCAGAAGCCCGCCTTTTTGCCGTGGCACGATGGCGGCAACCGGCTGATCAAATACCCAGCTGCGCGATCCGCCGTCATCCGGGCGGAGCGCATAGGCTGTCTTTCCGACGATATCGACCCAGTACAGAACGCCATCTTCGGCGTCCCAATGCGGGCCTTCCCCCAGTGTGCATCGCAGATTTGGCAAAACGGTTTTTACGTTAGACATGGGTTCTCCCTGATCACGGCGCGTCTGTTTTGGCGCCTTGTAATTGTATGACCATTCTTATCGCGGCAAACCGCCCGATGCGATCAAAATCATAAGCTTTCATTGCTAACCGGAATGATGCCCGCTGAAAAGTAATTTTATATGATGATTGGATAGGCTGCTTTAATTTTCCGCAGGCTGCAATCGCAACTCGGTTGCATTTAGAGAAAGTAATTGATAAGCATTCTCAGACTTTACAGCGCGCCTGCTTGCCGCGATCCGGCGATGGCGCAGTTTCCATTTCCCGGCGCATGAGTTTCCGTCCATGTTCGACCTGAAAGACGTCGCTTTCAAAAGTGATGGCAAAAAGCCAAAGACGCTGCTTGAGGACATCACGGTCGGCTTTCCGACCGGGGCGTTCAGCGCGATTGTCGGCCATAACGGATCGGGCAAAAGTACGCTGATCAAGCTTCTGGCGCGCAAAAACAAACCGGCATCCGGGGCCATCGCACTCGACGGACAGGACCTTGCCGATCATGGCACGCGCGATTTCGCCCGCAAGGTGGCCTACCTTCCGCAAAACCCGGTTGTCCCTCCGCATTTAAGCGTGCGCGAACTGGTGGCCTTTGGCCGCTATCCATGGCGCGGGGCGTTTGGGCGGTATCGCGACGAAGACCACGCCAAGATCGATCGGGCAATGGACCTAACCCACGTGACGGAGTTTTCCGACCGGCTGGTCGCAAGCCTTTCGGGTGGGGAACGCCAGCGGGTCTGGCTTGCCATGCTGCTGGCACAGGATGCGCCGGTGCTATTGCTGGATGAGCCGACTTCTGCCCTTGATGTCGGTCATCAGCGCGACATTTTGCAACTGGTCGCCAACCTTAAGGATCAGAACAATCTGACCGTCATTGCCGTCTTGCATGACATCGACATGGTCGGGCGTTTTGCCGATCACATTCTGGCACTGCGCGGCGGGCGCACTTGCTGGCAGGGCACGCCACACGATTTCATGAATGGCGATACGCTGCGCGATATTTTCCAGACTGATATCGACGTCATCAAACTCAGCAACCCGGACCGCTTCATAAGCTATGTCGCCTAGCTGCTTGCGCACGTCTCCACATCAACAGGGATCAGGGAAATCATGATATCAAAACCTTGGATTGGCTGCATTGCGGCGCGCCTTGTACTTGTCACCGGAATGGTTAGCGCATGTGTCACGGCCCAGCCCGTCATCGCCGAGGAAACCTTTACTCATGAGTTGGGTGAGATCAGGCTTGATACCCACCCGACCCGCTTTGCGGTTTCCAACTGGGCCCTGACCGAAAGCCTGATCGCGCTGGGCATTGATCCGGTGGCGATCCCGGAATCTGATGGATACCGCGCCTGGGTGGTGGAACCCAAACTGCCCGAAAGCTTCACCGACCTTGGCACCCGACGGGAGCCCAACTTTGAAGCCCTTCGCGATGCCAAGCCGGACGCCATCCTGATCAGCACCGATGTCGCCATGGCTTATGAAAAGCTGTCTGGCTATGCGCCGACACTCGTTTATTCGATCTATAATACCGGCAGTGACGAACCCGCCATTGACCGGGCAGAAACCCTGTTGCGCAATGTCGCCAAACTGGCCGGTAAACCGGACGCCGCCGAGGATGTGATTGCATCGGTCAATGCCCGGATCGAAGCCGCCGCCGCGCGCATCCGCGATCATGTCGGCGATGATGCGAAATTCGCTGTTGTCCGCATTCTTGATGAGTCGCATTTCCGCATTCATGGCAAGACGTCGCTGTTTGGCTCCGTCCTTGGCCGCATGGGATTTGCCAATGCCTGGGACGGGGATGTCAATGGCTGGGCGTTTCATAATGGCGATGTGTCAGATCTGGCCAAGATGGGCGATGTGCAATTCGCCTATGTCGAGCCGATCGCACCGACCACACGCGAAACCCTGTTTAATTCCGCGATCTGGAAAGCCATGCCGTTTGCGCGCAACGACCACGTCCATGCCATCCCGGCAAGCTGGACCTTTGGCGGGGTATTGTCCGCGGCACGCTTTGCCGAGTTGCTGGCCGACGCGGTTACCGGGACTGACACCGCCGCAAGCGGTTCGTAAGGGACATCTGGCATGAACATCCTTCGCGCGCTTGTTTGTCCGGTTTTGCTGTGTGCTGCCCTGATCGGTGCACATGCGTCAACCGCCATTGCCGATCCGATCGAGATCGAACATGAACGCGGCACTTTGCGCCTCAATACCCCGGCCACGCGGGTGGCGACCATCAACTGGGCCTTTACCGAAAGCGTCATTGCCCTTGGCCTTGATCCGGTCGCCATTGCCGACCCGCAAGATTACGTCGACTGGGTTGCCAAGCCGGACCTTCCGCAAAGCTTTGTTGACCTTGGCCAGCGTTCATCGCCCAATCTGGAAGCCCTTCGTGCGTCAAAACCGGACCTGATCATTTCCGTGCCCGATCTCGGAATGTCCTATGAAAAACTGGCCGCGATTGCGCCGGTTCTGGAACTCAGACTGTTTGATGGCAAGCGCCCCGCCTTTGAAACCGCGCGCGAGGTCTTTGGCAAAATCGCCAAGGCCACCGGGCGCGAGGCAGAGGCCAAAGCCTATCTTGCCGAATTTGATCAGGAATTGATCAAGTATGGCGACCGCATCAAAACCGCCATCGGGCCCGATCAAACAATCAACGTTGTGTTCTTCTTTGATGAAAGCAATGTCGGTATCTTTGCCGATATCTCGCTCCCCGGTTCGGTGATGACGGCAATGGGCGTGCCGGTCGCCTATGACGGGGAGGTCAACAAATGGGGCTTTGGCCGCGGCGGGCTGGAGATACTTGCCCCCTATGCCAAGGAAACGCTGGTCTATACCAATCCGGTGCCCGAAATTGTGCTTGATAAACTTCTTAATTCCCCGATCTGGAAGGTGATGGACTTCACCCGCAACAACCGGGTTTATGAATTGCCGGTGGTCTGGGCCTATGGCGGGGTGCCGTCCGGGCTTCGTTTTGCCAAACTCCTGACCGAGACCATTGAAAACGGCCCGCAATAATGAGTAACTCGGTACTTCAAGCTTCAGGCAGGTCCGGCTTTCCCGGGACGCTGTCCATTCCAGCAATTCTGACAGGCATTCTGGGACTGTTGACCCTTGCCGTGCTGGTAATTGATTTCTGGCCGTATCTTGCCGGTGGACAGGCAACACAGGCCCTGTTCAGCCCGGATGAAACCGATTTCGATCAAATCCTGTTTCATTACAGCACCCTGCCCCGCCTTGCGATGGCATTTCTGTGTGGGGCGGGTCTTGCACTGGCCGGGGCCGCGATCCAGACAGTTTTGCGCAATCCGCTGGCATCGCCAACAACCCTTGGTGTCGGGGCAGGTGTTGAATTTGCCCTGACTCTGTTTGTGTTGCTGGCCCCGGCATCGCTTGCCATGTTTCAGGAGGCCTTTGCCCTTGCCGGTGGTTTGATTGCACTGGCGGCGGTTTATCTGATTGCCGCCAATCGTGGCAATGCGACGCTGTGGCTCATTCTCGCCGGGATGATCGTCAATCTGCTGTTGCAGTCGGGATCGCAGATCATCCTGCTGTTTAACGAGCAATATCTGCAGTCGATCTTCATGTGGGGGGCTGGTGATCTGGCCCAGAATGGTTGGGAGGATACGCAGTTTGTCTGGCCGCGTGTGCTGATCGGCATGATTGCCATTCTGGCCCTGTCGCGCCCGCTTGATCTTCTGGCCCTTGGCGACGATACGGCAAGTTCTCTGGGCGCGAAGGTTACGGTTCTGAGGCTGCTGATCCTTGGACTTGCCGTTTTCATCACCGCATCGGTGATTTCGGCCGCAGGCATGATCGGCTTTGTCGGGCTTGCCATTCCTGCGGCCCTGCGGATTGCCGGGTTGTCGCGATCGCGTGATTTGATGATCTATTCGGTTTTCACCGGTGGCTTTGCCCTTGTCGTGATTGATTTTCTGGTGCGCCAGTTTAACGAATTTGGTGGCGATCCCTTGCCAACCGGGGCCGCCACCGCACTATTTGGCGCACCGTTCATCATTTTCATGTTGCGCAAGGCGCGCATCATGCCCGGCAGTCAAAGCGACGATCAGCACAGAGATCAACAGATCGTCTCGAAAACCGCCCTTTCGATTACGCTTTCTCTCAGTCTTGTCATCGGTGTGGTGTTTTCATTGTTCGTCTCGCTGGATGGCAATGGTTTTGTCGTTCTGGGCTGGCAGGATAGCAGTTTTGATATCCTGATCGGGCGGTCAGAACGCACCTTTGCCGCGATGATTTGCGGCGCCGCCCTTGCGGTTTCGGGCACGCTTATTCAGCGTGTCGGGCGTAACCCGCTGGCAAGCCCGGAAATCACCGGGGTCAGTTCGGCCACCGCACTCGCCATGATCATGGCACTGGCGATTTTCGGTTTTGGCCAGCGCGCGGAATTGATGGTGATCGGGGCTGCGGGCGGAATTGCGTCGCTTCTGGTGTTGCTGGCACTCTGTCGCAAATTCACCCATGCGCCGCATTACATGTTACTCAATGGTCTGGCCATGACCGCCATTTTGGGCGCGATTGTCCGCATTGTTTTGACCCGCGGCGGCACGCAGACATCGATGCTGATGTCCTGGCTGGCCGGGACGACCTATTTCACCAATATGGACGAGGTGATGATTGTCGCTGCCGTCACCGGTGTGCTTCTGGTGGTGGCAATTGCGCTCAAGCGTCCGCTTGAACTGGCATCGCTTGGCACGGATCAATCCGTGTCATTGGGTCTCGGGATATCCGGCTTTCAGTTTGCCATGATGCTGCTTGCTGCCATTCTGGCGGCCAGTGCAACCCTTCTGGTCGGGCCGCTCAGCTTCGTTGGGTTGATGGCACCGCATCTGGCGCGCGTGGCGGGATACCGCCTTGCCGGCGGTCATTTGCTCGGCGCTGTTCTGATCGGGGTCAATGTCATGATGGTGGCCGAGTGGCTGGCACGTAACATGATTTATCCGGCACAACTGCCGACTGGCCTGATCGCCGCCCTGATCGGCACGAGCTACTTCCTGATCCTTGCTGTTCGTAAACGGTGATCACAGGCGTCATGGCATTTCATGACGCCTGTCGAAATCTGGTCTGTTCGCGTTAGCCGTTTGGCGGGATGTAGTCGCCGTCAAACTTCAACAGATCATCCTTGATGTCATACCAGTCGGGTTTCGACGCCGTATGGATATGCACGGATGGGCGGATTTTCGGATCATCATCAAGGGCGGATGCCGCCACAACGTAAATGTCGCCCGAAGACAAATCACCAAGCGACGTGCCGCATTCCTTGCAAAAGCAGCGGTCAAACTTTGCGTCCGGCCCCTTATAGCGACCAATCACCTCTTCACCGGTCAGCATATGAAGATCATCCGCCTTGCCAATCACCACGGCGGAAAACACACCCGCCGCCTTGCGGCAGCGCGAACAGTGACAATAGCTTAGCGATGATGGTTCGCCGGAAATTTCGAACGTAACCTTGCCGCACAGGCAGCTTCCCTTGATCATTTTTAAATCCTGTTATGTGAGCCCTTCAAAAAGAACATAACATGAACATTTATCACATTCCAACCCCGGATCCGCATTCAGCCCCCGATCCGTTAGCGGTCCGACGGCGGCCAATCACGGGCAAGGGCAAATGCGGCATCCAGCGTCGCAACATGTTTGACGGGGAATGGCAGCATCCGGGCAAAGTTGCTTTGTTCCGGGTCCTCATCATCGTGACGGTGAACCGCGCCATCGCCGTGATGGTGCCCCTCATCAACCCGGATCAGGCCCTTGGCAAAGACGTTCAACCGGTCGCGGTTTTGCTTGAACCAGATGGCAGCCTGTTTGCGGATTTCGTGATCCTGATCGGCAAATCCCGACACGCGGAAAATCAGAATGGCCGGATCGTGGCGGGCGGCCAGTGCTTCAAGCGCCGCGATATAGGCCTTACCATCCGCATCACTTTGCCGATCAATCATTTCAAATAGGACGATATCCAGGGCCGGATTGCTTGATCGAAACATATTGATTTCCTTTACGCGCACGAGCCCGGCGGGAAACCGCCGGGCCGTTGGATGGGTCCATCCGATGCAGATGCCGTCATCAGAATTCGCGGCGATAACCGATCGTCACGGTACGGCCATGCCCGGCAACCGAATAGCCACGCAATGCGGTTGCCGCCGGATTTTCGTAGCTGGTATCAAGGATGTTTTCGATCCCGAAGCGCGCCGTCCCGCCCAGCAGCGGATAGTTGCCCGACAGGTTGAAAACAAGGCTCGGCTTGATCTTGGCATCTTCGATCTTGTAACGGCCCGCCGTGTAAGTCCCGTCAAAGCGCATATTGAGATCACCCCAGACGTAACTGTCGACATAACCGGTAAAGCGGAACGGCGACGGGATGCGGTTGTTGGGAAGCCAGCTATCCAGATCACCGTCTTCGTTGGTGTCATAACGGCCTTCGACATAGGATGCCAACGCCCCGACATAGGTATCATCCGAGATGTCATATTCGCCGGTCAGCTCGGCCCCGATGATGCGTTCCTTTTCCTGGCTGAGCTTGTTTTTCGAGGAATCATAGTTATCACCGCGCTCATTGGTGCTCATATAGATCGCACCGGTGGAGCGGAAATCGGTTCCGTCATAGCGGGCCGCCAGTTCATAGGTTTTGACCTTTGAGGCCTCGACATCAATGTCATTGAAGTTAAGCGGGATGGACGTGCCACTCAGTCCGGCGCGACGGGTATAGGCACCAACATCCGGGACAGAAAAACCTTCGCTATAGCTAAATGATGTATCGATCCGGTCGGTCCAGTGTACCACGGCAGATGCATTGTAGGTCACCGCATCATAAGTCGTCTCGCCGCCGGTAAAGGCCGCGGCAAGAAGGATCTGCTGCGGGGTGCCGCCGTTGTAGCGCATATAGCTCGGACGGGTGAAATCCTTGACCGTCAGATCATATTCCTCGTAACGCACACCACCGGACAGATCGAAATACTTTGTCACAGGTGCTGAAAGCTGGGCAAAGATGGCGTGACCTTCCTGCTCCATCGGGGCGCCGATATCCCGCCCGCTGACAGTTTCATATTTGACATCGTCAAAGGTCAGATCCCCACCCCATGTCAAGGTCAACCCCTCATAGGCAGCATCAAGATTGGTGTCGGTTGACAATTTCACACCGTATTTGACGGTATCAATGACGGATTGCCCCAACGGATCTTCAATCGCACCGTTGCTCGCAAGCGAGACAAGACCGGGGTTGTGCGACGCGTTATATTCGGCACGCGCAGCCTGTTTGTAGCTGTCATTGTAAAACAGTTTCAGATCGCCAACGCCGATCTTGCCGAAATCAAACTCGTATCCGGCAGTGAAATACTGGCTTTCATCTTCAAGCGGCTGCGCCAGATAGGGGCTGTCATAATTGACCGACACCGGGTCGGTAGAAAGGTCGGCATAATATTCGATATCCTGACGGAACCGCACGACTTCCGAGGATAGAAACAGGCGATGGCCATCGGCAACCGTCACACCGACCTTGCCAAACACATTGAGGTCTTTGGCATTATCGAACCCGCCCTGCCCTAGCATAGCGTCAGAAGGCACCTGATTGCCGTAACCGTCATAGGCATTACCGGTTTTCGAACCGGTGATGCTGGCCGCCAGATCGACCGCGCCAAAACCACCGCTGCCCGAAAGGGTCAGCGACGGCGAGAAGCTGTCACCGATATCGTCGGTGTAGCTTTTGACATGGGCATCAACGATAAACACGTTTTTGCCGACTTCACCGGTCTTGGTGATGATGTTAATCGTCGCCCCGGTCGCGCCATCCCCGTTCATCGCGTTTGAGCCCGGAATGACTTCGATGCTCTCGACTTGCTGGATGTCGATCATTGAAAGAATGCGGCTGCTGTTGCGCAGCGGCGTGTTGCGGGCAATCCCATCAACAAGGACCTGAACATCACGGCCACGGAAGGTTTCGGTGCTGGAGATCAGGCTTTGGTCATCAAACATGAAGCCCGGCACGTTGTTGCGGATGACATTCGTGATATCGCTGCTTTTGGCCGACTGGGCTTCGATCTGATCAGGGCCGATCACCACGACCGACGGCGACATGGTGGCAATCGATCTGCGTGAACGGGTAGCGGTCACGACGACTTCGGGCAGGATCACCTGGCCCTGCGCATCGCCGGTGATGGTCGTAGCCGGTTTGATGATGACGCTGTCGTCAGAGACGAATTCAAACGCATATCCCGACCCCGACAGAAGGTTTTGCAAAGCTTCGCGCGCGGACATGTCGGCGGTCAGCGCACCACTTTCGATGCCCGAAAGATCACCCTGCACGACAAGCTGCAAGCCGAACTGATCGGCAAGCTGATCAAGGGCGGTGCGCAGATCCCCGGCGGCGACCGTTACCGACTGTGCGGTGTCAGATGCGGTTTGCGCCAAGCCTTGCGGGACCGATGCAATCATCAGTGTGGCAAACAGGGCTGTGCTGCCCAAAAGACGGGACATTCCGAATTTTCTGGTTTCCCCAAAAGTCACGATATTCAAGTTCGAACCCCTTCGCATGAGAATAATAATGCAAATCACTATTACCTTCATGACGAACACCGCCGCGGAATGAGGAGGTTAAATTTTCTATTTTTTTGAAATTATTCTGAACCCGCCCGGAACAGTGCGGTCTGTCAGGCCATAGGCCGCCAGAATGGCCCCATAGGCCCCATCCGGTTTGGTCAGATCGAAGCTGCCCGAAACAGTGATATCGCCCAAGCGCGGATCGCGAACGAAGCTGATACCGTCCATCAAAGGCGAAAGACGGGCAAACAACTCATCAATCGGCATGTCATTGACCACCCAGCGACCATCGCGCCATGCGCCAACCCGATCCAATGCCACCATACCATAATGCATGTCGCCATCCGCATCCTGCCAGGATGCCCGACCGGCGGTCAGACGGGCGAGTTTTGCCGTCCGACTTTCAAGATCGACCGTGCCTTCGGACACCTCAACCCGGACATGGCCACCCCATTTCGAGGCGCTGAATGCCGTACCGACCGCCGTTACTGTCAGTTTGTTCAGGTGAATACGAAGCGGTCTTGTGCTGTCCTTGGCGACTTCGATAAACACGCCACCTTCTTGCACGGTCAGATCGCGATACTGATCGCCATAGGCCAAGGCAACGCGCGTGCCCGGTTCCATCCAGATGCGTGATCCGTCAGACAGCTCATGAACTTCACCGACAACATCGGGATTACTGGCCGCAATCAGATCGGCATCGGGTTGAAACGCGGAATAGCCCCAAAGGCCCAGCAGCAACAGAATGGTGAAAATCGCCAGCATCGGGCGGGCGCGGCGTTTGGCTGATCGCATGCCCGGCAGGCGATTGTTGCCGCCTTCAAGCGCGCCTAATCGTTCAAGGTCACGCCGAACAGCTTCGCTATCAAAGCCGGTGTCATGATCAGGTTTGCGCGATCCAGTCGAATGGTCTTCATCGTCTGAAAATTCGGCGGCAGCGATTTCCATGCCCTGCCATGTCTGGCGGGCCCGGATCAGGCGTGCAGGGTTTTTCGGATCAGCCGCCTGCCAGCGTTCAAAGGCGATTTCTTCAGCGGCACTTAGTTGCACATCATCAAGGCGTACAGCCCAGTAATCGGCAATGTCGTCATTGCTTTGGCAGTCGTCGGGATAGCGGAATTCGGTCATGGCAGTGTCGTTACCCGGCTTCTGACGGAGGGGGCTGTTGTATGTTTGACGAACGGGCCGCGCAAAATAGGATGTTTAATTTTCATGGCGCGCCAGCACCTGTTTGCAATGTCCAAGCGCCTGACGCAAATGCTTTTCGACCATATTGCGACTGATGCCAAGTTGTTCGGCCACTTCCAGTGTGCCCAGATGATCGCGCTTGCACAGCAAGAACACCTCGCGACAGCGCGGCGGCAGATCATCAATCGCGCGTCGGATGATCCCAAGCCGCTGGCGATCAGAACTGATCTGTTCGGGGGTGACGGACTGGCTGCCGGCGCCATCCATCTCGCTGATCTCGGTCGGGTCGGTGAATTCAACCGGATTGCGATTGTGTCGACGCAAGGCATCAATCGCCAGATTGGTCGCCATGCGCATCAGAAAGGCTGGAGGATTTGCAATGTCAGCCGGGTCAATATCGCGATGGCGCAGTTGCACATAAAGATCCTGCAACACATCCTGACTTTCGTCGCGCGCCGGCAGATATTTCTGCACCTGTCGCAACAAACGGTCATGGTATTGCTGATAAAGACTATCCCAGGAACGGTCACAGACCGTCATAGCTGCACATCCAGAATTCGATAATGATAACTGTTATCATTATCGTTTATGCTTATAAGCAATCCTGACCATGCGTCAATTCAAAAAGCATAGGCCCCTTCGACCATTCCCCGTGGGAAAGTCCCGGGTTTGAAAGCCAGCATCGCGATACGAAGATCTTGCTGCGTTCGCTACACAACAACTGCCGATTTAAGCCCTAGCCTTGTGTCGGAGCTGTTCTAATCACAGCATGCAAAACCGCCAGACGGTGCGAGTCCCGGCACAGAAACTCCACATGCGGTCTCAGAGCGGCATTGCTTCGCACTCTATTCATCGGAAATTTCCGCCCAAAACCTACCCTAAAGAATAGGATCATACTGTTTATCTGTCGTATAAATTAGATTTCGCTCGACAAGAGCGATATTTTACTTATAGTTGTTACTATAGCTTTATCACTAATTGCGAACTTTACACGTAGTAAACCATCGCCACTTTCTAGGTAGGAAATCCAATGGCACTCAACATTATATCCAACTATGCGGCAAATGTTGCGCATCGCAACTTGTCTGCTTCTGACGAGATGGCGACCCGTTCGCTGTCGAAGCTGTCTTCTGGTACCCGTGTTGTTTCTGCACGTGACGATGCCGCCTCCATGGCCATCGGTGCGCGTTTGAATGCAACCACCCAGGCCCTCAAAACCGCAACCGTCAACGTTGGCCAGGCCAATTCGATGCTCCAGATCGCTGATGGCGGTATGGCAACCATTGATGATGTTCTCGTTCGTATGAAGACGCTGGCTGTCCAGGCTTCCTCTGGCAACCTGTCCGATACCGAACGCGGTTTCCTCAATGACGAATTCGTCCAGCTGCGTGACGAGATCGACCGGATCGCTTCATCGACCAACTTCAACGGTATTCAACTGCTTGGCGATGGGGGTGATGTTGCAATCAATCTCACACCTGCCACCAACAATGAAGCGCTCACGCCTGCTTTCGGCTTTGACCGTTTCGCGATCACAGACAACAATTACTGGGCACAGGACGTAGCTGCAGATGGCGTCGACGATAACGGCTTAGAGATAAGAATTAACGAAGGTTCCGGCGAGCAGGTCATCATGACTGTGATTACCGCGATTGACGGCTCGATCGAGCGGACCCAGTCCATTGATATCACCGATTTGGCGGCAACCGGCGGAACGCGAGCGATTGCTGCCGGTGAAAATGCCGTGCTGAACTTTGACGAGTTGGGCCTTTCAATCACGGTCAACACCAACTTCTCCGACACCGTTGATTATGTTAGGGCTGGTACCGCAGGCTCCAACGATTTCGGCTTTGGTTCGGTCAACACCGATTTCATGGGAACTGGCGTCGACACATCCACTGGCCAGCTCTTTTTCATGGAAGAGGACGCAGGCCAGCAGCTTTCCGACACGATTGAGTTCCAGGTCGGTGGCGGCAACACCGCCAATGATCGCCTTTCGATTAACTTGAGCGCCGTTGACTCTGCGGTACTTGGGTCATCTGGTCTCGGTCAGGAAACGCTCGAAGATCTTGGGGCTAACGCGATTAACACCGCTGCTGGTGCCCAGAATGCTGTTGAAGTTGTGACGCGTGCGATTGACGACTTGCAGCGCGCCCGTGCCGCAATCGGTACATCCCAGAACCGTCTGGACTTTGCCGCCCAGAACCTTGCATCGACGCAGGAAAACACGGAATCAGCGCGTTCCACCCTGCTTGATCTGGATGTTGCCGCCGAAATGACCGCCTTTACATCCAAACAGATTTTGGTTCAGTCCGGTGTTGCCATGCTGGCCCAGGCCAACCAGATGCCGCAAAACCTGCTGCGGTTGCTGCAAGGCTAACGGACCACATCCGACAAACTTTTTGACGTGCCTGCCTGTTGCAACAATGGCCCGAACGAAACTCGTTCGGGCCATTGATTTTAGGCGGATCTAAGATCGAAAGAGGATCTTATATCAGTCTTCGAAATGGCCCTTGGCGGCAAAACCACCGCCCTGATAAATCACAGCCGGGTCATGGCGATCTTCGGGCGGGAAAGTAGCCTCGATCTCGGCACGGAACTGTTCGGAGCTGTCTTGCGGTTTCCAGCCAAGGAAGTCCGCGTGATCATTGCTCCACCATTTCGATGTGTTGTCCGAAACGCCATACATCACGAGATGGCCGGTCATCGGGGCGTTAAAGATCGCCTTCATCAGGGAGATAAAATCACGCGGGCTCATCCAGGTGGACAACATGCGGCGATCCTTTGGCTTCTCAAAGCACGAGCCAATGCGCACCGAGACGGTTTCAACATCGAACTTGTCGAAATAATAGCTTGCCATCGCCTCGCCGTAACATTTCGTCACGCCATAGAGGCTATCGGGGCGCTGTTCGGATGTGTCATCCAGTTTGGTCGTGCGTTTGTGAAAACCAATCGCATGGTTGGAGCTGGCAAACATGATGCGCTTGACGCCGTTCTGACGTGCCCCCTCATACAGGTTATAGGTGCCTGCAAGATTGGCCTGAAGCAAATCATCAAAGGCCGCCTCGATCGAAATACCGCCAAGATGAATGATGCCATCGATATCCTTGGTCAGGTCAATCACGGCTGCACGATCCGACAGATCGCATTGCACGACTTCTTCGTTTGGGCCAGCCGGATCCATTGGGGAAATATCAGACAGGCGAATGACATTGGCATAGCCCTTAAGCCCTTCGCGGCAGATCTTGCCAAGGTTTCCACCGGCACCGGTGATCAGCAAACGTTTCATAATTATCCTCTTTGGTATCACTCTTTGCCCGCGATCAATTGCCGAACACAAGGTTCGGAAGCGTCAATGAAATCGCAGGGATATAGGTTGTCAGCAAAAGGGCCGTCAGGATCGCCAGATAAAACGGCCAGATCGTCTGCACGGCCTTTTCGATTTTTACCCCGCCGATTGCGCAGCCGACAAACAGGCACGAACCCACAGGCGGTGTACACAGGCCAAGGCCCAAATTCATCATCAAAACCATGCCGAACTGGATCGGGTCCATGCCGAACTGCATGGCAAGCGGCAGGAAGATCGGCGTGCAAATCAGGATGAGGGCCGCCATATCCATGATCATGCCGGCAACCAGCAACATGACATTGATCAGAAGCAGCACCATGATCGGATTGTCGGTAATCCCGGTGATCGCATCGGCAAGGGCATCCGGCACCTGATAAAACGCCAGCATATAACCATAGGCGGACGCGCAACCGACCAGCAGCATCACAAGCGCGGTTGTCTTGGCCGATTGTTTGACCGCGGCAATAAAACCGGCCCAGCTCAGCTCACGATAAACCAACCCGGTAATGATCAGCGCATAGGCGACACCGATCGCCCCTGATTCGGTTACGGTGAACACACCGCTTAAGACACCCCCGACAATAATGACGGCGGTAAAGAAGCCCGGCAGAGCACGAACCGCCGTGCGCCAAACCACTGCCCAGCCCGGGAACGGTTCCGCCGGATAGCCGTGCTTGATCGCAACCAGCCAGGTCGCAAGCCCGAGCAAAAGGCACATGATAATGCCCGGCACCACACCGGCCATGAACAGCTTGGAAATCGAAATGCCGCCACCGGCCGCCACCGCATAGAGGATCATGTTGTGGCTGGGCGGGATCATAATCCCGGCGATTGATGAGGTCACGGTGACGTTGACTGCATAATCCGCGCGATAGCCTTCCTTTTTCATCACCGGGATCAGGATCGAGCCAAGCGCCGATGTATCGGCCACAGCAGAACCGGAAATGCCACCAAACAGCATCGATGAAAACACGTTCACAATGCCAAGGCCGCCGCGACGACTGCCGACAAGGGCGGTGGCAAATTGCACAAGCCTGGTCGCGATCCCGCCGTGAAGCATCAATTCACCGGCAAAAATAAAGAACGGAATGGCCAGCAGCGAAAAGGCCGAGATCCCCGATCCGATACGCTGAAACGCAATCAGGGTCGGAAGGCCTTCGACAAAGAACGCACCAAGGGCGGCAATGCCAAGTGCGATGGCAACGGGCATGCCGATCAGAATACCAATGGCAAACACGCCCAGAAGAATGGTCATGCCCATGTTATTTCACGTCCTCGTTCAAAAGATCATCATGGTAAATGCGGGCCTGGGAAATGGTTTTCCACCGCGCCGCGATCTTGAGGATATGAACCACGCTGTAAAACATGATCCCCGCACCACACACCGCCATCGGAACGGACCGCAAGCCATCTGAAATATGAATGATCGGCATGGTCTTGGCCCAGTTAAACGCGACCAGATCCATCGCCCCGATCAGCATCCAATACCCAAACCACGCCGATGCGCCATACCCGATGGCAGCAACAATGGCGGCCATTTTCGGCGGCAATGCATCGCGGAAAAAGGAAACGGAAAGGTGGCTGTTGTCGCGGATGCCAGCAGCTGCGACCGGAAAGGTAATCAGCACAATCAGAATAAGCGAAACCTGTTCGACCCAGGTCGGTGTTTCATTGAGGACATAACGCCCGAACACCAACCAGGCGAAACTCGGGATCAGTGCGACAAGGGCCAAACCACCAATCAGGTTCAGCACCCCGGCAATCCCACCGCCCAAGCGATCAATCACATTAACAAAACGAGAAAACATCTACGCGCTACCAGAAACAGATAAACGACGAATATACTAAGCGCAGCCAAAAAGAAGGGCGACGATATTATCGCCGCCCTTCAGATATTTAAGGCCTTATTTCTGCGCGTCCTGGATCGCCTTGACCAGATCGGCAAGATCCGGGTTGGCTTTCAGGAAGTTGTCATAGACCGGCTGCATGGCATCCTGGAAAGCCTGCTTATCGGCGATCTCGTTCACTTCGATGCCCGCAGCAATCACTTTTTCCTTGGACTGCTCTGCACGATCGGCCCATGCGGCACGCTGTACGGTGACCGATGCTTCAGCTGCTTCGTGGACGATTTTCTTTTCCTCGTCCGACAGGCTGTCATAAAGCGCCTTGTTCATGCACAGGCATTCCGGAAGGATCAGGTGCTGGGTGACGGAATAGTATTTCGCCGCCTCAAAATGGCCGGAGCTGTCATAAGACGGGTAGTTGTTTTCTGCACCGTCAATCACGCCGGTTTTCAGCGACTGATAGACCGAGCTATAGGCCATCGGGGTCGCGTTACCGCCAAGCGCATCAACCATCTGAACATAAAGATCGTTGCTCATGACGCGGAATTTCAAACCATCAAGGTCCGCCGGGGTATTGATCGGACGCTTGGAGTTATAGAACGAACGCGCACCAGAGTCATACCAACCGAGCGGCTGCAGGCCAGCTTCGATCAGGCCATCGGCGATCTGCTGACCAGCCGGGCCATCCATGACGTCATGCATGGCATCGACGCTTTTGAAGATGAACGGCAGTGAGACAACGTTGGCTTCGGGGGCGACTTCACCCAGCGGGCCGAGGTTGAAAACAGCCCAGTCCAGACCACCCAGACGAACCTGCTGGATCGCATCAGGCTGATCGCCCAGAACGCCGCCGTGGTAAACCTTGGCTTCCAGATCGCCACCGGACTTTTCATTGATCAGCTTGGCGAATTCTTCCATGCCGGTCGAAACCGGGTATTCCGGCGGATGAATGTTCCAGCCGCGCCATTCCTTGGCCTGCGCACCAGATGCCAGCGCCACCGACACGGCAGCCGCCGCAATCGTCAGCGTTGTGGTTTTGATAAACTTGTTCATTTTAGGTCCTCCCAGACAATCTGTTGTCTATTTCATTGAAGCATTTTGCCCTTTTGGGTCTTGTTCTTATCATTTAATCCTACAATTCAGCACTTGTAAACATAACTGTAAGATTTGTTAACAACTAAGTTGCGAACGGCATCAAATTCCCGATAACCGATTGCAGTTTTAGCGTCCCATTCTGCCTCCCCGGCAGGCGAACCCGCCGGGAAATAACAAGTCGTATGTCGCGCGTTGGCGACCCTCCATCAGGCAGCGCGAAGGGCCGCGTCGCCGTATGCCTTGCGGATCACATCGGCCAGCATGTCATGTTCCGCATCGGTCAAATCGGTCAGCGGACTGCGCACCGGGCCGGTATCGCGCCCGATCACGCGCATGCCCGCCTTGACGATGGAAACGGCGTAGCCCTTTCCACGATTGCGAATATCCAAATACGGATAGAAAAATTCGGTCAGTGCGCGGCTCATCGCGGCGTCATCGTCGCGGCCAAGCGCGTCATAGAAATCAAGCGCCTGCTGCGGCAGGAAGTTAAAGATCGCCGATGAATAGGTTGTCACCCCGGCTGCCTTGTATGCCTTGGCAAAAACCTCGGCTGTCGGCATGCCGCCGATATAGGACAGACGATCCCCGATCACGGTGCAAACCTTGGTGACCATTTCGATATTGCCATGACCATCCTTGAACCCGACCAGGTTCGGGCAGACGTCACACAGCTTGGCAAGTGTTTCGGCCGTAATAATCGAATTGTCGCGGTTATAGACAATCACGCCGATATCGACCGCATCACACACCGCCTTCACGCGGGCAAACAGGCCTTCCTGTTCGGCACCAACCAGATATTGCGGCAACAGCAAAAGACCATCCGCACCGGCGTCCTCGCAGGCCTTGGCAAGTTCAACCGCCATTGCCGTGCCATATCCGCACCCGGCAATGATCGGGGTATTGCCGGCAACTTCCTTGGCCGCACGCACGGTTTCGACCACCTCGGCCGGGGTCAGGGAAAAGAATTCCCCGGTGCCACCGGCGGCAAACAGGGCGGTTGCCGGATATTGCGACAGCCAACCGACATGCGTGCGATAGGTCGCAAGATCAAGCGCGCCCTCGGCATCAAAAGGCGTTACCGGAAAAGAAAGCAACCCGGCGCCAATCGCCTTTTTCATCTCTAGATAGTGCATCAAGCGTCCCTAATGTCTGAATACGTCAAATAACTATGACGATTCTATAAATTCATCATATCACTTTGTCAAACATAATACTCAGACTTTCTAAAATCGCCATAAACCCCAGAAAACATGGATTTCATGCGCATTCCGGCAATGTGCGACTTTGGAATGAATTAGGAATATCTGGTTGATTTCACCGAATCGCGGCAATTGGTATGATGACTTTGACAACAAAGCCCGCTAGGCTCTGGCGACCAAATCAATTGCCACAAACAAGAAGACCGGGAATGACTGATATCACCGCTGCCAGCCGCATCCTTGCCGATGCCTTTACCACCCACACCCTGATTGATCCCCTGCCTGCTGACATTGCGCCCAAGAACTTTGAGGAGGCCTATGCCATTCAGGACGCCACCCTTGCCACGGTCGGCATTGCGCAGGCGGGCTGGAAGCTTGCAGTTGCCACCCGTGCGGCACAGGAAAAGATCGGTGCGGATGGCCCGCTGGTGGGGCCGTTGCTGGATGGGCGTATTCTTGGCGATGGCGCGACACTGACCACCGACGACATCCATTTTCCCAATATCGAGGCGGAAATCGCGGTTGTCATGGACAGCACCCCTGCCCCGGATGCGACATCAAGCGATATCCTTGATCATATCAGAAGCATGCATCTGGCAATCGAGATTGCCGATCGCCGCTATCACGAAAAGCAGGACCCGATCCAGACACTGGCAGACCTGAATTCGACCAGCCACTTCATCCTGGGTGCTGAAATTGACGGCTGGCGCGATCTTGGTTTTATCGGCGGCAAAGTCACCACCAAAAGTGACGGTGAAATCCTTGCCAGCAATGATGATCCGGATGCCTGGCCAGAGATCTTTGGTGGGCTTGAATATCTGGTCGGGTTCCTTGCCAAGCGCGGCAAAAGCCTTAAGGCAGGTGACGTCATCACCACCGGCGCCTGCGCGCTTCCGACCATTACGCCGCATGGCAAGATCGAGGCGATCTTTGAGGGGCTTGGCACTGTGACGGCTGAAATCAAAAAGCTCTGATCAAACCGACCCCAAAGAAAAAGGCCATGCAGATTTCCCTGCATGGCCTTTTTGGTTTTTGCGGGCCTCTTAGCGGGGCTGCGCGCGCCGCTCGCTATTTTCGCGGAACTTGGTCACTGGCACACCGGGCACTTCAACGCGCAGCTTGACCAGCTTCCCGGCATGGGGGAACTCAGCACGCTTTTCCGGGCTGTATCCTTCCTGATGGCTGGTGACATACAGCGTCTTCATGTCCGGCCCGCCAAAGCACGGCATGGTCGGATTGGGCATTGGCATCGGGATTGATTTCAAAAGCGTCCCGTCCGGGGCAAAGCGATTAAGGTTACCCGCCGACACACCCGCCGACCAATAGCATCCTTCGGCATCCACAGCACCGCCATCCGGACGGCCAAGCGTATCATCGAGATCAAGATAACGCGTGCAGTTGGAAATGTTGCCGGTGGCGACATCAAAATCCCAACGATTGACCCACGGCCCGCGTGAGTCCGAGTGATACATTTTCGATCCGTCGCCGGACCAGGCAATGCCGTTGGAAATCTTGAAACCGGTTGCCTTTTCCTCGATCTTGCCATCAGCCGTAATACGATAGAGCGAGGCAATTGGCATCTTTTCAGGATTGTCATCCATGGTGCCGACCCAGAACGCGCCATCCGGGCCAATCTTGCCATCATTGGTGCGGCTGTTGATCCCGTCTTCAATGCGACACAGCGGCGCGCGCGCATCGGTTTTCGGATCAAGGAAAAGGATATCTTTGCGCAGAGCCACGATAATGCGGCCCTGATCGGTCAGCCCGAAACAGCCAAGCTCGCTGTCAAAGGTCCATGTCTTGCGAAGGCCCGTGGCGATATCAAGCGCATGCAGTTTGCAATTAAGGATGTCTGTCCAGTAAAGCCGATTATTGGCCGCATCCCAATTGGGGCATTCCGCCAAAGTGAAAGTCTCATCACTGAGAATTTCCGGCTGATACATTACACCACCGGTCATCACACACTCCCAAATTCATATGATTAATTTTTGTTGTGTCTGGTTTGCCAGTCCGGGGCCCTGTTCGTCAACAGGATTTGTGCCCGCTCCTGCCCGTATCCGTCAGGCCGGGCAGCACATCTGATTACTTGTCGCGGGCGTGATCGGTGACGCGTTGGCGGGCCTGATGCAGGTGATAGCGCATCATCAATTCGGCACTATTGCCATCATGACCAAGGATCGCATCATAGATCTGGCGGTGTTCGGAAAGCACCTTTTGCGCACGTTCGGCCGAGCCACCACGCGTGATATTAAGCGCCACACGCATGGATTTCGACATCACTTCATGCAGGGAATTAAGGATGGTCACGAAAATCTCGTTACCGCTGGCGCGTGCGATTGCCATGTGAAAGGCCAGATCGGCCTTATCGGCAATATCACCGGCTGATACCCCGTCTTCGAGCAGTTTAAGCGCATTTTCAATTTCGCGATGATGGCGGGGGCTGGCCCGTTCGGCGGCCATGCGGGCCGTTGTGCCCTCAATCGCAGAACGTGCTTCAAAGCAACGCAGAAGCCCCGCGACATCACTGACACCACCAAACTCGATCAGGCCTTGTGGCGGGCGTTTTTTGACAAACGACCCGACCCCTTGGCGGGCATAGACCAACCCATCGGATTGCAGTTTGCGCAAGGCTTCGCGCACAACCGGGCGCGACACCCCAAAGGACGCACAGATTTCATTTTCCGAGGGCAGCTTGGCACCTTCGGCAAGGTTGCCCGAGATGATTTGTTCAAGGATCTGACCATAAAGCTGATCGGCAAGCTTTTCGCGCTTCTGAACCCTTAAAAGCAATTCCGACATCCGTCCCCCGGACTTGTTATCTTGTAAAACTTACTTGTAAGTTTTTATCGATAAACTTCTGGTCGGTAAAGCCTTTGCCGATCTGCCCGCCGTTTCGGATCAATCCACCAGCGAATAGTCGCGGTTGCCCGGTTTGCCGAAAACCTCGTCCTCGTCGACCAAGCCGCTATCGGGTGTTTCATGCAAGGTCGGGATCAGCGTCATTGTCCCGGTCAGCGTCTGGTTGTTATCAAGCACGACAAGATCGCCGAGTTCCTTGAATTCCGGACGGTTATGAACGTTTGGCACGTGCGATACCGGCTCGACACAGAATGTCTTGCCGTCTTCGGGGATATAGAATTGCACGTTTGAAAGGCTGTCGCTTGCCAGCATCTTCACACTGTAACCGGCATCCTGCCAGACCATGTCGGCTTCAAGGTGCCAACCGGCATAATGGGCATCAAGTGCCAGGTTATGGCGGATCATGCGACCATCGGAAAAATCGCGGCCCAGATCAATCACCGTGCGCGCAGTCGGCAGCATATCCTCGTCGGTTGCGAAACTGTCAGAGGCAATAAAGGCGACCGAAACATCTTCGCCGCCCGGGAACCAGGGGTGCAGGCCAATACCATAGGGCATCGGTGTTCGGCCCAAATGACGCACACCGATTTCGATGGTCACATCCCCCTCGGTGACCTTGATTTCCTGCCAGGCGACATAGACAAAGCCGCTTTGCGGGTCGTCATGTTTGTGATTGAAGCGCAGCGTATCAACCGTCGGGCGTTCGATCTGCCATTCCGAGGACCGGCCAAAGCCATGAATGGCATGCGGGCTGGGTGGGCGATTGGCCGGGACCTTGACGATGCGGCCATCAAACTCGAACTCGGCAAAGGCCAGTCGGTTGGCAAACGGCACCATCGGGAAACAGCCCAAATTTGACGGATTGCCCGATGCAATCGCCTCCGGAGTGACCGGACGCAACAAATTGATAATGCCCTTGCCATCCGGACGGATCCAGTCAATCCGCGATATCGCCCCGCCGTCTGGGACAATTCCGATCTGAAAAGGACCACTGTTCCAACGGTATTCAGGTTCGCCTTTTTTGGCCATTCCTGTGTGCCTCAAATCCAACCAAAATCATATGATGACTTTACAGAACCACTATCGTTCGATTAATTGAAGATGGTAACTGTAATGGCGCAAACAAAGATTAACGCCAACCCGCCATTTTTTATCTGGTTGTTTTACACCGGAATTATCGGATACGCAAAATGAACAAACCCCGTGTGTCGGCCGCCCCGCGCAAAATATCACTGACCGAAAAGGTCATTGCCAGCCTGCGCCAAGAGATCGAAAGCGGGCAACGCGAACCCGGAAGCAAATTGCCGACCGAACCGGTCCTGACAGAACAGTTTGGCGTCAGCCGCACCGTGATCCGCGAGGCTATTGCCGCCCTTAAGGCCGACGGTTTGCTGGAACCGCGTCAGGGTGCCGGGGTATTTGTTCTCTCACCGCAAACGCGGGCCAATGATAAATCGATCTTTGCGGTTGATTACGCGCAAGTGTCCGACGTTCTGGAAATTCTTGAACTGCGCATGGCGGTCGAGATCGAGGCGGCCGGACTTGCCTGCACGCGAGGCTCTGTCGCGCAGCAAACCAAGATTTACGAGGCGATGGCCAAGATGGAACGCGCCCTTGAAAAGGGCGAGCCGACCGAACAGGCCGATTTCGAATTTCACAGCGCGATTGCATCCGCCACCAACAATCGCCGCTTTGCCGAGTTTCTGGAACATCTGGGCGACAAAACCATCCCGCGCGCGCAATTGCGCCGTCGCCCGCCAGAGGCCGAAGACCAAAAGGCCTATATGCAGATGATCACCGGTGAGCATCGCAGGATTTATGATGCGATTGCCGCGCGCGACGAAGATACCGCCCGCAAGGCGATGCGCGATCACCTCAGCCAAAGCCAGACCCGCTATCAGAAACTTCTGACCCAGCGGTAAGCGGCGCTAAACCGCAATCGCCTGTGCCAACATCGACATGTCGGAAATAACAATGTCGGCGCCTGCTTCATAAAGTCGCTGGCTAGCCCCTTCGCGGTCATCGGCATAATGCCCGCCGCCGACAAAGCCGATGCATTTCATGCCCGCCGCCCGTGCCGCCGTCACCCCGGCAACAGAATCCTCGATCACGATGGCATCACCCGGGGCATATCCCATGGCATCGGCCGCATGCAGGAAAAGATCCGGAGCCGGTTTGCCGTTTTCAACGAAATCCGCGCTATAAACACGCCCGTCAAACCACGGGCCAAGGCCCGTGACCTGCATGGTTTTTTCAAGCCGTTCGACAGAACTGCTTGATGAAATGCAAAAGGCAATGTCGCGTGCCTGAAGGACGGTCAGGACGGTTTCGATCCCGTCAATCTTGGTCAGGTCGCGGTCATAGCGGTCAAACAGCATTTTATAGTAATACGGTTTGAATTCCCCACTGACATCGCGGCCGGTCTGGGTTTTGATATATTCAATCGGTGCGGAACTTGATCGTCCGGTAAATCGGTCCGATACGTCGCGCAGACTGAGCGGCGCGTTAAAATGATCCAGCACATCGACAAGCGTTGCCAGCGAGATCGGTTCGCTATTGACCAGAACGCCGTCACAGTCAAACAGGACAACACGGCAGGCGTCAAACAGACCCTGGATGTCTGATGCTGACGTTACGATACCGGCCCCGACATCATCGGTCGGGCCTTGGACATTGTTTCCTCGGGCCATGTTGAACCTGGCTTGTGTGATTTATGTTATCGCTACAGCGTAGCTAAGAGATAAGTTCAGCGTCAACAAAAATGAACATTTGACCAATTAATGAACTTTTGATCAACTCAGGCAAAATTGAGCCCAAAGCAGACGAAACAACAGCCCAAACAAAAGATCACCCGGCATCGGAGAACCCCCGAAAAGCCAGGGGATATGCGGAGGAGTACCCGATCATGAGTCCCACTTACCCCTGTTTTGTCGGTGTCGATGTCGGCACCGGAAGTGCGCGCGCCGGCGTGTTTGACGCCAATGGCAAATTGCTTGGCAGCGCCGCACACGCGATTGCGATGAACCGCCCGAAACCCGATTTTGTCGAACAGGATTCCGAGAATATCTGGCAGTCGGTCTGTCAGTCGGTCCGTGATGCCATGGCCAAATCCGGGGTCCCCGCACAAAAGGTCGCCGCCATCGGGTTTGATGCCACCTGCTCGCTCGTGATCCGCGATCAGGATAACAAACCGCTGGGCGTCACCCCCAATGGTGCGGACAACTGGGATGTGATTGTCTGGATGGACCACCGGGCCGTGCGCGAGGCCGAGGAATGCACCGCCACCGGCGCCAAGGTGCTGGAATATATCGGCGGGACCATGTCGCCCGAAATGGAAATCCCCAAGCTGATGTGGCTGAAACGCCATCACAATGCCGCCTGGCAGAAAATGGGCGCGGCGTATGATCTGGCCGATTTCCTGTCATTCCAAGCAACCGGCAGCAACGCCCGGTCCTGCTGCACAGTAACGTGTAAATGGACCTACCTTGCCCATCAGGATGAGCCATGGGATCGCGATTTCTTGAAAAAAATCGACATGGAAGACCTGAATGACAAGATCAACATGCATGACAGTGCGCTTGCGGTTGGCGAACTGATCGGGTCCCTTTCCGGACAGGGGGCGGCCGACCTTGGCCTGACGACTGATTGTGTGGTGGGTGCGGGGCTGATTGATGCCCATGCCGGGGCGCTCGGTACACTTGGCGAATATCTTGATGGCAACCTTGATCAGCATTTTGCCATGATCGCGGGGACATCGACCTGCCATATGGCGCTATCAAAGGAACCGCGCTTTATCAAGGGTGTCTGGGGCCCCTATTTTGGCGCGATTGCCCCGAACCTTTGGCTTAATGAAGGTGGGCAGTCGGCGACTGGTGCGTTGCTGGATCATATCGTTGCCATGCATCCGTTTTCCCATGACATGGGCCGCGATGCCCACAAGCTTGCCGGTGAAAAACTGATGCCGATGATGGCAGAAAAAACCGATCTGGCACCGCGCCTGCATGTCCTGCCCGATTTCCATGGCAACCGATCACCGCTGGCCGATCCGGAGGCGCTTGGCGTGATTTCCGGCCTGACACTTGATCAGAGCGAGGAAAGCTTCCTGAAGCTTTATTGGGCGACTGCGTGCGCGATTGCCTATGGCACGCGCCATATCATCGATGCGATGAATGATACCGGCTATGACATCACCCACATCCATCTGAGCGGCGGGCATACGGCCAGCAAGGTACTGGTCAAGCTTTATGCCGATGTCACCGCCTGCACGGTTGTGATGTCCGATTGCGAGGAGCCGGTGCTGCTGGGATCGGCGATGCTGGCCGCAGGTGCCCTTGATGCAAAAGGCGGCCTTGCCCGGGCCGCTCGCCAGATGGCTGGCAAGGAAACCGCCCACGCACCAGATCCGTCAGCCAAGGCTGAACATGATCGCAGATACGCGATTTTCCATCAGATGCACGCGCACCGTCAGAGCCTTGATAGCATGAGCAAAACCTGATTTTTGCCTGCCCAAAAGTGCGATATCTACGCCGTTCGTGCGGGTTTGGCACGGCGCCCCCTATCCAAAAGGCGCTTGACCTTATTGGGGGTTGCGGTCAAAACAAAAGGGCCGATGCAAACGCATCGGCCCTTTCTTTCGCACGCGCAACGGCGGGGTCGGGGGATCATGCAGATTAGAGCCTTGATGTTCTATATCTGCACCGTCACGGCGCGATGCCGTTTAAGGCCAGCCTTTTGATCAAGGCTGGCCTTAAATTTTATTCAGCAGGATGTTCGTGGGCAGCCTGGACTTCGTCCTTTTTCTTCCGGTTCTTGGCAAAGGTGCCAACAATCAGAACAAAGAACAGCGGCACGAAGAAGATCGCAAGCACGGTTGCGGCAATCATCCCGCCCATCACACCGGTACCCACGGCCACGCGAGCCCCGGCACCGGCACCGGTCGAAATTGCCAGTGGCACGACACCCAGGGTAAAGGCCATCGACGTCATGATGATCGGACGCAGACGTTGACGGGCGGCCTCCACAGTTGCCTCAAGAAGCCCCATGCCCTGGTCATAAAGTTCGCGGGCGAACTCGACAATCAGGATGGCGTTCTTGGCCGACAAACCAATCGTGGTCAGGATGGCCACCTGGAAATAGACGTCATCAGGCAGACCACGCAGCATCGCTGCGATCACCGCACCAAGGACACCCAGCGGCACGACCATCATCACCGAAATCGGAATGGCCCAGCTTTCATAAAGCGCCGCCAGACACAGGAAGACGACGATCATCGACAGGGCATACAATGCCGGTCCCTGTTCGCCTGCTTCGCGTTCTTCATAGGACAGTCCCTGCCATTCAAGGCCGATACCCCCCGGAAGCTTGTCCACCAGTTCCTGCATTGCGTTCATCGCGTCACCCGATGCCACACCCGGGGCGGCAGAGCCCTGAATGTTGAGCGACGACAGACCGTTGAAGCGTTCCAGACGCGGTGATCCGTATGTCCATTCACTTGTCGAGACAGCCGAAATCGGCACCATCTCGCCCATCTGGTTGCGGACATACCAGTAATCCATGTCTTCGGGCATCATGCGGTATTTGGCATCTGCCTGCATATAGACGCGCTTGACCCGGCCGTTTTCGATGAAGTCGTTGACGTAGCTTGAGCCCCAGGCCGCAGCCAATGTCTGGTTGATGTCAGCAATGCTCACGCCAAGGGCGCTTGCCTTTTCCTGATCAATATTGACGTTCAGCTGCGGGGTATCATTGAGGCCATTCGGACGCACACCGACAAGACGCGGGTCCTGTGATGCCATGCCCAAAAGCTGGTTACGCGCCGCAATCAGGGCATCGTGACCAATGCCACCACGATCCACAAGCTGCAGGTCAAAGCCGTTTGCGGTACCAAGTTCGATAATCGCCGGCGGTGCAAAGGCAAAGACCATGGCTTCGCGGATACCCGCAAACGCGCCATAGGCACGGCCAATCACCGCATCAACCGATTGATCCGGGCGGGTACGTTCCGACCAGTCTTTCAGGTTCACGAACGCAATACCGGCGTTCTGGCCACTCCCGGCGAACGAGAAGCCGGCAACCGTGAACAGACCATCGATGTTTTCCGCCTCGTTCTCCATGAAGTGTGTTTCAAGCTTCTTGAGAACATCAACGGTGCGTTCCTGAGACGCACCAGCCGGAAGCTGGACCATGGCAAACATGATGCCTTGGTCTTCTTCTGGCAGGAACGATCCCGGCAGCCGACCAAACAGCGCAATCAGGGCCGCGACAAGAATGCCGTAGACGAACAGATAGCGCCATTTGCGGTTCACGACATGGCCAACACTGCCTTGATAGAAGTTGTTGGTCTTATCGAACCCACGGTTAAACCAGCCAAACGGACCTTTCTTCTTGCTCGGATCTTCGTGACCGGGCTTAAGCATCGTCGCACAAAGTGCCGGTGTCAGAACAATCGCCACAACCACCGAAAGCGCCATGGCCGAAACGATCGTGACCGAGAACTGGCGATAAATCGCCCCCGTAGACCCGGCAAAGAACGCCATCGGCACAAACACGGCTGACAGCACCAAGGCAATACCAATCAGCGCGCCAGTAATCTGGCCCATCGATTTCCGCGTTGCTTCGCGTGGCGGAAGACCGTCTTCGTGCATCACACGTTCGACGTTTTCAACCACAACAATCGCGTCATCGACCAAAAGGCCGATGGCCAGCACCATGGCAAACATGGTCAGCGTGTTGATCGAATAGCCAAAGGCGGCAAGGATCCCGAAGGTACCAAGCAAGACAACCGGCACGGCAATCGTCGGAATAAGCGTTGCCCGCCAGTTCTGCAGGAACAGGAACATCACCAGGAAGACGAGGACAATCGCCTCGAACAGGGTATGGACCACTTCCTCGATCGACACTTCGACGAACGGCGTCGTGTCATAGGGATAGACGATCTCGATGCCTTGCGGGAAGAACGGTTTCAGTTCTGCCAGACGGGCCTTGACCGCATCTGCGGTATCAAGCGCGTTGGCACCGGTAGCAAGGTTGATGCCGATACCGGTTGCCGACTGCGCATTGTAGCGCCCGACGATGTTATAGCTTTCGCCGCCGATCTCGATGCGGGCAACATCGCCAAGACGCACCTGCGAGCCGTCGGTTTCGACCCTTAGCAGGATGTTGGAAAATTCATCGACTGTCTGAAGTTTGCTTTGGGCGGTGATGGTTGCGTTGATCTGCTGACCGTCAACCGACGGCGCGCCGCCAATCTGACCGGCAGTGACTTCGGTGTTTTGTGCCTCGATGGCATTGTTAACATCCATCACCGTCAGGTTATAAGACAGCATCTTGTTCGGATCGAGCCAGATGCGCATCGCATGCTGCGCACCGAATACCTGAACCGAACCAACACCGTTCACACGGGCAATCGGGTCTTCCACCGACGAAACAACAAAGTCCGAAAGGTCTTCGGCATCCATCGATCCGTCTGCCGAGACAAAGCCGACAACCATCAGGAACGAGCCGCTGGACTTGCTGACGGTAACACCCTGCTGCTGCACTTCGGTCGGAAGCGACGACATGGCAGCCTGCAGTTTGTTCTGCACCTGAACCTGGGCGATGTCCGGATTGGCTTCGGGCTCAAACGTCAAGGTCACTGTTGCCTGACCGTTCCCCGAAGACGTCGAGGACATATAACGCAGGTAATCAAGCCCGTTCATCTGTTGTTCGATCACCTGGGTGACCGTGTTTTCAACAGTTTGGGCCGATGCCCCCGGATAGGTTGCCTCGATCTCGACCGACGGCGGTGCAATCGACGGATACTGTTCGATTGGCAACTGCCAAAGCGAAAGTCCCCCCGCCAACATGATCACCAGGGCGACAACCCAGGCGAAGACGGGGCGATCAATAAAGAATTTTGCCATTGAATAAGTCCTTATTCGGCGGCTTTGGCGGTTTCAACGGGCTGTGGCGCAACCGGGGCACCCGGTCCGATACGCTGGATGCCATCAACAATGACTTGCGCGCCATCTTCGATACCGGCCGTCACCAGCCAATCCTGTCCCTGCGACTGCTCAATCGTCAGATCCTTGGAGGCCACTTTGCCATCCTCGACGACATAGGCATAAGCCGAGCCATCCGGGCGGCGCATTACCGCTTTTTGCGGCACAAGGAATGCGCCCTCAAGATGCCCCTGACGGACCTGACCACGGACAAACATACCGGGCAGAAGCGTGCCGTCCGGGTTCGGGAAGACAACGCGCAACCGCACCGTGCCGGTGGTTTCATTCACCGTCACATCGGAAAACTGCAAGGTGCCCTTGTGCGGATATTCTTCACCGGTGGCATCAATGATCAGGGAAACCTCGATCTGGCCTTCCTCGATACCCTTGATGCGACCATTGCGGATGGCTTCCTTGATCTTCAGCAACCGGCCACCGGCCTGGGTCACATCAACATAGATCGGATCAAGCTGGGTGATGGTGGTCAGTTTTGCCGACTGATTGGCGGTCACAAGCGCACCTTCGGAATAATCCGACGAGCCGATCTGACCGGAAATCGGTGCGGTGACCGTGGTGTAGGCGAGATTAATGCGCGCCTGTTCAAGCTCGGCACGTGCCGCGGCAACCGCTGCCTTTGCCTGTGCTTCGGCGGCGACAGCATCGTCATAGGTTTGCTGGCTGACGGCCTGCGATTTGATCAGCGGGTCATAGCGCGACCGCGTCTTGGTCGTCTGATCAAGGGTGGCGCGCTGACGGGTCAGTTCGGCCTGGGCTGCATCAACCCGCGCCAGGTAAACTTCCTGATCAATCATATAAAGCTGCTGACCGGCTTCAACAAACGCACCCTCGGTGAAGTTGCGTTCCTTGATAATGCCATCGACCTGCGGGCGGATGTCTGCCTGACGGAAGGCAACGGTACGACCGGGCATTTCCTCAACCAGGCCAACAGTCTGCGCGTTCAGCGTCACGGTACCGACCGGGGTCGCCTGTGGCTGTTGCTGGGCGGCTGCCTGTTGGTCGCCTTCGCTCTGCTCGCTGCAGGCTGCTACAAGCACGACAAGCGCTGCCATACCAGCGAATTTCAAACAAGATCGCATGGACAAAATGCTTATTCCTTCTAAGTCCGCGCAAAGCCGTGTGGTGTGCGCTTTGCCATTGCTTTTATAAATACTGTACGGTACAGTACACATTGTGCGCTGCACGATCAAGAGCCAAAAACAGCAGAGCCAAGAAAGATGAGTGAAACGCCCGAAAAGCTTGAAAAACAACATTCTCGCGGTACTGCACGCCGTCGTGCAATGATGGATGCTGCATGGGCGTTATTGCTTGAACGTGGCTTTGCTGGCGTGACCCTCAATGACGTGATTTCAAAATCTGGCGGGTCGCGCACAACCCTGTACGAAGCGTTTGGCGGAAAGGATGGTTTGCTGGCTGCGGTCATGACCGAGCAATGCAAAGAATTCTCAGCCGAACTGCATATTTCGCTGGAAACCGATCTCCCTCCCCGTGATGCCCTTACGGACTTCGGCACGAAACTGGCCCAAAAGATTGTAACCGAGGAAGTCGCCCGCTTCACCCAGATTCTGTATTCCGAAGGCCAGCATTTTCTACCCTTGATCGAGAAATTCTTTGAAGTTGGCCCCGACAGCACGCGCAAGCACCTTGCCGATTACCTTTCAAGGCAACAAAAGCTTGGCAATATGATCGTCGACGACCCGGAACATTCGGCGGAAATGTTTGAATCCATGGTCATCGGAGACTGGCTGTCGCGCATCATGAAACACAATCCGCGCCCGCCAATGACCGATCAGCAGATTGCTGAACGTGTTTCCCGCGCGGTTGAGACCTTCCTGTGCGGTGTCGCAACACCACAAGCGCGTGACACGTTCGACTGCGCGAACAAATAACTCCCCCTTCGTCGTCGCTGACCAGCTTTATAGCCAGCCCCTCCTGACAGCATCCTGTCAGTTATGACCGATCGTGGCGAAATTCCCCAAGGGTGACCTGCATCACATCTGAATTACTTTGCCCTAACATTACCAAATTTGGGGTAAACTCTGGCCTGCGTTACCAACAGAGGGCGTATTTCCCCCTTCTGGCAAGCAAAAGGATCCCGTCATGCAGTTGCGAAAGGCACTTACCGGCTTTGGCGTTCTGGCAATTTCGATTGCCGGCCTGACCACCCGTGCCGACGCTATTTCCGTCGAAGATGCCCGGACTGCCGTTGATGCGATCCTGATGCAATCGGGCATTTCCGCGACCGAGGTCGATGCCCGCCCCGTGGATGGCGATGCGGTCGAACTGGTTTATGACGCGGTTTCCCTTGATCTCAGCGGCTATTCCAGCCCGCGCCAACTGGCGATGGATGACGTTCTGGTCACGGTGCGCGATACCGATAGTGCAAATCAGGTTGATCTTGATGTCAAACTGCCCGAACAGGCCAAAATGCTGGCCGAGGCAACCACGGATCAACGCGACCTGACGCTCCGCAATGTCGGCGGTTATCTGCGCTGGGATACCGCGCGCAATGTGCCGGTTACCTTTGACGGATTTGCCGATTTTCTGGTCGGGGACGAGCCGGTTTCGCGCAAGCACTGGCTGATCAATGGCCTGATCATTCAATGGCTGCCGGAAATGGCCAAGATCGCCTGGCAGGCGGCCGAGTGGACGGGCCCCAACCGCGAAAAGCGCGGCTCGATCAAATCGGCCAACTTCACGCTTTATCCTGATAAAGACGGCGCAACCCACCTTGATTATTCCCATGATGGTTTGTGGCTGCCAAGCCTTCTGCAGCCGCGCACGGTGCGGGTCAAAACAAGTAGTGCCGGCCTGCCCTGGTCGGATGCCCAACCGATCATTGCAAAGGGTTTCAACGATATCCTGACCGGCACCGCCCCGCGCTTTGCCCGCCGCCAAATCGGCGATGCGCTGTGGAAAAAGGCCGCCCAGAACGGTGCCCCGGTCAAGGTTGATGAATTCTATGTTGAATCCCGCGGGCTTGAGGCGCTGGGTTCTGGCGAATTCCTGGCACAGGCCGCCGCACGCTATGGCTTCACCGGTGATTTTGATTTCAGACTTCTGGGTCAGGAAAAGCTGGTTGACCTTTTGGGAACCCCCGACAACCCGACCATCCTTGGCGCGCTTGTTCCCTTTGCCGTGAACGGCCTTGCCGCCGGACGTCCGGGACCACAAGGCACCACCGAATATGATGGGCAGTTGCTGCCCGATGGGCGGGTTGTCGTCAACGGCCTGACGGTCTTTCGTACTGCCGACGGCAGCTAGGTCCTTATACCCCGTCCCGAAAAATCAAGCGGCCGCCCGTCTTAATGATGGGCGGCCGCTTCTGTTTAAAGGCTTCGCGTTACCAGCTGTATTTCAGGGTCGCCAGAACCGTACGACCTTCGCCGTAGTAACGGCTGCCGAATGTATTTGAAGAAACATATTCCCGATCAAACAGGTTGGTGGCGTTCACGGACAGACTGACGTCATCTGTCACGGCATAGTTGATGGCTGCATCAAACACGCTGTTTGACGGCAGGGTTTCGGTATTGCCATCATTGCGCTGACGTTCACCGACAAAACGCACACCACCGCCAAGGGTCAGATCGCCAAGCGCGCCCTGCCCCGGGATGGTGTAATCAAGCCAGGCTGAAGCCTGATGCTTGGGCACGTTTGCCGGGCGGTTGCCGATGTTGGCTGCCGTGGCATCATCCTTGATTTCAGCATCAAGGAAAGTATAGGCCACCGTCATGTTCGTCTGCTCACCCAGCGACATTTTACCTTCAAGCTCAAGTCCGCGCGAATTGATTTCGCCAATTTGCTTGTAGGTAGCGGACCCGGAATCGTACTGTGAGACGTTTTCCTGGGTCAGATCAAACACCGCCGCCGTAAACAGTGCATCGATTGCTTCTGGCTGGTATTTCACGCCAAGTTCGTATTGCGTTCCTTCCTGCGGCTTAACCCCATCCGGTCGCGACGCCAGGCTGGAATAAACTGGCTGGTAGGATTCCGAATAATTCCCATAAACCGACACTTCGTTGGTCGCCTTATAGGTCAGACCAAAACGCGATGTGAATTTGTGATCATCACGTTCGTCGGTCGTACCACTGCTGATCGTGTCAGTGTCGCTTTGAACATAATCGAAACGCCCGCCAACGGTTGCGATCCAGTCGTCGGCAATCGTCAACTGTTCCTGCGCATAAAGGCCATAGGCCGCCTGGGTAATTTCGGTATCTGAGGTGAAATCGATATCGATACACGACATCCCGCAATAGGATGGATTATAGGGATCAATCGGACTGGCCGTGCCATCAAAGCGGCGTTCACGGTTCTGATCGCGGTTGTAATCCAGCCCAACCAACGTCTTGCTGTCGAGGGTATCGTTGATGGCAGTGTCATACTGTAGCTGGTTATCAATGGCGAAACGATCAAGTTCACCGTAAATCGCAAAAGCATATCGATTGCCAAGCGGCGTGGTATCGTTGAGATAGACCGTTTCATACGTCAGATCGACATGGGTGTAGCGCGCATTCTGACGAAACTCGAGCTTATCATTGATCTGGTGCGACAGCTCGTAACCGATATTAGTTTCTTCGGTATCGAAATTGTTGAAGTCAGGCTCCCCGAAGAACGCATCACGGCTCGTTTCGATCCCGGCTGGAAAGCCATAACCAAGGCCGCTTTCCCGGTCGCTATAGCTCGTCAGGATGGTCAGCTTGGTATCCGCATTGGGGGCATAGGTAAAGGCCGGTGCGACATAGATGCGGTCATCCTGCGAATAGTCCTGTCCGCGCTCGGCATCCTGCCACAAGGCCGTCAGGCGATAGGACCAGTTGCTGTTTTCGCCAACCGGACCCGTCACATCGCCCGCGCCGCGCAGATGATTTTCACCAAAGGTGGTCATAACTTCGCCGCTGGCTTCATCCTGCGGGCGCTTGGTTGTCATATTGACCAAACCGCCCGGGGCATTCATGCCAAAAAGGCTGGATGTCGACCCCTTGAGCACATCAACCTGCTGCAGGCCATAGGCCTCCGGACGACTGTTGGTAAAATTGTAAATCCGCGATGGCAGCCCGTCACGGTATGCCCCAAGATTCTGCTGCCCGAAACCACGGATACGAACATAGTCATAGCGGACATCCGAACCATATTCGCCCGCCTGCACACCGGCAGTATAGGCCACTGCCTGCTGCAGATCTTGAACGTTGCGGGTTTCCATTTCTTTCTGCGTCACCACCGAAACCGCCGATGAATCATCCAAAATGGGCGTATCGGTTTTGGAAGCGGTCCGCGAGCGCGATGCAACAAAACTGTCGGTGATGGCATTGGTCGGATCAGATGCCTCTGCCGCATTGGCCTCGACCCGAAGCGTATCGAGAACTTCTTCGCCGGCACTGCTGGTGACGGCTTCGATCACAACCGTGCCATCGCTGGTCACGTCATAGTCAAGCCCCGACCCGCGCAGAAGCGCCTCAAGGGCGGTGCTTGCGCGCATGCTGCCATTGATCGCCGGCGCATCAATTCCGCGCGCCAGCGCCCCGTCGACAGTGACCTGCACACCGGCCTGCACACCAAACTGGGCCAAGGCACTGGTCAGTGACTGGGTCGGAATATCAAATGTGTGCTCGGCATTGATCCCGCCCGCACTGACCTGTGCATTTGCGTCAGGTGCAAACATCACGACCGGCGCCAAGGCGGTTGTCATCATCAAGGCGCTGGCTATTACCACAACACGACCACGTTTTTGCAGTCGAGCTGCACCCCCATTGTTCATTTTCTTCTATCTCCGTTTCATGTCCTATGCCTGAAACAAATTGAGAATGCAAACGCTTCTCAATTTCGCATAAAAGACAAAACGGATGCCGGTTCTGTTTTTTCAAAAATTTTTATGGGAAATCATCAGGATGGCTCCAAACCCGCAAATTTCTGCGGATTTGAAAGGCATTATTTTTCTGGCAAGTGAGCATAAACGGGGCCGAAATCCAGCCCCCACCGCCATCAGGACTTCGAGACGACCAGAACCCACGGGGTGATTTCACGCACCGTTGCCTTTTGCGCCCGTGCCATGCCGCGCAAGGCCGATACCGGATCATCAAGGCGATAGACCCCGGTGACCGTCTGGGCGGCCAACACCTCATCGGTGATCAGGATGGTGCCATTGAAATAGCGCCGAAGCTGATCAACAACGTCGGATAATGGTTGATCCTGTGCGATCAGCTGGTTCTTGCGCCAGGCACCGATCTGGCTTGTCGGCGAAGGATGACGGGTCACCGTGCCGTTCTGCCCGACCCGGACATTCTGCCCGGCCTCAAGAATTTCAAAAACCGCCGGAACATTGGCGGCATTTTCGACCTGTACCCGTCCGTGTTCGACGCCAACCATGGAGACCGCATTGCCTTCGGATACATCAAACCCGGTGCCAAGCACCGTTACCGTCACCTGATCGGCCCCAACGCGAAACGGCTTTTGCGGGTCCGGGGTGACGTCAAAAAACGCCTCGCCATCGAGCAGCTCGACAAAGCGTGTTGACCCGTCAAAATGCACCGTAATCGCGCTTTCCGGTGCAAGGGTCACCGTGCTGTTATCAGAAAGCGTTATGGTGCGCATCTCGCCTGTTGCGGTCACATGATCGGCCTGCATTCGGGTGGCTATATCCGGCCCGATGATGGCGGCCACAAGGGATGCGGCCACCGCCACTCCGCCAAGCCCGATCCCGCGCCAGGACATATTGCCGCGCTTTTGAAACCGGGTTTGCGCCGAGATGACCTTGCCCTCGGCAACGGCCTTTTCGTAATCAATATTCAAAAGCGCCGCGACCGCGTCATTCTGTTGACCGTCCCCAGCACCTTTGTCGCCAGCCTCACAGCGCGCCGCGAGGAACGCCTGCCAATCGGCCGTACCAGACGGTTCGGCCGTCGCCATCAGATCGGCGGTCTTTCGTGTGGCGTTCCAGGCATCAAGATGGGCCGGATCCTCGGCACACCAGTCGGCAAACCGTGCTTGCAGTTCCGGGTTTTCCGGATCTTCCTGCAGGCGGATCAACCATTCGGTCGCGGCCTTGCCCGCCTGTTCTTGAACTGGATCGGTTATCTCTGCCATCACCCTATTGCGCCCCCGTTGCACCGCTTGGTGCGATCAGGGCGATATAGCCGATATCACGCAACACGTCACCATCTGTGCGGGTTATGGCGCAAATTTCTGCAAGGTCAGACTGTTTGATCGGGCAATGAATGATCCTCATGGCCAGCCACCCAGCCGTTCACGGCAATGATCAATGCCCTCGGATACAAGCTTATGAGCAAGCGGCACGGAAATATCGAGATAATCGGCAATCTCGCGCAGTTTCGCCCCGCCAACCCGATGCATCTCGCAGGCAATCCGCGTGCGTTCGGGCAGTTCGGAAAGCGCTTGCATCAAGATCGCGTATTCATCCTTGTACACCGCAACCGTTTCCGGGTCCGGGCTGTCGGATGCGCGCGTTTGCACGGCAACGTCATAGTCAGATGCACCCGTCAGGCTGCTTTCGCGGGCAATCTGGCGTTTGCTATCAAGGGCCAGATTGCGCACGATCCGGTACAGATAACCGGTGGTATCATCGAGAAACCGTCCCTTGGTCGCCGCATCAAACCGCAACCATGCTTCCTGCACCAGATCTTCGGCCTGCACGCGGCTGCCGATGATGCTGCTGGCATAGTTCACAAGTGCGGATCGCTGGCGCATGAACAGCGCCAATGACGTCACATTTGATGTCGCGTTTGAAGCCAATCAGAATGTCCTTTGCACGATGCGGGCAAGCCAGTGCCCGCATGGGATGACACGCTTAGCGCAAATGATACTGATTATCAACAGCAATAAAGCACCCTATCCATCAGACGATGATCGCATCATCGAACTGCGCCGTGCCGATGGGGCCTGATCCTGATGCCGCATCCGGCAGGCAAAGGTCAGAAAGCGGGCCAGTCTTTGATCAAACTGGTCTTTGAAGTCGAGGATGTCGAAAGCACCCGAAACGCCCTGATCAAATCCGGGGTCGATGTCGGACCGATCCATCAGGCCGACAGCTACCAGTTCGCGAACCTCAAGGACCCGGCAAAGAATTCGGTATCGATCTCCAGCCGCGCACTCGCCTGCCTCTAACGCACGTTCGACGTCTATCGTTCTAGGGTCCAAACTCATTCAAATGGTCGATCCGGCACTAGAAACCGGGTGCGATATCCAGAAAGCGTCCAGAATATCCCCAAAGCGCAGCAAACGTATGCCCGCACCAAATTGCATGTTTCTTTATCGGAAATGCAGCTTAATTTTTTGCGCGGGGATTGAAGCGTTTCTTGTTCACTTGAAAATTTCGCCGATCTTCAAGGTGTCTTTGCGTGATGGAAATTCATGCATCAGACAAAGACCTGTCTGGCGGATAACCGTTGAAGCATTGACCCGGGTAAAAAACTTGGCGTTTTGCAATCCGATGATGTGATCAGGCGCAAACAGAGCAGACTTTCAGAGCTCTTCTCATCCCCGATGCAGTTCATAAGGCAAACCTTATGGCATGAACACGATGACCCTGTTTGCTGTGAGAGCAGCCAGAAGACAACAGCGGCGTAGAACGCATTGTCTGGGAGAACGATTGAGCTATGGAAAGCTGTTTTAAGTCTGGCCACATATTGTTGCGGGTATTGCTTGTTATAACTGCGTTTACCAACAACGCACTGAAAATAAATATAAAACATGAAACAATACGATACAAAAAAACAAAATCGACAACGCAGATAAAAACCAACTTCGCGCGGCTCTGTATTATTGCACTATTTTTGCTTGTCGCGCCCAATAGCGCCTATGCCTACAGCGTAACAAACGCGGGTGGCAGTGCAGCGACACCGACACAGACGATTACAACCGAAGCCAGCAAAAGAGTGTCCGGCGACAGCTTGACCTTCTTCCAGGAGGCAAATCCGGCACCATCCGGATTTGCAGCGGGCGATACGCTGGAAATCTCGCTGAGTGGCGGGGCGACCTTTGGTGACGCCAACATTTCTCTCGAAGCGAGTGCGGGCGGCGCTGGCACTGGTGACCTGACTTGGGCAACCTTCTCGGGATCGCCCCAAGGAAGATCGTCGCTCACCGTCACCATCCAACAAGGAACGACGCCGGGATCATTTGCTAATTTCGACGGACTAATTCTGAGCGGCTCCACCATTGCAGGACAATCCCTAACGTTCAATCTTCCTCAGATTGCCGGGCGCGATATTTTCATTTCCTTTACCTTGCGCAACTCAGGCGGCACGGTGAAAGGAACAGCAAGCCTAAAGCTGTTTGACAACACACTTGCCCCCGCCGGGAACCTTGAAGAATCCCAGTCTGCGATCAAGACTGTACTTGCTGCTCATATCAGAAACATGACGTCGCAAAGTGTTAGCCTTTCCGGATTGATTACCGGACGCGGATTTGGCCATGGCGGCGGCAGCCTTGGCGGTTTGTTTGGCGACAGCGCCGCATTCGGGAATGCCTTGACGGAATCCACAGGTTTGACTTTGCCGGTTGCACTGGAGTTGAACGAAGGAAGAGGCAACTTTGCAGCAAATCTAAATAGCGTGATGAACTGGACGGGAGAACTGGCTGCCGGAGAGCAAAATACAGGTGGTCTCCCGCCCAGCGCGTTTTCCAATTTTGAAAGCCCGATGAACCTGTGGGTGAAGGGCAGATGGGAAGGCATAAATGATAGTCGGGGTGGCACAGCAGGAGACAGCGATTTCGGCCTGTTTATGACGGGCATCGACTATCGTGTTGATAAAGACACGATGGTTGGCATCCTTGGCCAATATGACCTGTACAAATCGACTGCCACTGGCCAAGACAGCCAAGGTGAGGGAAAAGGCTGGATGGTCGGGCCCTATATGGTGTCTCGACTGGATGAAAACCTGATTTGGGATGGCCGCGTTGCCTGGGGTAAATCAAAAAACAAGATCAATCCGCTCGGCCGGGGTTGGGACAAATATGACGGTGAACGCTCACAGTTGGAAACCAATCTGACCGGCGACATCCGCTCAGAAAATTGGGAATTTTATCCGCAGATCGGCATCAACTACTTCCGTGAAGAACAAAAAGCATACACAAACTTTGGCGGAGAGCGGATCGAAGCCCAGACAATAGACTTCGGCAACCTTACGTTCGGCCCGGAAGTTGTTCGCGTTTTGCAAGTCGAAGATGGCCCAACATATCGGCCATTCGTTGCTCTTCGCGGCATTTGGGATTTCCGGGCACCACCGATTGCACATAATAACGGAAGCCAAGTAGATACCGAAAAGCTGCGCGCCAGAGCGGAACTTGGCGGAGACATCACCTTTGAAGATGGCGGAAGTATCTATGCCAAATATGCCTATGACGGCATTGGCCTGGCGAACTATGAGTCCCATAGCTTTGAAATCATTGCCAACACGCCGGTAACTTTCGGTTTCCTGCCGGATAACAGCAAGTTCAAATCTTCATTTAATCAGGATGTAAGCTCAACCCAGGCAAGCACCTTCCGGATAGGGCTCGACATTCCGCTTAATTGAATTGATCCATGAAATGAAAAGGGGTGGCTTTATGCCACCCCTTTCTTTTCCACATCCGAGACAGATCGGATGGAATTATATCACTCGTCAGGCAGCCAGTAAGGCCACACCAGCCGCGGCAATCATGCCACCGCCGATGCGAACGGCGACAGGTGCGATTTTTTCGGCAATCTTTTTTGCGCCAAAACCAATACCCAGCCCGACCGCGTGCAAAATTGCCGTCGCAATCGCAAAGCCAAGACCATATTCAACACCACTGGCATCAATCGGCATTTCCGTTCCGTGCGCATGACCATGGAAAACCGCCAAAACACCCACCAACGCCATCGCAGCGCCGGTCGGCATGTGTTTGCCAAGCGCGATCACAGCGCCCAGGACAATCACGGAGCCCACAATACCCAGCTCGACAAAAGGCATTGCGACGCCTGCGATCCCCAAAGCACCGCCAACCACCATCATCGTCACAAACGAAACCGGCAAAAGCCAGACGGCTTTCCCGCCCTGCTGGGCAGCCAGAACGCCAACCGCAATCATCGCCAGCAGATGATCAAGACCGCCCATCGGATGGCTAAAGCCCGACGCAAACCCGGAAACCGAACCGGCCCCGGTATGAGCCAATGCAGGCGTCGCAACCAAAACCGAAAGCGCAAAAGCGTAAAGCGGTGATTTTTTCATTCCTGTCTCCCCTGAATGAAATCAGACAAATCGTATGAATTTTTCGATTTTATTCTTACTGCCATCAGAATGCAACGACGTTACCTTTAGGAAATTCGTTACCTTGCCCTGCTATACAATCAGTCATCAGACAACGAAGAAACACCATCCGGGAGCCCGCCATGCAGAAAACCAGCCTTGTCATCCTGTTGACCGGTGTTGTGGCCTTGGGCATGTGGGGGATCAGCGATTACATGGCGCACAAGGGCGAGGCATATGGCGATGTCGAACGCGGGCAATCGATTGCCGAGCAGACCTGCCTGCGCTGTCACACCAAATTCGAAGGCGATCCCCTGCCCGATCCGAACGTCACCACCGCCCCGGCCCTTGCCAGTTTCGGGCAACGCTGGCCGCTGGAAAACCTTGAAGAAGCCCTGGCCGAAGGCATCACGGTATCGCATGACAACATGACCATGCCGGAATTTTCCTTTACCTCCCAAAGCATCGCCGATCTGCTGAGCTATATGGAAAGCCTGACAAACGAGGCCAACGCGAAGGCCGGCAAATAAGCCGTTTGAACGTAATTAGGGCGGGGAGCAAAACTCCCCGCCCTTGATCAAACACACACGGATAAACACCGCACAATCGTTTTATCCGTGACTGTGATTGACCAATCTTGCAAAGGCCCCCTGCCAGGTCGGGTCCGGCTCGATGCCAAAGATGTCTTTAAGCGTCTGAGGAATATCCCCAACACTGAGCGTATGTTGCTCTTCCTCGCCAGTCACCAGCCGGATGGTCAGGCGGTTATTGAGCAACGTAAAGCGCGCAAACGGGGCAGAACGCGCGACCATCAGGGTCTTGCAAAACCCGCTGTCGGGGTGATCGGATGCGTACCAATTCATCACCTCGTAATCGATATCCGAAACCGGCGCGATATCGACCTCATGCACCGCTTTCCACACGCCATCGCGTTCCAGTTCAATCCGGTAGCTATGCGCGCCCTTGGTCACGCGATAGGTGTCATGCGGGGTTGCCTGTGGCGTTTCGATATCAAGCAACAACGGCCCGGTTGGCACACAGCCGCCCAATCCAACATCGGCCAGCCAGGCTTCGCCATCAATCATCACCCGATTGGCCATGTGGCAGCGCGGACGCGGCAAATCATTCGGGCCATAGCCCCATAAAACCCGCCCGGCCAGACCTTCGACCTCAAAGCCAAGGCTGCGTAACACCCGGCGAAACAGGCCGTTTTGCTCAAAACAATAACCACCCCGTCCGTCATGGATCAGCTTTTGATCGACGCGCTCCGGATCGATGCTGATGGGCGTGTCATTGAAAACATCAATCGCTTCGAACGGAATGGTTGCCGGATGCATCGCATGCAGGGTTTGCAAAACTTCCAGTGTGGCTTCGCGCGGGCCGTCATAGCCGATCCGGGCGAAATAAGCATCCAGATCCACTTCCTGCTTCGGGCGTTTGATCGGGGCGGCCCAACTGGCATTGATCCGGCTTTGCAAAACGTCATGGTCTTTTGCGGCCGGGGCGTTACGGGTGACGGGCTGGTGGCTATTCATCACAAGGCTCCATTCCTTTGACGATGTCTTTTCATCATCGTTTGATCTCATGAAGCAGGACGATAAAACCTCAACCTATGTTACGGTCAAACGCAAAAAATCGAAAAATTTTAAATCGAATAATCTGCGAATAATATCGGCAATCGCGGCCCCATTCACAGCATTCACCCCATGTTCACGGCCCATTCAAGCAACAATTCACCTTTTACACGCACGATATAGATCTTTTGCGCGACAGATTGCGTCCCCCTGTGATATTTGAGACTCTAAAGAGCGGAGAAACCGAACAAGCCAACGATCGCGATGGCACTGGCCGTGCGCGAACGGGTCTTTGGAAACGTCGCTTATCCATCCATGACGGATCGCAACAGATCCGTTTGCCAGACAGGGAAGTAACCATGCGCACTGTTTATGTGAACGGCGAGTTTTTGCCGGAAACCGAAGCAAAGATTTCGATTTTTGACCGATCCTTCCTGTTCGCCGACGGCGTGTATGAAGTGACCTCGGTGCTTGATGGCAAGCTGATTGACTTTACGGGTCACATGAAGCGTCTCGAACGCTCGCTTGCTGAGCTCAAATTCCAGTTCAAGCCCGATATTGACCAGCTTCTTGAAGCCCACCGCGAACTGGTGAAGCTCAATGACATCACCGAAGGCCTGATCTACCTTCAGGTTTCACGTGGTTCGGCCGGTGATCGTGACTTCGCGATCGACCCGCAAACGCCGCCGACCATTGTGATGTTCACGCAAAGCAAATCACTGATCAAATCGGCCCTTGCCGAACGCGGCCAGAAGATCGTGACCTTCCCCGACATCCGCTGGCGCCGGTCTGACATCAAAACCACCCAGCTTCTTTATGCGTCGCTTCTCAAAACCGATGCGGCCGCCAAGGGCAAGGACGATGCCTGGATGGTGCTGGATGGCTATGTCACCGAAGGATCAAGCAACAATGCCTATATCGTCACCAAGGACGGAACGATCGTCACCCGTGAACTGTCGACCGACATCCTGCACGGCATCACCCGTGCGGCGGTTCTGAAATGCGCCGAGGAGCTTCAGCTCAAGGTCGAAGAACGCCACTTCACCATCGAAGAAGCGCAGAATGCCGCCGAAGCCTTCTCGACCTCGGCCTCGGCCTTTGTCTGCCCGGTTGTCGAAATTGACGACAAGAAAATCGGCGATGGCGTCCCGGGCCCGGTCGCCAAGCGCCTGCGCGAGATTTATATCGACGCCAACCGCAAGATGGCGATCTGATCCGATCAAATAATCTCCGATATGATCGTCTCCTCAAAGCCGATCAAACTGCGAAACGCCGCCCACCTTCGGGCGGCGTTTTTGCTTAACTGCTGGCCTCATCGCAACAATTCCCGTAAAGCTGAAAGCTGACGCCACCACCAATCAGGAAGCCCCATTGGCCACGCAAACGTCTTCCCGCCAGAACAACCTTGCCGGCATCATGACGATGTGTGGCGGGGTGGCAGCGCTGTGCATCAATGATGCGCTGGCCAAAGGCCTTATGGATCATTATTCCCCGATCCAGATCATCTTCCTGCGCAACATCATCGCCCTTCCCTTTGCCTTTTTGGTGGCGCTCAAAATGGGCGGTTCTCGCAGCTTGCGTTCAAACCGCGTTCACGTGCATTTCATGCGCGGTGTCGTCTGGATTGCCGCCACCGTGATGTTCTTTACCAGCATCCATCACCTTGGCTTGGCCGAGGCAACGGCACTCGCCTTTGTCGCCCCGTTATTCATCACCGCCCTTTCGGCGATTTTCATTGCCCGGGTCGGCTGGCGGCGCTGGCTTGCGGTCAGTGTTGGCTTTGTGGGGGTTCTGGTGATTGTGCGGCCTGGGGCGGCAACGTTTGAGCTGATATCGCTCCTGCCGATTGCGACTGCGTTTACCTATGCGATCCTCATGCTAAGCGCGCGCTTTGTCGATACGCGCGAAAGCATGTGGACTTTGCTGCTCTATCTCAGCCTGACCAGCGCGATCCTGACCAGCATTCCGGTGATCTTTGTCTGGAGCCCGGTCCGGGCGGAGGACATCTGGCTGTTTCTGGCGATTGCGCTCTGCGGCTCGCTTGGCATGGCCATGATCACCCAGGCCTTCCGCTTTGCCGAGGCCCCGACGGTGGCCCCCTTTGACTACACAGCGCTCATCTGGGCAACCGCGCTCGGCTGGATGTTCTGGGGTGAAACTCCCGATGTTCTGACCTTTGTCGGAGCAGCCATCATTACCGCAAGCGGGCTTTTCGTGATCTTCCGTGAAAGCAAGGTGGCGGCAGAAACCACATAAACAAAACCCGCTTTCCTAACGAAAAGCGGGTATCAGAAACAGCCATGAAAACTGCTCAGTAATTGGCTTTGAAAGTCGGCTCCTCACCGCGCTCAGCTGCAGCGGCGGCAATATTTCGAAGCAAGGCACGCTTGCTTTCGGTGCGATACTTGCCTGAATTACGCGCAACATAATCCTGTCCGGAAAAGCCAAGTTCGGCTTTTTTCCGTTCGATAGATGCTCCAAGCTCTTCAAGAGTTATTCTGCGCATTGACATATTCTTCCAGAAATTCCAGCCCGAAATCACCGGCTGTTTCCTCACGTATTCTTTTATCAAGATAAGCGTTATCCAGATTTTCCGCAAGTTTCAGCAACGCTGCGGCCTGCTCCAACATATCTTCACGCATGTTTGGTGGTGCATCATATTGCCCCATTCGATCTGCAATCAGATCTTCAATCGCAATAAAGGTTACATTGCTGTGTTCATCAAGATCCACGATCAAAAGCCGGTCCTGATCAGCACTGCCTTCCATTAGCGCGCTACCAACCACCTCAATACCGAAGCCAAGATCAGGATGCTGAAAGCCACGGGCAAAGGCACCGAAACCAATACTGCGTTCGAACCCGACACGTTCCAACGCCGTTTCAAGCGCCTCTTGCCATGGTGTCACGACATCAATGTCGCCTGAGACAATTGCACCCTGAGTGTAGAGCTCTACCGCAGCACCGCCAACAACAACAGGGCGCGGGTGTCCTTCGCTTTCAACGATGTCAAAAGCACGTGATATCGCCTTCAGTACGCTGACAAACGCATCACGGTACGGCATGGCTCACCAGCAGAAATCCCCCATCGCATAGGTGATGTGTCGGCCCGTGGCGGCCAGAAGGGCATCAAGCTTTTCGCGTTCCGGAAGCGTGCCGCGCGGGGCGTCGAGTTCTTCGGCGTGGATGCCGCCGGTGACGAGTGCGACATCCAGACCGGCATTATTTGATCCGGCAATATCGGTCGAGATGCTGTCGCCGACGACCAGAAGTTTCGCATCCGGGCCCGCATCGAACATCTGCAGGCAGAAGTCATAGGCACTTGCCAGCGGCTTTCCTTCCCAGCGGACATTGCCGCCCAGTTCTTCGTAACGCCCGGCAATGGCGCCGGCACAAATGATGCGTTTGCCACCGCGGATCACTTCGCGGTCCGGGTTGGGGCAGAGCACCGGCAGGTCGCGGGCCTTAAGCGCATGCAGAAGATCTTCGTATTTCGACACCGGGTCATGATCCTCGTTCGGGCCAGTGATCAGAACCCAGTCGGCGTCATCGACTTCGGTGACGATTTCGACATCCTGATTTTCAAACATCGACATATCGCGCACCGGACCGACCATAAGAACCTTGCGGCCCAGCTTGGCGTACCAGGGATCAGAGCGCGCCACGAGCTGGGCATAGGCGACCTCGCCCGATGCCACCGCCGGGCCATACAGATCACGCGAAATGCCCATATCTTCCATGCGGCCAACCACGACCGAGGAACGCCTGGGCGCGTTGGACAACAGGGCGACGGGAATGCCGGCTTCCTTAAGGGCGGTCATCGCGGCGATCGAGCTTGGATAGGGTGTCACCCCGTCATGCACCACGCCCCAAAGATCAAGGATCACGGCATCATATTTGCCAATCACCTCGGACAGGCCATTGATCATTTCATAGGGGGCGGTCTTGCTCATGCCGTCCGGATCCTTGTGTTATTTCTTGTTTGATTTGGCGGCCACGGCGGCCTTGGCAGAACGGGCTTCATCGACCGGAATGCCCTTGCCCGAAATTTCCGGGAAGGCAGCCCCGACCGCATCCGAAACATTGGCAAAGCCATCCTTGCGCAGCCGCCGTGCAAGGTCTTCCTTGATCTCGGTCACCAACTCCACACCATGATAGACCAGCGAGGAATAGAGCTGCACCAGCGATGCGCCATTGAGGATCTTCTCATAGGCATCCTTGCCCGATGCAATGCCGCCAACCCCGATGAGCGGCACCTTGCCCTCGGTCAAACGGTAAAAATCCGCCAGAACCTTGGTCGATGGTTCCATCAAAGGCGGGCCCGAGAGGCCGCCCTTTTCATCCTGATCATAGGAATTAAGCCCGACGGGCCGGTCAATCGTGGTGTTTGATACGATCATGCCATCCAGCTTGACCTTGGTGACCACAGCCGCGATGTCGGATTTGTCTTCCTCGGTCAGGTCCGGGGCGACTTTCAGCAGCACCGGCACCCCCTTGGCAAAGCTGTTGCGTGCCTTGATCACAGCTTTCAAAAGCTTTTCAAGCGGGGCGCGGCCCTGCAAAGCGCGCAGGCCCGGCGTATTGGGCGAAGACACATTGACCACCAGATAATCGGCATAGGGGCCAAGCGCTTCGACCCCCTTGGCGTAATCATCGGCCGCGTCTTCGGAATATTTGTTCTTGCCAAGGTTGGCCCCCAAAACACCCCGCCGTGCGCGTTTGCGCAGGCGCGCGGCCACCAATTCGGCCCCGTCATTATTAAACCCCATGCGGTTGATCACCGCCCGGTCAGAATAAAGCCGGAAAAGGCGCGGTTTCGGGTTGCCCGGTTGCGGCAAAGGCGTCACCGAGCCGATTTCAACAAAGCCAAAGCCGTGCGACAGCATCTGGTTGGGGACTTCGGCGTTTTTATCAAAGCCCGCGGCAAGCCCGACCGGATTGGCAAATTTGCGCCCGAACACCTCGGTTTCGAGCATCGGGGTCGCGTCGGTCGCGTCATCCGCACGCGGCACCAGATTGTTTTTCAGCGCCCAGATCGCCAGACCATGCGCGGTCTCGGCATCAATCCAGCGGACAATCGGCAAAACCAGTGACTTATACCACCCCACGCGAGACGCTCCGTGCTTGAAAGGACATGCCCTTTTCTTACGCGGCTGGCGGGTTTAGGGCAAGGATCAATGGCATTAAGTGGCGTCATGCGGCCGGTTATTTTCTTGTGACCGCTCTATGAGCGATCTCAGGCGCTATACTGCATAAAATCATGCACCGATGTTTTTATCGCGTGGCCACAGATTGACAGCCGCCATTTCCGGAATATCTAGGAGCGACCAAAACAAAAATTCCGATCAAAGGATATCCAATGTCAAAACCCGACATTCTCTTCACACCTTTCAAGCTGAAAACGCTCGATCTTCCCAACCGTATTGTCATGGCCCCGATGACGCGCAACAAGGCACCGGATGGCATTCCGGGTGCCGCCAACGCGGATTATTACAGCAAGCGCGCCGCAGGCGGTGTTGGTCTGATCCTGTCCGAGGGCACGGTGGTCGATCGTCCGGCGTCACGCAATCTTCCGCACATTCCGCTTTTCCATGGCGAGGCTGCCATGAAGGGCTGGAAGGCCGTTGCCGATGCTGTGCATGCGGCCGGTGGCAAGATGGGTCCGCAGATCTGGCATACCGGATCAACCCGCACACCGGACGCCTGGGAACCGGACGCACCGGTCGAAAGCCCGTCGGGTCTGGTTGGCCCGGATGATCCGCGCGGCAATGCGATGACGGAATCTGATATTGCCGACACGATTGCCGCCTTTGCCAAGGCCGCGCTTGATGCCAAGAATGCCGGTTTTGATACCTTTGAAATTCATGGCGCACACGGCTATCTGATTGATCAGTTCTTCTGGTCGGGCACCAACCTGCGCACCGATCGCTTTGGCGGCAAAACCATCAAAGAACGTTCGACCTTTGCCCGCGAAGTGGTGACCGCCATGCGGGACGCTGTTGGCCCGGACTTCCCGATCATCCTGCGCGTCAGCCAATGGAAACAGCAGGACTTTACCGCCCGCCTTGCTTATACGCCTGATGAAATGACCGATTGGCTCGGCCCGCTGGTTGAGGCCGGGGTTGATATCATCCATGCCTCTCAACGCCGTTTCTGGGAACCGGAATTCCCCGAGATTGATGGCGAAAAGGGCCTGAACTTTGCCGGTTGGGCGAAGAAGCTTACCGGGGCGCCGACGATTTCGGTCGGCTCTGTCGGCCTGTCATCCGACTTTATTGGTGCGTTTTCCGGCGAAGCATCGGAAAAGGCCAGCCTTGATGAGCTGATCAATCGCATGGAAAAGGGCGAGTTTGACCTGATCGCGGTTGGCCGCGCGCTTCTGAGCGACGCCCAGTGGGCCAACAAGGTCAAAAACGGCGCCTATGATCAGCTGGAAGACTTCAACGCCTCTGCCCTGGCAGAACTCGCGTAAGTTAACACCGATCACAAACACAAAAAGACAGCCCGCCGAACCATCGGCGGGCTGTTTGCATATCGGGCCGCTTTATCAGCTGAATGCCTCAGATGATCTGGAACATCAAAATCACGGTGCCAAGCGTCATGGCAATGGCCGCCAACATCAAAAGCCCGTCACTGACCAGGATCGCCAAGCCAAAGGCGGCAATAGCGCTCAGCGGCGCGATGGCGGCAAACGGGACAAGTTCAAACATCGGCATCGACAGCGACAGGATCAGGCACATAAGTGCTGCGATCCGCACAGCAACCCCGCTGATCAGGCTTTCGAACCGGCCGCCAAACCAGCGATCCATGCGCTTGGCCACCGGATCGATCTTTTCCAATCCGGCACGGACCTTCTCACCCCCGATTTCCCGCGCGGCCAAGACATCGGGCAACCATAAGTGCGTGCGCCCGATGATGATTTGCAGGGAAAACACGGCAACGAGCGCGGCCAGAAAGGTCGGCGCAAAGGGAATGCCCCCAATCGGCGACACACCAATCAGGGCCGGCACCAGAAGGAACGGCCCCTGACTGCGTTGTCCTAGTTCGGCCACGATATCGCCGACCGAAACATGACGGTCGCCTTCTGCACGCTTACCAATCCGCGCAACGATATCCTCGACCTTTGCATTCTTCGGCGCCGTCATGGCCGGGCCCTTTGGCTATGGATATGAATGTTATGCATGAAAGCACAACGCCTGATACGCACGCTTGTTTCCGGCCAATTTGCGCCAGAACAATGCAGACACGCCGCACCTATGATGAGATCACCCCATGACACAGCTTGATCTTGATAAACTCAAAGCAACCCTTGTCACCCGCGCCCCCGGCCCGTTTCATTTCCATGAAATCTATGGGCAGGGCTGGGAAACACTCTATATCGGCGACAAGGTCAAACTCGGCCACGCGTTCCTGAATGCGGTACGCGCCGGGAAGCTCCCCGGCGTGGTTGATACCGGCACCAAGAAGGGCGGCGGACGATTATATCTTTGGAAACCGCGCGGGATTTAAATCCGGCGCGTTGAGGCGGGGCTGGCGCAGATTAGCGCAGATCTTCAGGAAGGATATGAACACCGTTTTCATCAAGGCGAATTTCATCGACCTTGGTCACGTGCTCCACGGACAGAACATCATAAAGATGCGGGAACAGGGTGCCACCACGGGCCGGTTCCCATTTGATTTTCGCGGCAATCGGCGCGACCGGCACCCGCAACAATTTCAAATGATCGCGCCCGGCATAATGCAGCGCAAGCGTTGCGGCCAGCGTATCCTGGGTCGAGAAATGGATAAAGCCATCGGCAATATCGTGCGGCGCACCGTCATATTGTCCGGCACTGAGCGCTTCCGCCCATTCATCCGAACCCAATACGCGATAGATCATGTCATCAGTTGTATTTGTCATGGCGGGAATTTAGGCAGACACGTGCGAAACGGCAAGCCTATTTCATCTGATCCTTCAGCCAGGCCAAAAGCTTCGCATGGCGCTCTGTCTTGGCAAACTCGGCACGGCAGACCAGCCAATAGGCCGATTTCATGGGAACCGCCGAACCAACCGGTGCAAGAAACCCTTGCGCGATATCGCCTTCAATCAGAAGCGTTCGGCCAAGCCCGATGCCCATGCCATTGATCGCCGCCTGCAACACCAGATCAGCACGATCAAAGGCCAATGCCTTGCGATCCGCATCAAAGCTTAAACCGGCCTGCGCGCAATAATAGCCCCAACTGAAATCGGTGCCATCGCGCTCCCCCACCGCATCCTTAAGCAAGGTGACATCACGGTCGCCAAGAACATCTTCAAGCCCCCTGCCCCCGGCGATATAGCCCGGACGAGCGACCGGCACGATCGCTGCCTTTTTAAGCAAGCTGGAATGCAAACCGGGATAGGGCCCGGCGCCAAAGCGGATCGCAGCATCCATCGTGCCGTTGGTGAAATCCACCTGCCGGTCATTGACGTCCAAGGCAATCTCAAGTCCGGCTTCTTGGGCGCTTGCCAGATTAGGCAATACCCATTTCATCGCCAGCGCGGATGACACCGACAGGCGCACCGTGCCGCTCGTTCTGAATTTCTCCAGCCGGTCAAACGCCCCATCCCAGACACCCACCGTTTCAAGCGCGGCCGCACACAGCACCCGGCCATATTCAGTCGGCGTGATCTGGCGCGTGGTGCGTTCAAACAACGCAAAGCCAAGCGTCTCTTCAAGCTGGGTAATCCGGTGACTGATGGCCGATTGATGCACACCCAGCTTTTCGGCCGCCTTGCTGAAACTGTTTTCACGCGCAATCGCGGCCAACACCGGGGCCAGGGGGCTCACCCGTCCGATCAGGTCGGCTCGCGACATTTCATGAGGTTTCTTCATCTATATATGAGTCCAGAATCCCTGTGAGATTTATTAAAAAAGCTTCAACAGAGATTTTAGCAGGAATAGAGTCATGAGTACATCTCAACAAAATACCCAAATCGTCCCGGTGCAGATCGTCAATGCGTTCGTGAAAAATGGTCAGGGCGGCAACCCGGCCGGTGTCGTGCTGGATGCCGATCAATACAGCGACGCGCAAAAGCTTTTGATCGCGCAGAAAGTCGGCCTGTCGGAAACCGCCTTTGTCTCGAAATCCGAGACCTGCGGCATCAAGCTTGATTTCTTTACACCGACCAAACGCATCGCCCATTGCGGCCATGCGACCATCGCGACCTTTTCCTATCTCGCCGAACTTGAACGCTTTGGCGATGGCGAGACATCAAAGGAAACTGTCGATGGCCCGCGCAAGATCATCCTTGATCACGGCATGGCCTATATGGAGCAACTGGCCCCGACCTACACCCCGGCCACCCGCTGGATTGATCAAGGCGTAACACTTGATAATGTGCTGAAATCGCTTGCGATCACCACCGATGATCTTGATGACCGCGCCCGCCCGGTGCGGGTCAATACCGGCAATAACTTCATCGTCATTGCGGTGAAAAACGCCGATATCCTCGCCAACATCACGCCCGATCAGGACGCCATTAACGCGATCAGCGAGAAGCTGGACCTGATCGGCTATTACATCTTCACCACCGAAACCGAAGAAACCGGGATTGACGCCACCACCCGCATGTTCGCCCCGCGCTATGGCATCACCGAGGAAGCCGCCACCGGCATGGCCGCCGGCCCGCTGGCCTGCGTTCTTCATGATCTGCTGGACATCAAAAAGGACACCTTCCTAATCGCCCAGGGCGAATTCATGACTGAACCGTCGCCAAGCGAAATCAAGGTCACGCTGGACCTTAAAGACGGCCGCATCACCGGCCTTCTGGCAGGCGGTCAGGGCAAAGTTATGAAGAACCTTGAGATTTCGCTGTAAGCACGGAGTGGTGTCAGGACCAAAGTTTGGCGCTTCTGCAAACTCGCAGAAGCGCCATATTTTACCCATAAGTAAAATTTCGCTAAAAATCGGGCCTCAATCACCGAATTTTACCTATAGGTAAACTTCACTTTACATTCACAGCAAAACCCCCTAAATTTACCGATAGGTAAATTTGGAGGATGTTGTGCACATCACCCGCATGGATCAACTTGGCCCGGAAATCCGCAAGGCCCGCAAGGCGCTTGGCCTGTCGCAGACCGATCTGGCGCTTGCCACGGGCTTGAGCATCAAGTTCCTCAGCCAGCTTGAAACCGGCAAGGCCGACAATCCGGGCTTTGCCAATATCCTGGATATCACCCGTGCCCTTGGCGGTCAGGTGACGCTGGACTGGTCGGATATGTCATCCGAACCCGATCCCGGCCAAACGGACGGGGGCACGGCATGACCAAAACCCTTCTGATCCTTGCCAATGGCCGCGACCGGGTTGGCGTTTTGCGCGCCGATGCACGCGGCTATATGTCTTTTGAATATGACCCGGAATGGCTTGCGAGCCCTGCGGCCTATCCGGTTTCGCAAAGCATTCCGCTGCGGGATGGTGCGTTTGACCATCAGGCCATTGAACCGTTCTTTGACGGGCTTCTGCCCGATAAAAAGGATGTCCGCCGCCAGATCGCAGCATTGTTTGATGTCGCCCCGACGGACGAGTTTGGCATTCTGGAACATATCGGGCGCGATTGCGCCGGGGCCTTGATGCTGATCCATCCCGATCAGGCAAAAAGCCCCCTGCAATCCGATGCCCACCTTTCGGCGATTTCGACCGATGATCTTGCCAAACGCATTGCCGAGCTGCCGCAAAGACCGCTTTTCATCGAAGAGGATGAAGTTGTCCTGTCACTGGCCGGGGTCAATGACAAGGCTGCGGTTTATATCGATCCAGCCACACAGGAAATCTCCCTGCCGTTTGGCGGATATCCAAGCACCCATATCCTCAAGATTGATATCGAACGCCTGCCGGACTCTACCCGGACCGAGCATTTCTGCATGAAGCTTGCGCGCAAGATCGGCCTTGATGCCGCGCACACCAAAATCCGCCTGTTCAATGATCGCCCGGTCCTGTTCGTCACCCGCTTTGACCGCGCCTACGCCCAGACATCAAACGGCGTCCGCGTCACCCGCCTGCATCAGGAAGATTTCTGTCAGGCACTTGGGGTCAATCCGGATGTCAAATATGAACGTCAGGGCGGACCGGACCTTGCCGCGATGTTTACGCTCACCAAACAGGCATCCACCATCCCGGCGCGCGATATCCCCAAGCTGCTTGGCTTTGTGATTTTCAATTTCCTGATCGGCAACCCGGATGCGCACGCCAAGAACTATTCCCTGATCTATCGGCAGCGCCCTACAAATGCCAATGCGACAAATGTCCACACCGCGATCAGTCCGCTCTATGACGTCAACAATGGTGCGGCATTTCGCGATTGCTTCAAAAGCCAGCGCCCCCGCCTCGCCCAATCCATCGGCGGATGTTTTGACCCGACCGAACTGGACTGGTCGCACTGGGAGGCCCAGGCCCGCACAATCGGCAGCTCCCCCACCGCACTTCGCAAGGCGTTGCTCACCATGGCAAAAAAACTGCGCGAAACCATCACCCCGCTGCGCGATGAAGTTCGTGATACCGACGCCGACAGCCGCCGTCTGGACCTTATCGTTGACGATGTCTCGAACCGGTGTGAAGCTTGGATCAGAAAACTCGGGTGATCGCATGGATGATGATTTCGAACTTCCGCCGGGCATTGGCCCGCACAATGACCGCGAACTGGAACTGATGCTGGCCGGAACAAAGCCGATGGCGATGTTCTCGGACGCGGTTCATATCAGTGACTATTTCCCCGAAGCAGACTTTGCCCCGCATGTTGAGGCAGGCCGGATCATCCGCGTTGAGGAAATTATCCCCCGCCCGCCTTATGACATGCGCTACTTGCTCTTCGCCCTGCCCGGCGAAGAATGGCGGATTGAGGAAGCATTGACCATGTGTCGCAATCTGTGCGCGGGGACGGTAGTAGATCAAGACAGAGATTCTGCGCGGATGGGAGAACTATTGGGATATTCGCGCGAGGACATCGCCGTTTTCCTCCAACATTCCGCAAGTCATCGGCGCATTTTTAAAACAGAGCAGTAAAATTCAAAACACTAATAAAAAGAGGTAGTCAGATAGCAATACTCTCGCCAAAATGGTCATGCATTTTGCACTCAGCCTGCGGAGATGAATTTGCCAGAATTAATTGCCACTGCGACCGTGACATCTATCCTTGGAGTAGCTGGTAAAGCTGCAGGAACAGTTAGCAAGATCGGGCCGGTCAAAGATTGGCTGCACGGTTGCAAAGTACGGGCACTGGCAGGACGCAGAACACCGAGCAATCACGATCTGGTCAAGGGTGTGCGTACTGCGCATATCTGTGCGCTTGATCATATCGCACGGCGCTATACCCAAGTGCTGAGGTCATTGCCGGACAATGAACTTGGATCGGATGACCATGCGTTTGCAAACAACCTACGCGCTTTCATCGACCCCCGCCTAAAACTACTTAGCGATCAAAATATCGATCACGATATGCTCGGTGCGGATGATATTACTGATGTCCTTGAACATCTTGCAACTGCAGCCACGCATCAAAGCTATGCTGACTTGAACCGCAAAGCGCAGTTAGAATGTGAAGACCGCGCGCTAGAAGAAATCTTCCGCGACGCTGGTCGCGAGCCCCCTTCTCTGTTTGTCCGTTTATTCAAGGGCGAAAATGAAGGTGCTGGCTGGTATGAAGCCTTCTCACTTTTCGTCGCCGAAGAACTTAAAACGAACGAACGTTTCCGCTCGATCTTTTTCGCCACCGAACTGGTGGACATTCGCGGGATGCTTAATGACCTTACCCGTCAAAAGCGCACAGAGTTTCCAGATCTTTCCAGCTTTGTAACGGACGTAAAGGATCATCTTCGCAGGTTCGAATACAAGATCGACAAACTTCAAGCCACTGTTGAAGACAAGAACGAACTTGCAGGACAACTCGTTAACCAACTGAATAAAAACGAAGAATTATCTCGAAAACTGGAAGCGGCAAATGTCACCCAGCAAAAGGTAATGGCAATTGCACGGCGGACAGCCCTTAACATAAATGACCCCGAACAGGCGCTTAAGGAATTGGAATCGCACGCAGAGATCGCAATTGAAGTAGAGAGAGAGGGACGCGGCGGCAGTAACCTTGGTGCTTTTGTCGACGCGGTGCTTGCACGGGTGCGCGAGAAATACGATGCCAGTGATTTCGATGCTGCTGCGACTGAAGCCGATCACGGCTTTGCAGAATGGGAACAGCGCGAGACTGAGCGTCGCACAGAATCCCTGCAGGCCGGCGTTAAAATTCTTGAATCGGGCCTTAACCAAGACATCTTGCGTCGCAATGCCGCTTCTGCCGCCGCACGTATCGCTCGAATATGCGAACTTAACCATCCAGATCAACCATACGATCAACTAGCCGCATTAGATAAAGCCTACGACGAATGGTTTGAACGTGGCCGCGACGCAGGTTTAAATTTTGATTTGGAGGTAGCTATCGAAATAGCTGCACTGAGTCTGAACCGCGTATTTGAACAAGATCAGCGGGGATTTTGGCATAACAACTTTGGCCTCGCGCTTCTCACGCTCGGGCGACGCGAATGCGACACGCAAAGACTTGAAAAGGCCGTTGACGCGTTCAAACTTGCACTCGAGGGACACACCAAGGACCTTATGCCCCATGCTTGGGCGATGGTGCAAAATAATCTCGGTAATGCACTTGCATGGCTTGGGGAGCGTTAAAGTGGTACAGGCCGACTAAAGGATGCTGTTGACGCCTACCAATCTGCACTCGAGCAATGGCGACAGGACCAAGTGCCGCTTGATTGGGCGATGGCTCAAAACAATCTAGGTAATACGCTTAGAATACTTGGGGAGCGCAAGAGCGATACAGCCCAGCTAAAAGCGGCCGTTTGCGCCTGCAAGTCTGCGCTAGAGGAACACACGCAGAAAATTGCACCCCTTGCTTGGGCCATGGCACAAAGCAACCTCGGCAATGCACTCATAAGACTTGGAGAGAGCGAAGACAAAGCTGATCGGTTTAAAGAGGCTGTTGACGCCTACCAACGTGCACTTGAGGAATACAGGCAGGACCTCGTGCCGCTTGATTGGGCCATGACGCAAAACAATCTCGGGAACGCTCTTCATGGTTTAGGGGTGAGCGAAAGCAACACAGAACGGCTTGAACAAGCCGTTAACGCCTACCAAGCAGCACTTGAGGAATACACTCAAGACCGCTTGCCGCTTGCTTGGGCCATGACACTGTGTAATCAAGCCAACACATTAAGAGTAATTGCTGTAAGTCGCTCTGATCTTACCTTGGCGAAGCGGGCACGTGATCAAAGCGAAGCAGCCCTTGAGACATTTCAACAGGCTAGGCACACTCCGTATTTAAATTACTACGAAATCAATATACAGATCGCTGATGCACTAATCAAAACCCTCGGCGGATAGCTGAAAATACGGTTCTCCTTCAGTGTGAGTTCGAAACACTACATGACGGTGGTATTGACCTAGCGCCACCCTGCATAATCACCACGAGGGCGTAGAACATGCTCAACCTCGTCCTTTTGCCCAGGCTATCCCAACTTCTTATCCGCACTCCGCTTCACCACACTCACCCCCAAAACCCCCAGTGCAATCCCCCAGATCGGGCTGGTATTGACCAGCGCTGCGATGATCGCCGGGGCCTGAAGCGGGGTCAGGATGATGGCGTAGGCGATGGCGCCCATCGTCATGATCCAGGTCAGCGCGACGGCATAGCCGAAGCTGGGGCGCCAGCGGCGCACAAAGGCGTCTTCGCTGGCGACCTCGGCCCGGATAGTGCGGTTGACGGATTTGAGTGTTTCGGTATCGCGCGCGAGCTCGATTTCGGCCATGCGTTCGGTGTGGCGGTTGGCTACTACGATTTGTTCGGGCGTGACATCGCCCTTGGTGACGGCGGCTTCCACCTGTTTAAGGCCCTCGGCCGCGGTTTTGGCGATCGGGTTGTCGATATGATCAAGCCCCGCGCCCACCGCCTTCATCAAAAGCGGCAGGCCGATCTGGGCGAGGAGTGCCGGGATCATGTGATACCTCCCTATCCAATATCTTTGTAAAACAGGTGCCCGCCAATCTCGGTGACCGGCACATGGCCGCGCGCCCAGAACGGATCCACCGCATGGGTGTGATAATGGGTGGCACCGTCGGTTGGATCGGGAAGCTCGCCCACCACCGCGCACTTGGCGATGCGTTTGCACAAACGGTAGGCCGGGTCACGCGGGCTGAGTGCCAGCAGCTTCTTGCGATTTGGGTCCGCTTCGTTCCAGCAGGAAAACTGTGCCGGTTTCAGGCAGACAGATTTCACGTCATTGCCCCACCAATAGCGCCCGCGCCGCTTGGCAAACGCCACCCGGTTGAGGATGACCGATGCCACGGCCTCGATCCCGGCAAGTTCTTCGCCACGCGCTTCGCCATAAAGGGTTCGGGCCAGCACCTCGACCTCGGGCAGTGTATAGGGATCAGTGATCGGCTGGGATGTCGACTCTGGGGCCGATCTGGTCAGGGTTTGGGGTTCACTCATCAGCTCAGATCCTTTTTGCTCGGGATGGGGGGCATGTCGAGCTTGGCCTCGATCCGGAGCAAATGGCCGGTCAGGCGTTTTTCGACATCCTTGAGATAGGGGATGGAGACATAGTTGCGCGCGACATCGAGCTTGAAGGCGGCCAAGGCATCGCGCAGGTCGCTGGCATCTGATTCCTCGCGGGTGCGGAGCTGTTCCACCCGGCCAAGCAGTTCGGAACGCATCCGCCAATGCAGCCAGAACAGGCTGGCGACAGCGGGAATTTCAACAGCCGTGATCCACCAGATCACATCAACCGTCTGGGTCACAGGCAGGGTCATGGGGGCCTCGATTTTCAGACAAAGAAAAACCCGCAAACCGATGGTTTGCGGGTCAGGTCGACCTCTTCTCCACCCGGGGCGACATCCCGCGGGCTGGAAAAGCGGTCAGAGCATTCAGGAGGCGAACGGCATCAAGTCTAGGCCGCCGGGCCCTTCAGCTTTTCTTCCAGGTCCTGCCAGGCCTCGCCAGAGGCGACAAGGCAGCTTGGGCCGGACGGATAGGTAAACAAAATCGTCCATGTCTGGCCATCGGGGGCTTTAAGCACCTCGATCACGCCACCATTGGACGTCACGCCGACCGCGACCGGTTCTTCGGAATATTTTGCGCTCAGGCTGTCGATCACCTTGGATCGATCCCCGCAGACGGGGGATGCCGAGGCTGGGGTATGTGTTACTGCAACGGCACCTGCCACCACAGCAATCAAGCTCAGTGTTTTCAACATGGTCAGGCCTCCTGGCAGTCAGGTGCGCCCACATGGACGTCTTGTTTTCCTGTACTGCAAAATCAATCAACAAATGATCTTTGGCCGCTTCCTTGTGCCGGCTTCATGGGCCGGGACCCGTCTTTTTCTGGCTTTGAAAACTCACTTTAGTATAGGAAGAAAAATTACTTACTATGCTTTCATATAATAAACGTAGGGACCAAAGCTGAATTTTCCATGAATATTTCACAAATGTGATACAGACCTGCGCTAACCATTTGGCATTGTGAGAAAGTTTTTTCCTCCCTCACGAATTGAAAGCCCGTTCTCACGGGTTGAAATGGCTCTCGGCCCGGAAAATCCCGCTTTGTGCCCGCCAGTCGGCGCGTTTGACCGGCATATCGACCCGTGGCAAACGCACCGGATCATGCAAAATACAGCCCGCCACCGCATCAAGCCCGTCATCAGCACCTTTGTTGGCATTGCTGTTATCGGGATGCCAATCGCGCATCTGGCGCAGGAACGGTGTCTGGCAAACATCGCGATGGACATGCAGCAATCCTGCCCCCATCACCGCGCCAAACGCATCCTCGATCCGGGTGGCCTTGTTGGTACTCTCATGATGTTCTACGACGCTTGCCGCCCATCCGATTGATTTCAATTCACGCCGAAGGATATTGGGCAGAAACCGGCCAATGCCATTGGTCTCGACCCGGACCGAAGGCAAATGATGGCGCGCCATAAACTCCGCGACCTGCGCACAAAGCTGGCTGGCCTCATCGCGCCAGGGCATATCGCGATTTGTCTCCGACGCACTCGGATCAGACGCCTGCAGCCACGCGATATCCTGCAGCCAATATTCCCCCTGATCGCAGATATAAACACAGGCCACCACCGCCCCGTCGCCCCGAAGCGACCCGAAGCTCGGATCAAAATGGCAGGCACTCGCCACCATGGTGCGCCCGCCAATCCGAAGGCTCATGCGGCCATTGCCATGGGTGATCTCAACTTGATCGTCGTAGAACCGCAATTTTGCGGGGTCGAGCATGCCTGCCACCGGGGCCATCATTTCAAGCATCATCTGGCTTTGGAACTTGCGCTCTGGCGTGCGCGCCCGCATCGCATCAATTGCGGCCATATCAAATCTTTCCGGCCAGTTTGATGTCCCGCCCTTATTGACGATGGGAAGCTCAAAGCGTGAAAAACCGTCAAGGAACGGTGCAACTTCGCCGACCTCCGATCGCGCTTCATCGGCATAGATCGAGTAATAGCTGTGCGGGGTGCCGACATAAAGCTGCGCACCACTTGGACCCAGCACATAGGCAATCTCGCCAAGCTTTTCGCGCAGTTCAGCACGTTTATGGGCGGTATCGCTGTTTTTGGGCACCTCGACATCATCGCAAATCACCAGATCGGCACGCGACCCGGTAATGTTGCCGCCAATGCCCACCGCCTGCATCGACGGATCGCGCAACACAGCCGTCCGCGCCACGGTAAACCGCTCACTCCCCCAATCGATCAGCTTTTCGGGCAAAAGGGCACCCATCAGCGGATGGCGTTCAATCACCCGCTTGACGTTGCGCACCATCTTTTTCGCCAGATCAAGATCGGCGGCCAGCACCAGAATGCGCAAATCGGCATCACGATAAAGCAACCAGCCACAAAACAACCCGACCAGCGTCGACTTGCCGGAATTGCGAAACGCCATCAAAAGCATTTCCCGCTTGCCCGACTGCCAGCAGTCTTCAAGCCAATCAGCCATTTTGCGGTGATGGGCCGGCAGGCCGAGCCCCAACATCTGATCCCAGATCCAGACGAATTCGGCGAAGCGGGCCCGTGCCGTTGGCATTTTCCTCACTCCATCAATTTGGTTGTTGCGGTCTGTCACGTTCGCGTCCGGGCGACGTCAAAGTTCTGTCTGAATACCATTACAAAAAGGAGCAACCCGATAATGCAGACCTATCGCAGCATGCGTTTTGGCGGCCTGATGGCAGCCTTTCTTTTCCTGACACTTGGTCTTTTCGTCACACTGCCCGCACATGCCAAACCGCCATCGGCCTGTGCCCCGACAACGTTTTCACTCAGCGGCAGCAATGTCGACAATGCGTGGAAACAGGTTACGAACAGCCAGTGGAGCAACATGTTGCCTATGATCTGGCAGGACAAAGGATTTCACTTTTATACCCGCGTTCGTGAACGCGGCCCGAATGCCGGAATTCAGACCCCGTCAGATCTTGAATCTGAAATCCGCCGCGGCACGGCAACAACCACGACCACGGCAAATCGCTATCAGATCACGCTGAATATCCAAAACGGCAGCGGCAGTTTCATGAAAGTCTTCTACGACTATGCCGGTGGCAAGAACGCCAAATGCGAATTGGTGACATTGTCCTACTGAATTTATGCGCCCTACCATGCTCATTGAATGGTGGGGCGCAGCACCTCAGGCGCCCCCAAGACTGCGTTTTGCCTCAGAAATCAGCTGATCGACATTGCTTTTCTCAGGTGCGTCTTCATCGACTTTCCCCGCCCCCTCACACGCCCAGCGCAGAAGCTTGATCAGGCTTTCAAGATGCCTGAGCGCTGCCTTACAGGCCGTCTGATGGGCGGAGAATTCCTTGGCATCCATGATCCCGGCCGCCTCCCCGGCCAGACGGTGATAGGCTTCGCGCGCCATGGCAATGTCATCGGGCAATTCGCCCAGCAACCGGGTTTGCAGGGCCATGATCGGGTCGGGTGTTTTATCCGTGCTCATGAGGCTTAAACCACCGAAAGTTCAGACAACCGCGCATTGGAAAGCTTTTCCGGCCAATAGGCGAGATTGCGCACATGCCCGTTCAGGGCCTTGTCAGCGCCGTCAAACGACCCCAGCACGATATTGGAAAAATTGCGCGGCATGGCAAAGCCATCGGGGGATGACAGCACCACACCATCCAGCCCGACCGAGATCACGTCATCATCCCAGGCCAGCGCGATGCGATGGCGGCTATCCTTGGCAAGCGCGCCATAAAGCGACTGGGTGACGAGCGGCACGCCACCCGAACGTAGCGAAATGCGCAACTGATCGGCGGCACTGTCATAACCAAGATCAAGGTGACCCTCATTCAGGCTGGCGGAGTAAAGCTGTACGATCCGCCAGATGCCCGCCCAATCCTTGGCGGTATGCAGATCAAACACCATTGTGCCGCGCCCCTGCGCGAACCAGTCACCGGGATCAAGCCGCACATCATCGCACGCCCGCGCGGCCGGGATGCCGTTGCTGATGATGTCACTGGTGGGCACGGGGCTGGCTTCAAGCTGGGCATTCCAGATCAGGACAGAGGCCGGAAGGGCAGTTATGGTGGTACTGAGTTTCGGATAGCGGGCCGTACCGGATGCCGGTTCGGCGATCCACACCCGTTGCCAGTTTTCATCCAAGGCAAAGCCATTCGCGGAAGCCCCGTCAATCCCGCCAAGCGTGATGTCGGCCGTGCCCGAAACTGCGCGCATCCAGACAGCAAAGCTATAGGTATCGTTGGTCACAAGCTCGCCGACATTCTGATAAAGTCCGTCCGCACCTGCCGCACTTCCGGGCAGATCAAGCTGCATCGCGGTTTGGCTGCCATCCGGGGCGGGAATGGTGCTGCCCGTCACGGTCACACCGCTGTTCTTTTCCCAAAGCGCGTTGTCAAAGGCCATTGAGTAACGCAGCAGATTGGTCGCCGCCCCCTCGATCATAAGGCCCAGGCGACGGCCAAGCCGATCATGATCATAGGCCGGTTCATTGATCGCACGGGTTTCAAGCAGGCCATTTGGGCCGCGAACAAGCTTGGTACTGGCGCGCGACACGTTCATACAGGCCGCAAGCGGCTGATAACGCAATCCCATTGGATGCATCTCCGATCAGTGTGTAGTCGATGGATGGCAGGCGCGTGTTGGCGTGCTAGCCGCCAATGCGATGGATGTGACACCAGGTCAAAAGACCGCTTGCGCCAATGTCGCGTGTTTGCGCATCACTATGCGACAGACGCAGGCGCAATCCGGTGCCGGGTGTTGTGCCGATCCGGGCAATACCGTTCAGGCGCAAACTATGCGCCGCCCCGCTGCCCATGGCGGTAATATCATTGGCCTGCAGGTGGCTCGACCAATCGGTGCCGTCAAAGCGTTCGAGCGACAAAGTGGTAAAGACCGACTGGTCGGTAATCGGGAAACGCACCCCGATATCGACATGGTAAAAACCCGGCGCGAGGCCGGTGATGCCATGCACGCCGCTGTCATAAAGCCCGTGGCTGTCTTCGATCACCTGATCCCATTCAACCAGAAACGCCCCGCCCGCCGGAATGGATTGCGATGCCACTCGCAAAAGCTTCACCACCGGGCCGCTTTCATGGATCGGGGCAGCAAACCAGCGCGTGCCATCACAGACCAGATCGACCATGTCACCACGGGTCGGCAGCGGATAAACGGTTGCCTCGACACCGCCATTGGTCGGGCGGATCACATTCCCCGCCGCAGTCGTGATATCAACCATCGTGCCGTCACCGTTAAACACCCGAAACCGAACGCCATTGCGCGCAAGGGACGCCACCGGCAAGGTCAATTGCGCCCCGCTGGAAAGCCGAACCAGCGATCCGGTTTCGCGGATATCCATGATCCGGCTGACCGGCGCATCAATCACCGGCATACGGCGCTCATCCTCCCACGTCAGGACATCGCCACTGCGAAAATCAAGATCAAGCATCGCCGAGGCAGTTGATCGCTCAAACGACGCACGTGCTGTTTCAGATCGGCTTTCGGCGGCCTCGGCCCGGTTGGCAGCATCCTGCGCTTGGCTGGCCTTATGGCTTGCGACCGCGATGTCATCGGCCGTCGGACCATTGGCAAGCCCCGTGCCCGCCGCGTTCCAGATCAGCGCCCGACCGGGCTTGATCACCGGCAACTCGGCCGACGCGCCCTCCCCCTGATCCGCGCCAAAGCGCAAAGCCCCGGAAAGCGCGCGATCAACATCGCCAAGGGCGGCCGTCATTAAATCAAGATCGCGCTCCAGCGCATCACCGCGCGGGATCGACATGGCGTCAAAGCTGCTCAGTCGGCGCAAATACAACTGCCGGGCAATACTGATCGTGCTGCCATTTGCCGGCGGATTTTCAAACTGCACCACGCCACCCCCGCCCTGATCGGTGGGCGTGAGTGCGATATGAAAGCCGGTATCGGTTTCCGTGCCATTGATCGCCACCCGCACATCACCGGCATCAAACACATCAAAATCAAACGGAAACGTATCGCGTGCGCCATCGCCAACAAAGGCAATGGCGGCACGGATCTGATTGGCAAAAACAGCGCCCATAGCGCACTTCCCCCTAAAAAAACTCAGCCATCACGCTTTGAAAACCAGGCATTCAGCCGTGCGACCGTGTCATCCTGCGAAGATCGCAACAGCGACTTTTCGCGCCAGGCGGCCTGTTGGTTGATGCGATTGCGGTTTCTCGCGGCGGCGTCCGCACTCTGGTCCGCATCCTGTCGGGCGGCCTTTTCGTAACCCGCCAGAACCGCACTGGCCGATCCCGATCCCCCCGCCATCAGGCCCGATGCCCCTTGCCGGGCGCGCGCGGTTGCCTGACGCCGCCGAAGCTCCTCCTCGCGATTGGTGGCGTCTTCGCGCTCGCGCGCTTCGATTTCGGCCAGCTCCGCCTGACGGGCGGCTTCGGTTTGATCAATACGGCTTTGTGCATTGCTTTGATTGGCGGCAATGCGTTGTCCGGTTTGCAGCACCGATGCCGCCATCGGCACGATTGATGTAAATCCACCCATCAGTCATTCACCCCCATTTCACTGGCCGCTCCGAGCAATAAAAAAGGCCGGGGCAATGCCCCGGCGATGCGCCATAATCCGCTTTTAACTGTTCCCCCACTGCCCCGCCGCCAGCCCAGTGCGCGCAGCGTAATATCCCCGCTATAGAGCGCATCTTTGTCATCGGCGGAAACCGGCAGCGCCACATCGCGCAATCCCCGACCGGTATCGACGCGAAGCTGCCCGGCTTCCTGCAAACGCAAGGTGACCGAGACCAGCCGCACGGCATTACCACCATGCGGGCGGCTGCCATCCGATGCGGCCGGCGGCAGGGCATAAATTTCATGGGTAAAGGGCAAGCCGACCTCGATCTCCGATACCGCCCCAATACTCTCAGGTAAGGTGATCGTGCCCCCGGCAACCGGGATGTCATCGGCAAGAACGCCCTCGCCCCAGACACTGACATCCAGACCATCGAGCGGATCAAGATTGCCCCAATGCCGGCGCGGCGGCTCGCCCGCGGCCACCGCTTGGCGGCGATAAAGGTCGAAACCGCATTTCGGGTCAAACACGCCCAGGAAATATCGCCCACCCCGTTCCAGCACGACATAGACATCCCCGCCTGACACCGAAACGGATGCAAAGGCACATCCCGCTACCGACTGCGCAGACCAGGCGGTGATGGCCTCGCTGCGGTAAAGTGTCAGTGTGGCAAGCGATCCGTCGCGCATCACCACATGCAAAAGCCGCCGATCCGGATCAAAGGCCTGATCAATCGGATGATGGATCAGATGGCGTGACAGCAAGGCAAGGTCGGCCGATCCATAGGCCTGCTCGACATCGGTAAACAGGAATTCGCGAATTTCGCGCCCGCTCCGCCCGGCAAACAGCGTCGCGCCATCGACATTGACCAGCGGCACGGTGCGATCGCTCTGGCTGCCGATCCGGGTCTGGCGCGTGACCTGCACATTTGCGGGCGTCAACGGATCGCCCGTGACCATCCATTCCGACCCGCTGGTAAAGACCTGCAAATGACGACCGGCGAAAATGCCGGTGATCGCGTTAACCTGATCGGCCAGCAGGGCAAATTCAATCGCCTCGTCATCAAGGCCCTCGCCGAGCTCGAAATTAAACAGATCGCCCGATTTTGACATCCACAACCGGTTGGGCAGATCGCGCGATCCGCCAATGATCAAGCGGTCCTGATGGAAGGTCACGCTGCGCGGCCAGCCCCGCACGTCTGAAAAGGCCTGCTCGACAAAATCGACGGTGGCATTGGTGTTGGGCAACGCCTGTTTGAGCGCGATGGTGGCGGACCGAGCATTGGCAACGCTTTTAACCTCTCCCTCAATCCCCTGAATCCGCCACAGGGTCCCGACATGGCCCGGCACAAACACATCCATATTGGCGGTGAGCGTGACGGTCCCACTGGTGCCCGACGGGGTCAGGGTCGCAGCCGGCTCAACAAACTTGTAATAGGGCTGGCTGGTGCGAAAATTGGTCTCGCGCCAGGCCCACAGACTTGTTTGCCAACTGCCATCGCCAGTGCGGGTGATCCGGACCGGCTGGGCATCGGGATGGACGACCAACAGCGTATCCGCACTCTGCGTCCAGTTGAGCAGATCATGGTGTTCCAGCCCAAACGTGGTTTCAAACCAGATCGTCTCGACCCCGTCTTCAAACACCAGTGCGCGGTTATCGCCAAAGGCCAGCAGATAGGTCTGCTCGGTATTGAACTCGAACTGGATCAGGCGGGCCGGACCCGGCAATTCATCAATCAACCGAATACCGGGACGACGGCGCACCCCGCCCGAGGGCTCGATAAACACATTGCGCAGGCGTGCCGCCCCATTGGCATAGGCGCTTAAGTCTGAGCGCCCCCACAATTCCGGGGCCAGTTCGCCGGTCGAAAACGTGTTTTTCTCCAGAACGCGGCGTGCCATGGGGTACTCCCTCATTGAATAAAGGTGATACGCTTGCGGATCGGGATCCCCGCGCAGGCGGGGATCTACGGCGACGTGCTCCGTGTCCGCCCTAGCCCCTTGCAGAAATCAGGGAAAAATCATCAATCGCGTGCGGGGTCGATTGCTGCGCATCGGCAAGTCTGGCTTCACGCAACTGATCCTCCGCCCGCTTGAAAAGGTACTCGGCGCGTGTGCTGCTTTCGGTCAGCGGCAGGCAAAACTCGGCTGCCAGTCGCGCCATCAAGGCCATATCAAACCAGGCCGGAAAGCTGCCCTCGGGCAAACGCGCGACATAAGAAAGATGCGCACTATCGCTTGCGACCAGAACCGCCTGATCGCGCAACTCAAACCGGGCAATCTTGCCCCCTTCATTTTCAAGCGACAGAAGGCGGATAAAGTCCCGCGGCAAGGCAAACAGATGGCTTCCATCCTTGGGCGATGTCGCCACATCCTCACCGGCCAGTCGCGACAACCAGCAACCCCGCCCGGCAAACCGCCACGGATAGCCCGCCAGCATGCCATCGCGCACGGCGGGATAAAGCATCCGGGCAATCTCGGCCTCGGCAACGTCTTCCTCAAAAGACGAAATCGGCGCCGCCCCGATCATCACCAACGCCCGCGCACACAGCGCCACATCACTCAACGCCATCACATCCCCCCAAACAAAAACGGGGCCCGGAAACCCGGACCCCGCAAAGGTTCTTGTTCGCAGCAATCAAACCTTGATGATGTAATTCACCACCAGGAACGGCTGCATGTTGTTGTGCGGTTGGTCGCCGCCGTCGGATTCCAGTTGGCCGAATGGACCGCTATTATGGTACTTGGGATCATTCACCATGCCGAACAGCTGCTGTGTGGCACCAACCAGTGCATTGTTGTGGTTATGACTTGGCATCTCATCAATCGTAAGCTGATGAGCTTCTTCACCATCGACAGCACCGATCACACGATCCGTCAGACCATCGCCCTGACCGGCACCAATCGGTGCACGACCGCGCAGATCCGGCAGTTTGAAACTGCCAGCAGCCTGACCGACACCATAGATCGTGCCAATCGCGGTAAACAGATCGGCATAGTCCGCCGCCAGAAGTTCCGCACCGTCACAGATCATAAACCCTTCCGGTGCCACCGAACCGGCAAACGGCAGGATGGTCGCAACCGGCAGGGAACCGCCACCGGAGCCACCCCCGCCAAACAGGCTCTCAAGTGCCTGCAACAGCTGGGTATCGTCCATGCGATCCGGAACAATTTCGGCTGCCAGAACGACATTGAGAACTTCACTTTCAACCGGGCTCAAACACTGCATACGAATTCTCCATTTTGGACAAAAAAAGAAACCCGGCAAACAAGGTCTGCCGGGGATATCGGGTTTGACTGAGAGACTTATGCAGACGTTGGATAGAAGGCCTTGATCGCATAGGTCATGGTAATGTTGCGGGGTCGGGTTTCTATGCCAATCCTCGGCTCGCCGTTCACACCATCAGAAATAATCCCCAAAGTTGGGTGTGGACCTCTGGACTCTGGACCACCGATATCTGAGTTGTTGCCGAGGTAATAGCGAGAGGACAATTCACCAAGATTATGCTCGTGCCCTTGCATCTGATCGCCTTGAAATGAACCGAAAACGCGACCCTCATCGACACCGCGACCAGCGTCAAAACCACGCAGGAATTCGCCGCGCAGATCGGGGAGGTTAAAGGTAGACACCTCATCACCAGCCCCCCAAAGCGTGCCAATGGTTGCGAACAGATCGGCATACTCGGTGCGTGAGATCGCTGAACCATCACAGACCAGCCAACCAGTTGGCGGGGTTGGCATCGCGAAAGCCGAAACCGAACCGATTTCACTGCCAGCCACGACACCGCCACCACCAGAACCACCGCCTGCAATCAGCGCTTCGATGGCCTGCAAGAGCTGGGTTTTATCATCGCAATCAGGCCAGATACCTGCACCCTGAATAACGTTCAGAACTTCACATTCGACCGGGGTATTACCCTGCATAAGCAGTCTCCTTGGTTGAGAAAAAGAAACCCCGGCAGCGGATGCTGCCAGGGCGTTTGAAATGATGTGGATTGGTTGCGGGTCTTACTCAGTTGCTCGCAGGGTGGATTGCCTTGATCGCGTAAGTCACGGCCACGTTACGCGGGCGAGTTTCGTCACCGCCTTCTACTGAAGTGAGGCCCTGATATGTGATAGGCGGACCGTCCCCATCAGTTGTGCCAGAGGCTGCACCGGGCAAGTCATCTTGCGATGCACCGTAAACGAACAGATTAGTTCCATCTTCCGCCATACCTTTTTTGTGCTGGTGTTCCTGAAAAGCCCCCTCCTGCTCTGACGCGAACACACGCCCCGCATCCACACCGCGGCCAGCATCAAAGCCGCGCAGGAACTCACCGCGCAAATCAGGGATATTGAAGGTCGTGGTGCCATCGCCTTCGCCCCAAACTGTGCCAAGTGCAGCGAAAAGCTCGGCATACTCTGCGCGGGAAACAGCCGAACCATCACAGATCAGATAATCGGCCGGCACGGTCTGGGTGGCAAAGGCATGAATTGAGGCAATCGGCACCTGAAGACCGGCGATCTGAGCGGCATCAAACTCGGTGCAGATGGTAATCTTGTTGCAGTTACACATAAACAATCCTTGTTCTGGTCAAAAGAAACCCCGGCAACATCAGTCACCGGGGCGAGGTTGAGGGAGGATGAAAAGGGTGGATCGGGGGTGTGCGATCAGTCGGTGTTTGAGGTGCCGATTGCCGTCATGTCGCGGACATCGACGCCGTTTGCACCGGAGCTTGCGACGACGAACAGGCCGCCGGACATTGTCGCGTCGCGGTTGGTGTTGGCGATGATGAAATCGCCGACGCGCAGCATGTCGCGGGCCTCAAGGAAGTAATCGGCGGTATCGACGTCGGCGGCGACGTCCGGGGTGATGTAGTGCCACAGCGTAAAGCCGTTGGCGTATGCCAGAACACTGAGGTTTCTGGCTTTGAAACCTTCTGCCATTTGGGTCTCCTTGGTTCGGGAAAAATCGGGTGTGGGACTTATTCCTGCGCCTTGATGCAGGTGACACCATCGCCATCAATCAGCGTGGCACCCTGGCTCATGGAGTTGTTGACAAAGTGGGCCGCGTGATCGCCGTGCCAGGTGATGTCGGACTGAACGTCCGAACCGATGGCGTGGCCAATCGCGGTGCGGTGATACCAGAAGCAGGATCGGATGCCCGAGGCGACCGGCAGGCCGGAATGGGGCATCCAAAGCGTTCCGAGCCAGCGTTTGGCCTGTGTGCCCTTCCACGGCAGGTCTTCATCGCCGATATAGTCAGATCGTGAGAATTCATCGATCAGGAGAAGTTCCGACCACTGTTTCCAGCCAACAATCGCATAACGCTGCCCGTCATCGGGAACATCGCGATCGCCAAGGCCTTCGAACGCCATCATGACCTTATCAAGCGTCATGCCCTCGGTATTGTCAGGCACGACATCATCGGCGCCGACCAGCGCATTGATGATCAGCTCGTCGGTCTTGCGACCAAGCGCATAGGCCCCGGCATTGGCCAGAACCATTTTTTCATCATGGTTGATTTTAAGCTCATCAAGCGCATCGACCCAGTCACCGGCATAGTAATCGCGCAGGTCACACCGGACCGCCTCGTGATCGACATTCATCACCGGCACCTTGCCATGGCGGGCCTTGGTGGTCGCCGTGCCCTTGCCGACTTTCTGGAAAACCGTGGTCGCGCCCTTGATGGCGTTTTTCACCCGCACCGTGTTGCGCAGTTTTGATCCCATGCGTTGATAGGCCTGATGCACATCGGCCTGAAAATGGTCGATGAAGCTTTGATCAATCGTGGTTGTCATCGCCTTTTATCCCCTTGTTTCAGATATGATTTCGTCGTGATTGCAGGCAGCCGCCGGGGTTCAATTGCGCTGCCCAAAAAGGCCAGTGCCACAATTGCCCCAAAACCGGTCATTTTCCGGCCAAGGTTTGGTGTTTTAAGAGCGCTGTTACAGGAAACCTCATCCATCGAGGTTCCGTAGGACACGCGCTTGATTTGCCCCGACCTGTTGCACCCGACGGGCTTTTCTGCGCGGTCCGGTCCAAGACAAACAAGAAAACAAAGAAAAAGAGTATCTGCCGTGAAGAATTCGGTTTTGCTTGTGTTCAGCCTGATCGGGCTGGGGATTGCGGGCTATTTCCTTTTGCCGCTGACCCCGATCCCGGACTATGTCAACGCGGTCATCGACCGTGCCGACAAGCTGTTCTAGGTCAAGCTACCCACCGGAAAGCCTGGCAAAATCCGCCTGCACTTCGGCAACCAGCGTTGGATCGCGATCCCGCCAATAGCACGGATCATTCATCTTGCGTCGGATTTCGGAGCGAAGACCTGTCTCCCCCGCCCCGCCGTCAGTCTTGCCAAGGGCTGCCTCATCGCCATGGGTCATCATGCGATGCATGGCACGCACGCCATCGGCACTTTGACAAAGCGTTTCAAAGGCGGCCTCGGGCAGGTTGGCCTTGCCCCAGCTTTCGATTTTCGGCGCCAGCTTTTTCCAGCTTTCAGCCCCGCCAAACTCGGCAGCCAACGCCGCGCGATCCGTGGCGCGCTGGGCCGCCTGATCAAGATCGCCGAGAAGCGGTGAAAGAACCTCCCCCGCGAGATCATAAACCAGCTGAGCCTGCGCGTTGCTGAAGCCTGCCGCATGCAGGCGCTGGTTTAAATCCGTATCAATATCTTCCATGCCATCTGCAAGCGTGATTGCGTAGGCGTCCGGTGTTTCGGGGACCAGATCGGCGAGGGCTGCGGGATCAAGTTCGGTTTCGGGCGCTGGCGTTTCGGTATCAGGCAGCTCGGCTGTTTCTGCTGCTTCCGGGATTTTCGGCGTCTCGGTTTCGGCTACGAGAAGGTCGGGTTCGGTTGTCATGCGAACACTCCGCTTATTGGGGTCAAACTTAGGTTTGGTAGATGTGGCTCGGGATCCCCGCCTGCGCCGGGATGACGTCCGTCCCATGCAGCTGTTTTCGGTACCGTCATCCCCGCGCAGGCGGGGATCAATCTGCGGCGGAACGCTCAGCCAATCGTTTGATATGCAGCACCAGCGCGCGCTTCCCTTCGCGCATCCAGATCGCCGCAGTGCTGGCATCCGGCCCAAGCGCGCTGTGCAGGAAATGGCGTTCAAGATCGGCCAGTACCTTTGCCCCGGCGTCGCTATCAAAACAGGCCTGCCAATGGTCACTGCCGTTTTCCGAAAGCGTCTCGTTCTCGGCCTCGAACCAGTCCCATCCGTTCTCAACCATCACACGGCCTCCGTGATTTCGGGTGGCAGGCTTGGCCGCAAGAGATGATCCGGCACGCCAAACTGATCGGCAAGCCAGCGGACCATGACGGGCAAATCGACCTCCGCCAAGGCATCCGGGCCAAGGGCGGCAATCCGCGACAGCCAATCAAGCGCCTGGCCCGCCTGTACCCGTTTAGGCAGTTGTGCGAGCGGGGCCGCATGACGCAGCACCACAACATCGCCATCCAGCGGGATGTCGGGAAGCTCCCCGGTTTGGGTCAGGATATAAAGCGCACGGCGGATCAGCGGATAGAGCAATTCCGCCTGCAACCGGCCATAGGTTGCACCCAGAAGCCGGGCGTTTTCCGATGCACGTTCAAGCACCTCGGTCGCGGTCATGCCCGGTTGATCAGTTTGGCCCAGGCGATCAGCCAGCAAGCAGCGCCGAATGCGATCGCGCAGATCAGAAAGAACAAGGTCAGACACATCAAACCGACCGGGGGCCTCAAGCGGTTTGAGCCCCGCCGATCCAACGGCCTTCGGGATGATGCTGCCGGGTACAAGGCGGATCGTTGCCGGGTTCAGAACGCCGTCATCATCGGCCTGCCAGATGCCGGTAACGGCAATCGAGGCGTTTTTCAGCACCAACTCCACCACCTTATTGGCAGTCTTGATATCGGGCAGCGCCTTCATCACCGGGGAGCGGCCATAAATCTCGCCCGGTGCCTTCATCCAGCGAAAGGCGATATAGGGCGACACATCAAAGCGGTCGCGATAGATCAGATCATTGGTATTGGCGTCACCGTCTTCGCGAAACACACACAGCTCATAGCCGGTTTTGTGATCCGTTGCCGGAAGCACGGCCTCGATCACGGTGAAGCGTTTCGGGGCGTCCTTGTCATCGCGATCATCATCGGCAAAGCCCTTTGCCCCCGGCCAGGTTGCAAGGATTTCCGCGCGGGTAAGCGCCAGTTTGCGAAACACCGCATCCATCTTGCCATCCGATCGTTCTTCAAATGCCAGATCGCGCAACGGCACGGCGGTAAAGCGCAAAGCAGACGGGCTGTGCAGATCGGCCTTTTCAAGACGCAAGCACGCGGTTCCGGCGGTGACCAGATCCAGAAACGCCTGATGCATTTCGACCGCAAAGTTGGAGCGATCAAAATGCCCCTGCAAAATCCGAACGGCCCGGCCAAGCTGCTCGGTCAGGGCCTGCCGATCCGCATTGGCGACATTGCCGCCGGGTTCCAACTCAAACCAGCCACCACCCGGCGGGGTGATTTCGGCCATCAGGCTGGCGGCAAGCTGTTCGACCGCGTCCGATGCGGTTGCGTCAAACACCCGATCAAGGCGCTTGCCGCCATTGGTCTGGTTGCTGGCTGCCGCATTGCGCTGTGGCAAGGCGAATTCATAGCAATCCTGCCAATGCGACAGCCAATTGCGCCGGCGTTCCATCGCCTTTTGAAAACGGGCGCGCAACTGGGTGATATCTGCCCCGTCGGTTGCCTTGTCCTCAGTCACTGCCTTTTGCGATTTCACCATGCCTATTCCCCCAACAGGTTCTTGCCACCGCCCGCCTTGGCGATGCGGTCCGTCAAAAGCCCGCGATAACTTGTCCCGATCAGGCTGGCACGGCCATACCGGCGGCGTTCAAGCGCCTCGGTCCGGGCGGTGCGTGCGGCATCTTCAGCACTGGTGTCGTCTTCGGGTTTAACAGCAGCGGGCTTTGAGACCGGCGGCGCGGCACGTGCTGGTTTCGGCGTGGAAAACAGACTTCCCATCGGGGCCTCCGGGTTGTGACGATCAATGTATGTTTTGAGCTTGCGGTTCGGGGTTCCCGCCTGCGCGGGAATGACGTTCGTTCCATGCACTGTTTTGGGCACCGTCATCCCCGCGAAGGCGGGGATCTGGAGCGGCGCGCTCCATCACCCCAAACGCAAAAACGCCCGCAAGGGTCGGAACCCTGCGGGCGCATCTGTGGCGTTGATTTGTCTCTTATGCCACATGAAAAAGAACAAATCAAGAACATTTTTCAGAAAAAAACACATCCCCGATGTGATCGCACTCGATCCCCTGTTGCAGATGACGATACAGCTGCCAGGGGGTGATGATCCAGAAGGCCGAAATACCCAAAAAACGTTTGATAAGCTCCACACAGCTCATCGGGCCGAAGCGAACCTTGCGCGCAATCGAGGTCGGATACCGCGCCCAGATGCAGTGATAGCCAAGGCCGCGATAATAGGCCGCCGGATCAAAGATCGGCGAATAGCACCAGCTTTCGCAGCGCACCCGATGGCTTTGCGGATCAAGGCAGATCCACTCCCCGGCCCGGACACCAGACACCAGCAAAAAACAATGGCGAAAGCCCGGTTTCAGGATGCGCAACAATCGCTTTTCCGGCGCATCGGCAAAGACGACAAGCACTGAAACCTCGTGCCCCGAGGCAGATTGATCGGCCCAGTGATCCATCCATGGACCGGCGGAGTCCTGTGCTGTTTCAGCGGTTTGGGCTTGTGTGAGCACGTTGGTTACATCCCGCATGGCGACAGATCCCCACCCAGTTCAACAGCGACATCTTCGTGATGGAAACTTTCGTCTTCCCCGCGTTTGACGATGCCGCGCGTCACCAGAACATTTTCCAGCGCATCAAGGGCCTGTTGCCATAATTCCCCCTTGTCCTTTTCGCGTGGATCGCGGGAATCGGGTTCACGTTCAACCAGCCCGAAATATTCCAGTACCTGCAAATGTCGGTCGCCCAGAATGCCCGCCTTTTTAAGGCGCATCACCGCGTTATAGACATCATCAGGGTCACAGGGTCGGACCACCTCGCCCGCGTCGGCCACCACACGCGCACCCTCGATCCGCGCAGTCTGACAGCGCACGAACCAGAACCACGCCTGCCTCGCACTGGAAAAAGGGGTGATGTTGCGCGCAGAATGCGGTTTGGGAAAAAGTCGTTGTTCGGTCACGTCGCCCTCCTGCTGGATAAAACCTGTTCATTCCACCGGACCTGCAACCAACCCTTCACCGCGTCAAACCTTTGAAAAAGATAAAACTTTCCCGTTCGCGCATCTTGCGATGCACGCTGGTTTGATGAATGGTTTGTGATGTCCCCAAGGGCGGCTTTCCGCCCGCGCATATCGACGGTTCTCGCCGTCTTTTCAGTCGATCCCCGGAAGGCCCGACTTATTTCCAGATGCAATTCCGGTGTTGATATGCAAGCTATAATCCCTTTTTGTTCTCATTGTAAAGGATTAATTTCCTATTCCAAAGATGAGGAACATGCCTTCAATCCGATCAAAGCCCCTGCCAGTTGGTCATCAAGGCACTGAAATGGAAGGGTAAAGCTGCAATCAAGGTCGATGGAAATGCGGTATACTTTTTGTTTTGCCCAAGGTGATTAGAACGGCCCGGTTTGCAGGACTTTCGGCGCCTGAACCGTGCAGGATTGTTGTCTGATGCCGATTCCAGCCTCAACGAAGGAATTAATTCCTTCTTTCTGATCTTGCCTGCTGCTAGAATGCGGCATGATCAGACATCAACAAATATGGGCCGCCCTCGATCAAATCGCCGAAGATCACGGTTTGACCCCTTCGGGACTGGCCCGCCTGGCACAACTTGACCCGACCACGTTCAACCGGTCCAAGCGCACCACAGCCCAAGGCAAGGCACGCTGGCCGTCGACCGAAAGCATTTCCAAGGTGCTTTCCGTCACCGATGTCAGTTTCCGGGAATTTTCCGAACTGGTGGATGGCAATGGTGCTGGGCGTATCCCTGTGATCGGCTTTGCCCAGGCGGGCAATCGCGGCTTTTTTGATGATGCCGGTTATCCGGTTGGCGGATCATGGGAAGACATCACCTTTCCGGCTCTGCACGATCCAACCGCCTATGGGTTGCGGATATCGGGGGAGTCCATGGCGCCGGTGTTTCGCGATGGCGATCTGATCATTGTCAGCCCGGCGTCAAACATCCGCCCCAAGGACCGCGTGGTGGTTAAAACCCATGAAGGCGAAGTCATGGCCAAGGAACTGGTCCGGCGCGGCGCGCTTGGTGTGGAGTTGAAATCCTTGAATCCCGATTTCGAAGACCGTTTTATTCCGGCAGAGGAAATCGACTGGGTCGCCCGTATACTGTGGTGCAGCCAATAAGCATTCGAGTAAGCCTTTGGCCTTTCGCGCACATTCGATGATTGATCTATTCAAATCCGCCCGGTGACACATTACATTTGGTCTTAGCAAAAGAACCGGCTGATGCCAGAGGGGAAGGGGAACAATCGTTTGACGCTGCAACGCCATCACATTGTGCGTTCTCTGGTGGTTATCCTTGCCTATTTCGCAACGGGCTATGCCGGACTGCAACTTCCGTTCTTTGGCACAAGTGTCACCCTTGTCTGGCCGCCATCGGGCATCGCAATTGCCGCGATGGTGTTTTGGGGCTGGCGGTATTTCCCAGCAGTGTTCATCGGTGCCCTTCTGGTTAATCTGGCGACGTCGCCGTCGGTGCCAGCGGCCCTTATGATTGCGGCGGGCAATACCCTTGCCGCCGTGTTGCCCGCCCTTTTGATCACGCGCCTTGCCGGGAATTATCCACTGGCGCAATTCCGCAGCATGCTGGTTTTCCTTGCGCTGGGCGCGGTATGTAGCCCTGCCATAGCGGCCCTTCTGGGCAGTACCACACTCAGCATGGTTGTTATCGGCAACTTTGATCAGTTCGGCGAAATCTGGCAGGGCTGGTTCCTGGGCGATCTGGTTGGTGCGATTGTGGTCGGACCACTGACCTTGCGCCTGATGAACCGGCAGCCGGTATCGCGTTCGCTCCAACACTATGGCGAGCTTGCCTTCATCGTCATTGCGGCCGTCGTTCTCGCCTCTGCCGTTCAGACAACGCCGCTGATCTCAAAGCCCGAATATCTGTTTATCTTTGTCTCCGTACCGCTGGTGATCTGGGGGGCGGTGCGCTATGGGCTGCTGGGCGCGGTTCTGATCAACGCCGTCATCGTTGCCGACATCATCGTCTTTGCCGCCCTTGGCAATAAAACCTTTGTCGGTGTCGGGCTGAATACAGGCCTTCGCAACCTTTATGGCTATGTCATTGCCATTTCGGTCGGCACCCTGTTTCTGGCTGCGGGCATGGAACGGATTGCCGCGATCACAACGCGAACCCTTGATGGGCGGCAATCCGAAGATGTCCATCGGTTACGCCGGACATTGTCGATCATCATTGGCGTGATCGGGTTTGGCGTCTCGGGGCTGGCATCCTGGTACACCTATACCCAGCTTGTTGCCGCCGACCGATCATCGACCGACCAGTATCGCCTGGCGTTTGAAGCGTCCCTTCGCGAAGAACTTGGCGGGGCCACCGATGCGCTGATCGCCGTCCGGACCCTGTTTGATGTCCATGGCAGCATTTCGGCCAATACCTTTGATGCGATGATTGCCCCATGGGTCAATCGTCGGCCCGGTGTTGCCGCCCTTGAATGGGCGCCGCATGTTGAACGCCGGGCGCGCGGCCTGATTGAAGAAAATGCCGAGCTGCGCGGGGTGACCAATTTCGCCATTCGCGCCCTTGTCGATGGCGAACTGCAAACGTCAAGTGAACAGGATACCTATTATCCGGTCTTCTTTGTCTTCCCGCGGTCGGGGAATGAAAAAGTCATCGGCTTTGATATGATGAGCGAACCTTCGCGCCGACGCGCGCTCGAAACCGCCCTTCAGACCGGCAATGTCACCCTGACCGAGCCGCTCGAACTTGTTCAGGCGAATTCGGCGGTCGTGACCTCGCTTGCGTTTCTGGCGGTTGAAAATCGTCGGGACCGCACCGGACCACCACTTGGCGTTGCCATCGGGGTGTTGCGCCTGACCGACATGATCAGCCGGGCGGCACGGGTGGCGCGCATTCCGCTGAATTTTGAAATCCATCTTGCCGACCTGAAATCCGAGTCTGATAAAAAACTTATCTATTCCAACCGGTTAGCCAACTATGCGATAGAGCACATTCAAGAGGAACTGGAAAAGCCGTTCAACCCGAATGTTTCGAACTTCACGTTTGGCTATCGCGACTGGACAATCGTCCTGCATCCGTCAGAGCCGGGCTTTGGCACGCTGCTTTATTGGCAGCCATGGGCGATCTTTGTGTTTGGCAGCACAGTCAGCATTCTGCTTTTGATCTATCTGCGATCACTGAACCGCACCGAAAAATACATCGTCAATCTGGTCGAGACCCGGACCCGCGAACTTGAAGACGCCCGCGCATCTGCCGAAAACGCCATGAACCGGGCCCAGCAGGCCGATCGGGCCAAATCGGAATTCATCGCCCATATGAGCCATGAATTCCGCTCCCCGATGACATCCATCTTGGGCTATGCCCAGCTTGCCAGTGACAGTCTGGAGAAAGATGCCAATACCGAAACGCTGCGCAGTTACCTGTCGACCATTCGCGGGGCCGGTCGCCATGTTCTGTCGCTGATTGGCGATATTCTTGATATTTCCAAGATCGAGGCCGGCAAGCTTGTGCTGGAAGAAAACCCGTTTGACCTTCATCACATCTGCGAAGAAGTTGTTTCGATGATGCTGGTCCCGGCACGCGCGCAAGAAAGCACGCTTGAACTTGATATTGATCCGAAACTGCCGCGCCATGTCACCGGCGATCCTGTTAGGCTTAAACAGGTGCTGACCAACCTTGTTTCCAATGCCATCAAGTTTACCAAACAGGGCAAGGTTCTGGTTGTGGTGCAGGCACTCGACATCACCGAAGATGCTGTTTCATTCCGCATTTCGGTGCGCGATGAGGGGATCGGCATTGCGCCAAACAAACTCGAAGCGATCTTTGATGCCTTCACCCAGGCCGACACCACCACGACGCGTCGTTATGGTGGCACCGGACTTGGCCTGACAATTTGTCAGCGCATGGTTCAGGCGATGGGCGGCCGGGTGCAAGTCGAAAGCCAGGAAGGCAAAGGCAGCCGTTTCTGGTTTGACCTGACCTTGCCACGCAGCACCGAAACCGACGTTGCCCGGCAGGAAGGACAAACCGCAAACCCGGACGACGCCCGATCTGAAAAGGCCGAGGCAGCTGATCCGGGCGCATGGAACCTGCTTTTGGTTGAGGACATCGAAATCAACCGTATCCTTGCCCAGAAACTGCTGGAAGCGCAGGGGCATACGATTACCACGGCTGCTGATGGGCAAATCGCGCTTGATATTCTTGCCGGGGCCGATTTCGATGCGGTTCTGATGGATCTTCACATGCCGGTTCTTGATGGTATCGAGGCTACCCGACGTATCCGCGCCTTTGACGATCCGGTCAAGGCGACCATTCCGGTGCTTGCCCTGACCGCGGACATTTCGAACGACAATCTCGAAAACTTTCACGAGACCGGCTTTGACGCCTATTGCACCAAGCCACTTGATATCGCGATGATTGACGCTGAACTGGCCCGCCTTATTCACCGCAAATTTGACGCCCGCCTGGCACGAAATGACACGCCCGCAACCTGATGCGCAGCCAGCCTAACGGCTGATACCGGTCATGGATTTAAGTTCTTCGGCAACATTGGGCCCGGCTGTCAGGATCGGTGCGCCATTTTCAAGCGCATCGGGTGCACCGAGATAATCATTGGCCCAACCGCCGGCTTCCTGCATCAACAGGATCCCGGCCAGACAATCCCACGGATTGATGTGCGGTTCGTAATAGCCGATCATCCGCCCGGCCGCGGCATAGGCCATTGAAAGTGCGCCTGATCCGTTCCGCATAAAGATGCCCTTGCGATCCAACAAGTCCTTGATAAACGGCATAATCGAGTCACTTGTCGTGCGATGTGACATGCCAAGCCCCATCACGCCATCTCCGACGGTTTTGGCGTCACTGGCCTTGATCGGCTCGCCATTGGCAAGCGCACCCTGACCGCGCCGCGCACTGAACAATTCCTTGCCACACGGCTGATAAATCAGGGCGATCTCGATCTTCCCCTTGACGACAAGGGCGATGGAAATGCACCAGCTTGGCATCTGATTGACAAAGCACGCCGTGCCATCAATCGGGTCAATCACCCACAGGCAATCATTGTCGCCCTTTTCGATGCCCATTTCCTCGCCAAGGAAGCCGTCCTCGGGAAAGGTGTCTGCGATTTGATCGCGAATGATCGCTTCGACATTCTTGTCGGCGATACTGACCATATCGAGCGGGTTTTCCTTGGCCTCGACCTCAAGATCGCCGGCACTGCCGTCGAAATATTCCATCGCCCGCTTTCCGGCAGTGCGGATGACGTCACGGGCATGTTCGAACCGCGCATCGAGATCAAGTTTGACGTCATCACCCATCTTGTTTTCCTTTCAAAGCGGAAAGCGTCTCAAAATCAACTATCTATAGAAAAACCTATCGCATAACTGCTTGCAAGGTTTCATGACATTTCAAAGGCACTAAAACCGTGATGTTTTCTTTGACCATTTGATTGCAAAAATCCTATGCTAGGCAGCGCTAATGAACCGCCCCACAGGAGTACAAAAATGGGTCACGCCGCCACCGATAGCACTGTCAAAAACTGGACCTGGTATCAGGGCCAATGGCACGAAGGCAACCCAAACATCATGGGGCCGCAAACCCATGGTTTCTGGATGGCCTCGACCGTGTTTGATGGTGCACGCCGCATGAATGGCAAAATGCCGGACCTCTATCCGCATTGTGCGCGTGTGATCCGCTCGGCCGAACTGATGGGTCTGAAACCGACGATCACCACCGAGGAAATCGTCGCCCTGGTCAAGGAAGGCGTTCAAAAGTTCGATCCGGAACTCGCCCTTTACATCAAACCGCTGGTGTTTGGTGGCGAAGGCTTTATCGCACCTACGCCCGAAAGTGCGCAGTTCGTGCTGTGCATCTCCGTCAGTGAAATGCCAGAAGCCATCCAGACCGGCTTTAGTGCCCGCAAATCAAGCTTCCGCCGCCCGTCGCCGGAAAGCGCGCCGACCGAGGCCAAGGCATCCTGCCTGTATCCCAATGTCGGCCGTGCGGTGACCGAGGCCACCAGTTCGGGCTTTGACACCGGCGTGATGCTCGATCCGATTGGCAATGTTGCCGAGTTTTCCTATGCCAACCTGTTCTTTGCCAAGGATGGCACGGTCTTTACCCCGGCGATCAATGGCACGTTCCTCAATGGCCTGACCCGCCAGCGCGTGATCAAGCTTTTGCGTGAAGACGGTGTTGATGTCGTGGAAAAGACCTGCAAATACGAAGAACTCGAAGCGGCCGACGAAATCTTTGGTACCGGCAACTATTACAAGGTCGCCCCTTGCGTCAAACTCGATGACCGCAACCTGCAGCCCGGCCCGATCACGCGGCGCGCGCAGGGCCTTTACACGGCCTTTGTTGCGGCCAGCGAAGACTGATCGCATTTAGTACATGATCGACAGACAAACGGCCCGGATATCCGGGCCGTTTTTTGTTCCGTCAGAACGCTTTCTTACTGCGTCAAGGCCCTCGTTCTTACTGCGTCAAGGCTCTGGGCGCGCTATTGCCCGCCACATACGGATATTGCGCAAAGATCGACGCCACAGCCGCCCGCACCGTTTCATTCGGCGCTTCGCGAAGCGAACTGGTCACCCGCGAAACAGCTGTGCCTTCCCAGACCATCTGACGGGTCTGGCGGTCAACCAGATCAATGCTGAGCGTGCCTTCGGTATAGCTATCGACATAGCCCGGTTCGACATAGCCCGGCCAGCCAACATACATGCCACTGCGATAGCCATAATAGCCGCCCATATAAACCGGCGGTGAGGAGCGTGTCTTTTCCTCGGTCTTGAGATGGAAGTTGATCAAAAGATCCGGGTTATGGATATCAAGCTGATAGCCGCGCGACACCATTGCGGTGTTGATCGCATCCTCGATCCGCTGACCCGACAGGGTCTGATATTGCGCCTCGGCATTCTTGCCGGCCCCTTCGACAAAGGCGAATGTCTGATACTGTCCGAAATCGGCCGCCGGATCGGCATCGGTATAGATGCGCGGGCCGGTGGCACAGCCCGCCAAGACCGTTGCCATCATCGCCACCAGCACAAGTTTCATCTTTGTCATTGCCCGTGTCCTTTGGTTTGAAATGTTTGCCGGACCAACTGCGACACGCATCGGGTGAATGCGCCAAACCCCTAATGCATCATCAGAAAATGCGTAAATAATGGCAATCAACTTTTGGGCGAAAAACAACCGGGGTTTAGCCAATCAGATCTTTGGCCAGTGCGCGCAATTCATTAATCTCATCATCAAGAATGGCCCGATCCGCCATGCTGTGGGCCAGAATAATCGCACCTTGCCACCGCATGATGATCTGACGCCCGGTCTTTGCGGCTGTTTTGCGATCAAGCCCACCTTCTTCAAGCTGATCTGCAACCCAGTTGATCAGGGCATCAAATACCGCCCGCCCGGTTCTGCGCGACGGGGTGAAATCATCATCGCCGGGCAAATCAAGCATCAGCCTCGCCAACGGGCAGCCGTGACTGACCCGGCGCGGCGTCATGGCATCAAGATAATCAAAGAACTTTGTCAACCGATCCGCCACCGAACGCGACGTCGAGATACTTTCCAGAAGCGGGACAAACTCCCCTTCCATGGTTTCCAGTGCCGCCAGGGCAAGGTCATGTTTCTTCGGAAAGCGGTAAAACACACCACCGGCGGGCAATCCGGCCTCGGTCGCGACTGCCTGAATGGTGGCGGCGTGATAGCCATCGCGCCAGATCACATTCATTGCCGCACGGGCAAGCTTTTGACGCTTTTGCTCGGAACTCAGCTTGGTGGCCATGGATACCTCAACACATACAAGTCAGTTCACTAACTTATATCTTAAACATTATGTTCCTGTTAACTGCCCGGATTAGGTGCCCTTTCGATGCCTTAGTCCGCCTTTAGGCATACCGAGAAATTTGAAAGCATTGCACATCGCGTGTATCACTGACCCATCGGACACACGCCAAAACGGCACAAGAGCAACAACACACTCCGGAGCCACCGTGAAAAACAATCAATTCACCCTTGCCGATATCCGAAATGCGGTATCGGCCGGCGTGCTCAGCGAAGAGGCCTTTTCAAGGCTCGAAGGCTACCTTGCTAAACAAGCACAAGAGTCGCCTGAAACAGAAAAATTCACGCTGTTTCGCGGCATGAATGACATCTTCATTGCCCTTGGCATATGCGCACTGACCATCGGCTGGTTCGTTCTGTGGGGCTTGCTTGCCAATGGCCCGGCGTTTTGGATCGCGCCACCGCTTGCCATGATCGCCTATGTCGCGCTGGCGGAATATATTGCCGGCAAGCTCAAGGCGTCCCTGCCCTCGATCGCGATTATGGCCGCCCTTGGCGCGACATTGATGATCTATGCGGTGGCGATTTACATGTCGCTTGCCGGACCTGCCGGGCAGTTGTCCGATCTTGATACGGTGATTGATTTCGGGCAGCGGTCGATGAACGTGCTGGTGTTTGTCGCCATCATCGGCTTTGCCTTCCAGCTGGGCTTTTTCCTGCGATATCGCCTGCCGGTATCCTTTGCACTGATTGCCGCAGGGCTCGTTGGCGTTTTCTGGTCTGCTTTGATGGCGACATTCGGCCCGGCGGCAGAACCCTATATCCCCTATCTGATCACGGCGACGGGCATATTGTTGCTCGCCCTTGCGATCTTTATCGACAGCCGCGATCCCAAGCGGATCAATGGTTGGGCGGAATGCGCGTTCTGGCTTTATGTCTTTGGCGCACCGCTGACCATCCATTCGATTGCCGCAACGTTTGAGGCCGCCGCCCTTGCGATGATCCCGGTGATCATCATTGCCATGGTGCTGTCCCTGATCCTGGATCGCCGGTCACCGATCATCAGTGGCCTGATCTATGTTGGCTATTTGCTGCAATCCGGGTTCGAGGGTGCGGCGATTGATCCATCGATGACCATCGTTCTGGTCTGCTTCATCGTTGGCGGACTGGTGATGGCGTTTGGTGTGGGTTGGCAACGTGCCCGCCATGTGCTTCTGGCGCCGTTTGAAAATCATCCGCTGCGGCGTTACCTGCCGCCAAGCTGATTTAAGCGTTGAGGCCAGCACACATTCATGCTGGCCTCAAAGTTTCTTGGTTATCGATTAAGCCCCGATTTCATCAAAAGCGACAGGTTGCGCGGGTTTTCCCCCACCCGACGCCAGGCGTAGGCCCACCAGTCCTTGCCAAACGGCGCATACAGCCGAAGGCGATATCCCGCCGCAACCAGTTCACGTTGCAAAGGCTGATTAACGCCATAAAGCATTTCAAACTCGAACTGATCGCGCGCCCAGCCGTTTTGATCGGCGAGCTTGGCAATCCTGAGCACCAAGTCTCGGTGATGACTACCAAAGACCGGGAAAAACCCGCTTTGTTTGGCGGCATCTGACAACATCATCCCGGCCAGTTTCAGATAGTTGTCATCAATCTGGTCACGGTCGGTAAAGGATACGCTTGCCGGTGGGGCCATTGCCCCCTTGACCAACCGCACCATCGCCCCGCGTGCAATCATGTCGTTCAGATCAGATTCCGTCCGGTGCAAACGAGCTTGAAGGGTTTGGGCAACCGGCACACCAGCCGTCGCCAACCGATGATGCAGGGCCAGCGTGTCATCGACCATATCGAAATCTTCCATATCGATCATAAGCCGGATGGTCTGCGATGAATTGGCCTGTGCTGCAATATTGCGGATCTTGTTTGCGATCTCGTCGACATGTTTGGTCAGGACCGCCTCGCCCTGCATATAGCCCAGCTGGGACGGATCAATCGACACATGCACATCCAGTCCAGACATATCGAGGCTTGGCATCACAAAGCCAAGCTGATCGACCGTTTCACGGACCTGCGTTATGTCTTCGACATATTCACCAAGATAGAAGCTTGAAATCCGGATACCTTGTGCTGCCAGCGCATTTGCCCGCGACACATGACCAATGCCATCGTTCGCACTGACAAACTGCGCGGCCAGTCCGGTCTTGCGTCCAATCGCCTCGCCAAGGGTACGAAGCGGTTTGGAACATGCAACCGCGATCATTGATTTCTGCCAAAATCCCATATCATTCAATTCCTTGCTGGTGACGCAAAGCACCGCCATAGCCGGTCTGATCGGCAAATTATTGAATGATATGACCCAAAAAGCAAAACGGCCCGCCAAAGGCGAGCCGTCTTTTATATTTATCTGATCGCCCCGTCTTAGGCCGACAGATCTTCACCGGCCAGCGCACGGTCGATCAGGGCAACACTTTCATCAAGGCCGTAAAGCGCAATGAAGGAGCCCATACGCGGGCCCTGTTCCTGACCCAGCAGCACTTCATAAAGCGTCTTGAACCAGTCACGCAGGTTTTCGTAATTGTGGTTTTTGCCCACGGTGAAAACCTCGGTCTGGATGTCGGACGGATCGGTGCCCGGTGCAATTTTAGCCAGTGTATCGCGCAGATCCTGAAGGGCTGCTTTTTCCGCCTCGGTCGGCGCGCGGTACGACTTGGTCGGTTTGACGAAGTCGCTGTAATAGTTGATCGCATAGCCGACCAGCTTATCAAGATACGGCGAGGTTTCCGGGGTTGCGCCGGTGGCGTAACGCGAAATGAACTTCCACAGCAGGTCGCGATCATCGGTATTGCAGACCGAAACAAGGTTCAGAAGAATGCCGAACGACAACGGAATTTCGCGATCCGGTGCGGTCCCGGCGTGAATGTGCCAGGCCGGGTTCTGAAGGATCTTTTCCGGATCGGTTTCGGTTTTAAGCTTTTCAGCAAAGGTCAGGTACTCATCGACGGTTTTCGGGATGACATCGAAATACAGACGCTTTGCGGTTTTCGGCTTCTGGAACATGAACAGCGACAGGCTGTCTTCCGGCGCATATTTCAGCCAGTCTTCCATCGAAAGACCATTGCCCTTGGATTTGGAAATCTTCTGGGCGTTCTCATCGAGGAACAGCTCGTAGTTGAAGCCTTCCGGCGGGGTGCCGCCAAGTGCCTTGACGATCTTGTTGCCAAGCTCGACCGACGGAATAAGGTCTTTACCGGCCATTTCATAATCAACGCCCAGCGCATACCAGCGCATCGCCCAGTCCGGCTTCCATTGCAGCTTGCAATTGCCCCCCGTCACCAGCGTTTCGACCAGATCACCGGTTTCCGGATGTTCGTAAACGATGCTGCCGCTTTCCGGCTTAAGCTCGGTCACCTTGGCCATCAGGACCTTGTTGGTGCCCGGCTCGACCGGCATGAACGGGCTATAAGTCGCACGGCGTTCTTCACCAAGGGTCGGCAACATGATTTTCTGGATCGCGTCATAACGTTCCAGAAGGCGCAAAAGCGCCTCGTCAAACATGCCCGAACGATAACATTCGGTCGATGATTTGAATTCATACTCGAACCCGAAACCATCAAGGAATTCACGCAGCTTGGCATTATTGTGATGGGCAAAGCTTTCATGAGTGCCAAACGGGTCCGGAACGCTGGTCAGTGCCTTGCCAAGATGCTGGGCGACCATATCCTTGTTCGGGATGTTGTCGGGCACCTTGCGAAGCCCGTCCATGTCATCGGAGAAGCAGAACAGCTTGGTCGGGATATCGCACATGGTTTCAAACGCGCGACGGACATAGGTCGTGCGCGCAACTTCGCCAAAGGTGCCGATATGCGGCAGACCCGACGGACCATAACCGGTTTCAAAAAGGACATAGCCCTTTTCAGGCGCCTTCTGTTTATACCGCTTGACCAGCTTGCTGGCTTCCTGAAAAGCCCAGACGTTGCTGTTAAGTGCGGCATCTCGAAGATCGGCTGTCATTTTTGAAACCTTGTTTGTCAGTTGGATCGTTAAATTCTCGGGAAATATACGTATCACGCTGATCGCATGTTTGCGCGAAGCTATACCCCACTTCGGGCCAAGATCAAGCACCTGTTGCGCATGGCTGCCAAATAATCGCGGAATTACCGGGCCAATCGCCGATATTTATCTGCAGGCGGTTGCTTGTAAAGCCACCTCTGCGGCTACACCTAAGTGTAGTTGACTTTAACCACCTGCCGACAAATATCCGACAGAGGGGAAGCACGCTTAACTTGCGATGATCTTTCATTGCAAATCCATATGTTTATGCTGCGATACACTATTAGTTTAATTTAATACTATTGATCGTCCGCAAGCGAAGGCAAACCCGATCGACGAAACAAACACGATGATTGGAGTGTGTTGATGTCGTTTGGAGAGACCGGTGGACACATCACCGAAAACGCCTTTCCGACGAAAAGTCCGGATCAAAGATTTGAACGCGTTGTTGAATACGCGCCAAATGCCATGATCCTGATCAGTGCGGATGGCACCATGGAAATGGTGAACGCCCAGACCGAAATCATTTTTGGCTATGCGCGCGATGAACTGCTGGGCCAGCCGATTGAAATGCTGGTCCCCGAACGTTTCCGCACCGGACACCCGCGTTTGCGGCGCTCCTATTCCGAGCGGCCCAATCCCCGCCCGATGGGGGCTGGTCGCGATCTTTATGCCTTGCGCAAGGATGGCAGCGAGTTCCCGGTTGAAATCGGCCTGAACCCGATCTCTGATGGCGAAAAGCATCAGATCCTTGCGGCCATTTCCGACATTTCCGAACGCAAACATCGCGAAGAACAGATCGCACGATCGCTTCGTGAAAAGGAAACCCTGCTTTCCGAAGTCCATCACCGGGTGAAAAACAATCTGCAGATCATTCATAGTTTGCTCGATATGCAGACATCCTCGGTCATTGACATACAGGCACGCGAAGCCCTGATCGACAGCTGCAATCGCGTCCGGTCGATGGCGCAAATTCACCAGTCGCTGTATCAAAGCGAAGACATCGCCAAGGTGAATTTCGCCGATTTCTGCGAAAGCCTTATTTCGTCGCTTCTGGCGACATTCAATGTCGATATCAGCCGGGTACAGGTCAAAAGCAATCTGGCCCATGTCGAACTCACCATCGATCAGGCCGTGCCCTGTGGACTGATTGCCAACGAACTGATCACCAATGCGCTTAAACACGGTTTCCCCGACGGCGCAAAAGGTCAGATCACGGTATCGACCGAGATGAATGACGAAGATGTTGTGACCTTGCGTGTCTCTGATAACGGGCGCGGCATGCCTGATGACTTTACCCCGGGCACGAGTGACGGGCTTGGCCTGCAATTGATTGAACTGCTGGCCGACCAGATTGGTGGCACGCTTGATATCACGACCAATGGCGAAACCACCTTTGTCATCAACTTCAAAATAGGGAAGTGATCGGGATGCCACATTCAGTCCATGTCATGATTGTCGAGGACGAACGTGTTATCGCCCTTCATTTGCGCAAGCAGCTTGAAAAGCTGGGCTACCAGCGCACCAGCGCACATACGCGCGGCAGTGACGCCCTTGCTGCCATCAATGAAGATCCACCTGACATCATCCTGATGGATATCCGCATCGAAGGCGATATTGACGGCATTGAAACGGCGGCCGGCATACCCCCGCACCTGATGATCCCGGTCATCTATCTATCGGCCCACTCAGAAGACGCGACACTGGCGCGCGCGCAAAAAACCCGTCCATATGGCTATCTGATCAAACCGTTTTCGGACCGTGAACTGCATGCCACGATCCAGATGGCGCTGGAACGCCGCACAGCCGAACTGGCCCTGTCGGAAAGCCAGCACCGTCTGTCGCTTGCGATGAACGCAGCGCAGATGAGTTGCTGGGAAATTGATGTCCTGACCCGGCAAATGCACTCCACCGGGCTTGGCAATGCCGACCTTAATCAGAATGCCGAAATCGTCACCGAAAGCTGGGATGCCTTTCTTGAAAGGGTCGCAACAGAAGACCGCGACATGGTGCGCAAGGCCTTTGCCTATGCGGTTGCCCATGGCGATTTTTATGACGTTGTCTTTCGCAGTCTGGACAAGGACCAGAACTATCGCTGGCTGCGGGCCCGCGGCAAGTCCTTTGGCGATGATCGCAAAGGGTCACAACGCATCATCGGCATGATGCAGGACATCACCGATCAGCGCCTGACCCAGGACAAGCTGCGCGAAGCCATGACGGTGTTTGAAACCACCCAGGACGGCATTCTTATTCTTGATCCGGACCTCAATGTTACCAACGCCAACAACGCTTATTACCGGATCACGGGCGAGACCGAAGAAAACACGCTGCAAAAGCCGCCCTATTTCCTTTCTGCCAACGAACATCCCGCCGAATTCTTTCAGGAATTGTTTTCCGGGCCGGGTGCCCGCCGCCAATGGCATCGCGATCTTGATACCCACAACGCCAGTCGTGGCCCGATATCGCTGTCCCTGCAGGTTATTGCCGTCGAAAACGAAGAGCACGAGCTGACCCACTATGTGATGATCGTCTCTGACCGGACCGCCATCCGGCAGGCCGAACAGGAATTGCATTACCTTGCCCAATATGACGGACTGACCAGCCTGCCCAACCGGCTTCTGGCCACAGACCGCCTTAATCGCGCGATCGAACGGTGCGAACCCAGTGGCATGATGGTCGCCTGCCTGTTTCTTGATATCGATGATTTCAAGACGATCAATGACACACTTGGCCATGCTGCGGGCGATCAGGTCATTCTGATTGCCGCAACCCGGATCAAGGGCATTACCGAACGCACCGATACCATATCCCGGCTGGGCGGCGATGAATTCCTGATCATTCGCGAAAACATCCCCAACGAAACAGCCGCCGCCAATCTGGCGCAAAAGATCATTCAGGAACTGCAACGCCCGTTCTTTATCCGTGGCCACGAAATGAATATCGGGGCGAGTTTGGGCATTTCACTCTATCCGGTGCATGGCCGTTCATCACACGATCTGATCCGGCTTGCCGACACCGCGATGTATGCGGCCAAGGATCGCGGACGCAGGACCTTTGCCCTCTATGAGCCGGAAATGACGGCCAATGCCGCCCATTATATGACGCGCTCCCTTGAATTGCGACGCGGGCTTGAAAACGAAGAACTGGTTCTGCATTACCAGCCACAGATTGATGGCAAAACCGGCGACATGGTCGGTGTCGAAGCGTTACTGCGCTGGAAACATCCGGTCCACGGGCTTGTCGGCCCCCATGAAATCATCCCGATTGCCGAGAAAAGCGGGCTTATCCTTGAAATTGGCAGCTGGGTGATCCGCGAAGCCTGCCACCAGGCCCGTCGCTGGCAGGATGAATATGGCCAGAAACTCCGTGTGGCCGTCAATGTGTCGGTCCGCCAGATGCAGCAACCCGGTTTTGCCGACAGCATCGCCCATGAACTGGCGATTTCCGGCCTCCCGGCCGAGGATCTTGAAATCGAAGTCACCGAAAGCATGATCCAGGACGAAATCAGCATGATCCAGACCCTGCACGACCTGCGGGAAGTGGGCGTTTCACTGGCAATTGACGATTTCGGCACCGGCTATTCATGCCTGCGGTCGATCAAAAGCCTGCCGATCAGTCGCATCAAGATCGACCGTGCCTTTGTAAGCGGAGTACCGGGCAACAGTGATGACGTGGCCCTGATCAACGCAATGCTGGCAATGGCGGGTGCGTTGGGTCTGTCGGTCACCGCAGAAGGCGTTGAAACCAAGGCGCAGTATGACTTCCTGCGTGATGTGCCGGACATCAAGCTGCAAGGATTCCTGTTTGGCAAACCTGTCCCCGCCGAAGAAGTGTTTGCGCCGACAATCGGAAAAACCAAACGATTTTAATAACAAAAGTTACATATTCAGACAGCTTCCCTTCCCAAGCATTATACATTAGAATAGACATCTAACATGCCGTGCCTTTCCGCGCCGCCAAGCCATTGACTTGGCTGGTGCATTACTCAAATGCGATCTTCAAACGAAAGCATAGGTCGGAAGGATGACTGTATGAACTTTTCGTCCCTGTCCCTTGGCGCGAAGCTGACTCTTGTCAGTGCCGTAACCATCGCGCTCTGCCTGATTGCAGGCATATCTCTTCAAACCGTCCAAACAAGCCAGACCACCGAGGAACTGACTGTCGGCGAAGCACGTGGGGTTGCAAACCATCACGCAGAGCAGGCTGGTAGTGTTCTGAATGGCGGGATGTTGGTCGCAAAAAACCTGGCCGGCGCCTTTCGTGCGATCCGCGAAAAAGGCGGCGTTGATCGCGCGGCATATAACGAAATTCTCAGTCGGACCCTGATCGATAATCCGACACTTGCCGGCGCATGGGCGGGCTTTGAAACCGATGCCCTTGATGGCAAGGATGCCGACTACGTAAACGAGGGTGAGCCATTCGGCGATGGCAGCGGCAAATACGTCACTTATTATTATAATTTTGGTGACGGTATTACCCCCTACCACCTGACTGGCCTCGATAACCCCGAGATCAACGAGTATTACACCACCCCGCGTGACACCAATCAGCCCTATGTCACCGACGCCATCACCTATGACATTCAGGGCCGTGACGTTGTTCTGACATCCTTTGTCTATCCGGTACAGAACCCGAACGGTGATTTTCTGGGGGTGCTGGGCGTTGATCTTGAACTCAATGCCCTGTCAGAACGCTTTGCCGAACTGACACCGTTTGGCACCGGCACGGTCAATCTTGTCTCCGCCCAAGGCACCTGGGTTGCCCACGAAGACCCGGAAATCCGTGGCACCACCCTTGATGGCAACAACCCGATCCATGCGGCCATCCTCAAAACCATGCAATCGGGCGATCCGATGCGCATTGATGATGACACAACCATGCACATGATTGTCCCGGTCGAGATTGCCGGATACCCCAACAAATGGGGCGTTGTGGTCAATGTGCCGCTGGCGACCGTCTTTGCCCCGGCAGACAATCTGCGCAATATCACCCTGATCGGCGGTGTCATCCTGTTGGCCATTGTCATTGCGGTGGTTCTTTTGTCGACCAGAACCCTGGTTGCACGCCCGATGACACGGGTGACCAGTGTGATTGATCACCTTCAGAAGGGTGAGTTTGACATTACGGTGCCCTACCTCAAACGCGATGACGAGATCGGGGCAATTGCCAAGGCGCTTGAAGCCTTCAAGGAGGCCTCAGCACGCATGCAGATGGCCGAACGTGAAAAGCTTCAAGCCGAACAGCGCGCCAGCGACGAACGCAATCGCACGCGCTTGCAGATGGCCGACGAGTTTGAAAAATCGGTCGGCTCGATCGTTGTCAATGTGTCTGACAAGGCCGGAAACATGGAACAAGTGTCCCGGCAAATGCGCCGCGCTGCCGATGAAAGCTCTGAACAGGCTGTTGTTGTTGCCGCCGCCGCGGACGAGGCAAGTGCAAATGTCCAGACCGTGGCGTCTGCGACCGAGGAACTGTCTGCCTCCATTCAGGAAATCAGCTCACAGGTGGCGAAGTCATCTGACATCTCCAACACCGCTGTCGAAGAAGCTTCACGTGCCAACGCCATGGTCACCGGCCTGGCCGAGGCGGCAGACCGCATTGGCGAAGTGGTTAACCTGATCAATGACATTGCCGCCCAGACCAATCTTCTTGCACTGAATGCCACCATCGAGGCGGCCCGTGCCGGTGAGGCCGGCAAAGGCTTTGCCGTGGTCGCACAGGAAGTCAAAAACCTGGCCAACCAGACCGCCAAGGCGACCGAAGACATCGCTCAACAGATTGGCTCCATCCAGTCCGAGACGCAAAATACCGTTGGTGCGATTGAACGGGTGACTGAAACCATTTCCAACATTAACGAAATCGCCACCGCCATCGCGTCCGCGGTCGAGGAACAAGGGGCTGCCACCGCCGAAATTTCAAGTAACGTTCAACAGGCGGCGGCGGGCACCAACGAAGTTTCGTCCTCTATCGGGATTGTTCGCAACACATCCCAGGAAACCGGCGAAGCAGCGTCAAACGTTCAGGCCGGGGCAACCCAACTGGCCGAAGAAGCCCGCAATCTTGACGCACAGGTCAAAAACTTCCTGGATCGCCTGCGCAACATCTAAGGCGTAATAACACCTTTCAGCACATGACAAATCGGACGGCACCTTGATTGGTGTCGTCCTTTTGTTTGATCCAAACTGCGTTCAGTGATTGAATTCGAAAATAGTTTCACAATCCTCTTCACAAGCCGGGAATATTGACATGCTGCCGCTGCCCGTAACCATCTTTATCACCGCCGTTTTTGTTTTGATGCTGACCGTACTCAGCCTGATGGTTTCGATCCGGCGCGCCCAGCTTAATGTGCTGAGCGGGGATGGCGATGACACCACCCTGCGCCGGCGCATTCGCGCGCATGGCAATTTTGTTGAAAATGCCCCGCTTTGCATTCTGCTGATCCTTGCCATCGAGGCGATCCTGGCAACATCGACCATCATCTGGATTGTGGCTGCCATTCTGATCGCAAGCCGGATTTTGCATGCCATTGGTACCCTGACCCGGTCCAAACGCATCATCGCACCGGCCATGGTTATGCAGCATATTACCCTTGCGATCTGTGGTGTCTGGCTTCTGATCCAGTCCTTTGGCAATCTGAGCGCTGCGGGCATGTGATGGGGTCAGGGGGTTTCGCAAGCCCGGATGTTGCGGCAAAATTCAATGCCTGCCCGGCGCACGCCCGGCGGGCATTGATGTCGATCCGCGACTGGATTTTTGAACTGGCGGGCGAAATTGACGGGGTTGGCCCGATCACCGAAAGCCTGAAATGGGGCGAACCGGCCTGGCGGCCAAAATCGGGATCGGGCATTACCATTCGTGCCGACTGGAAAGCCAAAACACCTGATCAGGTCATGATCTTTTTTGACTGCAAGACCGACCTGATTGACCGGACGCGCAGCCTGCTTTCGACCGATCTGATGACCGAGGGCAACCGCGCCATTATCCTGCCGCTGGATCGACCCCTGCCTGAACCGGCGATCAAGACCGCGCTTGGCTGGGCGCTGACCTATCATCGGGACCGGAAACAGGATCTCAAACAGCAGGCCACATAACAGCGATCAAATCTTCTGACCGCCAGCCTCCATCTGATCGCGCATGGTCCGCAAATCGCGGTTCAGGCGTTTGGCGGTCTCGATATCAAGTCCGGTGGCGTCAAGAATGCAGGGCGGAACTTCTTCTGCCTTGTTGCGCAGATCTTTTCCGGCCTCGGTCAGGCTGACACGCACAGATCGCTCGTCCTCCGGATCGCGCTTGCGGCTGACAAGTCCGTTGGCTTCAAGGCGTTTGAGCAACGGTGTCAGCGTACTTGATTCCAGATACAGCTTTGCGCCAATGCTCCGCACAGACTGGTTATCTTCCTGCCACAGGGTCACCATCACCAGATATTGCGGATAGGTCAGCCCCAGATTATCCAACAGCGGCTTATAGACCCGGTTAAAGGCATGACCGGCTGAATAGATCGAAAAGCACAGAAACTTTTCGAGCTGAAGCAGATCATCTTTGGATGAATTGTCCATTTGTCTGGTCCTTTAATGTGGGGCAAAAAGACATCGCATTGCGCAGAATTCTGCGACTTCCATACCCGCCGACGATGTCCGTCTTCTCAAAACATCTTGGGTTTGAAATTTTCGAAGCCAAGTAAAATAAATCGCGCGCGATTAAATAACAAGCGATTTTATTGCATGGCTGGGTTTCTGATTTTTATATCGCGCACGATTAAATTGTGTTCGATATATCATTCAACAAAACGCAACGCCGCCCATCAAACATCCCGGACGGCCCATTTAAAGGATCAGACCCATGAGCCCATTCAATTCAAAAGTTGCTGCTGCTGTCTTCTCTGGCGCACTCTTCACTGGCGCACTGGCAATGTCGACCTCCCTGACCAGCACCGCAGCCTTCGCAGAGCCGGTTCTTGAAAACACCACCCAGGAATTCATTGATGTCCTTTCCGCGTCCGGCGGCCCGGCGATCTACACCCTGACCCCTGCTGAGGCCCGCAACGTTCTGGCGGGCGCACAGTCCGGCGAGGTTGCCAAACCGGCCGTTGATATCACCGACACGGTCTTTGGTGTTGGCCCGACGGGTGCCACCAAGGTCCGCATCATCCGCCCGGCGGGCAATACTGATCGCCTTCCTGTGATTGTTTATTTCCATGGCGCAGGCTGGGTGATGGGCGATACCGGCACCCATGATCGTCTGGTCCGTGAACTCGCCGTTCGTGCCAATGCCGCCCTGGTGTTTGTGGATTACGAACGCTCCCCCGAGGCGCGCTATCCGATCGCGATTGAGCAGGATTACGCTGTCACCAAATATGTTGCTGAACATGGTGAACAGCTCAATATCGATCCGACCCGTCTGGCAATTGCCGGCGACAGTGTCGGGGGCAACATGACCGCTGTGGTCTCGCTTCTGGCCCAGGAACGCAAAGGTCCGGAAATCACTGCACAGGTTTTGTTCTATCCGGTGACGGATGCCGATTTTGACAACGGATCCTATACCGAATTTGCCAACGGCCCGTGGTTGACCGAGCCTGCGATGGAATGGTTCTGGAACCAGTACCTGCCTGAAGGCGTTGATCGTACTGACCCGAAAATCACACCGATCCATGCGAGTGCCGATCAGCTTGCCGGTCAGGCCCCGGCACTTGTGATTACGGCGGAAAACGACGTGTTGCGGGATGAAGGCGAAGCATATGCCCGCAAACTGAGCCAAGCTGGCGTGGATGTTACCGTCACGCGTTACAACGGCACGATCCATGACTTTGTCATGCTCAATGCCCTTGCCGATACCCCGGCTGCCAAAGGCGCAATTGCCCAGGCCGGTCAGTATCTCCACACCGCCCTGCACGGCGAATAACACGACGAATACAGGGGAATTGTCCCCAAACTTTAACACTCTTTCGGGTAGGTGCGGTTGCACCTGCCCGCCCCCGGCGACATATGAACCTAACAGCCGGGTAATCACCAACCGAACCAATGTTCAAACAAAGGATGAAAACCATGTCTGTTGATGTCAAATACACCGCACTCGCTTCTGCAACCGGTGGCCGCGATGGCCGCGCCTCGACTGACGATGGATCGCTTGATGTCAAGCTGTCCACGCCGAAGGAACTCGGCGGTGCTGGCGGTGACGGTCATAACCCGGAACAGCTTTTTGCCATGGGCTACTCGGCCTGCTTTATCGGCGCCATGAAGGCTGCCAGCGGCCAGACCAAGATCAAGGTGCCAAATGACGTCGGGGTTTCGGCTGAAGTCGGTATCGGTCCGCGCGAAGCAGGCGGCTTTGGTATCGCGGTCGAACTCACTGTATCGCTGCCGGGTCTCGACAAGGCCGATGCAGAGAAGCTTGTCGAAACAGCGCACACCATTTGCCCCTATTCCAACGCAATTCGCGGCAATGTCGATGTTACCACGACCATCGCCTGACTTTCGTCTCCCCCCTGCTGGTCAGCTCCCCCCAAACTGCTGACCAGCAATTCCAGGCCCGGTGTCCCCCGCACCGGGCCTTTTTCTGTTCTCTGCCTGCTTGTGAAACAAACATTTGTCCTGCACTGTGGGTGGTGATGATCTAGGCTCAGGACCTACTAATTTGATTTGAATGGCAGAGGTTATATTTGTGAAATCCAAGGAAAAGCCCGCAGGTCGGGCTGGCATCCCGGCCAAGGGATTTGACGCAGGAGTTTGCAAATATAACCTCTGTCCTTCGGATTAACCGGATTTGCACGGGCTACTTTGTCGTAAAACCTTGAAAGATGTATATCTTCCCGCGGCTTTACTTCGCGTATCCGCACAAATCCGGTTAACCATTCGAACCAAATTAATAGGTCCTGAGCCTAGCCAAAAGCCAAACAATTAAAATGACAGGAAACCGAAATGTCCAAGCAGCTTACCGTTGTTGCCACCGCACGCGCCAAACCCGGCATGGAAGAAGAACTCGGCAAACGGCTTTTGGCATTGGTTGAACCGTCGCGCGCCGAGGAAGGCTGCATCAGCTACGACATGCACCAGTCAAATGACGATCCTGCCCTCTGGTTGGCTTATGAAAACTGGCGCTCGGAAGAAGACCTCGCCCGGCATTTCGAGATGCCCTACCTGAAGGCCTTTGGCGAGAGCAAGGATGAAGTGCTTGCACAGCCGCTTGATGTCCGTAAATTCAGCCTCAAATCATAACGCCTGACTTGATCTGACTGGCTTTTACACGTGCTTTTCGCCCTTTTCCTGTCCGCCCTGACATCCGCAACCATCCTGCCCGGCACGTCCGAGGCGGCGTTGGCAGCCCTCATTGCGTCTGGCGATCATGCCATATGGTTGTTGGTGCTGGTCGCCACGGTCGGGAATGTTCTGGGGTCGCTCATCAACTGGTGGCTTGGCCTTTATGCCGAGCATTTCAAGCACAAGCGCTGGTTCCCCGTCTCCGCCGAGGCACTGGATCGTGCATCGCGCTGGTTTGGCAAATACGGACTGTGGTCATTACTGCTTTCATGGCTTCCGATTATTGGTGATCCGCTCACGCTGTTTGCCGGGGTCATGCGGGTGCGCCTTCTGCCCTTCATCATTCTGGTGACCATTGGCAAGGCGGCGCGCTATGCCATGATTGCCGGTGGGGCAACTGGTTTGTCGAACATGTTTTCCGGTTGAATCACGAAATAATTCTTCGAAATATCGAAAAATAAAACCGCTCCCCTTCAGAAAATTCACCTTTGATTTAAATATTTAAAAATAAATCAATTGTAATATTACATCATCAATGTTTTCCTTTGATCTAACAGAGCCGCGAAAAATACTTTTCACGGCCTGATTAAAAGGAATTTTATTTATGGCTATCGAAATCCCTGCATGGACAAAGCCCGGAATTTGGGGCGGCATTATCGGCGCCGCACTGATCACCATTGTCGGTTTCAGCACCGGCTCGGTGGTGTCTGGTGGCACTGCGCAGGAAATGGCCGATGCAAGCGGCAAGGAAGCAACGATCTCGGCAATGGCACCGGTATGTGTCGCCCAGTTCAAAATGCTTTCGCCCAACAATCAGACGGCGGAACTTACGGCCCTCAAGGCCGAAAGCTCTTACAAGCGCGACGATTTCGTGATTGCAAAAGGCTGGGCAACCATGCCGGGCAGTGACGAACCCAACAACGAGATCGCTCCGCGCTGTGCATCGCTTCTGATGGATCTGACGGCAAGCTGATCTGACACCGGTTCCGGCACACCAACCGGAACACGGATATCGACAGCACGCAACGCAACCGGCTCCACATCCGGTTGCGTTTTTTTATGCCCAAAGCCGAAATCAACTTCGCGCAGGTCAATTTTGTTCAATAAACGCGCCGCCAGACAGCGCATGTTGATCAATAACAAAAACACTACCCTGCGAGGAACACCAAGATGTCCGGCTTTAGCGCAACCCTCAGCCTGTATCTTTCGATGGCGGCCTTTGCCTTGGCCGCCTCCATCACACCGGGACCGGTCAATATTCTGGTGCTGAGTTCTGGCGTGCAATATGGCTTTCGCCCATCCCTTCGCCTTGTCTTTGGCGCAACCGCGGGATTTTGCCTTTTGCTGCTTTTGATCGGGCTGGGCCTGCATGAAATGCTTGAAGCCTTCCCGCAACTGACCACTGTCATTCAGTGGGCCGGGGTGGCGTTCTTGCTGTTCATGGCCTGGAAGCTGGCAACGTCAGATGGTGAGTTGGGCAAGGGCAACGCCCAAGCCGGGCCAAAGGCAATCACGGGGGCCGTCATGCAGTGGCTCAATCCCAAAGCCTGGTTGGCATCCATCGCCGGGATGGGCGCCTATGCCGCGTCCGGCACGCCAACCCTGATCTGGGAATTCACCGCCATTTACTTTGTCATCTGCTTTGCCTCGGTCGCGTGCTGGGCCTATGCCGGCGCATTCCTGTCTCGTTTCCTGGGCGAGCCTTCACGCATCCGCGCATTTAACAGGGCGATGGCGGTGTTGCTGATCGCCAGTGCCGCCTATCTGGTTTTCGGATGAATGCGCCTGCCTAACTTGCGGCGACTGATCCCCGCCTGCGCGAGAATGACGAAGCAGCAAACCACCAACCGTCATGCCCGCGAAGGCGGGCATCCACTGCCCCCAACTTACGCCGCCTGGGCCCGGGCATATTGCCGTGGGGTTGTCGCCATCAGACGCTTGAAAATACGCTGGAAATGCGCCTGATCCGCAAAGCCGGTTTCAAGCGCGACATCAACGATCTTTTCCCCACGCCTAAGCGCATGGCGTGCGCGCTGCACCCGGCAATTGATCAGATAGGCATAAGGCGTCATGCCAAAACTCTTTTTAAACGCCCGCACCAGATAGGACCGGGAATAGCCAACCAGTGCGGCCAGATCATCCAGACTGATATTTTCGGCATAATGGGCCCGGATATACTCGCCCACCCGGGCCATCTTGCGATCATGGACCGCACCGTTGGAACGCATCTGTTCGCCCACCAACACACCGCGCCGGTCAAGCTGCACATGCAGATCGCCAAAAAACGACACCAGTGCCGTTTCCTTGCCGAGAATATCGACATCCGGATTGGCCAGCATATCGGCCAGATCAATCAAGCCATCATACAGGTGCGGATCGTGGCTGAGCGTATCGGAAAACATGGCAAACTTTCCGGCCGCATCGGCATCCAGCTCAATCTGCAAATCCAGAAGCCAGTCCGGATCAACAAACAGCATGTCATAGACCCAGTCCGCCCCCTTGACCGGGTTGCAGCCATGCACGTCCTCCGGGTTGAGGATCACGACCGACCCTGCCTGCGTTTCATGGGTTTTGCCCCGGTTCCAATAGGTACTGTAACCACCCTTCACCGTGCCGATGGAAAAGGTATCGTGGCTGTGGCGCTCGTAACAAACAGCATGCCCGTCCGCCACACGCCGCAACTCGACAAACGGCATGGCGTCATCGCGCCAGAAATGCTGATTGCGGGTATTGGGGGCTGCCATTGTGGTCCGTCTTCTTGTGTTTGGGTGTTTGCTTTATAAATTCGAAGATAGGTCAATTTCCCCGGTGGCGCCACTGTCGCTGTCTGCTTATAGTGCCCCAAATGTTCGATGATCGTTCCGAAGAGTCCCAACCGCGTTTCATGCCGCCCAACGCACCAGTCATGGTCGTTGGATTGCGTCATGCCGTGTTTTTATCGCCCGATGGCGAGATCGAGGAACTCCCGCACGGTGCCGCGGCCAAACGTGCACGGTCATCACGCCCCATTCTGGTCCATACCCCGGCCTGTGCAAGGCGGCTGAAATCCGATCCGTTTCCGGCCCATGACCTGCTGGAGCTTTTTGCCTTTGTCCGCCCGGCACAGTTTTGTGTGCCGACCCCGCGCGGTATTGCGCTTGCAACGGGTCAGAAACCGGCCGATGACCTGATCGGTCAGGCAGAGGCACTGGCAGAAGCCATGAAACGGCTTTTGCAGGAACTCGCCACCCTTCATCGCAACAAACGTGGGCCCGCACTTTCGGTTGCATGGCCGATGGCGCGCGGCCACTGGCCGTGGGGTGTTTCGGTTCTGGCCGCCCTTGGGGCTGATGGTGATGGCCCGCATCGGTATGCAGTGTATGAGGGCCTCAAAGTCTGGAAAAAGCTTGGTGAATGGGCTGAACATGCTCCGCCGCCGCCACCGGCCAATTATCCGGTTGATCCCAAGGATGCCCGTAAACGCCTGAAGGAACTTCTGGGCGAAGGCGCGGAAGAACGCCCGCAACAGGCCGATTATGCGTCATCCGTCTGTTCCGCCTTTGGCCCGCGCCTGCATGATGGCGCCCCCAATATCGTCCTGGCCGAGGCCGGAACGGGCACCGGCAAGACACTGGGTTATGTCGCCCCGGCATCGCTTTGGGCCCAGAAGAATGACGGGGCGGTCTGGATTTCAACCTATACCCGTAACCTGCAACGCCAGATCGATCAGGAACTTGATCGCCTGTATGACGACCCCAAGGACAAGCGCCTGAAGGCCGTCGTGCGCAAGGGCCGGGAAAACTATTTCTGCCTGCTGAATTTCGAAGAAGCCCAACGCCCGCTTAATCAACAGCCGCATCAGGCAACGCCACTTGGCCTGATTGCCCGATGGGCATCGCATACCCGTGATGGCGATATGGTCGGCGGTGATTTCCCCGCCTGGCTGACCGAATTGCTGGGCAATCGTTTTACCGGCGCATTGGCCGATCAGCGCGGCGAATGCATCTATGCCGCCTGCCCGCATTATTCAAAATGCTTTGTCGAAAAGACCGTACGCCGCGCCCGCTCGGCCGAGATCGTGGTGGCAAACCATGCGCTGGTCATGGTGCAGGCGGCATTGGGCGGGCTTGATGATGCCTCCATGCCGACACGTTACGTGTTTGACGAGGGCCATCATTTGTTTGACGCGGCGGACAAGGCATTTTCATCGCACCTGACCGGGATGGAGGGGCAGGAACTTCGGCGTTGGCTTCTGGGCGCAGAGCAAAAGGGATCATCGCGTGCCCGTGGCCTGAAGCAACGCCTTGAAACGCTTATTCTGGACCGTGACGAGCTGCGTGATGCCGTCAATGCCGTGATTGTCGCCGCGCAATGCCTGCCTGAACAGGGTTGGCTATCGCGCATTCATGATGGATCACAACATGCCAAGGGCCCGGCGGAGGTCTTTTTGGCCCATGTCCGGGCACAGGTTATGGCGCGTTCCGCCGAGGGGGATCGGGGATACTCAATCGAGACTGATTGCAAACCGGCGCTCAACGAAGTTCTGGCCAGTGCGGCTGATCTGGATCGCGCGCTGGAGGCCATGGAAAAACCGGCCAAATCGCTGATCAAGATCATCGCCCATATGTTGGACGAAAAGGCCGATGAGCTCGATAGTGCCGAACGCCAGCGCCTTGATGCCGCCATAAGGTCGCTTGAACGCCGCGCGATCATGCAGGTTGGCGCGTGGCGTCAAATGCTGGCATCCCTGGTCGAGGAAACACCTAAAACCTTTGTCGACTGGTTTGCGATTGAGCGCCAGTTTGGCCGGGATTTTGATGTTGGCATGCATCGTCATTACCTTGACCCGACCATCCCGCTGACGACATCGCTTGCCCCCACCGCGCACGGCATGGTGGTGACATCTGCGACCCTTCGGGATGGCACGGGCGACGAAGAATTCGACTGGGCCGTGGCCGAGGATCGTACGGGGGCCGCCCACATGCCGCTTCCGGCCATCCGGGCGGCAATGAAAAGTCCGTATAATTACCGCGAGCAAACCCGCGTTTTCATCGTCAATGACCTTGGCCGCGATAACCCGGACCATGTTGCGGCGGCCTATCGCGAACTGTTTTTGGCATCCGGTGGCGGTGCGCTTGGCCTGTTTACCGCGATCAACCGGTTGCGGGCGGTGTATGAGCGCCTGACCGGGCCGATGGATGAAGCCGGCCTGCAACTTCTGGCCCAGCATATCGATGGTATGGATGTCTCGACCCTGATTGACATTTTCCGGGTGGAGCGCGATGCCTGCCTGCTCGGCACCGATGCGGTGCGTGACGGGGTGGATGTGCCGGGTGATAGCCTTCGCCTGATCGTCTTTGACCGCGTGCCATGGCCCCGGCCCGACATCCTGCACCGTGCGCGGAAATCGGCGTTCCAAGGCGCACGCTATGACGACATGCTCACACGGCTTCGTATGAAGCAGGCCTTTGGTCGCCTTGTCAGGCGCGCCGAAGATCGGGGTGTGTTTGTGTTGCTTGACAACCGCATGCCCTCCCGGCTGCTGGGTGCCTTCCCCGAAGACGTCGAAGTCCAGCGCGTTGGATTGCGCGAAGCGATTGAGCAAACGCGAAACTTCCTTGGCAACGACCGGGATAGCGAAGGTTAATCGGTTTCTTTGGCCTCAATTGTGACGGCGGAAAGGACGCATCATGCATGTCATGCTGATGACCTATGGGACGCGCGGTGATGTGCAGCCCTTTGTCGCGCTTGGCCGTGGGCTCATCCAAAAGGGGCACCGGGTCACCGTGGCCGCGCCGGAACGCTTTGCCGGTTTTATCACCGATCATGATCTTGAATTCACCCCCCTGACCGATGCGCTGATTGCGCTTATGGATGATCCGCAATTTGCCCACGCGTCTGATCCGAAGGCATCGGCGTTTCAAAAACTGAGATCGTTACTTGCCATCGGCAAAAAGGCGCGCAGCCTTCAGGACCCACTGCTTGATGACATCTTCCGCGCCATTGATCAGGCCAAGCCCGACGTCATCGTTTTTCATCCGAAAACCTTTGGTGCGCTACCGATTGGCAGGCACTTCGGCATCCCGGTTATGATGGCGCAACTGATCCCGTCCTTCCTCCCGACCGGCGACTATCCGCATATGGGCGTTCCCGATCTTGGGCTTAGAGGTGCCATGGCTCGCTGGTATAACCGCGTGACCGGCAAGCTGATCTATAGGCTGTTGAACGCAACGCTGCGTCGCCAAGTTCACAGATGGGCAGCGCGACGTCAAAACGGGATCAATGCCAAGGGCTTGGACATCCTTCAATCTTGTAACTCCGGCACGCTGCCCATCATCCACGCCTTTAGCAATGCTGTGATCAGTCGCCCCAAAGATTGGCCGGAACATGCAACTGTCACCGGATACTGGTTTCTGCACGGGAGCGCGCAAACAAACCCGCCCGACCCGGCAGTACAAAACTTTGTCGAAAGCCACAAAAACCTGATCTATATCGGGTTCGGGTCAATGCCCGGCAATGATCCGACCGCGATGGCAGAAATGATTGCAAAGGCAGTGTCGCAGGCCGATGTTAGCGCTATCATCGCAACTGGCTGGGGCGGCATGGGTGACATTGACTGGCCATCCAACATCCTTGCAGTGCGCGAGGTTCCCCATGACTGGCTGTTCCCAAACGTCGATATCGTCATTCATCATGGCGGGGCTGGCACCTGTGCGGCCGCCATGCGCGCCGGTCGCCCATCCGTCATCATTCCGTTTTTCGGCGATCAACCTTTCTGGGCAAAATGCCTGCACAGGCTTGGCGTTGCGCCACGCCCGATCAAGCCTGCAAAACTTGATGCCGGGGTGCTGGCCCGGCAAATCAAAACGGTCCTTGAAACGCCGTCCTATCGCAACAACGCCGAACGCCTTGCAAGCAAGATCGCGGCTGAAGACGGCATCACCAATGCGATTGCCGAAATCACGCGCGCGGTTGGGCAATCTGACCTTCCCAAAACTGGAAGCCTTTGACACATCCCGGTGAAGGGCCTAAACACGATCCAGACAAAGCTTGATGGATCGCAACACGTGCAGCGCAAACACCAGATCAGTCTGATGTTCAGACAGGGCCTTTCGGCACTGGTGGCTGTGTTTTTCCTTGCCAATACCATCATGTTTGGCTTCATGCATGTTCCGATGGCAAAGGCCAACGGGGCATCGCTGGCCTCTGTAATGGATGGGGTGGTGCGCATTCCGATTGTCATTTGCACCGGATCCACTTTCAAAACCGTTCTGGTCCGCGCCGATGGGCTGCCCGATGAACCGGGCCAGAATGCAGACGCGCCGGATGGCTTTGAATGTGCGTTGTGCGGTTTGGGTAATTATGCTTTTGGCATGCCGGTCACGCCGGAACTTCCCGAACTTGAAGCAATCCAACTTAGCAACGCAGTTGCTGCCCTTCACATTACCGCGCGCAAGCATGTCTTTTGCGCGATTGCGCCATCGCCGCGCGCCCCGCCTGCTGTTTCTTGACCATTTGCCTTAGCACGCCTGAAAACCCGCAAGTTCCATGACAGGATAATTGCGCGTTCAGGTCTGCTTTTTCCCTAAATTACTTGTGCCCTTGTCGTGCCAACACACCGTCGCACGCCTTGCGCACATGCATGGACAAGAAACATGACTGAAACTTCCAAATCCCCGGCATCACAGGGGAATACAAGCCTGTATCGCGCTGTCTGGCGCTGGCATTTTTATGCCGGTCTTCTGATCCTGCCCTTCATGATCCTGATGGCTATCACAGGGGCGGCTTACATCTATCGCGATGAAATCGATGACTGGTATCACGCCGACCTAAAATTTGTTGAGGCATCGGGCCAAGCGCCCCTGCCGATAAGCCAACAGATTGACGCGGCCCTGCATGCCGTTCCGGGCAGTGCCGCCAAGGTCACGCCCCCGGCAAGTCCGGATCGCAGCAGTGAAATCGTCATTGCCACTGAGGCCGGCGGGCGCGAGGCGGTTTACGTTAATCCTTATACTGGTGACGTGCTGGGCCATATGCCTGATCGCACCACGATCATGTGGGTGGTTCGACGTATTCACAGCCTTGCCGAATTTGGCACCATCCCGAATTACATCATTGAAATTGCCTCGGGCTGGGCGATCCTGCTTGTTCTGACCGGGATGTATTTGTGGTGGCCGCGCGGCAATCAGAAAGGCGGGGTTGTCAGCCTGCGTGAAACACCCAAACGCCGCATCTGGTGGCGTGATGCCCATGCCGTCACCGGCATCTTCATTGGTGTTTTCATTATCTTCATGGCAGCGACCGGCATGTTCTGGTCGGTATTCTGGGGCAAATATGCCAACCAGTTTGCCAATGGCACGCCCAATGGATATCCGTCCGGCGTTCGGGTCGAGGTGCCGCTGTCGACCATTCCGATGATCGATGCATTTGGCGACGTAAGTTGGACCAATGAAAACATCCCGCTGCCGCAATCGGTTGATGGTGGCAGTGATCCGGTGACAACGCCGAACCCCATCGGTATTGATCAGGCCGTCGCAAAGTTTGAGGAAATGGGCATTACACCGGGCTACGCGGTTGCCCTGCCGCGCACTGAGACCGGGGTTTATTCTGCATCGATCTATCCCGATGACTTGTCGCTTCAACGGGTCATTCACTTGGATCAGTATTCCGGACGGCCCCTGATCGATATGGGCGTTGCCGATTACGGGCCGTTTGGCAAGGTCATGGAATTTGGCATCAATGTTCACATGGGTCAGGAATTTGGCATCGCCAATCAGATCATCCTTCTGGTGATCTGTGCCCTGATCATTTTCATGTCGGTATCGGCTGGCGTGATGTGGTGGAAACGGCGCCCAGCCGGTGCCCTTGGCGTTCCGCCGATGCCGCGTGACACAAGCAAGCTCAAAATGGTCACCGCCATCCTTGCCATTGGCGGAATCATCTATCCGACCGTTGGTGCATCGATGATCGCGATCTGGCTTCTGGATTACCTGCTGGTCGCCCGCCCGCAGCGCAAATTACGCACGGCATAAACCCCGCTACCTCGTCGCGGTCCGGATTACGTTCGGGCCGCGACTTTCCAACGTTCTAGTCCTCGACAATATCCGCATCGATATCGTGACGCAGGGCCAACCGGAGCGCATTAAGGATCGCAATCACATCAATCCCTTCCTGCAACAGCGCGCCCGCGACCGGGGCGATATAGCCTGCGGCGGCAAAGCCCATGGCGACGATGGAAAGCACCATGCCGCCGATCACGCTTTGCAAAAGGATGCGGCGCATCGCCATGCTGATGTGAAGCAGCTCGTCAACAGTGACAAGGGATGCTTCGGGGATCACGGCACCTGCGGCATCGGCGGTCACCGCACTTTCCTTGCCAAAGGCAATGCCGACGGTGGCAACCGCGAGTGCTGGCGCATCGTTGATGCCATCGCCCATGAACAATGTCGGGGCCTTGGCAGTTTCTGCGCGGACGATCGCGACTTTCTGTTCCGGGCTTTGCGATGCCAGACTTTCGGAAATACCCAGCAATTCGGAAAGGTAGCTGACCTCGCTTTCGCGGTCGCCCGATAGCAGCATCACCTTTTTGAAATGATGGATATCGCCCAGATGACCGACAAAGCTTTCGCCCTCTGCACGCGGGGTATCGCGGAAGCGGAAGGTCGCGCCATATTTGCCATCGACCAGCACCACGCATTCAAGCCCGGCGGCGGTATCGGGTAGGAGCCCCGCGATATCGGGATCGGATTTCATCAGTTTGTTGCGGTGGGTCACGGCAACTTCATGGCCATCCACCTGCCCGCTTAAGCCCTGCCCCGGCTTTTCCGAGGCATGATTAACCTCATCAAGCGGCAGTTTGCGATCCCGTGCCGCATTCAAAACCGCCGAGGCCAGCGGATGTTTGGAATAACGTTCAAGGCTGGCCGCCAGTCGCAAAACAAGGTTGCCATCCATGCTGGGCCCGGCCAAAACTTCCACCAGTTCCGGTCGACCATAAGTCAGCGTGCCGGTCTTATCGAAAATCGCCGTTTGGCAAGTTGGCAAGCGTTCCAGAACCGTGGGGTCGCGGATGACAATACCGCGCCGGGCGGCGATTGAAATCGCACTCATCACCGTGATCGGAATGGCAATCAAAAGCGGACAGGGTGTCGCCACCACCAGCACCGCCAGAAAGCGCGATGAGTCGTCACTCAGATACCCGACCAAGATCGCGAACAACAGGGCCGCCGGGGCAAACCAAGCGCCGATCTGGTCACCAAGACGGCGAATGCGCGGGCGTTTTTGTTCGGCCTCGGCCATGACATCCATGATCTGGGCATAGCGGGAATCCCGCGCGCGCTTTTCCGCCCGGATGATCAGGACGGCCTCGCCATTGATCGCGCCCGACAGCACATTGGTGCCCGGTGCCTTGGCAACCACATAGGGCTCCCCGGTCAGGTAGCTTTCATCCATGCTGCCATGGCCATCAACAACGATGCCATCGGCGGGCGCAGTTTCATGCGGAAAGACCGCGATCAGATCGCCAATGTCGATCTCATCAATCGCGATATCAGTAATTTCGCCATCATCGGATTTGCGATGCGCGACACTTGGCATGCGCTTGGCCAGGGCATTCAGGGCCGACGACGCCTTGCGCATGGCAAAGCCTTCAAGAACCTGCCCGCCGGTCAGCATCAAAATGATCAGGCTGGCGGCAAGATATTCCGCCAGCACCACACCGGTGACAAAGGCAATGGCGGCCAGAAAATCAGCGCCCATTTCACGCCGCAGAAGCTTGATCGCAAGCTGCGCCAAAATGGGGATGCCACCCACCACAAACAAAACCAAAAGCGGCAGGTCTGCGGTGCGTTGGCCCAGCATCCTCTCGGGCAGACCAAACACCCCGGGAAACATCAGGATAAAATGCCCCGCCATGGCAAGCAGGGTAATGATCAGAATGGCGCGGTTAAGGCCCGGGGCGGACAAGGCATCATCACACCTTTCAAGAACACCAACTGGTGGCGTGTTTGCCATGCCTTACCCCTTATGTGTTTATGGTTTTCGGGCCTGCGAAACCTTGCCCATCGCCATTGATACCATCAGATAGCTGAAACCCGACGACAACAAATTGATGCCAATCAACAAACCAATCGCCCAGGTGGCAGAGCTTGGCAGTTCGGCAAAGATCAGGACACCGGCCAGAACCGAAATCCCGCCAGAAACCAGCATCCATTTCCAGCCCGGAAACTGTTTGAGCCACAGCGCCATCAGGGTTTCAAAAATCCCGTGCAGCAAAAAGGCAATGGCCAGCAACACGGTCAGTGTCACAATGCCGCCCTCTGGCATGAAGGCCAGCCAGCCGCCAATCAGGGCAAAGACAATCCCCTGAACAACATCAAGGCTGCGCCGTGTCGGGGTATCGGCATTCCAGGCCCCGTAAAAATGCCCCAGCGCCCCAAATAGGAACAGCCAGCCAATCACGGTTTTAAAGGCAATTGTCGTCACAAAGGGAAAGGCCACCGCCAGCACGCCCAGGATCAGCATCACCACGCCGACGTTGCGCAACCGTTTGCGCCCCTTTTCCAAAAGGCCACGCATTTCCGGCGTTCCGTCATTAACGATCAAGGTCATGGTAGGGTGCTCCTGACTGCTGTGGATCGCGGCAATATCAACCTGAAATTGCTGCAAATTATAGCCCATCTAACGCCTGTCGAATAGGACAAGTTCCCAAGGGGCTGATCTTAATCACAGGCCTTTGCCGCCGTGATCAGGCGCTCTGCCACCGCACGCACAGCCGGGCGCTGGTCATAGGCCGGCTGCACCAAAAACGTCGCAAGCGGGCTTCGAACCGGTGCGAAAGGCAGCATGATCAGGTCGTGATTTCCAATTGCCGTGCGCGCAAACGGCAGGCGGGCCAAAATCACACCAAGCCCGGCATCCGCCGCAGACAGCCCGACACTGTAATCCTCTAAGCGGCGATCAGATGGCTTGGGCCGATACTTAACCCCATGTTCGGCCAACCAATGCCGCCACCCGGTCGCGTCGCTGTCATTTAAAAGCGGAAGGTTGGCAATTGCATCTGCATCAAGGCTTTGCGGTTCGAGCCCGCCGAGGAGCTTGGGGGAAATCAGCGGCACCAGATCATCGGCAAACAGCAAGCTTGATTTGGTACCCGGCCATTGTCCCTTGCCACAGCGAATGGCGATGTCGGTCTGCCCGCCATCGAAATCGGCCAGCCGTTCGGTAATTTCAAGTTCAAGCCGCACATTCAGATCACGCTCGATCTCGGGCACAAGCTTAAGGAACCAGATCCGGGCATAAGATGGCAGCAAACTTATTTTGATGACATCCGGTCCACGGCGTTGCCGCCAGGGCTGCGCGCCTTGCGACAAAAGATCAATCGCCGCCTGTGTTTCGCGCAAAAACCGTTGCCCATCAGGCGTCGGGCGCACCCCGCGGCCATAGCGTTCAAACAAATCATAGCCAAGCCATTGTTCGACCTGTGCAACATGGCGGCTGATCACGCTATGCGTCACACCCATTTCACTGGCGGCGGCCGAAAAGGACCCGTTGCGCGCCGCGGCCATCACCGCGGGCAAAAGCGCAAGAGGCGGAAGGGAAAGGTCATTGCTGTGCACCATATGCACATCTGATCCCCAAGCTATGTTCTATGTCAACACTCATGATCGCGCTATCAGCAAGACAGAAGACAAATTCATTCGCATAGAACGAGGGGAATGCTGATGTTCTCACAAGCCACTTTGGGCCTTGCCTGTGCCCTGATTACGGTTCTGTCCTGGGCGGCGGCCTTTCCGTTGATCGGGGTTGCGCTTTCGGGGCTTGATCCCCTGCCCCTTGCCGCTGTGCGCTTTACACTGGCGGCCTGTCCGGCTGTGATCTGGCTTGCGATCAAACGCCCGGAAATGCCCAAGCTGGTTGATCTTGCACGGCTTGGATTGGGCGGTGCGCTTGGCATCAGCATCTATAACTGGTTGCTCAATACCGGGCAGCAAACGGTATCACCGGGCGCGGCAAGCTTTATCATCAATACATTACCGATCTGGACGGCGATGCTCGCGACAGTGTTTCTGCGTGACCGGTTCGGGATTGGTGCCTGGATTGCCACAGCGGTGAGTTTTTCCGGCGTTGTCCTGATCGCCGTTGGTCAACCCGGCCCGATGCGTTTTGGCAATGGCAGTTCGTTGATCTTGCTGGCATCCATGCTGTCAGCCACCTATTTCGTTCTGGTGCGTGGGGTGATTGCGCGATATGGCCCGGCCACCTGCACCTGCTGGACACTGATCACCGGTGCGCTATGGCTAACACCCTGGTTGCACGACGGGATGGCACAAATCAGTGTGGCTTCGGTTTCGGTGATTTCGGCGGTGTTGTTCCTTGGTCTTGTTTCCGCATCCCTTGGCTATGCCACCTGGAGCATCGCAATCGGCCATTTCGGGCCGGCATCGGCGGCAAACTTTTTATATCTGGTGCCACCCATTGCCGTTGTGCTGGCATGGACTCTAAACGGTATTACGCCCGATATCCTGACCCTGATCGGCGGCGCGGTGGCGATAACCGGTGTGGTTATGTTGCGCATTTCCATGGCAAGATCGGCCCGCAAGGCAACGGCGTAGCCAAGGGTGTGCCGGGCCTGGCCCGGCATATCAGAACGATTATAAAGAAAAACTGATAACTGGTTCACAATTCGATGCTTTGACATGGGGGTTTCAAGGGTCTATCAAATTCCAGACCTTATCCAATCTGGATGGAAACCCGTGTATTTCACACCGCTCAACAGCTTGGTTGCACGACGCACCCTGTCACTTTGTGTGGCGTGGCTGTTGCTGGTCAACGCGCTGTTTTTCGGGTTCATGCACGCGCCTGTCGCCCTTGAAACAGTGCCGACGTCGAACACGGAAGTTTCCCAGACCTATGTCCCGCTGATTATCTGTACCGCAAATGGCATCAAAACCATTTCGGTTCCAGCCGACCTTGCCGCAGATCGCACTGCCAATCCGCACAGTTCCGACGCCTTTGATGGCTTCCAGTGCGCCAGTTGCGGCCTTGGCAACCACGTGGTCGGCATGCCGGTTGAACCTGAATTACCGTTGATCCATCGGATCCGGCTGTCTAATAAGGTCACGGCCCTTCACATTACGGCACGTCTGCACGATTTCTGCCCGATTGCCGCATCCCCGCGCGCACCGCCGGTCGCCATCTGACCGGATTTCCAAGCACTGTCTTTCAGGGCCTTGTTGGCGGTTTTACGCCACAACTGTATCTGACGGACGTGGTTCTATCCGATCATCATCCCATGCCAGCCGGTAAAGCCGGCGACTTCCGGGACATCCCGGTTCACAGACTGGTGTCGATACGCGACGGCATTGCCGCGTATCTGTAAGGTTGCCAATGGGAGATCCCCATGAACAAAGACGACGCCTTGCTTGTATTGGAAAAACTTGCCGAACCCGCCGTTTTGACTTTGCCATCCGATGCCAGCATCGGACATCACAGCCAGGACCACACATATGTTTACATTGTGCAGTCCGGGTTAGCACTGCGCTGCAAATACACTGAACAGGGGGAAAGGCAGGTCTGCCGGGTTTATCGCCCTGGCGATCCGATCGGCCTTGAAATGCTGGCGGTGACCGACCCGTCGCTTGTGATTGAAACCATCGCACCCTCGGTAATCAAACGCATCCCGATCCAGCGGATCCGTCTTGCCCAGCAAAACGATGCCCGCACGCAATCGGCTGTGACATCTCTTCTGGCAAGCGAGGTCATGGATGGTCAGCAGCTTAAGATCAGTTTTGGCACCGGATCGGCCATGCGCCGGATTTGCCGGTTCCTGTTGTGGTCTGCCCACAATGATCTGGTATCGCTGCCCAACCGTGAAAAGCTTGGCAATATCGTTGCGACCACGACCGAAACGGCTAGTCGCATGATCGCCAATCTGAGGCGTGAGGGCGCAATCACCCGAAACCCGCGCATGCCATCGACCATGCGGATCGATCGCGACAAGCTGTGCAAGGTCGCAGGCGACCCGCAACAGCAATCCGCGGCATAACTGGCCGTCACGATCATCAAACAACAAACGCACCGGGATACCGTTCCGGTGCGTTTTCTTTTGGACCAACACTAATGCTGATTATGAACTGGGTTGGGCAACCGGGAAACGGGCGGGCGAGGTCAGGTTGGCCTTAAGCAGACTTTCCATATCGCTGGCACTGATCGGCTTGCTGAAATAGAAGCCCTGAACTTCATCGACACCCTCGGACGCGATATGTTCAAGCTGGGTTTCGGTTTCAATGCCTTCGACATTGACCGCCATGCCAAATGATCGCGCCAGGAACACAACCGCGCGCACAATCGCGGCATTGCCATCAGAACTGTCGATATCAATGATGAAGGACCGGTCGATCTTGATCTTGTCCACCGGGAAGCGTTTGAGATAGGCCAGCGACGAATACCCCGTCCCGAAATCATCAATCGCAATGCGAATGCCCTGATTTCGCAGGATACCAAGCGTGATGGCGGCTTCGCGCGGATTGTCCATCACGGCCCCCTCGGTCACCTCGAACTGCAACTGATGGGGATCAAGTTCCGTGCGCGAAAGCACTTCGCCGACACTTTCAATCAGGTCTTCGTGACGGGCCAGTTCAAGCGGCGAAAGATTGACCGATATGGTCAATTGGCCATAGCCGGCATCGCGCCATGCCTTGGTCTGTTCGCAGGCACGTTTCAGCACCCATTTGCCGATATCGGCAATGATGCCCATGCGTTCAGCCACCGGGATAAAATCAACCGGGCTGACCTGGCCGCGTGACGGGCTGAACCAGCGCACCAGTGCTTCCATGCCGATGATGCGATGACCGACGATATCAATGATCGGCTGATAGAACAGCTCCAGCTCGTCATTTTCAATCGCATGGCTCAGATCGCGTTCCATCGCCTTGCGTTCCTGAACCTCGACCTGAAGTTTCGGTTCAAAGAAGTGATAGCGATTGCGCCCCTCGGCCTTGGAACAATAAAGCGCCAGATCCGCATTGCGTAGCAGGTCCTTTTCATCGCGACCATCCTGCGGATACATGCAAATCCCGACCGAGGTCGATGCCTGCACTTCATTGCCATCCAGCATGAAACGTTCGGAAATGCGTTCGATCAGGCGCTGGGCGACAAAGGTCACTTCCTCGACCGAGCCCGGCTCGTGGATCAGAACTGCGAATTCATCACCGCCAAGACGCGCGACCACATCCTCGTTGCGCAGGCAAACCCGCATACGTTCGCCCACCCCCTGCAAAAGAAGATCGCCAATCGGATGGCCAAGCGTGTCGTTGATGTCCTTGAAGTTATCAAGATCAAACATCATCAGGACAAAGTGGCAGCGTTCGCGTTTGCTGCGCGCGACTGCGGCTGCCAACCGTTCCTGGAACAGGGTCCGGTTCGGAAGCCCGGTCAGCCCGTCATGATGGGCAAGGAACTGAATGCGCGCTTCGCTGCGTTTGCGATCAGTAATATCAGTGATCGATCCGTCAATAAGGGTCGGACGGCCCTTCTCGTCGCGGACAAGACGGGCATTTTCCTCGACCCAGATGATTTTGCCGTCTTCGCGGCGCATCTCGGTTTCAAAGCCCTGCACAATCCCGTCGCGCAACAACCGGCCGATAAACCGCAACCGATTGACCGGGTTCAGATAATGAAACGCCCAGTCATGTTCCTTGGCGATCAGGCTTTCGACCGCGTCATAGCCCAGAATGGATGCAAAGGCCGGATTGGCCGACAGGATCGGGCCAAGCGGGATGCTTTGAAACAGGCCTTCTGCCGAATTTTCGAAAATGCCGCGGAATTTTTCTTCGGCATGGCGGAGTGCCCGTTCGACCGACAGTTTTTCGGTCACGTCCTGACCGATGCAGATCACACCGGCAACATCGCCATCTTCGCCGAAATGCGCGCGTGCATTCCACTGCAACAGGCGGATTTCACCGTCGCGGCGCTTGAATGACAGGACCTCGTCCTTGATGATTTCGCCCGACAGCAAACGGCGCACTGCGGTGCGGACCCGTGCGCGATCCTCCTCGACCAACAAGAAGTCAAAGAAGTTCTGGCCCGCGGCTTCCATCCAGGAATAGCCGAAAGTCCATTCGCATTCGCGGTTATATTCCAGAATGCGCCCCTCGGCATCGAGGAACAGGATGACGCTTCCCGCCGTCTGAACCAAGGCGCGATAGCGTTCCTGACGCCGACGCAGGTCATATTCCGCCTGACGGTTCTTGGTAATGTCGGTGATGGTAACGCTATAACCCAGCAGCATACCGCCTTCGCCACGAATTTCGGTGGCATTCACGCGCACCCAGATCTGGCTGCCATCGGCTCGGCGCATTTCAATATCGCGGGCCTGAACCCCCTTGCCGGATGCAAGATCACGACGCAGCTGAATGCGGTCGCTGTCGCTGGCATAAAAGGTTTCGGGATGGCGAAAATAGGCCTGGGTCACTTCGCGTACGGAATCATAATTGAACAGTGACGCGGTTTCTTCGTTCACATTGGTAATCGTGCCTTCAGCATTCAGCTCGATAATACCATGCACCGCATGTTCAAGGGCACGGCGATAGCTTTCCTCGCGCGTGCGTTCCTGACCAAACAGCACCAGACAGCCCGAATTTTCCAGCGTGATATATTGCCACTGGAAGAACCGCTGCCCGTAATGGACGGTGCGCGGACTGTCGGTGTCAAATTGCGGACCTTCGTCACTGACCAGCGGGCGCTGGTCGCTTGGATGCATCAGATCAAGCGGCGATGCCATGCCCATTTCAAGGGCAAGCTGCTCTGCTGCGCAATTGGTGCTGCGCAGGCGACCGTTGGTTTCCACCAGCAACACCGGTTGCGGTGAAATCAACGATCCGATGCCCGATGAAACGGTGGCTTCAATGGTTGTAAAGCGGATATAGGTGCGCCGACCGATGCTCAGCTTCCAGCCGAACAACACACATGCAGAGTCCCGGAACCCGCATTCGATATAATGGTAGCCGCCAATATCAAGAAGCCGTCCGGAAAGTTCGGCCAGCGGTTTCGACAGACCTTCAACCGCGTCCGGAGAAACCCATTCGCCGACCTGGACACTCTCGTCATAGGCTTCGCGCCATGCTGAATTTACGAGCAATCGTCCTTCGTCTGGATCATATGCTCCAGACGGCAAACACAGGTGGCTGATCAACGCCGTCAACATACCGACGGAATCGATTGCGTTGATGTCTCCCATAGCGGCTTTATTCGTCATGTTTGTTGTCGCTGCGCGACCATAACTGCTACCCCATGCAGTGCAAAGCCAAATTTTCCCCGACGAGAGCCACCAACCCCAATCATTTTGCTTGTATTTTTGTAGCGGCTTCATTTTTTGTTCTTTTGGTCGCGCATGCCGCCTTTTTCACGGCTTTCAACGCCCGCGCGACCGGTGCCGACAGAATGAACGCGATTTCACTACGTAATCCTTAAAATCCTTGAAAATTCATCGGTTAACTGTTGCCCGTGGAAGTTTATCGGCATACCATCGCTCGGCTCGGTGGTTTTCACACTGTCCGGATCCCAACGTCAAAGTCCGGATAAAAGCGTTTCAGGGAACCATCCTCGATAAGGAGTAACCAACGTGATTTCGCATCAGGACGCCTTGATCTACACAATGGTTATGGTATCGGCCGCCGATAACGATATCACCGACGCCGAACTTTCCGCGATGGGCCGCCGGGTCCGTTATCTTCCGATTTTTGCCGGATTTGACAATGATGGCGTCACCAGTGTTGCGCGCGATTGCGCCAAACTGCTGGGCGAAGAAGACGGCATGGACCGCACGCTGGATATGATCCGCGATGCCCTGCCGCGCAAACTGCGCGAAACCGCGTATGTCTTCGCCTGTGAAATCGTCCTGTCCGACAGCGAAATCAGCCAGGAAGAACTCCGCATTCTTGAATTGCTTCGCCACCGGCTTGATATTGACCGGTTGGTCGGATCGGCCATCGAACGCGCCATGGCAGCGCGCTATGTCCGGCCCGGTGATTTTTGATGTTTGCAACGACGGCTGCGGCACCTTGCCAGCACGGCCTTGTTGAGTGAAAAACGGTTAATTCAGCATTCCAACTTTGTGTTGGGCCTGTCTGATCGAATTTGTGGAACACAAAGCGCATTTTGGGCGTTACGCCCTGAAACTGCTGCTCTTGGTCATCCACAATGGGTCAGGACCCAGCCAACAAAACTTTCCGGTTTCGGGCCAATGGGCGCGGACCGTTTTTGCGTCGCCAATTCAGATATCGCTACCGTCACACAAAGGGATCGCCGTCATGACCGCTCTTTCCGGGGAAAACATCGCCTTTATCGGACTTGGATTGATGGGGCGTCCGATGGCGCTCAATCTTGAAAAGGCCGGTGCAGTCCTGACCGTCAATACCCGTAACCCCGAAACCCTCAATGCCTTCGAAGACCTTGGCATTGCAACGGCCGGCACCCCGGCCGATGCCGCGGCCGAGGCCGATATCGTCATCATTTGTGTTGCCAACACGCCCGCACTTGAAAATGTCCTTCTGGGCGAAGAAGGCATTATTGACGGCCTCGAAGAAGGCACCATCGTCATCGACATGGGCACAACCTCGGTCGAAGCCACACGGCGCTTTGCCGATGTGGTCGAAGAAGCTGGCGGCACATGGATTGATGCCCCGGTTTCCGGTGGCACCCACGGGGCTGAGAACGGCACACTTTCCATCATGGTCGGTGCATCGCCCGAAGATTTCGAACGTGCCCATCGGGTGTTTGACGTCCTTGGGTCGCGCGTCACCCATGTGGGCGATGTCAGTTCCGGCCAGATTGCCAAGGCGGCCAATCAGATGATTGTCGGCATCACCATCGGTGCCGTTGCCGAAGCCTTTTCCATGGCCGATGAAGCCGGTGTCGATCTTGATAAGCTGCGATCTGCCCTGACCGGTGGCTTTGCCGATTCCGCCATCTTGCAAAAGCACGGCGAACGCATGATCGAACGCAATTTCGAACCGGGCGGCAAGGTCGTCACCCAGCGCAAGGACCTGTTCCAGGCGCTTGAATTTTCCGAAGGCGAACTGGGGGTCGAACTGCCCATCACCCGTCTTGCCATGGAACTTTATGACGAATTGATCGACATGGGTCATGGCGACCTTGATCATTCAGCATTGATCAAAGTCTATGAAGAAGACTGATGCCAATCATGTCGAACTGGTCTCGGTTCTGACCTGCCCCGAATGCGGGCATGTCGAAACCGAAACCATGCCGACCGATGCCTGTCAGTATTTTTATGACTGCAAGGGATGCGGCGAAGTTCTGCGCCCCAAGGCCGGTGATTGCTGCGTTTTCTGTTCTTACGGCACCGTCCCCTGCCCGCCGATTCAGTTGCATGGGCGCGATGCGGACGGTGGCTGTTGCGGACATGGCAACTAAGCCTCACGGCTGATCAGGCAACAATGCCCGGCTTGTGACTGCCGATACGATACAGATAAATGTGGTCTGATCCGGTTTTCATCGGCACCTCGCCAAACGCCTGCCAGCCGGAAATGGCAAAGGCGCGTGATATCAAAATGCCGCCATTTGCCATGCGCTGATCCAGCACATCGCCAACATCGCCCATCACCCTTGGGTCAAGAAAACACACAACAACGTCGCCCGGATCACGATCAAGGGTTTTAAAATCGCCCCGGATGAAATCAAGGTTGGGCCGTGCAGCCAAAACCGCCCGCATCCGGCTGATGGCATAGGGGATTGGCGAAAGCTCGATACCGGTTACTTTGACCTCCGGCCTCGAACGCGCAATCGCCAGTGCCAGATCCCCCCATCCAGATCCAAAATCCGTCACCGCCTTGGTATCACCCGGGATATAGGCGATGATTTCGTCGGCTGCCTTGGCCGATGTAGGCATCGGAACGGCCTTTAGGCGGATTGCATATCCCGCAATCAGCGCCAAAATAATGCCGACAAGGGCCAGTACGGATAAATCAGTCATCAACCATCCAGATATGTTAGGGTCCGTGCCGCGCAGTGGTGCCACAGGCATGCGCGTACCGCAAGTCACGGCATACACAGCCAACTGAACACATTTGCAGAAGATACCGGAATGAGCCACGAAGAAACCGACACCCGCATAACCGAGCTTGAAATACAGCTTGCCCACATGGAAACCGTCGTCACCGACCTGTCTGACATGATCAAAAAGCAGTGGGATCGCATCGATCTGCTTGAACGTCAGAACAAATTAATGTCGTCTGATGTTAAACGCATGATCGATTTCCTGCGTACAGCACCCGAAGACGACGCACCACCGCCGCACTATTGATGGCACGCAGGGTTTGCTGGTTTCTGGCAATCGCGCCTGCCAATGAAAGATCGATTTGACCAACCTTTATCTCGACATACCGACCTTTGACGACTTCGGAAAGGTCCTTGATGGCACGGTGTATCATGCCCTGCCAGATGACTGGTGGGTTGGCACATCCGACGTCATTGGATCGACCAAGGCGGTCGAAGCCGGTCGATACAAGGACGTCAACATGGTCGGTGCGTCGGTGATCTGCGCGGTCAGTAATGTGCTTGGCCATTCCGATTTTCCGTTTCTGTTTGGCGGTGATGGCGCAAGTTTCGCATGCCCCCCGGATCAGATTGACGGCGTGCGCGATGCGATGGCCGCCACAGCCACATGGGCCCGTGAAACACTCGATCTTGAATTGCGGGTCGGGCTGGTTCGGATTGGCGACATCCGTGCCACCGGTCGTAATGTGCGTGTTGCCCGCTATGCAGTGTCCAAGCCGGTTTCCTATGCCATGTTCAACGGGCGCGGCCTGCAATGGGCCGAAGACCAAATGAAACAGGGCCATAACCTGATTACGCCGGCACCACCGGGCACCCGCCCGGATTTAACCGGATTGTCTTGCCGCTGGTCACCCATCCGTGCCGAGGACTCTGATGTTATCTTGTCACTCATTGTTGCCCCGCGCGACCACCCGGACCGTTTTGATGAAACGGTCCGCACCCTGTTTGCCATTCTCGATGACAGCCCGCGCAAAAGCAGCCCGATCCCCGAAAACGGGCCCGGTGTCGCCTTCCCGCCGCCCGGCATGCATCTTGAGGCAGAGGCCACCAAACACAAGGAAGGCGGTTATATCAAAGCATGGCTCAAGGCGCTTTATATCGCGCTGATCGCAGCCATCCTGATGAAAACCGGCTGGAAACTGGGCGCGTTTGATCCAAGGCGCTATCGCGATTACACCGGCTATAACACCGACTTTCGCAAGTTCGGTGATGGGCTTTGGATGACGGTGAATTGCAGTTTGACCCGTGCTGAGGAAGTCGAAGCCCTTTTGCATGCGGCAGAACTGCAAGGTGACATTCATTTTGGCACCCATCGCCAACGCAGCGCGATCATGACCTGCATCGTGCCCTCCATCACAAGTGATGCGCATTTCCATTTTCTTGATGGCGGCGAAGGCGGCTATACCGCGGCGGCCACGGCATTCAAGGCAAAAAGAAAACGCGATCAGGACCTTGGCGCATCCCCCGCCAATGCATGAAACGCATCAATTGTGACGCTACAATAGATTTCTTGCATGACCATGAATTATCCCGGACACTTCCCTGATCCCGAACGGATCAGGATAGCCCCATGGACACCCGCGAGCTTGAAACCCTTATCGCCGTTGCAGACGCGCAATCCTTTCACGGTGCGGCAGATCGCCTTGGCCTGACCCAGCCTGCCGTCACCCGCCGTATTCAGCGCCTTGAAGAACGCATTGGCAAAAGCCTGTTTGACCGGGCCACCAAGCCCCTGCAACCAACCATCGCCGGGCACCGGGCGCTTACCGAGGCACGCGATCTGTTGCGCCGCCTTGAAGGTTTCAGTGACTCGGTTCTCGGCAACACCAAACGCCAGGGCCCGTTTCGCCTCGGCGTAAGCCACGGGGCCGCCCCGCTTTTGGCCGCCCAAGAACTCCGTTCCCTGCATCAGGCCTTCCCGGATATGTCGCTTTCGATCAAAAGCGGCTGGTCGGCCGAACTTCTTCCGCTTCTGCGTCGGGGCGAAATTGATGCCATGCTGTCGCTTGACGGGCCTAATGGCATTGTTGGCGGGGTGCAAAGCCGCGATCTGCCGGCAAGCTTGTCACCGCAAACCCTGCTGGATGATGAAATCGTTGCCATCGGCCCGAAATCATCCCGTCCCCATCCGACCACCATCACAGAACTTGCCAAACACCCGATGATCCTGATGCCCGAAGGATGCACCTTCCGTGCGCTTGGCAATGCATGGGCGCATAAAAACGGGGTCGAATTCACCTCCGTGCTTGAGGTATCCGCCCTTGAATTGCAGATCGAAATGGTCGCCGCCGGGGCCGGTTACGGGATCATGGCGCGGCGGTTTTGCCAGCACAGCCCAGCCGCAAAGCGGATCAAGATCCTGGATATTCCCGGCATGAACTGGGGCATGGCCATCACCCTGATCCGTCGCGCATCAAGCTCTGATCTTGACGATATTATCGACAAGGTTGGCGAACTGGTGATTAATGCGGGCAAAGCATCCGATAACCCCCATGCAGAAATGTTATCAGCATCATAATCCGAATGAATTGGACGCATAGCGCCACCGCGTTCAATATCGCCACCAAACAATAATCCCTCTCGGAGGAACGCCTATGAGCCCCACTCAAAGCTCGCCCCAAAGTCCGCCCCACAGCCCCACACGCATGACCATCATGCGGGCAAAAAAATGGTTCCCGTGGCTGGTTCTACTTTCGGGCTGCCTTGTGTTGTCGTTAAACCTTGGTGTGCGTCAGTCACTTGGCCTGTTTATCCCCGATATGCTCAATGACACCGGCTGGAACGCTGCCACCTTTGGTCTGGCCTTTGCCATTCAAAACCTGATGTGGGGCATATCCGCCCCGATCGCCGGTGCCATTGCGGACCGTTTTGGCACGGCCCGGACACTGATTGGCGGTGGCATCGTTTATGCGCTTGGGCTTTATCTGATGGGGACATCCGCGTTCCCCGGCGAGCTCTACCTCACCGCAGGTTTCCTGATCGGTACCGGTGTTGGCATCACGAGTTTTCCGGTGGTGCTTGCCGCCATCAGCCGTGTTTTCAGCAACGAAAAACGAAGCTTCGCACTGGGTCTGGCGTCCGCTGGTGGTTCAGTTGGTCAGTTGGTAATGGCTCCAACCACCCAGGCGCTCAACAGCTCGCTTGGTTACGTATCGGCGCTTGTTATCCTCGCAGCCATTTCGATGCTGATCATCCCGGCCGCCTTTGCCATGACCGGCAAGGCCGAAGGCAACAGCCCGACCGCCCCCCCCGATCTGGGTCCGCAGGGCTTGGCCGCCGCGTTTCACGAGGCCCGCAAACATCGCGGTTTCGCACTGCTCAATGCCGGTTTCTTTGTCTGCGGTTTCCACATCGCGGTGATCGCCACCCACCTTCCAACCTTTACAGAACTGTGCGGCTTGCCCCGTTCTGTCGCGGCCGAAGGTCTGGCATTGATCGGTCTGTTTAACATTGTCGGAACGCTTACGGCCGGCTGGGCCGGTGGCAAATGGCGCAAGAAATATGGCCTGTCGTTTATTTACGGCATGCGTGCGCTGGTCATCGTGATCTTTATCTTCGCACCCAAAACATCTGAAACCATCTTGCTGTTTTCGGCATCGATGGGCGCACTTTGGCTTTCGACCGTGCCGCTGACCAGTGGCCTGATCGCACAGGTCTTCGGGCCGCGTTACATGGCAACCTTGTTTGGCATTGTCATGCTGTCTCATCAGATCGGCGCGTTCTTTGGCGCCTGGATGGGTGGCATTGTCTATGACCTGACCGGTAATTTCGATGCGGTCTGGTGGGCATCGGTGGCACTCGGCGTCTTTGCCGCCATCGTCCATATGCCGATTGACGATCGCGAACTTCGGGTCGCGGCCAGAGGATAACCGACAAGACCAAACTTTGCCTTCACAAAGCAAAGCAGTACCGCAATACAAACGGGCCGTGACGCACAATTTGGCGTCACGGCCCGCTTTTCATTGAAACACTGTGATCAGGCCATCGTGACAATGATCTTGCCGCGTGCCCGGCCCGATGATTGTCGCGCAAAGGCTTGTGCGAAGGCATCAAACGGCACAGTCTGGTCGATCAGAATACGCACATTGTTCTCGTGCAGTGCCGAAACGACCCGTGCCAGGCGATCCGTGTCAGACATATGAAACACAAATTGCGCATCGATATTGTGGGCATTTGCCAATACCTCGTCAGGCGGTGCAACAAGCGATAGCAACTTGCCGCCCCTTCGCAAGACGCCGAACGATTTTTGCTGTGTCTCTCCGCCAATCGTATCAATCACCAGATCGATATCCGCAAGCGTTTCGGCAAAGTCGGTGTGGCGATAATCGATCACCTGATCCGCGCCCAGTATTCGGACAATATCAATTCCGTCACCCGATGCGGTTGCAATCACGCGCGCCCCGGCAGCACGGGCGAACTGAATGGCGAAACTGCCGACGCCGCCCGCACCGGCATGGATCAGAACCGTCTGCCCGACATCAAGATTGCCCATCTCAAACAAGGCTTGCCAGGCTGTGCCCGCTGCGGTCGGGATTCCCGCCGCAAGTTCAAACGCCATACCGTCCGGCACCTTCACAAGATAATGCGCCGGAACACAGGCAAACTCGGCAAAAGCACCGCCCGCAACCGGATCCAGTCGGGCGATAACCTTATCCCCCCTGCGCCAGTTCGTCACATTTGCCCCGACTTCTTCAATCGTTCCGGAAAGATCCGTTCCCGCCGTATATCCGAATTCCAGCGGGAAATATTCATGCAGGACACCGCTTTGCAACTTGATATCCAGCGGGTTCAATGCGGCTGCACTGACCCGGACAAGGACGTCATCCGGACCGATATCAGGTGTGGCAATATCGCCGATTACCGGTGCCCTATTGTAGCTATCAAGTCTGATCGCTTTCATCGTGCATCCCCCTGATCGGCGGCAGGCAATGCGCCCACTTGATGCAGCCAACCAAACCAGTCCTCAAGATGCCAGGTATGGGTCACCTTGCCATTTTCGACATAGTGGAATTCGTGGATCGGCATGCGAAATTCCCGTCCGCTCGCAGCAATCCCGAACCATTCGCCTGAATGCGTGCCTGTGATTTCAGCCCGCACTGCAACCCGGCCCGGCCCACCAATCATCTCATGGATGATGATGTTCAAGTCTGAGAATGCAGCCTGAAACGCCGTGATCAATGGCTTCATGCCATCGCGTCCCGGCTCCTGCCCGGGCGCAAGCGGAATATCCTGCCAGTCGCTGGTCACCGCCTCGTCGAGAAAGTCCACACCTTCTGTAAAGGCGCGATAAAGTGCCTCGACCGCTTTGCGGTCCGGGGCAGACACCCCGGAAATCACCGGTGTATTAAGTTGATCTGTCATTTTGATTACCCATTCAGGATTGTTGAATATCGGGCAATGCTATCGGCTCCTTCAGCATACTTGAAATCAATATAAATTATGCAGTAACATCCACCTGATGGATTTACATGGCATCGACCTTAATCTGCTGGTGGCTTTCGATGCGCTGATGAAAGAGCGCAGCGTCACAGGTGCGGGCATTCGCATTGGCCGCACACAACCGGCCATGAGTGCAGCGCTGTCTCGGTTGCGCGGATTGCTCAATGATGAACTTTTCATCCGCAGTCCTTCTGGCCTGCAGGCCACCCCGCGTGCCCTTGAACTTGCAGAACCACTTGGTCATGCGCTGGCCGAAATTCAGCGCACACTTGATTTTACCCAGACCTTCGATCCGACGACATCCACCGCGACGTTTTCCATCGCGGCCTCCGATCATCCGACCTTCAAGGTCCTGCCTGTCCTATTTGAAGCCCTGCGCCAGAAGGCACCGGGCATCACGCTTAGGGTCGGGAATTTTACGGCGCGCGACGATGCCATTGCGCTGCTTGATGCGGGCGAGGCCGACCTGACGATTGGCGTGCCGCCGACAGCAACGGGACGCATTCTGAACCAGCCACTTTTTTCGGAAAACTTCGTTTGTGTTCTGCGCCGTGACCATCCGGCAACCAAGACACCGCTGGATCTTCCGGCGTTTTTGTCGCTATCGCATTTGCTGGTATCACCGGAAAATGACCGCTTTGGTCTGGTCGATGCCGCACTGGCGAAGATGGGACATAAACGCCGCCTTGCCGTAACCCTGCCGACCCTGTACGCCGCCCCGCTTATGATTGCGCGTTCTGATCTGATCGCAACCCTGATGGCTGGCGTCATACCGGCATCGGGTCAGGCCGACGCGCTTGCGATCCGGCCGCTTCCTTTGGAACTTGAGCCGGTCGTTTTTTACATGTCCTGGCATCGCCGCAATGACGTACACCCCGCCCAACGCTGGCTGCGTGATTTCATCGCGGATCTGTCGCTGGATGGCTGACAAAAAGGGACCTGGCGTGAATGCACAGGTCCCCTGTCATAACGATCGGAATATAAAGTGACGGCCGATCAGCCCGCCTGCATGAAATAGCGCAGGGTCGGCGCGACAAAATGCGGATTTTCCCAGGTGGCATAGTGCCGACGGATTTGCTGTTCCAGTGCGGCGGGATCGCCGGTGGCATTTTGCACACGCTGTCTGACATCGGCGAAATAGGCCAGAACCGCCTCGGGCAATTCAGTACCGGCAAGATTGCCATGGCCGGGCACAATTATGTTGGGTGCAAGGCTGATGATATCGCGCAGAACCGTCTCCCAGCGGGCGATATCGATTTCCTCGGCCTCGATCATCGGCGGGAAGAACGGAACGATTGGAAACATGCGCTCCTCCAGCAAATCACCGGCAAAAACGATCCCCTCGTCTGGCAGATGAATGATCTGGTCACCCGGGGTATGCGCCGTTCCCCATGTCCGCATGTCAACCACTCGATCGCCAAGATCAATCCTTGCCGTTGCACCGTCATACGTCTCATGCGGCCCTGTCAGAACCACACCATCGAGAAGATGGGTCTGCTCGGGTGGCAGAACCCCGTTGCGAAAACCGTCCAGAAGAATATCGCCACGTCGCGCAAGATGATCGCGCTGTGCACTGTTGTAATATATGCGCGCATCCGCACTGAAAACCTGTGCACCAAAGCCGTGTTCGGGATGGGCATGGGTCACTGTCAGAATGATCTTGCGGCCCGGCGCCAACCGCCGCGCGACATCAAGAACATTCTCGGCACTTTCAATACCCAACCCGCAGTCAACGACAAGGACACTATCGCGCCCGACAATGATCCCGACATTGGGCACGAGCGTGATCCGCTTGTCCGGCAGGATGAAAACACCGGGCGCGATCTCAGACGGGAACCGGGCATCGACAACCGGCACCGGATTCGACGAAACCGGCGGATCAACGATGTCACCTGCTTCCTGCGCCATGGCCGGAAAGCCTGGTAACATGCCCGCCAGACCGGCGAACAACGAAAGTTTGAACAAGTGTCGACGGTCCATCGTGGCGAGATCAAACGAGGAGGACTTTTCCATTTCAGTCACCTTTGCAAACAATGATCGGGGTGCGGTGGCACCAGGGACATTTAAACAATGGATAAAGTTTGAGACCGGCGACCATTCCTCTCAAATCGATAATCGATATATGGCTGCATCTACGATTACGATGTCGAAATCGCCTCTTTCCCGCGACACGGCCTTGCGTTAAAACCCGCGAATGGACAGACCGATTTACATCACCCCCGAAGGGCTAGACGCCCTTAAGTCCGAACTCGACCACCTTTGGAAAAAGGAACGGCCGGAAGTCGTGGCCGTTGTCCATTGGGCAGCGGGCAATGGCGACCGTTCGGAAAACGGGGATTACATCTATGGCAAAAAGCGCCTACGCGAGATTGACCGCCGTGTGCGATACCTGCGCAAGCGGATCGAAGACGCCGTCGTCGTCCGCACCGAAGAACAGCCCGATCATGCCCACATATTCTTTGGCGCAACGGTCACGTATGTGAATGCCCGCGACGAAGAAAAAACCATCCGTATTGTTGGCGAGGACGAGGCAGACAGCCTCAATGGCAAGATCAGCTGGATTTCGCCTGTGGCCCGCGCCCTGATGAAATCGGGTGTCGGCGATGTCGTCACCGTTCGCACCCCCTCGGGCGAGGATGAGCTTGAAATCCTTGAGATCAGCTACCCCGGCTAATCATCACGAACCGTGCGAAGAACGGCCAAAACCGCGGGCGATTTGAATAACATATTGATATCATGTACACTTGCCCCATTCAGGACAGATGGAGAGCAAGCTTATGGGGACCGAAAACCCACTTTTGACGCGCGCCTATGCCCTGGCCGGGGACCGCGATGATATTCGCGCGGTATATGCCGATTGGGCCGAAAGCTATGACGATGACACCCTGATTGGCATGGGCTATGTCGCCCCGGCGATTGCTGCCGAAACGCTGGCATCTGAAATCAGTTCGTCGGACCGGGTTCTTGATGCCGGGTGTGGCACCGGACTGGTTGGCAAGGAATTGCATGAACAGTGCGAACCCACGATTGATGGCGTCGACCTGAGTGCTGACATGCTGAAAAAGGCGCGCCAAAAGGGCGTTTACGACGCACTTGAAACCGCCGACCTGACCCAAAAGCTTGATATCAAGGATGATGCTTACGACGGTGTCATTAGTGTCGGCGTGTTTACATCCGGCCATGTCGGCCCGAGTGCTATGAATGAACTCGTGCGCGTGATCAAGCCCGGCGCACCGGCTGTTATCACGGTTCATGAAAAGGTCTGGGACAAAGACGGCTATGCCGAGCATCTTGAGCAGATGGAACAAGACGGCATCGCCAAAATCCGTGAAATCCGCGAGGCCCCCTATCACCAAAAAGAAGGCTATTCCTGCAAGCTTTGCATTCTTGAAGCGGCCTAAGCGCGCTCACCCTACATCCGGCTTTTGACCCGACGCGTTGGCTCGGCGATCAGGGGATCGTCGGGCCAGTAATGTTTGGGATAGCGTCCCTTCATCTCGGCCTTCACCTGCGCATAGGACCCGTTCCAGAACCCGATCAGGTCACTTGTCACCTGAATGGGGCGTTGCGCGGGGGATAGCAGATGAAGCGTCACCGCGACCTTGCCATTCGCCACCTTTGGCGTTTCGGTGGCACCAAACATTTCCTGCATGCGCACCGGCAAAGCGGGTGTTGCACCGCGATAATCAATGCGGATGTTTGAACCCGTGGGGACCTGCCAATGGGTGGGGGCCAAGCGATCCATTTCCTGTCGCTGGTTCCAGTCAATCCCGGCAAGCAGCGCCTCAGACAGATTGATCTGTTTAAGCTGGCCTCGTTTGGTAATGCCGCCGAGATAGGGTGCGATCCAGTCTTCGAGTGATCCCAGAAGGCCGTCATCCGAAACATCGGGCCAGACATCGCCCTCCACCCGATGAAGAAAGGCCAGCCTTGCGCGCAAGCCTTCTGATGCCTTGTCCCATGGCAGGCAATGCAGGCCGAGCTTGCGGATACCCTCGATCATGGCCGCTGTAATCGCATCGGGATCGGCTTCGTCATGGGTGGCTTTTTCATCCAACACCAGTGCGCCAATCCGGCGTTGCCAGCGGGCGGCAACCGCATCGCTTTGCGCGTCCCAGAAGACTTCCGTGCCCTCGGAAATCTGATCAGCAAAACGGGTCTCAAGGGTGGCGCGCGCCACCGGGGCTGCAAGGTAAATCTTGGCCTCGCGCGCCTGCCCGTCGAGTTCGGCCACCGCGATATAGGGCTCCGACGCCAAGCTATCTTCATTGGGCAAAACACCGCCGCGCCCGCCCGACAGGCGATAGCGCGCGTCCGCCCCCTTGCGCCGCTCCCCGATCCGGTCGGGATAGGCAAAGGCCAAAAGCAAGCCAACCTCATCGGCCTGATCCACGCGCGCGGTATCGGGTTTTGCCAATCCGCCGTGCTTGACAGCATCGCGCAATCGGCGGGCAAGTTGCTTGGCGGCCTCCGATATCATTTTGGGCGCCCGGCCCTTGATGATCGCCTCCACCCGAATGCGCAAATCCGCCCCGCGCCCGCGCATGAAATCACGATCAGACAACAACGCCGCCAGCGCACAGGCGACATCATCAAGGCCAAGCTGCGCGCCGCGCAACATCATATGCGCCAACCGCGGATGGACCGGCAATCCGGCCATGGCAGTGCCCATCGGCGTAATGCGGTTTTCGCCATCAAGTGCTTCAAGGCCGCGCAAGACATCGCGTGCCTGATCGATCTTGGCGCGATCGGGCACATCGAGCCACGGCAGCGTTTCGGGGTCGGGAACACCCCAACGCGCCAGCTCCAGCGTCAGCGGTGCCAGATCGGCATCAGATATTTCGGGCGCGGTAAAGGGCGCACGCGCACGCTGTTCATTTTCCGGCCACAGGCGATAACACACGCCCGGTTCCAGTCGCCCGGCGCGGCCGCGGCGTTGCTCGGCACTGGCTTGTGATGATTTGACCGTGACCAGCCGCGTCATGCCCGATGCCGGATCAAACCTTGGCAGGCGTTGCAGGCCGCTATCGACCACCACCCGGATGCCATCAATGGTCAGTGACGTTTCGGCAATCGCGGTGGCCAGAACGACCTTGCGCTTGCCGTCCGGGGCGGGCTGGATCGCGATATCCTGTGCCTTGGCATCCATCGCGCCATAAAGCGGGGCTATGATGACATCACTTCCCACCGCATCCTTAAGCGCGCCTTCAACCCGGGTGATTTCGCCCTGCCCCGGCAGGAAGGCCAGGATCGATCCGCTTTCCTCGCGAAGGGCCGTTTTGATCGCGCCGGTCATTTCCACATCAATGCGGACATTGCCCCATTTATCGGGCTTGGGGGCCAAGTATTTCGTTTCAACCGGATAGGCGCGGCCTTCGGATGTGATCACCGGGCAATCGCCCATCAGTCGCGCAATCGGTTCACCATCAAGGGTGGCGGACATGACCACAAGGCGCAGATCATCACGAAGTGCTCCCTGCGTTTCAAGGGCAAGGGCCAAGCCAAGATCGGCATCCAATGATCGTTCGTGAAATTCATCAAACAGCACGGCGGCAATGCCGGAAAGTTCCGGGTCATCCTGAATCATGCGGACCAGAATGCCCTCGGTCACGACCTCGATCTTGGTGTCCTTGGAAATCTTGCTGTCAAACCGGACGCGATAACCCACACGCCCGCCAACCGCCTCGCCGAGTAACTGCGCCATGCGCCGCGCACTGGCACGCGCGGCCAGACGACGGGGCTCCAACATGATGATCTTCTGATCCCCGCGCCAGGCGCAATCAAGCAACGCCAAGGGCACCTTGGTCGTCTTGCCTGCACCCGGTGGCGCCTGCAGCACGGCATTGGTGCCCAGATCAAGCGCAGAGACAAGCTCTGGCAGGACGGCATCAATTGGCAGGGCGGGAAATCGGGAACTCATATGTTTTCAATACTCAGCTTGGCACGGCAGATGTCTGTTTGCGGGCATTGCCTAGCAATATCCCGGCGGGGTTGGCCGGGGCAATGAAAATCACGCCAGAATTTATTCTGGCAGCGGATGCCGATTGATCGGCCTCAATGCGCGCACCCCTGATCATGATAGAATGATTTTATTGTTTTGGGCAGTTTCCCGCCTTCGACCTGCAAACACGTGACGGGTCATCTGCACATAATGGTCTCATCCCTTCGGAACAGGAGACTTATGATGAAAAGATATCTCGCAATTACCGCAATCGGACTGATGCTTGCCGGTGCGCTTGGCGTCGCTCAGGCCCAACAAAGCCCGCAAATGATGAACCCTAACGGCCAAGGTATGATGCAAGGACAAGGTATGATGCAGGGTCCGGGCAACGGACAAGGTTACGGTCCCTGCAACACGATGCCGTGCAATAACGGTGCGATGGGCCCCGGTATGAGGAATGGTACTATGATGAACGGTGGCATGATGATGGGGGGCATGATGGGAAAAATGCATGGCCCGGAAATGATGATCGTCATGATGGACACCAACGGCGATGGCCAATTGGCGCTTGAAGAATTCCAGGCCGTCCATAACCGGATGTTCAACTATCTTGACGAAAACGGCGATGGCCAATTGACCGCTGACGAGCTGCGCCAACGCTAACCACCGAGTTTAGCCACCGCGCCTGATGCCAAGGATGATGCCCTGCTCCGCCCCGATGCGCTGCAGGGTCTTCATCCCGCGGGTCAGGCCATAAAGCGTTTCCATCGCGCCCTCAGCCTTGGCCCGCGATGCTGCCACGCGTGTGATGTCGTAAAGTGCGCGAAACACAGGTTCGGGCAAGGCGCGCAGGGCCGCCTCTATCTCCGCCCGGTTCGGATCGGGATGGGCAAAGCTGAGTGGCGCGGTCGGGTCAAAATTCGACATGGTTTGATCTTGCGGGCTCGACGGGTTTGGGTCGGTGTTTTCTATCACGATTGACAGTGCCCAGACCATCCACGCCTGCGTCCAGCGCATGTAATTGCGCCGATCCGGTCTGCCGTCCTTCTTGATCCCGGCAAAGAACAAATCGCGACCAGGATCAAAAAGCTTAACTGCTGCCCTTTCAGACACCCGGATCGCTCCGTCACGGTCCCCAAACCGACAAAGACTTGCCATCGCCTGTGCCACTGCATGGGCATCGAGATAGCCATCCCGCCCGGCAAAGTTGCGCGGCAGACCATCTGCTTCAAAGCACTCCGCACGATAAAATTGCCACCCACATGCAATGGCATTGTCCAGCCCCTCCATCCCCGACGTCCGCAAGCGGTCGAGAAGATCAAGAACATAACCCGTGTGAAATCCGTCCACAAACTGGTGATGGGATCGCGTGCCATAGGCCCAACTGCCATCAGCCTTTTGCGCATTGATAACGCGCTCCACTGCCTGTACGGTTTTATCATTCGGCCCGATGATCCGATGCAGCGCAAAGGCGGCCCACAAGCTGGCATTATGGATTTCAACGGCAACATGGTCGAAATAGGCGAAGTAGCCATCGCGCCAGAGTTTCTGCTCGACAAACCTTGCTGCCTCCACGAGCGCAGCCTGATCCCTGTTCATCCCGCCTTCAATCAAGGCATCAACCACGAAACTCGTCACAATCGCATTGCTTTGATGGCGCTCGGCGTGAAAAGCCCGCGCCTGCCATTCAAACGGATATCCCCATCCGCCATCCGGGTTTTGCAGTTCCAACAGGCGATCACGAACGTCACAAAGCACCACGCCCTGCGCGGCCCCACACAGCAAGGCCAGCGTTTTCGGATTGACCATCTTGGGAATGCGAACAACCTTGCGCAAACCTTCCGGACCACGCTTGATTGCCTGTAACCATGCCAACCGCGCCAAGCGAAACCGCCCAAGGCCGCTTGCGCGAAAGACAGCACTTTCAAGCCCGTCAAACGGATCGGCCCCGGCAAAGCCATCGGCGACCATGCCTGCCAGCACGCGATCCCGGATATCGATCAGATGATCCCTATCCATGATGAGGCCCCTCGCGCGCGGCAATCCCGGCAGCAATTCCGCAACAGATCAAATAATGCCCATAATTCAGCGTATTATCCGTCACCATGGTCAGCATGACCGAAAGCAGGATACAGACGGCAAGACGCGCATGGCGCACGGTCCAGAGCATCACAATCCATCCCGCCACCCAAAGCATCGCCCCGATGGTTCCGGATTCAAACAGCATGCGGAAATGATCGTTATGCAGGGCACCAAAGGATGCAAAGGATTGATAGCCAGACAGGATTTCCTCCACCGACCCGGCCCCGAAACCAAGCCATCTTTGCCCGGCAGGGCCGCCTTGCCACATCCCCCAGAAATCCTGCCAGAACGCCAAACGCCCACTGCCATGGGTCAGAAACAGGCGCGGTAGATGCGACATTGCAAACCAGCCAGCCACGGCCAATGCGACACTGCCGACAAGCCAGGTCATCGCCCGCGAAAACCGGATCATGCCCAGCAAATTGACCAACATCGCCAACACCGCAATCCGTGTTTGGCTGAGCAACACCGCCAAGGCCGATCCCGCCGCAAGCAGCCGACAGCCCCGCCACCGGGCAACCGAACAGAGCGCAAAAAGCCCCAGAAACAGAAACGGCTGATTAAGGCGCATGCCTTCATGGGTCATCTGAAACGAACTTGAAAGCAGCAGATAAAGCACCAGAACCGGTATCATCACCCGAAGGCTGTCCCGGCCAATCACAAGCCCGACCAACAGCCCGACCGGCAGCATCAAAAGGTTCCCGATCAGGCGAAGCTTTTCGAGGTTAGCCCCATTCCCAGTGGCGATGACACCAATCAGCCCGGAAAGAACCAAACTGCCAGCAAGCAAATCTGACGTAATGCGAACCGGTCGAGCGTAAGCGCACAGCATCGCAATCCAGAAACCAAGCAGAATAAGCTTAGCCGCCATCCCGCCCGCTGCGATCAGCCAGAGCGAGGCACCCATCAAAAGATTACCCGCAAGCACCAGCCAGATCGGCAGTGATACTGCTTGGCTGTCGGCTCCCGGCCCCTGCCCGGCGTAATACGCAGCCCCGGTCTCAATAGCTTTCATCGCCGAGCCCCCTGCGCAAGCAGCGCGACAGGGTGCGAAAATTCGGCTAGGCTGAAGCTCTTGATTTCAAAGCAGATTGGCTGACCTTGATGCTCTGGCTGGCGCAAACCTGTCTGATGGCGCAGATCATTCTGGCCCCGCTGTTGCTCGGCGGATTGCGGCCATGGGCGCTTGCCATTCTGGCGATCCTGACCGGTATTGGCGTGCTTGCGATTTGCCTGCGCCCCGGTCCCGTGCAAATCGGCAAGTACCTGCTTTATCTTTGGATAGGTATCGCTGCGCTGATTGGTTGGGCGATCCTGCAAAGCCTGCCGATCTGGCCAGTTCAAGCTTATCCGTTCAATGCGCCGCACATTGCACTCGCCCCGTATGGTTGGCTGAATATCGCGGCCTATCTGATCTGGCTGGGCGGTGCTGCGAGCCTGACCGCGCTTTTGGCGCGCCTCAACAACCATCTGAACATCACCATCGCCCGCACCATTGTCATCACATGCGCCGTTCAAGTGGTGCTGGCCGCTGGTACCGATTTGATGGGATGGCAGACCACATTCTGGTTTGCCAAACAAGCCCATCTTGGCGACTGGACCGGCAGCTTCGCCAATCGCACGTCGTTCGGAATTCTGATGGGGTTGGGTATTCTGGCCAGCCTGTTTTTGTATGATCAAAGCAGGGCGCTGAATACGGCCAAGCGCCTTGATCAGGCCGGTGGTTGGCTGGCGATTGCTGTACTTTTTGCAGCGGCCCTTCTCGAAAGCCACTCGCGTCTGGCCTTTATAATGGCGCTGGTTGGCGGGGCACTGTTTATCATTCTGACCCCGCGCGAAAACGCCAACCACTTCAAGCGGCTGATTGTGATCGCCCTTGGCATCATCGCGACCATTGCCGTCACAGCCTTCGCATCGCTGGAACTTTTCGACCGCTTCAAAGACCTTGCCCGCAACGACCTGATCCAGCGAGATGATTTGTGGATCACCGCCCTGCATGCGATTGCAGAACGACCATTTACCGGATGGGGGGCGGACAGTATTGGACTGGTCATTGCTCATTTCACCACCCCGGACCTGAACGCAAATGCCCATTGGTTTAGCAGCCATAACCTTTGGCTTGATGGCGCAATCGTTTTTGGGGTTCCGATTATGCTGATCCTGGCCACGGCACTGATCATCGCGATCAAAACGGTTCTTGCCACCTGCCAGCAACCCGACACGCGTGCGCTTTTGATTGCCCTTTTTTTTATGGCAATGATTGGCAGCATGGGCGACTGGGTCATGCTCATGCCTGCCCTTATTCTGCCAGTTGTGATGCTGGTGATGTCAAGCTTTGAAGCCGCATTTGCAGCCCATCACGCAATGCCTGCACGCGGGGATCACGCGGGGCAATCACCTGCGCCTGATCGAAAAGCTTTGCGCTAAGCGCCAAATCATCCTTGACCACTATTCCCGCCTTCAGCCCCAGCAAAACCGGATCAAATGGCCGTTCGATCAGCCGATATTTGAGTAGCTCGTCAAGTTCCGTACTATCGACCACCATCGCATCACGCTCTGCACCAAAGCCGTCTCCGTTGGCAAAGGCGGCACGTTTATTTTCAAGCTGCGATAGCGCCCTGCCTTCCGAAACCAGGACCATGCCGCCAGAGCCAAGCAACAGCAGGGCAATCACAATCAGGGCTGCCTTCATGACGTCGGCCCCTCGGTCGCCATGGCCGCCTGTGGCTTGCCATAGGCGGCACGCGGCTTGGCACCGTTCAAAACAATACCCTCTGGCACAATATTGGCCGCGCGCAGTTGCGACAGGGCCTGGGTGATATCGCGGCGCTTGCTGTGGCCGCAGCGCAGCACAAACAGCCGGACATCAGCCAGTCCCAGCGCAATCACACCATCCGCAACCGACAGGATCGGCGGGGTATCAACAATCACATGATCAAACCGGGTGCGCAGGCGCTTTATCAAATCAGGCAATTGACCATCTATCATGCCTGTTGCGATATTCCCAGGTACTGGCATACGCGCACCAAGATATCGATACCCCTCGCCGTTTTCTGCGCCGGCGAGGGCGGCATCCAGATCCACAATCCCTGACATCACATCAGTCAGATCAGCAGTCATTTCACCATCATGCCGCGCCCGGTTTGGCGGTGCCGGGTCATGCAAATCGGCATCAATAACCATCACCGATGCCCCCAGGCCGGCCAGCTTTTGGGCCAGCGCATGAACGACGTGACTTTTGCCATCGCCCGAGAGTGCTGAGCCGAGCGCAATCACCTGTCCGTCCTTATCGGATTTGCTTTCTGCATCTCCGCCCTGCACCATGATCCGCATCAAAACTGCCAGATGGCCTGCGGCCTCGTCATGGGCAGCGGCGCTGGCGACCTTGTTCGCCCAGGACCGTTCCGGGATACGGGCAAATAACGGAATGCCCAACGCCGCCTGAGGATCAAAGTCGTCATCAATGCTCTGATCGAAATAGTGACGCAGCAATGCGGCAACCACGGCGGCAAACAACGCCATCATGATCGCCAACATGGCAAGATCGCGCTTGGCGGGAAATTCGGTTGCTGCGGGCAAAGTAGGCGCATGCAGGATCGCCGCATCCCCCTGAAACGCTGCCATTTCACGGCGCAAAGCTTGTACCTGCTGGCCCAGCTCCTGAACATTGGCGCGCGCCATGGCGACAGATCGCACCAGGGCAGCCTGCCCCTGAACGCTTGTATTGCGGAGAGCCATCCGATCCTGCCAACGATCCCGTTGGGCCGTGATCAGACGCAGCTTTTCTTCCGCCCCGGCAAGGGTAATATCCATTTGACCGGCGATGTTGCTGGCGACAGCAGCCAGTTGGTTATGAAGATCATCCAGTTCTTGCTGCTTGCCCTGCATGGTCGGATGCTTGGGACCGTAACGCTGATCAAGCCTGACAAATTCCTGTTTTGTCGTCTCGAACTGGGCCGAGATTTGGCGCACCATCGGATGGCTAGCCACATCGTCAATCGCCAGCAAATCATCAAGGTTTGCCGCCTCATTGCGGCTTTGGCGCGCAAGCCTGAGGCTGACAACCTCCTGCCCCAGTTTTTCAGCCTGCTCATCGAGTGCATAGATGCGATCCAGCATCCGCGCATTCTCATCCGGGTCCAGAATACCGGCGCTGTTTTGCAAGCTGGCCAGATCTCCTTCCAGACCATCCAATTCAGTTTGCGCAGATTGAAATTGCGCCTCCGCCTCGGCAAGTTGTCTTCGAATGGCGGCTTTTTGCCGGTCTTCGCGCTGCCAAAGATAACTTTCAATAACGGCCATCAACGCCTTTTGCGCTGTTTCCGGCTGGCTTGCGACAAAGGCCACTTCAATGACCGCCGCATTGCCAACCCGGGTGGTTTCCAAAGCATTGCGAAGATGAGAGATCCCGTCTGTTTCGAGATCACTGGATACCGGCATATCCGTCAGCGAAACACCCTCTCCGCGCATAACCGAAAGTGCGGTGGAAAGTGTTTTCTGCCCTTTGATTTCCGCAATTGCCGTTTCGATTTCCTGGGCGGTTACAATGCGCCGGTCGGTGTTGAATGCCGCTGGCATCTGGCGTTCCGCGATTTCCACATTTGCAGAAAGCCCGATTTCGGTGACGGATCGATAATCCCCCTGCCAATTGGCGATCCCGCTCAGAAGCGCGATCAGGACCACAACAAAGGTCAGTGCGACAACCCCGCGCCGTTGCCAAAGAATGCTCAACAAATCGCGCAAGGACGGATCAAACCGTTCTTGCGTGACGCCGGTAATCGCGACGGGATGGTTGGGATGCTCTGTCATCTCGGGCTTGCATCCTCAAGTTCTGGAATTCCGATTGGTTCCTGATAATCCTCAACTCCCCAATAGCTATCGACGACGGGGTTTCGCGGGCCACCAACAAAAAGAAGCGAATAACGCAGCGCCCGTTCGGTTTCAGGTGGCCGCACGGAACCGACAACACGCGGTGCGACTTCGGGCTCGATGCTTGCGGTAAATGATTGTTGTTCGCCTGCGAATATCAGTGCTTGATTGGCATTGCGTTCAAACAGGCGCTCTGCCAAATCCGAAGAATTACCCCGGACGATTTCCGAAAGGCGCCCCGGGTCGGGATGAAGATCAAGCAGACGCAGGACCACCCCACCCAGCACGGTCTCCAGCAAAAAACGGCTACTGCCGCCGCCCAGAACCACATCAAACAGACCAAGCAATACTTTAAGGCTGTCCTCTGCCACCTGCCAATCGATGTCAGATTGTTGGTTGGTGCCATCCTCTGACAGCACAGCTCCGATAAGTGCATCAATCAATTTGGCGACGTCTTCGGTGGCTTCGACCTTTGCGATTTCGGCCTCTATCCAGCTGATCGCCGCCTGCCGGTTTTCCAGATCAAACGTCGCTGTGGTTGTTGGCTGCGCCTGTAAATCGGCGGCCGTTGTCAGCATCATAAAGATGAGCGAAATGGTTGCCACTTTTTGTAGGGCACACCAAAAGCGCCGGAGTTGAAAACGCACAATCCGTGGCGCGACAAGGCGGGCAAATGCCCAAAGCCCAGGCCCATAGCGCGGGATCATGTAGCGTGGCTGACAGAAGATACGCCAAAGGAACTCCAACCCGCACCGCTGCCAGATAACCGGGGCCCGCCGGACATTCCCGGCCAGAACATCAAACGCCCCGCCAACACCCATGGCAAAACGGCATCCGGTCTTGGCCGCGTACTGGTCAACGAACAGCTCCTTGCGCGGCGATGGCAAGGCGACAAAAACGGCATCTGGTGTGGCCTGTGCAACACAATCAGCCAGCTTTTCATCATCGGGCTCATAACCGTGATGGGTACCCGCGATGATCAGTCCGGGAAAACGTGCAGGCAATGTCCCCTGCAACTGATCCAACACATCCTGACGCGCCCCCAACAGGAAAACCCGCGTGCCATCCTGTGCGAACTGCGCCAGAAGATCGGTCATCAGATCAATGCCAGTGACGCGCTCGGCAACCTTGATCCCCAACAGGCGGGCTGCCCACACAATCCCCATGCCATCAGCCGACAGGCAATCTGCACGCGAAAGTGCTGCAAACAAACGGTCATCGCGCAGGGCTGCGGGCAGTTTGGTCGCATTCAGGCAATGATGACGAAAACAGGCTCGGTTGGCAGTCGCTGTACCTTTGCGAAGTCCCAAGGCGATATCGGCACAGACGAGACGATGTCGTCTCGTATCCAGCGGCAACCCGAAGAAGGCAGCTTTGTGCCCTTTGAGTTCGTCACGCATGCGCCACCCCTGTCACCCCGGCCCGACACTTAAAAACGGCAGAAACACAAAGTTCCTGCTGTTGGCGTCCGTCTTTCGCAGCCGTCGACGATCTAAGTCACGGCTAATTGGTTGAATTGAATGGTAACTTATGATTGAGTTGCAGGCAATATTAGCATCTCAAGGTGATCGCCGCGGTGAGGGTGACTTTGCTGACCAACCTTGTGCCACCCTACCGATCTGATGCCTATAACGCGCTTCATCATCGCGCGGCGGCCGCAGGCGGAGGTTTGCGTGTACTATGTACCCAACATCGCGAACCACAACGCAACTGGTCGTCCCCCTCGCCTGCGTTTGATCATATGACCTTGCCGGGTGTGCGAATTCCCCTTGGTGAAAACCGAACCCTATCACTTCCGTTTGGCGTCACACGGGCTGTTTGCCGTGAACCAAGTGATGCGTTGATCATAAACGGTTTTGGCATCGCGCAATGGCAGGCTCAGAACTGGGCGCTGAAACATCGCATTCCGACCGTTCTGCAATTCGATGGCTGGGCAGGCTCCGATGCCGCCTATGACAATCCGCTTCGGCGCAGATTACGCCGGGTCATGATTTCCCGTGCCGATGGCTTCGTCGCCGCCAGTTCGCGCGGTGCGGCGTGGTTCGAAAGCCATGGCGCATCGCCAGATCACATATGGATTGCGCCCATCCCTGCGTCATTTCCCTTACCCGATATTTCCGCCAACCAAACCTTGGCGGAACGACAATATGACATCGTCTGGTGCGGTCGCACGACGATTTCAAAGGGCTTTGATCTCTTCATGCGGATCGCAGCGGGACTGTCACAAGCAGGCATTGCAAAACGCATCGCCATCGTTGGCAGTACCAACATTAAAAACACCACAAGGCTTACGCAATCTTCCGGCCTTGGTGATCAAGTGGATATATTCGGACAACTTCCCCCCAATCAACTGCCGCCCATTCTGACCAACAGCAAGATCGCCCTTTTTCCAAGCCTAAATGATGCCTATGGCGTTGGCGTAGTTGACGCAATTGCCTGTGGTGCAGTGGCGCTTGCAAGTCCACTCACCGGCTGCGCCCCGGATATTTTGCGCGATCCCGAAATCCTGCCGATCGATAATCCTCAAGGTTGGATCGCGACCTGCAAACACCTTCTTGATGCTCCGCAACTTCTGGAGGACACGCGCCTGCATCAAGCAAGGGCAATTGCCAATAATAACCCCGCCCATCACAGCGACACCATGTGGCAGGCAGTTCATCAGGCGGTTAATCATAACCCGGACGTGCGGCGGTGGGGATGATCACACCGCATCGCAATCGCAGTCTGAAATCCGAACCTTCGGTCTGGATGATCAGCCGTGTCGATCAGGCCAGAATTCTTGCCAAGCACCTCGCCGATCAGGAACGGCTGGTACGTTGGGACAGTTTTTGGCGCCATGACGGTACGGGTCTTATCCGCCCGCCATCACGCCATGTCGGCACTGCGCTTTGCAAAATCCCGGGCCGTCACCTTCTGCCTGATCTGCTTGGCAAAGCGGCCCAAAAGCTTCGGTTACCGGCGCGCAATCTTTATTCTGATATTCCCCTGTCGCTGCTGGCCGCCTTTCAAATGCCAAACGCCGACATCCTGCATGGGCAGGGCAATTACAGCCTGCCTGCGATGCGCCGGGCAAAGGCACGCAACATGATCACGATCTCCGATGTTACCGGCCAACTGGCCGAAACCCGCCATGTTCAGCTTGTCGGCGAATATGCATCCCACGGTCGCACCCACCGCGAAATATCGACCTTCCTTGCCGGTCGGCGCACGACCGAAGCCCGATTTGCCGATGCGGTATTTGCGCCCTCGGATACGGTCGCGGACGGTCTGCAAAGAACCGGTATTGCGCCTGACAAGATATATCTGGTCCCCTTCACATCACCACATTGTCAGGCGCTATTGGGTCGAAAACGCTTCGCGCGCGACGATACAGTCATTCGGCTTCTTTATGTCGGCAACCTGTCGCTTGCCAAGGGCACCGCCCACCTTCTGGCGGCTTGGACAACAATTCGCCGCCAGTTCCGCTTAAGGGTCGAGCTTACCCTGATCGGGGCGGCACAACCCTGTGCCAAGGGCCTGCTTTCAAATCTGCCCGACGGGGTGAAGTGGTTTGGCACCCTGCCGCACGATCAGGTTGCTAATCACATGTTATCTTCCGACGTCTTTGTCTTTCCCAGCCTGACAGAGGGCAGTAGCCTTGCCACCATGGAGGCCATGGCAGCCGGTTGTGCTGTCATCACCACATTCGATGCCGGAAGTCCGGTCATCAATCATCAAAGCGGCCTGATCATCCCACCCAGGGATCGGGATGCGCTTGTAACAGCCGCAGCGGCACTGATCACACAGCCTGAGATGCGTCGAATCATCGCCCGAAAGGCCCGCGATCAAATCGCCAGCGATCTTCACGACGCCTATGGCACGCGGGTCGATCATGCATATGAAACCATTCTGTCGCGCCATGGCTAGATGGTCCGCCCTCCCAAAATCAGCGGGTATTCGCCTATATCCTATGTGGATGATCGGCGCCAATATGATCGCGCGGTTGGGCGGTATGGCAATCCTTGTTCTGATTGGTCATGCCTATTCAGAGGCCGATCTTGGCACCTATTTCCAATTGCTCGCGATGGTCGGTCTTGCCGTCACGGCAACGCAGGCTGGCAGCGGTCCGCTTCTGGTACGACTGGCACAAAATGCGGCCTTTGGACAGGCCATACATGTTGTCGGAACAAGGTTCGTAATTGCGGGGTTCACCTCGATCCTGATTGTCACGACAACCAGCGTCCCGTTTGCGCAATATTGGCCACTAACCCTGGTACCGTTTGCCGCCGCCCTTTCGCCTGACTGGATGATTGTGGCCAAAACCCGGTTTTCACGGCTTGGCATGATTGCGGTTATTGGTCAGGCATGCGGGATAATGGTGTCGGTTTGGGCGTGGCTTAGCCCTTCAGATTTGGCGCTTTACCTCATTGCACCTGCGATTTCTCTGACAAGCCTTGCGCTCGCAACAGTATTTGCATTTGAACAATCCTCCACCAAAGCCCCACTGGCCAGTACGGGCAGCGCATTCGGTCTCGTCGGCTTTACCCTGCTCGCCGGGTTCCTGCCAAACCTTGACTTTGTCCTGTTGGGCGCAGACAACGATCCACTATTTCTGGCACAGCGGATTTTCCTGTTTTGCGCTGGCCTGATTGCGGCCATTGCCTCAACCCTGTTTGCCAAAAACGAGGTGGGCCAAATACGTGACATCTGGCTTTTGGCACCAATGGTATTGATCGCAGGCCTGCTGTTGTTCCTGCCAGACAAATTGGCCGATCTATTTTATGGCAGCCCGTCAGATGATCTGATCACGATCCTTCAGGTCGGTGCAGGCTGGCCGGTATTGATGGCGTTCATCGCCCGACAGATCCTGATCTTGCAGGAAATATCAGCGGCAAAATGGCTGGGTTGGGGATGCCTTGCACTGATGATCATCTCGGCATCGGCCATGCTGCCCCGCGACCTCGCACTCGACATCATGATGCTGATCGAAGTCCGCTTGGCCTGTCTGGTTCTGATCCTGCTGGCCTGCCAAAAAGTCGCAACAAGACGGCAGGTCATGGCATGACGAAACCGACCGTCACCATCACCAACAATAAGCTGATCAAAGGCCAGTATGGTGACATCATCTTTGGTCCGTGGGGTCTGGAATGCTCGGACCAGCATTCATTTGTGACACTCACCGACCAACCGCGAAACGCCAAACAGATCAGCGATGTCTGGCACCTTTCTGGTGGTCGAATACATATCGCGTACGAAACCCGCAAGCGCACCCCAAACACAATCGGACTTAAGCTACGCATTCGGGCACTGGACAATATCCTGCTGCAAGATGCCGTCATCCGGCTGGTATTTGACAAAACTGCCATTCAACATGGTTGTATCGCCGGGAAGACAGTTCACCACACCAACAGCGACAAATACCGTCTTCATCCAACCAACAAGGTCACACTGATCGGGAAGGATGGCGCAACCATATCCGTGACACTGGATCACGCCGATGGGGCGGGCCGGTTTGACCCATACATGTATCTCCGCGATCGCGACGATCACTGGATCATTCATGCACGCCTGCTGCCAAGTGATCCGGTTGATCAGGTCTGGCTGCGCTGGGCAAACCGATTTTTCACGCTATCGGCACCGGGTTGGCTTTCAGCTTTGCTCTGGCGTATGCCGGTTTTGAAAAAGCTGCTGTGGCGCTTGCGCGAACGCATGGGCCGTCACTGCCCGGAAATTCAGGCCGTACCCCTGAACTGCCTCTGCGCAGGCCAGTCCTTGTCGATGGAGGTGACATGTCACTTTCAGTAACCCATGACGCGCTTCGCTTACGCTGCCTCAATCTGGCCAAGCGGATTGCAGACGATCTTGCAACACGTCAACTGACGACTGGGCATTTTGAACAGCCGGACTTTTACGCCAAGGCCTTCGCCGTAAATCTCTGGACGCAGACTGATCCTGTTAAATTTGGCCCCAATATCGACCGCGCCCTTGATGCCCTCCGATCAGAGCCGCGCGATAAAACCTGGCACCGCGAGTTCATCGAATATGCGTTGCTGGATACGCCAGGCCTGTCATCGGATACCATCACCGACATCCTTCGGGGTGCGAAACCGCAACGTCCCGATGTCGCCAACTGGCAAATACTTGGCCTGATCAATCGGCAGAAACGAAAAGCAGGACTAACCGCAAAGCTCCTCAACCACGCCCATTTCGGGTTCATCTTGCTTCGCTATTGGCGTGCACCGGTTTTCATGGATCGACCAGACTGCTTCTCCGCACAATACCACGCCTTTTGCACAGCACTTCTGTCTGACAGTCCCAATAAACGGCATCAACGCATTGCCAACCGGGCCACCGAAATGCTGGGACAACTTGCTGGCACCCATGGATTTGTCAATCTGCTCGGACGTGGTGCTGGGCAAAGTTTTGGCGCGACCTGCGGGCTTTATGTGTTGCTTAAAACCGGCTACCCCAACGAAGCTGATGCAATCCTTCATCGGCTCGAAGACGCTTTTTTCAGGGCAGGACACCTGCCGCTCAACCTGCTGGCACCTGCCCCGTTGCCCGAGAATCCCGGCCCCGAAAATCCACAAACACCGTGCTGGTACAGCTATAACCGCCATGATGATTACCTCGCCTTTGCAGGTTATTGGCTTCTGAAGGCTTCACAACTGCCTGCACCAAAGATCCGCTCACACGCATCGGAAAACACCTCGAACAAGATAGTCACGCAGTTTTCATCCTCGTACTATCAAGCGCAAATGACACTACGTGGCCGACAGAATTTTGATGTCTCCGGCGCCCCCGTCATTGTTTCGGGCCACGGAAAATCTGCCCGCATCTTCCTTCCTCCAACTGGCGGAGAACAGGATGCGCCCAGCCTTTATGATCAAGCCTCAAACCCGCTTCCCGCCATTGGCGAGACAGAATTTGCCCGCTTTCTTCAAACCCGCCAGATATCTGACAACAAGATTGATGTAAGCTTCGAGCTTGCCGGTATTGTTGGTCATCGAATAATCGAATTTCAAAACGCCCGCGTCATCATCTCTGATCAGATTCCCGACTGCGCAGCTAACGAACTCGAACTCTTCCGAATTCTGATTGATGGCAACATCGGCCTGACTCAGATCGCAGAAGACACCATCATCTGTCCAGAACTCGGAATAAAGCTGACGGCAAATGCCTCGCTACACATGATCCCACAAGCAACATTCAGCGCTGCTGGTCAGGCAACAAGGATCAGTGCGAAGACAGGGCAAGGAAATTGCGCCACTCTGACCATCTCATGGGGAGGTTCTGATGCGTGGTGATCCAATCACCATCATCACGACCGTGCGCGATGGCGACGCCTATCGGGATCGCTATTTCGGCAATCTGCGACAGATACTCGGTCCCCATGATCATGCGGTTATTGTCGATGACGGTTCAACCGCGCCCCTTGCAACGCCATCAGACTGGCACAACGAACAGAGACTGATCATCCTTTATCCCGGCAGGATTGGACGCGGCGCTGCACTTAATCTCGCGATTGAAAACAGCCCGACCGATCTGATTGCCATTCAGGATATTGATGATCTTTCTCTGCCTGATCGGCTGGGTCGACAAGTTGACGTGCTTTGCTATGACCACAATCAACTTGTCTTCGCGCGCGCCATGTCCGATCCGTGGCGACCGACTTTGGCGGCCTTACAACATTTTTCACCCGCACGGCTTTATTTCAGCAATCCACTGCACCATTCGTCACTTGCCATGCATCGCTCTGTTTGGGCTCGTGCGGGTGGTTATGCGACGGATTTGCCCTGTTGCATTGATCTGGATTTCTATCTGCGCGCCTGCTGCGTTGCCAAGGCCCGTATCAGTCGACTTAACAGGCGCCTGATCGAACGTACCCTTGATCCGGGCACTCGCCATTTCGCAAGGATACCGAACGCGCTCTATAAGAAAACGCGTGCGTCCGTTCTTGCGCGTTACCGCCCTGACCTGCCTTGGTCAATCTGGCTGGCGGCTGCCAAACTCCGCGAGTTGCAATTGTTTTCGGCAAGGGACGTTCGATGATCAACCGCCCGAAAATCATTGCCATGGTTCAGTTGCCACCGCCCATGCACGGGGCGGCCCAAATGAACCAGTTTGCCATTACGGCTTTGGCGAAAGAATTCGATTTGCATGTCATTGAAATGCGCTTTGCCCGGACATTATCGGAGGTAAATCAATTTTCGCTGCGCAAGATCGGGTTGGCGGTTTGCTTGTTGCTGCGTCTGATCCGGGCATTTCCGCGCACCAAGGCGCTATATATCTGCTTTGCGCCAAATGGTTTCGCCTATTACCGCGATTGCCTGTATGTGCTTTTGGCCAAGCTTTTTCATGTGCCTTCAATCCTGCACCTGCATGGTCGCGGTCTTCCCGAAATGCGAAGATCCAAGTGGTCTGACTTGCTTCAGAAGACGGTTTTTAAAGGGCAAACCGTCATCCTGCTCGGCGAGAGCTTGCGCGCTGAAATCGAAGGCCTTGATTGCAAGTCTGCCATCATCGCCAACTGCCTGGATGATAGTGCCTTCGTCGGTCCAGCCACCAAACAATGGGTGCCCCATGATCCGATCCGGCTTTTATGGTTGTCCAACCTGTTTCAGGCCAAAGGCATCGAAACCCTGCTTGCCGCCTGTGAGATCCTGCGCGCGCAAGGTATCGCTTGCCATTTGGCAATTGCCGGGGCCGAAGGCGACATCAGCAAAGTCGAACTCGCCACATTAATTGAAAAATATCACATGCATACGGCAGCGACATATCTGGGACCAGTTTCCGACCCTGAACGGCAGGATGCCTTTGACAACTCCGACCTCTTCATCTTTCCCAGCCACTACCCCAACGAAGCCCAACCGCTTGTTGTACTCGAAGCCATGGCGGCCAATGTGCCGGTAATCACAAGTAACATCGCAACCCTGCCCGAGTTTGTCCGGGACGGCGAAACCGGGCGACTGTGCCCGCCAAAAGCCCCGGAACAATTGGCAAAATCGATCATCTCAGCAATCAATTCTCCCGACATAACAACTGCTATGCGCGATGCTGCCTATCAGATGTGCCGACAGAACTTCCGTCAAGACAGGTTTGCCGAAAAACTGCGCCAACGGGTTCACAGCATTATCGAAAATCACTGACGTTCGGCGGGTGATTGCGTACCATCAACACCAACGGCAAACGCATGAACAGGATGGCCAGAATGGATCGGGACGAATTCAACGCCTTTTGCAAATCCCTGCCGCAGACAACCCACGTTGTTCAGTGGGGTGGCGCGGATGTCTGGAAGGTCGGCGGCAAGGTGTTCGCCATTGGCGGCTGGGCCACAAAAGAGACATTGGGTGTCACATTCAAGACATCCGAAATCGGCTATGAAGTCTTGAAAGATATGCCCGGCCTGCGTCCTGCGCCCTATCTGGCATCGCGTGGCATGAAATGGATCCAGCATTATGATACGCCGGGCTTGAGCGACGATGACCTGATGGACCATTTAAAAAGCTCGCACCGCATCGTCGCCAAGGGTTTGACGAAAAAACTGCAACGCGAGCTTGATCTGTATCAGGACAAATAGGACCGGAAGCCTAGAGACGCCAAAGGTCGATGCCGGTCGGCACCGCATCGCGCGGCAAAACCGCACGTACATCAGCCACGAAGCCCTTGCCATCTTTAAGCAAGCTGCTGACGAGCGGCCAGCCCTTGGCAACATATTCCTTGTGCGACACGGCCAGAACCACCGCATCGGCGGGTTCCAAGCAATTATCCGAGCAAAGCTTCAAGCCATCAAATTCGTGTGCCACTTCGTCCTCATCCGCATGCACGTCATGGACCTGCACAGTGACACCGGCCTCTTCGAGCGACCGAACGATATCAATCACACGCGTATTACGAATATCAGGAACGTCTTCCTTAAAGGTCAGACCAAGTACCGTGACAGTCGGGTTCTTGGTTGCCCCTTCACGCAGTAATGCCCGGATGACCTTGTTGGCCACCACATCGCCCATGCCGTCATTGACCCGGCGACCGGCCAGAACCACCTGCGGGTAATAGCCTAGCTCTTCGGACTTATGGGTCAGGTAATAGGGGTCAACACCGATGCAATGACCACCGACAAGACCCGGGGTGAACTTCAGGAAATTCCATTTGGTGCCTGCAGCTTCAAGCACGTCACGGGTATCAATGCCTGCGCGGTCAAAGATCAGTGAAAGCTCGTTCATCAGTGCGATGTTCAAATCACGCTGGGTGTTTTCAATCACTTTCGCCGCCTCGGCCGCCTTGATGGTCGGGGCCTTGTGAATACCAGCGGTCACCACACTGCCATAAACAGCGGCGACGATATCAAGCGTTGCCTGATCCTGACCCGAAACAACCTTGGTAATGGTAGTAAAGCGATGTTCGCGATCACCCGGGTTAATACGTTCCGGAGAATAGCCGACCGTGAAGTCTGTGCCCGATTTCAGACCCGAAAGTTCTTCGAGGATCGGCACACATTCCTCTTCGGTCGCCCCCGGATAAACCGTGCTTTCGTAAACAACAATGTCGCCCTTTTTAAGGATAGCGCCAACGGTTTTCGAAGCAGAGCGCAGCGGCGACAGGTCCGGACGGTTGGAACTGTCGATCGGTGTCGGCACGGTTACGATATGGAAATCGGCCTCGGCAAGATCCTTGGCCTCAGCCGTCAACAAAAGATCGGCTGCGGCAAGTTCATGGTCATCGACTTCGCCGGTTGCGTCATGTCCCGCTTTAAGCTGGGCAATGCGCGCCTGATTGATATCAAAGGCGACGGTGCGACCACACGATGTGCCAAATGCAACCGCCACTGGCAATCCGACATAGCCCAACCCGATAACTGAAATCTTGCGCCCGTGGCTCATTGGTAAAACCTTGCAAATAATCTGGTCGCCGATTTGTAGCCAGCCGACCATGCCCCGTCAATTGCTAAGCGCTTTGCGGCAATAGAGAGCGCCCTTGTGCCGTCTCCCGGAACGTGATCTAGTTTCTTCTCATGCTCTGCAACATGCGACCTTATTTTGATGCGCTTTGTCTTCCTCGCCTTTGGCTGCCTTCTAATGTTCACCGGACACGTATTGGCCGCGCCATCATCGTCACCGATCCGGGTGGTTTTTCCCTATATTCCGCTGATGGCGGAAAGCAAGGATCACGGTGTTTTCATCGATATGTATGCGGAAATAGCAAGGCGGTCGGACACTGACGTCGTCATTGATATTCTGCCGGTACGGCGCGCGGTGCAGGACTTCATAAGCGGTAAATATGATGCGCTAGGCGCATATCCGTCGCTTTCTGAAATTCCGGTCTCGCTGGCCTCTGTCCCGTTTTATCGCCGCGAAAACCTGATCTTTTACAGCACTGATCAATTTGGTCATGGCAATGTCACCAAGCTCGAAGACCTTGATGGCACGCGCGTTGGGCTGGCCGCTTATCATTACCCTGACTACATTCTCGATCGTCAGGAACTCAACCTTGAGCGCGTGCCCGACGATGCGTTTTTATTGCGCATGATTGCCAGCAACCGCCTTGATGCCGCCATCATCGAACGTTTTTCGGGCAACCATGTCCGAAAGCTGCTTGGCCTTGAAGACACCATCTCTGTCTCCGAGGATCCGGTCACCAGCGAAAATGTCCTGATCCTGTTCAAGGCCGATCTTGCCGGGATTGAGAACCGCAAGGCCTTTAACAAGGCGATCTATGAAATGCTGTGCGACGGGAGCCTGGCAAAACTGTTTGGCCGCGCAAGCCTGCTGCCAGATCAAAAGATCATTGAGCGCGAATTGCCGGCCTCCGCAATCATCAGCGATTGCGACCCCAAGGCCATCTTTGCAGACCGCTAACCCGCGACGAAAAAAGGGCACGCTGCCAAAGCAACATGCCCTTCTCGTAAAATCCATCCTCGCAGTCTGGGCTTAGCCCTTCACCACGATATTGACCAGTTTCGGCGTCGGCTTGGCGACGTAGATCACCTTAACGATCTCCTTGCCGTCCAGATGGCGGGCAACGTTTTCGTCGGCCTTGGCAAGCGCTTCGACCGTTGCCTGATCGGCATCGGCTGCCACCATGACAGAGCCACGCTTCTTGCCATTGACCTGAACCGGCACTTCGAACTCGTCATCCTTGGCCTTTTCAGCATCGAACTCGGGCCAGTCGAACTTGATCACCGATTTCTTGGCACCGAATTCATCGGCTGCCATCCGGCTCATCAGTTCCTCGCCCAGATGCGGGGCAAACGGGGCGACCATCAATGCCAAGGCCTTGGCATGATCGTCATGCACCGCATTCTGCTTGGTCAGCGCGTTGGTGAGCTCGATCAGTGCCGCAATCGCGGTATTGAGGCGCAGATCGGCAATATCGCCGGTCACCTTGGCAATCGTCTTGTGCAGAAGCGTTTCGATCTTGCCATCGACGCTATCTGTCCGCTCCATCTGGGTCGTGACTTTCCAGACGTTGGACAGGAAGCGCATCATGCCGACAATCGCATCCGACTGCCACGGTTTGGAGCTATCAAGCGGCCCCATATACATCTCATACGTTCTGAACGTATCGATGGTGTACTGATCGCAGATTTCCTCAGGCGGGATACCGTTTTTGTAACGCTTGCCCATCTTGCCCGGAACGGTAATCAGCTGCTCGTCGGTTTTGGCGTTGAACGGTACCTTCTTGCCATCGACATCGCGCATTTCAACATCATGGATGTCGACATAAACGCCGCGCGCATCGGTATAGGCATCGGCCGTAATCATGCCCTGGTTAAACAGCTTCTGGAACGGCTCGGGCGTTGCGACATAGCCAAGATCAAACAGAACCTTGTGCCAGAAACGCGAATACAGAAGATGCAGCACCGCATGTTCCGCGCCGCCAACATAAAGGTCAACCGCACCCGGAAGGGCATTGCCATCCTTGTCCGTGCTGTTTGCCCAATAGGCCGCCGCATCATCTGATGCAAATTTCGCATCATTCTTGGCATCGAAATAGCGCAGGTAATACCAGCACGATCCCGCCCAGTTCGGCATGGAGTTGGCATCGCGTTTGAACGCGCGCACTTCATATTCCGCGCCCTCATGGGTGTGTTTGGTGCCAACTTCTGCATCCACCGGCAGAACCGAACCATCAGAAAGGACGATGCCGGTAACTTCCATCCAGTCCTTGGCGCGCGCAAGCGGCGGTTCCGGCTCGGAATTCGGGTCTTCGTTTGATTTCGGTTTGAAATCGGTCATTTCCGGCAGGACGACCGGAAGCGCCGCCTCGGCAATGCCGTGAACCTGATCGGTTTCCTGATCGAACAGAACCGGGAACGGCTCCCCCCAATAACGCTGACGCGAAAACAGCCAGTCGCGCAGCTTGTACTGCACGCGACCACGGCCAATGCCCTTGGCTTCCATCCATTCGATGATCTTGGCCTTGGCATCCGGGGTCGAAAGACCGTTGATTGAAATCTCGTCATTGGCGGAATTGATCGTCTCGCCAACTTCGGTCTGGGCAAGTTTGAATGCGCCCGGCTCCGCCTCATACCGTGCAAGCAGAGTTGCCGCATCAGCATCCGCCGCATCTGCCGGTGCGTTGTCCTTCAACCAGCTCTCAGATGGCTTGGTGGTTGCCTTGATCGGCAGATCGAATTTATGGGCAAATTCAAAGTCGCGCTGATCGCCAGCCGGCACAGCCATGATCGCACCGGTGCCATAGCCCATCAGGACATAGTCGGCAATCCAGACCGGGATTTCTTCGCCGGTGACCGGGTTGGTCGCATGCGCGCCAATAAACACACCGGTCTTTTCACGCTCGGCATCATCCTTGGCCGAAACAGCCTTAAGCTCGGACGCCTGCGCACGATAGGCCGCAACATCGGCCTTTTTATCCGCTGCACACAGCTTATCAACCAGCGGATGCTCAGGGGCTAGAACCATATAGGTCGCACCAAAAATCGTATCCGGGCGGGTGGTATAGACCGCGATTTTTTCATCCGCACCATCGACAGTTTTGACCGGGAAGTTCACCCGCGCACCAACAGAACGGCCAATCCAGCCCTTCTGCATCTCGACCACGCCGTTTGGCCAATCAAGTCCTTCAAGGTCGGCCACCAGACGATCGGCATAGTCGGTAATGCGCAACATCCACTGTTTCAGCGGACGTTTATACACCGGGTAATCCCCACGTTCGGACTTGCCTTCGTTGGTGACTTCCTCGTTCGACAGAACCGTACCCAGCATCGGGCACCAGTTGACCGGCACTTCATCAACATAGGCCAGACGCCCGCGATCAATCGCACGATCAATCTCTTTGCCCTCGGCTTTGGTGCCTTCGCCAATCACCGATTTCGGCTGCGGCACGCCATCTTCGTCAAGCAGCCATTCGCCGCTCTCAAGCAACGGGCGCAGTTCGGCAATCGGGCGCGCGCGGCCATTGATCACCTGCCCCTGCGGGCCTTTCCATTCGACGGTCGGATCATAGAAGCTGTTGAAAAGCTGCAGGAAGATCCACTGCGTCCATTTATAATAATCGACATCGGTCGTGGCGAAACGGCGATGCGGGTCATGACCAAGGCCAATGACCTGCAGCTGACGCAGCATGTTTTCGATATTGGCTTCGGTCGTGATGCGCGGATGCTGGCCGGTCTGGATGGCGAACTGTTCTGCCGGCAGGCCAAAGGCATCAAAGCCCATGGAATGCAGAACGTTTTTGCCACGCATGCGCTCAAAGCGCGCCTTGACGTCGGTCGCGATATAGCCCAGCGGATGGCCGATATGCAGGCCAACCCCGCTTGGATAGGGGAACATGTCCAGGATGACGCTTTTCTTTTTGCTTGCGTCGAAATCGGCATCGCCGGGATTTGGCGTGCGATAGGTATCATTTTCCCGCCAGTAATCCTGCCAGCGCTTTTCAAATTCCCGCGCACTTTCCTGATAGTTCGCCACGCTCAATCAACTCCTGCCTGTCCAACTCCGACCCTGACGTCCGGCGCCGCCCAAATGGCGCGCCTCCCCCGGATCGGGTTCCAAAATATTCTTAAGCTGTGTTCATAAGCGCGCTTTGATCGACGTGCAACATCAGATAACGAGATTTCTGGCGAAAACCCGACGATTTTGCCAAACATTCGCCACCTGCCACCAACCACCCGCGCCAACCGGGCGGAATGCATACGCCCGTGCCCCACCATCAACCCGAACTTGCACATCAGCCCTGATACAACAACACTGGATTTTCCCGGCCATCCATGCCATATTAAAAGGTGAAATTTGCCAAGTCTTTGTTCGCGCGCGAAACTGTCGCGCGAGCTTGCTTGGAAAAGTGCTGATTGTCAGCACAGCTCTCAAAGCTCTCCGTCCAGGGAGGACGATTATGGATATCACCATTGGTGGTCTGTCATCCCAACAATCCGGCGCGTCTACGCGTTCGGCACAATCCTATTTGCCGGGCCAAGGCGATACTGAAAAAGCTGGCAACAATAATGGCACGTCCGCCTTTGCCGCTGCGACGTCTGTGTCGCTGTCTTCTGAATCGGCAAACCGGCTGTCGGCGGACAATATCGTTGCCGCAATCAATGAAAGCCTGCAATCGACCGGCCTGTCGATCCAGGGCGTTAATCCCGACGATTACACGCCCGAAGGTGTTGCTGACCGCATTCTCGCCCGCGTTGGCGATCTGATTGCATCGAATGCAAGTTCCGAGGCCGAAGCCCGCGAGATCTTCGATCAAGCCAGTGAAGGCATTCAAGCCGGTCTTGAAGATGCCCGCGCCATCCTCGACGGGTTGGGCGCGCTGAATGACGAAATCAACGGCAATATCAACGAGACCGAAGAACGCCTCAATGAAGGCCTGCAAAGCATCGAGCAGCGCCTGACCGAGCTGTTTAACAGCAGCGCGTCAGAAGAAGCCGCCGAAGCCGCAACGCCGGAACGCGATGAACAGGTCCTGCAATCGCAGGTCACCCAGACCGCACAGGCCAGCCAAGCCTACGCCGAAGCTGGCAGCAATGCCCAGCGCAACGCGCCGCGCTACGGCACGAACGGCTAACGCCCCAAACATCTCGTTCGCACAGATTAAAACCGGCTCCCTTGGGGCCGGTTTTTTGTTTTCCGCACCTGCGACTGCCTTCAGCAGACAAAAAGGTTCTAGTTTCTTCGCTCTGCGCCTATTTCGGCATTAGAAAAAAATGAAATATCACTATGTCTCTCATTGAGTCGTTGAAAACATCCCAATTTTCGACTTAAAATTGAAGCAACAAATTACCTTACCCCATCCCGAGGAAGTGCCACTTTGCCCTTAGAAGAAGAAGTAAAAGCCGCGCGAACTGAAATCGTGTCCGATGGCTACGAGATGTCAATTGGCGAGATAATCAACCTTTACAAGGATCAGGAACTCATAATCGACCCTGCGTTCCAGAGGTTGTTTCGCTGGGATGACACAAGGAAAACTCGCTTCATAGAGACTTTATTACTTGGAATCCCTGTTCCACCAATCTTTGTTTTCCAAGATGAAAACGGTGTGTGGGAGTTGATTGACGGCCTCCAACGTTTGTCAACTGTATTCCAGTTTGCTGGCGTACTCCGAAAGAATGACGGTGAAGCGATCCCACCTCTTCATTTGAACGCAACCAACTTCCTACCAAGCTTAAATGGCAAAACTTGGGATGCATCTAATGAAGACCCTGAGAGCGGAATTGGCCAAGCACTTCAACTTGAAATAAAGAGGGCAAGAGTTCGAGTTGAAATTTTAAAAAAGGAAAGCGATGCTCAGGCGAAGTTTGAACTCTTCCAACGCTTGAATACCGGTGGCGCCCCTCTGTCGGAACAGGAAATCCGAAATTGCGTAGCTGTTATGGTTAACCGAGAGTTTTACGACTGGTTGATCCAACGCTCGGATAACAACGACTTCAAAGTCACGACCGCTCAAACTGAAACTGCGATAGCCAATCAGGCCGGTGTTGAATTGGCCCTGCGCTTCATTGCATTTAGACACTCGCCATACGACGGAAAACTCGATGTCCACGAATACTTAGATAACGCAATTTTCCAGATTGCTTCTGATAAAGCATTCGACAGAGCGAGGGAGACCGAGGTCTTTGAGAAGACATTCGCACTCCTGAACAGCTCCTTAGGAACCAATTCCTTTAAGCGCTGGAACGGCAATGAGTTCAAAGGAAAGTTCTTAATGTCGGTATATGAGGTGATTGCGCACGGAACAGCATCAAACCTGGACGCTATATCGGCACTGCCAGAGCAAGAACAGCGAGAGTTTATAATCAACAAAGCGAAGAGCCTCTGGGATGAAAAGACGTTCGACAACAATAGTGGCGGTGGCGTACGTGGAACCACCAGACTCTCGAACTTGATTCCTTTCGGCGCTGAGTTCTTGAAACCCTGAGATCGCATTCGCATGGGCAAAAAAATCAGGAATTTATCTCAACTCCAAGACAAGCTAGACCAAGAGCTGTCTTGGAGAATTAAAGAGATATCATATGTCAAGTCTGCAATTAGGGGATCTAAGGAGCTACCTAAGCGAACCCTGTTGCGGGCTGGAGTAGCAATACTCTACTCCCATTGGGAAGGTTTCATTAAGAATGCGTCTGTTGATTATCTAAACTTCATAAACTGCACGGGAGAAACGTATTCAAATCTCAAAGACTGCTTTGTTTTTCTTGGCGCAAAGAAACATCTCAACACTCTCGCTGAAACCAAGAAAGCCGAAATGGGCGTGGCTTCACTAAACTTCTTGAGAGACAAATTGGATGAACCTGTAAATATTAACTATGAGCTGGCGATAGATACTCAATCCAATTTAAGCTCTTCTGTATTTGAAAACATTGCAAAAACTATCAACGTACAACTGACATTCTACCAACCATATTACAATCTAATTGATGAAAGCCTTTTATCGAAAAGAAACAAAATAGCACACGGAGAAACGCTAAACATTGAAGGGAAAGACTGGGAAAAACTTTCTGACGAAGTAATAAAACTAATGAGAAAATACAAAACAGACATTGAGAACAACGCAACACTTAAAGATTATATTATCTAGACAACATCAATATACCTAGATATACAGAACCAACGACTTTCGCGCAGGACAGATAATCATATTTCTGTAATAAATACATACAAAAATATTAATATCTGAGAAATTCACCACACAATCTCGAATACCTAAGTTACCACCGAACAACTTAGTACTGTGAACAGCCCGCTAGCCTGACCCCAGATTATCCGCCACCCGAAACCACTTTTTCCGGTGAACTGGATGCGGGCGAAGGCGTCTTCGGCCATAATGCCCGAAACAAAAGCCATGAAGGTGACAAAGAACGGGCAAATTCGATTTTGGCGGAGCCGTCCGGGCCACCCTAGCTAACCATAAGCATTGCGGCCTCGGCACAGGAGAAGATGATCATGTCAGTGACAATACCCTCGCAGGACATGACCCACAATTGCTGACGATTCGAGGATTTGGCTCAATTACACCCATCTGTGCACGGGGGATGGCGTGTCAGTTGTTTTTGCGTCTTCAGACTCAGCCATGTCGCGAACTGATTTCAACATAGACAAAATGCAAAAAGAGCGCTCGACCCAATTACGGGGAGCGCTCTTAATGGATGGGAAGGTCTACCGTTCCAGCTATCCAACTTGCCGAAATTGCACAATATACAGACAGTACAGTTTCGAAGGTTAGAGTTGCGGAATTTACCTCGCTGCGAGCCACGTAAACGTTGTTTCGTTTTTCAAATATCATGGAATACTCCTTTCGCTTTAGTAGCCAGAATTGGCCAAGTACAAGAGAAGCAACCACGACAAGCAAGATAGCAGGATTTGAACCTACGACCATCCCCGAAAGACATGCTAATATATACTCGTTAAGGTAGAAAAAATCAACCCTCAACGGAATCAACGTGTCATGTAACAATCCTAACACTCCACACCATCGCCCAACGCACTATCTGACAGTATCTAGCGCTCTCCACCCGCCCTAACCTCACCCGTGATCATCCGTCACCCGAAACAGCTTTTGCCCGGCCGCTTGAATGCGGGCAAAGGCGTCCTCCGCCATAAAGCCCGAAACAAAAGCCATGAAGGTCACGAGAAACGGGCTGATGTCGATTTGCCCTGATCCGTCGGGTCCGCCCTGGCTGACCATCAGCACCCCTGCCTCTGTGCACAGGAAGATGGCCATGGCGGCAGCGATCCCCTCCCCCGTCATGACGAGCAGCCTTGCGGCGGGTTTCAGGCTTTTGCCAAGCTGTGCCCATCCCTGAAGCCTCGGCAGTGTTTCAGCCTGCGGCGCTGGCACTGCCTCCGGCGCGTTTTCATCCATGGCATTTTGATCTGCGGCATTGTGATCCGTGGCATTTTCATCAGGCGGTGTTTTGGGCAGCATTTTGGGCGGGGGTGGCTGGCCGAAATTCTGCCTGGTAAAGGCAACCACCGCGCCCAATCCGCCTGCGGCGACTGTGACCAACAAGGTCAGCATGATGGTGGGCAACTGGATCAAATAGGAAAGCATATAGCCTACGGGGTGTTGAAACAGGGCGACCAGCGAAACCGTGTCCTGGCCAAACTCTTCGTCCTGACGCCGGATCTCTGCCTCGATCTCGGCCAGCTCATTTTGCAAGCTCGTTCTGAGCTTTGCGGCGTGCTGGTTTTCTGCGCGGATATTGGCCCATTCGATCTGGGCACGGGCGTTTTTCTCGTCAAACCGGATCATTGAACTTCGGATGGCATCAACTTGCTGGCCGGCGCGATCCATCAGTGTTTCCGGGGCTTTGTCGGTGAATTTCGGGTGATCAAGCAGGGCGTGAAGCCGGGTCATGATTTCAATCCCGTCGGCGCGACGTTTCCTGTCCGCATCGCTTTCCCCGAAGGGCACATCAAGCATTGGCGATCCGGCGCGGCCAAGGGTTGTACCGCCGCCGCCGACCATTCCGGTTGGCGCATCAAACAACCCGTCGGTCGGCATGGCGGTTTGCTGGCTTGTCACGAATTGATGCGCCGCATTGAGCGCACTCAAGAACGCGCCTGCGAATTCGGGGTCAAATGCATCGCGATTACTGGCAACGGTTGCGCCAAGCCGTGAATAGCTGCCAAACGCGTCCCACCATGCGGCAATCGCATCCTTGCGCAAGGCCAATCCATTGCGGGTTTCTTCGAGGGATCTGGTATCAATCGCGCGCATATCATCGCGCAAAGTACCGGCCTCTTCGCGCAACGCGGCTTCGTGAAAGGCTTGCAGGACCAATCGTTCCAACATGCCAGGCGATGACACGCCGAGTTCGCGCAGCAGGGAATCGCGCTGAATATCGGCGGTAAATCCGGCGAAAAGCGTAATCACAAACCCGAAATAAAGCACACAGGTCAATCCGGCCAATATGGATGACCCCGCCAGCCGCCAGATGTTCAGGCCTTCTTGTGTTTCTTGCTCCATCGGGCACCTTCATGCGTTTCGTCCCCTGTCGACGTGCAGCGAAAATGCCTGTGAGGGCGCGCGTTATCGCGGGTTTAAGTTAACAGCCGCAAAACAGCTGTTTTCCATCCGTATGAGACACCCCCTCTTTCGCGTAGGGTGGCATATTTCTTATATTTTTCAGATACTTAATATTAAGAAGATTCTAATATTAGATATTGCCATTTAAGTTTTATCTAATTAACATTGCCCTCAGCCGATCTCAGGAGGAGGTCGTCCACGCCGCCACCCTTTATCTTTGCTTGTTCAGGTAGGAACTGCGTTATGGCGTTAAATATCATATCCGACCACGCGGCCAATCTGGCGCACCGCAATCTGGCGCGTGCCGAGGAGGCCGCGAACAGATCGCTTGCCAAGCTGTCATCGGGGAAACGTGTGGTCTCTGCCCGCGACGATGCCGCGTCAATGGCCATCGGGTCGCGGCTGAACTCGACGGCCTCTGCTTTGACATCGGGGATTGTCAATATCGGTCAGGGCAATTCCATGCTGCAGATTGCCGATGGGGCCATGGCCACCATCGACGATGTGCTGGTGCGCCTGAACACACTGGCCGTTCAGGCCGCATCGGAAAACCTGTCGGACACGGAACGCGGGTTTCTCAATGACGAATTCGTCGCCCTGCGTACCGAGATCAATCGCATTGCGGCCGCAACCAATTTCAACGGCATCCAGTTGCTGGGTGATGGCAGTGATGTGTCCCTTGATTATTCGGATTTGCAGGCTGGTGGCTCTGCCGAGGTTCTTTCGGTTGCCAATGGCTTTTCAAATTTCACCATCACCGATGACAATTACTGGGCGCGTGATGCCAACGAAAACGGATCGGCGGACAATCAGCTTCGCTTTGATGTGCTCAAGACCGGGGATCGCATTTTGCTGAGTGCCATATCCGAAATCGATGGCACCAGCCCGCACCGGACCCAAAGCATCGATGTCACCGATTATGCGTCCGGTGGCAGCAAGGCGCTTAATGCCGGTCAGACACAGACACTCGATTTCGGGGATGTCGGTGTGAAAGTGAACCTGAACTTCAATATCGCGACCACCATCACCAACGCCCTGGCCCAAGGGTCCGATGGCGCCGGTGCCGATGGAACGACCACGACCCAGATTTTTGGCGCCAGCCCGGTCTTCTCGGTTCTTGAGGATCAGGGCAACAAACTGCCTGATAAGATCTATTTCCAGCTTGGCGGCGGCAATACCGGCGGTGCGCAGCTTTCGATCCCGACAACCGCGGTTGATGGTGCCGCCCTTGGCACCGGCAAAAACGGCACGGAGACAAGCCTTGATGAGCTGGGCAGCAATGCGATTGCCACATCCGCCAAGGCCCAAAGTGCGATCGAGGCCGTGGCGCGCGCGATTGATGACCTGCAACGCGCACGGGCAAATATCGGCACCAACCAGAACCGTCTGGATGCTGCCAGCGAAAGCCTTGCCTCGACGCTTGAAAACGTCAAGGAGGCGCGCTCAAGCCTGCTTGATCTCGACGTTGCGATGGAATTGACCAACTACGCATCGAAACAAATCCTGATCAAATCAAGTGTCGCGATGTTGGCCCGCGTCAGTGAAATGCGCCAGAACCTGATACGCTTGCTGGCAGGTTGAAGAGCCACCTCTCAGCGAGTGTAGGAAGCCCCGCGCCCCCGCGCGGGGCTTCTGACCCTCATTGCGCTGCAAAACATCCTTTAAACGGCATGGGGTTTAAGTCTATGGTCTTTGCGGAACGCAAAGGGAAACATATCGACCATGACCACCCCGACATCCGACAACACACCCGACACCGCCGCCGATAAATCATCCCAAACCTGGCAAAACCTCTCGACCGACTGGATCACCTGGGCCGAACGCCTGGCACCGGCGGCCGAAAAGATCAACCGCCACATGATCGAGGCGGCTGACCTTCCGGGGCTTGCAACTTTGCGCAATGGCGCGCCACTTGATGTGCTTGATCTGGCATCCGGGGTGGGCGAACCGGCCTTTTCCTTTGCGCGTGCCTTGGGCAGCGGCACGGATGATAGCGCTAACATCCCCGGAGTTGCGGGGCACGTGACCGCCTCCGATATCGTTTCGGATATGTGCGATGCGCTTATGGAACGCGCCGCCGAGGAAGAAATTTCCAACATCAAGGCCGTTCCGGCCAATATGGAAAAACTGCCGTTCGAGGATCAAAGCTTTGACGTGGTGTCGTGCCGTTTCGGCGTGATGTTTTGCGAGGATCCGGACAAAGCGCTTCGCGAGGCATTCCGCGTTCTGCGCCCGGGTGGCAAGGCGGTTTTCATGGTCTGGGCGCCGCTCGTGGATAATCCGTTATTTGCCGCCATGGACGCGGTTCTTGGCAACATCCTTGGCATCGGGTTTGATGCCGCCGGGCTTGACCCGTTCTGCTTTGGCGATGCCGATCAATCCATGATGCGCTTTGAGAAAGCAGGCTTTACCGGGATTGAAGCAACCACCCACAGCCCGGCGGGCCGTATTCCCGAAAACGCCCCGTTCTGGAAACCGCAAATGGATATGCTGTTTGGCAATGTCCTGCGCAAATCATCGGACATGGAAGTCGGCGCGATCAATGCCGCGATGTTTGAAACATTGGCGCCCTATATCGAAGACGGCCATTTTCAGGTCCCGATTTGTTTTCATGTACTTAGCGCAAAGCGCGCCTGATCCGGCCACCCCGTCTGATCGCTGATTTCGTGTAAAACCCAAGCATTCCTGCGCATCACGCATGGCCGCATGCGTGGATTTGTGCTTGCGTTTTGGCAACCGGCATGGCAAACCCCGCCCCCTTGGAAGGATGATCCTTCCCCTGTCGTAGCACCAGGTTAAAAACACGAAAGACTGATCATTATGAAGACGATTGTCGTCTGCTCTGGCGGGCTGGATTCCGTCACGCTGGCCTATAAGGTCGCGGCCGAGCACAAGCTCCATTCCCTGATTTCGTTTGATTATGGCCAGCGCCATAAAAAGGAACTCGATTTCGCCGCCCGTGCGGCGCGTAATCTTGGCGTCAAACATCACATCGTTGATCTGACTCCTGTCGGTGCGCTTTTGACCGGATCGTCGCTTACCAGTGATGATATTGATGTGCCCGATGGCCATTACGCCGAAGAAACCATGCGCATCACCGTGGTGCCGAACCGCAATGCGATCATGTTGGCTGTTGCCTTTGGGGCGGCGGCCAGTGCCGGGGCCGATGCGGTTGCCGCCGCCGTGCATGGCGGGGATCATTTCATCTATCCCGATTGCCGTCCCGATTTCATCAAATCGTTCCAGACCATGCAGGACCACGCCCTTGAAGGTGTCAAGGACGTCAAGCTGTATACGCCGTTTGTCAATGTCTCCAAGGCCGATATCGCGCTTGAGGCCGGGCGTCTGGGCGTGCCGGTCGATCTGACTTGGTCGTGTTACAAGGGCGGGGAAACCCATTGCGGACGGTGTGGCACCTGTGTCGAGCGGCGCGAGGCACTTGAACTGGCGCGCGTCAAGGATCTGACCGTTTATGTCGATCGCGATTACTGGAAACAGGCCCGTGCCGACCATATGGCGCGCAAGTTTGCCAAAGGCGAAAACGACGCCGCCGAGTAACTCCTTATAACGGCCTTGCTGTATGGATGCCCGCCTGCGCGGGCATGACGTTTGGCTGTTGTGTTGCCAAACGCGTACCGTCATTCCCGCGAAGGCGGGAACCCCGGGCCAAGCGCACCCTTCAGCAAGACAAGACGACACCGAAAGAAAACCGATGTTCACCATCACCAAACAATTCGCCTTTTCCGCAAGCCACCAACTCAGCGGCCTTGAAGAAGATCACCCGTGTGCGCGCCTGCATGGCCATAACTATATCGTCGAGGTGGAGCTTAAAGGTGCCAGCCTTGATGAACGTGGCTTTGTCCGTGATTACCGCGAATTGGGGCCGCTCAAACGGCTGATTGATGACGAGTTTGATCACCGGCATCTGAATGAAGTTCTTGGTCACGATCATCCGACTGCCGAACGGCTTGCGCTGTTCTTTTACGAATGGGCGCATGATCGCTGGCCGGAAGTATCGGCCGTGCGCGTGTCCGAAACGCCGAAAACCTGGGCGGAATATCGTCCATGACGGTGCACGACCCCAACCTTGCCGACCTTCACGATGCGCGCGGTAAAATCCGCATTTCGGAAATCTTTGGCCCGACCGTGCAGGGCGAAGGGGCGCTGATCGGCATGCCGACGGTGTTTGTCCGCACCGGGGGCTGCGATTTCCGCTGTTCGTGGTGCGACACCCTTTACGCCGTCGATCCGGCCTTTCGGGCGGACTGGAAACCGATGTCCGCGACCGAGGTTCTGGATGCGGTCAAAAAGCTTTCCGGTGGCAAGCCGATCCTGATTACGCTTTCGGGTGGCAACCCGGCGATCCAGCCACTGGGCGACCTGATTGCCATGGGCAAGGACGAAGGTTTTACCTTTGCGATTGAAACCCAGGGCAGCATCGCCAAGGACTGGTTTGCCGACCTTAATTTCCTGACGATCAGCCCAAAGCCACCAAGCTCCTCGACCAGTTTTGATAAGGATGCGCTTGCTGCCTGTATCGAAGCAGCGCAATCCGATGGCATCCTGAATGGTCCGGCCATTACCTTGAAATTCCCGGTACGCGATGCCGCCGACCTGATGTTTGCCGATTATGTGAGGAACCTTCACACTGGCATTCCGGTCTGTTTGCAGCCGGTCAATACAACGCCTGCCGAGCCGCACCCGGATGGCGCAGACGGTGTTGATATCGACGGCCTGACCGAACGGTATCGCTGGCTGGTCGATGAAGTGGCAAGGCGCAAATGGTTTGATGTGCGCGTGCTGCCGCAATGGCATGTGCATGTCTGGGGCAATCTGCGCGGGGTCTGAACCCCGCTTCCCACTTTGCCAGTGATGACAAAATATATTTTATCCGAAATAAGCGAGCCTTTCCCGCACGATTGCGCCAGATGACCCGTTACAGGTCGTTTGGCATGTTTGCTATTTGCCTGCACGCGCACCACTTCCCCATTAGCGGGCGCGCTTTGCGCCGGCAAATAGAAAGATCACATCATGTCATTTCGCAGTTTTTCAACAAGCCAGGGAAAAGCGGGCTCGAAGCCGGATGCAAAATCGTCAGATAGCGCGTCGGCCCCTGCCGCGAAGCCAAAGCCAGAAAATTCCCCTGCCGAAACCAAACCGACCGCGCATCAAGGCGCGAATGACTGATACCGTGCTGGCGGAGGTTATCCTCCGCCATCGCCTTTTCTGGCCGAACTTACCGAAAATCATGAACAAGCAGGAAACGCCCGTTTCCCGCTTCATAAAGGGCTGGTGCCATGCAGCACAGCAGGATGACGCACAAAACCGTGACCTTTGCTCATCCGTTTCACTTGCGCGGACATAGCGATCTGTTTCCACCGGGAAGCTATGTCGTCGATACCACCGAAGAACTGATCGAAGGCGTTTCGATTACGGCCTATCGCAGGGTGTCGACCGATTTGCATCTGAAATACAAACATAACGGCATGATGGTTGATCGCATTCTTAGCATCAAACCGGTTGATCTCGATATTGCGCTGACACGCGATGCAGATCCAGACCGGCCGGAACATCGTTGAGCCAGCCCTCCTTTGAAGTCCGCCGCATTTTATCCCGCGTTTTTTCAAACATGGATGGCGCACAGATTTGTGCGAAACGTTGTGTTTTGGCCGAAAACCCCCATATATAATGTATACACCGTGCCTGTTCGCAGGCAGGGTGACACACTTGGCGCCTGACCAATGATACCTGTGCGTCCCGAGCATATGACACAGGTATCGGTGCCTTACCGAATGACCCGAAGAGATCGGGGATTGCGGATCTTAAGCCGCCCCAAAGGGGTGAACACTCAAAAGAAAATCAGATCCGCACCTTCAAGGTCATCTTCCGGATGCTCGAAGGAGCCATGATCATGAGCATAACCCGCACAACCCATCGTACGGTGACGTTCTTTCATCCGTTCCACTTGCCCGGTCATGCCGGGTTGCTTTCGCCTGGCGAGTATGAAGTCGACACCCTTGAAAAACTTGATCCCGATGCTGCAATGCGCAGCTATATCAAGATGGAATGTCATGTCCATCTCTGGGCGAAGGAGGACATGAAGGACGGCGTTGACGTCCTGATGGTCGAACCGCAGGTGCTTGAAGCCGCCCTTGCCCTTGATTCCGATCCGTTGCGTGAAGATGAACGCAATCAAATGATCAAATCCTTTGGCGGCAGGCCAACGGATAACGCCGCCGCCTGAAGGCATGCAAAGCCGAAAGGGGGCAGCATAAAGCACCCCGGGCAGAGAACGTTATCAACTGATCGCGTCCCAACATCTCTGCCCTGCATAGAATCATGGATTTATGGCAACCAGAATACCGGTTTCAGCCACCCGTGATCTTGCAAGATTTTGACACCTTCCAACACAGGAATGGCAATCCAGAACCACATCGCATCGCGGGTGGTGGCCAAAAACAGGGCCGGTCGGCACAAAATCTCTTTCTCGTCACGCCAGCGGAACCATGTCGGGCGAAAGCGCGGAACCGTATTCACATAGCGTTTGAATGCCCGGCCAAACCGTTCCGCCAGCATGGCTTCCTCGCGCAGCACAACATGCCGGAACACCGCCCAACACAAAACAGCCGAGACCAACCCGATGGCAATACTGCCGGTTTGGGCACCGGCACCAAATGTACCAATGAAGCTGAAAACATAAAGCGGGTTTCGACACATAGAATAAGGGCCGGACGTCACCAGTTCGGTCTTTTTGCGCCCGCCAATATAAAGCGAACACCAGCCCCGCCCCACGATGCAGACCATGATCGCCATCATCCCGACAACCTGGATAGCGTGGTGCCAAACACTGTTGCGATCAAATCCTGCACGGGTAAAACAAACCAATGCCAAAAGCAGAACAACACCGACGCGAAGCGTCCATTTTCGGTAGCGCTGAATGCGCTGTAGATCTTTTGCCGCGTGTTCGTCTGTTGCAGAATTTAAACTGGGTTGAATAATAAAGCGTGGTTGCAGCATGTATGCCCCCTTGGGAAAAAGAGGCCACAGCTTCCGCGATCACCCGATATTTGGCGTCCAATGCTGTTGATCCGGTCCTGCAATTGGCGGTTCGGACGTCACCGACGCGGACAACACTTCCCGCCTTGCTGCCTCGCGCACCGCACTTGGGGTTTCACCCGTGATTTTCTTGAAGGCAAGATTAAAGGTCGATTTCGAATTGAAGCCGACACTTAGCGCGATATCAAGAATGGTACGATCAGGCTCAAGCACCAGAACCGATCGGGCTTCGCGTATACGCGCAGAATTGACGAAATCAAAAAAGCTTTTGCCGACATGATGATTAAGCACATAGGACAGCTGATTGGGTGTTATGCCAACCGCACGCGCCAGTTTCGGCAAGGACACCAGCGGATCGAGAAGAATATCCCCACGCGCCTGAATGTCTTTAAGGCGTGCTAACGCCCGGTCTACACCATCGGGATCAAGCAACGGACGCGGGGCAACCGCATCCGGCGCGCCATCATCGACCACGGGTGCTTTCTGGGGCAAATTTCCACCTGTTGAAGGGGCACGTTCGCTCTGCAACTCATCTGCTTCATCCACGTCATCAGACATATCGTCGGATGGCCAATCGGGCATCACAAACAGCGCCGGCTGCGTTGCAATTTCATAGCTCATGGCGAACAGAACCAATACCAGGGCGATCTCGCTGCCAAATAGTTCCGGGTTTTCTGGCAGGTAAAGACCAACGATCTTCCCGACGGCGACCGTGATGAAAACAAATGTCAGCCCGCCCAGCACAACACAGATCCAGCGCTGCATCACCTTGCGATCCGCGCCAAGCTGTTCTTCGGCTTGGCGCTGATAGCGCCATGCAATGCGCCACAACAGCACCAGATAAATCGCGATCTGCACAAAGATCGCCACCCAGCAAAAAGCTTCAACCAGTTCACCTGTGGTATATGCGCCGCTGCCAAGAACCGCGCCGCCGCCGCCATGGATCACAACCCAGGCAGTCAGGTTAAACACCACCAGCAGCAAAACAAAATGGCCCCACGGAAGGCGGGACGGATTGCCTGAAATCTCGCGGAAATACAGATATATTGCCGGTCCAATGGCGAAATTGATTGGTTTGAAAAGCAACTCAAAGAAGCCGTTAAAATCGGCCGACACAAGCGGATCGGCGACATCTTCGATCAGGTTAAGCGCAACACCCGCAATAAACAGCATCATCCATCGGTTGGCCCCAAAGGCACGCGAACCTTCGGACCGCAGGATCAGACACAGGAACACCGCCTGCACCACGCCAACGGCTGCGACCACAACACTTACATAATGCGTCCAACCGGTCATTCCGGCGTACTCCTGATTTTTCAGATGGCTCTTCAGACGGCGAACTATGTTCGGCCCGATCGACTATATCGTTTCAATAGACACAATCGGACACTATCGGCGTCCGATTATGCACAGGCGGACGCCGCCCGGGATCGAGTTTGCGAAAGTGATCACCCGATGGCTGCCGATACCCCGACCCCATGGCCGATCATCACAACAATCATGTTGTAACACGAACCAAACATGCTTCGTCCAGATTGAAGGGCTGTCACAAAAGGTTCCATCATATTTATTTGACTATATCGAATTGATATATAATAGTTCGATATATATCGGATTGATATAGTCGCTTTGGCACCTTTCCCCGCCGCGGCATACTCAGTCCCGAATGCGTAAATAAGGATACAGAACACAAGATGGACGTACGTACTTTATGTCTGGGTGCCCTGATGGGCGGCGAGGCAACAGGATATGAAATCCGCAAGATGTTTGAAGATGGCACATTCAGCCATTTTCAAATCGCGTCCCTTGGTTCGATCTATCCGGCCCTGACCAAACTGACTCAGGACGGTCTGGTGACATTTGTTGAACATGAACAGGAAAACCGACCGGACAAGAAGATCTATCAACTGACATCCGAAGGACGTCGCACATTCCTGCGCACGTTGTTGCAGACCAGACCGGCCGAGGATCGTTATCGTTCCGACATTTTGTTCATGCTGACCTTTGCCGAAGAAATGCCAATTGAACTGACCGAGGCGCTGATTGATGAATTTGCTGCCCGTCATGAATTGATGAGCCAACAGATTGATCCGGAAAACACCGACAAACCGGCACATCAAAAATCGAATGCCCGCGATGAAAACGGCGAACTCAGACCAGGATGCTGTTTCGTTGCCGGACTGGGGCAGGCCATGTGCAATGCGACGCTGAAGTTTATTCGCGAAAACAAGCAGGGCCTGCTTGATGAGTTAAAGGCGCGCAAGGCCAACAAGTCCTAGGACGAAACCGAACGCTGTGCGCAAGACGTGCCCAACAGAGCCACTGACGCATTCCGCTAGCGGAATATTTGAGGGAACAGAACAATGAATGCTTCACGCCTGATCGCCATTCTTTTGGTCGTTGGGACCGTTGTATGGATCGGCAGCGCCTATTTGACGGGTGGTGATGAGACGACGGAACAGACCAGCGCCTCAGATGCTACCACTGAAAACAAGGCCGCCAAAACTACGGCGAGTGTGCGCACCATCACCAGCCACGCTGTGGATCACGTCGATCATTTGCGCATCACCGGCCGTACCGAAGCGGTCATTTCTGTTGAAATCAGTGCCGAGACCGAGGCACGCGTGATTGAAGTTGGCGCGATCAAGGGCCAGGCTGTTCAGAAAGGCGATCTGATCGTACGCCTTGACACCGGTGACCGTCAGGCCCGTGTTGCCAAGGCGCGCGCGCTGGTCGCACAGCGTGAACTTGAACATTCCGCCGCCGAAAGTCTGGCCCAAAAGAACTATCGGTCCAAAACCGGTGTGGCACAGACACTTGCCCTGCTTGAAGAAGCGCGCGCTGATCTGATGATTGCGCGCACCGAGCTTGGCAATACCGAAATCCGCGCCCCGTTTGATGGCATCGTCGAAGAACGCCCGGCCGAGATCGGTGACCTTTTGTCAATTGGGGATCGGGTCGCAACCCTGATCCAGGGTGACCCGATGCTGGTCGTTGCCCATGTTCCCGAACATTCGATCAGCGCGATTGACCTTGGCCAACTGGCAAGCGTCACCCTGTTTGACGGCAGCACCCATGACGGTATCGTCCGTTACACAGCCCGGGCATCTGACAATGACACCCGCACCTTCCGGGTCGAGGTTGAGATTGATAATCCCGATCTGCGCATTCCTGATGGCATGACCGCCGAACTTGAAATTCCGGTCGGCATCAAACGGGCCCATCAGGTAAGGCCGTCGGTCCTGACACTCAATGACGAGGGTGAACTTGGCGTCCGCGCCATTGTCGATAACAACAAGGTCGATTTCCTGCCTGTCGAATTGCAGGGCGGCAATCGTGACCGGATCTGGATCGGTGGCCTGCCCGATACGTTTGAATTGATCGTTGTCGGCCATGACTGGGTCAAGGAAGGGGCAACTGTTGAGGTTGTCCACCTTGAAACCGACAAGGATGGTCTTCCGATCATGCAGGATGACGAAGCACCTTCGACGGCATCTGACGATACCGGCCCGACCCTTTCGGAAAACTCCGCGCAATAGCGCGTATCATGAGGAGATAAGAAATGTCCCTGATTGATCACGCGCTCAATCGATCGCGCACCGTCATTCTGGTTTTGATCCTGCTGCTTCTGGCTGGCTCGGTTGGCTATAACGCCATCCCCAAGGAAGCCGACCCGGATGTTCAGATCCCGGTTCTTTATGTCACCATGCATCATGACGGCGTATCGCCGGAAGATGCCGAACGCCTTCTTTTGCGCCCGATGGAGCAGGAATTGCGATCCATCGAAGGTGTGAAGGAAATGAGCTCCCAGTCCTATCAGGACGGGGCATCGGTGACGCTTGAATTTTACTCCGACGTCGATATCGACGAAGCCCTTGCCGATGTGCGCGAACGCGTTGACATCGCCAAATCCGAATTGCCCGAAGACACCGACGACCCCGAAGTCCACGAGGTCAACCTGTCGCTGTTCCCCGTTCTGGTGGTAACCCTTTCGGGTGACGTGCCCGAACGTGCGCTTCTGCGCATGGCGCGCGATCTGAAAGACGCCATCGAAGGCCTGCCTGCAGTGCTTGAAGCCAAACTTGCCGGTGATCGGGAAGAACTGGTCGAATTCATCATCGACCCGATGAAGATCGAGGCCTATCGCCTGAATGGCATCGACATCGTCAGTCTTGTGCGCAATTCCAATGCGCTGGTGGCGGCCGGTGCGATCGATACCGGTACGGGACGCTTTAACATCAAGGTGCCCGGCCTGTTTGAAAGCATAAATGACATTCTTGATATGCCGCTGATCGTTGATGGCGATTCCGTCATTCGGTTCCGCGACATCGGCGACGTGCGCCGGACATTCAAGGATGCCAAAAGCTTTGCGCGCCTTAACGGCGAACCGGCCATCGCGATTGAAGTGTCCAAACGTGTCGGCGAAAACATCATCGAAGTCATTGATGCGATCAAGGCGGTCACCGCCGAGGCACAGGAAGCATTTCCGCCAAACCTGACAATCAGCTATTCACAGGACAAGTCATCTGACATCCGCACCATGCTGACCGATCTTCAGAACAGTGTGATCCTTGCGATCCTGCTGGTGATGGTGGTTGTCATCTGGGCGCTGGGTTGGCGGTCGGGCCTTCTGGTCGGGCTTGCCATTCCGGGCTCGTTCCTGACCGCGATCCTGATCCTTTGGGCGCTGGGCATGACGGTCAATATCGTTGTTCTGTTCAGTCTGATCCTGGCCGTCGGGATGCTGGTCGATGGCGCGATTGTTGTGACTGAATATGCCGACCGCAAGATGATCGATGGCCTGCATCGCAGCAAGGCCTATCCGCTGGCGGCAAAACGCATGGCGCTTCCGATTATTGCGTCAACCGCAACCACGCTTGCAGCCTTCCTGCCGCTGGCCTTCTGGCCTGATATCGTCGGCGAGTTCATGAAATTCCTGCCGATTACGGTTCTGTTCACGCTGACCGCATCGCTTGCCATGGCACTGATCTTTGTGCCGACCGTGGGCGCGTGGTTTGGCAAACCGGGCAGTGAAAGCAACGAAAGCCTTGAGGCCATCGCAGCCGATCATGGCGATGACATCCACAAGGTCAAAGGCGGCACCGGGCTCTATGTCCGTATCCTCAGCGGATCGCTTCGCTTCTACTGGCTGGTGATCCCGGCAGCGTTTATCATTCTGATTTCGGTCTGGGTGGCGTTTGGCAAGCTTGGCAAGGGTGTTGAGTTCTTCCCGGCGGTCGAACCCGAAGTCGCCGTGGTTCAGGTCCGTGCACGCGGCAACCTGTCCTATTACGAACAGGATGCCCTGCTTAAAGAGGTCGAGGACCGCATCCTTGCCCTTGATGCCCGTCACGAAGGCGAACACTGGTTTGATACCGTATATGCCCGTTCCGGCGATGGTGCCGGTGGCAACGAGGCATCCGAGGACGTAATCGGCACGGTTCAGCTTGAATATGCCGATTGGCAAATGCGCCCGCCCGCAAGCGAGATTGAAAAACGTATCCTTGCCGATACGGCCGATCTTGCCGGTATTCACGTCGAAGTCCGCGCCGAAGAAGCCGGTCCGCCGCAGGGCAAGGACATCCAGATCCAGCTTCGTTCTTACTATCCTGAACTTCTTGATGAAACGGCGACCATTCTGGTCAACGGTCTTCAGGAAATGGGCGGCATGTACAATTTCGAAGATGGCAAGTCGCCCCCGGGCATTGACTGGGAATACACAGTTGACCGCGCCCAGGCTTTGAAATTCGGTGCTGATATCAACCAGATCGGCAATGTCGTCAAACTGGTGACCAACGGCATCAATTTCACGACCTATCGTCCAGATGATTCAACCGAGGAAATCGATATTGTCGGGCGTTACCCGGCCAAGTATCGCTCCCTCGACGAGCTCGAAAACCTGCAGATCGTGACCGATAAGGGTCTGGTGCCGATGTCGAACTTCATCACGCGCACCCCCAAACCCAAAACTGGCACGCTGACCCGCGTTGACAGCCGCCGCGCCCTGACCGTCAAGGCCGACGTGCAGGAAGGCGTTCTGGTCGACACCAAGCTTGGCGAGGTCAAGGCATGGATGCAAACCCTTGATATCGATCCGCGCATATCGGTCGAATTCAAGGGGCAGGATGAAGAACAGCAGAAATCGGCAGACTTCCTGATGAACGCCTTTACGGTGGCCCTTTTCATCATGTTCATCATTCTGGTCACCCAGTTCAACAGCATCTCGAGCTCGCTTCTGATCATGATCGCCATCATCATGTCGACGGCGGGTGTGTTCCTTGGTCTTATGATCACCGGGCAGGCTTTCTCGATCGTCATGAACGGCATCGGTGTTGTCGCACTGGCCGGGATCGTTGTGAACAACAACATCGTTTTGATCGATACCTTTGACCGGCTCAAACACACCGCCAGCAGCATCGAGGCCGCCATCCTGCAAACCGGTGCGCAGCGTCTGCGTCCGGTGATGCTGACAACGGTGACGACCATTCTTGGTCTGGTGCCGATGGTCATGCAGATCAATATCGACTTCACGTCTCGTGAGGTCACGGTCGGGGCACCGTCCACCCAGTGGTGGGTACAGCTTTCAACCTCGATCGCGTTTGGTTTGGCCTTTGCAACCGCTTTGACCCTGATCTTTACGCCTTGTGCGTTGATGATGCGCCACAAGATTGCCAACCGTCTGCGCAAGACGTCGATTGGTAATCGACTGAAATCGCTTGTCTCCTCGCGGTTTGGACGTAACAGGACAAAGCCATCAGGCCCGACTGCATAATCGATCGCTTTAACCCAATAGCCGCGCGACTTTTCCCCCGACCCCGCCGTGCGGTTATACCGGCCCCCTCCCCGGGGGCCGGTTACTTTTTTCTTCAAGCCGGCAATCAAAGCCGTGTGGTTTAATCGCGATGTAACCTTTTGCATTCAAACATCTTAATCATTTAATTTTTCGCCCCTTTCTACGTCTGCGAAGGCCGGAATACACACTTTCCTAATGTTTCCGGGCGTATTTTTAGAATGGTTATCGAGAACTGTTTTCCGGCGGAAACAAAGGATCTATATGGTATGGGCTGTTTGGCATAAAGCGCGATCACAGGTATTTGGACTTGTCTGCGCGCTAGGCGCGTTTGCCCCCCATGGAGCGACGGCGGAAAATGCCGTGCCCGACCAATCACTGATCTGGGCGGTCCCGTCCTTTGCGCCGGCATTCATCAAGGATTACGGCGAACTCAGCGGCTATGCCGCCGACACCCAGAACTGGTTCGCAGCCAGGCTTTCACAGTATCAGCACCGCATTATGCATGTGCCCCTGGCCCGGCTTCTGGCGGAAATGAAAAGTGGCGATGGTGAATTGCGTTGCTCAACCACGCTGATCCCGACGCCGGAACGGCGTACCTATATTACGTTTGCCAAAACCATTCTGCTGCATTTGCCGATCTCGATCGTTATCCGCGCCGAGGATGAGGCCCGTTTTGCGCCCTATCTGAACGACGAAGGCCACATCAGGATCGAGGATCTTCTTAAAGACGAGGAACTTGCAACCGCGGTTCGAATTGGGCGCGCTTACGGGACCCTGGTTGACGGACAGTTGAACCGGTATCGCAATACAGACCGCCTCATGGAGGTCGCCGAAGACACCAAGTTCGTGCGGATGCTTGATCTCAAACGGATTGACTGGACACTCTATTTCCCGTCCGAGGCGGAATTTTACCGTCGGTCCCAGACGCCCGACCTTTTGATAAAGGCCCTACCGATTGCCGGAAACACAACCTTGCTTGAGGCCACTATTGGCTGTGCAAAAACACCAGCTGGCAAAAAGGCCATTGAAGCCATCAATGCCATTGTCGATGCACATCCGAACATGCCCTGGACGGACTATTATGCCGACTGGCTTGGTGCGAGTGACCGGGAATGGTTCTATGCCGCCCGCGATCAATATATCCATGCCGAGCATTTCGAAACCCGTCTGGAATACCGCCCGTCATCGGCGCAATAACAAAAAAAGCCGGCAAAGATGCCGGCTTTTGTTTTGATCTTTTGATCAGTTCTGATGGACGCGGTTCAATCCCTCGTCGGGATCATCATCGGGTTCGCCATCATCATCTTCCTCGTCCGCTTTATCCTGTTCTTGCTGGTTCTCGACGCCCATACGGCGATAGGAACGATAGGACAGCGGGAAGGTAATGAAATAGACCCCGGCAATCACCGAAAGTGTCAGCCACGGCGAGGACACCAGAAACGCCACCGACGCCCCGAACGCCAACATCAATGGCAGTACCCAAGCGCGCGGCACCTTGACCTTCTTGAAACTGAATGTCGGCAAACGCGACACCATCAGACCGGCGATAATCACGCCATAAGGTGCTACGATATACGGGCTGTCAAAGATGCCTTCGCCAAACTGGAAGGTCAGGACAATCGGCCACATCGCAAGGGCGGCCGCCGCCGGAGCCGGAACCCCGGTAAAGAACCGATAGGCCCATGTCGGCAATTCCGGTTCGCCCAGCATCTGCGTATTGAAGCGCGCCAGACGCAGCATCATGCAAACGGCAAACAGCAGCGACAACGCCCAGCCAATGCCGCCAAATTCATGCAGCGACCAGAAATACAGCATCATCGCCGGTGCGACGCCAAAGCAGACAAAGTCCGACAGGCTGTCGAGTTCACCGCCAAAGCGGCTGGACGCATTAAGCATGCGGGCCAGACGGCCATCAAGACCGTCAATGATCCCTGCAATCAGAATGGCGGCAACGGCAGCCTCCCAGCGATCCTGCATCGCAAAGCGGATCGAAGTCAGACCGGCACACATGCCCATTATCGTTGCCACATTGGGCACCAAGCGTGTCAAAGACAGCGCCTTGAAGCGACGGGGACGACGAATGGGATCGATGCCGCCTGCCATTAGCGGATCTCCCCGACCGCGGCTTCCTTGCCCTTGGCCGAAACATCGGCAAGAACAGTTTCACCGGCAATCGTGGTTTGACCGACAATCACGTTGGGTGACACGCCTTCGGGCAGGTAAACATCCACGCGCGAGCCAAAGCGGATCAGACCGAAACGCTCACCCGCCTTAAGCTGCGACCCGGTGCCGACATCACACAGGATGCGGCGTGCGACAAGACCGGCAATCTGGACAACACCAAACTCGCGGCCTTCCTTGTCACGAACAAGCAGGATCTGGCGTTCGTTGTTTTCCGATGCCTTGTCGAGTTCCGCATTGACGAACTTGCCGGGCACATAGGCCTCGCCAACGATCTCGCCATTGACCGGGCAGCGGTTCACATGAACGTTGAACACATTCATGAAGATCGAAACACGCGTGCGCGGGGTTTTGTCGTCAAGCTCAAGTTCCTTGGGCAGCGGCGCCTGCGAAATCATGCAAACACGGCCATCTGCCGGGGAAATCACCAGATTTTCATCGGTCGGGGTAATGCGATCCGGGTCGCGGAAGAAGTACGCGCACCAAAGTGTCAGGATCACGCCGATCCAGCCCAGCGGTTCCGCAATCAGGAACAAGCCCACAGTGATCGCCGCAAAGATCGCAACGAATTTCCAGCCTTCGGGATTGATCGGCACAAGAACGGATTTCAAAGTCTTTATTCCCTGGTTGCCATGGTTGGGCGTATCAATTTGGTACGCATGGTACCGTGCGGGCGCCTTCCTACCATCTAGTGATGACGATGGGCAACGCAACCCGCGTTCAACTGTTTGGCCCCAAACTTAAAAGGGGCAAAACACACTTACCATGTGCTTTGCCCCTCGCAAAGAAAAGTGATGCTTATTGCTGATTTTCTTCGTTCGGCAGTGCGAAAATCTGCCCCGGATAAATCAGATCAGGATCGCGGATCTGGTTGCGGTTCTGATGATAGATCACCCAGTATTTCAGGCCTTCGCCATAAGTACTGCGCGCAATCCGCCACAGGCTGTTGCCAGGCTGAACGACATAGCGTGACCCCGGCTCAAGAATTTGGTCTGGCCGTGCACGTTCGAACGGAATTTCAACGCGTGCGGTCACCTTGCCGGAACTGTCAAGCTGATCGGCGCGCAGCGTGTAGTTGCCCGGCTCAATCGGCTGCCCGATGGTCAGTGCCCAGTTGCCGTTTTCATCGGCCGGCGCAGTGCCAACATGGTTGTTATCAAGGTAAACCCGAACTGTGTGATTAAGGTCGGCCTTGCCCGACATTGCAACGCGGCCCTCGGTATCGTAGTCGACAACATCAATCGACAGACGCGGAAGCGTCGCATTTTGCGTATCAGAACCTTCTTCCTGTTTCGCTGCGGCCTCGGGTGCTGGTCCCTGCATTACGGTTACCGCACCGTCACCATCAGATGGCACCTTAAGCGCGATCACAGGCTGCTTTTCGCTTGCCGGTTCGCTGTCGGTGGCCCCGGCGGTTCCTGTGGTCTCGCCGGTTTCACCGCTTTGTTCACTGGTAGCTGCCGGTGCCTTTTCCTCTGGGATCAGGACAACAACCTTGTCATCTGCCTTGGAAACATTCCCGGTGGCGTCTTCGGCTTCAAGCGACAATTCCCGATCGCCACTGGCCAACGGTTTGTTTGGCAGAACGACCCATTCACCGCGTTCGTCAGCCGTGGCTTCGCCAATCACTTCTTCACCCTCGCGGATGCGAACCGTGCTGTTGGGTTCGGCGCGGCCTGCAATGACGGCATTTCCGTCCGGGCCGATGCGCACGACATCAAAGCTTGGATTGGTGATCGCAGGTGCGTCAGTGGCCGGTTCAGACGCCGGTTCGTTTGGCGTCGTCTCGGTGGTAACCGCAGGCGCCTGTGTTACTGCCGGTGCGGTTTCTTCATCCGCACTCTTGGTCAGCATGTAATTCAGCGCAATCGCTGCAATGATCAGTACAACGCCGACAATGACGAGGATATAGGGTCGCTTCACCGGAAATATCCTTGAACGATGTTTATGTTTATAACTCTTATGCTCAAGACACTGAAATTGCTTGCCATATTCCCCTCAAACAACCCGTGCGAGCACGTTAATTAGAAACTTGTACTACTTTGTACGTGCAGTTTCCATAACGTAACCTACAAACGATACATCGCAACCGTTAGGCAAAGATGAAGAGAGCAATACCGCTCAGCTCAAACACCCTTGAGCTCAAAGGCTTCTGGCCGCCATCTCCGCCCCGACATAGGCCACAAGGGCGGCCATGATCAGTGGCAGGGCCAGAACACCCACCCGGATCATCATACCCAAAAGTGCGGCCTGTGCCGGGTTATCGGTGGGCAGATGCGCCGCCAGCCTGACCGAGGACTGACGTGCGGAGACCACCAGAAGCAACACCGCAAAGGCAAGGCAGGATGCTGGCACCATGATCATCGCACTTGCAGCCCCCGACATCAGCGCACCAACAACGCCAAGCCACACCGCCACCCGGTATTGCGGGGCCGCCTTTTCAGAAATCAGCGCGACAAACAGTGCCACCGTCAAGGCCGCCTGAAACACAACATGATCGGCAAGGCCAAACAGATGAACGATGATCCCCTGCCCCAGAGCCAGGGTCATTAAAACCGCAATCGGTCCGGGTTTCGCGATTGTTTCCACGTCGCTTTTGGCATCCGTCGTCGACTTGCCGGATTTTGATTTGGTACTTTTGGCTTTCCTGCCTTTGGCGGGTTTTGCCCCGTCATCGTCATCCTCGGTGAAATCCGGGCGCGTCACCCATAGGAAACACCCGCCGACAATCAGAAACGCCAGCCATGCAAAAATCTGGATCGCACCGGGATGGTATGAAAGCCCCCGGATCGGTGCCGCCAGCACCAGCCAGCCGCCCAAAAGCAGCGTCAGCCCGGCAACGCCCAGCGATATGCGTTCCGATAGTCGCGAAATATCCATGATCGCGCCACAGACACCGCCAAGCACCAACATCAAAAGTGCTGCGCCCACGCCACCACGTGCGGTTTCAGGCAGTCCGATGGCCGCTGGCACGGCCACGGCAACCGCCGGAATGATCGCGCCCAGAACAAGGCGACGCGCGATGGAACGTTCCAACCCCAGCCACAAGGCCAGCATCAGAACGGCGGCGATAATGCCCGATATCACAATGGCGAGAATGAATGGACTATCGACAAACACGTTGGGCGGTCCTGCCTTCTTCTTATGAATATGCTTAACGCAGTTTCCTGCTGTGAGAATTACCCATCCCACAATCAGGTTCAGAACTTGTTAACCCTGCGACAAAAAGCGCGCGATTTGCGGCCTTCGGCGGCTTGGCCGTCAATGCCATAGCCAATTGGCAAGATTACGGCCAAAGGCGAACAAATCAGGGCAGGATCGATAAATTTCAGATGCTGCTATGCGGAAATTACTGCCACAGATGCGATCGGATCGGTTAAGGTCCCTTTCCGTACGGGGTTTCGTTCAGAAATGCGTGGCCCCGCTACCTGCGAAACAAGAAACACAAGGCAGGTCGCCATGACAAAAGTAAAATCAATCTGTGTCTTTTGCGGTGCTTCGGATGGCAAGAATCCGCAACACATGGAAAATGCCATCGCCTTTGGCAAAATGATGGCCGAACGCGGCATCACGCTGATTTATGGCGGCGGCCGGATCGGTCTGATGGGGGCCGTGGCAGATGGCGTTATGCAAAATGGCGGATCGGTCGTGGGCATCATCCCGGCCCATCTTGACGATATCGAAGTCGGCCATACCGGCCTGTCCGAACTGATCGTTTGCAAATCGATGCATGAACGCAAGGTCGAGATGTTCCGTCGCTCGGACGCGTTTGTCACCCTTGCGGGTGGGCTTGGCAGCCTCGATGAGGCGTTCGAGGCCATGACGCTTCGCCAGCTTGGCATTCATGACAAGCCGATGGTGTTCCTCAATGCGCTTGGCTATTGGGACAAGTGCTTTGACATGATTGACGCCATCATCGACGAAGGCTTTGCCCGCCCCAGCCACAAGAACCTCTATACTGTGGCCAACACGCTCGATGAAATCTTTGAACAGCTTGCCGCCGAACCGGCCCCGCGCTTTGACCCGCGCGAAAAGCTGTTCTGATCTCGGCAAAATAGCCTGACCAAAGCCCGGCCAGCCTCACCTGACCGGGCTTTTTTTTGCTGTAACCACGCCACTGGAAGAACCGATACTTCAGCTCGAATGAAGATTAACGGGAAAGCTCGCAGGTTGGTTTATTGGCAATCTTTGCCATGCGCTGATCAAACTCATCGGCCAGATCGGCCAATGTGACAGAGGCAAATTTTTCGATCAGCAGTTTTTCAGCAGCCTCGAACGCACTGCCAAGTGCCGAATTAACCGCCTGTTCAACAAGGCATTCCGGATGATCGACGGCAACTCCAACGGCAAAGAAAGCGGGATTGCCAATGGCGCGGTGTATATCGAGCATCGTGATTTCCGATAAGGGCCTGGTCAAAACCCAGCCACCACCGTGACCTTTTTCCGAATGCACATACCCGTCATCGCGAAGCCCTGCCATGGTTCGTCGCACCACCACCGGATTTGTCCCAAGCATCTGCGCGATTTGATCAGACGTCGCAGCACCGTCTATCCGGTCCATATGAATAAGAACATGCAGCATGCGCGAAAGTCGGCTGTCACGGCGCATTGCGAACTCCTGATGCGGGTTTGATTTCCAGCAATTCGTAGCACTTGGCACATCTCGCAACAACAAAAGTTTCGAATTCCTTTGACTCACTCATATCACGATACTTATAAAGTTACATGAAACACATCCATATGTTTGACGAGGAAATGCAATGTCACCAAATGTCCCTTCTGCTGCCCAATCAACCACGGCAAGCAAGAAACAATATGACGTCGCCGTTATCGGGGCCGGGTTCGCCGGGCTTTCGGCAGCGATGCAGCTTGCGCGCGCCCGGTGCGATATATGTGTGATTGATGCCGGAGAGCCCCGTAACCGTTTTGCAATCACCGCCCACGGAGTTCTGGGTCATGACGGCAAAACCCCGGCCGAAATTCGCACTACCGCCATTGATCAGCTTTGTCGCTATGAAACTGTTGATTTTCGTCGCGGGCTGGTCACCGACGCCATGGCCTGCACGCTTCGCGATGCATCCGATCCGCTGTTTGGACTGAAACTTGCCGATGGTGGGGCCCTTGAAGCCCGGCGTATCATTCTGGCCACCGGCGTACGCGATAGCCTGCCCGATATTCCCGGCCTTGCCGAACGCTGGGGCAAAACGGTTTTGCATTGCCCATATTGCCATGGCTATGAAGTGCGCGATAGCCAGATCGGTGTCATCGCGACCATGCCAGCGTCAAGCCATCAAGCAATGATGCTGCCTGACTGGGGACCGACCACCTATTTCAGCCAGTCTGAACATATGCCCGATAACGACATGGTACTGGCCATGCGTGATCGTGGCATCACCATCGAACATTCGCCGATTGTCGAAATTCTGGGCAAGGCACCGGTCATTGATGGTGTTCGGTTGGCGGACGGGCGCATTTTGCATATTCAAACCATTTTCGCCGGTCCAACCGTTTCCATGCCAAACCCGGTTGCCGAGATGCTGGGGTGCCGATTTGATGAAGGACCACAGGGTCCGTTCATTGCTGTTGATCCCAGTCAGGAAACCAGTGTGCCAGGGGTATTTGCCGCCGGTGACGCCGCAACTGCACGTCACAATGCAACGTTGGCGTCGGCCGCCGGTGTCATGGCCGGGTTTGGCGCGCACCAATCGTTAGTGTTTCGATAAGATCGTAAACTATGGACAAACTTCAATCATATCCGAACAGGCACCGCCACGCATACCGCGCGGCGGTGCTTTTGTTACACGCCCGTGCAAAATGGATGATCCGGGAACGGTGTTCATCTGATCATCGCCCTAAAAACCCATAATTTCCGCGCGGTTCGCAATCGTCTGAATATTCATATGAATGTCACGCTTCTGAAATCTTAGTGACAACGAAGCCGCGTATGATCGCTTCAATGTTCAAAACAACAAATTGAACGATCAAATGAATATTTCTACGCGACAGCGCGACATCATCGATATCCTGCGCCGTGACAGCTTTGTCTCGATTGACAAGCTGGCTGAACATTTTGACGTTACCCCGCAAACCGTGCGGCGCGACGTCAATATGCTCAGCGACGCCAATCTGGTGCGCCGTCGCCATGGTGGCGTTGAATATGCTGGCGAACCGGGGATGAACCTGTCCTATGACAGTCGTCAGGTCACCAACATCGCGGCCAAGCACGCGATATCGCTGCATGTCGCAAGCCTGATCCCTGACGGGGCATCGATCCTGATCGGGATTGGCAGCACGCTTGAACTGGTTGCGCTTAATCTGGTCGATCATCGCCATCTGACCGTGATTACCAACAACATGAATGCCGCCATGGCGCTGGGCAACAATACCAGCAACCGGATTGTCATTCCGGGTGGCACGCTGCGCCTGCCCGATCGCGACGTCATCAGTCCCGAGGCCGAACTGATGTTTAACAAGTACAAGGTCGACTATGGCCTGTTTGGCGTCGGCGGTGTTGAGCCCGACGGGACGCTTACCGATTTCGACCATCGCGAAGTATCGCTTCGTCAGGCGATTGCCGCCAATTGCCGCAGATCCATCCTTGTTGCCGATCAATCCAAATTCGGCCGCCCGGCCCCGGCCAAGGGCGGACATCTGACCGATCCTGACCTGATCGTGGTTGATGGTGTGCCCGGCGGCGTTTTCGATCCGTTGTTTGACCGTCAAGACGTTCGCGCGCGTCTGCAAATTGCCAAAAGCGAAAGTTACGAATGACCAACCAGCCCCCCTTTATTCGCATTAATTCTGTGTCGCGCGTGTTTAACGGTGGCAATGGCGTGCATGACCTGTCACTCGACATTCCGCGCGGAAGCTTTGTCGTTCTGCTGGGGCCATCGGGCTGTGGCAAGTCGACAACCCTGCGTCTGATTGCCGGTCTTGAAACCGCCGATCAGGGATCGATTGCGATTGATGGCAAGGACGTCACAAGTGCGCCGCCATCCAAGCGCGGCCTGTCGATGGTGTTTCAGTCCTATGCCCTGTTCCCACATCTGAGTGTTGCCGAAAACATCATTTTTGGCCTCAAGGTCCGCAAAACCCACAAGGACGAAATCAAGACCCGCCTAGAAGATGCCCTGCGTGTGACCGGCCTTGAGGGGTATGAAGACCGCAAACCCGCCCAGCTTTCCGGTGGGCAGCGTCAGCGCGTGGCACTGGCGCGCGCCATTGTTGCCGGTCATCCGCTGTGCCTGATGGACGAGCCGCTTTCAAACCTCGATGCCAAATTGCGCCATGCGGTGCGCAAGGATATCCGCGACCTGCAACAGCGCCTTGGCATTACGGTGGTTTATGTCACCCATGATCAGACCGAAGCCATGAGCATGGCCGACATCGTCATTCTGATGAAAGACGGTCGGATCGAGCAGATTGGCAACCCGGCCGACCTTTACCTGAAACCCGCCACCGCCTTTGCCGCCGGATTTGTCGGAAGCCCGCCGATGACCCTGATCCCGGCCAGTGCCCTGCCAGCCTCGGTCATTCCCGATGGCCTTGATGCCAATAACCTGACATTTGGCATCCGGCCTGAAGACCTGATCCTGTCGACCGGGCAGAACGACCATCCATGGGGCATTCCGGCGACCGTTACCGGCAGCGAGTTTTTGGGGGCCGAGACATTTATATTTGTTGCGATCCCGGGAACGGATGGGGCCACCGCCCGCCTGCCCGGTCGCGTTGAAATTTCGCCCGGGACAGAAGTCTCGCTCAGTTGGGCTGGCGCTGCGGCCCACTGGTTTGACGGCGAACACGGTCATCGTCTGACACCGACGGTACCGGGCACATCAGCGCAAGATACCAAGATCACCTCTCAACCTGACACTGCAACTTCGACACTTTAACAGGGAACTTTTGTTCATGCGTAACATCGTAACCAGTGCTGCATTCGCGGCCGGACTGATGGCAACGGCGGCGAGCCCGGCCTTTGCTGCCACTGAACTGACCATGTATTATCCCGTCGCTGTTGGCGGCCCGCTGACCAGCGTGATTGACGGCATGATCGAAGGCTTTGAGTCCGAAAACCCGGACGTCAAAGTCAACGCCATCTATGCCGGCAACTATGACGACACCCGCCTGCGCGCGGTTTCGGCGATCAAAAGCGGCGATCCGGCACAGCTTTCTGTGATGTTTTCAATCGACGTTTACGACCTGATCGAACAGGACCTGATTGTTCCGTTTGATGATGTCGTCAAAACAGCCGAAGACAAGGAATGGCTTGAGGGCTTCTACCCGGCGCTGATGGCCAATGGTGAAGTCGATGGCAAAACCTGGGGCATCCCGTTCCAGCGTTCGACCATTGTCATGTACTACAACAAGGACATGTTCCGCGAAGCCGGTCTTGATCCGGAAATGCCGCCGCAAACCTGGGAAGAACTGGTAACGACTGGCAAGGCACTTTCGAAAGACGGCAAATGGGGCCTGATGGTGCCTTCTACCGGTTATCCGTACTGGATGTTCCAGTGCTTTGCCATCCAGAATGGCAAGGAACTGATGAGTGCTGATGGCACCGAAACCTATTTCAACGATCCGGCTGTTGTCGAGGCGCTTGAATTCTGGCGCGGCCTTGCGACCAAAGAAAAAATCATGCCGGAAGGCACGATTGAATGGGGAACCCTGCGTCAGGCCTTTGTTCAGGGCCAGACAGCCATGATGTGGCATTCGACCGGCAACCTGTCGGCGGTCAAACGCGAAGCACAGTTTGATTTCGGCGTTGCCATGCTGCCGAAGCACAAACAGCCGGGCTCGCCCACGGGTGGTGGCAACTTCTATCTGTTCAAGGACTCAACCGATGAGCAGAAAGAAGCATCGCTGGCGCTGATCAAATACATGACCGCACCGGAACGTGCGGCGGAATGGTCGATTGCGACCGGTTATGTTGGTGTCACTCCGGATGCCTACGAAACCGACGCGCTTAAGGCCTATGTTGCGGACTTCCCGCCGGCACTGGTCGCGCGTGATCAGCTTGAAGTCTCGGTTGCCGAGTTTTCCACCTATGACACCGCGCGTGTCCGCGAAGGTCTGAACAACGCCATTCAGGCGGCCCTGACCGGTGAGAAGACCCCGGAAGAAGCCCTTGGCGATGCCCAGTCCGAAGCAGAACGTCTTCTGCGGGCCTTCCACTAAAAACGGCCGATCTGCACGCCGAAGCGGGATATTCCCCGCTTCGGCACCTTTGTTTGATGACTTTGATTAATTGATTTCTTCGCAGGACGTGCCGACCATGAATGAAATGGCCCGACTTCAAAAACGCAGGCTTGCGCTTTATGGCTGGATGCTGGCCGCACCGGCATTGGCCCTGATGAGCCTGTTTGCCTTTTACCCGGCCATTGCGACCTTCTGGCACAGCCTGTTTAGCCGGGGCACATCACGCCGACCGTCGGTGTTTGCCGGGTTTGAAAATTATGGCGATCTGTTTGCTGATCCGACCTTCTGGACAGTTGCGACCAACAACCTGATTTATGCCGGGGTCACCATCCCGGTTTCGATCATCTTTGCGCTCGTCATGGCGCTTTGGGCCAACGCCCATATCCCGGCACGGTCATTCGTGCGCAGTGCCTATTTCACGCCGACCATTTTGCCGATGATTGCCGCGGCCAATTTGTGGCTGTTTTTCTACACCCCCGATCTTGGGGTGATTGACCAGATTACCGGGTTCTTTGGCGCATCCCCGACCAACTGGCTGGGCCAGCCGGAAACGGCACTGGCATCCGTGATTATCGTGACGATCTGGAAGGAAGCCGGGTTCTTCATGATCTTTTATCTGGCAGCCCTTCAGACCATCCCGCCGGATCTGCGCGAAGCCGCCCGGATCGAGGGTGCTGGTCGCTGGACCTACACACGCCGCGTGTTGTTGCCACTGTTGATGCCGACGACGATCTTTGTCTTCGTCAATGCGATGATCAATTCGGTCAAACTGATCGACCATCTGTTCATCCTGACCAAGGGCGGGCCAAACAATGCCTCCAAACTGATCCTGTACTGGATCTGGGAAATGGCATTTGCCTATTTCGACAGCCCGCATGCGGCCGCTATGACCATTCTTGTGTTGCTGGCCCTTGGCCTTGTTGCCGTCGCGCAGTTCCGACTGGTTGAAAAACGGACCCACTACCGATGAAAACAGATACCGTCTCTGCCAACACTACACTCAAACTGCCTGATCTCGACAAGGTCCTTGATACGCTTGGCGCATGGGTTCTCGCAATCGTCTGGATTTCTCCGCTGCTGTTTGCCGCGTGGGCGGCATTGCAACCATCGGGCACGGCCCTTGGTCTGGATTTCTCCAATCCGCTGACCTTTGAAAACTTTGTTTATGTCTGGGGCGCCGTGCCGTGGGGTGGGTATTTTACCAATACCGTGGTGCTTGTGACGCTGATCCTTGCGGGGCAGCTGGTGCTGTGTACCCTTGCCGGTTTCGCATTTGCCCGGTTTGAGTTCAAGGGCCGTGATACGGTCTTTATCCTGATCCTGTTGCAGCTTTTCATTCTGCCGGAAGTCCTGATTGTCGAAAACTACGCCATCGTGTCCAAGCTGGGTCTGTTTGATACAGCACTTGGCATCGGTCTGCCTTACATGGCCAGTGCGTTTGGCATTTTCCTGTTAAGGCAGGCATTCAAATCCGTACCGATCGAGCTTGAAGAAGCCGCCCGGATCGAAGGATGCAGCTGGATGGGCGTTCTGTGGAAGGTCTATGTACCTGCGGCCAAGCCGGTTTATCTGGCCTATGCGCTGGTATCGATTGCGACGCACTGGAACAACTTCCTGTGGCCGTTGATCGTCACCAACTCGCCAGAAACACGGCCGCTGACGGTGGGCTTATCATTGTTTGGCGCACCGGAAACCGGGGTGGATATCTCGGTGATCAGTGCGGCAACCATCATGACGATTGCGCCGCTTTTAATGGCGTTTCTGATTTTCCAGCGGCAATTCATTCAGGCGTTCCTGCGCGCTGGAATTCGATAGTGTATGGTCCACTCGTCTTAGGCGTCAGCCGACGGGTGGACATCTTCCCAGACCAGATCACCGGTGTACCGACGCGATAGCTTGCCAGCCCCTTCAAATGCCATCAAATGAAGCCAGCCGTTATCAAACAGGGCGCGCACGGTTGGATGCCTTTCCAACACATCAGAAATCGCAGATGTCGGTGCATCAATGCACACGGTTAACCGCACCGGTTCGTGCCCAGCCCCGTCATCGCCAGATACCGATTGCATCGGCAACCCGGTGCGTAATTGCCCACCATTGCCTTCATAAACGCCAATCCCGCCAACAACGTTATGCAGCAGTTTGTTGCCCGAACCATAAAGCTCTGTCGCAACGCTTGATGCGTAATATTGCAGGCTGATCCAGCTTGCCACGACGACCGGTGCCGTCAGGATCAGTTCAAGAACCGCATAATCGTTCTTCTGATCGGCATGGTGATCATAATCATGCAGGAAGCTTTCACTCGAAAGACTGGTCTGCGCACTATAACTACGCGGAGCGGCGATAAAGTATTTACAACCCGCAAGCCCCCATTCCGGGCGGGTTTCCGCCCAGTTCGCAGCCCGTGCCATAACATCGCGTTCGGACTTGGCCCCGGGCAATCGAGCCGTCCGCTCGGCACGTGCAATCATCCCGGCCTTGCCAATAACATCCAAAAGCCGATCAAGCGCCGCGCGATCCATCGGGCGATCAATATCGCCATCATAAAGGGTCACACTGTCGGTTGTGGTATCATGCAAACCGGCAACGAAAACCGTCGCATCGGGAATGCCAATACCGCGATCTGCCAGACCATCGCGCACCGCCTGATCATTAAGCAGATCTGCCAAAAGACGCGCATTCACATCCCCGGCATGCCCACCGCACGCCCCGCAATGAAGCGCACTTTTATGCGGGTTATTGGTGACATTCGCGCCATGACCGGCCAACAAAACCGTTTGTGCAAAACCATGGGTCAGCGACATCGCACGCAGGACCTTTTCGGCAATATCGCATTTCGCCCCATCATCAAGTGCAGTTTGAAACACCGGCTTTGGCGATTTTTCTGCTTTGCCTTTGTCCCCAGTCAGCCCCATCGTGCTTTTCGCCAGTTCCCAGATATAAGTTGGCCCAATCGCATCGACATAGGCAAAGGATGTCAGTGCGGCTGTCTTGACCTGATGCCACGGGCGGACGGCCTTATGAAGAAGCTCGTTAACAAGGCCGCTTGTTTCGGCGTGATCATGGGTGCAGCTTTGCAATCCCGGTGACAGCAGGACCGGCAGGCGGCTTTCGCTAAGCGCTGAGTTGGCTGGACCATGGGCGACCGGCAAACCAAAGAACCCGGCAAAACCAAGGGTCACGATATCGTCTGATACGCTTTCAAGCGCCCGACGAAACACCTCGGAACGGACATCAATGCAAAATGCGGCTTGGATTGATGGTGCCAGATCCTTGCGGTCATTCGCATCCACTGCCCCAAGCTGCTTGGTCAGGTTGCCCTGCAGGGACCGTTCATAGGCGTCTTGCGCAATTTCACGCGCAATATCAAATTCGGATGCACTGATCGGCATTGCATGGTCTGACAAGGCACTCAGCCAATGGACTTCGATTTGGGACTGCAACGCCTGATAAAGGGCGAAATCCCATGACAACCGCACTGCCAAAAGATCAATGATCGTATCATCAGAGCGGCCATCAAGCTCGGCGATCCAGCGCAAATAACGCCCATGCTGCGCCCAGCCATTGATCGATAGCAATGCCTGATGCAATTGGCCATCAAGACCAAGGTTATGCGGATTAAGCACTGCAACCATTTCATCGATTGCCGCCACCGCATCACTTGGCAGATCGCGAACAGTCGCCCGAAAATCGGCCAATCCCAGCAATTGCGCCGTGCGATCATGTTGCGCCCAGAATTGCCAGGACTTCCAAGCGGTTTGTGCCTGAGAAGCCCCCTGCCGAAGTGCGCCGCCACGATCAAAATAGGCCGCAGCCCATCGACCAATGCAATCCTCGATAATCGTTGGCCAGTCGGTGCCCGTTGCCGTCATGGCAATATCGGCAAGGGTTGGCACCTTGCAGGCTGATGCCCGCTCTGCGCGCAGCGCGTCTTCAAGTTCGGCAACACCAACAGGCTTGACGCAATATGGCGCGGCATCCAATGCCTCGCTCAGGGCGTGTTTGGCAATTGCGCCTGACTTGATTTTGCCAAGATACCAGTCACCCGGCTGCAAGGTGTCCGTCCCGATCAGCCTTTGATGCTGGGCTGCGACCTCTGCCAGACGTTTACTGGCCTGTCCGACAAATGGATTAACTGCAACCGTACTTTCAAGCGGCCAAGCCGGGGCGATGTTTTCAATCGCGCGCCCAATCGCATCATCAATCAAGGATGGCACCGCGCCGTCATCTTCAAACGCGATATTGGTCACGGTAACATTCATGATTTTTCTCCACTTAAACTGGCCGGTGTTGCCGGAATGCGCCAGGTGCCAAACACCCGGTCCGTGATCGCATTAAGGTAAAATCCATTGCAAAGATGAACGTAAAATCGCGCCAACCGAGGCGACGGCGCCTGCCCGAACAAAACATGGTTTTGCATCAGACCAAGCAACGCAAAGCTTACGATGACAAGGATGCTCATCGCCCACATGACGATGGGGCTGCCCTGCCAGTCGGGGAACGCATCAAGCCCTGCGTGATGGGCCAATGTGTGAAAACCGAAATAGGTCACGCAGATAATCACGGATGTCAGCGCGCCAATCAGCCAACTTTGCGAAATAGCCCCTTCCTTGCGGACCGAACAGACAAGGTGGAAACTTGCAAAAATCACCACCACGCTGATCGCCATCACCGCGGGCGCACCCCCGTCGCCAAACAGCGCACCGATCCCAACCGAGATTGCGATGGCCAAAACCAGGCTTCCGATAACCGATGCCGTGCCCATGGATTTTTGCGGGCCAAGCTTGCGCAAGGTGTGAAGTTTCTCAATCGTGCTGCCTGACGACAGAAACGCATATGCCTTGTAAAGCGAATGGGCCACGATATGCAGTAAAGCCAAGGCAAACAGACCAAGTCCGCATTGCAGGATCATGAAGCCCATCTGCGAAATGGTCGACCACGCAAGCCTGGTCTTGACAGCCGGTTGGGTAATCATCACCGCGCTGCCAAACAGGGCCGTCACCAAACCGACCATGGCAATGCCAACCATCACATTGGGGGCCACAACCACAAGATCCGATAACCGGATCAACAAAAACCCACCGGCATTGACAATGCCCGCATGCAACAGGGCGGAAACCGGTGTCGGGGTTTCCATCACCTCGACAATCCAGGTATGGGTCGGAAACTGCGCAGATTTCATCATCGCGGCAATCCCGATCAGGCCGACAATCCACGCAACCGAACCATCAAAGCCAATAGCCCGCACAGCTTGGCTGATTTCGGAAATATCGAACGTCCCGAACTGAAGATACGTCAGAAAAATCGCACTGATCAGGGCAGCATCCCCCAACCGCGCAATGACGAATTTCTTGCGCTGGGCCCGCTTGGCGGCCTTGCGGTCGGCATAAAACAGCAACAACCGATGCAGAAGAAAACTGGTGGTCACCCAGAAGATCGCCAGCTGGATCAGGTTGGCCGACTGGACAAAGGCTGTGACACTTGCCAGTGACAGACCAAGATACCCGACAAATTTTCCCTGACCGTCTTCGGCACGAAGATAGCTGATGGAATACGTCAAAATGACCCATGCCAGAAACGCCACAAGGCAGAGCATGGTGACGCTGACAATATCGATCATCAGTTCAAACCGGATCGGACCCACTATCGGCACCACCGCACGCATGTCACCGCCAGTTATCAGAACGACTGCCGTGGCAACCGCACTTGCCAGCCCCGCAAGGGATAGCCCCTTGATCAGGCGTTCATGACCGCGCGACAGGCGTTGGGTACTGCTAAACCCCGTCAAACCGGCCGCCAGCAGGCAGGCAATGGTCAGAACTGGCAAAAAAGATGCGAAAACCAATGGTTATCTCCAATCCGCTCGATTTCCGCAGACAATAGGGTCAAAGCCATGGTAAATTAAAATATATAGATTCTATTTTTTTGTTCTGTTTATGTGAACGATATGGCCGAGCTGAATTATCATCACCTGCGTTATTTCCATGTTGTTGCCCATGAAGGCCACCTGACCCGGGCGGCGGAAAAGCTGCATGTTTCGCAATCGGCGCTTTCCAGTCAGATCAAACAGCTGGAAGAACGTTTGGGGCAGCAATTATTTGAACGCCGTGGACGGTCCCTGATCCTGACCGAGGCCGGCCGCATCGCGCTTGATCATGCGGACGCAATTTTTTCTGCCGGGCGTGAATTGATCAACACGCTGAAACAATCGGGCGTCGCACGCCGGGCTTTGCGGATTGGGGCGATTTCGACATTGTCGCGTAACTTTCAGCTGTCCTTTCTGGCCCCGGTTCTGGGCAACACCGACATTGAACTGATTTTGCGGTCCGGCAGTTCGGCCGAACTTTTGAACGCCCTGACCGCGCATCAACTCGATGTCGTGCTGACCAACCAACCGCCAGATTCCGATGCCCTGTCAGGATTTGTTGTCAAAACGATTGATACCCAGCCGGTCGGCTTGATCGGCACACCAAAGTTATGTACCGCCAATGACAAGCTTGAAGACCTTTTGCGCACTGTGCCGCTGATCTTGCCATCCTCATCGAGCGGCATGCGCATGGGATTTGACGCATTGTGTGACCGTCTTGATATTGTGCCACAAATCGCCGCCGAGATTGACGATATGGCAATGATGCGCCTTTTGGCCCGTGAAGGGGCCGGACTGGCCGTTATTCCGCCGATCGTTGTCAAAGACGAAATTGCCCGTGGTGAGTTGATCGAGGCACAGGTTCTGCCCGACATTGTCGAGACATTCTATGCCGTAACGATGCGTCGACGCTTTCCCAACCCGGCCCTGGCGATGGTGTGTTAAGCCGTCAACACGTAAACAGTATTTCACCAGGTCGCTTCGAGCACCTCAAACAAGGCCGATACCATCGGTAATTCCTTGCGCCGTTCGGTTGTGATCAGGCTCAGGCAGGCCGGGATGGAAACGGTGTTGCACACGGCAAGGCCGAAGGTCTGCTTTTCATGCAGTGCTATGGAATCACGACACAAGCTTAACCCCACGCCGGACCGAACCATTTCCAGCATCGAGGCTTCCTGATCAACACGCGCGACGCAATTTTGCGTGCAGTCATACTGATCAAAAATCCGCTTAAGCAGCCTTGAATGCACCGACGCGTCCGTCGTGCCGATCCATGGGAGCTTTGCCAGTGTCGTCCAGTCGGCATTCGCGACCTCTTTTTCCCAACCGACCGGGGCAATCACCCGATAATTAAAATCGGCAAGCTTGATTGCGTGGATTTCTTCGGACGAAATGGCGGCAATATCAGCATCGACATCCGGCCCGCTCAGATAAAACCCGGCATCGATCTGATTGCGACAGACGCGTGTCAGCATCTCGCCACTGACGCCATGGACCAGTTCGGTTTCGATATCGGGGTAATCAATGCGCATCTGGCTTAGCATCCGGCCAAGACGGATAAATTCCGGATCAACGATGGTTCCGATCCGAAGCTTTCCGCCCACACGCCCGGCACGCTTGCGCGCACTGCGTCGAAACTCGTCCATCGCATCCAGCACAAGCTCGGCCTTCTTGAGCATCGCCTGCCCGTCGGGCGTGATTTGCAGGCCGGTTGATGTCCGCTTGAAAAGCGAAATGCCGGTTTCCTCACCAAGACGCTTGATCTGGTGACTGATCGCCGGTTGCGTCAGGTTCAGCACCGATGCGGCACGCGAAACGCTTCCCTCGCGCGCGACGGTGACAAAGGCCAGCAACATGTTGATGTTCGAAAAACGAGTCATATAAATAACACTAATATTGCTATTTGGATTTTGTCATTAGATTTATGCGAAGCTTGCCCGCTTAATACACATTCGGTGTTCGCACCAAATGAAGACCGCTTGCAGATCAAAAGAACAAGCGGCCATCGGAATTGCCTTTGCAGGCCTTTGGTTGCGCGGCCCTTTGGGCCGACAGCCAAACCGATAGAAACCAACAGGGAAGGCGCGTCACAACGATGACAACCACAGAATACTTCGACTATGTGATCATCGGAGCCGGTTCTGCCGGTAGTCTGCTTGCCAATCGGCTGAGCGCTGATGCCAAGAACAAGGTGCTGCTGCTTGAGGCCGGCAAGGCAGATAACTATGCATGGATCCACATTCCGGTTGGCTATCTTTATTGTATTGGCAATCCGCGCACCGACTGGATGTATCAGACCGAACCGGACAAGGGCCTGAACGGCCGTGTCTTACGCTATCCGCGTGGTAAGGCGCTGGGTGGCTGTTCATCGATTAACGGCATGATCTATATGCGCGGTCAGGCCCGTGACTATGATAACTGGGCCAGGATCACCGGCGAAAAAGCCTGGGACTGGCAGCATTCCCTGGCCGATTTCAAGCGCCATGAAGATCACTACAAGCTTGATGACGGCAACACCCCTGCGACACAAAGCGGCAAACCGTTTTCCGAGATGCATGGTCATGGCGGCGAATGGCGCATTGAAAAACAACGGCTTCGCTGGGACATTCTTGACAGCTTCATCGAGGCCGCCGGTCAAACCGGGATCGAGCCGACCGATGATTTCAACGACGGCGACAATACCGGCATTGGCTATTTTGAAGTCAACCAACGGTCCGGCTGGCGCTGGAACACGTCAAAGGCCTTTATCCGCCCGATCAAGTCGCGCCCGAACCTGACAGTCTGGACCGAGGCACAGGTCGAAAAACTGACCTTTGCGACCAATGCCGATGGCCAAACGGTGTGCACCGGGGCAATCGTCAACAAGGCGGGTACGTCACTTGGCGTTACGGCCAGCAAGGAAGTCGTCCTGTCTGCCGGGGCTGTGAACACGCCGCAAATCCTGCAACTGTCTGGCATTGGTCCGGCAGAACTCCTTAAGCAGCATGGTATTGACGTTGTGCTTGATGCGCCCGGTGTCGGGCAGAACCTGCAAGATCATTTGCAAATTCGGGCGATCTATAAGGTGCATGGGACGCGCACGCTCAACACCCTTGCCAACAGCCTGATCGGCAAGGCGCAGATCGGCCTGCAATATTTACTCAGCCGTTCCGGCCCGATGAGCATGGCCCCCAGCCAATTGGGCGCCTTCACGCGGTCCGATCCATCCCGGCAATATTCAAATCTTGAATATCACGTCCAGCCGCTGAGCCTTGAGGCCTTTGGCGGTGATCTTCATGACTTTCCCGCCGTGACGGTGTCGGTCTGCAACCTGAACCCGACCAGCCGCGGCAGTATTCAGATCAAGTCCGCGGACTTTCGCGACGCGCCGCAAATTGCGCCCAATTACCTTGATACCGATGAAGACCGCAAAGTCGCCGCCGACAGTTTGCGACAGGTCCGCGACATCATGTCGCAACCGGCCATGGCAAAATACCGGCCCGACGAATTCAAACCGGGTGTGCAATATCAAAGCGATGAAGAACTCGCCAAGCTGGCCGGCGATATCGCCACGACCATTTTCCACCCGGTCGGAACCGTCAAGATGGGCCGCAAGGATGACACATCGGCCGTTCTTGACCCGCATCTTCGCCTTAAGGGCGTTGCTGGCCTTCGCGTTGTCGATGCGTCCGTGATGCCCGAAATCACCAGCGGCAACACCAATTCACCGACCCTGATGATTGCCGAAAAGGCCGCTGGATGGATCCTGTCTGACCAATAAGTGCGATCTGCGCGCGGCCTTTTCAAACAACTGAAAACCAGGCTTTTGTTTTCATGAAATAAATTCAGATATTAATACCGAAATTCCTGTCGCGCTTTTTTCGTGTTTGGTGCAACATGGCCGAAGATCATAACTTTTAAAAATTCTTCATATGCCCGTATTGCTCCTGCTTTTTAGCACTACACTCGTCTGGGCCCTGATGTTGGTCAGCAACCGCATTGCGCTGACCAGTTTTGCGGTTGATGCCTATGCCATGACCTGCTGGCAGCTTGTCTTTGGCGGGATGGCACTTGTCCTGATTGCACCGGGGCGCCGCATTCCGTGGCGGCAATTCGCCCTTCCGATCAACTGGGCCTATGGGTTCTTGCGTGTGTTGACCGGGGTCAGTTGGACGGCATCCCTTTTATATATCAGCGCACCTGAAAGCGGTATTCTGTCGCAAACCGGCATGCCGATGGCAGCCCGTGCCGCGACCTTTATCCTTGGGCGCGCACCGGGGCGTTCGGAATGGCTTGGCCATGCGATCCTGATATCCGGTGCCCTGTGGCTGGCCTGGCATTTGCCCGGCGGGTTTGCCAACCCGGCCGTGCTTTTGATGCTGGCATCCGAAGTCACGGCAATTTCGTCCTCGGTTCTGGCGGAACTTCATCCCGACAATCAGGTCAAGGACACCTGGGCGCATCTGCGCTTTACCGGGGTGTTGTTGTTGATCACGGCCTCGGTCTTTTTGATTGCCCCGCCGGTGGTCGAATTCATAAGTCCGGTTGCGATCCCCTATATCTCGACCGATGGGCTGTTTGGCACCGAAACCCTGATTGCCGGACTTTTGATCGGCATTCTGTTCCGCGGGCCGGCAATGGTTTTAACCCTTCGATCCATCAAGATTGCCGGGGTCGAGAAATACATCCTGTCGACAAGCATCCTGCCCTTTGTCCTTTTGGGCCTTGAGATGCTGGCCGCCAAATTCGACCTCACACCGACACCAACTCATGACAGTGTGTTCTGGATCTCTTCCCTTTTGGTGATGATAGGGATTATCCAGATAACAGCTTCAAAACATCGCCACGCCGCAAAGACCAAACGGCTTGCTGCGACGGCAAATACGCCTGCAACCCAAAGCACGACCTGACCAAAGAAGACAAGACCACGATCTCCCTGCAGGATGCATCTCTCCCCTCCATCGGAGAGAACATATGACCTTCCCCGGTCGCTATGTCCCCCGGCATCTTGCGCCTTTCGGTGTCCCCCCGAAAGGCTGAAACGCCCGGGCCTCCCACCCGGGCGTTTTCTTTGGCCCGCACGGATTGCCAAGGCGCATTTGCGAATTCTCATTATTGAAATTCAATTTAAACCATTGATATAAAACGTTATTTAATTAAAAAGTTGATGTATGTCACGGTTTTACAACCCCGTTTTTGGTCTAGTACCCGAACCACCAAAAATGGGAGAGAGAAATGACATCCCGACGCCTGTTTTCCAAAGCCCTTCTGTCCACCGTTGCGGCATGTGCCCTTGGCGGTGCGGCAATCGCGGCAGAACCAGCCGAACTTCGTGAAAGTGCGCTGGACTATTTTGAAGTCATTCCGTCGATGGTTCCCGCCATCGAAGGCAATGCCGTCACCCGTGAAAAGGTCGAACTGGGCAAGATGCTGTTTTTTGAACCGCGTCTGTCGGCCAGTGCAATCATTTCATGCAACACCTGCCACAACCTTGGCATGGGTGGGGATGACAATCTGGAAACCTCCATCGGACATGGCTGGCAGAAAGGCCCGCGCAATGCACCAACCGTTCTGAACGCCGTCTTCAACGAAGCCCAGTTCTGGGATGGTCGCGCCGAAGACCTTAAGGCACAGGCCAAAGGCCCGGTTCAGGCCGGTGTTGAAATGGCCAGCACGCCGGAACGTGTCGTGACCGTGCTAAAATCCATCCCGGAATATGTCGACCATTTCAAAACGGCATTCCCGGGCGAAGATGATCCGGTGACCTTTGACAATATGGCAAAGGCGATCGAGGCATTCGAAGCAACCCTGATCACCCCGGCCTCCCGGTTTGACCAGTTCCTTGAAGGCAACGACACCATCATGACCGAAACCGAGATGACCGGTCTTGAACTGTTCATCGATACCGGATGCGCATCCTGCCACAACGGGGTGAATGTCGGCGGTACGGGTTATTATCCGTTCGGTGTTGTTGAAAAGCCGGGCTCAGAAGTCCTGCCACCGGATGACAAGGGCCGATTTGCAGTCACCCAGACCGCAAGTGATGACTATGTGTTCCGTGCCGGTCCGCTGCGTAACATCGCGCTTACCGCGCCATATTTCCATTCCGGCAAGGTCTGGGATCTGGAACAGGCAGTTGCGATCATGAGCAGTTCACAACTGGGCACCGAGCTGTCTGAGGATGAAGTTAAGGCGATCACCGCCTTCCTTCAAACCCTGACAGGTCAGGAACCGCAGGTCACCTACCCGATCCTGCCGGTCAGCAGCACGGACACGCCAAAACCGGCCGCGATGATTGCCAACTGATATTGCATCCGCGCGCAATATCAAGTTGATCCGGTGCCCGTCACCCCACCTTGGGTGGCGGGCATTTTTTGTTGCCGTCAAAAGGCAAAGGATACCCGTGCCTTTGCCTCCCAGATATCAAGCCCGTTCTGCCCGATACTGAGATACCCGGCCCCGACGTCAAAGGCGATCCGGTCCTCATAGAAAAACCGCATCCCGCCGCGGATGGTGCCGGTCACAGGCGATGTGTCTTCAAGTCGCAGATCACCCGAAAGGATTTTTCCGTCATTGGGTCGATCGAGTGCGATATGCAGCCCAAGCTCGCCATAGGGCATTCCCAAAAGGTCATCGCCAAGATCGACATACCGGCTGGCCTCACCAGACAGTTCCGCCGAACCATAGCCAAAATGATCCGAGCCGATATTGACTGTCACCGGCGTGGTGTTGATCGTACCGCTCAGATCATAGTCCTCGACAAAGGTTTCGGCATAGGAAAGGCCAAAGCGCGGGCGCAAGATCCATTCTTCATAGCGATACTGCCCGTTGATCGCGGCCGCGGCGGAAAGTTGATGGGAAAAGTAATTCCCTTCAAGAACGACAACCTCAAGATCGTTTTGCAACAACATATAGCCAAGCGATCCCTGCACCGCCCAATTCGGGGACAGCCGATGGGCAAAATACGGCCCGACCGAAAAGCCATAGGCCGCGGTTTCCAGCCCGCCGTCATATCCATCAGACCCGCTGGTTTCAAATGATGCGGAAATACCGGCAACCGTATCCTCGGCAATTTCGCGATCAACCCCGAACAGGACCGAACCGCTGTAACCTTCGGTATCAAGATTATGTCGACGATCCTCGGCATAAAATCCGCGCGTTTCCGACCAGAAGTTCCACAAGGGTTCCCGAATGAAATCGCGCCCCGGCGTCAATGGCACGTCCGACTGTTCAAGCAAGGATGCAACCGTAATCCCCTCATAGCCACCCTGACGGACCAAGGTGCAGGGTGCGGTAAAGATCGCGCCGCTTTCATCGAGATACAGATACCCATTCCCTTCAAGGATCGCACAGGTACTGTCCGCAAGATATGCGTCAGGGCGCTTTGAAAGCTGCGCATTGGCAACTGTTTCGGGCACGTTTGGCGATGGCGGGGTGATTGCTGGAACCTCAGGCGTAATCGGTTCCGGGGGCAGCACCCCGATGGGTGGTTTTGTGCCGATGGGAAGTTCCGGGGTGATCCCGGTTGGCGGCAACGTGCCGATTGGGGGTGTGACACCAATCGGGAGCTCCGGCGTAATCAGATCGGGTGGCAGAATGCCGATGGGCGGTTTGACGGCAATCGGGACCTCGGGCGTGATGCCGGTCGGCGGCAGGATACCGATTGGCGGGATCACAGCGATGGGGATTTCCGGTGTGATCGTTTGGGGCGGCAAAATCCCGATCGGGGGCTTGATCGCCACGGGCGGATCAACAACCGTCGGCACCTCGGGTGTCAGAAAATCAGGAAATAGCCGTCCGATCGGCGGCAGGTTCACCCCGCCTTTCTGGTTCTGGTTATCAAGCAGACAGCCCCCACCGCTATTGTCATAAAGATGGTGCGTGCCGCCATTGCCGGTCGATACAACATCCGACAATGTAAGATGCAAACCACGCCGCGCCTGGTTCCAGCTATCCTTGGTTGCCCCTTGTGCGTCAAGGCGAAACGCCCCTGAACTGGTGCCTGACAACCACACTGAATTCGAATTATCGGCTGTTTTCCCGACAAAAATCAGCCCACCATCTGCGGCACAATTGGCAGCCCGCGCCTCCGACAGCGACGCCGTTGCAAATAACGCCCCAACACCCGCAATCGCCCAGTGACCAGCAAACTGGCCAACAACTGACCGTCCCATATCAGCCCCCCCCATCATGGTATCCAAGTTGTACGCGCAGCACCTGTCGGTTTGATCCGACTATTCCCCACAGCATTGATGCTGTTCAAAGCGGTCCCAAACCTGTCTTGATATCCACCGGTTATTTCGGAAACAGGAATGTCAAAATCAGTCGCGCGCCCCACCCGTCGGGCCCCGCATCCGGACTATCGACCCAATAACGTACACCTGCCCCGACACTGATTTTCTGATCGCCGATGCTGGTCAGCTTGGAAACGATGCCATTGACCGGCACCGACCATTGTTCGGCGGTCCAGTTATAGGTGCTTTCGGTATTCAGCGCGAAAGTCCAGGCATTCGGCGTGGTGTAATTGATAAAGGGCTGGAAAAAACTGGCGTTGGTCGCCGAGGCCGCAGACCCTTCGTCCGCGCCCCAGATATGATTGGTCAACATGCCATAGGTCCATGGACCATCGGCAAACAAACCGACCGCCGTTGGCCCGGCACCCCATTGATCAACGCCAAGACTGCTTTCACTGGCTGTCGGCAATAACAATGCCGGACCAACACCCCAGATCAGGCCACTTTCGGTGGGTTTAACCGGCGAGAAGAAGAAGCTTTGAACCGTATCGCCAATACCGGTATCGGTGCCACTATTGCCATTGATATCGTTCTGGTGCACCAACGGCAGAATGGTGCGCGAAATCAGGTTCCAGTCATCATTCAAGCGCATCGGCATGACCGGTTGCACATTGATCAGGTATTTTTCCCCGTCTGCCGATCCATACCCGCTGTCATAATTGCCCTGGAACGGGACGCTGATCAGATTGGCCACCGGATTGGCCAACTGTTTGGCAAGATCGGAATTGTCACTTTGCGCAACCGCCGGGACCTGCATCAGCATGATGCCACCCCCTACTGCACTGGCAAGGACCCGCTGGCGGACGCAAAATTTTAAAAACCTTACGAAAAGCATGGTCTGTTCCTTTCTCAGTTGATGGGGCGCATGTCGCGGCGACAACCGATGCACAGATCAAACAGCATTTTCTGACAACAAAACCGCCGTCAGTCGAAAGGGAGGATCATTGGATATCCCTGACGATGCGAAATCCGATATGGTTGGAACCGATATGCCCCTCGGCCGGTTGTCGGGCTGCCGGGCGATAGCGCAGGCAGAAATTTGGCGCACATAACCATGATCCGCCCTTTACCACCGTCATCGGGCCGGTTGCACTGCTGGCAAAACGTACGGCGAGCTTCATCGGCGGGCCACTTGGGTCCGTCTGGGCAGTGTTTGGATGCCCTGGCACCCACCAATCATTGACATGTTCCCAGACATTTCCGGCCATGTCGTAAAGACCATACCCATTTGCCGCAAATTGCCCGACGGGTGCCGTTCCGTGATAACCATCATCGGCCAGATCGTCCGTCGGGAACTGCCCCTGCCAACTATTGGCTTTCCAGCCCTGGGTGGGGTCATATGTGTCGCCCCAGACATAGGCCTTCCGCGACAAGCCACCGCGCGCGGCAAATTCCCATTCGGCTTCGGTGGCAAGCCTGCCACCCGCCCATTTGGCATAGGCACGTGCATCTTCGATGGACACCTGCGTTACCGGATGATCATCAAGGCCATCGATGTTGCTTTCGGGTCCGGTTGGATGTTGCCAGTTTGCCCCGGCTACATATCGCCACCAGTTTCCGATATCCCCCATATCCACAGCACCTGCGGGTTGGGCAAAAACCATCGATCCGGGTTGAAGCAGTTCTTCGGGCACACCGGGATAGTCCGCCGGATCAAGCGGCTTTTCCACGGACGTCACATATCCGGTTTCTTCGACAAATTCGCGAAACTGCGCATTGGTGATTTCGGTTCGACTGATCGCAAAGGGCGAAACCGTCACCTGATGGATTTCGGTTTCTTCCCGATAGATGCGGTCCTCCCCCATCAGGAAGGTGCCACCCGATAGTTCGACAAACTCAGGCAAGTCTGCCGCACTGGCGGCCGGCGCTGCAAAAAGGCCTGCGACCGCCAAAGACAGGATCGGGAGATCGCCCGGACAAATATATCTCCCAAAGACCGTCAGTCCCTTCATCCTATTGACGTCCCTTGGCAAGGAAATCCTGCACCATGTTCGACATGTCAAACGAGGCCCCGCCCTGCACAGGCGGATATTCACCAAGCGTCTGAAGATGCTGGGTCATCAGCACACTGACAGGCTGCATCAACCACGAAACCTTCTGTGCAAGATGGCCATAGGAATCAATGCTGCTATAGCTTTCAAACGGATCCATCCGCAGATTGAAGATCATCGGGAAGTTCCGCGGCGTCATGTTGTCGTAGTAATCTTCCTTAAGCGCGAAGTGCAGCTTCCACGGCCCGACCCGCACAGCCGTCAGCTGGCTTTCGAAATAATAGAAGATGTGATCACGTGCCGACTGGTCGGTTTCGCCTTGCCAGTACGGCAGGTTGTTCACCCCATCGATATACTGGTTTTTTTCTTCCATCACCCGTTCGGCAGGATCATCAATCCCCGCAGCAACGGCAAGCGATGTGAACATGTCCTGATGGCCCTGAATACCGTTCAGTATCTTGTCTTCAGGCAGTTTACCCGGCCAGCGGATCATGGATGGCACCCGCACACCACCTTCATAGGTGGTCATTTTCTCGCCGCGGAACGGAGTTGTCGCGCCATGCGGCCAGGATGCATGCTCAGGCCCATTATCGGTCGAATACCAGACGATGGTGTTTTCAGCCAAACCCTGCGCATCAAGCCAATCAAGCACACCGCCGATATCGTGATCGTGCTGCAACATGCCGCTGCCGTGATAATCGGCCTCGGATGTATATTCCTCGGCGGCGTAACGCCACTGGTCATTCAGGCGGGTGTAAAGGTGCATGCGGCTGGTATTAAGCCAGACAAAGAACGGCTCATTGGCATCCTTGGCAGCGGTCATGAAATTGATCGCCGCCGGGATGATTTCTGCCCCGTCAAAATCCTTCATCCGTTCCTGGGTGAGTGGACCGGTATCCTGAATGATCTGTTTGCCGACCCGGCCAAAGCGCGGATCGACCGTGCCATTGTCTTCTTCGGTGGCAAAGCTGTGTAACACCCCGCGGGTACCAAAGCGGGCGTCATATTCCTCAAGCGATCCGGCAAACTGCTCGGCAAAGCGTTGATAATCACGCTGCTCGGCTTCTTCCTGCGTATTGAGGTGATAAAGATTGCCAAAGAACTCGTCAAAACCGTGAACGGTTGGCAGATGTTCGTTGCGGTCACCCAGATGGTTCTTGCCGAACTGCCCGGTGCGATAGCCCTCTTCTTTCAGAAGCTCCGCCAGTGTCGGGCTTTCCTTTTGCAGGCCAAGGACCGCGCCCGGCTGGCCAACCGTCGTCATGCCGGACCGGATCGGATATTGTCCGGTGATAAAGGCCGCACGCCCGGCCGTGCAGCTCGGTTGTGCATAGTGGTCGGTAAACCGAATGCCTTCATTGGCGATCCGGTCAATATTGGGGGTCGTGTAACCCATGGTGCCAAGCCCATAGGATGACAAGTTTTGCCAGCCGATGTCATCGCCCCAGATCACAAGGATATTGGGCCTTTCCGCGTCCTGCGCAGATGCTGGAGACCAGATGAAATTCAGGGAAACCGCCGCCACCGCCGCTACCAGAAACGTCTTCATTATCTGCTCCTATCCTTCGCGCTTTCGCAAGCAATGTCGGCAAGAGAATTTCCGGGGAATCCAATCAGGGCACGTCGCCGAAACCCAGGTTGCGCTTAAACCTGTGAGGCTTGCATTGAGATACTGATAGTACCCCATAAAAACTTTGGGTTGAATAACTTGTTTGTGAAATGGGACACACATGCGCATCCCAAAAGGAACCGGCCCCTTCATCGCAGGGGCCGGTAAGGTCGCACGCAAGCATATGCTTGCCGGGGTCGGGGGGAACTGTGTGCGACCTTGTTCTTGTGTCCTTGGCGCGCCTTTTCAATAACCTTTAATGCGCAGCATCCACGCCTGGCTCAGCCCGGGGCGGCTTGGCAAGTGGCAGCAAAAGGAAGGCAATCAGGAAGGCCGCCGCCATCGCCAGATAGACATCGTTGAACGATATGATTGAGGCTTCACGGTTGACGATATTGACGATGAATTTCATTGCTGCGGCATGCGGATCGGCAAGGCCCATCTCGCCAAACCGTGCGGTAAGTGTGGCAAGATAATCCTTGAACGCCGTGCTGGCCGGGTTGATGTGATCGGACAGGATCGAGAAATGATAATCGATCCGCTTATCAAGCAGCGTATTGATCGCCGCCATGCCAATCGCCCCGCCCAGATTACGCATCAGGTTATAAAGCCCGCTGGCGTTTTTGATTTTTTCGGGTGGCAAGGTGCCCAGTGCCAGATTGGTCACCGGCAACATGCAAAACATCAGTGCTGCACCACGCACAACCTGCGGCCAGATCAGCTCGTTAAACGAGACCTCGCTGGTGTTAAAGCCATGCATGGCAAGGCCGGTGGCAAACAACGCAAGCCCGATGCCCAGCACCACGCGCGGCGGATATTTTGCTGTCATCTTCCCGGCAATCGGGGCGGACAGAAACTGGGTAATACCGGTCACCGCCATAACAATCCCGATTTCAAGACTGTCATAGCCCCGAACACGCCCAAGCATCAGCGGCATCAGATAAACACTGCCATAAAGCCCGACACCCAGCGTAAAGCTGAACACGCAGCCCATGGTGAAATTGCGATCGCCAAAGGATTTCAGATCCACAATCGGCTTGTCATAGGTAAACATCCGCCAGAAGAAATAGATCCCGGCTAACGCGCATGTGACGGTGCCATAGATGATCGCAGTTTCGTCAAACCAGTCATCCTTGGGCCCTTCATCAAGGACATATTCAAGGCTGCCCAAAAACACCGCCATCGACAAAAGCCCGCGCAGATCAAATCCCTTAAGCAGGCCGATATCCCCGCGATCCACGCGCAAGGTCATGGCGACAACGGCGGCAATCATCAGTCCGGGGATAACGTTGATCAAAAACAGCCAGTGCCAGGACAGTGACTGGGTCAAAAACCCGCCAAGGGTCGGGCCGATGGTCGGTGCCATGGTCGCAATCAACCCGGTCATCACCGAGGCGGCATTGCGTTTGTCAGGCGGGAAAATGATATAGGTCGTGGCAAACACGGTCGGGATCATCGCCCCGCCCAAAAAGCCCTGCATGGCGCGAAACCAGATCATGCTTTCAATCGACCAGGCAAAGGCGGACGCCACCGACATCACGGTAAAGCCAACTGCAGAAATCACGAACAGCCAGCGCGTTGACATCAGGCGCGACAGGAAGCCCGACAGCGGGATCATCACCACCTCGGCAATCAGATAACTGGTCTGAACCCAGCCGATCTCGTCCGGGCTTGCCGACAATCCCGCCTGAATGTTTTCAAGCGAACTTGCAACAATCTGAATATCAAGGATTGCCAGAAACATGCCAACAACCATCGCCACCCAGCCGACAAACTGGGCGGTTTCCATCGGGCGTGTTTCAGATTGCGGCGCTGTTGTCGGGCTGACGGCTGCCATCAGTTAAGCTCCGAAAGTTCCGCCGTCGGGACGATCCCTTGCGCAAGACCAACACCGGCGATTTCTTCTTCGCCACTGGCATTGCGGGTATCCACATTGACCACCACCGACAGGCCCGGTCGCAATGCCTTGGCCCATTTGCTGTCATCAAGCTCGATCCGAACCGGCACGCGCTGGGTGATTTTGGTGAAGTTGCCAGTCGCATTTTCCGGCGGCAGCAAACTGAATTGCGCACCGGTTGCCGGGGCAAAACTTGCAATATGGCCAACAATCTCGGCATCCGGGAAGGCATCCACCTCGACCGCGACTTTCTGACCCGGCGCCATGTGGCTGATCTGGGTTTCCTTGAAATTGGCCACGATATAGGTGCCGGGCAAAGGCACCAGCACCAAAAGCTGCTCACCCGGCTGGACCAATGCGCCGGTCTGAACCGACCGGTTGCCGACCACGCCATCAAACGGCGCAAAAATCCGGGTATCATCAAGCGCCTGTTGCGCCAGATCACGTGCGGCTTCAGCCTGTTTCACAGCCCTCTCCGCCTCGATCTTCTGGGCGCGTAAAACACCAAGCCGGCCCTTTTCGACGGCCAATGTGGCGTTGGCCGCCGCAACCTCAGCCTGCGCGGTTTGACGATCGGCCTTGGCGTAATCGAATTTCTGGCGGCTGGCAGCACCCTTTTTGACCAGATCGTCGTAACGCTTGAAATCATCGCTGGTGCGTTCCAGCTCGACCCGCGCGATATCAACATTGGCCGCGGCCTGATTGATTGCGGCTTCCTGAAGGGTGATCTGTTCTTCCATCGTACCAACCGCAGACCGGCGTGCCTCAAGGGCCGCCTGAGCCTTGGCCAGTTCAAGGCGGAAGTCCTCATCCCGGATGGTCAGCAGAAGGTCGCCTTTGCGCACCGGCTGGTTTTCGGCCACCCGCAAATCCCCGACATAGCCTGACACCTTGGGCGATACCGCGACCTCATCGGCCTGAAGATACGCATTGTCGGTACTTTCATGGTACTGACCTTCGGTCATCCAATAGAACCCGTAATATCCACCGCCACCAATAATCGCTGCTGCGATCAGGGGCAGAATGATCTTTTTCACACTCATTGCCTGATTTTTCCTTTTGGTATTGATCAGTACCATTTGTCTATTTATGGTACTACTCAGTACCAAACGTCAAGTCCGGAATCGGAATCCCCTGTGCAAGACACCAAGAAGATTGATCCCAGAACCGTAAAACGCCGCGAAGCCATCATCGCAACGGCGCGGGAATTGTTTTGCGAACATGGGCTTGCCGGTACGACGCTCGAAATGATCACGGCCGAGGCCGGTGGATCACGCCGAACGATCTATGAGCTGTTTGGGAATAAGGATGGCGTGTTTGAAGCCGTCATTCGCGATTGCACCGGGCGAATCACATCCGTCATGAGCGACCTTGAAATGTCGGACTTGCCGCTCCGCGCGGCCCTGATCCATTACGGCGAAACGCTGATGACGCTTCTGACCATGCCCGACACCATCCGGTATATGCGCCTGTTTCTGGCCGAGGTGCCCCGCTTCCCGAAACTGGGAAAGGTCTTTTATGAAAGCGGACTGATGACGGGGCGTCGATACATTGCGTCTTATTTCGAACGCCAGATGACGGAGGGTAACTTCCCCAAAGGCAATCCTTGGCAAGCTGCCGTGTTCTTTTCCAGCCTGATCAAGGCGGACTACGATATCCGGCAAATGTCCTATATCGATTGGGAACCGCAGGAAAAAGACCTGCGCAGCCATGTGATTGCAGCGGTCGATATGTTCCTGCGTGGCCACGGGCTAGATCCGGAAAAAATGACTTCCTGATTTAGCCGTTCAAGCCCGCAATCCATGCTGCGACTGGCGCATAACATCCCCTGCCCCGTTTGGCACACCCAGACAAAGCCTGTTACGCAAACAGCGTCAACAGCCGCCAGGCAATCGGTCCCAGCATGGTCAGCACACCGACCCACATCATCGCAACGCCCCAGTTGCGATCACGATTGGTAAAGCCGAAACCAAGCAGGCAAAAGCCGACGACGCAGATGATCAGGACAATGATGTTTTCACTTGCCAAGTTCATGACAGTTCCCCTTTGATGGCGCTCCGGAAATCGGAGTCTCCCCCATCCACCGGCAATACGGTCACAATATCGGCTAACGGATCAATCGGTCATTGATCCGGATCAGAAAAATCAACTCTGCGAGGCCGATAGACAGTTTTTTCGAACTTCTCGTCAAATTCGCCTAAACGATCAGGATTATTGATCTTTTTGGCAACAAAAATCGCCAATTCACCTGATCGAAATGCCCGGATTTCCGGGTTTTGCGGCCCTCATCACATTGTTGTATTCCAGCCCTCTTTGATTTTCTGGTGGCTTCCTGTATGTTGCGGGCTCCCGACGCGGCCAGGGCGCTCCCTCGCGCGCCGGAAGACAGAGATTTAACCATCTTGAATGGCAGCCGCGCTGCATGTCGGCCGCGGCCAGCAAGGGAGTATTCTATGAGCAAGATTAAAGTTAAGAATCCAGTCGTCGAGCTTGACGGCGATGAGATGACTCGCATCATCTGGGACTTCATCAAAAACAAACTGATCCTGCCGTATCTCGACATTGACCTGAAATATTACGATCTTTCGGTTCAGAAACGTGACGAGACCGACGACCAGATCACCATTGATGCAGCAAATGCCATCAAGGAACACCGCGTCGGTGTTAAATGCGCGACCATCACCCCCGATGAGCAGCGCGTTGAAGAATTCGGCCTGAAAAAGATGTGGAAGTCGCCGAACGGCACCATCCGTAACATCATTGGCGGTACCGTTTTCCGTCAGCCGATCATCTGCTCGAACGTTCCGCGTCTGGTTCCGGGTTGGACCCAGCCGATCGTTATCGGCCGTCACGCATTTGGTGACCAGTACCGTGCGACCGACTTCAAGGTTCCGGGCGCAGGTAAACTGACCATCAAGTTCCAGCCGGCAGACGGCGGTGAGCCCATCGAACACGAAGTCTTCGACTTCCCGTCTTCGGGCGTTGCGATGTCGATGTACAACCTTGATGACAGCATCAAGGGCTTCGCACGTGCTTGCATGAACTATGGTCTGTCGCTCGGTTGGCCGGTTTACCTGTCGACCAAGAACACCATCATGAAAGCCTATGACGGCCGCTTCAAGGACCTGTTCGAAGAAGTCTTCCAGGAAGAATTCAAAGACAAGTTCGAAGCAGCTGGCATCACCTACGAACACCGCCTGATCGACGACATGGTTGCATGTGCGATGAAATGGAATGGTGGTTTCGTTTGGGCTTGTAAGAACTATGACGGCGACGTTCAGTCCGACACCGTGGCACAGGGCTTTGGCTCGCTCGGTCTGATGACCTCTGTTCTGATGACCCCGGATGGGCAGACCGTCGAAGCAGAAGCGGCACACGGCACCGTGACCCGTCACTATCGTCAGCACCAGCAGGGCAAAGAAACCTCGACCAACCCGATTGCGTCGATCTTTGCCTGGTCACAGGGCCTTAAGTACCGTGGTGAATTCGACGATACCCCGGAAGTCGTCAAGTTTGCTGAAACCCTTGAGAAAGTCTGCGTCGACACTGTCGAAGCCGGCTTCATGACCAAGGATCTGGCACTGCTGATCGGCCCGAACCAGAAATGGCTGACCACCAACCAGTTCCTCGACAAACTGGACGAAGGTCTGAAAGCTGCAATGGCCTGATCCATCTGATCAAGCGGCAGTTTGCCAATCAGGAAAACCCCTGTCGGGAAATCGGCAGGGGTTTTCTTTTATCAATACTGAAATTCGGACAAAAAGAACCCCGCCGGCGGGGGGCCAGGCGGGGCTGCAAGTTGCTACGGCCCAGGCTCAGGCCGCGGCGGTCAAAGCAGGATCAGCTGCTTTGAACTGGGATGTCTTAAGCAGCAGTGTCACCAGTATCGGCGGAGTCACCGCTATCTGCTCCGTCACCGGTGTCACCACCCGTGTCACCTGTATCTCCGGCGTCACCCGTTTCACCCGTGGTGTCGCCCGTATCTCCAGTATCTCCAGTGTCACCGGTATCTCCGGTATCACCTGTGTCGCCTGTATCACCCGTATCCCCGGTGTCACCGCCGGTATCACCGGTATCCGGCTCGCCATCATCTGGCGTATCACTGTCATCACCTGCGCCTGGCCCGGTCAGTTCTTTCCAGCCCTTGGTAATGATGTCGCGTTCGACATCCGGATCGACATCCGGACCGGTCGGCGCGCCGAACACCCGCTGGATCCCCGGCGGCAAAGCACCAGCAAGCCCCGGTGCATTTGCAATACCCGGCGGCATGCCTTTTTCACCAGTGACACCTTCTCTTGCAGAGGATGCACCACGGCCAACGCCCCCGGCCTGCATACCCAGACCCTTGGCGTTGGAACGCGCGGCTGCACCTTTGCCTTGTGCTTCGGCACCATTACCTTTGCCGCCGCCAT
>NZ_JPVZ01000006.1 GCF_001662875.1 Thalassospira tepidiphila MCCC 1A03514 | reverse complement strand
GCCCCCGCAACCAAAACAACAACCCCCGCCAATGGCGGGGTTTTGTCGTTTTAGTCTTGGGTCAGCATTCGAACCTGCAACCTTCCTTGGCTTATGAGCCTTCTCATAACTTGAAGGCTGAAGACGTATAGAAAACGTGCCAGTGGCACGTTTTTAGTCTGAAGGTCGAGCACGGCGGAGCCGCGCGCAGACTGCGCAAGGGCTATAAGCTCACGTCTAACCGACGCCATAGGCCGGAGCTGCGCGAGCAAAGCGAGCGCTAATCCTGCCCCCGCAACCACTTCTGTTATCAATCGCTTCTTTGCGAGATATAATAACGTCCTAAATCAAAACACCCCGCTTGGCGAACCCGAGCGGGGTGTTTGTCTCTGCTGTAGCCTTATTTGGTAAAGGCTTGCGGGTTTGGGGAGAGGTATCAGACCTTTATACCGAACAGTTTTTGCGCATTCCGGAAGGCAATTTTTTCCTTGGCTTCACGGGGCAGATCCACTGCCCGAAACCAGTCGGTTCCCTGCTTCATGTCTGCAAACGGATAATCGGTTCCAAACATCACACGATCCACACTGATGTATTTCAACAAAAGATGAAGCAGCTCATCCTGGAAAAATGCGCTGGTTGTGTACCAGAAATTGTCATTGAAGTACTGGCCGATGGGCTTGTTCAGGGAGCCTTCGGTCACATCGCCCAAATCTTCGACGATACGCTCAAAGAAGAATGGAAGGCCTTCTCCCATATGGCCGATGATCATTTGCAGTTTGGGGAATCTGTCGAACGTTCCTGTCATGATCAGTCGAAGACATTGCGTAAGAACCTCCTGGTGCCAGCCATATCCGGAACCGCTGAGAATGTAGTCCTGATATTCGTCATTATATCCTGGCCGCATGATGCGGTAGTAAATGTCGAAGACTTCCTTGGGCGGGAAACCCGGATGCAGGTATATCGGGACATCAAGTGCCTCGGCCCGCGCCAGAAGGGGCTCAAAATCGGGATGGTCGAGAAACTTTTTGCCAATAAAGCCATTGGTCATGGCGCCGACAAAGCCATCTTCGCGAACGGCGCGTTCCAGTTCGTCGGCTGATGCCACCGGATCCTGTAGCGGCAAGGTTGCATAGGCCTGGAACCGCCCCGGATAGGTGACCATCGGGCCTGTGGCAATCATCTTGTTGAGGCGATAGGCAAAATCGATGCCTTCCTGACCCGCGAGATCCTGCACACCGGGCGTATGTGCCGAGAGGATCTGCATATTGATCCCTGCCTGATCCATGTCACCGATGCGGCCGGGGCCAAGTTCGGCAAGACCGGTTTCCTTGAGGTATTCCACGTGATCATCGTTAATCGCGTTCAGCGCGATCAGTTCGTCGGTGGTATAGGTCTCTTCGGTGGCGATAAAGGGCAGGTCCTGGTCTCGCAAGGCGATGGTCGATTTTTCTGCCGCAGTGGTGTTGGCGGCATTGGCGGGTGCGGCCAATCCGGCACCAACACCAAGGGCCGCAGCACCACTTAGAAAGCTGCGGCGTCCTATTGCGAGGTTCCCTTGGGGATTTTCGGTCGGTTTCATATCAATTTCTACTCCGCTATTACGTTGTGTCGTTCGGGGGGCTTTCGTCATCATCGTTCTTGGGATCGAACATTTGTGACGGCAGCCCGGTAGGCCTAAAACCAATGGAAAGGGCAGGCGCTTCATTCAGACGGCCTTTTGTGGATCGACTTATGCGCGTCCACGTCTGAGCAAATATCGGATCAATCGGCAAAAGGTCTGCGATTGCTGGGGGTGGGGCAGATCGCAAAATCGTAGCGCGGGAAAAAGGACAAGCTGTCTTTCAGCCGCTCAACCGCTTCGGGCAGCCGCTCAACCGCGTCGGGCTAAACCGGGACTCCCTATTTAGGTTTGGCACCTAGGGCAGATAGAGCACAGGTGTCAGCCATCCCTTTTCCTGCATCACTTTGATGCCTTCCAATACCGGTCCAGCAGCCAGAAACCACATCGCATCGCGCGTCGTGGTTAAAAACAGTGACGGCTTGCACAGCAGTGTTTCTTTATCCCGCCAGCGAAACCAGGTCGGCCGAAAACGCGGCACAGTATTGGTATAGCGCAGGAATGCCTTGCCAAAGCGTTCTGATAACAGCACCTCTTCTTGCAAGACCACATTGCGAAACACCATCCAGCACACGGCCGCAAACAAACTGGCGAGCACGATGCTGCCGGTCTGGGCTCCGACACCAAACGCCCCGATTATGCTGAAAAGATAAAGTGGATTACGGCAGCTTGAATAAGGCCCGGTGGTGACAAGCTCTGTGTTCTTGCGCCCGCCGATATAAAGGGAGCACCAGCCACGTCCGATGATGCATACGTAAATCGCAAATAGCCCAACGGCTTCGATCATGTCGTGAAGCGCGCTCTGCCGATCGGTCAAGGACCGAGATCCGGCAACGAGTACCAGCAGAACCACAACACCAAGCCGAAGAATACGTTTTCTTCGGCGCTGTATGGTTCGCATGCCGGCGTCATCCGGGGGCGTTCCCGACACCGCATTACCGGCAAAACGGAGTGCTGTAGGGGGGATCATAAAGTTCACTCTTGCCAAATCAAACTGCGGTCACTTCTAGCGTTAGCAGGTTGATTTTGGCGTCCAGTGCTTCACATTCGGTCGTTCGGTTGCAAACTCAAACCTACTCAACCACCCCATCAACAACACCAGCCTCGATCAGCTCCGCCACCTCCGGGAACCAGATCCCGGAATGCGGGGCGAGGAAGGCTTGCTTAAGGAAGCTCTCGGCAATGCCCTGGCTGCGATAGAAGGTGATTTCCTTTTCCTGCTGGCCCTTGATGTCATAAAGCGGGACGGGGTAGTCGAGATCGATTTTGTATTGATGAAAGCCCAGCCGGGCATCGGGGCCAAGGTAACGCTTGGCACCACCGATGAAGGCGGTCGTGCAGGCGGAACTGCAATCGGCAAACACATAGGTGTCCAAGCCCCGATCCCGGATCAGGAAGCCGACACCGCGCCCTTCATAGACATGCCCGCCATCACTGTGCAGGACAATGCCGGTCACACCCGGATTTTGATCAAGCAAGGCGGCCAATCGCTGCGCCATGCCGAGGGTAAAGGTGCCGGTGATGTAAATGCGCGTGTTATCGGGGCTGAGGGTCAGCGCATATTGGCTGGCGCGGGCATCTTCAAGCTCGGTCAGATTGACCGGTATAAACCGCTCCGGGGCGAGTGCACGGAAAGAGGCCGCGATGCTGAGTACGGTAAAGACCAGACACAGCCCGATCACCCCATAGGTCACAACGGTCCAGATGTTGGCGAGAATGCTCGATTGATGTTGGGTGGCGCGCAGTACGCCGACCACCTGCCAGACAAAAACAACGCCATGAAAAAGAAGAATAAACGCAATCGTCGCGATCAGCGCCGGGATGCGGTCAGGGATATAGGGCGGGAGCGTATAGCGATCGGCAAACAGGATCAGAGCCCGGATCAGGATCAGGTTGACGCACAGCGCGAATAATAGCGCGTGCTTTCCTTGCCAGTGATCCCGGAAATATCCCAAGTGAACTTTCACCCTAACTTTTTGGGCCTCCATTGCCGAAATAATATAACACGCAGCTCAACAGGGCTTGGGTGGTGCGCAGAATACAAATTTAAATGGCAGTTGTGCTCAAGTGTATTCTTTGGGTGGAGCGCGCAACGTCTTCCAAAGAATGAGAATGACGGTGGCTAGCAAAGGGTTCGTAATCCTCACCTGCATTTTTCCATATATGTTCAAGAGTATAATCTCCGAACAGTTCGACGCCCGTGAGAAGAATTACCGGGTTTGTGGGTTCCCTGTTTGATGAAAAGCGCTTAGTCCAGCTCACCAAGGAGCGAATTAAGTTCTTTTCAGCTACCGTAAACTTGTCTCGGAGAACAGTAATTACAATCACTGCTCCCGGGAAATGAGAGGCAATTTTCTTTATCTGTGAGATATCTTTCTTTTTTATCAATTCACCGTTACCAAAGGATTTAGCTTCGCCTATCACAATTCTAGGATTGTATGTCTCTCCGTACAGTTCTTCAGAAATCCAGCCAAAATAATCTACCTCACATAAATCTCCGCCCGGTAGCTTTATGCTGAGTGCTGGCGAGAATACAGATTTATTGTTCGAACGATGATAGCCGCTGAGAGCGTTAATAGCGAGTAAAGCCCCATATGAGCCGCGCGCGTAATCGTGCACTGCAAATGGACCTATAACTCGATAACTCCACGAAACATCATTCGTATTCGGCGTTCCTTGTGGAAAAGGATAAGTTGCAAGGCATCTTTCACACGTCAATTGATAGCTAACTTGATCAAGGTCATGCCAGTTGGCATCAGTGCAGTGTGGGCACTTGGTTGTTACTCCAAGTCGAATAATACGGCTGTCGGTGAATTTGGAAATATCAGCCCGTGATAGCGGGCTCGTTTGCTTGCGGATTTGAATCAATTTGATCCATTCGCTCACTGGTTTTGCGCGAGGACCAAACAACTCTTCATCGGTATATCGCTCTTTGTCTCGTCGCCTTTTGCGCCCGGCCATCTCATTCAAAAGGTGTAGAGTGTTTTGGTCCTTTAGTAAGTGGATGCCCCATAAGCCACCAATGTGGTGAAGTACTTGTTTTGCGATATGTCCCGGTTCAGAGAGTCTTGCTTCACAGCCTAGGTTTTCTAGATAGGAGATAACCGCATCTTCTTGTTTTGAAACTACAATTGATGTTGTCGAATCTACGTAAGACTGGGCAAAAGACCAACCGCAACGGCCAATGACGACCATTTCTCGATGAAAAGTTAGGTGAGGCCAGTACGGGTTTTTAACGTTAAAGGGATATGATGTAGCATGGGTCGTGTTAATGCTGTCCAGGTCGACTTCGTTGATCCATCGGCTGTGATGCCCTCCACCTGCAATAGTTGCGAAGCTCGGTTGAAGTGACTCAAATTTAATGATCGAGTTATCTTTCGTCTCGACCTCTAGCGTTGTTCTGCGCTCTGCCGCTCTGAGTTCAAGTCGATTGTATCGAGGGCCGACATTTGGGTGTTGTGCTCGCCAAACCTCATTACGGAAGAGTTTGGTAGCCCAAGATCCAGTAGGTAGGTTTTGATCAACTTGTGAGAGTGCTTCTTTGGCTTGATCTTCTGATAGTGTACGAGAGAACTCTATCGTTGTCTTATGCATTAAACCGTTCGGATTCCCTTGCAAGGGACGGTAATGGTTCCGAATAAACTCGTTGACGTCCTGGACAAGCTCCTTCCACCAAGTAATTGGGATAGGTAATACGGGGGAGGCTTCAAGACGAATATTCCAAAGATCGATGATGTCGAGGCTGCTTTCTGGATCAAAAACATACACAACTGGGTCGTGTTGCCAACCTCGGTTAAGTTCTAACTTATATGATGTTGCGGACAGTGGCGTTTCTGCATGTTCTCGATAGACTTTACGCCAAGTTTCTGGTGAGGCTGTTACTTCGGATGGATTGAATACGCCGCGGTAAATATCGTAGAAGTACTTAGAAGCGTTTTCCGATGGATAAAGACCAAACATTGCTTCAGAAAGTCCGTTCGAACTCTCTTCTTTTACATATAGACTCTCATTTTTATCACGTAAAACGAACTGGCGTTCTCGTTCGTACCGTTCGTGTAAAGCATCGGTAATTGACTGGCTCATGGCTAGTTCGGAATAGGAGCGATAGCTTTCAGGTTGAAGCATTCTGTTTAAGCTAACAGACCTGGAGCCGATTGAGCTTTTGTCTTTAAAAGCATCAAGTCCACACCGCTCTAGAAGTCCTGGTTCAGCTTCCACATACGCATCAGGTTCGAAAAAATCTAAGTATCCCTGAGCAATCGTTTTGCCGCTAGGTTGGGGGCTGCAGCTATTTCGCCAAGCAGGTGGTGCCGATCTGAAGACCGGAATAATTGGATTAAATCTTCCACCCCACATGCAGCAACAAATGCGCATGAATTTTCGAATACTCGTTAAATCTGTTGGTCGCACCAGAAGTGCAATTCTGGTTGGTCGAAGGCGAATGGTTGCATGTAGGTCAATCAAAAGCGATCTCAGGTTTAAGTATGCTCGTTTAGATGTATGTATTATAAATATTAGTAACGCATGCTATTTGCAATCTTTGGGTGATATTCTGCGCGCTCGAATACTGCAAGTGGGTGGAGTTGTGCCACTTTTAAAGTTCTTGATCTGAGGGAAAATGGCGTCCTGTGGGGTAGATGCAAGTAAATACTCCAATAGGAATATCTAGTTTCGCACTTCAGTTGTTGCGGTTTTGAAAGGGAGGGGAAATGACAATTTGCGAAAAATGTAGGCCGAAAATTCTTGGCGCGTTCAAAGTGGTTGCTGGTCAGCATGGAGCACCAACAAGGAAAAGTAATACCAGACGAACTGGCATTCTTGGGTCCAACAGGTGCTCCTCTGGTTCGTTGCGAGGTGATGCTAGAGAAGCCGTTAGCCAGAGAAAGGGCGGTCTTCTGTTTGGGCGAGAAAGTACTCGTTTGGCGGTTTCTGCCGCTGTGACTAAAGATGATGCTGGGCGTCCTATGCCTATCATATCTATTGGTCGCCTTAGGCGATGCAGCATATGTAAAGCAGCCTACTGGGTGTAACTGCGAGAGCTAGTTTTTCGGTCTGTTTTGGATAGCTGGTAAGGGAAGGGTTTTATGAAGAAGTTGTGTAAAGAATGTAGAGATATTGAGCTTGTTGAAGAAAATTCTAATCCGAATGCTATGTATCGTAATATGCAATTGATTGTCGATAGATTGGAGTGTTGTGATAAGTGTGGGGAATATTACTGGGTTATTAGTGGCGAGAAGAAATAGTTATGAAAGTTGGTTCTAGAAAAGGGGTGGATTTATGAAGGCGGATCCAGAAAAAGTAGCAGATGCATTGTCTGATTGGGTTGGAGAGGAAATTAAGAATACGACAAAAAGATATCACGATCTAGGTCGGTATATGTTTACAGTTTCCACCGGTACGGTGGCATTTATTGTTTCAGTGAATTCAGTTATAAATCCAGGTGATAAAGGATTTACTGCAGCTAAATTGTCATTCTTTTGGCTTGGGATTTCACTAATATTTTCCGTGTATATCTTGTTGCCAAAGGAATGGCGTTTGGATGGTTCCATTGATCTTGAAGACAAGCTTCATGAACTGGTGAAAGACTATCGTTTGATACTGTTGTGTTGGTTTGGTTTTTGGGTTGTTGGACTTGCTCTTGGATTGTTTGATTTGGCTGTACTGCTCTAAGGATTATTTGGCTTGGTTTGGTTTCTAATTATACACCCCCGGCCTCAGACCGGGGGTGTTCTCACATCAGAGCCCTAAAGCTCCAAATCACATCAAGTCATCCGCCCTCACGCCAGATCAAAGCGATCGGCGTTCATGACTTTGGTCCAGGCAGCGACGAAGTCTTTGACGAACTTCTCGTGGTTGTCGTCCTGGGCGTAGACTTCGGCGTAGGCGCGCAGGATCGAGTTGGAACCAAACACCAGATCCACGCGGGTGGCGGTGTATTTGGTTTCGCCGGACTTGCGATCAACGATGTTATAAAGGTTGTCGCCAGCCGGTTTCCAGCTGTAGCCCATGTCGGTCAGGTTGACGAAGAAGTCGTTCGACAGAACACCAACACGATCGGTGAAGACACCGTGCTTGGTGCCGCCATGGTTGGTGCCAAGGGCGCGCATCCCACCGATCAGGCAGGTCATTTCATGCGCGGTCAGGCCCATGAGCTGTGCACGATCGAGCAGCATTTCTTCCGGTGAGACGACATAGTCCTTTTTTGACCAGTTGCGGAAGCCGTCCGCAAGCGGCTCAAGCACGTCGAAACTATCGGCGTCGGTCATTTCATCGGTGGCATCGCCGCGGCCCGGTGCGAACGGGACGGTGATGTTAACCCCGGCGTCTTTCGCGGCCTTTTCAACCGCGGCCGTACCGGCGAGCACGATGAGATCGGCAATCGAGACTTTCTTGGCAAGGCCTGCCTGGAAGTCCTCAAGCGCCTTGAGGACCTTGGCAAGGCGTGCGGGTTCGTTGCCTTCCCAGTCCTTCTGCGGGGCCAAGCGAATGCGTGCGCCATTGGCACCACCACGACGATCCGAACCACGGAAGGTCCGGGCACTGTCCCACGCGGTGTTGATCAGATCGGTCGCGGAAACGCCAAGGCCGAGCAGCTTGGATTTGAGATCGGCGATCTCGGACTCGCTCAGCGTGTAATCAACCGACGGGATCGGGTCCTGCCAGATCAGGTCTTCTTTCGGGACGTCCGGGCCGAGATAGCAGGCTTTCGGGCCCATATCACGGTGGGTCAGTTTGAACCATGCACGGGCAAAGCAATCGGAGAAGTATTCAAAGTCGTTATTGAATTTCTCGATGATCGCACGATAGGTCGGGTCCATCTTCATGGCCATGTCGGCATCGGTCATGATCGGCATGCGGCGGATTGACGGATCTTCGACGTCAACCGGCATGTCTTCTTCTTTAATACCGATCGGTTCCCACTGGTTGGCACCGGCCGGGCTTTTCTTGAGCTCCCACTCATAGCCCAGCAGCAGCTTGCAATAGCCGTTATCCCACTTGGTCGGGTGGGTGGTCCAGGCCCCTTCGATGCCCGACGTCACGGTATCGCGGCCAATGCCACGCTTGGTGTGGTTCATCCAGCCAAAGCCCTGTTCATGGACATCGGCGGCTTCTGGTTCGGCTTCCAGCAGGGATGCATCGCCATTGCCGTGCGTCTTGCCAACCGTGTGACCACCAACGGTGAGGGCTGCGGTTTCTTCGTCATCCATTGCCATGCGGGCAAAGGTTTCACGCACCTGGGCGGCGGTCTTGAGCGGGTCTGGCTGACCATTCACCCCTTCCGGGTTCACATAGATCAGGCCCATCTGAACCGCGGCCAGCGGGTTTTCCATGGTGTCAGGCTTGGAGACATCGTCATAACGATTGTCAGAAGGGGCCAGCCATTCGCGCTCAGCCCCCCAATAGGTGTCCTTTTCCGGGTGCCAGATATCTTCGCGGCCACCGGCAAAGCCAAAGACCTTAAGACCCATCGACTCATAAGCCATGGTGCCGGCCAGAATGATCAGGTCGGCCCAGGAAAGCTTGTTGCCGTATTTCTTTTTGATCGGCCAGAGAAGGCGGCGCGCCTTATCAAGGTTGGTGTTATCGGGCCAGGAGTTCAGCGGGGCGAAACGAAGGTTACCCTTGCCGCCGCCACCACGGCCATCGGCCAAGCGGTAGGACCCGGCAGAGTGCCAAGCCATACGGATCATCAGCCCGCCATAATGGCCCCAGTCAGCCGGCCACCAGTCCTGGCTGTCGGTCATGAGATTTTTGATGTCGGTCTTGACCGCTTCAAGGTCGAGCTTTTTGAATTCTTCGGCATAGTTGAAGTCTTCACCATAGGGGTTCACCTTGGTGTCGTGCTGGTGAAGAATGTCGAGATTAAGCGTCTTTGGCCACCAGTCGCTTACTGATTTGCCCGTCTCGGTCATGCCACCATGCATTACCGGACATTTCCCTGCGGTATGTTTTCCGTCCATTTTTTCTCTCTCCGTCGTGGCTGAGATGTTTTAAACAGCTCCTGGACCCGTATCGCGTGTATCGCGCGGTCGTGGGACGCGTTGATGTGTTGCGCCCGTTTGTTGTTTCTCCCTGACCTAGTTTAACCAAAACCAGCACCATGAAACCAGAAGTTATGCGTTACGGTTTCATGTTGAAGGTAATCATCAACTCAGGGATCGCAATGCGACACGGGGTAATCAATTTTGCGCAACGGGTTTCCCATCGCTTTGAGAAGGCTAACAACGATACAGGTAATAGGGGAAATAGTTATTTTATGTGTTTTCGATAGTTTTTATCGATGAATTGATTTGAGGTGGCGAAAGTGCCGGTTTTGGCCGGGGGCGGTTGGGGCCGTGACATTTACAATCAGTCGGGTAGACTGTGTTCGAGTTCACAGTCTTAAGGCCTTAAACATACGGGGTTTTCTTGCCCCTTCATGTTGCCTGGCCAAATCATCGCCCCACAGAAAGCGGAAATCCCCATATGTCTCATTCTTCAAAAGGTGCCATCTATATGGCGGCAGCGGCCAATTTGCTGATTGCTGTGGCCAAGTTTGGCGGGGCGGCGATTACCGGATCGGCCGCGATGATGTCGGAAGGCATTCATTCGCTTGTCGATACCGGCAATCAGGGGCTTTTGCTTTTGGGCTTGAAGCTTTCAACCCGTGAACCCGATGAACGCCATCCGCTGGGCTATGGCAAGGAGACCTATTTCTGGTCTTTCCTGGTGGCGGTGATGATTTTCGGCCTGGGTGCAGGCGTTTCGATCTGGGAAGGGGTGGACAAGGTTATTCATCCGCATGCGCTTGATGTACATGTGGTAGCCACCCTTGGCGGGTTTGATATCCGCACCTATCACGTGGTGTTTTCGATCCTGATCATTGCGATTGTGCTTGAGGGCATGGCGTTTCGCACGGCCTATATCACCTTCCGCGCACAGCATCCGAACGTGCCGCTGATCAAGGCGGTGCGCAGCAGCAAGGACCCGACCGTGTTTGTCATCCTGTTTGAGGATTCAGCAGCGCTTTTGGGCCTTGTGGTGGCGTGTGTCGGGATTGCGGCGGCCTATTTGCTTGAAATGCCGGTTCTTGATGGGCTGGCATCGGTGATGATCGGGCTTATTTTGGCGGTGACGGCCTTTATGCTGGCGGTTGAGTGCAAGGGGCTTTTGATCGGTGAAAGTGCCAACAGCCAAAGCCGCAAAAAGATCAATGATATGGTTGCCGCCATTCCCGGCATCCTTAAGGTCAACGAGATCATTACTCTGCATCACGGGCCGCAAAGCCTGATTGTGTGTGTCAGTGTTGATTTTGAAGATACGGTTACATCGGTCGCATTGGAGGCCGCCGTATCGCGGCTTGAAAGCGATATTCGCGCCGAAATTCCCGAAGTATCGAAAGTGTTTATCGAAGCACAGAACTGGCGCGCCCATCAGAAGCTTCTCGATGAATTGGGCAGCGACCCCGATGCCGCCCCCTTAACCCACCCGGCTTAAAGCTTCGGTGCTATTGGCGTGTGCGCTGGTTGCAGTTGAACTGGCGTGCGCGAAATAGTATGAGGAATAAAACCAATAAGGAATTTCACGGGAAGGGATGCGTTCGAACATGGCTAAAAAGATCTTCCCGAGCTGGATCGCAGTTGATTGGGGGACGTCAAACCTGCGCCTTTGGGCGATGGATGATACCGCGAACATCCTTGGTTCGGCGGAAAGTCCGTTGGGCATGAATGCGATTGCAGGCGACCCCAAACTTTCGTTTGAGGCGGTTCTGATTGGCTTGATCGAAGATTGGCTTGGCGCTGACCCGGCAAAGCTGCCGGTGGTGATTTGCGGCATGGCCGGGGCCAAGCAGGGCTGGCTTGAAGCGCCTTACTGCGATGTGCCGGCACGGCCATCCGATCTGGCCAAGGGCGCAGCAACACCAAATGTGAGCGATCCTCGCATTTCTGTTTTTATCCTGCCGGGGCTTTGTCAGCGCGGTGACCCTGATGTCATGCGCGGTGAGGAAACCCAGCTTGTTGGCTTAATGGCGCAGAACCCGGACTTTTCCGGCTGGGTCTGTTTGCCCGGTACCCATTCGAAATGGGCACAGGTTGGTGATGGCGTGATCAAGGCGTTTCGCACCTATATGAGTGGCGAGGTATTTGCGTTGCTTTCGCAGCAATCCATTCTGCGTCATTCGGTCGATGATGCATGGGACAATGCTGCCTTTGCCGATGCGGTGCGCAAGGCATCCGAACAGCCAACCGCCTTCCTGCACAGTCTGTTTACCGTGCGGGCCGGGGCGTTGGTGGCCAAGGGGGATGCATCTGTTGCGCCGGGGGCGGCGGTTTTATCAGGCACGGTTATCGGGGCCGAGATTGCCGATGTTTTAAGTCGCCTTGCGCCGGGGGATGACATTGCCCTGATCGGGGCGGGCAAGCTGGCATCGCTTTATCAGGCGGCCTTGGCGGTTCATAACCACAAGGCAACGCCGCAGGACGGGGCTGCGATTACGCTTGCCGGGCTGTCGCGTGCTCATGACGTTGTGACAGGTTAAATGCCGATCTATTCGGGCCCCGGATGCATGACATGCAAGCGGGCTTAACAAACAGGAAGACAGTTATGGCTTATCCGACATCCGTCAATGATCAGATCACCGATAGCGTCTCAGGCGCCGGGCATCGCAAACTGATCGCGATCCTGCGCGGCGTGCAGCCCCACGAGGCCGTTGATATGGCGCGCGCACTGGTCGATGCCGGGATCACGATGATCGAGGTGCCGCTCAATTCCCCCGAACCGCTTAAAAGCATTTCTGCGATGAAAGAGGCGGTCGGGGATGCCGCGATGATCGGGGCGGGCACGGTTTTGACAACCGATGACGTTGCCAATGTGAAGGCGGCGAACGGTGAATTCGTCGTATCGCCCAACTGCGATATCGATGTGATCGCCAAAACCAAGGAACTCGGTATGGCCTCCTGGCCCGGTGTTTTGACGCCCACCGAATGCTTTGCCGCGATCAAGGCCGGGGCCGACGGGCTTAAGATTTTCCCGGCCAGCATCATCGGCGCTGAGGGCATCAAGGCAATGCGCGCGGTCTTGCCAAAAGATATGCCGGTTTATGCCGTTGGTGGCGTTGGACAGGATGATTTTAGCGTCTATGCCAAGGCGGGCTGTGATGGCTTTGGCCTTGGTTCGGGCATCTACAAGCCCGGCATGACGGCGGGTGATGTCACACAGGCGGCGATTGCCTATGTCAGCGCGCATGATGCTGTGTTTGGCTGAAGGGCCCGTTCCGGAACATTCGGTTTTGAAATAATTCCAAATCGTGGAAGTGCGTTTGACCCTTGGGGGCGTGCGGGCTAAATTCCTGCCATTGTCTGAATTCCTGAACATGGGAGGATCCATTGGATCTTGGAATTAAGGGCCGCAAGGCCATCGTTTGTGCGTCATCCAAGGGGCTTGGACGCGGCTGTGCGATCAAGCTGGCCGAAGCCGGTGTTGATCTTGTGCTTAATGCGCGTTCCGAAGGGCCGCTGAACGAAACCGCGGAATATATCCGTGATACCTATGGCGTGAATGTCACAACGGTCGCCTGCGACATCACCACCGAAGAAGGCCGTAACAAGGTTCTGGCCGCTGTCGATGCGCCGGACATTCTGGTCAATAACGCCGGTGGCCCGCCCCCGGGTGTGTGGTCCGACTGGGGTCAGAAGGAATGGGAGGCCGCTGTTCAGTCGAACATGCTGACCCCGATCCTGCTGGCGACCGCGGTTCTGCCGGGCATGATTTCGCGCCAGTGGGGCCGGATTGTGAATATCACGTCGGGCTCGGTTAAGTCCCCGATCCCGCATCTGGGCCTTTCGAACGGTGCGCGTGCCGGTCTGACCGGCTTTGTCGCCGGGACTTCGCGTCAGGTGGCCAAGGATGGTGTGATCATGAACAACCTCCTGCCGGGCCAGCACGATACGGACCGTATCAATGCACTGATGACCAACAAGTCCAAGGCCGAAGGTATTTCGCTGGAAGAAGCACGCACGAAAACCCAGGCGGGTCTTCCCACAGGACGTTTTGGTGATCCGCTTGATTTCGGGGCGACCTGTGCCTTCATGTGCAGCGAGCATGCGAAATTTATGGTCGGGCAAAACATCTTGCTTGATGGTGGTGCCTTCAACTCCACCATGGGCTGATATGTCGCCTTTCGTCACAGGACGGTCTGCAAACACCCATTTGCTGCGCTTCCGGTGCTCACGTACGTCAAGTACGCTGCGCGCTGGTTCTCGCAAACAGGCATTTTCGACACGCCCTGTGACGAAATCCAACATATCACCAAGTACCCAACGCAAAGGGTGGTGCTAGCATGGCGTCATTCACCTTTGTTTATGTGCTGCGCGAATGTGATTTCAGACCGGGGCAGGGCAAGGCCACTTTGCCGCGGACCTATGTTGGCTGGTCGACCGATGTCGACGCCAGGCTTGCCACGCATAATAGCGGCAAGGGGGCCAAGACGACGCGCGGGCGGCAGTGGGAGCTGGTTTATGTCGAACGGTTCCGCACCTTCGGGCAGGCGATGAGCCGGGAATGGCATCTTAAACGCGATCGCAAGCTGCGTAAGATGCTGGCAGGTGGATAGGCTGATTGATTTGGACACAAATCAGGGCTTGCATCATCGCGCCAAGTGACAGATATGTCCTTGCAACAAACGCATTTAAACCGGGGTACCATCGATCATGGCATTCGTTCGCAAAAATCCACTGAAACTCAACAATCTGCAGCTGCGCACCCTTGTGCTGGCACAGGTGATTGCCAAGGACCCGAATTCGGGCAAGATTGACGAGGCCACCGGCGAAGCAACGCTTTTGCGTGTCCCCCATGCCCATGGCGACCACGTTCATGTTGGCAAGTTTACCGTGGCCGCCCGCGATGCCAGCGGGTTCGATAACCCGGCTGTCTGGGTCGCACTTGCCCGCAAGGGGCTGGTCAAGGAAGGCTATCCGGCCAGCATCATTCTGACCAAAGAAGGCATGGAATATGATACCGGGCTTGGCGATCATTTCCTGGAAGAAAGCGATCACTAGGATCGGTTGATCGCGATACCAACCTGATACGAAAAAGCCCTGCATGTGCAGGGCTTTTGTTTTGGGAATGATGGGCGTTGTTTAGTCGATCCGGATGAATTTTCCGTCCTGGATGGCCACGAAATAGATGTTGCGGTTGCCATCGCCAAAGGCATCAAACACCAGTTCCTGATGCAGCCCCTGTTGTGGTGGCAGATTGGTCAGCGCATCGGCAAGCGATTGATCCGGGTGCTTGGTGCGGAGTGCGGCAAACAGGACGGTCGCCGCGTCATAGCCCAGAACCGCGGTATAGCCGGGCTGACGACCAAACATTTCGTTGAACGCCGCGACAAATTTCTGGAAGCGCGGATTGGTGTCATAGCGGTCATAGGCCTGTGCGAGTTCCACGCCCTCGACCGCCTCGCCACCGACCTCGATCAGGGCCTGTGAGCCTGCCCATTCTGAGACCGCAAGTGGAACGCTTGATGACAGCTTGCGGATTTCCTGCGCCATCATCGCACTGTCTGTGCTGTTGGTGATCAGAACGATCGCATCGGGATCGTCGGCCAACAACTGGCTTGCTGCTTCGGCGTGGGTGATATTGTCGGTATTGATCCAGATTTTGGAGATGACCCGCCCGTCAAGGGCATCAAGTTCCAAAAGGAACTCGCGATACCAGCTGTCGGTAAATGCCTGGTTCTGGCCATCAAGGGCAAGGGCGACCCGTTCATAGCCCTGATCGATATAGCGACGGGCATAGGCGCGCGCATTTTCACGCGTCGTGGTGTTCATGCGAAACAGGTTATCACGAAAACCGGCAAAGTCGGCGGCCGAGACCGTCGGCGAAATGGTCACGACACCCAATTCATTGATCACCGGCAGCATCGCCATGCCGATCGAGCTGATGATCGGGCCGACAATGGCATCAACGCCAAGGCGCTTGAGCTCGCGAACGTGATTTTGGGCGACTTCCGGGGTTTTCAGATCATCACGCGGAATGATTTCCACCATGCGACCATTGATGCCGCCATCGGTATTCACCTGTTGGGCGGCCAGTTTCAACGCATCAAGCGCATCCGTTCCGGCATCCGATCCGGGGCCGGACAGGCCGGCAATGAAACCGATTTTGATCGGGCCTGATTGGTCACAGGCAACCAGCAAGAAGCATCCGACAAAGACAGAGCACAGAAACCTGATGGACCGCATTTTATTCCTTGCAGTTTTTCTTGATCGGCCCGATAGGCTGGCCCTTTGTTATTGCCTTATCCTGTCATAATCGTCAGCGACAAGGCGACAAATCCGATATGGCAGTTCCCCGAATGCGTTTCAAGCGGTTGATATTGCGATATTTGCCGCACCAACCCTAACCCAAGTCCTAGCCAAAGTCGCGTCTGGCCTGAAGCACCCGTCCCATTGTGGTCATCAGGCACAAGGCACCGAAAATGGCGGCGATCATGTTAAACGAGGCTGGGAAGATACAAATAAGACATAAGACCAGTATGGTCTCGCTGCCTTCGGTGATGCCTGTCAGATAGAAAAAGCTTTTCTTGCCTTGGGCATAGCCATCCGTGCGGCCCTGCTTGGCGGCAATGATCGCATAGGCCAGAAAACTCGACCCGGTGCCGACAAAACAGAAAATCAGAAACGCCGCCATCAGGGCATGCTCCGGACGACCGATGGCAAAGGCCAGAATGATGCCCGAATAAAACAGAAAGTCGGACACGATATCGTAGTAACCGCCAAGATCGCTTTCCTGGCTTTTTGCATTGGGATGGCGCGACCGTGGGGCGGCATGGCGCGCAACCGCGCCATCAAGCCCGTCCATGAACCGTGATCCAAGGATCAAAACAAGTGCTGCGTAATCAAGTTTCAGCACAAGACAGCCTGCCGCCAGCAGGCCAAGGAAAAAGCCAACGCCGGTGATGAAGTTGGGCGTAATGCCCGTGCCCGAAAGCGTACGCGCAATCGCATTCAACGGCATATCAATCAGCGGGCGCAGGCGGGCATCAAACATCTGGTGTTTCCGGTTATCTCGTTGAAACAGCGACTATAAGCGCAAGTTCGATGGAATGAAAATCACCAGTTTGTTGATTGCGGGTGAGATGGCTATTCACCCGACGGGATCAGTTGGTAATAGGGGCTTTCTTCAAGCACGGCGTCATCGACGGGGCTAAGTTTGTTTTGTCGAATGACGGCCTGGATTTCTTCGATATAGACATTGCCGCGTTCGGAATATCGGGTCAGTGTTTCGGCCAGAACAGATCCCGAAAGGGGTTCCTGATCGGCGATCATTCTGGCGCGCAAATCGCGAAATTCCGTGTAAGCCGACCCGGTATTGAGGTTCATCATATAGGCCCGGACCGAACCGAACGGTGTTTTGAAAGCCGCGATCTTGTAATCACCAAGATGCTTTCGCTGTTCTTCGGGCGTGATGCCTTCGCCGCCATAGGTCCATTGACCAAACAATGCGTTGCCAAGGGCGGCAAAGCGCGATGTGCCCCAGCCGCTTTCGATGGCCATTTGCGCCATGGCAAGCGACGGGGGAACCGGTGCAATGCGTTTTTCAAGTTCCGCGATGGTTGCCGGGTCTTCGGGGGCTGTTTCAACACGGTATTGTTCGGCCAGCTCGGCAATGATCGAAAGATCGTTGGTACGGATCGCATCGCGAAGGACACTGCTTTGCAGGGCGATTTCCTCGTTCGCAAGCAGGGTCAACGGGCCGAGTGTCCGGAAAAATGTGCGTTTCTTGGCCGTGACTGTCAGTTGATCGGCAAGTTCGTCGCGCCATCTTGTCGGGATGGTTTGCAGGAAAAGCCGGGGAACGATGCGTTCCCCCGCGTTCCAGCGTTCTGCGGTATAGCCAAGATCCTCAAACAGCTTTTCAAGCTGTTCATAGCCATTCAGTTCAATGCGGATAACGTCGCTTTGGTCGGGCGTCGGCAGAAGGATATCCGCCCGTGCAGCGGGAAGGAGGCCCGCGGCCATCCCAAAGGCGACAACCGCCAGAACGGAAAATGTGCGTATCAGGACACGTTTAAGCATGGTGTGCCTCGCTGATCTGACCTGACATCGGTGCAGGATCAGAATGCTACCATGCTTTGGGGTTTAACGGCGAAAATCTTCAAGACGTTTGCGCTGTTTTCCAGTCTCGTCAAAGTTATCTGGTGCCAGCCACGCCTCGAACGCGGCCTTGACGGCAGGCCATTCTTCAACGATGACGGAAAACCATGCGGTGTCGCGGTTGCGCCCTTTGTAAACCATGTGATTGCGAAACGTGCCTTCATAGGTGAAGCCATAGCGTGTGGCAGCGGCACGCGACGGCGCATTTTGATCGTCGCATTTCCATTCGTAGCGGCGATAGCCCAGCTCATCAAAGGCGCGCTTCATCATCAGATACATCGCCTCTGTCCCGCCGATGGTTTTTGAAAGGGCCGGGGCATAATTGATATTGCCGATTTCGATCACGCCATTGTTGGGATCCATCCGCATGAAGGCGGCAACGCCGACGGCCATGTTGGATGCCTTGTCGATGATGGTATGGAGCATCGGGTCGTTATTGGCGTTCATGCCGTCGAGCCACGCCTTGTAGGCGGTGAAATCGGCAAACGGGCCAGTCGGAAGGTATACGAAGCGCGACCCATCGGGCACCTCGCTGTTGGCATCAAACAGTTGCGTGGCATCGCGGGCAACATCAAGCGGACTTACGATGACGTGGCTGCCGATCATGTCGTTGCGCGGTGGCAATGCGCACCCGGTCCAGTTTTCAACCGGATGGCCGATGGGTTTGCCAAAGATGTCTTTGTGGGGCGTGGTCATGGTGGTTCCTGTTGGTCTGATAAAGTGTGGTTTCTGATCAGCAGGATGGTTGGAATTGGTCCTCTGTTCCAGTGCCAGTTTTACAAATGTGATGGTGCCAATATAAAACCCCCGCATCGGGTAATGCGGGGGCAGGAGGCTTGAAAGGGAGTTTGTGTTTGTCGGTAATATGAAGGGTCGTGACTATCCCTTTTGCGCCATCAGTTTTTGATGGGCGTCGTAGGCCGCGATCACGGTTTCCATCTGTGCTGTGTGACCCGCAATGAATTCCGCGCCATAGATTGTTTCGTCAGGATATTCAGTGATCAGAGTCAGCGGAACATCATGGCGATCATCGATGGAAATCATACACGGGAACCCATTGATGATGTCAAAGCCGGTGTCGCCCGCATGGGTGCAATACAGTTCGATCTGGGCATTGTTGAAATCAAGGAGGCCCGGAATGGTTGCCAGGTGCTTGGTGACCAGATCAATGAAGGCATTGGCATGATCGGTCCAGTCATCGTGATGACGCATGATCAGGAAAAACCCCTTGGGCAGGGTCCACATATCAAACCCGCGCGGAACATATCCTGATAACGGCCGCGTCCATTCGTGGGATGGATAACCATGCAAGTTTACATGCAATTGCGCCTTGCTGATATCTTGGGCCTTCTTGCGGATTTCCTTTTCCAGCAGGTTGGCGCCAGTACGATATTCAAGATCATCCCCCAGTGCCGTATAGCGTGCCGCATGATGCATATGACACGGATTGTCGATAATGAGCCGTTGATGCAGGGCATAGCCATCGGGGTTTTCCAGTGGCGAAATGGTGAAATGCGCACCATCGCGTTTGGCCAGTGCCTTGGCCGCGCGTAGCGCACCGGACGGACCGGTGATTTCGTTTGGATGCTGCCCGCCACTGATCATCACAGGAATATCGGTTCCGCTGTGATAACGCGCGTTGATTGTCCGTCCGGAACGCGATTGCGCTGTAAAGACGTCCCCGTCAATTTTACCCAGCTCGTCGGCGATCTGGGCACTGGTGAGCGGATTGTTCGCGGTATCAAGGTCCTGTGCCGGTCCGGTGATTTCCGTCGTTGAAAGTGCGCGGCTTTCGACCGTCACGGTCAGTTTGTCGGTGCCAGCCTTAATTTCCGGGACGATCTGCCCGGGTTGCAGGCCACGATCACCCAACGGTCGACCGGATTTGACCTGAAACAGTTCAAGCAGCGAGAAATAGAAATCTTCGTGCAGGGCTTCATGCAGGCTGATTGCTTCATGCCCGTGTGCGATCGGGTGATCCTGACCGGGCAGCTCGACCGTGATGTTCAGTTCATTGAAATACGGTTCCTGATTGCCCCAGTCATGGGCGGCAATGGCCGCCATGGTTTGATGAAACAGGGTTTCGTAATCTGTATCGAGTTGGGCGTCGCCAATGACTGTGCCATCGGCATCAGAAATCCGCAGCCAGCCGGTCGGTGACAGATGCGTTTCATTGACCGTATCGCGATGAACGCGGTTCGGGGCAAAGACTTCATGACTGGTCGTTGCACCGTTCCGGTCGGTCAGAACAACTTCATAAATCCCGTCGGTCCGGGGCCCTGCGTGAAAACTGATTCGCGCATCACCGACAAGTGCGCCTAATGGATAGGTTTCAAGTAGGAACCGGTTATCGTTTGCGGCTTCGTGGCGCGGATAGGTTACGCGGATGTCAGAATAAGGCTGCGCAGCAAGATCAATTTCTTCCAGGAAGAAATGCAGCAGCGGCTTATAGGAACTTCTAATCGTGGCGGTGATACCGTGCTTGGCAAAGGCGGCCTCTGCCGCACGGCGGGACGGGGCATCGTCAAACAGCCATGCCTCGATCACCTGACCTTTGTGTGCCGGTGTTGCGAAATCCCTGATCAGGGTGTCGATGGTCCGTGGAAGGGTGGTGGCGAAAATACGGGTCATCGTGAAGTCCTACCTGTGGGGTCAAGGCTGTCGCGAAGCCAGTCACCAAGAAGGTTCAGGCCAAGCACGGTCAAAAGAATGGCAAGTCCGGGGAAGACCGAAACCCACCAGGCATTCTGCAAATAGGTACGGCCATCTGCCAGCATGCCACCCCAGCTTGGGATCAGCGGATCAACGCCGAGGCCAAGGAAGGTCAGACTGCTTTCGAGCAGGATGTTATTGGCGACATTCAACGTCATCAGAACAATGACCGGGCCGATCAGGTTGGGCAAAAGGTGACGGAGCAAAATGTGAATATCGCGTACGCCAATCGCCTGTGCCGACTGGATGAATTCCCGATCGCGCAGCGACAGGACCGAACCGCGCACCAGACGGGCATATTGCACCCATTGCGAGACGATCAGCAAAATGATCATATTGGTCAAACCGCCGCCGACAATGGCAATAAAGGTGATCGCCAGCAGGATGAAGGGCAGGGCAAGCTGTACATCGGCAAAGCGCATGACAATCATGTCCCAGAAGCCGCGATAATAGCCCGATACAAGCCCCATGATCACGCCGATCACAACCGCACCGGCAACTGAAAGAATGCCAACCTGAAGCGAGATTTTGCCCCCCATGACGACGCGGGCCAGCACATCACGGCCCAGCGGGTCGGTGCCCAGTATGTGGGCCGTGTCGGTGAAGGGCGCTGTCAAACGGGCCATCAGGTTGATCTTGTCACCGCCGTCCGGAAACAGCAGGTTGGAAAACAGAACCGCAAGGCAGATTCCGCCGGTCAGAAGCACGCCAAGAATGAATTCCAGATTTTTATACCGCTTGAAACGGGCGGATTTGGCAATGGCTGTCATGGAATTACTCCGTTCTGATCCGCGGATCGATCAGGCCATAGGCAATGTCGACCAAAAGGTTCACGCCAACAATCAGCATGGAAAGAACTGTAATCACCGCCTGAAGCACGGGGTAATCACGCGCCCCCACAGCATCAAAGGCAAGGGTACCAAGACCAGGCCAGTTGAAAACGCGCTCAACCACGACGATGCCCCCCAGAAGCCCGCCAAACTGAAGACCGAAATAGGTAATCAGCGGGATGGCACAATTGCGCAGCGCATGTTTGTACAGCACCGTGCTTTCGGAAAGCCCCTTGGCCCGGGCGACCATGATGTATTGCGACTGCATGGTTTCGAGCATCGAGGTTCGCACAAGACGTACATTGGTCGCAGTCAGGATGATGCCCATTGTAATGGCGGGCATCAGGAAGCTTGCAAATCCGTCCATCCCGCTTGGCGGCAGCCATTGCAGGGTGATGGAAAACAGCAGAACAAGCATGATGGCCAACCAGAAGTTCGGGAATGACAGCCCGATCAGCGAAATGATCCGGATAAACTGATCTGCCCATTTGCCGCGTGAAACGGCGGCCTTGATGCCAAGCGGGATTGATACCGCGATGGAAACAAACATCGAGGCAAAGGCCAGCATCAACGTTGCCGGCAGGGCATTGCCAATCAGATCGATCACCGGTGTTCCGCCAAGGAAAGAGCGGCCGAAATCAAGGGTGAAAATTCCCAGGAAGAAATCGGTATATTGCACCAGAAATGGCTTGTTGACGCCCAGTGCCTCACGAATACGGGCAAGGTCCTCTTCGGTGATGCTGCCTGCACCCTGCGAAAGCATGAGTGCCGGGTCACCGGTCAGGCGAACGGCAAAGGCGACGACCAGTGTGACGGCGACAATCACAAAGGCGGCCTGCAAAATGCGTTTAATCAGAAATCCGGCCAAGGTCTTAATTCCTTAAGCAAACAGAAGGTGGGATGCCGCCCGTAATGCGGGGCAGGCGGCATCCCGTAAAGGATCAGTCGACTGAAACTTCGTTCAGACGCAGGCGGCTATCGGGAACCGGGATGAAGTTTTTAACCCGGTTGGATAGGCCAAAGATCGCATTGAGGTTGTAAAGTGGCATTTCCAGCGCACGATCAGCTGCGTAATTGGCAATCTCGCGCAGGATTTCCTCACGCTTGACCTGATCGGTGATGGCGCGCTGGCTTTCAAGCAGCTCGTCCATTTTGGGGTCGCTGTCATACGGGTTCCATTTTTCACCCGTGTGATACATGAAATAAGCCGTGTTATCGAAATCAAGCGTCCAGCCACCCCAGGACTGCTGGAACATCTCGCCGGTTTTACCCTGCGGGATAATGTCGTTTAGCAGAACGTTGGTTTCGTAAGGCTTGATCGTTGCATTCAGGCCAATGATCTGAAGGTAGCTGGCAACAGCCTGCGCCACTTCGTTAAAGGTTGAATCATTGCCGCGAATATTGATCTGAACATTGGCGCCCGGTGCGACGCCCGCTTCGGCCAGAAGTTCCTTGGCTTTGTTCGGATCATAAGGAAGCGGCTCCAGGGAGGGATCATATCCAAACGACAATTCACCCTGGAAGCTGACGATCTCGGATGCCTGACCACCCAGAACCGCATCAATGATCGCCTTGCGATCAACGCCATAAATCATGGCCTTGCGCACGCGCTCATCCTTGGTAATGCCGTTCGCGGTGTTAAAACGCAGGGCATAGACCGTCGGGCTTGCGGTGGTGACGACCTGAATATTCGGGTCTTCTTCGATGGTCGGGATCATGCCGATCGGAATGGTCGGCGGGATCACCAGGTCAACGCGACCAGCCTGCAATTCGGCAACAGCCGTCGACGGCTCGCTGATGAAGCGGTATTCAAGATTGGAAATCTTGGCCTGATCGCCCCAGAACCCGTCATAAGCTTCCAGTTTGATGCCGACCTTCGGTTCATAGGATACGAATTTGAACGGGCCGGTGCCGACCGGGTGTGCATTGAAATAGTCTTCGCCATTCTCAGCGATATATTTCGGCGGCACGATCATCGCGCCATAGCCGGCAAGCTTGGTCAGCAGAACCGGATCAGGCTGGGTGAGGTGCATGTCGACCGTGTAATCGTCGATGACTTCGACATGATCAATCGCGGCATAGTTCGAACGCTGCGGGCCTTTTTTACCTTCTTCGCCCATCAGGCGATCAAAGGTGAATTTTACAGCATCGGCGTTGAACGGTTCGCCATTATGGAAGGTAACGCCTTCACGCAGCGCAAAGCGGATACGCAAACCGTCATCAAGAACCTCCCACGAGGTTGCCAGACCCGGTACCAGTTTGGTGTCCGGCCCGCGATAGGTCAGACCATCATAAATGTTGGTTGCAACCGAGGCCCAGTTAACCAGAAAGGTATCGACCGGATCCCAACTGCCCGGATCCTGCGGCGAGGAAACGGTGAGTGTGCCTTCGGCGTGTGCCGGCGCAGACGCCATCATGCCACCGGCAAGAGCCAGCGCCATAAGGGCGGTACGCATTCCCTGTTTAATCATCAAGTTTTCTCCTTTGGTTGGTGGCTGGCTTTTGGAGCATCACGGAAAACACCGGTTTTTGATTTTCTGGTGTTTTTTTGGGTGACGTCCCGAAAGCCCGATCAGACCGCGTTGGCCACAAGATGGCCGGGTGCGATTTCCTGATAGCTGACAAGGGCCGGTTCATCCCCGACACGACGCACCGGGCTTGGAATTTCACCGTCAAGCATGGTGCGATTAACGTCGCGTGTCGGGTCGACCACTGGTACGGCGCTGAGCAAGCGCTGCGTATAAGGGTGTGACGGGTTTTCAAGAACCTGCTGGCGTGAACCAAGTTCGGCGACCTGGCCCAGATACAGCACGGCGACCCGGTGGCTCATCTTTTCGACGACGGCCATATCGTGGCTTATGAACAAGTAGGCCAGGCCGTGTTCTTCCTGCAATTCCATGAACAGGTTGATGATCTGTGCCTGAATCGACACATCAAGGGCCGAAAGGGCTTCGTCCGCGATGATCAGTTTCGGGTTCGAGGCAAGTGCACGGGCAATACAGATGCGCTGGCGCTGACCGCCGGAAAATTCGTGCGGATAGCGGTCCGCATGTGCCGATGTCAGGCCGACACGTTCAAGCAACTGGTCAACACGCATTTTGATCTGTTTGGTACCATCCATCAGATGATGGGTATGGATCGGCTCGGCAATTGAAAACCCGACCTTTTTGCGCGGATCAAGCGATGCAAACGGGTCCTGGAATATATATTGAATTTCCTGACGCAGACGTTGCTGATCAGCTTTGCCCATGCTGGCAAAGGGACGGCCATCGAATGTGATGTTACCGCTGGTGGCTTTTTGCAATTGCTGAATGGTGCGCCCGATCGTCGATTTGCCTGATCCGGACTCTCCGACTAGGGCAAGGGTCTCGCCGCGGTAAATGTCGAAGCTTACATTTTCGACCGCATGCACACGATGGGTGACGCCGCCAAAAATCCCCTTTTTGATGTCAAACCGGGTGACAAGATCGCGCACCTGCAAAAGTGGTTGCGCATCGTATTTTGCCGTGTTCTGGATGTGCTCACTGCCTACGATACGCGGGGTGTCGCCATCCATGACGGCAACCGGGAACCGTTTGGGGAATTTCTCCCCCGCCATGGCACCAAGACGCGGAACCGCCGAAAGAAGTGTTTTGGTGTAGGGGTGCTTTGGGTTGGCAAACAGGTCTTTGACCGGGCCTTCCTCGACCTTTTTACCTTTCCACATCACCACGACGTCGTCGGCAACTTCGGCCACCACGCCCATATCGTGGGTGATGAAAATAACCGCCATGCCGAGTTCGGCCTGAAGATCACGGATGATGGTCAGGATCTGGGCCTGAATGGTGACATCAAGGGCGGTGGTCGGTTCGTCAGCAATCAGCACTTTGGGCCGACAGGCAAGGGCCATGGCGATCATTACGCGCTGTCGCATGCCGCCGGAAAGTTGGTGGGGATAGCGGTTCAGAAGTTGTGCTGCATCTGGCAGGCGCACCATTTCAAGAAGCCGCAGCCCTTCTTTCAGAGCGTCTTTCTTGGACATGCCTTCATGCAGGATCAGCGATTCTGCAATTTGATCACCGATGGTGAAAACCGGGTTCAGCGACGTCATCGGTTCCTGGAAGATCATGGCAATGTCCTTGCCACGGATCGCACGCATCTTTTTTTGCGGCAGGGCGAGCAAATCCGTTTTGCCCGTCGTTCCTTCAAAGATGATTTTCCCGGACGGGTACGTTGCCCCCATCATTTCTGCCAGACGCATCACCGAAAGAGAGGTCACTGACTTGCCTGATCCGGACTCTCCGACAATGGCTGTCGTTTTGCCCGGTGAAACGGAAAGATTCAGGTTTTCAATGACGCGCGATGCGCCAAACTCGACAGACAGATCCTCAATACGCAGAATCGGGGCATGTTCAGTCACGCGATTATCCTCGACTATCAAGTGTCGGAACGCGGGGTGGCGCGTACCGTGCAGACCGGGACCGGAATTGCTGTGGATGGTTGGCATCTGATAAAGGTGGTGTTGGGACGCCGTGGGGGGCGATGATCCCGATGTTTGCTGCACCGGCAGCACGTACCTTTTTCCAGATAATAGAGTTCAGCAACCCTGATCGCGGTTGAGCGATTTATAATTTATACACAATCATCATCATTTATCTGACGTTTTGTCAACGTTTTGTCTTTTTTTGAAGTTCAAATCGTATTTTCTGCACTTTCGGACGTGTCAGACCCTTTTCCGCGATCTGCTAGTTTGCTGTTTTTAATAAAAATAGTTATAGGCGACTTGTTGTGGCTCTTAGGCCCGGTGTTGGATGCGTGATGTGCCGGTCCAAGGGCAAAAAGACAGACTCCGTGAGTTGGATTGGCCGATACCTGTTTGGGTCAAACGGTCAGATCAGTGGAAATCATGGCTGTCGATCTTAAGGCGCTTGTGACTGGCGGTGGGTGTTTCCGGTTTTGAGCCCAGCTGATCCAGATCAGCCTCCGGTTTAGGGGCGGGCCGCGATACTGTGGGGGAGGCGGCTTCCCCGGTTGGCAGGGCGGTGCGCGGGCTGGCCCAGCGCAGGTTGCGTGGATGGTTGTTGGCATCGCGCGCAATTTTGGTGTTCTCGCTCATCGATTGCAGCATATGGCTCAGATCGACCAGCTTGTCGGCAATGATGTGCGTCACCCCGTCTTCACGTTGCAATTTGCCGGTCACCCCAAGGACCGTGGCGGTCATGACTTCGCGACGGTGTTGTTCCATCACCTTGCTCCAGACCATAAGGTTGGTGATGCCGGTTTCATCCTCTAACGTGATGAAAACAACCCCGGATGCCGTGCCGGGACGCTGGCGAACAATCGCCAAGCCGGCATGGGTCAAACGATCCCCATTTCGTACATTGGGCAGATCACTGGCGGTACAGACCCCGGCGGCACCCAATGCATCACGCAGCATCGCCATCGGATGACCCTTAAGCGACAGGCGCAGGCTGGCGTAATCTTCGATGATCTCTTCGCCCGGGCCCATGATCGGCAAATCCACCGGGGCCTCGGCGCCAAACTCGGCCGAGACACCCATATTGTGGTTAAAGTTCTGGGCTGCTTCAAACAGGGGCAGGCTTGCTGGTGCCTTGCGCCCCTTGCCAAAGCGCCGCACAGCCCAAAGGGCTTCGCGCCGTGACAGGCCCAGCGATCCGAACGCATCGGCCTCGGCCAGTTTTTCAAGGGCTGCTGGCGATAAGCCCGTCTGACGCGCCATCAGATAGACATCCTGAAACCCGCCTTGGGGCCGATTGGAAATCAGGGCAAGGGCATCAAGCTCACCAAACCCCTTGATCTGGCGAAAGCCAAGCCGCACGGAATGATATCCCGCCGTTCGGCCCAGTTCGCGTTCCAGCTGATTGTCCCAGAAGCTGTGATTGATATCGATTTCAAGCACGCGCACCCCGTGATTGCGCGCATCATTGACCAACTGTGCCGGGGCATAAAACCCCATCGGTTGCGAATTCAAAAGTGCGCATAAAAACACATCCGGGTGATGGCATTTAAGCCAGGAAGACGCATAGGCCAGAATGGCAAAACTCGCGGCATGGCTTTCGGGGAAGCCATAATCGGCAAAGCCTTCGATCTGTTTGAAGCAGCGTTCGGCAAATTCCATGTCATAGCCGTTACCCAGCATGCCATTGATGAACTTGGTCCGGTGTTCGCCAATGGTGCCGGTGCGCTTGAACGTTGCCATGGCACGACGCAGGTTGTCGGCTTCTCCGCCAGAATAGCCGGCGGCGACAATGGCGATCTGCATCGCCTGTTCCTGAAACAGCGGCACACCGCAGGTGCGTTTCAATACGGCTTCGAGTTCCGGGGACGGGTAGTCGACCTTTTCGCGGCCCATGCGCCGCTGCAAAAACGGGTGGACCATGCCGCCCTGGATCGGGCCGGGGCGGACGATGGCGACCTGAATGGTCAGGTCATAAATGCTTCGCGGTTTAAGGCGGGGCAGCATGCTCATTTGCGCGCGCGATTCCACCTGAAAGGTGCCGATACTGTCGGCCTTTTCCAGCATGCGATAGGTCGCCCGATCTTCCTTGGGCAGGGTGGCCAGATCGTAATCAATGTTCTTGTGCGTGCGCAGCTCATCCAAGGCCTTTCGGATGCAGGTCAGCATGCCAAGGGCCAAGATATCGACCTTCAGGATACCCAGCGCATCAATGTCATCCTTGTCCCATTCAATGGTGGTGCGGTCCGCCATGGCGGCATTGGCAATCGGCGAGAGTTCGCAAAGCGGCCCGCGCGTGATGACAAAACCACCAACATGTTGCGACAAATGGCGCGGGAAGCCCGTCAACTCGCCCGCGATATCGAGAACGGCCTTCAGGCGCGGTTCATCGGGATGAATGCCAGATTGGCGCATCATATTGTCATGGGCGCCCTTGCTGCTGGATCCCCAGATGGTTTTGGTCAGTTTGACGATGGTGTCTTCCGACAGGCCAAACACCTTGCCGACATCGCGAATGGCACTGCGGGATCGGTATGAAATCACCGTGGCGGTCAATCCGGCCCGGTCGCGGCCATAGCGTTCATAGATGAACTGAATAACCTCTTCGCGGCGTTCATGTTCAAAATCGACATCAATATCGGGCGGTTCATTGCGCGCATTGCTGATGAAGCGTGAAAACAGCAATTCCACCTTGTTGGGATCGACCGAGGTGACATGCAAACAAAAACACACCGATGAATTGGCCGCTGATCCGCGCCCTTGACACAAAATGCCACGGGACCGGGCAAAGGCAACAATGTCATGCACGGTCAGGAAATAGGGGGCATAGCCCAACTCATCGATCAGCTTAAGCTCTGTCTCGATCAGGTTTTTGACCTTGTCGGGCACACCTTCGGGGTAGCGTTTATGCGCGCCTTCCCAGGTCAGCCGGATCAACCGTTCCTGGGGGCCTTCGCCCGATCCGTCATTTTCATCGGGATATTCATAGCGCAGCTCATCAAGGCTGAAGGTGCATTGATCGGCAATCTCGGTGGTGCGTGCGATCCAGTGCGGGTGCCCCGGAAACAGACGGGCCATTTCACGCGGTGATTTGATATGGCGTTCGCCATTGGGAAACAGGCGGTATCCCGCATCCTCAATCGTACAGTGATGGCGAATGCAGGTCAGGACATCCTGCAATGGTTTGCGTGATCGTAAATGCATATGCACGTCATTGGTCACCACGGCCGGAATGCCAAGATCGGCCTCGACCGCCTCTGTAAACTCCAAACGTTCGCTGTCAAACCCGTCCATGAACCGCCCGACCGCCAGCCAAAGGCGATCTTCGAAATGCGACTTCAAACTGATCAGTTCGTCGCGAAAGGCATCATCCGGCACCTGTGGCGGCACGGCGATAAACAGCAACCCTTCGCTGTGCGTGACGATATCGGCGAGATAAATTTCGCACGATCCCTTGGGCGCGCGGCGCTTGCCAAGGGTCAGCAACCGACACAGCCGGGCATAAGATGCCCGGTCGGTCGGATAACACAGCAAGGATGGACCATCCATCGGATCGAGCCGACAGCCGACAATGTAATTCAACCGGTCGGCATAATTGCGGTGTGCCGTATGGCCGCGCACCACCCCGGCCAGCGTGTTGTGATCGGTAATCGCAATCGCATGCAGGCTCTTGGTGGCGGCGGTCAGGACCAGTTCCTCGGCATGGGATGCGCCTTGCAGAAAGGAAAAATTGCTGCTGACATGCAGTTCGGCATAGGCCGGATCGGCTGTACTGTTGGTTTGTTTGGTCATGGCATCATCCGGCAAACAATCCATGTACCGACCAGATATCCTGCCCGGCATGGCCACTGCGAAACAGCCAGATCAACCGGCCTTTCTGATCGCAGATGCGGAAATAATCGCGTGTCATCTGCGACAGGGCGTAATGATCCCGGTCCAGATGGCTCCACCATTCCGGGCAGATGCGCTCTGGCCCGTCGGCCCGCAACACATCAATCATCATCTTGCGCCAACGCAGTTTTGTTGGTGCGCCGTTGGCACTGCGTTCCATGACATCAACCGGTTCGGGTGGATCAATCAGACGGACCGGGCGTTTGGGCAGGGGCGCATCCGCAAGACGTGCCGGTTTGGCAGCCCCGGTGGGCGATTGCCGGATGGCGGCCCGTTCAGGCAGGTGGCTGGCATGGTGGGCCGGGCGAAACAGGATATCCTTGGGCCCCAGATGATGGGCTATGCGATCGAGCAGTTGGGCAAGGGCGATATGATCGCTGCTGTCATCCTGTTTGCGATCAAGGCGGACTTGGCGAAAGGCAACATGTTCGACCCAAGGGGCATAGACAATCACCTGTTCAATGCCAAACCCGGTATCAACACCGGGCATCTTTTCCGCGAACAATCGCAAGATATGGCTTTCGGACTGGCAGGGGGTGCCCGTCGTGGTCGTGATGGTATGGGCATGGCCATCGACGCGAATGGACCGGACGATCAGACGCCTAAGACCAAGGTTTTCATCGCGCAGTTTGGCGCAAAGGTCCGCCACCATGCTTTCAATCGCATGCGCCAGCGTGTCAGCACTCCCCAATGGTTCGCCAAAACTTTGTTTGATCAACCATGGGGCATCAGGCAGCTCGAAATTCAGATGTTCGGGCAGACGGCCATAAAACTGATCAAGGCGATGCAACACATCCGGCCCAAGGCGGGTGGTGATATTCGCGCGCGGCAGGGGTGTGATATCGCCCAGTTGTTTCAGGCCAAGCCGCGACAGAACCGCGATGATGTCATCAGACAGTCGCAGACACGATACCGGAAACCCGGCCGCAATTCCGTGATCGCGTGGCAGGGACAAAATGCGTTCATGTGATGCGCCCGGATGGCCCCCTGTATGGCAACGGGCCGCGGCCCATGCGGCACCAGCGGTATCGGCAATGGCGGCGCGGGCAGCAATGCCCTGGGCTTTCATATCGCACAGGATTTGGGTGATCATGGCACTTTCGCCGCCAAACAAATGACTGCCGCCAGTGATTTCAAGCCATAGGCCTGCATCCCCATTAAGCCCATGCGCATGCAAGTCCCGATCCGGCGCAATCCATGGGCTATAGCGGTCCATGAAGCGCACCAGTCGGGCAAACTTGCCATCGCAGAGTTCTGGCTCTTCAGGGCTATCCTGAAGATCGGGCAGGATGCTGCGCGCATCCGACAAACGCATGCCACCATGCAATCCTGCCTTTTGTGCAGCTGCATTCAGGCCACAGACGAGCACGCCCTTGTGGTCACTGCGCGTGATCACGTGCGGGGTGGCTTGTGCCTTTGAGGCCTGTGGGGCAGTTTTCGGACTGTCAGCATCACGGGGCTGATCAGGCGTGGGCGTGCCTGTCTTGTGTTGAGGCTTCTGACAGTTGGTTTTCCAGTGGGTCAGCCACAGATAAAGAAAACGTTGTTGCATCGGTTTTGACTTTCCAGCTTCCCGGTCGGACCCCGCGTCCCCCGATCAGGCTGAGATGATGATCGTTTCCTGTTGGTCGTTCTGTTGGTTCCAAGGCGTTTACAGGTGTGATTTGCCAGCGTGTCCAGGCGCTTGAGGTCGGAATGCGCCCGTTTCTGGCAAGCGGGCGCAAAACAATGATGCGTGTGCCACCACTTTCACAGGCCAGTTGTAGGCGCCTTGCCGTGGTCAGGTCATAGTCGGTGGTTTCAATGATCACCGCACGGACCTGACCGGATTTTGCCACTTCCTCACAGGTCCAAAGGGCGGTGGCCTGTTGATCCACCGTCATCATCAACGGTTCTGGTTCAAGGGCCGCCATCGGCAGGGACAAGGCATAAAACCCGCCCTGATCCAGCGCGCGACGCTGCCGGATCCAGAAAATGCCCTTGCCGGGTGGCGGGGCAGATGGGTGATTAGAGGCATCAGAGGACGCCTCCACAGACAATGTCGCCAGATACCACGCCAAAAGGGACGCCGCGCAATCATCATGGCCGCACAACACTTCATGCAGGCCAGTCGGGGCAAGGCCGCCGATGCTGATATGATCGCGCAGGAACGTGCCGCCAAAGGCATGCGCAATCACCCCGTCTGCCCGATCTGGCCCACCGGACAGACAGGAAACCTGAACTTTCCATTGTTGCTCGGCCCGCGCCAGTGCCGCGCGTGCCTGATGAATGCGTCTGTCTGACATTTTATTGTTCCTGTTTCGTTCTATTTTATGTGGTCAAAGCGGAACAGGAGTCAAGGCGTATCCAATCGGGTTTTTCAGGATCGGGGAATATGTGGTTGAAGCAAAAGAAAACCCGGCATTCGCAAATGCCGGGTTTTCCTGAATGCATGTCTGAGTGCAGATCAGATTTCCGGGAACCAGGCCCCGAGAACACCGAATTCTTCAAGCTTGGAGACAATCGCCTCTGCTGCTTCTTCGGCGGTCTGATCGGATGTGTTGACCGTGATCTCGGCATTTTCTGGCCGTTCATAGGGGCTGTCGATCCCGGTGAAGTTGGCGATCTCGCCAGCACGGGCCTTTTTATAAAGGCCTTTCACATCGCGCTGTTCGCAGACTTCAAGCGGGGTGTCGATAAACACCTCGATGAATTCGTCTTTTTCAACAAGGCTGCGCGCCAGTTGGCGTTCGCTTTTGAACGGCGAGATGAAGGATACCAGCGTGATCACGCCCGCATCAACAAACAGCTTGGCGGTTTCACCAACCCGGCGGATGTTTTCCACCCGGTCGGCATCGGTAAAGCCAAGATCCTTGTTCAGGCCATGACGGACATTGTCGCCATCAAGGGTGTAGGTATGTTTGCCAAGGGCATGAAGCTTCTTCTCAACCAGGTTGGCAACCGTCGATTTACCTGCACCCGACAGGCCGGTGAACCACAGAATGACCGATTTCTGGCCTTTCTGATAGGCACGTGCGCCCTTGTTGATGTCCATTTCCTGCCATTTGATGTTGGTCGCACGACGCAGGGAATGGTTGACCATACCCGCCCCAACAGTGGCGTTGGTAAAGCGGTCAATAATGATGAAGCGGCCCGAATGACGGTTCTGATCATAGGGATCAAAGGCCAACGCCTTGTCGGCCGAGATATTGGCAATCCCGACTTCATTTAGCTCAAGCGTTTTGCCCGCGACATGTTCAAGCGTGTTCACATTGACCTTGTATTTAAGGTCGCTGATCTGCGCATTGGCAACCTGTGCGCCCATCTTGATCAGATAGGGACGGCCGGGTAGAAGATGATCTTCGTGCATCCAGATGATGCGGGCTTCGAACTGATCGGCAAAGTCGGGCTTGGCATCTGCGTGTGCCAAAACGTCACCACGCGAAATGTCGATTTCATCTTCAAGGGTGAGGGTAATCGCCTGACCGGCAATGGCAACATCTAGGTTACCATCAAAGGTGACGATGTCTTTGACCTTGCTGGTCTGGCCCGATGCGGTAACGATAACCTCGTCACCCGGTTTGACGCGGCCTGATGAAATGGTGCCGGAAAAGCCCCGAAAATCAAGGTTCGGGCGGTTGACCCACTGCACCGGCAAACGGAACGGCTTTTCAATCGCATCCTGTTCGACCTGCACATCTTCAAGATGGGCAAGCAGCGTCGGGCCGGAATACCAAGGCGTATTCGCGCTCGGCTCGATCATATTGTCGCCACGAAGGGCTGAAAGCGGGATCGCGGTGATCGAGCCATAGTTCAGCTGTTCGGCGAATTTCAGATACTCGGCAACGATCTGATCAAACTTCGACTGGTCATAGTCGATCAGGTCCATCTTGTTAACGGCCAGCACCACATGCTTGATGCCCAGAAGCGATGTGATGAAGCTGTGACGGCGGGTCTGGGTCAGGATGCCCTTACGCGCGTCAATCAGGATGACAGCAACATCGGCGGTCGAGGCACCGGTTGCCATGTTGCGGGTATATTGTTCGTGGCCGGGGGTATCGGCGACGATGAATTTGCGCTTGTCGGTCGAGAAGAAGCGATAGGCGACATCAATGGTGATGCCCTGTTCGCGTTCGGCCTGCAAACCATCAAGCAGCAGGGCGAAATCAATCTCGCCGCCTTGCGTGCCAACCTTGCGGCTGTCAGACTCAAGGGCGGCCAGCTGATCTTCAAAGATCAGTTTGGAATCCCAAAGCAGACGCCCGATCAGGGTCGATTTGCCATCATCCACGCTGCCGCAGGTGATGAAACGCAGAAGGCTTTTTTCTTCCTGAGCCTTGAGGTAGCCGAGAATATCATCGGCGATCAAATCAGACTTGTGTGACATCAGAAATAGCCTTCCTGCTTCTTCTTCTCCATCGACCCGGCCTGGTCGTGGTCAATCATGCGGCCCTGACGTTCGCTTGAACGGGTCAAAAGCATTTCCTGGATAATGTCGGGCAAGGTGGCTGCCTCGGACTCAACCGCCCCCGTCAGCGGGTAACAGCCAAGGGTCCTGAAACGCACCGATTTCATTTGCGGGGTCTCGCCCGGGTTCAGCGGCATGCGGTCGTCATCGACCATGATCAGCATGCCGTCGCGTTCGACCACCGGGCGTTTGGCGGAATAATACAGCGGCACAATCGGGATCTGTTCGAGATAGATGTATTGCCAGATATCAAGCTCGGTCCAGTTGGAGATCGGGAAAGCACGGATGCTTTCACCCTTGTTGATCCGGGCGTTATAGATATCCCACAATTCCGGGCGCTGGTTTTTCGGATCCCAGCGGTGGGTTTCGGTCCGGAAGGAAAACACGCGTTCCTTGGCACGTGCCTTTTCCTCGTCACGTCGCGCACCGCCAAAGGCCGCATCGAACTTGTATTTGTTCAGCGCCTGTTTAAGCGATTCCGTCTTCATGACATCGGTATGCAGGCTCGATCCATGGGTGAACGGGCCAATGCCGCGCTCCACACCGTCCTGATTGATATGGACAATCAGATCAAAGCCGTATTCAGCTGCCATCCGGTCGCGAAATTCGATCATTTCGCGGAATTTCCAGGTGGTGTCGACATGCATCAATGGAAAGGGCGGCGGGGCCGGGTAAAACGCCTTGCGCGCCAGATGCAGCAGAACTGATGAATCCTTGCCGATGGAATAAAGCATCACCGGCCGCTCGAACGATGCCGCCACCTCGCGGATGATGTGGATACTCTCTGCCTCAAGCTGGCGGAGATGGGTCAGATTAGGCTGCATTCTCTTTCCTGCCGATCAATCATAACTGTGGCAATCAACACATAATTTAGTGTTTATAAAAGTATTTCACTTAGCTTTGATGGGTAATATGGAACGCCCCGCAACGCAAGTGTGATTTCTATTTTTACACAAAATTTTGTAGTCGAATGATCATCAACACCTTTAATGGTGTTTAATTCGAAAGGCGTGGCAGGGCAAGTTTATTTGCATCGCAGGGCCTCTGTTCGGGGAGGAAGGCCTCAATTTTACCTTCCAAGCCAGATGCATTGACCAGATACCCCATTCATCGCCATATCAATCGCACGCAATTGCGGCGGCGATATGTGGGGGGCGATGAACGGAAACGCACAGCCATTCAAGACTTGGATTATTCAGGATGGTATGGCCCTGATGTGGCAGGGGCGGGGCATTGTTGCCATTTCGGTGCTGCTGACAGTTCTGATCAGCGGGCTTGGCTCTGTCATGCCCGGCCCGGCATTGCTGGACGCTGAAGGGTCGACCAACCTGATGGCCGCCATCTGGCAAGTCATCTGGTTTGCGATTTATGCCATTCCGCTGATCCCTGTTGCCTATGTCAGCCACATCGCTGTCCTGAGGGGCGAGGTCGGGTTTGCGGCCATGCTATCAAACGGTTTGGCCGGGGTGCTGTATTTTGCGCGGGGCATGATGGCTGCTGCATTGGTGGTGGCGGTTTTGGGCACGCTCTATCAGCTTGTGTTCGTGTCCGACCTTCTATTGATGAGTACAGGCCGCGTTGATGCGTCGGCGGCGTTGCGCCTTGGTGCGGGGGCTGTGGTGGCATTTCTGGTCTTTGTCCTGTTTGTGCTGTTGGGCGCATGGGGTGCGATGATCGTTCAGGCGGGGCAGGCTAGGTTTGGCGATGTTTTGGCCGTCGGACGGCGATGCTTCTTCTATCTGTTTGTGCGACTCTTGGCGGTGGTTCTGTTCCTGCCCATTCTCTCAGCCTTGGTATTACCAGTCATGGGACAGGTGGTGGCGATACTGGTTGCCATCGGCATCCCCGCCGATCCGGCATTTCTGATCGTCAGTGCGGCATTCTCCGCATTGATCGGTTGTTTCGCGATTGTGCTGATTTCTCTGATCTTTTGTCGGGCCTCGCTGCGGGTAAAGTAGAGGGCACTGCGCAAAACCGCATGGGGCTGTAACAAGCTTGGCGACGGAGTGTGTTGTAATTTTATTTCAAATTTAGATGGTTCGATAAAATAAACTTGATTTAGGTCAGTGTTGCTTGCCAAATAACGGCAATGTTGCTGACCTAAAGAGTGCTGCCATGTCTGTTCAATGGAATGAAATGATCGTCGCCGATGCCCGTGCCCTGCGGGCGTCCGAAATTCGTGACCTGCTGAAAGTGGCCGAAAGGCCAGAGATTATTTCATTTGCCGGTGGTGTGCCCGATCCCAAGCTTTTCCCGCTTGCGACCTTTAATGATGTTTATGGCGATCTGACCGGCGATGAGCAGGCCGGGCGTCGCAGTCTGCAATATTCCATCAGTGAAGGCCTGCCCGGGCTGCGGCAATGGATTGCGGACGATCTGGCGGCGACGGGGGCTGTGCGCGATATTGATAACATCCTGATTACCTGTGGCGCGCAGCAGGGGCTGGATATGCTCGCCCGCCTGTTGCTGGAGCCGGGGCGCGAGATCGTTCTGGAAAAGCCAAGCTATCTTGGCGCGATGCAGGCCTTTTCCATGCGTCGGCCAAGCTATGTCGGCATTGCCATGGATGATGACGGCCCGGTGATTGCCGAACTTGATGCCGCCTTTGCCAAGGGGGCCCGGATAGCCTATCTGTCGCCGGATTTCCAGAACCCGACCGGGCGATCCTATTCGCTTGATCGCCGTTTGGCAGTGCTGGAGACTGCCCGCAAATATGGCGCGGTGATCCTTGAAGACGCGGCCTATTGCAAGCTTGCCTATGAAGGTGAGAGCCTGCCGTCGCTTTTGGCACTTGATGACGCCCATGGCGATCCGGATGCCGGAACGGTTATTCAGCTTGGTACTTTTTCCAAAACGCTGGCACCGGCCCTTCGTATCGGCTGGATCACGGCACCGCGCCCGGTGATCCGTCAGCTTGTCCTGATGAAGCAGGCAGGGGATCTGCATGTATCAACCATCAATCAGGAAATTGCACTGCGTGCCGCATCGAAACTGTTTCCAAGCCATCTGGAAACCCTGCAGGGTGCCTATCGCGCCAAACGTGATGTGATGCTAAGCGCGCTTGCGGACTTCATGCCCGAAGGTGTCAGTTGGTCGCGCCCGCAAGGGGGCATGTTTGTCTGGTTAACATTGCCCGAAAACATCAACAGCCGCGAACTTCTGATCGATGCGATGGAGGATGCCAAGGTTGCCTTTGTCCCCGGTCAGGCATTCTTCTGTGACCAAAGCGGGATCAATACCGCGCGCCTGAGCTTTGCCACCGAAAGCAACGAACGTATCCGCGACGGGATTGAACGTTTGGCCCTGCTGATCCGGCGCAAGGACAACCAGTAAGCAAAAAAGAACCCGGCAGCGGGTGGGGAGTGCTGCCGGGTAGAGACCTGCTGTCGGGGGTATGAAGCAGGTCACGGGAGTATGCATTCGTCAGGGCATGTGCATGGTCATGGTCATGCCTGCCCCATCAGGGCGCGCAGCAAAAGTGATGCGGCACCAAGCACGACAACCCCGCCGACATAAAGGCCGACAAACCATAGCCATCTGCGGGCTTTTGGGGATTTGAGAGGTGATTTGATGCTGGCCATCAGTGATACCCCTCATCTCCGGTCTTGCCGCGAAATACCCAATAGGCATAGGCCGTATAGCCCAGAATGATCGGCAGCAGAACCACAGCCCCCACCAGCATGAATGCAAGGCTGTTTTCCGGTGCGGCTGCATCGCGGAAGGTGATCATCGGCGGCACGATATTGGGATAAAGCGTGATCCCGAAGCCAAGATAACTGAGGAAGAAAATGCCAAGCGTGATGCCAAACACCGTCTTTTCACGCTTCTTGACCGCATGCCACAGCCAATAGAGCAAACCGACCGTCACAAGCGGAATGGGGGCGAGATACAGTATGTTTGGCAATTCAAACCAGCGCTGGGCGTAGGCCGGGTTGACATAGGTCGTCATCAGCGACACCACGCCAAGATTGGCCGCCATCCAGATCACGGCTGGTTTGGCAAGGCGGCGAAGGTTGCCCTGAAAATCGCCTTCCATCTTCATGATCAGCCAGCCGGTACCGAGCAGGGCATAGCCGACGACAACCGCCGTGGCACAGAACACCGAAAACGGGCTCAACCAATCAAACGCACCGCCCACAAAACGTCCGTTTTCAACGGCAATGCCTTCGATAAAGCCGCCCAGCATCGCACCTTGCATGGCGGCGGCAATGATCGATCCGGCCGAAAAGGCAAAGTCCCAGTGTTTCTGGTGGTTCTTGCTTTTGAACCGAAACTCAAACGCCACACCACGGAAAACGAGCGCGAGCAACATGGCAAAGACCGGAATGTAAAAGGCCGTCATCAGCAATGAATAGGCCTGCGGGAAGGCGGCATAAAGTCCACCCCCGCCGAGGATCAGCCAGGTTTCATTGCCGTCCCACACCGGGGCCACGGTATTCATCATCCGGCCGCGATTTTTCGGGCTTTTGATGAACGGAAACAGGATGCCGATGCCAAGGTCAAAGCCATCCAGCGTGACATAGGCAAAGACGGCAACAGCAATCAGCAGAACCCAGATCAGTTGATAATCCATGATCATTCTCCTGCCACGGGCGGATGTGCGGCGGTCGATTGGCGACCACCGGCCCGCAAGATTTCAGTTTCTTCAGGGATGTGGGCGCTACGCGGGTCCTTGACCATGGCGCGCAGGATATAGGCCGTGCCGACCCCGAACACGATGGCATAAACCACCACAAAGGCGATCAGCGATCCGGCAATGGCGGTCGGGGCGACGGGCGACCCGGCCTCGGATGTCCGCATCAGGCCATAGACCACCCAGGGCTGCCGCCCGACTTCGGTGGTAAACCAGCCGGCCAGAATGGCAACAAAGCCACTTGGTCCCATCAGAAGGGCAAAGCGATGCAAAGAGCCACAGCTATAAAGCTTCTTGCGCAGACGTGCGATGACGCTGGCCATGCCCAGAAGTGCCATCAAAACACCCAGCCCGACCATGATACGAAACGTCCAGAAAACAATTGCCGCGTTCGGGCGGTCTTCGGGTGCGAAGTCCTTAAGACCGGTGATCTTGCCGTCCCATTCATGGGTCAGGATCATCGACCCCAGCTTGGGAATTTCGAGTGCATATTTGGTTTCCTCTTCTTCCATGTCGGGCATGCCAAACAGGATCAGGGGCGCGCCTTCGCGGGTTTCAAAATGCCCCTCCATCGCGGCCACTTTGGCGGGCTGATGTTCAAGGGTATTAAGCCCGTGCAAATCACCGGCAAAGATCTGGATCGGGCCAAGGATGGCCGCCATCCACATTGCCATGGAAAACATGATTTTCGCCGCCCGGTTTTCGCGATCACGCATCAGATGCCATGCGCCAACCGCACCAACCACAAGGGCGGTGGTCAGGTAAGCCGCCAGCACCATATGCACCAGCCGATACGGGAAGCTCGGATTGAAAATCGCATCGATCCAGCTTGACACCACCGCCCGGCCATTTTCGATCACATAGCCGTCAGGCGTTTGCATCCAGCTATTGGCCGACAAAATCCAGAAGGCCGAGAAAAGCGTGCCAATCGCAACCATAGTGGTGGCCGTAAAGTGCAGCTTCGGTCCGACACGGTTCAGGCCAAACAGCATGATGCCAAGGAACCCGGCCTCAAGGAAGAAGGCGCTCAGTACCTCATAGGCCAGAAGCGGGCCGATCACACCGCCGGTAAATTCGGAAAACGGTCCCCAGTTCGTGCCGAACTGATAGGACATGACAATCCCGGATACGACGCCCATGCCAAAGGCCAGAGCAAAGATTTTCATCCAGAATTTGTAAAGCGAAAGATAGGTCTCATCCCTGGTGCGCAGCCACAGGGCTTCGAGCACGAACAGGAAGCTTGCAAGCCCGATGGTAAAGGACGGGAAGATAATGTGGAACGAGACGGTAAAGGCAAACTGTATGCGCGCCAATAGTTCTGCATCAAGCATTGGCAGGGTCCTCTAAGGTGGCGAAGCCTCGGGACAACTCTGCATCTTCCGCGATCGGAAGTGCCCTTTGACGGATGCATGTGTCGGTTTCGGGTGGCGCATGCACAGGTTGCCCTGTCAGACCGACCATTAGAACCGCCCCCAAAATGCTGCATTGCGAATGCGCAATTTACACTTGGAATATTTTTAAATTCGATTGTTGCGATTTAGGTTTTCGGGGGCGAAAGGCACAGTTTTTCAAGTGCCAGCGAACTTTGCGTTTGCTGGCGTTCCTTGTGGCGCAGCACCATGAATTTGCGCGGCGGGATCGGGAAGTTTGCACGCGCAAGGCGGCCCTGGGCGATCAGCGAGCTGACCGCGAATTGCGAAACGGCGGTGGCGGCGATGCCGTTTTCAACGGCGGTAATGACGGCCTCGTTGCTGGGTAGGACGAGTGCGGTGCGCAGGCGCGCGGGATCAACACCTAGGTCGCGCAAGGCGGTTTCAAATTCCGATCTGGTGCCTGAACCGGCTTCGCGCAGGATCCAGTTGGTCTGGGTGACAAGCGCCTGCGGGCTCAGCGCCCGGCCATTGGCCCATGGGTGTTTGGGCGACACAACAATCACCAGGGCGTCTTCGGCGACTTCGCGTTTGGCCAATGCCGGTTCATCAATGTCGCCTTCGATAAAGCCGATATCAGCCGCCCCGCCACGCACGGCGTCCGAAACGGTTTTGGTGTTGCCAATCGTCAGGCGGATTTCGATGCCGGGATACTGATCATGGAATTTCATCAGGAAGGGCGGCAACCAGTAACTGGCAATCGTCTGACTGGCATAAACATTAAGCTCCCCGCGCTGCATGCCGCCCAGTTCAGCCAGCGTCAGTTCTGCCGCCCGCGCACGGGCCAGTGTTGATTTGGCTTCATCAAGGAACAATCGCCCTGTCTGTGTCAGTTCAATCCGCCGTCCCACCCGGTTAAACAGCGCCACACCATAAAAGCCTTCAAGGTTCTTGATCGAGGAACTGACGGCCGATGGCGTCAGGCCAATGGCCTCGGCCGCGCGGGTCAGATGTTCGCGTTCGGCAACCGCGACAAAGATCTGAAGCTGTTCGAGTGTCATCATGGTTATGCTCGACCCTTCAATTTAATCGAATGAAATATGAATTTTTATTCGATGGAAGTAAATGGTTGGGCATGAGATTTTCCGGATGTGATCAAAACACAGGAAAATCATGTTTTTTAACAGCCACCTCAAACCGATCCTGCCCGGGCTTGCCGTGACCATCTTGGTCGCACTTGCCGCCAAGCTGGCCGAACATGCGGAGCGTATGTTGTTCGGGCGTGGCTGGGTGGAAAGTTTGGTCTTTGCCATTCTGATCGGGGTGGTGATGCGATCCGTGTTTGGTCTGGCCCCGCGCTATATCGCCGGGGTGCGGTTTTGCGCCAAGACGGTGCTCGAAATCGCCATTGTGTTGCTGGGCGCATCGATCAGCGCGCAGGCCATCGGGTCGGCCGGGGGCGGGTTGGTTGCGGCCATCATCGCGGTCGTCTGTATTAGCCTGTTTGTCAGCTATCACATCGGGCGCGCGCTTGGTCTTTCCAACCATCTTTCGATGCTGGTGGCGTGCGGCAATTCGATCTGTGGCAATTCGGCAATTGCGGCAACCGCGCCAGTGATTGAGGCGCAATCAGATGATGTGGCCGCCTCGATCTCCTTTACCGCCGTTCTCGGTGTGCTGTTTGTCTTTGTCCTGCCGATGCTTCATGCCGGGTTGGGATTGTCGGCAACCCAATATGGGATTTTTTCGGGCCTCACGGTTTACGCCGTGCCGCAGGTTCTGGCGGCAACCGCCCCGGCCGGCACCCTTGCGGTTCAGGTCGGAACCCTGGTCAAACTGATCCGGGTTCTAATGCTGGGGCCGGTGATCTTTGCGCTGGCCGTGATTGGCGGTCGGGCACGTGAAACGAAGCTTCCGATTGCCCAGGTCGTGCCGTGGTTCATTATCGGCTTTATCGCCATGATGGGGGCCTGTTCGTTTGACCTGATCCCCGATATTGCCCGCGCGCCGATCAAAACGACCTCGTCCTTCCTGACCATCCTTGCCATGGCGGCCCTTGGGTTGAGTGTCGATATCCGCAATGTCCTGCATGTTGGCGGGCGGGTGGTGATGGCGGCCCTGTTGTCGCTGATGTTTCTCTGTGCCCTTTCGGGATTGGTGCTTGTGGTGCTGGCATAAAAAATGCCCGCTGCCATAAAAGGGGGGAAGCAGCGGGCAAGGAGGAAGAAGCCGCACATGCGCCGGATAAGCTGGCAGCTTCTTATGGCGTTTCGCTGGGGTGGACACCGTGGGAGGAGATGTCGGAAACGAAACGCCCGGGTAGATCCGGGATCGCAACGCGTTGGCTTTGCTAATCCGTGATTGGTGCCTTTTCTTCATGCGCCTTAAGCGCGTTCCATTCATCGTCGCTAAAGATGCGCGATCGGGTCAGGAAGCGTTTGCCTTCCGGCCCTTCCAGCGAAAACATGCCGCCACGCCCGTCGACCACATCAATGATCAGTTGGGTATGACGCCAATATTCGAACTGTGCGCGCCCGATATAAAATGGACTGCCTTCAATCTCGCCCAGCAACACGTCCTGATCACCGGTTTTGAATTCCCCGTCGGGAAAGCACATCGGCGCACTGCCATCGCAACAGCCCCCGGACTGATGAAACATCACCGGCCCGTGGATATCCTTGAGCTTCCTGATCAGTTCAATTGCGGCATCTGTCGCAACCACCCTGTCAGGCGCGTTTTCTGATCCAGTCAATGTCACCTCCTTCTTTGCGAAAGGCGACCGGACGCAAGGTTAGTCTCGCGTCCGGCTGTGAAGAGGATCGGATCAGAAGAAGCCCATCGGTTTCGGATCGTAGGAAACCAGAAGGTTCTTGGTCTGCTGATAGTGGTTCAGCATCATCTTGTGGTTTTCACGCCCGATGCCCGACTGCTTGTAACCGCCAAAGGCCGCATGCGCTGGATAGAGGTGATAGCAGTTGGTCCACACACGACCGGCCTTGATATCACGACCAAAGCGGTATGAACGGTTGGCATCACGCGTCCAGACACCAGCCCCAAGGCCATACAGCGTATCATTGGCAATATGAAGCGCCTCGGCATCGTCCTTGAACGTGGTTGCCGATACGACCGGGCCAAAGATTTCCTCCTGGAAAATCCGCATGCGGTTATGGCCCTTGAAGATGGTCGGCTGGATATAGAAACCATCCGAAAGATCGCCACCCAGATCGGCCTTGTCACCGCCACACAGGACTTCGGCACCTTCCTGTTTGCCGATATCCAGATAGGACATGATTTTTTCCATCTGTTCGGTCGATGCCTGAGCACCCATCATGGTGTCGGTATCAAGCGGGTTGCCCTGTTTGATGTTGGCAATACGCGACAGAACGCTGTCCATGAACTTGTCATAGATGCTTTCCTGAATGATCGCGCGTGACGGACAGGTGCAAACTTCACCCTGGTTCAGGGCAAACATTGCCATGCCTTCGGCGGCTTTCTGGCGGAAATCATCGTCCGCCGCCATGATGTCTTCAAAGAAGATGTTGGGCGACTTGCCACCAAGTTCCAAGGTCACCGGAATGATGTTTTCCGATGCATACTGCATGATCAGGCGGCCCGTGGTGGTTTCACCGGTAAAGGCGACCTTGGCCACACGGTTGCTTTGTGCCAGCGGCTTGCCGGCTTCCACGCCAAAGCCCTGAACAACGTTGACCACACCCGCCGGGATCAGATCGGAAATCAGTTCCAGCAGCACACAGATCGATGCCGGGGTCTGTTCGGCCGGTTTCAGAACCACGCAGTTCCCCGCGGCAAGGGCCGGGGCCAGTTTCCAGACCGCCATCAGGATCGGGAAGTTCCATGGAATGATCTGACCGACCACGCCAAGCGGTTCGTGGAAATGATAGGCAACCGTGTTGTCGTCAATCTCGCCAAGCGAGCCTTCCTGCGCACGAATGGCGCCTGCGAAATAGCGGAAATGGTCAATGGCGAGTGGAATGTCGGCTGCCAGCGTTTCACGCACCGCCTTGCCATTGTCCCAGGTTTCGGCGACGGCCAGCATTTCAAGATTGGCTTCCATACGATCAGCAATCTTGTTGAGCATGTTGGCCCGTTCCGTGACCGAGGTCTTGCCCCATGCCGGGAAGGCGGCATGTGCGGCATCAAGGGCCTTTTCAATGTCTGCAGAGCTGGAACGTGCGACTTCGCAGAACGGTTTGCCATTTACCGGCGAGACATTTTCAAAATACTGACCCTTTGCAGGGGCCACCCATTCACCGCCAATGAAGTTTTCATAGCGGGTTTTGAAGCTGACCTTGCTGCCAGAGTCATTTGGATTCTTGTAGATCATTTGGGTTCCTCCGAGATAACGGGCGATTTGCCGCCCGCATTTTTGATTATGACGATCCGTTACCCGCAAAGGTCGTGCCACTTGCCGAATTCGATGGCGGTTTGTCAGAAAGAACCTGTTTTTCAGATGGTTGAGCGTTCCCTGTTGACCCGCGGGTTTTGTGCCATCGGCATGACTGGAACAGGGCGATTGGCACAAATTGCTCCAAAAATGGAACACTCACGGTTTTGCCGGATTTGGCGGGCGAAACTGTTTGGCGTGGGGGACGTCAAATGTGTTACGATTTGGCCTGTGATCGGCTGTGGCAAAAGTCACGCACCGGAAAAATCCGGGCCAAAACAATGGCAAAAACACCGACACAAGGGAGATAGCGTCTATGTCAGGAAACATTCCCGGCGGACGGATAGAAGCAGCCCTGCAGCTCAGCGGCGGGGCGCAAAATCGTGCGGTGCTTGAAAGCTGGCAACGGTGTGAACAACGCTTTGGTCTGGCTCATGACACCCTGCGCCGTCCCGAAGTCATATCTGAAAGCCAGACCCGGCAATTGCGTGATCGCAACGGGCGGCTTTATCACCATGCCCATGACCTTGTGCGCACGCTGTATCGCAAGATTGATGCATCCGGCTATGCGGTGTTTCTGACCGACAATAGCGGTGTGATCCTTGATAGTGTTGCGGCCCATTCGCTTTTGCCATCGTTTCGCACCAACGGCCTTCTGCCCGGTGCGGTCTGGAGCGAGGAACGCGAAGGTACCAATGGCATTGGCACCTGCATCGTCGAAGGCCGCCCGATCACCATCCACAAGGATGAACATTTCCTGGCCCAGCATTCGGTTCTGACCTGTACTGCTGCACCGGTGTTTGATCCCGATGGCAAGGTATGCTCGGTCCTGGATGTATCGGCTGTCCGCGAAGACATCAAACGCCCCGATTGCCTGCGCGTGCGCGGCATGGTGGCCGATTATGCCGATGCGCTTGAACGTATCCTGTTTTTTGATGAACGCGCCGGTGATGTGATTGTCCATCTGCATCCCGATGCCCGTCATGTCGGATCAACCCGCGATGCGATGATTTCGATTGCGCCAGATGGTTCGATCAGCGGGGCGACATCGACTGCGCGGCGCATTCTGGCGGCATGTGATAATTCCGCCGATATCGCCGATATGTTCGAGATGGATGTCGACAATCTGATTGCCAAACTGGCAAGCCCGGACGGGCAGGGACCATCGGCAACCCCGCTTAATATCGCGGGCGGTGGTGTTTTGTTTGGCAGTGTCACCATACCGCAACGTATGCGCCGCCGTTATGTCGGGCGTTCAACACCGGTGGCGCGCAAGGCGTCATCCCTGCCAGCCCGACGCACGACTGATATCCCGGACAAGGACGCCGCGTTGCGGCGCATTTTTGAAATCGGCACGCGGCTTCATGCGCGCGATATCAATGTTCTGATGTCGGGGGAAACCGGCAGCGGCAAGGAATATCTGGCCCGCCACATTCATGATGCCACCCTTGGCAAATCAAAGGCCTTTGTTGCGATCAACTGTGCCGCCCTTCCCGAAGGACTGATTGAAAACGAACTGTTTGGTCATGCCGGTGGTGCCTTTACCGGCGCGGCACGCGATGGTTTTGGCGGCCGCATCCGAGAAGCCAATGGTGGCACGCTGTTTCTCGATGAAATCGGCGATATGCCGCTGGCCGCCCAAGGCCGATTGCTGCGTGTGCTTGAAAGCCGCACGGTCGAGCCGCTTGGCAGTACGAAGTCCGTGCCGGTCGATTTCCGCCTGATCTGTGCCAGCAATGTCGATCTGAATGCGGCGGCGGCCGAGGGAAAATTCCGCGAAGACCTGCTTTATCGCATCAAGGGGGCGCGCCTTGCGGTGCCGCCGTTGCGTGAACGCAGTGATCTGGCGGATCTGATCGGGCGGCTTTTGGCAGCGTTGTCGGACGACTATGTCGCATGCAGTGATGATGTTCTGGCACTTTTGACGGCTCACCGCTGGCCGGGCAATGTGCGCGAACTGATCAATGTTTTGCAATATGCCGCGGTCTTTGCCGAAGACGGGGTGATTGAACCCCATCATCTGCCCGATGATTTCGTTGCAATGCAGGATACAGCGCCGCCATCGCCGGGCCAGACCATCGCACGGGCCGAGGCCGATGCCCTGCGCCAAGTCCTTGATGATCAGCAATGGCACATCAGCAACACCGCCAAGGCGCTGGGCATCGGGCGCAACACGCTTTATCGCCGGATGGCCCGGCTTGGGATCAATCGGCGTTAAAAATCGTCGAATTACCCGGCTTTTGCGAATGTTTTCATTGTAGGGCACACCGTTATTGTTTTAAGTAACGGCAGGGCTTTACAGGATATTTTCATGTGTGGAATTGCCGGTTTATGGCTGTCTGAACAAGCTGATGCAACGCGCTTGGGCGATCGTGTGTCGCGCATGAATGATGCGCTGTATCACCGTGGCCCGGATGGCGGCGATGTCTGGCTTGATGAGCAAGAGGGTATTGCCCTTGGGCAGCGCCGCCTTGCCATCATTGATCTATCCGATGCCGGCAAACAGCCGATGCATTCCTCCAATGGCCGTTATGTCATGGTCTATAATGGCGAGATCTATAACGCCCCGGAACTGCGTGAAAAGCTGGCCTCGGCCAACATCACGTGGCGCGGCCATTCAGATACCGAAGTCATCCTTGAATGCATTGCCCATTGGGGCCTACGCGATACCATCAAGCGCCTGATTGGCATGTTCGCCATCGCGCTTTGGGACCGGCAGAAGAAAAAACTGTTCCTTGTGCGTGATCGGCTGGGCATCAAGCCGCTTTACTGGTCGCGCTATGATGGCCATATCGGTTTCGCGTCCGAAGTCAAAGGATTGCTGGCAGGTGACGCCATCTCGCGCGAGGTCAATCAGACCGGCCTTGATGCGTATCTGCGCTTTGGCTATGTGCCTTCCGGGCTTTCGATCTATGCCCATGCCAAGATGCTCAAGCCCGGTCACATCCTTGAAATTTCATCGCATGATCAGGCGACCGAAAATGCCTATTGGTCGGTCGAAGATGCGGTGCTTAACGGTCAGACGCATGCCTGGAGCGGCGATGATCAAAGTGCGATTGATGCGCTTGAAGATTTGCTGCGCGATGCGGTGCAACGCCGCATGGTGGCCGATGTGCCGTTGGGGGCATTTTTGTCGGGCGGGATTGATTCCTCAACCGTCGTTGCCCTGATGCAGTCGGTTTCAGACCGGCCGGTCAAGACATTCTCTGTCGGGTTCGAGGACGAGGCCTTTAACGAGGCCGCCTTCGCCGGTGAAGTCGCCAAGCACCTAAAAACCGACCATACCGAACTTTATGTCACGCCAAAAGATGCGCTTGATTTGGTGCCGAAGCTTTCGGAAACCTATGACGAGCCGTTCTTTGACAGCTCGGCCATTCCGACCTATCTGATCTCTGCCCTGACCCGCAAACACGTTACCGTGGCCCTTTCGGGCGATGGTGGGGATGAGACTTTTGGCGGCTATAACCGCTATTTGTGGGCCAAGCAATTAAGCGCCGCGGCTGGTAGCATTCCATTTGGCAGCGGGCTTGTGTCGCGCGGCCTTACCATGCTTTCGCCCGATCATTGGGACAAGCTTGTCGGGCTGATTCCGGGCAAGAAGTCGACCAGTGCGATTGGCGATAAAATCCACAAGGCCGCGCCACTTCTGGCGATCCGTGATGATATTGATCGTTATCATGCGCTGATTTCGCTGTTTGACCCTGACAAGTTGCGCGGCAAGCATGCATCGAGCAAGAAATTCCGGGTGCCGGGCGAGAAGTTCTGTCGCAACCGTCATCTCGATTATGTGTCCTCCATGCAGGCCATGGATACGATGATGTATATGGTCGATGATGTTCTGACCAAGGTCGACCGGGCATCGATGGCCAATTCGCTTGAAGTGCGCGTGCCGTTCATTGATCACCGCGTGATCGAGTTTGGCTGGCGTTTGCCCGCCCGGCTTAAGATGAACGGATCGGTCGGCAAATATGCCCTGCGCCAGATCCTGTATAAATATGTCCCGCGCGAAATGATTGACCGGCCGAAAACCGGCTTTGGCGTGCCGTTGGCCCAGTGGCTGCGCGGGCCGCTTCATGAATGGATGGGCGACCATCTGGCCAATGAAGCGCTTTATACCGATTTTGGTCTGGATCGCCGCCAGATCGAAAAACTCCGGTCCGAGCATATGTCGGGCAAGCGCAATTGGGGCCATCAGCTTTGGACGATTGCGATGCTGTCTGATTGGCAGAAACGCTGGCTGGCCTGATTTAGTCTAACGTCTTCCCCTTACATCTTGCGTTTTACGCATTCTTTGAGCCCCGTCTGAACCTCAGGCGGGGTTTTTCATTTTCGTTCACGAATGAACGTTTTCTTTCCTGTGGTTGATTCGGGTTTATCAGGCATAACTGAAGTGTCTGCGTGCAAGAGGCGCATGGCTGTGTCGAATAAATGTCACAATTCGAAACTTGAAAATTTTCGAAAATGAACTATTTTGAAGCTTAACGAGTTTTCCTTCTGTGATGAGAGGCCCCGATGGCTGGCACTTCAAACTATGACCTGATCATTATTGGCGGCGGCATTAACGGTGCCGGGATCGCACGCGATGCGGCGGGCCGGGGCCTTCGCGTGTTGCTGTGTGAAAAAGATGATCTGGCCAGTGCCACCTCGTCGGCCAGTACCAAGCTGATCCATGGCGGATTGCGCTATCTGGAGCATTACGAGTTCCGTCTGGTGCGCGAAGCGCTGACCGAACGCGAAGTATTGCTGGATAATGCGCCGCATATCATCTGGCCGCTGCGTTTCGTGCTGCCACATCGCAATGATCTGCGTCCGGCCTGGATGATCCGTCTTGGATTATTCCTGTATGACCATCTTGGCGGGCGTAAAAAGCTTCCGGCGTCCGAGGGCATTTCATTTGCCAAACACGTATCGGGTGCGCCGCTGCGTGATGAAATGACAAAGGGCTTTGCCTATTCCGATTGCTGGGTCGATGATGCGCGGCTTGTGGTCCTCAATGCGATGGACGCAAAGGACATGGGGGCAGAGATTTTGACCCGCACCGAATGTGTCGGGGCAAATCGCGCAGGCGATGGGTGGAACGTGACGCTGCGCGATCAGGAAACCGGCGAAAACCGTTCGGTGTCAGGCCGCATGTTGATCAATGCCGCTGGTCCGTGGTGTGCCGATCTGATCAATCCGGAAAACGGTGTGGTTAAGTCCGATACCAAGGCCAACATCCGTCTGGTCAAGGGCAGCCATATTGTCGTGCCCAAGATGTTTGACCATGATTTCTGCTATATCTTCCAGAACGGCGATGGCCGAATTGTGTTTGCCATTCCCTATCAGGATGACTTCACCCTGATCGGTACCACCGATGTCGATTTCAAGGGCGATCCGGCCAAGGTCAAGATTGATCAGGACGAGATCGATTACCTTTGCAAGCTTGCCAGAGGCTATTTCAAAAAGCCGATCGCATCTGACGATGTCGTCTGGACCTATTCCGGGGTGCGGCCGCTTTATGCCGGTGAAGGCGCGGAAGCAAACGCCTCCAAGGTATCGCGTGACTACACCCTTAAACTGGAAGCCAACGGTGATCAGGCGCCGGCACTGCATGTGTTCGGTGGCAAAATCACCACCTATCGCAAGCTTGCCGAACACGCGCTTCAGATCATCTCAAAGGAACTGGGCACCAAGGATACCCCATGGACGGCAAATGCCGTGCTGCCGGGCGGGGATTTCCCAAATGCATCCTATGAGGCGGCCTTTGCCGATTATGCCGCGCGCTATGACTGGATGAATGCGGTGATGCTCAAACGTTTGCTGCGCGCCTATGGCACAAGGATCGACCAGATTGTTGGTGATGCCAAAAGTGTTGGTGATCTTGGCAAATGTTATGGTCATGACCTGTATGAGGCCGAAGTCCGCTACCTGATCGAAAACGAATGGGTGCGTGATCTTGATGACCTGATCTGGCGTCGCTCGAAGCTTGGTCTGCGGTTGTCAGGCGATCAGGTTGCGGTCCTGCGCGAACGTCTGGCACAGGAAAAACCAGATCATAAATCGGTTGCCGCCGAATAATTCAATGATTGCCCGCAAACTGTTGGGCGTGATCACCGGATCGTTTGTCGGGCGCGGCGGTGGGCTAGGCTGGGCTGGTGGAATGTCTGCCACCTGACAGTTTGGCAAGGGGCTAAACATCCGATTGGGTTTAGTCCCCAAACTGCGCTATGGTCGGTTTGTTTTCAACCGATTACCTCGACCGGTGCCCAATGCCACCCATCCTGAAATCCATCCTTGCAAGCGCGCTCTTGCTCCTTCTGACCAACTCGGCGGCATGGGCGGCGGACGACGCGCCTTCGCTTGATACCTGGTCGATGGCCATCGGTTTGGTTGGCGGGTTGGCCCTGTTTTTATACGGGATGGATCACCTTGCCGGCGCGCTTAAAACCCTTGCCGGGGCAAGGCTACGCCGCGTTTTGTCTGGCATGACGCGCAATCGCATTTGGGCGGCAGTTTCGGGTGCGGTCATTACCGGGTTGGTACAATCTTCAAGTGTTACGACCGTGCTGGTGGTCGGGTTTGTATCGGCCGGACTGATGCCGTTTGCGCAATCGATTGCCGTGATCATGGGCGCCAATGTCGGCAGTACCCTGACCGCGCAAATCATCGCCTTTCGGATTGATGCCATTGCGCCGCTTGTCATCGCGATTGGCTTTGCCATGACAATGTTGGCCGATCGCAAGCGGTTTACGCTGATCGGCAAGGCAGTGCTGGGCATGGGGATGCTGTTCTTTGGCATGGGCATGATGAGTGATGCCATGGAACCGCTTCGGACCTATGGCCCGTTCATCGATGTGATGGGCCAGATGCGCAATCCGTTTCTCGCCATGCTGGTTGCGGCGGCGTTCACTGCGCTGGTGCAATCAAGTGCGGCGACCATGGGGATTGTCATTGTTCTGGCCGGGCAGGGGTTGGTGCCGCTTGATAGCGGGATCGCGCTTATTTTCGGGGCCAATATCGGTACCTGTGTTACGGCCCTGTTGGTGACGATTGGCAAGAACCGCGATGCGTTCCGAACCGCCCTTGGCCATATCCTGTTTAATGTGGTCGGGGTTTTGATCTGGCTGCCATTTATTGATCATCTGGTGACGCTTGTGGAGTTCATCACCACCGGGCGCACCGCCGAAACCGTCGATATTGCACGTGAAATTGCCAACGCGCACACCATTTTCAACGTCGCCAACGTCATCCTGATGATCGGCTTTGTCCCCGCAATAGCACGCCTGATTGAAAAGCTGGTCCCGGCCGAAATCGATACCGAACCGCGCCTCAGCCCGGAGCCGAAATACGTCATCCACGAACTGACCATAGCCCCGGCAGCAGCCCTTAGTTTGTTGCGTAATGAAGTCATGCATATGGGCGATGTGGTGATTGATGTCGTGCGCCGTGGGCGTGAAAACCTGCGCAACCCGACACGCCCGAAGCTTAAAAAGCTTGGCGAATTGGATGACGGGGTCGATAGCCTGCAAGACGCGATTGCGCTGTTTGCGGCGAAACTGCCGCGTGCGGAACTGCTGGCAGCTGACCTCAACCGCATGCAGAACGAGCTTGCGGTCAGCAACCATCTTGAAGCTGTTGGCGATCTGATCAGCGAGGAAATGGTCAAGCTGGTCGGCGAGTGGCTTGATATTCGCCACATGCCGTCAGACGAAAACCGCCAGAAAATGGCAGAGCTTTACGAGATTGCCGAAGATTGCCTGAAACAGGCGATGACCGCCTTTTCGGCCGAGGATCTGGAGGCCGCCAATCGTGTGCTTCATCGCAAGGCGGAGTTCACCACCAAGCTTGATACGACCCTGCGCAAGGTCAGCGATGAAATCGGCCCGCGCGATCTTGATATTCGCCGTTACAGGATTGAGGTCGCGATGGTCGAACGCATCAACCGCCTGTATGAGCGCGCACGCCGGATTGCCCATGCGACCATCGCGATTAAAAATCAGCAGGAACCAGCCCCCTCGGAACAAAACGCGGCATCGACCATCGCCGATGCCATGTAATGTTCTGGTGCCTTAACGGTCGGCAGGCGGGGTATTGATGTCCTTTTGCATCACGGTGACGTCGCACGCGCGATAGCCAAGATGGTGATAGAAATCCTGTGTCGCATGGTTATCCGCGCGCACCATCAATTGCATGCGCCAGACACCCTGATCGCGCAGCCAGTTTTCCCCGACCTCCATCAGGCGGCGACCCAGCCCTGATTTCTGCAAACTTGGTGTTACGGCCATATAATAGACCCAGCCACGGTGCCCATCATGACCCGCCATGATGGAGCCGATAATGTTATCGCTGTTATCTTCCCAAATAAAAAGGGTGGCTTCGCTGCTTTCAAGCGCGAAGCGCACATCCCATTCTGGCGGATTATACGGGCGATAAATCCCGGTTTCCTGCCAAAGGGCTGTTAATGCGGGGATATCATCAAGGGTGGCTGTTCTGGGGGCGGGTTTTGGGGCGTTGGTCGTCATGGTGCTTCTTTCATGGGGCGCGTTGCAGAAGCGCGTAACAATGCTTGGATTACGCAAAGCCGTCAAACCCAATTGCGTGACAAGCCGATGAAGTTAAACGCCAAAACGCAAAACGCCCCCAAGTGGAGCCTTGGGGGCGCAGGCGGGTCCGGGGTATCGGTTGGGATGGGGGAAGTCCCCGGACCGGGGAAGGTTGGGTTTTGACGGACCGATCAGCTGATCGGGCGACCGGTCACGCTGCTGAGTTCCATTTCGCGGACGATGTCACCGGCCTGGTTGGTGACGGTGGCGGTATAGGTACCGCGCGGGGTTTCGGTGATGTCACCCAGTTTAAGCTCACCATTGCCAAACCGGATCACCATCGCATTGGCCAGAAGCGTCATCTGATCGGCGGTGAATTTGCGATCAAAACGTGCGGCCTTGTCTTTGTTCGGTTTGCCGATCAGTTTGCGCAGGTCATGACGGGAGCCGCGATCCATGCGGCCGGTTTTTTCATCAAATTTCAGAACCTCGACCACATCACCACTGACATTCAGCAAGACAACATCAATCTTGCCAGCCTGTTCGGAGGCCTTGGCATCACCGGTCTTAAGGTTGGGTTCACCCATTTTCAAAAGCATCGCATCAACCAGCGTGCGGGCTTCATCAATGGTCAAGGGTACGGCGCGTGCGCGGCCTTCGCCATGGAACATGCCGCCTTTGCCGTACTTGCCATGTTCGCCGTATTCACCGTGTTCACCGCGCATATATTCGCCTTTATGTTCGCGTTCGCCAGGCGATGCATAAGTCGCCGCAAACGGGGTTGCGATCATGGTGGTGGCAATCAGGGCCGCGGCAAGTTTAAGGGTGGTTTTGCGTTTCATCGGGGACCTCATCAGGTTTGTGGGGGATCAATGTGTTGAAGCCCGTTATCGCCTATGATTGTCGCGAAATGATCCCGGCGAACGGGCAAAATGGTCGCAAGCTTTGCCAAAAGGCCGTTTTGCGACAATCTGATACAAATTGCCGTTTCTGCCGGAACTGACGACGCGTTAGGTTAGGCTTCACAGACGATTTTGATTTCAGGACCGCATATGAGCGACCAGCCCCACATTCTTGTTGTCGATGACCATCGTGATATCCGTGACCTTTTGGGGCGGTATCTGCGTCAACATGAATATCGTGTGACACTGGCATCTGACGGGCGCGAGTTGCGCAAGCTGATGGCGGATAACATCGCACCCGACCTGATCGTGCTCGATCTGATGATGCCGGGCGAAGACGGGCTGAGTTTGTGTCGCTGGCTGCGTGAAAACTATGATGTGCCAGTCGTGATGCTGACAGCCCTTGGCGAGGAAACCGATCGCATCATCGGTCTTGAGATGGGCGCGGATGATTATCTGGCCAAGCCGTTTAATCCGCGCGAATTGCTGGCCCGGATCAAGGCCGTGATGCGGCGTGCGCAAAGTCTTCCGGTCGGGCGCAAGGGGCCGCTTCCGGGCGGGCAGGTGCATTTTGACCGTTGGGTGCTGGATCGTACCCGCCATGAATTGCGCGATGCCAATGATGTGGTCGTGCCACTCAGTGCCGGGGAATATGGCCTGCTTTGTGCCTTTGTCGAACATCCCAACATGGTGCTTAACCGCGATCAGTTGCTTGATCTAACCCGTGGGCGCGAAGCCGTGCCGTTTGATCGCAGCATCGATAATCAGGTCAGCCGCCTGCGCAAGAAAATTGAACATGATGCCAAGAACCCGACCCTGATCAAGACCGTCTGGGGCGGGGGATACATGTTCACCTGCGAGGTGACCGAAAAATGACCAAGCGCCGCCTGATCAAACGCCTTTGGCCGCAAAGTCTGACCGCGCAGCTTGTCTGTCTGCTGTTGGGCGCAATCATCCTGACCCACATCGTCCTTGGTGTCATGCTGGCCGAAGAACGCCGGGATGCGGTGGCGTCTGAGCGGCGCGGTTATGCCCTGTCACGGGTGGCGGCAATTTCGCGCATTCTGACAACAACCCCGCGTGATAACTGGGCCGATGTGTTGCGCGTGGCGCAATCACCGCAAAACCGCCTGCGGCTGGTGCCGGAAAGTGATGTGGTTTCCGGTGACGGATTTACCTCGGACACGCTGAGCCAGCGTTTGAACGAGGCACTGGACCTTGAAACCGGGGTTCCGGCGCGGGTTGAAATCCTGTCCGAGGATGAATGCTGGACGGAACGTAAAACACTCCGGCGTGAAAAGGATGCGTTTCTGGAACGTGACCGTATGGAGCGATCCGGCCACGACGATGATCATCATGATCGCGATGATGACCGTGATGATGATCGCCGAGCCCCTTGGTCGTTGCGCTACCTTGACCGGTTTGATTGCGATACCTCGCCGGTGATGCGCCTTGTTGTGCCGATCAGGATCCTTGGTCCGGACGGGGAGCCAACCGGCACAGCGCCCGATGTCTGGCTGGAAGCCATGATTGGCGGGGTCGTCTCGCCGCCGTGGTTTGTGTTCGACAATCTTTTGCGTGTTCTGGCATCCGGGCTTGTCATTGCCGTGATTGCCTTTTTCCTGGCGCGCCGAATTTCCCGGTCGTGGGACGTTTTGACAAAGGCAGCCGATCGTGTCGGGCGCGGGGATTATCCCGAACCGGTGCCTGAAACCGGTCCGATTGAAATCAGACGCGCCACAAGGGCCTTTAACCGGATGACTGCCCGCCTCAAACGCTTTGTCGAGGATCGCACAAGGATGCTGGCCGCCATTTCGCATGATCTGCGTACGCCAATTACGTCGCTGCGCCTGCGCGCCGAATTTGTCGATGATCCGGAAAACCGTGCGCGCATCATCGAAACCCTTGATGAAATGGAACAGATGGTCGAAGCGGCAATGACCTTTGCCCGCGAAGAAACCGCGAATGAGGAAACCCGCAAGATCGATCTGACTGCCCTTGTTGAATCCGCGGTCGAGGATCTGGCAGAAACCGGACGCCCAATCAGATATATTGGCGAGGTCGATACCCGGGTTTATCCGTGCCGGCCGCTTTCGATCAAGCGCGCCTTTGGCAATCTGGTGTCCAATGCCCTTAACTTCGGCGATACGGTCGAGGTCGCGGTGCGCGATGCCGATGATGGCGGCCTGTGGATCGAAATTGCCGATGACGGGCCGGGGATACCGGTCGAACAACGCGAACAGGTGTTTGAGCCATTCTTCAGGATTGAAGCGTCACGCAATCGTGATACTGGCGGTATTGGTCTTGGGATGGCAATCGCACGCACCGCCGTCCGGGCGCATGGTGGCGAAATATACCTTGAAGAATCCCAGAAAGGCGGGCTTTTGGCGCGTATTTACCTGCCACCGGCACAGCCGCAATAACGTTGAATTCAGTCGTTTTGAGACTGCGTAATTCCGGTGCCGGAAAAGTGCGACAGTTTTTTGACAGATAGCCCTTGCGTTTTAAGTGACCAATAGTCATTTGTGGGCTGGAATTTCACTGTTTCCAAATCAATAATTGCTAAATTGCATTGCTGTTCTATTTAGGGTCTGGATTTGAACCAACGGCAGTGCGACAATCAAGCAGACGAACGGACGGAGCGTGCCCATGACCAACAACCAGTCTTCATCCGGCGTGGTAACCCCGCTTCCCGGAACCAATAACGCGCAAGCCGCGCGTGGCTTTGTGCGCTCTGTTAACGACTGGCTGATGGAATGTGCGCTTGATGATACCGACATCAGCGAACTTCTGTCAGGCATGGCCAGCCGTCTGGTCGCATCGGGAATTCCGATTGATCGTGTCATGGTCGCGTTCAAGACCCTGCATCCGCTGTATGAAGGTGTTTCCTATATCTGGACCAAGGAAAACGGCCAGGTTGTGCGTACCACCCATATGGGCGATGACGAAAAGGATCGCGATTGGGCCGAAAGTCCGATGAAATGGATGCTTGATAGCGATGTCAGCTTCATGCGCCGTCATCTTATTGGCCCTAGTGCGGTTGTCGATTTCCCGATCCTTGAAACTTTCCGCCGCCAACGGGGGACGGACTATTACGCCCTGATGACCCCGTTCGTGACCGATAGCGACAGCACGCTCAATAGCAACCGCATCTTCATGACCTATCTGACGCGGCGTCCCAGTGGTTTCTCGGACGAGGATTTGGCGATCCTGTCTGGTATTCAGCGCCGCTTTGCCGTGTCGTGCAAAATGCGCATCAACCATGAAGAAACCCGCACCATTCTGGAAACCTATCTTGGTACTGATGCCGGGCAACGTGTCCGCAATGGTCAGATCAAGTTGGGCGACAGCACCAAAACCCGCGCAGTGATCTGGTTTTCGGATATGCGCAACTCGACCTCGGTTGCGACCCATGTTGGTGATGATGCGTTCCTAGGCGAAATGAATGATTTCTTTGGCGCAACAGCCGGTGCCGTGCTTAAGCACGGTGGGCAGGTATTGCGTTATATCGGGGATGCGACGCTTGCGATTTTCCCGATTGATGAAGACGAAACCAATCTTGAAACCGCCTGTTACGCAGCGCTTTATGCCGCGGCCGAGGCCCAGTTGAACATCGATGCGCTAAATGCGCGGCGCGAAGAAGTCGGAAAACTGCCATTCGATTACGGCCTTGGCATGCATGTCGGGGAAGTGATTTACGGCAATGTCGGTGTCTCGGAACGTGTTGATTTTACCGTGGTCGGGCAGGCGGCAAACGAAGCAGCCCGCATCGAACAGCTTACCAAGCAACTTGGTCGGCGTGTGCTGGTCAGTTCGACCGTGGCACGGTTCATTTCCTGCCCGACAGAGGAAATGGGCGCGTACGAGCTTCAGGGGACGGGTGTCAGTCTTAAACTGTTTGCCCCGGATTTCTCGGAGACCTGCCACCGTATCGAGCTGATGCGCAGCGCCTGAGCCTATTTAGGCGAGGCTGTCAAAATCCTTCACCACCGAACTGGCTGACGTGCCGACCTTGGAAAAGGTTGTCTGGGCGTCACTGACGGCATCGGTCGCAGCCTTGATGATCTTGGAATAAGGGTCGACTTCCTTGGTTGCCAGCATCTGTTGCATGGCCACACCGGTGGTGGCGGATGCCATCGACATGATATTGCGCAGATAATCCGTGGAATCCTGCACCGCATAGGCGGCTGCCTGGGCAACCTTTTGATAGGCGACACCATTGGCACCGGGGATCGCACCGTTCAGAACCGCATGGTTGGTCGTGCCGACAGCCTGCACGATCTGCGGGTTCAATGCCGTGCTGAGCGGCGGGGTGCCCGGCGGATTGTCCGGAGCTGCGGGATCAGACGGGGATGCCGGTTTGTTTGCATCATCCTTGTCATCGGCCTTTTTATCGCCGTTTGCGTCGCCGCTCGCAGCACCACCGTCTTTCGCGTCCTTGGTGTCTGCGGCATTTTTGTCGCCGTCACCATCCTTGTCGGCGGGGGACGCGGCTTTGTCCGGCTCATTGCCCTGATCTTTGTTTCCAGCTTTCGGATCTTCGTTCTGTTTTGCGTCGTCGTCTGCCATCGAAAACCTCATATGCAACGGGTCAAAAGACCGGTTTGATTATCTCTGTCGGGACGGGCCAGGAGCCATAAAATCTGCGGGCGCGTTATTCGCCGCTTTTGCCACCGCCCATGCCACCGCCAGTACTTTCCAGGATCATACGGCAGGCGCTTGATGTGACGGCGTTGCCGATCTGCTGCAGGCCGCCTTGGGTCTGCATGGCGTTTTGCATCGACAGACTGATGGAATGTGCCATCGTCTGATACACAAGCCCCATGGCATGTGCCGGTGCTTCGCCCAGAACCTTGACGTTGTTCTGGGTCACTGCATCGGTGATTTGTGAGTTTACAGGGGTGTTGTCTGCCATTTCACGCCCTCATGTTTTGACCGTATTTGGTCCGGGCAGGACCAGACGGATCATGTGCCTAGCGGCGGGTTGCTGCCAAAATTACGAGTAGTGTCAAAAGCGCATCGCTGTTGTCGGACCGGCCGAGTTTGGCTGTTGCCTGCGCACCCGCCATGGTGTTGACGGAATAAAGCTGCATCACGCCCTGATTGGTGGCTGCTTGCGAACACATCGATGCCTGTTGCTGTGCCTGAACCGCGTTCTGGAACAGGATCGATGTTGAATGGGCCGCACTTTGGTAAATCGCACCCATCGCATTCGCAGGCGCGGAACCAAGAACACTGACCGCACTCTGGGTCACAGAGTCTGTAATCTGACCATTCACCGGGGTTGGAATTGCCATGTTATCCTCCGAAAAAGCGATCGGTCTGACCGCACATCTCTAGACGTCGCACGGACGTGATTGTGATCAATTAGAGTCTGTTGCGCCTAGCCCGCCTGGGCGGTGATCAGGGCAACAAGCTTTGACGTTGCTGTATTGGCAACCTGTTGCATGTTGCCTTGTGTCAGGGTTGCGTTTTCCATGGCAAGGCCGGTGGCATGTGAATGCGACTGCATGGCCATGGAAACTGCCTGTGCCGGACTTTCACCCAGAATTTTGACGTTGGTCTGGGTGACAGCATCGGTAACTTGCGGGTTTACGATATCACTCATGTTACGTCCTTTGTCTGTTCGCCCTGGGCGCTGGCGGCGTAGTCAAACTTTTCCTTGTAGTCCGATCCATCCCCCATAAACATTGGGTCGGCCTGGCCAAGCCACGAACTGGTTTCGGTGTTATCTTGACCTTCACCTTTCTGATCGCCGGATTCTTGTGAATCTGCGTCTTCGAGGGACACGGTATCCGAATCCCCTGTCGCATCGAGGCCGTCGTAAGATGCTATTTCCCCTTCGTCCCAGTCTGTTGTGTCGTAAAAAAATTTGGCTTGTGGTCCTGGACCGACAGGGTGGCCTTTGCGCATTCCATGGTGGTTGCAAGGCTGGCAACCGCCTGTTGCTGCTGTTCATTGACCATGTTGGCAAACAGGATCCCCTGTGCCTGGGCCTGCGACAGATAGGTCTGCATCGCACCCATCGCCGGGCCATTGGCAATGACCGATGTGTTGGTTTGGGTGACGCTGTCTGTAATTTGTTCGTCGACTTCGCTCGGATTGCTCATTGGGGTGATCCTTATTAACTACGACGTTTCATCATTTGCAGAATGCTCTGGGTCATGGTCGTCATGCCGATCATGGCATTTTGCTTTTGGGCCGAGACCATGTTCGCCATCAGGATGTTCTGCGATTGCGCCTGACCCATCATGGATTGCAACGCGGCGAAGCCCGGACCGGCCCCCATCGTAGCAACATTGGTCTGGGCAACGCTGTCAGTGATCTGATCTGAAACCGAGCACTGATGATCATCTTCATGGTGACTGGCGGGGTGGTGCTGGGATTTCTTGCCGTCTTGCTCAGGTGGTGCCGATGGCATGTCCGTCTCCTTGTCTGGAGGAATGGGCTGGCGGAAGTGCTACGTATCGGTTTGACGCCGAGCGCGGGCATTTGTGAAAGAAAAAGCCCGGCAAGCGCATGCATGCCGGGCGGGGTTGGCGGCGAAACCAGTGGGGATGTTTAGGACACGGCCGTACCGGTCGTGGCCTTAAGAGCCGACAACAGCGAAAGCATATTGTCGGGAACGTCGCTTGCGGCGAGTTTCGAGGTCGCAACGGCCCCCGCCATGGTGTTGACAGAGTAGACCTGGATGACGCCCTGATTGGTGGCCGCCTGAGAGGAAATGCCCACCTGATGCTGGCTGCTGACAGCGTTCTCATAGAGAATGCCATGAGAATGCGCCAGCGACTGGTAAAGCGAGCCCATGGCCATTGCCGGCGCATCACCCATGACCTCGACATTGGCTTGGGTGACGGCGTCGGTAATCATACCATTGACCGGAGTGTTATCAGCCATTGTGTATCTCCTGGTTACCTAAAGAAGTGCCGGAAGGAACGTAAGGCCCCGAACCGACCCTTTCCGCATGTCCTGCGGTCAGACAGATGACGGGGGACTTGGTGTCTTGTGACGATGGGCTGGCAAAAACTTGGATTGCTTGCAGAACCGTCGCCACAATGAAAACGGGCGGTCGCAGATCAATACGACCGCCCGGTGTGATATTGGCTGGACGGGCCGGAACCCTGACCAAAATCAGTTTCTGGTTGCCTGAAGCGTCGTCAGAAGCGTCAGCATGTTGTCGGGCACATCGCTTTTGGCGATCTTGGCGGTCCCGACAGCCCCCGCCATCGTGTCGACCGAATAGATCTGCAGGATGCCCTGGTTGGTCGCGGCCTGCGAGGTGATGCCGTTCTGCTGCTGGGCGCTGACGGCGTTCTGATACAGGATGCCCGTCGAATGTGCGAGGGACTGGAAGATCGAACCCATCGCCATTGCCGGGGCGTCGCCCAGAACTTTCACGTTCGCCTGGGTCACGGCATCTGTGATCTGACCATTTAGCGGAGTGTTATCAGCCACTGTTTATCTCCTGTTTGCCTAGGGAAATGCTGGAAGGAAGAGATGTTCCAAACCAGCCACTTTGCGTGTGTTGCGGTCAGACAGATGACGGGGGGCTTGGCGTCTTGTGACGCAGGGCTTTGCAAAAGAACCGATTGTTTTGCAAAGCCCTGATCAAATGAAATCGGGCGATCGCTGATGACTGCGACCGCCCGATTTGAAACTGGCTTTGGGGCCAAAGATGTTTTGAGAATCAGCCCTTGGTTGCCTGAAGAGCGGTAAGAAGCGACAGCATGTTGTCGGGAACGTCGCTTTTGGCAATTTTGGAGGTCGCAACAGAGTCTGCCATCGTATCGACCGAATAGATCTGGATGACGCCCTGGTTGGTTGCGGCCTGCGAGGTGATGCCGATCTGCTGCTGTGCGCTGACGGCGTTTTCATAAAGAATGCCGGTGGAATGTGCGAGGGACTGGAAGATTGAGCCCATTGCCATTGCCGGGGCGTCGCCCAGAACTTTCACGTTAGCCTGGGTGACTGCATCAGTGATCTGACCATTTACCGGGGTCGGAATCGCCATTGTAAAGTCTCCTTCGTTACGCTTTGCGGTGTGCTGCTTGCTGTTGTGTTTCTGTCGGGGTTTCGCCGTCCCGTTTTCAGTCTATCGACGCTGGTGGTGTATCGTTGTGACGCGTCTTTTTTGCGAGTTGGTCGTTTTTTTACGCACGTATTCTTATTGAATGCCCGAAGCCCTAAGGTGTTCGCGGGCCAGCTGAACACGTTTGCGCACCGCGCAGTTGCTTAAGCCCAGGGCCGCTGCAATCTCGTCATAGGTGCGGTCCTGAACACAGCGCATCAAAAGCGGCTTGCGCAGTTTTTCCTGCATCTCAAGAAGGGCCGCTTCCAGCTGATCAAGTTTTTCACCGGCGAGATATGATTCCTCGGGGCTTGGTGTGATCGGGGCTGTCATCGGGGAGGCCGGTGTGTCGGCAGCCCCATGGGTTTCTTCGCGATATTCCGCCTTGCGCCGGTTTTGCCGGTGCAAATCAATGCAGGCGTTATGGACAATGCGCGACAGCCAGGCGCGATGGTTGCGGATTTCATCCATGGATTCTTCGAATTTGGTCGATGCCTTGACCATGGCCTCGGACAGCGCATCTTGCGCATCATCCATATTGCCCGACATCAGTTTCAGGCATTGCTTCAAAAGCGTGTCTTGCTGATCAATCCACAGCGGCCAGAAATTCGGTGCCGCCGGGCCCAAATCTGCATCCATTTGCGGATGGGTTTGCGGCGTGGAATGCGAGGGGGAATATTGCCCGTCATCGGGGGTATTTGGTGTCCCCGGTGCCGTCGGTGTTTGCGGGACCGGCACATGTGGCACCGGTTGGCGCAATGTCGGGCTTTCTGCCCCCGGCACAAGACCACGCAAGATATCAAGCGGGTCGGTCGGTGTGGCGCCAGGCGTGCCAAGCGCACCGGCAATAATGTCTTCGGGGCTCGGGCCGCTCCGCGATGGTTCAAGACCCGGGAAGCCTGCCAGCGGGTTGAAGTCTGCCGGGTAACCGGGCGGCGGGCTGTATCGTGGCTGGGCCTGGTTTGTTGCCGTGCCGGGGTTTGCGGTTGCGGCGGGGCGGGTGTCTGCCGGTTTTGTAGCGGGTGCCATCGATTGCATGATGGCGCGTGCATCAAGGGCGCTACTTGCCGGGGGCGTCAATCTGTCGTGACCGGCCTTTTGATCGGCTTCTTGATCGCCGGGGTCGTCGGCCGCGGCAAGCTTTGCCAGATAATCCTCGGCAATGCGGGCCCGTTGCTCGGGTTTTAACCGGGACCAGATTGACGTCACCTTGTCATCATCACCCAACGCCAGCGACAGGCTTTGTTCAAGACTTTTGGCAAAGCTGATCTCGGCTTCTGTCAGGGTTGCCTCATCCTGCGGACTGTTCTTTTCGTTCTGCACTATGGACCCCTCCGGTTGATTGAATGCAACCATAGGCTGATTAAGTTTTGCGGTAATCATTATGACGTAGCCGCAAAAGAATTGTGAATAAAAGTTTCTATACATCCTATAGTTGTGTTTTCGTGCGCAACGGCGCAGCCGTCGCGATGCGGGCTGAGGATAGGTTGGGGACAGATCGTCGCGCTTTGATGCGCTTGTTATTGCCGTTCCTGTTCCGGGCGATGCCCGGTTGCAGACATCAAGCTAGGTCTTTTTGCCGGATGTCTTTTGCTGGGGCGCGGGACCTGAAGATTGGGGGGCTTGTTCCTTTTTCGGATCCCTTGGCGGGAAGGCTTCGGCAAGGGCGGTTTCCACCTTCTCGGACAAGGCCTGCATGCGCAAGTCAATCTCGCGTGCGATGATGTTGCGGATTTCATTTGCGATATCGAACATGACCTGCTGGCCGTTCTGCATGTTTGGATCCGATGCCATATGCGGTGCCCCTTGTTGTGCCGCCTGAGGATGTGGGGTGGCTTGCCCTGTTTGCTGGCTGCCGATTGCGGGCTGCGGGACCTGTGCGCCGGATTTCACGTTTTCGGCATGATTGGAAATGGTCTGTTTTTGATCAAGAACCTGGGCACGGGCCCGTTCGGCGGCTTGCGCCATGGCCTGCTGGGTTGCCAGATATTCCTGATTGAACGCCTTCCGGACCGCGTCCTTGCGATCACTTGCCGTGCTTACATCGTTTTGCGCCTGCCCAGACATCAGGTGCCTCCTTTGCTGCTGCCAGTGCTGCCAGAGTTGTCACTGTTGTCACTATTGCCGGTCTTGCCTTTGCTTGAGCCCGATGACGATTTGGCATTGCTGCTGCTGCTGGTTTTGCTGTTGTCGCTGTTGTCGGTGTCACCATCATCGCTCGGATCGGATGTTTTTGCCGCTGCGCCGGATTTCGCCGGCGTGGGTGTGGGTGCAGCTTTCGCAGTTGCTGTTGTCGACGCCGCTGCTGGTGTTGGTGCGCTTGGGGCTGCATCAAGCATAAAGGCCGGTGGAATGAAGCCGTATTTTTCAAGATCGGCGGCATCCGGATCGGTTGGCAGGCCGGTCAACCCGGTTTCAAGCCGTCCTCTGCTATCAGAGATCATGCTGGCAGCCCGGCAGGCCGACTGATCATGCTGGGCATTGCAGCTCAGGATCGCGGTTGGGGTGCTGGTTCTGGCCTGGGTCATCAGCTGGGCGGTGACATCAAAGCTGGTCTCGGCCTCATAGCGCACCAAAACAACAAGTCCGGCCCCCTTGTCGCCTTCGCTGGGCGGGGTGATCTGTACCCAGAACGGGATGCTGGAATTCGGGCCAACCATCACATTGCCCGCAACGATGGGGCTTGGCAGGGTACCGACATATTCCAGATGGATCGGCACCGGCGCACGATCAGCAAAGATCAGGCGGATCAACGCCACATCCGGGGTTGCTTCACTCCCCATCGCGCCAACCGTCTGTTCGAGGTGGATGGCATGCGGTGCGCCGCCATAAATCGGCACTTCGGACATCTGGGGGGCGGCGCCATCGGCATCGATTGCATCAAACAGAAGCGCGCGCAATTGTGACGGGGCCGCATTCGGTGCCGTAACCGAAAGTTCGGACTGCGCATCTGTTGATGCACCGACATGCAAGGACCATTTGCACAAGGATTTTGGCACATCCGGTGCCAGCATTTTCGCAGAAATCGCTGTTTGCGCACTGGTCTTGGTCGGTGACAGTGGATAGCCCTGTTCCATGCTGATCGCCCAGTCGGGCGTATCGGCGGTGGTGTCTGCCTTGCCCTGAAGGGTCGGCATGGCGGTGCGGAACATGTCATCGCGGATGACGGGGCCGGTCATGTCGGTTGTGCTGCCGTCCGCATGGATCGTGGTCACACCCCATTGCGCGTCCGTGGTGTTGCCCGGGGTATTGGTGGCAGCCGAACCACTATCAGTACTGTACCAAGGGTCCATGTTTTCAAGCGGGCTGGTATAGCCATCCGTCGGCGCGCTTGCGGTTATTGGGGTTGGCGAAGACGTCCCGCCATCAAGCAGATAACGTTGAATGATCTGGAATGCGGTTTCCATTGGCTGTGACTGCTGTGATGGCTGAGCCTGACTGCCTGATGCAGCTTGCTCAAAGCCCGGCAGGCCAAAGTCACGGCAAAGCGCTGCCATCATATCAACGGCGGCCTGTTCGGAGCTGATCGCGTCCGGGGCTTCGGTTGGTTCGCGCAGATTGTTTTCGGCGTCTGCCGCACCGGCCTCGGAAGACGGTTGCCCGTTATCGGAATTGTCGCTGGATTTGGTCGAAGCCTTGGCTGGTTTGGGCGCGTCACTATCGGTCATGCCTGCACTCCCCAATGGTGTCTTGCAACACTCAAAAGGGCCGCCATCATGCCGCCCCTGATCTGCAAGAAGTTATAACGGTTCCTTGCAAACAGACGCATCGGGTGGGGGGAATGTGAAAAGATTGCACTGCAATCCCACATTGCACAGTCACAAACAAGCCCAGCAAACACAAAACCCGCCAAAGATGCAGCAGGCTGCGTCTTGGCGGGTCTTTGTTTTACAAAATGGTGCTGGCGATAGGATTTGAACCTACGACCTACGCATTACGAATGCGCCGCTCTACCAGCTGAGCTACGCCAGCACGATTCATTTTGTGGCGCGGAAAATACGGACAATCACCCGCCTTGGCAAGAGGTTTGTTGTTCTTTTTGCCAACAAGTGCCGGACTTTCAGCCATGCCCTGCAATCAGGACAGAGACACACAATATCACATTGACCATGCTGTGATTATCCGGCTTAGATGTGCGCGATCAAATTTCATGTGCGGGGGCAAATCATGTGTCGTTGGCTGAGCTATATCGGGGATCCGGTTTATCTGGAAAAGCTGGTCTTTGAGCCGCGCCATTCACTGGTCGAACAAAGCCTGCATGCCGAACAGGCCAAAACACCGACCAATGGCGATGGCTTTGGCCTTGGCTGGTATGACGAACGCCCGACACCGGGGCTTTATCGCGAAATCCTGCCGGCCTGGAATGACCCGAACCTGCGGTCGCTTGCCCATCATATCCGGTCCGGCCTGTTCTTTGCCCATGTCCGCGCATCCACCGGCACCCACACCAGCCGCACCAACTGCCACCCGTTTTCCAACGGACAGTATCTTTTCATGCATAACGGCCAGATTGGCGATTACCCGCTGGTGCGCCGATCCCTGGAAATGATGATTGAGGATGAGTTTTACGAAGGCCGACAGGGCTCAACCGATAGTGAACTGATCTTTTGCCTGATGCTGACACTCGGCTTGCGTGATGACCCGCACCGCGCCATTCGCCGCACGATCGAGGTGGTTGAAAATGAAATGAAGGTGCGCGGTGCGACGTCTCCGTTCCGCTTCACCGCCTGCCTGTCAAACGGCAAAAGCGTCTGCGCCATCCGTCATGCCAGCGACGACAAACCGCCATCACTTTACTGGCGCAAACGCGATGATCACGTGATTGTCGTCTCCGAGCCGCTTGATACCGAAAGCGATAGCTGGAAGGCGGTCGCGCCCAACCACACCCTGCATGTCGAAGGTGATCTGACCATCAGCGAGGAAGCAACGCTTGTTTGCTGATTAAGACACCACAACAATCTGACTGCGCGCCTTGACCAGTGCGCGTTGCAGCGCGTCGCTTGGGGCTGTGTTGAGCAACACAGTCTGAAAATCGCTGGCATGGCCGTCACGGCAGAGCGCCTTGCGGCCAACTTTCTTCTCGTCAATCATCAGGATCGCATGATCGCAGCATGATACCAGTGCGCGACGGGCGCGGACTTCATCCATGTTGAAGTCCAGCAAATCCCCTTCGTCACTCATCCCGCCAACACTGACAATCCCGTAATCGGCGCGCATGCTGCCGAAAAAGTCCGCACTGTCCGCCCCAATGATATCCAAGTCACGCGTGCGCACGGTGCCACCGGCAAGGCGCAGTGTGACATTCGGCGCATTTTGCAGCGCCATCACCACATGCAGATTGTTTGTGAGAACCGTTAAGTTGCGATGCGATGCCAGATGCTGGGCGGCGAGTTCGGCGGTGGTGCCAGTGCCAATCGCAATCGTGCAGCCTTCGGGGATCAGATCAGCCACCTTGGCGGCAATTGCCATCTTGCCGGTGCGGTTCCAGACTTCGCGCTTTTCATAGGCCGAGTTATCCGGATCGGGGGCCGGGCCCGCAAGGCCATGACGGCGAAATACGCGCCCCTGTTCATGCAGATCGCGCAGATCGGTGCGGATGGTCTGGACCGAGACGTTAAACCGGCGTGCCAGTTCCTCGACTGCCATGAAGCCGGTCGATTTCACAAGGGCGACGATGCGGTCGCGTCGGCGGTCAAGGGGCACTGCATCAGACGTTTTAGTCACGGCTTTTCTTTCGTTCGAAAGTTGTTATTTCGCTTGTGATCCGAGTATAGACAGGCCGAAACGCCGCTGCATAGCCCGGTTTTCCTGTTGAAACATTTAATTCTTGGTGTTGTCACACAACTGAAATCGAAATCCCGATAGCTTCCGGATCGAAACATTTTCGAACGAAACCTTCTTTTCGATCTAAGGGATGCCGATCATGCGTAACGTTCTTCTTGCTGCGGTTGCCTCTGCCGCGATGATGCTGCCGGTTGTGGGGCAGGCTGCTGAAAAGCTGGTTCTTTATACCAGTCAGCCGAACAAGGATGCCCAGGCCACTGTTGATGCCTTTATGGCTGCCAATCCGGATATTGAAGTTGAGTGGGTCCGTGACGGCACCACCAAACTGCTGGCGAAACTGCGTGCGGAAATCGCTGCTGGCGACCCGCGCCCGGATGTTCTTCTGATTGCCGATACCGTAACGCTTGAAGGTCTCAAGCAGGAAGGTCAGCTTCAGGCCTATAAATCGGGCGAGGCAAGTGCCTATGAAGACGGTCTTTATGACGGCGAAGGCTATTACTATTCGACCAAGCTGATCACCAGCGGCATCGTTTACAACACCGCCGTCAAAGCCCCGACATCGTGGAAAGACCTTGCTGATCCGGCTGTGAAAAACCAGATTGCAATGCCAAGCCCGCTTTATTCCGGTGCGGCCCTTATTCACCTGTCCACCCTGACCGAGAACAAGGATCTTGGCTGGGATTACTATCAGGCCCTGGCCGCCAACGAAGCACGCGCCAAGGGTGGCAACGGCGGCACCTTCAAGGCCGTTGCGTCGGGCGAAAAGCCCTATGGTGTGGTTGTCGACTTCCTTGCCATCCGTGGCAAGGCCGATGGATCGCCGGTTGATTTCGTCTTCCCGTCTGAGGGTGTGACCTATGTGACCGAGCCGGTCGCGATCATGAAAGACGCCAAGAACGTTGATGCCGCGCACAAGTTCGTTGATTTCCTTCTGTCCGAAAAAGGTCAGGAACTGGTGCTTGATATGGGCTACATCCCGGCGCGCAACGACATGGCGCTTCCGGCCGGTTTCCCGGTACGCAGCGAGATCAAGTTGATGGACTTCAATCCGGCCATCGCGCTGGAACAGGCCGAAGCCAACAAACAGAAATTCGCAGACATGTTCGGGGCTGAATAATGCAGGCTACAGGTCGCCTTCGCGGCGTTCTGCCTGGCATAATCGCCAAACCAAATGGCAACCGGTCTTCGGACCGGTTGCTGATTTGGTTGGTGGTGCCGGTATTTATTATTTCGATTTTGCCGATCCTGCGCCTTGGGTTTGAAGGTGTGATGGTCGGTGGTGTGCCTTCGTTTGATTATTTTCATGACGTGCTGGGCAATTCATCAACTTGGCGGGCCACGGCAAACAGTCTTTATACCGCCGGTCTGGGAACGATTATCTCCCTTTTGATCGGGGGTGCCTTTGCCTTTCTGGTGGCACTGACCGATATACGTGCCAAGGCGGCATTGGTGTTCTGTTTCATGATCCCGATGATGATCCCGCCACAGATTACGGCACTCAGCTGGGTGCAACTGACCGGGCCCAGCAGTGCGCTTTTAAATGCCATTGGCATGGCCCCGCCGCTGGGATCGCCCCAGCCGCTTTATTCCGCCGAGGGCATCGCCCTTTTGTTGGGGATCCAGCATGCCTCCATCGTGTTTCTGACGCTGCGCGCCAATTTGCGCATGTTGCCACGCGAACAGATCGAAGCCGCCCGTCTGGCGGGTGCACGCGGCGGGCGTTTGTGGTGGCAGATCATTTTGCCGCTGACCAGTCCGGGCCTTATTGCCGGAACCGCCATGGCCTTTGTCACCGCGCTTGGCAACTTTGGCATTCCGGCGATGCTGGGCATTCCGGCAGGCTACCAGACGCTGCCGACATTGATTTATCAAAAGCTTGCCGGGTTCGGCCCGTCCGTTCTGGGCGAGGTTTCCGTCCTTGCCATGCTGATCGGGGCGATTGCGATTTGTGGCGTGGCGTTGCATCACCGTTTGCTGTCCAAACGTGACTATCGCCTGATGGGCATGGTCGGGCGTCCTTTGGATGTCAAACTCGGTGCGCGCCGAAGCTTGGTTGAAATGGCCCTTTGGACGGTATTGGTCGCCATTCTGGTCATTCCGCTCTTGGCGCTTTTTACCACCGCATTGGTTCCGGCCTTCGGCGTCAAGCTGACATTCGCCAACGCGACGTTCGAGGCGTTCCACGAAGTCATGTTCGTGCAACCATCCACCATACGCGCGTTTCAGAACAGTTTTGTTCTGTCCGTGGGGGCGGCGGTGACGCTTGTTCTGATGTGCCTGCCGCTGGCCTATGTGATGGTGCGCAGGCCTTCGAACCTGACCAAGCTGATCAATCTTCTGGTCGAGGTGCCCTATGCCTTGCCCGGTGTGGTTTTGGCGATTGCCTGCATTTTGTTGTTCATCCGCATTCCGCTGATTGATGTCAGTCTGTATGGCACGCTTGCGATCATTTTTGTCGCGTACTTGGCGCGTTTTCTGGTGATTGCGCTGCGTCCGGTGATGAACAGCTTTACCCAGCTTGACCCGGCCCTGGAAGAAGCCGCCCAGGCCTGTGGTGCCGGGTTGTCGCGCCGCTTACGCGATATCTTGCTGCCGCTTGCTGCCCCTTCGGCTGCGGCCGGTGCGCTTTTGGTGTTCCTGACCGCCTTTAACGAACTGACCGTTTCGGCCCTTTTGTGGTCGGCCGGGAACGAGACGTTGGGCGTTCTGATTTTCAATCTTGATGACAGTGGCGACACCGTTCTGGCCTCGGCCGTGGCGGTTCTGGTCGTGCTGGTGGTGATCGCGCTGATGAGCTGTTTTCAGCTTGCCGCGCGTCGTTTGCCCAAAGGAGTTGTACCGTGGCAGACATAAATCTTTCGCGCATTACCAAATGCTTTGGCGATTATCGGGCGGTCAATCAGGTCTCGCTTGATATCGCCGATGGGGAATTTGTAGCCCTTTTGGGCCCGTCCGGCTGTGGCAAGACAACACTTCTGCGCTTGCTGGCCGGGTTCGAAGAACCTGATCACGGGCAGATTTCACTGGGCGGTCAGATCATGGCAAGCCCTGAAAACAACGTCATGATCAGTCCCGAGGACCGCAATCTTGGCATCGTGTTTCAGTCCTATGCCCTTTGGCCGCATATGACAGTCGCGCGCAATGTCGGTTATCCGCTGGAGGTGCGCGGGCTCGGCCGGGCCGATCAGGACCGCAAGATTGCCGAGGCACTCGATATCGTCGCCCTTGGCCCCTATGCCAATCGCAGCCCGTCGGAACTTTCAGGCGGGCAGCGTCAACGTGTGGCACTGGCGCGCTGCCTTGTCATGGAACCGCGGGCGGTGTTGCTCGATGAACCGTTGGCGAACCTTGATGTCCACCTGCGTGAAACCATGCAGCAGGCGTTTCTGGATTTCCATCGTCGCACCGGGGCGACGATGATTTACGTCACCCATGACCAGTCCGAAGCCATGGCAATGGCCGACCGGATTGCCGTGATGGACAAGGGCCATATTCGCCAGATGGCAGCGCCCGAAACGCTCTATCGTGAACCGGCTGATCTGATGGTGGCGGGCTTTGTCGGGGCGGGGGCAGTCCTGCCGGTGCAAGGTGTGACGGTCGGAAGTAATGGCAATTGCTCTGTCCAGTTGGGGCAAAGCAGCATTACCGCGCGCATCTGCCCGAAACTGGCTGATGGCCTTACGACTGCCAATGCCGGTCTTTGCCTGCGGCCCGAGGACGTCTGGGTCATCGATGATGCGCCATTGCGCGGCCAGGTCGATGATTGCGTCTATCTCGGCGGGCGGTTCCGCCTGTCGGTCCGGATTGGCGCGGATCAGACCTTGCCGGTCTATGCCAACCGCCGTGCCCGGATCGGGGAGCAAGTCGGCCTTCAGGTCAATGACGGCTGGGTGTTTGACCGCATGTCGGGTGAGGCCGCCTGATGTCAGCCCGTATGCGTGTTCTTTCCGGTCTTGGTGAAAAGGGACCGGCCTGTTTGCGACTGGAATTCTTTAACCGTCGCTGGCTGCTGGATTGCGGGGTCGGTCCCGAAAGTGATCAGGGTTTTGATCCGGCGTGGCTGAATAAAGTTAACGCCGTTTTCATTACCCACGATCATATCGACCATATCGGGGCGGCGGGCGAAATCGTCGATGCCGGTTTGCCGATCTATTGCACCGAAGTCACCGCGCGCTCCCTTCCCAAGGGCGCCAATGTCATCTCGCTGCCGCCTTATGGGGAAATTCAGGTGGATGGCGTGACCGTGACCACCGGGCGCACCGGCCATTCCTTTGGCGGGGTGTGGCTGCATTTCGAACTGGGGGGCGGGGTGCTGTATTCCGGCGATTTTTGTCAGGAATCCGATTATTTCCTCTATGACACGCCGCCTGATGCCGCAACGGTCCTGCTTGATGCGTCCTATGGCATGGAACAACTGACCCAGCAGGTCCGCATTGATAGCCTTTTGACCACCATGACCAAGCTGGATGGGCAGATCCTCTTTCCCGTCCCGCCCAGTGGCCGGGCGGCGGAAATGGCCTTGTTGTTCGAACGTCATGGCCTGACCGACTGGTCGATGGATGATCGTTGCTATGGGCAGGTCAAGCAGGTGCTTGATGCCCATGGATCGGATTACGTTGCAAGTGATGCGATCCGCCAGTTGCGCAGCCTCAAGGACAAGGCAAAGCATTTCAATCCCGATGCACGCTTGCTGCTGTGTCATGCGCCGTGCGCAACCTTTGGCAAGGCGCGCGAACTGATTGATCAATGGCAGGATGCCGGGCGCATGGGGGCAAGTGCGCATGTGATCTTTACCGGTTTCATGCCGATTGAGGCGCGCAAGATGGTCGAAAAGGGCCATGCCCATTTCCGGCGCTGGAACGTGCACCCATTGGCAAGCCATGTGATTGATCTCGCCAATCAATGCCATGCCATGCAGGTCGTGCCGCTTTTCACCAGCCGGCCCGAAGATTTTGGACTTGTCGACGGGTTTGACGGGCGGCTACAGCTTGCAGATCGGTTCTATTTGTAATGCATGCGTTCTCCAACAAAGGTGATGTCCGGTCATGATCTATGCCGCTGAAAAGTTCGATTTTCCCAAACTGCCGTTTGTCTTCATCCGGCACGGGGAAACCGATGCCAACCGGGCGGGGATCATTGCCGGATCAAACGAACCGCCACTGAATGAAACCGGGCGCGAACAAGCGGTGGCGATTGCGCCATTAATGGCGATGGCGAAATGGCGGGCGGTTTATGTCAGCCCACAGGACCGGGCGCGGACGACGGCCAATCTGGTGTTGCCCGATTATGACGCCAGGGTGCTTGATGGCCTGCGCGAACGTCATTGGGGCGATCTGGAAGGCCGTCCGATCTCCGAACTTTGCCCGCGCTTTGACACCCCGCCCAATGGCGAGGGGTTTGATGCCATGTGCCAGCGCGTATCCTTTGCCATGCAACAGGCCCTGGCCGAGGTCAGTGATGAGCTGACGGTGATTGTTGCCCATTCCGGTGTGGCGCGCTGCATTCTTTACATGACCGGGTTTGAGGCCGATGGCCCGCGCGTGCCCAACGCCACCCCGATCCTGTTCCGCCCGATGGAAATCGGCTGGGAGTATGAAAATTTGACCGAAAACCTGATCAAGGAGATTTCTGCGTGACTGAACCCAGAGCCCGTGATGCGCGTGATGCCGTCGTGTTCGATATGGATGGCACGTTGGCGCATTTTGATGCCGATGCTTTGGGGCATCTGGTTCATGGTGTGGAAAAACAGTGGGATGCGTTCTTTGACGCCATGGACCACGCCAAACCGATTGAAAATATCGAGAAACTGTTGCGCATCCTTCATGCATCCGGCCATGCAATCCTGATCTGTTCGGGCCGTCCGGCGGGCTGGCAACACCGATCAGAAGCCTGGCTGCGTGCGCATGATATTCCCTTTGATGGCATGTATCTGCGCCCCATGGACGCCGATCACCGCAGTGATGAAGAGGTCAAGGAAGACCTGCTGGCCAAGATCATCGAGGATGGCTTTAACCCGTGGCTTGTGGTCGATGATCGCAGACGGGTGGTCGATAAATGGCGCGATATGGGGCTGACTTGCCTGCAATGTGCACCCGGTGATTTTTGAGTGTGATTTCTAATCATCATACAAATAAAAAGACCGGCCAGATGCCGGTCTTTTTTGTCTGTTTATTCGAATAAGTGGCGATACTCGCCATATCCCTCGGCCTCAAGATCCTCGATCGCGACAAAGCGAAGGGATGCGGAATTGATGCAATAACGCAATCCACCGCGATCCTTCGGGCCATCGGGGAAAACGTGGCCAAGATGGCTGTCGCCATGTTTGGATCTGACTTCAATCCGGCGCATGCCGTGCGTGTTGTCTTCCTTGGCGACGACATGTTCGGACTGAACGGGCTTCACAAAGCTTGGCCAGCCACAGCCGCTATCGAATTTATCGCGCGAGGTAAAAAGCGGCTCGCCCGAGACGATATCGACATAAAGCCCGTCTTCCTTGTGATCCCAGAAATCATTGCGAAACGGCGGTTCGGTGCCGCTTTCCTGTGTCACATAATACTGTTCGGGCGACAGGTCGCGGATGGCATCCGGGTCTTTGTGATATTTGCTCATATTTCGTCACTCAAGCCTTTCTGAACTTCGGTCCGGCAATTTCCTGTTTGCAAAGATGGTTGGAATATCGCCGTTGTCCAGTGACTTCACACCGAAGTGACATCAAAGGCTGATTTGGCCAGCTCTGACACTCAGCCTTGGCACTCAACCTTGGCACCAGGACTGGCGTTTGGTTTTGCCGTCATAGGGGCGGGCAAGGCCGTTTTCGATCAGCTCAAGATCAAGCGGGCTGCCATCAATCTTTACAGACGCCACCACGCGCCCGCCATAGCGACCCCATTCCGGTTCGCAGAACTGTACCGATGTCGCAGACTTCAGGCGTTGGCGGGCATAGTCCCGCGCCTTTTGCGCCAGTTGCTTTTCACTGTCGCATTGGCCGCGCATTTCAGGCGTGTCGACCCCGCGCACGCGCACCGACATATTGGCGATCTCATCAGGCAGGCCGGGAATGGCGACATAGATCGTGTCGCCGTCATAGGCATAGTTGCCGCGATATTCGCGCAGCGGCCAGTCATAGCAGGCGGCAATCGCCGGCAGGCTGGCGATCATCGTTACGGCGGCCGTGCATGCCATGACGGCACGCTTGGCAAATCGGGATGCGGGTTTGTTTGACGTCATCGTGGGGCGTGTTTCTTAGAGTTTGAGGCGGGCAAGGATCTGGGCGGCGCGTTGTTCGACCGGGCCTTTGCGAATTTCGACCAGTTCATAGCCGCATTCATGATAGGTCCGGCACAGCACGACATATGTTCTGACGGCCTCGGAGAAGCTTTGTGTTCGTGCCGCATCGTTTTTATAGATTTTCGACCAGGGCGGCAGGACGAACGCCACCCGGTGATAGCGATAGGTATTGATCGCGCGGATGAGGTCGGGGTTCTCCGGTAATCCCGAAAGCCTGCGGTGCGCCAAGGTGTCGGGCAGGCCGCGGTCACAGAAAACCGTGCGCGGGTGATTTTGGATGTCTTCCTGCCATGCGCGGATGGAGCGTCGAAACATCAGCCCGGCATAGGCATCATTATCCTCCCACGGCAGGGCGGTGCCGCCGCGTTCAAGCTGTTCTTCGATGATGGCGCGCGCCACCTCGGGGCTTGTTTCAAAGCCCCGGTCATCAAGATGGTTGATCAATGTGGTTTTGCCCGTACCGGGACCGCCGGTAAGGACAACAAGGTTGGACGTTATGGGTGTTTGCATTCGTGTTCGTGTCTCCGCAAGCACGCCGTTCTGGTCGGGCTTTGCGGCAAGGGGATGGCAATATTGTTGTTGGTTTTGGGTAGTGGCGAGATCTGTATGATCTGCGCAAGACGCGCTTTTACCGGCTTGGCCCTGCAAGTCAATTGCCAAGTCAACGGCAAAGAAAATGCGGTGACGCTTGGTTGTCGGGGATTAGACGCAGCCTTCGATCAATGTGATGGCATCGCTGCCAGCATGAATGGCGATGACCGTGCCGTTTTCATCAATCTCAAACCGGATGCCGTGCGTTTTTGCGTCATCCTGCCACCAGGTGACATAGCGCCCGTCCGGGCCAAGATATTCGTTTTCTTCCTCGATCAAGGTTTGACCGGCAAAGGCGGCATACACGTCTTCCTTGGTCGATCCGATGGAAAGGCCATTGCGGGTGCGCACAAGGCTTGTGGCAACGTCATGTTCGTCACCATAAAGCGACACGCGGGCAAGTTTGCCATCAAGGACCATGTAGCCCAGTCCGGACGGATCAAGATCGCGCTGCAGATAGGTGCAGCTTTCATCATCGCCGGCGATAAACGTATCAAGGTTCGGGCCGATGACGTCGCGCAGTTCATCATCGCTCATGCCGATTTTGGCCGGGCCATAGCCCTGTTCGGACAGGTTGGCAATGCCCGTGGCAATGGCATCGGTAATCACAAGGTCAATGATCGCCGTATTGCCGTCATGGCGGATTTTTTTTGGCGTGACAGTCTGGTGCAGATGGACCTGTGGCCAGCCGTTGCCAGCAATCCAGTCATCGGGGAAAAGCAGGTTGCTTTGTGGTTGCAGGCACAGAAGATCGGCCTTTTTCAAAACATCCTTGTGGCGCGCCTTAAGCACGAGGGGAATATCCATGCAGATGGTTTGCGGGACATCTTCCATCCAGCTGACCGGGACGCCCGGACCATCGCAATTCTCGGGATCGGGGCGGAGTTCGCAATAGGACGGAACGATATTGCCCATGACGAAATCAAGCCGCATAGGCCCTTTGCCCGCCGAAAACACAAGCGTTTCAAGCGCCTCTTCGTTCGGATCCAGCCACTGAAAATGATTGATCGCCCATGCAGTGCTGGCACGCATGTCCATGACCGCAAAGGCGGCCGGGCGGTCCATATCGGACATTTCCGCCGTGCTGTCATCGGTCGCACTGGCGTGCGCACCCGTTGCGATCAGGGGCGAGACGACGACGAACAGGGCGCTGAGATATCGAAGGCTTGCGGGCATGTTTTACTCTCGGTCACAACATGTCTTGTTTTGTCTCAGAAGCTTACGCCAGTTTTGAGACGCTTCACAGTGCAAACAATTGCATGACGATCAGCCTAGCCATGCGGTTTTTCGATGCGTGCGAGAATATGATCGGAAACCAGTTGTGCCGAAGGTGAAAGCCGATGGCCGCGCGCGGTGATCAGGCTATAGGGTTTGATTTCAATCGCGCCATCAAAGGGCAGTTCGGTAATCAGCCCGCCACTGGTCAGTAGGGTTGTGACTTCCTCGGCCATCGGGGCGATGGCATTGGTGTCCGAGAGGGTCGCCAGCGTCACCAGAAGGGATGCGGAATTCAAACTCGAATGCGGCAAGGGCAGGTGGCGTGAAATAAACACATCTTCGATCGTGCGACGCATCAGGTTGCCGGGTGGCGGCAAAATCCATTCGAACTGGGCAAGGCGGGCAAGGGTGATCGGCTTGTTGCTTTCAAGCAGCGGGTGCCCCGTACGCACCATGAGGCGGATTTTCTCGCTCCTGATTTCGCGGATGTTAAACAGGCGGGGGTCCATATCCTCGGGCACGCGGCCAATGACAAAGTCATGATCACCGGCCAGCAAATCCTTGATCAGCAAATGCGAAGGTCCGACACCAACATGGGCCTCAAGCAAGGAGTTGACGGCCTGAACGCTTCGGATGGCGGGCACGACCAGTTCAACGGCCGCCGCGGTCACCGCCCCGATGAACACAGTGCCGCCGCCATGTTTGATATCCTCGATCTCGCGTTCGGCTTCGCGGATTTCAATCAGCATGCTGCGCGCGCGTCTGGCAAGGGCGCGTCCGGCATTGGTCATCTCGATCCCGCGCGCACTGCGGACACACAAGCGCGCCTCAAGGATGGTTTCCATCTCAGACAATAGTCTAGAGGCAGCCGGTTGGGATGTCTTGAGCATGTCAGCCGCCAGACTGATCTGACCGGTCTCTTCCATCGCGACAATCATGCGCAGGTGACTAAGCTTAAGCCCCCTCTGAAACAGGTTGCCAGAGCGGAAAAGCAGGGACTTCGCAGAACTGAGCGGGAGCAGATTGGATGTCTTGGCCATAATGGATTCCTCCGGTATGGCGTGATTTTAGTATATCAATTTTGATATGCAAGTTTCGAAAATGTTTATTTGATTGTTATGTAGGGCGTCTGAATAATGGCGCCGTGTCCTTTGGGAAATAGGATGCAATATCAATTGAAAACAAAGACACGACGTATGCAGGTCACGAATGCCTGTGAAAGTCGGGCGTAAAGAATAATGGCATGTATGCCGTGTCTTTTAGGGAGGATAGCTATGAAACGTCTCGGTGCCGTAATGGCAGGGGTCGCCTTTGGTGCGGCCGCAATGATGAGCCCGATGATTTCCGGCGGTTACGCCCATGCCGATGAAAAAGGCTATGTCGGGATCGCAATGCCCACCAAATCTTCGGCACGTTGGATTTCCGACGGGAATTCCATGGTCGAGCAGTTTGAAGCTGCCGGCTACAAAACCGATCTTCAGTACGCAGAAGACGATATTCCCAACCAGCTGTCCCAGATCGAAAACATGATCGTTAAGGGCGTCGATGTCCTTGTGATCGCGGCGATTGACGGTACCACGCTTTCGAATGCGCTGGAAAACGCAGCAGCAGCAGGCATCAAGGTTTTCGCCTATGACCGCCTGATCGTTGAAAGCCCGAATGTGGATTATTATTCCACCTTCGATAACTTCCAGGTCGGCGTCCAGCAGGCCACCTCGCTGGTTGATGGCCTGATTGCATCGGGTGAGCCGCCCTATAATGTTGAACTGTTCGGCGGTTCGCCGGATGATAACAACGCGTATTTCTTCTATAACGGTGCGATGTCGATCCTGCAGCCGCTGATCGACGAGGGAACCATCGTGATCAAATCCGGCCAGATGGGCATGGACACGGTCGGTACCCTGCGTTGGGATGGTGCGGTTGCCCAGGCCCGTATGGATAACCTTCTTTCGGCACATTACACCGATGAAGAAGTCGATGGTGTTCTGTCGCCCTATGACGGGCTGTCGATTGGTATCCTGTCGTCGCTTAAAGGCGTTGGTTACGGTTCCGGCGATATGAAAATGCCGATCGTTACCGGTCAGGATGCTGAACTGCCGTCGGTCAAGTCGATCCTGGCTGGTGAACAGTATTCCACCATCTTCAAGGATACCCGTGAACTTGCACGTGTAACCGTCTCGATGGTGGACAGTGTCCTTGCGGGCGAAAAGCCGACCATCAACGACACCAGCACTTACGACAACGGTGTGAAGGTTGTTCCTTCCTACCTGCTTGAGCCGATCATGGTTGATAAATCCAATTGGGAAGAAATCCTTATTGGTTCAGGCTATTACACCAAAGACGAAGTGCAATAAGCGCTTAGGCATTGAAGGTCCCGGCGTTTGCGCCGGGGCCGCTTTTCTTAAGGTTTCTAGGGCAAATCGCCCGACTGGTTTCCAGGAAAACAAAGACCAAAGCAGACGAAGACGCCGTTGCAGTGTCAATGGCAGTGGGAGGACCGGATGGATACCATCCTGGAAATGAAGAACATCACCAAGACCTTTCCGGGTGTGAAGGCACTGGATGATGTCAGCCTCAAAGTTGAACGCGGGGAAATCCACGCGCTTTGTGGCGAAAACGGTGCAGGTAAATCCACCCTGATGAAGGTGCTGAGCGGTGTTTATCCGCACGGAACCTATGAAGGTGACATCCTTTACGATGGCGGGGTGCAGGAATTCAAGGATATCCGCGACAGTGAAGAACGCGGGATCATCATTATTCACCAGGAACTGGCACTTGTGCCGTTGCTGTCGATTGCCGAAAACATTTTTCTCGGCAACGAAATCAGCGAAAATGGCGTGATCAACTGGCCTGCGACCTTTGCGCGCACCGGTGAGTTGCTGTCAAAAGTCGGTTTGAAAGAAAACCCGGCGACGTTGGTCACCAATATCGGGGTTGGCAAACAGCAACTGGTCGAAATCGCCAAGGCGCTTTCGAAAAAAGTGAAGCTGCTGATCCTTGATGAGCCGACTGCGAGCTTGCAGGAAAATGACAGCCAGAAGCTGCTCGACCTGTTGCTGGAATTCAAGGCGCAGGGCATTACCTCGATCCTGATTTCGCACAAGCTTAATGAAATCAACCGGGTGGCAGACCGCATCACGGTTATTCGCGATGGCAAGGCGATCTCGACCCTTGATGCGCGCGGTGGCAACATAACCGAAGACCATATCGTCAAGGACATGGTCGGGCGCGATATGGCGCACCGCTATCCGGAACGCACGCCAAGTATCGGTTCAGGCAAGTTGATGGAAGTCCGCAACTGGTCGGCAACCCATCCGCTGCATCCCGAACGCAAGGTCGTTGATAATGTCAGCATTGATGTTGCGGCCGGTGAAGTTGTCGGTATTGCGGGCCTGATGGGCGCTGGTCGGACCGAACTTGCCATGAGCATCTTTGGTCAGTCCTATGGCACAGATATTTCCGGTGAAGTCCTGATCAATGGCACGCCGGTCGATGTATCGACCGTGGAAAAGGCGATTGCATCAGGACTGGCCTATGTCACCGAAGACCGCAAGGAAATGGGTCTGATCCTTGAAGAAAGCATCACGACCAACATTACACTGGCGAACTTGCCGGGTGTTTCGGAAAACGGTGTTCTCAATGACGGCGCAGAACGATCTGTTGCCGAGGAATACCGGGAAAAAATCAACATTCGAACCCCCAATGTCGCACAGAAGGTGATGAACCTTTCGGGCGGCAACCAGCAGAAAGTCGTTTTGTCAAAATGGCTGTTTGCGGCACCCGAGGTGCTCATTCTTGATGAGCCGACGCGCGGCATCGATGTCGGGGCGAAATACGAGATTTATACGATTATCAACCAACTGGCAGCCGACGGTAAGGGGGTCATCATGATCTCGTCGGAAATGCCGGAGCTTCTGGGCATGTGCGATCGCATCTACGTCATGAACGAAGGTGAGATCAAAGGACAGCTTGCGGCAAAAGACGCAAGCCAGGAAGCAATCATGCGCATGATCCTGAAAGGCTGAGGAACAGACAATGACGGATACTGAAACCAAATCAATCGGCTACTATCTGCGCACCCACATTCGTGAATACGGCATGGTAGTTGCGCTGGTTGCCATTCTGGCCTTCTTCCAGGTCCTGACCGACGGCATCATGCTCAAGCCGGTCAACCTGACCAACCTGTTCCTGCAAAACAGCTATATCATCATCATGGCTGTTGGCATGTTGCTGGTAATTGTCGGCGGCAATATTGACCTTTCGGTCGGCTCTGTCGTTGGCTTCATCGGTGCTTTGGCGGCGGTGATGATCGTCAATTGGGACTTGCCAACCGTTCTTGTCGTTCCGGTCTGCCTGATTGCCGGGGCGATCATTGGTGCGGCCCAAGGGTATTGGGTGGCCTATTGGCGCATTCCATCCTTCATTGTGACGCTTGCCGGGATGCTGGTGTTCAAGGGCTTGACGCTGGCACTTCTGGGCGGGGCATCGGTTGGTCCGTTCCCCGACAGCTTCCAGGCGATGTCGTCGGGCTTTATCCCGGACTTCTTTGGTGGCCTGATCGAGGGACGCTTTAACGTCTTTTCGATGACGCTGGGTGTGGTTCTGGCGGCATTGCTGCCGATCCTTGGTCTGCGTTCGCGCGCCAAGCAGGAAAAGTTTGCCGCGGTCGAAGAACCGATGGCCGTATTTGTCATCAAACATGCGGTGGCGGGGATTGCGATCCTGTTTGTGACCTATCTGCTGTCGACCTATCGCGGATTGCCAAACATTCTGGTGATTATGGCGGTTCTGATTGCGATCTTTACCTTCATCACCAACTCAACCACCCTTGGTCGTCGTATCTATGCGCTCGGCGGGAATGAAAAAGCAGCCAAGCTTTCGGGCATCAACACCAAACGCCTGACCTTCTTCACGTTCGCCAATATGGGCATGTTGGCCGCCCTTGCCGGGCTGGTTTTTGCCGCCCGTCTCAATACGGCAACGCCAAAGGCCGGTCTTGCGTTTGAGCTTGACGTTATTGCCGCTGTCTTTATTGGTGGCGCGTCGATGTCAGGCGGTGTTGGCAAGGTCATTGGTGCCGTCGTTGGCGCATTGATCATGGGTGTCATGAATAACGGGATGTCGATTATCGGTGTCGGTATTGACTGGCAACAGGTGATCAAGGGACTTGTGCTTTTGGCGGCTGTGATCCTCGACGTCTACAACAAAAACAAGGCGTAACAACACGATGACGCGGAACGATACGCATCGGGGTCACACCAACCGGTTTCACCATAATTGGTTTATGGCGCTGGTTGCTGATGCGTGTCGTTCAAAGTCCTGTGTGCGGCCATCCCAACCGCACATCACCGGATCCGTCACGATAATAAGTCAAAAAGGAAAACGGGCATGACGAAGTTCAAACCGGCACCCTGGCCGCGCACCCTCCGCTCGCAAGAGGGATGGTTTGGCGGAACCAGCAAGGACAATATCTATCACCGCAGCTGGATGAAGAACCAGGGCTTGCCATCGGATCTGTTTGACGGGCGTCCGGTGATTGGCATTTGTAACACCTGGTCGGAACTGACCCCGTGTAATGCCCATTTGCGCGATCTGGCCGAACGCGTCAAACACGGCATTTACGAGGCCGGTGGTCTGCCGCTTGAATTCCCGGTGTTTTCAACCGGTGAAAGCACGCTGCGCCCGACCGCGATGATGTTCCGTAACCTGGCATCGATGGATGTCGAGGAAATGTTGCGCGGAACGCCGCTTGATGGCGTTGTCCTGATGGTCGGCTGCGATAAAACAACCCCGTCGCTTCTGATGGGCGCGGCCAGTGTTGATATCCCGGCGATTGTTGTCACCGGTGGGCCGATGCTCAATGGCAAATGGCGCGGTGAGGATATCGGATCGGGCACATCGCTTTGGCAGCTTTCCGAGGACCGCAAGGCTGGCAAGATCAGCACCGAAGATTTCCTTGAAGCTGAAATTGCCATGTCGCGGTCGCCGGGCTCGTGCAACACCATGGGCACAGCATCGACCATGGCCAGCATGGCCGAGGCGCTTGGTATGGCGCTTTCGGGTAATGCGGCCATCCCGGCTGTCGACAGCCGCCGTCGCGTGATGGCGCACATTACCGGTCGCCGTATCGTTCAGATGGTCAAGGATGACCTGAAACCGTCTGATGTTATGACCAAGGAAGCGTTCGAGAACGCCATCCGGGTCAACGGCGCAATCGGTGGTTCGACCAACGCGGTTATTCACCTGCTTGCCATTGCCGGACGTGTCGGCATTGATCTGTCGCTTGATGACTGGGATCGGTTGGGGCGTGATATCCCGACGATTGTGAACCTGCAGCCGTCTGGTGATTACCTGATGGAGGAATTCTTCTATTCCGGTGGTCTGCCTGTGGTGATCAAGGCACTGGCCGAGGCTGGCAAACTTCATAACGATGCCCTGACCGTATCGGGTGAAACCATGTGGGAACAGGTCAAGGATGTCCGCAACTGGAACGAGGACGTTATTCGTCCGTTCGAAAAGGCCCTGACCGCCAGTGGCGGCATTGCCGTTGTCAAAGGCAACCTCGCACCGAATGGTGCGGTCCTGAAACCGTCGGCCGCAACCCCGGAGCTTCTGACCCATCGTGGGCGCGCCGTGGTGTTTGAAGACATCGATGATTACAAGGCCAAGATCTATGACGAGGACCTTGATATCGATGAAACCTGCATCATGGTTCTGAAGAACTGTGGTCCAAAAGGCTATCCGGGCATGGCAGAGGTCGGCAATATGGGCCTGCCGCCCAAGGTGCTGCGCAAGGGCATCACCGACATGGTCCGTATTTCAGATGCCCGCATGAGCGGCACTGCATACGGCACGGTGGTGCTTCATACCTCGCCCGAGGCCGCGGCAGGTGGACCGTTGGCGGTCGTTAAGAATGGCGACATGATCGAGCTTGATGTACCCAACCGTCGCCTGCATCTCGATATCAGCGATGAAGAGCTGGCCCAGCGCCTGAAAGACTGGAAAAACAGCGTTCCCGTCCCTGAAAGCGGCTATGCCTCGCTCTATTACAAATCGGTCATTGGTGCTGATCGCGGGGCCGACTTCGACTTCCTCGTCGGTCATCGCGGCAAGGCAATTCCGAAGGACAGTCACTGATTGATCCTACCGGAATATGAATTCCGATCACATGTTGCTGGGGGGTGACATGTGATACACGCCAGACCGGCCAGCATTGCATTGCTGGCCGGTTTTGGTTTGTCAGGCTCGATCAATAACGCCGTTTATCGCTGATACAAGGTCGGCGTAGCCGGTCACAACCGCATCCGCGCCAAGCGAGTTGGCACGCGTATCATCGACTTCCATGGCAACGGCAATTGCATGAATGCCTGCCGCACGGGCGGCGGTTACATCATTGGCGTGATCGCCGACCATGATGGCGGTGTCGGTTGAGTTATCAAAGCCAAGTTGCCCAAGCACAAATTCAAGAAAGCGACCATCGGGCTTTTTGACGTCAAAGCTGTCCCCGCCAGCAATGATGCTAAACAGATCCGCGACACCAAGCTTGGTCAGGATTGCCTTGCAAGGCGCTTCGGGCTTGTTCGATGCCAGTGCAATGGTCCAGCCGTTTGATTTCAGTTGGCGCAGGACTGTTTCGGCATTTTCAAACAGGCGGGTATAGGCATAGTCGGTTTCGACATAGCGCGCGTTGAAATCGACATTAAGCTCGTCCAGCATCGCATCCGTGGGCTCCGATCCGCGTGCGGCAAAGGCGCGTTTGGTCAGCATCCAGGTGCCATCGCCCAGCATCGCCTCGATATCATGACGAACAAGCGGCGCATGATCATGGGCGGCCAGCAAATCATTCATCGCAAACAGGATGTCATCGACCCCGTCAATCAGGGTGCCATCAAGGTCGAACAGAATGAATTTGGCCATCGGGTGGGGCTCCTTGGGCGGACTTTAAGGTCGTGGTGACGGGCTTGGCATCCTTTATAGGAACTTAACCGATATCGTGCCATTAACAATCGGTAACATCTGCTAACAGCCGGTAACAAAACGTGATTCTTTATGGGCTTTTGCTGCCAGGGAATATGTTCTAAGACTTGCTGCGAACGGGAATATTTGCATCACACTTCATTGTGATGGTGCCTGCAAAGGGGATGCTGCGGAATGGCGCAGCCAACAGGGTTATAGATGTCGCTTGAACTAAGTGTTGTTGTTTTGGCCGCCGGGATGGGCACGCGCATGAAGAGCGCACTGCCCAAAGTCATGCACAAGGTCGCGGGCAAGCCGATGGTGGGTCACGTGATTGACACCGCAGCCCACATGAAGGCCGCAAAGACCATGGTGGTTGTCGGTCCGGATATGCCGGACCTGATCAAGACCGTTGCCCCGCATCCGACCTTTGAGCAGACCGACCGCCTTGGGACTGCGCACGCCGTTCTTGCTGCCAAGGATGGTTTGAAGGGTCTTACGGGCAATGTTCTGGTGCTCTATGCCGACAGCCCGCTTTTCACCGCCGAAACACTGGCGCGCCTTGTCGCCGCGCGCGAAGAAAATGATCATGCGGTGGCGGTTCTGGGCTTCCGGCCCAAAGATCCGACCGGCTATGGCCGTTTGGTCACAGATCAGAACGGCAACCTGACCGCGATTGTCGAGGACAAGGAATGCAACGACGCGCAGCGTCAGATCAATTTCTGTAATTCCGGTGTGATGTGTTTTAAGGCCGAGGACATGATCACAACCCTTGAGGCGATTGATAACGCCAATGCCAAGGGTGAATATTACCTGACCGATGCGGTCGAAGTGGCGCAAAAGAACAGCCAAAGCTGTGTCGCGGTCGAGGTGGACGAGGCAGAGACACTTGGCGTCAATTCCCGCACCCAGTTGGCCGTTGCCGAAGCCATCCTGCAAAATCGCCTGCGCGAGGCCGCGATGTCAGAGGGTGCGACGTTGGTTGATCCGGCGTCGGTATTCTTGAGTGCCGATACCAAGCTTGGCCGGGATGTTATTGTTGAGCCGAACGTTGTTTTCGGACCAGGCGTGACCGTGGGCGACAATGTCGTGATCAAGGCGTTCAGCCATCTTGAAAGTTGTGTGGTTGGCAATGGTGCCGATATCGGGCCCTATGCCCGATTGCGGCCGGGGGCAGAAATCGGTGCCGGGGCGCGGGTTGGCAACTTTGTCGAGATCAAGAAGGCCGTTGTTGAAGACGGCGCCAAGGTCAATCACCTGAGCTATATCGGCGATGCCCGTGTTGGTGCCAAGGCCAATATCGGCGCCGGGACGATCACGTGCAATTATGACGGTTTCCGCAAACAGCATACCGACATCGGGGCAGGGGCCTTTATCGGTTCGAACTCGTCGCTTGTCGCACCCGTCGAAATTGGCGATGGCGCAATTGTTGGCGCGGGCAGCACGATCACCGGCAAGGTCGAAGCGGATGCATTGACCCTGACCCGGGCCGAGCGGATCGAGAAAAAGGGCTGGGCGGCCAAGTTTCGCGAAAAAATGCGCCAACTGACCGGCAAGAAATAGCCCAAAACAAAGATTTTGAAATTGCCACTCGCCTCCGGGTGGCCAGACGACACGCGATATAAAGCAGGAAGAAAACCAATATGTGCGGCATTATCGGGATTATCGGCAAAGACAGCGTCAGTACGCGAATTCTGGAAGGGCTCAAACGCCTTGAGTATCGCGGCTATGACAGTGCCGGCATTGCAACGCTGGTTAATGGCGATATCGAACGCCGCCGCGCAGAAGGCAAGCTGATCAATCTGGCCAAGCGTCTGGATGAAAGCCCGCTTGCCGGTGACGTTGGTATTGGTCACACCCGCTGGGCGACCCATGGTGTGCCGACCGAAAACAATGCCCATCCGCACACCGATGGCAAGGTTGCCGTGGTTCATAACGGCATCATCGAAAACTTCCAGGAAATCAAGGCAGAGCTCTCTGCCAAGGGACGTGTCTTTGCCACCGATACCGACACCGAAGTGGTCGTGCATCTGGTATCTGACTTCCTTGATCAGGGCAAATCCCCGCGGGATGCGGTTGCCGCCACTTTGCATCGCATCGAAGGGGCCTTTGCGCTGGTGATCATGATTGCCGGTCAGCATGACGTGATCTTTGGTGCACGCCGTGGTACGCCGCTGGCCGTTGGTCTGGGCGAGGGTGAGATGTATCTTGGATCGGACGCCATGGCCTTGTCGCACCTGACCAACAAGCTGATCTATCTTGAAGAAGGCGATTGGGTCGAAATGACCCGCGACAGCGTTCAGGTCCGCGATGAAAATGACGAGGATGTCACTCGCGAAACCAAGCTTTCGGCCGTTTCCGGTGCGATGATGGGCAAGGGCAACTACAATCACTTCATGCAGAAGGAAATCTTCGAGCAGCCTGCGGTGATTGGCGATACCCTGCATGCCTTCATCAACCCGGCGACCCAGACGATCAAACTGCCGGACATGCCGTTTTCCTTTGCCGATGCAACGCGTTTGACGATTGTCGCCTGCGGCACGTCGTTTTATGCCGGTCTGGTAGCCAAGCACTGGATCGAACGCTATGCCGGTCTGGGCGTGGATGTCGACGTCGCATCCGAGTTCCGCTATCGCTGCCCGCCGCTGCCAAAAGGTGGCGTTGCGCTGTTCATTTCGCAGTCGGGCGAGACGCTTGATACCTTGGCAGCTCTTCGGTATGCGAAGTCCAAGGGCCAGAAGATCGTATCGATCGTCAACGTACCGGAAAGCACGATTGCCCGCGAAAGTGACGTCGTGCTTCTGACCTATGCCGGACCTGAAATCGGGGTGGCCTCGACCAAGGCCTTTACGACGCAGCTCACGGTTCTGGCCTGCCTTGCGGTGACCATTGGTCGTGAAAACGGAACCCTCGCCAAGGACGAAGAAGCCGCCATCGTCACTGCGCTGACCGAAGTGCCGAAACATGCGGCCGAAATCCTGCATCATGACGAAGCGCTTAAACAGCTTGCGCTTGATGTCGCCGATGCGCGTGACGTGCTCTATCTCGGTCGTGGTCTGGGTTATCCGATTGCGATGGAAGGGGCGCTCAAGCTCAAGGAAATTTCCTATATCCACGCCGAAGGCTATGCAGCTGGTGAAATGAAGCACGGCCCGATTGCCCTGATTGACCAGTCGGTTCCGATCATTGTCATTGCGCCGTCTGACGAGCTGTTTGAAAAAACCGCATCCAACATGCAGGAAGCGGCGGCACGTGGCGGACGGGTGATCTTTATCTCGGATGCGCCGGGACTGGCCAAACTGGGCGATATGGCCTCTGCTACGATCGAGCTTCCCAAGGTCGCCGACTTCGTCGCACCGATCCTCTACACCATCCCGGTACAGATGCTGGCCTATCATGTTGCGGTTCACAAAGGCACCGATGTCGATCAGCCACGCAACCTTGCGAAATCAGTAACGGTTGAATAATCACCGCGATTATTCAAAATTATCAAAAAATGCCGGATGCAATCGCGTCCGGCATTTTGTTTGCGCTTTATGGGATGGCGACACGAAAGGTGCACAAAAATAACATTTCTTTGCAATAAGTTAACCGAAGGTTCGACACTATCGTTTGCGCAATGTAATCTCGTAGTGACGACGTCGGTTCCAAGCCACAAATTTTCAATGAGAGCAAAATGAAAGTTATCGTGACGGGCGGTGCAGGTTTTATCGGGTCTGCTGTTTGTCGGCTGATGACCGGGTTGAAGGGCTATGAAGTCCTTAATATCGATAAACTGACCTATGCGGGTGATCTGCGGACGTTGGCGTCAATTTCCGCACGCGATAACTACCATTTTGCCCATCAGGATATCTGCAACCGGGACGCCATTGCCAAACTGTTTGATGAATTCCAGCCCGATGCGGTGATGCATCTGGCGGCGGAAAGTCATGTTGATCGTTCGATCGACGGACCGGCTGATTTCATTCAGACCAATGTGGTTGGCACGTTTACCCTGCTTGACGTCGCACGCGCCTATTTTGAGAAGCTGTCGGCAGGCAGGCGAGCGACATTCCGGTTCCACCATATTTCGACAGACGAGGTTTATGGATCGCTTGGCAGCGAAGGGCTGTTCACCGAAGAAACGGCTTATGCGCCGACCTCACCTTATTCTGCCAGCAAGGCAAGTTCGGATCATCTGGTGCAGGCGTGGCACCATACCTATGGATTGCCCATCGTCATCAGCAATTGTTCCAACAATTACGGGCCGTTTCAGTTCCCGGAAAAGCTGATCCCGTTGATGGTGCTGAACCTGCTGCATGGCAGGAAGCTTCCGGTTTATGGCGATGGTTTGAATACGCGCGACTGGCTGCATGTTGAAGATCATGCAGAGGCACTGGTCAAGATCCTGACCGAAGGCCGCATTGGCGAGAAATACAATGTTGGCGGCTGTAACGAACTGACCAATATCGATGTCGTGAAACGGATATTCGATATAGTCCGCGCGATCATACCGGACATCGCATTCGACAGTTTTGATGGCGCGGTGACATATGTAAAGGACCGTCCCGGTCACGATTGGCGCTATGCCATCGATCCAACCAAAATGCAGAATGAGTTGGGTTGGAAGCCGAAATACGATTTCGAAACCGGCCTGCGGCAAACCATTGAGTGGTATGTGAACAATCGCGCATGGTGGGAGCCGATTTTACAGAACAAATATGCCGGAGAACGTCTGGGAAGTGCCAAGGGGCAAGCCGATGCCTAGAATACTGGTCTTTGGCAAAAATGGTCAGCTTGCCAGGTGTCTGGCTGCATCCGCGCATGAATTTCCCAAAGCCCAACTGACCTTTGTTGGTCGGGAAGAATGTGATCTTGAGGATGCGTCCCAAATCGAGCCCGTTATCGATAGCGTGCACCCGGATATTGTTGTCAATGCAGCGGCCTACACTGCGGTCGATTTGGCTGAGCAGCAGGAAAATATCGCGTTCAAGGTTAACGGCGATGCGGTTCGCGCAATGGCGCAGGCCCTTGCCAAACGCTCCGTCTCGCTGATCCATGTCTCAACGGATTATGTTTTCGACGGGAAGGGAACAAAGCCTTATCGCGAGGAAGATGCTGTCTCGCCCTTGGGTGTTTACGGCAACAGCAAGCTTGCGGGTGAAGTTGCCGTAAAAGAGACACTCCAAAACTATCTGATTTTGCGCACATCCTGGGTCTATAGCCAGTTTGGGAAAAACTTCGTCAAAACCATGCTTAATCTGATGGCGCAAAGGGATGAAGTTCGAATTGTCGATGATCAGACCGGATGCCCGACAAGCGCCCATGATCTGGCACATGCGATTCTGGAGCTTTGTTGTGTGGCGATCTCTGCCGAGTTTGATAAATTCGGCACCTATCACCTGACCTCAGATCAAGAAATGACATGGTTTGAGTTTGGCAAAAGCATTCACAAGATCGCTTTGCAGGAGTGGGGTGAGGATTGGAAAGGCAAAGATTGTGTGGTTTTGCCAATCAAGTCCTCGGAATTTCCAACGGCGGCAAAAAGGCCAGAATACTCTGTAATGTCTTGCAGGCTTATCAATGATACGTTTGGTATCAAGTTGCCAAATGTAGAGGACAGCCTGACGGCTGTTATCAGAGGGCTTGGGAAGGAAAATTCGGATGCGTAAAGGGATCATACTGGCAGGCGGTACAGGATCGCGTTTGCACCCTTCGACACTGGTTGTCTCCAAGCAGCTGCAGCCCGTCTATGACAAGCCGATGATCTATTATCCGCTGACTACATTGATGCTGGCGGGAATCACAGACATCCTGATTATCAGCACGCCCCGCGATGTGCCGCTGTTCAAAGATCTGCTCGGTGATGGTTCGAAATGGGGGATCAGCCTTCAATATGCGGTTCAGCCTGAACCCCGCGGCCTTGCCGATGCGTTTATTGTCGGTGCGGATTTTGTTGGGAACGATCCGTGCTGTTTGATTTTGGGTGACAATATCTATTTTGGGCACGACCTGACGAAATTGTTGGGCAACGCCATGGCCCAATCCGATGGGGCGAGCGTGTTTGCCTATTACGTTCAGGATCCCGAAAGGTATGGCGTGGTCGAGTTTGACCGCAATGGTGTGGCCCTGGATATCGAGGAAAAACCGGCCAACCCCAAATCGAATTTCGCCGTGACGGGGTTGTATTTTTACGACTCAGATGTTGTCGACATTGCCAAATCGATCAAGCCGTCCAAGCGTGGTGAGCTTGAAATTACCGATGTTAACAAGGCTTACCTTAAGCGTGGCACGCTTAAGGTCGAGAAGATGGGCAGGGGCTATGCCTGGTTGGATACGGGAACGCACGCTGCGATGCTTGAGGCCGCCAATTTTGTCCGTACCGTCGAGAGCCGCCAAAGCCTCAAGATTGCCTGTCCTGAAGAAATCGCGCTGAGAAAGGGCATGATCACGGTCGAACAGTTTGAAAAGCTTGCGAGTGAGTTTGGCGAGAGTTCTTACAAGGCATATCTTCAGACGGTTCTGCGAACCTACGATATCCTGTGAGCGGAACTAGAATACCGGGTTCTCTCGATAGCTCGCAAAACTCATGGCTTTCTCGTCTTTTGCCGACAGCGTGACCTGGTTTTCGTCAAACGGCCAGTCGATGCCAAGGTCCGGATCATTCCACATGATCGCGCGTTCGCTTTCCGGAGCATAAGGTGCTGATACCTTGTAGTTCACTTCCGTGTTCGGCTCGAGCGTGACAAAGCCGTGGGCGAAACCGGCGGGAATGAATATCTGGTTCCAGTCTTCTGCGCTGATTTCAGTCGATACCCATTTCCCGAACGTCTTTGACTTGGCGCGAATGTCGACTGCGACATCCAGAATGCGGCCTCTGATGACCCGAACCAGCTTGTCTTGGGCAAAGGGCGGGCATTGAAAATGCAGTCCTCGCAGCACACCGACATTGCTCGATAAAGAGTGATTGTCCTGCACAAACTGCGGATCGATGCCAGCTTTGGCAAAGGCTTCCAGATTATAGGTTTCAGAGAAAAAACCCCGCTCATCGCCAAATTTCTTCGGGAAGATCAGCTTAACATCGGGAATTTCCAGCTCTTCAAATTGCATCCGTGCTGCCTTGTGCAGGGTAAATTAATTCGTCCAGACTATGGATAGCAGAAGCTTGGCCTTCGTGCATATGCGCATTTTTATAAAATTCTGAGCTTGGCAATTGAATGGGCGGTCGGCTTTATCAAAGCTGCGGCACCCGTCGTTGCGATTACTGATTCTGGGCCTTGCGAAATGGATCCGTTAGCGCGACGAGGGCAGAGAACTTTTTCATGAAGGGGGCGAATTCCGCGCCAAGATAATGATAAAGCGGCAAGACCGAAATTGTTTCCTCGATTACCGGTGCTGGTGTGTTGCCCAGGATGCCCTGTGTCAGCATGTCGTCGATATTGCTATCTGCGGACAGAAAACGCGTGATGCGCCCTTCGGCATAGGCCTGGTGCTTTTCGGTATTATACATCATTGGCTTGTGCGTGATGCCGGTTTTGGCCGTATCGGCATGGACGTACTTTTCCTGCCATATCACGCCGAGCGTAAAGGCAATCGGCGTTGACGGGTCTTGATCGTTCGGATTGCGCCAAAGCCGGTTTGCGATCTCGCGCAGGGCAACCGATGATCTGACAAAGGCGCGCGAATAGTTCTTTTCAGCGGCAACCGTACGCAGCAATTCACCGTCCACCAGACCTTCATTGAAATGCAAGGGGCCGCGACGCCCCGGCAGTTTGACGGCCTGAAGCGGGCAGCCGAGATCCGCATAGAGTTTTTGCAAGATCACAATCGACTTCTGCGACATCGGGTCATTTTCGACATAGGCAATCTTTTTCGGGCATTCGACATCGGCCTCATCGGCCCAAGCATCAGTGCTGATTGTTTGCGAAGAAAACAAACCGACTAGGGCAAATAACAGAAAAGCAGGCGCCATCAGCTCTTGTCGTTTGCCTGAAGGCCCGGACGTCAGGGCCGATGAATTTTTACTGCATGACATTTTCTGCAATCCGGGTGTTTGCGCGGTCATTGGACGTTATTTGCGTTCTTTGGCTGGAGCTTAGACGTGAAACCCGCTTTTTCATAGGTGTTTGAACCATGCATCTTCGTCGCTTGAACCGGATCTGCCAAACAGCCCTTTGACAAAAGCAAGTGTGACAGCCCGATATATATTCTTTTGCGGTGTTGTGTCGGGGCTTGTTTCCCGGGCATGAAAATGTTTTGATCAGCCCGCTTTAAAACGGGGGCGGATTTTTGCTGCGCTGCGTGCGCGGAAATCGCCAAAAATCGTGACATTTCTGCGTCTTTTTACATCTCCCTATTGACTTTGAACTGGTACTCCAATAAATGCTGTTAGCACTCGCCGGGGGTGAGTGCTAATACGGGCTCATCCCGGTTAGTCTTAGTTATTAACGAGCCTTAGCTTAAACACGGAGTTGTCTAAAATGAAGTTCCGTCCGCTGCATGATCGAGTACTGGTACGTCGTGTCGAATCCGACACCAAAACTGCCGGTGGCATCATTATTCCGGATACCGCCAAAGAAAAACCGCAGGAAGGCGAAGTCATCGCTGTTGGTTCTGGCGTTCGTAAAGAAGATGGCTCGGTCGTAGCCCTCGACGTCAAAGCAGGTGACAAAGTCCTGTTTGGCAAATGGTCGGGCACCGAAGTCAAGGTCGACGGCGAAGAGCTGTTGATCATGAAAGAATCCGACATCATGGGCATCATGGACTAAGTCAGCCCGTTTGGGTGATTTGTCCACGTTCATCCGTCTCATAGAGAGGAAAGAATATTATGGCTGCTAAAGAAGTAAAATTCTCCACTGACGCACGCGCCAAAATGCTGCGCGGTGTCGACATCCTGGCAGATGCTGTCAAGGTGACCCTCGGCCCGAAAGGTCGTAACGTTGTTATCGAAAAGTCCTTTGGCGCACCGCGCGTGACCAAGGACGGTGTTTCGGTCGCCAAAGAAATCGAACTGACCGACAAGTTCGAAAACATGGGCGCACAGATGGTTCGCGAAGTCGCGTCGAAAACCGCCGATCTGGCTGGTGACGGCACCACGACCGCAACCGTTCTGGCACAGGCCATCGTTCGTGAAGGCAACAAGTCTGTTGCTGCCGGCATGAACCCGATGGACCTGAAGCGCGGTATCGACCTTGCGACAACCAAAGTGATCGAATCCATCCAGAGCCGTGCACGTAAAGTTGCCGGTCGCGATGAGATCGCACAGGTTGGTAACATTTCTGCTAACGGTGACCGTGAAGTCGGCGACATGATCGCAGAAGCCATGGAAAAAGTTGGCAACGAAGGCGTTATCACCGTTGAGGAAGCCAAAGGCCTGCACACCGAACTCGACGTTGTCGAAGGCATGCAGTTCGACCGTGGTTACCTGTCTCCGTACTTCGTAACCAACCCGGAGAAAATGGTCGCAGAAATGGATGCTCCGTACATCCTGCTGTTCGACAAGAAAATCTCCTCGCTTCAGCCGATCCTTCCGCTGCTTGAGTCGGTCGTTCAGTCCGGCAAGCCGCTTCTGATCATTGCTGAAGACATCGAAGGCGAAGCACTGGCAACCCTGGTTGTCAACAAGCTGCGCGGTGGTCTGAAAATCGCTGCTGTTAAAGCACCGGGCTTCGGCGACCGTCGTAAAGCCATGCTCGAAGACATCGCCATCCTTACCGGTGGTCAGGTTGTCTCCGAAGATCTCGGCATCAAGCTGGAAAGCGTCACCCTCGACATGCTCGGTACCGCGAAATCGGTTACCATCACCAAAGAAGAAACCACCATCATTGATGGTGCTGGTGAGAAAGCACAGATCGAAGCACGCGTTGGCCAGATCCGCGCCCAGATCGAAGAAACCACCTCTGACTACGATCGTGAAAAACTGCAGGAACGTCTTGCGAAACTCGCAGGCGGCGTTGCAGTGATCAAAATCGGTGGCGCTTCGGAAATCGAAGTGAAAGAACGCAAAGACCGCGTTGACGATGCCCTGCACGCGACCCGCGCTGCTGTTGAAGAAGGCATTGTTGCTGGTGGTGGTACGGCTCTGCTGTACTCTGTCAAAGCCCTCGAAGGCCTTGAAGGTGAAAACCACGACCAGACCATCGGTGTTGACATCGTTCGCCGTGCCCTGCAGGCACCGGTTCGCCAGATCGCACAGAACGCTGGCGTAGACGGCGCTGTTGTTGCTGGCAAACTGCTTGAGCAGGACGACGTAGAGTTCGGTTACGACGCTCAGAAGGGCGAATACACCAACCTCGTCAAAGCTGGCATCATCGACCCGGCCAAAGTTGTTCGTACTGCTCTGCAGGACGCAGCATCGGTCGCTGGCCTGCTGATCACCACCGAATGCATGATCGCCGAGAAAGCCGAAGACAAATCGGCTGGCGGCGCGCCTGACATGGGCGGCATGGGTGGTATGGGCGGCATGGGTGGCATGGGCTTCTAAGCCTTACCCAACCGACCTATCGCATAAGGGAAGGGGCTCGCCATTGGCTGGCCCCTTTTCTTTGTCTAAGCGGCAATAAAAAAGAGCCCGCACACTGGCGGGCTCTTTGATGAATTCAAAAGGTGTCAGCCAAACAGCTTTTTAAGCGTTCTGGGCTGACAGCGCAGATATTGCGGAGCTGCCTTGACCTCGGCGCCCAGCGTTGCGGCGGCATGCCACGGCCAGCGCGGGTCATACAGAATGCCGCGCGCAAGGGCGATGGCATCGGCCTGCCCGGTAAAGGTGATGGCTTCTGCCTGTTCGGCCTCGGTAATCAGGCCGACCGCAATTGTGGTCATGCCGGTTTCGGCCTTGATGCGGGCGGCAAACGGCACCTGATAATTGGGGCCGAGCGGGATTTGCTGATCGATATGAAGGCCGCCTGACGAAACGTCGATAAAATCACATCCGCGGTCCTTGAGGAGTTTGGCAAGCGCGACGCTTTGATCAATATCCCAGCCGCCTTCGACCCAGTCGGTTGCCGAAATACGGATGCCCAGCGGATAGTCGGCGCCAACGGCCTTGCGGATGGCGTCATAGATTTCGATCACGATGCGGGTGCGGTTTTCAAACGAACCGCCATATTCATCGTCACGCTTGTTGGCATGCGGTGACAGGAATTGATGGAGCAAATAACCATGCGCGCCATGAATTTCAATCGCGTCAAAGCCCAGCCGTACGGACCGTTCAGCCGCCTCGACAAAGGCCTGAATGACGTCTGCAATGCGTGATTTTGTCATTGCCTCAGGGATTGGGTCGCCGTCACGGAATGGCAGGGCAGAGGGGGCTGAGACCTGCCAGCCATTTTCATGATCCGGGGAAAGGGCATGACCCCCGAGCCACGGTTTTTCGCAAGATGCCTTGCGCCCGGCATGGGCCAACTGAACCGCAATCGGCATGTCGGAATGGCTGCGCACAGCTTTAAGCGTTTTACCAAGTGCTGCCTCGGTTTCGTCATCCCACAGGCCGACATCGCCATAGGTAATGCGTCCTTCCGGTTCGACGGCGGTGGCTTCGATAATCAGAAGACCGGCACCCGATTGCGCCAGATTGCCCAGATGCATGTCATGCCAATGGGTGACCTTGCCGTTATCGGCGGAATACTGACACATCGGTGCGATGATAATGCGGTTATCAAGGGATAGCTTGCCCAGTGAAAGCGGGGTGAAAAGAGTGCTCATATGCGTTCCTTTAACTCGGACAGTGACGCGCGTGCGCCAATCAATGGGATGAAGCTAATCCGAGGGCGGGGCGGGCGCCAGCGTCGTGTTGAATTTTTCCAGGGAATGGAATGCCAGAAGGGAGTTTTCCAAGCAGCCGATCAGAAAAAATCAAAAATTCGCAAAAAAATGCATCGACCCACTTGCAGAAATTTCCACCCGATCTATCTCAAGATTGGAAAGGGGCATGGTGCCCCGATACGCGTCAAGGTTGCAGCCTGGTCTGGACTGATGGCGCAAGAATACTCGTCTGTAATGGAGGGTACTACAATGACTGGTCTTCAGACTCTTAATGGATCCCGTCGTCCGTCTTCTGCACCGACTTACGGTGATCCTTTCACTCTTATTTCCCGTGACGTTGACCGCATGATCGGTTCGATCTTTGGTCACCGTGCAGCCCCGTCGGCACAGGTATCTTCCGAAGAAGGCGAAGTGACCCAACCGTTGCTGAGCCCGCGGATCGACATCTATGACGGCGAAGATCACTTTGAACTTTCCGCCGAACTCCCGGGCGTTGAACAGGACGACGTCAATGTCGAAGTGCTTGACGGTGTTCTGACCATCACCGGCGAGAAGAAATTCAGCCGTGAAAGCAAGGATGGCGCCCATGTTGTCGAGCGTAGCTATGGCAACTTCAAGCGGTCCTTCCGCCTGAATGACACCATTGATGCCGACAATATTACCGCATCCTTCAAGAACGGTGTTCTGTTGCTTACTCTTCCAAAGGTAGCAGAACAGAAGCCCGAACCGCGCAAGATTGCGGTGACCGGCTAAGGACTGTCTCTCCTCCCTGAGAAGCTTCCCCTGATAAGACTGACGGGCGGTTTAACCGCCCGTCTTTTTTTGTGTTCGCAGATTGGTGAGGCTTAGGTTGCCGAACGCCCGGCGTAACCGCTGCAATGATCAAGCGGCATGTCAAAGAGGCCTGTTTCGTCAAAGCGGTCGAGTGCATCTGTCCACGGTGTCAGGTCGATGTTCTGCGCCTTGAGCCAGTCGGGATTGTAATAGGTATCGCAGTAGCGATCCCCGCCATCACAGAGCAAGGTCACGACCGACCCGGTTTGACCGGCTTTCTTCATTTCCGAGATCAGCGACAGGGTCGCGATCAGGTTGGTGCCTGTCGATCCGCCGCAGCGCCGACCAAGATGCTTTTTTAGATAATAGAGGGCCGCAAAGCTGGCCGCATCTGGGATGCGATACATGCGATCGACCACGGTCGGGTTGAAGCTGGGTTCGACACGCGGGCGACCAATGCCTTCAACGCGCGATCCCTTGCTGTTGGTGACCGAACAGTCACCGGTTTCATATCCATTATAGAAAACCGAGTTTTCCGGGTCGGCCACGCAAAGCTCACAGCCCTGACCAAGGCTTCGGCCATAACGGATATAGCGCCCGATGGTCGATGATGTGCCGCCTGTTCCGGCGCCGACAATGATCCAGCGTGGAATGGGGTGGGGTTCGCGTTTGAGCTGATCAAAGATGCTTTCGGCGATGTTGTTGTTACCGCGCCAGTCGGTCGCGCGTTCGGCATAGGTGAACTGGTCCATGTAATGGCCGCCCAGCTCGCGCGCCAGACGTTGCGATTCCTCATAAATCTGACCGCTGTGATCGACCAGATGGCTTTCGCCGCCATAAAAGGCGATCTGATCGATTTTTTGCTGTGATGTGGATTTCGGCATCACCGCAATAAAGCGCAGGCCAAGAAGGCGGGCAAAATAGGCCTCTGACACGGCGGTCGAGCCACTGGATGCCTCGATGATCGGGGTGTCATTGTTGATCCAGCCATTGCACAGCCCATAGAGAAACAGCGATCGCGCCAGACGATGTTTGAGGCTGCCGGACGGATGGGTCGACTCATCTTTAAGGTACAGGCCAATGTCACCAAGCTTTGGCAGATCAAGGCGGATCAGATGGGTATCGGCAGACCGGTTGAAATCGGCTTCAATCGTGCTGATGGCATCGGCCACCCATTGGCGGTCATAAGGCATGAAACATCCTGATGTCTGGTTGGATCACTTTTTGGCCAAGTTTGGCCCGGAATCGTCATCTGTTTAGGGCAATATAATACAAAAAACGACAGTAAAATTGTGCTGATACATTTTCAGAACCGATCAGCAATCGTCGATTTTATCAGATTGGGCTTGCTAACACTTTTTTCAAAGCTCACCTTTAAGATACAAGCTTCACGATTCTTTCGATTTGACGGGATGGCGCGAAATCATGGCTGACGACGATAAGGACCCGTTTAGCGTACGTATGGGGGCCTCTGACATTGGGGCGGCCTATGACGTGCCTGTGCGTGTGTCAACGGTGATTGGCAAAAGCCAGATCCAGGTCGCGCAATTGATGCGCCTGACCCGTGGTGCCGTGCTTGAGCTGGACCGCCGCGTGGGGGAGCCGGTTGATATCTACGTCAACAACCGTCTGGTCGCCCGCGGGGAACTGGTTGTCGTTGATGAAAATCTGGGTGTGACGATTACCGAGGTTGTCAAAAGCGGTATGGTGATCGAAACCCACCACTAATTGCGAACGCACCGCAATCAACGCATCCCACCGGCTCATGTCTGACGGTGGGATTTTTTTGTCCTCGGTGGAACTTGCAAGGTTTTCAGGCGTTTGTGGATAAACCCCTTTGAAGACTCAAGTTCCGGTCCACTGTCTTTGATGACGGTTGGCGACCTCATTTAGCCGAGGGTTACCCCATGATTAATCTAGTGACATCAGGCCTTCTGGCTTTGATTGGTCTTGCACTTGCTGTTGGCGGTGCATGGCTGATTGCGGTCGGCGGGAGCTTCTATTACGCGCTTGCCGGATTGGCCTTCCTGTTTGCAAGCTTTCTGGCCTTTTCACGCAAGCCCGTTCTGTTGCCGTTTTATGGCGTGTTTACACTCGCAAGCCTGGTCTGGGCTGTGTGGGAGGCCGGGTTTGACTGGTGGCAACTGGCCCCGCGCGGCGGTCTGATCATTGTTGTCGGGCTTTGGCTGATGACGCCTGTTTTCCGCAAAACTTTGGTCCGGGCGTCGCAGGATCAGGACAGCGCAAGCGAGAATGCGACACCGGTTCGGTCCTTTGTGCTTGAAGGTAGTATTGTCATCGCCGTGATCGTTGCGGTCTATTCGATGATGAACAATCCCAATGCAATCGAGGGCACCCTGCCAACCAGTAAGGTTGTCGACAACCCGCAATATGGGGGCTCCGTGCCGAATGGCGATTGGCATCATTATGGGCGAACGAGCTATGGGCAACGTTATTCACCGCTTGATCAGATCAATACCGATAATGTTGCATCGCTTGAACAGGCCTGGGTCTATCAGACCGGTGATTTGAAACGCGAAAGTGACGTGCCTGAAACCACCTATCAGGTCACACCGCTTAAGATCGGCGAGACGCTGTATCTTTGCACACCGCACAGTTGGGCGATTGCGATTGATGCTAAAACCGGACAGGAAAAGTGGAAATTTGATCCGGGTATTCCGCAAAATCCCGACCGTCAGCATCAGACATGCCGGGGTGTCACCTATTACAAGGATGCGGCCACCAACGAAACCGGCCCGTGCACCGAACGTGTGTTCCTGCCGACATCCGATGCACGTCTGATCGCCCTTGATGCGGCAACGGGTGAAATTTGCCCGTCATTCGGGGATGAGGGCACGGTGCATCTGGAAACCAACATGCCCTACAATCCGGCGGGCTATTATTATTCAACGTCGCCGCCGGTGGCCGCTGATGGCAAGATCATCATTGGCGGGGCCGTGAATGACAACTATTCCACCAAATCGCAGTCTGGCGTTATTCGCGCCTATGACATCAATACTGGCGAGCTGATCTGGAACTGGGATTCCGGTAATCCGGAACAAACCGAACCGATCCCCGATGATCAGACCTATACCGCCAATTCGCCCAACAGCTGGTCGGTTTCCAGTGCGGACGAGGCGCTTGGGATGATTTACGTGCCGCTGGGCAACAAGGTCCCTGATCAGTTGGGCATGAACCGCGATGAAAATGTGGAAACCTATTCCTCGTCGATCGTGGCACTCAGCCTTGAGACTGGTCAGGTCCAGTGGGTGCGCCAGACGGTGCATCATGATCTTTGGGACATGGATGTACCGGCACAGCCAGCATTATTTATATTACATTTAATATAGTTCGTTATTATTCAGATCTCTGATTTAAAAGAGTAAATACAAGTATATTATTATTTTTGTTCATACAAAAACTGTTCAGTCAAATTGTATAGGCGGTTAGAAGATAAATGCATCAACACTGACTCGATGAAAATAGATTGGCCAATTGATGATGATCGCATGTATGTAACCCTACAATGTAAATATACAGGATTGCATCTATCAGTGCGTAAACTCGAAATTATGGGTAAGCGGATTAAATGGTTGATCTTACCTTTGCATGAGAGTGAGACAGACCGGCATCTCATCGGATTATCTGGTTGATGCTTCACCTACTGCTGGTGCATGTTTCCTTCGCTAATTCCAGCAAGAACCCCACACGCCTCAACTTCCCGGTCATCGTTGCAACTCGCTCTCAGTGAAACGAGTTGTTTCTCAAGCGCTTGCAGAGCGGTTATCTGCGACCGCACATGAGAGATGTGATCATCGAGCAAGGCGTTGACGGCGGTACAAGGCTGATGAGGATCGTCCTGATAGCTCTGTAGTTCGTGAATCTCAGCCAGTGACAGGCCCAGGATTCTGCAGCGACGGATGAAGGCCAGCCCCTCACCATGCTTCTCGGTATAGACACGGTAACCGTTGTCCTGCCGATCAGGCGGCGGCAACAAGCCCTGCTGTTCATAGAAGCGGATCGTCTGTGTTTCGACCCCTACCAACTGCGCCAACTGACCAATGCGCATCAGCCTCCTCCCCAACGGATTCTTTACTCTATTGACCTTATAGTAGCTTTATAGTTTTAAATGGTACCACAACATTGTTCAAGTGGAGTCGTATCATGAGCAAATCCTGTGGTGGTGCCTGTGGCGGTGATGCAACGTCCGCAGCGGATACCGATATACAGGCCTCCTCCGAGGCGCCAGGGAGATGGGTCAGTGTTTATGCCGTGCCGAAGATGGACTGTCCATCAGAAGAACGAATGATTCGCCTAGCCCTGAACGGCTTTGAGGAGATTCGGGCGCTGTCCTTCGACTTGTCGAACCGCCGGCTGAAGGTCGTGCATGACGGCGAGGTCGAGCCCGTCACCTCGAAACTGAAGACCTTGGGGCTAGGCGCCTCGCTTCAGGAAACCGTCGCTGCAAATCCGGAGACCATCAAGGCCGCCGAGTTTTCGGCAGCTTCTGCTAAGCAAGAATCCGGGACCCTGCGCTGGTTGCTCGGCATCAATGCACTTCTGTTCGTGGTGGAAATGACTGCCGGTCTGATCGCCCAGTCCACCGGCCTGATTGGAGAATCCCTGGACAATTTTGCCGATGCGGCGGTGTACGGGCTTGCCCTTTATGCGGTTGGACATAGCGTGAAAATGCAGGTACGTGCCGCGCATCTTGCTGGTGTACTGCAACTGATCTTGGCTGTGGGCGTGCTCGTAGAGGTGGTGAGACGCTTTGTATTCGGTAGTGAGCCTGAATCGCTGGTGATGATGGCTATCGCATTCGTCGCATTGATTGCCAATCCCAGTTGTCTGCTGCTCATATCCAAACATCGGGAAGGCGGGGCGCACATGAAGGCAAGCTGGATATTCTCGGCCAACGACGTGGTGATCAACCTGGGGGTCATCACCGCCGGCGCCCTGGTCGCGTGGACCGGTTCCAATTATCCGGATCTGATTATCGGCACCATCGCGGGGGGCATTGTACTTAACGGTGCCAGACGCATTTTGGCGTTGAAGGGTTAAATAATGCTCATTATTGGCAAAAAGCTCTCGCCGTATGCCCTATTGTCCATATCGGGCCTGCTGGCAGCGTCTGATCAGGCTGTAAAGTGGCTGGTGCAGCAATCAATGGCCTATGGCGAGTATGTTTCGGTGACCCCGTTCTTTAACTGGGTGCACCTATGGAACACCGGTGCCGCATTCAGTCTTTTTGCGAATGGTGGAGGCTGGCAGCGCTACTTTTTTATCGGAATCGCGGTAGTGGTCTCGATTTTTCTGATCAAGCTGATCCTTGAAAATCGTCATAAAGGAGAAGCCATCGCTTACAGTCTTATCCTCGGTGGCGCCATGGGCAACCTGATTGACCGGGTCTTTCGCGGCTATGTTGTGGATTCCTTTGATTTCTATTGGCGAGACTGGCATTGGCCGGCCTTCAACCTGGCTGATATTGCAATTGTCCTCGGTGCCTTACTTTTCGTTTCCAGCAGCTTGTTGGGTAAAAAAGCAAACACCAATGCCGAGCCGGATGGATCTGACTGACACCTACGCCTATACAACACCATGACCGAACTTCCCGACAACATCCTTCACCTGCCGCAATACCAAGTACTGGGCTGCAAATCAACCGACGACGAAATGCACTTCCAGGTGGACGTGCCCGATCCCATCGCCTGCGAGGAATGCGGCGTGCAGGGTGAGTTCGTACGGTTCGGCAAGCGTGACGTTCCCTATCGTGATCTGCCCATCCACGGCAAGCGGGTCACTCTCTGGGTGGTCCGCCGCCGATACACCTGCCGGGCCTGCAAGACAACATTCAGGCCCCAGCTACCGGAGATGGTGGACGGATTCCGTATGACACTGCGGCTGCATGAGTACGTGGAGAAGGAATCCTTCAACCACCCCTACACCTTTGTGGCGGCACAGACCGGCCTGGACGAGAAGACGGTGCGCGACATCTTCAACGCCCGCGCCGAGTTCCTGGGGCGCTGGCACCGCTTCGAGACGCCCCGCATCCTGGGCATTGACGAGCTATACCTGAACAAGCGCTACCGCTGCATTCTGACCAACATTGAGGAGCGAACCCTGCTCGACCTGCTGGCCACCCGCCGCCAGGACGTGGTGACCAACTACCTGATGAAGCTGAAAGACCGGCAGAAGGTCGAGATCGTCAGCATGGACATGTGGAACCCCTACCGGGCAGCGGTCAAGGCTGTGCTGCCCCAGGCCCGTATCGTGGTCGATAAGTTCCATGTGGTGCGCATGGCCAACGATGCCCTAGAGAGAGTGCGCAAGGGCCTCAGAAAGGAGCTGAAACCGTCCCAGAGCCGGACTCTCAAGGGAGACCGGAAAATCCTGCTGAAACGCGCTCACGAAGTCTCAGACCGGGAGCGCCTCATCATGGAGACCTGGACAGGCGCGTTCCCGCAACTGCTGGCCGCCTACGAGCACAAGGAGCGCTTCTACGGCATCTGGGACGCCACCACACGGCTCCAGGCAGAAGCCGCCCTGGACGAGTGGATAGCCACCATCCCGAAGGGCCAAAAGGAAGTCTGGAGCGATCTGGTCAGGGCAGTGGGAAACTGGCGCGAAGAGACCATGACCTACTTCGAGACGGACATGCCCGTCACCAACGCTTACACGGAGTCCATCAACCGACTGGCCAAGGACAAGAACCGTGAAGGGCGCGGTTACTCCTTCGAGGTGATGCGGGCACGAATGCTCTACACCACGAAGCACAAGAAGAAGGCACCGACTGCGAAGGTCTCTCCTTTCTACAAGAAAACCATCGGTTACGGACTGCCGGACTTCGCAGAGGAACTCAACTACGGAGTCGATCTATCAACCATCTGAGGGTGGTATCAGATTGATGGGGTGAAGGTGCCCCATCAACCATTAAATCCGTATACCCGAAATTATCAAGGTGAAAATAGATTTCTGGCTACCAAGTGTAAAAAGCCGACAGATGAATTTTGGGAACGGATCAGAAGAGATTTAAAGTTCTGAGTGCTGGCTGGTATGTCATTTAAAATGGGCGAGGGGTGAACTGTCTTGTATTAAAGTCAGCCTTGTCTGGTTCACCCCTCGCCCAATCAGTCAATATTGGGATGCTAGTAACTTGCTCGACGTAACCTCAGTGCATTCGCAATGACTGATACCGAGGATAAGCTCATGGCTGCAGCTGCAAACATTGGTGAGATGAGAATGCCAAAGAACGGATAGAGCAGACCCGCAGCAACAGGCACACCGGCTGCGTTATAGACCATCGCAAAGAAGAGGTTTTGCCGGATATTGCGCATCGTTGCTTCCGAGAGTTCTCGGGCTCTAACAATCCCGCTCAAGTCACCTTTGACGAGGGTGAAACCAGCACTTTCAATTGCAACATCAGCGCCCGTACCCATCGCAATTCCGACATCAGCCTGAGCAAGAGCAGGGGCGTCGTTGACGCCATCACCTGCCATGGCTACCTGATGGCCTTCAGCCTTGAGTTCCATAATTAAATTGGCTTTGTCTTCTGGGGAGACATCGGCCCGAATCTCGTCAATGGAAAGTTTATTGCCAACGGATTTTGCTGTTCGTTGGTTGTCACCGGTTGCCATGACGATTCTGAAGCCTTGCTTCTTGAGCGCCTTTAAAGCCTCCAACGTCGTGTCCTTGATCGGATCGGCTACGGAAATGAGCCCGGCAATTCTTCCATCAATAACGACATGCATTACCGTCTCCCCCATATCTCGCCGATCATTTGCTGTTTTATCAACAGCAGAATGATCGATATTGAGAGTCTGAAGGAGTTTACTATTACCTAGGGCAACCGACTTGCCATCCACCTTTCCGGTGACGCCCTGACCGGTTACAGCTTCAAAGTCCTCTGCCTTATCAAGGGACAAGCCGCGCTCCTGAGCAGCACTAACAATGGCGTCAGCCAATGGATGTTCGGATCCTTTTTCGAGCGCCGCAGCGGCAGAAAGAACTTCCTCCTCCTGATAGTCTGATTGAGCGATTACACCTGCTAGTTTCGGTTTACCCTCTGTCAAAGTCCCGGTTTTATCGACGATGAGCACATCGACCTTCGCAAATCGCTCCAGGGCCTCTGCATTTTTAATGAGCACACCAATTTGCGCACCACGACCGGTAGCGGTCATGATTGACATTGGTGTTGCCAAACCAAGAGCGCAAGGACACGCAATGATCAGAACAGCGACTGCTGCGACAAGCCCGTATGACAGTGACGGATCTGGTCCCCAGATGGCCCAAGCGACGAAGGCGATCAAAGCAACCAGGATAACAGCAGGCACAAACTTGCCTGCAACCGTGTCTGCAACCTTTTGGATTGGCGCTTTGCTTCGCTGAGCATGGGAGACCATATCAACGATTTGGCTCAAGACAGTATCTTTGCCAACCCGTTTGGCTTGGATGATCAGGCTGCCATTCCCGTTGATTGTTGCTCCGGTGACATCATCATCTGGATTCTTCTCAATTGGAACGGGTTCACCCGAAATCATGGATTCATCAACTGACGACCGTCCTTCAACGACAACGCCATCGACAGGTATCTTGTCACCTGGACGAACCCTCAAGCTCATTCCGACGGTCACATCTTCAAGAGGAACTTCTCGTTCAGAACCATCATCTTCAATAATGCGGGCTGTTTTTGCAGCAAGACCCAATAACGCCTTGATTGCCGAACCGGTTCGTTCCCGTGCCCCCAATTCCAACAGTTGGCCAAGAAGCACAAGGACAACGATGACAGCTGCAGCTTCGAAATACACACCGACATGTCCCTGTGCATCTCTGAATCCATCAGGAAAAATGTCAGGAGAAATCACTGCGACGACGCTAAATATATAAGCTGCGCTAACACCCATCCCGATCAATGTGAACATGTTGAGAGAACGGTTCACCACAGAATGCCATCCACGAACCATGAATGGGAAGCCGGACCACAGGACAACAGGCGTTCCGAGAACCAACTCAACCCAAAGAGTAACGCGTTCTCCAATCATTTCCCGGATGAAACCCAAACCAACAAAGGGCCCCATCGTTAGAACAATCAGCGGCACCGTAAGAGCTGCGCCTAACCAGAATCTCTTTTTGAAATCCTGAATCTCGGGGTTTGGTTCGTCATTTTCTGTTGGTGTATCCATCGGTTCCAGTGCCATTCCGCAGATCGGACAGGAACCAGGTTCGGATCGTATGATCTCTGGATGCATCGGGCAGGTGTAGCGACCCGAAGTCGATGACGAAGCGCTGTTTGCAGCAGATGCCTCTTCCTCAGTGGACAATACGCTCTCAGGAGAGCTATCGAACTTGCCCTTACATTTCTGCGAACAGAAATAATATGTCTCACTGCCGTACCTCGAGCGTGGTGTATCGGCATCCACTGTGACCGACATACCGCAAACAGGATCCGTCGCGTGTCCTGATTGATCAGACATTTTGTGATTATGCTGGTGCTTCTTATGATGATGCTCAGACATGGTCTGCTTCCTGCTGTTATGCCGCAATGTCACTGCGGTTTATCAATGTCCTGAGTGATCGTGACTGTGCGCCTTGGCCGACTGGTTTATCCAGTTTGACAGGAACCAACGTTCAAAAATGAACACAGCAACGATCATCAAAGTTGCAATGAGAACAATGGATGGGTCGCTTTGCAATTTCATGCCGGCAAAAACGATCAATACGATGATGTCAAAGACAATCGCTGTAATCATAACAAAGCCGCGTGCTCCTATTTCTTGTCGTAGGTACTTAAAGCATCCCCAGTGGATGAGCACATCCATGACCAGATAGAAAAACACGCCAAGTGAAGCGATCCGGCTTAAATCAAAAAAGATTGTCAACAGCGCTGCCACGACAACCGTGTAAACAAGTGTGTGGTCTTTGATTGAACCCGACATTCCAAAATGACTATGCGGGATCATCTCCATATCGGTCAGCATCGCGAGCATTCTTGACACCGCAAACACGCTTGCTAGCAAACCGGACGCCGTCGCAACGACTGCGAGCAGCACAGTCAGATAAAATCCGATGGGCCCCAATGCTGGCTGTGCAGCTTGGGCGAGGGCATAGTCTTTGGCTTTTATCAGTTCGTCCAAGTCAAGGCTTGAACCAACAGCAAGCGCCACGAGAATATATACGACAACGCAAATCAGGATTGAGAACGTAATCGCACGACCCACATTCTTATGAGGGCTCACGATTTCAGCACCACTGTTTGTGATCGTTGTGAACCCTTTGAAGGCCAGAATTGAAAGAGCAATTGATGCGACAAAACCGGCCAATGGAAAGCTCGCGCCGTCGGGTGATGACGGCTCGAACGAGTATCCACCAGCCCACAGCGCTGCAATTGCAAACAATGCAATGCCGCCGATCTTCAACGCGGCCATGACCATTGAAAACAGGCCAACCGATTTGTTGCCAGCTCTGTTAACAGCATATGCAAAAATTATCAGGCAAACACCCAATACCGGTATAAGAACTTCAAGCTCTGTCAGGTCAAACGCCCGCAAAACATAGGTTCCAAATGTTCTTGCGACCAAACTCTCGTTGATGACCATCGAAAAGGCCATCAGCAATGCTGCGCCGCCTGCTATGGCTCCCGGCCCGTATGCTTTTTGGAGGATCATTCCGATCCCGCCTGCAGACGGGAAAGCATTGGACATCTTGATGTAGGTATATGCGCTAAAAGCAGTGACAAGTGCGCCAAACAGGAACGACAACGGGAACCACTTTCCTGCAAGTTCGGCAATTTGTCCGGTCAAAGCAAAAATTCCTGCTCCGATCATAACACCGGTGCCCATGGATATGGCGCCAAGGAGCGAGATACTGTTTTTCTTGTATTCTGCCTGATGATCCATTCCTGCCTCACATTTGGTGTTTTTGGTACGCGATGCCGTTTGCTTCTTGCAGCTCGCGTATATAACGAATGATCCGTGCTACCTGTTCCGAACTGACCTGAGGCTGGGCTGGCATATCGCCAAAGGGCCAGTGATGTTGTTTTGCCCCGTTTTGAACAGCTAGATAGAATGCGCGATCTGAATGATGTCCCGGATTGTAGATTCTGTGCATCAGCGGCGGGCCTTGCTCTGTGCCTGTTGCATTGCCTCCGTGACAAGCAGCACAGTTCATATCGAAAAGCTGGTTTCCTACCATGGCTTCCTTGCTGAAACTGGGGAGCGCAATCCCGCTATCAGTCAGTTCAAGATCTTTGATGTCATCTTTCCCGGGCAGAAACGAATTCAGGGTCATGGCGATGATCCCTACTGCGAAAAAACCGATAACCAAATACTTTGGCCAATTGATTTGTTTTTTCATTTTCTTCGGGCCTTTGTTTTATGCGTATGTATCAAATATTCGAAGACACGTGAGACCAAGGGAACTAGTCAACCCTGGTCCTGTTGCTGCCGCCTATTGATTTCGCTGAACTAGCTTGGCGATACGTGAGTTTGTCGGCTAATTGCGCTGCCATCGACATAGGTATCTGGCGACACTTCAAATTTCGAACGACAGGTGTCTGAACAGAAGTAGAATACTTCACCGCCATAAATGGCTGTTTTGGCGATGCGCGGATCGACAGTTTTATGACAAACCGGGTCAACGGCGGACTGAGGGTGCTCCCATCGGATTGCCTCAGCCTGACCGTCCGCTTGTTTCTTATTGTGGGTGTGCTTTTTGTGCCCAAACATGTGAGCACCGCAACCAAAGCGCATCATCAATATGATGAAGGCTCCCCAAAGCAACCAACTGAGAATATTTTCCATTTCTCTTCGCCATCCCATAAATACCTTTAGGTATGACTGTTCCGTCTGAAAGCAGCATGGTGCAGAACACCAAGGCTCAATCTGTACGCATGCCATCGGCAGGTGCAGAACCCAGAACAGTTATTCGCTATTTGTTCGGGAGGATCAGGATATGGGAGGCTGGAAAATCCATGACCGAGATACCGGCTGAAGGGACACTTCTTCTATCCCGTTCTGTACATGGGAAAACTCGGAAACCGGTAGGATAATCTCGGTAAGGACCGCTGATGTGGAGTGACAAGAAACCTGAGGGCAGCACGAAGCCAGGTCATGCTGGTGTTCAACGTCAAAACCATTGAGTTCTGCAGAATGCGCAGGAAAAGATCCAGTCGACGCGACTGCAATATGGGGAGCAAGCATAATAGCGCTCATCCCGACGAGCAGGATCAGTACGGCGCGTATTAGTGCTTGCTGTGCATTCATTGATCAAACTTCCTTTGGGCAGTAACGTAACACTTATGCCCTTAAATATCGAGTTACGTTGACCTACCTCAATTAAGGGGACGTTTTTTTTAACCGACTTCAGACAGAACCGTTACATCTGCAAGCCGGTTGTCCGTACTGTTGATTTCCTTTGAGATGTAAGGTTTGATTTCGGAGTATCTGACGTGAGCATCGGCTTGCGCCTGATAGTAGCGAAAGAGCTCTTTTAGCGGAGCGCCCATGTCTTTGTATGCAGTTAATACTGCGATTAGAGCCCCGAGCGTGAGATCGCCTTTTATCACCAGATACCCTCCAATTGTGTAAAAGAAGAAGGGCGTCATCTGTGATATGAAATTGTTTAAAGACTTCATGGCGAACTTGTTCTTGTGGATAGAGAGACGAAGGTCGTGAAGTCGCTTGTATGACCCGTAAATATCCCGGGCACCTGGCTGGTTATCGTTTGAGATGTTCCCTATCTTCTCGCCGAGAACTCTGACTTCCTTCAGCCGCGTTCGAGACAAAGCATTAATTTTCTTCTGGAATCTGGGGATGACAAAAATCTGAAGCGGCAACAGTGCGGTTGCGGCGATGCCCAAAACCAAATCTTGCACGAGCATGAAAGTCAGAATCGTCAGGAATGTACCGCCTTGTAACAAAGGCAGCACAATCGACTCTGCAGCATATCCAGCTACGGGCTCTACCTCCTGCACAATAACCGGAATCAATTCCCCTCCTTTGGGGGATGGCTTTCGAAAGCTGAATTTTGAAATATCAAGCCGTAGGCGGCGTGACATGTGTTCTGCCAGCGCACCGGATTGCAAATTAACCTGATATTTCAGCCAGCCATGCACGCCAATCGCCAATAAAAAAAGCAGACAGAGAGTAAGTAAAGCCATCGTTTGAGAGAACTCCATTCCTAAATAGGTAACTGGAAAATGTCCTGACTCAATGGCGTTGTTGATGATCAACTTCGGAAGCTCGAGGCTCATGTAAAGAGCCGGCAAAGAGGCCGTCGCCAGTAGCCCCAGTTTTATCTGCCGCTTCCATGAAGCTCTGAATATGTACTGCAGGAGCGCTGTTCCGCTCTTTGCCGAGGGCTTTTGAGCCTGTTGCGCAAGAACAGATCTGCGGCGTCTTAAAGCCCTGTATCCCGTCGCGCTGAGAATAATAATTAGCGCAACCGGCACCCCAAACACCACCAAATGGAATACAAGATGAACCCACCAGTGTGCATCGCTTGATATGTAGTGCGTCAAGCGATGCCCCATATCGTGGACGATTTCCATCATTGTAGTTAGGTTCCTTGAGAAGGTTCGGCAAAACAGACAGGGAGGAAAGTCCTCCCTGTCGTGTGATGCTTAGAAAAGAAGGCGGAGACCGGTTACGAGGTAAGTTGCCTCGTAATCTTCGCCGTCATCTTTTGCAAAGTCTGCGGTTTTGCCGAGTTTCCGCTCATAGGCAACCCCGATATACGGTGCAACGGCACGGTCGATGAGGTCATAGCTAAGCCGCAGTCCGATCTCTGCGCTTGAAAACCCGCGTCCGACCTCAATCTCGCGATCGTCAGAGAACGCAGCATTCAGCTCAAGCGAAGGTGTGAGGATTAAACGATTGGTCAGCAAGCCTTCATACTCAACATCAAGCCGCGCACTGCCGTCTCCGGTCTCGCTGACAAACAGATCAGCGTCGACTTCAAACCATTGAGGAGCAAGCCCCATGATTCCAACGGTTCCATACCAACGATCTGTTGTGCTTGGCGTATCCAGACGAATACCGGCTTTGGCATCGAAAAAGTCGCTGATTGGTGTTTGCAGGACCAGTCTGTTCTCGAAGTTTTCGTAAAGGTCGTTTTTGAGATCACGCTCGCCTTCGCCTTGCCAACGTAACTTCAGTTCATCGGTGCCAACAAATGCATCACCATCCCAAACGAAAAGATTTTCCCCTTCGTCACCAGAGCGGTATTCAAACTGCTCCATTTGAATGCCATAAAAGATGTGATTGTCTGCTTTGGCAGTGAACGAGAAGGACAGGATCGTGGAAAGAACACCACCACCAATCGCGGCCAAAGTTAGTGTTTTCATTGTTATTGAACTCCATTCTCAAGTGCCGCGACGGCTGGACCGCCCTCTACAACCACTTTTCGGAACATGCCAGAAGCCATGTGATAGCTAAGGTGACAGTGGAAAGCCCATTGCCCAGGTTCATCAACTTCGGTTTCCGAATAAACGGTCATGCCAGGGTTGATATTGATGGTGTGTTTAACCGGATCCCATTTACCGTTGCCAGTATCGAGGATTGACCACATCCCGTGCAAATGCATCGGGTGTGACATCATGGTCTCATTGACGAACTTGAAGCGCACCCGTTCGCCATATTTCAAGCGGATAGGTTCTGCATCTTCATATTTGACGCCATTGATTGACCACGTATAGCGTTCCATGTTTCCGGTAAGGCGCAGTTCAATTTCACGCGTTGCAGGCCGTTCAGGGTACAAAGGCTTCTGTGCCTTCAGGTCGGCATAGGAGAGGAACTTTCCGCCATTGGCTGCTTTTGGTGTCAAACCACTTCCAGCGGCATAGAAGGGATCATCTTTGGACATTCCCATCTGAGAATGATCCATTCCGGCCATATTCGAATGGTCCATTCCAGCCATACCGTTCTCGTTACCACTGCCCATCGAAGAATGATCCATTCCGGCCATGCTACCGTGATCCATTCCCATGTCCGCCATTGTCAGCAACGGAGCGTCCATGCGTCTGGCTGGCATTTCAGCTTTCAACCCTTCTTGCGGCGACAACGATCCGAATGCATAACCCGAGCGTCCCATTGATTCGGCCATGATTGCATACGGCTTTTCAGCTGTCGGCTGAACAATCACGTCGTATGTTTCTGCAACCGAAATGCGGAATTCATCAACCTTGACCGGTTGAACATTGTTGCCGTCAGCCTGGACAACAGTCATTTCAAGTCCCGGAATGCGGACGTCGAAGTAAGTCATGGCCGATGCATTGATGAAGCGCAGGCGCACACGTTCGTTTGGCTCAAATAGTCCGGTCCAGTTTTGTTCCGGTGATTTACCATTGATGAGGCCGACGAAGCCCTGAACGTCTTCAATATCTGTTGGCATCATGCGCATGCTGCCCCAGTCTCCACGTTCAGAGAGAGTTTCTCCCAAACCGTTTTCCGAAACGTCGGAGATGAAGTCTCCGAGCGTGCGTTGGTTACGGTTGTAGTAGTCCGGCATCATCTTTAGGTTGCGCAGAATACGCGCCCCGGAATGAGGGTGCTTGTCTTTCAGAACAACGACATATTCACGGTCGAACTTGAATGGCTCGCGTTTTTCGGGTTCGATAACAATTGAGCCGTAAGCGCCATCTGGTTCCTGGAAGCCAGAGTGGCTGTGAAACCAATAGGTCCCGCTCTGTTTGACAGGAAAGCGATAGGTAAAAGTCTCGCCCGGTTCGATCCCGGTGAAGCTGATGCCCGGCACACCGTCCATCTGGTAGGGAAGGATCAACCCATGCCAATGGATAGATGTAGTCTCGTCCAGGTTGTTCGTCACGTTGATGACGGCATCTTCGCCTTCTTTGAGGCGCAAGGTCGGACCGGGCGAGGACCCGTTATAGCCAATTGCTTTGGTTTTCATATCACCTGTGTCGATGGTAACGTAATCGACAGACAGATTATAGGTTGCCGCATACCCTGCTGTTGACACAGCAATAGTGCTTAGCGCCCCCAAAAGGGCACGCCCAAGAAGTTTTCTCATTCTCATGATCTCCGATGGTTGAGGTGCGCCAGAGGCAACAGGGAGGGATTCCCTCTGGCGCGAGACCCTGCGCAGTGGTTACTGCAGGCGAACTTTACCGACCATGCCGCTCTCGTAGTGGCCTGGTACATTGCACGCAAATTCAAGTTCTGCGTCTTTCGGGAAGGTCCAGATCACCTCGGCAGAATCACCCGGCTCCAGAAGTACGCTGTTCGGATCGTTGTGCTTCATGGTTTCACCGTTCCCCATGTCCATTTCCATCATGTCCATGTTGATTTTGTCTACTTCAAGGGCCCCGTGTTCCATCATCATCATCATTTCTTTTTGATGGTCAGCATGCATGGTTGCGGTGCCGATGTTGAATTCGTGAACGAACTCACCCTTGTTTTCGACTAGAAAACGAACGGTTTCGCCGCCGCGAACAACAATCTTTTCCTTGTCATAGAAATTGTCTTCCATCGTGATCCGAATTGTCCGGCGAACATCAGAGATATCGCCAGGCGCTCCGATTTCGACGCCATCATTATGACCGCCACTATGACCTGCACCAGCAAATGCAGAAGTCTGGATACCGGCAAGGCTACCCATAGCAAGGGCGGAAGCAACAGCAAGGCGAAGGACAGAAGTAGTGTATTTGGGCATGAAAATGCTCCCGAGATAATTCAGTATAAAGGATCTCGTTACGCAAACCTTACACAGAGTCAGTGATCGGACTCATAGCGACAGATTACGTCACGAATGCAGTTTAGATAAGGAACTGAATATCTTAGGTGCGGGGAGGTTTGACGCTAACATCAAGCTCTGCAGGCGAGAGCGTTCTGTCTTTTGCCCAGTACTTTACAGACAACAAAACAGGTGCAGCGTTCCAGTTACCAGACATTTGCTGCACATAGGGACCACAAACAGCCATGCCACAAACATCGTTGTGCGATGGATCCTGTGTGTGAGAACTACTGTCAGCCATGACGGAGACAACACTGTGATGGCCACTGTTAATATCAGCGGCTTTGGCATGCACGGCCTCAGCGCCAGACAGCATTACTGTCAACGCGATGATAACCGAAAGTATGCACGAGATGATCCGCAAAAGGAGAATCCTATCACAATGTTGCAGCGCAATGGTTATCTTGATGTATCAATGCGGTCAAGTGGCAATATTGTGGCAAAGACAGACTATTTCACGAATTTACATCTGCTGCTTGAGCCATCAGCAAGGTGAAAACAATAGATTACTGCATTCGTCGCCATGAAATCACGTTATGCGCTACAGATGAACAACCTGTTGTGCTGAGTTATTCACTAATCTGCGGGTATGACTTGCTAACAATCAATTTATAGATGAAGCACAATCAAATCCTATTAAATGCTGCGTAACCCAACAATTCTCCTAGTCTCTGGATATGGGCACAGAGGTGCAGCAATAGGATTTACTGTAGTTCGATATAGACAGCATCGCATCCTTGGGATAGAAGTAAACCATGCTCAATCGCATCAGGTTTTTGACCATACTTTTGATAGCTGCTTTTGCCGTCGGGACAAGTTTCCAGACGGTCAATGCTGCTGTTATGGAGGTCGGGATGCCGATGGCGGAATTGGCAATGGACAATTGTCAGGATTGTTCTGGCAGCGGCGACATCATGCCGGACTGCGATATTGCGTGCCCTCAGGTATCAACTATCGCAATTTCGCCTGTACAAGTTGCAATACCTGCACTCGCCTCAGTCGAGCATTTCGGGCCGACAGGCAGCCTTACCGGCCGCTCAAACTCTCCCGATCCATTCCCTCCCAGAACCAACACTCTGAACTGATATCTCCTTAATCCGTTTTGGTTTGAGGATATCAGTGTCATGGGGCATCACCGCGATTTCTCATGACATGCTTCGTGCCCGCAATTTTTGTTGTGGGCCTTACAGCTTCTTCAGACAAGGTTGGAAATCATGTTTTCCGATCTACGGGTGCCAAAATGTCGGCTTTGGTCGGTATTTCTTGGCGCAGTCGCGACATGCACCAAAGCATAGCTTCAGCTTCACTCAACGAGCAGGCGGCAATCCGCCCCGGCCTTGAGCGTCCCGCTTTTACTGGTGCCCGGCCTCTGAAGATCAAACCTTATAGGATCATTGTGAGCGGGATTCGGATTACGTTCTGATGCTCCAACTCCTTGAGAAACTTGCATATGAAAAGAAATACCATAGTCGCGGGCTCTGTTTCCAGACGTGCGCTGCTTCGCGGTCTCGTGACATGTGCTGGCCTCTACCTGTTGCCAGCAACAACCCTTGCCGCGGTTAGTGAAAGCTCAAACAGTGCAATTGCTTTTGATAGCAATGCGCTGATTATTGCACGCGGGTCATTGCTTCTGTATCGCGATAGGGATCGAAACTGGATAACATTGCCGGAGATGTCGGCAGGTTCCATTCTCACACTTGCAACACATCCGGAACGGCCGGGCCGAGTTATTGGTGGTCTGGATACCGGCAGGATTGTTCTGTCTGTAGATGGCGGGAAAAGTTGGGACGTACGTGGGCAAGGACTGCCAAAAGCGGCAGTCACTGCCATCACAACTGCGGCGACAAACCCAGATACCATATATGCCGCCATTCGCGGTGACGGCTTATGGCAGAGCGATGATGCTGGTCAGTCATGGGTGTTTGTCATGGACCGGCCATGGTTAGCGAATGCCGAGCGAGATCTGACAGCACTGTCTTCAGTCGATCTGGCAACCGGAATGGGTGGGATCTGGCTATATGCCGGAACCGATACCGGTGTAACGCGTGTGCCGGATTGTTTCTGCCGTTGGCAGGATGTTCAGCCGGGCGATGCCATGGATGCTCTTGCGTCCGGAAAGCAGGCAACTCCCAAAGTACCCTTACCTGAGGGTGAACCTGTGAGTGCGCTGGTCAGTGCGGTATCGCGACCGGCCACACTTTATGCCGGATTGCCATCCGGAATTTGGCAATCGCAGGATGCGGGTGTCACCTGGTTAAAGCGTTCAGAAGTTATCGCAACAGCACTCGCGGTTCATCCGCTACGCGCTGATGATCTCGTAATTGTGAATAACGACGGGGTTTTACAAAGCCCAGACGGTGGCAGGACGTGGACCGCCATTGCGAACATATGATGATGGAGAAACAGATGAGAAAATTAGTGATTGTGACAGGTGTTGCGATTCTGGCTGTTGCCGGAAGTGCTGCATTTACAATGTTTGCTCCGGGAAAAGGAGAGGCGCAAACGAACGTGACAGTAGCTGGTGAGAGAAGCAAATCGATCACAATCTATCGGGACCCGAACTGCGGATGCTGTGATGCCTATGGCGAATATCTTGAGACCAATGGATATCAGGTTACCCGTGTCGATGATCGCGATTTCGACAAGCGATCCGTTGCCGCCGGTGTCCCGGAGCAAGGGCTGGGCTGCCATTTGGCCGAGATTGACGGATATGTCGTAAGCGGGCTGGTTCCCGCCGAGATCATTGAACGGATGCTTGATGAACGCCCGGATATAACGGGTATCACGCTGCCCGGCATGCCACCAAATGCGCCGGGCATGGCACGTGAAAAAACCGGGACGCTGAAAACCTATGCGTTCGGAGAGGACGGCATTGCCGTTTACGCCAATGAATGAGTGTTTTGGACAGATGATGGATGGTTCGATGATGGGTGGCCCGATGATGATGCTGATGATGGCAGGAGGCGGTCTTGTGTTTCTTCTGATCCTTGCGATCCTGATCATGAGCGTTCTCGCGTTGTTTAAATATCTTCGGGGCGGGAAATGAGTGCGGTATCGCCCGGATCAATGGTCACCGGATTAATGGCTGGCGTCGGCATGGCTTTGTTGTTCGGCGTGATGGATGCCAGCGCGAAGCCCGAGAATCTGACTTTTCTCGAAAAGCCGCTCACTCCGGAACAGATAGCACTGGGCAAGGATGACTATGTTGAATTTTGCGCATCGTGTCATGGCTCAAATCTTGAGGGGCAGAAAAACTGGAAGCGCCGCCTTGACACCGGGCGGATGCCCGCGCCGCCACACGATGCCAGTGGCCACACATGGCGCCATAGCGATCAGGAACTGTTTGCGATCACCAAGTTCGGGGTTGGCGCTGTCGTGCCGGGGTATGAGAGCGATATGCCTGCATTTGAGGATGTGCTGAGTGATGAGGAGATCATCGCGGTACTCGGTTATATCAAGAGTGTCTGGTCGGACGAAGAACGCGAATTCCAGCACAATCTCAATCTTAAAGACGGGAGGGCGAGATGATTGCAGTCCCCAAAGAACATCGCCCGCAGAAACGGTTCAACCGGCTGATCTATTTCTTACCGCTTGGCATAGCATTGATATTGGGTGTGGCCCTAGCGAAGGGATTAACTCTTGATCCCAACACACTCCCCTCTGCCCTGTTGGGTAGACAGGTCCCGGAATTTGACCTTCCACCGGTAAAAGGTCGAACACAAGGTTTGTCGAGTACAGATATCAGAGGTGAGGTGTCGCTGGTCAATGTTTTTGCCTCCTGGTGTGTTGCGTGTCGCGAAGAGCATCCCGTGTTTATGAAACTGGCTCGCGACGGCACCGTCCCACTGCATGGCCTGAACTATAAGGATCAACCTGACGACGCTGCAGAATGGCTCGATAGTCTTGGTGATCCCTATACGAGAACCGGCGCGGATATTAATGGACGTGTGGCGATCGACTGGGGCGTCTATGGCGTCCCCGAGACCTTCGTTGTCGATGCGAAAGGGAACATTGCATACAAGCATGTCGGGCCGGTGACGGAAAAAGTGATGGCCGAGACCATTCTGCCAAGGGTCGAAAAATTGCGTAATGAGGCCTCAGGTGCCGGAACTGCGGAGGCACCTCGATGAAGAGCCTCTTAGTGCATATGAACCTGAAAGTGGGGTTTGCCGCTGGCATCATACTGGTGGTTGTTACCACATTGACCATAGTTTCGTTACGCAACGAGAAGAATGTCACCGATCAGGCAGCGGACAATGTAAGGCAGAGTCAACAGCGCTCGTTTGTCATGCATGATGCTCCCCGGCCTCTTCCCGAGTTCGGGTTCGAAAACGTCGAAGGTCAACCCATGACATTGAGTGATTTCGAGGGAACGGTCGTCTTGCTGAATGTCTGGGCTACTTGGTGTGTTCCATGCCGGGAGGAAATGCCGACTCTGGATGCCCTGCAGGCCGAACTCGGCAGTTCGGAGTTCAAAGTCGTTGCCTTGTCGATCGACCGGGCCGGAGTGGATGTCGTGCAGGATTTCTATACCGAAATCGGTATCCGGAATCTGGACTTCTTCATCGATCCAACCATGAAAACCACGACGGCTCTGGGTATCCCCGGTTTACCGACGACGCTTCTGATTGACAGGAACGGCCGCGAGCTTGGTCGACTTGTCGGACCGACCGAATGGGCGACAGTAGAGATGATAAAATTTCTTGAAACCCACATCTACACCGATTGAGGAAGGATCCCCTATGACTGAAATACAACGGACCAAATCCGGCAATACCTCGCTTGGACATGACGTGGTTCATGCCGTTCGATACTACCTGAAGGGACGTCGCGGTTTGCTCGTGCTGGCAGGAACCGCACTTGTCGCCGGACTTGCATTTAACTGGAGCTGGCTGGTTGCCGCCGGCATCGCGCCTTTGCTCCTCTCCGTTCTGCCGTGCGTAGCGATGTGTGCGCTGGGTTTATGCATGAACAAAAAGGCCTGTTCGTCGAAAAAGAGCGCCAGCGATATCGCCCCTTCCTCCGATGAAATCCCGAAAAACAGTCTTCCCGGCAATGAGGCCGGAAGGTCCCCGGCTGCATCAGGCGCAAATATAGCGTCTTTAACTCCGCAGTCGGGACATGAGTCCACAACCGAAAGGAATGTTAAAGATGCGTAAGTCAATCAAACTCACCGCTATTGCCACAATGATGGTCGCGGGACTGGCGACAACAGCCCTTTATGCCCAGGAAGCCCAAACTCCGGACATGCAATCCCCGATGATGGAGCATGACGGCAATTCCGGCATGGGGGATATGCAGGGCATGATGGGTATGATGAAGATGATGAGCCAGATGGGTCCGATGATGGAGCAGTGTACTGAAATGATGGCTGCAATGACCGATCAAATGCCGAAGCCTTCCGACAAATAACATCGTGACATGACACCCGCCCGGGACAAATACCCGGGCGGGATTTTCTACGGGATCGTTTCATGACATCGCATAATTTCAACCGGTTACGTTTCATCCGTTCTATATTATGGGGGATGGTTGTTCTTGCTGCCCTGCTCTTTGGCGGCGCATATATCTTCCAGGCTTCCGACCGCAAGCAAATGTCGTCGGGGGCCGAAGGGACGGGAGAAGCCGCCATTCACTCTGATTTTTCCTTGACCGATCATCAGGGAAACCGTGTGACCGAAGCAAGCTTTCCGGGGCGTTGGCAACTTGTCTTTTTTGGTTTCACACACTGCCCTGATGTTTGTCCGACCACACTTGCCTATATGGCGGATGCGCTTGACCGAATGGAATCCGAAGCCGACCGTGTGGCACCGATATTCATTACAATTGATCCGGTACGCGATACACCTGATGTCATGGCTGAATATGTCGAGGCCTTTCATCCGGCGCTGATCGGATTGACCGGTAGTAAGGAGGATGTCGCTGCAGCCGCCGAGGCTTTTCGGGTCTATTACGAAAAGTTGGACGACGATACAGCACCGGACGGCTATTTGATGGCCCATTCCGGGCATCTTTATCTGATGGCACCGGATGGGCGTTACCTGACTGTCTTTCGTGAAGGAGATCAGCCGGCAGAAGACATGGCAATCCGGATTCTCGCGATCATGAATGGGAGTACAATATGAAAAGAACAGCCATCGCCCTCGTCATGACCTTGCTATCAGCACTACCGGTTTCTGCCGGAAACCTTGTCGAAATATCTGACGCCTGGGCACGTGCCACGATTCTGACATCCCGTCCGGGTGTGGCATATCTTACGATCACAAGCGCTGCGACCGACCGCCTTCTGGAAATCACCACAGCTGTGGCCGACCATGTGATGATACATGATGTCGTCACGGTCGATGATGTTCGCCGGATGCGACATGTCATGGCTCTGGATGTTCCGGCCAACCGCCCGGTCACTCTGGCGCCGGGGGCAATGCATCTCATGTTGACGGGATTGCATGAAAAACTCCGTGAAGGTGAGAAGTTTCCCATGACATTGCGCTTTGAAAACGCAGGCGAGATTAGCATTGACGTCGCCATTCTTGGCATAGCTGCCGCCGGGCCGCAGGGGGAAACAGAATGATCCGGTGGTTGTTTTTGATCCTGGCGTTGACGGCCTCACCAGCTTTTGCGAATCATCCCGGTGAACACCTTGACGAGGTGATGGCGGATAAAGAGCCATATTTTGAGGTGACAAACACCGGAAAGGTTCCAGAGATAGAACTTTTTAACCAAAATCAAGGTCGCTTTAATTTGAGCGACCTTGATGATCAGATACTTATTTTAAGTTTTGTGCCAAGGGATTGTGGTGCAGCCTGTGCAGAACAGCAAACCCTACTGGCGTCCTCTCAGGCGAGGCTGAATATTAGCCCGATGCGGGAAATGGTCACGTTCATTACCGTTCATTCCGAAGATTTTTCAGATACTCCTTCTTGGGATCTGGTGAACTGGCGGCCTGTTATGCCGTCTTCGGATATCAGTGCTGTAACTGTTGCCGATAAATTCGCCAAATTGAGCCAGCGTGACGGGTCTGCGCCGATGATTCATATTATCGATCGGAATACCCGCCATGCCGGTATTTTTCACGGCACGAGTTTCAATCAGATGAATCTGATCCTTTACGTGAACGGATTGACAAACGCTGTCCACCCCCCAAAGCCGCCTGTTGAAAAGGGGTGGCTCGATCAGTTAACAGACTGGTTCTCAAAAGTAGGAAAAGAGCCCTGAACAAAGATAGGCTTAGCACTGTTTGGTTAGCTGACCTTCCTGTTCTCTGAATACTTGGTTCCTGATTTTACGGAATACAGATTAATGCCTGAACTTTCCAATATCGGCATAATAAGCGCGTTCGCCGCAGGCCTCATATCGTTTCTCTCGCCATGCGTGCTGCCTCTGGTTCCCGGATATATCTCCTATATCGCGGGTGGTGCCTCTCTTTCGACCAGAACGGAGGCAATCCGAGTTGGTCGATTGTCATCTCTTGGTTTCAGCCTGTGTTTCGTTTTGGGCTTCACCACGGTTTTCGTCCTTCTGGGGGCCAGTGCAACAGCACTTGGTCAGGTCCTGCTCGGGTACCGGTTCGAGATGAATCTGATTGGTGGCGGCATTGTCATTCTGTTCGGGCTGTTCATGCTGGGAACGCTCCGTCCGGCGTGGATGATGCGAGAAGCACGCTTTCATCTTGATCTGCCTGGTGGGCGTGTGACTTCGGCATATGTGCTTGGGCTTGCTTTTGCGTTCGGGTGGACGCCCTGCATTGGCCCTATTCTCGGTGCCATTCTGACTGTCAGCGCCGCGTCGGCAACTGTCAGCGATGGTATTGCTTTGCTGATCGTATATTCCGTGGGGCTTGGTGTGCCGTTTCTCATGGCAGCACTGCTTACCGAGAGTCTGTCTGTCAGATTGAAATCCATAGGACGCTTTGGGCGTTATCTCCGTGCAGCGGCGGCCTTGATCATGATTGCTATGGGGACGGCGATGATGACCGGTTATATGTCCGCCTTTGCGTTCTGGCTGCTGGAAACATTCCCGCTTTTGGGGCGCATTGGTTGACGGGCCAGGAAGAACCTTCCAACACTTAATGGCTTTCTTAGCAGTGACTTGTGCGCGCTATTTTTTGCCGAAAAATTGGAAGAAAACAGCAAAGTACACGTCGTGTGAGACACTTCGAACAAAATACTTGACCTTCCAGTGACTGGAACCTTCATACTTGCTTAAACAGCAGACAATCAGAGGTTCAGATGCAAAACCATAATCACGTGCAAATAAAACTTGATGGCATAACCTGCTCCTCTTGCGTAGCAAGAATCGAGCAAACTCTATCCGCGATGAAAGGTGTCGGAGAAGTATCGGTCAATCAGGCGAATGAGACAGCCCGAATGAAGGTCGACAAGGCGCAAAGGCTTGTCGAGATTGCTCAAGCGCTTCAGAAACTTGGTTATGCCCCCCAATATGGCAACGTAACTCTAAGTGTGAATTCAATGTCATGCGCCTCTTGTGTTAATCGCATCTCAAAGTCGCTTGGCCAAGTCACCGGCGTAATAGACGTAGCCGTCAACCTTCCAGCTGAGACTGTAGCGGTGAAATTCCTACAGAATGTTGTCTCTCCGACTGAATTGTCCTCCCAACTGACTGCTTCCGGTTATCCATCTGAGATCAAAGAAACAACGGACAGTTCTATCAAGAATAAACAGGTTGCGCGTGAAATAGCCTACCGTACGCTTTGGGCTGCTTTGCTAACTCTGCCTATTTTTCTGACCGAAATGGGCGGTCATATCATCCCGGAACTTGCTAATGTTATCGAAAGCACGATCGGGCAGCAAACTTACTGGACGCTGCAATTTATCTTAACAACAGCAATTCTTGCCGGGCCGGGCAGATACTTCTTCATCAGAGGTGTCCCTTCTCTTCTGAAAGGTTCTCCAGATATGAACAGTCTGGTCGCACTCGGAACGGGAGCGGCTTATATATTCTCTACCGTTTCCACATTTCTTCCTGAACTTATACCTGTGGAAGTTCGCGCAGTATATTTCGAAGCCGCAGCAGTCATCATTGTTCTCATCCTGCTTGGCCGTTTTCTGGAAGCCCGTGCAAAGGGGAGGACTGGAGCGGCGATCCAAAAACTTCTGGGACTTCAAGTTATAGAAGCACGAGTACAACGCGATGGCGAAAGCGTCATTGTTCCTGTTGATGACCTTCAAGTTGGCGATGTTATTATAGTGCGCCCGGGTGAACGAATCCCGGTTGATGGTGTAATTGTTGAGGGAAACAGTCATATTGACGAGAGCATGATAACGGGCGAGCCAATTCCTGTTGCCAAACAAGCTGATTCAAAAGTCACAGGAGGAACCGTGAATGGTGCAGGAGGCTTCAGTTTTCGCGCAACTCGTGTTGGTGAAGACACAACATTATCGCAAATAATTCGGATGGTTGAAGAAGCCCAATCCACCAAACTTCCCATTCAGAGTCTGGTTGATCGCGTAACTCAATGGTTTGTACCTGCAGTCATGTTTTTTTCTGCACTAAGTGTCTTGGCATGGTTTTTGTTCGGTCCTGAGCCAGCCGTTACAATGGCGTTGGTGGCAGGTGTTTCTGTTCTAATAATAGCCTGTCCTTGCGCAATGGGGTTAGCCACACCAACCTCCATCATGGTTGGAACAGGTCGTGCAGCTGAAATGGGTATTTTGTTTCGCAAGGGAGACGCACTTCAGGAACTTCGTTCCGTTCAGATCGTTGCGCTCGACAAGACTGGTACTTTGACGGAAGGGCGGCCAGAGGTAACCGATTTTGTGGTTGCTCAAGGCTTCACAAAACTTGAAGTTTTAAGGTATGTAGCTGCTGTTGAAGCCAGATCGGAACACCCGATTGCCAACGCAATCGTATCTACGGCGCGCCGTGAGAATATTGACGCAGACCAACCAGTTACAGATTTCACCTCATTCACTGGTTACGGCGTCCGAGCAAAGGTTGATGATGCAACTGTCCTAGTTGGAACTGAACGCCTGATGCGACGAGAACAGATTGATCTCAAAGATTTTCCTGCAGTTGTTCAAAAGCTCTCACGAAACGGGCGAACAGCATTGTACGCAGCAATTGACGGACAGGTTGCTGCTGTTATCGGAGTGTCAGATCCTGTAAAGCCTTCAAGCAGGGACGTGATAAAAGCGCTTCACAGCCTTGACCTGAAAGTCGCAATGATAACAGGTGACAGTCTTGAGACTGCACAGGTAATTGCAGAGGAAACTGGAATTGATCATGTAGTTGCTGGAGTGTTGCCAGACGGCAAGGTTGCGGCCTTGAATGATCTTCGTGGAGAGGGGCGGAAGATTGCATTTGTTGGTGACGGTATTAATGACGCACCTGCTCTCGCTCATGCCGATGTTGGGATCGCGATAGGCACAGGCACTGACGTGGCAATTGAGTCGGCAGATATTGTTCTGATGTCTGGCGATCTTGGCGGCGTCATCAATGCCTTTGAAGTATCCAACCGGACGATGCGAAACATTCAGCAAAATCTGTTTTGGGCTTTTGGCTATAACACCGCACTTATCCCTGTTGCTGCAGGTCTGCTTTATCCTTTCTCTGGAATTCTGCTCACTCCTGTTCTCGCAGCAGGCGCAATGGCGTTGTCTTCGGTCTTTGTTTTAACAAATGCATTGCGGCTCCGTAAAATTGTGCCGGTAATGCGTATGTTGTGATCGCGTGATTGGATTGAGAAAGAACTGAAAAGTTCTATTAGATCGTGAGTGCGTCAAAGTACCGGTAGGAGAAGTTCTTCTCGGCAAGAACCTCTCTTACCCAATACCGGATTAAGGAGCGATTAAATGACGACCTCAAGTGATGAACAATTGGAGTATGTAGTTTTGCATGCTTTCAAACATGCCTGCAGCTGCGAAAGGCTTGATATTGCCGAATTTATGCTAAGAGCCCTTGAAAAGCTTGATCAGGAGCGAACGGAACATGACACCGTGGATCGTCCATTGATGGATGCGTATCGTGATTTGACGGCAAGCTCACAGCATCACAATAATTGATAGCTGGGGTGGTAAGGTCAATTGGAACACTTGAATTAACATTTCAAAGTATCCTTCATCTTTCAGCAAACCGAGTTTCACATGGCACGGCTTGATTCGTGTGAAGAAGAGTTGGTGGTTTTCTCAATTGGCAACTGAATGCAGCACAGGTGTTCCATGTCTGCACCCAATTAAAGAACGGGGTACAGAAACAGACTCGCCATAGGCCATTGATTGTTGCCCCAGACATTTTATCGCCTGATCCGACGCAGGAAGTACGCCAGAAATGGGCAATAGGTCATGCCGTGAGCGATTTTTGCCCGCAACGGACACTGCTCTTAACCCTTGATAGCCAGAATGCGTTTGGCGCCGTTCAGTACAATGACCCCGGCGATGGTGCCGATGATCAGGTCCGGATAATTGGACCCGGTCCACGCGACCAAAACGCCGGCGGTGATGACCCCCAGATTGATCACCACGTCATTGGCCGAGAATATCCAGCTTGCCTTCATGTGCGCCCCGCCCTCCCGATGTTTGGATATGAGCAGCAGACAACTGGCATTGGCAATCAATGCGACGAATGCGATAGCCATCATCACCAACGATTCAGGCTCACTGCCAAATACAAAGCGTCTCACCACCTCCGCTAGTGCTCCAACAGCCAGAATTAGCTGCAGAACACCAGCAAGATGCGCGGCACGCACCTGCATTCTTATGCTATGCCCAACAGCATAAAGGGCGAGCCCGTATACCGCCGCATCTGCGAAATTATCAAGAGACTCACTAATTAGGCCAGTGGACTGGGCTGCCAGGCCGGAAATCATTTCTATTAGAAATAGGAGTGCATTGATGCCAAGCAACCAGCGCAGGGTGCCTGCTTCTTGTTTGATAGAGGTAGTTGAGGCTTCGGCGGTCTTGATGGTCTCTGGATCGGCTGCGGTGCTTTCCTGAAGCGTAGCGCCTAGCCCCAAGGTCTCCAACTTTGTAGTGATAGCGGCAACTTCGCCATTGTGTACGACCTCCAACTGGTGGTTCGACAAGTCGAAGGACAAGGTCTGAATCTCCTTAAGGCCATTCAGGGCGAGGCGGATTATTCGTTCTTCTGACGGGCAGTCCATTTTTGGCACTGCATAAATACTGATCCATTGCTCTGATGCTTCGAAGGCGTTCGGTTCATCGGTATTCGATGGCGGAGGTGCATCACTACCAGAAAGGCTATCACAGAATATACTCATGACATGGTTCCACTTTAAATTACAGTGTTACCATTCAAAACTATATAGTAACTATAAGGTCAATAGGGTGGAGAGGACAAATGCGCATTGGTCAGTTGGCACGGTTAGTAGAGATCGACACACAAACAATCCGCTTCTATGAACAGCAGGGCCTATTGCCGTCGGTAGGGCGGAGAGAAAACGGCTACCGCGTCTATACCAAAAAGCATGGTCAACGGTTGAGATTTATCCGTCGCTGCAGAATTCTGGGTCTATCTCTGGCGGAGATTTCCGAACTACAGCAGCATCAGGATGAGCCTCATCAGCCTTGTAATGCGGTCAACGTTTTACTTGATGATCACATATCTCATGTGCAATCACAGATTGCCACTCTACAAGCGCTAGAAATACAACTCGTTTCACTAAGAGAAAGTTGCAAAGATGGACGGGATGTAGAGGAATGTGGCGTTCTTTCTGGGATCAATGATAAAGAGACGCATAAGAGGTAGAGGGGTTTTACTGTGGAACAAACCGAAAAACCAATATTTTACTCTTGCCGATTTAATTATATAAACAGAAACTTTTTTGGTTTATCTTGCTAAATACTTCCTATTTTATATATTACTTGGGGCGTATCCTTTTTTGTAATCTGGCATTCCATCATAAGTTTTTGTTGATATTTAGCTCAAGGATTTGGGAATAATTGAAATTTACTTCATTTGTTGGCATGCTGACAATGTTGTAAAAATTGATAACTGGCCTCTTTGTCCTTTTGATGAAGCCGAACTCACAAGCTACTACTTCAAACGTGGAACAAGGCTTCCAGAACAGGGCACTCAGGCACATCTTTTCCTGAACATTGAGCTGCCGTTTCCGCCAAAACCTGTTCGATCCGTTTCAGGTCATCAATTTTTGTGCGCACGTCAGCAAGATGGCTTTCCGTACGCTGTTTGACCTCCGAACATGTTTGCAACTGACCATCTATAAGAGTCAGCAACCCCCGGATATCTTCAATCGAAAAACCCAGATCACGGGCGCGCAGGATAAACCGCAACCGGGAAACATGTGTTTCGTCATACAGCCTGTAACCCGTTTTGCTGCGCCGCGGATCGGGCATCATGCCGGTCTTTTCATAATAGCGGATCGTTTCAAGATGACAGCCTGTCACCTTCGACAATTCTGCTCGCTTTAGTCGCCTCCCGGAATTGTGATCGTCCATGTGATCAAAACCTTCTTTAATCTGTAGCAGCTACAGACTGTATCTTAACTGCGAATCGAATTCGAGGTAAACCACATGAACGATATCAAATCGGACGACCTGTTGTCGGATGACGGGAAGCAGACAAAAAGAGGTCTGCTTGCAACTGGTGGAGTGGTCGGAGCCATTCTTGCATCCGCCTGCTGTGTCGCACCACTCCTGCTTCTGATGCTGGGGGTGTCGGGGGCCTGGATCGGCAATCTGACGGCTCTTGAACCTTACAAACCACTCTTCGCGACGGTGGCTCTGATATTTATCGGGCTGGGGTTCTGGCAGGTCTATTTCAAGACCAAGCCAGCTTGTGACGACGGGTCTTACTGCGCCCGTCCGGAATCCGCACTGATCACCAAAGCCGCCCTGTGGTTCTCAACCGTGCTGGTGGGATTGGCCCTGACAATCAACTGGTGGGCACCGCTGTTCTATTAGGAGAAATCGAGATGAAACGAACAGGCATTATTCTGGCCGGGGCATTTGCCCTGGGACTGGCTGTCATATATCCGGGAGGCTACCTCCCAACTGCGGCGCTTGCTGCCAGCGCCACAGCGCAGGATGAACAAACAACCGTTTTCGACATCGAAAACATGACCTGCGCCCTGTGTCCGGTGACGGTCAAAACCGCGATGGAAGCCGTCACCGGCGTAGAGGCCGTAGACGTCAACTTCGATAAAAAAACCGCAACTGTCACCTTCGACCCGTCAGTCGCCAATGTGGAAACCATCGGGATCGCTTCGACAAATGCCGGTTATCCGGCCAAGGCGCGGGATTAAATAATGCGTGGCAACACCATTTTCAAAACCGGGATCGTCGGAACAATTTTTGCTGTGATCTGCTGTTTCACACCAATCCTTGTTGTCTCGTTCGGGGCCCTTGGACTCTCGGCATGGCTGGGCTGGATAGACTATGTCCTCATACCCGGATTACTCCTGTTCATTGCCCTGGCACTGTACGGCTACCGACAACGAGCCCGTGCGCGCGCTTGCTGCGAGACCGATACACAACCAACCACCCGGAAAGGAAAATAATATGAACAATTGTTGTTCGACCGACAAACAGGAATATGACCTTGCTGTCATCGGCGCGGGTTCGGCCGGTTTTTCGGCGGCGATTACGGCCGCTGAACAGGGCGCAAGGGTCGCACTTATCGGCAAGGGAATGATTGGCGGCACATGCGTCAATGTCGGGTGTGTTCCCTCCAAAACCATGATCCGTGCCGCAGAGGCCGTGCATGGTGCGGGGGCCGCTGCGCGTTTTCCCGGCCTCTCCGGAAACGCTCATGTCGCTGACTGGCAGTCCCTGATCAAGGCTAAAGAGGATCTGGTTTCCGGTTTGCGTCAGAAGAAATATATCGATCTGCTGCCCGAATATGATGGTATCGATTATCTCGAAGGGGACGTTATATTTAATGACACCGGTCTTCTGCTTGACGGCAAAAAGCTTGTTGCAAGAAAGACAATCATTGCAACCGGCACATCCCCGTCATTTCCCGATATTCCAGGCATTGAGAATGTCCCCTGTCTGACCAGTACAACGGCACTTGAACTTGATCAGCAGCCACGATCACTTCTCGTGATTGGCGGCGGATATATCGGTTGTGAACTGGCTCAGATGTTTGCACGGCTCGGCAGCTCGGTTACGCTGGTGACACGGTCACGGCTTCTTCCCGAAGCAGAACCGGAAATTGCTGCATCGCTCACTCAGGAGTTAAGGAATGAAGGGGTATCCGTTCGCACGGGCCTCACCTACGAGAGGGTTGAACGGAAGAATGATAAAACGGAACTGACCATTAACGTTGATGGCCAGGCCGAGGTTCTTTTTGCTGAACATATCCTGGTAACGACAGGCCGTAAGCCGAATACAAACGGATTAGGCCTCGAAACGGCCGGAATTGAAGTAAATTCGAATGGCGGAATTGTTGTGGACGCGTACATGCGGACGACGCGTCCTGATGTATATGCTGCGGGCGATGTGACCGGGCGCGACCAGTTCGTTTATATGGCAGCTTATGGCGCCAAACTTGCGGCAATAAATGCCTATAACCGTGACGAACAGACATATGACAACACAACGATGCCCTGGGTTGTCTTCACTGATCCACAAGTTGCTGGCGTAGGTCTCTCCGAGGTTCAGGCACAGAAACGGGGCTTTGTGGTCAAGACATCTGTCGTGCCGCTTGATCTGGTGCCCAGATCACTTGCCGCCCGTGATACACGCGGTTTGATAAAACTCATTGCAGATGAAGCAACTGACCGCTTGCTGGGCGCTCAGATACTGGCACCCGAGGGCTGTGACAGCATTCAGACAATGGCGCTGGCCATACGGTTTGGGATGACCGCCCAAGAACTTGGCGACACGATTTTTCCCTATCTGACCACAGTCGAGGGCCTGAAACTTGCCGCTCAGGGCTTTGCGAGAGATGTCGCCAGACTGTCCTGTTGTGCCGGGTAACACCATGCGACGATGATAAGGAATTTACAAACGTGACACCGGACCTGTTCAACCTGATCTTTCTTGCGCTGGGCTTGGGATTTTTGGGATTTATCGAGCCCTGCACGATTGGCGCGCATATGCTGTTTCTCAACAGCCAGTGTGACCGTTCACTGCGCATGCGGGTTGGGGCTCTAGCTGCATTCATGCTCGCACGCCTTCTGGTCATGGGCGGTTTCGGCGGCGTGATCGTCATGCTGGGACAACGCATGATCGGGGTTCAGACCGGGGCATGGCTGATCTTTGGGGCACTCTATATGGTCATCGGAATTGTCTTCCTGTTCGGTGCAGGGGGACGGTTTCGGCGGCGTATCCGGATTGCGCCAGTCGGATGGCGGATCACGAAAAACCCATGGGTTCAGGGCGTTGCGTTTGGCCTGAATATTCCCGCCTGCGCCGCGCCGATCCTTTTCGGCCTGATGGGGGCCGCAACCGCAACAGGCTCCGCCGCAAAGGGTTTCATTCTGATGGCGGTCTTTGCGCTGTCGTTGTCACTTCCATTGGTACCGTTTTCGGTCGTGCCGCAACTTACTTCGCTTCTTGTCGGACTTGCAGACTGGATGCGTCCGCGCCGCTGGTTGACCGGCTTTGTTTTCGTCGCCCTTGGCCTATGTCAATCTGGTTCGGGCTATTTGTCAATCTGGCAGACTGGGCAAAGGCATGAACTTGGGGAGGCGCCTCTCTGCTGATCTGCGGAAGTGATCTGTCGTAAGTGGGATGATTTATGGAAGATGGGAGACATGTGCATTAGGAGAGGCTTGGCGTAGACACCACGATTGATGTAAAAGGCTTGTTAAGAGTCTTCCTGTGTCGTGGAAGGCCCATTACGTATCAGAACCTTCTGCTTGTGTCATACGTACTGCCTGGCGAATTCTTGAAGCCGTTTGTCGTTCCATCTCGCGCATTTGAAGCAGCATTGCTGCCATCAGGTCTCTCGCCGTCCCGGTTTCCTGTTTTAATTTGGCGATTTCCTGACGCAGACTCATGATCTCATTTTGTTTTGATGATTTTGCTGTTGCCTCAAATGATTTCAGTCTCTCAAGCACTTTGGGATATTTGTACAGTGTTGTCCGGCTATGCCCGGCTTCGCGCGCAACCATACTTTTGTTGATTTTGGGTGTATTGCTGGAATTGGCTTTCAGAGCATGACGCGCGAGGAGCCGATCAATCGCCATCATGAATGCGGCTTCAACAGATGTGGGTGACATGGTTTCATTACCCGGGATTGTTGTTTTCTGCAGCTGCAGCTTCGGTGGTTTCAAGCTTGTTTAGCACCATAATACATTGTTCGAGGCGTTGTTTGCAGAGTTGTGCGAGAGCAAAGTCATCATTGGTTGTTGCCGTTTTCAGATCATCTTGCAATTTGGCCCGGCGGTCTTTCCAGAAGGGCAAATGAGTCTCGTCAAGGACAAGGTTTTGACATTCCCAACATAAATCCGGGCGTGCGGCCGACCATAGCGGCGCACTGATCACCCATCGGGCAGAGCAACCGATGGTACAATTCCCGGTTCCCTGTCGAAACAGGCAGGTTCCGAGGGATGTCTTTCCCCAGCGAATATCATGTGCCCGTATACCCGAGGTACGAACCAGTTCTTCAATATCGCGTGGGCGGTCATCTTCGGGACGGTTGTCCAGAGATTTTCCGAGTTGATTCGCAGTCTCTTTCAGTTTTCCACTGAGGGCCCCCGAGACGTTTTTTCTGCCGGCAATCATTTCGCCAATGAGAGAGACCGTTGACTGAACCGCAGCATCATCAAGGATCTGTTTCAGTTCTGGATCCGCATTTATATATCCCTGTTCCGTCATCGCCATACTGATGTGTTTGAAATGCTCCCGAAGCACCGGGAGCATGCAGCTGTCGCTTCGGATGACATATTGGGCGAAGGATTTGCGCCATTGATGAGAAGTAACAGTCCAATCCTTAACACCGCTTCTGACAAAGAACCTTCTCTGGCAGCGATTGACCCAACTTAAAGTATGGGCTTTCACATCTTTGGTCAGGCTTTTTGTTCGGCTAAAACCGACAATCAGTTCGTTGATGTTTCTTCGAGTGCGCCAGGGGGCGTACAACCTTTCGATGACAGATATTGCCTTGACCGGAACAGGAAGGTGATCACTCCCGACCGGGCGCAGTCCGGTGACCCAGGTGACCGGGCGAGGCGTTTTCGTCGTCTTGTAGATATGACCGGAAAGATAAAATATCTCATGAAGACCGCTGGCCGACGGTTCAATTTTTATGCAATCGGGCAAGGTATTTTGTGCCAGTGGCGTATCAGAGGCTTGCAGTCCCAGCAATTCACTCACTCTGATACCCGTCAATCCCTGGATGAGGATCAGGCACGCGTCAGTCAGAGAGTTGATGCGATCCCGTAAATGCTGCCTGTCTGGTGCATATTTTTCGGCAACCAGCAGGTCTTTGGTGTCCGCGAAATGCCGAGCCTGTAAAATGATATCCTCTGCTTCATCAAGCATGCGCAAGGCACTGGTCATTATGTGTAAAAATATGGGGTCCGGGACGGGCGGGACGGATCCCTGTTCCCTGCCTGCCAGCTGTTTCGCGACCTCGAACGCCGTCATGCCATGCCAGGGGGCGCTGCCCGGTACAGGAATTCCGGCTTTTGCCAGAACAGGGGCCTGATATCCCAAAGAAACAGGTAATGCGAGATGTTCCATAAGATACAGGGCATTGAGATTGGCTTTATCGCGTTTATCAATCAGCAGGTCATCAAGATATTGGGCGAATGCGTTGGTATCAAGCGCGCCGAAATGAGCGTAGCCGGATTTGCCCATCCAGCGGGCAAGATAATGAACCCGCCGGGAGAGCTTGCCCATTGAGCCCGGCTTGTATCTATGTCGCTGTCTTGGGTCGACAATCAATGACCAGACCAGTCGACGATGCGCGTCGAGCAATATCGCCCATTTAGGATCAACGAATTTACTGCCGTCCGGCATGATGAAATCCCAGCGTATGGTGCTGGCTGCAGCGTCGTGACCTGGCGTCAGATTGTCGAAGAACCATCTGTCATCAGACCAGCGGGAATGGCGGTTGATCCTCGTTTCCCGCAGATCTTCCGCTGCCATGAGATGATATGCTGTAGCGGTTTGTATAGGGTTCATGTCATTCGATCAGAATGGCGTGGGTTCTTTGAATGTTTTTGGCCTCATGCCAAACACTCTTGGCCGGGAACTTGCTGAGCCAATTGTTCAGGGCCTTTTGTACCGTTGACCAATATAGCCAGCGACCTGGCGGTAAATCGTGACGTGCTTTCTCAATGGCATTGTGGAGATGAAGCAGTTGTGCCAAAGCGTGTGAATTGTCGGGGATCACGGCGGCGCGAGGACATAGCGGACACTCTCCCCAGGCGGTGCAGAGTTGTCCTGTGGACTGGGATGCGAGAGGAGAATCATAGGGGTCGGTGCATTCAAACCCCGGCGTTGCGGCGCGACCTGTATTGTTTGGAAGATTGATACGGTCATCGGACTTTCCAGATGTCCGGATATATCGTTCCCGTCGGTTCAAAAGATTGCCCAATGTTTCCCGTCTGCGGTGCCGGGCCGCTTCCGACACATAATGCGTTTCCGTTGTCTCTGTGTGCCAATGATTGAGAATTGCCTGTTGTGCCTTGATATCCCCGTTACTCAGTTGATTGACAATCTCCGAGATGGTGGGGCGAATGTTCGACAAGCTGAAATCAGGGAGTTGATTATCTTTTCTGAAAGCAGAAAGTGCGTTAGGGAAGGTGCAGGTTGCATTGAGATAATGATGAGCCCTTCCGTAATTTCTGCCCTGAAATATGAAGAGCATATCATGGTCGGGATCGTGCTCGGCATTTGGGAGGCGACGGGTCAGCTTTCCGACATTGTTGAAAATGGAAATCGGGCTATCAATCTCTGTGCTATCCTGAGGATAGGTTCGAACCTGATCGCCTCGCGCGCGTTTCTTCCCGCCGACCACCCGATATCTCGGCGCCAGTTCGGCACTTCCTTTAAGTAACGAGCTCTCCCGAAGGGCGGATTTTCGTAAAGCCAGTATGGTTTCCGGATTGAAGGCCGTCCTGATTGCCATCATCACGACAAACGGGACCAGAGAGCGCTTTGTTGCATACAGCCACGGAGCAATACCCTTGATCCCTCCGAAAAACTCGATTTGTCGTCGCCGGCCATCGCCGTCAGCAAAGAATTGTTTGCTGTTCGTCACATAGCCACCATAGCGGTCTTCAATGATTGCCAGCAATGTTTCAAGTCTATGCTCGGTGGGTGAAGCACCCGCCTGCAGGCGTTCTCTACCTGATTTAATAAAGTCGTTTCCTTCTTCCCATTTGCGCATCCATGTCTGCATTTCTTTGATGCAGGCGCGCTCAATCGTTACAAGATCGGTGATAGCCAAAATTGGTCGATGAGCAATTTGCTCGTTTATTCCAGGCCAGGGATTTGGCTGGATATAAGCATCCCCAGGGACTTCGCTTGTATATTGTGGATTTTGTTTAAGATAGTGCAATACAACACGGAGTGGGGAGATTAACCCGGCTTTCGTTTTGCTTGTAAGCTGTTGGGTGTCGAGCCAGAAAATGTACTCATTAAAAAGAGTTGTGGTCAGATCCGACAGTTTAAAATGTGCTTTTCCCTGTTCGCACATAAAAGCAAAGAAGCGATTGAGAGCTTGAACCTTGTTGACCTGGGTAGAGGGACCAAACTTGCGAATATGCGAGAAAATGGCCGTAGCAAACGGAACAGACAGATGTTCGGCTTTCAGCCAATCGTCGCTGACATTGATCTGGGCACTGCCGCGGTTGGATTTTGCGGTACGGGGACAGTTTAGCGTGAGTTGACACAGTTTTCCGTCAGGTGACAGCTTTTGGATAACCCCGTATTCTCTCTCTTCCTTTTCCGGACGGGCCAGGTTGTTCCTGTCGAAGGCAGGTGCCGCACCCGGGCGATACGTGAGAAAAGATCTGTCCATGCGCTTTCTAGCCATCGCGTAGGGCCTTGAGATACGTATTCAGGGTATCTGTCATGAGTGCTTCCCGAATTTGTACACTCCGCAAATATGTATTGATTGTTGTCGTTATGTGACTATGGCCAAGCAATGTTCGCAGGCTGAGCCAGGGTTCTGCTTTGCCCGCGCGAACCAGTTCAAAATACATGGTAACCGCAAAGGTATGACGGAGGTGATGAAAGCTGTGCAGGGCTTCAGGTCTGTCTAAGGGGCTGGTTGTGCCGTTTTTATGGGAAGGGCATACAAGACCGGCTTTCAGAACCGCGCGCTGAAAGTGGCGCCAGATGGAATGAGCTGTCATTGCTTCACCCGGATTTCTTTTGGCATGGGCGTGATTGACAAAAAGAGCCTCGACAGATGTTTTCGCGCGTCGAACCGCACGGGCCCGTTCTGTTTTTACGTAATGTCGCAGATCATCATGGATTATGCCCGGTACGACAACTGTGCGCGGCTTCAGGCCTTTGGTTTTGTAAAGAGGCAATGCGACGTTGCTGTAGCTACCATCTTTCTTGAGATTCTTGTATTGCGACAGAGTGAGGTTGGCGCATTCGTCAAGTCGCATTCCTGTGGCGACAGCAAGGCTGGCAATGAGCCGGTCTCTGCATGGACGACGATCAGCTTTGTCTCCGGGGATCGAACCAAGTTCGGCGAGCACTCGTTGAAGAGCTTCGGGAGAAAATGCCTCAGCCGTTTCACTGTTATAGGTTCTCGGAAGCAGTTTACTCGTTTTGACCGTATTGTCGCCGGATTGAACATGCGCCATCCGGGTAATTGCATAATTTCGGGGTTTGATACGTTCTTCGTAAAACTCTTTCGCATCAAATTCAATCAAGCCTTGTCTGGACGCCCATTCATAGAAGTCAACGATGGTGCCAAGCCTGCGGCGTACTGTTGCAACAGCATATCGTTTACCGGTTTTAGGTGATTTGCTGCATAAAAGCTTGTCGCGATATAGTTCGATGTCATCGAAACAAGCAGCGTCCCAATCCCTATGAATCAAGCCTAGATATGTGAACCACTCATACAGGTCATAGGTTAAAGCTGTTTGTGTGTTTCCTACCGAGGGAATTCTCGAGGACCGGACGCATTTGTCATGGAGATAGAATAAGACCGGCTCAACAATTCTGCATCCGTCATAGACAAGATAGTGGAAACCGGTAGGGAGACTGTGGCTCTTCACTTGATCCCACTCGGTATCGCGGATGATCGTTGCAGGTCGAACGACATCCGCTGTTTTGGCAACCGTGTAGTAGGGAACTGTCAGCATGCTTCCCTCATTCCAAATGTCGGGCACCGGGTTTTGTTTGTCATCTTGAGGCTGTGATATCAGACCTTACCTGCACCGCCAGCATGCTGGCGGTGCAGGTAAGGTCTGTAGGCACAGTGGCAGCTAAACAGCCATGTTAGCAAGGAAGTTTGTGTATGTGAACAATGTTAGTAATGTCATATAACCCTGCTTGATATCACCAGCCCCGATGGGGAAACCGTTCCGGCACTGGTCGGGCCAACCAAACAGGGCGATATCTATGTTCTGGACCGCCGCACCGGTGAGCCGATCATTCCAGTGACCGAGGTGCCCGCACCCGGTGGCGCAATTCCCGAGGATCATACCGCCCCGACCCAGCCGGTTTCAGACCTGACCTTCATGCCGGAACCGCTGACCGGGAAGGACATGTGGGGCATTACCCTGTTTGATCAGATGGCGTGCCGCATAGCATTCCATCTGTTGAAATACGAAGGCCGCTACACGCCGCCGTCTCTGGAAGGGACGCTGGTGTATCCCGGCAACTTCGGGACGTTCAACTGGGGCAGTGTTGCGGTTGATCCGGAACGCCAGATCATGTTTGGCATGCCGACCTATCTTGCCTTTACCTCGCGCCTGATCCCGCGTGCCGAGGTGCCGCCCCGTGGCAGTGAAAAGGCCAGTGAAATGGGGATTAACCGTAACGAAGGTGCGCCTTACGCGGTTGAAATGGGACCGTTCCTGTCGCCGCTTGGCATTCCGTGCCAGGCCCCGCCATGGGGATATGTTGCCGGTGCCGACCTGCGTACGGGCGAGATTGCCTATATGCACAAAAACGGTACGGTCGAAGACATGACCCCGTTGCCGTTGCCATTCGAACTTGGTGTGCCGGGCATTGGTGGCCCGATCCTGACCAAGGGTGGTGTGGCGTTCCTTGGCGCGGCGGTTGATAACTATTTCCGTGCCTATGACGCAACGACCGGCGAGAAGATTTGGGAAACCCGTCTTCCGGCCGGTGGTCAATCAACGCCGATGACCTATGAAACCGATGACGGGACGCAATATGTGCTGATCGTCGCAGGTGGTCATGGATCAATTGGCACCAAGCCGGGCGATTATGTGATTGCCTATAAGCTTGCCGAGTAAGACCGGCCAAAACAGACCTTAATGCGCACGCGCACCTGAAAGAAATCAGGTGCGCGTGTCGTATCTGGTGCTTGCAAGCCTATCCCGTCGCATCAAGGGCGAGGCGTTTTTCAACCCGTTGAATTTCCTCGGGCCGGAGCCTTGGTTCCAGCGCGTCCAGTGCGGCCTGCGGGTTCAGTGGTTCTGCCTCGTTGGCACCTTCGGGAAAGCTGATCGGGCCGCGTGCAGCACGTCTTAGCCAGTAATAGGCGTCGGCATAATTCTGTTTCACGCCCCAGCCACGTTCAAGCAAGGCACCGTACATGAATTGTGCGGCGTGCATGTTTTCGTTCGCGGCAATTTCAAAGTAATGCGCGGCCTCGACAAAGTTCTGTCGGACCCCACGACCGTGGAAATACTGCGCGCCGATCATATAGGCGGCATTGGCATTGTGCGGATCAATGCGCAGCGCACGCTTGAAATACTTTGTGGCCCGAAAATGATCGTAGGGCAGGCCAAATCCGTTGAAATGCATCAGTCCAAGATAATAGGTCGCCCCGCCATGGTTGGTCTTTGCAGCCTTGCCAAACCACTCGGCCGCCATTTCGTATTCAGGGGCACCCAAATCACCACGAAAATACAGCAGGCCCAGCGCATATTGCGCATATGGATCGTTTTCCTGTGCCGCCAGATGCCAGAAGGACTGTGCGCGCACGTAATCTCCAGCCTGATAGGCATAGTAACCTGTCTGGTATTCCTTGCTCATGCCTGCTGTGTGGCCCGCTGTTGGCAACAGCAGGCAGGCCAGCACGGCAAGCGCGAATAGGGGGTGTCGGCCCGAAAGGCTGGCCGATAAGGGGCTGGTCACGTCTGGGAACCGTCAGGAGTTTGTTTTAAACAGGGGGACGACCTTGCGGGCGCGTTTTTCGATGGCTTCAAGCACATTGACGATTTCAGCGCTTTGTTTGATGCGCTCACCGCTATGCAGGGCAACATATTGTCCGGCATTTTTGTGCTCGTTACCGAGCTTGATGACCGTGAAAAGAGGGGTTTCGTGGGTTGAACGGAAAATCGAAAACATCGCCATCCCGTCCAGATGATCGATGGCATAATCCTTCCAGGCGCCGCTGGCAACCTGTCGGGAATATGTGTTCATGAGTTTCATCAGTTCAGCCCGGTCAAAATGAACAAAGCTTTTGGCTTTGCGGTATTTGGCCAAATCGAACAATGTTCCCATGTGGTACTCCGGCAGCGTGTGTTCGAGATTGTCCTTTGCCACAACGGGAAAATGACAGCCTGATGACACGGTAGCGCGGATTGACCGACGCCTCAAGTTTCAATGGATGAAAAACAGACCGGATTTTAGAGGCTGCGCGAACGGGTTGGCGGCCAATCAACGGTTTGCGATCCGGTGTTATAGGGATCAGGTGTGCGATAGCAACTGACCGCCGCAAGCGAGCGATAGCAATAAAGCGGCGGTTCTGGCACCGGTTCCTTTTTGCAATAGGACTTGCCGTCAATCTTGCGGATGGTGGAGCAGTCCTGACCGGTCGACAGCGAAACCGCATGGTCAATCAGGGTTTTGTCGGAATTGATGATGCTGACCACGTCAAAGGCAATATACCATTCGCCGCCGGTAAACAGGCTGGTGCCGACAACATCGGACATCGTTGTTCCACAGCCCGACACAGTGGACCCCATCAAGGCTGCAAACAGCCCGGCAAGGATACGCTGTCGGATAAGGCGCCGTTTTGCGGGCTTGGTATGTGCAGTCTCGCGACGTTTCATTGTGGTCTCCGTCCGCTCACCGGGCAAATATGACCGATGACAAGTTCAAATCTGTTCCCTTGGCATTTACCAAAGCAAGCCCTGTGCCGAACTGTATCTTTGTCCCCGATAAAACGACATGTGGCACTGATGGTGGGCGTTTTCAGCCCTGTGCATCACCGTCAAAAAGCATCCGGGTGCGGTGATGGTGGCGTTCAAACATTTCAAAGCCGTTTAAAACCGGCGATGTCGCGGGGAAAATGTGTGTCTGGCAGGCAATTCTTTCCCGTTGGGTTTGCTGTGCCCGAATTGGGCCACATGGCGCTGATATCAGCCATGAAACGGTTATTGCGATCCCGCTTAATCCAAGGGCGGGGCAAAATAATCGTAGGAATAACCGGAATGGTGTCGAGCAGACTTGACCCTGTACCCGCTGGCGCGTTAAATCCTTGCCAGAAATTTTTCAGATAAGCGGGCAGGTTGCCCGCTTTATTGTGACCGGATTGGAGCCGTTTTCGTGGTTGATATTTTCCAGGAAGTCGAAGAAGACCTTAAGCGTGAACGCAGCGAAGAGCTGTGGCGCAAATACGGGAAATACGTGATCGGCGTTGCAGCGGCCATTGTGCTGGGGGTTGCCGGTCGTGAAGGCTGGAAAACCTATGAAACCAGCACCAGCATCGAAAACGGTACCCGTCTTGCCAATGCCGTCGAACTGGCACAGGACAGCGCAACCGACGAAGACGCCGCATTGGCTGCCCTTGATGCGATCATTGCTGATGGCAATGCCGATTTTGTCGCGCTTGGTCATTTCCAGAAGGCAGCCGTCTACCTTCGCGCGGATGCAACGCCGTCTGCAATCAGCGAACTCGAAGCGATTGCCGGTAATTCCGACATTGATCAGGTTTATCGTGATCTTGCGGTTGTTCAGATCGCAATGAACAGTGCCAGTGCCGAAAGCGCGCAGGACCTGATCACGCGTCTTGAGCCGATCGCAGTGCCCGAGAATGCGTGGTATTACTCTGCACGTGAAATGATTGCACTTCTGCATATCGCGGGTGGTGAGGTCGAAGCTGCCAAACCGCTTCTGACCGAGATTGCTGATGATAACAGTGCGCCGGCCGGAATGCGCGCACGGGCAAGTGAAATTCTCAAGGCTGTTGGTGCCTGAGGTTCTTCGGGCATCAATGGATCGCAATCCGCGATCCATATGACGTGAGTTTTTTCAGGGGATACGGTTTTGACCACACGCGGTATTAAGTCACTTCTTTGCGTAATGGGCCTGACGGGCCTTTTGGCAGGGTGTTCAAGCTGGCTTGGCGAGGCAGAAGATCCGCCGCTTCCCGGCGAGCGTATTTCTGTCCTTGCCCTGCAAAGCACGGTTCAGCCCGACATTGAACTGACCGACCAGCGCGTGATTTTGCCCGAACCGGAACCGATGGTCGACTGGCCGCAAAATGGCGGCTATCCGAGCCACGCACTTCATCACGTTGCCCTTGATAACGACGTTCTCGAACAGGACTGGTCGATTGATATCGGCGAAGGGTCGATGGATGACAACCTTCTGCTTAATCAGGCGATTGTCGCGCGCGGTGTGATCTTTACCATCGATGCCAGCGCCGAAGTTCGTGCCTTTGCCGCATCATCGGGCAAGCGTATCTGGTCGCTTGAACTCGCCCCTGAGGACGAAGAAGACAGCACGCTTTTGGGCGGCGGTCTGGCCTATGAGGCCGGTGTGATCTATGCCACGACGGGCTTTGCCGAAATCATTGCCATTGATGCGCCAAGCGCGACGATCCTTTGGCGTCAACAGGTCACAGCACCTATGCGTTCCGCGCCGACTGTGCGCGGTGGACGTGTGTTTGCCATTACCATCGATAACCAGACCGTCGCGTTGAATGCGCGCACGGGTGAAACGCTTTGGAACCATCGCGGTGCGTCCGAGGGCGCGTCCTTTATCGGTGGTGCCAGCCCGGCGGTGGATCAGGGCGTTGTCATTTCGGCCTATTCGACGGGGGAACTTTATGCCCTTCGCGTTGAAAACGGTCAGGTGATCTGGTCGGATGCGCTGGCGGCGGCCGGTCGTACCGATGCGGTTTCGGCGATTGCCGATATTCGCGGCCTGCCGGTGATTGATAATGACCTTGTGATTGCGACAAGTAACTCCGGTTTGACGACCGCAATTGACCTTCGCACCGGGGTTCGTGTCTGGGAACTTGAGGCCGGTGGCATCCAGTCACCTTGGGTGGCCGGCGAATATGTATACCTGCTAACCAACACAAATGACTTGATTGCCTTGCGTCGACGCACCGGACAGGTTAAATGGGTGACCGTTCTGCCCCGTTTTACCGATCCCGAGGATCAGGAAGGCCCGATTGTCTGGACAGGGCCGGTACTGGCCGGTGACAGGTTGATCGTTGGTAACGAGCAGGGCGAAGTAATGACTGTTTCCCCTTATAGCGGTGACATTCTTGGTGAGGACGAAGTATCCGGGCCAATTACCCTGCCGCCATCTGTTGCCGGTGACAGCCTTTACTTCCTGACTGCGGATGCCGATCTAATCGCATATCGCTGATCAGGATACAGTTTTAGGCAAGGCGATTTGCCTTGCAGGATTTGCGATGCGCCGTGGGTCAATGTGCCCACGGCGCATAACGCCTTTTATTACGAGAGTCTGAAAATCAGATGTCGCTGAAAGTTGCCATTATCGGTCGCCCCAATGTCGGGAAGTCGACCCTGTTTAACCGTCTGGTCGGCAAAAAGCTGGCGCTTGTGGACGATCAGCCCGGTGTGACCCGTGACCGCCGTTATGGCAAGGCACGCCTTGGCGATATGTCTTTTGACATTATCGACACCGCCGGTCTGGAAGAAGCGTTTGATAATTCCGTCGAAGGCATGATGCGCCAGCAAAGTGAAAAGGCGTTCGAGGAATGCGATGTTGCGCTGTTCCTGATTGATGCCCGTGCCGGTTTGACGCCGCTTGATAACCATTTTGCCGATTGGCTGCGCAAACGCGAGAAGCCGGTCTATGTCATTGCCAACAAGCACGAAGGCCGTGATCAGGATCCGGGCCTTTATGAGGCCTATGGCCTTGGCCTTGGCGATGTCGCGCCGATCTCGGCCGAGCATGGCCTCGGGATCGAGTTGCTCTATGACATGCTTGAGCCTCACTGGAAAGAATGGAAAGACCGCGAACGCGTCGCCAGACAGCATGCACGCGAAGCAGCACAGGAAGCGTTGGATGAGGCCCGTGCGGACAGCCTTGCAGACGAAGATTTCGACGACGACGACGGTTTTGCCGATGATGAAGGTGAAGTCTTCCCGTCCTATGAAATCGAATTCAGCGAGGACGACGAAGACGAAGATGGCGAACTGATTGTCGAAGGCGCGCGTGACAATTCGAAAATCCAGTTGGCAATTGTCGGCCGTCCGAACGCCGGTAAATCAACCCTTCTGAACCAGTTGCTTGGCGAAGAGCGCGTCATGACCGGGCCGCAGGCCGGGCTCACCCGTGATTCGATCGCGGTCGACTGGTCCTATGAAGGCCGCCCGATCCGTCTGGTCGATACCGCCGGTATGCGCCGCAAGAAGAAGATTGATGACCGCGTTGAAAAGCTGTCGGTTGCCGATACGCTGCGCGTGATCCGCTATGCGCAGGTCGTGGTTTTGATGCTTGATGCGACCAACACGCTTGATAAGCAGGACCTGACGATTGCGCGTATGGTGCTTGAAGAAGGCCGTGCGTTGATCATTGCGGTCAACAAGTGGGATGCGATCATCGACAAAAAGGGCGTCATGCAGGAACTGCGTGACAAGCTTGATACGTCCTTTGCCCAGGCCAAGGGTATTCCGGTTCTGACCTTCTCGGCCCTGACCGGACGTGGCACGGACCGCCTGATGCCGACCGTTCTTGATATCCACGATATCTGGAGCCGCCGCATCCCGACATCGCAGCTCAACCGCTGGCTTGAAGCAACCACCGAACGCCATTTGCCGCCGGTTATTTCCGGGCGTCGTATTCGCCTGCGCTATATGACCCAGGCGAAATCGCGTCCGCCAAGCTTCTTTATCAACTGCTCCAAGGCAGCCGAACTGCCCGAAAGCTATACGCGCTATCTGATCAATGGTCTGCGCGAAGATTTCGACATGCCGGGCGTTCCGATCCGTATTTACCTGCGCAGCAGTGACAACCCTTATGCCAACAAGAAAAAGAAACGCTAGTTTCGACTTGTTGCCAAACACAACAAAGCCGCCCGTGGGAAACGAGGGCGGCTTTTTTCTTATTATTGGTCTGAGTTCTAAAAAATATTTTTTATGATCTTGTTGGTGCCCAATACGAGATCGTTGATGTCATCAACAGTCGGTTCGCTTCCTTTTGCATGGCCGCACAGATTTCTTATGTCAGCAAGATGTTGGATAAACCGCCATTGCGGAACTGATATTACCTCCGCTGCTTTCAGAGCTTCATTAAGGTCAGCAATTGTTGGGTTCTTCTTCTTGATAGATATCTTGCGTTGTTTGGCAACTGACTGAAGGTGTTTTTCAATTATTACACCGCAGATAGCCCCAGCGGCGCGAAGAAAGCCGGATTTTGCAAGTGCTTGTGCACTGTCAATTTCACTATCGAAAACGTCTGCTTGTAATAAATTTGTTAGGTCGATCAACGTGCTATTCAATTTTTCACGAGCTGCTTTAACTATATTGAGCTGCTGGACAAACTCTGGAATAGCGCTGCTACCATCAGCTACTACTTCGTTGCCATATCGAGTAACTCGCAACCCCTGTAGCATGTCTTTTATCATGTAGTTCTGGAAGGTGGTTTCTTTCCGTACTCGTGGGTATTCATAATAATTTTGAAAATCAGTAAGTCTGTTGGGGAGTATTTGTGCAATTAAAGACTGCGCTTCGGAGTACCATGATTGGTATGATGTATAGAAATCGGGTAGATCATCTAAGTATTTTTTTGTTTTCTTGGGGTCTTCAAATTTTTCTTCGGCAGCCCTTTTAAACTTTTCAGGCATGAAAATGTACTGCATGCTCATATGCAGCATATCACCTTCCCTGATCAATTCGTCCAATGCCTTTGAGAATTTCTCAAACTTTTCAGTCATGAAGGTGCTTCCTTTAGATAGAGGCTATTGGGCGCTTGTTTTTATCAACGTTTCGTCGGAATGGATGGACCGTTATCGATGATTTCCTTGATATGGTCAGGCAGGTCATCTTCGGTGAAGCCTTCCTGAATTTCACGGTTTTGGACAAAGGCAAAAATATCGGCGATGTCCTGACCGGAAAAATCAATCTGATAGCCAAGGTCGGCGTTTTGCAGGGCGAGCATTTGCGGGGCGCCGCGCCACATGCGCGCGAAAAATTCGAACGGGTTGCGTGATTGATCCATGTTTGACGCATCAAGGCTGGTGGCCACGTCACTGCCAACATTGTTCACCGAATGACAAATCACACATCCGCGTTCTGCAAACAGGGCCTTGCCGCGTTGTGCATCCGTTTCCGGAAGCGAAGCCATTGAAGCACTGTTATCTGCTGCTGTGGCGCTTGTGAGTGCGGCACTGCCGCCAATGGTCACGAGCATGACAGCAACACCCATAGAGTGGATAAATTTGGAAAGGCGGGCGGAATTCATGAAATGCTGTGCTCCGATACCTGTGCGGATTTGAGTTGGTGCCCATGCTATCGGTCAAGTACCTGTGATGGCAATGCATTGATGCGTATTTATCGCCGAATTCGTAGACACGTCGCACTGTACGAAAAAAGGGCCCGTCATGGGCCCTTTGACTATTCGATGTTACTTTAGGATCAGTAAGCGTCAACCACTTCGCCGTGCTTGGTGCAGCTGGCGTCTGCCAGGTCGACAAACACGTCGGTGATGCTTTCGGGGGTCGGAAGCGTTTGGGGATCTTCGCCCGGATAGGCTTCGGCACGCATTTTGGTGCGGATGCGGCCCGGATTGACCAGATTGACCTTGACCTTGGTCTGTTCGAGTTCCTGGGCATAGGACAGAACAAGGCTTTCAAGGGCTGCCTTGGTCGATGCATAGAGGCCCCAGAAGGCACGACCCTTGCTTGATGCGTTCGAGGTCACGAAAATTGCCCGGCCAGCTTCTGAAAGCTGCAAAAGCTTGTCCGTTGTGCGGATCAGGTGGAAGTTTGCCGTGACATTGGTGGCAAAGGTGTTCTGGAACACCTGCGCATCAATGTGACCAACCGGGGCGATTTCGCCCAGAAGGCCAGCATTGCCCACAACGATATCAAGCTTGCCAAACCGCTCATAGATCGTCGGACCCAGCATATCGATCTTGTCGAACATGGTCAGGTCCAGCGGCAGCAGGGTGATCTTGCCACCGGCATCGGTCACTTCGTCACTGAGTTCTTCAAGCGCGCCGACATTACGACCAATCGCAATTACTTGCGCACCCTCGGCGGCAAAGCGTTTGGCAACCGCACATCCGATCCCGTGCGAAGCCCCGGTGATCAGGGCAACGCGACCTTCAAGACGTTTGGTGTCGGTCATGCAGACTGCCTTTCAACCAACTGGCTGAGTTTGCGGTCCTTGTTTTCGGCATTGTGATCGGTGAGCTTGATCGGGTAATCGCCGGTGAAGCACGCATCACAGAAGGCCGGATTATCGTTGTCACGGCCTTCAAGGCCGGTCGCACGATACAGGCCATCAATGGTGACGAAGGCCAGACTGTCGACACCGATGATTTTTGCCATGCTTTCGATGTCGTGATTGGCCGCCATCAGTTTGTCTTTGGACGGGGTATCAACGCCATAGAAGCACGGGTTCATGGTCGGGGGGCTGGTGATGCGCATATGGACTTCGGCCGCACCGGCCTGACGGACCAGATCAACAATCTTGGTCGAGGTGGTGCCACGCACGATCGAGTCATCGACCAGAATAACGCGCTTGCCCTTAAGCTTGCCGGGGTTGGCGTTATGTTTCAGCTTCACGCCAAGGTGGCGGATCTGATCGGTCGGTTCGATAAAGGTACGCCCGACATAGTGGTTGCGGATGATGCCCAGTTCGAACGGAATACCGCTTTCCTCGGCATAGCCAAGGGCGGACGGCACGCCGGAATCCGGGATCGGCACGACAACGTCGGCATCAACAGCGGATTCACGGGCCAGTTCGCGACCGATATGCTTGCGCACGTCATAGACGCTTGTGCCTTCGACAATGCTGTCGGGGCGGGCGAAATAGACATGCTCGAAAATGCAGAAGCGCGATTTTTGCGGCTTGAACGGCTTGATGGAGCGAAGGCCATCATCGGTAATTTCAACGATTTCACCCGGTTCGACGTCGCGGATGAATTCCGCGCCAACAATATCAAGGCCAACCGTTTCCGATGACAGGATATAGGCATCATTGAGCTTGCCCAGAACCAGCGGACGCACACCCAGCGGGTCACGCACACCGATCAGTTTCTTCTGGGTCATGACGACCAGCGAATAAGCGCCTTCAACCTGACGGACCGCATCGATCAGGCGATCGACGATCTTTTCATACAGGCTGGTTGCGATCAGGTGAATGAAGGTCTCGGTATCCGAGGTCGACTGGAAGATCGAGCCGCGTTTGACAAGGCGTTCACGCACCGCAAGCGAGTTGGTCAGGTTGCCGTTATGGGCAATCGCCAGACCACCGAATTCAAAATCGGCAAAAAGCGGCTGAACGTTGCGAAGGCCCTTGCCACCCGCAGTCGAGTAGCGGACATGGCCGACCGCACGGTGGCCGGGCAGGCTTTTGATGACATCTTCGGAGCCGAAGATATCGCCAACCTGGCCGGATGCCCGATGTGCCGGAAAATCTTCGCCGTCATAGGACACAATGCCTGCGGCTTCCTGTCCGCGATGCTGCAGCGCATGCAGGCCAAGGGCCGTTAATGCCGTCGCATCGGGGGAGCCAAAAACGCCAAAGACGCCACATTCTTCACGTAGCTTGTCGTCATCAAATGGATTGGTGGTCAGCATGAGTGGGTTCCGCTCTCTCGCCGGTGGCGCACGGAATTCGTTATTCTTACGAAACCCACACGCCTCACTCGTTAGTGGTCGCCTCAATCAGGCGATCCAAATCATCGCGCGAGGGCCTTGTATACCCGTTTAGGGGCGCGGGTCCAGTCCCTTTTGGTTCCGGACCAAGAAGTTGGCGATAGGTTTTTTCGTTCGCATCGGCCTCACGCTGAGCGCGCTCAAGCTCTTGCGCGGTGGTATCGAAAATTTCGTCAGGTGCCATGCGCATAATGAGGAAGGCACCTTCTTCCAGAACCGGGCGGGTGCGGGCATCACGGACCCAGTCGGGCTGCGAATCTGCTGGCAGCAACCAGGACAGGGCGAGGAAGCCGATACAGACGATCAAGGCCCCGCGCAAAAGCCCGAATACAAAGCCAAGGGTGCTATCAAGGCTATCGAGGCCGGAATTCTGAACCGCCCGGCCAATGCGCCCACTGATGAACGAGAAAATCAAAAACGAAATCAGAAACAGGCCAACCCCGGTTGCCAGATCGGCAATCAGTTCGGACGGGATCAAATCCCGCACATAGGGCCGCGCAACCGGATAGCCATAAAGCGCGACAAGCCCGGCGCCGACCCAACCCATCATTGACAGGGTTTCGTGGATAAAACCGCGGAAAAAGGCAAAGATCCCTGATATCAGCAAAATGCCGACAACAATCAGATCAAACACATCACGTGCGCCAAGATCGGGAAGGGCGGAGAAATCCATTTATGCGTAAACCTTGTTCGTCAGTCCGGGTGGCGGGGCAGTCGTGCTTTGAAGGTGCTTAATACATGCCTTCGCGCGGACGCACCTTGTCGCGGACATCGTCGCCGAAGAGGTTTACCAAATCCTGAAGATGGCCGATTTCGGTCTGATTGAGGCCCTTGATCGACATCTTCTTCTTGCCCTGTGTGCCATTCTTGGGGGTATAGGCATTGCCAAACCCAAGTTTGGTGGCTTCTTTCAGTCGCGATTCGAGCTGGCCTACCGGGCGGACTTCCCCCGAAAGGCCGATTTCACCAACAATCACCGTCTCGCCCGGAACCGGCGCATCGGCGACCGCTGAAATCAGTGCCGCCGCAACCGCCATGTCGGCCGCGGGTTCACCAACCCGCAAACCACCGGCGACGTTGAGATACACATCAAACTGACTAAGCGGCAGGCCACACCGGGCATCCAGCACGGCCAAAATCATGTTCATGCGCGCAGAGTCCCAGCCAACAACCGCACGACGTGGGGTGGCAAGAGCCGATTGCGCAACAAGGGCCTGAATTTCGACCAGCATCGGACGTGTGCCTTCAAGTCCGGCAAAGACCGCCGTGCCGCTGACCGGGGAATCACGATCTGCCAGAAACAGCGCGGATGGGTTGGGGACCTCGACCAGGCCCGCATCACCCATTTCAAACACGCCGATTTCATCGGTCGCGCCGAAACGGTTTTTCACTGCACGGAGGATGCGGAACTGATGGCCGCGTTCGCCTTCGAAATACAAAACCGTATCGACCATGTGTTCCAGCACACGTGGACCGGCAATCTGGCCTTCCTTGGTAACGTGACCGACCAAAAGCACGGCAAATCCCTTGCGCTTGGCGAGGCGGATCAGTTCCAGCGCACAGGCGCGGACCTGTGAAACCGTGCCCGGTGCACTATCAAGGGTGTCGGCATACATGGTCTGGATCGAGTCAATCACCACCACGTCGTGGCTGCTGGCTTCAAGGGTGGTGATGATGTCGCGCAGGCTGGTCGCGGCGGCAAAATCGACCTTGGATTTTTCAAGGCCAAGGCGGGCGGCGCGCATGCGGACCTGATCAACCGCTTCCTCGCCCGAGATATAGGCGCATTTATGCTTGGCGGCCATCGCCCCGACGGCCTGAAGTAGGATGGTTGATTTACCAATCCCCGGATCGCCGCCGACCAGAAGGGCCGACCCCGGCACAAGCCCGCCACCGCACGCACGATCGAGTTCGGTGATACCGCTTATGATGCGTTTCGGGCTGGCACTTTCGCCTTCAAGGGCGACGAATTCGATGGTCTTGCCCTTGGCACCCCCGGCGATGCCGCCGGTGGCCTTGGGGCCGCTTTCAACGCGTTCTTCCTCGATGCTGTTCCATTCACCGCATGCGTCGCAACGCCCGGTCCATTTGCGGTATTCGGCACCGCAGTTCTGGCAGATGAAACGGCTTTGGGTTTTGGCCACAGAATGCTCCGCAGATCAAAGAAGTGTCAGTAAGGGCGTATGTCGGTCAGGCAACGCTCAGAGATGCTTGAGATCAAGTTCAAGCGGACCTTCGATATCACCGGCAACGAATTGTTGCAAATAGGGGTTATCGGACGTGTCGATATCGGCAACCGGTCCATCCCAGATGATCTTGCCCTGATAAAGCATGGCAACCCGATCAGCGATCTTGCGTGCACTTGCCATATCGTGGGTGATGGTCATCGCGCTGGCCCCCAGTTCACGGGTGCATTTGACAATCAGATCATTGATGACATCGCCCATGATCGGGTCAATGCCGGTGGTCGGCTCGTCAAAGAACAGGATTTCAGGCTCGGTCGCGATGGCACGTGCGAGGCCCACGCGTTTTTGCATGCCGCCCGAAAGTGATGCCGGGGACATATTGGCGATATCAGCCGCCAGACCGACATCCTCAAGCCGGGCAATGGCAAGATCGCGGGCCTTGGCGGGTTTCATGCCCTGACCTTCGATCAGGCCAAAGGCGACATTTTCCCAAACGGTGAGTGAGTCAAAAAGGGCAGCCCCCTGAAACAGCATGCCGGTCTTTGCCAGCATGGCATCGCGTTCGGCCTGTGATGCGGTGGTCATTTCGACCCCGTCCACCTTGATAGACCCCTGATCCGGGGTAAGAAGGCCCAGAACGCATTTCAGCGTAACCGATTTGCCGGTACCCGATCCGCCAATGATGGCAACCGATTCACCCTTGGCGACGTCAAGGTCGACACCCTGAAGCACCTTTTTCGGGCCGAAGCCCTTGTGAACGTTGCGAAGCGATATCTTGGCTGTGTTGCTCATGATCCTGTCAACCGGCCCTTATCGCGTGAAGAACAGTTCGGTGACGATATAGTTCGAAATCAGGATAAGGATGGAGCTTGAAACAACCGCATTGGTCGTTGCCTGACCAACACCCTGTGCGCCACCCCGGGAATGATACCCGTGATAGCACCCCATCAGCGTGATTATAAAGCCAAACACCGCGGCCTTCACCAGGCCCGAAACGACATCAAGCTGTTCGAGATACTGGAACGTGTTACGGATATAGGAGCCGTCATTAAAGCCAAGCTTGTTCACGCCCACCAGATAACCACCCATCACCCCGATGATATCGCCGATCAGAACCAGAACGGGCAGGGTGATCAAACCGGCAATCACACGCGGTACGACCAGATATTTGAACGGATTGGTCGACAGGGTCACCAGCGCATCAATTTGTTCAGTCACACGCATGGTGCCGATTTCTGCGGCAATGGCAGCACCGACACGACCCGCCACCATGAGGCCCGCCAAAACCGGGCCCAATTCGCGGGTCATGGAAATGACAACCACGGTCGCAACCGCACTTTCGGCTGAAAAGCGCGAAAACCCGGAATAGGATTGCAGCGCCAGAACCATCCCGGCAAACAGGGTGGTCATGGCGACAACCGGCAAGGAGAAATAGCCGATTTCACGCATCTGTTTGAAAATCAGGCGGAAATAGATCGGTGGTGTGACCATGTGGCCGATGGTGCGACCCGCAAATACCGTGACGCGACCGACAAGGGCCAAAAAGGTCAGAAACATATGGCCAACCGGCGCAAAGATCGGCATCTGTACTTCGAAGTCCCCTGTTATCGACCTGCCGGAATTGTCTGGCTGGCTATTATGATTTAGCTCTCTGTATAAACCCGCCGGTAGCGATGTCCAAGAGAAGTTAGAATTTCATAACCGATTGTACCAGCAGCAGATGCAACGTCGTCAACCGTCATCTTGTCATCAAGAAGCGACACCATATCCCCGGCCTTAAGCGTTTTGCCCGGAAGGTCGGTAATATCAACCGTAATCGCATCCATCGAAACACGCCCGACATAGGGAACTTCATGGCCCTTGATGATCAGCTTGCCGGAATTGGACAGTGAACGCAGCCAGCCATCTGCATACCCGACTGCAAGGGTGGCGATTTTCGATTTGCGTTTTGCCTGCCAGGTGCCGCCATAACCAACTGTCTGAGGCTCATCGATTTCGCGCACCTGAAGGACTTTGACCTTGAGGTTTACGACCGAACGCATTGGGTTGGTGGTTTCCGGCGTCGGGTTTCCACCCCAAAGGGCGATGCCCGGACGGCAGAATTCCAGATGGTAGTCATCGTTGCGGAAAATCGCCGACGAGTTACAGAACCCGCGCGGGGCCGGTGGCAGGCGACGATACCATTTCATGAACAGGTCGTACTGTTCCTTGGTGACCGGGTTGCCGGCCTCATCAGCCGCGACCGGGTGGGTCATGTAACCGGCCTTTTCAAACCCATAGAGCAGGGATGAATAGCGATCGACAAGGTTGCTGACATCATGCGGGGTTAGGCCAAGGCGGCTCATGCCGGTATCAAGATGGATAAAGGCCGGGGCCGGACGTTCATATTCGCGGCACAGGTTTGACCAGCGTTCGATCTGTTCAAGATCATTCAGAACCGGGATGACGTCATTTTCAATAAAGAATTCCTCGTCACCGGGCAGGACACCGTTCAGAACCGCAATGCGACCACCACCACGCAAAACCGGGAACAGTTCGGCGGCTTCGTTGGCTTGTGCCACAAAGAACAGCCGGCATCCCTGCTTTTTCAGGACCGGGACAATGGTTTCGGCGCCAAGACCATAGGCATTCGCCTTTACCACAGCCGCACAGGTGCGCCCGGTATAGCGTTTGGTCAGGGTTTTATAGTTGTCGGCAACTGCTTTCAGATTGATTTGCAGTTCCGCGCACTCGGCAGCACGGCCGACGGCGGGAAGAACGGTCATTCGTAATACCCCGTGGAATCCGTTGGTGGATGGGTGGTTGCCCTATCCTCTATTCATATTCTTCTTCTGTGTGATCAAGATCACCAAACTTGGTGTAGTTCCCGTCAAAGAACAGGCGCACGTTGCCCACCGGGCCGTGACGCTGCTTGGCAACAATAACCTCGGCAGTGTTGTAAACGTGGTTCAGACGTTCCTGCCACTGCGAGTAACGTTCCCCGAACTTGTCGGTGGCTTCTTCCGGACGTTGGGCCGGTTCGGCACGTTCGAGATAGTACTGTTCGCGATAAATGAACATCACGACGTCGGCGTCCTGCTCGATCGAGCCGGATTCACGAAGGTCGGAAAGCTGCGGACGTTTGTCTTCGCGCTGTTCGACCGCACGTGAGAGCTGCGAAAGGGCAAGCACCGGCACTTCGAGCTCCTTGGCAATCGCCTTGAGCATACGGGTAATTTCCGAGACTTCCTGCACGCGGCCATCGCCGCGGAAGTTGGTCGGCGGTGCCAGAAGCTGCAGGTAATCGACGACGATCATCGCAAGGCCGTGCTGACGTTTCAGGCGGCGGCAACGTGTGCGAAGTGTCGATACCGGCAGGGCCGGCGTATCATCGATATAAAGCGGAACGGTATTGAGTTCCTGGGTTGCCAGCAACAGACGTTCAAAATCCTGTTCGTTCAGATCACCACGGCGCATGTTATCGCCCGAAACCTCGGCCGCCTGCGACAAAAGGCGCCCGGCAAGCTGTTCGGCCGCCATCTCAAGCGAGAATACGGCAATCGCCCCGGTTCGGGTTTCATCACGGGTGTCTTCGCCTGCTGCGCGGTTCTGATGCGATGCGATGGCGGCGTTAAACGCGATGTTCATCGCAAGGGCTGTTTTACCCATCGACGGACGACCGGCAAGGATCAGCAAGTCAGATGGGTGCAAACCACCCAGTTTGCGGTCAATATCGCGCAAGCCCGTGGTCACGCCAACAACGCGCCCGGCGTTTTTATAGGCGTGATCGATATTCTCATAGGCCTTGGCCAGGGCAGGGCCAAAGGCGACAAAGCCCGATTCCGCAGAACCGGCTGTTGCCAGCGAGAACAGTTTCTGTTCGGCTCTTTCGATCTGGTTGGTGGCGTCGGTATCAAGTTCGTACTGATAGGCTTCGTTGACGACTTCCTCGCCAAGTTCGATCAGTTCACGACGCAGATACAGGTCATAGACCAGCTTGCCATAGTCGCTGGCATTGATCACCGAAACCAGATTGTTTGACAGTTCGGCCAGATATTGCGCACCGCCGATTTCGGCAAGATGTTCATCCTGCTTGAAATAGGCTTTGAGCGTGACCGGGTTGGCCAGTTGGCCGCGTTCGATCAGCTTGCCGCAGGCCTCAAAGATGCGGCCGTGACGCCCATCAGCGAAATGTTCCGGGCGCAGAATATCAGACACGCGCTCGTAGGCGGCGTTGTTATTTAGGATCGCGCCAAGAAGGGCAGCCTCCGCTTCAAAATTGTGCGGCGCCATGCGATCGAGCACCATTTCGGTGTCGGCGCCATGGTCCGGTTCAAGCGGGGCAAAAAGGGCATCTAAATTGGGATCTGTCATGGGCCGAAAAGGTAGCAGGCATCCGCAAGACCGCAAAGAGCTAATCGGTATAACTCATAGCCGGTATTCCGCCAGCGCAGAGGTCGCAAATGCCGCAGGCTCCTGAAATGCTTTGAAAAAATCGACGGGCTTTGGCGTTAAGGCAAAAGAAAACGGCACATCCCTGCGGATGTGCCGTTTTCAAATCGTTCGAAGAACCTGCGATTAAGCGTTGGTTTCTTCTTCGTCAGCTTCGATTGCTTCTGCAAGGTCAGCCGGAACTTCTTCTTCGAAGAGTTCTTCAGCGGCTTCGAGGGCTTCCTCTTCTTCCGCTTCCATTTCTTCGATGGTGCCAAGAACAGCAGAACCCTTGCGGAGCTGTTCAGCGGCATCTTCTTCGGAACGTGCAACGTTGGCAGTTACCTCAATGATAACTTCCGGGTGCAGGTTGATACGGACCTGATGCAGACCAAGGGTCTTGATCGGCTGATCAAGAACGACCTGGGTACGGGCAACAGTGAAGCCTGCTTCGGTTACTGCGTTTGCGATATCGCGGGCAGTGACCGAACCATAAAGCTGGCCAACGTCGGATGCCTGACGAACGACGGTGACTGCGAGTTCACCCATCTTCTCGGAAACAGCTTCTGCTTCCTTACGGCGTTCCAAGTTGTCAGCTTCAAGCTGTGCTTTCTGTGCTTCGAACACAGAGATGTTTGCTTTGGTTGCACGAAGGGCCATGCCCTGCGGCAGCAAGCGGTTGCGGGCGTGGCCCGGCTTGACAGTGACTACGTCACCCATCTGACCGAGTTTTTCTACCCGCTGGAGCAGAATAACTTCCATCACCGATCCTCCTCATTGCTACGGGTCATCGGTTCTTTCCCCCGCAGCCTGATTAAATGCTCAACAATTCCAAGTCCGGTGATCGCGATAAACGACCAGGTGGACAGAACCGCGACGATGTAAAACACCGTCAGAATTACACGTTTTTGCGGCCATCGGGCTGCCTGCCCATGCACCAGCGCCAATCCCTGAAACAGGAACGGCACTGCCAGTACCACCGCGACGTTGCGCGCCACATAAGCCAGCGAACCATCGGCAAAGCCGACCGTAAATCCGGCCAGGGCAAACACAAACAGTGACCAGCCAGGCAAGGCAAAGGTTGCCATACTTGGTGTCGGACGCAGGTTTTTGCCTGCACGCACCAAAATTGCCTGTGCGATTGCGGCATTGGCGAACAGCATCAAAAGCCAGCTCACCGCCGCAATCGCCGGGAAGTAAGTCTGGAACATACCAATCAGACCCTGAACATCGGATGTCATAGGGACACCCATTTCCGAGTACATCTGGCTCAGGAACTTCGCGATGAAGTCCTGAATGTCCACACCTTCCGCCGTCAGTGTTCCGGTAACGAAGATCATTACCGTCGCGACCATGACGGCCATGGCACTTACTACAATTCCGGAAGGCAGAAAGGCAAGATTGCCATTTTGATCTTTCCGGACGACCAGCGCCATGCGGGTCAACAACATCGCCGGTCCGGCAAACACGACCATAAAGACCGTGAAAGGCAGTAATCCCCCCATAAGAATGAGGGCAATACATGCGGCAAATGCCGCAACCAGCAGGCGTTTGGGCCCTTGCCACAATCCCGTAAGGAAAAGCGGCAGATGCCCGAAGTATGAAAGCAAAAGAGCAAACGGATTTCCTGATAGAACCAGCAGGAACAGAACGGCACTGCCAAGTCCGGTCCCAATCGCTATGAGGGTGTCACGTTGCATCATTTACTCCCGGCCCGAGACCTCAAAAGGGTCTCTTGCCGACTGCCTCAGACCTGGTCTGCGTAGGGCAGCAGCGCCAGGAAGCGTGCACGCTTGATGGCTTTCGCCAGTTCGCGCTGCTTCTTGGCCGAAACCGCAGTGATACGGCTCGGAACGATTTTGCCGCGTTCGGAAACGAAACGCTGCAGCAGTTTGACATCTTTGTAGTCAATCTTCGGCGCATCATCACCCGAGAACGGGCAGGTTTTACGACGACGGAAAAACAGACGACGTCCAGCCATGATATTATCTCCTCGCTATCGGTTAGCCGTTCTGACGGGGACCGCCACGGCGATTACCGCCACGACCGCCGCGCTCGTCGCGGTTGCGCAGAATGGCAGACTGTTCTTCTTCGAACTCGTCAACCTTGACAGTCATCTGACGCAGAACGTCTTCGTTCAGGCGCATCTGACGCTCGTATTCCGCGATCGCGTCTTTGTCAGCTTCGATCTGGAAGAGAGTATAGTGGCCTTTGCGGTTCTTTTTGACACGGTATGCCAGGGAACGCAGACCCCAATATTCGGTTTTGGCGATTTTGCCGCCGAGACCTTCGATGGTCTGGGTCAGCTTTTCGTTCAGACTTTCGACCTGTGCGGTCGAGAAGTCCTGACGTGCGATAAACACGCTTTCGTATTTGCTCATAATACTCCTATTACTCCTTTTGGCTTATCTCTTCCTGCATGACCTCGTGCCATGCAGGCATAGCCGGACAATCCCGGCAAGGAGCCGTGAGACGGCGGAATATACACTTTTCGCCCATGAGTGCAACGCCAAATGCAGCTTTTTGCCGATTACGGGATAGCGCGATGGCTTTGACAGTATCGGCAGAAACCTGCGTGTTTCTGACATCGATCTGTCACTGCGTGAGCATTGCGGTTTCGGGATAACCGACATGCACGCGATTGTGAAGGCGGCGTTTGTCCCTGCATTCGATGTGTCTTCGGACTTAAAGCGACAGCAGGCCTTGGTTTTCCATGGGGCTTCGGCGGTGGAGCTTGTGGATGCTGGGCGCCGGGGATTGTGCGCTGCGCAACAGCCAGTCCTTCGTAAATGACGCAAAATATGCCATAAACGCGCAAATCGGGTGTCAAACCCGAAAGTCACACTATTGTTATAGTGTTATCGCGACGTGCAGTTTTGGGGCGTAAAAAAATCAAACCAACCGCGCCCATCAGGTTTCAGTTCTTGACAGTGCGCTTGCGCACGCTATCAAGGGTGGCTCAATTTCAAGGGGCCGGATTTCGGCACAGTCTTCGTAGAAGCGGACAAGGGTTTATTTAATATAATGACACGCGCACTCGTTTTCCCCGGACAGGGGTCGCAAGCGGTAGGTATGGGCAAGGAACTGGCAGACGCATTCCCAGTTGCCCGCGAAGTTTTCCAGGAAGTTGATGATGCGCTTTCACAAAAGCTTAGCGCGTTGATGTTCGAAGGTCCGGAAAACGAACTGACCTTGACCGAAAACGCGCAGCCGGCCTTGATGGCGGTCAGTCTTGCGGTGACCCGTGTTTTGGAAAAAGAAGGCGGCTTTACCCTGACCGATAAGTGCGACCTTGTTGCCGGTCATTCCCTTGGCGAATATTCCGCCCTTGCAGCCGCTGGTACCTTTGCCATTTCCGATGCCGCGCGCCTTTTGAAAATCCGTGGTCAGGCGATGCAGGCCGCCGTTCCGGTTGGTGTTGGCGCGATGGCAGCCCTTCTTGGTCTTGATTATGTCGACGCGGTTGCGGTTGCCGAAGAAGCAGCACAGGGTGAAGTTTGCACCGCTGCCAATGACAATGCCAGCGGGCAGATTGTTGTTTCCGGTCACAAGGCCGCTGTGGAACGCGCGATTGAGATCGCCAAGGAAAAGGGTGCAAAGCGCGCCGTCTTGTTGCCGGTATCGGCACCGTTCCATTGTGCCCTGATGCAGCCGGCAGCCGATCGCATGGCAGAGGCGCTTGGCGCTGTGACCATGAATGCACCGGGCAAGCCGGTGGTTGCCAATGTGACCGCAGAAAAAACTGACGATCCGGAAACCATTCGTAAACTCCTTGTAGAGCAGGTTTGCGGCACCGTGCGCTGGCGTGAGTCGGTTCTTTATATGAAAGAACAGGGCATCACCGATCTGGTAGAGATCGGCGCAGGCAAAGTTTTGACCGGCATGGTACGCCGTATTGACCGCGATCTGAGTGGCACGGCTGTGAATGGTCCGACAGATATCGAAGCATTCCTCGGCGCTCTGTAAGAGTGTCCGGAACACGAACGAACCCAAAGGGAACGAAAATTTATGTTTGATCTTGCAGGGAAAACAGCACTCGTAACCGGTGCGACCGGCGGTATCGGTGGCGAAATCGCCAAGGTTCTGGCCGAAGCTGGTGCGAAGGTTGCTCTGTCGGGCACCCGTCAGGAACGCCTCGAAGCGGTTGCTGCTGAAATCGGTGGCAACGCGGTTGTTGTTCCGGCCAACCTTTCGGATAAAGAATCGGTCGATGGCCTGATCAAAAATGCCGAGGAAGCCCTTGGTGGTCAGCTTGATATTCTGGTCAACAACGCCGGTATCACCCGTGATCAGCTTGCCATGCGTCTTAAGGACGAAGACTGGCAGGCGGTTCTTGATGTGAACCTGACCTCGGCCTTCAAGCTTGCGCGCAACTCGCTTCGCGGCATGATGAAGCGTCGCCACGGCCGTATTATCAATATCACATCGATCGTTGGTGTGACCGGTAACCCAGGCCAGACCAACTATGCCGCTGCCAAGGCCGGGATGATCGGTTGGTCAAAATCGCTGGCCCAAGAGGTTGCGGCGCGCGGAATTACGGTTAACTGTGTGGCACCGGGCTTTATTACCACGGCCATGACCGAAGAACTTGGAGATGCCCAGAAAGAAAAGCTTTTGGGCGGTATTCCGGCAGGTCGCATGGGCGACAGCAAAGAGATCGCAGCAGCGGTTCTGTATCTTGCAAGTGACGAAGCAGCTTATGTCACAGGACAGACCTTGCATGTGAATGGCGGAATGGCGATGATTTAACCCGTTGCGGGTTGCCTTCTTTTCTGTTTAAAAGAGGCCGCTATACCAAATATTGAAACTGGCGATTGTTCGTTGCCGGTTTCCGGTTCCCGGGAACTCCTTCAATAGGGGGACACAACGGGTACCACGTGTAAACTAACTGACAGAAAACCTATTGAAGGATTTGAGCTATGAGTGATGTCGCAGATCGCGTGAAGAAGATCGTTGTCGAGCACCTCGGTGTTGAAGAAGACAAGGTCACTGAAAACGCAAGCTTCATCGACGATCTGGGCGCAGACAGCCTGGACACCGTTGAGCTGGTTATGGCGTTTGAAGAAGAATTCGGTTGTGAAATTCCGGATGACGCGGCTGAAAAAATTCTGACCGTTAAAGACGCGATCGACTTCATCGAAAAGGCGGACAGCTAAGTTTGCTGTTAGACATGGGCGCCTAGAGGGCATCCTCAGGCGCCCTTTTCGTCTTTGCTGGATTCATAGAATAAAGGCGTAATGCGGGATGAGACGCGTAGTTGTTACCGGTATTGGTGCTGTTACTCCGCTTGCTAGCGGGGCACAGAATACTTGGCAGAAACTGCTGAACAGCCAATCCGGGATCAAAAGCATCGATACGTTTGACGTGTCGGATATCCCTGCCAAAATCGCAGGCCTCGTGCCGCGCGGTGAGGGTGACGGACTTTTCAACGCTGAAGATCATGTCTCGATCAAAGACATGAAGAAAATGGACGATTTTATCGTCTATGGGATTGCTGCTGCTGATCAGGCGATTGCGGATTCTGGCTGGAAGCCGGAAACCGACGAAGATCAGGAAGCAACCGGCGTTTTGATCGGTTCTGGGATCGGTGGGTTGCCCAAGATTTCCGAGGCAACTGATCTCGTCAATAACGGCAAGACCCGTCGTGTCAGTCCGTTCTTCATTCCGTCTTGTCTGATTAACCTGGTTTCAGGTCAGGTTTCGATCAAACACGGTCTTAAAGGTCCGAACCATGCGGTGGTTACCGCCTGTTCGACCGGTGCACACGCCGTTGGCGACGCATCGCGCATGATTATGCTTGGCGATGCCGATGTCATGGTTGCGGGTGGTGCCGAAGCTGCTGTTTGCCGTCTTGGCATGGCGGGCTTTGCTGCTGCACGTGCGCTTTCGACCAGTTACAACGACACACCGACCGAAGCATCCCGTCCGTGGGATGAAGGCCGTGACGGTTTCGTCATGGGCGAAGGTGCGGGCTGTGTTGTTCTAGAAGAATACGAACACGCCAAGGCGCGTGGTGCCAAGATTTACGCCGAAGTTGCTGGTTACGGCATGTCGGGTGATGCTTATCACATCACCGCACCGGCCGAAGACGGCAATGGTGGCTTCCGTTCGATGCGCAATGCCATCCGCAATGCGGGTCTGAACCCGGAAGACGTTGATTACGTCAACGCACACGGCACCTCGACTCCGCTGGGTGATGAAATCGAACTGGGTGCGGTCAAGCGCCTGTTCGGTGATCACGCCCAGAAAATGTCGATGTCTTCGACCAAATCGGCAACCGGTCACCTTCTGGGTGCGGCCGGTGCGATTGAAGCAGTGTTCTCGATCCTTGCGATCCACGAAGGCGTTGTTCCGCCGACGTTGAACCTGCGCAATCCGTCCGAGGCATGCAAAGGCATCGATCTGGTTCCGCTTGAAGCCAAACAGCGTAAAGTCAATGTCGCTCTGTCGAACTCGTTCGGCTTTGGCGGCACCAACGCATCGCTTGTTTTCAAGGCCGTTTAAACAGCAGAGCAACCCCCGGGAGCATTCCCTTGAAGCGTTTTCTGCTTTTTATTGGCTTTCTGATCATCACCGCTGCTCTCGCCACAGGTGGGGCAGCGGTGTATGTTTATGTGCAATACACATCGCCCAGCAATTTGGCGCAGGAACGCGACATCATCATCCCGCAGGGGACCGGTGTGCGCGGTATTGCCGAGATTTTCCAACGTGAAAACATCATCACCGAACCACTGATCTTCCTTGCCGGGGTTCGCGTCAGTCAGCTTGACCGGTCACTGCGGGCGGGGGAATACCACTTCCCGGCCCGGGTCAGCCCGAAACAGGCTGCTGAAATTCTGGCCTTTGGGGATACGGTCAAACGGTTCGTCACCATCCCCGAAGGTCTTCGTTCCGGCGAAATTGTCGATCGGATCAATCTGGTGGATGGATTAAGCGGCGAGATCACTGATATTCCGGCCGATGGCACCTTGTTGCCCGAAACCTATCAGTTCTCGTTTGGCGATACGAAGCAAAGCATCATTGATCGCATGCGCGCAGCCCATGATGAAATGGTCAAACAGCTTTGGCCAAGCCGTCAGGAAGGTCTACCGTTCGACACCATTGAAGAGGCGGTCATTCTGGCCTCCATCGTTGAACGCGAAACCGGCGTCGCTGGCGAACGGGCAAGGGTCGCTGGGGTGTTTATCAATCGTCTGCGACGCGATATGCGTCTGCAGTCTGATCCGACAGTTGCCTATGCGCTCAGCCCGGGAAAGCGTCTTGAACGTCCTTTGACGCGCAAGGATTGGCGTTTTGAGAGCCCCTATAACACCTATGTTACCAGCGGCTTGCCGCCGGGGCCGATCACCAATCCGGGGCGCGATGCGTTCTATGCCGTCCTGCATCCGGCTGCGACGGAAGATCTGTACTTCGTTGCAGACGGGACGGGTGGGCATGCCTTTGCCCGGACCCTTGATGAGCATAATCGCAACGTTGCCAAGTGGCGTCGCATCCGCGACGGGCAGTGATCACGCCAAAGAGTTCGAACCAAATGATAAAGGCGGCATCAATCGGATGCCGCCTTTATGCTTCTTAGTGTTCGCCGTGGCTATCGGGCGATGATGTTTTCTTCGGGATCCGGGATGCCGCAAGATCCATCAACCATTGCGGTGTCATCTTAAGCATTCCGATAATCAGGTTCATTTGCCAGGGGAAGGCGATCATGCCCTTGTTGCGTTCAAGGCCCCGCACGATCTTCTTTGCGGCCTTGTCGGCCTGCATGAAGAATGGCATCGGAAAATCATTGGCATCGGTGATCCGGCTCTTAACAAAGCCCGGGCAGATGACATTGACCTTCACGCCATCGGGCGCTAATGCACCACGCAATCCTTCGCCGTAAACCCGAATAGCCGCCTTGCTGGCGCAATAGGCCGGGGCAGAGGGCAATCCACGCCAGGATGCCTGGGAGGCGACCAATGCGACCTGACCGCGTCTGCGCGCACGCATAACCTTGATCGCCGGATCAATCGTGTTCAGGACACCGGCGACATTGGTGGCAAAGATATCGCGAACCTGTTCGGGGCTTTCGCCAAGGCCACCGGTACCGGCCGAAATGCCGGCATTGGCAATAACGAGGCTGAGCTGCGCAATTTCATCGCAATGGGTGACATAGGCGTCCATTGTTTCGCGGGACGTCACATCGAGAACATCGGCATAAACATTGGCCCCGGCGGCGCGACAATCATTTTCCACCAGTTGCAAGCGCGTTTGATTGCGACCGCTGATAAAAAGGGTCACGCCGGTGCGTGCGAAATGGCGGGCGAGGGCAGCGCCAATACCCGAACTGGCACCGGTGATCAGAATGGCATCGTACTGAAAGGACATTGTTGCTCGTACTGGGTTTTGAAATAAGGAAATTGATTTTTGCGGAACATGCTGCAGCAATAGGGCAGCATTATGAAATACGGCTTATGTTTACCATATTGTCGTTATCGCGTGATGATCGGTGTTCACCCTTGGCGGGACACGGGCCAATGGTTATAAACGCCCAAACACAAAAGCGAACTGGATGAAAAGATGACCGTTTCAAGCATGACCGGATTTGCGCGCGTTGATGGCGCTGCCGATGGTTTCGGCTGGACCTGGGAACTGCGCAGCGTCAATGGCAAGGGGCTTGATGTTCGCTTGCGTCTGAATGGCGGGTTTGAGCGTCTTGAAGCCAAGGTGCGCGATGCGGTTTCCAAGCGGTTCAAGCGCGGCAATATGGGCGTGACCCTGAATGTTACGCGTTCCGGCGATAGCAATGCCTATTCAGTGAACCGGGAACTGCTTTCCGAACTGGTCCAGATCGCTGAGGAGTTTGACAATACCAGCAGCCTGTCGGCAGGCACCATTGCAGATCTGATGAATGTGCGCGGCGTGCTTGAGGCCTATGAGCCACAGCAAGACGAAGCAACCCGGGACGCCAATGATGCCGCCGTGCTGGCAAGCCTGAATGAGGCCATCGATCAGATGGCCGCCCACCGGGCAGAAGAGGGCGAAAAACTTGACGCCATGCTGCGCGGCCATGTCGATAATATCGAGGCGACTGTTACACGTGCTGAAAACTGCGAATCAGCGCGTGCCGACGCCATCAAGGATCGTCTGAAACGCCAGGTCGAAGAATTGATGGATGCGGGCAAGTTCGACCCCGAACGCCTGCATCAGGAAGCAGCGATTTTGGCGACCAAGGCCGACATCCGCGAAGAGATTGATCGTCTCAAAGCCCATATCAGTGCAGCACGTGATATGTTGACCAAGGGTGGCGCAATCGGGCGTAAGCTTGACTTCCTGTGCCAGGAGTTCAATCGCGAGGCCAATACGCTGTGCTCAAAGGCCAATGATATTGAACTGACCAATTGCGGCATGGAGCTTAAAGTGATCATTGATCAGCTCCGCGAGCAGGTCCAGAACGTCGAATAAGCGGCAGGGAAGGAAACATCATGATCGATCCGCATAACCGCCGTGGCGTGATGCTGGTGTTCTGTGCGCCGTCCGGTGCCGGTAAAACGACCATCACCCGTCAGTTGCTTGAAAATGATGACAAGATCTCCTTGTCTGTTTCGGCAACAACTCGTGCAGCCCGCCCCGGCGAAGAAGAGGGTACTCACTACTTTTTCAAGTCGGTCGACGATTTCAAACATATGATTGCTGATGACGCACTGCTGGAATGGGCAGAGGTGTTTGGCAACTACTATGGCACGCCCATTGGGCCGGTTGAAAAGGCGCTGTCGGAAGGCCGCGATGTGTTGTTTGACATCGACTGGCAGGGTGCCCGCCAACTGCGCGACAAGGGCGGCGATGACGTTGTATCGGTCTTTATCCTGCCGCCGTCATCGGGTGAGTTGGAACGCCGCCTGCGTGATCGCGGCCAGGACGCCGATGACGTGATTATGAAACGCATGGCCAAGGCCGGTGCGGAGATCAGCCATTGGGAAGAATTTGACTATGTGCTGATCAATGATGATCTCGATCGTTGCATCGCCGATGTTCAGCACATTATCGGTGCCGAACGCATCAAGCGCGAACGCCAGACGGGCTTGCCGGGCTTTGTCAAAAAACTTCTGACAGACTGATACCGGATACGAAAATGGCCGCTTTACGAAGCGGCCATTTCATCATGAACCTGTGTCAGGCGGACAAAATCCGCAACACTGAGTTCCTCGGCCCTGACAGTTTCGGTAATCCCGGCCTTTGCAAGCAATTCACCAACATTGATGTTCAGGGTCTTAAGGCTTGCGCGCAGCATCTTTCGCCGTTGACCAAATGCGGCCTGGGTAATTTTGGCAAGGCTATCAAGATTGATGTCGGTGCAACGATCTGCCTTGGGGCGGAGTTGCACGACGGCAGAGGTCACTTTCGGCGGTGGGGTAAAAGCACTGCGGTGGACATCAAACAGGATGTCGCAGTCACACAGATACTGACACAGCACGGATAGACGTCCATAGGCTTTGCTTTTCGGGCGAGCGACGACGCGCTCAGCCACTTCCTTTTGAAACATCAGGGTCAGGCTGGCGAACTGATCAATCTGCATCAGCCAGCCCAGCAATAGTTGCGTGCCGACATTATAGGGCAGGTTGGCGACGATCTTGCGCGGGGCCGGGCCCAATGTTGTGACATCGACCTCAAGCGCATCGCCATCAATGACGTGAAGCGCACCGGGGTAATGATTGCTGATCTGTTCCAGAACCGGTTGGCAGCGCGGATCACGCTCGATCACGGTCAGGTTCTTTGCACCGTTAAACAGCAACGCACGGGTCAGGCCGCCGGGCCCCGGACCGATTTCAATCACGGTGGCATCATCAAGCGGTGCGGCCGCACGGGCAATGCGCCCGGTCAGGTTCAAGTCAAAAAGGAAGTTCTGGCCGAATTTCTTTTGCGCGGAAAGATCATGGGTTGCGATCACTTCGCGCAGCGGCGGAAGGCCATCATTGGCAAGCTTGCCAGTATTGTCATTGTCTTCTGACACGTCGGTCAGGCTCCTGTCGCAAGGCGTTTTGTTGCCATTTCTGCTGCCATCTTCAGGGCCGCAATCAGGCTATCGGGGCGCGCGATGCCTTTGCCGGCGATATCAAGTGCTGTGCCATGATCGGGCGATGTTCTGATAAATGGCAATCCCAGCGTGACATTCACACCACCATGGAAATCAAGCGTCTTGACCGGTATCAGGGCCTGATCGTGGTAGGGGCAGAGCGCAACGTCGTAATTGGCGCGTGCCTCTTCATGGAACAAGGTGTCGGCCGGTAGGGGGCCGACAACATCCACACCTTCATCACGCAGTTGTTTGACGGCTGGGGCCATGATGGTTTTTTCTTCGCTACCCATTGTGCCATCTTCGCCCGCATGCGGGTTCAGCCCGGCGATGGCAAGGCGCGGCTTGGCGATCCCGAAGGCAGTTTGCAATGACTGATGCGTGATCCGGCAACGCTCGACAATCAGCTCGGTTGTCAGCTGTGTCGGGACATCCTTGAGCGGGATATGGATGGTTAGCGGCACCACGCGCAGTTTGCTGTTGGCCAGCATCATGACGGGGATTGTGCCCGGTCCTGCGAGCTCTGCCAGAAACTCGGTATGGCCGGGATGGCGGAAACCGGCTTCATACAATGCACTTTTCTGGATCGGGTTGGTGACGACGGCACTTGCCTTGCCCGTGCTCGCCAGTTCGACGGCCTTTGTGATGCTCTCAATCACGACGCTTGCGGTTTTGGGTGATGCTACACCTGAAACGACTTCGGTCCCGCTATCTGTGATTTCCAGAACCGGCAGGGCATCCTTAAAAACGGACGTGGCTTCGTGGATTGTCCGGATCACGCGCACCGGAACATCAGTACCGCTTCGGCCGATTGCTTGAGTGATCGTGCTTACAGGCGAGATCAGGCAAAATGGTGCAAGCTCATCCTGCGTGCGACGCAGCCATGCATTGATGGCAAGCTCGGGGCCAATGCCGCCGGGCTCGCCGATCGTCAATGCGATGGGGTCGCGTTCTGTCATCTTGCTATCGGGGTCCTGTCGACCGGATCAGATCCGGATATCAATAAATGCCTGGCGGCGCAGTTCACGAAGTTTGCGGCGTGCCAGAATATCAAGACGTTCCAACCGCAGACGGTTTTCAATGTCCTGACGGCTGGGCAGGTTGCTTTCTTCTGTGACGTTACAAATCATCACCATCAACGCACCGCCATCAACCTGAATAATGTTGGACGGTGTTCCTTCATCAAGATTGGTGACGGCTTGGCGGATCGGCCCAGAAAGTTCGCCGGGCGAAATGCCTTCCATCTTGCCGCTCAGATCAGATCCAAGGTCGACAGCAACATTCGCCATGGCGTCACAGCTATTTGCCGTTTCACGGGTGTTTTGCAGGACTGCGATTTTGGCGTCAATCTGGTCTTGCGGCATGTCACCGCTAATCGGGACAAACAGCTGATAAAGGTCCAGTCTGGTATCAGTAACAGCATCTGTGTCACCAACGCGGCGATCCAGCAGTTTGACGATGTAATATCCGCGGACGGTCTGGACCGGCGCACTTACGTCACCGGGTTGCAGCTGGTTGACCGCCTGCTGCAAGTCAGCCGACATTTCACCGGCGTACAGCCAACCAAGGTCGCCACCATTGGCGGCACTTGCACTGGCTGAGAACTGTCGTGCTAGGCCCGCAAAATCCGCGCCCTTGTTCAGGGCATCACGGATTTCTTGCGCAGTTTGGTAAACGCGCGTGCTGTCCTGTGGGTTATCAACAGGCAGGAAGATTTCCTGAACGCGGTTGCGCGGCTTGTTCTGGTTGCTGATGATGCGTTCAAGCGTATCGTCGATCTCGGCTTCGGAAATCTGAACTTCACCCCGCATGCTGCCGAGAACTTTTTGCCAGGCGACCTGCGGGCGGATCTGATTTTCAATCGTTCCGGATGCGATTTGCCGTTGCGACAGATACCTGTCGAGCATGCCGTCGGGAAGGCCGGCATTCTGCTCGATCATTGATTTGCCTCGCGCTATGTCTTCATCGGTGACTTCGATGCCACGACGCTCGGCTTCCTGCAGTTGCAGCTTTTCATTGATCAGTTGCTGCAAAATCTGCGGCGCCATCTCGTTGCTGCGCTGAGGTGTCATCTCGATGTTGGAGGAGACGGCAACAAGCTTGATGCGTTCAACCAGATCGATGATCGAAATCGGTTCGTCATTGACAACCGCAGCGACGCCAACTGGCGACTGGGCGCGGACAGGGATCGTATACGTTAGAAGCACAATAGCAGTGAGTAGGGCGACGAGTTTTGCGTTATTGAGCATCGAAAGTTTAAAAAACATCTTTGGTTACAACCCGGCTGCAGATTCGAATTCGCCCAGTGTCTTAAATACAAGACGGAAAATAAAGTCGTCGGACTCTCCTAGGTCCTGATCACGATAGAAGGTTCGGCGGATGCGTCCATCAAATATGAAACACTCGTCCTCATAGACGAATCCGACACCGTATTCTAGCGGGTCTGATTGATCGATGTCGTATCGCCCATATGCACGCCCAGACCAATACTCGCTGAATTGCCGTTGCGCCTGAAAATAGAACTCTTCACGTTCATCAAATTCTTCACTGCCAGCGTCGTCGGTGAAATGAACATAAGTAGTATTGATACGCAAGGTGTCCATTGAACCGGCACTTGCCGTTACCTGATTTCTGCGAGCCGAAAAATCCTCGTTTGAAAGACGATAACGGTAAGTGAGATCAAGGTACCGGTTAGGCGCCACAGTTACGCGCCCGACATAGTCTGAAAGATGTTCATCTAGTCCGGAGCCTGCTGCGAAAGTATCATTTTCATTTGCGCGGTAGCTTTGGCCAAACATCGCGCTGGTATAGCCGCCCTGAGGTCCGTAGATACCCCACTCAAGGCCATAACTTGCCCTGAAACCGTCCTCTGCGCGATCCAGACCGCCAAACCTGTCATGGGAGAACAAGTTGATGTCATCCAGTTCAAATGATTGCGAATCCTCGTTCGGGATCTCATCCGGATTACCGCCGTTCGGAGACCAAGCTGCCATGGCGATTGGGGTTATGACTTGTTGGTACTGCCCTTGGTTGCTTACGAACGGCATCTGCCAGTCAATTGCAGCCAGTGGCAGCAGGCGTCCCGTATATCCACTGTAGTTTTCTCTATTAGTGCGAGATACGTCTGATACGAGGTAGTTGTCACTTCGGACGGAGAGACTAAGTTTGGTGACATCCCCCATTGTGCCGACGTGAGGGAGCTCCCAACCGGCTTTGGCAGACACACGATGCGAATTGGTACCCTCATCGCGGGTCAAGGAGAGGCCATCCAAGTCCAAGGTTGTTATGCTACCGTATTTTGCTGGCGCGGATTGTCCGTGAAACTGCAGATGCGGCAAAACAATGGGGGTCGTGTCCCGGTCATCATCACTCTTCAGCCCTTGGAAGTAGTATGCATCAGCGCGCGTGTAGCTGGCGCCGCGAAACCCCTCGGAAAATAGATTCGAAGTCAGGACGGAAGGTGAGCCAAACCCATACCGTGAAAGATATGTTTTTTCTGATGCTTGTTCGGCGTCAAAGCCCCAACGCCACGTCGGATCGATATCAAACCGTCCTTTGGCATCAATATGGCCTTGCCAGTCATCCTCACTGTCTCTTGTGACGCTGTTGACGACGTCGAATTCTCCACTGTCCAGACGCTGTCTGTACTCATTTGCGAGGACAGGCCCTTCATCGGTTGTATAGGTCGGCGTGAAAGTCATGTCCTTGCTTTCGTCGATCGACCAGTAATAGGGTTGGCTGAAGTAGCTTCCAACGTGGCTGGTGCTGCCGAATGACGGTGCAAGCAAACCTGACTGCCGTTTTACGGTGGGGTCTGGATGCTGAAAATATGGGGTGTAGAGAACAGGAATACCTGCGACTTCAAGACGAGCGTCTTCGTATTCCACGGTTTTACTTTCTGAATCATGCAGCACGCGCGCCGCGCGAATGCGCCAAAGCGGTATTGAACCACTTCCATTGTCTTCGCAAACTTTGCAGGGGGAATAAACTGCTTTGGCAATTTCGGTAAAGTTCCCGCCGCTGCGGCGGGCACCTGCACCGGCGATCCGGGTGTTCTCATCCAACAGGACATAAATGTCCTGAACGATCCCTTCCTTGAAATCGCCGCTCAGTTCGACGTAGCTAGCGAAGGTGACTTCGCCCGTCGGTTCAGTGATACTGACATTTCCCGAAGCCGTGAGAACATCCTGTGTTCGGTCATAACTCACCGTATCCGCAAGCAATATACGTCCCTCCCGGGAAATTTCGACATTCCCACGCGTGGTGACAGTTTGGAGTTCCTGATTGTAATCGACCTCGTCGGCACTGAACAAAATGGCTGGTTCCGGCGTAGGAACTTCTGAGCCAGTTGTTTGTGCAGTGGCAGAATGCAAGCTCGCAAGACCACCAGCAAGGAAAATCCCACAGCCCAGAATGGTGCTGGTCACAAGTTTTTTTATCATTCCCCCCGCCATGACCATAGGCTAGCCATCCTCAAGATGTAGCAATGTTGTAACCCCGAGCAACAGAGAAATTCCAGCTGGCGCCCACGCCGACAAAATCGGAGGAATTCCGCCGGAAACGCCCAAAGCTGAAATCACATCCGTGCAAAAATACAGAATGAAGCCGGTTGCTACCCCCCCTCCGATAACAAGGGATGCGCGCCGACGTCGAGAAAATTTAAGGCAAAATGCAGCCGCGATCAAAACCATGGCACATAAAAGTAAAGGTCTCGACAACAGGCTGTGAAAATGGATGCGGTGACGGGTGGCATTAAAACCAGCGCGTTCAAGCAGTGTGATGAAGGGCTTCAGATCCCAGAATGACATCGTTTCCGGTGAAGCGAAACTGTCCTGTATCTTCCGCGCAGTCAGGTTCGTTGGCAGCATCATTTCTTCTGCAAACGTGCTGGCCTGACCAGGGACGAAGCTCCATGAATCATAGAAACGCCAAGTTCCCGGTTCGAGAACAGCCCGACCGGCATCGACCCGCATCGTGAAATCATCCGCATCTTCAAAACGGAAGATTGTCACGTTTCGAAGATCAAGTTGGTCGCCCTGCTGGTTGCTGACCGATCGTGCAAAAATAACTGCCTGACCATCTTGGGTGCCTTGACGTAACCAGAGACCGCTTGAAGACAGGTTCATGACACTTGCGTTGTTCTGCAAATAACGTGCTTCGAGCGTTTCGTATTTCTGTAGCAGAATCGAAGATAGAGGATTGAGTGCACCTACCTGAATGCTGCCGAGAATTAGAGCGCACAGGATTGGTGGGAGCATGAATTGCCATGCTGAAACTCCCGCCGCGCGCGTCACTACAAGCTCCTGATTGCCGGTCAGTTTCCAGAATGAAAACATCGAACCGAACAGGACGGCAAAAGGAAGGACCTTCTCTGTCATGAACGGGATTCGACTGGTTGCCATTTGCAGTACAATGCCGACTGTGGCGTCGGGCTTGTTGCCCGCCCGCCGGAGCAGTTCAATGGTGTCACCGATCAGGATTAAACCGATCAGGAGGGCAAGAATAGCCAGAACTGAAATCAGGACATGCTTGCCGAAATACCATGTCAGAAGCGGTGAAATCCTCATGCTTCTGCCTCTTGGCTTATTGCGCGCCGCGCCTTGATCACTGGGCCGCGGAATGTCCAATACAGCCCCAATGCAATTGGGATTGCTGCATTCATGTACATCAATGGAACGAGAGCAGGATTCTTGGCAGCCAAATTTTTCACCGCAATGCCTGTTGCCTGACAAACGACCATCACACCAATCGCAACCAACAGTCTTCCCGTTTGGCCGCGTCGCGAGAAACTGCTTGAAACAAGAACGGCCAACGCGATGCTGGCAAAGGAAATGGCATTCAGGGGAGAGATCAGGCGATCATGTCCCTCTGCTCGGAAAGAACCCAAGTCGTGTTGTGCAATATCCGGTGGTGTTCCCGTTAAAAGATTATACACACTGCGCTCGCGGGCTTCCTGATAACGCAGTCCTTCTTCCGCAGAACCTTGCGCAATATCAACCGCATAGCGATCGAAATAAAGAATCGACATGGTGCCATCCTCGGCATTGACTTCTTGGCGGTTGCCATCGAGCAGTACAATACGTGGACCCTCGTCAGTCCTCAGCAAAGCGCCATGTTTGGCCATCATGGTCGTTTGGGCATCGGGCTCACGTGCGTCATGCACCAGAATGCCCAGCAATTCGTTATCGCGACCGACCTCGCGAACGTAAATGGTCAGGCCGTCAATGTCGGTGAAGCTGCCTTCCTGCAACAGCACCGATGAGAAATCATTGCGGATCGAGAATTGCAGTTCCTTGAACTGTGTGTAGCTGTAGGGAAGGTAAAACAGTGTCAGGAAATAGCAGACTGCCGTCGACAGAAGTGCGACAATCAGTGCCGGCTTGGCGAGTGCCCACTGGCTCAACCCCGCCGAGCGCATGACGATGAGTTCGCGGTCCTGGATCAGTTTGTTGTAGGTAAAGACAATAACGAAAAACAGGGCGATCGGAATAATGATCGTCAGAAAGCTTGGCAGCAGCAGGGATGTCAGCTGCAAAAAGACCGAGATCGACAAGCCCCGATTCACAATCATTTCAACAAAGCGCAAGCTTTGTGAAAGCCAGATCACACACAGAAGCCCCAGTGTGACAAAGACCATCATGATCAATTGCTGTTTGAGCATATATCGGGTTAAGCGATTCATTGGGCGGATTATAGAGAAGCAATCAAAAACCGAAACAGGAAATTGTCGTCAAACCCGTTCAAATCTTGCGGGATTTCCGAATGTTGGTCGGTCGACGTGGTTAAGATCGGATGGGTTGAATAGGTGCACTAAAAAAGTCGCACCACCGTTCTGCATTTGCGGAGATGGTGCGACGTTGTGATGGTTAAAAAGCGCGGCAAAATTATGACTGCGGTTAAAGCAATTCCGTTTCCGTACAATTCCTGATCTGTGCCGCCATGAAAGCAGCCTCTGGCAGGAGTTGAGTGAAAAAGAACATACAGCTTTTTTTCTTTGCCTTGCGCAGGTCTTCTGGTGTTTCGGTGTCGTTCAGAGCGCCAAGAGAGCGCAGCATCAGCCATCCGGAAATGCACAGGGCAGCCTGACGCAAATATGGTGTGGCAAGCACTTGTGCCATATCAGCATCCGCAGCACAGCGTTCCAACACGCACTCCGTTGAATTTTCGAGATCGACGATTGCGTGATCCAGTTCACGGCGTGCCTTGGCGAGGTCGCTTGTTTCATCGATATCTTTCAGGCTGCGGATCGCCTCCTTGATATCTGCAAGCATTGCCGTCAGCGCAGTCGCCTTATCCCTAAGCACCTTGCGTCCGATGAAATCAAGCGCCTGAATGCCGTTGGTGCCCTCATAGATCGGGGCAATACGGGCGTCGCGAAGGTGCTGGGCTGCCCCGGTTTCCTCGATAAAGCCCATGCCGCCGTGGATCTGCACACCAAGCGATGCATTGTCGACGCCAATATCCGTTGCCCAACCTTTGACCAGCGGAATCAAAAGGTCGGCACGCGCCTGTGCTGCCGCACGATCCTGTTTGTCAGAAAGATGGTGAGCAAGATCAAGCTGCGCGGCGGTATAAAGCGAAAGTGCGCGCGCGGCATCGGTCGAGGACCTTATGCGCATCAACATGCGCTGTACATCGCCGTGGACTGCGATCGGCGCCTCTTCGCCGGTTTTGGCATCCCGTCCCTGTTTGCGCGTGTTGGCATAATCAAGCGCCTGCTGATAGGAGCGTTCGGAAATGGCGACACCCTGTTGGCCAACGGCAAGCCTTGCGTTGTTCATCATGGTGAACATATAGGCCAGTCCCTTGCCTTCTTCGCCAACCAAAAAGCCGGTCGCACCGCCTTTGTCGCCAAACTGCAGAACCGCCGTCGGGCTGCCATGAATGCCAAGCTTGTGTTCAAGCGACACACAGGTGACGTCGTTGCGTGCGCCGATTTTACCACTGTCCGAGACCAGATATTTGGGAACGATAAACAGTGAAATGCCTTTGACACCGGCCGGGGCATCGGGCGTTCGGGCCAGAACAAGATGCACGATGTTCTCGGTCATCTCGTGATCGCCATAGGTAATGAAGATCTTTTGGCCGGAAATTTTGTAGCTGCCATCCTCTTGCAAAACGGCTGTACTGCGCACTTTCGAGAGGTCCGATCCGGCTTGTGGTTCGGTCAGGTTCATGGTGCCAGTCCATTCACCTGATATCATGCGCGAAAGATACAGTTCACGCTGTTGGTCCGATCCATGGGCAATAAGGGCCTCAATCGCGCCGGATGTCAGCATCGGGCAAAGCGCAAACGCCATGTTTGCCGCCTGCCACATTTCGGCAACTGCAGCGCTAAGCAATATTGGCAAGCCCATGCCGCCCTCGCTTTCCGGCGCGGATATGCCTTGCCAACCGCCTTCACAGAATTGCGCATAGGCCTCGTTCCAGCCTGTCGGTGTGCGAACAGTACCGTCCTCAAGAATTTTTGCGCCTTCCTTGTCGCCAACACGATTGAGCGGGGAGAGGACGGAGGCAGCAAATTTCCCTGCTTCTTCAAGGATTGCGTCAACCAGATCCGCACTGGTTTCACCATAGGGTGGCAGGTTGGAAACCGTATCCAGACCAATCACGTCATGGATCAGAAAACGGATATCTGAAATGGGGGGCGTAAAGTCGCTCATGAAAAAAGACGTCTCCCTGAAATGTGAGCCGCCCGCTCGGAACAGTCGGCTTTTTGCCAACCTTGTTTTATTGCCTCGTAGCATAACGACCCGATCCCGCAAGATCGAGTCTGATTCGTGCAGTCGGGCGACAGGACGCATTCAACATTGGTTTAAGTCACGCTTTGTGGCTTTCACACTGGCGAAATGACAAAAGACTACCGATATGTTCCCAAGACCCAAGTTCGATGCCTTAAACAGGTAAAAGTTGCGTGATCTGGTATCTATTATTTGCCAAGGGGTCGCCAATCGAAAAAAGGCAGGCTAGACTTGTCATTGTTCAAGGCCACTTGATGTTCAATATGCATTTGGTCAAAAAAATCGAAGGACAGGAGCAAGCTGTTGCTGCGTAAAGGAATATTGCCAATTTTGTTTGCGGTGGTGATTTCGTTCGCCGGGACAAGACTGGTGGCCTGTGCCGGACCGGCATGGCCAAGCGATGAAGAACGCAGATTTCTGGACGCTTACCGCACCAGTGTGACCGCTGGCGCGAGCGAAGAACAGTTTGCCCATGCCGACAAGCTTTATGTCGAAGCACTTCAGGTCCTGTCGGAAACCTATGTCGAGCAAATTGATCGCGTGGCGTTTGTTGATAACAGCATTGCGATGTTGGGCGACCTTGAAACCGATGACACATCGCCGATCGGTGTGGTTGGTGCAGTGCTTGATGACAGTCTGCATGACCTTGATCCGCACAGCGCGTATATGACCGACGATATGTTCCGCCGCCTGCAGGAAAGTACAGAAGGCAGCTTTGCCGGTGTCGGGATCGTCATTGCCCTTGATGATGAAAAGCGCATCAGGATTGTCTCTCCGATTGATGACACGCCCGCCGCACGCGCCGGTTTGCGTCCGGATGACCGGATTACCCACATTGATGGCTACCAGATGGTCGGCGAACCGATTTCAGAGGCGGTGCGTCGCATGCGTGGCCGTGTCGGGGATCCCGTGACCCTTACCATCCAGCGTGTCGAAGACAGTTTTGATGTCACGGTGAAGCGCGCCCGGATTGAGGTGCCCTCTGTCACGGCAAGCATCATTGATCAGGATATCGGTTATATCCGGGTGTCGCGATTTGATGCGACCACACTCGACCAGACGCAGGAATATTTGCAGGAACTCGAAGACCGCATCGCATCACCACGCGGCATTATTGTCGATTTGCGCCGTAATCCGGGTGGGCTTCTCGACAGTGCGGCAGATATCGCCGATCAGTTCCTGACAGAAGGTCTGATCGTTGCCACAGAAGGACGTGGGGAGCGCAAACTGAGGAGCTACGAAGCCGACCGATCCGATTTCTTTGAGAAAGTGCCAATGGCAATCCTGCTTGATCGTGGCTCGGCATCCGGTGCAGAGCTGATGGCAGCGGCCCTTCGTGAAAACGGTCGTGGCATCATCATCGGGGAGCGGTCCTTTGGCAAAGGTTCGATGCAGCGCATCATGCCGCTGACGTCTGGCGGTGGGCTTAAAATCACCACCGGTTACTACACAACACCGGAAAACCACATTGTGCAGGGTCATGGTGTGATCCCGGATATCGAAATTTCGCTGGCGGATGCCGAGGAATTCGAACGCGAGATTGATTTGGAACACGCACTGCCGTCGCGCCGTCGTGATCCACGTCAGTCATTGGCAACCCTTGAGGCCACCAGCTGCGAACAGGATATCGAGATCGAACGCCTCGGCAAATCGAGCCGCGAGAACCTTGAGGAAAATCTGGCAGAGAGCGAAGGTGAGAAACCCCTTCGCGATTCCGTTCTTGAATGTGCGGTGGGCTATTTCGATAAAGGCCCGCTGGCAAACTACCGCAATCAGATGGAGCCGCTGCTGCGCGCAGGTCTCTGATCTGTATCGCCTGATATGGCATCAAAAAAGCGCGACCTTAACGGGTCGCGCTTTTTGTTTTGTCGGTCTGATTCTATGCGGCAGTTTAACCGCGTGCAAGCAGATCAATCAGGCTCGAGGTATCCCAACGGTTGCCGCCGCGTTCCTGCACCTGGGCATAGAACTGGTCAACCAGGGCCGTGACCGGCAAACGGGCACCATTGCGTTTGGATTCTTCAAGGCAGATGCCCAAATCCTTGCGCATCCAGTCAACCGCAAAGCCGAAATCAAACTTGTTTTCGACCATGGTGCTGCCGCGGTTTTCCATCTGCCAACTGCCAGCCGCACCCTTGGAAATTACATCAAGGACTTTTTCCATATCAAGGCCGGCCTTAACACCGAAATTGACACCTTCGGAAAGGCCCTGAACCAGACCGGCGATGCAGATCTGGTTGACCATTTTGGTCAGTTGTCCAGAACCGCTTTCACCCATCAGCTTGCAGGACTTGGCAAAGGCATCAATGACCGGGGCCGCGCGATCAAACGCATCCTGATCGCCGCCACACATGACGGTCAGAACGCCATTCTCGGCACCAGCCTGACCACCGGAAACCGGGGCATCGATGAACGAAATTCCCATATCCTTCGCCGCAGCATAAAGTTCGCGCGCGACATCGGCCGATGCGGTGGTGTTGTCGATCAGGACAGATCCCGTGTCCATACCGGCAAACATGCCGCCGTCGCCCAGCATAACGCTGCGCAGATCGTCGTCATTGCCGACACAGGAAAATACGAATTCCGCACCCTTTGCCGCCTCGGCCGGGGTGGGGGCGGACGATCCGCCAAACTCGGACACCCATTTTTCTGCTTTGGCTGCAGTACGGTTGTAAACGGTAACGTCGTGACCTGCTTTTTGCAGGTGACCGGCCATCGGATATCCCATGACACCCAGACCGATAAATGCACATATTGCCATTGTTTGCCTCCCGAAGGTTTATATGCCTCCAGTAAAGGTTGCAGCGTGGGCAATGTCAATGAACGCAAATGTTACCGCGACAATGTTTTCACCATCCGGAAGACCAGAGACTAGGCAATCTCGTCAATCCTCATCAAGTTCTTCGGCAACGCTGTGAATGATCCGGCGGTCATATACAAGGATTTCCGGCCGTTTTCCGGGGTATTCAAACTGCGACAGATAGAACCGGATGGCGTTGATGCGCGCACGTTTCTTGTCATCTGACTTCACGATCACCCACGGGCTGTCGGTGGTGGAGGTATGGAAGAACATGTCGCGTTTGGCCTCGGTATAGGAATCCCAAAGGTTCTGGGAGGCCAGATCAACCGGGCTCAGTTTCCATTGTTTAAGCGGATCGCTTTGACGCTGCTTGAAGCGTCGTGCCTGTTCTTTTTTGCTGACCGAGAAATAGAACTTGGTCATGTGGATGCCTGATCGGATCAACATGCGTTCAAGTTCGGGGACGGATTGCAAAAACTCGCTGACGTCAAACATGCTGCAAAAGCCCATCACCCGTTCGACCATCGCACGGTTGTACCAGGACCGGTCAAACAGGGCGATCTCGCCGCCGCTGGGCAGATGTTCGATATAGCGTTGGAAATACCATTGCGTCAGTTCGCGGTCGTTGGGTTTGCCAAGGGCGACGATCCGCGCACCACGCGGATTAAGATGTTCTGTAAAACGTTTGATCGTGCCGCCCTTGCCAGCGGCGTCGCGCCCTTCAAAAATGATCAGTGATTTGAGGTTTTCCGCTTTGATCCAGTTTTGCAGCTTCAAAAGCTCGATATGAAGCGGGGCAATCAGTTCCAGATATTGCTTGCCCTGCATCTTCTTTGCCCGTGCCTTCGGATTAAGGTCGATGTCGGGTGGAAGCTGATCTTCCGGAATGTTGCGCAGGTTCTGGCTGGTTGTTTTATTCGGGCCAGAAGGATGATCGTCAATCCGGTCCATGGTCAGGTTTTCGGAGTCCAGCAAGAAGTGGTCCTTTGCCTCAGTATCAAGTTTTGAAAGCGCATCGGTACGGTTGGCCGCAGATCGGCTTTTACCCGTGCGCCGTGTTGCGTCACCGAGCACGTCATTGCTGTCCTGCTTGGTTGTTTTCACGGTTTTCTTTGACGTTTTCTTTTCCGAGGTCATGCGCCCGATTCCGCCGGTTGTGGTCAGATGTAACCATAACTTTGCGGGATTATTGAAATCATCGCAATGCAATGGATCAAATTACGACCTGTTGCGCGATCTATGAACGTGACGCACGAAAAAGCCTGGTCAATGTGAGGGCATTGACCAGGCCAAGGATGGGTTGTGCGGTGGCACGAAGGGTGGATCTGTCTTGCGCGGTGTTCCGTGGGGGCGGGTTACGGCAGGACAGATCCCTTGCAGGGTTATCGCAGCGGGAAAGACTGCCGGTATTCTTCTTCAGCCTGGGCACGGGTGATCCCGATGTCCGCAAGCTGCTGATCTGACATTCTGAGCAACATCCGGCGTTCTTCACGAACCGCAAGCAACCGTGCAAAGCGGTTTGAAAGATCATTGAGGCGGCTAACAAGGGTGGTGATGAACGTACGGATACTTGCTTTGGGCGGGCGCTCCACGGCAGACGGAGCAGGGCTAAGTGAATAAGCCATCATTCTCTCCATGAGTTAATATTGCTAATGCAATGTTTGCTGTTGAAGCCATATTGCGTCTATATTTCGAGCGCGACAAACGAGTATTTCTGATCAAACGGATTAGGAATTCTAATTCATGATGTTGGAGTGATATCCATGCGGCTTCCGCCTTTGCAGTCCGTGCGCGCCTTTGATGCCGCTGCCCGCCATCTGAGCTTTACCAAGGCGGCCGAGGAGTTGTTTGTCACCCAGGGCGCGATCAGCCAGCAGGTCCGCCAGCTTGAGGAATATCTTGGTTTCAAGCTGTTTCATCGGTTACCGCGTCAGATCCATCTGACCGAAGAGGGCGCGCAACTGGCCCAGGCAACCACAGCAGGCTTTTCATGCATTGCCGAGGAGATCGAACGCCTGACCGCGATTGAGGAAGCCGGTGTGGTAACGGTCAGTGTGTTGCAAAGTTTTGCGGTGAAATGGCTGGTGCCGCGTCTCGGGCATTTCCGTGATGCGTATCCTGATATCGATGTGCGCATTCATGCCGATGACCGGCTTGTCAATTTACGGACCGAGGGCATTGATCTGGCGGTTCGGTTCGGCAGCGGCAATTATCCGGGGCTGGTGTGCGAAATGTTGATGCGAGACGAGTCTTTCCCGGTTTGCAGTCCGGCCTATCTTGCCGCCAATCCCGAACTGAAAGAACCGGCCGACGTCGCCGGGCACCAATTGCTTCATGATGCCACCACCTTTATGGATCACCCGCATGCCGCCGACTGGGAGTTCTGGCTCAACGGTGTCGGTGCAGAAGGTGTCGATGTCAGTCGCGGTCTTCGATTTAACTCTGGTGATATGGTCATTCAGGCCGCTCTGATGGGGCAGGGGATTGCCATGGCGCGCACCAGTCTGGCCGCCCTTGATCTGGCGGCGGGCAATCTGGTGCGACCGTTTGCGCAAAGCGTTGCCTCAAGCGGGGCATATTATCTGGTTTACCCGGAAGAGCACCTTCGACGGCCGCGCGTAAAGGCATTTGTAAGCTGGCTTAAAAATGAAGTGGCTGAGACCTTGCGCGAAATTGATCCCGATGAAGCGGACGCGCCTGTAGAGGACTAAGTTTAGATCAGACCAAGGTCACGTAGTTCATCGGCCATGTCATCTGGCAGGGCATCGGTGCCGCCACCCTGTTTTTCATCTGGCGGGCATTTATCATCGGGGAAATAGCGCCATCCCTGAAACGCACGGTGCGGATAGGGGCGGGTGGCGATCAATTCCTCGTCCAGCACGATGCGGCAATATTTCGTGCCTTCTTCGTTGACGTATTCTTCAAGATCAATGACCTGCTGGCGGCAGCGCACCGCCCCCTTGATCACCCAATAAATCGATCCGCCATCAAGAATCTCTGCCTTGCGTTTTGGCGTCATGCGTGTGGTGTGGAAAATGCGCCCGTGCATGGCCTGAAAATAGGTCTGCCATTCCTTCAGGCTTTCGGGGCTTTCTGTGCCGACGCTCAGTTTGATGATGTTCAAAGGCATATCAGGAGGGTTTCTTGTGCGGTGGTGTTCAATGACTGATGAGGTAGAACCCGTACGCCGAGCGGTCAATAGTGGATTATTAAAACACAAAAATAAGTGTAATATATGATATTTCACAAAAAAACTTGACCAATAAGGGGTAATCAGCCAAATTCTGGTGCAGAAAAGGTCCGATACAGGACCAAACCCGAGAGATTTACAGGCTGAGAGAACCGAATGTCCCTGCAAGTTGTCACGGCAAACCGTCTGGAAGACGGGTTGGTGGTGTTCCTGACCAGCGATGGTAACTGGAGCGAAAACATCAACGATGCCCGCATCGCTGACGGCAAAGAGGCCGCAGATGCGCTTTTGGCTGAAGCCAGTGCACCCGAACTCGATATCGTGATTGTCGGGCCTTATCTGATTGATGTCGAACAGCAGGGCGCGGATATCGTGCCGACAAAATACCGCGAAGTTCTGCGCACCAAAGGTCCGAGTGTCCGCGAAGACCTCGGCTATCAGGCGGTATAAGGAGAGCCCCATGTATCGTTATGACGATTTTGACCGCCAGCTTGTCCATGAACGGACTGAACAGTTCCGCGAACAGGTAAAACGCCGCCTTGCCGGTGACATTACCGAGGAACAGTTCCGTCCGCTGCGTCTGATGAACGGTGTGTATCTGCAGCTGCACGCCTATATGCTGCGCGTTGCCGTTCCGTACGGCACGCTGCGCGCTGATCAGCTGCGCCAGCTTGGCATGATTGCGCGGGTCTATGACAAGGGCTATGGCCATTTCACCACCCGCCAGAACATCCAGTATAACTGGCCGAAACTTGATGAAATCCCCGATGCGTTGCTCGACCTTGCGAAGGTCGAAATGCATGCGATCCAGACATCAGGCAACTGCATTCGTAACACCACGACGGACCAGTATGCAGGTGCCGCGGCCGATGAAATCGAAGATCCGCGCCCCTATTGCGAACTGATCCGTCAGTGGTCGACCTTCCATCCGGAGTTCACTTATCTGCCGCGCAAGTTCAAGATCGCCGTGACCGGATCGCCAAATGACCGCGCCGCGGTCAAGGTCCATGATATCGGTCTTCGCATGCATCAGAACGATGCGGGTGAAACCGGCTTTGAAGTCATGGTTGGCGGTGGCCTTGGTCGTACGCCGTTTGTCGGCAAGACCATCCGCGAGTTTATCGGCAAGAACGACTTGTTCTCCTATCTCGAGGCCATTCTGCGCGTTTATAACCGCTTTGGCCGCCGTGATAACAAGTACAAGGCGCGTATCAAGATCCTCGTTCACGAGGAAGGCATTGATAAAATCCGCGAGCTTGTCGAAGAGGAATGGGCTCAGATCAAGGACGGGTCGCTGCGCGTTGATGATGCGGAAATCGCTCATTACATCGAACAGTTCGCCCCTCCGGCATTTGAAACCCTTTCTGACGACGATGCCGATTTCGAACGTCACAAGTCGGAAAACCGTCGTTTTGCCAACTGGGTGCGTTCGAACGTCATCGAACATAAACAGCCGGGTTATGCGATTGCCAACGTATCGCTGAAACCGATTGGCGGCATTCCGGGCGATGCAACCGATACCCAGATGGAACTGGTTGCCGATCTCTCGGAAAAATACAGCTTTGGTGATGTGCGTGTGACCCACGAACAAAATCTTGTTCTGCCGCATGTCAAAAAGGCCGACCTGTTCGCGGTTTGGAGCGAACTGGACAAGGCCGACCTTGGTACCGCCAACCTTGGCTATGTCACCGATATCATTTCTTGCCCGGGCCTTGATTATTGCGCCTTGGCAACCGCGCGTTCGATCCCGCTGTCACAGCGGATTTCCGAACGTTTTGGGGATTTGGATCGTCAGCATGATATCGGCGAGCTCAAGATCAAGATTTCCGGCTGCATCAATGCCTGCGGGCATCACCATGTTGGTCATATCGGTATTCTTGGCCTCGATAAGCGCGGCAAGGAATTCTATCAGATCACGCTGGGTGGCGATGCCAGCCAGGATGCCTCGATCGGCAAGATCGCCGGTGCCGGTTTCTCCGAAGCCGAAGTGGTCGATGCGATCGAAAGCCTTGTGACCAAATATATTGATATCCGCGAAAGCGGCGAACGTTTCATCGACACCTACCGTCGTGTCGGCATGGATCCGTTCAAGGAGGTGCTTTATGGCGATCGTTAAGAATGACAGCGTGATCGAACAGGAATGGATCACGGTTGACGCCGAAGGCGACCTTCCGGCAAGCGATGAAAACCTGATTGTGCCGCTCGCCCGTTTCAAGGAAGAACGTGACAGCCTTCTGGGCCGCAATGGCGGTCTGGGTGTGCAGTTGAACCCGGGCGATGCGCCCGAAGATCTGGCAGATGATCTTGATCGTCTGTCGATCATCACGGTCAATTTCCCGGCCTACACCGATGGCCGTGGATATTCCTATGGCCGGGTGTTGCGTGAACGCATGGGCTTCACCGGCGAACTTCGCGCGGTTGGCGATGTCCTGCGTGACCAGATCCTTTACATGCACCGCTGTGGTTTTGACGCCTATGACCTTAAGGTCGAAGGCGAAGTCGCCCTGAACAAGGTGCGCGCCGCACTTAAGGAAATGTCGGTCTATTATCAGCCGACCGGTGATGGTCGCGTCACCGCACAATCTTTGCGCGAACGTCGTCGCGCCGCTTTGCAGTAACCGGCGAAAAGTATCCGGCCTTCGACCATTGTCGAATAAGTCTGAGCCATTTAATCAAGGGTCCCCGAACAGGGGGCCCTTTTTCTTTTTCCACATTGCTCAATGCATTGGAAAGCCTCTAATAAGTGAAATTACATCATTGATTTCACGATAATCTTTCTCCAAATCAAACGTATATATAAGATTATTCTTAAGTTTTATGCTTATACGCAAGGTGTCCTCATAATGAATAGGCCGATATCACCTAACGCATAGTGACGTAATCACGCGTATATCACGTAATGATTGTAAAAATATAATATGATGAATGAGGTGACAGAGTAATTGGGAGAACCTCGTTTATGTCGGTGTTTAATCGTCTCAAAATTTCAACAAAAGTATATGGCGGCTTTGGCGTTGTGCTGGTTTTGCTCGTACTAGCCTCTCTCTGGTCGGAGTTCTCGATCAGCAGTGTCGGGGATGACTTTGTGCGGTATCGCCATATCGCATTGCAGTCCAACCAAGCAGGCAGGGTGCAGGCCAACCTGCTTGAAGCACGCGTCTCGGTTAAACACTATCTGCTGACAGGAGACAGTGCTGCGGCAGACAATGTCGATGAGCGTCTGGCGACAGCAATAAAGTTAAATGACGAACTTGTTGCCCTGCTTGATGAACCGCAAATGATTGAAACGGCGCAATCTGCCGGGGCAAACCTGATCGTCTATCGCGATACCTTCGACAAGGTTGCATCACTGCCGGTGGGGGATCCGGCGCGTGATCAGCTGGTGGCCGAAACGCTCGATAAAGTTGGCCCGGTGGTTGCCGAAAATCTCGAAGACCTGAAACTGTCGGTCAAGGCGGAACAGGATCAAATCGGCCCGCGTGCGACCAAGGCGGCGTCACAGGCGGTGATCGTTACCGCCATTGTCGGCGGTGTCGCGGTGATCCTTGGTGGTTTTGCCGCATGGATCATCGGTACGGGTATTTCGCGTCCGATCCGTCAGATCACCGAGGTCATGAAGGAACTGGCCGGTGGCAACAAGCAGATTGATATTCCAGGCCAGGACCGCCGCGATGAAATCGGCGATATGTCCAAGGCGGTGCTGGTCTTCAAGGAAAACATGATCAAGGCTGAACAGCTCGCAGCGGAAGAAGCCGAGGCCGTCAAACGTCGCGAAAAAAGGGCCGCGAAAATTAACGAGCTGACCGCCAGCTTTGATCAGGACATGTCGGTTATCCTTAAAACCTTGGCCTCTGCCGCGACCGAGATGCAGTCAACCGCAACTGGCATGAGCAGCACGGCTGAGGAAACAAGTCGTCAGTCGGGCATCGTCGCGGCCGCCGCCGAACAGGCATCGACCAACGTTCAGACCGTTGCCAGTGCGACCGAACAACTCAGCGCCTCGATTGCTGAAATCACCCAGCAGGTCAGTCAGTCATCGACGGTTGCCAATCGCGCGGTCGAAGATGCCGAGAAAACCAACATCCAGATCCGTGGCCTTGCCGAGGCCGCGCAAAAGATCGGTGATGTGGTCGGTCTGATCAGCGATATCGCCGAACAAACCAACCTGCTGGCCCTGAATGCCACCATCGAGGCAGCGCGTGCGGGCGATGCAGGCAAGGGCTTTGCCGTTGTCGCGGCAGAGGTCAAAAACCTTGCGACCGCGACGTCACGCGCGACCGAGGACATCACCAACCAGATCACCGGTATTCAGAACGAAACCGATGGGGCGGTGACGGCGATTGGCACGATTTCGTCCACCATCACGGAGATCAGCGAAATATCAGCCGCCATCGCAAGTGCCGTCGAAGAACAGGGGGCGGCAACCCTTGAAATCACCCGCAACGTTCAGGAAGCCTCCGTCGGTACGACCGAGGTAACATCGAACATCGTCAGTGTGAATGAGGCGGCCGGGTCCACCGGCGCTGCTGCCGAACAGGTGCTTAGTGCCGCGTCAGAATTGTCGCGGGAGTCTGAAAGCCTGCGTCACAAGGTCGAGGCATTCCTGAGCGCGGTACGCGCTGTGTAATCCTATACATTCGAACATGGCAAATATGTTCTGACTGAGGGGTACTCGTTCGGGTGCCCCTTTTTCTGTCTGCATGGCGGGCAGAAAACTTTAGAAAGTTATTATTTTAGAGTTACTTGAATTGCGCGTTCCGCGAAACTGAGCATCAGCGCCATATTAATCTTTGGTAATATGGATACGTATAGTTTTCGCCAAAAGGGTAGCGTCAGGTCGCAATATCCTGTATGCAATTAATAGCTGTTTATGTTGGTATTTGAGACAACCTTTAAGGTTTTAGTTGGCTGTTCCTTGCGTGAAGACAGCAGCCCTTAAGGTGATTTCTGACCGACACCCGAACTTTTCGATGAGTGCCATCTTTTGGGCAAAGAAGGTGGTTCTAATCACGGACAGCCGTTCTCTTGATCAAGCGAGGTGGCCGGAACCATAGATGACTACTGTATCGGGAGTTGCACATGCGGTTGACGGATGCGTGATTACGCGGGATTTCGCCCGCTATGACCGTGCCTATCACGACAAAGTGCAAAGATATAACGATCATCTTGGTGCCATGGCGGGGATATTGCGCCGGTTCAGCGAATATAGCCGCACCATGCTTGCGTCCCAGCAGCTCTACATCTACGCCAAGTGGCTTGCACGGTACACGGCCTATTGGCCGCTGCTGGATGATCTTGTAACGCGCCTTGAAAGCAGTTTTGCCGAAACCGATCAAAGCTACGTTGCGCGCCAATCATCGGTCGATGGATCGTGGGGCTGGCAATATACCGAGTTTCATCACAAGTTTGATGCGACCATTGTGCGTCTGCATGAACTGGCAACGGAAAAACGCGCACCGCGCTACCCGCTTCATTTTCTGGAGCCGGTATCAACCATCCCGAAAATGCGCGCCTATCTCGAAGATCTTCTGGTGTCGGATATTGCCGCAACCGGGCGCAACAAGCGTGACGAACTGGGCTCGGTCCTGTGTTGTCTGGCGCAGTTATGCTTCAAGCCGCGTCTGCGCAATTTTGCCCGCGAACATGTGCGCGGGATTGCGCTTGATGATGCCTATATCAAGGCCTTTAGCGATTTTCTCGACGACATTCAAAACCCGGAAACCGGTTACTGGGGACCATGGTATTCATCGGATGGTAAAACCCATCGCTATGATGATCTGAGTTTTACGTTCCATATCGTGTCCTATCGCAAAGGGGACGTTCGCCATTGGCCAAGCCTGATCCGCACGACCCTTGAGCGGCGGGGTGAAGAATATCCGGTTGGCTGGCGGAGCCGCGGCAATTTCAACAACCACAACAATTACGATGTCGCGAAGATATTTCGTCATGGCTGGTCACATATGACACCAGCCCAGCGCGATTTCGCATCAAGTCAGCTTGACGAGATGTTGGGCTGGTGCCTGACGCATTCGATGCGCAAGGATGGCAGTTTTGTCTTTGACGAACATTTTTATAATTCGCTTGAGTCCTGCCACTATTTCGGCGTTTCGTTTCTTGATGAGGTCGGGTATTTCAGGCCACGCAAACGGTTCTGGACCGATCGGAAATTCCCCGAGGCCAGCCGTGTGCAGCATCATGTGATAGCCCGCTTGAATGAGTTCTGCCCGCAAAATCCAAGCGTCATCGCCGCGAAATGGAAGGCCGGAACGGATTTGAACCTTGTGCCGGCGAAACGGGTATCGACGGCAGAAACAGAACATCTTTCAAGGCGGCAGCGGCACAAGTTCCTTATCAGTGCCGATACATCTGCAAGCTCTTTCAAAAACGATTGATGCCTCGCTTTTCCAACCGTGACGGATCAAACCCAAAATGGCGTTGCAGCAGCAGTATTTTATCGGTGGGTCGGTTCTGCGCCATATCCTGAGCATGGCTTCGACAAGCATGCTTGCACTTGTTGCGATGGTGGCTGTCGATGCGCTTGATCTGCTTTTCCTGAGCCTTCTGGGCGATGTCGATACTGTTGCCGCACTTGGCTTTGCCTGGCCTCTGATATTTTTCACGCTGGCGATATCGCTTGGGGTGTCGACATCAATGACGGCGTTGGTGGCACGGGCCGAGGGGCTTGGCGACCGCGACCGCGCGCGCGTGATGGCAACGCATATTGTGCTTTTTGGTGTTGGTCTTTCGGTTCTGATGACGGCGGCGATTTGGTGGGGGGCGCCAGTTATGCTGGCAGCACTTGGCGCATCAGGCCGCGTTCATGAGCTTGGCACCAGTTATCTGCAGATCGTCATGTTGTGTCTGCCCATTCTGGTGCTCAGCATGGCATCCGGGGCGCTTTTGCGGGTGATCGGGGCCAAACAACGGTCGATGTGGGCCAAGATCGCGGGGGCGATCACCAACGGCGTGCTTGATCCGATCTTCATCTTTGGTTTTGGCTGGGGTGTTGAGGGGGCTGCGTGGGCCACCGTGATATCGCGCGTCGTGATCATGGTGATTGCGTTTTATGGCGTGCGCAATGTGCATAACATGCTGGGCCGTTTCAATCGTGCTGTATTCGCGCAAGATGTTCGCGAAATTGCCAGGGTCACTGTGCCGGTCGGGCTGGCCAAAACCGGCCCGCCAATTGCCAGCGGCTTTATCATGGCGTCGATGGCAAAGTTTGGGTCAGACGCCGTCGCGGCGATGGCGATCATCGAACGCATTGCGCCATTTGCCTTTGTCGGTTACATGGCCTTGCCACAAGCTATCGGGCCGATCTTTGGACAGAACTTTTCCGCCAAACGCACGGATCGGGTGCGCGCCATCTGGCATTCGGTCTGGGGGCTGATTGTTGTCTATGGTCTGGTGGTATCAGCGCTGTTGTTTGTTTTGTCTGACCAATTGGCTGAACTGTTTCGCACCACACCGGAAACCGCAAACCTGCTGGGCCTGTTCTGTACGGCGATTGCGCCGCTTTACATGTTCCTCGGTCTGCAGTTTTCGTCCCATACCTTCTTTAACGTTACCGGGCGGCCTAATCTTGCGATGCTTGCCGATCTTGCCAAGGAGTTTCTTGGCGTGATCCCGCTCGTCTGGTTGGGCAGCATCTATTTCGGGGCCGTCGGAGTTTTGTGGGGGCAGGTCGCAGGGATTGTGTTGTTTGGTGCCTTGACCGGCATCGTCAGCTACAGGTTGGCGTGCCAGAAACCGCGCTCAGACCAATTTTTGCAAACGAGGCCACACAAGCCCGTGGTTGGCGGCGGGAACGCAGGGTGATTTGCGATCAGAAAAATCAGCTGTGTTTCTGATCGCGGGCATCAAGGGTCATCAAAAGGCACGGGCCCTTGGCGGTTTCATATTCCCGCCCTGCGACAAAACCAATCGCCTCATAACACCGAATAGCGCGTTCGTTTTCCGGGTCGGGATCAATCCCGATCATGGGCGCGCCACGTTCAAACAGCTGGCGTGTCAGCATCTTTAGGAACATCTGCCCATGCCCGCACCCCATCATGTCGGGCACACCAATAAAGGCGTCCAGACAACGGGTATGTTGGGGCAAGGGATCAAAATGTGCCTGTGGCCATTGATGGGCATCGTAATGCTGGACAAAGGCAAACGGGCGATTGCGGTATGACACAATCAGGGTCGCCATTTCGGCCAGTTCGACATCTTCGGAAATCAGTTCAAGTTGCTCGGCCGGTTCGCCCCACCAGCGGATGACTTCGGGCACATGCAGCCAGCGGCCTATCATCGGCAGATCATTTGGGGTGGCCCGTCTGAAGCTGTATTTTGACGGGCCCATCCATTAGTCCCCGGTCGTTGATCTTTTTGCTGCCAAGGCCAGATTGACCTTCGATGCGCTTGATTTTCCTATCTGATCACAAATCCAGCTTCCTGTCTCGGCAAGCTTTTCAAGATCTATACCGGTTTTGATGCCAAGCCCGTTCAGCATATAGACAACATCCTCGGTCGCGACATTGCCACTGGCCCCCTTGGCATAGGGGCAGCCACCAAGACCGGCGACGGAACTGTCGATTACGGCCACACCCATTTGCAGCACGGCAAGCAAATTGGCCAGCGCCTGACCATAGGTGTCATGGAAGTGAGCGGCGAGCTTTTCGGTCGGTACATGCTTGGCAACAGCGGCGATCATCGCCTGTGCCTTGGCCGGCGTGCCTGTACCGATGGTATCGCCCAGACTGATTTCATAGCAGCCCATGTCATAAAGCGCCTTTGCGACCTCCGCGACCTTTTCAGACGCGATGTCGCCTTCATACGGGCAGCCCAGAACGCAGGAAACATATCCGCGTACGGCAAGGCCCGCATCACGTGCCGCATCGGCCACCGGGCGGAAGCGATCAAGGCTTTCGGCGATGGAGCAATTGATGTTCTTTTGCGAGAAGCTTTCCGATGCCGCGCCAAAAACCGCAACCTCGGTCGCGCCCGCGGCAATCGCGGCCTCAAGGCCCTTCATGTTCGGGGCCAGCACTGGATAGGTGACACCGAGCTTACGGGTGATCTGAGCCATGACATCGGGCGCATCGGCCATTTGTGGCACCCATTTCGGGCTGACGAAGGCGGTGGCTTCGATCACCGATAAACCGGCATCATTCAGGCGATGGATCAACTCGACCTTGGTTGCAGTCGGGACCATTGCCTTTTCGTTCTGAAGCCCGTCACGCGGGCCGACCTCAACGATTTTGACATGGCTTGGCAGATCGGAAATCAGGGCCATTATTCGGCCTCCTCAATCGCAATCAGTTCTGCGCCATCATCGACCTGATCGCCGACGCCAAAGAACACTTCCTTGATCGTGCCGGTGACGGGGGCGGAAATGGTGTGTTCCATTTTCATCGCTTCCATCACGACAAGCTTGTCACCCGCTGTGACCGATTGACCGGCCTTGGCCATGACGGCGATGATCTTGCCCGGCATCGGTGCGGTCAGGCCACCACCGGTACCTTCGTTGCCACCAGCTGCGGCCAGCGGATCAAAGATGTCGAGACGGTCCGAACGGCCATCACGGAAAATCATCAGACGATTGCCGTCACGAAGCACCGACGCGCGTTTGCGGACGTTGTTCAGGCTGGCAACGATCGCGCCATTTTCATCATGCTCGGCACTGGCGATGATAGCGCTACCATCAGGCATATCGATGACATATCCCTGATCACGGTAATGCACCTTGACCAGCAGGTCCGATCCGTCATGACGCAGGATCAGGTCATGGTGGTTATCGTCATTCAGCCTGAAGCCGGCCGTGCTGTGCCAGGGCGAATAGGGATCGTTGCTTTGGGTGGCATAACGGGCGGCCTCCGCATCGCGGGTCAGCAGGATATCAAGGGCAGCAAATGCCAGCGCCTCGTTTTCAGGCGTGGTAGGGGCAGGGATCAGATCATCCTGATAGTTCGGGATGAAGCCGGTTTCGACTTCGCCCCGTTCAAAGGCCGGATGGCGGGCGATATTGCCAAGGAAGCCGGTATTCGTGGTCACACCCACGATCTGCACATCATTTAATGCGGTCGCCATGCGACGCAGGGCCGATGTGCGATCCACGTCCCAGGTGATCAGCTTGGCGATCATCGGGTCATAATGGATGGAAACTTCGCCGCCTTCATAAACGCCGGTATCAACGCGCACATGATCGGTTTCGCGCGGCATGCGCATATGCACAAGCTTGCCGGTTGCGGGCAGGAAATCATTCTGCGGGTCTTCGGCATAGATGCGGACTTCAAAGGCATGACCGTTGATCGAAAGGTCTTCCTGCGCCTTTGGCAGTTTTTCGCCATCGGCCACACGCAGCTGCCATTCCACAAGGTCTTCGCCGGTGATTTTTTCCGTCACCGGATGTTCCACCTGAAGGCGGGTGTTCATTTCCATGAAATAGAACGCACCCGACGCATCAAGCAGGAATTCAACCGTGCCAGCCCCCTGATAACCAATCGCCTTGGCGGCATCGACAGCGGCCTTGCCCATCTGGGCGCGGAGGTCCTCGGTCATGCCTGGTGCCGGGGCCTCTTCAATCACCTTTTGATGGCGGCGCTGCAAGGAGCAATCGCGTTCAAACAGATAGACCGCATTGCCATGGCTGTCGGCAAAGACCTGAATTTCAACATGGCGCGGTTTGACGATCAGTTTTTCAATCAGGCAATGATCATCGCCAAAGCTGCTTGCAGCTTCGCGTTTGCAACTGATCAGGGCATCCTTGAAGTCGGATGCCTCTTCAACCGCACGCATGCCTTTGCCGCCACCCCCGGCGGACGCCTTGATCAATACCGGATAGCCGATCTTGTCGGCCTCAGCCGCTAGAAGGTCAGGGTCCTGATCTTCGCCATGATAACCCGGCACCAGCGGCACACCGGCCTTGCCCATGATTTTCTTGGCTTCGGATTTCGATCCCATGGCACGGATGGCACTTGCCGGTGGGCCGACAAAGACGCAGCCGGCCTTTTCCAGCGCATCGGCAAACCCGGCATTTTCCGACAGGAAACCATAGCCCGGATGAACCGCATCGGCACCCGATTGCGCGATGACTTCAAGCAACCGGTCGGTGCGCAGATAGCTGTCCTTGGGCGCGGGTGCTCCGATATGGTACGCCTCGTCCGCGTGTTTGACATGCAGGGCATCGGCGTCGGCATCGGAATAAACGGCGACCGTCGCAATTCCCATGCGACGGGCGGTCTTGATCACGCGGCAGGCGATCTCACCGCGGTTGGCGATCAGAAGTTTGCGCGGCATGTTATTCTGGCCTTTCGCAAGAATTGATGAGGTCGTATCCAAGCGGGGATAGCATTGAGGAGAAGGCGAAAGACGTATCACCGTCTACAAGCCTACTTTCAGTCTTGTTGCGTACAAGACCTAAGCTGCTCAGGTGCAGCATTATTTGACCTTCGAGCCAATCGGTAAGGACAAAATTGTTAATGCTAGCAATTGAATTCCCATGAAAAACGAAAGTAACGATACCGTCGTTCACTTCATTCCCTAGGTGAGGGATGTTGAAATTATGCACTGACGTTTCGAAATCTTCATGTCGGTCTGAGAAAAATTCAGAAAAATTGTTGTAATTATAGACCGCATTTGAAGACGTACTGTTGAATAGGCGCTTCAAAAACCTCGCTTCGTCGGGAGATATTTGAGACAGAAGCTTTGTGTAGGTTTCATGCTTCGTCTCGTAGAATGATGAAGCATTTAATAGAAGACCACTCCACATCTCCGATAGCGTTTTGTCTTCTCCATCTAGTGAGCTGTGCTCCATGAATGGGAGTAAAAACTTTAGGGGGGGCTGGTGGGTTTCAAGGTCAGATTCTTTTGCCCATTTTGCCGCCAAGCCATATATTTTGAGCCATGATTTGTATCGGGCAGCCCTTATCCAATCTGCTCCAAGGGCGGACAACTCTTTAGCGCTATCACCAAATAGATCTCGGAGAAGACCGAGCAACTGGTTTGATTGCTCTGAGCTGTTTGGATCAGGAAGTTTGTTTGGCTCGTCCATTGGATCGCTCAGTGGTTATTTCTTCAAAAAATCGGTCATGCGCATTTGAGCCTCAGGCGTTTTTCGTTGATCGGCAATGCGTTGGGCCGTGTCATCAATCACGGCATCTGTAATCGGTTTGTTGGCAACCGCGTAAATCAGGTTCTTGGCCGCATGCATCGCATCCGGACCATTGGCCAGAAGGAGTTTTGCTATTTCCTGTCCACGGGCAGCCAAGTCATCGGTCGTGGTGATTTCATGCACCAGTCCGATCTGCTGGGCGGTTTGGGCGTCAAACCGTTCGGCGGTCAGGAAATAACGCCGTGCCTGATTGACGCCGATGGCCTCAACCACATAAGGCGAGATCACCGCCGGGATCAGGCCCAGCTTGACTTCCGACAGACAGAAGCTGGCGCTGTCAGACGCGATCACGATGTCACAGCACGCCGCCAGACCAACCCCGCCGCCAAAGGCAGCCCCGTTGACTAGTGCGATGGTCGGTTTCGACGCAAAATTCAAAACCTTCATCAGTTTGGCAAGGGCGCGGGAATCAGCAAGGTTTTCGGCATGGCTATAACCCGCCATGCGCTTCATCCAATTCAGATCCGCCCCGGCCGAAAAGCTTTTGCCAGCCCCGGTCAGGATAATCACCCGAACAGCCGGATCTGCATCAAGGGCTTCGATCTTGGCCGTCAGATCGTTGATCAGGACATCATCAAATGCATTGTGAATTTCGGGGCGGTTCAACGTGATGGTCGCAACACCATTGGCAGCGATTTCACACAGGGCGGCATCAGAAATGTTATCGGTGTTTACATTGCTCATGACGGCCTCACATTCTGAACACGCCAAACCGGGTTTCTTCGACCGGTTTGTTGAGTGCCGCCGACAGGCCAAGGCCAAGCACCATTCGGGTATCAGCCGGATCAATCACGCCATCATCCCAAAGGCGGGCGGATGCGTAGTAGGGGTGGCCTTGCTCTTCATATTGATCGCGTATCGGGGCCTTGAAGGCCTCTTGTTCGGCTTCTGGCCAGTTTTCGCCGCGCTTTTCGGCGGCATCGGCGCGAATTTGCGTCAAAACGTTCGCAGCCTGTTCGCCGCCCATGACGGAAATACGGGCATTTGGCCACATCCACAGGAAGCGCGGGCTGTATGCGCGACCACACATGCCATAGTTACCAGCACCAAAGGATCCACCGATCAGAACGGTGAATTTCGGCACATTGGCGGTGGCAACGGCGGTGACAAGCTTGGCTCCATCCTTGGCAATGCCGCCGCTTTCATATTTGCGGCCAATCATGAAGCCGGTGATGTTTTGCAGGAACACCAGCGGAATGCCGCGCTGTGCACACAGTTCGATGAAATGCGCGCCCTTCAGCGCGCTTTCGGAAAACAGGATGCCATTATTGGCAATGATGCCGACCGGATAGCCAAAGATACGGGCAAAGCCGGTGACAAGGGTCGTGCCATACTGTGCCTTGAACTCATGAAACTCCGACCCATCAACGATGCGCGCGATGATTTCGCGCACATCATAGGGCTTTTTGGTGTCGGTTGGAACCACGCCATAAATCTCGCGCGGGTCATAGGCGGGTGCGCGCGGCTCGGTCAAGGTCAGGCCGGGGTTCTTGGTCCAATTGAGGTTCTTGACGATATCGCGCGCAATCGAAAGCGCGTGGCTGTCATCCTGGGCATAATGGTCGGTCACACCGGATGTTTTGCAATGAACATCAGCGCCACCGAGGTCTTCGGCCGAGACGACTTCGCCGGTGGCGGCCTTCACCAGCGGCGGACCACCGAGGAAGATCGTGCCTTGTTTGCGGACAATGATGCTTTCATCCGACATTGCCGGGACATAAGCACCACCAGCCGTGCAGGACCCCATGACAACCGCGATCTGCGGGATGCCCTTGGACGACATGGTTGCCTGGTTAAAGAAGATGCGCCCGAAATGGTCGCGATCCGGGAACACATCATCCTGACGGGGCAGGTTGGCCCCGCCACTATCGACCAGGTAGATGCAGGGCAGGTTGTTTTCGAGTGCGATTTCCTGTGCGCGAAGATGCTTCTTTACCGTCATCGGGTAGTAGGAACCACCCTTGACCGTGGCATCATTGGCGACAATTACGCATTCAACGCCTGAAACACGGCCGATGCCGGTAATGATGCCGGCTGCCGGAACGTCTTCATCGCCATACATGCCATGTGCGGCAAGCTGCGAGAGTTCCAGAAACGGGGAGCCGACATCAAGAAGCTGGCGAATACGTTCACGCGGCAGCAATTTGCCTCGCCCGGTATGACGATCACGGGCGCGTTCACCGCCGCCCAGTTTGACCGCAGCGATTTGTTCGCGCAAATCCGCAACCAGCTTTTCCATATGTTCGGCATTGTTGCGGAATTCTTCGGAACGGGCGTTCACCGCAGATTTCAGTACCGTCATCGTCCGTTTTCACCGTTTTTTTGTTATGGGCAAATCGGCCCGCGTGCAGGGTGTTTATGGCTGTTGTTATCGGTGAAGTTTACGTAAACGTCAATATTAAATCGGTATTTCAGTACCGAAATTAACTATATGCTATCAAATCATCCATAGCGTTTAGCGCATATGGGTTGTTTGCAGACGACCAGTGGTCGCCATAAAATCGCAGCCGATCCTTATTTTGATCGATCTTGTCTTGGGAATGCGGGCGAAAAAATAATGTCATACCGGACTTTGATCTGTTTGGTTTTTTGTTCATGTGTTGCTGTGGTTTTCGGACAAAGGTCCGCGCATGCGCAAGATACGCTTCAGGAAATTCATTGGCTTAAGGCCGATGTGCCGCCGATTGGTATTGGTAGTGGGCCGTTGGCGGGCAAGGGGCTTCATGGCGGGATCCTTGATATATTGTTCGGTGCGTCGCTTGATCCCGACATGGTGAAGGGGCATGCCAATATGGCGCGGTTGTTTGCCTTGATGAAAACGGGAAACTACTGCGTACCCGGACTGATCCGGACCGCTGAGCGCGAAGAGGTTGTCTATTTTTCCGAGCAGCCAAGCGCGGTTCTTGAGAGCAGTCACCTGGTGTATTCGCCGGATAACCGAAAGCTCCGTGAAGCGATTGATGACAAGGTCTCGCTGGCGCAATTGCTTGACGCGGGCTTTGTCGTCGGAATCGGGGCGGGCATTTCGTATGGCGAAGAAACAGACAGGATCATTCAGCGCTATTCAAACTCAGACAGCGTCGTTCGACATCCCACGCCCAATTTCCTGGCGCCGATGTTGTCGATGATTGAAATGAAACGTGTCGACTTTTCGCTGGCGCCACCCTGGGCGTTGACGTGGTATCAGGTCAATCAAAAGAACGGTCTTGGTGGTGATAGCGCCCCGATGATCGTCACCCACCCATTCCGCGAGGCATCAGAAAAAATTAATTACCACGTGGTTTGCACCAAGAATGATTGGGGCAAGAAAGCGGTCGCCATGATCGACGAAGTGCTTGCACGCGATGATATCCGCCAAGCTCTTGCACGTAATGCGCAAACCTGGTTGTCGACCACGAAAGTGCAAGAAAAAGTCGTGAAGTAGAAAGGCTGATCTGCGCCTTCCAGAAGAGCTCATCTTCTGTCTACGACGACATTTGGTGGGGGCTAGTGCCCGGGGTTGTCTGTTGTGCTGCCAAGTGTCAGTTTGCGCAGTGAAATCCACTGGGCGAGTTGATCGATCCGGTCATTCCCGAAGAAAGGTTCGTCCTCGTAGAAGAAGAAGGGCGATCCAAAGGCACCCATCTTGATCGCATCCTCGGTGACAGCGCGGACATGGTCTTTCCATTTCTGGGATTCGACGGCGGCACGCATTTCGGATGCATTGATGGAATGGCGGGTCGCGGCGGCAAAAACGTTTTCCGGGTTGGACATATCAAGCCCGTCGGCAAAATAGCCGCGATAGATATCCTTGGCGAACTTGCGCGCCAACATCGGAGATCGCGATTCAAGCCAGTAATAAGCACGGGTCGGAACCAGTGCCGCGTAGGGGAAGTTATTGGGGATTTGGAACGGAATGTTTTGCAGGCGTGCGCAGCGTTCCATGTCGTGCCGGAAATAAGGACCGCGGATCGGCTGATCCAGAAGCGGGCTTTGTCCTGTCTGTTTGAAGGCTGCGCCAATCATGAAGGGGCGCCAGACGACCGTGACGCCATGGCGTTTTTCGAACTCTTCCATCCGCTCGGCGGCAAGGTAGCCGTAAGGTGACGAGAAATCGAAGTAGAAGCTGACTTCAGACATGTTCCTGCACCCGTTTTCCGTTTTGTTTTAACCAACAACTTTTCCAGCAGATCTGATGTCTGCTTTTGTGGATGCGATTTTGATCTATTAAGTTGTTGCGAATCAACAAAAAAAGAAAATCAGGGAATGACGATGCCGGGACGGACTTTTACTTCTTCCATCACGACATATGTATGAGTCTGACCGACACCCTGAACAGAAGATAGCCGTTCAAGGAACTCGCGATAGGCATACATGTCCTCGACCCGAAGTTTCGCAAGATAGTCAAAACCACCTGCGACCATATGGCATTCTTCGATTTCAGGGAGCTTCTTGATCGCAGCGGCGAATACGTCAAAGACGTCAGGTGTGGTACGATCAAGAGTGATTTCAACGAAGACCACAAGTGACTGGTTAAGCTTGCGCGGATCCAGCGTCGCCATATAGCCGGTGATAAAGCCGTTTTGCTCAAGGCGGCGCACGCGTTCCAGACAGGGTGTCGGGCTGAGATTAACCCGGCGTGATAGCTCCACATTGGACATGCGGCCATCGTTCTGAAGTTCGCGGAGGATCTGTTTGTCGATCTTGTCCAGGCTCTTGTGGTTCTTCTGCATTTTAAGCGTCCAGCCAGTATTTGTGACTATGCGAATGTAAAAATCGTGGATGATATATCGTATTTTAGCCAAAAATGGCAGCACATTTTTCGGATGAAATAATATTGTCTGTCGCCATAGAGGTGCAAAAGGCCCCGAAGCGCCTGAAATAATGTGCGTTCTTCGGGATCGGCAAAGTCCAACATCAGGGAGAGGCTTTTAAACATGTTCCGTACCGAACTGCCGCAACCGAATGAAATCCGCCAGACGATCCGTGACACGTATCGCGCCGATGAAGAGGCCGTTGTTGAACGCCTGATCGAAACAGCGCGTCTTTCCCCGGAACAGACCGCGCGCGTTCAGAACCGCGCCTATCAACTGGTTGCCCGCGTGCGCAGTGCCGATAACGGCAAAAGCGGCATTGATGCCCTGCTGCATGAATACGAGCTGTCGAGTAAGGAAGGCGTCATCCTGATGTGCCTGGCCGAGGCGTTGCTGCGTGTGCCCGATGCGGTGACTGCCGACAAGCTCATTCAGGACAAACTGTTTGATGCCGACTGGCAAAGTCATCTCGGCCATTCCGACAGCTTCTTTGTCAATGCCTCGACCTGGGGGCTGATGCTTACCGGGCGGGTGATCAAATTCGGCAAGGCGGAAAAGGCCGATCCGGGCCGTCTGATCAAACGCATGATCGGCCGTTCGGGGGAGCCTGTCATTCGCAAGGCATTCAATCACGCCATGCGGATCATGGGCCGCCAGTTCGTAATGGGCCGCACGATTGACGAGGCCGCCGAGCGCGCCAAGGCGAATGAAGAAAAAGGCTATCGTTATTCCTATGACATGCTGGGCGAAGCCGCCCGCACGATGAAGGATGCCGATCGCTATTACAAGGCATACGAAACCGCCATTCACGATATCGGACGCGTTGCCAATGGCCGTGGGCCGATTGATAGTCCAGGCATTTCGGTCAAGCTTTCGGCGATCCATCCGCGCTATGACTTTGCCAACTATGATCGCGTGATGAACGAGTTGACCCCGCGGCTTAAGGAACTGGCACTTCTGGCAAAGAAATACGATATCGGCTTTACCGTCGATGCCGAGGAAGCCAACCGTCTCGACCTGTCGCTTGATGTCATCGGCACTGTCTTTGCCGATCCGGATCTTGATGGCTGGGAAGGCTATGGTCTGGCGGTCCAGGCCTATCAGAAACGTGCCTATCACGTTCTGGAATGGCTGGCCGATCTGTCGACCAAGGTCGGGCGCAAGATGATGGTCCGCCTTGTGAAGGGGGCCTATTGGGATACCGAAGTCAAATTCAGTCAGGAAAACGGTTTTGATGGTTATCCGGTCTTTACCCGCAAGGCATCGACCGATGTGTCCTATCTGGCGTGTGCGAAATATATGCTGTCGCGTCGCGATGCATTCTATTGCCAGTTTGCCAGCCACAATGCCCACACCGTGGCATCGGTTCTGGAAATGGCCGGCAATGACCGCACCTTTGAATTCCAGCGTCTGCATGGCATGGGCGAAGCACTTTATGAGCAGATCGTCGACAAGAACGGCGAAAACGTTCCGTGCCGTGTCTATGCGCCGGTTGGCACCCATGAAGACCTTCTGGCCTATCTGGTGCGCCGTCTGTTGGAAAACGGTGCAAACACCAGCTTTGTGAACCGTATTCAGGATGAACAACTGCCGATCGAGGAAATGATCGCCGATCCGATCGAAAAGATGGCGGCCCTTCCGCGCAAAGGCCATCCGAAGATCCCGGCACCGATTGACCTTTATGGTGCAAGTCGCGTCAACTCGCGCGGGCTTGATCTGACAGATACGCAAAAGCTGTTGCCGCTCAGTGCCAAGCTTGCCGAGATCAAGAACAAGACCTGGAACGCCGCCCCGCTGATTGATGGCAAACTTGTTTCGGGCACCCCGATTGATGTCATCAACCCGGCCAAGTTTGATGAAAAGGTCGGTGACCTTGTTCAGGCGACCGAGGCCGATATTGACGCCGCCGTCGTGGCTGCCCTCAAGGGCTATGAGACCTGGAACAAGACACCAGCAAGTGAACGCGCGACGGCACTGCGTCGTCTGGGTGATCTGCTTGAAGAAAACATGGACGAGTTCATCGCGCTCTGTCAGCGCGAAGCCGGGAAGCTTTATTCCGATGGCGTTGCCGAGGTGCGTGAGGCCGTCGATTTCTGTCGTTATTATGCCAACCGGGCCGAGGAAACCTTCCGCGAAGGCAGCCCGCTTGAAGGCCGCGGCGTGATTGTTTGCATCAGCCCGTGGAACTTCCCGCTTGCGATCTTCCTCGGTCAGGTGACCGCGGCCCTTGCAGCAGGAAATGCTGTGATTGCCAAACCGGCAGAGCAGACTTCACTGATTGCAGCCCGTGCAGCAGAACTGATCCTTGAATCCGGCGTTCCGGGCTCGGCATTCCAACTGGTTCCGGGGCCGGGGCGTGTGATTGGTAATCAGCTGATCAATGATCCGCGCATTGCCGGTGTCGCCTTTACCGGGTCAACCGAAACCGCACAGGTGATCAACCAGGCGCTGGCAAAACGCCCGGGTGTTCCGTTGCCGCTGATTGCAGAGACCGGTGGTCAGAACGCGATGATTGTGGACTCGACCGCACTGCCCGAACAGGTCGTGCAGGACGCAATCATTTCCGGCTTCCAGTCAGCCGGTCAGCGTTGCTCAGCCCTGCGCGTGCTGTTTGTTCAGGAAGACATTGCCGACAAGCTGTGTGAAATGCTGGTCGGTGCGATGAAGGAACTGCGCGTTGGTGATCCGAAGTTCCTTGATATCGATGTCGGTCCGGTGATTGACGAAAAATCGCGCAAGGTGCTTGAAGCCCATGCAGAACGCATGAAAAAGGAAGCCAAGCTTCTGCATGCCTGTGACATGCTTCCGGAATGCGAAGGGGGTAACTTCTTTGCACCGCATTGCTTCGAAATCCCGTCGATCAATGTGCTTGAACGCGAAGTGTTCGGCCCGGTTGTGCATGTGGTGCGCTATAAGGCGCGCGATCTGCCCAAGATCCTCGATCAGATCAATGCATCGGGCTATGGCCTGACCCTTGGTATCCATTCCCGTATTGATACCACCGTGCGCGAAATTTCGCAGAAACTGCGCGTTGGCAACTGCTATGTGAACCGTAACCAGATCGGTGCGGTGGTTGGTGTCCAGCCGTTTGGCGGGCAGGGCAAATCCGGGACCGGTCCAAAGGCCGGTGGTCCGCACTATGTCGAACGCTTTGCCAAGCCGATTGCGAAGGCAAATACCATTTCCAATGATGACGTGTCAGACGATCGTGCACCGATCATCGTCAAGGATGTCATTGCGACCAACGAATATGCAGCGATGCTGGCCGCCCAGGAAGAATGGCAGGCAACTGACGGCAATGCGCGCGTGACCATCCTTGAAAAGCTGTCGGCCAAGATGGATGCATCGGGTAATGATGCCCTGATGGCGGGGGCCGATCATGTGGCGAACTTTGCCGCCCTTTCGGAAAACGGCTTTGTCGCACCAACCCGGATGCCCGGGCCGACCGGTGAAACCAACGATCTTTATTGTCAGGGCCGTGGTGTTTACCTGATCCAGGCGGACAAGGACGCCGAACCGGCAAAAATCATCCGCCATCTGGGGGCCGCCCTTGCCGCGGGCAATGCGGTGATCCTTGCGGGTGATCAGAAATGGCTTGCCGATATTCCGACACTGGCACAGCAGGCGGGCCTTCCGACCAAGCTGGTCAAGGCGGTTGGCACCAACACCGGTCTGGGTGCTATGTATGATGGCGATATCGCCGGGGTATCCTGCGTGGCATCGCTTGATCGCGTGACGTCGTTCAAGCAGCTTCTGGCCAAGCGCGACGGCGCGATCCTGTCGCTGATTTCCGATAGCGGGGCCGAGGATGACGGCGCATTGCCTGATGAGGCATTCCTGCATCGCTTTGCCACTGAAAAGACGATCACGATCAACACCACGGCAGCGGGCGGTAACGCATCGCTGATGTCGATGGAAGAAGATTGATCTGCCAGATGGACCTTTCAGATGGACCGGGACGAAATTCCCGGTCCATTTTTCTTTCTTTTATTCATGATCTCTGATGTAGGATGTGCTCGCCTGAGCTCAGTCGGGCTTTTTTTCGTCAAAATTGGCTGCAATAGCTATTGGTCGGAACAGTAGACGTCCTGCGGCGTTTGAACTGACGCAAGAAGATTGACCCATGTCTGGCAGGCATGAACAAGGAGAACAGGAATGATCAAGGTAAACCGCGGCATCGGCCGTGTTCTGAAAACGGTATCGGTATGTGCGTTGCTGGCTGTGCCGCTGGCGGCCTGCGGACCGCTGCAAATGCCGTTGGAAGACCGCACCGGCAATGACCAGTGGCAAGATACCCAGATCAAGTCCGGCATCCTTGGCGAGTTCTCCAAGGTCGATCACACCTATCTGATGGATGTGAATATCGACATCTGGGAACAGAATGTCATGGTCACCGGCATGGTGGATTCCAAGGGCAAGTATTACGACGTCATGTCGCTGGTCAAACAGGATAACCGGATCAAAACGGTCTATGACCATCTGGTGATCGCCGATCAGGAGACGATTGATGCCTATCACCGGGCCGAAGATGAATATGGCAAGAACGCAGTTCCGACCGATTCGGCAACCCAGTCGGTGTCCGACGTCTGGATCGAAAGCCAGATCAAGGCATTGTTATTGGCCGAAAAAGGTGTGAGCTCCGTCAACTATCGTTGGCAGTCGGTGCAGAATGTCGTCTACATCATGGGCGAGGCACAAAGCGATGCAGAGCTTGAAAAGGTCCTGTCGATCGTGCGCCGGATCAAAGGTGTGACCAAAGTGGTCAGCCACATCGCAAAGGCCTGATCACTTTTATCACCTTGTGATAAAACAGTTTTTCGAAAATTCCCCGCAGGCGTTCGGCCTTGCGGGGAATTTTTTTGTCCGGGTTTGTTGCAAAAGTGTTTGAAAACCATTCGCATTTATCTTAGAGGTGTCGATACGTAATTAATAACTGATTGCAATCGCACCATGTATGTCTGCATTTGTAATGCGCTCAAGGAAAAAGACGTCCGCCGTGCCGCCGAGCAGGGCGGGGCGACACGTCCGGCGGAAGTTTTCCGTTTCCATGGTTGCGCGCCGCAATGTGGCAAATGCGCCTGCCACATGCGCGCAGAACTGCTGCAAGCCAAGACCTGCGGCAATTGCGATTGCGATGATGCAGCGGCTGTGACGGCAAATATCGAACCGATTGCCGCCGAATAAGCTGCTTCAAGACATTCAGGAAAACGAAAAAGGCGAAGCCACATGGGCCTCGCCTTTGTTGTTTGTGGTTGGTGCTGCTTGATCAGCACTGTTACTTTTTCAGGCCAAAGCGTTCCTCGGCCAGGCGATCGGCGACAAAGCCGGTCGACAGGTTCTGGTCCTTGGCGCGTTCAAAAATCTCGCGCACGGTTTCACCAATGCCTTCGATATGCATGTTGGTTTCGGCAACCGTTTTGCCTTCGCGGCAGTAATAGACTTCGATGACACCGCCGGCATTAATCACGTAATCCGGCGCATACAAAATCCCGGCTTCGCGCAACATCTCACCATGGCGATCATCTTCAAGCTGGTTATTGGCCGCACCGGCGATCACACCAACCTTGAGTTCCTCGATAGTACGATCATTGATCACCCCGCCAAGGGCACAAGGGGCAAGGATATCGGCATCAACCGACAGGATTTTATCAACCGGAACCGCGGTTGCGCCAAATTCCATGGCGGCGGCCTTCATGCTGGCGGCGTTCAGGTCCGCAACAATCAGCTTGGCCCCGGCCGCATGCAGCATCCGGCACAAGTGGTATCCAACATGCCCCAGACCCTGCACCGCGACCCGCATACCGGTAAGGTCGTCGCTGCCATGTTTGAAGCGCACCGCTTCCTTAAGCCCGATGAAAACGCCATAGGCGGTAAAGGGGGACGGATCACCGGTGCGCTCCGGATCCTTGCCATCATTGATGCCACCGACATGCTTGGTCTGGCTTGCGATATGACCCATGTCTTCGGGGCTGGTGCCGACATCCTCGGCAACGATATAGCGCCCGCCAAGTTGCTCGACAGCGCGACCCATTGCGCGGAAGAATTCTGGCGTCTTCTGGCTTCGGGGATCACCGATGATGACCGACTTGCCGCCGCCAAGCGGAAGGTTGGCGAGGGCGGATTTGTAAGTCATGCCGCGCGACAGGCGCAAAACATCATGAATGGCGTCCTGTTCGCTGGCATAGGGCCACATGCGACAGCCGCCAAGTGACGGGCCAAGATTGGTGTTGTGGACCGCGATGATGGTTTTCAGGCCGGTGGTTTTGTCGCTGGCAAAGACGACCTGTTCGTGGTCATCAAAGGCGATATCGGAAAAGACGTTCATCCTCTTGCAGCCTCTTGGCAGCATCATTTTTCTGGTGCAGGCTGTTTCCTGCTTATCCCTTTATGTTTGATGCATCGTGCGTTGGATCAATTTCTAATTCCGCGAATGTGCAAAAAAGATCGTTTCGGTTGAGGGGCTGCTTTGGTGTGGAATTATTCGGAGTTTGCCAAAGCAGCATTGTAATTTTATTGCGCGCACTGTGCGCTGCAGCATCTTCGCTGTTTGAAGGCAGGCGGCATTTTCGATCCGACCAAGATTCTTTTGTGGGTGAAATTGGCCGGTTTCAACCTGGCTTTTATGGTGCAGCGCACTTGCGGCGATTTGTCCTGAATCAGGGCATTCGTCATGCGCCTATGCCAAATTCGCACTTGAAACCGGAGCAATTAATCTGGAAGTATCAATTAACCGGATAATTTACGGCTCGTTAAGGTGCGAAACGTAGACTCACGGTTGGGTGTCTTGTGATTGAGATTCCCGGTTCAGGACAGGTTGGCGTCTGGGCGGCGCCAGCGAACAAAATATAAGGAGAGCGGCGGATATGTCTGCATTCACAGGCCATCGCCAAACCGTATTTGAAGTTGAACTGCACAATCAGGCTGTGCGCGAATGTGTCAAAGAGAACCGATCCCACGACCTCTTTGATGACCGCTGGGCTGATGTTCAAACTCATGAAGTTGCGGCCAGCGACGAAACCAAGGCCCTTGCCATGATCGAAAATAGCTATCCGTCAGAAGATGGTTTCGTTGTCGATCACGTCAAACGCCTAGGATAACAGTCACAAACATATTCGAAAAAAAAGCGTGGTCAGCTTTGCTGCCACGCTTTTTTTCTGAGCTGAACCTGCAAAATAAAGCAGGATTGATCAGGGCATTTGGGCCTAGGACCTCAGCTTTTCGAGCATTTCCCGCCCCTTGGCAACGGCAAATTTCTGTGCCTGCGAGAAGGTCGGATTTGGTGGCATGATCAGGGCGTCAGGGTCAACCGGGACCTGAATGACGGTTGGCTTCTTGCTTGCAAACGCTTGTGACAGCGCGCTTGAAAGCTCCTTGGTGTTTTCCGCACGCAGGCCAAGACAGCCACAGGCCTGGGCGATGGCCGCCATATCCGGGTTTTTAAAGGCGATTGCATGTTCGGGCAGACCTTTGGCTTCCTGTTCCAGTGCGATGAAGCCAAGCTTGCTGTTGTCAAAGACAACCGCCGTAATCGGCAGGTCGTATTCGGCTGCGGTCAAAAGTTCACCCATCAGCATGTTGAATGCGCCGTCACCCGCAATGGCGACGACCTGACGATCAGGATAGGCAAGCTGCGCACCATTGGCCCCGGAAAGGGCAAAGGCCATCGTGCCAAGGCCGGATGACAGGGTGAAACGCTGGTTACGTTTTACCCGCAAATGCCGCGCGGCCCAGGCTGTGGTCGTTCCGGTATCAACCAGGAAAATGGCATCGTCGGCGGCTTGGTCCCCGATTGCGGACATGACGCTTGCAGGATGAAGCGGGCTTTTGTCGGACTTCTCGATCTTTGACCAATCGTCTTGCTGATCCTTGACCTTGTCGATCCAGTGTTTGCGCTGTGTTTCGGTGTCTTTGGGGGTGACGCGATCCAGAAGGCCTTGCACCGATAGCTTGGCACTGCCGATCAACGGGGCATCAATATCAAGCCGTTTGCCGATCTGGCTGCGATTGCTATCGATCTGGATGGTTTTGGCATCTTTTGGGAAAAATTCCTGATAGGGGAAATCGGCGCCAATGATGCACAGCAAATCGCAATCTTCGACAGACTCCTGACCCGGTTTGCCACCCAGAAGGCCCAGCCCACCAATGCAAATGGGATCGTCGTCATCAAGCCAGTCTTTGGCGCGCAGGGTTCTGACGATCGGTGCATCAATCCGGTGCGCCAGATCAAAGATCTCTTGGGCTGCCTCGGCACCACCGATACCGGCAAGTATGACGGGCTTTGATGCCTGATCAATCAGTTTGGCAGCGTGATCAAGGTTGTCGCTGGACGGGGAAACTTCCCGGGTCGCCAACAAGGTTGCAATGTTGATCGGATCATCGGCGCAATCGGCACTGGCGATATTGTTCGGGATACAGACATGGGCGGGCGCACGATTTTCAATCGCGGCCTTGCAGGCTTCTTTGAGGATACGCGGGGCCTGTGCCGGATCCATGATTGTCTCGGAATAGACGGTGACGTCTTCGAACAGCTTTTTCAGGTCAACTTCCTGATGATACTCGGTGCCGATAAATTCCGAATCAACCTGGCCTGTGATGGCAAGAACCGGGGCATGGTCATGACGGGCATCATAAAGGCCGTTCAGAAGATGGATGGCACCGCCACCCGCCGTGCCGACACAGCATGAAAGATTGCCGGTCAGTTTTGCCTGGGCGGATGCGGCAAATGCGCCGCCTTCTTCATGGCGGACAAGGACAAAATCAATTTCATCCCTGTTTTCAAGGGCAAATGTAATGTCATTGATCGCGTCACCGGGGATGCCAAATACATGTTTGACGCCAAGATCACTCAGTAAATTGATTGCGATATCGGCAACTTTCATGGGGAAACTCCTTGGTTTCAGTCGTGAGAGAGCCGCAAACTACAATCGCATCAACGGCCGGGTTTGATTACGAAAGCCAGAATGCATTCATGGTTTCTGCGACGCGCTTGAACGAAGCAAGATTGGCACCATCGCGATAATTGATGATTTTTCCGTCCGGACTGTTTTCGATGCAGTCTTTGTGAATTTTGGACATGATTTCACGAAGGCGTTTGTCGACGTTTTCCGTATCCCAACTCAGACGCTGCGCATTCTGGCTCTGTTCAAGGCCGCTTACTGCAACGCCGCCGGCATTGGATGCTTTGCCAGGGGCATGCGGGACATTGGCGTTGATGAATACTTCCTGTGCCTTTGCCGTCAGCGGCATGTTCGCGCCGTCACAGAGCATCATCACCTTGTTTTCAACAAGCCGCTTAGCGTCTTGTTCATCAAGCTCGTTTTGGGTCGCGCAGGGCAGGGCGATATCGCACTCAAGCCCCCAGGGGTTCTGGTCTTCAAGGAAGTCAGCATTCTTGCCGCCGTCAAATTCTGACAGCGATTTGCGTTGGTTGTTTTTCCAGTCATCAACCTGATCAAGAAGGTCGTTTGTCATGCCATCGGCAAAGTGCATGGTGCCGGAGCTGTCACTCAGACTTATGACTTTGCCTTCAAGTTCTATGGCCTTGCGCGCGGCGTGAAGCGCAACATTGCCTGCACCACTGATCGCAATGCGTTTGTCTTTGATTTCCTTGTTTTCCTGATCAAGCATGTGACCAAGGAAATAGATGCAGCCATAGCCGGTTGCTTCTGTGCGCCCGGCACTGCCGCCAAAGTGGCAACCTTTCCCGGTCAGCGCACCGGTCCACTTTTGCGTCAGCTTGATATAGTGACCAAAAAGGATGCTGATTTCGCGTCTGCCAACACCGATGTCCCCGGCGGGCACATCGGTATCTGGCCCGATATGGCGATAAAGTTCCTGCATGAATGCCTGGCAGAAACGGCCGATTTCCTGCGGGGATTTGTCCTTTGGTGAAAAGTCGGCACCACCTTTTGCCCCGCCCATCGGCAAGCCGGTCAGGCTGTTTTTCAGGGTTTGTTCAAACCCGAGAAACTTGAAGATACTGGTACTGACCGTCGGGGCAAACCGAAGGCCGCCCTTATAGGGGCCCATCGATTGATTGAACTGAATGCGCCAGCCGCGATTGACCTGTATCTGTTGGTCATCATCTTCCCATGCCACGCGAAACTGCAGCACGCGATCCGGTTCCGTGCAGCGTTCAAGAACCGCATTTTTGCGCATCTCGGTTTGATCAAGATACCAACCGGCAATGGAGCCGACGACTTCCTCCACTGCCTGATGAAATTCCGGCTCGTTCGGTGTCTTTTCCTCAAGCTGGCTCTGGAAGTCTTTTTGAAAATCAGATGCGCTTTGTGTCATTTAGATGCGGGCTTTTTTACTGTTTCTGCTGCTCTGGTTAACGTGCCAGAGGCGAAAAAGTGCCCGCATAATATTTTGTTTTGGTGGTTTTTAAGGTGCTATGGCGCGCTTGATCAGGGGTTCTGTTGAAGCGTTCGTTCAACAAAATCAAGGCGGTCCTGCCCCCAGAACATCTCGTTACCAACAAAATAGGTCGGCACACCAAAGATGTTACGATCGCGTGCGGACTGGCAGTTCTCGTCATAGATCTTGGCGATCTCTGGCAGGTCGGCATGTTCGAGATATTCCGTCGAAAGGCCACTTGATATCAGGGCCTCGCGCACGGTCGCGGGCAGCGAAACATCACGTTCACGCAGCCAGATATCCCCCATCAGGGTTTCAGTCAAAGTACTGACGTCCTTGCCATCGTCCTGAACGGCGATGATCGTGCGCGCGGCAAGGGTTTCATCCACCGGGAAATAGGTCGGATGCAGATTGATCGGAATGCCGAGATAATCCGACCAGCGTTTCAGCTCAACAAGTCGGTATTCTTGACGCGGTTTCGGGCGTTTTGCCAAGGGCACGCCGCCGCCATGTTCCCAGACATCGGCTGCCCGGCAGGGTTTATGGATGATTTGCACGCCATGTTTTTTGGCAATGTCGACAACGCGGCGAAACCCGAAAAAAGACCACGGTGATTGCACGAAGAAATAGTGGATGATGGGTTCGGACATATGGGCCTCCTGGCGCCGCGATGCAGATTATGTTTTTGAATTGCCGACATTCGACACCCACCACACTGCCCAAACAGGGGTGCTGCGTCAAATGTCCTTGGCGTAATCACGCACAGGTTCAGGTCATATGTTTGTGATGATGGAATGCGAAATGTCTGCGCGACCTAGTAGTCAAGCCACCAGGAATATTCATCAATACCCGCCATCAGAACACCGTCAAAGCCAAGCTTCATGATGTTGCCGAGATAACTGTTTTCGCTGCCAAAGATGATGCTTTGCCATTCGCGTGACCAGTAATGCACGTGGTTTTCCTGTCCCCAACGTGCCATCAGGTTGCCTTCACTGAGGAAATCGGGACTTCCGGCGCGCCATCCGCTTTGCCAGTAATAGCGATATGTCTCGGCTGTTGCGATATTGAGGTACGAAATCAAGTTCCGTGGTGTTCCGGTCTTCTTGTAACGAAGCCGCTTCATATCATCATAAGTCAGCGGAATGGTCCCGCGATGGAACGGATCAATGATCAACGTGTCATAGTTGGTTGCAACCAGCGCATCGACATAGGCGTCCTTGGTGCCATAGGGCGAACTATCAAGCACCAGGGCAAAGTTCTTTGCCTCGCGGATATTGTCGATCACATGCGGGTTTGCCCCGAAAGGTGTGCTTGGAACCTTTGCCAGCGATGAAAGCTGCATGCCCGGCGGTGGGGCCGCGTAATAAAGGGCATCCAGCCCCCGAAGCTGCGCGCGTGCCTTGTCCATGTCGGATCGATTTTCGGTGTAGTCGACCGCAAGATATTGCAGGCCTTCAAGTTTCAACCGTTCCAGATAGCCGAGGATGTATTTGGTTTCTTCGGCGTTGGTGGCTTCGCCGTATTTTTCAAAGCCGTAGAACGGGGCTTCGACCAAAATGCCGTCAAGTGCCCGCAAATAGTTTCTGGCCGGTTCCGCAACGCCGCGTGTCGCAAACAGGGTTTTTTCAAGAAATTCGGTCAGTTCCAGGCCATTCATCGCAATGATCGAAAAGTCACTGCGATAGCTTTTTGCCCACCGACTGATCGCAACGACGTAATCGCGCATTTCCTCGACGAAGTCTTTTTCGGGCTTACCGGTGTCGGTCAGTCCGGGGAGACCCTCGGTCAGGCTATTGGGGGCGGGGATAAAAGGTTCAAGCTGCTGTGCAACTGCGCCAAGCGGTGTTGATGCCAGTAATGCCCCGCCAAGCCCCGTCGCACCAGCGCCAAGGAAATGTCGGCGCGAGATGGATTTGGGCGCAGCTTTTCCGCCAGACGCATTTTGCGCCGGTTGTCGGGTCCGCCCTGACGTGCTGTAAGGTTGCTTGGCCATGCCTTTATCCATCGCTGATGATATGGGCGATCTTATGATGCTGCCTTCATTGCGCCTTGCTGTGTGATCAACTCGGTCACCCGGCTGCCAATTGCAAGGGATGCAGTAAGACCCGGTGATTCAATACCATAGAGCATTACAAGACCATTAAGCCCGTGCTGTTTTTCATCAGCAATCATGAAGTCACGCGCCGCTTCGCCCGGGGCCTGAATTTTTGGGCGCACCCCGGCATAGCCGGTCTGAAGCGCACTTTCATCAAGATCGGGATAGTATTTGCGGATGGCTTCGGCAAAGGCTGCCCGGCGTTCTTCGGGGACGTCATAGTTTGGTGCATCAACCCATGTCACGTCCGGGCCAAAGCGCGCCTGTCCCCCCATATCAAGGGTCAGGTGGATGCCAAGGCCTGCCTGTTCGGGGGCCGGATAGATCAGGGTGGAAAACGGTGCCTTGCCCGATAGCGTGAAATAACAGCCGCGCGCATAATGCTGCGGCGGGACAGATGCCTGTGGCAGGCCGGTAAAGTTCCGGCCCAAGGTCTGGCTGTGCAGGCCACCGGCAACGATCAGTTCAGCACAGGTCAGGCTCATTTCTTCGCCGTCGGTATCGGTGGTGCAGACGGTATAAAGCCCGTTTTCGAAACTGACGGCTGTGACCTTGGTGTTGATAGCAAGTGTTGCGCCGTTGTTTTCCGCCTCACCCAGCAGGGTGACCATCAACTGGTGGCTGTCGACAATGCCGGTGGACGGGCTTTCAAGGGCACCGACACAATGAAGGGCCGGTTCGCGTTCAAGGGCCTCTTCGCGGGACAGCCAGACAAGGTCGGTGACACCGTTTTCATATGCCTTGTCCTTGATCCCGGCCAGTGCGGCCATCTGGTCTTCGGCTGTGGCGACAATCAGTTTGCCGGTGCGTTTGTGTTCGATGCCGTTTTCTTCGCAATAACGATACAGCATCTCGCGCCCGGTGACGCAAAGCTCGGCCTTCAGGCTGCCTTTCGGGTAATAGATCCCGGCATGAATGACTTCGCTGTTGCGTGCGCTGGTTTCGGTGCCAATCGCATCATGCTGTTCAATGATCAGGACTTCACGGCCGGTTCGCGCAAGTGAACGGGCACAGGCCAGGCCGACAACGCCGGCCCCGATGACGATGGTTTGGATATCTGCAGTCATGATCACGTGTATCTTGTTTAGGGTGGTGGGTTTAGTTTGCCTGGCGGAAATAGACAGCCTGTCCTTGGTTGTCCTTGCCATTACCGGTGACAACAGCCGGGGATTCGCTGGTGTAAATACCGCGCGCAAAGCTGCTGTCGTTACAATAGACATACCAGCTTCCGAACGGAAGCGTATCACTTTGATAGGCACCGCCTTCATGGCGCCAGATGCCCTCGCAATGACGTTGGTCATCATCAAGGATCATTGTGCCTTCGCCAGATGGCTGATCAAAGCGCAGCGTGCCGGTTCCGCGCACCGATTGCCAGTTGGTGATGATATCAATGCCATCAATCGGCGGCGGGGTGGTTTCGCCTTCTGGCTGCTGAAGCGGGGTGTCATCTGCTGGTGCGACAACAGTGGCGGCAATTGCCGAATTTTCCGCAAGCTCAATGTTCAATCGTCCAAAGAATCCGGCGGCGAATTCCTGGGCATCAATCATTGGCAGACCACTGAGCGGCGCACTGCTGCTACGTGTGGCCTGAACCTGTGTCGGGGTGCAGTAATAGCCGAGCAGGCGACTGCCTCGTTGGGCCGGTGTTTGCGGGTCCCATTGCCCGACAAAGGAAACGCATTGCGACCCGTTGCGGGTAAAGGGCGACAGGGCAATCGGGCCATATCGGGTTTCCTGCACGAAGCTTGCACCATTCAGGCTGGTGCGGCCGCGAAGCGCGTCAAACATGTCAAGCAACTGCTCGGACGCCATGGCGGTGCTAAACCGAAAACCGGGTGCGGAGGTCGTATAGACAGTCTCAAGGTACAGATCGCTTGCAGCGGCAGGGGATTCGCTTACCGAGCGTGGCGCATACCAGCGGCCGACAAAGACCGTACTGTTATCGCGATACTGACGCAGGAAGCTGTTCTGACCCTCGACGTCTGAGGCAAAGACAATCGGGCTCTGGTCTTGCGGGATTTGCTCGAACCCACCGGTTTGCTGTGCGACGGCCATCTGTGGTGTTGCCACCAGAAGGCTTGCAAACATGCTGCCGATCAAAGCCGCCCGATACCTCACATTGCGTCCTTTCTATATGTTTTCAGGCGCATTTTTGTATTGCGCTACCCTTATCTTTACCTTTGTGCATCTAGATTGGCTAGGGGGCAGTCAACCGATGCCTGTTATCGTGATCTCTTTTACCTTGATTTTTGGGTGCAAACGGGCTCATTGGGGAGGTTGGCCTTGGGGACAAAGTCAAAAAGCCTGAAGATACGGAGCATTTTATCATGACGGTGCAACAGACCGGCGCGAACGGGGACAGCGCGGGCCAGCAGACGGCAACGGACAAACAACCGCCGTCCAATCGCGCCCATGTAATCGTGATCGGCAATGAAAAGGGCGGGTCAGGCAAATCGACAACAGCGATGCATCTGATCGTTTCCCTGATGAAGATGGGATTCAAGGTCGGATCGCTTGATATCGACGCCCGTCAGGGGACGCTGACACGTTATGTCGAAAACCGGAACGCCTTTAACGACCGCAAGGGCCTTAAGCTTCCGGTGCCCGATCATCGGCCGATTTATCGCAGCGAACTGCCCGATGCCAACCAAGCCAAGCTGGACGAGCGCGAACGCTTTACGACCGCACTTGGTGAAATGGTGATCGGCTGCAACTTCATCGTCATGGATTGCCCGGGCAGTGACAATTACCTGTCTCGTTTGGCGCATGCCTGTGCCGATACGCTGATTACCCCGATCAATGATAGCTTCATCGACCTTGATATGCTGGCGCGGATTGACCCGGACAGCCTTGATATCAAGGGGCCCAGCATCTATGCCGAGATGGTCTGGGATGCGCGCAAGCGTAGGGCGGCGATTGATGGCGGCACGATTGACTGGATCGTCATGCGCAACCGTCTTTCGCATCTTGATGCGCGTAACAAACGCGACATTGCCGAAATCGTTGACAAATTGGCTGATCGCATCCGCTTCCGTCAGGCGCCGGGTTTTGGCGAACGCGTGATTTACCGCGAACTTTTCCTCAAAGGTCTGACGCTGCTTGATCTGCGTGAAAAGGGCGTCGGTATCCCGATGAGCATGTCGCACATGGCCGCCCGTCAGGAAGTCAGATCGCTTCTGGAAGTGATCGGCTTCAAACCGGCCGACGGCGAGGAGTTGCCGATCTGACTGCATCCGGCCTATATCTTGTGGGACGACAAATTGTCCAACCGGAATATGAAGCAGGCAGGTCTCCTTGACGCGCAAAGACATCATTCCAGAGACATCCGACGCCAATGAAGTGGCAGACTTCCTGGGCAAAGCGCGGCAGATGGCGGTACACGCGCCATCATCCGGGCCGGCACAGGGACGACTGATTTTTGCCATGGATGCAACCGCCAGCCGCCAGCCAAGCTGGGACAGCGCGGCTGAAATTCAGGCGGAAATGTTCGAAGCGGTCGATGGTGTCGGCGCCCTTGATGTGCAGCTTGTCTTCTTTCGCGGGCTTTCGGAATGCAAATCAAGTGGCTGGTGCCGCAACGCCAAATCATTTCGCGATTATATCACCAAGGTCACCTGCCGTGCCGGGCATACTCAGATCGAACGGGTTCTGGCCCATGTCGAACGTGAAGCGGGTGATAAAAAAATCGATGCCTTGATTTATGTCGGCGACTGTATCGAGGAAAACCCAGATCATCTGGCCCCGATTGCCGGGAAACTGGCGCTTAAGGGGGTAAAGGCATTCATGTTTCAGGAAGGCCATGACCGGGATGCGGCATTTGCCTTTGGCGAAATTGCGCGGATAACCGGCGGTGCCTTCATACAGTTTGATGCCAGTGCAGCCGGCAAGCTTCGTGATTTGCTGGGCGCAGTGGCAAGCTATGCGGTGGGCGGGCAGTCCGGACTTTCGATCTATCAAAAGAAAACCGGGTCCGAGGAAGTGCTCAGGCTTGGTCATCAATTGCGAAAGCCGCGTTGATGCAGTGGTTTTTGATCGGCATCGCAGCATTTATCGGGGTTGGCTTCTTTATTCGGTGGATGACAGAGGCCGAGCCCAAAGAAATCCGTAAAATTGTCTTATTTCTGATCATCTTGGTGTTGATCATGCTTGCGGGCTGGTTGTTGCTCACAGGCAAGATTGCCGCGATGGGTGCGGCTTTGGCGGCGACTGTGCCGTTTTTGTTTCGGATGATGAAGCTTGGATTCCTGTGGCCAATTTTTCGCAGGATCTTTGCCGCGTCCCGAAAACGCGCCCAGCCGGGAAGTTTTGGCAACCGCACATCCTGTGCGGGATCAAGTTCGGAAATTCGTACCGAATTTCTGCATATGGTGCTTGATCTTGAAACCGGGCAAATGCGCGGTGGCGTTGTCAGCGGTCCCTTTGCCGGGGCCGATCTTGACAGCTTGGGACTTGACGACCTGCAGTCGCTTTATGTTGACTGTTGCAGTGCAACCGACCAAAGCCGGGCGGTTCTGGAAGCCTATCTTGAACGCCGCCCCGATTGCACGGGATGGCAAAGCTGGCGCCAGAAAGACTACGGCGAAGACGGAGCACAAAACGGAGGAAGCGACCGCAACCATAACGAGCAAGGCCAAGGTGGCAAAAGGAGTTCAAGTGCGTCAGGCATGACGGTGAAAGAGGCCCGAGAAATCCTGGGTGTGTCGGATAATGCCACCCGCGAGGAAATTAACCGGGCCTATAAAAAGCAGATCAAGGCGGTCCACCCGGATCACGGTGGATCGGACTATCTGGCCTCAAAGATCAATGCCGCGCGAAGCCTTTTGTTACGGCTATGTAAAGATTAGCGTCAATAATACGTGCGCTTGCTTGATCCGTGTTCTGGAATTGTGGCAGAAGCATATATGCGGGCAATTCCAATACGGACTGGCGTGCAGCGGTTGAAAAAGGAAAGTATTGAATGTCAAAAAGAATCAAGAAGGCAGTTTTTCCGGTCGCAGGCATGGGAACCCGTTTTTTGCCCGCTACCAAGGCAATGCCAAAAGAAATGCTGCCGGTCGTTGACAAGCCGCTTATTCAATACGCTGTCGAAGAAGCCATTGCGGCCGGCATCGAAGAATTCATTTTTGTGACTGGTCGCGGCAAAACCGCGATTGAGGACCATTTTGATCGCTCTGCCGAGTTGGAAGCGATCCTGACCGAGCGCGGCAAGGAAGAAGCACTGTCCAAGGCGCTTGAAATGATCCCGGAAAACGGTCGTGTGACCTATACCCGTCAGGGCAACCCGCTTGGCCTCGGGCACGCCGTTCTATGCGCCAAGTCGCTGGTCGGTGACGAGCCGTTTGTCGTGTTGCTGGCAGATGACCTTATCCAGTCAAAAGTCCCCTGCATGAAGCAGATGGTCGACAGTTATGGCCGTACGGGTGGCAACATGGTTGCCGTCATGGATGTCCCGCGCGAGGAAGTTCACCGTTATGGTGTGCTCGAAATCGAAGGCACCAATGGCCGCCTTGTCAGTGCATGCGGCATGGTGGAAAAGCCAAAACCCGAAGAAGCCCCTTCGACCTTGTCCGCCATCGGGCGTTACATCCTTGATCCCGGCATTTTCGAGGTGCTTGAAAACATTCCGCGCGGCGCTGGTAATGAAATACAGCTGACTGATGCGTTGGCCGCAATGATCGGCAAAGTACCGTTCTATGGCTATAATTTCGAAGGTCGTCGTTTTGATTGCGGCAACAAGATCGGCTTCCTGAAAGCCACGATGTCATTTGCCCTTGCCCGTGAAGATATGCGCGACGATGTCCGCAAGCTTATTCACGAATTCGCTGAAGGCGAAGCGGCAGAATAACCATTCATGTCAACAATGTCCGACCGGAATAGCGATGTGATCTGTTCCGGTCGGGATTTACTTACCAGGATAAAACCTCCATGCGCGTAGCTATGATCGGGACCGGATATGTTGGACTTGTCTCCGGTGCCTGTTTTTCCGAGTTTGGTACGGACGTTGTTTGTGTCGATAAGGATGTCGAAAAAATCGCCCGTCTCGAAGACGGTATCATGCCGATCTACGAGCCCGGTCTGGATGTTCTGGTCGAAAATAATGTCAAGGCAGGCCGCCTGACCTTTACCACCGACCTGAAGGAAGGGGTCAAGGATGCGGACGCTGTCTTTATTGCCGTGGGCACACCGACCCGTCGCGGCGATGGGCATGCCGATCTGAGTTACGTTTATGCCGCGGCCGAGGAAATCGCCGAAGCCATGGATGGCTTCACCGTCATTGTGACCAAATCGACCGTCCCGGTCGGAACCGGTCGTGAGGTCGAGCGCATCATTCGTCAAAAGCGCCCGGATGCAGAATTTGCAGTGGTCTCGAACCCGGAATTCCTGCGTGAAGGATCGGCGATTGGCGATTTTATGCGCCCGGATCGCGTCGTCATCGGCACCAGTGATGAGCGCGCCCGCGAAGTGATGTCGGATCTGTATCGTCCGCTGTATCTGATCGAGACCCCGATTGTTTTCACCACCCGTGAAACGTCGGAAATGATCAAATATGCGGCCAACACCTTCCTTGCCGCCAAGATCACCTTCATCAATGAAATTGCCGATCTTTGTGAAAAGGTCGGTGCGGATGTCCATGATGTCGCACGCGGCATCGGTCTTGACGGCCGTATTGGCAAGAAGTTCCTGCATCCCGGTCCGGGCTATGGCGGGTCCTGTTTCCCGAAAGATACCATCGCACTCGTGCGTACCGCACAGGAATATAACAGCCCGCTTCGCATCATCGAAACCGTTGTCGATGTCAACGCCAAGCGTAAAAAGGCGATGGCCGATCGCGTGATCGCGGCCTGTGGTGGTTCTGTTGCGGGAAAGACCATCGGTATTCTTGGTCTGGCTTTCAAACCCAATACCGATGACATGCGCGATGCGCCGAGCCTTGATATCGTTCCTGCCCTGATCGCGGCAGGCGCGAGTGTCAAGGCCTATGACCCCGAAGCCATGGAAGAAGCCAAGAAGCTTCTCGATGGCATTTCCTATTGCGACAACGCTTACGATACCGTCGAAGGCGCCGATGCAATGGTGGTTCTGACCGAGTGGAACGAATTCCGCGGTATGGACCTTGACCGCATCAAGGACGCGCTGAAACACCCGATCGTCGTTGATCTGCGTAACGTTTACGATCCGAACGAGATGGCTGAAAACGGTTTCAGCTATTCCTGTGTTGGTCGTGCATCTATCGGAGGCAAATCCTAATCATGACGAATTCCGCCGGACACAAGTTTGATAGCTCCGTTTTGCGCGAATATGACGTGCGTGGCGTTGTTGGCGAAACCCTGCATGCGGCAGACGCCAATGCGCTGGGTAAAGCCTTCGGCACCATGGTACGCAGATCTGGCGGGAAGCGCGTCGCCTTGGGGCGTGATGGTCGTCTGAGCTCGCCGGAACTGGCTGCTGCATTGGCCGAAGGCATTCTGTCGACCGGTTGTGACGTGGTGCGCATTGGTCGCGGGCCGACCCCGATGCTGTATTTCACGGTTTATGATCAAAAAACCGATGCCGGCATCATGGTTACCGGTTCGCATAACCCGTCGAACTATAACGGCTTCAAGATGCTTAATGCTGGCAAGTCGGTATTTGGCGACGCCATTCAGCAACTGGGCAAAATTGCCGCCAGCGGTGATTTCGAAACCGGGCAGGGCACGGCAAGCGACATCGATATCGAGGATCGCTTTGTCGAACGCCTTGTCGCCGAGCTTGACTGCGATGTCCCCAATCCGATGACGATTGTCTGGGATTGCGGCAATGGTTCAGCCGGTGACGTAGTTCGCAAACTGACGGCCAAGCTGCCTGGTACGCATCATCTGTTGTTTGATGACATTGATGGCAATTTCCCCAACCACCACCCCGATCCGACGGTTGAGGCCAACTTAGTTGACCTCAAGGCCGCCGTTGCCAAACATAATGCCGACTGGGGTGTTGCCTTTGACGGTGACGGTGACCGGATTGGCGTGATTGATGGCAAGGGCAACGTCCTTTGGGGCGATCAGCTGTTGCAGATCTATGCCGCAGACGTTCTGCAGCGTCAGCCGGGGGCTGCGATCCTTGCCGATGTCAAGGCCAGTCAGACCCTGTTTGACGAGGTCAACCGGATTGGTGGCAAGGCCATCATGTGGAAGACGGGCCATTCCCTGATCAAAACCAAGATGATCGAGGAAAAGGCACCGATCGCCGGTGAAATGAGTGGCCATATCTTCTTTGCCGAGCGTTATTACGGCTATGACGATGCAACCTATGCTGCCGTGCGCCTGTATCGCATTCTGGTTCAAAGTGGCAAAAGCCTTGCCGAATGGCGGGCCGCCATGCCGGTTGCGGTCAATACGCCGGAAACCCGTATCGACTGCCCGGATGACCGCAAGTTCGCGCTGATTGAAGAAGTCCGTGCCCGCCTTGCCGAAGCCGGCGCCGAGGTCAGCGGCATTGATGGCGTGCGTGTCAGCACCGATGATGGCTGGTGGTTGCTGCGTGCATCCAACACCCAGCCTGCCATCGTGGCCCGCTGTGAGGCCGCCGATGATGCCGGGTTGAAACGTTTGAAGGGGCAGGTGACCGATCAGCTGGTCAAAAGCGGTCTGTCTTCGGATGACTTCTTTGCCCCGGGTGGCGGTCACTAATTAAGGCGTTCAGCCAAGACAAAATTAAAAAGGCCCGTCAGAAAAACTGACGGGCCTTTTTGTATCTCTTGGAATTTGGATTTTAGCCAGCATCACCTGCATTGACCGGGATGCACGCCACGTTTTCACGCTTGAGCGCATCACACGCAGCGCGTGCTTCGTTCTCGCCATCAAAGCCCAGCAGACGGGCGCGATAGACAACACCGGTACCACTGGCTTGCTGCTCGACCGCAGCGCGGGTCAGGCGCAGAACATCGGGGGCGGTACGTGCCGCGGCAAGGACTGCTTCCTGTGCCCGGCGCTGGTCGCTAAATGCGCCAACCTGAATGCCCCAGCCCGCACCGGCTTCCGGCTTCAGGCGGGTGACAACGGTTTGGGTGTCGATCCGGCCCGGCTGTTCTGCTTCGCGAAGCGTGCTGCGCTTGGCAATCAGCAACTGGGCATCCGCCGGCAGGATTTTGTCTTCCGGGCTGATGCGCGGACGCGGAACAACAATTTCACCGTCCTTGGTCAGCTTCATATAGGCCTGATCAAGAAGCTTTTTCATCTGGTCATCACGGGTGCGGGCCGTGCGCCCCCCAAACACAACACCAATCAGGCGTTTGCCATTGCGATTGACCGAGGCGACAAGGTTGAAGCCCGATGCGTTGATATAGCCGGTCTTGATCCCGTCGGTACCATAATAGGACGCCAGAAGATTATTGTGGTTGCCATAGGTGCGGTTGCCAAAGCGGAACTTCTGGGTCGCGAAGTAATGATAGTAGCTGCCATAATTCTTGCGCAGCGCCACAGCCAGTTTGATCATGTCGCGTGCGGTAGTCATCTGCCCGCGGTTGGGCAGGCCGGATGCATTGCGGAAGGTGGTGCGTGACATGCCAAGGCGTCGTGCTTCGGACGTCATCATCTGGGCAAACTTGATTTCGGTGCCACCAAGATGTTCGGCGACAACAACCGCAATGTCGTTGGCCGATTTGGTAACCAGCGCCAAAATAGCGTCCTTGACGGAAATGGTTTCGCCCGGTTGAAGACCAAGTTTGGAGGGGGCCTGGCCCCAGGCGCGTTTGGAAACCTTCATCCGAGTCGAAAGCGATACCTTGCCATGTTCCAAGGCATCAAAGACCATGTAAAGGGTCATGATCTTGGTCAGCGACGCCGGATAGACCTTGTGATCCGCCCGATATTCGTGAAGCGTTTCGCCAGTGTCGCCGTCAATAATCATCGCCGTGTAAGTCCGCGCCTGCACAGCGGACGGCGAGAGAACAGTGAATGAAATAGTCGCAACCAGACACAAAAGCACAGCAACAACGCCACGCATGCTCAGCGAGCGCGTCACGGACAGAGCTTTGGCCATTGCAGTTGGCCCGGAAAGGGTCATTAAACGCATTATATCGGGCTCGGCTTTGAGGTTTCCCCAAGAACTAAATAAGTTCACTGTCGCATCACAGCCTTAAACAAATGTTTAAGAGCATCAAATTTCGGTGGTCGTCACTCGGGCCTTGAGATGGCCATTTTTATTCGCAAGACTGTATTTTATATCTCCAGATTAGCAAAAAATCGAGGATCGAATGTCAGAAAAGACGGCTCCAGTTCACACCAATACGGGGACCCGCAGCGCCAACTGGGCCAAAGCAGGTCTTGCCGCACTGGTGATTGCAGGCCTTGCGGGTTGTACATTTACCCAAACCAGTGACGTCAGTAATCCGCTTGTCCGAAAGGCATCATGGTTTTCTTATCTTAATGCCGATGATCTTCGTCAGGCTTGTGCAGCAGGCGATGCAGAAGGACAAATTCGCATTATTTATAATGCCGAATATTACAAGGAAGTCCGCGTCTTTGAATTAACGCCGTATCCCGGGTTTGAGGAATTCAATCTGACCACCCGTGTCTTCGGGCCGATACAGGTCAAGGAAATCAATGTAGAGGTCAATGCACCGCTTGGTGCCTTTGGGGGCGAAGAGGCGGTTGATCGTATTGACCGCGATTCTTATCTTGCCATCACCGATGCGCTGGAGGCCGAAGGTTTTGGAACGCAAAACCGTGATGGTCTGCGTCTGTATTCCGACGATTTTTATTGGGTCGCCATAGGGTGTTCGTCGGGTGGCATCACCCTGGGTACCTGGGCATCCGGTGTGGATGATTTGCGTGCCCTTAAGTTCCCGGAAGTTCTGGCAAACCTTTCTTCGGTTGAAAAAGACCTTCCTGAGCCGCCTGCCGCTGAAAACGCACGATCGCAATCGGCGGCACAGATGCATCATGTCCAGAACAGCGACTCCGGTGAGTTTTACAGAACCGTGCGCGGAAATATGCTTCGTTAGGGCTCCAATATATTGCAACCGGGCGATGGCGTGACGTGTTCATGTTATCGCCCGGTCTGCTAAACTTATTGCAATGCAGCAAAACTGTGGGCTAATGCCTTGATCAAGTTGCCATTTTAAAAATTTCTTGGAATTCCGGTGTTTTCCGATGGAGGCGTGCCGGGAAATATGGCGTATTTGTCACTAAACTGTACTTGACGCGACGGGGTAATTCCATCTAGGGTTATGTTGCAATGCAACATTGATCCGGATGGATATTCCGGTGATCAGGAGGTTGAGGCAATGGCTGATTCCAAAAAGAAACTAGCCGGGAAAACTGCAACCAAGCAGGCTTCCGCGTCGTCACCCAAAACTGTAGCAGCTTCAGTCCCGTCGGCAGCGCAGTCTGCGCCTGCCAAGCGGAAGGTAATGACATCTTCCGAGATCGAAGCCGCAGCTCAACAACCGTCGGCGGAAGCGCAAAAGGCGTCGTCTTCATCATCGCCCGATAGGGCAAAGACGCCGAGTGACGGTGCGTCGACCAAAGCTGCAGGCCAGGCAGCTTCTTCTGAGACGGCTGCGAAGGGTGATGCATCTGCAGCCAAAACGCCGGTCAAAGATGCCGCGTCGGCCGGTGCTCCCGAAAAAAATGCAGAGTCCCCGAAACCTGCCAAGGCTGAGACATCTTCGCCATCTGGGCCTGCATCAAAACAGGCTGAATCTGCCACGAAACCTTCCGTTGCGAATTCCGGGGCCGCGCGACCTGCTGACGAGGTGACTTCGCCAGCAAACAAGTCGACAGCGCCCAAATCCCCCACCAAAAGCGAAAAGGCCAATACTGTGAGCACGAAACCCAGAACTACGGCAACCAGCAAGTCTGCCGCTTCCTCTGCCCAGAAAAAGAAAACCGTTGCCAAGTCTGCGCCGAAAAAGGCTGCTGCGGCACCGGCAAGTACGGCATCGAAATCTGCACCTGCGCCGAAGGCCGCGGCACCCGCGACGCCTGAGAAATCGGCTGCACCGGCAACCGTGGTGGCAGAGTCTGCTGTCTCCAAGCCTGCGGCAACGCCGGCCACGACGCAAACCCCATCCAAGTCGACCGCAACCGCAAAGCCGGTTGATGCCAAACCTAAGGTGGAGCCAAAACAGGGCGACGTTTTTGGCTTTGGTGCATTGTTCATCGACGGAACGGGGATGGAGCCCTATTTCGAACTTTGGAAGACGCCAGAGGTCGAAGCAATGGTCACTGCTGGCAATGAGGCATTCGAAGAAAGTGTTTCTGCTGCCAATGAGGCATTCGGCAAGATCTTTGAAACCATGACCGGTCAGGCCGGTGTTTTTTCCGGTGCCGGGTCGAGGGTTGCTGCTCAGTATGAAGAGCTGCTTGATACTCAGAAGAAAAGTTTCGAGGAAGTTTGGCAGGCAACCATGGCGATGTTTGAAAAGACCGGTGGCATTGGCACTGAGCTTTCGACGTGGATGCAAAAAGAATTTGAAGCCTCGCAGGATGATCTTGATGAGCTGACCAAGGTTGAAAGCCTTGCAGACCTTCAGGAGCTGCATTCACGCATCGTCAATCGCTGCTATGAAAGCAGTTTGGCCGAAGGTGAAAAGATGCAGGAGCTGATGTTTTCTGCCTTTTCGGACGGCCTGAATGCGATTAGCAAGGCAACGAATGTTGCGCTGAAATGAGGCAATGGATGCATGTTGGATATCCCAGCACCTTCCAGTCCCAAGCGGGTATGGCTTTTAGCCATGCCCGTTTTTTTATGTGTCTTTTCGCGTCCCGGATAATTTTGGAGTGACAATAATCACGAAGTTTGTCGCCTGATCTTGCAGTGCGTTATTCGCAGCCTAAATGAATCGAAGATGGACAACGAACGAAACTCGGATGCACAATAAATTCCTAGTGAGAACCGCGTAGCGGACTTTGAAAGAGTTTGGCAATGACCTATCATGGAGATCATGCAGGAAATAAGGGTTCCGGTAAGTAGACGATGACTGAACAGGATAATGACGGCACTGATCTGCCGAACACGGGGATCGTAACAAAGACACGGCCCAAGACCAAAAAGCCGTCCATGTACAAAGTGCTGTTGCTGAATGACGACTATACTCCGATGGAGTTCGTCGTTCACGTACTGGAACGGTTTTTTGAAAAGGGACGTGAAGAAGCCACCGAGATCATGCTTCAGGTGCACCGCAAGGGTGTCGGAGTGTGCGGTGTATTCACCTACGAAATCGCAGAGACCAAAGTAAACCAGGTCATGGACCTGGCCCGCCAGAACCAGCATCCGCTGCAGTGTACCTTAGAGAAGGAGTGACATATGCTATCGCGCAATCTTGAGGAAAGCCTGCACCGTGCGCTCGCATATGCGTCGGAGCGCAGGCATGAATATGCCACTCTTGAACATCTTCTGTTATCGCTGACCGAAGATCAGGATGCGCTGGCAGTGCTGAAGGCCTGCCGGGTTGATATTGATCGGCTGCGTTCCGATCTGCTGGAATTCGCTGATAGCGAGCTTTCCGGCCTGATCAGTGCGCGTCTGGTGGACCCCAAACCGACCGCCGGTTTCCAGCGCGTGATCCAGCGTGCTGCGATCCATGTCCAGTCTTCTGGCCGCGAGGAAGTGACCGGTGCCAATGTGCTTGTTGCCCTGTTCTCTGAACGGGAATCACACGCGGTTTACTATCTGCAACTCCAGGATATGACCCGTCTTGACGCGGTAAACTACATCTCACACGGTATCGCCAAGGCGACCGAGCTTAATGAGCGTCGCATTCCGCGCGGTGCCGATGAAGAGCCGGTTGCAGGCATGTCGCCAGAAAGCGACGAAAGCGGCCCGGCCGAGGGCGAGGCGCTTAAAGCCTATTGTGTGAACCTCAATGTCAAGGCGCAGAGCGGCAAGATCGATCCGCTGATCGGTCGCCAGAACGAGATTGACCGCACCATTCAGGTTCTGTGCCGTCGTACCAAGAACAACCCGCTTTATGTCGGTGATCCAGGCGTTGGTAAAACCGCCATTGCCGAAGGGCTCGCGCGCCGTATCAATGATGGCGATGTGCCAGAGGTTCTTGAAAACGCGACGATCTTTGCCCTTGATATGGGCGCACTTCTGGCAGGAACCCGTTATCGCGGGGACTTCGAAGAACGCCTGAAGGCTGTGGTCAAGGAACTTGAAGAGTACGAAGGTGCTGTACTGTTCATTGATGAAATTCACACCGTGATTGGTGCTGGTGCGACGTCGGGCGGGGCAATGGATGCTTCCAACCTGCTGAAACCGGCACTGGCAAGCGGGTCACTGCGTTGCATCGGCTCAACCACCTACAAGGAATTCCGGGGTCACTTTGAAAAGGACCGCGCCCTTGTGCGTCGTTTCCAGAAAATCGATGTCGAGGAACCGTCAGAAGCCGATACCGTCAAGATCCTCAAGGGGCTCAAGCCCTATTACGAGGAGCACCATCAGGTCAAATACACCAACGAAGCCCTGCGTTCTGCGGTTGAGCTGGCATCGCGTTACATCAGCGACCGCAAGCGGCCCGATAGTGCAATTGATGTGATTGACGAGGTTGGTGCATCGCGCATGCTGGTCGCCCCCAGCAAACGGAAACGTACGGTGAGCAAGCGTGACGTCGAGGAAATCGTCGCCAAGATCGCCCGCATCCCACCAAAATCGGTTTCGACCGATGACCGCAAGGCGCTGGCAAATCTTGAGCGTGACCTGAAAACGGTTGTGTTTGGCCAGGACAAGGCAATCGAAGCAGTTGCCAGTGCGATCAAACTGGCCCGTGCAGGTCTGCGTGAGCCGGAAAAACCGATTGGCAGTTATCTGTTCTCGGGCCCGACCGGCGTTGGTAAGACGGAGGTCACCAAGCAGTTGGCAACGGTCATGGGGATCGAGTTCATCCGCTTTGACATGTCCGAATATATGGAGCGCCACAGCGTATCACGCCTGATTGGTGCGCCTCCGGGCTATGTCGGGTTTGACCAGGGTGGTCTTTTGACCGATGCCGTTGATCAGCATCCGCATGCGGTCGTGCTGCTGGACGAGATCGAGAAGGCTCATCCGGACCTGTTCAATATTCTTCTGCAGGTCATGGATCATGGCAAACTGACCGATAACAACGGCAAGACGGTCGATTTCCGTAATGTCGTGCTGGTCATGACGACCAATGCCGGTGCATCTGACATGGCTAAGCCGCCGATCGGCTTCAAACGTGAAATGCGTGTTGGCGAAGACGAAGAGGCAATCAAGCGCACCTTCTCGCCGGAATTCCGTAACCGTCTGGATGCGGTGATTCCGTTTGCCAACCTGCAGCCGGAAGTCGTCAAGATGGTTGTCGACAAGTTCATCTTGCAGCTTGAAGCACAGCTGGCGGATCGCAATGTTTCGATCGAACTGACCGAAGCAGCGCGGGCCTGGATGGCCGAACGCGGCTACGATGCGGCTTTCGGGGCGCGTCCGTTGGGCCGCGTCATTCAGGAGCACGTCAAAAAACCGCTCGCCGAAGAGTTGCTGTTTGGCAAGCTTTCGAAGGGTGGGGCTGTGCTGGTCGATATCGAAGACGATGCTGTCACCTTCCGTTATCCGGAAGATGAAAATGGCGAGAAACAACAGAAAAAAGATCCGGAAATGGCCGGTTAAAATGGACCTTTTTCGGTTTTCAGGTTGTTGTTAATGATTGGCAGTATAGATTGGTGCCCGGGGATATCGTTCCCCGGGCATAATCATATAAAGAACGCCAGAATATCATGAGCCAGGCTGCACAACGAAAATTTCGGAACGAAGTCGAGGAGTTCCTATCCAGACTTGAGCTGCGTGCGCGAAAGTTGATCGCGCTGGCCAATACGCTTGAAAAGAACGCCGACAAGTCCGACGTCACCGGTTATCGACCGTTTCGTGAGGAAGTCGACAACTTCAAGGCGTTGTCTCTGGTGATTATGGAGCGGATGAACAAGCTCGAATCCCATCCTAAAAAAGAAGAACTGGAAAAACAGTTTCACAAGCTTCAGGTCGTCATGCTCAGGATTGTCATCAAGACGAGCCTGAAATTCTTCTTTGTCATGAGTGCAAAGGAAAACCTGCCGCTTGGTGCGCGCGAAATGTTCCAAAGTGAACTCAGGACCCTTTATGAGGCAGAGCGGATGATCTCCGATCCGCGCTATATCAGTCAGCTCGACGACTCTGCAAAGGACGATCTTGAGATCGCGAAATCCATTCTCGAGGAAATCATCGAGAAGGCGCCAGCGCTTCTGAACTTCAATAGTCGGACGAAGAAGAAACGCGCTAAGTAGGTGTATAAGCTTACTGAAAATTAAGCGGTTCTAATTCTCTCCAGCATATTTTTGCAAAATGCAAACTTATTAATTCGCATTTTGCAATCTTTGCATTTTGAAATGCAAAGATTATCAGGTAACGTATTTCAGTCATGTGGGATGGCGACCGGAATTTCCCGAAAAACCACGGTTTTTTGAGGGGTTTATAAAGTTGGCACGCATCCTGCTTATGACAGCATGGACAGTTGTTCTTTGCAGGGGCGCGTCTCGCGCCTGGAACAACGTAATCTTCTGCAGTTTGCTCGTGTCCCAACCAAACTCAGCGGCGGTTTTTACCGCCGCTTTTTTCTTGCCTGATTTCAGTCGCCCATTTCCCGCATATCCCAAGGTCGCAGTGTTGTTTCTTTGCGCGCAATCCACATATAGCTTATGTGGAAGCGCCTCTCGTGCGGTTCCACATCGCTATAGATTCTAAAAAAGGTTGTATTTGTTTTTTACCTTTTGTATAAGAATCTATACTAATAGATAGTCTTGATCTGCCATTGGCATAGACTGGGGAGTAAGCGAATGAAATTCAAAAGTGGTGTGGCTTTGGCCGGTATGCTCGCAGCGACAGTTTTTGTTCTGCCACATGCTGCTTTTGCCAAGGCAGAGTTGCCGGGGGACCCCAATGCACTGATCACGGATGAAGTGATTAGAAACATTCGGGAATGGTTGGCAAATCCGGTTGTTGAGCTGTCCATTAGTTCGCAGAACAAGCTGCGCAAGGACATGACACAAGAACAGATTGATGCGGCAGACCTTCAGTGGCGCGCTGAACGCGAAGCAGAAGATCAGCCGTTGGTTGCAGCAATTCTGACCAATCCGCTGTCGAGCTACCTGACACAAGTCCAGGCACGCTCCGGTGGTATGTTTGCCGAGATATTTGTGATGGACGCCGTTGGCCTGAATGTAGGGCAAAGCTCCATCACGTCCGACTTCTGGCAGGGGGATGAAGCGAAGTTTCAGAATACCTATCCGAATGGTCCCGACGCTGTGTTTATCGACGAGGCCGAATATAACGAGGGTTCTGACGCCTGGCTTGCCCAGCTCAACATGACCATGAGCAACGCAGATCGTCAGCCGATCGGGGCCGTGACCGTTGAGGTCAATCTCAATGAACTCGCGCGTCGCAGCGGTCTGTAGGGAGAAATACAATGAAATTCTTTGAGAACCTCTCTATCCCGGCAAAGCTGATGAGCTGCTTTGCTATTATGATCGCGGTAATCTTGATGGTGGCTGGCGCAGGCGTTTTTTCGACCATGCAGGTCAGCAACGCCAACGATCAGCGCGATTATCTCTCGAAATTTGAACGCGACTATCGCGACCTTGATCGCGCCTATCTTGTCGCACGTCAGGAACTTATCTACTTCCTGACGACCGGCGACCGCGCTGGCTTGGCTGGGTATGAAACAGCGCGCGAAGAAATCGACATTCGTACGGATGTGCTCAAGACATATGCTTCAATCAGCCCAGAGATCGCTGCCCTGATTGAAGAAATGGACGGCGCTATCGACCGATGGGAAGAAATTGCAGCGCAACAAGCACAACTGATGCGCCACTATCTGACGGTTAACCATGCTCGTGCGATTGAAGCATCGGGTGAGCCGCGTGAACTATCAGACCAGGTCACTACGGTTGCAAGCGAGCTTGCCAAGAATATCGATCAAATGATTCTTGATGTTGAGGCAGAAGTCGCCCAAGCCATGCAGATCTTCCAAGTCACGCTTGGTGTTGGCGTCGTTCTACTTATCATCATGGCCGTGCTGTTTGGTGGTACCTTGTCGCGGATGATTGCGACCCCGATTCGTAAGATGACCGACGCTATGGGTAAACTGGCTGCTGGTAATCTTGACATCGAAACGCTTGACATGAAACGTGCCGATGAAGTGGGCGCCATGGCCAAATCGCTTGAAGTCTTCCGGGAAAACGCACGTGAACGTGCCCGCATGGCCGAACAGGAAAAAGTCGAGGCCCAGCGTCAGGTTGAACGTAGCCAGCGCATGGGAACTCTTACCAAGGGCTTTGACGAAAAAATCCAGGATGTTCTGCATGCGGTGAACGCCGCCCTTGATGATGTCCGTTCCGCATCCGAGACGCTGACGTCACACGCCCAACGCGCCAACCAGGATGCGCAGGACGTGGCCGAACAGGCGCAAGAATCCTCGACCAATATCGAAACCGTGGCATCTGCAACCGCTCAGTTGTCGGCCTCTATCTCCGAGATTTCCTCGCAGATTGCCCGCGTGACCGAAATCACGCAGGAAGCGGTCGGTCAGACAGAACGCACCAACGAGCGTGTTGAAAAACTCAATGAAGCGGCACAAAGCGTTGGCGAGGTGGTCAATCTGATCAGTGATATTGCCGATCAGACCAACCTGTTGGCCTTGAACGCAACCATCGAGTCCGCCCGTGCGGGCGAAGCCGGCAAAGGCTTTGCCGTGGTTGCCGGTGAAGTCAAAAACCTTGCATCCCAGACGGTCAAGGCAACCGAACAGATCACGGCCAAGATTGCCGAGATGCAAAGCGAAACCGGGGCTGCTGCCGAAGCTGTGCGTGGCTTTGCCGACACCATCAACAAGATTGATGAACTGATGTCGGTTGTCGCCAGTGCAGTTGAAGAGCAGGGCGCTGCAACCGAGGAAATCTCGCGCAGCGTCGAAGGGGCTGCGAACGGTAACGTTGCCATCACCAATGCAGTCAAAAGCGTTGCCAGTGCAACCACCGAAAGTGGTGACCTTTCCAGTGGCCAGCTTGACAGTGTCGGGCGATTGGCGGCCGCCAATGACGAACTTCGCAGTCACGTTAACGGCTTCCTCAATGACGTCCGTACTGTCTGACGCCTAAGACATATCAATCCAAAAGGCGCGGGAATTTCCCGCGCCTTTTTTTTGTTTGGGGCATCGGTGTTGGGTTACGACCCTGATGGTTCCTTGCGATAGGGGCTGTGTTCGGAAAGGATGTAATCGCGGTCCTGACTGATGTGATTGCGCTCCTGGGTCAAAAATTGCGCGACTGCGCGTTTCAGTCCCGGATCAGCAATCAGATGGGCGGAATGGGTTATTACCGGTTCATAGCCGCGCTGGATTTTATGTTCGCCCTGTGCCCCGGCCTCGACGGTTTTAAGGCCATGCTCAATCGCGATATCAATCGCCTGATAGTAACAGGTTTCGAAATGCAGAAGTGGCGTACGGTCGATCGTACCCCAGTTGCGGCCATACAGGGTTTCAGACCCGATCAAGTTAAGAGCACCGGCCACCATTTCATCGTCATTGAACGCACATACCAGAACCGTGCGATCACGTATACGGTCATGCAGCAGATCGAAGAAGTCGCGCGTCAGATAGGCCTGTCCCCACTTGCGGTCAGATGTATCGCGATAGAAATGATAAAACCGGTCCCAATGGTCGGATTTCAGGTCATCCCCACGCAGTGCCTTGAAACTGTATCCGGCCTCCAGAACCTGCTTGCGTTCCTTGCGTAGATTTTTGCGTTTGCGCGAATTCAGTGCGCCCAGAAAATCATCGAAATTCTGATAGTCACGATTGCGCCAGTGATACTGCATGCCGGTGCGCGCGAGAAAACCTGCCTGTTCCATCAACTGGCTTTCATCGCCGCTGCAAAACGTGACATGCAGTGTCGCCATGCCAAGCTTTTCCGGCAGTATCGTCATGCCGTTGATTAAGGCGTTGCGCACGCTGTCGGGATCGGGATGGTCCTTGGCGACAAGCAGCCGCGGGCCCGGCACCGGGGAAAATGGCACAGCCGATTGCAGTTTGGGGTAATAGCGCCCCCCGGCACGTTCATAGGCCTCTGCCCATGACCAGTCGAAAACATATTCGCCGTAAGAATGGCCTTTGACATAAAGCGGCACAATCCCGATGACATCACCAGTCTCATCTTCTGCGACAAGGTGAAACGGCTGCCAGCCGGTTTCAGCAGTAGTTGATCCGCTGTCTTCCATGGCGGACAAGAAGGCAAAGCTGACAAACGGGTTGTCAAACCCGGCGCACTTGTCCCACTGGGCCTGTCCGATTTGATGAATATCGGTGACGGTTTTGATTTCGACAGCCAAATCTGAATTCCTGCAGATGGTCCCCATGGCGCCCGGTTTAACTCCCGAGGCCTTATTTTTATACGCATTAGCCGGTATATGCGTTCAGAAGATAGGCGCAATGCGCATTTACGCAAGGGAAAGCCTTTGACGGAAGCGCATCTAAGTCCTATTTCATTGTGCCACAGGCCATTTGGAATTGGTCTGAAAACGGCTCGGGGATTTTCCCGTGTCGCCCTCGCGAAGAAAAGGATGGTGCGCCGTGAACAGCAAACTTTCGTTGGAGAAGGACAAGATCAAGGTTGTCCTGCTCGAAGGTATCCATGAAAACGCTGTAAAGATGTTCAAAGAGGCCGGCTACTCAAATGTCGACCATTACCCTGCTGCGCTCGACGCGGACGAACTGAAGTCCGTTGTCTCCGAAGCGCACTTTTTGGGCATTCGTTCCCGTACCAAACTGACCGAAGACGTTATCGAAGCTGCGTCCAAGCTGACCTCGATCGGCTGTTTCTGCATCGGCACCAACCAGGTTGATCTGCAGGCCGCTGCGATGCGCGGTATCCCGGTGTTTAACGCACCGTATTCCAACACCCGTTCGGTTGCCGAGCTTGTGCTTGGCCAGATCATCATGCTGCTGCGTGGTATTCCCAAACGTAACGCAGCCGCCCATGAAGGCGACTGGCTGAAAAATGCCCATGGCTCATACGAGGCACGTGGCAAGACGCTTGGTATCATCGGCTATGGCCATATCGGTTCGCAGCTTTCTGTGCTGGCGGAATCGCTTGGCATGAATGTCATCTATTTTGACGTCATCAATAAGCTTGCCATGGGCAATGCCAATTCCTGTTCGTCGATGGATGAACTGCTTGCCAGATCGGACGTGGTGTCGCTGCATGTTCCGGCCAACGAGCAGACCAAGAACATGATCACGGCGACTGAGCTAGCCAAGATGAAAAAGGGCGCACACCTGATCAATGCGGCACGTGGCAATGTCATTGTGATCGAAGATCTGGCCGCCGCCCTTGAAAGTGGTCATTTGGCCGGTGCGGCAATTGACGTGTTCCCGGTCGAACCGGCAGGCAAGGACGAGCAGTTCGAGAGCCCACTGCGCGGTATGAGCAACGTCATCCTGACCCCGCATATCGGTGGTTCTACCCAGGAAGCCCAGGAAAATATCGGGATCGAGGTCGCTGACAAGCTGATCACCTATTCCGATAACGGCTCGACCCTGGGGGCTGTGAACTTCCCGGAAGTATCGCTTCCGGTTAAGGACCGTACCCACACCCGCTTCATGCACATTCACCGCAACGTGCCGGGCGTGCTGCTTAAGATCAACGATGTGTTTGCCCGTCGTGGCATCAACATCAGCGGCCAGTATCTGCGCTCAGAAGGCGGTGTCGGCTATGTGGTGGTTGAAGTCGACGAGGAAATCAAACCGGGCGAGGGCGTTCGCAAGGAACTCTCGGCGATCGAAGGAACCCTTCGCGTGCGTTTCCTGTTCTGATCCGAACAGATTTTAGATAACAAAAGGGCGGGTGCCAGATGGTTCCCGCCCTTTTTCTGTCTTGGTATCTGTGCTGCTTACAGCTTGCGATACATCACCAATGCATCGGTTTCGCCCAATGTCGGGTGCATGAAGGCACCGTGCAGGCGGCCGACAATCTCAAACCCAAGCGTCGGCCACAGGTGAACGGCGGCAGCGTTACTGGCGATGACGAAATTGAATTGCATCGCGCGGTATCCAAGATCCTTGGCACGAAGAAGCGAATCTTCACACATGAGCCGCGCAATGCCCCGGCCACTGGCGGCAGGGGATGTCATATAGCCGCAATTACAAACATGCGATCCGCCGCCACCCTGATTTTGGCGGATGTAATAGGTGCCAACGATCTTGCCGTCTTCCTCGGCAACCAGTGTGACCTTGTCCTTTCCCATCCAATAGGAAAGGACCTCATCGTCGCTTAGATTGCTATCAATGGCATAGGTATCCCCGGCCCGAAGGATGGGGGCGACAATATCAAGAATGGCTGGAACATCTTGTTCGGTGGCGGGGCGAATTTGCATGGGGTGCTCGTCTTGGCGTGAAGGGCAATCGGCTCGGCTGAACTCAGGAGGGCGCGTGTGGCTTACTATCGCCGCCTGTCAGCGTTTCTTCAAGGATTTCGGGATCGACTTCAAACGGAAGGTTGGCGCGCCCGGTCAGTGCCTTGGCCAGCTCGTTGCGATAGCGTTCGCGCGGGATTTCCTCGACCCCGAACTGTTTGAGGTGATCATTGACGAACTGCGTATCCAGCAGGCTGTAGCCCCCCTGACGCATCAGCGCGACCAGATGGACGAGGGCGACTTTCGACGCATTGGTCGCGCGTGAAAACATGCTTTCACCAAAGAACGCCTTGCCCAGGCTGACGCCATACAAACCACCAACCAGCTCGCCGTCTTTCCATGCCTCGATCGAATGCGCGCAGCCCATCTTGTGAAGCGCACAATATGCATCAAGGATGTTGCTGTTGATCCAGGTATCATCGCGGGTATCGGTGGGCTCCGCACAGGCGCGGATGACGTCGGGAAAGGCCCGGTCGACATGGATCTTGTACGTGCCCTTGCGCACAGCCTTGCGCAGGCTGCGCGGGACATGAAACCCGTCAAGCGGCAAGACGCCGCGCCACTCCGGATCAATCCAGTACAGGGTTGGATCGTCATGGCTTTCGGCCATGGGAAACAGGCCGACGGAATAGGCGCGGATCAAAAGATCAGGGGTCAGCTGGTTTGACATGATCGCAGTGATAATTGCTTTGGTCCTGTTTTTCTGGTGGTTGTTTACATATGAGTGACCCGGTCGCATGCGACAAGGTCGTTGCCATTTCCCGTTTGAACCGGTCCCTTATAATAGGGAAGCGCGATTAAATTTTTGATTTAAATCTCAAACGAAAAACGGGAACCCGAAGGTTCCCGTTTGAAATTGGCTTAGGCGCTGATCACAGCGTTTTATTCATGCCCATGAACTTTTCCAGCCAGTGGATGTCGTAATCCCCTTTCTGGATGTCCGGGTTGGCAAGAAGCGTCTGATGCAGCGGAATGGTGGTTTTGATGCCGCCAATCGCGTATTCCGCCAGCGCACGGCGCAGACGCATCATGCATTCTTCACGGTCGCGACCATGAACAATCAGCTTTGCGATCATGCTGTCGTAATAGGGCGGGATCGAATAACCGGTATAAATACCGCTGTCGACACGAACGCCCAGACCGCCAGGTGCATGATATTCCTTGATCTTGCCCGGTGACGGGACAAAGGTCTGCGGGTCTTCGGCGTTGATGCGGCATTCAATGGCATGACCATGAATTTCAAGGTCTTCCTGCTTGAATGACAGCTCAAGACCAGCTGCAACACGGATCTGTTCGCGCACAAGGTCAACACCGGAAATCATTTCGGTGACCGGGTGTTCCACCTGAAGGCGGGTGTTCATTTCGATGAAATAGAACTCGCCATTTTCATAGAGGAACTCGATGGTGCCGGCATTGCGATACCCCATGCCGATCATGGCATTGGCAACCGTGGAACCGATACGTTCGCGTTCTTCCGGCGTCAGGGTCGGAGACGGGGCTTCTTCAAGCACCTTCTGGTGACGGCGCTGCAAAGAGCAATCGCGTTCAAACAGGTGAACGGCATTGCCGTGCGTATCCCCGATGACTTGCAATTCGATATGGCGCGGTTTGCCAAGGTACTTTTCCATGTAAACGGCGGCATTGCCAAAGTTCTGCAATGCTTCCTTACGGGTCATGGAAAATGCTTCGGCAAGGTCTTCTTCGCGCTCGACCACTTTCATGCCACGACCGCCGCCGCCGCCTGATGCCTTGATCAGGACCGGGAAGCCGATCTCCTTGGCACATTTGCGGGCTTCGTCAACGCTGGTGATTTCACCATCAGAACCCGGAACACACGGAATGCCAAGCTTTTCGGCCGTCTGTTTTGCCGTGATCTTGTCACCCATCATGCGGATATGTTCTGGCGTCGGGCCGATGAAGGCAAAGCCGTGCTCTTCGACCATGGAGGCGAAATCGGCGTTTTCCGACAGGAAGCCATAGCCCGGATGGATGGCCTCGGCCCCCGTGATTTCAGCAGCCGAAAGAATGGCCGGAATATTCAGATAGCTGTCTTTGGATGCTGCCGGGCCGATGCAGACCGATTCGTCGGCCAGACGCACATGCATGGCGTCCGCATCAGCAGTGGAATGCACCGCGACAGTTTTGATGCCCATTTCGCGGCAGGCGCGCTGAATACGAAGCGCGATTTCGCCACGGTTGGCAATCAGGATTTTGTCGAACATGCGGTTGATACCCCGGCTTATTCAATAATGACTAGCGGCTCGTCATATTCGACCGGATGGCCGTCGTTCGCGATAATCTGGGTGATCTTGCCAGATTTTGGTGCGCGGATCGGATTGAAGGTCTTCATCGCTTCGATCAGCATCAGGGTCTGGCCTTCGGTAATGCTTGCGCCGATCGAGATGAACGGAGCCGCACCTGGTTCCGGTGCAAAATAGACAACGCCGACCATCGGCGATTTAACCGCACCCGGATGGGAGGCGGCATCAGACGGCGCCGCAACAGCCGGCGCGGACGCAGCCGGAGCAGCCGGCGCCACAGCCGGAGCAGCAGCAACCATGGTGCCCTGACGGGCGACGCGAATACGGTTGTCACCTGCGGCAACTTCAATTTCGGTCAGATTGGTGTCGTCCAGCAGCTCGGCGAGCTGGCGAATGGCGTCATTGTCGATGTTGAACTTGCTCATTTCGATATCTTTATGATGGTGTGTGGATCAATCCGCGCATGGCATCCAGGGCGTTCTTGGTGCTCCGGGAGCCAAAGCCGTAGATCATGCCGTTTGCAGCTTTCGAGACGTTTAAATCGTGTCTGAATGCATTCCGCTTTTGAATATTGGACAGATGAATCCCGAATTTCGCCATGAACAATGCGGCGAAAGCTTCAAGGATCGCAACCGATGTGTGCGTATATGCCTTAGCATTGCCAAGAATGCCAGAGTCTTCTTGTCGGTTTTGCTTAAAACCAGTCAACTCGTTCACTTCCATTCTTGCTTCGAAGCATCCATCGCGCATCAGTCCGCAGGGTGTCTCGACCGTTCAGGAATGCCCGAACCGCGAAGCAATCCGCTTCTGAATGCCCAACATTTGGAGTTGCGTTTATAACACGACCAAAGTCTGACGCAACTTTGCATTGGCCTTAGCAACGCGGCCCTGATGCTTCCGGGGTGCATGATTGACCAGCAAGGCGAGCTTGCCGGGCCATCAACACCAAAAAGCGATGCAAGACGGCTTGCTTCGGGCGAGCGTGCTGCGCATACTGCGCGGCAATTGTGAATAATTTGATACCACATGGATGAAACGGAAAGATGCGTCTTACGATCAACGGTGAAGACCGCACCATCGAAAATGCTGGAAACGTTGCCGAACTTCTTGGCGAGCTTGGAATCGCCCAGACCAAGGTCGCGGTCGAACGCAATCTCGAAATCGTTCCCAAAACGGCCTATGGCGAAACCCGGCTGGCCGATGGCGACAAGCTTGAAATCGTGCATTTTATCGGCGGTGGGTCACATGAAGCGGGCCTGGCTGCGGCAGATGACGACGGTTTCGTTGTTGCAGGCAAGAAATTCTCGTCCCGCTTGCTGGTGGGCACCGGCAAGTACAAGGATTTTGAGGAAACCAAAATCGCGATCGAGGCATCCGGTGCCGAAATCGTCACGGTTGCCGTGCGCCGCGTAAACCTGACCGACCCGAACCAGCCGATGCTGGTCGATTATGTCGATCCGAAAAAATACACCTATCTGCCCAATACGGCCGGCTGTTTTACCGCCGATGATGCTGTGCGTACGCTGCGCCTTGCACGCGAAGCCGGCGGCTGGAATCTGGTGAAACTCGAAGTGCTGGGCGATCAGGCAACGCTGTATCCCAATATGCCCGAAACGCTTAAGGCGGCCGAAGCCCTGATCAAGGATGGCTTTGATGTGATGGTTTATTGCAGCGACGATCCCATTCAGGCCAAGATGCTTGAAGATATGGGCTGCTGCGCGATCATGCCGTTGGGGTCTTTGATCGGTTCTGGCATGGGCATTTTGAACCCGGTCAATATTGCGCTGATCAAGGAAAATGCCAATGTGCCGGTTCTGGTTGATGCGGGCGTTGGCAGTGCATCCGATGCCGCCGTTGCCATGGAACTGGGCTGTGACGGTGTCTTGATGAATACCGCAATCGCCGGGGCAAAGGACCCGATCCGGATGGCGCGCGCCATGAAACATGCCATCATTGCCGGGCGTGAATCCTTCCTTGCTGGCCGGATGCCCAAAAAGAAATATGCCGATCCGTCCTCGCCACTGGCGGGGATTATCTAGGCGATATCCTTGCGATAAGCTGTAATGAGAAAGGCCGTTTCAGTATCGAAACGGCCTTTTGCTTTTTATTGAGAAGGCGAAACAACAAAACTGCACATGTTGGCGTTTTGCTTTTGGTCAGCTCGTCTTGATCAGGATGCGTCTTTCAGTCCGGCATCGACCAGCGCATTTACACGCTCCATGTCTGCACCCGAAACCAGCGTGCCGTTGATCAGGAAGGCCGGGGTGCCGGAGATACCAACGGCGCGCGCCATGCTCGAATACTGTGCCAGCATGCCGGTGATTTCAGGTGCCTTCATGTCTTCAAGCATCTGTTCAACGTCGATGCCAACACCAGCGGCCAGTTCATTGATACGTTCCTGATCAAGCAGGCCACGGTTGGTCATGAAGGCTTCGTGCGCTTCCATGTATTTGTCCTGCTTGTCGGCGGCAAGTGCTGCGCGCGCGGCAAGGGTGCTTTCCTCGCTCAGGATCGGGAATTCGACAAAGATGGTGCGAACCTTGTCATCACTGTTTTCGGCAATTTCCTTCACGCCATCAAAGGCGCGCTTGCAATAACCGCAGTGGTAATCAAAAAACTCGATCACGGTCACCGGCGCATCAACCGGCCCGACCGAAGGAACGGAACTGTCGGCAACCAGCGCATCCCAGACAGGGGTGATGGCCGCAGCCTGCTGGCGCGACTGCTCTGCGGCCTGCCAGGATTGTACATTCTGGATCGCGCGCAAAAGAACATCCGGGTTACCAAGCAGGTATTGTTCAATAACGCCTTCGATTTCGGTTTTCTGTTCAGCGCTCAGGCTATCCTGCGCGAAAGCTGCCTGTGTTCCAAACAGCATGCCGATACCAAGTGCTGTGCCAGCAAGAAAGCGTTTTGCGATATGGGAGTTCATTGGACGTCCTTTTGTCTCTGGCCAGTGTGTAATGCCGTGGTCCTGACCCTGATGAAATGTGATGGTTTTTGATACGTGATGTCGTTGCTAACGTGAAAGTAAAATATGCGTTAGATGTGTCACACTATTCTGTGCGGCGATGTGATCATCGCCCGAAACAATGCCAATCCATACAAGGCGCACCTCGTCGGCCTTGGCATCCGGCCAATATCGACGATAAAGCGTCGCCAGATCGAAATATTCGCGGTGCCATTCACCGTAGCGCACTTCATACTGGCCAACGGCGATGCGGACTTCCTGATCCATGGTTGGTTTTCCGGATCCGAGATCGCTTTCTGTCCAGCTTCCCTGTGCCTGACGTCGGAAGCCAAGCACCAGTTCAACATCCCCGACTTGGGCCGCACTGTTGAATTGCCAATCAAAAGACAAAAAGGGCGAGGCCAGCACGATCACATTTGTCCGCCGACCGATTTCAAATGCCCCCATGCCGGGGCGCGCGGCAAGCGCGATGCGTCCGTCCTTGTCTTCCCAGCCAAGCGGGGCCGGGTTCACGTCAGACTTTTGATTGACCTGCCAATAGCGCGGCGGGTTGGATAATGAAAAAGGCGCATACAGAAGTTTCAGGTCACCACTGACATCCACACCAGCACCGGGCAGGCTGCAACTTGCCATGCCGAGCGATCCCAGCACGACCATTACAGACGCCAAAACCCTTCTGGATGTGACGGCGCGCGCGGCCTTTGGCTTGGCGCGCAGTGCGGGCGAAGACGTCAATTGGAGGCGTCCTTGCCCGGTACGCCATCAGGATTGGTCGCCTGAAGAATGTCCTGCGCACGAACCCATGTGGCCGTGCCCTTTTCGAGCTTACGGTCGGCTTGCACCGCATGGTAGCTCGCCGCTTGCCGATCACCGGTCAAAAGGCTGTACTCAGCCTGTGACAGGGATGCTTCGCCTTCGTTGCCAAGACGGTTTTCGACAATCGCACGGAACCGCCATGCCGATGCATTGCCGCGTTCGCGCGACAGTACCCCGATCAGGTTTTCCTTGGCCGGGGCAAGATACGCCTCATCGCCGGTTTCGATCATCGCATGCGCCAGAAGAAGTCGGATCAGCGGCGCACCGTTTGAAAGTTCAGCCGATTTTTGCAGTGGCGGGATGGCATCGCGCGCACGCCCGAATTCCAGAAGAATCTGGCCTTTCAGTTCTTCGAAATACGGATTGGATGGTTCCTCGGCGATCAGGCCTTCGATAATCTCAAGCGCGGGCTCAAGCTGCGAATCCCGGTAATAGGCGATCGAGCGGGCATAACGTGCGGCAATGCTCGTATCGCTTTCGGGATAGGTGCGCATGGTATTTTGAATATGGTTGGTAAAGGCAAACAGTTTGGCGCGCATGCGGGCATGGCGCTCATACAGATCGGTGCTGACCTTGGCATCCTTGAGCGACGAGTTGGATACATAGTTTTCAAGGAAATCGACACGTTCGACGGTCAACGGGTGGCTGCGCAGATACGGGTCTTGGCTTGCCGTGCTCAGCAATTCCTGACCTTCAAGGGTCTGCATGAATTCCAGCATCCCGCGCGACGAAATGCCTGCCTCTGTTAAATACTTCACACCGGCCTGATCGGCACTGCTTTCCTGGGTCCGCGAATAGGCAAGGAAGTTACGGGTGGCCACGTTCTGACCGCCCAGAATGGCGGCAGTACCGACATCAGACCGGCCGGCAGCCACACCGGCAGCAACACCGGCAATTGTGGAAAGAATCGAGATTGCAGACGCATTGCGCAACTGGTCATGAACGCGTGAAAGATGCCCGCCCGATATGTGGCCGGTCTCGTGGGCAACAACGCCGATAACCTGTTCGGGAGTCTCTGCTTTTAACAACAGCCCAGTATTGATAAAAAGCTTTTGGCCCCCGGCAACAAATGCGTTCAAGCTGTTGTCGGAAACGATATAAATGGACACGCCATTCGGATCGAGGCCCGCTGCCCTGAAAATGGGCGTGGCATACATCCGAAGGGTTTCCTCGATCTCTGTATCGCGGATAAAAGAACGACCCTGCGCGAAAACCGTGCTAGGCAGGGCAACAAGGAAAATGGCAGTGAGAGTAATAATGCGTCTGAGCAAAATGTGCGTTCCATATTTTCGTTCGACTGATGTCGGTTCCGTGCCGACGCGCAAGCCATCATGGCGGATCGCGGTCGCAATCGCAATGACTGCCGGTCTTGCCGCATGTAGTGCTAATGAAACAGAAAATCTTGGTCAAATAGGGGCAGTGTCCGGTTATTTCGGTGGTGTGGTCGCTGATGAGCCACGTGCCGTCCGGAATGCACGGGATGTTTTGTCTGCCGGTGGTACGGCTGCGGACGCTGCTGTGGCGCTTTACGCCACCATGACCGTGACCAAGCCATCCGTTGCCGGCATTGGCGGTGGCGGGGTTTGTGTTGTGCATGATCGCGCAACAAAAAAGGTCGAAGTCCTTGATTTCTGGCCGCGTCCGGGCACACGTACCGGTTCCGATCAGACGCCGACTACCATCCCGACCGTTCCGCGCGGCCTTTATGCGCTGAGCGCACGTTATGGTCGTTTGCAGTGGGGCTCGCTGATCAGTGCTGCTGAACAATATGCCCGCCTTGGCGTGCCGGTATCGCGGTCGCTGGTTAAGGATATCGAGGCAAACCGTGCCCGGATTGAAGCCAGCCCGGCATTGCGCGCGACATTTATGCCGGATGGCAAGATGCTTGAAGTCGGCGACCGTATCCGTGCGGTCAATCTGGCGGCGCTTCTGACATCACTGCGCGTCAAGGGACCGGGCGAGTTTTACAGCGGTGCGTTGGGTGCGGATATCGCCAATGCCGTGACGGCGGCGGGCGGCACATTGACAGCTGATGACATGCGTACCTATCGCCCGCAGTGGAAAACCGCGACCGAAGTCAAGGTTGGTAATGAAACGCTTTATCTGGCCTATCCGCCGCGATCCAACACTGGCGCTTCTGTCATTTCCGAGGGTGGCGAGCTTGCCGATATCCTGAACCGTTATCTGGCGGATATCGCATCGGGTTCTGAGGCCGCACAGGCCGGTGCTGGCCGCAGTGGCTTTGTCGTTGTGGATCGTGCGGCCAATGCGGTTGCCTGTGTCACCACCATGAACAAACCGTTTGGTGCGGGTCTTGGCGCGGATGCGTTTGGCCTTAATCTGGCTGCGGGGGATGCAAATATGATTTCAACCCCGCTTATGGGGCCGGCATTGATGGTGAACCCGTTTGTCTGGGAATACTATTACGGCATTGCTGGCACGGGCACGCCGGCCGGTGCGACCAAACAGATCGCCACCATGGCCGAAGACCTGATTGGTACTGGTGCTGCATCGGGTGTTTCGATGAATTCCGATGGGGCGTCTTCGGTCAATGTCATCAAGTGCCTTGAAGGCACGCCACCCCATCCGGAAAGCTGCCAGTTCCTTGCCGACCCGGCAGGTGGTGGCATGGCCGGAACCCGGTAATCAAGAAACCAACCAACAGGGCAGGGATCATCGATCATCCTGCCCTGTTGTTCTTAAACACATGTCAGGACCCCACAAATGGCATTGAAGCAATCCCTTCGTGGTGCAATTTCGCCCTTTATCGTGATGGATGTGATGCGTGCGGCCAATGCACGCGAAAAGGAAGGCAAGGCTGTTTATCACCTTGAAGTCGGCCAACCTGGAACCCCGGCACCGCGTAAGGTGCGCGAAGCCGCTGCCAAGGCGCTCGAGTCCGATTTGATCGGCTATACCAACGCCATGGGCATCGATCCGCTCCGCGAAGCCATTGCCGGGCATTACAAAACCAAATTCGGCATGTCTGTCGATCCGGCGCGGGTTTGTGTCGCCAGTGGCTCGTCATCAATCTTTGTGCTGGCGTTTTTGGCGGCCTTTGATGCCGGTGATCGTGTTGCAATGGCAGCCCCCGGTTACCCGGCCTATCACAACATTCTGAGCGCGCTGGGTATTGATACGATCAACCTGCCCGCCGGACCGGAAACCCATTATCAGCCGACGGTTCAGATGTTGCTTGATCTGGATGAACCGGTTGATGGCCTGATCGTTGCCAGCCCGTCCAATCCGGCGGGCAGCATGATTGATGTTGAAACCTATCGGGAACTGGCGACCTATTGCCGTGAAAACGGTATTCGCCTGATTAGTGACGAGATCTATCAGGGCATTTCATTTGGCGATGTTGCCGAATGCACAGCCCTTGAATTCGGTGATGAGGCCATCATCATCAACAGTTTCTCGAAATACTTTTCCATGACCGGCTGGCGTCTGGGCTGGGCGATTGTGCCGCCCGATCTGATGCGTGTGGTCGAATGCCTGCAGCAGAACCTGTTCATCTCGGCCCCGGCGTTGTCACAGTTGGCGGCGGTGGCGGCCTTTGACTGCGAGGACGAGCTGCAAGCCAACATCGCGGCCTATGCGCGCAATCGTGAAATCCTGCTCGATGGTCTGCCCAAGGCGGGCTTCACCAAGTTCGCCCCGGCGGATGGTGCGTTTTACCTCTATGCCGATGTGCGCGATCTGACCAATGACAGCGAAGCGTTCTGCAAGCAGATGCTCGAAGAAACCGGCGTTGCGACGACACCGGGGACGGATTTCGACCGCATGCGCGGCAAGGGCTATGTCCGCTTCTCGTTCGCGCATAGCGAAGACACCATGATCGGTGCGGTCAAGGCGCTTCAGAACTGGAAACGCTGATCTTTCAATAGATCACGACGAAAAAG
>NZ_JPVZ01000005.1 GCF_001662875.1 Thalassospira tepidiphila MCCC 1A03514 | reverse complement strand
GATAAAGGCAGCCCTAAAGGCTGCCTTTTTTCGTTTCCGGATTTTGCGTATCCAGACCTCCTGTAAGCAGTTGCTTTGCTTCCCCATATCGTCCTTCGGACAGGGGCTTGTATAAGTTGACGCTTGGTCGGCGGACAGGCACTGTTGATGCCATGGTCAAGAGAATCGGAACCTTCAAGATGAACAGTAATCCGGCCCGCCATCCATCTCGCCCTGAGCGTATCAGCCCGGCAGCAATACCACAGCGGTTCGCGCGTCAAACATGGTCGATATGCCGTCAGGTTCTGATCGTTCTGTGCCTGCCCGTAATGCTTGCCAGCTGCTATCTGCCGGAGGCCTTCACCATTGATCTGTCCATGGAGCGGAATGGCGATTATCGCCTGAGCTACCGTGGTTTGCTGGTGCAGCCAAACATTACCCAAGGCCTTCTGGATAAAAGTCTGGATGCGGAGGGTGAAAAGGAAAAGGTCGCCAAGGTTCTGGCCGATCTCAAGCGCGATTCGGCTGTAAGACAGCTGACCTATACCGGGCGCGGCGTGTTCAACATGGTCTATGAAAAGCGCGGCAACATCATGCGCGAAAAAAGCTTCGTCTTTGTCCGCCGGCAATCGCGCATACTGGAAATGTTCTTTAATTCAGAGCGAAACACCGTTGAAATTCGGGGCGGCTTTGTCCCTGACCAGTATCAGGACCGCCTGACGGCACTCGGCTACCAGATGACCGGCAAGATCGAGGTCCGCACGACCGCAGGGGTGCGCAGCCACAACGCAGTAGAGTTCCGTGAAATCAACGGTCAGAACCGCCTGCGCTGGGAAATTCAGTCGATCTCTGATCCGGTTCCTAACGTCATTCTGGGCTAGGGCAGGGTAGTTTGGCTTAGCTTGGGATATTCCCCATCTGATCGCGCCTGACGAACGAAAAAAGGGACAGCATTGGCTGTCCCTTTGGTGTTTGTGCAGTTGCGGTATTTTGGTGGGGACTAGAAGACCATTTCGTCTTCGGCACCGCCTTCGGAAATGACGATCTGGCCCTGTGCGGCCAGTTCCTTGGCCAGCTGGACGATCATCATCTGCGACTCTTCGACGTCTGACAGACGAACCGGGCCAAGCGCGTCCATATCTTCCTTCATCATCTTGCCGGCACGTTCGGACATGTTCTTGAAGAACAGGTCGCGCATCTGATCGGTCGAGCCTTTCAGCGCCAGGGCAAGCTTGTCCTTTTCGACCTGACGCAGCAGCGTCTGAACGCCGTTGTTGTCAAGCCGCGCAAGGTCTTCGAAGGTGAACATAAGCGCCTTGATCTTCTCGGCGGAATCACGGTTACGTTCTTCAAGCGCAGTGAGAAATCTGTCCTGACTTTGGCGGTCAAGGCTGTTGAAGATATCCGCCATCAGTTCGTGGTTATCACCGCGCGAACCGCGCGCAAGGTTCGACATGAACTCGGTGCGCAGCGTCTTTTCAATGTTATCGAGAACTTCTTTCTGAACGGCTTCCATGCGCAACATACGCATGATGACTTCCATCGAGAAGTTTTCCGGCAAAAGTGAGAGAACCGACGCAGAATGTGCGGGTTTGAGTTTGGACAGAACCACACCGACGGTCTGCGGATATTCGTTTTTCAGGTAGTTCGCCAGAACCGCTTCGTTCACGTTGTTGAGCTTGTCCCACATGGTACGACCCGCAGGACCGCGGATCTCTTCCATGATGCCGTTCACGCGGTCTTCGGGCAGTACCTTGGAAAGCAGGCGTTCGGTGGTATCAAACGAACCGACCAGCGAGCCGGTTGAAGACAGCTGGTCAGCGAATTCGACGAAAAGGCGCTCAACGATATTAGAGTTGATCGTACCGAGGCTCGACATGGTTTGGGAAATCTCTTTGATTTCCTCGTCATCCATCATGCTGAACATCTTGGTTGCGTGCTCTTCCCCAAGAGCAAGCATGAGAATCGCTGCCTTTTCAGGTCCGGCCAGTGATCTGTATTCTTCTTTTACGCGCCCCACGGGTGGTCTTCTCCGTCGTAATGACTCTGTTCGGGGTGGAACCTGACGCCCGAACCTGCCTCTATCGCACCGTAAGATAGGGGTTATTTGTCAACAATTCTATAAAAGCCGACACCCCTTTGCAAAGCCCCATCGGTATAAAGCGCCCTAAATGTACAAAATTGATTAATGCCGTACAATTTCGGAGCCAAATTACCCCGCAAAGGGTGATGTTTGCGGGCGCAATTGTCGAATGGGTTGAAATCGTTGCTAGCTGCTTGACTTGGTTTGGGGGGTGGTCTAACAAAGGCGCGCCGATTGATGGTCATTTTGCGGGCGTAGCTCAGTTGGTTAGAGCGCCGGCCTGTCACGCCGGAGGCCGCGAGTTCAAGTCTCGTCGCTCGCGCCATGATCCATCATCTGTTGTCTTTTTTGGGGCGAATTGTCTTTTCCGCGGTCGCCTTTTCTTGTGTTGCTAATGCTGCTTCGCACGATTGGGTCTTGATCATCTCGACGTCCAGCCCGATATCGGACGATAGTAAACGGTAAAAAGATTAGAAAGTTTCCGGTCTTAGAGCATGTTCAACGTGCTTGGGGACTGGAACTTGTGCGGTGCATACGTTATGGTGCGCCGTAATTGGCCAGGTGGGGACCTGGTCGGGTCAAAAGGCCTGTTCTTGAGAGGTCAGAGAGATGCAAGAGCTTCTTTCGGAATATCTTCCGATCCTGGTGTTCATCGGGATCGCCGTCGGTCTTTCGGCGGTAATCGTCATCGCGTCGCTGGTTCTTGCCAAGCAGGCACCGGATGTTGAGAAACTGTCCGCATACGAATGCGGGTTTGCGCCGTTCGAAGACGCGCGCATCAAGTTCGACGTTCGGTTCTATCTGGTCGCAATCTTGTTCATTATTTTCGACCTCGAAGTCGCCTTCCTGTTCCCGTGGGCTGTAACCCTCGGTGATATCGGAACATTCGGCTTTGTATCGATGGTGATCTTCCTGGCTGTTTTGACGGTCGGCTTTATCTACGAATGGAAGAAGGGAGCTTTGGAATGGGAGTGAGCACCAACTCAGGCGCACCCCTGGCACCCGGTTCGGATCAGGATGCAATGCTTAAGGGCGTGTTTGACGAGATGAACGACAAGGGCTTTGTCCTTGCCAATCTCGATAAACTCGCAAGCTGGGCAAGCACCGGGTCCTTGTGGCCGATGACTTTCGGTCTGGCCTGCTGTGCTGTTGAGATGATGCATTCGGCGGCGTCGCGTTATGACCTTGACCGTTATGGTCTGGTTTTCCGCCCAAGCCCGCGTCAGTCGGACGTGATGATCGTTGCTGGTACCCTGACCAACAAAATGGCCCCGGCACTGCGTAAGGTCTATGACCAGATGGCAGAGCCGCGCTGGGTTATTTCGATGGGCTCGTGCGCCAATGGCGGCGGTTACTATCACTATTCTTATTCGGTGGTACGCGGTTGTGATCGCGTTGTGCCGGTGGACGTATACGTTCCCGGGTGCCCGCCGACAGCCGAAGCGCTGATTTATGGCGTGATGCAGCTGCAAAAGAAAATCCGCCGTACCGGTGTCCTGACACGCTGATCCGTAATAGGGGGCTTGCATGAGCGAACTGCTCAGCGATAACAGCGCTGCTTTGAAAGATCTGAAAGATCTGGTGGCGTCACAGCTGGCCAACGAAATTCTCGAAAGCGAGATTCGTTACGGCGAGCTGACCATCGTCGCCAAGCGCGATGATATCCTTAAAGTTCTGACCTTCCTTCGGGATGATACCGGCTGCTTGTTCAAGCAGCTTATTGATGTTTGTGGTGCAGACTACCCGGAACGTATTGAGCGTTTCGACGTTGTCTATCACCTGCTGTCTCTGAAGCATAACCTGCGCATTCGTGTGAAGGTCCGTACTGACGAAGACACCCCGTTACCAAGCTGTGTTTCGCTGTTCAGCGCCGCCGACTGGTTCGAGCGCGAAGCGTGGGACATGTACGGTATCTTCTTCGCCGGTCATCCGGATCCCCGCCGTATTCTGACCGATTACGGTTTTGAAGGTCATCCGCTGCGCAAGGACTTCCCGCTGACCGGGTATGTCGAAGTGCGTTATGACGATGAACAGAAGCGTGTTGTCTACGAGCCGGTCAAACTGGTTCAGGATTTCCGTAATTTCGATTTCGAAAGCCCATGGGAAGGCATCCAGCATGTTCTTCCGGGTGATGAAAAGGCGGAGGGCAACGCCTGATGTCCGAACAAAAAATCAAAAACATGACCATGAACTTCGGCCCGCAGCACCCTGCGGCGCACGGCGTTCTGCGTTTGGTTCTGGAAATGGACGGCGAAGTCGTCGAACGTTCCGACCCGCACATTGGTCTTCTGCACCGTGGTACGGAAAAGCTGATCGAATATAAGACCTATATTCAGGCGACCCCGTATTTCGACCGTCTCGACTATGTCGCACCGATGAACCAGGAACATGCTTATTGCCTGGCCATCGAAAAGCTGATGGGCGTCGAAGTGCCCAAGCGTGCGCAGTATATCCGTGTTCTTTATGCGGAAATCGGTCGTATCCTGAACCACATTCTGAACCTGACCGCGTTCGCACTGGACGTTGGTGCGATGACCCCGCTTCTGTGGGGATTTGAAGAACGTGAAAAGCTCATGGAATTCTATGAGCGCGCCTGTGGCGCCCGTCTTCACGCCAACTACTTCCGTCCGGGTGGCGTTGCTGCCGATCTTCCGGCAGGCTTGCTTGATGATATCGACGCATGGGCAGACCAGTACGAAATCTTTATGAAAGACTTCGACCGTGTTCTGACCGGCAACCGTATCTTCAAACAGCGTACGGTCGATATCGGTATCGTCAGTGCCGAAGAAGCCCTTGATTGGGGCTTCACCGGTCCGAACATCCGTGCATCGGGTCTGGCGTGGGATCTGCGCAAATCGCAGCCTTATGACTCTTACGAAGAATTCGACTTCGACATTCCTGTCGGCAAGAACGGCGATTGCTATGACCGCTTCCTTGTCCGTTTCGAAGAAATGTGGCAGTCGCTGAAAATCATCAAGCAGGCCATCAAAAATATGCCGGATGGCCCTGTCATTGTTGAAAACAACAAAGTGGCACCGCCGTCGCGCGCCGAAATGAAGCGTTCGATGGAAGCCCTTATTCACCACTTCAAACTCTTCACCGAAGGTTTCCACGTACCGGCCGGCGAATGCTATGCCGCGGTCGAGGCACCAAAAGGCGAGTTTGGTGTGTATCTTGTTTCGGATGGCTCGAACCGTCCGTATCGCTGCAAAATCCGCGCCCCGGGGTTCCCGCACCTCCAAGGCATCGACTTCATGTCAAAAGGCCACATGCTGGCCGACGTCGTTGCCAATATCGGGTCGCTAGATATCGTGTTCGGTGAGATTGACCGATGAGCCATTTGAGAAGACCAGCTCCGAAAGAGCTTCAGCCGACCAGCTTTGCTTTCACGCCTGAAAATCAGGAAAAAGCAAAGAAGATCATCGCCAAGTATCCGGAAGGCCGCCAGCAGAGCGCGGTCATGCCGCTGCTTGATCTGGCACAGCGTCAGACCGAAGGTAACTGGGTTCCGACCGTCGCAATGGATTACATTGCCGACATGCTCGAAATGCCGGCCATTCGCGTCTACGAGGTCGCAACCTTCTATACGATGTATAACCTTGCCCCGGTGGGTAAGAACTTCATCCAGGTTTGCACCACCACGCCGTGCTGGCTTCGCGGTTCTGCCGACGTTGTCGATACCTGCAAAAAGGAACTCGGCATTGGCGTTGGTGAAACCACCGAAGACGGTCAGTTCACCATGATCGAAGTCGAATGCCTTGGTGCGTGTGTCAACGCACCGATGATGCAGATCAACGACGATTATTACGAAGACCTGACGCCGGAAACGACCAAGGCCATCCTCGATGCCCTCAAAAAGGGCGAGAAGCCGAAAGCCGGTCCGCAGAGCGGCCGCAAAGGGTGCGAGCCGATCGATGGTCCGAAGGTTCTGAAGGCATTCTGTGGCTGCGGCGCAGCCTCGCAGGATGCTGATGCAAGCGAAGGGGACGCCTGATATGCTGCAGGATAAGGATCGTATCTTTACCAACCTGTATGGTTTCCAGGATTTCGGCCTTAAAGGTGCGCAGTCCCGTGGCAACTGGGATGGTACCAAGGCATTGATCGAAAAAGGCCGCGACTGGATCATCGACGAGATGAAAGCATCCGGTATGCGTGGTCGTGGGGGCGCTGGCTTCCCGACCGGCCTCAAATGGTCCTTCATGCCCAAGGAATCTGATGGTCGTCCGAGCTACCTGGTTGTGAACGCCGACGAAGGTGAACCGGGTACCTGTAAAGACCGCGAAATCATGCGCAATGATCCGCACACCCTGGTCGAAGGTTGCCTTCTGGCCAGCTTCGCGATGAATGCGCATGCGGCCTATATCTATATCCGTGGTGAATTCTATCACGAGGCATCCAACCTTCAGCGCGCGATTGACGAGGCATACGAAGCCGGTTTGATCGGTAAAAACGCCTGTGGCTCTGGTTGGGACTTTGACCTTTACCTGCATCTCGGTGCCGGTGCTTACATCTGTGGCGAAGAAACCGCCCTGATCGAAAGCCTCGAAGGTAAAAAAGGCCAGCCGCGCCTGAAACCGCCGTTCCCGGCGAACGCAGGCCTTTATGGTTGCCCGACCACGGTTAACAACGTCGAATCGATTGCCGCTGTTCCGACCATTCTGCGTCGTGGTGGTTCGTGGTTCGCCGGTTTTGGCCGTGAAAACAACCACGGCACCAAGCTGTTTGCCATTTCCGGTCACGTTGAAAAGCCGTGCACTGTCGAAGAAGCCATGAGCATCCCGCTCAAGGAACTGATCGAAAAGCATTGCGGCGGCGTTCGTGGCGGCTGGGACAACCTTCTTGCGGTTATTCCGGGCGGTTCATCTGTTCCGCTGATGCCAAAAGACGTCTGTGATGACGTTCTGATGGACTTTGACGGCCTGCGTGAAGTCGGCTCCGGTCTTGGGACCGCTGCTGTCATCGTCATGGACAAGTCAACTGACATTGTCTACGCGATCGCGCGTCTGTCGGAATTCTACAAGCATGAAAGCTGTGGTCAGTGCACGCCGTGCCGTGAAGGTACCGGCTGGATGATGCGTATGATGACGCGCATGGTTCGCGGCGAAGCCACGCTCGATGAGATTGATCTGTTGTGGGATGTGACCAAACAGGTCGAAGGCCACACCATTTGTGCGCTTGGCGATGCTGCTGCATGGCCGATTCAGGGCCTTATCCGTCACTTCCGTCCCGAAATGGAACGTCGGATCAAGGAATATCGCGCACGGATCGCGGCCTGAGAGAGGCCTGTTGAGAGGGATTGAGACATGCCGAAACTAACAGTTGACGGTATTGAAGTTGAAGTAGAAGCCGGGGCGACAGTCCTTCAGGCCTGTGAAGAGGCCGGTAAGGAAATCCCGCGTTTCTGCTATCACGAACGCCTGTCAATCGCCGGCAACTGCCGTATGTGTCTGGTGGAAATGGAACGTGCGCCGAAACCGGTCGCATCCTGCGCCATGCCTGCGGCAGATGGAATGGTGATCAAAACCGATTCCGACCTTGTGAAAAAGGCACGCAACGGCGTGATGGAATTCCTGCTGATCAACCATCCGCTGGATTGCCCGATTTGTGACCAGGGTGGTGAATGTGATCTTCAGGACCAGGCCATGGCCTATGGTTTTGACTCTTCACGTTACGCCGAGAAAAAACGTGCTGTGAAGGACAAGGAACTGGGTCCGATCGTCAAAACGATCATGACCCGTTGCATCCACTGCACCCGTTGCGTTCGCTTCTCCGAGGAAGTCGCCGGTGTCGGCACCATGGGTGCTGTTTACCGCGGCGAAGACACCGAAGTCGGACCATATATCGAAGCCTCCATCAACTCCGAGCTTTCAGGCAACCTGGTTGACCTGTGCCCGGTCGGTGCGCTGACCTCCAAGCCGTATGCGTTTACCGCGCGTCCGTGGGAGCTCAAGAAAACCGATAGCGTCGATGTCATGGACGCGGTTGGCTCGAACATTCGTATCGATGCCCGTACCGGCGAAGTGATGCGCGTTCTGCCGCGCACCAACGAAGACATCAACGAAGAATGGATTTCGGACAAAACCCGTTACGCCATTGATGGCCTGAAACGTCAGCGCCTTGACCGTCCGTATGTTCGCAAGGATGGCAAGCTGCAGCCGGCAAGCTGGGACGAAGCATTTGCTGCGATCAAGGCAAAGGTTTCTGGCCTGGATGGCAAGAAAATTGCCGCCCTTGCGGGTGACACGGTCGATTGTGAATCGATGACCGCGCTGAAAGACCTGATGGGCAAGCTTGGTTCGCCGAACCTCGATTGCCGTCAGGACGGCTCGAAGATTGGTGGCCCGCGTGCCTCCTATATCTTCAACAGCACGATTGCCGGTATTGACGAGGCAGATGCCTGCCTGATCGTTGGTGCCAATGTTCGTGCCGAAGCGCCGATCATCAATTCCCGTCTGCGCAAACGCTGGCGCACGACCGCTGGCGATTTCAAAGTCGGCATCATTGGTGAAAAGTGGGATCCGACCTACAAGAACGATTATCTTGGTGCTGGTCCGGAAACCCTCCAGGAAATCCTGGATGGCAAGCACGAGTTCGCCAAGGTTCTCAAGGCTTCTGAAAAGCCGATGATCATTGTCGGCATGGGCGCGCTTAACCGTGAAGACGGTGACGCGGTTCTTGCTGCCACCCGCGCCATTGCCGAGAAATACGGCATGGTTTCTGGTGAATGGAACGGCTTTAACGTTCTGCACACTGCGGCATCGCGTGTCGGCGGTCTTGATCTCGGCTTCGTACCGGGTGAGGGCGGTCTGGCAACCAATGACATTCTCGATGGTGCCGCCAAAGGCGATATCGAGGTTGTCTATCTTCTGGGTGCCGACGAAGTCGACATGAGCAAACTGGAAAAGGCATTTGTCATTTACCAGGGTGCAATGGGCGATGCCGGTGCACAGGCAGCCGACGTGATCCTGCCGGGGGCTGCTTACACCGAAAAGAATGGCACCTATGTCAACACCGAAGGCCGCGCCCAGCAGGGCTGGCGTGCGATCTTCCCGGTTGGTGACGCGCGTGAGGACTGGGCGATTGTTCGTGCACTTTCCGGTGCGCTGGATCTGACCCTTCCATACAACAATATCGATGCCGTTCGCTCGCGCATGGTGGAACTCAGCCCGACCTTTGCGTCGCTGAATGTTCCGACCAAGGCAGAATGGACCGATTTCGGTGTGTCAGGTGACATGAAGTCTGATGGCTTTGTATCGCCGGTTCGCAATTTCTATATGACCGACCCGATCAGCCGTGCTTCGGTGACGATGGCCAAATGTACTGAGGCCTTTGTCAAGGATGCGGCTGCCGAGAAGGTTGCCTGAGTAAGGGGAGCGACGATCTGATCGTCGCTCATCCCGCAAGGGGGTGTCCCAATTTTGGGACGAAACGCAAAAGATACGGTTTGACCGATGGAACTTCTTTGGGACGGATATATTGAACCGCTCGTCTGGATCGTCGCCAAAATTCTCGCGATTGTTCTGCCGTTGCTGGGTGCTGTCGCCTATCTGACCTACGCCGAGCGTAAGGTCATCGGTGCTATTCAGCTCCGTAAGGGCCCGAACGTTGTGGGGCCGTTTGGCCTTCTGCAGCCGCTTGCCGATGGTTTGAAGCTGTTTCTGAAAGAAACAATCATTCCAAGCAGCGCGAACAAGGGCGTGTTCATCATCGCCCCGATGCTGACCTTTATTCTGGCAATCATTGCCTGGGCGGTTATTCCGTTCGACGAGGGCATGGTTCTGGCCGATCTGAATGTCGGTATTCTTTACATCTTCGCGATTTCTTCGCTGGGTGTTTACGGTATCGTGATGGCCGGTTGGGCATCGAACTCCAAATACGCCTTCCTTGGTGCGCTGCGTTCCGGCGCCCAGATGGTTTCGTATGAGATTTCGATTGGCCTGATCATCATCTCGGTTCTGCTGACGACCGGTTCGCTGAACCTCAGCGACATTGTCCGCGGGCAGGTCGGTGGTATCTGGGAGTGGAACTTCGTTTATCACTTCCCGATGTTCATCGTCTTTATCGTATCCATTCTGGCAGAAACCAACCGCGCACCGTTTGACCTTCCCGAAGCGGAAGCCGAACTGGTCTCGGGTTATAACGTCGACTATTCGGCAATGACCTTTGCGCTGTTCTTCCTGGGTGAATACGCGAACATGATCCTGATGAGTGGCCTGTGCGCCATTCTGTTCCTGGGTGGCTGGAGCGCGCCGTTGCCGTTCCTCGAATTCATCCCGGGCGCAATCTGGTTCATCATCAAGATCTGCTTCGTTCTGTTCATCTTCCTGTGGGTCCGTGCAACCTTCCCGCGTTACCGTTATGACCAACTGATGCGTCTGGGCTGGAAAATCTTCCTGCCGCTGTCTTTCGCATGGGTCATGCTGGTTGCCACGTTCCTCGTTGTTTTTGACAAGGTCCCGGCCTGATCGCCGCGCATCGGAAAGAGAGAGGTAAACGATGTCATTTATTGATCGGACGGCCCGGAGCTTCCTGCTCGCGGAACTCGTTTCGGGAATGGCGCTCACCTTGAAATATATGTTCAAGCCCAAGGTGACGATCAACTACCCGTACGAAAAAGGTCCGCTGAGCCCGCGTTTCCGTGGCGAACACGCACTGCGCCGTTACCCGAACGGCGAAGAGCGTTGCATCGCCTGCAAACTTTGCGAAGCCATTTGCCCGGCACAGGCCATCACCATTGAGGTCGAGCCGCGCAACGACGGTTCGCGTCGTACCACGCGTTACGACATTGATATGACGAAATGCATCTATTGTGGCTTCTGCGAGGAAGCCTGCCCGGTGGATGCCATCGTCGAAGGTCCGAACTTCGAGTTCGCAACCGAAAACCGCGAGGAGCTGTTCTATGACAAGGACAAACTCCTGGCAAACGGCGAGCGTTGGGAAGCCGAGCTTGCTGCACGATTGGAGGCAGACGCACCTTATCGGTAAGTGTCGCGTCTGATCGTTAGAAAGAGAGTTCATGGGCCGTTGTTTGCCAAAGGGGCAGCAACGGTTCGCCAAGGGGGTACCTTATGGTCGTACAGGCTTTGGCTTTTTACCTGTTTGCTACCGTCGCGGTTTTGTCCGCGACTGCGGTTGTGACCGTTCGCAACCCGGTGCATTCGGTACTGTTGCTGATCTTGACATTCTTTAACGCAGCCGGACTTTTCGTCCTGCTGGGTGCCGAGTTTCTCGCCATGCTGCTTGTCGTCGTCTATGTCGGCGCGGTTGCAGTCCTGTTCCTGTTCGTCGTCATGATGCTCGACATTAACTTTGTCGAAATGCGTCAGGGCTTTTTGAACTACCTGCCGATCGGCATTCTGATCGCGGTTGTTCTGTTTGTCGAACTGGCACTGGTTGGCGCTGGCTGGACCCTAACCGACGAGGCGGTCGCGGTTCTCGCGCAGCCGACACCGGCAGGTCTGACCAACGTCGAAGCACTCGGTCAACTGATCTACACCGATTACGCATACATCTTCCAGGCGGCTGGTCTGGTTCTGCTTGTTGCGATGATTGGCGCAATTGTCCTGACACTGCGTCACCGTGAAGGTGTCCGTCGTCAGAAAATCTCCGAGCAGGTCAAGCGTACCCGCGCTGATACGCTTGAAGTCAAAAAAGTTCCGGTCGGAAGGGGGATCTGATGGAAATCGGTCTTGCACATTATCTGACCGTCGCGGCGATCCTTTTCACACTCGGGATCTTCGGCATCTTCATGAACCGCAAGAACGTCATCATCATCATGATGTCGATCGAGCTGATGCTGCTGGCGGTCAATATCAATCTGGTCGCGTTCTCGTCGTTCCTCGGCGACCTCGTCGGACAGGTATTTACCATCTTCGTTCTGACGGTTGCTGCGGCTGAAGCGGCAATTGGTCTGGCGATCCTGGTCGTCTATTTCCGTAACCGCGGCACCATCGCGGTTGAAGACATCAACATGATGAAGGGGTAAGGCAGATATGTATCCGTTGATTGTATTCCTGCCCCTGATCGCGGCAATCCTTGCCGGGGCCATCACGCTGGTCGGCGCCATGTCGACCGCAAAGGATGCCCCGCATGACAGCCATGGTCATCACCATCATGGTGTGTCCGCGTCGGATCGTCTGGCGCAGCTGGTCACCGTTGCCGGTGTCGTGATTGCCTTTGTGATTTCGATCTTTGCCTTTGTCGATGTTGCCCTTGGTGGCAACCCGGTTGTGATTGAACTGTTTACCTGGATTTCCTCTGGCAGCTTCGATGCGTCCTGGTCGCTGCGTATTGATACGCTGACCTGTGTGATGCTGATTGTTGTTACCGGCGTGTCCTCGATGGTTCACATCTATTCCATCGGCTATATGTCGCATGATCCGGACAAGCCGCGCTTCATGGCGTATCTCAGCCTGTTCACCTTTGCGATGTTGATGCTGATTACCGCCGACAACCTGATCCAGCTGTTCTTCGGCTGGGAGGGCGTTGGTCTGGCGTCTTACCTTCTGATCGGCTTCTGGTATTCCAAGCCGTCGGCATCGGCCGCTGCGATGAAAGCATTCATCGTCAACCGTGTCGGTGACTTCGGCTTTGCCCTTGGTATCTTTGCGGTTTATGTCCTGTTCGACAGCGTTCAGTTCGACGTCATCTTTGGCAATGCCGAAGAAGTCGCAGGAACCACGCTGATGTTCCTGGGCCATGAGTTCTCAGCCCTCGAGATTACCTGCTTCCTGCTGTTCATCGGTGCGATGGGTAAATCGGCACAGCTTGGTCTGCACACCTGGCTTCCGGACGCAATGGAAGGCCCGACCCCGGTTTCCGCCCTTATTCACGCGGCAACCATGGTGACGGCCGGTGTATTCATGGTCGCGCGTCTGTCGCCGATCTTTGAATATGCTGAAACCACCCTGATGATCGTGACCATCGTTGGTGCCTCGACTGCGTTCTTTGCAGCCACCATCGGCTGTGTTCAGAACGACATCAAGCGCGTCATTGCCTATTCGACCTGTTCGCAGCTGGGCTATATGTTCTTTGCCTGCGGCGTGTCGGCTTATTCGGCAGGTGTCTTCCACCTGATGACACACGGCTTCTTCAAGGCGCTTCTGTTCCTTGGTGCCGGTTCGGTCATCCATGCCATGTCTGATGAACAGGACATGCGCAAGATGGGCGGCATCGCCAAAATGGTTCCGCTGACCTTTGCTGTGATGGTGATTGGTACGCTTGCGATTACCGGTGTTCCGGGCTTCGCGGGTTACTATTCCAAGGACCTTATCCTTGAAAGCGCCTATGGGGCACATACCGGCGTTGGCCTGTATGCGTTCTGGGCGGGTATCCTTGCGGCTCTGATGACCTCGTTCTACAGCTGGCGTCTGATCTTCCTGACCTTCTTCGGCGCACCGCGCGCTGATGAACGGACCATGGCGCACGTGCATGAAAGCCCGGCGATCATGACCGGTCCGCTCCTGTTCCTGACCGTCGGTGCTGTCTTTGCCGGCTGGTTCGCCAAGGATTGGTTCGGTGGCGGCGACTTTGAAGAAATGCTGACCTTCTGGAATGGCGCACTCTTCATGGCCGAAGGTCACAACGCTCTGGAAAATGCACACCATGTTCCGGGTTGGGTGAAATGGGCACCGTTTGTTGCCATGATCACCGGTCTGTCGCTTGCGATTGTCATGTACAAGCTCGTACCGTCGCTTCCGCGCACGCTGGCCAACACCTTCAACGGTGTTTACCGCTTCGCGCTGAACAAATGGTACTTCGACGAGCTGTATGACAAGATTTTCGTCAAGCCGGCCTTTGCTTTGGGCTATGGCTTCTGGAAATCAGGGGATGGTGCCATCATCGATGGTTGCGGTCCGGATGGTGTGGCAGCTGCTTGCCGTAACATCGCACGTCGCGTCAGCGCCATTCAGAGTGGTTTCGTCTATCACTATGCATTTGCGATGCTGATCGGCATTGCAGCGCTGGTCTCCTACACAATTTGGAAGATGGGTTAACGGGCGATGAGTGATTGGCCAATTCTTTCGATCGTCACTTTCCTGCCGCTGGTCGGTGCAGCGCTGCTGCTGCTGATCAATGGTGAAGAGGCGACTGTTGCCCGCAATTCCCGTTGGGTTGCGCTTTGGACCTCGGGGTTCACGTTCCTCGTATCCTTGATGCTGTGGGTGAACTTCGATGCAACGACCGCAGATTTCCAGTTCGTCGAGCAGGCGGACTGGATGCCGGGTCTGAACATTTCCTATCACATGGGCGTTGACGGTATTTCCGTTCTGTTCGTCCTGCTGGCGACCTTCCTGACACCGATTTGTATCCTGTCGGCATGGGAAGCGATCCAGAAGCGCGTGAAGGAATACATGATCGCCTTCCTCGTTCTTGAAACGATGATGGTCGGCATGTTCAGTGCCCTTGACGGTCTGCTGTTCTATCTGTTCTTCGAAGGCGTCCTGATCCCGATGTTCATCATCATCGGCGTCTGGGGTGGTCAGCGTCGCGTCTATGCGGCATTCAAGCTGTTCCTTTATACCCTTCTTGGTTCGGTCCTGATGCTGGTGGCACTGCTTGCGATGTATTTCGAAGCCGGCACCACCGATATCCCGACCCTGATGGAATACGGCTTCGATTATAATATGCAGCTCTGGCTGTGGCTGGCCTTCTTTGCATCGTTTGCCGTCAAGGTGCCGATGTGGCCGGTCCATACCTGGCTGCCCGATGCCCACGTTGAGGCACCGACGGCTGGTTCTGTGATCCTGGCTGGCGTGCTGTTGAAAATGGGTGGTTACGGTTTCCTGCGTTTCTCGCTGCCGATGATGCCGTTGGCGTCTGAAACCTTCGCACCGCTCGTCTTCACGCTGTCGATTGTTGCAATCATCTATACGTCGCTGGTCGCTCTTGCGCAGCAGGACATGAAAAAGCTGATTGCATATTCGTCGGTCGCCCATATGGGGATTGTTACCATCGGTGCATTTACCTTTAATCAGCACGGTATCGAAGGTTCGATCTTCCAGATGCTCAGCCACGGTGTAGTTTCCGGTGCACTCTTCCTGTGTGTCGGTGTGGTCTATGACCGTATCCATACCCGCGAAATCGACGCCTATGGTGGTCTTGTCCACCGTATGCCGAGCTACGCACTGATCTTCATGTTCTTCACGATGGCGTCTGTTGGTCTGCCGGGTACGGGCGGGTTCGTTGGTGAAATCCTCGCACTTCTGGGTGCGTTCGAAGCCAACACCTGGGTCGCATTCTTTGCGGCAACCGGTCTGATCCTTGGTGCGGCCTATGCGCTGTATCTCTATCGCCGGATTATTTTCGGGGCACTCACCAAAGAGAACCTGAAAACCATCCTCGATCTGAGCCCGCGTGAATGGATTATCTTTGCACCGCTGGTGATCATCGTTCTGTGGATGGGGGTCTACCCGGTCTCCTTCCTCGACATCATGCATGTCTCGGTTGAGAACCTCGTCAACCAGGTCGAAACGGCCCAGGCTGCAGCGGCACAAGCCGCCCAGCTGGCTGCGAATTGAGGGGAATGAACATGGGAGTTTCTATGCTCAACCTCGGGGCCGCGCTGCCCGAAATGTTTATGGCAGTTTCTGCCTTGGCGCTGTTGATGCTTGGGGTTTTCGCCGGCAAGGACAAATCCTTCCGTACCGTATCCTGGCTGGCAGTGGCCGCCCAGGTCATTACCATCGCACTGGTGGTGATGGGTGATGGTGGTTCGGCATTCTTTGGTCAGTTCAGTGCTGATCCGTTTGCCAAGTTCTGCAAGGTCCTGATCCTGATCGGTTCTGCAACCGGCATCATCATGGCCATGAACTTTGCCGAGCGTGAAAACATGGCACGCTTCGAGTTCCCGATCCTGATCACTCTTGCCACCCTTGGCATGATGGCGATGGTATCGGCAACCGATATGCTGTCGCTGTATCTTGGTCTCGAACTGCAGTCGCTTGCACTTTATGTTGTCGCTGCTATCCGCCGTGACACCGTGCGTTCGACGGAATCGGGTCTGAAATACTTCATCCTCGGTTCGATCGCCTCGGGCATCCTGCTGTATGGCATGTCGATGGTCTATGGCTTTACCGGCACCACGAACTTTACCGTTCTGGGCAATACCCTTGTCGGTGGTGAACTGCCGCTGGGTGCGCTGGTTGGTCTGGCCTTCATCTTTGCCGGTCTGTGCTTCAAGGTTTCCGCCGTTCCGTTCCACATGTGGACCCCGGACGTTTATGAAGGTGCGCCGACCCCGGTCACGTCCTTCTTTGCGGTCGCGCCGAAGATTGCCGGTCTGGCACTGTTCATCCGCGTTGCGGTTGGTCCGTTTGGCGGTGCTGTCGAAGACTGGCAGCAGATCATTGTCCTGATCTCCATCCTGTCGATGGCGGTTGGTTCGTTTGCCGCTCTGCGTCAGGAAAACATCAAACGTCTGATGGCCTATTCGTCCATCGGTCACGTTGGTTTCGCACTTGTCGGTCTGGCCGCAGGCACGCAGGAAGGTGTCACCGGTGTTCTGGTTTATCTGGGTATCTACCTTGTCATGAACCTTGGCACCTTTGCCGTCATCCTGTGCATGCGTCGTAATGACCGCATGAACGAGGAAATCACCGATCTTGCCGGTCTTGCGAAAACCAAGCCGCTGATGGCCGCGATCACTGCGATCTTCATGTTCTCGATGGCAGGTATCCCGCCGCTGGCTGGCTTCTTTGGCAAGTTCTATGTCTTCAAGGCAGCCGTTGATGCCGGTCTTGTGACGCTTGCAGTCATTGGCCTCGTGACCTCGGTCGTCAGTGCCTATTACTACCTGCGTATCATCAAGGTCATGTATTTCGACGAGCCGGTCGAAGGCTTTGATCGCAATGGTACCGAGATGAATGTCATCATGGCGGTTGCAACGATCATCATCCTGGCCTTCGTCTTCTTCCCGAACCCGCTGATGGATAGCGCAGCTGTTGCCGCGGCATCGCTGTTTGGGATGTAAGAATGGCATTGCGAACGATCCGTCTTCCCGAAGGTTTCACCCTTCACGAAAGGGATACGATCGACAGCACGAATGAAGAGGCCAAGCGCCTCGCAGACAAGGGCGCCCAAAGTGGCGCCCTTGTTATAGCCAGAACCCAGACGTCCGGTCGCGGCCGCCGTGGTCGTGCTTGGTCGTCACCGGTGGGCAATCTGTATTCGTCGCTGTTGCTGCGTCCGACCTGTTCACTGGCCGAAGCCGCCCGTCTGACCTTCCTGATCGCTGTTGCCATGGCCGAGGCGGTTGAAACCGTCACCGGCGGTATGGTGCGTCCGGATTGCAAATGGCCCAATGACCTGATGGTCAATGATCGCAAGATTTGCGGTATCCTGCTTGAAAGCGCTTCCAATCAGGGATCCGCAACCGACTATCTTGTGATTGGGGCAGGGGTGAATGTCGCCTTTTTCCCCGACGATGCTGAACGCCCGGCAACCTCGTTGGCGGCGTTGGGCTCCCCGGTTTCGGTTACGGATCTGATATCAACCTATGTCGCGCGCGTTGCACACTGGTTGCCGACCTGGGAACAGGACGGTTTTGCACCGATCCGCGAAGCCTGGCTCGCGCGCGGATATGGCATTGGCAAACCGGTTGTCGCCCGCCTGACCGAACGCGAACTTCAGGGAACTTTCGTCGGGCTTGATGAGGGTGGCGAACTTATCCTAAGAGAAGACAGCGGTTTTGAGCACCGCATCGGGGCTGGCGAAGTGTTCTTTGCCGCCTGATATAACCACATAGCTTGCTTTGTAGCGGAGGCTTGTAAGCATCATGTTGCTTGCGATTGACGCCGGGAACACCAATATCGTCTTTGCGGTTTTTGATGGCGATACCATCAAGGGCCAGTGGCGCTGTTCCACCACCACCGAACGCACCGCGGACGAGTTGGGCGTGTGGTTGCACCATCTTTTCACGCTGTCTGGCGTGCCCAAGGATGCGATTACGGGGGCGATTATCGCCACCGTAGTTCCGGCTGCGGAATTCAGCCTCAAGACCCTGTGTCGCCGTTATTTCAATGTCGAACCGATGGTTGTCGGTGATCCTGCGGTCAATCTTGATATGAAAATCATCATGGACCGACCGAGCGAGGTGGGTGCAGACCGCCTTGTCAACGCGATTGCCGCCCATGAACTGTTTGGCGGGCCGCTGGTGGTGCTTGATTTCGGGACGGCCACGACCTTTGACGTGGTCGACGGCAATGGTGATTACCTTGGCGGTGTGATTGCGCCGGGTGTCAACCTGTCGATCAAGGCCCTGCATATGGCCGCGGCCCAGTTGCCGATGGTCGCGATTGAAGCCCCGCGCAGTGTGGTGGGTAAAAACACGGTCGAAGCCATGCAGTCAGGGGTCTATTGGGGCTATGTCTCGATGATCGAAGGGTTGCTGGCGCGTATTCGCCAGCAGCAAAATGTCGACCAGATGAAAGTCGTGGCAACCGGTGGGCTTGCGCCGCTCTTTACCAAGGCGGTTGATGAAATTGAATATCTGCACGGTGATCTGACCATGCTGGGTTTGTTGATGATCTATCGTCGCAACAGCCAGCAGACCGAACGCCCTACAGGATAAAGACTTGCGTGACGCAAGGGGAACGATTATCCCGCATGTAATTGATGCGCCGAAAACAAAGGATATAGCTTCCGTGGATTTGTATTTGCCAAAAGATGACGTTTTGTTCGTGCCGCTCGGAGGTTCCGGCGAAATTGGCATGAACCTGAACCTTTATGGCTATGACGATCAATGGTTGATGGTCGATATGGGGGTTTCGTTCGGCGAGGAAGGGTTGCCGGGCGTCGATGTGGTCATGCCCGACCCGACCTTTATCGAGGAACGCAAGGACAAGCTGCTTGGTCTGGTCCTGACCCACGCGCACGAAGATCACCTGGGCGCTGTGCCGTATCTGTGGCCGCGTTTGAAATGCCCGATTTACGCGACCCCGTTTGCCGCCGAATTCCTTAAGGCCAAGCTGTCCGAAACCGATTTTGCCGACCAGGTGCCGATCCATGTGATCGAACTGGGCGGGCGGTTCCAGCTTGGTTGCTTTGATATCGAATTCGTCACCATGACGCACTCGATCCTGGAACCGAACGCCCTTGCCATCCGCACGCCCAAAGGCCTGATTGTCCACACGGGCGACTGGAAGTTCGATCCCGATCCCCAGATTGGCGAGGCATCGGATGTCAAAAAGCTCGAAGCACTGGGCGACGAAGGTGTCATGGCGCTGGTGTGTGATTCGACCAATGTGTTCTCGGAGGGCAAAACAGGCTCCGAAGGCGATGTCGCCAAGAACCTGTCCAAACTGTTCGCCGAACATCCGCAAGGCCGCATTGCCGTTGCCTGCTTTGCCACCAACGTTGCCCGTGTGCAGTCGGTGATCGAAGCGGCCCATGAAAACGGCCGTTGTGTCGGGCTTGCCGGCCGGTCGCTTAACCGCGTGACAGAGGCCGCGCGTGAAGTTGGCTATCTTAAAGGCTATCCGAACCTTCTGACCGACGAAGACGCGATGGAAGTTCCCAAGGATCAGGTGCTTTTGCTGTGCACCGGGTCACAGGGCGAACCGCGTGCAGCATTGTCGCGCATTGCCAAGGGCGATCATCCGACGGTTCAACTCGATCCGGGCGATACGGTTGTGTTCTCGGCGCGTGAAATTCCGGGCAATGAAAAGTCGATTGGCTATATCCAGAACCTGCTGATCCGCCGTGGCGTCAAAGTCATCACCGCGCGTGATGAACCGATCCACGTATCGGGCCATCCGGGCCGCGAAGACCTGACCCGAATGTATCAGCTGACCCGCCCTAAAATCCTGGTGCCCGTGCATGGCGAAACCCGCCATCTGTGCGAACAGGCTGCCCTTGGTGCGGAATGTCAGATCCCCGAACAGGTGATCCCGCATGACGGCACGGTTATTCGGCTGGCGCCCGGCGATGCCCACGTTATCGGCGTGGCAGAGGCCGGCGTTCTCGCCCTTGATGGCGGCCGGTTGCTCAAACGCGATGCCGATACCTTCCGTAACCGCAATCGCATCGTCTGGAACGGGGTGATGTTTGTGACTGTGGTGCTCAACCAGTTTGGCGAAATGGTCAATGAACCGATGATCACAGCCCCCAGCCTGTTTGACGAGCCCGGCGAAGAAACCCGTCTGGATCAATTTGCGGCCGAAATCGGCAATCGCATTGATCAGCTTAATGACGAAGAAGTCATGGATGATGCCACGGTGATCCTTGCCGTCCGTCAGGCTTTGCGCCGTCCGGTGCGTCAACGCATGGGCAAACGCCCGCTGATCGAAGTGCATCTGGCGCGTGTGAAAGAGCAGGGCTGATTAAGCACGCAGGCAACCGCATTCGACCAAAAGCGCAGTTGTCTTAAAGATGTTCACCGTCCTAGATTAGCCCCAATCGGGCAGATGAAAGACGTTAGGAGAACACCATGATTGGACGGCTGAACCACGTTGCGATTGCTGTGCCGGATCTAGAGGCCGGAATTGCGCAATATCGCGATGTTCTGGGCGCAAAGGTCTCGGAGCCGCAAGACGAACCCGATCACGGCGTGACGGTTGTGTTTGTCGAACTGCCCAATACCAAGATCGAACTGCTCTATCCGTTGGGGGACAATTCCCCGATCAAGGGTTTCCTTGAAAAGAACGCGTCGGGCGGCATTCATCATGTCTGTTACGAGGTCGATGACATTCTGGCTGCGCGTGACAAGCTGCAGGCAAGTGGTGCACGTGTTCTGGGTGATGGTGAACCCAAGATCGGTGCCCATGGCAAGCCGGTTCTGTTTTTGCATCCCAAGGATTTCAACGGAACCCTGGTCGAACTCGAACAGGTTTGATTAAACGCAAACCGCTTTAGCCCCTCACGAGATCCGCCGCACAACGTCCGGCCTTGCAAAACAGGTCGGGCGTTTCTATCGTCTTTTAAACATTCAGATGCTGCATCCAACCCGAAGGCACCCCTATGAACTGGTTTTCCGGACTTCTTGTTTACATCGTTATCTGGTGGCTGGTTCTGTTCATGGTGCTGCCGGTCGGCGTCAAGCGGGTCGAAAATGTTGAACCGGGCCATGACAGCGGCGCACCGGAAAAGCCGCATATGTGGAAAAAGATCCTCGCCACCAGTCTGATTTCGGCAATTCTGTGGGTGGTCGCATGGTTTGTCATCACCAGCGGCATGATCGAAGTCCGACCGCCGCAATAAGGCGCTTGACCCAATCCGTAAAATATAAAACCCCGCAACATTTTGTGCGGGGTTTTGTCGTTTTGGCACGTCGTAAGCCCTGCAGAAAAATCATGGCTCGGCGCGTCGATTGGGGCAGGGGCAAAAAAAAAGCAAGATCACAAGGATCTTGCTAAGACGCTATTTTTATAGCTGTTTTCCCGTAATCTTTTTATACTTCCTCCTAAGACCTGGGCTTATGCACAGGTTTTATTTCGACGTCGCGCCTGCTTCTTGTATGCTTATTGGCAACAAAGCCTCCCGCAATATTATGAGCGGCTGCGATACGCCTTCCGCAACGATCTTGCGCCGTTAGCGGACGACTAAAAAGCCACATGTTTCATTTTTATGCAAGATGTTTTGACCAAACTTCACAAATGAATCGTTGCTGCACTGCACACAGATAGGACGAAACTAAATCATGCCCCAGTTTTCATTGGTCCAATCTATTTCAAACGCCGGATTTGGTCATAAAATCAGACTATTGGCACCTGTCACAGTGGCGATGCTGATGGTGTCTCCGCTCATCACGGCCAAGGCGCAGGACGAATCCCCATTCCCCTCCGCGACAGAACAAACGGATGGCGGTGCTGCGGATGATGCTGCAGCAACAAATGAGGCACCGGCACCAACGATCACTGTTACGCGTGCTGCCTGCAAGGAACTGGTCACGCATGTGCCGGACGACGATGTGGCGTACAAGCCGGGTGTTGATGTGCGCGGGAATGCGGTTGCCCCGGCAGATTTGAATGGTGGCAGCAACATCTTGAATTCGCTGCCCAAGGAAATCGAATTTCCGGTCACCATCGACTTCTTCAAATATTCCGGCATCACCGTGCCGGACGGGGTCAGCGGCGAACAGAATATCGGCAAGATCACCTATCGCAACGGGCGGGTTTATTTCAATGATCAGCCGCTTGGCGATGATGCCAACAACGCTGAACTGATTGATGCATGCCGCAAGGCGGGCTTTCGTTGATTGCCGTCGTTGTTTTGCCATCTTTGGCGCTTAACCAGCCATCGATGATATAAAGCAAGTTCCGGCTTGCGTTTCGGGCGGCTCTGTCGCATTTTCCGGGCAAGGTTATTACAGACCCAAATATTCAGATCTGATCATCACGAGGCATTGATGCGTCTTTCCCAGTTCTTTCTGCCGACCCTGAAGGAAACCCCTTCGGAAGCCCAGATTGCGTCCCATCGTCTGATGCTCCGCGCCGGTATGGTGCGTCAGCTGACCGCAGGGATCTATTCCTGGCTGCCACTCGGCCACCGTGTTCTTAAAAAGATCGAACAGATCGTTCGCGAAGAACAGGACAAGATCGGCTTTAACGAGCTTCTGATGCCAACCATTCAGCCGGCCGAGCTGTGGCAGGAAAGTGGTCGTTATGATGATTACGGTCTTGAGATGCTGCGCATCACCGACCGTCATGATCGCAAGATGCTGTTTGGTCCGACCAACGAAGAAGCGATCACCGACATCTTCCGCAAGGATGTGCGCTCTTATAAACAGCTGCCGCAGCTGCTCTATCATATCCAGTGGAAATTCCGCGATGAAATCCGCCCGCGCTTTGGCGTGATGCGGGGTCGCGAATTCTACATGAAAGACGCTTATTCGTTCGATATCGATTACGAAAGCGCGCGTCACACCTATAACAAGATCTTCCTGGCTTATTGCCGGACCTTCACCCGTTTGGGCGTCAAGGCGATCCCGATGGTGGCCGATACCGGCCCGATCGGTGGTGATCTTAGCCACGAATTCATCATTCTGGCCGATACCGGCGAAAGTGAAGTCTTCTGCGACAAGAAGTGGCTCGACAAGGACCTGACCGGCAAGGGTGTTGATCTCAATGATCGTACCGGCCTTGAAAACTGGGTGCAGGGCACGCTTGAAGATTACGCCGCGACCGAAGAAATGCACGATGCCAGCAACGAGGCTGTAACGGCCCTTGGTGATGATCTTGTCACCACGCGCGGCATCGAAGTTGGTCACATCTTCCACTTTGGTACCAAATATTCCGAACCGATGGGCGCAACCGTCCTTGGCCCGGATGGCACCGAAGTTCCGGTTCAGATGGGCTCGTACGGCATTGGCGTGTCGCGCCTTGTCGGTGCATTGATCGAGGCATCCCACGACGAAAACGGCATTATCTGGCCGGAATCTGTCGCGCCGTACAAGGTTGGCCTGATCAATCTGCGTACCGGTGACGATGAATGCGATGCGGCCTGTGAAGATGCCTATGCCAAACTGACCAATGCCGGGATCGAGGTCCTTTATGATGACCGCGATATCCGCGCCGGTGGCAAGTTTGCCGATATGGATCTGATCGGTCTGCCCTGGCAGATCGTCATTGGCCCCAAAGGCCTTAAAAACGGCGTTGTTGAGCTCAAGAACCGCAAATCGGGTGAGAAAACCGAAGTCACCTTCGAAGCGGCGCTTAATCAGCTCAGCGCCTGATAAAATATGCTTTCAGACGGGGCAGCTTGTGCTGCCCCGTTGCCATTTTCGGTTTGAACGCTAAGTTCTTTGTTCATACCTTTTTCCTGACCCGCTTCCACAAGGATCGATTGCCCATGTTCAGTCCGTTCGAACGTATGGTGGCCTTTCGCTACCTGCGTCCACGTCGGCAGGAAGGCTTTGTTTCCGTCATCGCCATCTTCTCGTTGCTCGGCATCATGTTGGGTGTTGCGACACTCATCATTGTCATGTCGGTGATGAATGGTTTCAGGGCGGAACTGCTTGGCCGAATTCTCGGGCTGAACGGCCATATCTCGGTCTATGCACAGGGTAATGGCGGCCTTGGCGATTACGCCAAGATCGAAAACGAGATTGCCAAAAATGGCAATGTGGTTCTGACCGTACCCGTGGTCGAAGGGCAGGTGATGGCATCGAAGAACGGCCGCGCATCCGGTGCCATTGTGCGCGGCATGCGCCCCGAAGATGTCAAAAAACGCGAAACCATCGCCGATAATATCGTTTTCGGATCCTTGGATGATTTCAAGGGCGAAGACACCGTGATCATGGGCGCGCGTTTGGCCATGAAGCTTGGCGTGGGCGTTGGCGATACGGTCAACCTGATCTCGCCGAAGGGCAATGTCACCGCATTCGGTTCCGTGCCGCGTGTGCGGGGTTACACCGTGGCGGGCTTGTTTGATATTGGCATGTATGAATATGACAGCGGCTTTATCTTCATGCCGCTTGAGGCCGCGCAGGTCTATTTCCGACTTCCGGAAAAAATCACCCATTTTGAAGTGATGCTTGAAGATATCGGCGCACTTGATGACACCATGGATGAATTGCTGGCAAGCTTGTCCGGGCAATCCTTGCGTCTGGTCAATTGGCAACAATCCAATGCCGGGTTCTTTAATGCGCTTCAGGTCGAACGCAATGTGATGTTCCTGATCCTGACCCTGATCATCCTTGTTGCGGCATTTAATATCATTTCGGGCATGGTCATGCTGGTAAAGGACAAGGGGCGTGATATCGCGATCCTGCGCACCATGGGGGCAACCCGTCAGTCGATCATGAAGGTATTCTTCCTGGCGGGTGCATCCATCGGTGTGCTGGGCACGATTTCTGGTCTGGTCATTGGGGTTCTGTTCTGCCTGAACATCGAAAATATCCGTCAGTTTATCCAAAGCCTGACCGGGACTGACCTTTTCAATGCCGAGATTTACTTCCTGTCGCAGCTTCCTGCCGACATGGATGTCGGCGAGGTCGTTATGGTTTGCATCATGTCGCTGACACTGTCCTTCCTTGCCACGGTTTATCCGGCATGGCGGGCATCGCGCCTCGATCCGGTGGAGGCCCTGCGCTATGAGTGATCTGTTGAAAACAACCGCTGAACAGCGCGCGCGTAAAGTCGTGCTGCGCCTAGAAAAGATTGACCGCATTTTCAATCAGGGCCCCGATCAGCTCGAAATTCTGAAATCGGTTGATCTCGAAATCCATCAGGGCGAAATCGTTGCCCTAGTCGGGCCGTCAGGTGCGGGTAAATCAACACTGCTTCAGATTGCCGGTCTGTTGGAAAAGCCCGATGGCGGGCTGGTGTCCATCGGTGGCAAGCGCAGCACGGATCTGTCTGATCTGGCGCGCACTGAAATGCGCCGCAGCCACATCGGCTTTGTTTATCAGTACCATCATTTGCTGCCGGAATTTTCGGCCCTTGAAAATGTCGTCATGCCGCAAATGATCAAGGGCCTGAAACGGGCCGAGGCCGAAGAACGCGGGTTGGAACTGCTGCGTTGTCTTGGCCTTGAAAAGCGTGCTGATCATCGCCCGGCGCGTCTGTCAGGCGGCGAACAACAGCGTGTTGCAATTGCCCGTGCGCTGGCCAACGTGCCTGATGTGCTGTTTGCCGACGAACCCACCGGCAACCTTGATCCGCAAACCGCCGAAACGGTGTTTGGCATGCTGATGACACTGGTGCGTGAAACCGGTCTTGCGTCGCTGATTGCGACCCATAACCCGGAACTTGCACGCCAGATGGATCGGGTGGTGACGCTGCGCGACGGTCATTTGATCGAACTCGATCCCGCTGATCTTCCCTAAGCGATCAAAATTCTTTAAGCTGGTTTTGCCGCGCCTGTGATGGGCGCGGCACTCCTGCATTTTTCTTATATTTCAGAGGTCTGGCTCCGATGGAAAATGGTTTCGTCCATCTTCGTGTACACACCAACTATTCGCTGGCCGAAGGTGCGATCACGACCAAGGAGCTTGCCAAACTCTGCGCTGCTGACGGCCAACCCGCCGTTGCGATGACCGATACCGACAACATGTTCGGTGCGCTTGATTTTGCCGGTGCGCTCAGCGGTGCCGGCATTCAGCCGATCCTTGGCGTGCAGATGGGCGTGGAACGTTATGGCGACAAGCCCGCTGTTGGCAAAATCGCCCGCGAACCGATGCCAGACCGCCTTGTTCTGATTGCTCAGAACAAGGAAGGCTATTTCAACCTGCTGAAAATCGTTTCGCGCGCACATATGACGTCGGAAGCCGGCAGCGAGCCAAAGGCCCTTTACGAACATATCCGCAAATATGCCGACCACATCATCTGCCTGACCGGTGGCCCGACCGGGCCGCTTGCGCGTTTGCTGGGTGAAGAACAGCTCGAAAAGGCCGAAAGCTGCTTATCCGAGCTTAAGGACATCTTTGGTGACCGCCTTTACATCGAATTGCAGCGCCATGGTGAACCGCTTGAAGAACAGGTCGAACCCGGCCTGATCAAGTTGGCCTATGATCATGATGTGCCGCTGGTCGCGACCAATAACTGCTATTTCCCGACGGTCGATATGTACGAAGCCCATGACGTATTTATCTGCGTCGGGCAGGGGGCGGTTGTTGGTCAGGAAGATCGCTGGAAACTGACCCCGGATCATCGCTTCAAGTCGGCAGCCGAAATGCGCGATCTGTTCGCCGATATCCCCGAGGCCTGCGACAATACGATTTTGATCGCAAAGCGTTGTTCCTGGCACGTGGAAAAGATCGATCCGATCTTGCCGCCCTTTGATTGCGGCGAAGGCCGCACAGAGGTAGACGAACTCCGCCACATGTCCGAAGAGGGCCTGAAAGGCCGTCTGGAAAAATACGTCTTCACCGATGAAATGTCGGATGCGGAAAAGGAAGAAATCGCCAAGCCTTATTGGGAACGCCTTGATTACGAACTTGGCATCATCAATCAGATGGGCTTCCCGGGTTACTTCCTGATCGTTGCCGACTTCATCCAGTGGGCAAAGGATCATGAAATCCCGGTCGGGCCGGGCCGTGGTTCGGGTGCGGGCTCGCTCGTGGCCTATGCACTTCTGATTACCGACCTTGATCCGCTGCGGTTTTCGTTGCTGTTCGAACGCTTCCTGAACCCGGAACGTGTGTCGATGCCTGACTTTGACGTCGACTTCTGTCAGGACCGGCGCGGCGAGGTGATCGAGTATGTGCAGAAAAAATACGGCCACGACCGCGTCGCACAGATCATCACCTTTGGTAAGTTGCAAGCAAAGGCCGCTGTGCGTGACGTCGGGCGTGTATTGTCGATCCCGTATGGCTATGTCGACAAGATCTGTAAAATGATCCCGGGCGATCCGGCCAAGCCGATCCCGCTGAAAGAAGCCATTGATATGGAACCGGATCTGCGCCGCATCGCGCGTGAGGACCCGGACATTGATCGTCTGCTGTCGATCGCCATGCAGATCGAAGGGCTTTATCGTAATTCATCGACCCACGCGGCAGGTGTCGTGATCGGTGACCGCGACCTTGATGAACTGGTCCCGATCTATCGCGATCCGCGTTCCGACATGCCAGTCACCCAGTTCAACATGAAGTATGTTGAAAATGCCGGTCTGGTGAAGTTTGACTTCCTGGGTCTTAAGACGCTGACGGTGATTATCGAGGCCGTCAATTTGATGCGTCTTCGAAAAGACGTCCCGCAAGACTTTGATATCAGTGCAATTCCCCTTGATGATCGCCCGGCCTTTAAGCTTCTGTCAGCAGCCGAAACCGTCGGGGTTTTCCAGCTTGAATCCCAGGGCATGCAGGATGTCTTGCGCGGGCTAAAGCCCGATACGCTTGAAGATATTATCGCTGTCGTGGCGCTGTATCGTCCGGGTCCGATGGATAACATTCCGCATTACATCGCGCGTAAGCACGGTCAGGAAGAACCTGATTACATGCACCCGATGTTGCAGCCGATCCTCGAAGAAACCTATGGCATCATGATCTATCAGGAGCAAGTCATGGAACTTGCCCAGATCATGGCGGGCTATTCGCTTGGCGGTGCTGACCTGTTGCGCCGTGCAATGGGTAAGAAAATCGCCGAGGAAATGGAAAAGCAACGCAGCCTGTTTGTTGATGGCGCGGAAAAGAACGGCGTTGATCGCGGACAGGCGTCTGACATCTTTGATCAGGTCGCCAAATTCGCATCCTACGGCTTTAACAAATCCCACGCGGCGGCCTATGCGCTGGTGGCCTATCAGACGGCATATCTCAAGGCGAACTACCCGGTCGAATTTATGGCCGCCCTGATGACGCTTGATATGCACAACACCGAAAAGCTGGCGATTTTCAAACAGGAAGTCGAACGGCTTGAAATCGAAATCCTACCGCCTTGTGTTAACAATTCCCAAGTCGCGTTTTCGGTTGAAAACCACGATGGCGTGCGCAAGATCCGCTATGCACTGGCTGCGGTTCGAAATGTCGGCGATGCCGCAATGGAAAGCCTGGTGGCCGAACGCGAAGCCAACGGACCGTTCAAGGACATCACCGATTTCGCATCGCGCATCGACAGCCGTGCGGTCAATAAACGCCTGCTTGAAAACCTGGTACGCGCCGGGGCGCTGGATTGTCTTGCGTCCAACCGCAAGGTCATGTTTGAAAATGTCGATAAGGTCATCGCCGTTGCCCAACGCGAAATGCATGCGCGCAACGACGATCAGATTTCGATGTTTGGTGACAGCAGTGGCTTTGGCAAGGATCAGATCCGTCTGCCTGATGAACGCGACTGGGTCCCCATGGAAAAACTGACCGAGGAATTCTCGGCCATTGGGTTCTATCTGTCTGCCCATCCGCTTGATACATTTGGCAAAAGCATCCAGCGCATCGGTATCGCCCCGATCAAGGAATTGCCGGCCCGCATGCGTGCATCAAACAAGGGTACCATCCGCTTGGCCGGAACCCTGATCAACGCACGCGAAATGATCTCGAAAAAGAACGGCTCGAAATTCGCCTTTGTCATGTTCTCGGACCCGACCGGCAGTTTCGAAGTCGCCTTCTGGGCCGAGGCATGGGCGGCATACAAGGAAATCATCAATGCCGGACGCCCGGTCTTGCTTAACGTTTCTGCTGAAATGCGCGAAGGCCAACTGCGCATTCAGGGCCAGCGCGTCGAAGACCTTGAACAGGCAGTCGCCGGTGCTGCCGAAGGCATTCGAATTCGTCTGAACCGTCCTGATCCCGTCGCGGAAATCCGTCAGTTGCTTGAACAGGCGGGCCGGGGGCGTGGTCTTGTCAGTCTCTCAACGGTTTGCGATGACGGTCGCATGGCCGAGATCGAGCTTGAAGAAAACTACAAGGTTGGCCCATCCCTGATCGGCGCAATTGGCGCGATTCCCGGTGTGGAATTTGCCGAAGAAATCTGATGATTTCATCTGGTTGGCGCGCATCGTCCGTCGGAACTGTTGAGAACCGCACATTTGTGCGCATTTTAGGGGTTGCAATCTCTCGCTGAGGGGATTAAAACCCGCCCGAACATCGCACGCGGAAGAGCGGCGACTGCCGTCATATGGCAACTCGTCCATCCGGTGTTTCATACATGGTGTATGGAATTCCCTTCCGCGGAGGTATTAACCGGAAAAAGGTAGGAATTATCATGGCTTTGCCAACCTTTACCATGCGCCAGCTCATGGAAGCTGGTGTCCACTTTGGTCACCACACCCGCCGTTGGAACCCGAAGATGAAACCGTACATCTTTGGTGCCCGCAACGACATTCACATCCTGAACCTGCAGGAAACCGTTCCGATGCTGCATCGTGCGATGCAGGCTGTTCGTGACGTAACCGCTTCGGGTGGTCGTGTTCTCTTCGTTGGTACCAAGCGTCAGGCTTCCCCGATCATCGCAGACGCTGCAAAGCGTTGCGGCCAGTACTATGTGAACCATCGCTGGCTCGGCGGCATGCTGACCAACTGGAACACCGTTTCCAACTCGATCAAGCGCCTCAAAGAGCAGGACGAAATCCTGAACGCTGGTGCAGAAGGTCTGACCAAAAAAGAAATCCTGAACCTGACCCGTTCGCGCGACAAGCTTGAGCGCGCTCTTGGCGGTATTAAGGACATGGGTGGTCTTCCCGACATTATCGTCGTGGTCGACACCAACAAAGAATCGCTTGCTATTCAGGATGCCAAAAACCTGAACATCCCGGTTGTTGCGATCCTCGACTCCAACTCTGATCCGGCAAACGTTCAGTTCCCGGTTCCGGGCAACGACGATGCGATCCGCGCAATCCAGCTGTATTGCGATCTGTTCGTTGGTTCCGTTCTGGACGGCATCCAGGAAGAAATGACTGCTTCTGGCGCAGACCTTGGCGAAGCGGAAGAAGTTCCGGCCGAGGCAGCTGCTGCTTCCGAAGCTGCAGAAGAAGCTTCCGCATAAGTTTCATTTTGTACCTTATGAAACGGCGGCTAGCATGCCGCCGTTTTGTTAGGTGTTAACCTGATCGCGTACTTAGGGGCTTTAAAAATGGCTATTACCGCTGCTCTCGTTAAAGAGCTTCGCGAAACCACCGGCGCTGGCATGATGGATTGCAAAAAAGCGCTGTCCGAAACCGATGGTAACCTTGAAGCAGCTGTTGACTGGCTTCGCACCAAAGGTCTTGCTGCTGCCGCCAAGAAAGCTGGCCGTGTTGCTGCCGAAGGTCTGGTTGCTGTTGCAGTTGACGGCACCAAAGGTGCAGTTGTCGAGCTGAACTCCGAGACCGACTTCGTTTCGCGTAACGAAGACTTCCAGAAATTTGTTGGCGAAATCGCAAATCAGGCGGTTGCTGCTAACGGCGATATCGATGCCCTCAAAGCTGCTGCTTACCCGGGCACCTCGCGTAACGTCGAAGAGCAGGTCACCCACATGATCGCCACCATCGGCGAAAACATGTCGCTGCGTCGCTCGGCTGGTCTGGCTGTCGACAAAGGTGTTGTTGCTTCCTACGTTCACTCCGCTGTTGCCACTGATCTGGGTAAGATCGGTGTTCTGGTTGCGCTTGAATCCGAAGCAGACGCTGGCGTTCTCGAAGGCCTTGGCAAACAGATCGCGATGCACATTGCTGCAACCAACCCGGCATCGGCAACCGTTGATGATCTTGATCCGGAACTGGTAGAGCGTGAAAAAGCTGTTCTGACCGAACAGGCCAAAGAATCCGGCCGTCCGGCAGAAATCATCGAAAAGATGATCGAAGGTCGTATCCGTAAATATTACGAGCAGGTTGTTCTGGTTGAACAGACCTTCGTGATTGACGGTGAAAACAAAGTCAAAACCGTGATTGAGAACGCTGCCAAAGAAGCTGGCAAGCCGATCACCCTTAAGGGCTTTGTGCGCTTCGAACTCGGTGAAGGCATCGAACGCGAAGAAAAAGACTTTGCTGCCGAAGTTGCTGAGCAGCTGAACAAATAAAACATCTGTTCGGAATGGTGCGTTTGTCACCATTTCGTGTATGATCCAGACCGGCGAGGTCGGCAGCGCATATCCGCCCTGTTACTCGCCGGTCTTTTTATATCTGAATTCTGCATTTCCCGCGTTCGGGCAATGCGTTACATCGGCATTTAAGAGGCAATCCGACATGGCAGAAAACGGCCCATTGAAGTTTCGTCGCGTCCTTTTGAAGCTCTCGGGCGAGGGGCTTTTGGGTAAACAGCAATACGGTATCGATCCAGAAACTGTTGACCGGATTGCCAGCGAAATCAAAGCCGTTCATGACATGGGTGCTGAAGTCTGCATGGTGATCGGCGGCGGGAACATCTTCCGCGGTGTCAAAGGTGCCTCCCAGGGCATGGAACGCGCAACCGCCGACTATATGGGCATGCTGGCCACCATCATGAACGCCCTTGCTGTTCAGAACGCGCTGGAACGCCATGGCGTTCAGACCCGCGTCCAGTCCGCCATCCCGATGTCTTCTGTCTGTGAGCCCTATGTGCGCCGCCGCGCGGTCCGTCACATGGAAAAGGGCCGCGTTGTGATCTTTGCTGCGGGCACTGGTAACCCGTTCTTCACCACCGATACTGCTGCTGCCTTGCGCGCGGTCGAAATGGGTTGTGATGCATTGCTCAAGGGCACCCAGGTTGACGGTGTCTACACTGCGGATCCGAAAACCGACCCGACGGCAGAACGCTATGACTCTCTGACCTATATGGAAGTTCTGTCCAAAGATTTGCGTGTTATGGACGCATCGGCTATTTCTTTGGCACGCGAAAATGATATTCCGGTTATTGTATTTTCTTTGCATAATCCGGGTGCCTTCGCAGACGTTGTTTCTGCGAAGGGGACGTTTACGATTATTTCGAATGGAGACTGAACGTGTCTGACGTTGCTGGCCTAAAAAAGGACCTGTCCCGCCGTATGGAAGGGGCTGTGGAAGTATTGCACAAGGAGTTCACCGGTCTGCGTACCGGGCGCGCCAGTGTGAGCCTTCTGGAACCGGTCATGGTTGAAGCCTATGGCGTTCCGACCCCGCTTAATCAGGTGGCATCGGTCAGTGTTCCAGAATCCCGTATGCTTTCGGTTCAGGTTTGGGACAAGTCGATGGTCAAGGCCGTCGAAAAAGCCATCCGTGATTCGGGCCTTGGCCTGAACCCGGCTGCTGACGGCACGCTTGTTCGCGTTCCGATCCCGGCACTTAACGAAGAACGTCGTACCGAACTTTCCAAGGTTGCAGGCAAATATGCCGAGCAGGCCAAGATTTCGGTTCGTAACGTCCGTCGCGATGGCATGGATCAGCTGAAAAAATGGGAAAAGGACGGTGACATCTCCAAGGACGAGATGCACGACGAAGAAAAAGAAGTCCAGAAGCTGACCGACAAGGTCATCGGCGAGATCGACGAAGCGCTCGCCCACAAAGAACAGGAAATCATGCAAGTCTGATTATGGCTGTGCTTTCTTCGCAAACTCAACCTTCAGATGCGCTTTGTGTGCCGCGTCATGTTGCCATCATCATGGATGGCAACGGGCGCTGGGCGCGCGGGCGTGGCCGACCGCGGACGATGGGGCATCGCGCCGGTGTTGACGCCGTCCGTCGCACCATCGAAGCCGCAGGCGAACTTGGAATCGAGTATCTGACGCTTTATGGCTTCTCGACCGAGAACTGGAAGCGTCCGGAAAGCGAAGTCAGCGATCTGATGGGTTTGCTGCGCCTGTTCGTGAAGCGCGAATTATCCACTTTGCACAAGAATGGTATCAAAATTCGCATTATTGGCGATCGTTCGCGTTTTGCTGATGATATCCGTGAACTTCTGGCCAAGGCCGAAGATCAAACACGCGACAATACGCGCCTGAACCTGACCATCGCACTGAGCTATGGTGCGCGTGCTGAAATCACGCAGGCTGTACGCGATATTGCCGCCAAGGTTGCCGCAGGCGAACTGTCCGCCGACGAGATTACCGAAGACCTGATCGAACAAAACTTGTCGACAGCCGGTATTCCGGACCCGGATCTTCTGATCCGAACCAGCGGCGAACAGCGGATCAGTAATTTCTTGCTCTGGCAGTCGGCCTATACTGAATTCGTCTTTGAAGATGTGCTTTGGCCGGACTTTGATCGCAGCCACCTCGAAAAAGCTATCGATAATTTTGCCGGGCGGGAGCGGCGTTTTGGTGCTGTCATCTGAGACACAAGATCAAAAAGATACCAATTCCGGCCTGATACCACGCGTTCTTTCCGCGATGGTTATGGCGCCTGTGGCTGTTGCGGCGGTCTGGTTCGGATCTCCCTATTTTGACATATTACTGTTTGTGTTTTCTGCGGGGATGATGTGGGAATGGTCGCGGATGTGCGCCCCGAACCACCATAACGGCATATCGGTTGTTACCGCCGTTGCGCTTGCGGTTGCGATGATAATGTATGTCGCTGGTCAGGAAGAATATATTGTCATGCCGATTGCCATCGGTGTGATTATTGCTGCGGCCCGTTCGGGCCCCAACTGGTTGCTTGCCGGGTTTGGCGTTTTGTACATCTCGGTTGCTGCCCTGTCAGCGCTTTGGCTGCGCACTCAGGATGGCGACGGTCTTCTGATCATTATGTGGCTGTTCTTCCTTGTCTGGGCGACCGACACAGGCGGTTATGCCTTTGGCAAGACCATTGGCGGCCCAAAACTCGCACCACGCTTCAGCCCGAAGAAAACATGGGCGGGGTTGATCGGTGGCATGGTCTGTGCCGGTTTGATCGGCGGATTGGTCACCTATTTCAGTTCCGATGCGATCAATTGGGCGATTGTCGCTGTCAGTATGGTTTTGGCGATCATTGCCCAAATCGGTGATCTTGGTGAATCCGCGCTCAAACGTCGTTTCAAGGTCAAGGACAGCAGTCACCTGATCCCGGGCCATGGCGGATTGCTTGATCGTGCTGACGGGATGTTGTCGGTGTTTCCTGTGGCCTTTGCTATTATCTGTTTCGCAGGGCTTTCTCTGCGTTAAGGCGGCCAATCCTCGGGCTGCTGTCTTTACAGGTGTTTGATGACTTTGAAGAAATCCGTCAGTGTCTTTGGTGTTACCGGTTCCATCGGGGCCAGCACCGTTGATGTTTTAAAGTCCCACACTGACAAATATGTTGTCGAAGCTGTAACGGCGCATCGCAATGTCGATGCATTGGCCAAGGCCGCCATCGAACTTGGTGCCAAATGCGCCGTGATCGGCGATTCTTCCCGTTTTGCGGACCTTCGCGATGCTCTGGCTGGGAAGGGGATTGAAATCGCGGCCGGTGAAGACGCGCTGATCGAGGCTGCCGAACGTCCCTCTGACATCGTCATTGCCGCAATTGTTGGGGCAGCTGGCCTGAAACCGACGCTCGCGGCCATTCGCCGTGGTGCACGCATCGGACTTGCCAATAAGGAAACGTTGGTCTGTGCCGGCGCCCTGATGACGGCGGAAATTTCCAGGCATGGTGCGACCCTGATCCCGGTTGATTCCGAACATAGTGCAATTTTCCAGGTTCTCGAGGATCGCGAAGAAATGCGCATCGACCGTATCCTTTTAACCGCTTCGGGCGGTCCATTCCGGGAATGGTCGTTAAAGGACATGCAATCTGTCACCCGTGTACAGGCTTTGGCCCATCCGAATTGGGAAATGGGCGCCAAGATTTCGATCGATTCTGCGACCATGATGAACAAAGGCCTTGAGCTGATAGAGGCTTGGCACCTGTTCCCGGTCGCCGAGGAACAGATTGAAATTGTTGTTCATCCTCAATCAGTTGTTCACAGCATGGTGGAATATCCTGATGGTTCTGTGCTGGCACAGCTGGGATCTCCGGATATGCGTACGCCAATTGCTTATGCGCTTTCATGGCCGGATCGGATCAAAGTGGACGCACCGCGTCTTGATTTTGCCACGATCGGGCGTTTGAACTTCGAGGCGCCGGATACAAATCGTTTCCCGGCTCTTCGTCTGGCACGACAGGCCTTGCAGGAAGGTGGCACGCTGCCTACTGTTCTGAACGCTGCCAACGAAGTCGCCGTCGAAGCGTTCCTTAACGACAGAATCGGATTCCTTGAAATCGCCGCGACTGTCGAAAAGGTCATGACAAGGCTTGGAAGCGAACCGCTGACCAGCCTTGAACAGGTATTTGAAACAGATGCAATGGTGCGCCGGGAAACGTCGGCGTGTCTTGTGTCGGTTTCTTAGATTGAAACTGCCGGTTTCACCGGCTTAGGGAATTCTTGATGGAAACCTTACTTGCTTTTCTTTTTGTGCTCTCGGTACTCGTGTTTGTTCACGAATATGGTCACTACTGGGTGGCAATCAAAAACGGCGTGAAGGTCGAAGCCTTTTCAATCGGATTTGGCCCCGAACTTTTCGGTTGGCAGGATAAAAAAGGCACGCGCTGGAAAGTCAGCCTGATCCCGCTTGGCGGTTACGTCAAAATGTTTGGCGATATGAACCCTGCCAGTGCCGGTGGTCGCGATGACCTTGACGCCGAAGAAGCAAAATACGCCTTCCATCACAAAGGGGTTGCCGCGCGCGCGGCCATCGTTTTTGCAGGACCTTTGGCCAACTTCATCTTTGCCATCATCGTCTTTACCTTCCTGTTTGCCGCTGTCGGACAACAGCGTGCCTTGCCGGTTGTTGGCGAGGTTCTTGAAAACAGCCCGGCATCTGTTGCTGGCCTGATGGCTGATGACCGCATCACCGCGATCAACGGTCAGCCGGTTGAATGGTTTTCTGAGCTTTCTGACATTGTGCGAGCAAATCCCGGGCAACCGATTTCCGTCACGGTCCAACGCGACAGCGAAATCGTTGATCTTGCCGTGACGCCCGAAGCCGTCGAAGTCGACGAGGGTGGTATGACTGCGACGGTCGGACGCCTTGGCATCACCGCTGGTGACTTTGAGACGAGCCGCACCGGGGTTGTGGAATCGGTCGGTCGCGCATTTGAGACGACCTATTCATTGACCACGCAGACCTTCTCGGCACTCGGTGAAATGATCAGTGGTGATCGCGACAGTTCTGAACTGGGCGGGCCGATCCGGATCGCGCAAATGTCAGGACAGGTGGCCGAAGGGGGCATCGCACCGCTTCTGTTCTTTATGGGCTATCTTTCCATCAGCCTTGGGTTGATCAACCTGATGCCTGTTCCGGTCCTGGATGGTGGTCATCTTGTGTTCTACGCGATTGAGGCAATTCGCGGTAAGCCATTGGGGGCAAAAGCACAAGAATATGGTTTCCGTATCGGCGCGGGTTTGGTATTCAGCTTAATAATTTTCGCAACGTGGAACGATTTGACGCAATTGGGTGTCTTTAGTTTCCTCAAAGGACTTGCTGGCTAATGCATGACAGCAACAGGGGGGTTAACTTGCTGCGTAAGGTAAAAGCGGCCGTTGTCATTACGGCCCTGCTTGGCGGAACGGCGCCATTGATTGTTCCTGTGGCTGCGCATGCCCAATCGGGTCTGATTCGCGACATTGAAGTCGAAGGCAATAATCGTATCGAAACGGCGACGGTGAATGCCTACCTCACCGTTGCACCTGGCGATTCCTACGACATCCAGAAAATCAACAGTTCACTCAAGGCGCTTTTCTCGACCGGCCTGTTTGCCGACGTGTCCTTCTCCTTTAATCAGGGAATTTTGCGTGTAAATGTCGTTGAAAACCCGATCATCAACCGCATTGCGTTTGAAGGAAACCAGCGTCTTGATGATGATACCCTGAGTGCTGAATTGCAGTTGCGCCCGCGCGTTGTTTACACCCGCACCAAGGTGCAGGCCGACGTTCAGCGTATCCTCGAACTCTATCGTCGTAGCGGACGTTTCGCCGCAACGGTTGAGCCCAAGGTCATCCAGCTTGACCAGAACCGTGTCGATCTGGCGTTCGAGATTGATGAGGGGGATGCCACGGGTATCCGCAAAATCAACTTTGTTGGCAACAAGGCCTTTGACGACGGCGAACTGTCTGATGTGATCCGCACCACCGAAAGTGCGTGGTGGAAAATCCTGACGGCCGACGATAACTACGATCCCGACCGTGTGACCTTTGACCGCGAACTCCTGCGTCGCTTCTACCTGTCTGCCGGCTATGCTGATTTTCAGGTTTTGTCGTCGGTTGCCGAACTGACACCTGATCGCTCGGATTTCTTTGTCACCTACACGGTGAGCGAGGGGCAGCGCTATCAGTTTGGCGAGATCAATGTCGTCTCACAGATCGACAAGATCGATCCGGAAACCCTGGTGCCGCTGATCGAGATTGAAAGCGGCGAATGGTATAACGCCAACCTTGTGGACGATGCGGTTGATGCTTTGACCGACAGTGTCGGGGATCAAGGCTATGCCTTTATTGACATCCGCCCGAATGTTCAGCGCAACCGTGAAACCGGCACCATTGACATCACCTTCAACATCTCCGAAGGGCCGAAGGTCTATGTCGAACGTATCAACGTTGTCGGCAACGTCCGAACCCTCGATGAGGTGATCCGTCGCGAATTCCGCTTGGTCGAAGGCGATGCGTTCAGCAGCTCCAAGATGCAGCGTTCCAAACAGCGCATCGAAAACCTTAACTTCTTCAAATCTGTGGATGTCAAAACCCTGCCGGGGGCGTCGCCGGATCAGACCGTGATCGAGGTCGATGTCGAAGAAAAATCGACCGGTGAGTTTTCCATTGGTGCGGGTTACGGAACGGATAATGGTGCGTTTGGTCAGCTTGGTATTCGTGAACGCAACTTGCTTGGCAAAGGCCAGGATTTGCGCCTGAACTTCACGCTTGGTTCAACCGACCAGCAGATCGACCTGTCCTTCACCGAGCCGTATTTCCTTGATCGCGAAATCGCTGCAGGTTTTGATGTCTATCGTCGTGAAGAAGATAATCAGGACGAAAGCTCGTATGATGAAGAGCAGACCGGGGGACGTCTCCGTGCGGGATTCCGCTACAGTGAGGAACTCTCGCATTCGTTCCGCTACTCGCTCGAAAGCAATAGCTATTCAAACATCAATCGTAGCAGCGCTTCACGACTTCTGTTGGCTGAAGAGACCGAGTTTGTTGAGTCCGCTATTGGTCATACTCTGACCTATGATGAACGTGACAGCTCGATTTCGCCGACGGAGGGATATTTCGCCCGCCTGTCAAATGATTTGGCCGGTGTTGGCGGCGATGAGCAATATTTGCGGTCGCGCGTTGAGGGCGGATATTACTATCCGATCGATCGCGAGCATGAGTGGGTTCTCTCGACCCGTGGTTCTACCGGCTACATTTTCGGGTTCGACGATGATACCCGCATTTCGCAACGTTTTTCTGTTGGTGGTTCAAACCTGCGTGGTTTCGAATCTGCCGGTGTCGGCCCGCGTGATATAGCGACCGGGGATGCTTTGGGTTCCAAACTGTACTACACTGGAACGGTTCAGTTAGACTTCCCGCTCGGGCTTCCATCTGAGTTTGCTTTAACAGGTCGCGTGTTTAGTGACTTCGGCTCCGGGCAGGACGTCGATGGTGCCCGTCCCGGCGAAATTTATGATACGGGCACTCTACGAAGCTCTGTCGGTTTTGGTGTAGGTTGGGAATCGCCGTTCGGCCCGATTGGTGTTGACATCTCTCAGGCAGTCACAAAAGAAGATCACGACAAAGAGGAAATGTTCCGACTTAACTTCGGAACGAGATTCTAATGAAAATGATCAAATCTCTCCGTAATCTGCTGGTTCTCTCCGCTCTTATCGGTTTCTCTGCACATGCCAATGTTGCGCAGGCGCAAGAACCGAACCCGGATAACTTTGCCTCCGTCATGATTGTCGATTTTGCCGGCATCATGCGTGAAGCATCTGCGATGCAGGATGCCCGCAAACAAATCCGCGATCGACAGGTTGCCTATCAAAAGGAAATCGAAACCCGCGAGCAGGGGCTGCGCGAGGAAGAAAAACAACTCGCTCAGCAACGCACGCTGCTGGCTGCAGACGTTTTTCAGGAAAAACAAAAGCAGTTTCAGCAAAAAGTCGCTGATTTCCAGAAATTTGCCCAGGCCCGTAGCCGTGTTCTCGATCAAGCCCTGGCCGAGGCCCAGTCCAAATTCTCGCAAGCCCTGAATGAAATCATCGGAAGCATCGCCGAAGAACGTGGCGCAAACCTTGTCTTGCATCGTGGTCAAGCCGTTTTGTTTGCAACCACCATGGATGCGACCAAGGAAGTTTTTGATCGCGCAAATGCCGAGGTTCCAACCATCACGGTTGAATTCAAGGAAGGCTCCTGATGGCGGATGCCCGTTTCTTTAGCCGCAAGGGACCCGTCAGTGTTGCTGAAATCGCCGCACTGACGGAAACAACGCCGGTCAATGCGCCCGACGAAACACGGGTCTTTCAGGATGTCTCGCCGCTGCAAAACGCAGATGGCGATATCCTGAGCTTCTTTGACAATCGCAAATATCTTGATGCGTTTGTCAACAGCAAGGCCGGTGCCTGCTTCGTGCGCCCGGAATTTGTTGAGCGTGCACCCGAAGGCATGGTCTTGTTTACGACCAAGGACCCTTATCGCGCCTATGCCAAGGCCGCAACCGCGTTCTATCCGTTCGAAACCGGCAATGGCATCGTTTCCGATCATGCGGTCATTGATCCGTCTGCCAGGCTTGGCAAGGGTGTTCAGGTCGATGCCGGTGCGGTCATCGGTGCCAATTGCGAAATCGGCGATGGTACCATCATCGCATCCAATGCTGTCATTGGTGACGGGGTTGTCATCGGTGCGGGTTGCAAGGTGGGTGCGAATGCCTCCATCAGCCACAGCCTGATCGGCAATCTGTGCCTGATCTATCCCGGTGCCCGCATCGGGCAGGACGGCTTTGGCTTTGCCATGGGCCCGCAAGGGCACGCCAAGGTTCCGCAATTGGGCCGGGTTGTCATTGGCAATGACGTCGAAGTCGGTTCAAACAGCACGATTGATCGCGGGGCAGGGCCGGATACTGTTATCGGTAATGGCTGTCGTATCGACAATCTGGTGCAAATCGGCCATAACGTTGAACTTGGCATGGGCTGTGTTGTTGTCTCGCAAGTCGGGATCTCGGGCTCGACCAAGATTGGCAATTTTGTCGTGCTTGCCGGTCAGGCAGGCATTACAGGACACCTCGAAATCGGCGATGGCGCGAAAGTCGCAGCCCAGTCGGGTGTCATGAAAAATGTGGGGCCGGGGGAAACTGTGGGCGGAAGTCCCGCCGTTCCGGTCATGGAATATCATAAACAGACGGTCGCCTTGTCGCGTCTGATACGAAAAAAGAAATAAGGGCTACACACATGACCGAACTGGTAAGTGTCGATATCCAGCGCATTCTGGAAATGATTCCGCATCGCTATCCGTTCCTTCTGATTGACAAGGTCATCGACATCGAAACCGATGTCCGTGCCACCGGTATCAAGAACGTGACGATGAACGAGCCGCAATTTACCGGCCATTTCCCGCAGCAGCCAATCATGCCGGGCGTTCTGATCATCGAAAGCATGGCGCAGACCGCAGCCATCCTGGTCGTTCAGACCCTTGGCGCGGATGCCGAAGGCAAGCTGGTTTATTTCATGAGCATTGATAATGCCCGTTTCCGTAAACCGGTAACACCGGGTGACGTCATGCACATCCACGTGACCAAAAAACAAAGCCGCGGCCCGGTCTGGAAGTTCGAAAGCCAGGTCAAGGTCGACGGCCAAGTCGTTGCCGAGGCAACCATCGCCGCGATGATCCGGGATAACTGATAATGTCAAAAGTACATCCAACCGCCGTTGTCGAAGATGGCGCGCAGATTGGTCAGGATGTCGAAATCGGACCCTATAGCGTGGTCGGTCCGAATGTTGTCTTGGGTGATGGTGTCAAACTGCACAGCCACGTCGCGGTCGCAGGTCACACCACCCTTGGCGATCAGTGCGAAGTTTATCCCTTTGCCTCTGTGGGGCATGCCCCGCAGGACTTGAAATTCAAGGGCGAAAACAGCCGTTTGATCGTTGGCAAACGCACCAAAATCCGCGAGGGCGCAACCCTTAATCCGGGCACCGAAGGTGGCGGTATGGAAACCACCATCGGTGATGACTGCCTTCTGATGACCGGGGCCCATGTCGGGCATGATTGTCATGTCGGCAACCACTGCATTCTGGTCAATAACGGCACGCTTGCGGGCCACGTGGTGGTCGAAGACTTCGCAATCGTTGGCGGTCTTTCGGCGGTTCACCAATTTGTTCGTATCGGCAAGCACGCCATGATCGGCGGCATGACCGGGGTCGAAAGCGACGTCATCCCTTATGGGTCTGTCATCGGCAACCGTGCGTATCTTTCGGGCCTGAATATCATCGGCCTGAAACGCCGCGGTTTTGACCGTGAAACCATCCATTCGCTGCGCAAGGCCTATCGCCTTCTGTTCGCACAGGAAGGCACTCTGGCCGAACGTGTCGAAGAAGTCGCCAAGGATTTTGAGGGCGTCGGCCCGGTGATGGAAATCATCAATTTCCTCAAAGCGGAAAGCATGCGTTCCGTATGCACGCCAAAATATGACAGCTCCGCAGGATAATCCGCAGCCGAAATTGGGGATTATCGCCGGGGGCGGGGCGCTTCCCGCCCGTCTGGCGTCCGCGGCTGTTTCAATGGGCCGCGATGTCTGCATCGTCAAACTTGATGGCTATGCCGATGATACAGACCTTGATCAATATCCGAATGTAACGGCCCGCCTCGGTGCAGCATCGAAAATCCTCGATGCCATGCGCAAGGAAAATTGCCAGGACGTGGTTCTGGCAGGTAAGGTCGCACGGCCCAGCTTTTCCTCGATCCGCCCGGATTGGCGGGCAGCCAAACTCCTGATGAAAGTTGGCACCAAGGCCCTTGGCGATGACGGATTGCTTCGCCTTGTCGGTAAAGAGCTCGAACGCGAAGGCTTCCGGCTTTTGGGCGCCCATGAAATTCTTGGCGATCTCGCGGTTGAGGAAGGCGTTCTTGGGGGCATCAACCCCGATGAGCAGGCAATGACCGATGCCCGCCATGGCCTGACAGTCGCCCGAACACTGGGGCAGGCTGATGTCGGGCAGGGATGTGTCGTGCAACAGGGGCTGGTATTGGCCCTTGAGGCGATCGAAGGCACCGATGAAATGGTGCGCCGCTCGGCCAAATACCGCCGTGATGGTGTTGGCGGGGTGCTGGTAAAGTCCGCCAAGCCGCAACAGGACAAACGCCTTGATCTGCCGGCCATCGGCATGAAAACCGTCGAAGAGGCCCATAAAGCTGGCCTGCGTGGCATTGCATTGCTTGCCGGTGGGACCATGATCATTGACCGCGCCGCGGTGATTGCGCGCGCTGATGCGTTGGGCATGTTTGTCGTTGGTCTGTCCCTCCCGGACGAGGAACGACAAAATGGCGAATGAAACCGCGCCGCTTGGCCCGAAAATCATGCTTGTGGCTGGCGAGGCATCCGGGGATCAACTGGGCGGGCGCCTGATGGCGGCCCTTAAGGCCAAACAGGATCATATTCGCTTTATCGGTGTCGGCGGTCCACGCATGGAGCGTGAAGGCCTCAAAAGCCTGTTTCCGATGAATGAAATGTCGGTCATGGGCCTGACAGAGGTCGTGCCGCATATTCCACATCTGCTCAAACGCATTTCCCAAACCGCGGACTTCGCCAAGTCCGAGAAACCCGATGTCGTGATTACCATTGATGCCCCGGATTTCAGCTTTCGGGTCGGCAAGAAGCTGAAAGGCAAGGGCATCCCACTGGTGCACTATGTCGCCCCCTCGGTCTGGGCGTGGCGCGAAGGCCGGGCAAAGAAGATTGCGGGTTTCCTCGATCATCTTCTCGCACTTTTGCCGTTTGAACCGCCCTATTTCGAGAAAGAAGGCCTGCCAACCACCTTTATCGGCCACTCAGCGGTCGAAGAACGCCATGACGGTGATGGTGAGCGGTTTCGCACCCAACATGGCCTGAAGCCGGACCAGAAGCTTTTGGCGGTTCTGCCCGGAAGCCGTAATTCCGAAGTCAAACGCCTCCTTCCGGTATTTCGCAAGGTCATTGATGATGTTGCCACGAAATACCCCGATGCACGCATCGTCGTGCCAACGGTCAGTAAGGTCGTCGACACCGTCACCGAAGAAGTGAAATCCTGGCCACTTGATCCGATTATTGTCGCAACCGATCAGGAACGCCATGATGCGTTTTCGGCGGCCGACTGTGCGCTGGCGGCATCAGGGACCGTCTCGCTGGAGCTCGCAATTGCCGGTGTGCCGCATGTCATTGCCTATAAGGTCAATGCTGTGACGGGCTGGATTGCAAAGCGCCTGATCAAGATCGATACCGTCACCATTGTTAATCTGGTCCTTGGCAAAAAACTGATACCCGAGTTCCTACAGGATAAATGCAAGGCCAAAAAGATCATTCCGGTTCTTGAAACCCTGATGGCTGATAGCCCTGAACGGGCCGCACAGATCGACGGTTTTGATAAAGCCTGCACCTTGCTGGGATTTGGTGACAGACCGCCCAGCGAAAAGGCTGCCGAGCAGATTTTGAAAATCATCGCCAAAAAATAGTCTGTTACGGGTGGCATCAAACCCGCATTGCAATTAGTTTCTTCGCATTGATTAATTGAAAACGGAGTCAGTGTTATGCGCTACCTGCACACGATGGTACGTGTCGAGAATGTCGATGAATCGATGAAATTCTATTGCGACCTTCTTGGTATGAAAGAGACCCGCCGGATCGAGAGCGAGCAGGGCCGTTTCACCCTGATCTATCTTGCACCGCCGGCGGACGTCGAAAGTGCCAAATCCGTCAAGGCCCCGGAACTTGAACTGACCTATAACTGGGACCCGGAAAGCTATTCCGGTGGGCGCAATTTCGGGCACCTGGCCTATGAAGTCGACGATATTTATGTGCTTTGCCAGAAACTGATGGATGCGGGTGTTACCATTAACCGTCCGCCGCGTGATGGGCGCATGGCGTTTGTTCGTTCCCCGGACGGCATTTCCATCGAGTTCCTGCAGAAAGGCGAAAGCCTCGCCCCGGCTGAACCGTGGGCCAGCATGGAAAACACCGGAAGCTGGTAAGCCCGGAAGATATGGTGGGGCAGGTTAAAGCTGCCTCACAAATACAAAAAGGCCCGGAAAATTCCGGGCCTTTTCTTTGATCTGTCGATGTCGACGCGGCTTAGCGCTTGTCGACCGGAACGAATGGACGTTCTGCAACACCGGTAAACAGCTGACGCGGACGACCGATTTTCTGAGACGGATCTTCGATCATCTCTTTCCACTGGGAAATCCAGCCAACGGTACGTGCAACAGCGAACAGCACGGTGAACATGCTGACCGGGATGCCCATCGCCTTGAAGATGATGCCCGAATAGAAGTCGACGTTCGGATAGAGTTTCTTCTCGATGAAGTACTCGTCTTCACGTGCGATACGTTCCAGTTCCTGCGCAACGTCAAGCAGCGGGTCGCTGATGTTGAGTTCTTTGAGAACTTCGTGGCAGGTTTCCTGCATGACCTTGGCGCGCGGATCGTAGTTTTTGTAAACGCGGTGACCAAAGCCCATCAGACGGAACGGATCGTTCTTGTCTTTTGCTTTTGCAACGTATTCCGGGATGTTTTTCACATCGCCGATTTCGTTGAGCATGACCAGAACGGCTTCGTTTGCGCCGCCATGTGCCGGACCCCAAAGCGATGCGATACCAGCAGCAATACATGCAAACGGGTTGGCACCCGAAGAACCGGCCAGACGAACGGTCGAGGTCGACGCATTCTGTTCGTGGTCAGCATGCAGGATCAGGATGCGATCCATTGCCTTGGCCAGAACCGGATTGACTTCATAGTCTTCACACGGGTTGCCAAACATCATCTGCAGGAAGTTTTCCGCATAACCGAGCTTGTTGTTCGGATAACGGAATGGCTGACCGATGGAATATTTATACGCCATCGCTGCAATGGTCGGCATTTTCGCAATCAGGCGATAGGCCGAAATCATCCGCTGCTTCGGATCGTTGATGTCGGTGCTGTCATGATAAAACGCGGACAATGCGCCAACAACGCCACACATGATCGCCATCGGATGCGCATCACGGCGGAAACCGTTATAGAAATTGCGCATCTGTTCGTGGACCATGGTGTGCATGGTAATATCATTCTCGAACTTGGCTTTGTCGGCGGCATTTGGCAGCTCACCATAAAGCAGCAGATGGCAGACTTCGAGGAAGTCGGCGTTTTCTGCAAGTTCATCAATTGCATAACCGCGGTGACGCAGAATACCAACGTCGCCATCAATATAGGTCAGTTCCGACTGGCAAGAGCCGGTCGAAGTGAAGCCCGGATCATAGGTGAAATATCCGGTTTCAGCATACAGCTTGCGGATGTCAATCACAGACGGGCCTACACTGCCCTCAATCACCGGCATATCGAACGACTTGCCAGTGGCATTGTCGGTCATTGTCACGGTGTGGGAAGTCTTGGGATTAGATGCCATGACTATTTTTCCTTCCCTGTTTGAACGAACACGGTTTCAAGTTGTGTGCAGCATAATGCTGCGGCGCACAAAGCGCAAACGGGTTATTAGTTTTTCTTAATTCGCTGTTGTTATGCATCAAAATGGCGAATGCGTTTCAGCGTTTGGGTTTTGCCAAGCACAATCATTACTTCGAAAATGCCTGGTGAAGAGTTGGAGCCTGTAAGCACCGCCCGCAAGGGCTGCGCAACTTTGCCAAGCTTTAACTCAAACTTATCGGCAATGGCACGAACACTTGCGTCAACGTCCTCTTCGGTCCAACTATCAAGCGCTTCAAGACTGTTGGCCAGTTCCTTGAACAGACCTTCAGGTGCACCATCAATCAGGGACTGGGCTTTCTCGTTAACGGACGTAATGCCATCGGTAACATAGAAAGCCGAAGAGTCGGCGAGCTCGATAAGAGTCTTGGCCCTTTCTTTAAGGCCTACCATGCCGTTGATCAAGATTTCTTTTTGCGACGCATCAAGTGCATCGACACCAATTTGCTTGGCAACCAGCGGCGAAATCTCGTCTGCAAGGCGTTTGTCATCGGCCTGACGCAGGTAGATGCCATTAAGGTTGGTCAGCTTTGCAAAATCAAAGCGTGCAGCACCTTTGCCGACATCGGTGATGTCAAACCATTCAATCGCCTGCTCGGTCGAAATGACCTCATCATCGCCATGGCCCCAGCCAAGACGCAGAAGATAGTTGTTCAAGGCCTCGGGCAAGAAGCCCATTTCATCGCGATAGGCATCAACACCCAGCGCGCCATGGCGTTTCGACAGCTTGGCGCCATCCGGACCATGGATCAGCGGGATGTGCGCAAAGGTCGGAACATCCCAGCCCATGGCATCATAAATGACTTTCTGACGGAATGCGTTGGTCAGGTGGTCGTCACCACGAATAACGTTGGTAACGCCCATGTCATGGTCATCAACCACGACCGAAAGCATGTAGGTCGGCGTTCCGTCGCCGCGCAGGATGACATAATCGTCAAGCTGCTCGTTTCCGACGCGAACTTCGCCCTGCACCTGATCATTGATCACGGCATCGCCTTCCTGCGGCGCCTTGACGCGGACAACAGGTTTGACACCTTCCGGTGCCTCGGACGGATCGCGATCACGCCAGGTGCCGTCATATTTCATCGGACGGCCTTCTGCGCGGGCTTTCTCGCGCATGGCCGTCAGCTCCTCGGGGGAGCAATAGCAATAATACGCTTTCCCGGCATCAAGAAGCTGTTGGGCGACTTCTGCATGGCGGTCGCGACGGGCAAACTGGAAAGTCGGCTCTTCGTCTGCGGTCAGGCCAAGCCAGTTCAAGCCGTCAAAAATGGCGTCTACGGCCTCGGGCGTTGAACGTTCACGGTCGGTGTCCTCGATCCGGAGCAAGAACTTGCCACCGGTATGTTTGGCATATAGCCAGTTATAAAGTGCGGTGCGTGCGCCGCCGATATGCAGAAACCCGGTCGGAGACGGGGCAAAACGGGTAACAACCGTCATTCAATCTATCCGTTATTTGGATGTTGTCGCTTGTCCTGAGGACTTTTGGCGTGCAGGCTATAGCACAAATGACACGCTGTTGCACCACAGCGGATGTTAGATAGAAACTATGCGGCAGGCGGGCTATTGGACATTCGTCGTACGGCGAAAGCTAAAGTTAAATTAAAACAATTGTTTGTGGGTATTTTCTCACAAATTAATTTTGTTGTAACAAGCCAAAGAAATAAATGGTTTCTGTCCTCGGTTATCTTCTTTGGGTTGGGCTGTGCCGGGTATTTCTTGCTCCCTGCGCGTATCGGGCTTGGTCAAATTGCTCTGGCGGTGATTCTGCTGTGCTGCGGTTTCTGGATGTCGCGGCGACTTGCCACTCTGGCCTTCGCGTTTCAGCTGCTTGCCAGTTTGGCATTCGGGGCTTTGACAAGTGCCAGCCATACCGAACTTGGCCCGGATAACATCCCGACAAAAACGCTCTACACGACCGAGGTTACTGGCACCATCATTGCGCTGGAACCGCGGAACGGACGCATCCGCGCCACCGTCCAGCCGTCCGAGATTGTCGGCATTGCCCAAGACCAACTGGACTGGAATGTAAGGCTCAGTTTCTTGGGCGATAGTGCGCTTTCAATTGGCGATCAGATCCGTGCGAACGCACGTCTCTTTCCATTGCGCGCACCTGCCGTTCCCGGCGACCCGGATTTTTCACGCAATCTCTATTTCAGCAATATTGCCGCATCCGGCTTTGTCTTTGGACGACAGTTCGAAGTTCTGGAAAATCAAAAAGATATAAATAACAATGTGTTGCTGGTCGGTATTGAAAGGGCGCGTCAATATATCTCAGCCGTCATCAGCGATGAAATGACCGGTCCCGAAACCGGAATTGCCAAGGCGCTGATCATCGGCGAACGTGGCGAGGTTGCCCCGGATATTGCCGATAACCTTCGCAAATCCGGGCTTGCGCATCTGTTGGCGATTTCCGGCCTGCATATGGGTTTGCTTTGCGGGACGGTGTTTTTCCTGATCCGGTTCGGGTTGGCTGCCATTCCTCAAATTGCCTTGCGCTATCCGATCAAGAAATGGGCGGCGATGGCGGCTATGCTGGCGGGGCTTGTCTATCTTGGATTATCCGGGGCGACCATTCCGACCCAGCGCGCCTTTGTTATGTTGCTCGTGGTTTGGCTGGCACTCCTGCTGGATCGCCGTGCCATATCGCTGCGCCTTGTGGGCGTGGCCGCGATCATTGTTTTGATCCTTCGGCCCGATGCGGCACTTGGCGCCAGTTTCCAACTCTCCTTTGCCGCCGTTGGCGCACTTGTTGCGTTTTATGACGGGCCGGGCCGACGCTGGCTGGATCGGCAGGGAATGCTGTCCTGGTACGAGCGTACTGGCCTTTATCTTGCCGGTTTGCTCCTGACCAGTCTGATCGTGACGGCGGTGACAGCCCCCATCATCGGCTATCATTTCGGCCGTATTTCGATGCTGGGCGTACTTGCTAATCTGGTCGCCATTCCGGTCATGGCATTCTGGGTGATGCCCTGGATCGTCGTGACGCTGGCGCTTGTGCCGGTTGGGTTGTCGGGGCTCTCCCTGGCCGCGATCAAGCCCGGATTGACGGTATTGTTGGAAACCGCCGAACTGGTCGCCGCACAGGACTGGGGGCTTTGGTATGTCTCGGGCCTTGATATGCTGGCGGTTGCCTTGGGACTGTTTGCCTTGGCATGGATCGTCATCTGGCGCGACAAGGTGATGATCGTGCCGGTCATTCCGGTGATTTTTGCCGCCATCATCTTTCAGGCACTGCACAAAGAACCCGAAATTCTGATATCAGGCGACCGCGAAAGCTGGGCGATCTATGATCCCGATGCCGGTATCCTGCATACCTCATCACGGCTGAATGATTTTCAAAAAGGCATCTGGATGAGCCGCTTTGGCATTCGCCCCGAACAGGAACAAAGCCGCGTACAGTCCTGCCAGAACGACCCGTGTTCCCTGGGTGTTAGCGCTAACATCGTTCAGTCACGGATCATCGTCGCAAGCCGTATTGCCAATCCGTTTTATGCCTGCCGTAATGCAGATATCATTGTCAGCCTGAAAACAGATCTACCAACCACCTGTCAGGCCTCTGGCGCGCGTGTGATCATCGATGATGACGTTCTGTGGTGGCAGGGCGGTGTTGCGATCAAGCTGCCGTCGAAGCCAGATGGAAAGCCTGTCATCAACACCGTCCGAGCGGAAACCGGCAATTGGCCCTGGATCATCATCGGCGGCAGAGCAGGGCGCTAACAACCTGATCGCACACAAAACAAAAACGCCCGGGCACAAGCACCGGGCGTTTGTGGTTGATAACGTCGCGCAATCAATCAGTACTGACGCAGCAGCCCGACCAGACGGCCCTGAATGCGTACACGGTCCGGTGACAGGGCGCGGGTTTCATAGCGCGCGTTGGCCGGTTCCAGCAGAACTTCACCACGCCCGCGTTTCAGGCGCTTAAGCGTGGCTTCGCTGTCATCGACGAGCGCCACCACAATCGTGCCATCATGGGCCTGTTCGCAGCGTTGGATCAGGACGGTGTCGCCATCCAAAATACCGGCATCAATCATCGAATCCCCCGATACTTCAAGGGCATAGTGATCACCGGCGCCAAGCAGGGCGGCCGGGACCTGCACCATGGTCGTTTGATCGCGAAGGGCCTCGATCGGTGTACCGGCAGCAATCCGGCCATAGAGCGGCAAACCAACGGATTCTCCGGCCTCCGAGAAGGCGGTTGGCACCGTGGTTGGCCGGTGTGCGGCCTTTCGGACACTGGCAAGCGAGGTCACATTGTTTGGCGTTTCCGGCGTGTCATCATCGCTGTTTTCCGGAAGTCTGACGACCTCAAGCGCGCGTGCACGATGGGCAAGGCGGCGGATAAAGCCGCGTTCCTCAAGGCCTGTGATCAGGCGGTGAATGCCGGATTTGGATTTAAGGTTCAGGGCCTCTTTCATTTCATCGAAAGAGGGCGAAATCCCGTGATCGCGAAGGTAATTGTCTATATAGACCAGCAACTCATATTGCTTGCGCGTCAGCATGTTATTTCCCGAACCTGTAAAAAGAACAAAAAGGATACACAGATGTTCTACTTTAGTTCTTTTCGCGGGTCAAGCGGCTCTGTGCGATTTGATGGAAAAACCGAATAATCGCCATGATCCTTCAAAAAATGTGAATAGTAGGCGGTTTGTGGGGACAGGAAGCTAGTCCGCGATGAAGGTGCCCGACTTGCCACCTTCTTTTCGGGTGACCCGCAAATCGGTAATCCTCATACTTTTATCAACCGCCTTGCACATGTCAAAAACCGTCAATGCCGCGACCGAGGCAGCGGTGAGGGCTTCCATCTCGACACCGGTCTTGCCGGTCGTCTTGCAGGTGGCGGTGATATCGACCGCATCAACACCCTCTGCCAGTTCGAGATCGACGGTGACAGAGGTCAGGGGCAGGGGATGACAAAGCGGGATCAGATCGGGGGTCTTTTTCGCGCCCATGATCCCGGCAAGCTGGGCGATGCCAAGAACATCACCCTTTTTATGGCCGCGATCCGCAATCAGCTTTGCCGTTTCGGAAGACATCAGAACCCGTGCCTTGGCAATGGCGGTGCGTGCAGTTTCTGCCTTGGCCGAAATATCGACCATCACCGCGTTGCCACCGGCATCAATATGGGAAAGCTTGTCTGCCATTGGTTCTGTCCAGTATTGATCAGGCCGCAAGGCCGAGCAGGTTGCGGGTGGCGGTTGCGACGTCGTCCTGGCGCATCAGGCTTTCGCCGATCAGGAAACACTCAGCGCCGACCTTTGCCATGCGGGCAAGGTCATCAGGGGTAAACAGGCCGCTTTCAGCCACCAGCAACCGATCACCGCCGACCATGCTTGCCAGTTCCTCGGTCGTGGTGAGCGAGATTTCCATGGTCTTGAGGTTGCGGTTATTAATACCCACAAGGCGCGATTTGAGCTTGAGCGCACGTTCAAGTTCCGGGGCGTTATGCACCTCGATCAAAGCATCCATGCCAAGGCTGTGCGCGGCATCTTCAAGTTCAGCCGCCAGGCTATCTTCAAGGGCTGCCATAATCAGGAGGATGCAATCCGCGCCAAGGGCACGTGCCTCGGTAATCTGATAGGGATCGACCATGAAGTCCTTGCGAAGGGCCGGAAGATCGACTGCGGCCCGGGCCGCGACCAGATAGCTGTCATCGCCCTGGAAATAGGGGATGTCGGTCAGAACCGACAGGCAGCTTGCCCCGCCGGCCTTATAGGCCTTGGCGAGTTCCGGCGGATTGAAGTCCGGGCGGATCAGCCCCTTGGAAGGCGATGCCTTTTTGATTTCAGCAATCAGACCATAACGGCCATCGGCAACACTGGTTTCAAGCGCCTTGATAAAACCACGCGGGGCTGATTGTGCCTTTGCCTCGGCCTCGAGGGTAGCAAGCGTCTTGCGCGCCTTGCAGGCCGCAACGTGATCGCGTTTGTCGTTGCAGATTTTGGCTAGTACGTCGCTCACGCCGGGGTTCCTTCGTTGGTGATCTTCACAAGCCCTTGCAGGGTCTCGGCAGCCTTGCCGCTATCAATAGCGTCTGCGGCCTTTTTGATGCCGTCGGCCAGATCACTGGCAATGCTGGTGACCACTAGTGCCGCCCCCGCATTCATCAGAACGATGTCGCGGTACGGGCTTTTCTTGGCGGCCAAAAGGTCGGTAATCGCTCTGGCATTGACATCGGCATCACCGCCCTTGAGGTCGTCAAGCGTTACGGTTTCGAGCCCAAAATCACTTGGGCTGATTTCAAATGTGGTGACCTTGCCGTTCTTGACCTCGGCAACATAGGTCGGGCCGGTGGTCGATATTTCATCAAGGCCGCTGTGGCCATGAACAACCCATGCATGCACCGATCCCAGACGGTTCAATACATTGGCAATCGGTTCGACCCACTGTTTGGCAAAAACGCCAAGAACCTGACGTTTGGTCTTGGCCGGGTTGGCCAGCGGTCCCAGCAGGTTAAAGATGGTGCGCGTGCCCATTTCAACGCGGGTCGGCATGACGTGACGCATCGCTGAATGGTGACGGGTTGCCATCATGAAGCAAAGATTGATGTCGCGAAGCGCCTTTTCCAGAAGCTTCATATCGGCATCAAGATTAACGCCAAGCGCCATCAAAACATCGGCAGACCCGGATTTGGACGATGCGGCACGGTTGCCGTGCTTGGCAACGGTGGCACCCGCGGCGGCGGCAACAATCGCAGCCCCGGTCGAGATGTTATAGGTGCCACTGCCATCACCACCGGTACCGCAGGTATCGACCGCGTTTTCCGGGGCAATGATGCCGGTTGCCTTTTCGCGCATGACACGTGCGGCACCGGTGATTTCATCAACGGTTTCGCCACGAATGCGCAAGCCCATCAGGAAAGCCCCCATCTGCGATGGCGTTGCCTGACCGGACATCAGCACATTAAAGGCCGCCTCGGCGGCGCTTTCGGTCAGTTTTTCGCCATCTGCGACTTTGGCCAGAATTGGCTTCAGATCATGATCAGTCGACATCGGGTCTTCCTTGGTTTGCGGTCCGGAGCGTATCAGGCACCGGTATAGTCGATAAAATTCTTAAGCAGGGCGTGGCCATGTTCCGAAGCGATGCTTTCGGGATGGAACTGGACACCATGAATTTGATGGGTTTTGTGACGCACGCCCATAATAAGACCATCTCCGCTTTCGGCCGTTATTTCAAGGCTGTCGGGCAAAGTTTCGCGTTCAATCACCAGCGAGTGATAGCGGGTGGCCTCAAACGGGCTGGGAAGGCCTTTAAAAACGCTGGTGCCGGAATGGGTCATCGCATCGGTCTTGCCATGCATGCATTCGGGCGCACGGATCACCTTGCCGCCAAAGGCCTGACCGATCGATTGATGACCAAGACAGACGCCAAGCAGCTTGACCTTGCCCGCGGCGGCCTTGATCAGGTCAAGGCAGATACCGGCGCGTTCCGGATCGCAAGGACCGGGCGAAATCACAATGCCTTCGGGATTGAGCGCCATGGCCGCATCCACGGTAATCTCATCATTGCGGCGCACTTCGACCTCTGGGCCGAGTTCGCGCAGATAGTGCCACAGATTGAATGTGAAACTGTCGTAATTGTCGATGAGGAGATACATCGGAGGAAAGGCCTGTGCACATTAAAGTTGCCAGAGAATAAACGCCCTTGTCGCTACGTCAAGCAGAAGCAGAGCAAGGGTTTTTCGCGATCTAAATGCACGTTGGTGCTCGGTCGTTAATGTTCTTTAACCGGGTGCTAACCAGAGGCGTTTTAAAAACGTGAAAACACAAACCGATTTGATCGGTATATAATCACCATATGGGAAGGGGCCGAACCGTGTGTTTGGCCGCTACGAGCATCCCAGCAAACGAATACTGGAGACCACAGCGTGGCACGCCGGGCAACCCGGGCACCGACCGCCAAACGTAAGAAGGCGGCACCCAAGAAATCCACTCGTAAAAAGACCGCCCCGAAAAAGAAATCGGGTGGCATTGGTCGCCTGATGCTGGGCGGGGCCTTTGTTGCAGGTACGCTGTCGGCCATTATTGCCGTTGGCAGCATGCTTGAACTTGATCGCGCGTCGGATGAATTTGGCCGCGCATCGGATCAAAGCGCACCGAATTATGCCCTGGCCGAGCCGGAACCGACCCCGAAGCTTCGTAAGGATTACAAGCTTTCGGAAAATGCCAATGTTTCCGAGCGTGGACGGACGGGATATCTGGTCGGCGAAAACAGTGAAACGACGCGATCCACCGGACAAGGCGGGCAGGGACTGACGGACTTTGTACCGGCACCGGCCGCACGCAAACCGGACCAGGGCGGGGATATTCTTCCGGGTGATAGTGGCAATGATGTTCCGGTTGCAACCGTTGGCCCGACAAATCAGCCGTGGCAGAAATATGCCGCACTGACACAGGATACTGGCGACAAGCCGGTGATTGCGATTGTGATTGATGATGCCGGCCTTGATCAGCCGCGCACCGCCAAAACGGTCGATCTGCCGGGGCCGATCACGATTTCCTATCTGCCCTATGCCCGTGATTTGCAGGCACAGGTCAATGCCGCGCGCAAGGCCGGTCATGAGGTGATGCTGCATATGCCGATGGAACCGTCATCTGCATCGGTTGATCCGGGGCCGCATGCGTTGCTGGCAAGCTATGACCGCCAGACCATCCTCAATGAGATGGCCTGGATGCTGGATCGGTTTGATGGCTATGTCGGTGTGAACAATCACATGGGCAGCAAATTTACCGCCGATCCCGAACGCATGCGTGTTGTCATGGAAGTCATGAAGTCACGCGGCCTGATGTTCCTTGATAGCCGGACCAGCGCAGACTCGGTTGGCTATTCCACAGCCAGCAGCTTTGGCGTCCCGGCGATTACACGTGATATCTTTATTGATGATGCTGATGATGCGGCCAAGATCGCCGATATGTTGGCCCGCACCGAAAATGTCGCCCGCAAACAGGGCTTTGCCATTGCAATTGGTCATCCGCGCGATCTGACGATCGGGGCGCTTCACAAATGGATCCCCGAAATTCAGGCCAAGGGCTTTGTTCTGGTGCCAATTACAGATGTGCTGCGCCGATCCATGCAAAGTGTGACCGGCTAGTAGGTTTATCTGACGGACACGAAAAAGGGCTGCAGGATAACTGCAGCCCTTTTTGTTTGCGGGATCGCGAACTATGCGAAGCGATGGGCTTCGCGGGCGGCGGCCATGAGGGCGCCGGCTTTGTTCTGGCATTCCTTGTGTTCGAGTTCCGGTTTGCTGTCGACGACGACACCGGCACCGGCCTGAATGTGGATTTTTTCGTCCTTGATGACGGCGGTGCGCAGCGCAATGCAAGTATCCATCGAACCGTCGGCCGAGATATAGCCGATACACCCGGCATAGATGCCACGGCGCACCGATTCCAGTTCATCAATGATTTCCATGGCGCGGACTTTCGGGGCACCCGACACGGTCCCGGCGGGGAAGCCGGCCTTGAGTGCGTCCATCGCGTCGTATTTGGTTTCGTCAATCTGGCCGACGACGTTTGAGACGATATGCATGACGTGGGAATAATATTCGATCTGTTCGCGGTCGGTGACGCGCACGGTGCCCGGTTTGGAAACACGCCCGACATCATTGCGGCCAAGATCGAGCAGCATCAGATGTTCGGAGCGTTCCTTGGGATCGTCGAGCAGGTCTTGCGCCATGACTTTGTCATCGTCGGGCGTTTTGCCGCGGCGACGGGTGCCGGCAATCGGGCGAATGGTGACTTCGCCGTCGCGCAGGCGCACCAGGATTTCCGGGCTGGCCCCGACGACCTGAAAACCGCCGATATCGAGATAGAACATGAAGGGCGACGGATTGATGCGGCGCAATGCCCGGTAAAAGGCAAAGGGCGGGAGCTGATAGGGCAGCGTATAGCGTTGCGACAGGACCACCTGAAAGATGTCGCCCGCGCGGATGTAATCCTTAGCCTTTTCGACCATGTCGTGAAATCCGGCCTCGGTGACGCTGACCTTTGGTTCGGGTAGGGTATCAGGCACCGATTTGGAGCGGCGGTCGATAAACAGGTTGCGCTGGAACTGCTGGACGACATCATTAAGCCGCGCGCAGGCCAGATCATAGGCCGCATCAGCCGAAATGCCTTTTTCCGGGCGCACGGGCGTCACCACGGTTACCGTGTCTTCGATGGTATCAAAACTTGCCGTCACGGTCGGGCGGATGAAAATGCCATCGGGCACATCAAGCTCGTCCTTGTTGCTGTCGGGCAGCTTTTCCATCAGACGGACAGTGTCATAGCCCATATAGCCGACCAGACCGGCACTCATGGGTGGCAGGTTGTCAGGCAGTTCGATGTGGCTTTCGGCGATCAGTTTCTTGAGGCTGTCAAGCGGGGCGTCAGGCTCGGCCACAAAGGCGTCGGCATCGGCCATCACACGGCGATTGAGTTCGGCCTTGTTGCCAAAGCAGCGCCAGATCAGGTCGGGTTTAAGACCGAGGAAGGAATAACGCCCGCGGACCGATCCGCCTTCAACAGATTCAAGCAAATAGGTGTTTGGCATGCCTTCAGCGATCTTGAGAAAGGCCGAGACCGGCGTATCAAGATCGGCGGTCAGCGAAGTCCAGAGAACCTGTGAAATGCCGTTGTCGTAGTTTTGCTTGAAACTGGTGAAATCCGGTTTGATTTCCATGATCTGTCCGATGGTTGGGCTTGGTCGGTTTGACGATGGCGTCTTTGAGATAGAAAAAGGGCGACCGGATTTTCCGGTCGACCGGATTTTCCGGTCGCCCCTGGATGTGTATCAGTTTGCAGCGGTCGGCTGATAAAGCTCGTTGATCACGCTGTTATTGACGCTGACCGAGATTTCCTCGTTCAGGTAGTTGAGATACTGCGCAAGGATGTCCTCGTTAAGGGCTTCCTTGAGCTCGTCATTTACCGGCGCGGCATCGGCGGTGTTGATGTCGGCGGCCTGAATTTCATCAAGCTTGACGATCATGACGTCTTCGCCGGTCTGGACGGCTTTGGCCTTGCCGTCTTCAAGGGTGAAGAGGGCAGCGGCAACCGCCGGGTTGACGTCATCTGCAAGACCGCGACCGGTACGGCGGGTCAGGCCGGTTTCACGAACCTCTGCGCCGTCTTCGGAGGCGAGGGTTGCGAGATCCGCACCGGACGTGTTGATGTTGCCAGCCAGTTCTTCGGCCTTTTCCATCATCAGGCGTTGGCGTTCTTCGGCGGTCCATGCGGCAACAACTTCGTCGCGGACTTCGTCAAATGGACGCAGGGCCGACGGGGTTACGTTTTCAACACGAACGACATAACGCGTGCCCGAAGCGGTTTCTTCAAGGAAGCTTTCCTCGCCGTTTTCGAGCTCGAAGATTTTGGCGTTGATTTCGTCTGCGCCGTCAACGTTCTGACCTGCAAGGCCTTCGCCACGGACGATGCCGTCAAGCTTGTAGGTCTTTGCGCCAACATCGCGTGCGGCGTCTTCGATCGGGGTGCCGGCACCGAGTTCTTCGTCAAAGGTGGCCGCCAGATCATAGATGGCGTCTTCGGCTTTGAACTGTTTGAGGCCGTCAACAATGATGTCGCGAACTTCATCAAGGCTTTGCGTGCTGCCCGGGGTGATCGACGGAACACGGATGATGTGCCAGCCAAGGGCGGTTTCAACCGGCTCGGAGATGCCGCCTTCGTCAAGCGAGAAGGTCGCATCGCGGAGATCGGGCAGGATGTCATTTGCGGTGAACTGGCCAAGTTTGACCATGGCTTCGTCCATGTTCGCGTCTTCTTTGGCGACCGTCATGAAGTCTGCACCTTCGGTCAGGCGCTTATAGGCTTCACGGGCGGTCTGTTCTTCGTTCGGCGAGAACAGGATTTGTTCGACGGTGCGTTTTTCCGGGGTCTGGAATTCCGGTTCGCGCTGTGCATAGGCATCGTTGATTTCTTCGTCGGTTACGGTGACGGTCGAAATCAGGTCAGCGGCACTCAGCGTTGCAAGGGTGACATTGCGGCTTTCCGGTGCGGTGAACTGGGCCGCGTTTTCTTCGTGATAGGCACGAAGGGTCGTGTCATCAGCCGGTTCGATGTCAGCAAAGGCATCCTTGTTCAGCGTAAAGAACGAACCGCTGCGCTGTTCATTGCGGTAAGCGACGATCTGGCGTGCCATGATGTCTGGCACCGTTGCCGGGTTGGTCAGGCTGCTGACAACCTGCTGGCTCATCATGTCGCCACGGACACCGTTGATGAATTCGTTTTCGGTGTAGCCAGCCTGATACAGGGCCTGCAGGAAGCGGTCACGGCTGAACTGGCCGGTGGTCGGATCCTTGAAGCTGTCAGAAGAGAAGATCTGATCACGGACGGCTTCGTCGCTGATGCCGATACCGATGTTTTTGGCATCCTCACGCAGGATCTTCTGGGATACGAGCGACTGCACCGTATTGTTCAGAAGGCCCATCTGAATGGCCTGCTGCTGGTTGAAGTTCGGTCCGAACATGTTTTGCATATTCTGCACGCTACGCTGGAAGGCGCGATCCAGTTCGACCGGGGTGATCCGTTGGCTGCCGATTTCGGCAACTTCACGCGAGGTGCCCAGATTGAGCATCGATGCGTTCAGGCCCCAGATCACGAAGCTCAGTGCAATCACGCCAAAGATAATCTTGGCGAAGATTGATTTCGAAAATGTGCGAATGCCAGCAAGCATATGATAAGCCTAACAATCCGTGGTTTGACGCCAAAATCAGGCTTTGACGTCGTTTCATTATGGTCGCCCGGACGACGTGATAAACGAAAAGGCCCGAGCAAATTTGCCGCGCATCTTAATGGCGAGTGTTATCAGCGGCAACAGGCGATTGTATAGAAGATGACTGCAATCACATCCTAAATACGTGATCGGGCGTTTTCGGGTACTTGGCCCCGCTGGCATGGCATGCTAAAACCCGCGTCGAAACAGGTCCTGTAACAAATCGTATCAACCGCAAACCGGTTGTTATGGTCTGGAAACAAGGACACTACACAGACAAAATGTGAACCAGATCAGCACGAGGTAGCTCCCATGACCCAACGCCGTCCCCTGATTGCCGGAAACTGGAAAATGAACTGTTTGCGTGCAGACGGTCTTGCGCTGGCATCAAGCCTGGCGGCAAAGGCGTCTGAAAAAGGGGCGCTTGGTTGCGATATTCTTGTCTGTCCGCCGGCAACGCTTTTGTCCGAGGCAGTTGGTGTGACCAAGGGAAGTGCGGTTGCCGTCGGTGGGCAGGATTGCCATGCGGCGATTTCGGGCGCGCATACCGGTGATCTGGCTGCCCCGATGCTGGCCGATATTGGCGCACAATATGTTCTGGTCGGTCATTCCGAACGCCGTGCCGATCACGGGGAAAGTTCGACCGACATTCGCAAAAAGGCGATTGCGGCCCATGATGCCGGTCTGATCGCGGTGGTGTGCGTTGGCGAGACCGAGGAAGAACGCGATCTTGGTGCGACGTTGCCGGTGGTGAACGGGCAGGTGGCGGTATCGCTTCCCGATGGGGCGACAGCCAAAAACACGGTTGTTGCCTATGAGCCGGTCTGGGCGATTGGCACCGGCCGGACTGCCAGTGTCGAAGAAGTTGCCGAAGTGCATGCTGCGATCCGTGCAGGTCTGATGGCACGGTTTGAGGATGGTGATCAGTTCCGAATTCTGTATGGTGGTTCGGTCAAGCCGTCGAATGCCAAGGAATTGATGGCTGTCGAAGATGTCGATGGTGCACTTGTCGGCGGGGCCAGCCTTAAGGTTGAAGATTTCTGGCAGATTATTGAATCTTGTGCCTGACCGACTGCGGTGCAGATTTTGTTTAATATGGTCTAGCCAACAGCCATAAAACGCGTTAAATACGCATCAAATTTATGCCCGATCCGGGCCGAATTGCGTTTGGATCGGTTGATTAGGACAAGAGTTTCGACACCATGCAAACAGTCATTCTGGTAATCCACCTTCTTCTTGCGCTCGGCCTGATCGCTGTGATTCTCGTGCAGCGCAGCGAGGGCGGTGGGCTTGGTATCGGCGGTAACAGCGGCGGCGGCGGCGGCGGTGGTTTCGGCGTGATGAGCTCACGCGGCGCTGCGAACCTGCTGACCCGTACTACTGCTATTCTGGCAGGCGCATTCATGATCACCAGCATCATTCTTGCCCTTCAGTCGAATACCCACACCCAGCCGGCTTCGATCCTTGATCAGGCGCCGGAACCGGCCCCCGCGGTCACTGAGCCCGCCGAGGACACCGGTCCCGCGGCTCCGACCCGATAAACAAATTAACCGACGACCTGAGGCGGCAAACTTGCCGCCTCAATTTTTGATTGTTGAATTCCCCGGTTCGTGATGCACAAGTACCAAGGAGTAGAAATAGTCACCGATAGAGACGCCTTTTAGCGTTCTCTGGTTAGGAGAGGCTTGTGTGGCGATGCGGCGCATCGCAAACAAGCTACGACGCGGTCCGGAGGGCGCTAAAAGGTGCCGTCCCGGTCGCGCAAACAAACTATAGGCTGGCGTCAGAACAGCTTGACGATGCACCGCATCGCCTGCGCTATTCTTCCTAGCCAATAGCTCGTTTGCACGATCTCTATTGATGAGTATTTCTGCTCCTTGGTACTATGGCATCGAACCGAGGCTTTGTGCTTTGAGATGAGGCCAAGATAATGACTCGTTTTATCTTTATTACCGGTGGCGTGGTTTCCTCGCTGGGCAAAGGTCTGGCTTCCGCTGCTTTGGGGGCGTCCCTGCAGGCACGCGGCTTTACAGTTCGTCTGCGTAAACTTGATCCGTATATCAACGTCGATCCGGGCACCATGAGCCCGTACCAGCATGGCGAATGCTATGTGACCGAAGACGGTGCGGAGACCGACCTTGATCTTGGCCACTATGAACGTTTCACCGGCGTATCATCGCGCCGGTCCGATAACGTCACCACCGGTCGTATCTATTCCAACGTGATCGCGCGTGAACGTCGCGGCGATTACCTTGGCGGGACTGTGCAGGTCATTCCGCACATCACCGATGCGATCAAGGAATTCGTCATGTCGGATGCGACCGAGGACTTTGTCCTGGTCGAAATCGGCGGCACGGTGGGTGACATCGAAAGTCTTCCGTTCCTTGAAGCCATCCGTCAGATGGGCAATGACCTTGGCGATGGCCGGGCGCTGTTCATGCACCTGACACTTGTTCCTTATATTTCGTCTGCCGGGGAGCTTAAAACCAAGCCGACCCAGCACTCGGTCAAGGAACTTCAGAGTGTCGGTATTCAGCCAGATATTCTTCTGTGCCGTTGTGATCGCGAAATTCCTATCAATGAACGCCGCAAGATTGCGCGTTTCTGTAACGTCCGTGAAGCGGCGGTTATTCCGGCCTATGACGTTGACAACATCTATCAGGTGCCGATCAGCTATCACCAGTATGGTCTGGATAACGAAGTGCTGTATCACTTCGGCCTGCAAGCGCAGGAACCGGATCTTCAGCCGTGGGAAGATATCTGCAACACCATCCGCAATCCGGAAGGCGAGGTTACCATCGGCATCGTTGGCAAATATATCCAGCTTCCGGATGCCTATAAGTCGCTGACCGAAGCACTGACCCATGGCGGGATTGCCAACAAGGTGCGCGTCAAACTGGAATGGATTGCGTCTGACGAGCTGGAAAAAGAAGGCAACGTCAACGAAATCCTGTCCAAGCTTGATGCGATCATGGTTCCGGGTGGCTTTGGCGAACGTGGCACCGAAGGCAAGATTGCCGCGGCCCGCTATGCACGCGAAAACAAGGTTCCGTATTTCGGGATTTGCTTTGGCATGCAGATGGCGGTTCTGGAAGCTGCGCGTAATCTTGCCGGGCTTAAGGATGCGTCCTCGTCCGAATTTGGTCCGACCAAGACGCCGCTTGTCGGTCTGATGACCGAATGGGCGAAAGATGGTGGCTCGGTCGAACGTCGTTCTGATGACGATGACCTTGGCGGCACCATGCGTCTGGGCAACTACGAGTGCAAGCTTGTTGATGGCACCCGTGCGCGTGAGATTTATGGCAGCGAAACCGTTCTTGAACGTCACCGCCATCGTTATGAGGTGAACGTCAACTTCATGGGCCAGCTTGAAGAGAAGGGTCTTAAATTCTCAGGGCTGTCGCCGGATGGTCGTTTGCCGGAAATCGTCGAATATCCGGATCATCCGTGGTTCATCGGTGTTCAGTTCCACCCGGAACTGCGTTCGCGTCCGCTGGATCCGCATCCGCTGTTTGTTTCCTATATCAAGGCCGCCAAAGAGCGCAGCCGTCTGGTATAAGCCTGGTATCTGATTGCCAGAACAAACAGCCACAAGTGATCGACAGAAAGTCAGTGCAATGACCGAAATTAAAACCGTCAAAGTCGGCAATATCGAAATCGCCAACGACAAGCCGTTTGCCGTTCTGGCAGGCCCGTGCGCGATCGAAAGCCGTCAGCACGCGCTCGAGATGGCCACAGCCCTTAAGGAACTGTCCGAAGGGCTTGGCATCGGGCTTGTTTATAAAAGCTCGTTCGACAAGGCCAACCGGACCAGCACCACGTCCAAACGCGGTGTTGGCCTTAAAGAAGGTCTCGATATCCTGGCCGAGGTCAAGGAAGTCACCGGGCTTCCGATCGTGACCGACGTGCATTTGCCTGATCAGTGTGCGGCGGTGGCCGAGGTTGCCGATATCCTGCAGATCCCGGCATTCCTGTGCCGTCAGGCCGATCTGTTGCAGGCGGCGGGCAAAACGGGCCGTGCGGTCAATGTCAAAAAGGGGCAGTTCCTGGCGCCTTGGGACATGGTCAATGTGGCCAATAACCTTGCTGCGACCGGCAATGAAAACATCATGCTCTGTGACCGTGGGACCAGCTTTGGCTATAACACGCTTGTCACGGACTTCCGCGGACTTCCCACCATGGCCCGTCAGGGCTATCCGGTTGTCTTCGATGCCACCCATTCGGTTCAGCAGCCGGGCGGACAGGGCACCTCGTCAGGTGGCCAGCGCGAATTCGCGCCAGTTCTTGCCCGTGCGGCCGTTGCGGTTGGTATCGCAGCACTGTTTATCGAAACCCACGATAACCCGGCGACGGCCATTTCCGATGGCCCGAACCAAATCCCGTTGAACAAGCTTCCCGAAGTTCTTTCGGTTCTGATGGAACTGGACAAGGTGGCAAAAGCCAATCCGGTTCGTCTGGATATGTTTGACGCGTAAATAACAAATGCCGCCAGCACGTGATTGGCGGCATTCTTTTTTGCTGTAACCTGCATGCCTGATGGTCAGGTATGGTTCCTACCAGTGAGGAGAACGTTTCTGTCATGACCGCTATTATCGATATTCGCGGCCGCGAAATCCTTGACAGCCGTGGTAACCCGACGGTCGAAGTTGATGTCACCCTGGAAAATGGCGCCTTTGGTCGTGCTGCCGTTCCTTCGGGCGCATCCACCGGTGCACACGAAGCCGTCGAACTGCGCGACAAGGAAGACCGTTACCTTGGCAAAGGTGTGACCAAGGCGGTTGCATCCGTAAACGGTGAAATCTTTGAGGCGCTGGCGGGCATGGATGCCGAAGACCAGCTTGCTGTTGACAATGTCATGATCGACCTTGATGGCACCGAAAACAAAGGCCGTCTGGGCGCAAACGCCATTCTGGGCGTGTCGCTGGCGACTGCCAAGGCCGCCGCCGAAGACGCCGGTCTTCCGCTGTATCGTTATGTCGGTGGGTCGTTTGCCCGCACTTTGCCGGTGCCGATGATGAACATCATCAATGGTGGCGAGCATGCCGATAACCCGATCGACGTGCAGGAATTCATGATCATGCCGGTGTCGGCCGAGACGTGCTCGGACGCGATCCGCATGGGTGCGGAAATCTTCCACAACCTGAAAAAGGCATTATCGGCAGATGGTCTGAACACCAATGTCGGTGACGAGGGTGGCTTTGCGCCGAACATCGCATCGACCGAGGCTGCCATCAGCTATGTCATGAAGTCGATCGAGGCTGCTGGCTATCGCCCGGAAGAAGACGTTGTGCTGGCGCTTGATGCGGCATCGACCGAGTTCTTCAAGGACGGCAAATACGTTCTGGCCGGCGAGGGCAAGTCGCTTGATCCGAGCCAGATGGTCAAATACTGGGCCGATCTTGTTGGTAAATACCCGATCTTCTCCATCGAAGACGGCATGGCCGAAGACGATTGGGATGGTTGGGCAGAACTGACGGCCGCCATCGGTGCCAAGACCCAGCTTGTGGGGGATGACCTGTTTGTCACCAACCCGAAACGTCTTGCGGACGGCATCAAAAAGGGCGTGGCCAACTCGATCCTGGTCAAGGTCAACCAGATCGGCACACTTTCGGAAACGCTGGAAGCCGTCGAGATGGCACATCGTGCCGGTTACACCGCTGTGATGTCGCACCGTTCGGGCGAAACCGAAGACGCGACCATTGCCGATCTGGCGGTTGCCACCAACTGTGGTCAGATCAAAACCGGTTCACTGTCACGTTCTGACCGTATGGCAAAATACAATCAGCTGATCCGCATCGAGGAGCTTCTTGATGCCGGCGCACACTTTCCGGGTCGTTCGATCCTGAAGTAAGGGCTGCTGATATTTCGACGGCGTAACAGGCCGCTTCCTTATCCGGAGGCGGCCTGTTTTGTATGGGCGCCAAGTGATAAATTCGAATATCAGGATTAGTGAATTGAGCGTAATCGCGCAGCTTTGCGCAGATTGCTTAACTCTATTTTTACCCGAATATGCGCATGGTTACGGGTAATCTTGCCGGTTTTCCCGACTTGTCCAATGGTAAATCATTGTCAGACAAGCGAAATAACGTATGTGGTTTTTACGTTATGCGACCGGAACGAAGTATTTGGTCATCACGTCGCACAGATGTGCAAGGGGCATAAGGTAAATGTCGTCCAGTTCACCGGTCATTCTTCGCCTGAAACAGGCTGTCGCACCGGTAATCGCATTTACCGTGATGGCGTATTTCATCTTTCACAGTGTCGAAGGCGAACGCGGGCTTTTGAATTACTGGTCGATGCAAGACCGCGTCAGCCAGATCACCCAGGTTCTTGAAGAAACGACCGAGCGCCGCAAATTGCTTGAACAGCATGTGCTTTCGCTGCGTTCGAGCCACCTTGATCCGGATCTGCTTGATGAGCGGGCGCGTGCGATGCTGAATGCCGCCCATCCCGACGATGTGATCATTTTCCACCATGATGGCTATAGCGATGTCATCACGGCTGCGGCCGCAACCGACGCCAACTGAGCCTGATGCCTGATGCCTGCTTTGAGTGGGCAGGGGATGTGGTGCGAGAGAATCCGCTGACAGCACAATCGCATTTCTCTGCGTAAAATGGCTCTGTACTGTTGACCAGATCACAGTTTGACAGAAATTTTGGGTTGTGAATTGTGTTCAGCAATAATCGCAAACGGGTAAGTCGTTGTTTAAACTGACTTCTGGTTTAGGGCGCTATTTTGCCAAACCAAGTAGAGGTCATTGATATACAATGCATTCTTTCGGTTGTTTTCCGTTTTGCGCTGCTATGCGGTATTATCCCCGCGAAAGCATAGCATTTGTGACGCAGGGGAATGAACGAGTTTTAAAGCAGGCGTCCAAGGTGCTGAAAATCCTGCAACTCTGTAAAAACGCGTAAACTCAAAGATTAACTTAAATCAGGTTTATTTGTGATTGTGCGTTGCAAAACAACAGTTTAATCGAGGTTAGATTGCTTGCCCTTGTGGTCTGTTTTCGGTAGTCATTTCGGTGGTCCAGTACCGAATTAAGCACTCATACATGATGCTTAAGCGATAGCCATCCACCGGGAGGAAACATGGCGACCACACCAAAACGCAAACGCGGCACGACGCGCGCCGACAATCAGGCGAGCAGTGACGATCTCCTCAAATATTACCGTGAAATGCTTCTGATCCGTCGCTTTGAAGAAAAAGCCGGTCAGCTGTATGGCATGGGTCTCATTGGCGGTTTCTGCCACCTTTATATCGGGCAGGAAGCCGTTGTTGTCGGCATGCAGGCCGCCGCATCGAACGAAGATGGTGTTATCACCAGTTATCGCGATCACGGGCATATGCTTGCAACCGGCATGGATGCCGCCGGTGTGATGGCCGAACTGACGGGCCGCGAAGGCGGGTATTCCCGCGGTAAAGGCGGCTCGATGCACATGTTCTCCAAGGAAAAGAATTTCTATGGTGGTCATGGTATCGTGGGTGCGCAGGTTCCGCTTGGAACCGGTATTGCCTTTAGCTACAAATACCGTGGCGAAAACAAGGTTTGCATGACCTATCTGGGTGACGGTGCCGTCAACCAGGGCCAGGTCTATGAAGCATTCAACATGGCAGCCCTTTGGCAGCTTCCGGTGATTTACTGCATCGAGAACAACCAGTATGCGATGGGCACTTCGACCCAGCGTCACTCGTCGAGCCCTGACCTGTATGAACGTGGTAAGGCCTATGGCATTCCCGGTGAGCAGGTTGATGGCATGGACGTTCTGGCGGTCAAGGCTGCTGGTGAGCGCGCTGTGGAACATTGCCGTTCAGGCAAGGGGCCTTATATCCTTGAGCTGAAAACCTATCGCTATCGCGGGCATTCCATGTCCGACCCGGCGAAATACCGTACCAAGGACGAGCTCGACAAAATGCGTAAAGAGCACGATCCGATTGATATGGTCAAAAAACTCCTGATCGACGGTGACATCATTGATGAATCCGGTCTGAAAGACATCGACAAGGAAGTTAAAGCCGAAGTCGCAAAAGCGGCCGAGTTCGCGCAGAACAGCCCGGAACCGGATGTTTCCGAACTGTTTACCGACATTCTGATCGACGCGTGATCGCAAGCTCTGCGAACCGCTTTTGAACGATATTTCCCGGGAGAGAGGGAACAATGCCGATTGAAGTTTTGATGCCGGCCCTGTCGCCGACCATGACCGAAGGCACACTTGCCAAATGGAACGTCAAGGAAGGCGACACTGTCGCATCCGGTGACGTGATCGCAGAAATCGAAACCGACAAAGCCACGATGGAAGTCGAGGCCGTAGACGAGGGCACCATTGGTAAGCTCGTTATCGAAGCCGGTACCGAGAATGTCGCGGTCAATCAGGTGATTGCCTATATCCTTGAAGAAGACGAAGACGCGTCCGCACTTGATAACGTTTCTGCGTCCTCTGAACCCAAGAAAGACGCCGCACCGGCAAAAGAAGAAGAAGCTTCCAAGGAAGAGTCTTCTGACAAAGCCCCGGCATCGGCATCTTCGAATGCTGCGCCGGTTTCTGCCAGTGGTGCGATTGAACGTTCTGACGCTGAGCCGCGCGCAATGAGCGTGATGAACGCGACCCAGGACGAAAAGACCTATACCAGCTTTAAAACCCAGACCGTTCGTGAAGCCCTGCGCGATGCAATGGCCGAAGAAATGCGGTCTGACGAAAACGTCTTCGTCATGGGTGAAGAAGTTGCGCAGTATCAGGGTGCCTACAAGGTTACCCAGGGGCTGCTCGATGAATTCGGTGACAAGCGCGTGATCGATACCCCGATCACCGAGCACGGTTTCACCGGTCTTGCAACCGGTTCGGCCTTTATGGGCCTTAAGCCGGTTCTGGAATTCATGACCTTTAACTTCGCAATGCAGGCGATTGACCAGATCATCAACTCTGCTGCGAAGACGCTGTACATGTCTGGTGGCCAGCTTGGTTGCCCGATCGTATTCCGTGGCCCGAACGGTGCCGCATCGCGCGTCGGTGCCCAGCACTCGCAGTGCTATGCATCCTGGTATGCACATTGCCCGGGTCTCAAGGTTGTTGCACCGTGGTCGGCCGCAGATGCCAAAGGCCTTCTGAAGGCGGCTATTCGTGACCCGAACCCGATTGTCTTCCTTGAAAACGAAATCATGTACGGTCAGAGCTTTGAAGTGCCTGACGACGAAGATTTCGTCCTGCCGATTGGTCAGGCCAAGATCGAACGCGAAGGGACCGATGTCACCATCGTTGCCTTCTCGATCATGGTGGGCAAGGCGCTTAAGGCGGCCGAGCAACTGGCAGAGCAGGGCATCTCGGCAGAGGTCATCAACCTGCGCACCATCCGTCCGCTGGATGTGAATACCATCGTGCGCTCGGTCATGAAGACCAACCGTCTGGTGACTGTTGAGGAAGGCTGGCACTTCTCGGGTATTGGTGCGGAAATCGCTTCTGTTGCGATGGAACATGCATTTGATTACCTCGATGCACCGGTTGCCCGTGTAACCGGCGAAGACGTTCCGATGCCGTATGCTGCCAACCTGGAGGCGCTTGCGCTTCCGCAGGACAGCCACATCGTCGCCGCGGCCAAGGCCGTTTGCTATCGCTAAGTAAGACGGACAGGGGCTGGTCGCGGGTTACACCGCGCCGCCCCGTTACCGGGAGAATGCGTTCATGCCTGTAAAAGTATTGATGCCGGCCTTGTCGCCGACCATGACCGAAGGCACCTTGGCGAAATGGCACGTCAAGGAAGGCGACACCGTTGAATCGGGTGACGTCATCGCCGAAATCGAAACCGACAAAGCCACGATGGAAGTCGAAGCCGTTGACGAAGGCAAGATCGGTAAAATCCTTGTTTCTGAAGGCAGCGAAAACGTTGCGGTAAACGAAGTTATCGCGTTGCTGCTTGAGGAAGACGAAGACGAAAGCGCGCTTGAGGGTGCGGACACGTCTGCTGCCAGTACGTCTGGTGGCGGCGAAAGTGCGCCGGCAAAGGACGACGCCAAAGAGGAAAAGGCACCAGCAACAGCCGAAAAATCGGCTTCTGGTGACGACAAACCGGCACCGGCTGCCCCGGTTTCCGGTGGCAAGCGCATCAAGGCAAGCCCGCTTGCGCGGCGTATTGCAGCCAACGAAGGTGTCGAGCTTTCCGACGTTTCCGGTTCGGGCCCGCGTGGTCGTATCGTGAAACGCGATATTGAGGCGGCTCTGTCGTCGAAACCGGCCGAAAAGTCTGCCGCATCCGAAGACAAGAAATCGGCAGACGCACCGGCAGCAGCAAGTGCACCGGCCGCATCTGGCTGGAACCCGGATCTTACCGGTCTTCCGGAATACGAAGAAATTCCGAACAGCGGCATGCGCAAAACCATCGCGCGTCGCCTGACCGAATCCAAGCAGCAGGTTCCGCACTTCTACCTGACGGTGGATTGCGAACTCGACAATCTGTTGGCCACCCGCAAGCAGCTGAATGAAAAGGCGGGCGAGGGTGTCAAGATTTCGGTAAATGATTTCGTCATCCGTGCGGTGTCGCTGGCGCTGAAAAAGGTTCCGGCTGCGAACTCCATCTGGACCGACAAGGCGACCCTGCAGTGCAAGAAACAGGATATCTCGGTGGCGGTTGCCATAGAAGGTGGCCTGATCACGCCGGTTGTTCGTGATGCCGGTTCGAAAGGCCTTGCTGAAATCTCAGGCGAGATGAAAGCACTGGCTGGCAAGGCACGTGACGGCAAACTGAAGCCGGAAGATTATCAGGGTGGGACCTTCTCGGTATCTAACCTGGGCATGTTCGGCATCAAGGACTTCTCGGCGATTATCAATCCGCCGCAGGGCTGCATCCTTGCAGTTGGTGCGGGTGAACAGCGCCCGGTCGTCAAGGACGGTGCACTGGCAATCGCCACTGTCATGACCTGCACCCTTTCTGTTGACCATCGCGCGGTCGATGGCGCAGTCGGTGCGGAATTCATGGCCGAATTCAAAAAGCTTATTGAAGATCCGCTGAGCATGTTGCTCTAGGGTCCAAAGTTGCGCGGGGGCTTTAACAAGTCCCCGCAAGCATTTGAATTTAAAAGACCTGCAACCATTAAAGGGCAGGCGAAGGAGATCCTACGATGGCGGATAACAATTTCGACGTAATCGTGATTGGCGCAGGCCCGGGTGGTTATGTAACCGCAATCCGTGCGGCCCAGCTTGGCCTGAAAACGGCTGTTGTTGAACGTGAACATGTTGGCGGCATTTGCCTGAACTGGGGCTGCATCCCGACCAAGGCGCTGCTGCGTTCGGCCGAAGTTTATCGCAACATGCACCACGCAAAGGATTATGGCCTTTCATGTGAAAAGCCGTCCTTTGATCTGGATGCGGTGATCCAGCGTTCGCGCGGCGTGTCCAAGCAGCTTGCCGGTGGTGTTGGTCATTTGCTGAAAAAGAACAAGGTGACCGTGATCAACGGTGAAGCCAAGTTCGACGGCCCGAAAAAGATCGTGGTCGAAGGCAAGGACAAGGGTACCTATACCGCGAAGAATTATATCATCGCGACCGGTGCGCGTGCCCGTTCACTGCCGGGGCTTGAGGCCGACGGCAAGGTTGTCTGGGATTACAAAAAGGCGATGACGCCTGACAAGATGCCCAAAAGCCTTGTTGTGGTGGGTTCCGGTGCCATCGGGATCGAGTTTGCCAGCTTCTATCACACCATGGGTGCGGATGTGACCGTGGTGGAAATCATGCCGCAGATCATGCCGGTTGAAGACAAGGAAGTCGCTGGCCTGGCACAGAAGATGATGACCAAGGACGGGATGAAGATCCTGACCGAAGCCAAGGTCGCGAACCTTAAGCGCAATTCCGATAACGTTGTCGTCACGGTGGAAACCAAGGACGGCAAGAAACAGGAATTGACCGTTGATCGCGTAATTTCGGCTGTTGGTGTGATCGGCAATACCGAAGGTCTTGGTCTTGAAACCACCAAGGTCAAGGTTGATCGCAACGTGATCGATACCAACGAGTATTCGGCAACTGCAGAACCGGGCATCTATGCCATTGGTGACGTTGCCGGTCCGCCGATGCTGGCACACAAGGCCGAGCACGAAGGTGTTATCTGCATTGAAAAGATTGCCGGTGTCAAAGGCGTTCATCCGCTTGATCCGCGCAAGATCCCGGGTTGCACCTATTGCCATCCGCAGGTCGCAAGTGTCGGTCTGACCGAAGCCAAGGCCAAAGATGCCGGTTATGAAGTCAAGGTCGGCAAGTTCCCGTTCATCGGCAATGGCAAGGCGGTCGCCCTTGGCGAGGCAGAAGGTCTGGTCAAGACCGTGTTTGATGCCAAGACCGGTGAATTGCTTGGCGCGCACATGGTTGGTGCCGAAGTGACCGAGCTGATCCAGGGCTTTGTGGTTGCGATGGGTCTTGAAACGACCGAGGAAGATCTGATGCATACGGTCTTCCCGCATCCGACGCTTTCGGAAATGATGCATGAGTCGGTCCTTGACGCCTATGGCCGTGCGATCCACTTCTAGAGCTTGAGATGTTGTGTCGTGCCGGGCGGACATGCCCGGTATGATCACCTTTTACGAATGTCGGTTTGACAAATGCGCGGCGTGGCGGCAAATTGCCGCCCGTCCAATCCTTCGGAGGTAACTCTATGTCGACGGCGCCCAGCGAACAGAAACCCGTTCGTCACCCGGAAAAACAGAAACGGCCAGATCGCCCATCGGGGCGCAAACCGTCCTGGATCAGGGTCAAGGCTCCGACCTCCAAGGGGTATCAGGAAACCCGCGACCTTGCGCGCGGCCTGAACCTTCATACCGTGTGTGAAGAAGCCGCATGCCCGAATATCGGCGAATGCTGGCAGAAGAAACACGCATCCTTCATGATCATGGGCGATACCTGCACGCGTGCATGTTCGTTCTGTAACGTCAAAACCGGTATGCCGAACGCGCTTGACCCGTTCGAGCCGGAAAACCTGGCGATGGCGGTTGCCGACATGCAGCTTAAGCATGTTGTGATCACGTCTGTTGACCGTGATGATCTGGCCGATGGCGGGGCAGCACACTTTGCCCGCGTTATTGAGGCGATCCGTCACAAGTCGCCGGAAACCACGATTGAAATCCTGACGCCGGACTTCCGTGACAAGCCGGGTGCGGTTGAAATCGTTGCCAAGGCCCGTCCGGACGTGTTCAACCACAATCTTGAAACCGTTCCCAGGCTCTATACCAATATCCGTCCGGGTGCGCGCTATTACCAGTCGCTGCGTATTCTTGATCGCGTCAAACAGATTGACCCGACGATCTTTACCAAATCTGGCCTGATGGTTGGTCTGGGTGAGGAACGCAAGGAACTGGCACAGGTAATGGATGACCTGCGTGTGGCCGATGTCGACTTCCTGACGATTGGCCAGTATCTGCAGCCGACCCTTAAGCACGAGCCGGTCCACAAGTTTGTGACACCTGATGAATTCAACGAATATGCATCGATGGCACGTGGCAAGGGCTTCTTGATGGTGTCGGCAACGCCGCTAACACGGTCGAGCTATCACGCGGACCGCGACTTCGAGCAGCTTCGTGAAGCGCGCGAGAAGAAGCTGGCTGCTGCCGATGCTGCCAAAGCCAAGGCGGAACAGACCGTAACGGCGGCACAGTAATCCTTTCACCCGTTTAGCCACAGACCACGACGATCAAGGGAGATATCGCGTGCCGACGCATGCAGAGCGCAGGAAACTGCCCTATACGCCGGAACAACTCTTTGATCTTGTCGCGGATATCGATTCCTATTCGGAGTTCCTTCCGTGGTGTGTCGCATCGCGGGTGCGCAAGCGTGAAGGCAATGTGCTTAAGGCGGATCTTGTGATCGGCTTTAAGATGTTTCGTGAAAAATACACATCGAAAGTCACCTTGCAGCGCCCGGACCGGGTCGATGTTGAATATCTGCAAGGGCCGTTCAAGTACCTTAACAATCACTGGGTATTTGAAGAGGACGAAGACGGCGGCACGTCGCTTGATTTCTTTGTCGATTTCGAGTTTCGGTCAGCACTTCTGCAGAAAATGATCGGCGTTGTGTTTAACGAAGCGGTCAAGATGATGGTGGGTGCGTTTGAAACCCGTGCGCGCGAAGTGTATGGCGAGCCGAACTTGCCGACATCGGAAAATCAGGCCTGATTCCTAGTCCTTGCGATCCAGCATTTCTTCGATCAGGGCAAAGGCCTTAAGGACTGTTGCCTTGCGCACGGTATGGCGATCGCCCGGAAAGACCGTGTGGGTCGTGATGGTTTCACGGCCCTTGGCGGCACAGCCAAAATGAACAAGCCCGACCGGTTTGGTGTCGGTTCCGCCGCCCGGACCGGCAATGCCGGTAACCGAAACGGCGATGGTGGCATTGGGTGCACGATCAAGCGCACCTTCGCACATGGCACGCGCAACCTGTTCCGATACCGCGCCATGTTCGGCGAGCAAGTCATTGCCAACGCCAATCAGGCTGTTTTTGGCCTCGTTCGAATAGGTGACAAAGCCGCAATCGACCACCGATGAGCTGCCATCAACGCCGGTCAGGGTGCCGGTGATCAGACCACCAGTACAGGATTCGGCCGTGGCAATCATTTCGCCCTTGGCCTTGCAGCGCGCGATCAGGGCACTTGCCGCATTTAGAAGATCAGGGTCATTCATCATCACGATCTTTCGTCCATCAGGTGCCAGTCAGGTAAACAACGCCGACAAGCGCAATCATGGCAAAAACGCCGGCCAGGACATCATCAAACATGATGCCAAACCCGCCGCCCACGCGCCGGTCAACCCAGCGTATCGGCCAAGGCTTGATGACGTCAAATATGCGGAATGCCAAAAAGGCAATCAACAGCCACACAGCATCCATCCAGACCGCGCCAAGCGGCACGACAAGCAGACACATCCATTGACCGACCACTTCGTCAATGACGATCTCGCCGGCGTCATGGATGCCCAGCATGTTGCTGTAAAGATGGGCGACCCAGATGCCGATGGCAAAAACGGCGATGCTGGCGATGATCAATGCCGTATTCCCGCCATAGGCCCAGATCAACCAGCCAAAGGGCAGGGCGGCGAACGATCCGGCCGTGCCGGGTGCCTTCGGGCTTTTGCCGCTATAAAACCAGGTTGCGGCAAAGGTGATCATAAATCGGGAAAACGCCATTCTCAGCAAACGCATATGATGTGGAAGATGGCCATAGGTAACACAGCATATGAGCAGAAGGTGAAAATTTTGCGATTAAGGATGTGTTAACGGGCTTGCTTGCTAGCCGAGTTACAGGTAGCGTAAAGAAAAGGCGAAAATGTCTCAGGCGGGGTCAAAGAAACTCTGCATAACCGGGGTAACCGGGCGTGCATACGGGCAACTAGGGGTTAGACACTGAATATGTCGGCGTTTGAACGCATTCGTCGGTTGGTGGATAAATGGTTTCCGGATCGGCAGTTGCTTATCCGTTCCAATGATTCCGTTTACCAGCTTCGGCTTGGAAAATACGCGCAGGTCGCACTGGCCTCATTCGGGGCAGCAGCCATAACCTGGACGGTCGGCGTTACAGGTTATAGCTGGTACCTAGATCAGCGCCTTACAATGCGTGAAGAGCAGCTTTTCAGAAGCGAGCTATCGTACAACCGTCTGATCGCCCGGGTTACCGAAAGTCAGCGCCGTTTTGGCGAGATTACATCCCAGATGGAAGATACCCATCGTAATCTGTTGTCGATGGCGGAAAAGAACCTGCAGCTTCAGGCGCGGGTACAGGATTATACCTCCAAGCTTGCTGATAGCGAGAAGGAGAAAGTCCGGATTTCATCGCTTCGCACGTCGATGGATAACCAGATGAATGCGTTGCAGGGGCAGATTGACGGGATCACCAACCGTAACCTTGCGCTGCGCGATGAGTTGGAAACGGTTGAAACCGTCATGTCGCGTGTGATGCGTGAACGTGATCAGGCTTTGCAGCGGTCCAAAAAGCTTCAGGGTGAACTGAGCGAAGCGCGTCAGCGTATTGCTGATTTGCACTCGATCCAGCAGCAAGCCATGCAGCGGGTGGCCCAGACGGCAGATAACACCATTCTCGAACTTGAGAATGTGCTTGAAATGACCGGCCTGCAGCCGGAAACATTTGTTCTGCCGCCGATGAAGCCGCAGCAGCCCGGTGTTGGTGGTCCGTTCGTAGCATTTGAGCCCGAACACCCGCAGGACGAGGAATTTGTCAATACGGCGTTGGCGCTGAATGATCGTATGGATCACCTTGCCAACCTGCATGACAGGATCAAGAAGACGCCTATCGGGGAACCGGCGGCGAAATACTATCTATCGAGCTCGTTCGGTAAACGAAAAGACCCGATCAATGGTCGCTGGGCTTTTCATTCCGGTGTTGATCTTGCCGGACCGATCAAGACACCAATTCTTGCAACCGCACCGGGCAAAGTGGTGCATGCGGGATGGAGTGGCAAATACGGGAAGATGGTCGAAGTTGATCACGGAAACGGTATTCGAACCCGTTATGGCCACCTATACAAGGTCCTCGTAAAGAAGGGCGACGAAGTGCAGTACCAGGACCATATCGCCTTGATGGGAAGCACGGGCCGCAGTACCGGTAGCCATGTGCATTATGAAGTTCTGGTCAATAATAAGCCGGTCAATCCTGTAAAATTTATTGAGGCGGGACGTTATGTTTTCAAAAGCGAGCAAGACGACACAAACAACGAATAAAAGTGGTTCACACGGCGCCGAGAAAAAGGGTGGCCTGTCGGTCATCAATGCCGATCTTCGTGTGACGGGTGATCTGATTTCGGAATCCGATGTTCAGGTTGATGGTTCGATCAATGGCGATATTCGCACACGAACCCTGACAATCGGTCAAAGCGGCGAAGTCCGCGGCGAAATCGTTGCCGACAAAATCCGCATTTGCGGCACTGTTATCGGTCAGGTCCGGGCAAAGGACGTTTCCCTTTCCGATACCGCCCGCATGATCGGTGATATTCTTCACGAAAGCCTTTCCATCGAGCCGGGTGCCCATATCGAGGGCCATTGCCGCCGCATCGAAAGCGCTGCCGACGAAGGCGGCCTGACGGTGATCCAGGCGGGGCAGGTGGTTGCTGCCAACGTGAAGAAAGAAAACAAATAGTCACTTAAGTGATTTCTGTTGCGGTTTTTAGGTGGCGGGTCCGGCCATGCGCAAAACCGGCAGCAAAGAAAAAAGGCAGGCACCGGTTTCGGGCCTGCCTTTTTCATGTTTGGGCGTGATTGGAGCTGCCCGGCGTTATGCCTTTTGCGGTTCGCCAACCAGTGGCAGCAACTCATCAAGGCCGTTCAGCACCACATCGGCGGTATGCGACAGGCGTTCGGCCGGGCTATGCGCGCGATTGATCCAGGCGGTGCGGAAACCGAAATGTCCGGCCCCGGCAATATCCCAGCCGTTCGAAGACTGGAATGAAATCTCGGCCGGTTCGACTTCAAGCTTGTCGACGGCAAGCTGATAAACATCCGGGTGCGGCTTGTAGGTTTTAAGATCGTCAACACAGATGATCTGATCAAACAGCGACAGAATGCCCGACGATTTGGCTGCCGAGATCAGCATATGCTTGGCACCGTTTGAGAGGATGGCAAGCTTGTGGCCCTGACTTTTAAGCGTTTTCAGCGTTTCGACCACTTCCGGGAAGGTATCAAGCGACAGATAGGTTTCCATCAGCTTGGCACGCAGAACCGGATCCTTTTTGCCAATCTGATCAAGCGCATAATCCAGCGCATCACCGGTTACAGTCCAGAAATCGGCAAAGTCCCCCATCAGACTGCGCAGCCAGGTATATTCAAGTTGCTTTTGTCGCCAGAGGGATGAAAGGCGGTCTGCCTCGTCGCCGACGTTGTCGCGTAGTTTTGCGACGGCGGAGCCGACATCAAACAGGGTGCCATAGGCATCGAAAACAAAAGCACGGCAGGAAGACAGTGCGTTATCGGACATATTGCTGACCTCTTCTGACAAGCAGTGTTGATCAAATATGGGCAATTGCGCGCAGGCACAAATCAGGACAGGCGGAAGAGACCCCCGACTGTCCTTATTCGGTATCCTGTGCTGCGTCGCTTTGGCCCATTGCGATCTCGTCCCGGGCAAAACGCCGGCGATAGACATAAGTTCCTTCCATCACACGCTGAACGTAATTTCGGGTTTCGCTATAGGGGATCATTTCGATCCAGTCGACCAGATCGACATCCGGGTCACGCGGATCGCCATATTCGTTGATCCATTGGCGCACACGGGTCGGCCCGGCATTGTAACTGGCAATCGTCAGGACTTCCTGGCCATCCCAACGATCAAGAAGGCGGCTGAGATACGCGCGGCCAACTGCGATGTTGAAGGACGGATCCTCGATCAGGCGATCGGTGTCGTAATCAAGCTTGAGCGACTGTGCCATACGTTTTGCCGTGGCGGGCATCAACTGCATCAGACCACGTGCGCCAGCAGACGAGACCGCCTGCGGATTAAACAGGCTTTCCTGACGCATGATCGCATGGACCAGTGCCGGATCCGGGGCACGGCCCAGCGGAACCTGTTCATGGATCGGGTAGGCGGCATCAAGATAACCGCTGCCAGTCCGGATGCTGCGCTTGGCGGCAAGAATGCCCAGATCGGTGCGGCCATATTCGCGCGCCAGATCGGTCGCCATGGCGAGGTATTCCGGTTCATCATGTTCGTAAACCAGTGCCATGATGAAAGGGCGAATGATGTTGCCAAGGCCCATTGCGCCAAGCTTGCGAACGACCTGGGTCAGTTCCTGTGCTTCGAATTCTGCGCGTTGTTCGGCGGTCGGGACCGGTTGTTCAACCGAATAGGATGGCTTGCTGCCCAGTTTGTCGATGGCAAGCTGCCCATAGAAGGTATGGGCATGTTCAGCCGCGATTGCGTACCATTCCTTGGCGCGTTTCTGATCGCCAAGCGCCTCGTTGGCGCGCCCGGCCCAGTAAGAGCCGCGCGACAGGCTGATTGGATATTGAACGACATCATAAAGGTTCTGGAAATGGGTCAGCGCGATGTCGGCATCGCCCAAAAATTCAAGCGCGATCCAACCGGCATACCATTCTGCCTCGGCGATATCGCCCGGATCAACCTGCCCATGGTTGGCGACCAGACGGTAGGCATCTGTGATATGGCCCTTTTGCAGGGCGCGGCGGGCCAGAATGGCCTTTTCCAGCCACCAGTATTGCGGCCGGATCGAGATATAGGCGAGGTCATTAGCCTGCGAGAGCAGAAGATCACGCGCATCCTGATCGCGGTCCTTCTTGCGGCGCCAGCGCACACGTTCGTAAATCAGGCCGGGATCGTCGCGGTATTTTTCCGGAACACGATTGATCGCACCGTCAACACCGCCACTCATGGCGCGAAGGGCGGCGCGGGCCTCGGCCAGGCGACGGTAATCGTCGCTGACATATTTCATCATGCGTGCGGCAGTCGTCAGGCGACCTTCCCATAACAGGCGATCAAGGCGCTGTTGGTGGGTTTCCTGATCAATGTACTGGCCGTAGCGATCAAGGAAGCGGCGTTCCTGGCCGCTGCCGAAATTCTCGTTAATCCAGCTGTTACGGACCAGTGCGATGGCCGCCGATTCCTGTCCGGCACCCAGCAACGCCTTGATCTGGCGGGTTGCGCCATCAGCCGTCACCGGGGCGGATCGTTTGAACCATGCAAGGATTTCTTCATCGGGCACGGCATCGGTCATGGCTTCTTCGGCGCGCTGTCTTAGCAGCGCCTGATTGGGCCATTTCGGATGGGCATCGATGAAGGCGGTGATTTCTTCGAAGCTGTGCCCGGAATTGGGGGCGGTCAGCAGCATCCATTCCGCTGCCTTTTGCAGCAGGGGATCATCAAAATTAGTCAGGAGTTGTTCGAAAATGTCGGTCTTGCCATCTTCAACCGCGTCCAGAAAGGCGTTCAGGCGCGCCCGGCTGACAGCAGAATACAGCGGCGAGGGCGGCTGCGTCTGAAGAACGTTGTCTTCATTCGTTGCGGCCTGCACCTGATAACTGCCTGGTATCAAGATCGAAAAGCCCAGTGCCAATGCGCAGATCGAAATCTTGCGGAAAGACGCTTGCGCCATGTGATGTTCCCCTTGTGCCTTGCGGCAACGAATGCTCTCTCGAGCCGGGCATTATGGCAGCGAAATTGATAAAAGCCAAACAGTCCTGACGGGAATTTTCAGACCCGATCCCGGATCGCTCGGATTATTGGATACAGTGCTTGCGGGAAACCCCAACAGCGGCTATTTTCGCGACCGCTTTCAATATATCCCGAATTTGGAGATCTCTATGTTTAAGGGTTCAATCACAGCTTTGATCACACCATTCACGCAAGATGGTGCGATTGATGAAAAGGCGTTCCAGTCTTTTGTGGATTGGCAGCTTAAACAGGGCACGACAGGTGTTGTGCCTGTCGGAACCACTGGTGAATCTCCGACCCTTAGCCATGCCGAGCATCATCGCGTTGTCGAACTGGCACTTGAAGTTGCCAAAGGCCGCGGTCCTGTGATTGCAGGCACGGGTTCGAATTCGACCGCAGAAGCGGTGTCGCTGACCCGTCATGCGCAGAATGCCGGTGCGGATGCCGCACTTGTGGTAACGCCGTATTACAACAAGCCGACCCAGAAAGGCCTGTATGCGCATTACAAGGCAATTCATGACGCGACCGATATCCCGATTATTATTTATAACATTCCGGGCCGTTCGATCGTTGATATGAATGTCGACACCATGGCGCAGTTGGCCAAATTGCCGCGCATTGTCGGTGTTAAGGATGCGACCAGCGATCTGGAACGTCCGGCATTGACCCGCCTGGCGGCGGGTGCCGATTTCTGCCAGTTGTCGGGGGAAGACGGCACCATTGTGCCGTTCCTCGCACAGGGTGGTCATGGCTGCATTTCCGTCACATCGAACATCGCGCCGAAACTGTGTGCGGATCTGCATACGGCCTGGGCTGCGGGGAACATTTCGAAAGTTCAGGAGTTGAACTATCGACTGATGCCGGTTCACAAGGCGATGTTCTGTGAGTCCAGCCCCGGACCGGTGAAATACGCAGCAGAGCTTCTTGGCCTGTGTGGCAGCCATATGCGTTTGCCTATGGTCGAGATTGCCGAAGAATCCAAACGCAAGGTCGAAGCCGCACTTAAGAATGCTGGTATTCTCGGCCAGTAAGCGATAACAAGCGTCTTATGGCACCCAAGAAAGAAACAAGTAACAACAAGATTGTCGCGCAGAACCGGCGGGCCCGCTTTGACTTTTTCCTGACGGAAACGTTTGAAGCTGGCATCGCCCTGCGCGGTACCGAAGTCAAATCACTTCGCGATGGCAAAGGGAATATTCAGGAATCCTATGCCGAAGCGAAGAACGGTGAAGTGTGGCTGATCAACGCTTATATCCCTGAATATCAAAGCAAAATGCCGTTTGGCCACGAAGAGCGCCGACCGCGTAAGCTGCTTTTGCATAAGCGTGAAATCACCAAGATGCATGATGCCCTGAACAAGAAGGGTTTCACCCTTGTTCCGGTCAAGCTGTATTTCAATGAGCGCGGTATAGCGAAACTTGAACTGGCCATCGCCGAGGGCAAGAAAAAGGCTGACAAGCGTGAAGCGGTCAAAGAACGTGACTGGCAGCGCGACAAGGCGCGTTTGATGCGCGACTTTGGCTGATTGAAAGATCGGTCGCGGGCATGTGACTTGCCGTAGCCGTGTGAAAAGAGATTAAATGGCGCTGACATGGTGAACATGTTGGCGCCATTTTTCGTATGTCGATCATCAACCAAGGAATATCCAGTGACCGAGAGCTTTTCAGGCAAGATCAAAGACAAACTGATCGCGGCCAAGCGCAAGTGGGCCGAAGACGGGCGCTTGATGACCGGTGCACCGGACACCGAACGTGCGAACCGTTTGCCGCCGGGCCAGCGTCTTGTCACGGATTGGCCGGTTCTGGATCTTGGCATCACGCCGCATGTGTCAGCGGATGACTATCAGCTTGAAATTAACGGCCAGGTCAGAAAGCCGATGACACTGAGCTTTTCCGATCTGCTTGATTTGCCGCATGTCACAGCCAAAAACGACATTCACTGTGTGACCAGTTGGTCGCGATACGAAAATCATTGGCAGGGCGTGTTGGCCAAAACCCTGGCAGAGCTTGTTGATCCATTACCTGCTGCGCGTCACGTCCTGTTTACCGCCCATGACGGCTATACGACCAATGTTCGGATCGAACAGTTTCTGGATGATGACGTGCTGTTGGCCCATCATTGGGAGGGCGAGCCGCTGAGTGAAGAACATGGCGGGCCGCTGCGTGTTGTGATCCCGAAGCTTTATTTCTGGAAAAGTGCCAAATGGGTAAAAAAGATCACCTTTGCCCGCGATGACAAGCCGGGCTTCTGGGAAGAACGCGGATATCACAACAATGCCGACCCATGGACGGAGGAGCGCTATGAATAGGCGGCAATTCGTTGTATTCTTTGTCTTTACTATTGTTGTCGTGAGTTTGTCCTGGAGGGAGACAATGGCATCGGATGATGCGCCATCTGCATACGACTTTTCTTTCCCGGCGATTGATGCCGGTGAAATCCATCTTTCAGAGTATAACGACAAAGTCGTTTTGCTGGTAAATACCGCCTCGATGTGTGGGTTTACGCCACAATATACCGGCCTGCAGAAACTGTGGGAAGATTACCGTGACGAGGGGCTTGTTGTCCTTGGCGTCCCGTCGGCCGATTTTGGCGGGCAGGAATATAGCGAGGATGCCGATATCCTTGATTTCTGTGAGGTCAATTTTGATGTCGACTTCCCGCTGACATCAAAGACCACGGTCAAAGGTCCGGATGCGCACCCGTTCTATAAGTGGGCTGAGCAGGAATTGGGGGCGGAAAACGCCCCGCAATGGAATTTCCACAAATATCTGATTGGCCGCGATGGCAAGCTTATTCAAAGCTTTGACAGCCGGACCAAGCCGGAAGACGAGGAAATTGTCAGCGCCATTCGCGCAAGCCTTTAAGGCCAAATTGCCAAAAGACGATTTGATGACGGGACGGCGGGTTACCGCCGTCCGTCCATGACATCAAGAAATGCCAATCCGTACTGATCAAGCTTTTTGACGCCGACACCGTTGATGGATGCCATATCTTCAAGGGTGCGGGGCTTGAAACGCACCATTTCCCAAAGTGTCCGGTCGCTGAAGATCACATAGGGCGGCACATTCTGGCTGGTTGCCAGTTCGCGGCGGAGCGTGCGCAAACGTTCCCAAAGATCGCGGTCTTCCTCGTTTTCGAATTCGGTATCGAAATCGCGCAGACGCTTGGTCATGGCGCGTTTGCTTTCGCCGGGGTCTTTGCGCATTTCGACGACTTTTTCGCCGCGCAGAACCGGTCGGGACTCCTCTGTCAGATAAACACCGCCATGTCCTTCGACATCGACTTCGAGATATCCCATGGCAAGAAGCTGTCGGAAGACCGAGCGCCATTGTGGCTGCGCGATGTCCTTGCCAATGGCATAGACCGAAAGCTTGTCATGGCCGTTTTGGCGGATTTTTTCGGTCTTGCGGCCCATCAGGACTTCGATCACATGCGCCGGGCCAAAGCGTTGGCCGGTGCGATACACCGCCGACAGCGCCTTGCGCGAGGCCTGGGTTGCGTCCCAGGTATCAACCGGTTCAAGGCAGGTGTCGCAGTTGCCGCAGGGTTCGTGGCGATCTTCGCCAAAATAGGACAGGATCACCTGACGGCGGCAACGGGTGGTTTCCGCAAGTCCAACCAGCGCATCGAGTTTGCGCGACTCAATGCGTTTCTGGGCTTCGGGCGCGTCGGAACCCGCCACCATGCTTCGGATCGAAACGATATCGGACAGATCGTAATTCATCCACGCATTGGCCGGCAGCCCGTCACGCCCGGCACGCCCGGTTTCCTGATAATAGGCTTCCATGCTTTTGGGCAGGTTGAGATGGGCGACAAAGCGGACATTGGGTTTGTCGATCCCCATGCCAAAGGCCACAGTGGCACAGATGATCAGCCCGTCTTCACGCAGGAAGCGGTCCTGATGCAGTTGGCGTGTTTCCTGTGCCAGACCCGCGTGATACGGCAGGGCCGGTCGACCATTTTCCGAAAGCCATTGCGCGACGTCTTCGGTTTTGCGCCGTGACAGGCAATAGACGATCCCGGCATCTTCGGCATGTTCGCGATTAAGGAACGACAGCAGGCGTTGCTTGGCATTGCCCTTGGTTTCAATGCGATAGGTGATGTTCGGGCGGTCAAAGCCGGTGATAAAGCACTGTGCATCGGTCAGATGCAGGTTTTCGGCAATGTCTTTACGGGTGGGCGTATCGGCCGTTGCCGTCAGCGCAATGCGCGGCACATGGGCAAAGCGTGTTGGCAGCAAATCAAGACGGCGATATTCCGGGCGGAAATCATGGCCCCATTGCGACACACAGTGGGCTTCATCAATTGCAAACAGTGAAATGCTGATCCGGTCGAGCAGGTTCAAGAACCGGTCAGAGGCAAAACGTTCCGGCGCCACATAGAGAAGATCGATATCACCATCGACGGCACGCGTTTCAATCTCGCGCGCGGCATCGGGGGCAAGGGTCGAATTGATAAAGGCGGCCTTGACGCCCAGCTGATTAAGCGCATCGACCTGATCCTTCATCAACGCGATCAGCGGGGACACGACAACAGCCGTTCCCGGACGGCACAGGGCCGGTACCTGATAGCAGAGCGACTTGCCGCCACCGGTCGGCATCAGGACCAGTGCATCATTTCCAGCGATAACATGATCAATGATTTCAGCCTGTTGGCCACGAAAGCTGTCATAGCCAAACACTTCTTGCAGAACGTCAATCGGCTGACGTTGTGCAGGTCGGTCGAGAAGGTCGGGCATGGGCAATGTATCGGGCAAATTAACCGTCCAGATGTGCGCGAATTCCGGCAAAGACGTTTTCAAACATCTCTGGCGTCAGGCGATAGGTCTGGGTGTTGTAGCGCGAACAGTGATAGCTATCAAACAGTGTGATGCCATTTTCCATTTTATGCGATGCGCCATGGCCAAATTTCAGCGATGAAAGCTTGAGCCCGAAGGTGCGCAGCATCGCCTGATGGGCCACCTGTCCAAGGCAAAGAATGGCCGACAGGTTCTTCATGGCATCAAATTCGCTGATCAGGAACGGGCGGCAGGTATTGGCCTCTGGCCCGGTCGGCTTGTTTTCCGGGGGCACGCATTTCACCGCGTTGGTGATGCGGCAATCAAGCAGTTCAAGACCGTCATCCGGGCGTTTGTCATAGGTGCCCTTGGCAAAGCCGAACTTTTTAAGCGTGTCATACAACAGATCACCAGCATAGTCGCCGGTGAAGGGGCGGCCGGTGGCATTGGCCCCCTTAAGTCCGGGGGCAAGGCCGACAATCAGAAGGCGCGCATCAAGCGGCCCGAACGGACGCACCGGCCCGTTGTAGAATTCGGGAAATTTTTCCTGATTCTTGCGGCGGAATTCCACAAGGCGCGGGCAAAGCTGACAATCGATATCGGGTTGCTGATAGGTGGTCATGGCAAGTCTGACGTTTTGCCGGTTACAGTGCGGGCTGTAACCGGTGGTGATCAGGGCAGGGTGACGGGCGACGCGGTGTCGCGATCAATCGTAATCGAATTCTTCGAGATCGGGATGTTCCGGATGATCGTCGATATCGGGGTGATCGTCGTCGCGGCGTTGCTGAACCTTGCGCGCAATCGTGCCTTCAAGGGCGGTCAGTTCGATAAAGTTATCGGCCTGACGGCGCAATTCGTCGGCAACCATCGGCGGGTTTGATTTGACGGTCGAAACAACAGTGACGCGCACACCTTTGCGCTGCACGGCGTCGACAAGGCGGCGGAAATCACCATCGCCCGAGAAAATAACAACATGATCAAGGTGTTGCGCCATTTCCATGACGTCAATTGCCAACTCGATATCCATGTTGCCCTTGATCTTGCGGCGACCGGCGGCGTCGGTGAATTCCTTGGTCGGTTTGGTGACCATGGTGTAGCCGTTATAGTCCAGCCAATCGACAAGCGGGCGGATCGGGGAATATTCCTGATCTTCAATCAGGGCGGTGTAGTAGAAGGCCCGGATCAACTGACCTTTCTGGGCGAAAAGATCCAAAAGACGTTTGTAATCAATGTCAAAACCAAGGGCACGGGCAGCGGCATAAAGATTGGAGCCGTCGATAAATAACCCGATGCGTTCTTGCGGGTAAAAAATCATCGTTAAATTCCTCAAACATCAAATTTAATTATGCAGTTCCTAAAATACGGAACTTTCAAATACAGACCTTTCATGTTTACCGTGGGCGCCGGGACAAAGAAAGGCGAAAATATCGTGGACAGAGCAGGGTGGCTCCCTTAGATATCCCTTCTTTCCGAACCTTGTCATACGCCCAATCACCGAACCGAAGGTCTTCTTTGTGCGCAATTCTTCACCGTCAGACACCAGCATGATCGCGGATGACGCTATCCTGATTGCTTTCGGTGCAAATTTGCCTACTGAAGAATATGGTGCGCCTGCACAAACATTGAAAGCCGCACTGCGTCGATTGGCCGAAAATGGCGACATTTCGATCAATCAGGTGTCGTCATTTTATGAAACCGCACCGGTGCCGATTTCCGATCAGCCCTGGTACGTGAACGGTGTTGCACGCATTTCGACGGAACTGTCTGCGCACGATCTGCTTGAACGTTTGCACGAAGTTGAGGCCGAATTCGGGCGTGTCCGGCGGGAACGCAATGCCGCGCGTGTCATTGACCTTGACCTGATTGCTTATGGCCGGGAACTGGTGCGTGAAGAGGGCGGCATTCAGGTGCCGCACCCGCGCATGGCAGAGCGGGCGTTTGTTTTGCTGCCCTTGCGGGATGTGGTTGCCGACTGGGTTCACCCGGTTTTGAGCCGCACCGTTGATGATCTGATTTCCGATCTGCCGGCTGATCAGCAGATTCGCAAACAAACGAATGGCTGATAAAGCATGCGAAAACCTGATCGAAAGAGTGGTTTCGCTGTTGCAACACACGTGATCCGACGCTATAAAGCTCGGTCTGGACACCCCAAAAGTATTTCTGGAGACATTTATGGCGCGCGTTACCGTCGAAGATTGCGTTGACAAGATTCCGAACCGCTTTGAGCTTGTAATGCTTGCAGCTCAGCGTGCACGCAACATCTCGGCCGGTGCAGAACTGACCATTGATCGTGACAACGACAAGAACCCGGTTGTTGCGCTGCGTGAAATCGCCGAAGTAACGGTTGATTTTGACGATCTGCGAAATGGCATGGTGCAGGGTCTGCAGCGGCATGTTGAAGCCGATGAGCCGGAAGAAACCGAAGACGATTTCGGTCCGAAACTGGTTGCTGAAGCTGTTGAAGAAGCTTCCGCTGGCGTTGTTGCTCCGTCGGAAGAAGAATAAGGTCAGACTGGTTTTGATCTGAACCTTTCCAAAAGAAGAGCCACGGTGTTTATCTTCCGTGGCTTTTTTTTGTCCAGATCGTACTATCTTATGAAAGGGGATGGATTATATCCCCTTGAGAAACTGCGGAGACGCCCCTGAATGATGCGGCAATACGAACTTGTTGAACGGGTTAAGGCATACGACCCCGATGCGTGCGAAACCACGCTGAACCGGGCCTATGTCTATGCGACCCAGAAGCACGGTTCGCAAAAGCGCGCATCCGGTGACCCGTATTTTTCCCATCCGATTGAAGTCGCAGGCATTCTGACCAATTACAAGCTTGATTGCGACACGATCATCACGGCCCTTCTGCACGACACCATCGAAGATACCGATGCGACGCCCGAAGAGATCACCAAGCTTTTCGGGACCAACATCATGAAGCTGGTCGATGGTGTGACCAAGCTGACCCAGATCGAGCTTAAATCAGCAGATTCCAAGCAGGCGGAAAACTTCCGCAAGTTGCTTTTGGCGATGTCCGAGGACATTCGCGTGTTGCTGGTCAAGCTTGCCGACCGACTGCACAACATGCGGACGTTGCATTATATCTCCAAGCCGGAAAAGCGCGTGCGGATCGCTGCTGAAACGCTTGAGATTTATGCCCCGCTTGCCGAGCGCATCGGTATGCATGACATCAAGGAAGAGCTTGAAGATCTGGCCTTCCAGCATATCAATCCCGAAGCACGTGATTCGATCCTTGCCCGTCTGGAATTCCTGCGCGAGAAGGATGACAACGTCGTCAGCCGGATTGTTTCCGAACTGACCGAAGTTATTTCGCGTCAGGGGCTTAAGGTCGACATTTACGGGCGCGAAAAGCGGCCCTATTCGATCTGGCAGAAGATGCAGCGCAAGAACATCACCTTTGGTGAGCTGTCTGACATCATGGCGTTTCGCGTGCTCGTCGATGACATGCCAAATTGCTACGAAGTGCTGGGCTATCTGCACGCCAATTACAAAGTGGTTCCGGGCCGGTTCAAGGATTATATCTCGACGCCCAAACCCAACGGATATCGTTCGATCCATACCACGGTGCTCGGCCCGGAAAATCACCGGATCGAGGTTCAGATCCGCACCCGCCAGATGCACGAGGTCAACGAAAACGGTGTGGCCGCGCACTGGGCCTATAAACAGGAAGCACCGACCGGACAGCAGAAGGAAGGGGTGCAGTATCGTTGGCTGCGTGACCTTCTTGATATTCTGGAACATGCGTCCGAACCGGAAGAATTCCTTGAACATACCAAGCTTGCGATGTTCCAGGATCAGGTGTTCTGCTTTAGCCCGAAGGGGGATGTGATCGCCCTTCCGGCGCGCGCGACCCCGGTCGATTTTGCCTATATGATCCATACCCACATCGGTGATACTTGCGTCGGGGCCAAGGTCAATGGGGCGATGGTGCCGTTGCGTACGGTGCTCAATAACGGTGATCAGGTCGAGATTGTCACTTCCAAGGCGCAGACGCCGAATCCGACTTGGGAACGGTTTGTTGTTACCGGCAAGGCCCGTGCACGAATTCGCCGCTTTATCCGCCAGCAGCAGGAAGACCAGTACAAGGACCTTGGCAAGGCGATCTTACAAAAGGCGTTCCGTCAGGAAGGCTATGACTATTCCGACAAGGCGCTGGAAGGGGTTCTTAAAATCTTCAAGCAGCCGTCGGTTGATGCGCTTTTGACCCTTGTCGGGGCCGGGCATCATACCGGGCGTGAAGTGGTTCATGCCGTGTTTCCGGGCACCAAGGACAAGGAAACGGCGCGCAAGGTTGTGCCACTTGATAAGGTGCGCGCCCGCAAACATGATCACGCCATCCCGATCAAGGGCCTTATTCCCGGTATGGCCGTGCATTATGCAGGGTGCTGCCACCCGTTGCCGGGGGATCGAATTGTCGGGATTGTTACAACCGGCAAGGGTGTGACGATCCATACGATTGACTGCGATACGCTTGAAACCTTTACCGAGCAGCCGGAACGTTGGCTTGATGTCGGGTGGGATAACGAGGGCGAACCGGAACACTTCATCGGTCGCCTTGGATTGACCGTCGGGCATGAGCAGGGGGCGCTCAGTTCAATCACCAGCGTGATTGCCAAGAACCATGGCAACATCACCAATCTGCGCTTTACCAATCGCACGACAGACTTCTTTGAAATGCTGATTGATATCGATGTGGTCGATGTCAAACACCTGACCAATATCATTGCCGCATTGCGTGCCACACCGGTGGTCAATGCCGTTGAACGCGCGCGCGGGTGACGGCGAACTGTAAACGCCTTCACCTTTTAGGCGAATTTGGCGCAAAAGCCTTGCCAATCGCGCAGTCAGCACTTACGCATATGCTTCAAGATTTTACAGCATTACGTGATTAGATCCAGAACTGACCCCGCATGTTTCGGCGCCGCAGCAAACCTTCATCCTTTCAGCGTGTACGCAACGTGGTATGGCCGCGCGGCGGATGGCGTCGTTCGTCACAGTATTTTGCCCATCGCGTCGCCCGTCTGCCCGGATCGCCCTATAGCATCGCATCGGGTTTTGCGATCGGGGCGGCGGTGTCTTTCACGCCGTTTATCGGGTTCCACTTTGTTATATCGACACTGCTGAGCCTTTTAACGCGCAGTAACGTGGTGGCATCCCTGTTGGGCACAGTGGTTGGCAATCCCTGGACGTTTCCGTTTATCTGGTTGTGGCTTTATACCTGCGGCAACTGGATCCTTGGCGCGCATTCGGCAAGTTCGACAGTGCATTTCGATATGGCGGTGCTGTGGGAATTTGTTGTCCTGGGCCTGAACTATGTTGGCGGCGGGCTTATTTTCGGCAACTGGGATGTCAGTGATCAGCAGGCACTGGGGCAACTCTGGGCCAGCATTGTTGATATCATCTGGCCGATGGTGGTTGGCTGTATTCCAACAACGATTGTTATCTGGATACTGTTTTATTTCCCGATCCGCCGTGCGGTCGTGATTTATCGCCATAACCGCATCTTGCGTCGGATGAAAAAGACCGAACGCCATGGCCTTGGCCCGATGCTTGAAAGTGCCAAGGAAAAGATCGGAACCGCCGCAAAGCACGCCACCAAAAAGCAGGATGAAACATCATGAATGCGAAGCTGCGCCTCGGGGTCAATATTGACCATGTTGCGACCATTCGAAACGCCCGCGGCGGCGATTTGCCCGACCCGGTGCGGGCAGCAGAGCTTGCAAAGGCGGCTGGTGCGGATGGTATCACCGCGCATTTGCGCGAAGACCGTCGCCATATCCGCGATGCGGATATGCAGCGCCTGCGCGAAGAAGTTGATTTGCCGCTGAATTTCGAGATGGCGGCAACCGATGAAATGCTGGCCATCGCAATTCAGACCAAGCCGCATGCGGTTTGCCTTGTGCCGGAAAAACGCGAAGAACGCACCACCGAAGGCGGGCTGGATGTAGCCGGTGGGCATAATCATCTTAAACGGTTTGTCTCGGACCTTGGTGATGCCGGCATTCGCGTTTCATTGTTTATCGAGGCATCCGAAGCACAGCTTGACGCGGCCAAAAGCCTTGGCGCGCCGGTGGTGGAAATCCATACCGGGGCCTATTGCGATGCGAAGGCCGACGAAGAACGTGCCCGCGAACTGGACCGTATCCGCCATGCTGTGCAATATGGGGCAGGGATCGGACTTGAAATTCATGCCGGTCACGGCTTGAATTTTGAAACCGTCAAGCCGATTGCCGCCATGCCGGAGATTGCCGAGCTTAATATCGGGCATTTCCTGATTGGTGAGGCGGTGTTTGTCGGGCTTGAAGCGGCGATTGCCGAAATGCGCCGTTTGATGGATGAAGCACGCACGCAGGCAGGTTATGCGTAAATGATCATTGGGATTGGCACAGATTTATGCGATATCCGTCGGATAGAGGCTACTCTTCAACGCCATGGTGAGCGTTTCATGAAGCGTGTCTTTACCGATATCGAGATTGCGCGTGCCAAACGCAAGCCGCACCGGACTGCCTCGTCGCTGGCCATGGCGTTTGCCGCCAAGGAAGCCTGTTCAAAGGCGCTTGGGACCGGTTTTCGTCGCGGTGTTTATCATAACACCATGGGTGTGGTACATCAGCCCAGCGGCAAGCCCGATATGGTTTTGATTGAAGGTGCGCAAGCACGACTTGAAGAATTGACCCCGGATGGGAAAACTGCCTCTGTGTATGTGACCCTGACGGACGAATATCCGATGGCCAATGCGGTCGTTGTGATTTCGGCAGATTGACAAAAATTGATTGGTTGAACACGGAATGGAAAAGCTTGTGCATAAGAAGAAAACGGGTGGTTTGCTCGACACCTTGAAGACCGTTTTCTGGGCCATTGTCATTGCACTTATGGTTCGGACCTTTGCTTTCGAACCGTTCAATATTCCGTCTGGCTCGATGATCCCGACCTTGCTGGTTGGTGATTACCTGTTTGTGTCGAAATTCTCTTATGGGTATTCGAAGCACAGCATGCCGTTCAGCCTGCCGATCATTCCGGGCCGTGTGTTTGAAAGCGAGCCGGAACGTGGCGATGTGGTTGTCTTCAAACTGCCGTCTGATACCTCGCAGGATTATATCAAGCGTGTGATTGGCCTGCCGGGCGATACGGTTCAGGTCAAGGAAGGCCGCCTTTACATCAACAACAAGATGATCGAGCGCGAGCGTATCGAGGATTACATTCTGACCGATGGTGGCGGGCGATCGGCCGCAGTTCCGCAATATATCGAAACCCTGCCAAATGGCCGTGTGCATCGCATTCTTGAGATGTTTGGCGATCAAGGACCCAGCGACAACACCGAAGCTTTCACCGTACCGGAAGGTCATTTCTTCATGATGGGTGATAACCGCGACAATTCGGCAGACAGCCGTGCCTTCCCGTCGCGCTTCCGGTTCGTTCCGATTGAAAACCTGGTCGGGCGTGCTGAATTCCTGTTCTATTCCAAGGACAGCTCTCAGCCGGTGTATGACCTTGGCAGCATCCGCTTTGATCGCCTGTTCCAGGGGGTTAACTGATGAGCGACGGCCTGCCGGTGATCGCCGAGATTGATCACGGTTTTTCCGATCCAGATCTTTTACGTGTGGCACTGACCCATCGTAGTGCCGCCAAGGGCAAGGATATGCTAAGCGGCGGCAACGAGCGCCTTGAGTTCCTTGGCGACCGTGTGCTGGGTCTTGTCGTGGCGGAGATGCTTTATACCCGGTTCGGGCGCGAGCGCGAAGGTGCCATGGCCAAACGGTTTGTTGCACTGGTGCGCCGCGAGACTTTGGCGCGCGTGGCAGAACAGATCAAACTGGGTGAACACATCCAGATGGCCAAGGGTGAACGCGCAGCAGGGGCGGATACTAATCCGGCGATTTTATCTGATTGCATGGAGGCGGTGATTGCCGCACTCTATCTTGATGGTGGTCTTGAACCGGCACGGCGTTTCATTGAAAAGCTTTGGACGCCGCTTTTGGATGAAGCCAACAAGCCGCCGCAGGATGCCAAAACGCAATTGCAGGAATGGCTGCAAGGGCGGGGCAAGCCGTTACCGAAATACGAGATGGTCGGGCGTGAAGGCCCGGCCCACGCGCCGTTATTTACCATCGAACTGACGACCGGCGACGGTGACAGTGTCAGTGCCGAAGGCAAATCGAAACGCGAAGCGGAACAACTCGCCGCAAAATTGATGTTGGATAAACTTAGTGATGAATGAGGTTCCCACACCGGTGGCCGAAGACAGATTACCTTATCAGCAACGTTGTGGCTTTGTGGCCCTCGTTGGTGCGCCGAATGCTGGCAAATCGACACTTTTGAACCAGTTGGTTGGTACGAAAGTGTCCATCGTCTCGCCGAAGGTCCAGACGACACGAACGCGCGTGCGCGGTATCGTCATGACCGAAGACGCGCAGATTGTTTTCATTGATACGCCGGGCATCTTTGCACCCAAACGCCGTCTTGACCGTGCGATGGTCAAGGCCGCCTGGAATGGGGCAGATGACGCTGACCTTGTTGTTCTGGTGATTGATGCCGGAAGCGGCATCACGGACGAAGACCTGGCCATCATCAAGACGCTTAAGGAACAGAACCGCAAGGCGATCCTGGCGTTGAACAAGGTCGACAAGGTATCGGACAAGGAAAAGCTTCTGCGTCTGTCGCAGGACCTGTTTGCCCACGAAGTCTTTACCGACGTCTTCATGATTTCGGCCAAAAAGGGTGCGGGTACGCAGGATCTGGTGAATTTCCTTGCCGCCAAGATGCCCGATGGCCCTTGGATGTTCCCGGAAGACGATGTTTCGGATATGCCGCTGCGACTGCTTGCGGCTGAAATTACTCGTGAAAAGCTTTATTACCAGCTTCAGCAGGAACTTCCTTATTCGGCAACGGTCGAGACCGAGCTTTGGGAAGAGCGCAAGGATGGATCGGTCAAGCTTGAACAGACCATTTTTGTCGAGCGTGAAGGCCAGAAGGCGATCATCCTTGGCAAGGGTGGTAAACGTATCAAGGCGCTTGGCAGTGATGCCCGCAAGGAACTTGAAGCCATTTTCGAACGCCGGGTACATTTGTTCCTGTTTGTGAAGGTGCGTGAAAACTGGGGTGATGATCCCAACCGCTTTGCCATGTGGGGTCTTGATCACAACGCCTGATCGCGTTGCCTGGTCCCATGCCGAGTGACCACAAATAGCCGGGTAAGTAATGGAAATCGGATCCGTCTGGGGAATTGTCATGATCATTGTTGGCGCTGCCGCCGCAATGATTGTTGCGCGCGTCGCCAGACGTCCGTTCCGCAACCGCAATTCCAGTGCGTCTGTGCAACGTGAAAAATCGTTCCTGCACAAACCGCTTAACCTGATTGCACTTCTGATTGCGATCGCCGTCTTTGTGCTGGGCCTTTTCTGGCGCATGACGGGTGGAGGCCCGACCTAATGCGTAATGACTCATCTGATCCGCTGTCTGATGCCATCGAAGAAATCCCGAACCGCCCGATACTGCGCAAGGTTGTGTTCGGTTTGGCGTTGTTTAGTCTTGCGTCCTGCCTGCTCGGGTTCTTCTTCCTTGTCACCCGCCTCATTGTACCTAGTGGCTTTTTCTAAGGTACGCGGATGGATTGGCGGGATGACGGTATCGTTCTTTCGACACGCAAGCTGGGTGAAAATTCAGTCCGTCTTTCTGTCCTGACCCGTGATTATGGCCGCCATGCCGGTCTGGTGCGCGGCGCGACCAGCAAATCCATGCGTGGCACCCTTGAACCCGGCAATGAAATCAGGGTGGGGTGGTCTGCGCGGTTGGCCGAGCATCTTGGGCAATTTCGCTGTGAATTGACCGGCGCGCATGCCGCAGATCTTTTGTTGCATGCTGGCCCCTTGATGGCGATGAGTTCGGCCTGTGCGATGTTGGACGCGACGCTTCCGGAACGCGAAGCCCATCCGGATCTTTATCGCGGGACCGTCGCGTTGATTTCGGCACTCAAGTCCGAGCAATGGTTGCCTGCCTATATCCGTTGGGAAGTCGGGTTACTGGAAGAGCTCGGTTACGGCTTGGCACTGGATCGATGTGCCGCGACCAACGAGACTGAAAACCTTGCCTTTGTATCCCCCAAAAGCGGCCGCGCCGTTGGTGAGGCATCAGGGCAGGCGTATCGCGACCGCATGTTGCCATTGCCAGCCTTTCTTGCTTCTGGGCGGGCGTCTCAATCGCGCAAGGAAATGTCTTTATTGGAACAGTTGCGCGATGGTCTGAAACTGACCGGTTTCTTCATTCACCGCGATATTTTCGAGGCAAAAGGTATCAAACCTGTTGCTGCGCGCGACCGTCTTGTCAGCCATGTCTGGCGCACGGATATCGGAGCAGAAAAATAAATTAGGCAATTTGCGCGCCATATGTTGACCAAGACCATGCCCGGCGTAGTATGTTGCCAATAACGTAAGGTGTTCGGTTCCGAACGCACTTGCACATGTCCATTTTGACAAGCAACAAGAAAAATCGTTCATGAGCACCAAGACTTCCGATCCGGCCAGTGCCGGACAAATCCGGGAAACCCGGCTTGCAGACGCGCTGAGCGAACGATATCTCGCCTATGCGATGTCGACAATCATGTCGCGTTCCCTGCCTGATGTGCGTGATGGCCTTAAGCCAGTGCATCGTCGTCTTCTTTACGCCATGCGTCAGCTTAAACTGAACCCGGAACAGGGGTTCAAGAAATGTGCGCGTGTTGTCGGTGACGTGATCGGTAAATATCACCCGCATGGTGATCAGTCGGTCTATGACGCGCTGGTACGTCTGGCACAGGATTTTGCGGTTCGTTATCCGCTTGTTGATGGTCAGGGCAACTTCGGCAACATTGACGGCGATAATGCTGCGGCAATGCGTTACACCGAGGCCCGCATGACAGCGGTTGCCGCGGCGTTGATGGATGGCCTTGACGAAGATGCTGTTGATTTTCGCCCGACCTATGACGGCGAGGAAAAAGAACCGGTTGTGATGCCGGCTGCTTTCCCGAACCTTTTGGCCAACGGGGCCTCGGGCATTGCTGTGGGTATGGCGACCAACATTCCGCCGCACAATGCCGGTGAACTGTGCACGGCCCTGATCAAACTGATTGATGATCCGGAAACTTCGATTGCGCAGCTTGTGCGTTGTGTGCCGGGTCCGGATTTCCCGACCGGTGGTGTTCTGGTCGAGCCGCGTGAAAACATTCTGGAAGCCTATGCGACCGGGCGTGGATCATTCCGCCTGCGTGCGAAATGGGAAGTCGAAAAGCTTAGCCACGGTCTTTACCAGGTCGTGATTACCGAAATTCCCTATCAGGTTCAGAAAGCCAAGCTGGTTGAACGTATCGCCGATCTGATGGTGGCAAAGAAATTGCCGCTTTTGAACGATGTGCGTGATGAGTCGACTGATATCATTCGTCTGGTTCTGGAGCCGCGCACCCGCGCGGTTGAACCGGAACACCTGATGGAGATGCTGTTCAAGAATACCGAACTGGAAATCCGGTTTGGCTTGAACATGAACGTTCTGGATGGTGACAATACGCCACGTGTGATGAACCTGCGCGAAGTTCTGCGCGCATTCCTGGCGCATCGTCAGGACGTTCTGATCCGTCGTTCCAACCATCGCTTGGCCAAGATCAATCACCGTCTTGAGGTGTTGGAAGGCTATCTTGTTGCCTATCTGAACCTTGATGAAGTGATCCGGATCATCCGTTATGAGGATGAGCCGAAAAACGCGTTGATGAAGGCGTTTGACCTGACCGAAGTGCAGGCCGATGCGATCCTTAACATGCGTCTGCGGTCTTTGCGCAAGCTCGAAGAGATGGAAATCAAGAACGAGCATGCCAAACTGACCGAGGAAAAGCAGGGTCTTGAAGCGCTGCTGGCCAGCGAGAGCCTGCGTTGGGAGAAAATCCGCGACGAGATCGAGGTGATGCGTGAAAACTTTGGCAAGAAGACTGCCATTGGCAAACGCCGCACCGAGATTGGTGATGCACCGGAAGAAATCGAAGTTCCGCTGGAAGCATTGATCGAACGTGAACCGATTACGGTGATCTGTTCGAAAATGGGTTGGGTGCGTGCGCTTAAGGGCCATGTTGCTGATATCAGCGACCTGAAGTTCAAGGATGGTGACGAGCATCGCTTTGCGCTGAAGGCATTTACCACTGACAAGCTTCTGATCCTGTCGACGGCCGGGCGTTGTTACACCATGTCGTGTGACAAACTGCCGGGCGGGCGTGGTCATGGGGAGCCGATCCGTCTTTCCATCGATCTGCCGCAGGAACATGACATTGTTTCGATGGTGGTGCACAAGGAAGGCCGTAACCTTCTGGTGGCAAGTTCCGGTGGACGTGGCTTCCTGGTGGCCGAGAAAGAAGTGGTTGCGCAGACCAAAAACGGCAAACAGGTGCTTAACCTTGGAACTGGTGAAGTTGCCAAGATCTTCCTGCCGGTTGAGCAAGACCATGTTGCCGTTCTGGGCGATAACCGCAAATTGCTGATTTATCCGGTTTCGGAAATTCCGGAAATGACGCGTGGCCGCGGTGTGATCTTGCAGAAATATCGCCAAGGCGGGCTTTCCGACCTTATCCTGTTTAACCTTGAAGAAGGTCTCAGCTGGACCATGGGTGGCAGCGAAGGTCGTACCCGGACTGTGACCGAGCTGGCCGAATGGATTGGCAAACGGGCGGGGGCAGGGCGCCTGCCGCCAAATGGCTTCCCGCGGTCCAACAAGTTTGAATAATGGGTGTTAAAACGCCTTGATAAAAGCCGGATGGTGCCAAGCCATCCGGCTTTTTCTTTGCCTGAATGACGAAAATTGATGCACTGCATGTGATTTGTTGCATTTCCCGGCAGAAATGGCCGAAATTCGGTGCAAAAGATATAGCGTTTTCGGTGGTTAATCTGTAACTTCCCAACCTGTTTAACAGGAAGCCCGCAATTTTCCTGTGAGATTCAAAAAAGGGCTTGGGAGTGAAAAGTGAGATTTCTGGGAAATTTCGTCCGCGCCGTCGACAGTCTTAATGACTGGATCGGACGCGGAGTAGCCTGGCTGGTGATCCCCATGGTGGTGATCACGTTTTTGGTGGCAACGTTGCGTTATGGCTTTGCGGTCGGCTGGGTATCGATGCAGGAAAGCTATATGTGGCTTTACGGCATCATGTTCATGGTCGGCGCGGGTTACACGCTGCTGCATGGGGGGCATGTGCGTGTTGACGTTTTCTATCGTCCGGCATCGGCGCGCTACAAGGCATGGGTAGACCTTTTTGGTTCCCTGTTCCTGCTTGCGCCAGTGGTTATCATGATCCTGATGTACAGCTATCCTTACGTTGTCACGAGCTGGCACCGTCTGGAAGGATCGCATGAAACCGGCGGGCTTCCGGGACTGTTCCTGTATAAGTCTGTGATTTTGGTCTTTGGTGTCCTGATGCTGCTGCAGGGGCTGTCTTTGGCAGCGCGCAGTGTTCTGGTCCTGACCGGTCACAAAGAATTTGAAATCAAAGAAGAAGAGCACGAGGGCGTCTGATGACGGGGGAAATTCTTAGCCTGGTGATGTTCGCCGTAGCTTGCGGCGTGCTTCTTCTTGGTTTTCCGGTTGCTTTCTCACTTGCGGGCACCGGTCTTGCTTTTGCGCTTATTGGCAACGCCATGGGCACATTCGATATGCCGCTTCTGGGCTCTTTGCCGTCACGCTATTTCGGTGTGATGACCAACGAGCTTTATGTTGCGATCCCGTTGTTCGTGTTCATGGGCGTGATGCTTGAACGCGCACGGATCGCCGAGAAGCTTCTGACCACCATGGGCATGCTGTTTGGCACCATGCGTGGCGGTCTTGGTATTTCGGTCGTGATCGTCGGCATGTTGCTGGCGGCATCCACCGGTATTGTCGGTGCGACGGTTGTGACCATGGGCTTGCTCAGCCTGCCGGCGATGCAGAAGGCCGGTTATGACCCGAAACTGTCGACCGGTGTGATCTGTGCATCGGGTACGCTGGGTCAGATCATTCCGCCGTCGATCGTTCTGGTTCTGCTGGGTGATATCCTGCAGGGGGCCTATGCCGAAGCACAGCGTGCGCTGGGCAACTGGGCACCGGAACCGATTTCGGTGATGGATCTGTTTGCCGGTGCCTTCATTCCGGGAATTATGCTGGTTGGGCTTTATATCGGCTGGATCATCATCAAATCCCTGATTGATCCGGAATCAGCACCCGCACTTGTCGAAGGCAAACGCCCGGCAGGCCTTTGGGGTGAAGTGCTGCGCGCATTGCTGCCACCGGCATTGCTGATCGTGGCGGTTCTGGGCTCAATCCTGACCGGGATTGCAACGCCGACGGAATCCGCGGCATTCGGCTCGGTCGGTGCGACCATTCTGGCTGCGTTCTATCGCCGTCTTGATATGCCTGTGCTGCGCCATGTGGTGCGCCAGACGGTTCAGGTCAGCGCGATGGTGTTTGTCATCCTTCTGGGTGCGTCGGTGTTCTCGCTGGTGTTCCGTGGTCTGGGTGGTGATCATCTGGTCGAAGAACTGCTGCACAACCTTCCGGGTGGTGTGTTCAGTGCGATGCTGGTCGTGATGTTGCTGATGTTCGTCATGGGCTTCTTCCTTGACTTCATCGAGATCGTGTTTGTTGTGATCCCGATTGTCGGCCCGATTTTGCTTAAGCTTGACGTCGATCCGGTCTGGCTGGGTGTGATGATTGCAATCAACCTTCAGACCAGCTTCCTGACACCGCCATTCGGCTTTGCGCTGTTCTATCTGCGCGGTGTGGCCCCGGCGGCGATCAAGACGTGGGATATCTATCGCGGGATTGTACCGTTCGTGGTTATCCAGATGCTTGGTCTGTGCCTTGTGGCTGCCTTCCCGTGGTTGGCAACCTGGCTTCCGAGCGTTCTGTTCTAAGAACGACAGCGACATATCATCAAAGAAAAAGGCACCCGTTATGGGTGCCTTTTTTGTATCGGTGACCGGCTCTGATAAGTTTGGAGCAAGCCACCAAATAAAAAGGGCTGGCAAATGCCAGCCCTTTGTCGTTTTCCGAATGCGGAGAACTTAGTATTTGAACGGCAGGACACGTGCCTGTGCGAATGCCGCTTCCGAGAATTTCGACCATGCGATCGACTGGGTACGGAAGGCGATAAGGCTTTCGAACACTTCCTGTGACAGCGGGTTCGACGAAACCAGGTCACGCAGAACTTCGCCCGACAGTTTGCCAAGGCCGGTCAGAATGTCGTCAGAGAACGGACGAACATCAACGCCGTGCTTGTTACGCAGGGTGTCGAGTGCTTGAACGTTACGCGCGGTGAATTCGGACAGAACCATCTGGTTCACGGCGCGGTTTGCCTGCTCGACAATGGCTTTGAGATCATCCGGGAGTGCATTCCATGCATCCAGGTTGATGAAGTTGTCGAGAACGGTCGCCGGCTCGTGCCAGCCCGGATAGTAGTAGTATTTGGCCGACTTATAGAGACCAAAGGCCAGATCGTTGTACGGACCAACCCATTCGGTTGCGTCAATCGCACCCGACTGCAGAGCAGGCGGAATTTCGCCACCCGGAAGGTTCACAACGTTGGCACCAGCAGCTTTGACAACTTCGCCACCAAGGCCCGGAATACGCATTTTCAGACCTTTATAGTCGTCAATGGTGTTCATTTCCTTGTTGAACCAGCCGCCCATCTGCGTGCCGGTGTTGCCCGACGGGAAGAACTTACAGTTCAGTTCCGCATAGACCTTATCAGCCAGTTCCTGACCGCCCCCCCACTGGAACCACGCATTCTGTTCCTGTGCGTTCAGACCGAACGGCATTGCTGCGATATACTGGGTCGCGTCGACTTTGCCTTTCCAGTAGTAAGGCGCGCCGTGGCCCATTTCGACGGTGCCGTTGCCAACAGCGTCGATGGCTTCGAATGCCGGAACAATTTCACCTGCGCCAAAAACGGTAACTTTCAGGCGACCTTCGGATGCCTTGGTGATGTATTCAGCAAGAAGGTTTGCGCCGGTGCCAAGGCCCGGAAAGTTTTTCGGCCAGGTGGTGACCATCCGCCATTCGCGGACGTCCTGGGCAATTGCCGGTTTGGCGAAAGTTGACGCGGCAGCAGCAGTCGCACCTGCTACGGCAGCGCCGGAAAGAAATTGGCGACGTTTCATTGGTTACAACCTCCCAAAGATGCAAGCTCATGATTTATCTGTAAAAGCTGGATGATCAGCTTTGAGACGAAGCTTATATGCGTCTTTACGGGCAGGCAACCGAGGATCGAGTTGTTGTATGGTACTTTAGTCTAATTGGGGAAAGTGGTTCGCGCAATTGGTGCGGAACGCGAACTTTTACAGCTTAGTCCGCGTCGCTATCGGCGTCTTCCATCGAGACCCACTGACCATCGCGGAAGCCTTCAAGGGGCTGGAACCGCATCTTATAAGACATCTTGCGGCAATCGCTGATCCAGTAGCCAAGATAGACGTGCGGAAGAGTTAGCATTCTGGCTTCGTCGATCAGATCAAGCACGATGTAAGTACCCAGTCCGCGACGGTCTTCTTCCGGGTCAAAGAAGCTGTAAACAGCAGACAGTCCATCGGCCAGAATATCAACCAGCGCCACAGCAATCAGGCTGTCATCATCCCGGCGATACTCGAAGATCGAGGTTTCCACAGTGCTGTCTTCGATCATTGCGCGGTAATCACGGGCATCCATGCGCGCCATGTCACCATTGCCATGTCGGGCATCCTGATAGGTGCTAAACAGCTGATATTGTTCTTGGGTCGCGGACGGTGGCATTACCTTGCGGACAAGATCGTTGTTTCTGTTCTTGATGCGGCGGAAGGACCGGCTGGGTTCGAACCCGTCGCAGCGGACGCGAACCGGAACACAGGCATTGCAATCACTGCAGGCCGGCAGATAGGCGATGGAGTGGCTGCGGCGAAAGCCTGCACGCGACAAAAGATCATGGACGTTGTTGGCTTCGGGCCCGCGCAATTCCGTGACCAGTTTACGTTCGAACCGGCCGGGCAGGTATGGGCACGGCATCGGTGCAGTCATAAAATAGTGCTGGGTCAAGCGCCGCTGATTAACTGTCATTTGATCCGATCAGTCCCGGTCACATCAAAGAGAACTATTCTATGAGATTAGGTGTTGTTTATGACAGTTTAAAGGCCTGACGGTCAAAAGGGCACCGATTTCTGTTGCCAGATTTCAAATCACCGTTGTGACGGAACCGAGAAGGTCGGGCGGCGCTGGTTTTCACCCTGTGCCGGTTGTTGGGCAGGCGATGGTGCCGGGCCAGCGGGTGCTGCACCTGTCGGTGCAGTTTGTCCGTTTTGGCCAGCTTCGCCGGTGCCTTCAAGCGCGGAACGTTCGCCAGTACCACGCAGCAAGGTGATGCTGATGCGGCGGTTGCTTTCATTTTCCGGTGCCTCGGGCAGGAGCGGGTCGGTATCCGACAGACCGGCAACCTTGGCAAAGCGTCCGGTTTCAAGCCCCATGTCTTCAAGCGCACGACGGGTTGCCAGCGCACGATCGGCGGACAGTTCCCAGTTGGAATAGCCATCTGTCCGGTTGAACGGCACGGCATCGGTATGGCCTTCGATCGAGACATCCTGTGGCATGTTTTCAATCACGCCCGCGACCTGTTGCAGCAGAAGGCGGGTATGATCGGCCATGGCGGCACTGCCACTCGGGAACATGGCGGTGCCGTCTTCGTCAAGGATCTGGATGCGAAGCCCTTCATCGGTATTTTCGATACGGATGTTCTTTTCAAGGCCCTGAAGTTCCTCATTGGCTTCGATTGCCTTAAGGAGTTCTTCCTGGGCCTCGTTGAATTCCTGTTCTTCCATCTGGGCAACGCGGATGGCTTCGCGTTCTTCCGGCGTTTCGACCGGCGGGATTTCCATGCTGATGGAGGGTGATCCGAATTCTGAACGCAGCGCACCTTCTTCGGCCAGGCTGGTACCGCCCAGCAAACCACCAGAACCCGATTCATTTTGCGAGATGGTCTCGGGCGTGAAATACATCGACACGCCTTGCAGCTGTTCCTCGGTCGCGCTGGAAAGCAGCCACAGCAACAGGAAGAATGCCATCATCGCCGTCACAAAGTCGGCATAGGCAACTTTCCAGGCACCACCATGATGCCCGTGCCCACCTTTTTTGATCTTTTTTATGACGATATCGGGCATTTGCTGCGTTGTCCTCTAAACCAGATCTTTTATCGCAAAATCAAGCCGTGGGCGCGTCTTGCAGCGCTTCGTCAAGCTCTTTGAAGCTGGGTCGAAGATTATGCGGGAGGGTTTTACGTGCGAACTCCACCGAGACCTGCGGGGCATATCCCTGCATGTGACCAACCAGGGCGGCTTTGATGCAGCTATAATATTTGCCGTCTGCGTCCACTGTGTTTTTGATGATCGATGCGGTCGGGCCGACAAAGCCATAGGCACCCAAAATACCAAGGAAGGTACCGACAAGGGCCGCCGCAATCAGGCCACCAAGAATTTCGGGCGGTTCTGTCACCGAGCTCATGGTGACGATAACGCCAAGAACAGCGGCAACAATGCCAAGTGCCGGAAGGCCGTCACCAGCCGTTTGCACAGCAGACGCAACTGCGTGTTCTTCTTCGTGATGGGTTTCAAGTTCCTGATCCATCACGGCTTCAAGTTCATAGGCGTTGGTCGTGCCAAGGGTAAGCAGGCGCAGATAGTCACACATGAATTCCATCGCATGATGATCTTTCATCAGCATCGGGAAACTGGAAAACAGACTGGAGCTTTCCGGGTTTTCAACGTGGCTTTCAAGCGCAAGATCGCCTTTGGATTTCGCAAGGCGGAAAATCGCATAAAGGCAGATTAGAAGTTCCAGATAGGCGGCCTTTTTCTTTGGGCCTTTCATGGCGCGAATGGTGTAGGTGAAGGATTTCTTCACGATGCCAAGCGGGTTGGCAGTCAAATAGGCACCAAACGCAGCCCCGAAAATGATCAGAACTTCAAGCGGTTGCACAAGAATGCCAAAGTCGCCATGCGGCAGATAGCCACCCAAGACAGAGCCGACTACGACGATATAACCAATGATCAAGAACATTCTTTTTTCTTCTCCGCTACCCCAAGCCAGATACCTGAACGATCAACCCCGAGTTCATCGAAACATCTGCCTTCTGCGGCAGTGCAGAACGTGTTTCTGATATCTATATGCTCTTATTAAGTTTTAATCTTATTAACATCGCGTTTAAATTAGCTGCGAGTTAGGTTTGACAGCGCGGTGAATAGACGCCATTTTCCCCAAGCTCCATTCGGGACGCGTCACCCATCCATATTGGTATACGAGAGCTTCCTTCAATATGTCTTTCTCTGCGCGCGATTTTCGCGATTGCCTTGGTCAATTCACAACCGGCGTTGCCGTTGTAACCACCCGCGCCCAAGACGGTGCAAAAGCGGGCATTACCATCAACAGCTTTGCCTCGGTGTCGCTTGATCCAGCGCTGGTTTTGTTTTCGGTTGATCACCGTGCGGCGACTCACGCGCTGTTCACGGGGGATGCCAAACGATTTTGCATCAATATCCTGAGCCAAAGCCAAAAGCAGGTGTCCGAGCTGTTTTCAGCCCCCGGGCAGGATGGTTGGGACAAGGTTGCATATGAAGATGACAGCCTTGGCATGCCGCGCCTTAAAGGCAGTGTTGCGGCGCTGACCTGCGAACGTCACGCCCTTCATGAAGGCGGTGATCACAGCATCATCGTTGGTCATGTTCAGGAACTGGTGATGGGCGAAACCGGTGCGCCGTTGCTGTATTATGGTGGGCGGTATCGCACGCTGGGTGACTGATTTTGTTGTTTGCCATGTGATGTAGTTCACACAAGAAAAGGGCCGTGGTGAAATACCAACGGCCCTTTGTCGTTTTTAGATGCAGGGGTTCCTAGTCAAGCGACGTGTTGCCAAGCAGTCGACCACCGAATCCTTCCTTGATCAGGCGGTCGATCACCTGTTGCCCATGCTGGGTGTCGCGCACTTCAAGCACCATGTCGACATCGGTCTGTTTGGCCGGCACATCATAGAAGTGGCGCTGGTGATAGACTTCAATGATGTTGGCGTCTTCTTCGCCAATCAAGGCACTGATCGTTGAAAGTGCGCCCGGCACATCCGGAATTTCGATCCGGACACGAACAAGGCGGCCTTCACGGGCCATGCCACGCATCAGAACTTGGGCCAGCAGGCGGGTATCAATGTTGCCGCCGCTAATGATCAGGCAGACTTTCTTGCCCTTGAAGCGATCCGGGTGATCAAGCAGGGCGGCAAGCGGAGCGGCACCGGCACCTTCGACAACGCTTTTTTCGATCTCGATCATCATCTGGATGGAGCGTTCGATCGAGCTTTCTTCGACCAGAACGACGTCATCGAGCTTTTCCTTGCAGATTTCAAGCGTCAGGCCGCCGGGCTGTTTGACAGCAATGCCTTCGGCAATGGTGACGCCACCGCCGGTGAATTCCTTGCCGTGTATGCCTTCATACATGGACGGGTAAAGCTTGGTCTCAACCCCGATCACTTCGATGTCGGGGCGGCGCGATTTGATTGCGGTGACAACGCCCGATGCCAGACCACCACCGCCAATTGGCACGACAACCGTGTCGATGTCTTTGTTTTCATCAAGGATTTCGAGCCCGACCGTGCCCTGGCCTGCGATGATATGCGGATCATCAAACGGATGGACGAAGGTCAGACCGCGTTCTTGCTGGATGCGGCCGGCGGCCTCAAGGCTTTCGGCAAAGACGTTGCCGGTCAGAACAACTTCGGCACCATGAGAGCGCGTGTGGTGAACCTTGGTGTAGGGGGTGTTTTTGGGCATCACGATGGTGGCGGGAATACCAAGTCGTTTGGCGTTATACGCCACGCCTTGTGCGTGGTTGCCAGCCGATACGGCGATAACACCTTTTTCGCGTTCTTCCGGAGTCAGGCTTGCCAGTTTGACATAGGCGCCACGTTCCTTGAACGACGCGGTATATTGCTGATTTTCAAGTTTCAGATAAACATCCGCCTGGCAAATGTTTGAAAGCGTTAATGATTTTACCAGTGGTGTTTTCGCAACAATGCCTTCGAGCAAGCCCGAGGCGCGAACAATATCGTGATAGGAAACAGTCATGATTTCCGTACTCCTGCGGCCATCCGCAATCTGATGCGATGGCTATAGTAATATTTTATGGCGTGAATAGCGGTATTAAACCGGTCCTGTCATCCGCAGATGACAGGGATCACATTCGCAGGTCGGAAATACCCATAATCATGGCGATCACACCGGCACAAAGAGGCGGGCAAGAGTGTGATGCGAGGATGTCAGTAGCTGCAGACATAGCCATGTACTTTCCGGGTTTCGATGTGTTTGAGAAAGGCACCTTTGCGGATTGCGCGCGCAAGGTCAAGCATCGGAAAAGAAAAACCGGGTTGCGTCACGTGCAACCCGGTTTCTTGAAGTCAATCGTGTCAAGCGACAGACAGTTTATTCCATGTTCAGGATAATGGTCTTCTTGTAGGTGAAGTGTTCGAGCATGCTTTCAAGCGATGCTTCCTTGCCAAGACCGGAAAGCTTGATGCCGCCATAAGACAGGTTCGGCTGGACAACAAGGTTCTGATTGACCTGAACAAAACCGGCTTCGAGGCGCTTGGTGGCGACAAGAGCGGTTTTAAGGTCCGTCGTCCAGACGGTCGCCGCCAGGCCAAAGTCGCTGTCATTGGCAAGTTCAAGGGCCTCTTCAAAGGTTTTGAACTTGAACACGCAGGCAACAGGGCCAAAGATTTCCTCGCGGGCAATCCGCGCATTCGGATCGACATTGGTGAAGATCACCGGACGGACAAACAGGCCATCGGAAAGGGCGCTGTCAGTGGGAAGTGCGCTGAGTTCGTTTTTGGTCGCACCTTCTTTTTCACCGACTTCTATATAGCCACAAACCTTGTCGAACTGTTTGCGGTTGATGATCGTGCCGATGTCGGTTTCTTCATCCAGCGGATCACCCATTTTAAGGGTGTTGACCTTATCAATCAGGCGTTTGACGAATTCGTCATGCAGGCTTTCATGCACCAGCATGCGTGACGCCGCCGTGCAGCTTTGTCCCTGACGGGTGAAGCGCATGCCGCCAATCGCACCGGCAATCGCCTTATCAAGGTCGGCATCACCCATGACGATCATCGGGGATTTGCCACCCAGTTCAAGGGTAACCGGAATGAGTTTTTCGGCAGCAGCACGATACACCGTGCGGCCGGTTTCAACCGATCCGGTGAAGGAAACCTTTTTGACATCCTTGTGTTCGACCAGCGGGCCGCCACAAGACGGGCCAAAGCCCGACAGGATGTTAAAGACGCCAGCCGGGAGAACTTCCTGCATGATCTGACACACGCGCAGAACCGCAAGCGGGGTGTCTTCGGCGGATTTGACGACGACAGCGTTGCCGGCAACCAGTGCCGGGGCAACCTTGATCGCCATCAGCATCATCGGAACGTTCCACGGAATGATCGCACCGACAACGCCAACGGCCTCACGAGTGGTCAGGGTCATCATGTTCGGGTTGAACGGAACCGTTTCACCTTTCAGCTCGGACGCAAGTCCGCCGAAAAAGACGAACATATCGGCCAGAACCGATGCCTCAACCCGGCTTTCGGTGCGAAGGGCCTTGCCCGATTCAAGGGCGACCAGACGTCCCAATTCCTCTGCATGGGACATCAGGATACGACCGCATTCGGCCAACAGTTTGCCGCGTTCACGCGCCGGGCGTTCGGCCCAGTCCTTCTGGGCGGCCTTGGCGGCGGCGACTGCAATCGCGACATCGTCGGCGTCACCGTCGGCAGCCTGACCGATGACCTTGCCCGTGGCAGGATTAAGAACATCAAAGGTCTTGCCGTTTTTCGGGGCGACAAGTTTACCGTTGATCAGATGATAACCGGACAGCTCCTTGGCCAGAACGGATGGATCAAGGATCAGATCGATGGGCATTTCAGGCTCCCTGTGGGTTGGCGTGCATCTGCGGTAAACCGCGCGGGGCGCACGATATTGGTTATTTGGTATTGGTTTACCAAATTATCGACAGGGCGATGCAATATCAAGCGCAATTAGTACCCTAATCGGTGTGGTGCATATGCAAGTCGCATGACAGGCGACAAGAGGGCTGTTACCCTAACTCAAAGGCCAGCCCGGCGGCGGTACGTGTCTGGGCGCCTGATATTGGTAAACGATGGAGTATATTGTGCCACGTCATTTCGATACGACGTTCGATGTTGTTAAGGAACTCAAGCCTTCCTATCCGGTGTATTGCCTTAGACCCAATATTCTTCGAGAAACAGCGCAGCGCTTTGTCGAAATGTTCCCGGGAGACGTCCTGTATGCGGTGAAATGCAATCCGCATCCGGAGGTCATGCGATATCTTCACGAAGGCGGGGTGCGTCATTTTGACACGGCTTCGCCTGAGGAAATCTCGATCGTGCGGCGGCAATTCCCGGGGATGAAGGCCTATTTCATGCATCCGGTCAAAAGCCGCGATGCCATCCGCAATGCCTATCGGGTGTTCGGAATTGATCATTATGTGATTGATACCGCCGAAGAGCTTGAGAAAATCCGTGAGGAAACCGAGGGTGACACGAACCTGGTGATCCATGTGCGCCTTGCAACGCCGCCCGCCGGTGCGACCTATAACCTGTCAGCAAAGTTTGGTGCGCGTCCGATGGTGGCGGCCGAGCTTTTGAAGAAGGTCGATGAATACGGTTATCACGCAGGCTTGTGTTTCCATGTCGGGTCGCAATGCACGACACCGACCGGGTATCGGATCGCGGTCGAACTTATCCGTCAGGTCGTTGATTTTTCCGGTGTGAAGGTCAAGCATATCGACGTTGGTGGCGGTTTCCCCGGCCAGTATATGAACCAGCGCGGTGCCAGCCTTGAAGAGTTCATGGACGAGATCAAGGATTGTATCCGTTGGCTTGATATGCCCGATACGACCTATATGTGCGAACCGGGCAGGGCGCTGGTATCGAGCGGTATTTCCCTGATTACGCAGGTGCATCTGCGCAAGGAAGATACGCTATTCATCAATGACGGTGTTTACGGCAGCCTGTCGGAAACCGTGACCGGGCAATTGCGTTATCCGGTGCGTCCGCTGCGCATTGAAGGTGATTTCGATCCGGAAGAGACACTGGAATTCACCATCTATGGGCCGACCTGCGACAATATGGATGTCTTGCCAGCGACTGTGACTTTGCCTGCCGATATTCGTGAAGGCGACTGGATCGAGTTTGGTCACATCGGGGCATATAGCAATGCGTTGGCCACCCATTTCAACGGCTTCCACCCCGAGGTGCAGGTGACGGTTAGTGAAGCGTTCCCGTATATTGACGGGGAGTTCCCGTCGGTTGCGCTGGACTAGCGTCGCAAGGCCAACACAGTCTGATTGACAGACAAAATCGATCATTGCGGTAAAAAGGTACTTGTTTACCTATAATGGTTGGTTGCACTATGCTGCCCGCAGAAAAGACCGGCAGGGGAAACCTGCCGGTCAAAACGAATTCTCGGGGAAGCAGTACAGTGACCAACAGCCTTTTCATGCGCATCCGCGACCGGTTTCCGGCCGATCTGTCATCAGTTCTGATTGAGACGCCTGATGGCAAAACCTATAGCTATGGCGATGCGGACACAGCATCGGCACAGATTGCCGGTCTTCTGACGTCGCTTGGTGCGAAGAAAGGCGACAGGGTTGCCGTTCAGGTCGATAAATCCCCCGAAGCACTGTTTCTTTATCTTGGCTGCATCCGAGCGGGCCTTGTTTATTTGCCGCTGAATACCGCGTATCAGGCGGGCGAGCTTGCCTATTTCATGGGTAACGCATCTCCGGTGATTTTCGTCTGCCAACCCCATCGTGAAGATGAGGTCAAGGCCATCGCGGACGAGCAGGGCGTTGCGCATGTTCTGACACTGGGCATGAACGCCGAAGGCAGCCTGATGGATGGGGCGGCATCGCAACCCTCTGACTTTGCGCCGGTCGCGTGCAAAGACGATGAATTGGCGGCCATTCTTTATACGTCGGGCACAACGGGCAAACCCAAGGGCGCGATGATGACCCAGATGAACCTGTGGTCCAATGCATCAACGCTTGAAAAGCTTTGGGGTTTTAAGGGTGACGATACCCTGCTTCATGCCTTGCCGATCTTCCATACCCACGGGCTTTTCATTGCCTGTCATTGTGTGATGCTGTCGGGATCGAAGATGTTTTTCCTGCCGAAGTTTGATCGTGACCAGGTGATGGCGCTTTTGCCGCGCAGTACGGTGATGATGGGCGTTCCGACGTTTTATGTGCGTCTGTTGTCGGGCGACGATTTCACCAACGATGTCACCGCAAACATGCGTCTGTTTATTTCCGGATCCGCGCCGCTTCTGCCAGAGACCTTTACGGCCTTTAAGGAGCGGACAGGCAAGGCGCTTTTGGAGCGCTATGGCATGACGGAAATGGGCATGGCGACGTCCAATCCGCTGGATGGCGAACGCATCGTTCATACCGTTGGCCCGGCATTGCCAGATGTCGAAGTGCGCGTGTGTGATGAAGACGGCAATGTCCTGGGTACGGATGAGATTGGTGTGCTTGAAGCGCGCGGGCCGAACGTTTTTGCCGGTTACTGGCAGATGCCCGAAAAAACCGCCGAGGAATTCCGCAAAGACGGGTTCTTTATCACCGGTGATATCGCCAAGATCGATGCCAAGGGCTATGTCCATATTGTCGGGCGCGCCAAGGATCTGGTCATTTCCGGCGGGTTTAACGTTTATCCCAAGGAAATCGAAACCCTGATCGACAAGATGGAGGGCGTTGTTGAAAGTGCGGTGATCGGCGTTCAGCATCCCGATTTTGGAGAGGCGGTTGTGGCAGTGATCGTGCCGGAAGAAAAAGGCGGCTTAAGCGAAGAGGGCGTGATTGCGGCGATCAAGTCGGAGCTTGCCAACTTCAAGGTGCCCAAGCGTGTGTTCTTTGTCGATGAACTGCCGCGTAATGCGATGGGCAAGGTGCAGAAGAATGTCCTGCGTGAAGAGCACAAGGCCCTGTTTGCCAACTAAGACAAAGCAGGCAAAGCGGATCTTTTCGCGGCAATCCCAAAATCCGGACAAAGAAAAACCCCGACAGATACTCTGTCGGGGTCTTCCTCATGGACGCTACGGTCGTGGCTTAGCGACCGAAAGCAACACGGTGTGCTACATCGTCGATCATGTCGCGGTTCAGACCGATGTCTGCCAGTTCGCGCGTATCAAGCTTACGCAGCGCATTCTGGGTCTGGTACTGAACGCGCAGAGCGCGAAGGAAAGCAAAAATCTTGGTTACGATCATTTCATCACCTATTTCAAACCGGCCGATTATTCGGCGTCTGTTCAGTTAACCGGCATGTTCTCACCGAGATATTCCGCACAGGAATAGTTAGCTGGTTTGACGTGTCGGTTTGCATGGGATGTATCGAATGATCAACTGCTTGGTGGCGCATTCATCAGTCGATACGTCCTATTCATTTCGTGAGGGCAATCTAAGGGTGATTGCGGATATAATCCAATGCGTTTTTTGCATGTCTGCGGATTGAAAAGCGCAGAAATCCCTGAAATCTCTCGTTAACTGTTCTAAGCTGGATGGGTGACGCAGATTTGATACTTTTTATTGCTATGCGTATGGCGCATAGGTAATGAAGTTGCGTGATGTGTTCTGGTTGATTATCCGCGTTTGTGGTGTTGCGAATAATTTTGGGTGTAATTGGCGCGCTAATCGGTTTGAATACGCCGGAATTGTAATAACGTGCCGTTCGTGTGGGAGAAATGACGATGAGTGCCAATCGGTTGCAACTGGATTTTGCGCAGGCCCTGGATGCCTATTTGCGCTATGCACCGCGTCTGCCACAGGTCGCACCTGATGCCGTGCCCGCAGCAACCGATTATGTCGATAATCTTCTGGCGATTGCCGATCAGTTTGATCTGATCGTGTTTGATGCCTTTGGCGTGCTAAATAGCGGACAAAGCGCCATTCCCGGTGCGGTGAAGACGGTCGCGACCTTGCAGGAAATGGGCAAGAAAATTGCGGTTGTCACCAATGATGCCTCAAGCTCGGGCGAGGCCATTCTGGGCCGTCATCGCAAACGCGGCTTTGATTTCGACAATAACAGCCTGATCAGCAGCCAGCAGTTTGTCGCCCCGCTGATGGGCGAATATGCCGACATCTCCCATTGGGGGGCAATGGCGCCGACCGACTGGCCGTTTGACATTCTGCCCGGTTGGGTCGAGCCGCTTGGCAGTGATCCTGCGCTTTACGATGCGGTTGGCGGGTTCCTGTTGATTGACTCCGATAGTTGGACCGATACCCAGCAAGCCCTTCTGGAGCAGAGCCTTAAGGATAATCCGCGGCCGGTTCTGGTCGGTAATCCCGATATCTGTGCGCCGATGGGTGATTTCCTGTCGGTTGAGTCGGGGTATTTCGCGCATCTGGCGGGGGATGCATCCGGTGTCATGCCGCAATGCGTTGGCAAACCGTATCACCATGTGTTTGAGGAAGTCCTGAAACGCCATCCCGGTGTTGATCGCAGCCGTGTGTTGATGGTCGGCGATACGGTGCATACCGATGTGCTGGGTGGACTGGCGTCAGGCATCAAAACCCTTTTGGTCCATCAGGGCGGGTTCCTTGATGGACAGGATATTGAAGGCGTATTTGCCCGGTCCGGCCTGCGTCCGCATTTCTGCGCGCGGGCGATTGGCCATGGCATTGAAGATGATGCGGATGGCATTGCGGCAAAGTCCGCATGATTTGATGTTCGCATCCCAAAGCAAAAGGGCCTCGATTGAGGCCCTTTTTTATTGCTTGTCGTGGCAGCGGGGAGATCAGCCTTCCAGTGCCTCGGCGACTTCAATCGCGCTATATGTCAGAACACCCGATGCCCCGGCACGCTTGAAGCAGGACAAGGTTTCAATCGCACAGCCGATATAATCAAGCCAGCCATTCTGACCAGCCGCACGCATCATCGCGTATTCGCCAGATACTTGATAGGCAAAGACCGGCACGCCGAATTCCTGTTTGACGCGATAAAGCACATCAAGATAGGGCAGGCCCGGTTTGACGATGACCGAGTCTGCACCTTCATCAAGGTCATAGGCGACTTCGCGCATCGCCTCATCGCTGTTGGCGGGATCCAGCTGATAGGTTTTCTTGTCGGCCTTGCCAAGTGCACTGGCCGAACCAATCGCATCACGGAACGGACCATAGAAGGCTGATGCATATTTGGCCGAATAGGCCATGATCTGAACGTTTTTGAGGCTTGATTCTTCAAGGACCTTGCGGATCGCACCGATGCGGCCATCCATCATGTCCGATGGGGCAACCACATCACAGCCTGCCTGCGCCTGAACAAGGGCCTGACGGACAAGGGCCTCGGTCGTTTCGTCATTAAGGATCTGACCGTCGACAACAATGCCGTCCTGTCCGTCGGCGTTGAAGGGATCAAGTGCGACATCGGTGATGACACCCAGATTGGGGCAGGCATCCTTGATCGCCTTGACCGCGCGGCACACGACGTTGTCGGGGTTATAGGCTTCGCGGGCGTCCTTGGTTTTCAGGCTGGCATCGATATAGGGAAACAGGGCAAGGGCCGGTATGCCAAGCTTTTCGGCATGTTTGGCGGTTTCAACCAGAACATCAACCGACTGGCGTTCAACGCCGGGCATGGACGGGATCGGTGTGCGTTCATTTTTACCGTCAATGACAAAGACAGGCAGGATCAGATCATGGGAGGTCAACCGCGTTTCGGCGACCATGCGGCGCGACCAGTCGGTCATGCGGTTGCGGCGCTGCCGGGTGCTGGGGAAGGTGCCATAGGCGAATTTGTTGACCATGATCTGTTCTCTATACTGTGAGGCTGGGCAATTTATGGGACAGATTGCGCCGTTGATCAACCATTGGCCGCAATTTGCAACCGCCTGCGCATGGTTAACAGGTAAACCGGGATAATCATGGCAAGGAATGCCGATGTCAGGGCAAAGGCCGTGACCAGTCCGAGGGCTTCACCAATTGCACCGATCACCGGTGGCCCGGCCATGATGGCGGAATAGCCGGTTGCGGCAATGATTGAAACAACCGCACCACCACCTTTGCCCGTTGTCTGGGACGCCGCAGACAGCAACAGCGGCAGGATGACTGCAAGCCCCATGCCGGCAATTCCGCAGCCGATCCAAGCGATAACGATATTGGGTGACAAGGTCAAAACAAGGGTACCAAGGGATGCCAGTACCGAACTTGTCAGCAATACCGGCACGCGACCATACCGGGTGACCAGTGCATCACCAGACAAGCGGGTGGCGGCCATGGCAAAGGAATAGATGGCAAAGCCGACGGCGGCCAATGTCGGGCCGGATGACAGTTCGGAATTCATAAACACCGTTGCCCAGTCGGTCAGGACACCTTCCCCGAACTGACCGATGAAGGCACAGACCCCGAACGGCAACAGCATCAGGAACAGATTGCGATCCTTGGTCTTTGCTGTTGTGGTTTGGCTGGCATCCTTAGGGCCAGACAGATGTTCCGATGCTGCCTGATCCGACAAAAGCCCCGCTTGTGCGATGATGTGCGCGATCAGAAACAGCGAGAGAACGATTGGCAGATGGAATTCTTTGCCAATCGGCAGGGCGAACCAGGCGGCGGCAATCCCTGCGCCGACAAAACCGCCGAGACTCCAGAAACCATGTAACCCGGACATGATGCTGCGGCCCTTGACGCGTTCGACCTGCAGGCCACTGGCATTCATCGCGACATCCAGAAAGGCACCGGAAAAGCCAAGGGCAAACATCGCGATCGAAATGCTGAGATAGTCGGGCATGAAGGCAGGCACGCCAACGGCAATGAAATAAAATAGCCCCGAATAACGCACCACGCGTTCGCTGCCAAACCGGTCTGCCAGTCTTCCGGCGATCGGCATCACGGCAAGCACCCCGATGGCCGCCGCCAGCAATATGCCGCCAAGTTCGTCATGGCCAAGGCCAAGACGTTCCTGCACCAGCGGGATATGCGGCACCCAACTTGAAAAAGCGGCACCATGCAAAAAGAAGATGGCGCGCACCCGGTTATGGGCAGTGGCGTGGGTTTGCATTTAACGAGTTTCTCCGCAAGGCGAGGGAAGGCAATCAGGCCTGAATGACGTTCAAACCAAGACGGGTGTAATTGGCAAGATAGCCGTTTGACAGTTTGCGCCCGGTGACGAGATGGGAAATCGCATCAATGTCGCAGACCCGGTGTGGCAAGCTGGTTTCAAGTTTGTCGGCGGTGGTGATGGCAATGACCTCGGCCGATTGGGCGATCATGGCCGCCTTGGTGGCGCGTTCTTCGGTGCTGCTGGTCGAAAGCCCCGCCTCGGGGTGAAGCGCGCAGGTGCCAAGCAGTGCGATATCGGCATTAAAGTTTCTGAGTTGATCAAGGGTCGTCGGGCCGCACACCACCATATCTGTTTTGCGAAGCGTGCCGCCCAACATGATGACTTCGGCGTTCGGATGATTGGCAAGTTCGACCGCGATCATCGGATTGACGGTAATCACCGTGCCGCGAAAGGATGGTTTGAGGTTGCGTGCAACTTCACACACGGTGGTGCCGCTGTCGAAAAATGCCACGCAATCATCGGGGATCAGTTCACGTGCGGCCTTTTGGGCGATGGCAGTCCGTTCGGGTTGAAGTTCCTGCGCCCGTTCGACGTAGCTTTCCTGTGCCGAATTGGGCAGGACAGCACCCCCGTGAATGCGGCGCAAATAACCCTCGTCCTCCATCTGGCGCAGATCGCGGCGGATGGTATCAAGGGATGCGTGAAACAGGGCGGCCAGATCGTGGATATGAACCGTGCCCTGGCTGCGCAGAAGTTTGTGGATTTCTTCCTGACGGCTTGAAACGCTCGACATCTATATGCCTGTTTTGCATGTTGTGCATGTATTGCCGATATGGGTTAGCCCGGACATACAAAAGCGTCAATAGAAAAACCGGCCAGACGAGGATCTGACCGGTTTTGCGGAAAAGCAGTCTTTGGCGGTTTATTAGGCTTTATCAAGCGCCTGGGTCAAATCTGCCAGAATGTCGTCAATATGTTCGATGCCAATTGACAGGCGGACATAGCCATCAGTCACACCCGATGACAGGCGATCTTCCTCTGAGAGCTGGCTGTGAGTCGTGGTGGCCGGGTGAATGGCAAGGGATCGCGTGTCACCGATATTGGCCACGTGGTAGAACAGCTCCAGCGAGTTGATGAATTTTTCGCCGGCATCTTTGCCGCCGGCCAGCTCAAAGCCCATCAAAGAGCCCAGACCACCCTTAAGGTATTTGTCCGCGCGACGGCGGGCTTCGCCATCCTGTTTGCTGGGATGGATGACCTTGGTGACTTTCGGGTGGGATGCCAGGAAGTCGGCAACCTTGAGCGCGTTTTCGCAATGGCGTTCCATACGCAGCGGCAAGGTTTCCATGCCCTGAATGGTCTGGAAGGAATTGAACGGGGAGGCTGCCGCACCGACATCACGCAGCAGCGTGCAGCGCAGTTTGATCGCGTAAGCCACCGGGCCGATTGGTTTGACGGCCTCGGTCCAGACGGCCCCATGATAGCTGGGATCCGGTTCATTGAGAAGCGGGAAGCGCTTGGCGTGCTTTTCCCAATCAAACTTACCCGAATCAACCACGATGCCGCCAACCGAGGTGCCATGACCGGCAATGAATTTGGTGGTCGAGTACATCACGATGCTGGCACCGTGGTCGATCGGTTTGCAGATCACCGGAGCGGCGGTATTATCAACGATCAACGGAATGCCCAGATCATCACCGATATCGGCAACTTCGCGGATCGGGAAGACCTGCAGTTTCGGGTTGGGCAGGGTTTCGGCATAGAATGCACGCGTTTTGTCATCGGCAAGGCGACGGAAGTTTTCCGGATCGGCCGGATCGGCAAAGCGGACTTCGATGCCCATCTGTTTGAAGGTGTTGGCAAACAGGTTCCAGGTGCCACCATAAAGATCGGTGGAACTGACGATGTTGTCACCCGCCTGTGCGATGTTCAGCACCGCAAAGGTCGATGCCGCCTGGCCCGATGCCAGAGCAACCGCCGCAGCGCCGCCATCAAGGGCCGCCACGCGCTGTTCAAGTACATCATTGGTCGGGTTCATCAGGCGGGTATAGATGTTGCCCAGTTCCTTAAGCGCAAAAAGGTCTGCGGCATGCTGGGTGTCGCGGAACTGATAACTGGTGGTTTGATAGAGCGGGACGGCGACAGAACCGGTTGTCGGTTCGGCGCGATAGCCTGCATGAAGGACAATTGTTTCCGGCTTGGTCGAAGACATGATGACTGTTTCCCTGATTTATTGTGATTCCTGAGGCGAGGAGGGTATGCGCAGCAGCCCTGTATTCGCAAGGAAGATTTGGCGAAATGCCAGAGCAACATGCACGCCATAGGCGTTCAGGACGAGAATTGTGATAATTCGGTACGATTATACCGAATGAATTGACAAGCAGCAGATTTCACGTTTACGTAAAGGGAAAATAGAAAATCAAAAGAGGCGGCGATCCAATGGAATTCAACCTGTCTGAAGATCAGCAGGCATTTGCCCAAGCTGCGCGTGATTTCGCGCAGAATGAAATGGCGCCATATGCGGGCGACTGGGATGCCAATCACACATTTCCCGAAGAAACCCTGCGCAAGGCAGCCGAACTTGGTTTTGCCGCGATCTATACCGGCGAAGAACATGGTGGCACAGGGCTTGGACGCCTTGATGCTGCGGTCATTTTCGAAGAGCTTGCGGCAGCGTGCCCGTCAACGGCGGCTTATATTTCGATCCATAATATGGCCTGCTGGATGATTGATACGTTTGGCGATGATGCGCAACGTGCGAATTATCTGCCGAAGCTCGTCACCATGGACCATTTCGCAAGTTATTGCCTGACCGAGCCGGGGGCAGGATCGGATGCCGGGTCGCTTCGCACCCGGGCCGAGCGCGATGGCGATCATTATATCCTGAATGGCGAGAAGGCATTTATTTCCGGCGGGTCGCGCAGCGATATCTATGTCGTCATGGCGCGCACAGGCGATGACAGCCCGAAAGGCATTTCGACCTTTATCGTGCCAAAGGATGCCGAGGGGCTATCCTTTGGCAAGCTTGAAGAAAAAATGGGCTGGAACAGTCAGCCGACCGCCGCCGTTATCTTTAGTAATTGCAAGGTGCCGGTTGAAAACCGTCTGGGCGAAGAGGGCGAAGGGTTTAAGTTCGCCATGAAGGGCCTTGATGGTGGGCGGTTAAATATCGCGGCCTGTTCGATCGGTGGTGCGCGTGCGGCAATGGAACATGCCCGCGAACACATGAAAGTCCGCAAGCAGTTTGGCAAAAGCCTTGATCAGTTTCAGGCATTGCAGTTCAAATTTGCTGATATGGTGACCGAACTCGAAGCCGCCCGGCTGATGCTGCATAAAGGGGCATGGAAGCTGGATCACAAGACCGATGATGCCACGCAGTTCTGTGCCATGGCCAAACGGTTTGCCACAGATGTCGGCTTTAACGTCTGTAACGAAGCACTGCAGCTTCATGGGGGATATGGTTATATTCGCGAATACCCCATCGAGCGGCTTTTGCGTGACTTGCGCGTGCACCAGATCCTTGAAGGTACCAATGAAATCATGCGCCTGATCATCGCGCGTGCAGCCCTGAAAGACTAGGTTATGAGCACAGTTTCAAATTCGCCGACTGAGACCGCAGACGCACCGGTTCTGTTTTCCCAAGATGGTCCGGTTGGCCGTATCCTGTTGAACCGTCCCAAGGCGCTAAACGCGCTTGATCTGGTGATGGTCGATATGATGATGGCGCAACTGAAATCCTGGGAACAGGATCCATCGGTGAAGGTCGTCATTATTGAAGGGATGGGGGAGAAGGCATTCTGCGCCGGTGGTGATATCCGCGGCCTTTATGATGCCCGCAAGGTTGATGACGAAGAGATGCTTGATGCGTTCTATCGTCGGGAATATCACCTGAACCACTATATTGCGACCTATCCAAAGCCCTATATCGCACTGATGGATGGGATCACCATGGGCGGTGGTGTCGGGGTTTCAATCCATGGCCGGTTCCGGGTCGTGACCGAACGCACGCTGTTTGCCATGCCTGAAACCGGCATTGGATTTTTCCCGGATGTGGGCGGCGGCTATTTCCTGCCGCGGTGTCCTGGCAAAATCGGGATGTATCTTGGTTTGACCGGGGCGCGGATCAAGGCCGCAGATTGCCTTTATGCCGGACTTGCAACCCATGGGGCGGAAAGTGCGAAACTGGATGCCGTCAAGAATGCACTGGCAAGTGCGGCATGGGACGGTGATGGCTTTGCCATTGCCGAGGATATCCTCAATAAGCACGAAACGCCGTTCGGTTCAGCACCACTTTCAGAAATTCGTAGCGAGATCGATCATTGCTTTTCTGGCAACAGTGTCGCGGCGATCTTTGAAGCCTTGCGGAATGCGGCCAGTGCATTTGGCACGGAGACCCTTGAGACGTTGCTGGGCAAATCGCCGACATCCCTGTGCGTCAGTTTCGAGCAAATCCGTCAGGGTGGCGACATGTCGCTGGCAGAGGTCCTGAACATGGAATATCGCCTGTCACAGCGCATGGTGTGCAAGCCGGACCTGTTTGAAGGTGTGCGGGCGGTGATTGTCGATAAGGATCATGCGCCGAAATGGCAGCATGGCGATATCGGTCAGGTCGATCCACGCGAAGTGGCGGAATATTTCGAAAAACTGCCAAAAGACAAAGAACTTAATCTTTAGACTATTGGGCAGGGAACATCACCCTGCCAGATCAACATAAATCAGAACAAAACACCCAGATAGGGTGTCAGAGGAGACTTCAAATGGCGAATATCGGTTTTATCGGTCTGGGCAATATGGGCGGCCCGATGGCGTCCAACCTTGTGAAGGCCGGGCATGCGGTCAAGGTCTTTGATCTGTCGGCGGATGCGGTGGCAAAGGCCGTGGAGGCCGGTGCCTCAAAGGCGGCATCGGTCGGCGCAGCGGCCAGTGATGTCGAATTTGTTGTCACTGTTCTGCCCGCGGGCAAGCACGTGCTGGGCGTTTATGATGGACCGGACGGTGTCATTGCACATGCCAAGCCGGGCACGGTTCTGATCGACAGTTCGACAATTGATGTGGACTCGGCCCGCAAGGCAGCCGAGCTGGCCCGTGCGGCAGGTCTTGGTGTTGTTGATGCCCCGATCTCTGGCGGGACGGCCGGTGCGGCGGCAGGGACGCTGACATTCATGGTTGGTGGATCTGAGGCGGACTTTGCCAGTGCACAGCCTATTTTGGCGGGCATGGGCAGCAATATCATCCATGCCGGTGACAGCGGAGCCGGGCAGGCGGCAAAGATCTGCAACAACATGGTGCTTGGTGTCAGCATGATCGCGGTTTCCGAGGCCTTCATGCTGGCAAAGCGCCTTGGCCTGGATGCCCAGAAACTGTTTGAGGTGTCTTCAAAGGCATCAGGTCAGTGCTGGGCTTTGACAAGTTATTGCCCGGTCCCAGGGCCGGTTCCGACATCCCCGGCCAACCGCGATTATCAGCCGGGCTTTGCGGTGGATATGATGCTGAAAGATTTGAAGCTGGCCCAGCAGGCATCAGCGGCATCTGGTGCAACAACCCCGATGGGTGCATTGGCCGAAAGCCTGTATGCGCTTTATTCCAATGGCGGCAACGGTGGTATGGACTTTTCAGCCATCGTTAAAATGCTTGATGGCGAGAAATAGAAGTACCCAGAAGCGGTACCAAACGAGCGGGTCCGGATTTCCGGGCCCGTTTTGTTATATGTTGCGTTGTCTGAAAATGGGAGCACAATAGACAAGTCCATTTTTGATAACAGCAGTGCATCAATGACCTCACGCTATAACACCTCGAACGAGATTTATTTTGAGCTTCGGCAAGTCGGCACCTATCTGCGGTGTACGGCCATTGACGGCAAAACAGGCGTGGAAGTGACTGTTGCCGGACCTGTCAGCCGGAATCCGGAACAACTGAAGCGCGTTGCTGCACAAAAACTTGAATACGTTCTCAAAAAGGGATAATTTATACAATATAAAGCGTGGGTGACTTTCGAAGTCAGTGTTTTATGCCAATTTCAAATCCTGTTTTGGTGATTTTCACTAAAATGTCAAAGCGGCTTGCAGGGTTTGAAATCGTGTGTCTAATGTCCTCGCTCTAATCGCGCTCTTTATGTAATGGTCGCAAAAAGAATGACCGGCATAGAGGGTTAAAACCGGGGGTTACCCGATAACAATAAGACGGAGGCTTTGCGGGTTTGCCAGGGGGCTATGGGGAGACAGTGTCTCATCCAATCATTACATCTGTGTGTGAATTGATACCTTCTGCTGATCTGGCGAAGTCCTTGTATGTCTGTGCCAAATCTAAGGTTGTGCAATGGATTGGGCTTATTTCCTACAACAATTGATCAATGGTCTGACGCTGGGGGCCATTTATGGTCTGATCGCCATCGGTTACACGATGGTTTATGGCATTATTGGCATGATCAACTTTGCGCACGGTGAGATCTATATGATCGGTGCGTTCCATTCCCTGATTACCTTCCTGATCTGTCAGGCTGCCGGTATCAGCGGAATTCTACCTCTTACCCTTCTTTTGATGCTGTTCGTTTCAATGGTTCTGACCTCTGTCTATGGTTGGGGCGTGGAACGGGTTGCATATCGGCCGCTGCGCGGCTCATTCCGTCTGGCAGCTTTGATTTCTGCCATCGGTATGTCCATTTTCCTGCAGAACTTCGTTCAGATTTCGCAGGGTGCGCGCGTGAAACCGATGCAGCCGCTTGTTGAGGGCGGCATTACCCTGATGGAAAGCGCGAATTTCGACGTTCAGCTCAGCTATATGCAGATCGTGATTATCGTTCTGACATTCGTGCTGATGGTTGTCTTCTCGCTGCTGATTGCCAAAACGTCCCTGGGCCGCGCACAGCGTGCCTGTGAGCAGGACCGTACGATGGCAGGCCTTCTGGGTGTTAACGTTGACCGCACCATCTCGACCACGTTTGTCATGGGTGCTGCCCTGGCATCGGTCGCGGGGATGATGGTGACGTTGTATTACGGCGTGATCGACTTCTATATCGGCTTCCTTGCCGGTGTTAAGGCCTTCACCGCGGCCGTTCTTGGCGGTATCGGATCTTTGCCGGGCGCAATGCTTGGTGGTCTTCTGATCGGCCTGATCGAGGCTTTCTGGTCGGGTTATCTCACGATTGAATACAAGGATGTCGCAACGTTTGGCATTCTGGTTCTTGTGCTGATCTTCCGTCCGTGGGGTCTGCTCGGCAAGCCGGAGGTGGAGAAAGTCTGATGTCTGCTGCATTTGCTTCTTCTCGTACCAATGGCTCGGAAGTGGTCAAGGAACTTGCGTTCTTTGCCGTGATCGCGCTGTTGATGTCCGTCATGCTCCTTGGTGTCGAGACGGTTGACCGTCCGACCGGTCTGGAACTGGCCGTGCGTTGGGACCTTGTCCTGCTTGCAATCGGGGCGACTGTGATCGGTCGTCTTGGTCTGATTTTCCGCCGCGAGAACATTTCACGTCTCGGCCAGGCCGTTCTGATTACGCTTTCTGCCGTTGCCGTTTTTGAAATGTTCGTACGTTTCCGCGAACTTGATGACCGCTGGGTTTCGCCGGTCTTCCTCGACATGGTGTTTTCAAGTGTCGTCAGCACCATCATTGGTATCGCGTTTGTGGCGATCATTTTTGCCACGGCCTATTTCACGATGAAAGACAAGACCGCGGCTGATGTCGATGAAAGCGCCAAACTGTCGTCCAAAATCCAGTTGGCGTATCGTTCGAACACCAAGAAAATCGGTCTGATCGGGATTATCTTCTTTATCATTTTCCCGTTCATCTTTGGCGAAGACCGTTCCGCAATCGACCTTGCGACCCTTGTGATGATTTACATCATGCTGGGGTGGGGGTTGAATATCGTGGTTGGTCTGGCAGGTCTTCTTGACCTTGGATATGTCGCGTTCTACGCGGTTGGCGCATATTCTTATGCGCTGCTGTCGCAGAATTTCGATCTGAGCTTCTGGCTTTGCCTGCCATTGGCGGGTATCTTTGCGGCAAGCTTCGGGATTATCCTTGGCTTCCCGGTTCTGCGTCTGCGCGGTGACTATCTTGCAATCGTGACCCTTGGTTTCGGTGAGATTATCCGCGTTGTTCTGATCAACTGGTATGACCTTACCGGTGGTCCGGACGGGATTTCATCGATTGAACGTCCTAGCTTCTTTGGTATGGCTGATTTTTCGCGGCGTGTTCCGGACGGGGCGATTGGCTTTAACGAGCTGTTCGGTATGGAATACTCGTCCATGCATCGCCTGATCTTCCTGTACTACCTGATCCTTGTGCTGGCGCTGGTGACGAACTTCGTGACCCTGCGTCTGCGCAAACTGCCGATCGGGCGTGCCTGGGAAGCGCTTCGCGAGGATGAAATTGCCTGCCGTTCGCTCGGCATCAACCCGACCAACACCAAGCTGTCGGCATTTGCCATCGGCGCGATGTTTGGTGGCTTTGCCGGTGCGTTCTTCGCAACCCGTCAGGGCTTTATCAGCCCGGAAAGCTTCACCTTCCTTGAATCGGCTGTGATTCTTGCGATCGTGGTTCTGGGCGGTATGGGCAGCCAGATCGGCGTCGTGTTGGCGGCAATTGTGATGATCGGTTTCCCGGAAATGTTCCGTGAACTGGCCGAATATCGCATGCTGATCTTCGGGGCAGGTATTGTTGCCATCATGCTCTGGCGTCCGCGCGGTCTGTTGTCCTTCCGTGATCCGACCATTCTGCTCAATATGAGCCAGAAAGAAAAAGTTGCCGGAGAAATCAAATGACCGACAACAAACTGATTGAAGTCGAACATCTGACCATGCGTTTCGGCGGACTGGTCGCGATTGATGATCTGTCTTTCAATGCCAACAAGCGTGAAATCACAGCCATCATCGGCCCGAACGGGGCAGGGAAAACCACTGTGTTTAACTGCCTGACCGGGTTCTACGTTCCGACCGAGGGTCGCCTGACCCTTCATGCCGACGATGGCCCGCGGTTGCTGGAACGGACCGAAGGGTTCCGCATTCCACGCAACAAAGGTGTTGCGCGCACGTTCCAGAACATCCGCCTGTTTACCGGGATGACGGTTCTGGAAAACCTGATCGTTGCCCAGCATAACCGGTTGATGGAGGCCTCTGCGTTCTCTCTTGCCGGTTTGTTCAACCTTGGCAAATATGCCAAGGCGGAAAAGGAAGCGGTCGAAAAGGCTGAGTTCTGGCTGGAGAAGGTTGGTCTGTATGCGCAGGCTGACTGGAATGCCGGTAACCTGCCATATGGTTCCCAGCGTCGCCTGGAAATCGCACGTGCCATGTGCACCGACCCGTCACTGCTTTGTCTGGACGAACCGGCTGCGGGCCTTAACCCGCGTGAGTCGGCGGAACTGAACGTTCTGTTGCAGAGCATCCGTGATGATCAGGGCGTTGGCTGCCTTCTGATCGAGCATGATATGAGCGTTGTCATGCAGATTTCCGACCATGTGATCGTTCTTGATTACGGTAAAAAGATTGCCGATGGCAATCCAGAAGCCGTCAAGAATGATCCGGCTGTTATCCGCGCCTATCTTGGCGAAGAAGAGGATGACGAGCTTCCGCCGGAAGTTGCTGCCGACCTTCATCTTGATCCGAAAGCGCAGTGAGGGAGTCCATCGATATGTCCATGCTTAAAATCGAAGGTGTTCATACCTTCTATGGCAATATCGAAGCCCTCAAGGGCATTGATATGGAAGTCAATGAAGGTGAAATCGTCACCCTGATCGGTGCCAACGGTGCCGGCAAAACCACGTTGCTTATGACCTGTTGCGGTTCGCCGCAGGCCAGCAAGGGGCGCATTCTGTTTGAAGGCCAGGATATCAGTCGCATGCCAATGCATGAGATCTGCCAGCTTGGTATTCAGCAGTCCCCGGAAGGGCGTCGTATTTTCCCGCGCATGTCGGTTTATGAAAACCTTCAGATGGGCGCGATCACCCAGGATCCGAAGTATTTCAATTCGGATATCGAAATGGTGTTTGATCTGTTCCCGCGTCTGAAGGAACGCATCAACCAGCGTGCCGGTACGATGTCTGGTGGTGAACAGCAGATGTTGGCGATTGGCCGTGCCCTGATGGGCCGTCCGCGTCTTCTTCTGCTTGATGAGCCGTCACTTGGTCTGGCGCCACTGATCGTGAAGCAGATTTTCGAAACGGTTGAGAAGATCAACCGCGAGAAAAAGATGACGGTCTTCCTCGTTGAGCAGAACGCATTCCATGCGCTTAAACTGGCTCATCGTGGATATGTGATGGTCAATGGCAATATCACGCTCTCGGGGACGGGTGCGGAACTTCTGGCAAACCCGGAAGTCCGCGCAGCCTACCTCGAGGGTGGCCACTAGGGAGTTCTGAGATGGAAGCGATTACGGGTACCAGCATTGGTGTCACAATCGGAATGACCATCATCCTGATGGGGTTCTGCGGTTTCATGACCGGTCAGGCCATCGCAAACACCTGGCGTCCGGCCTGGCAGCTTGTGCCTTATGCACTGCTGCTTGGCTGCGTTGACCGCTTCATGGTTTTTGCCCTGTTTGAAGGTGAGCTTCTTTCACTTTCCGGCTACATTTTTGATACGGTAATCCTGTTTGCAATCACCTTCGCGGCGTTCCGCCTGACGCAGGTGAACAAGATGCTGTCGCAATATCCGTGGCTGTATGAACGGGTTGGTCCGTTTGCGTATCGCGCCCGCGAAGGTGCTGATGTTCGCTGATATTTGCGGGGACGTAACGCGTCCCCGCATGGTTGCCCGATAACGGGCAATCGTCTGGTTTGTACTTATGCGTCCCGAATACGGAGCGCTATGGTGCGAGGGAACTGAAACCGGTAATCGGCGATAAACACGGGCCGGTTTCAGATCCAAAAAGATGATTCTGTCATGGTGATGGAATCAACCTTTGGAACAGGGAGACTTCTCTTATGTCGAAAACCAAGCTCGGCCTTCTTGCCACTGCTTCCGCGCTTGTTCTTTCAATGGGTGTAGCAAAAGCTGACATCGTTGTCGCGACCGTTGGTCCGATGACCGGTCCGTACGCTGCATTTGGCGAACAGATGACCCAGGGTGCAGAGAAAGCAGTTGCTGACATCAACGCAGCTGGTGGTGTGAACGGCGAAATGCTCGTCCTCGAAATCGGCGATGACGCTTGCGATCCGAAACAGGCTGTTGCTGTTGCCAACCAGTTGGTTAGCAAAGACGTTGCACTTGTTGCTGGTCACTTCTGCTCTGGTTCCTCGATCCCGGCTTCGGAAGTTTACTTCGAAGAGGGCATCATCCAGATTTCCCCGGCTTCAACCAACCCGCAGCTGACCGAACGTGACATGGACAACGTGTTCCGTGTTTGCGGTCGTGACGATCAGCAGGGTGAAGTTGCTGGTAAATACCTGGCTGCAAACTATGGCGACAAGAAAATCGCCATCGTTCACGACAAGCAGGCTTATTCCAAAGGTCTGGCTGACGAAACCAAGAAAAACCTCAATGCGAACGGCGTAACCGAAGCCCTTTACGAAGCAATCACCCCGGCTGAGAAAGACTACTCGGCTCTGGTGACCAAGCTGAAATCCGAAGGCATCGAAGTTCTGTATTATGGTGGTTACCACACCGAACTCGGTCTGATCGTTCGTCAGATGCGCGCACAGGGCATGGACACCATGGTCATGTCTGGTGACGCGATCAACACCCTTGAATATTGGGCAATTACCGGTGATTCCGGCGAAGGCACCATCTTCACCGCATCGCCGGCAATTGAAACCGATCCGCGCAACGCTGACCTCGTCAAATACTTCGACGAAATCGGTTACAAGCCGGAAGGTTACACCCTGTTCACCTATGGTGCGATCCAGGCTTGGGCACAGGCTGCCAACAAAGCTGGCTCGACCGACTTCGAGCCGGTTGTAGATGCCCTGCATTCCGAGAAATTCGACACCGTTCTTGGCGAAATCTCGTTTGACGCCAAAGGCGACGTCGATGCTCCGGGTTACTGGATCTACACCTGGAAAGACGGTCAGTACACCGACGGTGCTATCCAGAATCCGTGATCAACTGCAAACGGTCAGTCCGGCCTAAAGCTGGACTGACCCGACTATTGCAGTCGGATACGAAAAACGCCGCCCTGAATGAGGGCGGCGTTTTTTCTTTCGGTATTTGACTGGGGAAGGCGTTATTTCGCCTTGCGACCCAAACCGATCTTCTTGGCAAACTGCGAACGCTGCTTGGCGTAATTCGGTGCGACCATCGGGTAATCTGCCGGCAGGCCCCATTTCGCACGGTATTCTTCCGGGGTGAGGTTATAGGTCGTGCGCAGGTGACGTTTGAGCATTTTCAGCTTTTTGCCGTCTTCGAGGCAGACAATATAATCATCGCCAATAGATTTTTTGATCGGAACAGCCGGTTTCAACGGTTCCTGTTCCGGTTCTTTTTCAACACCGTGTATATCATCAAGAGAAGCAAAGACAGTCGAAATCAGTTCCGGAATCTGTGCCGCGGCAAGCGCATTGTTGCTGACATAGGCAGATACAATGTCGACGGTCATCTGTAAAAGTTCGTCGCGATTAAGCACGCTGTTCTCGGTTTCAGCCATAATTGAAGTAATCCTTCATTTGATAAATCACATTAAACTTAATGCACTATTCAATCGGTATAGTCAAACCACAGAAAAACACAAGGTTATTTGTTTAATAGACCCTGTTTAGGTTTATAGGGATGTTATATTAAAGTTTATGCTTTGGCGGCGATGATTAAACCCTCTTAAATTTCAGGTCGCACAGGAAATACAACCAAACAGATTGCGCAATAATACTGTTTATATGGCTGGATCGTACTTTACGGCCATGGCGGCATTCTGATACCTGCATGGACCTTGTTGACGGCGTTAAAGCTGACATATGTGTTCAATATACGGAGCTTTTGAACCATAACGGTTTTACTGCGTCAGTTCTGTTTGGAAAACTTGCTGTTTTCATGAGCTGCGCGTTGGCAGCCCCGACGCTATATGCTACAAGGCGCTCAAATTTTAACTTTTGCTTTTGAATAAAGGCACGCCTATGACCGTCAAAACCCTTGCGATTGCCTCCGACCACGGTGGTGTGGAACTGAAATCAACCATTGCTGAAACCTTGAAAAAGCGCGGGATTGAAGTGCTTGATCTGGGCACAGATGGTTCGGCTTCGGTTGATTACCCGGATTATGCGCAGGCAGTGGCCAAGGCCCTTATCGATGGCAAGGCCGAGGCGGGTATTCTCGTCTGTGGATCTGGCATCGGTATGAGCATGGCAGCCAACCGTTATCCGCAAATCCGCGCAGCACTGGTTCATGACCGTCTTTCCACGGAACTTTGCCGTCAACATAACAACGCAAATGTTCTTTGCCTTGGTGCCCGCCTGATTGGTGAAGCCACGGCACTTGATTGCGTTGATACCTTCTTGTCGACCGAATTCGAAGGCGGTCGTCACGAAGGTCGCGTCGCAAAAATGTCCTGCTCCGTCTGATTTTCTCGCCATCTGGCATCAACCGGAACGGGCAGGCGGCCCCCAAGGGTCGCTCCCCGTCACATCGCATCGAAAGAGGCCCCCGCATGTCGTTCAAAGGCTTTTTCACCACCAGCTTGGCCGAAGCTGATCCGGAACTGTACAAATCTGTTACCGACGAGCTTGATCGTCAGCAGAACCAGATCGAGATGATTGCTTCGGAAAACATCGTTTCCAAAGCGGTTATCGAGGCACAGGGCACTGTCCTGACCAACAAATACGCCGAAGGTTATCCTTCGCGCCGTTATTATGGTGGTTGTGAATATGTTGACGTTGCCGAACAGCTGGCAATTGATCGCGCCAAGGAAATCTTCGGCTGTGAATTTGTCAACGTTCAGCCCCATTCCGGTGCGCAGGCAAACGGTGCGGTGATGCTGGCCCTTTGCAAGCCGGGCGATACCATTCTGGGTATGTCGCTTGATGCTGGTGGCCACCTGACGCACGGCGCACGTCCGGCACTGTCGGGCAAGTGGTTCAATGCGGTTCAGTATGGCGTTCGTGAAGATGACCTGACCCTTGATTACGATCAGGTTGAAGCCCTTGCGGTTGAACACAAACCGGCCCTGATCATTGCCGGTGGTTCGGCCATTCCGCGTCAGATCGATTTCAAACGTTTCCGTGAAATCGCGGACAAGGTTGGCGCTTTGCTGATGGTTGATATGGCGCACTTTGCAGGTCTCGTTGCCGGTGGCGTTCATCCGAGCCCGCTTCCTTATGCAGATGTTGTTACCACCACCACGCATAAAACCCTTCGAGGTCCGCGCGGCGGCATGATCCTGTCAAACAACCTCGAGATCGGCAAAAAGATCAATTCCGCCGTCTTCCCGGGTCTGCAGGGTGGTCCGCTGATGCATGTGATTGCGGCCAAGGCAGTTGCCTTTGGCGAAGCGCTGCGTCCGGAATTCAAGGCATATGCCCAGCAGGTTGTTGATAACGCCAAGGCACTGGCAGAAGTCCTTGTCAAACGTGGCTTTGACATCGTGACCGGCGGTACCGATACGCACCTTATGCTGGTAGATTTGCGTCCGAAGGGCCTGAAAGGCAACACGGCGGAAGTCGCACTGGAACGTGCAGGCATTACGTGCAACAAAAACGGTATTCCGTTTGACACCGAAAAGCCGACCATTACGTCTGGTGTGCGTCTTGGTACGCCGGCTGGTACCACGCGTGGTTTCGGTGTTGCCGAATTCCAGCAGATCGGTGAACTGATCGGTGACGTTCTGGATGCCATGGTCGACAACCCGGAAGGCAATGCCGAAGTCGAGGCTGCCGTCCGTGCGAAGGTCGAAGACCTCTGCAAGCGTTTCCCGATCTATTCCTGATCGATTTGAGGCTTAGATAAAAATATGCGTTGCCCGTTTTGCGGACATACCGATACCCAGGTTAAGGACTCCCGTCCGACCGAAGAGCATCATGCCATTCGCCGTCGCCGGTTCTGTCCTGCCTGCGGATCGCGCTTCACGACATTTGAACGTGTCCAGTTGCGTGAATTGATGGTTGTGAAGACAGACGGGCAACGCGAATTGTTCGACCGCGACAAGCTGGCGCGGTCGATCTTTCTTGCCTGTCGCAAACGCCCGATTGAAGACGAACGTGTTGAAAAGGCCCTTAATGGCATTCAACGCCGTCTTGAAAGCAGTGGCGAAAGCGATATTTCCACCGATACCATTGGCGAAATGGTGATGGAGGCGCTGAATGCCCTCGATCAGGTGGCTTATGTACGCTACGCTTCGGTGTACAAGAATTTCCGTGAAGCCCGCGATTTCGAACAATTCGTCGAAAAAATGCATGATGGGGAAGAAGAGGCGGACGCAGAGTAATGACAGCCCCCGCGTTTAGCGAAGACGACCGGCATTTCATGCGGGTCGCATTGAGCCTGTCAAAACGCGGTTTGGGAAATGTCTGGCCGAACCCGTCGGTTGGCTGTGTCCTTGTTTCTTCTGATGGCGCCATTGTTGGCCGTGGTCACACTCAACCCGGTGGCCGCCCGCATGCCGAACGTGTTGCCCTTGATCTGGCCGGTCCGCTGGCCCGTGGTGCAACCGCCTATGTCACCCTTGAACCTTGTAGTCATGTTGGCAAAGCGCCGCCCTGTGCAACCGGCCTGATTGAAGCCGGTGTGTCGCGCGTTGTCAGCGCGCTGACCGATCCGGATCCGCGCGTGTCGGGCAGGGGGCACAAAATGCTGCGTGATGCCGGCATTCAGGTTGATGTCGGGCTTTATGCCGATGAGGCCCGCCGCGTGAATGCGGGCTTCCTGTCCAAGGCCGAGCGTTCCCGTCCGTTTATCACCCTTAAACTGGCATCGACCCTTGATGCGCGATCTGCGACGGCCAGTGGCGAAAGCCAGTGGATTACGGGTGCTGGCGCACGCGAAGCCGGGCACATGTTGCGTGCCAACCATGACGCCATTCTGGTCGGTGCCAAGACGGTCATCGCCGATGATCCGAGTTTGACTTGTCGCCTTGCCGGGCGCGGCCATCAATCGCCGTTGCGCGTCATTCTGGATCGTGCAGGCGACGTTCCGGTTACTGCCAGGCTTGTCCAGACGGCCGACGACGTGCCGACATGGCTGGTAACCGCCAACAAGAATTTCGCCGAACTATCGGAAAAATTTCAAAAAACTGCGGTAAAAGTGATTTCCGCAGGATGCGCAGATGATCATTTGGACCTACATGATGTGCTGCGTAAGCTGGCAGATGAAGGTCTGACGCGTGTCCTTGTTGAAAGTGGCGGAAATCTTGCCGCTGGTTTGATCAGGGCGGGTGTGGTTGATCGTATCATTCATTTCGTCGCGCCATCGTTGATTGGTGGCGACGGCAAGGCAATGATTGCAGATCTTGGTTTGAAACAGCTTGCTGACGCACCGCATTTCAAACGTACTTCAGTTCGTGAAGTAGGTGCAGATATTGCGGTAACCTACGATAAAATAACGGAATAAATGAATGTTCACTGGCATCATCACCGATATCGCAACCGTGCGTGCAATCGAGAAAACCGGCGATACCCGGTTTGAGTTCACCACATCGTTTGATACCTCAAAGATCGTTCTGGGGGCGTCAATCGCGTGCAATGGTGCCTGCATGACCGTGATCGAAACCGGGGATGACTGGTTTGCCATCGAGGCATCGGCAGAAAGCCTTTCGCGGACAACGCTGGGTGATCTTGTTGTCGGATCCAAGGTCAATCTCGAGCAGGCGACGCGTGTCGGCGATGAGTTGGGTGGTCACATCGTATCTGGCCATGTCGATGGCGTTGCAACGCTGACCAAACGCGTGCCAGAGGGTGATTCATTGCGCCTGACATTCGAAGTGCCCGAAGCCTTTGCGAAATATATCGCATCCAAGGGATCGGTGACACTTGAAGGTGTGTCTTTGACTGTCAACGAGGTTGACGGAAACACATTTGGTATCAATCTGATACCACATACCCAAAACGAAACCACATTGGGTTCAAAGCAACCGGGCGACCGGATCAACTTTGAAATTGATATGCTGGCACGCTACGTCGCGCGCATGCTGGGCAAGGATTGATCAACAATGCCGCATAATTATCTTTCGCCAATAGAAGACGTCATCGAAGAGGCCCGCAATGGCCGGATGTTCATTCTTGTCGATGACGAGGACCGCGAAAACGAGGGCGATCTGGTTATTCCGGCCCAGATGGCAACACCCGATGCCATCAATTTCATGGCAACCCATGGCCGCGGCCTGATTTGTCTGACGCTTGAATCTGAGCGGTGCGACGAGCTTGGCCTGACCATGATGAGTGCGCATAACGGCACACGCCACGAAACAGCCTTCACCGTATCGATCGAGGCCAAGACTGGCGTTACCACCGGTATTTCCGCACCTGACCGTGCGCGGACTGTGGCCGTCGCAATTGATCCCAATGCCGGTCGCCACGACATCGTGACACCGGGCCATGTATTCCCGCTTCGTGCCCGTCCGGGTGGGGTTTTGGTGCGTGCCGGTCACACAGAGGCGTCTGTTGATATCGCACGCCTTGCGGGCCTGAACCCGTCGGGTGTCATTTGTGAAATCATGAGTGATTCGGGTGAAATGGCGCGACTGCCAGAACTGGTAGAGTTTGCCAAGAAACATGATCTCAAGATCGCGCAGATTGCCGATCTGATCCGCTATCGCCGCAAACATGAAAAAGTCGTTCAGCGCAAAGCCACCACCAAGATCAAAAGTGTGAATGGCGGCGAGTTTGACATGCATCTTTATGTCAACAATGTCACCTATGCCGAACATATTGCACTGGTCAAAGGCGATATTTCTGATGATGCGCCGGTTCTGACCCGTGTGCATGCCCTAAATGTGATAGAAGATATCTTGGGCGATACCCAAACGGGCCATCATGGTCAACTTTCAGCCGCCATGCGCCAGATCGGCGAGGAGGGGCGTGGTGTGGTTGTCCTGATCCGTGAACCGCGTCCGAACACGCTTTCTGCATCGATTGCCAAACTGATCGAGATGAATGGCGGGGATGGTGATGCCCTGCGTCAGGAACTGGCGAATGAAAACGGTGATGGCGATTTGCGCGACTATGGTGTCGGTGCGCAAATCTTGCATGATCTTGGCATTCGCGACATGATTCTGCTTTCAAATACCAAACGCCACATTGTAGGACTTGACGGCTTCGGTCTAAATCTGGTTGATCAGCGTCCGCTTGTCGTCTCGGAGGAATAAAATCATGAGCAACGCCCCCCACATTCTGATTGTGGATGCGCCGTATTACACGCATATCGTCGAAGACCTTGTCAAAGGGGCCGCTTCGACGCTGCAAGCTGGTGGCGCGACATGGGACCGTATTTCGGTCGCGGGTGCGTTTGAAGTGCCAATTACCATCCGTTATGCTGTGCAGTCGATGGAAGAACTGGCCACCGGTCCGCGCTATGACGGTTATCTTGCGCTGGGGTGTGTTATCCGTGGCGAAACCACGCATTACGACCACATTTGCGAAGAAGCCAACCGTGCGCTGATGCAGCTTTGCCTTGACTACAACCTGGCAATCGGCAATGGCATCCTGACTGTCGAGAACGAGGCGCAGGCACTTGCACGGGCCAAGGCTGACGAAAAGAACAAGGGCGGCGAAGCTGCCAAAGCTGTTCTGCGTCAGATTGAAGTTCAAAACCACTTTGGAATACATCACAAGTAATGACCGAGAAATCAAAGGCATCAGCCGCACAACGGCGCAGTGCGGCGCGTTTTGCCGCTATTCAGGCGCTTTACCAGGCAGAGCTTTCGCAGCTGCCTGCCGCTGATATCGTGCGCGAATATTCCGACTTCCGCCTTGATGGTACGGGTGGTCGCGATCTTGATGTGCCAAACGAAGACCTGATCGATCCGGATCGCGGCTTTTTCGCCGATCTGGTTCAGGGTGTTGCCGCGCGCATGGTCGATCTTGATGCGCTGATCAATGGTGCGCTTGAAAAGGGCTGGACCACGCAGCGTCTTGAGACGGTCCTTCGCAGTATCCTGCGTGCGGGCACGTATGAACTGATCGCGCGTGAAGACGTGCCGATGCGGGTCGTTATCACGGAATATGTCGACGCAGCGCATTCGTTCTTTGACGAGAACGAACCGAAGCTGGTCAATGCCGTGCTGGACCGTATCGGGAAAACCTTGCGTCCCGGTGAAGCCGGACAGAATTGATATGGCAGCGCGATCCGGCGAATTTGAACTGATCGCGCGCCATTTTGCGCCCATTGCGCAAAGTGATCCGGCCGCATTGTCTTTGAAGGATGATGCGGCCGTATTTTCACCACCCGCCGGGCACGAGGTTGTTGTAACCACCGATGCGCTGGTGGCTGATGTCCATTTCCGAAGCATTGATGAACCCGAACTGATCGCAAAGAAAGTTCTGCGCGTGAACCTGTCGGACTTGGCGGCCATGGGCGCCCGACCGGGCGGCGTCGTATTGAGTTCGGGTTATAATCGCGATCTGTCGGATGACTGGGTTGCGCGATTTGCCAAGGGTTTTGGCGAAGATTGTGCGGCTTATGATGTGTCGCTTTGGGGCGGAGATACGGTTGCAACGCCGGGCCCGACATTTTTTAGTCTGACGGCATTTGGCTATGTTCCAACAGGCAGGGCCCTTCGACGTGATCTGGCACAGCCGGGCGATGTTTTGGCCGTCACCGGAACGTTGGGTGATGCGGCCTTGGGGCTGGCGCTACTGAACGGCGAATTTCCCGATCTTGCACCGGATTTGGCCGAGTTCCTGAAAGACCGTTATTGGTTGCCGCAGCCGCGGATGACGGAAAGTGCGGCCTGTATCGCATCGAAACGACGTTTGGCTGCCATGGATATTTCCGACGGGCTTGCAGGGGATTGCCGCAAGATTTGTTCTGCTTCGGGTGTCGGTCTTGTGATCAACCGCGATGCTGTTCCGCTATCCAAGGCGGCACGGGCTGCGTTGGATGGTGATGAAGACCAGTGGTCGCGCATTCTTGCGGGCGGTGATGATTACGAACTTCTGATTGCGGGTGCACCCGATGATGTTGCTGCCTTGGGTGATGCCTTCACCGTCATCGGTGGGGTGACGGATGAAGTCGGTGTTGTATCACTGATCGGTGCGGATGGAAAAATGGCCGAACTCGCAGATGGCGGGTTCGACCATTTCAAATAACGACAGATCTCTAGATCGGCTCAGGCGGCTTATTTCTGCTCGCTGAAGCGACCCAGGTTGCCAAAGAGCTGCTGCAGGATCGTGATTTCACGACCGGCAGTCGGTGTAACGCGGTCCGTCGGAATAACCGGCTTGCCGTCTTCGAGGTCATATTCACTCAGGATTTCGACGCGATTGGCCGCATCGAAGCTGATCAGAATGACTTTCTGCTGGACGGTTTCGGGTTCGAAGAACGCAACGGTCTCGGTCACACTGGAAATATAAAGCCAGACATTTTCGTCAAAGGCGGCAACCGATGATGGCGATCCCAGAATATTGGTGACATCACCCTTGGTCGATTCTCCGACAGAGATCTGTTCAAGCTGTTCTGGGTCCGGCGCGTGGCCGCGGGTCGCAATTCTGGGGCTGCAGGCAGCGACAAAGGCAATAGCGAGCCCTGCCAGCATGATCAGGGGAATGCGGGTAGTTTTGTTATCCATGAAGCTCACCTGAGCGACCCTCTTCTTGAAGCGAAACCGGAATTGCCTTGAGTTTCTGCGCGAGGCGCATGATATTGCCGGGCAATGCATGGGGCAGACATGCCCCAATGAGATTTACGGCATTCTGCGTGCCACGACAGGAATGTCAACGAAGGAGTGTTACTGTTGTTTGGATGGCTTAAGAAAAAAGACCGCAAGCAAACTGCTGCGTTCGAGCTTTACACGGCAATGGTAACCCAGGCGCGCCAACCGGACTTCTACGCAAAGCTTGGCGTTCCCGATAAGATGGAAGGGCGCTTTGACCTTATTCTCGTTCATGCATTCATCCTGTTTCGCCGTTTGAAGGCCGATGATGGTGACCGTGATCTTGCACAGCGCATCTTTGATGTGATGTTTTCTGATCTTGATCAGAACATGCGTGAAATGGGGATCGGCGATGTCGGTATCCTGAAGCGGATCCGCAAGATGTCTGAATCCTACCATGGGCGCATTGTTGCCTATGAAGAAGGTGTTCAGTCTGGCGCAGCCGAGCTTGCCGCCGCACTGGACCGTAATCTTTACGCTGACTGTAATGTCAGCAATGAACAACTTATGGCGATGGTCGGCTATATCCACGACGCGCTGACCAGCCTTGAAAATCAAACCATTTTGCAAATGCAGAACGGCGCGGTTCATTTTCCCGATGTCCCGGCTGTTGCTGTATCTGACTCGCACGAGAAAGAACGACCTGATGCCTGATAATTTTACCCCCGAGTTTTCCCGTATTGTCAAAACCGATGAAATGGTCAGTGGCAAAGAGAAACTTGTTATTGAAGCCAACGAAAAGGAACGTGCCGAACTGGCCAAACGGTTCGAGCTGGTTTCAATTGATAGCTTGCGCGCCGAGCTCGAAGTTAAAACCGCGTCAAACGGCGAAGTTACCGTGCGTGGCCCGATGAGTGCCGAAATCGTTCAGCGCTGCGTCGCCACACTGGAACCCGTGCCGGAAACCGTTGAAGATACGGTCGAGGTACTTTTCTCGCCGCATGTTTCCGAAGAAGACATGCCGTCAAACCCGGACGATCTTGAAAATCTGTCGGAAGCCGAATTGATGGCGCTGCTTGAACAGCCCGAACCGCTTGTTGATGGCATGATTGATCTGGGCGAGGTTGTTGCACAGTTCCTGGCCGTTGCGATGGACCCGTATCCACGCAAGGATGATGCGGAGCTGCCGGACTCGATCCAGACCGAAGAAGACGCCGACGCCGACAAACCCAACCCGTTTGCGCAGCTTGCAGGCCTTAAAGAACAGCTTGAAAAGAAAAAATAGTGGTCATCCGGGCGGGAACGTCTGATGATTAGGCTTGTTGAATATGCCGGTATTTACCGGCATTTCACGTTTTGACTGCACTATGATTGCGTTCGCGCTGTTATGGTGTGGGCAGCCGGAATGTGCTTTACCTTGTATCTGGTGGAGAATTCCGGTAATTACGGGCGTTCCGGCCCATTGATGACAAGCTTTGCCTATTGGCTTGCCTGCCGGATACCCGGTTCAGAGATTTTAGAACAACCATAAGAGAATACGTTGCCTGAACAGGTTTGCATATCACTTGACGCGATGGGAGGAGACCACGCGCCTGAGATGGTTTTGGCTGGTGCCGAAATTGCGCTCAAGCGTTTGCCCCATCTCAAGTTTCTGATGTTTGGTGATGAAGCGAAACTCAAACCGCTTTTGGCCAAATATCCAACACTGGAAGCTGTCAGCGATATCCGCCACGCTTCGCAGGAAGTCATGATGGAAGACAAACCTTCCGTCGCGCTTCGCCAGCGCCGTGATTCCAGCATGCGACTTGCTATCAACGCCGTCAAAGAGGGCGACGCACAAGGTGTCGTGTCTGCCGGGAATACCGGTGCGCTGATGGCGATGGCCAAGTTCGTTTTGAAAACTGTCCGCGGCATCGATCGCCCGGCAATCGCCACCTATATGCCGACACAGCGCGGCGAGACGGTGATGCTTGACCTTGGCGCAAACATCGAATGTGACGAACACAACCTTGTGCAGTTTGCCCTGATGGGGGAAGTGTTCACACGGATCCTGTTTGGTCTTGAAAAACCGTCTGTCGGTTTGCTCAACGTTGGTATCGAAGAACTCAAGGGGAATGAGTCGGTCAAGAAAGCCGCGGCGATTTTGCGCGACATTGATCTGCCGATCCGTTTTGAGGGCTTTGTCGAAGGGGATGACCTGGCCAAGGGTACGGTCGATGTGATCGTGACTGACGGGTTTACCGGCAACGTCGCGCTGAAAACCGCAGAAGGTACTGCGCGTCTGCTGGTACATTTCCTGCGCGAGACGTTCAAAAGTTCGTTCTTTGCCAAGATCGGTTATCTTCTTGCCCGTCGTTCGCTTCAGCGTTTCCGTGATCGCATGGACCCGCGCCGTTACAACGGGGCCATGTTGCTTGGCCTGAATGGCATTGCGGTCAAAAGCCATGGCGGAACTGACGCGCTTGGTTTTTCCAACGCCATCGGGGTTTGCCACGATCTGATTGTGAACAACCTCAATGACAGCATCAAGCACGAGCTTGCACTGTTTGAAGAGGCCATGAGCGGCCTTGAAAATGCGGAGCAAGAAGACGTTGCCGTTCCTGTTGGTCAAGCCAACTGATTAACCCACCAGAAAAACAGAAAACCGGCGGTCCCCAAATCATGACAACTCGTTCTCGCATTATTGGTTGCGGTTCATATTTGCCTGCAAACGTTGTAACCAATGATGATCTGGCCAAGCGCGTTGACACGTCAGATGAATGGATTGTTGCCCGCACGGGCATTCGTCAGCGCCACATCGCAGCCGAAGGTGAAACCACCAGTGATCTTGCCTTTGCTGCTGCCAAAAGCGCGATGGAACATGCCGGTGTCACATCTGATGACATTGATCTGATCATTGTTGCGACCGCGACCCCGGACAACACATTTCCGGCGACAGCCACCAAGGTGCAAAATCGCCTTGGGGTCAAAGGGTTTGCCTTCGATGTGCAGGCGGTCTGTTCTGGCTTTATCTATGCGCTGACGACGGCGGATATGTATATTCGTAACGGTCAGGCCAAAACCGCGCTTGTTATCGGGGCGGAGACTTTTTCGCGTATCCTTGATTGGGAAGATCGCCGGACCTGCGTATTGTTTGGCGATGGTGCGGGGGCTGTCGTCGTGCAGGCCGTTGAAGGCCAGGGCACGATTGAAGACGTTGGTATTCTTGCCAACCGCCTGCATTCTGATGGCAGCAAGTATGAACTTCTTTATGTTGATGGCGGGCCATCTGCGACCCAGACCGTTGGGCATTTGCGTATGGAAGGTCAGGAAGTCTTCCGCCACGCTGTGACAAACCTTGCCAGCGTTATCCGCGAAGTTTTGGCCGATACCGGCCTTGAGCCCGGCGATATCGACTGGCTGGTGCCGCATCAGGCCAACCAGCGCATTCTCGATAGTACGGCGCGCAAGTTTGGTATTTCCAAGGATAAGGTGGTTGTGACGGTTGATCGTCACGCCAACACGTCTGCGGCGTCAATCCCATTGGCACTGGCCGAGGCCGTCCATGACGGACGTGTCAAACGCGGTGATATTGTCGTGCTCGAAGCCATGGGCGGCGGTTTTACCTGGGGCGCATCGCTAATGCGTTGGTAAAGCCGGACCATTTGTGCGGAATGACACAAATTCACGTGAAATTCTTAATTTTCACAACATTCCGTCAAAAAGCATTGTATCCTGTTGATATTGAGTGATTTCGCTACCAGATATAGCCTTGTAAATTAAGTCCCGTAATTAGGAGGCGGCCTGTCATGTCGGAAACAACGATTACCCGTGCGGATCTCGCGGAAGCCGTTTATCAGGAAGTTGGTCTGTCGCGGAATGAATCCGCCCAGCTGCTTGAAACTGTTCTCGATGAAATTTCATCGGCACTGATCAAGGACGAAGTTGTAAAAATTTCCTCTTTCGGAAGTTTCTCTGTTCGTCAAAAAGGTCAGCGTATCGGACGAAACCCGAAAACGGGTGAAGAAGTACCGATCCTTCCGCGTAAGGTGCTTGTCTTCCGGCCTTCACAGGTCCTGAAAGCCCGAATTAACGCTTAAGAAAAAGAAGTCATGAAAACGAACTTGGGGGCTGCGGCGGGAACTTCCCGCCGGACAGCAAAGTCTGACTCTGCTTTTCGCACAATTAGCGAGGCTGCAAAGGAGCTTGGTCTTCAGCAGCACGTCCTGCGGTTCTGGGAATCCAAGTTTCCCCAGATCCAGCCGATGAAACGGGCAGGGGGCAGACGTTATTATCGTCCAGAAGACATTGATTTCCTTGCCCATATTCGCACGCTGCTGCACGATCAGGGCTTTACGATCAAGGGGGTGCAAAAACTCCTTGATCAGAACAAGGGTAAGTTGCCATCGGAAATCGCTGTAACCGGCCAGGACGCAGAGACGGGCGCATCGGATATGGCGCCTGGTTCCACTGTGTCAGGAATGACCAGTGTCTCCGGTCCGGACAAAACAGCGCTGAAAGCTGTTTTGGGCGAACTCGAAGAACTTCAGGCGATCCTGCGCACAGGCCTGCAGGACGTTAAAAAAAATCCATAAAAACCATTTGCGTCTTTGGCGTGGCGCCGCTATTTATCGAGCCGCGCCAAACGGCGCAACTCTACGGTCGGAGCGTGGCGCAGCCTGGTAGCGCACCTGCATGGGGTGCAGGGGGTCGGAGGTTCGAATCCTCTCGCTCCGACCAATTATCTCCCCTTTGATATTATTGCGAAATTTCGCGTCTTGGGATGTTACGGCATCAGGCGCGCAAGCACGTCCAGTTCCGTGCCATCATCAGACATCCTGAACAGAATGATTTCACCCGACCGCGGGAAAATGTCGGTCAGCGCGGTGATGTTCACCTGATGGGTGACCAGTAACAGCTTTTCATCACCGGAAAGGCTGGCAAGCTTTGCTTTGATTTCGGCGGTCTGTGCCGCTTCTGTGCTGCGATTGCGGAAAAAGGAATTTAGTGCTGGCTCCTCGGTCACCAGACCAAGATCAAGTAACCGCGCGGTATCAACACAGCGGCACCACTGGCTTGTCAGGATTGAGGTTAATTCAATCCCCATTGCGCGGATGCGATCGCCGGTTTGACGTGCTTGTTGGCGGCCGGTGTCGTCCAGATTACGCTGTGTCGTGCAATCGCCAAGGGTGAAGTTCGCCGGATCGCCGGTGCCCGGCGCAATGGCATGACGCATCAGGGCATGAACACCGTCAGACTGCCAGATTTGCCATGCTTCGTCGGAGGCGGCGGCCGCCTGCGGAAGGCATAACAAAGCACCCAGAACGGTAAGCACCCGGCACATATTTCGCAGCAATATCGGCATGATCTTTACCCATCTGTTGCCATCAGCAAGATGAGTCTGATACCCGCAATCATCAGGATCGGATCAGATCAGTCAGGATTTTGCGGATTTGGCAGGCCAAGCGTATGGGGAGAGAGCATTTAATTGCCTGCACTGGCGACCCGACGCCCTTCGTCGGTCAGCTTGCAGATCAGCCAATCGGGTTTGACAGGGTTGTCAAACCACGGTGCCGCCCAGCCATGATCAATACAGCTTCGAACCGTTTTTTCGCTGATCTGTTTGCCATTGCCGTCAAAAAGCGGCAATTTGCCACCGGGCTGGCTGAGACCACGGCGCAGCCATTCAAGCTGCACATCGGTCGGTTTCGAATGTTTTTTCCCCGTCATCGGTACTCCTCGCACCGTTATGATATGATTGGTGATACAAACATCGGATGTTAGGTCCTGACCCTGATCAGTGTGACGGATTATCAACCATGGAGCAATCGCAATGACGCCAGAAGAGTTCCAACCAAGTGAGATGTCATTTTTGTATGTTACGGTGCCTGACATGGATATGGCGCGTGTGATTGCGGGTGGTGCTATTCGCGAAAAACTGGCGGCCTGCGCCAATGTCTTGCCGCATATGACGGCGATCTATGAATGGGATGGCGATGTCGAGGAAGAAACCGAGGTGGTGGTTATCCTTAAAACGTCAAAGACCAAGGCGCTTGAATTGGCGCAATGGGTCGAAGATCACCATCCTTATGAGGTCCCCTGTATTCTTGAGCTCCCGTTGGGGCGCGGCAATCACGATTATGTTTCATGGTTGCAAACCCAATTGGGATCCGGATCACGGCTGATGTGATTGCATCTGGTGGGCATGCCCCCTAGGATGGCGCAAATTTATTCCATGGGATGATACGAGTTAATGAACCAGCTTACCAAAATGGCCCTCGAAATGGGGCCGTTGGTCCTGTTTTTTGCGGTGAATGCAACGACCAACCTGATGACAGCAACGGCAGTGTTTGTCGCCGCCACCGTCGTCGCGCTTGCGACGTCATATGCGCTGGCGCGAACCATCCCGGTGATGCCGCTGATCGGTGGGGTGTTTGTCATCGTGTTTGGTGGCCTGACGCTGTATCTCGATGATGAATTGTTCATCAAGATCAAGCCGACGATTGTGAACTTGCTGTTTGCCAGCATCCTGTTTGGCGGACTGGCAGCAAGAAAACTGTTCCTAAAGCTGGTTCTGGAAAGCGCGTTTAAGGCAACCGATGAAGGTTGGCGCATTCTGACCTGGCGTTGGGCGTTCTTCTTTGTGTTTCTTGCCGTGGTCAACGAAATCGTCTGGCGCAATTTCTCCACCGATACCTGGGTGGCCTTCAAGGTTTGGGGCATCATGCCGATCACCATGGTGTTTGGCATGGCGCAGGTACCGGTGCTGATGAAACACCAGTTGCCAGAAGAACAAGGTGACAAGGCCGCGTCCTAATCTGCTGATGCGCGCGCATATCCTTGAAATGCAAAAGGGCAGGATTTTGATCCTGCCCTTTGTTTGTTGGTCAGCGCGGTTGATCAGTTGATCGGAAGGGCAACACTGACGACCGCCTGTGCGGCAATGCCTTCTTCGCGCCCGGTAAAGCCAAGTCGCTCGGTCGTGGTGGCCTTAACGTTGACGCGGTCCACATCAATCCCGAGAATTTCCGCGACTTTTTGACGCATTGCCGGGGTATGTGGCCCGATTTTCGGACGTTCACAGATGAGCGTCACGTCAACATTCACAATCCGCCCACCACGCTTGCGCACAAGGTCGGCTGCGTGTCTGAGAAAGATGTCAGACGCAGCCCCTTTCCATTGCATATCGCTTGGCGGGAAGTGTTGGCCAATGTCGCCTGCACCAATCGCGCCCAAAATGGCATCGGTCAGGGTGTGCAGGCCGACATCGGCATCGGAATGGCCTTCAAGGCGCGCGCTGTGCGGGACTTTTACCCCGCAAAGGATGCAATGATCCCCCGGCGCGAAGCGGTGAACATCAAATCCGGTGCCAGCCCGATATTCTTCTTGCGACATGTGCGCTGTTTCCTTGTCTGTCGTATTTGCCCAGTTTTGTGCCCGGCCAAAATCATCCCGATGGGTGATCTTGTCATTGTTGGTGGTGCCGGCAACGCAGATCACATCAAGCCCGATGGCCTCAAGCAGGGCTGCATCGTCGGTAAACTCCTGACCTTCGAATTTCTGATGCGCATCTAGAACCGTTTTGAAATCAAACCCCTGTGGGGTCTGCGCACGTTGTAGGGTTTCGCGTGCAATCGTTTTGGTGATGACGCCATCCCGATCTGTCTGCTTGATGGTATCCGCCACCGGCAGGGTGGGTATCGCCCCCGGATGGGTCTGAAGTGCTGTCATAACCCGATCAATCACGTCATCGGATATCCCCGGGCGTGCTGCGTCGTGGATCAGAACGATATCCGGACCCTTGGCCTCAAGGGCGCGCAATCCGTTCAGAACCGATTGCTGCCGGGTGTCACCACCTGTCACTGGTGCTGGGAGCAATCCGGTTTTATCCAAGGTCGCCGTTGCGCTTTCATACCAGTCCTGATGGGCGGGATTATAGACCACCTGAATAAGGCCGGGATCGGTATGTCGTGCAAAGCATTCGATGCAATGTGCAAGAATGCTTTTGCCGCCAAGCATGTGATATTGTTTTGGTATCGGGTCGCCAAATCTGCTACCGCTGCCGGCAGCGACGATGACAACGCCTGTTTTTTGGGTCATAAACATAAAGCCATGGCTTGTCGTGAGTGCGCCGCAGGCTATCTTTCTGCGGAGGTTTTGCCAAGTCGGCAAATGCAATATCGGGGTCGCGATTGATCCCGGAGACTGAAACGGGTTTCAAGATGCTTGCAGCATATATCCATATCCTTGCCCTGTTGCCCCTGACCGGACAGATCATGCGCCCTGAACCACGGCGTGATATCTGGCTTTATGCATCCATTTGTCTGGCGGCTGTCGGCACGATGGTGTTGCTGGGAGTTACCGGCGAGGAAGTTCAGTCCCGTGGCTTTGCCGCAGCCCTGCATTGGTCGGAACTGACTGTGATCCTGATCTTTGGTGGTCTGGTGATTTGCAAGGGCCCGCATCAGGTCTGGCGATTGGCCGGGTATATTGGCGGATATCTGCTTCTTTTCGCGGTTTTGGCGGCGGTCTTCCGGGTATTTGGCAACAACGTTGCTGAAACCGTGGATGGGCCGGCACTTTATTCCGGTTGGCTCTGGGCGCATATCGGCAGCTCACTGATCACCTATGCGCTTGTGACTTTGGCAGCGATTGCGGCAATGGCTTATGTCGTTCAGGAATATGCCCTGAAAAAACGCAAGCCGACCCGCTGGAGCCGACGTCTGCCGCCGCTGCGCGACAGTGAATACATGTTGGTCGGGTTTTTGAAATGGTCCGCCTGGATCCTGATCATCGGGATCATTTCGGGCTTTGCGCTTCGATATGTTGAAGGCCAGAGCCTTTGGGAAATCGACCACAAGATGCTGCTGACCTTGCTGGGTTTTGCGACCATTTGTGTGCTGATCTTTATCCATGAACGCTCCACCTTGCGTGGGCGCATGGCCGTACGCTTTGTTCTTGGGGCCTGGCTGCTTCTGACCCTGGCGTTTCCGGGCGTTCGGTTGGTAACCGGCTATATTATCGGCTAGCCCGAAAGCAGGGTGACCAGATAGGGTAGCCAGGTTGGGTCTTGCTCAATTTTTACGATCATCCTTTTGATGTATGCATAATTGCTAGTCATTATTCAGACATGGGCACACATTCCTGATCGGATGGTTAGTCCCGCCAATGTTGAACTTTCGTCGGATTTTCCTAGAATTTTCAGGTTTGAAACAACGATAATTGCATCAACGGGCTGAGAGTTGTTGCATGTCGTGGCCAGTTTTATTAATCTGCCCAAGTTTTAGGCAATTGGAATTCCTTCATGTCATTGCAGATCGGTTCTGTACATGTGCCAGAGAATGTTGTGCTGGCACCGATGTCAGGTGTGACTGACCTTCCGTTTCGGCAACAGGTCCGCCAGTTTGGCGGACATCTTGTTGTGTCCGAAATGATTGCGTCGGATGCCATGACCCGCATCCAGCGGCATGAAAAAGAAGTCCGTAAAATGCATGGCGATTGTGCTGCTGAAAGCCCGCTTTCGGTTCAGCTTGCCGGCACGGAACCCGAAGAAATGGCCGAAGCGGCCAAGATGAACGAAGCCCGCGGGGCCATGATCATCGATATCAATATGGGGTGCCCGGCCAAGAAGGTGACCAAGGGCTATGCCGGCTCGGCACTCATGCGTGATGAAAAGCTGGCCGCCGATATTATCAAGGCGACGGTGGATGCGGTGTCGGTTCCGGTGACGTTGAAAATGCGTCTTGGCTGGGATGATGATAACCGTAATGCCCCGAAGCTTGCCCGCATTGCTGAGGATCTGGGGATTGCGATGCTGACCATTCATGGGCGCACGCGCTGCCAGTTCTATAAGGGCGATGCCGACTGGGATGCGATTGCATTGGTCAAAGACGCAGTTTCAATTCCGGTTCTTGGCAACGGCGATGTAAACAGCGAAGAAGACGCTAAGGAACTGCTTGAACGATCCGGTGCCGACGGGGTCATGATCGGTCGTGGGGCACAGGGGCGTCCGTGGTTCCTTGCACAGGTTTCGCACTATCTTGCGACGGGGAAAAAGCTTCCGGCGCCAACACTTGAAATTCAGCTCCAGACCATCCTGCGTCACTATGATGCGATGATTGATCATCATGGCCGTCAGGGTGTGCGCATCGCCCGCAAACATCTGGCGTGGTATTGCAATAGCCTGCGCAACGCGACGGAACTTCGTCGTGTTATCAATGTGTTGGATGACCCAGCCGAAGTCAAAAATCAAATCCGGTCATTCTATGAACCGTTGATCGAAAACGAAATCAAACTGGATCAGGCAGCCGCCTGATTACCTCATAACAATAATATGGCGACGGTCAAAAACTGTTGTCGGGGAAGATATGCATGAGACTGGGATTTGGAAAAGGCAATGGGGTCGACCCGACCGGCGTTCTGAACGCGATTGCGAGTGCTGTTGTCGTGGCCAACCGGGATGGCAAAATCAAGTTCGTCAATCAGGCCACCGAGCAACTGTTTAACACAAGTGCCGCCGTGCTGTGCCGCAGTGACCTGACGGATTTCATCCCACAGGACAGCCCTGTTTTTTCCCTGATCAGACAGGCCGTTGATGAGGCAACCCTGGTGGCCGATCATAATCTTCTGATCGAAAGCCCCAAAATCGGCAAGCACACGGTAAACCTTACCGTCGGGTCCATGCCTGATGACAGCGATTGTGCGGTTCTGACTTTTGAGCCGCGTTCGATCGCGCAAAAGATCGACAACCAGTTGCTGAGCCGAAATTCAGCGCGATCTGTCAGTGCCATGGCGGCCATTCTGGCGCATGAAATCAAGAACCCGCTTTCGGGTATTCGTGGTGCCGCGCAGTTGCTTGAGCAAACCAGCAACGAAGATGATCGCGTGCTGACGCGCCTGATTTGTGATGAGGCTGACCGCATTGTCGAACTTGTTGACCGGATGGAGATTTTCTCTGACAAGCCGCTGGAGCGCGGGGCTGTCAATATCCATACGGTTCTCGAGCATGTGCGTCGTCTGGCCGAAAACGGCTTTGCCAAGAACCTGACTTTCGAAGAAATCTACGATCCGTCCTTGCCGCCGGTTTTTGGCAATCGTGATCAGCTTGTTCAGGTGTTCTTGAACCTGATCAAGAATGCCGGTGAGGCGGTCGATCCGAAGGACGGTGTTATTACCATTTCGACCCGCTATCAGCATGGTATCCGCCTTGCCGTGGCTGGCGGTGACGCACGTGTTCACCTGCCGCTGGTGGTGTCGGTGCGTGACAATGGACCGGGTATTCCACAAGACATGCGTGAAAGCCTGTTTGACCCGTTTGTGACGACAAAACCGACCGGATCGGGACTTGGCCTTGCGCTGGTTGCGAAAATTATCAATGACCATGGCGGTGTGATTGAAGTGAAAGATGTACCCGGGGGAGGTGCAGAGTTTCAAATCATGCTGCCAATTTACAATCGGGCATTGGCCGAGGGGGCCGCTGATCCGATCATAATCAATAACAGGGAAGAAACCGCATGAGTACGAGCCCTGCGAGAATTCTGGTTGCCGACGATGATCGGGCCATTCGCACTGTTCTGACGCAGGCATTGTCGCGTCAGGGACACGAAGTCCGCAGTACTGGCCATGGCCGCACACTTTGGGACTGGATCGCCGATGGGGATGGCGATCTGGTGATTACCGATGTGATGATGCCTGACGAGAACGGGTTGGATATGGTGCCGCGCATTCGCAAGCTGCGCCCGGACCTTCGCGTTATTGTCATGAGTGCTCAGAATACGCTGATGACGGCGGTGAAGGCCGCCCAGCGCGGTGCGTTTGAATATCTTCCAAAACCATTTGATCTTAATGAGTTGATGGGGATTGTTGATCGCGCACTTGAGACGCCGCAGGCAAATGAAACCGGCAAGTCCGAGGATGAGGAGGGCGATGATCGCCTGCCACTGATCGGCCGTTCGCCGGCGATGCAGGAAATTTATCGTGCGCTGGCGCGTTTGATGAATACCGACCTGACCGTGATGGTGACGGGCGAAAGCGGTACTGGCAAGGAGCTGGTTGCACGCGCATTGCATGAATATGGCGGACGCCGTCATGGTCCGTTTGTTGCCATCAACATGGCCGCCATCCCGCGCGAATTGATCGAAAGCGAGCTGTTCGGCCACGAAAAAGGCGCCTTTACCGGTGCAAATGAACGCAAGGTCGGCCGGTTTGAACAGGCCGAAGGCGGCACGCTGTTTCTTGATGAAATCGGCGACATGCCGCTTGAAGCCCAGACCCGCTTGCTGCGCGTATTGCAGGAAGGTGAGTACACCCGCGTTGGCGGACGCACGCCCATTCGGGTCAATGTGCGCATTGTTGCGGCCACGCACCGTGATTTGCGCAAGCTGATCCGTGAAGGCACGTTCCGTGAAGATTTGTTCTATCGCCTGAATGTCGTGCCGATCCGTCTGCCGTCGCTGCGTGAACGGCTGGAAGATATTCCGGAACTGGTCAACCACTTCCTGATGCAGGCCAGCGAAGAAGGTCTTCCGCGCAAAACGCTGTCGTCCGAGGCGATGGCGCGCCTAAAAGCGCACCGCTGGCCGGGCAACATCCGCGAACTTGAAAACATGGTGCGTCGCCTGACGGCACTTTATTCGCATGATGTTATCGGTGTCGATGTCATCGAGACCGAGTTTTCCGAGAACAATATCAGCGAAGCCGCGCCGACTGCGGAACCGCAGTCGCTTTCAGAATCCATCGAACGCCATGTTCGCGAATATTTTGATGCCCATGATGACGATCTGCCTGCGAACGGTCTTTATGATCGCATTTTACGGGAAATGGAGCGTCCACTTTTGAATGTGACGCTGGAAGCAACGCGGGGCAATCAGGTCAAGGCCGCAGAGGTTCTTGGCCTTAACCGCAATACGCTGCGCAAGAAGATCCGTGATCTTGGACTGGAAGTCGTCAGGGGCACGAAATGAATAATACCGACCGTTCGATCTCCAACCGGTTCTTGCGGTCGGGCTTTGTACGGTTTCTGGGGCGGCTGGGACAGTCACGGCGTTTTGCGTTCGGATTGGTAACGGCTGCCCTTGTTTCGGTAACGGCGACCTATCTGGCGATGACGGGGACGGCGCCATTCCGGCCTGATCCGCGCCTTATTTTGTTGCTATTGAACATCGACCTTGTGTTGGTGTTGCTTTTGGCGACGCTTGTGGCGCGCAAGCTTGTCCAGATCTGGGTGGAACGCCGGCGCGGCGTTGCCGGGGCCAAGCTTCATACCCGTATGGTTCTGATGTTTTCGCTGGTGGCAGTGACGCCAGCGATTGTGGTTGCAATATTCTCGGCACTTTTCCTGCATTTCGGTATTCAGGGTTGGTTTAGTGACCGCATCAGAACCGCCGTTGAAGAAAGTATGGTGATTGCCGATGCCTATTTGCGCGAACATCAGGAACTGATCCGCGCGGATGCCTTGGCAACCACCAGTGACTTGCAGCGTTTCGGTGTCAATTTTTCGACCAGTCCGGATCGCATTTCGAACTTTCTGACCGATCAGGCGCTGGCGCGCGGGTTGCCGGAAGTGATGATGGTCGACGGATCTGGTCAGATTATTGCCCAATCCGAATACAGTTTTTCCTACGATACCAATCAGGTTTCGGTACCACCGGAGGTCTTTGACGAAGCACGGCAGAAAGACGTCGTGCTGATGATCGGATCAAGCGATAACCGCATCCGCGCAATCGCCAAAATCCCAAGCTTTATTGACGCTTTCTTGCTGGTTGGCCGTTTTGTTGATCCCAATGTTCTGGATCGCATCGACAAGGCACGACGTGCGGTTGATGCCTATGAAAGTCTTGAAGGTGAACGTTCGGGGATTGTGATTACCTTTGTCATGATCTTCGTTCTGATCTCTGTCGTGCTGCTTTTGGCGGCTGTGACGTTGGGTCTTATGGTGGCAACCCGTTTGGTGCAGCCTGTGTCGCAGTTGATTACCGGCGCGGAGCGTGTGCGCGACGGGGATTTGTCTTTCCGTGTGCCGCTTGACGGGCAGGGGGATGAACTTGAAGCGCTTAGTCGTGCGTTTAACCGCATGACAGCCCAGCTTGAAACCCAGCGCAATGAACTGATTGCAGCCAACCGGCTGAACGATGAACGGCGTCGCTTTACCGAGGCCATCCTTGGCGGGGTTACCGCCGGGGTGATTGGCCTTGATCCGGCACGCAAGATTGATCTTCCAAATCGCAGTGCATCGGATCTTCTTGGTGTTGATCTTGAGGATTATCTGGCACAGGAACTGACCGACGTTATTCCGGAGTTTCAGCCACTGTTTGACGATTTTTCCCGCGAGGGGGATCGCAGCAAGCCACGCCAGATCGAAATCCGGCGTGATGGTGTCAACCTGACACTGATGGCGCGTGTAACGGCGGAATGGGCCGATGATGGCACGGTGTTTGGCTATGTCGTGACCTTTGACGATGTCACCGAACTTCAGACCGCACAGCGCATGGCGGCCTGGGCTGATGTCGCGCGCCGTATCGCCCATGAAATCAAAAACCCGCTGACACCGATCCAGCTTTCAGCCGAACGACTTAAACGCCGGTATCTTAAGCAAATCACCGATGATCAGGAAGTCTTTACGACCTGTACGGACACCATCATCCGACAGGTGTCCGATATCGGGCGGATGGTCGACGAGTTTTCCAGCTTTGCCCGCATGCCATCCCCAACCATGCGATTGGAAAATATTGGTGAGCTGGTGAAAAGTGCGGTCTTCCTGCAAAAACAGGCACACAGCAATATCACTTATGATTTTGATCGCAGTGGCATTGAAGATCTGCAAATTTCATGTGATGCGCATCAGGTCAATCAATGCCTGACCAATACGCTCAAGAACGCGGCAGAGGCGATTGAAGGCCGTGAAAAACCCGAAGAAGGTGAACTGCCACCTGGCAAGATCGAGATCTCAGTCGCGGTGTCGCCCGACAATCAACGCGTTTTTGTGGCGGTGTCGGATAACGGCAAAGGTCTTCCAGCAGAGCATCGCGAACGCCTGACCGAGCCCTATGTCACCACCCGATCAAAGGGAACCGGGCTTGGATTGGCGATCGTAAAGAAAATCATGGAAGACCATGGTGGAGAGCTTATACTCTCCGACGGCGTTGAAAGCGGAGCTACGATTACGCTATCTTTCCCAAAGGTTGTAGAAGCCGAAATTGATAGTGTGGCTTCGGACGCACATTCCTCAGGCAATTGATTTAGTTGTCAAAATCGAAACAAGAAAAAGATTGATTTGGTCACGACATGGCGCACGACATTCTTATTGTCGATGATGAAGAAGATATCCGGGCTCTGATATCAGGCATCCTCGAGGACGAGGGGTATACAACCCGTCAGGCAGGATCAAGCCAGGGCGCGCTGTCAGAGGTTGCAGCCCGCCGGCCGAGCCTTGTGGTGCTTGATATCTGGATGGATGAAAGCGATCACGATGGCATCGAGACGCTTAAGCTGATCAAGCGCGAGCACAGCGAAGTTCCGGTCGTGATGATTTCCGGTCACGGCAATATTGAAACCGCGCTCGAGGCATCGCGCATTGGTGCCTATGACTTCATCGAAAAACCGTTCAATACTGACCGCCTTTTGATGGTGGTCGAACGCGCCATTGACGATGCACGCCTGCGTCGCGAAAACCGTGAACTGACCTTGCGGGCCGGTGGCGATACCGAACTTGTTGGCAAATCATCAGTTTTGAACAACTTGCGCCAGTCGGCCGAACGGGTTGCGCGTACCGGTAGCCGCATTCTGATCCATGGTCCGGCCGGATCGGGCAAGGAAGTCGTAGCACGCCTGATCCATCAGAAATCCGCCCGCGCCGAGGCGCCGTTTGTTGTGCTGAACTGTGCCAATATTTCCCCCGACACCATGGAAGAATCACTGTTTGGGGCGGTTGCGACGTCGGATCGTGAGGCGCGCACAGGCGTGCTTGAACTTGCCCATGGCGGGACTTTGTTGCTTGATGAAGTGGCCGATATGCCGCTTGAAACCCAGGGCAAGATTGTCAGGGTTTTGCAGGATCAGACGTTTGAACGCGTTGGCGGATCGGTTCCGGTCAATGTTGATGTGCGTGTTATCGCAACGACCGCACGCGACCTTGAACAACGCATCGCCGAGCAGAAATTCCGCCAGGACCTTTATTACCGCCTCAATGTTGTTCCGCTTGAAGTGCCATCCTTGCAGCAGCGCCGGGAAGATATTCCGATGTTGGCGGAAATGTTCCTTGATCGTTATGCCGATGCGACCGGTCTTCCGAAACGGAAACTCTCGCCCGAGGCGATGGCGACCCTGCATGCCTATGATTGGCCGGGCAATGTGCGCCAGTTGCGCAATGTCATCGAAAGATTGATGATCATGGCGCCCGATGATGACGACAAGGTGGATCTGATCAGTGGTAAAATGCTGCCATCAGAGCTGTTTTCTGACGTGCCGACGTCGCTAAGTTTTGACAAGACCAGTGAAATCATGGCATTGCCGCTCCGCGAAGCGCGGGAGATGTTTGAAAAAGAATATCTCCAGACACAGATCGACCGTTTTGGCGGGAATATCTCCAAAACGGCAAGCTTTGTCGGAATGGAACGCTCAGCCTTGCATCGCAAGCTGAAAAGCCTTGGTGTGAACGGGCAATAAGCCCAAACTCATCATGGACTGTTGTGAACGGGAGAATTCAAAATGAAGGTCATCATTTGCGGCGCCGGGCAGGTGGGGTTCCACATTGCCAAATATTTGGCTGCGGAAAACAATGATGTAACCGTGATCGACCAGTCCGAAGAACTGGTGCGCAAGATTTCCGACACGTTAGAGGTCAAGGGCATCATTGGTTTTGGCTCGCACCCGGATGTGTTGCAGCAGGCCGGTGCCGAAGAGGCTGACATGCTGATCGCGGTGACCTTTGCTGATGAAGTCAATATGACAGCCTGTCAGGTGGCGCATTCACTGTTTAACGTGCCAACCAAAATTGCCCGTATCCGCAGCCAGACTTATCTGCAGCCGGAATGGGCCAGCCTGTTTGGCCGTGAAAAGCTTCCGATTGATGTCGTGATTTCGCCCGAGATGGAAGTCGCCCGCGCGGTTGCACGCCGCCTTCAGGCACCCGGTGCGTTCGACATGATCCCGTTTGCCGATGACAAGGTCAAAATCCTTGGCATCCGGTGTAGCGACGATTGCCCGGTGATCAATACACCGTTGCGTCAGCTTCATCAGCTTTTCCCGGATCTTAATATCTCGATTCTTGGCATGATCCGCGGTGACAAGGCGGTCTATCCCAAGGGCGACGACCAGATGCTGGCGGGCGACCTTGTGTATCTTGCCGTATCAAGCGATCAGGTGGATCGCGCAATGTCGGCCTTTGGTCATGAAGACCCCGAAGCACGCCGTATCGTGATTTTTGGCGGCGGGAACATCGCATTGTTCCTGGCCGAGGAAATCAACAAGAACTTCCCGGGCGTTACCACCCGATTGGTCGAAGCCGATCCGGAACGTGCGCGCTATGTCGCGCAGAAACTGCCGAAGAAAAGCGTTGTTCTGCGGGGTGACGTTCTTGATCCTGAACTGCTTGAAGAAGCCAATGTCGGTAATGCCGAGGCAGTTGTTGCACTGACCAATGATGATGAAACCAACATTCTGGCATCACTTTTGGCAAAGCGGTATGGCTGCCCGCGTGCGCTGACGCTGATTAACAAAAGTACCTACAACTCGCTGGTTTCCGAACTTGGCGTGGATGTGGTGATCAGTCCGCGTATGACGACGGTGTCGACCATCCTGCATCATGTCCGCCGCGGTCGTATTCGTGCTGTGCACAGCCTGTCAGAGGGCTTTGGCGAGGTTCTTGAGGCAGAAGCCCTTGAAACTGCACCAATCGTTGGCAAGGCGATCAAGGATATCGCGATGCCGGCAAGCGTGGTGTTTGGGGCCATTTTGCGCGATGGCGAAGTTGTGATGCCACGCGCCGCCACCGTGATCGAAGCCAACGACCGGATTGTCGTATTTGCCGGGTCGGAACAGATCAAGAAGGTCGAAAAGATGTTCGCTGTTCGTCTGGAATACTTCTGATAAATCAGAGCGTTGCTGTAATCCTCATACAATATATTCCCGATCTTGCCACCGGAAGTTCAAATGTCTGATCAATTGCCCAATCCGCCAAAGGCCGTCATTTTTGACTGGGATAACACCCTTGTCGATAGCTGGGGGACGATCCAGGCAGCGCTCAACATGACATTTGATGACTTCGGGCTTGAGACATGGACGCTTGAACAAACCAAGCAGCGTGTCGCGCGCTCGATGCGTGACAGTTTCCCGATCTTGTTTGGTGAAGATCGCTGGGAGCAGGCCAAAGACAGCTTTTATGGTCATTTCCAGTCTATTCACCTTGAAACCCTGATGCCGCTGGCCGGGGCGCATGATCTGTTATGTGCACTGCGTGATAACGGCACCTATATCGGGGTGGTCAGTAACAAGAACGGCGATTTCTTGCGCAAGGAAGCCGATCACCTTGGGTGGACACCATTTTTTGGCAGGATTGTCGGTGCAACCGATGCCGCCAAGGACAAACCGGCACCCGATCCGGTGCATCTGGCAATGGGCGACTCTTCGGCGCCGCAATATGAGAATCTGTGGTTTGTTGGCGACAGCGTGGTCGATATTCAGTGCGCGCGCAACGTCGGGGCGACTGCGATTCTGATTGGCGATGAAATTACCGGTCACAATGACACGCAGAATTCCGCGACTCTTAGCCCTGATTGGCATTTCGCTGATTGCGGGGCGCTTGTAGGGGTTGTAAAAGGCTTCTCGAAAGTCTTATAGTTCATAGAGGTCATTAAAAATGGGGCCGGAATCGTGACAGACCTTTAAGTCGACGGTTCCACATTTTCCTTGACCGCCCGAAACCAAAAAAACGCTCATAAAAGAAGGCTAGGTCTAACCGATGGCGGAAAAATCACAGAATGTTCAGGACGTCTTCCTGAATTATTGCCGTAAAAACAAAACGCCGGTTACCGTGTTTCTGGTCAACGGAGTCAAATTGCAGGGCATTATCACCTGGTTTGACAATTTCTCTGTTTTGCTGCGGCGCGATGCTCATACCCAGCTCGTATACAAACATGCGATTTCGACGGTAATGCCGACGACGCCGATCAAACTGTTTGATCCGAGCCAGCCTGCGACGGAAGAAGAAAATAGCTGAAGAATCTCTGACTTCGGGGGGCGGCGATACGCCAGAAGCTCCCCGGGTCCTAGTTTTCCACCCGGAACTAAAACGCGCAGACCAGACCGGTGCTTGGCGCGACGCATCGTCGCGTCTCGAAGAAGCGGTCAGTCTTACGGGTGCACTTGATTTTGAAGTGGTGGGCGCAGAAATTGTGCCCATCGCGAAATTGCGGCCTTCAACCCTGTTTGGCAAAGGCGTTACCGAACGTCTTGGTCTGCAGATCAAGGCCATTGAGGCCGACATTGTGATGATCAACGGCCAGCTTTCCCCGATTCAGCAACGTAATCTGGAACGCGAGTGGAAATGCAAGGTCATTGACCGGACCGGCCTGATCCTTGAAATCTTTGCTGATCGCGCGCGGACACGTGAAGGTCGTTTGCAGGTTCAACTGGCATTGCTGAGCTATCAGCGGTCGCGCCTTGTCCGGACGTGGACGCACCTTGAACGTCAGCGTGGTGGGCGTGGCTTCCTTGCCGGTCCTGGTGAACGTCAGATCGAGATCGACCGTCGTTTGATCGGTGACAAGCTTGCCAAGCTCCGTCGTGAGCTTGAGGAAGTCAAACGGACGCGTGAACTTCATCGTGAAGCACGCCGTCGTGTGCCATATCCGATTGTGGCCCTTGTCGGGTACACCAACGCCGGTAAATCGACGCTGTTTAACCAACTGACCGTGTCCGAGGTCTTTGCCGAGGACATGCTGTTTGCGACGCTTGATCCGACCATGCGTGGTTTGATCCTGCCAAGTGGTCGGAAGGTTATTCTGTCCGATACCGTGGGCTTTGTGTCCGATCTGCCGCACGATCTTGTCGCGGCGTTCCGTGCAACGCTTGAAGAAGTTCTTGAAGCCGACCTGATTGTTCATGTCCGCGATGCAGCTTCACCGGAAACCGAAGAGCAAAAGCTTGATGTGCTTGAAGTTCTTAAGGAGCTTGGGCTTCAGAAGGCGATTGACGGTGAGGAACTTGTCGAAGCGCTGAACAAGATTGATCAGCTCAAAGGCGAAGAACTGCAAGCCGTTTCAGAATATTCTGCGCGCCATGACAACACGATCGCGATTTCAGCCATCAAAGGCACCAATTGCGACGCATTGCTGGGCCTGATTGAAGACCGGCTGACCGAAGATATGCCGGTATTTGAGCTTTGCGTGCCGTATTCGGACGGTAAATCATTGGCGCGGCTTTATGAGCAGGGCGAGGTTTTGAAACGCAACGAAGGTGCCGACGGCATTTCGGTTCAGGTGCGCGTCGATACGACCCGCGTTGGCCGTTTCGAAGACTGGTGTGCCAAGGCCGGGCTCGATATTCATCTGGTTTGATAGGGAGAGAACGCGTGGCGATTAAAGTCGATATGGACAAAGTGACCGAAATCATTCGGGAAGTATCGGCTGCTGAAATTGCCCCGCGTTTTGGCCAGTTGGACGATGCAGATATCGAAACCAAGACGCATGCAATGGATCTGGTGACGATTGCAGATACCGAAGCCGAACGCGTTCTGACCCGCCGTTTGACCGATCTTTTGCCGGGCAGCCGTGCACTTGGCGAAGAAGCTGCCCATGAAGACCCGACTTTACAGCAACGGATCTTTGCTGGCGATGATCCGTTCTGGATCATTGATCCGGTAGATGGCACCAAGAACTTTGCCCATCACAAGCAGCCGTTTCGCTGCATGGTCGGCCTTTATTCTGGTGGTGAAACCGTTGCCGCCTGGATTGTCGATCCGATTGAAGGGGCGGCAACCGTTGCAGAATTGGGGTCGGGCACGCGTTACAAGGATCAGCCGGTTTCGGTGCGTTCCGACATCACCAAGGCGTCTGATGCCAAAGGTTTTCTGATTTCATACGCCCGTGACCGCATCCGCAAGCATTACGGACATCTCGATTTCTTTGCCGATGTTGCGCATTATTCCTGCTGTGGTGCCGAGTATGAGGAAACGGCGCGTGGCGCGTTTGATTTCTGTGCCTATCGGACACTCAAACCCTGGGATCATGCGCCGGGAACGTTGCTTGTGCGTGAGGCCGGTGGCTATGCGCGCTATATCACCGCCGACAAGAACAATGAATACAACGCCAATGCCACGGCGGCCGGACTTTTGTGCGCCAGTTCCGAGGAGCTGTGGGCAGAAATCAATGAAATTCTGATACCGCTCTTTACCTGAGTGTGATCAGACCTGACCGCGTTCGGTCTTCTTCGCCAAATCCCAGAGACTATCCATTTCAGCCAGATCTGAGTCCGCGGCCGTGCGGCCGTCGCGTGCCAGTTCGTCTTCGATGAAGTGGAAGCGTTTGGTGAACTTGTGGTTTGCGCCGCGGAGCGCCACTTCGGGATCAACACCGATCTTGCGCGCCAGATTGGCCATCACAAACAACATATCGCCAAGTTCATCCTGCAGGCGGGCCGGATCCGGGTTTTCGGTCATTTCGGCTTTGAGTTCGTCGATTTCTTCGTGAAGCTTGTCAAAGACTTCATCGGTGCTGGGCCAGTCGAACCCGACACGCGCGGCGCGTTTGGTCAGTTTTTCCGCACGCATTAACGCGGGCAGGGCGCTTGCGACCCCATCAAGGGCGCTGTGGCGTTCGTGGCCTTTGTCTTCGGCCTTCCGGGCGCGTTCGGCGGCCTTGATCTTTTCCCAAGTCTGATTGACGCCATCGGTCGTCGTGGCATCACCGTCGCCAAATACATGTGGATGGCGGCTAATCATTTTTGAAACGATGCTGTTGGCGACGTCTTCGAACTCGAAATGACCGGCTTCCTTCGCCATCTGGGCATGGAACACCACCTGCAACAGCAAATCTCCCAACTCGTTGCAAAGCTCGGGCATGTCATTGTCTGCAATCGCATCAGCCACTTCGTAGGCTTCTTCGATGGTATAGGGGGCAATGGTGGAGAAATCCTGTTCGAGATCCCACGGGCAGCCACCATCGGGATTGCGCAGCTTTGCCATGACGTCGAGGAGTTCGTTGATGGCTTTGCTGTTATGCGTGGTCATGGTCGATGTCCCGTCTGTTTTGCTGGTGTGCCCCGTTTATCCTTTAAGTCCTATCGCGCTGCATCAAAACTGACAAGCATATGATCAAGGCAAAACAAAACCCGCAAGGCCAATGGGGCGCTTGCGGGTTTTGCTGTGATGTTCGGATGCCCTTTTGGCTTATGCAGCCTTGAGCTTTTCCTGTTTTTCGTTGCTGTCATCCTTGGTTTGCTTGGATGATGCACTTTCTTCTTTTTTGCCTTCGACGAGGCCGCGATGCAGGGCGACGATTGCCTTGTTGAAGTCGCCTTCGGCAACAACAAACTGCAGATCAACGCGGCGGCTCGGATAGTGGGATGCCACCAATTCGACACCGGCATCATCAAGGATCGATACCGCGCGGGCGAACAGACCCGGCTGTTCGATGTTGGCACCAATCACCGAGACAATCGCGACCTTACGGGTCTGAACGGTTGCCTCTGGCTGATTTGCCTCGATCTCGTCAACGCAGCGGCGGATCTGTTTGAGCGGTGCCGAGACGTAATGCGTAATCGTATTGGCGTTCAGGTTCTTGGTGACGGTCGGGACCTTGTAACGTTTCAGAACGTTCAGGATCGCTTCCTCGCCACCTGGAACACCAACCATATCCTGATTGAAGACTTCAATCTCGAACGCGGTCGGAACGCCAGTCACGATTTCAACACGGCTGTTTTCCGGCTCCCAATGATCGTCAATAACCGTGCCCGGATGTTCCGGTTCAAAGGTATTGGCAATCCGCAGCGGAATATCGTTCTGACGAAGGCCTTTGGCCGCACGCGGGTGGATGGCTTCCATGCCCATATTCGACAGCTGGTCAGCCACGTCATAACTGGTGCGGCCAATCGGGCGCACAGCGTCTTCGCCGACGATGCGCGGATCGGCGCTCGACAGGTGGAATTCCTTGTGAATGATCGCTTCGCGCGCCTGGGTCAGGCAGGCAATGCGCGAGAAGGTCACTTCACTATAGCCACGGCCATAGATGCTCATCAGGCCTTCGCTGCACTGGGCATAGCCGGTTGCAATGGCAAGCTGCTTGGAAAGGTCGATGTCATCAAACACCTTTCCAATGCGACCATCAAGGGTAGAGGCCTCTGGCTCACGCCAGCCCGAAAGATCGGCAAAGACCGCATTTACACCCTTGGCACGCAGGAGAAGCATGGTGTTATGCGCGCTATGCGCTTCACCAATGGCTGACAGCATCTCACGAACGGTCAGAAGATGCTTTTCAAGCTTGAAGTGACCGAAGCTGCACAGGCGATGAAGATCCATCAGGCAGCTGCGGGTACCTTCAATGCGTTCCTGTACAAAGGCATTGGCAAGCTTCAGTTCCGGCGCGTCGCCAAAAATTTCTTCGTTAATGGCGCACATCTTTTCGGAGACCTTGGTCAAGGCATCGCCCCAGGCCCAATCGGTTTCCGAACCGGCGTAAAGCTGATAGACGCCCGGTTCACCGGTCTTTTTGTTTTCCAGCAAAAGGTCGGTAAAACCGCCATATGCCGAAACAACAAAGACACGGTTGTAAAGTTCGTCTTCCTTGCGATTGCCGACAAGAATGTTGTCCATGACCGCATCAACCTGGGTCATCGACGTACCGCCGATCTTGTGAACGCTATGCCCTGCGTCCTTGTTTTTCTGGGCTGAAAGCATGTTGCCTCCTTTAGGGGCGTTTCCTTTAAAGAATATGCTTTAAATGGTCGGGCAGTCGTTAGGTGCCGCCCGACCAGAAATTGTTAGCTTGCGAGTGCTTCGCCATCGAGCGGATAAACACCGTTCTCGTCATGCACTTCACGGCCATTCAGCGGCGGGTTGAAGGCGCAGGCAACAACCATGTCCTCGGTGCCGCCGCGCAGATAGTGGCGGTCATGCTTGTCGAGGATGTAAACCGTGCCCGGCTCGATCTTGTATTTCTTGCCGTCAGCAATGGTTTCGACTTCGCCATTGCCCGAGATGCAGTAAACCGTCTCGAAATGGTTGGCGTAGCAAATCTCGGTTTCAGTGCCGGCATAAATGGTGGTGATGTGGAACGAGAAACCCATGCCATCTTCGGCAAGCGACAGACGGGTGCTTTCCCAGTTGTCCGAAACCACGCGGCGACCGGATGCTTCACATTCTTTCAGAGTACGAACAATCATTTTTAACTCTTTGATATAATTAAGTTGTGGGGCCGGGCGACGCAGTTAAGCGTCGCCCAAACTTTGTTACTCAGCGGCTGCTTTGGACGGGGAAACGTCCTTGCCCATGGCTTTGGCAGTTGCCAGTTCAAGGATTTCCAGTCCATGTGCCAGATCCTGCTTGGAGATGATCAGCGGCACAAGGCATTTGACCACTTCATCTTCCGGACCACTGGTTTCGATCACGAGGTTATGCTTGAAGCATTCCTTGGTGACCTTCGATGCCAGTTCGCCACTTTCAAAGCAGATACCTTGCATCAGGCCGCGGCCCTTGCGATAGAGTTTGCCATCGCCATAGCGATCAATGATTTCATCGAGGCGCGTTTCGAGGAACGCAGCCTTGTCGCGTACATCAGCAGCAAACTTGTCATCTGACCAGAAATGGTCAAGCGCAGCAGCGGCAGTCACAAATGCGTGGTTGTTACCACGGAAGGTGCCGTTGTGTTCGCCCGGATGCCAGACATCGAGTTCCGGCTTCATCAGAACCACGGCAAGCGGAAGACCATACGCCGAAAGCGATTTCGACAGCGTGATGATGTCCGGCTTGATGCCAGCAGGTTCGAAGCTAAAGAACGTACCGGTACGGCCACAGCCCGCCTGAATGTCATCGACAATCAGAAGGATGTCATGCTTGCGGCAAACCTTTTCCAGGTTCTTGAGCCAGCCGAAGTCAGCGGCATTCAGGCCACCTTCACCCTGAAGGGTTTCGACGATCACGGCTGCGGGCAGGGCGATACCGCTGGAGTTGTCCGAAAGGACACGGTCCAGATACTCGGTGGTATCAGCACCGTCACCCATGTAACCGTCAAACGGTACGGCAACAGCATTATCAAGCGAGACGCCAGCAGCGCCACGATGATGTTCGTTACCCGTGATGGCAAGCGAACCAAGCGTGCAACCGTGGAAGCCGTTGGTAAACGAAATCACGGTTTCGCGGCCCTTGACGCGACGGGCCAGTTTAAGAGCAGCTTCGACGGCATTGGTGCCGGTCGGGCCAGTAAACTGGACCTTGTATTCCATGTCACGTGGCTTGAAGATTTTCTCTTCGAGCGCTTCAAGAAACGCTGCCTTGGCCTTGGTGTGCATGTCCAGACCATGGGTTACGCCGTTTGATTTGATATAATCAATCAGCTTTTCCTGCAGGACAGGATGGTTATGGCCATAGTTCAGCGTGCCGGCACCGGCAAGGAAATCAAGATAGCGGTTGCCATCGACATCGGTCAGCCAAGCGCCTTCAGCACTTTCAAAGGTTACGGGGAAGGAGCGTGCATAGCTCTGAACTTCCGATTCAAGGCGATCAAATACAGTCATAGTTCCCTCTTTCAGATTGGGAAAATCAAGTCCACCTGTCATACCGAACGTTCCGGCGTGCCGGATGTTCCAGAAATGGTCGATGCCATTTCGCATATGACAAGTGGGGAAATTAGGTCAGCCGGATTAGGCGGCGACGCGTTCAACGTCTTCGCGCTCGAACGGACCGATCTGCCAAAGAATTTCGCTGGCAGCGGCGCCTTCGAAGTGTGTTTCGCGTTCAAACTGGACCTTGCGCTTAACATCAGCACCCAGTTCGCGCGCAACGGAACGGAAGACACCCTGCGACGGTGCGTTCGTCGAGGTGATCGTTGTGTTCAGCTGCGAGACGTTGTGGCAGGACGGACGATCCAGAATATCAAGGATCAGACGCTTCGCTAGACGCAGGCCACGGGCCTTGGGCGAAACTGCCACCTGCCAGATGAAAAGCTGTTCAGGTTGGTCGGGGACGATGTAGCCCGAAACGAAACCGACGGCTTCGCCGTTCAGTTCGGCAATCGCGCACGTGCCTGAGAAGTGCGAGCACTGCAGCAGATTGCAATACATCGAGTTTTCATCCAGCGGCTTGCAGTCGGCAATGAGGTTATTCACCGCAGCGCCGTCTGTGGCCTTGGGTTTACGGATAATCAGGTTGGCTTTCTGGCCGGTATTGCCGTTTGTGTTGGCAATTTTCATCGGTCTGCCTGCTCTGTTATTTCGATACACGATCATTTATGTCGCGAGAGATGTATAGAACAACGATACAAATTGATCAACCCCTTCTCTGTGACTTTCCTGTGAAACTCCGTAAGTTACTGATAATAAGCCAAACATTGATGTATCGCCCTTCGATAAGGATAATATTCTTTCGATGAAATATTGTTTCCTGAATAGAGCGATAATCGATGGAATAAATGATCGAAATTCGATATAAAAGTGTCTTAAAGCGTTGCGCAGCCGCGGGTCCGGGGCTAAAACAGCGCTTGCTATAGAAACGAAAAACGTCCGGAAAATAACTATGGATAAATTGCATGAAGCGTTGATCTCCATCCGCCGCATTTTGCGGGCGAGTGATATCCACGCCAAAAAGCTTGGTAAGGTGACCGGGCTTAAAACATCCCAGCTTCTTGTTTTGCAATCGCTTGAGGAATTCGGTGAGATGACGGTTGGCCAGATCGCGGCCAAGGTTAATCTGGCCCAGGCATCGACCACGGCGCTTGTCGACAAGTTGCAGGCGATGCGGCTTGTGACACGCGAGCGCGGAGACACCGACAAACGCAAGGTGTTCGTCAGGCTTACCGATCAGGGCAGGGCAATTCTGGACCGTGCGCCGATGGCGCTTCATGACCGTTTTTCGGACAAGTTCAACAATCTTGAAGAGTGGGAACAGACGTTTCTCATCGCCGCCCTGCAACGTGTTTCAGGGATGATGGATGCCAGTGACATCGACGTCGCACCCGTTCTGGACCACGACGAGATTGTCGAAAGGGCAGCAGATCGTCACTGAATGCAGTGAGATCAATGTTTCCTTTAGTCCCTTGCAAATAAAGAAAAGTTACACGGCGTTACCTAGGCGTCTTACCCGGGGTTTGGTGCGGCATCCGGGGCTATTGGCGCGTTGAAAACTCCGCTTGGTATGTTTTTAGGTTGACCAAATCAACCATGAGTGCATTCATTCAAAAAAACATATATGTGGAGGATGCAATGTCTGGAAGCAATTCCTGGTCTCGTCGTGATGTTCTGAAATCTTCGTTGGCACTGGCGGGTATGGGGGCAACCGGGTTGTTTCCCGCCGCTGCGTCAGCGCTTGGTTCCCTGAAACTTGGTGTGTCAGACATCACGGTCATATCGGATGGTAATCTGATGTTGCCGTTATCTTTTGCCTTTCCCGACGTTTCACAGGATGAACTGGTAGCGTTGCTTAAGGCCGAAGGGCAGCCAACGGATGCGTTGCTGCCCGATTGCAACATCACCGTTTTGCACCGTGGTGATCGGGTGGTGATGTTTGATGTCGGCGCCGGACCGAATTTCATGCCGTCAGCCGGCAAGCTTATGGACAACCTTGATGCGGCCGGTGTCAGCCCGGATGAAGTGACCGATATTGTTTTTACGCACGCACATCCCGACCATCTGTGGGGGCTGATTGATGATTTCGACGAATTGATCTTTGCCGACGCGCGCTATCACATGAACCGGATCGAGTGGGAATACTGGCAGGCCGAGGATACGCTTGAAAAAACGCCCGACGCGCGCAAAAGCTTTGTGGTCGGGGCGCGCAACCGCATGGCCTTCCTTGAGGATCGTATCGAGTTGTTCGATTATGACGCAGAGGTGGTACCCGGTGTCGAGGCAGTCGATACTGCCGGTCACACACCCGGGCATACATCTTTCATGATCCATGACGGATCAAACGGCGCACTTGTGGTGGGCGATGCCATTACCAATGTTGCCGTCTCCTTGATCCATCCAGAATGGCCAAGCGGATCTGATCAGGATGCCGAAAAGGGCATTGCCACGCGCAAGATGCTGCTCGATCGGCTTGCCGCCGATGGATCGCGGATTATCGGCTTTCACATGCCGCATCCAGGCCTTGGCGTGATCGAGCGGGCAGGTCCGGCATATCGGTTTGTTGTGGCGGGATAATTGCTGCGTGGGTTTTGGTTTAACCGTGCTTGCGCAGCGATATTGCGCGCAGGAACCCAAACGGTGATCCTTCAAGAAGGACGCCAAGGCCGACCCGCGCGCCGATGGCAATCGAGATCATTACAATCGGCGAAGAAATTGCCAGAGTGGAGAACGCGCTGACACCTTGGCCGATGGTGCAGCCAAGGGCAAAAACGCCGCCAGTTCCCATCAAGAATGCACCCAGCAGGTGGCGGCCAAGTTCGCGAGCGTCATCGCAGGCTTCCCAGCGCATGTCGTTGCTTTTCCAGGCCGCCAGTGCAGCACCCAGAAACACACCGATCACCAATCCGACCCCGTAATCGGGCAGGGCCCCGGTAACGGTGATGATCTGCATGATCGTGTCGCCAACCGGGGTGACAAAGGATCCTGCCTCGATCTGGGTTTCAACAAAGCGATATTTTGCGAAGCTTGTTGTCCAGACCCAACCAAGCGATATGCAGGCACCAATTGTAATGGCGCCAAGCGCCTTGGCGCGTTCCGCACGGAAATCAGAACTGCGAAAGACCCACCAAAGCCCGATGGCACTGATCAGCAGGGCGATTGGATAGTGCAGATCAAGTCCACTGGCGTGTGATGCGATCGCGCCAATCGATTGCGATCCGGCTGAGGTGAACTCAATCGACAGCGGATCAAGAAACCAGACACGAAAATGGCCCGTTACGCCGCGAAGGGCAGCAATGGCTGCCAGTCCGACACCGGTCAGGACGACCAGCGCACGCAGATTGCCACCGCCCAAGCGAATGATGGCGCCAAATCCGCATGTGCCGACAAAAGCCATGCCAAAGCCAAACATCAGCCCGCCCAGAATGCTGCCTGCAATCGGCAGGGTCGGGGTGATGTAGAAACTGTTTGAAAGATCGATAACGCCAAGGGCGATAAACGTTTGGGTACAAATCAGTGCGGTGATGGCCGCCAACACCCATGCGCGCAGACCGATGCTGTTGGCGGCAAACCAATAGCGTTCAAGGGCTGCCATCGTGCAGAAATGTTGTCGACGGGCGACAAATCCCACCACAATGCCGGTCAAAACACCGACAAGCGGCAGGGCCCAGGGATTATCCAAACCCAGCATGACGTTTTCCTCCCGCCTTGTTGATTGTAATTTTTTGCCAAGGCGTCGGCGGAATCGTGACGTTTTTTCTGTTCTAATTCAAGGAAGCTTTTTCGATCAGCAGTTGTCGCCTATTCGGCAGCGGCTTTTTCTTCGTCGCGGACCGGGGCACAGAACAGGTCATAAAGCGTGCCAATGATGGTCGCCATTTCCGTATCGACAATGCGGTAATAGATCATGCGGCCTTCGCGGCGGGCCGAGACCAGACCATCAATGCGAAGCCGTGCCAGTTGTTGGGATACAACAGCCTGGGGCATGGACAGAATTTCTTCGAGATCGGATACCGACTTTTCGCCTTCCTGCAGGATGCAAAGGATCAGCAAGCGTGTCTCATGAGACAGCGCCTTGAGCATCTCGCTGGCCTTGCGCGCCTGCTTGAGGAGAGCTTCGGCTTCGGTCGAGTCCATGTTTTGCTTGAAACGTGGTAGGGCCATCGTTTGCTGTGCTCGTCGGTTAAAGGGCCAAAGCCATTAGATGTCCGATTATACCAGACATCCAGGTCAATACACGATTGGATACTGTGCTTCAAACCGAATATACAGTTTTCCTAATCGTTCGGCAATTGCGAGAGCATCTCGTCAAGCATCGGCCAGAAAAAATGATCGCCGGGATAACCACGCAGACGGGCGATTTCCCGGTTGTTGCTGATTAACACGAATGTCGGTGTAACACGTTCACGCGCGATGTGATCAAGGTCGTCGGGCCATTCATGAATATCAACACGGCGAAGAGGGGCCAGTTTACCCTGATCGGTGTTGGGGTAGGCTTCGCCGATTTCCTGATGCCAACGCACACACCATGCGCATCCCTTTTGTTCAAGCATCAGCAACTCGGTCGCCAATGAAGAGCCAATCCACATCTGTGATGCGAAAATCATGGCCAGAATGAACCGAGATGTCCCGGAAATGTGCGGTTTTTCCATATGTCTGAATTCTACATAAAGTTATGATTGAATTATATATATGAAAAATACTATTCTTTGAACAGGCGCTGATAAACAAATTCCAAAATCAGATACCCACAGCGCCGGGAGGAACATGAATTGCTCGATATTGGTTTCGGCGCAGCCTTCCTTGCGGGGGTGTTGTCGTTCTTTACGCCCTGTGTTTTGCCGATTGTGCCACCATACCTTGCCTATCTGGCAGGGGTCAGTGTAGCGGATCTTGATGATCGTGCGGTCGCAAGTGCGAAGTCACGCCAGGTGTTCTTTACGGCATTGGCCTTTGTCGCGGGTTTCAGCACGATTTTCATCGCACTCGGTGCGACGGCAAGCGTCATTGGTCAGTCACTGGCCAGCTATTTTGACATTTTATCGATCATTGCCGGGATCATGATTGCGGTCATGGGCCTCCATTTCATGGGGGTGTTCCGGATATCGCTTTTGTATCGCGATGCGCGGGTCAATGTGGCGAAAAAGCCGGCGGGGCTTGTCGGGGCCTATGTGATGGGGCTTGCCTTCGCCTTTGGCTGGACACCGTGCGTGGGGCCAGCATTGGCCGCAATCCTGTTTGTTGCCGGGGCGGAAAGCACGGCATTGCGCGGGGCAGGGTTGCTTGCGGTTTATTCGCTGGGAATCGGTTTGCCCTTTGCGCTGGCGGGGCTTTTCGCTGGGCAATTCGTTGGCTGGTCCCGAAAATTCAAACGATACATGCACACTGTTGAGCGGGCGATGGGGATCTTGTTGGTGTTGACCGGTATCTTGTTCATGACCGGGCAGATGTCGGCCATCGCCCAATGGTTGCTTGAGACTTTCCCTTCGCTTTCGACCCTCGGATAGGAGTTGCGTCATGAATATGCGTCATCTGTTGCGTGGAGTGCCTTTGGCAAAATATCTGGTCGCCGGTTTGCTGGTAATGAGTTGGTCACAAGGATCGCACGCGGAAACCGTGGGCGAAGATGGTCTGCACAAGCAAGACTGGTTTTCCATCACATTTCGTGACATTGCCGACGATATCGCGGCCGCCCGGGATGAAAACAAGCGTCTGGTGATGATCTTTGAACAGCGCGGTTGCATCTATTGCGCCAAGATGCATACCGAACTGCTGAGCGATCCAGAGGTATCCGACTACATCAAGGAGAACTTCAAGGTCGTCCAGTACAACATGTTTGGCGACGAAGAAGTGATTGATCTTGATGGTGACGTACTGAGCGAGAAAACCGCCGCCCGCAAGTGGGGGTACGTCTTTACACCGACCATCGTTTTTCTGCCTGAAGAAGCACCGGAAGACGGCAAAAATGCCGCCGAGGCCGCGGTTGCGACCATGCCCGGTGCGTTTGGCAAATGGACGTTCCTGAATATGTTTCGCTGGGTAAACGAGAAGGGCTACGAAACCGACGAGCACTTCCAGAAATATCATGCCCGCATCATACAGAAGCTTCAGGAAGAGGGGCGATTGGGGCAGTAACAACCCCTTGGAATGCATGCATAATTAATAGTTCAGCACATGAAACATTAAAAATATCATATTTATGTGTTGAATTAAAAGTTGAGTTTGAATAACTTGAACTAAAGGCGCCGTCAGAGCCGCCAGATGTCAGACCGGGGATGTTCATATGCCACACAGAGGGCAGGGGCATCGTCACAGGAGGAACCACAACGCCATGTCTTGGAAACCAAGAACCTTTCTTGCGTGCCTGATCGTTGGCCTTCCGGCCCTTGCCGCAGCTGATGCACTTGCACCTGCCGATGTCAAATTCGATGACATGTCCGTATCCCAGTCATTGACCAGCCAGCCGGGGGACCCGGAAAACGGGCGTAAGGTCTTTGCCAATCGTAGCCTTGGCAACTGTCTGGCATGTCACGCCGTCAAAGATCAAAGCGACCAGCTGTTCCACGGCGAAGTCGGGCCGCCGCTTGATGGTGCTGCCGACCGCTGGAGCGAGGGCGAACTTCGCGCCATCGTGGCTGATGCCAAAGAAGTTTTTTCCGAAGAGACGGTTATGCCGGGTTTCTATTCGCTGAATGTCGGCATCAATGTCCGCGAAGATCTGGTCGGCAAAACAATCCTGACCGCGCAGGAAGTTGAAGATGTCGTGGCCTATTTGGCGACGCTCAAAGAATAACAACCACCGAGGAACCAAGATGAATCTCACACGACGCCAAATGCTTTGTGCATCGGTCGGTGCAGCTGCAGCCGGAGTGTTCGGCTTCTCGCTGTCCGCCTCTGCCACGCCGGAAGCCACAGCCGAAAGCATCAAAAACTTTGCCGGTGGTAAAGAACCCGCGATGGGTGGTGACCTGACCCTGACGACGCCGGAAATTGCCGAAAACGGCAACACCGTACCGATCGAGGTGTCTGTGGCAAGCCCGATGACGGATGACGATTACGTTGAGTCGGTTGTCATCTATGCCGAAGGCAACCCCAACCCGGATGTCGCTGTATTCCACTTCACGCCGATGAGCGGTGCAGCCGAAGCGAAAACCCGCATGCGTCTTGCGAAAACCCAGAATGTGGTTGCGGTCGCAAAGACCAGCAAGGGGCAGGTTTTCATGGATAAAAAAGAAGTCAAAGTGACCATCGGTGGTTGCGGCGGCTGATCGGATCGGGAGAAAGTCAAATGGACAATATCAAGCCGCGTGTAAAAGTGCCGAAATCCGCATCGGCTGGTGAGATCATCACCATCAAGACCCTGATCAACCATCCGATGGAATCAGGGTTGCGCAAGGGCAAGGATGGCAATCTCATCCCGCGCCAGATCATCAACAAGTTCACCTGTGAATTCAACGGCAAGCCTGTGTTTTCCTGTGAACTCGAGCCGGCAATTTCCGCCAACCCCTATATCGAGTTTTCCGCCAAGGTTAACGAGGCTGGAACATTCAAGTTCAGCTGGTTGGATGATGACGGTTCTGTCTACGAGACTGAAAACAAGATCGCCATAAAATGATTCGGGACGGGTCCTTGATCCAGGTGATCACGGGCCCGCCACTGTATCGGGAGGGAATGTCTTGAGAAACCAAATCATAGCCAAAGCTGCTGCGGTTGCCATGACCGCACTTGTCCCGGGGATTGCGTTTGCCGGTGGGCCGGTTGACGAAGAACTCGTCATTGACGGCGAAATCCAGATGATCACCCGGGCGGCACCGCCAGAGGGGCACCCGCTTGACGAGGTGCTGTCAGGTTGGCTGTACCGAACCGAAGAAACGCGTCTTTTGGAAACCGATACCTTTGAAAACCCCGGAATGCTTGAAGTGCAGGATGGTGCGGATCTTTGGAATACGGTTGACGGAAGTGCTGGTAAATCCTGTGCATCCTGTCACGGGGATGCCGAGGAAAGCATGGCTGGTGTCGGGGCAAGCTTCCCGAAATGGGATGAAGCATCCAACCGCCCGATCAATGTGGAACTTCAGATCAACAAGTGCCGCACTGAAGAGATGGGGGCAGAGGCCTATAAGTTTGACGCCCCTGAACAGAAGGCGTTGACCGCCTATGTCAAACATCAGTCGTTGGGCACGCCGGTTGCCATCGATCTTGCCGAAGGGCACATGCAGAGCTGGTGGGAGAAGGGCAACGAGCTTTATTACACCCGGACCGGGCAGCTCAATCTGTCCTGTGCATCCTGTCATGAACAGAACAATGGCAACTACATTCGCGCCGACCATCTCAGTCAGGGCAATGTCAACGGGTTCCCGACCTATCGCCTGAAGCAGGCCAGCTTGGTGTCACTGCATAACCGTTTCCGCGGTTGCATCCGCGATACCCGTGCGGAATTCCCCGCAGCATTTTCTGACGAACTGATGGCGCTTGAGGTTTATGTGACCTGGCGTGGGACCGGCTTGTCCGTCGAGACACCGGCAGTTCGTCAATAAGACTCAAAAGTTACTACAGGGGTGATTGGATTATCCTCCCGGTTGCCCCGCCTTTCTTCCTTTAAATGCCTCGGCCGCGTTGCCGAACAGGTGAATATTGCCCGGAGGCCACCAATAAATGTTTTCGCGCCGTGAATTTTTACAATGGGCAGCTGTGACCACCGCAGCGACCGGCTATATGGGTAGTTTGACCCGTGTGGCTGCCCAACAGCGTCTGACCCAGGACGACATTTTGAAGTTTGACAGCAAAGGCAGCATTACGCTTTTGCACTTCACCGATGTTCATGCCCAGCTAAAGCCTGTCTATTTCCGCCCGCCATCAGAAAATTACGGTGTCGGGGCGTTTGAAGGCATTCCGCCGCATCTTGTTGGCGAGGAATTCCTGTCCCACTTCGGGATTAAGCGCGGCAGTCCTCTCGCCTATGCGCACACCATGGTCGATTATGTCGATATGGCGCGGACTTATGGACGGCTTGGCGGTCTTGATCGCACCGCGACGCTGGTCAAGGCGATCCGTGCGGAACGCGGGGATAACAACGTTCTGTTCCTTGATGGTGGCGATACCTGGCAGGGGTCCTATACGTCACTCAAGACCAATGGGCAGGACATGGTTGATTGCATGAAGCTGCTCAAGCCTGATGCGATGGTCGGGCACTGGGAATTCACCTTTGGCGAAGACCGGGTCAAGGAGATCGTTGATGATCTCGGTTATCCATTTTTGGCTAGCAACGTTTTTGACACAGAATGGGATGAACCGGTTTTCGAGCATACCGCGTTCTATGAAACCGGCGGACATAAGGTCGCGGTGATCGGGCAGGCCATGCCATATACCCCGATTGCCAATCCGCGCTGGATGATCCCGAACTGGTCGTTTGGTATTCGCCCGGAAGTCATTCAGGCCAATGTCGACGCCGCGCGCGAGGCCGGGGCCGCTGTGGTCGTCCTGTTGTCGCATAACGGATTTGACGTGGACCAGAAGCTGGCAACTGTTGTGAACGGCATTGATGTCATCCTGACAGGCCACACCCATGATGCCGTGCCAGAGGCGATCAAGATCGGCAATACATTGCTTTTGTCATCGGGTTCACACGGCAAATATCTGGGGCGCGTTGATCTGGAAGTTAAAGATGGGCGCGTAACCAATTATAATTCTGCACTTATTCCGGTGTTCTCGGATGTGATTGATCCCGATCCGGAAATGGCCGCCAAGATTGACGAGGTCCGTGCACCTTATGAGGTGGAGTGCAATCGCGTCATCGGTAAGACATCTGGTTTGCTGTACCGCCGCGGTAATTTCAACGGCACCTGGGATGACCTGATTTGTCAGGGGATCATGGAAGAACGAGATGCGGAACTGGCATTCAGCCCGGGCTTCCGTTGGGGCACGACATTGCTTCCGGGTGACGATATCACCATCGATGATCTTTATAACCAGACCAGCATGAATTACCCGTCGGTTTATCGTCTGGAATTCACAGGTACGCAGATCAAAGAAATCCTCGAGGATGTTTGTGACAACCTGTTTAACAAGGATCCGTTCTTCCAACAGGGGGGTGACATGGTCCGTGTCGGTGGCATGGCCTATAGCTGCGCACCCAAGGAAAGCATCGGCAACCGTATCTCGAACATGACCATGATCAAGACTGGCGAGCCGATTGAAGCGGATCGCAGTTATGTCGTCGCCGGTTGGGCATCCGTCAACGAAGGCGTTGAAGGACCCGCGGTCTACGATCTGATGGAAAACTACATCACCCGTCACAAGGTCATTGATATTCCACGCAATGACACCGTGAAAGTGATTGGAATGAACTAGGCGAAATCACCTGGCCGGTTCCAATCACCGGGCAGGGCATTTTTCGCCTCAATATATATAAAATTTCGAATGTGTAGGGAGGGCACCAAGAGCCATGTCCAAACAACCTCAAAAAGATAAGAATTTTGTGCCAAGTCGGCGCAGCTTTCTTCAGGGTGGTTTAACAGCCGCTGGTGGGGCGGCGGTTGCCGCAATTGGTGGCGGTGCTGCGTTGGCGGCCGGAACCCCGGATCCGGCGATCACGGAACTCAAGGACTGGAACCAGTATTCCGGTCCGGGCGTGGATGCCGCACCCTATGGTGTGCCATCACCGTTTGAAGCCCATGTCGTGCGTCGCGATGTGCCATGGCTGACCGCCGATCCGATATCGTCGATCAACTTCACGCCGTTGCATGAACTTGACGGCATCATTACGCCAAATGGTCTTTGCTTTGAGCGTCATCACAGCGGGGTCGCCGAAGTGGACCCGGCTGAGCATCGCCTGATGATCAATGGTCTGGTCGACAAGCCGCTTGTCTTTACCATGCAGGATCTGATGCGCTTCCCGCGTGAAAACCGGGTCTACTTCCTTGAATGTGCGGCGAACTCTGGCATGGAGTGGCGTGGCGCGCAGCTTAACGGCTGCCAGTTTACCCACGGTATGCTGCATAACGTGATGTATACCGGCGTTCGCCTGCGGACACTTTTGGAAGAAGCCGGTGTTAAACCAGCCGGAAAATGGATCTTGGCCGAAGGTGCCGATGCATCGGGTATGGGTCGTTCGATCCCGATTGAAAAGGCGCTTGATGACTGCCTGGTTGCTTTCAAAATGAATGGCGAGGCCTTGCGTCCCGAACAAGGATATCCGGTGCGTCTGTGCGTCCCGGGTTGGGAAGGCAATATGTGGGTGAAATGGCTGCGCCGGATCGAGGTCGGCGATAAGCCATGGCAGCTCCGCGAAGAGACGTCGAAATACACCGATCTTATGCCTGATGGCCGAGCACGGCGCTTTACCTGGGCAATGGATGTCAAATCGGTCATCACCAATCCAAGCCCGCAGGCCCCCATCACCCATGGCCGCGGCCATACCATCATTACCGGTGTTGCATGGTCTGGCCATGGCAAGATCAAGCGCGTTGATGTGTCGATTGACGGTGGCCGCAACTGGCAGCATGCCCGAATTGATGGACCAAGCCTTAGCCGGTCGCTGCATCGTTTCTATTACGAATTCAACTGGGACGGATCGCCGCTTTATCTGCAATCGCGTGCCATTGACGAACAGGGTTACGTCCAGCCGACCAAGGACGCCCTGCGGGCGGCGCGTGGCGATAACTCCATCTATCACAATAATGGCATCCAGACCTGGTATCTGAAGTCGAACGGAGAGGCGGAAAATGTCGAAGTTTCTTAAGTTTACCGCAAGCATCGTTCTGCTTGGCGCAGCATGGGCAACCAGTGCCAACGCGCAAGATGCAGATGCAGGAGAGAAGGTTTTCCGCAAATGTGCTGCCTGTCACGCCGTGGGTGAAGGAGCCAAAAACAAGGTCGGACCAGAGCTCAATGAAATCTTTGGGCGTGTCGCAGGATCGCTTGAGGATTTCAAATATTCCAAGGCGATGACCAAGGCCGGCGAAGAAGGTTTGGTCTGGGACCACGACAGCCTGACTGAATATCTGGCGAAACCGCGCGACTATGTCAAAGGTACGAAGATGGCCTTTGCCGGCCTGAAAAAAGACGACGAGATCGCCAATGTGATCGCCTATCTGGCAACCTTCTCGGAAAGTGCAGAGCAAGCCGCAGCTGAACCTGATTCTGCGCCGGCAGCAGCACCTGTGGAAACCGCATCTACGGCGGAACCTGCTGTGAATGCGGCAGATGCAGTGATCCCTGAGCATGGTGTTTATCATCTTGGCCGCGAAGCACTGCCCGAAGAAGTTGCTGCGTGGGATATTGATGTGCGTCCGGACGGTGTCGGGCTACCTTTTGGCAGCGGTACGGTTGCAGATGGAGGCGTGCTCTATGATGAAAACTGCGCGGTGTGCCACGGTGTGTTTGGTGAAGGCGAGGGACGCTGGCCGGTATTGTCGGGGGGCTTTGATACCCTGACGGCGGATCGCCCGGTTAAGACCATCGGGTCCTATTGGCCGTTCGCTTCGACGATTTTTGACTATGTCCATCGGGCAATGCCGTTTGGCAATGCCCGGTCGCTGAGTGCGGATCAGACTTACGCAATTACAGCTTACCTGTTGTATTTGAACGACATTGTCACAGAAGAAGACTTTGAGTTATCCAATGAAACCTTTAGCGAGATTTCGTTGCCTAACGAAGAGAACTTCTATCCCGATGATCGTTTGGAAGAGGCAAATTTCGCGACCAATGTTGAACCCTGCATGGAAAACTGTGGCGATGGTCCGGCTGAGATCGTGATGCGCGCGCGTGTTCTCGATGTTACGCCGGACGGCGATGAAGAAAACGGTGCCGGGGGGATCGATTAATGCGTGACTGTCACCGGAAACATCATGAAACGGATGGTGGCAGGGCTTTGACGGCGCGCGTGTTTCGGGTGCTGGGCATTGATAAGATCTGGCTGTGTGTTGCGTTCGGGATCTTCTTGATCCCGAACTTTTCGTTTGCGGAGTCCGGTGCGGAGAAAACGACACCGGACATGCCATTGGGTGAGGCCATCGGACAGGTGTTGGCAATGCCAGGTGATGCAGATTATGGCGCTTATCTGGCGACAGAATGTTTGACGTGTCATCAGCGACAAGCTGCCAATCATGCGATCCCGGTGATCGACGGATTGCCGCGCGAGTATTTTGTCGAGGCGATGCTGGAATACAAATACCGCCTGCGCGACAATTCGGTGATGCAGGCAATCATGGCAAGCCTTGGTATGGAAGAATTGGCAGCGCTTGCGACCTATTTTTCGACCAAGGAGTAGAGGTTGGAGTTTATGAAACGTCGTTAATTAACGGATCAGGAACAAGAAAATGAGCATTGTCACAAGGCGAACGTTCAACAAGTTTCTCGGCGCCGGTGCAGGTGCCATGGCAATGCCGGGCATTTTGCGTGCCCAAGGCCGCAAGAATGTCGTGATTGTTGGCGGCGGTGCAGGTGGGGCGACGGTGGCCCGTCATTTGGCGGAAAAGGCCGGTGGGGCAATCAACATCACCCTGATTGAGGATTCCGAGAAATACACGACCTGCTTCTTTTCCAACCTGTATCTGGGTGGCTATCGCGATTTTGCGTCGATCACGCATGGCTATGATCGTCTGATCAATGATTATGGCATTCGCAAAGTGACAGCCCGGGCAGAAGAAATTGATCGCACAGCCCAGCAGGTGCGCACATCAACCGGGGAAACCATCCCCTATGACCGGCTGGTCCTGTCACCGGGTATTGATCTGGTATTTGATAGTGTTCCGGGATATTCGGCGGAGCTGGCGGAAATTGCCCCCCATGCCTGGGAGGCGGGGCCACAGACACAATTACTTAAATCAAAAATCGATGGCCTTAAAAACGGTGATCAGGTGGTGATGGTAGCGCCACCCAATCCGTATCGCTGTCCGCCGGGCCCGTATGAACGTGTTTCCATGATCGCCCATACGCTTAAGGCACGCGGGCTCACTGACTACACGATCGTTGTTCTTGATCCGAAAGAGAAATTCTCCAAACAGGGTCTGTTTGCAGAAGGGTGGGAGAAATACTATCCGGGCATGGTGGAATGGTATGGGCCCAATATCCATGGGGGGATCAAGAGTGTCGATGTCGAAGCCGGAACGGTAGAGACCGATTTTGATACCTTTAGCGGTGCGTTGCTCAACATCATTCCGGCACAGCAGGCCGGGAGCATTGCCATCAGTGCGGGGCTTTCGGATGACAGCGGTTTCTGCCCGGTGGATGCCGAAAGCATGCGGTCCAAACGCGATCAGAAAATCTTTGTCATCGGTGATGCGTCTATTGCAGGCGCCATGCCGAAGTCAGGATCTGCTGCCAACAGTCAGGCGAAAGTGGTGGTGATGCATCTGATGGCGGATCTGATGGATACGCGGGTCTTTCCAGCGCGTTATCTCAATACGTGCTGGAGCCTTGTCGAAACCAATGACGGAATCAAGGTCGGGGCGCAATATGGCAATGTTGACGGCGCGATCGCGAGCACATCATCCTTTATCAGCCAACCCGATGAAGGTGCCGATGTCCGCCGGCATACATTTGAGGAATCTGTTGCCTGGTATGACGGGATCACCAAGGACATGTTTGGCTAATCAGACGAGAGAAGCGTCCGAAACAGATTAATTTTGCCGTGCGGCTTTCTTTTGCATGTGGCGCTGAAACCACTTGGCAAGGAGTGGCGCCAGCAACACGATTTCGAAAATGCGCACGATATGGTGAAAGGCGACAAAACTCGGTTCGACATTGAGGGCCAGCGCAATCAATGACATTTCAGCAACGCCACCCGGCGCAAAGGCCAGCAATACGGCAATGAAATCAAGATCCAGCCATTGCGATACGAACCATGCAACCCCGCCCGTGAAGGCCAGGACAACAAAGGTTGCCAGCACCGAATAGCCCGCAAGACGGACAAGGACAGCGATCTTGACGCCCGAAAACCGACTGCCGATGGCAGAACCAAGGATCAACAGGCTTCCGGCTAGAAGCCAGTCGGGCAGGTTACCCTCGACGATGCCCGATACATGCAACACCATGCTAGCCGCCATCGCACCGGTCATATAGGCCGCCGGGATGCGCAGCTTGCGAAAGACCAGAACTGTGATGATCGCGCAACCGGCGGTCAAAAGACCTTCGTTCAGTGTCATTTGAACCGATTGGCTATCGCCATGGCCGTTTGCTACAACGCCGGTGATCATCAAAACAATCAGGGGTGCCGACATCACCAGCAGCAAAACACGCAAACCCTGCGTCAGGGCGATTTCCTGTTCATTGCCGCCAGCAGCCGCCCCAAGAACGACCATCGGTGTCAGGCCACCCGGTGTTGCGGAAAACAACGCTGTGGCCGGGTCAAGGCGGGCAATGCGGGAATAGAACCACGTGATCACGAATGTGATGATCGGAACATACAACAGAACCGCGATCATGCTGATCGGCCACTTTGCGGCCTGATCAAGGGTATCGGGGGTAAAGGATGCGCCTAGGAAAATACCAATAACGCCAAGGATGCCAGAGCGAAATTGCATCGGGACACCCATCGGCACGCGCAGCAGGCTTGCGACAAACGTGGCCAGCATCGGGCCCATCATCCAGGCCAGAGGCATATTGATGAAATGGGCGATCAAGCCGCCAATCAGGCCGATCCCCAAAGCAATCGACAGTTTTTTGAAAAACTGGGGTGTCAAAACACCGGAAAGTCGGTTGATCCAATGGGCGCCTGAGCGACCATCCGGTGTTTTCCTCATTATGCTTCGGCCTTGTTCTTCTCGATTTGTTCAAGGAAGCCATCGATTGCGTTACGCAGTTTGGTGGCCTCGTCATTCAATGTGCTGGTGGCGCGCGTTACGTTTGCCGAACCGTTATGGACGCGGGCTGTTTCGTTATCCAGCGCACCAACCGCCTCGGCCACGGTCCGCATACCACCATTAGCATCCTGAATGCTGTCAGAAATACCGGCTGTGGAGGCCTGTTGTTCTTCAACGGCAGCAGCGATGGCAGCGGCCGACTGGTCCACCTCGCCGATAACATCGGCAACACCGTGCAAGGCATTGACCACGTTATCGGTAAGGCCACGAATTTCTTCGACCTGACTTGCGATATCTTCGGTTGCGCGTGCAGTCTGGGAGGCAAGGTTTTTGACTTCGCCCGCGACCACGGCAAATCCCTTGCCGGCGTCACCGGCGCGTGCGGCCTCAATGGTGGCGTTCAGGGCAAGCAGGTTGGTCTGGTTGGCGATGTCTTCGATCAGGCTGACGATATCACCGATCCGTTGGGTGGCGTTGGTCAGCTGTTCAAACAGGGCACGTGACTGTTCGCTTTCGGAACGTGCACGTCCGGCAACCTCAGCCGAGTTCTGGGCCTGTTGGCCGATTTCAGCAATGGCTTCGGACAAACTTGCCGTCGTTTGGGAAACAGCTTCGATGTGATGAAGAACCTGCTCGGAATGCTGGTTTGCGTCGGCGGACCGTGCGCTGGCAAGGGTTGCGATCTGTTCCATGTCGCTGGCAGATCCGTTGAGCGAACTGAATTCCTGATCAAAGCCGGAAAGGGCTTCCTGAACGACGCGCTGGAAATGGTTGGTGGCGTCGATAAGGTTTTGCTGGCGCTGTCTTTCAAGGCCACGCACGCGTTCGCGTTCCTGACGCAGGACTTCTGCCTCCTTGGACTGATCCCGCAGTACCATGACAGAGCGCGCGACCTTGCCGATCTCATCAGCGCGTTGTCCGCCGCGAACACTCACATCAAGATCACCATTGGAAATTTGTTCGATCAATTCGGCAAGGTCGGTCATGGGTCGTGAAATGCGCCGGGAGACAAAGACCGACACAACAACCGCAACAACCACAACAATCAGTGCAACGATGACAAAGACACGCTGCAGGGCTTCGGCCTGCGCATAGGCATCGGCAAACGATGTGGTGGCAATTTCATGTGATTGGGCAAGGATATCGTTAAGCGGTGCCTGAAGGGCCTGGAAGGTTTCATCAGCCTGGGCAATGACTTCCAGCGCGCCATAGATGTTCATTTCGCTTTCAACAAGGAACTGGTTCACCTGTTCCATGTATTTCGCATAGTTCTCGGTAAAGGCATCACCACCCACAGCGGCAAGACGCTGGGCAAGGGGGGCTAGTTCTTCTTCGAGTTTGGCGACCTGTTCGCGAAGATCGGGCACAACAGCAGCATTAATGCCGTTGGAGTCCCAGGTCAGAATACGAAACAGCGATCCGTGCGCCTCGTTCAGGGCGTTGCTGAGTGTTAGTGCATCGGATCGCCGTTCATAGGCTTCAACGCGAAGGCTGGTAAGGGTGTCTTTTTCGCTTTCAAGGGTTGCCACAGTGGCAATCCCCATGGCGACAATAACGATCATCAGGAAGACCGGAACCAAAAGGGTTTTGGGACCAATCGACAGATTATCAAGAAACCGCATTACCAATATCCTTCACGTCGCTCAGAGGCAGATCTTAGAGTTCACCATCATTGGGAAGCGCTGATTTGCGGTTTGCCAACCAGCTGCGCAGATTGCCGATCAACGGGGCTGCAAGGAACAGAATGCTGATCAACAGGATCACAAGCGTGATCGGGCGTTCCCAAAGGAACGAAATGGAACCGTCGCTAATGGCTAGTGCACGACGGAGGTTTTCCTCCATCATCTTGCCAAGAATGAAGCCAAGCAGCATCGGCGCCATCGGATAGTTCAAAAGACGCAGGCCGATCGCGATTGCAGCTGCAATCACCATCATGTGGATGTCCATGGTGTTAAAGGTCACCAGATAGACACCAACCAGCGAGAAGAACAGAACGAACGGAACAAGAAGCTGCTGGGGCAGGGCCAAAAGACGCGAGATATACGGGATCAGCGGCAGGTTCAGAACCAGCAGGACAATATTGCCGATATACATCGAAATGATCACGGACCAGAACACGTCAGGCTGTTCAACAAACAGACGCGGACCCGGCTGAACGCCATAGGAAATCAGCGCGCCCATCATCACAGCCGTGGTGCCCGAACCCGGAATACCAAGGGTCAGAAGTGGTACGAAGGAACCAGAACACGCAGCGTTGTTTGCGGTTTCCGGCGCCGCCAGACCACGAATGGAGCCCTTGCCAAAGCCGAGCTTTTCCTTGGCCGAGGCAATATTGCGTTCCATGCCGTATGCAAGGAAGGATGCAATCGTTGCACCGGCACCCGGCAGAACGCCGGTGAAGAAGCCAAGAACCGAGGAACGGCCAATGACCGGGATCATGATCTTGACTTCTTCCTTCGACAGCTTCATCGAGCCCAGGCTTTTAAGGGCCTTTTCTTCCTCGGACCGGGTGTCTTTGGTCGGACGCAGGATCGAGAGCAGGGCCTCGGAAAGGGCAAAGGTCGACATGGCGAGCAAAAGGAAGCTGATGCCGTCGACAAGATCCATGCTGCCAAAGGTAAAGCGGGCAACGCCAGCCGCCGGGTCGGTCCCGATGGTCGAAAGCATGATCCCGAACAGGGTCATGGTAATCGCCTTAAGAACCTGTCCCTTGCCAGCAAAGGCAGACACAGCCGTCAGGCCAAGCACCATCAATGCGAAATAGTCACCCGACTGGAACGACAACGAAACTGATGCCAGTGCCGGTGCGGCGACCAGCAGGAAGATTGCAGCAATCGTACCGCCAGAGAAGGACGAGTAGGCGGCAATGGCCAATGCCTTGCCAGCCTGGCCCTTTTGGGCCATCGGGTAACCGTCAAAGGCGGTCGCAACCGTTCCGGCAACACCCGGCGCGTTGATCAGAATAGAAGATGTCGAGCCACCAAAGATTGCCCCGTAATACACGCCCGCCATCAGAATAAGGCCGGTGGACGGATCAAACCCGTAGGTGATCGGGATCATCAGGGCAATGGCAGTGATTGGGCCAAGACCGGGAAGCATCCCGATAAAGGTGCCTGCGAAACAGCCGACCGCAACCATCAGAAGGTTGATCGGCATGACAGCGGTCGAAAGACCGGAGAAAATTCCCTCAAGCATCGTTTGACATCCAACCGAGATAATAGAAGAAATCGCCCGGGGTCAGGTAGATGCCCATGGCATAGAGCAAGCCCCAGAAAGCAAGCGTGACACCGACAGCCGTCAGGATCAGAACCAGCGGACGGCGTTCGCCAAGCGTATAGAAACCGCCCATAAGGAAGAGCGATGTTGAAATCGGGAAGCCCAGCTGGCGGATGGTCAGGCCATAAAACACCATCAGTGCCGCCAGGATAACAACGCGTTTCCACTTAAGACCGCGGAAAGCGTGTTCGAGACTGCCGGCCTCTCTGTTGGTCGGCAGTATCAGTTGGATGAAGGAAACCACACCAAGCAACCATGCAAGGGCGTTAGGGAGGGTTCTGGCATTGAACGGGGCATCCTCGTCGCCAAACAGCAGCGGGATGTCATCGACATAGAAGCCATATATCAGCGCAAGGCAAAGAAATAGCAGCGCGCCGAATTTGTCGCGATTGATGGACATGGCGTGGTTTCCTTCGGAGGTCTTTTTACTTGTGTATTAACGGCTTATTTCAGGAAGCCAAGGTCGCGCATCAGGTCGCCAACGACCTTTTCCTGATTTTCCATGAAGGCAGAAAACTCAGCACGCGGCTTATAGATTTTTTCCCAGCCATTGCGGGTACGAACGGTTTCCCATTCCGGGGTTGCCTGAACGTCCTTGAGGATCGCAGCATAGGCATCCGCTTTGTCAGCTGACAGAGAAGGCGAACCGAAGTAACCGCGCCAGTTGACGAATTCAGCATCAATGCCGAGTTCACCGAGCGACGGAACGTCCGGAGCAGCTTCAACGCGTTCTTTCGAGGTTACAGCCAGAATGCGAACCTGACCTGCCTTGGCAAGTTCAAGCAGCTCACCCAGACCGGTCGACAGAACTTCGGTTTCACCCGACAGAAGGCCAGCGATTGCTTTGCCGCCTGCGTCATACGGAATGTATTTTACCTGTTTGGCATCGCCGCCGCCCTGCTGAACAGCATAGGCTGCAACGATGTGGTCCATACCGCCACGGACCGAACCGCCACCGAACTTGACCGAAGACGGATCAGCTTTGACCGCGTCAACAACGTCGGTGAAGGACTGATACGGGCTGTCGGCCGGAACAGCGAATGCTGCGTATTCAGCAACAACGGCTGCAATCGGGGTCAGGTCGCGGAACGACTGCGGGAAGACACCGGTCAGCGAACGCACGATGATCGGGGTGGAGTTGACCATCAGGGTGTTGTCAAGACGATCAGCAGCTTCGATCATGTAGGCGATCGCTTTACCGCCGCCGCCGCCAGACATGTTTTCGTAAGATGCGGTGCCAACCAGACCCGATTTGGTCAGGGCTTCACCGGTACCACGTGCCGTGCCATCCCAGCCGCCGCCTGCGCCGCCTGGAATGACGAAGTGAATTTCGTCGATTTCTGCAGCTTTGGCATCCATTGCACCAAATGCAGCAGTCGAAACAGCAACAGCCGTGGCTGCTGCGATAAATCCGCGACGCGAGAACATCGACAGTTTGTTCATCAGGGTCTCCTCCAGACACTAAAGCAATTTCCCAGCCACCCGAATAGTGGCAAGCCGATCAATGGAACAAAACGCCAGCAAGGGGAGTCCGAACACCGCTTTCAGAGGCATGAATGCCCACCTGACCCCGGAAATTGACCTGACCTCCCTTGCCGAATTTTCTTCTTGTTTGTTCCGGGGCCAATTTATGACTCACGGATCGGCAGTGGCGGGACGGTAACAGCCAAACCTGTCACCAACCTGTCATTGGCAAAAAATGGGTGAAAAAAGTTCACATGATTTATGCGTTAACGGCAAAGATAGGCGGCCGTTTGTGATCATGAAGACATGCGTTTACCGCAATCCGCAGCACGTGATTGCAGCGAAGCCAGGCATTTGAGTCGCTTTTCCGGGGTGAACCGACTGATCGGACCGGAAAGGGCGAGAGCACCAAGCAGGTGTTTCTGGCGATCCAGTACTGGTACGGCAATCGCCGAAACATCCGGATCACGTTCACCTTCGCTCAGGGCAAACTTGTCTTCGAGGACCTGTAACGAACGGTCATCGACGCCATCGCCCCAGGCGCGGATGACGTGGCCTGCCGCCCCGAATTCACAAGGAAGAATAGCGCCTTCTTCAAGGTGATGTCGCAGGCTGCTTGGGGAGTTTTCGCGAAACAGGCACAGGCGATTGGCGCCTTCAGGAACGTAAAAGGACGCGGTTTCCCCGCTTTCCGAAACAAGGATCGAAAGGTGTGGGCGCACGATATCGTCCATGCCGTATGATCGCCGGTAAATGGAGCCAAGACGCCAAAGTGCAGGGCCAAGGCGATAGCGACCACGACCGGAAATCATCAAAAAACCACAAGACTCCAACGTTCCCGCCAGCCTTGAGATGGTGCTTTTATACATTCCGGTACGCTCGGACAGGTCCTTGAGCGACAAGTCATGGTCCTGATCGGTGAAGGCATCAAGAATTCCCAAGGCGCGCTCAACCGCTGTAACGTTTTGTTCTGACATGGATTTACCTGCTCCGGTTCGCTGGGTGATGCCTTGGCGGGGCGAACATCATTTTCCCTAAGTACAAAATTCTATATAATAGAACATAATTCTACCAGACAGAATTTAGGAAATATCCATGAGCGGACCAAAATCTCTTTCCGGAATCACGGTTCTTGACCTGACGAATGTGTTGGCCGGACCGTTTTGCTGTCACCAGCTGGCCCATATGGGGGCGGATGTCATCAAGGTTGAAGCGCCGGGGCGTGGTGATCTTGCCCGCCAGCTTGGCGCTGACATGGAGCTCAATGAAAAGCTGATGGGCGTTTCATTCATGGCACAAAACGCCGGTAAACGTTCGATCACGCTGAACCTTAAGGATCCGCGCGGGAAGGAAATCCTCAAAAAGCTCGTGGCCAAGGCCGATGTTCTGGTCGAGAACTTTCGTCCGGGTGTCATGGATCGCCTTGAGCTTGGCTATGATGTGCTTTCAAAGGTTAATCCGGGGCTTGTTTATTGCGCGATTTCCGGCTTTGGTCAGAGCGGCCCGATGAAGAAGCTTCCCGCCTATGATCAGATTGTTCAGGGCCTGTCGGGGATCATGACGATCACCGGCGAGCAGGATAAAGGGACCTATCGCGTCGGGTATCCAATGGCCGATACCATTGGCGGCATGACAGCGGCCTTTGCGATCAGTTCAGCGTTGGCGGGGCGGGCCATGGGCAACAAGGATGCCAAGGGCAGTTTCATTGATATTTCGATGCTGGAATCGGTGATTGCCACGATGGGTTGGGTGGTCTCGAACTATCTGATTGCCGGCAAGGAGCCGACCGCCAATGGCAATGACAACTTCACGTCTTCACCATCTGGTGCCTTTGCCACGGCAGATGGCCAGATCAACATTGCCGCAAACAAGCAGGAACAGTTCGAAGCTCTGTGTGGTGTTCTCGGTCTTGAAACGCTTATCAAGGATCCGCGGTTTGTGTCGCGCACGGAACGGCTCGAAAACAGATCGGCTTTGACCGATCTGCTTGAAGAAGTGCTGGTCACACAAGAAACCGATTACTGGGTTGAAAAGCTTAACGCCGTTGGCGTTCCGGCCGGTGCGGTTCTGACCGTGCCACAGGCGCTTTCGCTGCCACAGATTGCTGATCGCGGGATGTTGGCGTCGTTTGAAAATGTGCCGGGTGCTGATCGGGATATCCGCATCCTTCGAACCGGAATCAAAATGGATGGTGATGCGCCGTCGGTGAGTGCACCGCCGCCTGAACTTGGCCAGAACAATAACGACATTCTGTCGTCGCTGGGCTTTTCCAATGACGAGATCGATAACCTTGCCAAGGAGGGCGTGCTGTGAGTTCGAAGACTGTTGAAGACGTTGAAAACGAAGTGCGCGACTGGTGGCAGACCGGCATCATCGATATGGAGCCGGGCAAAATCCATTATGGCGGTTACGCGATCGAGGATTTGATTGGCAATATCAGCTTTCCGACCATGATCTGGTTGATGACACGCGGCGAATTGCCATCGGCACCGCAGGCCAAGCTGCTTGAAGCAGCCCTTGTTTCCGCCGTCGACCACGGGCCACAAGCCCCCGGCATCGCCATCGCCCGCATGGCGGCAACGTGCGGCGTTGGTCTGAACAATGCCATGGCCAGTGCGGTTAATGTGCTGGGTGATGTGCATGGCGGGGCGGGCGAGCAGGCAGTTGCCCTATATCATGATATTGCGCAACGCATGGATGCCGGACAGCACATGACCGCGGCAGTTTCAGACGGCCTTGATCATCAGATTGCCGAGCATGGCAAACATGTGCCTGGCTTTGGCCATCGCTTCCATCCGGTTGACCCGCGTGCACCACGGCTTTTGGCACTCGTAAGCGATGCAGCACAGGAAGGTCATGTGTCGGGGCGGTATGGCGAAATTGCCAGCGCGATTGAGGCAGAGCTTTTGGCGCGTAAAGGCAAACGGATCCCGATGAATATCGATGGTGCAACGGCAGTTATCTATGCCGAACTGGGATTTGCGCCGGAACTGGCGCGTGGGCTGTTTTGTCTTTCGCGGTCGGTGGGCATTCTTGCCCATGCATGGGAACAAACCCAACAGGGTGGCCGCAACAAGGGACCGATCCCGCGCCGGATGATCTGGAACTATACGGGTCCCGATCGTCGTCCAGTACCTGACAGTGCCAAGTCTTAACAAGACACGTGGTTGGGCAGGGTGCGTTATCTGCGGTTCAGTAGCGCATCCTGCCAGCGGCGCAGGAAGCGCTGACGCTTGGCCTGATCAAGGTAAACCAGCAATCCCGGCCCGACCGGGAAGGAACGCACGCGTTCGCCATACCTGTCAAAGATCAGTGACGAGAATGTGCTGGGCGGGACGTCGGCGCGCACCGGGTTGAAGTTGCCTTCATTTTGCAAAACGCTTTGGCCCTTGATCGACAACATGAAATCAAGGAACCGTCCGCCAAGGTCGGGGTTGCGGGCGCCACGCGGGATGATGGCAATCCTTGAATAAACGACGATAAAGTCGTCGGGCAGGATGACGCCAAGGTTCGGGTTTCGTTGGGTAAAGGTTTCCGCATACGATCCCAGCAGGTTGTAGCCTAGCACCACCTGACCGGATGCGATTTTTTCAAGCATCGGAGAGGTATTGGAATAAAGCTTTACCTTCGCCTGACCCAGAATGCGGACAAAATCCCAGATGCCGGGGAAAAATCGTTCATCGCGCGCCAGAAACAGGAAGCCAACACCGCTGCGTTCAATGTCATAGGTCGTGACTTTTTCACTCAGCAACTCGTCGTGGTTGACAAGCAGCCGGATAAAGTCTTCGCGGGTTCTGGGCGGTTCAAGTTCGTTTTCGCGGAAAAACTCGCGGTTATAGGCGATGACGGCGGGTTCTTGCGTTACGGCAAAGGCTTCGTTGCGCCAGCGTGCCCAATGGGGCAAAGCGTCTGTTTCACTGCTTTGATAGGACGTGGCATATCCATCATTGGCCAGCTTCATCTGCAGATCCATCGAGGAGCTGATGATCAGGTCAGCGGTTGGTTCACCGTTGGCGCGCTGGCTTTGGGTAATGTCATACATCTCAAGTGTTTGCAGCTGATGGTATTCGACGCCAATGAACGGGTTATCTTGCTGAAACGCCTCGATCACCGGGACAAAGGCACCGATATCGGCGGAGCCATAGATAACGGCCATCGGCTGTGTGCTGGTCAGCAGTGACTGTTCTGGATCGGACGCCTGGGACGAACGCAATGCCGGATAGGTGAAAACTTCGGCCATCGCAGAAGAAACTTGCATCGCGAGGGCGATGAAACATAAACCAATACAGATACGGCCCGAAATCATGCTGCAATACTCTGTGTCGCGGATGGTCATTGGCATATGGTGCCGGGGCGAGGATATCGCTTGTTCTTGAATGCCTTTGCCGGGAAAATGGCAGAATAGAAATTACCTCTGTCGAGGTTTATCAGGGAAAAGTCACGCAAACAATGAGAGTCCTTGTTGTCGAAGATCATGCCGCACTGGCAGATGGAATTGCAGGATCCCTGCGACAGTCTGGCTATGCGGTCGATGTGATTGCCGATGGCGAGGAGGCTGACGACGTGCTGCGCACCCAGGAATATGGCCTGGTGGTACTTGATCTGAACCTTCCGAAACTTGACGGACTTGAGATCCTCAAACGTTTGCGTCATCGCGGAGCGGAAAGTGCCGTTCTGATCCTGACCGCGCGCGGTGATATCGAAGACAGGGTCAAGGGACTTGATCTTGGTGCGGATGATTATCTGGCCAAACCGTTCGAGCTGGTCGAGCTCGAAGCCCGGGTGAGGGCGCTTATGCGGCGCAATGCCGGGACGCATAACACCCAGCTTAAATGCGGGAAACTCAGTTTCGATACTGTGGCGCGACGGGTAACGGTTGATGGCACGGATGTCGATATTCCAAAGCGTGAGCTTAATATCCTTGAAATCCTGTTGATGCGGGTTGGCCATGTTCTGAGCAAAGAGCAAATCGTTGATCAGTTGGCCGGGTTTGAAGACGATATCAGTGCCAACGCGGTCGAGCTTTATATCAGTCGATTGCGCAAACGGGTCGAGGCGGCCGATGTAAAAATCCAGACCGTTCGCGGTCTTGGCTATCTGTTGAAAAAAACATGAAATGGCGTAATCGATCGCTTCGGCGCAGGCTTGTCATATCGCTGCTGATCCCGCTTTTGGTGGTCAGTTCCCTGATGCTGCTTGAAGTCCGCAGTAACGCAGTTAATTCGACAAACCAAGCATTTGACCGTGCACTTTTAAGTTCTGCACTAGCCATTGCTGACCGTGTTGTCCTGATCGGTGGCAAGATCGAGGTGGACGTGCCCTATGTCGCGCTTGAGATGTTGACAAGTGCGGCAGAAGACCGGGTTTTCTATCAGGTCAGTACCGCACAGGGCGAATTCATTACGGGCTACGAAGACCTGCCGCCGGTGCCTGAGAAGTTCCTGCCATTGCGTGAAGAACCGGTTTTCTATGATGCGGTTTATAACGGCGAAACGGTGCGGATTGGCGCGCTTTCACGCTATGTGGCCAGTGTTCGCAAAGCGACCCGTTTTCATGTGCTGGTTGCCGAAACCATGGGAACCCGCACAAGGCTTAGCGAGGATATTCTTGCCAGTGCCGCGGCACGCCAGATCTTGCTGATTGTCATTGCCGCCATGATCGTCTGGTTCGGGATCGGTCAGGGCCTCAAACCGCTGGCCCGCCTTGAGGAGGCGCTCAATCGCCGTTCACCAAGTGACCTCAGGCCAATTTTGCACGATGTGCCAATCGAGGTGCGCCATCTGGTGGGCGCCATTAACCAGCTTTTCGGCCGGTTGGAAAACAGCCTGAAGACCATGCAACGCTTTACTGCAGATGCTGCGCATCAGCTCAGAACACCGTTGGCTGCACTTCGAACCCAGGCCGAACTTGGTCAGCGTGAAAAGGATCCCGAGAAAATCCACCAGATCATGGATACCATCGCGGCTTCGACCCGGCAGACATCGCATCTGGCCAATCAGTTGTTGGCATCTGCGCGTGCCGCACCTGAAGGCCTTGCTGGCCGACCATTTGACAAGATTGATCTGTGTGAGATTACCCGTGCGGTAACCGGATCAAAAGTGCCGGTCGCGATCGAGCGCGGCATTGATCTTGGATATGAGGGGATCACCGATCCTGCGTGGATTATGGGTGATGCGACCTTGATTGAAGAGTTGCTGAAAAACCTTGTCCATAACGCACTGACATACTGCCCAAGTGGCAGTGCTGTGACCGTTCGGCTTGAACAGAACACTTCCAAAAACAAGGTGATATTGACCGTCGAAGATAATGGACCGGGTATTCCGGTCGAACATCGCAAGGATGTCTTCAAGCGGTTCTATCGGATCAATGATGCCGGATATGACGAGGGATGCGGACTGGGACTTTCCATCGTCAAGGAAATCGCCGCCCGGCACGAGACCAAGGTAAAACTGACGCAACCCAAAGAGCATAGCGGGTGCATCTTCAGTATCAGTTTCGATATGGCACCTTTGGACGAGCGCAAAGAAAACTGATTGCCCAGTCCTGTTGACTGGTGGTGCCCAACAAGAACCTAGTCCAGCGGTACTGGTTGACCTGCAAGCCAGGCGGACAGTTCCTTGTTGGCACTTATCAATCCCTCGCGATTAATGACCTTTCGGGCAATGGCACTGGAAACAGCGCGTGTGCGTTTGTTAAGCACAATGCCCATTTCGTTCTGGTCTTGTGACTCAACTTCCAGCTTGTCATAAAGCGACAGCAACCTGTTTTGGACAGTGCGGAGCGACAGTTTTCGGCGCATGGCAATTGCCTTGTCAGGAAGTCCCAGCGCCAGATCAAGCAAGATCAGATATTCGAATTCTGTCAACGCACTGCGCGAGCGCATCTGCTGTGCCTGGATCTGGTGGACTTCGCGATCAACAACAATTTGTGCTTCGATAAGGACGGCGCGCAAAGCCAGTCGCATCTTGTCCGGTGTTGCGGTTTTAAGGACATATCCATAGGCCGCTTGATCAGGAACGATCCGGGTAATTCCCCGCAGATATGCCTCATCCGAATAGTTCGACCAGAAAAGTATCCTTGTGTGGGGGCGTTCTGCCCAGATCGTTCGCGCGGCTTCAATGCCGTTATGTTCCTTCATGCGAAGGTCCATTACGACGGCTGAAATCTGATGTAGATTGGCAAGTTTCTCGGCCTCCTTGCCGTTATGGGCAACAAGGATTTCGTCAAATTCCGGCAACGCGTTTTCGACGATTTCCATCAGGAAATCCGCGTGCATGTTGTCATCTTCAACCAGCAATATTTTCATTGATCGTTTCTCCTTCTTGTCTGGTCGCTTGATGCAACTCAATTGTTATTTGTGTGCCGTCCGACGTTGAAAGGTCATATTTTGCACCGATCAGGCGGGCGCGTGTTTTCATATGTTCCAACCCACTGGACGGTTTTCTTGGATGTGGCTGGAATGTTCCGTTGTCCGAAACACGAATGGTCAGACAGTCATCCGGGCTTTTGGTAATCAAGACCGAAACAAGTGACGCATTCGAATGCAGCACGGCATTGTTGATGGCTTCCTGACAGATACGAAAGACTGCGATGCGGGTTGTTTCGGGCAATAGGTCAATCGCGCCGTCTGTCTGATCATCGACCTTGAAGCGCATTGCGCTGTCATAGCTTACAGCCCGTTCCAGATGCGTCTGGACAGCATGGTGGAAGCCAAACAGGTCAAGAATCGATGGGATCGAGGTATCAATGATGTCGCGCAGGCCCTGGATCATGTTTTGGACTTGCTGCTGCAGCCTTAGATACTGTGCCTCGCTCAGCCCCGGACGAAGATCCCGTGCGATGCGTGTCAGATCAGCCAAAGTTTGATCATGCAGGTCCATGCCAATGCGCTGGCGTTCGGCCTCAAGCGCGTCGGTAAGGCTGAGTGCGCCAAGCCGCAGACCTTCTTCGCGTGCAAGGATTTCAGCGCGAATGATCGCCTCCTTGTTGGCCTTTTCGTTGGCCCGCAAGGCATAGAAATACGGGGCCAGCATGTCGGCCAAAATGCGCATCTGCTCAAGGTGGCTCTGGTCGTAGAAATCTTCCTTTTTCGAAGAACAATTCAACGATCCAACGACTTCCCCGAGAACCTTCATGCCGACACTGACGCGGCTGCGAAGTTCGTGGTCAATGATCGGCGCACTTACCGCGCCCGGGAAAAGGAAACGGGGATCCTCAAGGGCATTTCCCGTCAATAGATGGTCTGTCTTACCCAGCAGAATGTCGCGGATCGGCGCCTTACGCACATGGGAGCGCATCTTGCTCCAAGCTGTTTCGACGCCAACCTCATAGGCCGTCGCCCACCTTTTGTCCGTGTCAATCAGGCACACATCAAGGTGGTCAAACTCGATAATCTTCTCGATCTCGGTTTTGACCGAGCTGAGCGCCGAGTGAATATCAAGGTTCCCCGCAAGCAAGTTGGAGATGCGAAGGTAATGAGCAAGATCCGACATGAGTGGTTTCCTCCAGCTCTTCGATAATATTCACAGGCATTTCTCTTGTCTTGCGGGAACCCGCAACTTGGATGCGTAACACCGTATGCGTTCTGCGGAAACTGCTCTTTACGATTTAATCGGAACTGATGAAGATTGCGCCATGGTTTGGTGTCTGGTTTTCAGGCGTTGACCAATCTTTGCCGCACGACGGCAAAGAGCCAAACAAAAACAATAAGTCACATGCTGACATCAGGGGGGAAATCTCGGTTCACGCTAAAACGGCGTGAGAACGAAATTTCTCTGAAAATACCAGAAGAACCGAGCCTTGTGATCTTTGATCAGAAGGCTCGTAGTCGGCATGCGACAAACGAGACGTCAAGAACTTGCACAATGCGGGCAGGGGCGCTGACCTGCTGAGGAAGCGATAAAGAACAGCGCATCCAACGGGAGGACTACCATGAAAAAATTACTGACGATGACGACAGCGACTGTCGCATTGATGATGACTGCACAAGTTGCGTTTGCCGGGCCGAACACTGTTGCTGGTCCGGGTGCCGATCCAGCATGTTTCACACCGGTTTCCGATGATACTGCCTATTTCCAGTGGCCTGCGCGCGAAGGGCCTTACAAGATTGCGCTTGTAAACGGCTTTATCGCCAATGACTGGCGCGTTCAGATGATTGCAGTCGCAAAGGCCTATGCCGCACAGCCGGAAGTCGCAGCCGAGATCGAAGAATTCAAGGTTGTGTCGGTCGGTGAAGACATCGCCGCACAGATTGCCGCGGCCAACAACTTTATCGATCAGGGCTTTGACGCGATTATCATTAACGCCAACAACACGCGCGCATTCGGATCGGTGGTGCGTAAAGCCAACGAAGCCAATGTCGTCGTTCTGTCGTTTGACAACGTGATTGATGATCCCAACCAGATCGCGATCAACGTTGATCAAAAAGGACTTGGAATGTCGGCCGGCAAGTTCCTTTTGGAACAAAGCGGTGATGGCCCGGCCAAGTTCCTGCATGTCCGTGGTCCGGCTGGCCAGCCCGTCGACATCGCACGTAATGAAGGCTTCCATGAGGTAATCAAGGAATCCGGGCGTGATATCGAAGTCGTCGATGTTGTCGGAAACTGGGCGCCAGGTGACGGACAAAAAGTGACGGCAGATGCCATTGCCGCTGGCGGTGTATTTGACGGTATTTACGTTCAGGGCGGCTCACAAGGTGTTGCCACCGCAATGCTCGATGCAGGCGTGTTCAAGGCCCCGATTTCCGGCGAGACCGAGAACGCATTTCGTCAACTTTGCAACAGCGCTGAGCTGAGCTGCCAGTCGGGTGGCACGGGACCGGCACAGTCATCTGTGACCATCAAAACCGCCATCGCGGCCTTGAAGGGTGAAGTCGTTCCGTCAGAAATCGCGCTTCCGACCTCGATTTCCTATTCCCCGTTCAAGGAAGGTGTCGAGATGTTCCCGAAACTGCCGGGCAGCTTCTTTGCGGGTAACAATTTTGAAGCCTGCAACATTGGCTTCACGGCTGAAGAAATCGCGTCTCAGACAGGCGAAAACAACTAACAACAATAAACGTCCGGGTACCGTCGATGCCGTGCGTGGCGTCGACGGTATTCAATAAAGTTAGGAAAACTGCCGTGTCAGAGAGCAAATCTCCTTATCTGTTATCGATGTCGGGCATAACCAAACGTTACGGTGGTGTCCGCGCACTGGAAAATGTCAGCTTCGATACGCACCGCGGATCAATCCATGCATTGCTTGGTGAAAACGGCGCAGGGAAGTCGACGCTGATCAAGATCTTATCGGGCGTTGTGCAGCCTGATAGCGGAACGATCGAACTTGATGGCAACACCGTAAGCTTTACAAATCCGCAACAGGCCAATGATCTGGGCGTATCGTGCATTTTTCAGGAATTGTCGCTTTTGCCGGACCTGACAGTGGCCGACAACATTGGCATTACTCGTCCACCACTTAAATTCGGAATGATCGATTATCGGGCCCAGCGCCGCATCGCCGAAGAGGCCCTTGCGCGTGTGGGCGGCGAAAACATTGATCCGATGGAAACCGTCAGCAATCTTTCACTGTCGCGGCGCCAGATGGTTGAAATCGCCAAGGCACTGGCACGCAACCCGAAAATTCTCATCTTGGATGAAGCGACGTCTGCCCTGACGGCAGCCGATGTCGACAAGGTCTTTAAGATGCTTCATCGGCTTCGCGATGAAGGGATGGCGATCATCTATATTTCGCACCGCATGCCCGAAATTGCTGAACTGGCCGATACCTGTACGGTTTATCGCAATGGCACGAAAGTCGAGACATTCAAAAACGGCACAAAATCGGACAGCGCCGTTGTCGAGATGATGATCGGCCGCGAATACAGCAGTGTCTATCCGGCAAAAAGCACCCGACCCACCGCATCCAAGCCGATCCTGAAGGTCTCAGACTTTTCCTGGAACGATGAACTTAATGGCATCGATCTGGAAATGCGGCCGGGGGAAATTGTCGGGCTCGGTGGTTTGGATGGGCAGGGGCAACGACAGCTGCAGTTGGGGCTGTTTGGGACCCTGATCGGGGCGAGCGGATCGGTGGAAATCAATGGCGCGCCGGTAAAGTTGAACAGCCCGAAGATGGCGAAGTCAGATGACATCGGCATTGCTTTGGTGCCCGAAGACCGCAAATACGAAGGTCTGATGTTGTCGATGACTGTGCGTGAAAACCTGTCTTTTGCCGCGGTCGAAAAAATGAGCCGGATGGGCGTTGTTGATAAGCGCGCAGAAGAGGCCGCTATTGACGAGATGATCGCACTCCTCAAGATCAAGGCAGATGGCATTGACGGTCCTGTCGGGGCGCTATCCGGCGGTAACCAGCAGAAAGTCGTTATCGGCAAGTGGCTGATGACCAAGCCACGCATCATTCTGTTGAACGATCCGACACGTGGAATTGATGTAGGCACCAAGCAGGAAATCTATCAACTGTTGCAGAAACTGGCCTCAGAAGGATGTGCAATCCTTTTGTATTCAACCGATTACGACGAGTTGATTGGCTGCTGTGACCGTGTGCTGGTGATGTATGACGGCAGGATCGTTCGAACCCTTGCCGGGGAAGACCTTAACGAAACAAATCTGGTGTCAGCCGCGCTTAACCTGCCGGAACAGGCAGCGAAGAGACCTGAACCAAAAAAACTACAGGAAGCGTCGCTATGACTGTGAGCTCAGAACCAGCAGATCTGGTTTCTCGCCAAAAATACTTCGGCTGGGTTGGCCGCTTGTCGGCGGCACAGCGCGGTATTCTGATCGCAATGCTTATCTTTGCCGCCATGTTCATCGTCTATGGCTGGAAGCAGGCAGCGGGCCTGACGCCCAACATGATAAATACCGCGGCCAACAAGGGCGCATTGCTGGCACTTGTCGCCATGGCGCAAACCTTGCCGGTTATTACCCGCGGGCTTGACCTGTCGGTCGGGGCGACATTCGTTCTGGCGAACTGCCTTGCTTCGACGATTGTTGTTGATGGGCCGATCGCAACCACGTTCGGCATTTTTGGTGTCCTGCTGCTTGGGCTGGCTTGCGGGGCAGTAAATGGCTTGATTATCGTCTATGGACGGTTGCAGCCGCTGATCGCGACACTGGCCACCAGTGCGGTTTATTTCGGTATTGCACTTGCCGTTCGACCCCAACCGGGTGGATCGGTCAATTTTGAACTTGCCGACTTCATGACGCGATCATCTTTTGCCGTGCCGCATAGCGTTTTGCTGTTGCTGGCCGTCGTTGTGTTCATCTGGATCCCGTATCGCCGATCAGTTCTGGGAAGGGCCGCCTTTGCCATCGGTTCGTCCGAACAGGCGGCGTACATGTCCGGAATTCCGATCAATCGCGCGAAGATGCTGGCCTATACCCTAAGCGGTTTGCTGGCATCGATTGGTGGCATCCTTTTGACAGCATTGACCTATTCGGGCGCGGCAAAGATGTCGATTGCCAATGAGTACACACTCAACTCCATCGGCGCAGTTGTCATTGGTGGCACGTCTTTGTTTGGCGGTGTCGGCAGTGCAGTTGGCTCGATTTTCGGGGCCTTTGTCATGCGGACTGTTGGTGATCTGTTGATCGTGTTTGACATCAACCCAGTCTTGCAGCCGCTTTTCGTCGGCGTCGTACTGCTTGTTGCGGTCAGCCTCGGGTCGCTGCGTGTGCTCCGAATCAAGAACAGACTAGATATTTATCGGTAAGGCGGAAAAATGAGTGTTTCAGGCGTAATCGCAAGGCAATTTGATCGGGCAACCCTTATTGCATTTGCATGTGTGATTGTTCTGCTTCTGATCGGGGCAATGGTTGAACCTGCCTTTCTGTCACCGAAATATTTGATCCAGCAGCTCCATACCGCGTCCTTCCTGGGTGTGGTGGCAAGCGGGGTGATGCTGGTCATTCTGCTCGGGCATATTGATCTATCCATTCCCTGGACAATCGGCGTTGGTGGCATGATGGCAACCGGTGCCACCGGATTCCTGGGGCCGGAGTGGGGCGTTACACTTGCTGTTCCATTTGGCGTTCTATGCGGTGCATTGATCGGGACAGTAAATGGCCTGGGTGTGGCATATTTGCGTGCGCCAGCCATGATCTTCACGCTTGGTATGAATGCTGTGGCCCAAGGCCTTATGGTTTATCACACCGGCGGTTTTGCCCCGCAGGATCGGGCGACCGAATTCATGCGGGAACTGGCGGTCGGGCATTTCATTCCGGGCATTCCCAATCCGCTTCTGATCTGGATCATTCTGGGGGCAGCGATCGTCTTCATGCTGAACCGGTCCGTTCTTGGTCGACGGATCTATGCCGTCGGAAATCAGGAACGTTCAGTTTTTCTGAGTGGCGTTGATACACGCAAGGTCATTTTGGCTTGTTTTATCTTTTCCGGTGCGTCTGCAGCGTTGACGGGCGTTCTACTGGCGGGGTGGGCCAATAGGTCCTATCAGGCGATGGGCGATCCCTATCTTTTGCCGACCATTGCGGCGATTATTCTTGGCGGGACGAATGTTCTGGGTGGTCGCGGCAAGTATGTTGGGACGGTTGCCGGCGTCATTTTGATTACCATCCTGCAATCGATGCTCTCGGTCGTTCAGCCGCAGCGGTATTTTGCCCAACTCGGTGTCGATATTCCTGCCGATACCTTCCGACAGGTGGTGTTCGGAGTTGTGATCATAGGGATGTTGTTGATTTATGGGCGGCAACAGTTGGTGCGTTAAGGGCTTTGCGCTTAGGGGCGTAAACTTTCGGACATTAGATACATTTAGCAAAGGACGTTCAATTGCCTAACTGTGCCGCAGACAAGCACCAAGATGCATTCGGTATGGTGGAACCTTATCAGGTTCTCGACAGTCGGTTCCGCGACCTTGTGTTGCCAAATGTCAGGCTGAGAAAAATCTCTGGCGGGCATTTGTGGACAGAGGGACCTGTTTGGTTTCCAGCGCATCAATGCCTGTTGTTCTCTGACATTCCAAATCAGAAGATTTTCCGTTGGATGTGTGATGGTTCGGTCAACGTGTTCCGGGATAATTCAGACTTTGCCAACGGCAATACGATGGACGTGAACGGTCGTCTGATTACCTGTCAGCACGGCACAAGATCGGTTACACGAACCGAACATAACGGCGCAACCACGACACTTGCCGATGGATTTGAGGGCAGGCGGCTTAATTCGCCAAACGACGTTGTCGTCAAATCCGACGGGTCGATCTGGTTTACGGACCCGACCTACGGAATATTGTCGAACTATGAGGGCTACAAGGCCACACCGGAACAGAAATACAACAATGTATTTCGCCTTGATCCTGAAACGGGCACTTTAGCCAGCGTGACACCCGAGTTTCATAAACCAAACGGTTTGGCATTCTCAAATGATGAGACGCTGCTTTATATCGCGGAATCAGGCAGCAGCCATGACGAGGAAGTTCCCGCCGTCATTCGGGTTTACGATGTTGTTGACGGGAAAAGACTTGAGAACGGTCGTGACTTTGCCAAGATCGATCAAGGTCTGCCGGACGGGATCAGAGTTGATTGCTATGGCAATGTCTGGAGTTCTGCGGCCGACGGCGTGCATTGCTTTGATCCGACAGGTGTTCTGCTTGGCAAGATACTGGTGCCCGAAACAGTATCGAATTTAACGTTCGGCGGTGCACGGGGGAACGAGCTTTTGATTACGGCAACTACAAGCGTCTACGCCATACATGTCAACAGCGAAGCATTGGTTCGATAGACTAAGTCGTTGGCGGACTTTAGACCCGACGCAGTGGCTTAGTAGCCGTCGAACCTGAAAATAAGCGAGGTGTTGATGCCACCGAATGCAAAATTGTTGCTCATCAAATGTTCGGCTTGGATGTGTCTGGCACTGCCTGAAATATAGTCCAGCTCGGCGCAGGCGGGATCGACCTCTGACAGGTTTGCAGTCGCCACGAAATTGCTTTCACGCATCATTTCCAGCCCCAGCCAAGCTTCAATCGCACCGCACGCACCAAGGCTGTGGCCAAAGTGGCCCTTAAGGGTGTGTATCGGGACCGCACGATCGAAAACAGCACGAGTAGCTTCACTTTCTGCGATGTCTCCGTGGTCAGTTGCCGTGCCATGTCCACTGACAATGTCGATGTCGTTGCCACACAGCCCTGCATCATCAAGAGCCCCCTGAAGGGTGCGGGCCATTGTTTTGCTGGCTGGGTGCGTTATGTGTGAGCCATCCGAGTTGGTCGCAAACCCGACAATCTCGCCCAGAATTTTTGCTCCGCGTGCCTTTGCGTGCTCATATTCTTCAAGGATCAGGGTGCCAGCACCTTCGCCAATCACCAAGCCATCGCGTTTGACGTCATAAGGACGGGGTGTTGCTTCTGGCGTATCATTGCTGACGCTGGTTGCAAAAAGTGTGTCAAACACGGCCACCATGGTCGGGCATAGTTCTTCGGCACCACCGGCGATCATGACATCTTGCTTGCCATATTTGATTGCCTCGTACGCATATCCGATCCCCATGCTGCCAGATGTGCAGGCGGTTGATGTGGGAATGATCCGCCCGGTAATCCTGTAAAGGACACCGATATTGACCGCTGCTGTATGGCTCATCATCTGAATGTAGCTGGTGGCGGTGATGGCGTTGCTATCGCCGTGTTCCATCAGGCGGGTAAAGCCAAGGACAGGCGGGGTGCTTCCAAATGACGATCCATATGCGATGCCGAGCCGCCCGCCTTCGAACAATGCGGTATCATTCCGCAAACCCGCCATTTCAAGCGCGTCGTCGGTTGCAGCGACAGCCATCTGCGCGACGCGCCCCATGCTGCGCAACTGTTTCCGGTTAAACCGAGTTTTGAGCGAAAAGTTCGGAACAGGTGCGGCAAGACGGGTACGCAGATCGTATTTGTCATCCCACTCCGACATTCGCGCAATGCCGGTCTCGCCAGCTTGTATGCGGGCTTTGATGGTTGGCCAGTCGTTGCCAAGTGCTGTAATGCCGGACATTCCGGTGACGACAACGCGGCGGGTCATAGCATGCCCCCATTCACACTGATGACCTGACGGGTGACATATGATGCATCGTCGCTGCACAGGAATGAAATGGTCGCGGCGACTTCATCTGCTGTTCCGTAACGGCGCATCGGGATCATGGCCTTGACCTCATCTTCGGGCAGGTCTTTGGTCATCTGTGTTTCGATGATCCCGGGTGCCACAGCATTAACGGTGATTTTACGTTTCGCGAGTTCCAGGGCGAGGGACTTTACCGCCCCGATGATCCCGGCCTTGGACGCCGAATAGTTCACCTGGCCGCGGTTGCCAGCAATTCCTGCAATTGATGTCAGGGCAACGATGCGCCCACCTTTGCGCTGCTGAATAATCGGCATCAATAGCGGCTTGATAACGTTGTAAAATCCGTCGAGGTTGGTGTGAATGACGCTGTCCCAGTCGTCGTCTTCAAGGGCGGGAAATGGACCATCCCGTGTGACACCAGCATTCAGAATGATGCCATATGGTGCGCCATGTTCGGCGATATCATCTTCCAAGGCTTCGCGTGTCGCGTCCCGATCGGAGATATCAAACTGCACCAGCCGGGCCTGAACCCCTGATGCCAGAACATCTTTTGCGACAGATTCAGCGCCATCACGATCAGAGTTATAATGAAGAACGATGTCAAAGCCATCCTGTGCAAGACGTCGTGCTGTTGCGGCACCTATGCCCTTGCTGGCGCCTGTTACCAATATGGTCCTGGTCATTGGCCTGTTGTTTCTTGGTTGTTGTCCGAAGGTGATGTCAAAGAAGTTTCATTGTCTTTGGGCTGATATACATTGATACGTGCTGCGACAAGTATTTCCTCGCCCAATCGGATTTCCCCGTCAAACACGCCCATTTCACCATCTTCAAAGATGTTGTTTATGTGAACTGACAGGGTGCAGCCAACCGGGAACCAGTTGCGTGACAGCGTGACCTTGCGCGATCCGAGAAGGTATCCGATACGTGGTGTCGCGTCAGGATCAGTGTTTTTTGCCCGCCAGCCGCTATAGGCGGCAACAGTCTGTGCAATGTATTCAATGCCCACATAGCTCGGCACACCTTTGTTGGGAATGCAGAACATGCTGTTGGCCGTGATGTCGACTTCAGCGATCATTGAGGTTTCGTCAGCGGACATGGCCCGATCAATCAACAGCATCGGCTTGGCATGCATGACCAGTTCACTGATCGGGGGCAGGGCATGATTAAGGCGCTGTGACATGTTGCTCATGAGGTCGTCCATCCCTTTCCAAGGATGACAGAGACATTGCTGCCTCCAAAGGCAAATGAGTTGCTCATCATTGCCAGGCGATCAGCCGGCGCCAAGGATTGCTGTGCAGAAACAAGGTTCAATTCCGGAATGTCATCATCCCTTTCGCCATCCCAGCGGTGCTGCGGGAGCGGTGCACCAGTCTTGTTTTCGCTCAGCGAAAGCCAAATAATTGCAGCTTCGATTGCGCCAGCTGCCCCCAAGCTATGCCCGGTCAGGGGTTTGGTCGAACTGGCCGGTACGTTTGATCCGAGAACTTCTGTAACGGCCTTGGCCTCCATAACATCATTAAGTGGCGTTGCCGTGCCATGGAGATTGATATAGGCGATCTCGTCTGCTGTCAGGCCTGCATGCGCCAAGGCGGTGCGCATGGCACGTGCCGCACCAACGCCATCCGGGTGCGGGGCGTTGGGGTGATAGGCGTCCGAGCTCTCACCAACACCAAGCAATTCAATATCGCCGGCATCCTTGCGCAGAATGAAGAGGGCGGCACCTTCACCAATATTGATGCCGTCGCGATTCCGGCTCATCGGGTTGCAAATCGACGTGGACAGCGATTGCAACGTATCAAACCCGCCAACGGTCAGCCGACACAAACTGTCAACGCCCCCAACAAGAACGGCATCGCAGATATCCGCCTTTAGCAATCGCATGCCCGATGCAAAAGCCTTTGCACTCGATGAGCAGGCCGTAGAAACGGAGTGGGCAGGGCCCCCAAGCTTAAAGGCATCCTTTAAAAATGCCGATGGGGATCCTATTTCCTGATGTTCATAGCGGAAGGTTTCAGGAAACGCGCCGGTTTCGATGCGATGCTGATAGTAATTGGTGCCTTCTTCAATCCCGGAGGTGCTGGTCCCGATCAGAACGCCAATCCGTTGCCGGCCATAGGTGGCAATCAGTTCTTCAATCTCATCACCGATCTGGCTTGCAGCAGCCCACAGAAGACGATTGTTGCGGGTATCATGGGCTGATAATTGCGGCGGCAGCGCAGGCAGGTCTGCCGTAACAGAGCCAAGAATGGCGTCACGGTTCGGTAAAAAACCGCTGCGTTTTATCATAGCCGCGGTTCTGCGCCCGGCAAGTGTGGCCGCAGTTTCCGCCTTGCCATTTCCCAGCGCGGAAATGATGCCAAGCGATGACAGATAAAATGCATGCCGGGCCATAGTTAATTCCCGGTCCGTAGTGAATTGATCTTGATGCGATAGTTGAATTGCTGGTTTTTCAGAATGGCCTGACCTTGCCAGACGTCTTTGATCGGGTGTTCGATGGTGGCGTATTTGCGGCCTGTATCGTCAAGCCGAATGGTTCGTTCACCAAATCCTTCATGAACCGACATATTATCGGGCAGGGCATCTTCGACAGCATCAAGTGGCCAATAGGTCATCACAATGTCTGCAAGAAGTCTTTTGGTATCAAATTCTTGCGGTAGCCAGTTGGCATTCTGGATTATGATTTCCTCAGCGGTCCAGTCGATTTCAACGGCACGACGGCCAAGATCATCAATCAAGACAATTCGCGCGCGATCGGGCTGAATATTGATGCGTCCCTGAAAGGTTGCGGTTCCGGATTGGGCTTGATTGTTCCAGGTTGCTTCAACCTGTTGGGCGACATCAATTGTCTCGTCTTCATCCCAAGGGGCAGCGGGCAGCGTGAATTCAAGCCCGTCAGCCAAGGCAACCTTATGCCCAGCACTACCTGAAAACACATCCGGCAGGGTTACCTGAGGCAGGTTCATTGTGTCGCACGCCGACAGGCCGATCATGCAGGCTAAGATCATTGCGGATTTCAGGATGCGGGAGTGCATAGGTCGTGCAACATCTCAAGATAACGGTCGGTTTTGGCAACCAATGGATTTTCCATGTTCCATGCATAACCTGCCAGGATGGAAACGACCATACGTTTCAGTTGGGAATCATCGTCTGGTTGTTCAAAAATAATTGTCTGCAAACGGCCGTCATACCATGCATCGACATACGATCTGAAGGTTTCCACGCCTTGGATCAATGGTTTAGCAAAGTCCGTTTCCCAGTCGATGTCCGTGTGTCCCTGATGTCGCGTGATCAACATATCCGCGGCCAATTCCGCAGAATGAAGGGCAATTGTAACACCTGATGAGAATACCGGATCAAGGAAACCGGCAGCATTGCCAAGCAATACATACCCGTCGCCGCACAGCTTTTCTGAGTCCGCACTGTATCCCGCGATTGATTGCAATTGCCGGGTTTGTTTCGCATTGGCCAGCAAATGACCAAGGCGGGTTTCGGATATCAACCGGTCAAAGATGTCCTGTTCACCCATACCGGTAAATTCAGGGTCGCCATCAGGATAAATAACCCCAACGGATGCGGTGCCATCTGAAAATGGGATCAGCCAGTACCAGATATCGTGACGATCAGGATGAATGGTAATCAGGATTTTGTCACGGTCATATCCAGGGTCGTCAATGCGGTCGTTTACATGGGTAAACAATGCACGCCGGGCAATTGATTGTGGTGCACGGGCAAGTCCCAAAAGTTTTGGTAAAACACGGCCATAACCGCTGGCGTCGACAATAAAACCTGCCCGCAATTCGGATGTTGCGCCCGCTTTATCCTGATAGGTGATGAGACAATCACCGTCTGAGGTCTGTACTGCTGTGACCGTATGATCAAATCGAAGGTCAACGCCAGCGCGTGCGGCCTCGTTGGCAAGGATATGATCAAATTCGGCACGCTTTACCTGATAGGTTGTCCCCCATCCAGTGGTCTCGAAATTCTGGCGGAAATCAATAGTGCGATGTTTTTTGCCGCACTCGAAAACAGCGCCGTTTTTGTGCTGGAAACCTGCTTTTTCAAGGGCGGGCAGAAAACCGGCACGTTCAAGCACATTCATGCAATTGGGCAGCAGACTCTCGCCGATGACGAAGCGTGGAAATTCCTGTGCCTCAAGCACTGTGACACGAAGTCCTGCATCGTGAAGCAGTTTGGCCACTGTACTGCCAGCGGGACCGGCGCCAATGACGGCGATATCGCAATCCTGTCTCAATTTGCCCGTCCTGTTGTTGTCGTGAGCTTGGTTGGTGCTGTCATCCAGAAGGCAAGGAACCAGGCGCCAACCAATCCGATTGCTATCACAGTGCCGATATCGCTAACCAACGGGATTGGACTTGTCGCCAAAAGGCCGAATGCAAGAACACTGCTAATTAGCGACAGAAAAACAGCAAGCTGGGTATGTGCTGCTTTTTCCCCCTCATTTCCTTCACTGAGGAAAAGGACATAATCCGCGCCAATCGCAAAGACTAGGAACATCGCCATTGTCGTAAAGAAACTGATCGAAACACCCAACACAGTCCCACCAAGGAGCGCAAACAAGATCGCGCCGGCAGGAGCGGAAAAGATACGGATACCTTTTTGAACGCCATAGCGCAGCGAGGCAAGAAACAGCGCAATCAGCAGAACCGAGCCAAGTGCGACATAGGCCCAATAGCGGTATTCAGCGAATTGAGCGCTGATCGTTTCCGTCGGGCTGATCAGGCGGGCATTGTCAAAAGGCTCAAGAATCTTGGCGACTGCGCCACTATCTGAAACACCACGTAGCCGGATGATATCGGATGCGCCAGCTTGAAGACTTGTCACCTCTGGCAGGGTATTGCCTACCTCGTTCGGAATAAGGTACGACGCTTCCAAATCCGGGGTGTTGATGGAAATTTGCAAAGCTTCGCCCAGTTCTGAGGCGAATGGTTGGTAAAGGTTGTTTCGAACCAGTTCTCTGTTGGCTTTCTGGCGCGCAATGGATGGGACAAAATCTGATAGTGCGATAGCACCCTGAATTTCCCCGTTGGCAATCAGCGGCGAGATGGCTTGGCGAGCCGCCTCGGATGTTTCAAGGCGCTGCTGTGCGCTGTCGCCGTCAATCCGGATAAAGGCCGGACTTCCGCCCAAGCCAAGTGTTTCTGATATGGTCCGGGCGTCTGAAACCAGGGTCGGATTGCTTTGACCAAGGGCGCGTATGTCATCATGGCCGGGAACAAGAAAAGCCGTAACGGGGAGTGCGGCGATCAGGAGGCCTGCTATAAGTAATCGCAGCCGCGTTGAAACAACAAGGTAGGACAAGGCAACCATAAGGTTGTTGTGTATGACCGCTATCGGCGAGTTAGTCCGAACTTCTCGGGCCGGGAAAAGCGGAAGAAGGAATTTTACCGAACAATAGGCCGAAAGCAGTCCGGCAATCGAATAGATGGCGATTTGCAGCAACAAACTGGTGGGGCTCAGTCCCAGCGCGATAAAGCCGATCACCGAGGTTAAAAGCCCCAAGCCAAGACCGCTTCGGATTGCTTTAAAACGATCATCGGACCCCGTTTCACCCCTCGGAACCACGAGAAAATGCAGGGCATAGTCAATTGAGATCCCGATCATTGTCGCGCCGAAGACCAGGGCAATTGCATGAATGGTGCCGAAAAAGGCCGTCTGGGCTGTGGCACCCGCAATCAGTCCACTTCCGACAACCACAATCGCGCCGATAAGTGGTAACGGCGAAAAGAAGGTCAGGCCGATCATGATTACGATCCCAAGTGTCGCAATCAAAGCAATGGTTTGAACGTCACTTTTGGCTGTGGCGGCTTCGTTCACGGCAAAGAATATCTGACCGGTTTTAAAGATCGTAAGTTCGGGGGAATTTTGGTGCGCGTCGCTGATGATCCGGTTGATCTGATCAACCCAGTTTTGAGAATGGCGGCCCGATTGATCACTTTGCAGTGAGACAATCAATGGAAGATAACTGCGATCATTTTTGGTGACGATGTCATTCTCGGGGTCAAGTTTTGCTGCCAAATCAGTCAGAAATTCCGGCATCAGCAGGAACGGATCCTGCTTTAACGTCGTGCTGGTAAAGGATGATGCCGGCGAATAGAGCTGTTGAAGTGTGCGTTGATACATCAGATCTGCTTGCCCGTTGGCAAGTGCAGTCCTGTCACTGTCAGACAACATCCCGCTGGCATAGGGACCATAGAGGCTGCGCACGTCATCAAGGCGCCCGGCGTTTTGTCCGGGCAGCGTGACGTTTTCAGTACCATCAATCTGCGAGATTTCTGTTTTGAGCTGTTCGGCAAGGGCCTCTAGCTGATCGCGGTCAGGATGGGACAACATTAAAATCGCCTGTCGACCATTTTCCCATAGCAGGGCGCGTACCGCGTCAATATCGCTGACACCATCCTGATTGCTTTCCTGTTCCTGACCAATCAATGACAGAAAGTCAGCATCCAATTCGGTCCGGTCTGTCATAAACTGCCAGACAGAGAAGCTGGCCATCACGACGAGACAAATGGTCCAAATGAATGCGCTGCGCATTATTCGGGTATCCCGTCTGTAAAGAGTTTGGCGAATTCAGGGGGAAGAGGAAGCATTCCGACCACCTGATCATCAAACGTAATGACATCCTGATCTGACGATGGTTTTTCAATCATTACCGTTTTCACAAAGATATCGCCTGACGCCGCGATCCGGTTCACCTGGGTCGCGACAACACCGTTAGCTTTCGGCGTTAGGATGGCTTCCCATGTGTTTGATTTTTTGGTGTTTTCGGCAATATTAAACTGGCTTTGCAAGGTTTGCCAGTTACCTGACAAAACCGAAGAGATCATGCGGACGAACTGTCGTGTCTCTGATCCGCTTGCCATGGCATTTCGATCACCATTTGGGGTAATCGTAAAAATTCCATCATCCTCAAGGACGGTTATTCCGGGAAACGGGAAAGTTGTTTTCCAGATCAAACCATTTGGAGGTGAAATAACGAATTCACCACGCGACAGCAGCGGCTTTTCAAATCCGTCCAGATAACGGGCAAGCTCAAACGTGCCGTGAAGGTACTCGTTTTGATCAAGCGGGGCGGGTTTGACTGTCTCAGCATGCAATGCCCGCTGCCCAGTCGACAGACCGACAATGACGATTGCACACAGTTTGATCAGAACAAGAAAACGGCGGATCACAGGAGAGCCTCCATCTTTTCGATGAAGAAATCCGGGCTGCGATACAGCATTTCGCCGCGGGCTTTTTCAACCGCGACCTGAATGGTAAATCCCTTGGTCAGTTTCTGGCCCGTTTTCGCATCCGTAACCAGATAGTCGATCTTCAGGCGGTTTTCATATTCCCGCAGGGTTGCCGTGATCGTGATTTCCTGACCAAAGCGACAGGGAGCGACATATTTGACGCGCATATCGACGATCGGCCAGACAAAGCCGGACTCATCCATCTGCGGGTAATTGTAGTCAATCTTGTCGAGCAGGGCGCAGCGGGCATTCTCGAAAAACTGAACGTAATTGCCATGCCAGACCACATTCATCGGGTCGAGATGATAAAACTGCACGATTTCTGTGACAGATGCGCTGATCATGAAACGCCCTCATTGCCACATATGGCTTGTTCCTGGTGGTTATTCATTTTTATCCTTCTTGTCTGCCCAGAAATCGTAAAAATTGAACCATTGCAGCGGTTGTTTCACAACAAGCTTTTCCAGCCAGCTTGCATATGTTTTTGCATATTTCGTGATTGTGACCGTGCGTGTCTTACGCGGCAAGTCTATGCGCTCAGCCAGCTTTTCCCAAGAAATGTTGAAACGTTTGCCATCGCGCCAGGCCGCGACCATGTAGACCGGGCACTGCAGAAGGTGGGCAAGGATAAATGGTCCCTGCGGAAATGGGGCATTCTGGCCGATAAAGGGCACAGAAACCGTTTTATCCCGGGCGCCAATTGCCACACGGTCAGCAGCAATCACGATCCATTCACCACGTTCCACCTTTTCGCGGAGAAGCATCGCGGTATCCGGGCCGATATCGCTAACCTCGATCAGGTCAACCTGGCTTTCCGGGGCAAGCTGTTGAAGCACGCGGCCAAACCGTGCGGCATTTTTCTGATGAAGCAGCACATTGACCCGAAAGTTACGATCGCGGCTGGCGATAGCGCGAACGAGTTCGATATTGCCAAAGTGCGAGACAAAGAGGATTACCGCCTGATCCCGGGGAATATAGGAAAACAAACTGTCCGCATCTTCGGGGAGGTCAAGATCATCGATGTTCATTTCGCCGCACCAGGCAGCGATTTTATCAAGGGCAGATTCCCCGAACTTCATGAAATGGCCAAAGCTGTCACGCCAGGTCGGCTTGGGTTGGCCTTTATGCTTTGCTACGCGTTCAAGGAAGTCTCGCGATGCCGCCCGTGCCGTGCGCCCAGTCACGAAGAAATAGGCAACAATCGGCGACATCACTGCCAGACAGAGCTTTCGTCCACCAAAACGATAAACCTGTCCCAGAAAACGCATGCCCCAATAAATGCCGCGTTCATCGATTTCAGACCAATGGTTGCCACTGTCTGCGTTTGTGGATGACGCAAACCGTCCGCCCTTGGCAATGAAGCGTGGAAGCCGTGCAAGCATGCCGCACACCAGTCGGGTATGCATCCAGCTGATCAGAACGTTATCGCGCCACATGCGGAAGTTCGACGTGTTTCCAACCGGGTAGGTGACTGTGATGGGTATATGGATTACGGGTACGCCCTGCCAGAAAAGGCGAACCATGATTTCGGTGTCGAAGTCCATCCTGTGGCCGATGCCACGGCGTTTCCAGATATCAAGGCTCGGTCCAATGGGATAAATGCGAAACCCACACATGCTGTCGCGGATCTGAAGCGACAATGTTTCGATCCACACCCAGACATGGGTCACCCAGCGACCGATCTTGCGGCCAGTGGGAATGCTGTCATCATATACTGGAAGTCCGGTAACAAGTGCGTCCGGGGATTGTTGCGCAAGTTTGACCATGTCATCGATGCGATCAAGGTCATGCTGACCATCCGCATCAATCTGAAAGGCATGGGTGAAACCATGACGCTTGGCCGCGGCCATGCCCGTCATCACGGCCACGCCTTTGCCGGCATTTTCATCAAGTCGTTGGCAGCAAACTCCGCTGTCAGGTGCATGTAACCTGATTACGGCGTTCCGGGTTTCAGTATCCGAACCATCATCGACGATAAAGACCGGGATATCGTGCGCACGAATGCGCGTTACGACACTTTCCAGCGTTGCACTGTGGTTATGGGTGGGGACGACGGCACAAAGCTTCATGCGGCGTCACCATCATACTTCAAGATGCCTGAACTCAGATCGCCGTCACTGTCCGAAAAGTAACGGAATTTTACTTTCAGGCGACTTGTATCAAGGCGCATTTCCAGGTTCACAACATGCCCCGGCAGGATCGGTTTTCGGAACTTTAGCTGTGAAACCTCAGAGGTCGTTTCAGGCGTTCCGAACATGGATGACGCATATGACGTCGCCCAATGCAGTTGGGTAACGCCAGGTAAAATCGGCATGTCCGGGAAATGACCGACAAAGTAAATCAGGTCTTCGCGTAGTCTCAGTTTGAGCGCGACCTGATCGTCGGTTTGAACAGTTTCGAGAATATCGGGTTCTGTTGGCCTTTGCTCGAAGACAGCCCGCAACAGATGAAGCGGGCGCTTGCCCTGACTGTCTGTCGGGATCTGGTCAACAAACCGCCAGCGCTGCGGCAGGGCGGCGTCTTCTTCAAACTCGGCGATCTGCCGACGTAACAAACGGCCCATCCGAAAAGTGCCCAATTCTTTGTGCCGGGCAAGGCCTGCATCGCTAAGGACAACAATTGCACCAAGTCGGCGGTCATTTTCGTCGGGAAGTAAAACGACCGCTTCGGATACCAGATCAGAGGCTATCAAATGTTGTTCCACCGAACTCAGTGAAACACGTTTTCCTTCAATCTTTACGATGCGGTCCGCACGCCCCAGTAGGCGAAACTTCCCGGAAGTTGGTTCAATATCGGCTTTGTCTTCGGTTTGATACCAGTCAGCCTTAGCAATATGCGGTGCCTGCACGGCAAGGCATCCCTTAACATTTAGGCGCGGTGTTACGCCGGGCAGGGGCGTCCAGTCTGTTTCAGTGGACGTTTGGCGTCGATAAGCAATGCCGCCGGTTTCCGTGCTGCCATATATTTCGATAGGGCAGGTCCCGAACATGTCCCGCGTCGCTTGTGCATGTTTGTAGTCAAGTGGTCCGCCGGACAAGAAAATCAGAGATGGGGGCGGAATATCGGCCAGACCGGGGTGCAGGTTCTTGAGATGTGCGGGGCTGGTGATCAGGACATCCCCATCTTTAAGGTCACCCTGCATCATTTCCCAGAATGGCGCAGGGTCAGCGGTGAATATCCGGCCAGACATAACCGGCCAGATCACACGAAAGATCAGGCCGTAAATATGCTGGTGTGAAACAAGCCCGACAACCCGTGCGCTTGGAGAAATCATCGGCGACCATAGCGGGTCCTGAATGGTGACTTCTGATTCAATCTGTTCAAGTGTTTTCGTGATGGGCTTCGGAAGGCCTGTGCTGCCGGATGTAAAAAACACGGCAAAACAACGTGCTGGGTCCGGTGTTTGGTCTGGTTGCTGAGGACAGGTTGTTTGACCAGCTTTCACCAGATCTTCGATTGCTGCGTCATCAAGGAAAAGATCAAACTGATCATCGATGGTACCGAGATAGGCGGGTTTGTCGGTCGCAGGCAGGATTATCGTCGAGCCGCGCTGCCATATTGCCATCAGGGCAATCGTGAACAGATGTGCAGATTGACAGTGAACTGCGACGCGTTTTTCACCCGGTAGGTTTGCCGCAAGTGTGATAGCATCCTTCATCAACTCCGCACGCGTGATTAGCCGTTCACCAACAATGCATTGCGGCCTATTTCGGCTTTCTGTTTGGTAAAGGGCTGTCAAAAATCCGGTCATACTCGATGATCATTGATGTGATGTTTGTGGCGGGCTTTGATGATGCGACGAACAGGCCATTCCCCGACGAATAAAGCCGCAATCAAAATATATGAAATCAACCCGTTATATAGGGTCCATATTTCAAGTGTTGCGTAAAGTGCAGTCCACAAGGCAACCAGACCATTCGCAATAAAAAACGCGATCCATACTTTGGTCAATCTGCGGGTGTAAATCACCCCGAACGTATCCAGTTCCGGTGTTTGAAGGCGGGCAAACCGCTCAATAATCGGCATCCCAGAGAACAGCGACAGCGTAAAGACCAGGGCAAGCGTCGCACTGATAATGACCGGGTAGAAACGCAAAGCCAAGATCTCGCTGGCAAAGCCTGCTGCACCCAGGATAACGGCAACAATGCCGGCAATCAGTCCCGCACCAAATTTGTGGGCGATGAAGAACATAACAGCGCGTGCAATGACAAAGATGATGGCCACGATCAGGATAATACGTGGGGAAATCACGCCCAAACCGAAATAGACGATAACCGGATGGGCAATACCCAACAGGGCAATAACGATGGTCAAAATCCTTCTAGGAACTGACCAGGTCATGAATTTTCTCTACCACATCATCAACCGTGCGCACCGACCGGAATTCCATGGCAGGGATTTTCTTGCCGGTAATTTCCTGAAACTTCACAATAAGATCAACCGCATCAATACTGTCGAGATCAAGGTCTTCCATCAAGCGGGCATCGGGCTGGATGTCCTCGGCCGGGACTTCGAACATATCGACAAGGTAATCGTGGAGCTGCTGATAAACGTCTTCACGGCTGTGCATGATCACCCCTCCTTGCCGGACTGTTCAATGAAGCGCGCAAGGTTTCGGACCGAAGCGAAGTGGGTTTTGACATCTTCGTTCTTGGCATCAATACGGACGTCGTATTTCTTCTGAATTGCGACCCCGAGTTCGAGCGCATCAATGGAATCAAGCCCAAGCCCCTCGACAAAAAGCGGTTCTTCGCTGTCAATTTCTTCGACTGTGACGTCTTCAAGGTTAAGCGTCTCGATAATAAAGGCTTTAAGTTCGTTTTCCAGCGCGGTCATTCTTCAGTCTGTCCACAAAATAATCCCTGATGAACCGGGTAACATACCGGGCCTGTTTGGCACGGCTGAGTTCCGGATCATGCAAATCCCCAAATGCAAGCGGCTTATCCACCACGATACGATAGCGTATTTTCGATGGTGCGATCCTATACCACGGTACCCCTTTTTTCAGAGTATCGTGATTACAGTGCACAACCACCGGAATCAAGTCGGCTTGTGTTTCTATCGCAATGTTGGCAACGCCACGTTGGAATTTCCCCAATGTTTGGTTGCTTGGCGTGCGGGTTCCTTCCGGGAAGATCAGGATGCACGCACCATCACTCAGATGATGTTTCGCCTGTTTAATCAGGTGTTCCGGGTTGTCATCATTGCGAATAAAGCCGGCAGCCCGCACGACACCGAACAAAAACGGATTCCGAAACAGCTGGTGCTTTACGACACATTGGCACTTATCAAGCTGTGCCAGGATCATCACAACATCAAGCAGAGTAGGGTGGTTGGCGATGATGATCGCCCCGTTTACTTTGCGAAGCTGCGCAATATTCTCGGTTTCGACTGAGGCGACGCCGATTATATCAAGCATTCCGGCAAAAAGCCGGAAACCGCGACAAATGACCAGTTGCGCATAGCGCCTTCGCTTTTCGCGGTCCTGAAGTACCAGCATCATGGCCGGAAAAATCGTAAGCGCCATAAACAGTCCGCCGAGCCCAAAACTGGCAAAGGCAAAGCCCGTGGCGAAAAGGCGCCAGTACCAGTTAAAGCCTTTTTGGGTGCGTTTGCGCTGAGGTCCTGACCGCGGGGCTATCTTGTCAGTCATTTTTGGTAACGGTCCAACAGCCGTTGGTGCCGGAAAGTGTGTGTTTGGCTAGACCGCTTTCCAAAAACTTGGCAAACCGTTCTGCCTCAAGAGGTGCCGATATCCGGGGCGTTTCCGAAGTCGTGCCGAATTCGGCCGTGTAGCTGTTGGATTGGCTGGCATCCGATAAAGGTTCGAACCGCACCGCCAGCGCGGTTCCAGTTTGGTCACCATGTTCAAGATGTCTGTAAACAGCAGGGAGCGGCAGGTCGATATAGCACAGTATGACGGGCAGGTTGGTGTCATTGATCTGACAAATTGCCTCTGTCATACCAGCGATAAGGCTGTCCGGCCCGGCGGCAACGGCAGTATGGCTTTCAGTTATTGACCAGTTAATCGATGCGATGCCGACAAAGGCATTGTGAACCGACATGCCAAAGTCGGCCGGGGAGAGTGCTTCGTTGGTTATGACCTGGTGCAGAAGCTTTACGGTGCGTTCGATATTTCCATGTCGTGATGCAAACACGATGTATGGATTGTCATCTGTGCGCAAGGTTCTGGTAAGAACCTCTGCTGCGGCACGGCCATACAGATCCAGTCGGCGTTTCCATGCCGGTTTCAAACCGCCAGCCAAGTCAGCCTTGCCGATCCCTGTTTTACTGGATTGAAGCAGCCCGGGCGTTCCGTATTTCAGATTTGCGTGATCGTTAGGCCCGCACCAGAACGCCCAGTTTGTAATGCTGACTTGCACTGCCATAAGTGGCGCTGTCAGTTGGCAAGCGCGGCTTTGGCCGACACTTCACGCAAGATATCCTGACGCAGGTTATTGACCCAACGATTGTAATTGTAATGGATCGAGGCGCCGTCATAGTTCAGGTTCGTGCTATCGGCGTAAACAATCGAGAATTCGGTTTTGTCGAAGCCGATTCTCACTTTTGCCATGTGCGAACGTGGCGAGTAGGTGGCGAGCAGTACGCCGTCCGCCTGACGGGTGATGATCCAGTCACGGTCGGACGCGGCTTTGATGATGCTCTCTTCAATTTGCGCAAGGCTGAGCTTGTCAGTGCCGGCCGGGAATGCATGATGAGTGACATTTTCGACAGGTGCCGTGCGGCAGGCTGCGACAAGAAGTGTCAACAAACCGACAACGGCAAACTTTAAACGGCGCATATCCAACCTACCAATTTTCGATATTATGTTGTGCATCCGATGCGGATGATTGTTGCATGTTACAACAATACTTAATTGTGTAATGAAACCATGATGAACCATTCAACCAAAACTTGGCCTTCAGACGAAAATTTCCCATCAGTTCCCGTTAATGTTGCGGGAAATGGAAGTGTTTTATGGTCCATTTTGCGATTGGAGCATGGGGCGAACGCAAGCCGTCGCGCACAGCGCCTGCGATCGTCAAGTGCCGCGCAATCAATGCTGCGTAACCTCGCGCTGAAGCATTTAGGACCTTCGCAGGCATTTGAGGTGTCCAAGGAGCCGTCGGGCAGGCCGGTAGTCAGGCTTTCAGATAAAACCTTGATGGCAAGTATCAGCCATAGCCGAGATCTGGTCTGCGTCGCACTCGGATGCGATGAACAAATCGCGGTTGGCATCGATGTTGAGTTTCACGAACCCAGCAGAAATATTGAGGGTATGATCCGGTCGCTTGGCTGGGCCGATGTGGGACTGTCGGCAGGAGCATTTTATAATGAGTGGTGTCTCTATGAGGCACGGTTTAAAGCGACCGGCATTACCGCTCGAAACGAGCAGCCTGAGATGTGCGTTTGTGCCTTGGCGGTGACGGCGCAGTATAGCGGAATGTTGGTGTGGGCGTCAGAACCCAGCGATAGTTCAATCAGTTAGGTTGCCTAAATACATAATCAATAATTTGTCATAATATATATTATAGAACGTTAGTCTAATTCTAAGAGTGTTGCCTTCAGTTCCTAAAATTGCCGATGATTTTTGAGCTTTGTCCAAAACATGGCATAATCCGGAATTGTTATTACAGTCCAACATATTCACTCTGCACAATTTCCGACCTACCTTAATGGTATCGTCTTAACAAACAGCCTAGGCGTGCCACGGTACTGGCCTACTGTTTGGGAGGCAATGCATGGTAGCTCTGTTAGTGTGAGCACTCTCCAAGCTAAGTTATCAGCGATTGACAGGTTTTATCGGTTTGTCGCCGATCTAAAAGAAAGTGATTGTCATCGATGATCTTCTTACGTCCGGGGATTTGGCTGAAGTGGAAGCCTGCCTGCAATCCTACTTTATGTTGCTGCGAAACAGTGCAAGCCGTTCTCTCCGAGGCAATTATTCTCGAAATTGGCGGATAGTTTTTCACTTTGTCTATGAAGTGTTAGTCAACATCGAGACGGCTAAACCGTGTCGAGGTTCCTCGTCAATCGCCTATAAGCAGCGGCTGAACAGAATTAAACAACTTGGTTCCAGCTTGAATGTAACAAGGACACCTAGAAGTACCCAGGTGCGTGCCCTGCCCGCTGATGTTGTTGAAGAACTATACGAAATTGCGGATCCAACTTCGAACCGAAATCCATTTCGCGCTGAACGTGAGCGTTGGAGAAATTATACCCTTCTATTGCTTTATCTGCATCAGGGACTTCGGCGATCAGAACCGCTAGCGTTGGCCGTTAACGCTATTAAAAGTGATTGGGATCCTCTGTCTGGCGAGTTGAGATATTGGATCGATATAACGAACAACCGATCAGGGCATATAGATCCTCGTTTTTTGGCTCCTAGCATTAAGACCGACCTCTCCCATAGGCAGCTGCCTATATCTCCCACTCTATCGAGCTTGATTAGGTTCTATGTTGATAACTACCGGGCGAAACAGCCGCATAGTTTCTTGTTTTCGTCTAATAGAAAGCTGCCTCTTTCTGTTCCTAACGTAAACTCAATCTTTGACCGCTTGTCAGATGCTTTGTCCGAAAAATCGAAGAAGCGTCTAGCATCCCGAAATGGGGTTGAAAAAGTCACTCCCCATGATTGTCGTCATACAAGCGCAGTAGTTCGATTGAGAGCGTTTATCAACAATGGATTAGAGATGGATTTGGCGATCCAGAATTTACGGATTTTCTTTGGATGGTCTAAGTCGTCCGTTATGCCCCAACACTATGCAAAGGCGTATTTTGAGGAACGACTGAACACAATTTGGAACAGTGATTTCGACAATCGAGTAACCCTACTTAGGACATTATCTTCGAGCGAGTAGTTACACACTTTCCAAACAGATCCACGGAGCAAAGTATTGGAGATTCGAGATACTGATCCAGAGCACTACTCTGTCGCTAGGTCCGAAATACGAAATCTTCCAACGCTTTTGCCAAGCGTCCGGTACGTTGACCCGTATATTGATGGATGGAGGCAGATACAACGTCCGCTAGCAAATGATCATTGGGTACTAAGGTACGACACAGTCAGTAAAGATTTGGACTTTTCCGTTGTATCGGATGCGGATGTAAAGCTGCTTTGGAAGCATTTCGTAGCATCGTTGCTGCGTGAAAGATCGCCGTTTAGCGTTCACGACACTTATTATGCATTACTTCGAATTAGATCGCTGCATTCAGAGAATTGGTTTTTAGATGCTTTAGTGCAGCCGACGCATAGTTGGATTGACGAGTGGGATGTTAACTGGCGAACTGATCTGAGCAACGCAGTCTATGTCAAATCCTTCCTAAATTTTCTTTGCGACTTCTCACTTGGGCCTTTTGAAGCAGAGTATAAAGACTTCGTGCGCTCCCTACCTTTTAAGTATCAAAAGGGCTACCGTGGGGTTGTGACTGGTTCTTCTGTTCTTCCTGTCTCGGAAGAACAACAAATTATACAGTTCCTTGATAACGCAGTCCAAAACTGCCTTGAATTGAGTGATGAAGAATTACTCAAAGTGTGTTTGTTATCATTAGCTTACCAGCATGGTCTTAGGGCAATTCAGATAACAAGGATGAACCTGAGAGATTTTACCTTGCTCAACGATGCTGAAGGGAATCAATTAGCGTATTTTACAGCGTACCAAGCAAAAAAACGTAACCTCACAGATCAGCGAGAATTTAAACGGAAGATCAAGCGCGAGTGGGTGCCAATCTTTGCTGAGTACCTGAAGCGCCGGACGAAGGCAAAAGTGTGGAAGCAATCAAACAAGGCCGAAGAATCAAAGCTATTCCCCGTTGATCGTTCACTAATCATTGCCTCAATCGCAGATACAACGATGTTTGTTACCGGGAAGCGACGGAGTGCAACCTCACTGAGGCATACAGCTGCCCAACGTATTGTCGATGCTGGGGCAAGTTCTGAAGAAGTAGCAGAGTTTTTGGGCCACTCCCATACCAAAACATCTTTGAGTTATTTTGAGGCATCACTTACGCAGGCTGCAAAACTCAATCAAGCACTCGCTATATCGCCGATCTATAGTGCGTTAGCTGATATCGGTAAAACCAAGAGCATTGATAAAGAACAGCTGATTGAGATGGAGCCAGATTACCAGATTGGCGGTGTGCCTCATGGAATTCCAATCTCTGGCATTGGAGCTTGTGGGATTGGCCAATCATTGTGTGCGAAGCATCCTGCCCTGTCTTGCTATACCTGTCCGAAATTCCTGCCCATTAGTGACTCTTCAGTCCATACAAGCGTACTGGAAGATTTAAGAAAGGTGGTACGGTTCTTCTTCGATCAATCTCAAGGTGACAACAGTCAATCTTCTGCTTTCGTGCAGCTGAGAGCAACTTTGGAAGCAATAAAGCGTACAGTTAACGGGTTGTTGAAGGAAGGTGGTGGAGACTAATGAATAGTTTCTATTCAAAGTTTATAGAGCGTAGCCTGACTATAGCTCAACAAAACGGTGTCAACTGGCTGCCTAGAATATCTGATAGTGGTTTGATTGGAAAAGAAGACGCTTGGAACCTAACTTATATAGCAGGTGGTTCTCCTCCTCCTACTCACTGGCTTCGTGATCTGGGCTATGACACCAAGGTACTGCGCGTCATTTGCAAGGAAGAAGGTCGGGATATCCCAAAGTGTTCCTTAAGCGATGAGTGGCAAAACTTGATTAAAGCCACAGTGGTTCATCACCTTCTGGTCTTAGGAAGTACACCTAGCTATGTTTGCGGGCAAGTAGCGCGTTCATTGCGCGTTTTAGGGACATGTACCCTACTTCGCTCGGGTGTATCTCCGTGGGAATTGTCGCTAGAGGATATAAGGTATGCTTGTTATATCGCAACGGCAGTGCAAAAATCTGGGAAACTACCGGATCTCATTAAAGGCATTACAAGGGTGTTACTGGATGCACGACACCTGTGCGATAATGGACCATTCTACCATTTCTTAATGACCTCGGCGGACAGCCGCCGGTTGGATGACCGGATACAAAGAAAAAGAATAACGGACCGAGACCAGGGATGGAAGCTCCCGGAAAGTAGAGCTTTGTGGGAGCTCGTTCGAATAGTTTTCACTGAGGAACCGCTCACCTTCTCAGATTTCATTAGGTTTTCTCAAATAAAAGTTTTGCTCCTTTGTGGTCTGAGAATTGGCGAGGTTTGCACAATTCCCGCTGACTGGAAGAGGTCCGCCGAATATACCGACTTCGATGGGAGAAATGCTGGTCGGAGTGGAGGGGTTTCTCGGTCATTACTGTTACGGCACTTTGCTGAAAAACAAGCCGACCGATCAGGCGGCGGTTGGACTTCTGAGGCTGTTCAACACGTTCCGGAAATGTTTGAGGAACTATTAGAAGAGACGCTCAATGAGGTCCTTTCTGTTACAGAACCCCTTCGCCAGAGGCTGCGGAAGCAAATCGAAACAAATCGTATCTTTCCAGAATTAGATGCGAGTTCGATGGTCCCAGCATCCGACTTATACACGAGGCTCACCGGCAACCCTCGTATTCGGGTGTCACCAGTACCCGAAAACCTTATTCAAAGTTTTAAAACAACACGAAATTCGAAAATTTTAAAAAAAATTGAATACCAACAAAATCGCTCGAAAGACGCATACAATAATTCTATTTACCTTTATTGGATAAGGAAGGCAAAGGATGGGTGGCCAAAGATAAAACCAAAAGATACTGCTTTGGTTATGCAAGTGGAGAGGCTGGTGAAGCAGAATATTCCGACAAAACTCTCAGATACTGAGCCTTATCGTCTTGCAAACGGGCATTTTATAGAAGCCTACGAATTTTTGTTCTTATGTCCGAAGCGCGCTTTGGTGGAAACACGGAATAACGGCATTTGTGATATAAATCGCTACTTTTCGGTAGGAAGAGTTACGTCGGACGATCTTACTATTCATCTTGCACCCGGTAAAAATGGCATTTTCGCCCGTTACGGTGCAACAGAAAGAGATCGTAAGCTAGGCCTGAAAAGCCATTCCCTTCGTCATCTTCAAAATACTGAGTTGTTCAGGCTTGGAATATCCGACGCAATCATTAGCAAGCGCTTCAATCGCAAAAGTGTTGCCCAAAGCTATGAATATGACCATCGAACGTTAGCTGAAGAGCTTTCTGCGATTGATCTCCCACCAGAGGCACAAGAGCTTCCTGAGCGGTCCAAAACGGTCTTGGCGATGATCCAGTCGGGCAAGGTCTCTGGGCCAATCATAGGAACATTTAGGAAAATCCAGAAAGAACAGGGAGACAAATCAGCTTTCGATTTTCTTAGTGTGGAGGCAGATGGCTTTCATGCAACGCCTTATGGTTATTGTGTTAACAGTTTCACGGTCGACCCCTGCCCTAATCATTTACAGTGTTTCAACGGTTGCAGTCACTTGGTTGCAACAGATAACACTAAACATCGAGAAAACTTGGAGCGGACCAAATTAAATATGCAAGCAGCAATTAAAGAAGTTTCTGACCGACCCAACGGTGTGGGTGTTCAAAACCAATTGAAACATGCGAAGCAAATGATTGAAGGGATTGATAAAATCTTAGCAACAGGCAATGGTGAGAAAGTGTTCGAAGAAGGCTCTGACTTATCGGAACCATTTGACACTGGAAAGTGGGTTTAATAATGGAAACCGTAAAATTTCCAGAGAGACGAACGTGCGTCGCAGAACAGAGGGACCGGGAGTTCCTTAGTGTGCTAGACAGGATGTTTCGGGCAAATGAAACGATAACGGCCCGCTCTGTCACCCGGTCAGTCATTGGTTTCTCTGCAACGACATCAATTACAAGAGATGAATGGCGAAGCGCGCAGCTGGCAGTGTGGATCCAACGACAATCAGATTTGCGTAAAATACAAGAACAAGCCGATAAGCATTCAAAACCCAAGTTACTGGCTAAGCTTGAGCAAAAAGAAAAAAGAATTCGTGAATTAGAACAAACTGTAGACCTCTTGCTCTCATCCCACAGATCTATGATCCACGCTGTAGGAGAAGTGGGGGGAATGAGGGCTTGGCTAAAGTTCTACGAGAAACACCAAGGTATTCAGAAACAATTGTCAGACATTGGTGCTTTCCCCTCCTCGGTCGTGCCCATATCGACCAATCCCGGCAAGCCACAGTGATTTAGAACCAATAACGATAGATCCCAATCCCGCTGCAATGGATCGATATCAATGTACCGCAGGAGTACAACGTCTTTTCAAAAAATCAGCATAGAAGCTAACCATTGTAAGTATGGTCAGGCCTGACGCGTCTCATTTTGAACAATTCCCTCAAGTTGAGCTTTTTCCAGACATACTATGAGTATAGCGCATTGTTTCTCGGAAGGTATCCTTACAGGAATTTGAGCCGCGACCTGCAATACAGCGATCTCTTTTGGCGAGAACAGTTTTTTCGGCGCACCCTCCTTTAAGATTAGTCCCCACGTCTCCGCGCCTATATCGAAGACCCGCTTTTGATCGTTAATGCCGTTGTCGATCTTCTGCGTTCTTCTGGCCGATTTCTGCTCCTCTTTCTGTTCTGATACTTGGACAAGGGCATCAAAAAAGTCTTGAGGTATCTGGTCTTCAAGGTCGGCGAGCTGACCGATAATCCTAGTCCAGCAGTTCTCGCGCTTTGCCCATTCAGAAATATTGGAAATTCCTTGAGGTGGTTGCACCAAGTCATGGTTAACAAAGGAAGATGCTTTTCCTAAGGCATTAAGCAAAACTTCGGGCACGGCCTGTTCATTCCAGACCTGCATAAAATTGATAGCCATCTCATGCTTCTTCACCAGCTCATTGATCGCAGCAATTGAATACGCAACAATATTCGCCCGATAGCCACCATTGTACCAAGACTGATTAGACACCAGCCTTTCCGTGGCCCTGAATATGATGGCTCTAGCAATTGCACGTTTGAAATAGAATTCATTGAACTTGTCGGAACCGGATGTCCATTCTTTGCCTATACGCGATGCGTATTTGGCGAAGTTCTTTTGTGCACCAAGGTTTACCCATCGAGGATGCTCATCCCAGACATTCTCAAATTTTGCCAGGTCCGTTTTAGTGAACATTTGCGCTTTTGGATGCATGGCCTTGAACTGCCGCTGTTCGCCGGGCGTGAGTTTCGATTGCGCATCAGCATACTGTCCTCGCGCACGTTCGTAGAACCAGCGGGTTTCACGCTGCGCCCCCTGCGCTGCAGGAGCCAGAATTCTGCGCGAGAAATCCTGCATACGGATATGGAATGGATGATTTGAGAAGAAGTCAGCCGCATTAACACGGTTTTGGGTGTTGGCATATTCGGATATGCGAGGCACCACCAGTTCAGCCTCTTCTGCATCAATGACGGAGAGCTTCATCTGAACGAATATGTTTTCGAGGCTGGCCTTATCCCTACGACGAGTGTGGAAAAGCGAAGCCGTGGTCTGGCCGCCATTTACAATCTGAAGGTCATTGATCCTTACAATTTCGAGACCATCGTTAGTCTGCTGCGTTTTGATTGTCTGCGCGGTTGCGGTAATTCCGTTGTTGTAGGCAAAGAACATCGAGGGTTCGTTCATGATAGTGGAACGGATTCCTTGGTTTACCTTGCCTCGCGCCTGAAGAAAACTTCTGACATTCTGTTCCAGCAGTCGTGCGCCAAAGCGCCCATAGAGATCGGCAAGCACTTCGCCGGGCATCACTATCAGGTATGAACTGTACGAATCAGAACTAAGATTGGCGGGCAGGCAGGATATTCCGCGCCCAAACATTTCAATTAAGTCAAGATCGAGCGCTTCTTTTGCACCACGCGCATTGCGCTGACGGTTCAGTCTCGACATATCCCAGATGTGGTAGCTGGCGGATATACCGCACACGGTATCATCGTCCAAGCTTTGCACACGGTCACTGAGTGCGCGCTCAGAGAGCAGGACAAAATTTATGCGCCGGATAAACCCAAACCTATCCAAAAGTTGGCGTGCCAGACCATATTCTGGAGCCGTTACCTCCAGCTCCGTGTAGAGTTCTTTCTCGACCGCGTTCTGAAAAAAAGTAAATACTCTGCGGAATGCTGCGTCAATTTCAGTTCTAGTGAGCGAGCCGAGTACGGTGCGACTTTCGAAATCGGCTATAAAAAGGTCTAGACCACCCTCGTCGTCAAACCAGTAGCCATCCACTCGCATACCTCGCTGCGCGCGGTAGTGACAGAACTCAAACCCTTCCACAAAGCCGGTTTCAATCAGCTCGTTGGCTATGGTCTCCATAAAAGAGGCAAGTTGGAAACTGCTGTTGGCTTCCGCACCTGCCAGCATTTCCTGCCTGAATTCGTTGAAGAATGCCTCAGTACTCTGTTCCAACCTATGCCCCCCTGAAAATGCCGGAGCTGTCGCACTCAAAAGGAATAAGCGATTCTATTTCAAGGTCGTAAGATACGCGTGCGATTCCTTGTGGCAGCGCAGAACGAATTAGTTTGGGGAAGTCTTCCTCCACCCCAAAAAACCTTGTCTCCAGTACATTGAACGTTGGTGAGTCGTATTCATTCATCGGTACGTATCCGTAGCTAGCCAGTTTGCCGACGAACCCATCTGCCGCGTCCGGCTCCGAAAATGCATGTTCGATTGACGCCACTAGTTCGTTGAGACTTGTCCCGTTGTCAGGACTGGTCGCCAATCTGACCACCGTTAGGAAAAGCCTGCCCGTCAAGGAGTCCAGCTGATCTTCTGACGATATGCGTACGGAATTGCGCTCCTGTCCACTGATTGCCTTTACTTCGACGGCGGTATCATCGAACACAAAATCCTGCTGCGTTCGATCCGGTCCGCACCAGGAACTAACCCCGTCGATTTCGCCTCGTGCATATATGACGTGGCGCAGAATTGTCAGTTCAGCGTACAGACCTCTGAGTTCTTCCTGGGTAAGAATGCCTGCTACACGTCCTGCAAGAAAGAGCTTCCATCGTTTGATGTGTTGCAAGGCGACCGCAAGAGCTACGGCAGGGTCTTCGACCGGCTCAAGGTTTCCAGTGAGCGTGGAACAAAGTCCGTAAAACAGATCGAGGTCCACTTGACGATCTACGGCCAGCACCAATTGCTGTAATGATGGCTTCGCTTGGCGGAGAGAGATATCGATACCTCTGACCGAAGTTTTGTTTGTTCTAAATTGCTCACTGTGATCGCCATGCAGTTCGACCAGATAGAGGCATCGGCCGGCTGCATCCCTTGCCCAGTAAACAGGCACCTGTCGGCCCGCTGCAATCAACAGTACGTTGAGGTCACTTTTAGGCTTGTCGATCAGGTCCCAAGGTAGAGCCCTATTCGTCATAGTCTTCCTCCTGATCCGGATCATCTGCGAAGCCGCCTTCCATCAGCTCCAACCAAACCTTGTTGACTACAACTGGCACTTCCATCCCGTAGTGACCACCAGGAAAGCTGATGCCAAATGCTGGAACTCGTGTGTCTTGGCTGTCCTTACCCATCGGTCCCAAAACATGAACCATCAGTAGCGGACGATTGCGCACTTCGCGGTAGTGAGAGTCCGAAGGCTGCTTTCCCTCATCTTCTGCCAAGCCGACTGCCAATGCGCGCTGGTCCTCAGATAGACCCAACTTTTCATCACCACGGCTGGCCACACGGTCCTTGCTCAATCGCCAGGCTGAAGGGAAATGCTTGTCGGGCCTTGCGCTCGATCTGTCCTGAGACCCTAATAGGTATTCCGCCTCATCCTCTCCATTTGCACGGATCGAAATGAGGAGAACATCGCCTACCGGATGCACTTCAGAAATGGCACGAAGATAGTTGATTGCCGCTGATTTCCTTTCGGTGAACGCTTCGAAGGTTCTGAATCTGTTCAGAAAGTCTTCAATGGTTCCAACAGGCACGTCACGAATAATCCAACCCTTCCCTGTGGGCTCAGTTGAGCTGCCGAACCCATTTCGCCAGAAACTAGCAATTACCTGTTCGTTGGCCGCATTTATGTCCATGTCGCGGGGCAATACGTAACTCTCGACCAGTTTTCCGCTGAAGCTCTGATTTACAGTTCTTTTTTCACCACTACGCATCTTGTTCATGGCTGTGATAAGGAGGCTATCAGGATGAGCCTTCACATATAGTCCGAACTGGCGGGGGCTGAGGCCGTCTTGACGCATGCGCCTGATCTGCTGGCGAAGTTCATCGGCAGCTTCTGCTATGTACGAATACCAATCGATAGAATCCCGCGAGAGATGGACACGGCACAGATCCTCATAGCCGGGGCGATAGCCGAACCAGCGCCCCATCTGCATCAGTGTGTCGTACATTTTCGTGTTTCGATACATGTAGCTGATGGTGAGGCCTTCGACCGTGAGGCCACGAGAGAGGCTGAGGCCTCCTATCGCAATTGCGGTAAGCCCCTTACCTTCACGCTCGAACTTCTTATAGTCGAGTACATCGTCTGATTTGCTGTTAACGACATATGTTCTGAGATTCTCGAAGACACTCCAGAGAGCCTTCTGCACTTCGCTCCACGTGCAGTCGCAATTGTCGTAATCAGCATCAAAAGCACTCTTCAGTGCACGCATATATTCGTTGCCTAGTGCAGTCTTCTCCGGCATCGCATAGTTAGCTTTGACCGCTTCCCGTAGCTTCTTCTCATAGACACTGATGTGGTCTCTGATACTTTTTTGAATTGGAACGAACCGAGACACATTGATCATCATGGAGCAGTGTTTTCCCACCTGCCCTCTGATGTTTCTGATGGCGCGTGCAACAATGAACTGATGCAGAGCGCGATAGAGACTGGGAGGCAGCTCCGCAATCTGGTCGCCCCGCTTGTGCGAGAACGGGATGTAGTCCTCACAGTCGTCAATGGGCTCCAGAATTCTCTCACTGGAGTGCTCATCGAGAAACACTTTGTCCGGCCCGAAATATGTGTTCGGAGCATCAAGGCTGTAGATAAAGTCGCGCGGGAAAAGTTCTTCACGTGCCTTGTCGTCGTAGGCATCGTGATTGATAAAAATGTTGGCAAATGGGGTAGCTGTGTAGCCGACATAGCAGGACTTATCGAACATCCCCAAAATCTGTCGGATCATCGAGTTGGTTCGCGTCGGATCGAGATCAGGCTTGTTGGTATTGATTGACGCATTGTCCGCTTCATCGTCAATCAGAAGCATCGGCACATCAGCGATTTGCCCGTCGCCCCGCGCATTCAGCTCCTTCAACCATTTGTGGAGCGAATCTAGAGTGGATACATTCTTTTTGATAACGAGGACTATTGGTCTGCTGAAATCATTCAGCTTCCAGCCTCCGCGTGCGCTAGTGGCTTTGCCGAAGTCATCATAGATGGTTGTGAAAGTGACAGGATGAGGGTAACCTGGTGACAGGCCGACGCCCAGTGGCTCTCTTTTCTCCGGGTCACTGGAGCGACCGATGATCGCCTCATCTATCCGCTCCTGAGTTTGTTTGCGGAGGTTGTTGTGAATTCCCGCAATAACAACAATAAATTTGTAACCGGCATCCTGCGCTTTTGCGATTAGTCCCATATAGTTTGCAGTTTTTCCGGACTGGACATGACCGATGACCAGTCCACGGCGTTTCCAAGTGGTTCCTTCGCTTTCCGGGTCCTGAAGGTGGCCAAGTATTTTTGTACCGACATCACTCAGGGATTGAACAACTGTGGGATGCCAACCTTCTGATTTGAGAAAGTCCTCATAGGCATCTGAATATGTTGTCGGCAGGTCGGCTCGTTTGTGGACCCATTCTTGGTCATGTTCTGCCTCGACATCGACCAGAGAAACCCCTTCTCCCATCCGTGTGACGACGGCAATCAGTGCCTCTTCTACCACAGTGGAAAGGTCTCCTTTATAGCCGAAAACTGCGGCAAGTCCTGCTGCTTTCTGCTCGACCTCTTCGCGGTTTGGAATGCCGTCTGCAAGCGACAGCGCAGTAATCAGTGCGCTTTTGAAATTCTTCTCGTCCCTTGCACCCCGATCATTCATAAAAATTCTCCGCAATATAGTTTTCTAATATATCTGCTCTATTCTCAAATATTCTGATTGATTTTGCCACTTCCCTAAAACCTGCGGAATTCCCGCCCTCCGGGCCATAGAGAACCTCTCGAAGTGCCTCCAAGCGGCGAATCAGCTCTTCTTTCTCAACTGCTTCAGAACCAAATTCTTTGGGGTGCTGCGAGTAATCCGAATAGATCATCTCTACGGGTAGAGCGTGACCAATGGATTCAATAAGCATAAGGAGCTGGCGCTCACCGGCACCATCAAGCTTGCTACGAAGTGAGAGAACCAGTGGGTGTTCCCGGTTCACCTCAAAACGAATGCCCCCGCTGTCGGCATACCGCTCCCATAGGGGGGCTTCGACTTCCTGAAATAGCTTCTGCCCCCTAGCTCTATGCACTGTGGTGCTTCGATCAGTGATCTTCGCGATAATCTGACGCAGACGTTCCCGGACCGCGTGAGGGGGGCGCGCGCGGGATTTTTTGATGTCTATAGTCCATGACTCGTCAAGTGTATTGGGAAAGTCAATCCTAACCCTTGCAAGTTTGGTAGCTTCTCCCTTTGGCACCAGACGGAACCAGTCACCCCAAGCCATTAGGCGACCGCCCCTATAGATGTATGCACCCTGATTGGAGATGAAATCGCTTCGATTTTGATAGAACTGGTATTCAGAAGGGGAAAGTCTACTGTGATGCGGCAGAATATAGGGCCGCATCGTCACCACGGCTCCGCCTACGTGAACAATTTCTTCAGGAAGACGTTGGATTGCACTGTTCTTCCGGCAGAACGGATCGAACTCTTCAACAGGGTGGCCATTGACAAAAATGCTGATCTTGCGCCCCTTGATCTCACCGGCAAGAAAGCGGTGAAAGACCAAAGATAGGTGGCGTTCGAGAGCGTCAAGCTTTTCATTGACGATCTCGTCTCGCTTGGTGCCAGTTTCGTCCTCGAACAGGCGGTCAAGCTCCCGCCAAAGTATTATAGTTCCATTTGACGTTAGGTGATCGACATAAGGCAGTGTTGTGATTTCTTCCTGATCTAGGATATTGAGCAGCCAGTCATCACGATTGTCGATAAGATCGAGGTTCCATTCGGCGCCGCAGATCGAACTATCCCGCCTGCTGACGACTGTAAGACTGCGACACTGAGAAAACGATGCCGTCTTCAGGCCCAGTCCGAAACGTCCAAGGTCTGTAGCTTTGCGAGGCAATTTGGGATTTGCAGTGCCATGCCGCATCGCCGCAATCAGGTCGTCCTCGACCATTCCGCAACCATTATCGATGATGCAGAGAATGGGGGTGTCTCCAGAGAGATCGCAGAATATCTTAACTTCGTTGGCATCCGCTGAGATGCTGTTGTCGATGAGATCAGCAACGGCAGTTTCAAGAGAATAACCAAGATCACGCATTGATGCCGATAAAGATGCAGCGCTTGGTGGAAGAGGATGCTCCCGTGCCATCAGTCCTGCCTCCTCAGTTCCTGTTCAATATACTTCAGCACGCTCATGGGATCCCGTTTCAGCTCGCACTCCCAAACCACGAGAGGCTGCCAGCCGGCTGCTTTTAGCGCAAGGATGTTGTGCTCATCACGCTCAACGTTGCGCGCGAATTTCGCTTCCCAGAAACTAGTACGAGTTGAAGGCGTGGTCGTCTTTTTGCAGCCCTTATGCCGATGCCAGTAGCACCCATGTACGAAAATCACGGTTGAGTATTTTGGCAGTACAATATCAGGACTGCCCGGTAGGTCTCGCCGATGAAGCCTGAATCTTAGTCCTGCGCGATGAAGCATGGAGCGCAAGAGCAGTTCTGGTTTGGTGTCGCGACTTCTGATCCGCGACATATTCCAACTGCGATGCTCAGGGCACAGGGAATCTACCATCAAGGCTCCGCTATCTGTTCAAGAAGTTCACAGACAATGGCTGCAATCTGCGAGGCCAGATAAGGAGGGACGGCATTACCGACCTGATGATACTGTGCCGTTCGCGGCCCTTCAAAACTGTAGTTGTCTGGAAACGTCTGAAGGCGTGCTGCTTCTCGAACGGTTAGACTCCTGCATTGGAGCGGATCGTAGTGAATGAAGTAGTGTCCATCCTTGGAGATGTGGGATGTGATCGTTGTCGAGACCAATCCACCGAGCTGAACACGGAACCGGTCGGAGAACATTTTCCCCTCCCTTCCTTCCGTCACATTCCGATGATGAGGGAGCAGGGACTCAGGAAAATCTGAAAGTTTGGGACTCTTTCCTATAACGTCCGCAAAGTTGGCCGCAAAGAAGTAGCGATGCAGATCAGATGCCATATGGCCCCGGGCTTCGTGGCCTGTGAGAACCGTTAGCCTGTCGTCCTGCATGTATTTTAGGGCAGGATGATTGGACTTTGGACTTTTTCTGTAGAGATACGATTTAGGCTGCTCCGGCCAGTCCATCGGTGTGTTCAGAGACCTGCGTATTTGTTTCCAGACATTCCAAACTTCTTTGGAGCCGTGGGGAGGGCTCTCGGACACTTCCATACCTGCGATAACATTGAGCCACCGTTCGGCATCGTCTTTCTCCTTGGAAAGAGTACTTCTGATTTTTGGCAGTTGTCCGATTGTTTGTTTGACGTTTGGCGCTTCATGCCGCTGCAACTGCGTGGGCCTGATCTTACAGTCGTTTCTTACGCCCAGAATGAACATACGGTGCCGCGCCTGCGGAACGCCAAATTCTTCAGCCTTTACGAGGAACTCTCTTGGATCTGCATCTTTGTCAATCGGCTCCTCCGAGACCAATGAATATAGCTTATAGTGAAGATCACCCTTTCCATCATTGAGCGCTGCTTCCGGGTGGGACAAGTCGGAAATAATCATTCGGATCACTTGTTCCGCTCCGACTTTCGCGGAAAGTAGGCCCTTAACATTTTCCATCACAAATACTGGCGGCCGATGGTCGGCGATGATGCGCAGATACTCCCTGTAAAGAAAGTGTCGTTCGTCCATTTTGAATTTTGGATCATTCATCATTCGCGAGCGGCCGACGAGTGAATATGCTTGGCATGGAGGTCCACCGACTAGGACCCACGGGCTGTCATCGCGCAACTTACTGGAAATTAACTTCCTTACATTTTCGTGGTTTTTGGGTCCCAGCTCGATGCAATGAGCAGTCTGTTGGGCCTCATAATGCTTTTCAGGAAACCGAGCATAAAGCTGCTCACGCGTAATTTCGCCTTCGAGATACTGATAATATTCATTGGGCGCTTCCTTCTCGAAGCTCCTAAAGAAATGACGAAGCAAAAGGGTTTGATGCGGTAATCTCTCCCGTTCGATTGATATGGTGTTTCGGAACCTACTTTTGCGCCGCTCATCAATGTAAGAGGCGAATCCTTCTCCGAGGCCACCGGGACCGGCAAAGATATCAATTACTGGAAACATTTTATATTTATTATCATTCATCTTCTCTGCCGGACTTTAATTTTAGCGCGTTCTGCCGGCAGATCAATTTTATATTCACTTACGAGAACCCAAAATGGAGTATTATCCAAGTTGCCCAAAACGGTAATATATTTCAACGAAAATGCTCTCGCCTCCAATATACTTCCGGTTATTTCACCTCATGGAGAGCTGACCGGTTGTGTTATCTTGCTGATCATGGACTGGCAGAACAACAATCCAAGGTGCTCGGATGGCAAGTCAATAAATTCGCAAGAATATTCGGCCGCCATCGCTTCAGGAAGTTAAAGCAGCTGCTGATCGGGATTTTCCAAATAACGAGGTTCAGGGCCTAGTGGGAACTTGCTCCTACATTCGTTGATCATGTCTGTCAGAACTCGAACAATGATATGAGCCCAAACAGCTTATTCTTTCGTGCAGAGCTCTTTTCTCAACACAACATTTTCAGAAAATTTAAAGGGCAACACAAATAGATAAGTTGGTTGCACTTTGATCGTGAAGAAGTGAGCCTATGGCTTGCACTTCTTCACGATCAAAGCGCTCAAATGAATAGCAACAGGTGCCGAAATGATACTATTTGCAACTATTCGACGTGGTGTCGAGTTAGGACATTTCGACCTCACCTCTGAAGTCTTTTGTCCTTAGTTCACCTCAATAACCAAGCCATCATAAGCTGGTTCGACGTGGTCTGGAGTATCGGCCATCGCCTGTGCGTAGTCAAACTGGATGCCCATGTGCGTCATGTAGACTTGCTTGGGTTTGAACTCTTCGACCCAGCCCAGAAGTTTTTCGAGATGTGCGTGCGTGTTGTGCGGACGATGCCGCAAGCAATCCACGACCCAAACATCCAGATCATAGAGATGTTCTTTGGATTCTTCAGGGAACTCAACGACATCCGTTGAATAGGCAAACTTCCCTATCTTGAACCCCAGGGTCTCGCCATAGCCGTGGTCTTGGCTGAAAACCGTGATTGGGACCCCTGCTGGCGTGATTGGCCCCGTGATGACATGCGGGATCAATACCGGCTTGAAATAGAACTCAACGCCTTCTGGCAGCGGCGTGAAGACATAATTGAAGCGATGATCAATGTCCGAGATTGTCTGTGCATTGGCATAGATATCAATCGGACGTTCCATGGCGACATTCAGCCAGCGAACATCATCAATGCCATGCACGTGATCGGCATGCGAATGGGTAAACAGGATCGCATCGACGTGGTCGATCCCGTGCGTCAGCGCCTGCTGGCGAAAATCAGGTGTCACGTCGACAAGGATCTTTTTCCCAGCTTCCTCGATCAGGATCGAGCTGCGTAAACGTTGGTTTTTCGGATTGTTCGGGTCGCACTTTCCCCATCCAAGGCCAACCGATGGCACACCATTTGAGGAGCCGCAGCCAAGGATGGTTACCTTCGTCACTGCTATTCTGCTCCCAGCGCAAGCAGGTTGTTCCGATCGGCTTTTGTGAACAGTTTGAAGAAGTTATCCGTCGTTATTCGCGTGATTTCTTCAACTGTTACACCTTTGATTTCGGCCAGCTTGGCTGCTGTATGGGCAACGTAGCTCGGTTCATTCGGTTTGCCGCGCTTGGGCACTGGTGCCAGATACGGCGCGTCGGTTTCCACCAACAGCCGATCCAGCGGTACGTCTTCAACAGCGGCACGAATTTCTTTGGCCGAATTAAAGGTGATGATACCCGAGCAAGAAATATAAAATCCGATCTTCAACGCACGCTGTGCCAGCGTTGCCGAACTGGAAAAGCAATGAATAACGCCGGTAAACGGCCCCTTTTCATATTCTTCTTCCAGAATATCCATGGTGTCGTCATCGGCATCACGGGTATGGACGATCAAGGGCAAACCCGTTTCGCGGCAAGCCGCGATATGGGCACGAAAGCTTTGCTGCTGCGCATCGCGCGGGGCATTGTCGTAGAAATAATCAAGACCGCTTTCGCCGATACCGATGACTTTCGGGTCGGATGCCTTTTCGATCAGCGCATCGGGGCTTGAAAGCCCCTCCTCGCCGGCTTCGTGTGGATGAACGCCAATCGTGCAATAGATATGATCAGATTGTTCGGCAACCGCGCGGACCTTGTCAAAGGTCGTCAGTTTAACGCCGATGCTGACCATCATGCCAACGCCGGCGTTTTTGGCCCGCGCAAGGGTTCCGCTCAGATCGTCGGAAAACTGCGGGTAGTCCAGATGGCAGTGGCTGTCGACAAGGGCGACATTCATGCCTTCTCTCCTTCATCCTCGGTCTCGACATAGCGCGGGAAAACGCCAGCCGGTTTCGGAATGCCCGACCCCGGTTTCAGGGCATTGTTCGGACCAAGCGCATCAAACCCGCGCTGATCATCGGCCAGCACCAGCTGATCAAGGATTTTGGCCGCTGAGTCCGGCATGATTGGTTGAACAAGGATACCGACGTGGCGAATGACCTCGGCCAGCACATACAAAACCGTCTCCATACGTGCAGGATCGGTCTTTTTCAGGCCCCAAGGCGCCATTTCATCGACATAGCGGTTGGCATCACCCACAAGGCTCCAGATCGCTTCCAGCCCCTTGTTGAACGCCTGTTCGTCAAAGAGCGGACGCACGGTATCAAGCATGCCGTGCGCCTTGGCGAGGATTTCCTTGTCCGCGTCAGTAAACTCGCCCGGTGTCGGGATCGCGGCGTTGCAGTTCTTGTGGATCATCGACAGAACACGCTGGCACATATTGCCAAGATCATTGGCCAGTTCGCTGTTCATGCGGTTGACCATGGAACGATGGGAAAAGTCACCATCATTGCCAAACGGCACTTCACGCATCAGGAAATAACGCGTCTGATCCAGGCCGTATTTATCGGTCAGGTCATACGGATCAATCACATTACCGATCGATTTGGAGATCTTCTGGCCTTCGTTGGTCCACCAGCCGTGGGCAAAGACGCGCTTGGGTGGTGTGATACCCGCAGCCAGAAGGAAGGCTGGCCAGTAAACAGCATGGAAACGCAGGATATCCTTGCCGACCATATGCAGGTCAGCAGGCCAGTATTTTTCAAGTTTGGCCGGATCTGCATCCGGGTAACCGATCGCGGTCAGATAGTTGGTTAGGGCATCGAGCCAGACATACATGACGTGGTCTTCGTCACCTGGCACCGGAACGCCCCATTTGAAGCTGGTACGCGATACGGAAAGATCATGCATGCCACCCTTCACAAAGCTTATCACTTCGTTGCGGCGTGACTGGGGTGCGATGAAGTCCGGGTTCTGTTCGTAGAATTCCAGCAGGCGGTCGCCCCAAGCAGACAACTTGAAGAAATAACTTGGTTCAGACACCCACTCCACCGGTGCACCGGTTGGTGCGAGTTTTTCGCCGTCTTTTTCGATCAGTTCCTTCTCGCCGTAGAACGCCTCGTCACGGACCGAATACCAGCCATCATAGGAGCCCAGATAAATCTCGCCCTTTTCAAGCAACGTATTCCAAAGCGCCTGACAGGCCTTTTTATGACGTTCTTCCGTTGTGCGTATGAAGTCATCGTTGGAATAGTTCATATGAACGGCAAGATCGCGGAAGTTTTGCGAAACCTGGTCTGTAAACGCCTGTGGGGCAATGCCCTTGGCCGCGGCCGATTTATCGACCTTTTGACCGTGTTCATCGGTTCCGGTCAGGAACATCACGTCATAACCGTCCAGGCGCTTGAAGCGGGCCAGAACGTCACAGGCAAGCGTGGTATAGGCATGGCCGATATGGGGCTTGTCGTTGACGTAATAGATCGGTGTCGTGATGTAATAGGGCTGTTTGTGCCCGGTCATGGTCGCAAATCCTTCGCGCAAGTCGTGAAACAAAACGGCCCGAAATGGGCCGTGATGGTCAAAATTTCGTTATGTGGGCAGTGATGTCAGGTTCGCATGGTTTCTTCAAGCATGAAGAATGCATTCAGCAAGGCTTGCTTGCGATCAAGATGCAAACCGCGGGTCGCGCCCATCAATTCGTTGATCTTTTCCCATACCTCCAGCCATTGATCAAGCGGTTGCGCGGCTGCCATGCGCTGCATGGCGGGCAATTCACCGTCTACGACTTTGCGGGGAGCCTGCCCTGTGGCGGCAAACCGGATCATTCGCGCAAGCCACCAATGCATCAGTTCGGTGATTGTTGCAAAGGCTGCGTCCTTGTCTGCCGGTGAAAAACGCTCTGCAAACTTGTGCTGGGCTGCGACGTCGGCATTGGGTAGTGCGGCGATGATATCGACAAGTTCGGTATAAAGCTCAAGCCCGCCCACTTCATGGAGTTGAAGTGCACGGCCGATGCTGCCCTCTGCCAGCCCCGAAAGTGCGTCACGTGCGCCAAGATCCATATCCGGGCAATAACGCCCAAGAAGATCGACAACCTGATGATCTTGCAGTGGGCCAAGATTAAGGCGCCGACAGCGTGACCGAATTGTCGGCAGCAACCGCCCCGGATGATGGGCAACAAGGATCATCATGGCGTTGACTGGCGGTTCTTCAAGAACCTTCAAGATCGCGTTGGCAGCATTGCGGTTCAGTTCATCGGCGGCATCAACAATAACGATCCGCCATCCGCCCTCTGCCGAGGTCTTCGACATGAAATTGCCAACCGTGCGCACGCTGGCAACGGTGATTTCGCCCTGAAGGCGCTTCTTCTTGTCGTCGTACTGACGCTCGATAACCTTAAGATCACCATGACCGCCGCCAGCAATCCGTCGTGCTACCGGGTCTTCCGGATCGACGTAAAGACCGTCATTCTGGTCGCCAAACAGCCCTGCACCGGCATTGTTTCCGCCGCCAGAAAGGATAAAACGTGCCATACGATAGGCAAGCGTTGCCTTGCCGACGCCCTTGGGGCCACAGAGCAGCCAAGCGTGATGCATGCGTTTGCTGTTCCAGGCATCAAGAATGACTTTCTCGGCCTCTTCGTGGCCAAGAAGAGCATCATTGCGTCGCGGCTCAAAGGGGTTTTCTTCTTCGGGAAGGTCGTCCTTGGCCATGATCAGGTCCCCTGCCCGGCAATGCGCCCCTGAACAGCGGCGATGACACGTTCACCTACGCTTTCGATGTCTCCACTGGCGTCAATGACGACACAACGGTCTTTTTCAGTTGCTGCAATTTCGCGGTAACCGTCACGTATGCGCTCGTGAAATGCAAGTCCCATGCGTTCATAGCGGTCCTCGGCGGCACTGACATTGGCAAAGCGTGCCCCAGCTCGGTCAAGACCAACTTCAAGCGGCAGATCGAAAATTACGGTCAGATCAGGTTTGAAATCGCCGATCGCCAGTTTCCAGAGATTGCGGATATAGTCTGCACCAAGGCCATGGCCATAGCCCTGATAGACAACCGATGAGTCCGCGAACCGGTCACAAAGAACGACTTTTCCCTCGGCAAGGGCCGGACGAATGGTGCGTTCAACATGATCGCGACGCGACGCAAACATCAGAAGCGCCTCGGTTACGGCGTCCCAGCGACCGGGATCGCCCGTCAGAATAAGGTTGCGGATTTCCTCGGCACCCGGCGAGCCGCCAGGTTCACGTGTAACTACAACTTCCCGGCCCTGCTCGCGGAACCAGGTTGCCAAATGGTGGATCTGGGTGGACTTTCCGCTGCCTTCACCGCCTTCGAAACTGATGAACAAACCGGGCTTCGACTTCACCCGTTTGCCCCCCACAGAAGATATTTGAAGGCTGCGCCAATACGGCCAACAAATCCAAGGCGTCCGACATCATGGGCGGCATAAAGCGGGAACTCGATGGTGTCCCGGTCCGGGACTTCGACCTTGAGTGTTGCGATCTGATCGCCCTGGCTGATCGGGGCCGGCACCGGGCCATCATAGACGACGGTGACCTTCATATCGCGGCTCGCACTGCGCGGCAGTGTCAAAAGGATCTCCTTGTCAGCGACAAGATCAACCTTGGTTTCCGAACCCAGCCAAACATTGGCGGAACTCACGGTTTCGCCCTCGGCAAACAGATCGTAGTTGTCAAATTCACGGAAACCCCAATCCAGAAGCTTTTGGGACTCCGTGCGACGTTCACGTACAGAATCCAGACCGTTGACCACCAGGACCAACCGACGTCCGTCACGCTCGGCTGACGCCGTAAGACCGTATCCCGCCGCTTCGGTGTGACCGGTTTTGAGGCCGTCAACACCGGCACTCGTGCCCAATAGCGGGTTACGGTTGGGCTGACGGATACCGTTATAGGTGAATTCCTTGACGGAATAGAGCTCGTAAAGGTCAGGGAAATTGCGAATGGTGTCGCGCGCAAGGATGGCAAGATCATGAACCGTGACAAGGTGGCCGTCCGCCGGCCAGCCTGTGGCGTTCTTAAAGACAGACTTTGTCATGCCGATGGCGCGGGCTTCTTCGGTCATCGCCTCGGCAAAGGCTTCTTCGGATCCACCAATTCCCTCTGCGACGACGATTGCGGCATCATTTCCCGACTGAACGATAATACCGTGCAGCAGATCAGAGACCGAAACGTTCGAGTTCACCTCGACAAACATTTTCGATCCGCCCTTACGCCAGGCTTTCTCGCTGACGTGGAAGGTGTCGTCCATCGAAACGCGACCGTCCTTGATATACTTGAACAGCATGTGAACGGTCATCATCTTGGTCATCGATGCCGGCTCGGTCAGGGTGTCCCCTTCTTTATCAAGCAGCACAGCGCCGGTATCGAAGTCCATAATGAAAGCTTCACGTGCGCTGGTCTCTATTGCCTGCGCGCTTGCAAAGCTCATCGACATTGCCATGACTGAGCCAACAATGAAGGCTCCGGCCACTACCCGGTTCAGAGTGTTTTTGAACGGAACTGGCGGCATCAAAGTCATGGCATTCTAACCCTGTAAAATAATTTCTCTATGCACCGGGGAACGGTGTATCCGCTGATTTGCTTATGTCGCAAATTCGGCAGAATTGTGCAACACCAACAAGCCCGGCATTTTAAAGCGGTAGCATAACCTGCTTTTTTCAATCAACAGACCGATGTCGCCGAGCCGCCATCAGCACACTCAACGACAACTTTTGCCCCGTTTTGGCCGGTTGCAATCACCCGTTCAAGCAGGATGTCCGCTTCCGGGACAGTTTCCAACGGACCAAGCCGCACGCGGTAAAAGGTCGTTCCCTTGACATCTATCGACTCAATCTTGCTGGGCGCAAGATCATAAAGGCGATTGCGCAGGTTTAAGGCATTGTCATAAATGGAAAAGGCACCTGCCTGGACATAGATCGAAGACGATGCGACAGGCGCAACTTCAACTACGGCGGCCTCTTCGACCACGCCATCAAGTGGTGCGGACTGGACACTGGCGCTGGAAGACGGCGGTGTCAGTTTGATACTCGAAGTGGTCGGTTCGCCTGCATCGGTAATCGGTCCGTCATCAAGACGGACTGTTTCGACAACATCACGCGGTGCCGCTGTAACGGTGCTTTGTTCGGCCGAGGTAACTTGCGGGGCGGCTTTACCTTGCGCGATTGCTGCGATCTGACGGCTTTCGGCTTCAACCACTTCAACGAGGACCTTGGCTGTCCCTTTTCGCTCGAACCCAAGAAGCTGGGCAGCGCGGCGCGACATATCGATGATCCGCCCATGCGCGAATGGTCCACGGTCATTGACCCGAACCTTGATCGACTTGCCGTTTTCAAGGTTTGTCACCCGAACGATGCTCGGCAGTGGCAAAGTCCGATGGGCGGCCGAAACTTCATATTGATCAAAAATCTCGCCGTTGGCGGTCTTCTTGCCATGGAATTTGGGGCCATACCAGGATGCAATACCGGTTTCGGTGTATTCGTAATCTACGGCCGGATAATACCACTGGCCGGCAATCTCATATGGATTACCGATCTTGTAGTTTCCGATTTGGGCAGGTTGTTGTGACTGACCGCCAAGCCGTTTAACGCCATGGACAGCCAGTTGCGTTTCAGCACAGCCCGCCAGCAATATGCCAAATGCTGCAACCGCAAGGGTGATGCGGCATTTGGCTCGCAGGTGTGCGAAGGCACTTTTTCGTGGTTTGGGCATCAAGGTGTCCCCGCTTGTAGATGCTCTGTCCATGCTCGTTCAGACAAGATGTCCGTTTTCCGGACGTTGTTTTTAACGACCGGCAATCGCATCGGCCAATGTACCAACCGCAATCGCAAAGTAAGTCGAACGGTTCCAATGCATGATGGTATGGAAGTTGTTATAAACCATATATGCGGGACCTTCACCGTCATTTACGATGACAATTGATGCTTCCATATCTGCCGCAGGCAAATCTGCACCGTTTGGCATGCGAACACCCAGTTCTTGCCACTCAGAAATTGGTTTGCGGATATCGCGACCTTCAAACTCGGTATTGAAGTTTTCCGGCAGCGAAATCTTGCGGCCCCAGCGCTCGTCTGCATGCCATCCGACAGAGGAAAGATAGTTTGCCGCAGAGGCAAAGACGTCTTCTTTTGCCCCCCAAAGATCAATCTTACCGTCACCGTTTCCGTCGCGTGCGTAATTCAGGAAGGTCGATGGCATAAACTGCGCCTGTCCCATGGCGCCGGCCCAAGAGCCCGACATCTTTTCCGGCGCGATATGGCCAGCATCGATGATGGTCAGCGCATTCATCAATTCCTTGCGGAAATACTCGGCGCGACGTCCCTCAAATGCCAGGGTGGCAAGTGAATCAACAACCGAGTATCCGCCGGTGAAACGACCAAATCCGGTTTCAATGCCCCAGAAGGCTGTCAGGTAATGACCCGGAACACCGTATTTCTTGGCCGCAGCGTCAATGATTTCGCGGTTTTCGGCGTATTTCTTACGACCTTCATTGATGCGGGATTGCGGCACAACCCGATCAAGATATTGTTCAAAGGTCAGTTTGAATTCCGGCTGGCTACGATCATATTCGATCACTTTGGGGATCGGTTTGGTATTGGCAAAGGCAACGTCGAGTGTGGCATCGGAAATGCCTTTGCTTGCGGCTTCCTTTTTGAATTCAACGAGCCATTCGTCAAATCCCTCGGTAGTGAATTCTGGAAGTTTCTCATCGGTCTGTGCAAAGGCCGGTGCATTTGCCGCCATCACAGCAACGACGGAGGCGGCAGTCAGTAGTTTCCAGAATTTCATCTAAGCCTCATCCAATCATATAATCAGTTTTCCGCCCCAGGATTTTGCGGCCCAGGGAACCATGCATCTGTCCGGCCGGTCCAGTAATAGGCGGTCAAACCAACCCATTCCCGTAAAGCACGGCCCAACGATTTGATACCGTCAGAGACGTTAAGACTTGCTAAATGGATGTCATCTGAGGTGAATCTGTCGACCGGATACGGGATCACATTCCAGCCGGCCTGACGGAATACACCTACCGCCCTTGGCATATGTTGCGCCGAAGTGATTAGTACCCAAGGCTTTTTGGCAAGTTCAGGCCAGTCGCGATAGACCATCTCCAGAGATTTCGTCGCGTTCTCGTGCGTGTTCCGCGATTTTTCTTCAAAATACATGTTCGACGTCTTCAGGCCCGATTCGTCCAACCAGTTTTCAAGGACGACTGCTTCGCTAAATCCACGCTCTGTCAGATTGCCATCCCCACCGGTAAACAAGACAGGTTTGTCGGGATACAAGCTGGCGAAGCGCAGCATGGTAAAGAGACGATCTGCCGAAGCACCGACATGCACTTCACCGCGTTTAAGGTAACTGGAAGGGTCAAGACTACCTGCCAGAGTTATCGCTCCGGCAAACTCCTGCTCTGTAAGAACAGGTTTATCAAAGCGGGTTTCAAGTGCGCGTGACAAGATTGTGCCAACAGGAATAACCGTAATTAGCAAAGAGAATCCAGTCACGAAAACCAGCCCTCTTATCGCAAATCGGCGCGTTCGCTTGATGGTCAACAGGCAAAACAGAATGGCCAGCAAAAGGCCATGCATGAACGCTGTATTGATCAGAACACTCAGCGTTTTGGACAGGAAGTAGAACACGTTAGAGAATTCCAAAAAGAATTGGTTTATCGAATGTCATTACCATACTGAAATCAGGATAAATCACCAGCATTCGCTGCAATATTGGATTGCCCTATTGACAGGTCATTCTCCCCAATTTATTGAAAGCGCCCAGAGCGAAACGCTCCAACCAGTTTTGCGGAGAGGTGGCAGAGCGGTTGAATGCAGCGGTCTTGAAAACCGCCGTGCCTTTACGGGTACCGTGGGTTCGAATCCCACCCTCTCCGCCATTTTCCAGATAAAACACTGAAAAACAAAGATTTTAGGCTAGCGCTGTAAGCGATTGGTTTAAAAATTCTGTGTATCACGATTGTGTCACAGTCGCCAAGGCTCGGCTACCAGCTTTCGCAGTTTAATGCTTTCAACAAAACACCTCCCATTGCTATGCTCTCGCCATAAAGTTGAAATGGTAGACTGCATCAATCGAGGGGATCCAAATGTTTTCTTACATAGCAGTCGCCTTGCTCTCTGTGTGGATCGCTTTCATGATCCTCATATGGACGAAAGGCGGACTACGCAAAGGGCGCAAGTTCGGAAACAAGATTGCCAAGCACCTTGGCTTTACAAATAACTTTTTTCACTCCGTTTTGGACAACGGCACATCGGGTCCCTCCCTTCAAGTTTTAGCTATTCTTGAAACGGGCAACCTTTCCGTTCACCAAGCAAGCGTTGAACTTGGTCCTTCGTTGAGGCGTGGACTAACCCAATTAGAAAGCAAATTTGGCCCCCAAGAAATGATTGAGAACGCTAAGCCTGTCGTTATGGATCTAGTAAGGGAATGGGAAGAACTTCAGAAAAACAGCTAAGCTAGGCCCTTCCCGCTCTCAAAGACGAGGCGCCTTTCAATTAAAAAGACGGATGGACGGTTTTGTATAGAAAACCGTCCATCCGTCTTCTTGTTGAAAAAAAATGAAGCAGTCTGTTGACTGAATTTTTTTTGAACGAATATCCGAAAAGCCATCAATTCCGTTGGCATTTTTTATTAAGGATATTCCTACTATGTCTCATATTTCCATTAGAAAAATCGATAAATCTTCCGCTTTTGAAGCTGATTTCGAGCCACGCTTCAAACTCCTCAGTGAAAAAGAACTCATAAACCTTCCTGGCCCGCAATGGCTTGTTAAGCATCTTATTCCCACAGGCTCTCTCATTCTGATGTATGGCGCCCCCGGCGCGGGGAAGAGTCACATTGCCCTTGCCCTGACACAGAGCATTGCAAACGGGTATGAAATACTTGGACGCAGAACAAACAAAGCTAAGATTGTATATGTTGCCGCCGAGGGTGTAGCAGGAGCTAGTAACCGCGTTACTGCTCATCGGATATATCGGAATGTCCCAGAAGATTCAGAGGGGGATGTTCTTTATCTGGATTGCCCAGTTTCTCTCCTTGACGACAGCGACCTTGAAAGCTTTGTCCTCGCTATTGTTCATAAGCTCGCAGGTCAGAAAATCGGTATTGTGTTCATAGACACACTTTCCAGATGCTTTGCCGGGGACGAAAACCGAGCCGACGAAATGGCACAACTCGTTTCAGCGTGCCAAATCATTCAACGAGCATTGGGATGCTCAGTCTGCCTTGTTCATCATGAAGCAAAGCAAGGCTCAGCAAGAGGAAGCACTGTTTTACCCGGTGCGGTTGATACAATCATTCATGTCACTGCGACCGATGGAAAAGGCTTTGAAGCTGTTGTCGAAAAGCAAAAAGACGCCCCTGATGGAATTGTGATCTCAGGCCATTATGAACTAGTAGAGCTTGGGTTCGATGAGGATGGGGAGCTAATTGAGGTGCCCGTTGCTCTATTTGATAAGATTTCTCAACAAGCAAAAGGCAGAAGCAACGGACCAACAGGACGCAATCAGTTGATCGCCCTTGAGGCCTTAAACCAAGCACCTGTATCCGGCCTAACAGAGGAGGAATGGCAAACTGCATTTAATGAGTGCACCGGAGTAGATAACCGTCGCGCTTTCCGGGATGCAAAATTTTCCCTGATCAAGAAAAAGCTGGTTTCAGAGGTTGACGGAAAATTTATTGCGAACTGACGTAAACCAACCGAAAACCCAAAAGCCCGCCAAAATGGCGGGCTTTGGTTTTCCATCGGAGAAATCACGCGCACAATTGCAGACTAATTCAAAGCCAGCTATCCGGCGGTGAGAAACGCTATTTTCTTCACAGTTTTCATATAGACTCAATTGTGAGAAAAACAAATTATCTCACTTGTGGTCCATCTTTTCCTACTACGCCAATCATTGCATTCACCCCCTTGATCACGCCCATTCCAAAGTGCCTACCAGTCTGATGTGAAACAGCATTGACCGCCCTAGCCCAAGCATTTTGCTTTGCCTTCGCCGTGATTCTTCCCTTTCTGCTCAGGCGCGTTTCCGAAGGCCCCAAATGCTTCTGTGGCTCCAGCGGAACTAAACCAAACGGTTCTGCCTGTCGCACATATGAACGATGATCCAAAGCCACATTAACCCCACCGAAATCCAAGGCCCGGTTACATAGACTTGCCCAGTGGCTACGCCACATCTCAATGTGCTTACGTGAATGTTGTTTCTGGTCGAGCTCTCTCGTTTTCGCCCCCATACAGCCACCCACAATTTTCCTTGTTGTTAGCATCAAATGAGCGTGGTGATTTCTGTTATCTCCATCCTTGTCCGGGGAGTGAATTGCGTAATCAACTGCAACACCATGACGTGAGTGAAGCCATAGAGCGAAACCCTCGACAAGCTCCGCACGACAAACGTCATCCAGCTCACAGGGCAAAGCAATTACAATTTCACGAGCAACAACAGAATTTTTCCTTTTCTCAGAAGCTTCTGCACCATTCCATAAACTAGCCCTGTCTCCCTGCCAGCCGATCAGCCCAGAGGCAACAACGCCATTCCTCCGCGCGTAATTGAAAGTCTCCCCGGTTCGCTCATCATAGAGTTTTTCCCCAGCTCTATATGCTGAGGATGCTACAGCACTGCGCCCGTCTCCTCGCCTTACTGACTGCACCGCCAAATAGAAAATTGCCATTTCTCCTCCTCGCAATCGGCAGATTGCTAAGTTGCGCCCTTATGTGGAAAGAAATGGGACTGAAGCGGAGAATTTTCCAATGGAAACAATTCGATAACACCACCATATCCTATGAAAGCAATCAAGGAGGTGAAAATGTCATCGTCGATATCAGACAGAGAAAAGCGACAAGCGAGAGCAAAAGAACAGCGGAAAAAAGCTCAAGCACGACTAGCACAGGAACGAATGCACGCAAAGCGCCGGGCTATGCTAGCAAATGTGATGGAATGGGCGCTGATGGGGTCGGGCACAAACAGGAAGATCGCGCGCAAGCTTTTGAGCGATGCTCTCAACCTCCCAGCAGACCGGAGAATGTTCGGATTAGACTAACCAGATCGGCTACGCTTCGGCGCTCGTTCTTGGTAGGGGTTCCATCCCCAAAGGCAAAGGCGCCAAATTACGCCCGGAGTCAGAAAAGAAGGTGTATCCATCGCAGGCCATAGTGCTGTTTCATCAGGAAGCTTTAAAAATTGAGCTAGAGCCTGCCGGTTAGATTTAGTCTGCCCCCTCACAAAAGCTTTCGCACTAAACAAATATTGCTCGGGGCGAGCCTCATGCACCAGAGAGTGGTAGATTGCTTCCCGTCTTTGTCGTTCTTGCTTCCAATCGATCACTTTAACCATGCAGACACCCGCCAAAAATATTAATATATGAGAATATATGTCTAAAATTCACAATAGCCAGTAGCCCCGCAACTATCACGCCTCGACGAAACAATCCTCCCTGTCCAACCAGGTAACCTTCATCTCTACTAGCAATACGAGAACAGCCGGGTTAGAAAAACCATCATAGAGGACAATCAGGAGTTCGAAACCAGATGTTAACGCGACAAGAAGTCAATCTTGATGCACTACGAAAAGACGCAGATCTTCCATATTCTCTGCGTCTAGTAGATTTCCAGATGGCAATGCAGGACGTTTATGACTTCTTCTACGATGTGAATAAATTATTGCTCGCCAAAGGGCTTCACAGGATGGATGACATGCTACGCCCTGCGGCCATGTCCGGAATGATTTCGGACATGCTAACGGCCAGCATGGCGAAACACGCGCGAACACTTGCAGAGAACAAGCATTTCAACGGCCACCCCGACCTAATTGTCCAAGGGAAATATCCGAATAACAGCATTGCGTCGGGAGAGCATGGTATAGAAATCAAGAGCACGCGAAAGCCCGGTGGCGGTGTGGATACGCACGGAGCAAGAGAGCAGTGGATGTGCGTGTTTGTATATCAAACCGATCATGCGACGGAGCCCGCAATTCATCGGGCCCCCATGAAATTCACCGAAGTGTATTTAGGGCATGTAACTCTCACAGATTTCCGGAAAAATGCTCGAGGCGAACTTGGGACAAGAACGGCAACATTGGACAGAAACGGCCTGAAGAAACTGCGATCAAATTGGGTCTATCTTGATAGATGATAACTCAGGCATTGCATTTCTAGCAATATCGACATATCGCTGATCAAGCTCGACTCCAATGCTTTCGTATCCGAGAGCATTGGCCGCCGCAAGCGTAGACCCCGACCCTGCAAACGGGTCAAGAACAACCCCTTCGCCTAGCGGAAGGACACCACGAACAAGTTGGCGAAGAAAAGCCTGAGGTTTGAGCGAGGGGTGTTCTGCGATTTTCTTCTCCCTTTTTGGTGTCGGACTTGATTTGATGACATCACCGAAGGGGCGTTCGTCAGAAGGGCGCCGAAACCCTCCGGTTTTCCATTTTCTCAAGTTATCCTGCACCCGTCCCTCAAGAGGTTTGCGAAATACCACCCAAGGCTCCCACATTGACCGAGGCAAAACACTAACCTCAGAAAACTCTTCGTGTGCATTTTTCGGCCGGTCTCCCCCTCTCATTGTTTGAACCAACCTCACTATACTCCCACGACGTTCCAAACCTGCCTCACACATTGCCGAGGCAACCAAGTGCGATAACAAAGGATTACTGGCAACAACGATGTTCCCGCCAGGAACAACCACTCGATTAACCAATGCGCCTAGTTTTTTAAAGAACCTATATAGCGCTTTCCGATCCTCATCTCCAAGCACCGTAAATCTTGGCAATGGCGCGCGCTGGTGACCATCAAACGCTGGTGGAATACGCCAAATCCCACCTTTGCCACTTTGGAGTTTTGTCTGTTCTTTCTTCGTATATTCTATCAAGCCATACGGTGGGTCCGTAACCACAGCGTGGATAGAACAATCTCTCTGCTGAGCAAGCCATTCAAAACAGTCGGAATGATAAAGCTTGGATTTACCGATCTCTATAACCGGCTGGCCAGTAATTTGACGTCCATCTCTTTCGCTATCCCCATCTCGCAAGCGATAGCGCCCGCGAGAAACTCGCACAAAAATTTCCGGAGTGTTTAGATTGAGATAAGACCGAACGGACGATGGAGAAACCCCACCTATAGACAGCCGAACGGCCTCTTGAATATCTTTTACGCTAGCATCTGTCTTTATCATCGACAGATAACTAACAATAGAATCTCGAACACTACCGGGAGCAAGTGACATATTTAAAAACTCACATCAAAAGACGTCTGGACGTCTTTTGATGCAACATGCTGAGGCGAAAGTCAACCTCCTTGAATTGGCGTTAAGTTCTTTTTTTCCCCATCCCAAAGGTATCCCTCAACGTAACAGCACAACATATACTGGATATATTGCGACTACCGCTTCCTCGCTGTTTTGTATTTAGGTTTCTGTAGCCGTGAAAAATCCACGTGCTCGTAAGTCAGAGCTTCGATAGCCGGCTTCAATCTCTGCATTGAATAAGAAAGCCCATCTTCATCACGGCCATAACGCTCTGAAACATTTCCATTCGAATGCCCCAATATAGCGTCAACAATAGATTCCCGGACTTCCTTGTCCAGAAGTTCGCGCCTTACGGTGTGCCTAAAGGAATGAAAATTTACCCTTGGGTCAAGAATGCCAATCTTTTTGCGGAGATATCTGCTCCACCACGCAGACCACGCAGAACTGATACTTGGCCCTTCTGCATTAACTTTTTCAAAAACACGGTCTTGCCCCGCTTTTCGTTGGGTCTCTAGATAATCCTTGAACCCCCATGCAAGCAATTTTGAATGAATTGGAATTTTTCGGATCGTTGAATCTGACTTCAAATCACGTGTCTTGTTATGGCGTATGAAGAAGTAATCAACCCCCTTCTCACAACCAACATCCGCGATCTCTAGACCGCAGACCTCAGTCAACCGTGCACCGGTAAACATACATATCATAGGCACCCAAAAAGCCGTCTCCCCGGCCCCTCCAAGTGGACGAAAGCCTTCAGAAAAAACCGGAGAATTTAAAATCATCTGCAATCGATCCGAGGAGAAGAACAGGCCTTTAACTTCTTTTTCGTGCTCTTTTGGTTTTCTCACGCCAATGCGTTGAGCAACATTCTCATTCAATATCCTTTCCTTGACCGCGAAGCCCAGAACAGCGCTGATTGCGGCTAGTGACTTGTTTTTGACTGTCTGGGGCTTGAGACGGGGGATCTCCTCTCTGCCTTCCAATGAAGAAATTAGCTCTTTTGTGCCCATTTTTCGCTGTTTATGCGTCATTCTTACAGGCAGTTTTTCAACTTCATCTCTAAAATATATGATGTCATCGGAAGTAATTTCATCAACGGGCCGATCGCCGACAAGATCGCAAAAACGCTTTATCTGAGTTTCAAAGTCTGTTGCCGTCTTGATCGCAACAGACTGGAAGCGACACCATTTTTCAAACAACTCTGTTACAGTCGGTTTTATGCCTGATCTCTGCCCATTTCTCTGCTCTGGCGCCTGCTTTGATGACGTCGCTTGTGATGCAGGGGCATTTTCGCAGTAATCTTCATTCGGAATTATGCCTGTGCTGAGCCGGAAAAGACGGACAATCTCTTCAATTGAACGATCTGGATCAAATAAGGGGTCTTGGAAGTTTGCATTGAAGTCTAATTTATCTTCCATTGAAGCCCGTCGGTTTGCTTCGCGCCTTGCCCTCAGAAATCCATAGCAAAGCTTTCGATAGATGATGCTTTCTTCATCAACGAGATCAAGCCGATCCCTCATCAGAAGCTCTTGCCAAACATCTCCTTCTACGGCACTGAAATCACCATTTTGAAGGTTTTCGACGATCTCGGCGTCCACAGCGTCACGGCTTTTTATTCGTTCTTCCGAAATCTCTTTGAACTCTTCGCGGTGCATCTCCGGAATGACTGCCATCTGACGTAAATGAAAATCCTCACTGCTCTCGTTATGAAAGAACGTGAGAATCATATCGACAATTTCCTTGTCGTTCATTCTCGGACAACTCCTTATGCGATGAAACAAAGTATAGGCGCGTGTATGCAACCCAAGCACAGCAACTTTGGCAAGAGCAAAGTTCCGGGTTTTAAGGCTAAAACGAAGTTCTGACTGGTGAATCCGGTTTTTGAGGTCTGCGGGGACGCGCATTCGAAAATAATACACTGCCCCACGACGAAAAAGATGGCTTTGCTTTGACAATGTGTCACACTCCTGTGTCACACCGCTTGACAAGCTAACCTAATGTTTTTATTTATCTTTAATGGTTTGAGGATTAGGATCGGAATGGTTGCCGAGTCCCACCCTCTCCGCCACTTACTCCAAGACAGTGCAAAAGCCAGTTCAGTAGTCGCACGGTGATGTTCTCTGCGTGCTGCCAAGCCGTATCTGTCAGGACGTCATAATCGTCGAAAGGTCACTGATATGAGCGAACTGCCACCCTGCCCCAAATGTGAATCCCCATACACCTACGAAGACGGCGACTTGTTGATCTGTCCTGAATGCGCCCACGAATGGTCGCTTGCAACGGGTCAGTCGGATGCAAATGTTGTTCGCGATTCCAATGGCACCCCACTTGCCGATGGCGATACGGTTTCAGTAATCAAGGACCTTAAGGTCAAAGGATCCTCAACTGTCGTCAAAGTCGGCACCAAGGTTAAGGGCATTCGCCTTGTTGACGGTGATCACGATATCGATTGCAAGATCCCGGGCATCGGTCAGATGGGGCTGAAATCGGAGTTCGTAAAGAAGGTTGCTGAATAGGCAACTCAATACAAGTTCGACCAAAAGCAAAAAAGCGCACCGAATGTGGTGCGCTTTTTCTTTTTATGGGTATTTGTCTCTCAGAGCTTAGTCAGCCCCGCCTGTCCGGAATGTCGTTCCTGGTTTCGGCTTTAAAATACGCTGGATAAAGAGCGTGCCGATTGCCATCCCCACCCCGATCAGATCCGTGATCAATCCGCCGGAGATCATGAACAAAGCTGCGATAACAAGCAGAATGCGCAGGAACCAAACCGCTGAACGGCCAAGGAACCAGCCCTGAACGCCAGACGACAGAAGGAATACGCCCACAACGGCGGTAATCAGCGCCTGACCTATCTGAAGATAGGTGCCGTCCATGAGGATGGCAGAGTTATAGAAGAACATGAACGGGACGATGAAAGCGGCAATACCGATCTTGAATGACGCAACCGATGTTTCCATCGGGTTGGCCCCGGATATCCCGGCCGCAGCATAGGATGCCAGCGCCACTGGTGGTGTGATCGCCGAAACCACAGCAAAGTAGAACACGAAGAAGTGTGCCGTAAGTGGTTCAATTCCGAGCTCAATCAGGCCAGGTGCTACCACAGACGCCGCAACCGCATAGGCCGCCGTTGTCGGCATTCCCATACCAAGCAAAATGGCAATCAGCATGGCAAAGACCAGTGCCAGAAGCTGGGAGGCTTCGGCCAAACCAAGCAGAAGGTTGGAGAAGCGTGCACCAACCCCGGTGAGCGCAATTACACCGACAATGATACCTGCACAGGCACAGACCGCGATGATCTGGATCGACATGCCGCCTGCCAGCTCAAAGGCCTTGGCAACCGACCGGGCCCCCACGCGATTTGGAGTTAACCAACTGACAACGACAGCCGCAACGGTGGCAAGGGTCCCTGCCCTGATCACAGAATAGCCGAGGAACAGTGCAATGATCAGAATGATGATCGGAAGGAACAGGAATACCTTTTTGATCATTACATCAAAGCGCGGCAATTCATCTTCGCGCATGCCGCGCATGCCAAGTTTCGCGGCCTCAAAATCGACCATGAAATAGATCGACACGAAGTAAAGGATGGCCGGAATGACAGCTGCAATCGCGATCTCGGTATATGGAATGCCCGTGATCTCGGCCATGATGAAGGCACCTGCCCCCATGATCGGCGGCATGATCTGACCACCGGTTGAGGCCGCAGCCTCAATCGCACCAGCGGTCTTCTTGTGATAGCCGACCTTTTTCATCAGCGGAATGGTGAGCGAACCAGTCGCCACCACGTTCCCGGCAGATGTACCATTAATCATGCCCATCAAACCGGATGCAAAGATCGCAACCTTTGCCGGGCCACCACGGGCACGACCAGCGACAGAGAAGGCAAAGTTCACGAAATAGTCGCCAACTTTGGAAGCTTGCAGGAAGGCTGCGAAAATGATGAAGAGAATGATATAGGTCGAGGAAACGGCCGTCGTCGGGCCGAGGATCCCTGCGTCAGTGTAAACCTGGCTAAAGAAACGCTGCCATGTAACGGATGGTGACTGCAGGAACCCTGGCAGGAATTCACCAACGAAAACGTAGATCAGGAAGATGGTCGCAATGACCACCAGTGCCAGACCGGCAACCCTTCGGGTCAGCTCCATGATCAGCAATGTGCCAGCAACGGCGGCGATCGAAATCCCGATTGGCGCAAAAGGTGTACCCGTCGAGTTGCGCATCAATGTGCCATAGATCGTGATCAGATAAACAGCGACCGCGAAGGCACAGACGCACAGCACGAAGTCGGGGGCAGAATATTTGTCGCGCGATGTTTTGTGGAACCAGGACAAAACAATACCGCCGACCGTGGCCACCAGAAGCGGTGTTCCGAAAAGCCAGGTTTCATTAAACTTGATTGTCGCATCAATGCCGTTCCACATCACGCCGTTCTGGATGTCGAGCGCGAAGCTAAATGCCATGCCGGTCGCCATAAATGCCGGCACGAGAAGAACATATGACAGATACCCCAAAAGCGGTGTACCTGTGCCAGGGCTGTCATTGAAACTGTTGGCTGAGTACCACAGAAAACCAAGCGCAAGCGCGCCCGCAACGTGAACGATACGGAAGTTCCATGTCTCAAGCGGAAAGTCGGGAAGAAATGGCAGATTAACAATCCCGCCGGTCATACCCGAGAGCGAAACACCATTCAGTGCAAGCATGTGGAAGGCTGCATAGATTGCAGCGGAAATCGTGATAAAGGTCAGGCCACTGCCTTCGAAAAGACGTCGATTATGTTCGACCGGCTCTTCGTCAACACCATCGGCAATAAGGTGTTCGTCTTCCACCTGGCTTTTGTTTGTCATCTGTTCCCCCGCTCTCACGCAAGTTTGTTTTTGGCCACAGGCAAGCTGATAATTGAAAGATGGCGGACCGTCCGCCCGGACAGTCCGCCTTCAAGATGTTTAACAGACAAAAATTAGTGGATCATGTCTGCCGGAATGGATGCGCCATTTTCGTTGAACCACTTGGCAGCACCCGGGTGCCACTTCATGACCTTGTTCTTGTCCCAGTTTGCCGGAACAGTCGAACGGGCAGCACGGTGGATTGATACCATCCGCTCGTTGTCAGACATCACAACGTCGGTGGCGGCGTAAACAAAGCTTTCCGGGAGCTCGCAGTTGGCGATCGCGAAGTTCCACATCGAAACCGAACGGGCCGGTTCGGTCAGCGTGGTGTAGGTGTCGGCTGCGATGTCGAACTCGGATACCGGGAAGGCATCCATGATCTGTTTCTGTTCAGCTTCGGTGAATTCGATGATGTTCACGTCAGTCTGTACTTCAAGCTGGCTGACAGCCGGAACCGGAACACCTGCGGCGAACGCAATCACGTCAAGCAGACCATCCTGCAGCTGGCCGCCAAGGTCGGCCCAGCCGCCATTACGACGTTCGAAGTCAACACCGAGTTCCTCAAGCATACGCGGGAAATATGTATCCGAGGTTGAACCTGCCGGACCAAAGCCGATTTTGGCACCCGCCGGAATGTCAGCAACCGAGGTAATTCCCGAGGAAGAGAGAGCTGTGATCGAGAACGGTGTCTGGTACATCGGGAACATTGCACAGGCGTTGGTCATCTGAAGACCCGGTGCAATCGGGTTCGTACCTGCGAGTGATTCCGCAGCCGGCCCCATCGTTGTCATACCAAAGGCGGCTTCACCGGTATGGACAAGGGCCATGTTCTGCATCGGGCCACCAGTGACTTCACCGCCACCCGAGATGCCGAGTTCTTCCGCCACAAGGTTCGCCCAGCCAGAACCATACGCGAAATAGGTACCGCCCTGTGAAGCTGTACCAACGGTAAAGCTCTCCGGCCAGTCAGACCGATCCTGAGCTACGGCAGCAGTGCTCCCGAACGCGAACGCGACCGCCATCCCTGCAAATAATGCGCGTTTCATTAATTTCCTCCGTTTATCGGTATTTTGTGAGAGTTCGCCACAAGTCATTTCCTCATATGGGGAAACTCAAAGTTGATAGCAATGTGGTTCTTAATCAATACCGAAAACAAAGAGATTTCATAGTGATGTCGATCTCTTGTCGGGTGCTACTTTAGTTGCATCCCGCAATGAGAAGACATTCTGATGGATCAGTTTTTCGAAAGCCTGAATGTTCGCGGCACCAAGTGCTTGTAATCGCGTTACGCAACCACATTTGTTTAATGTAATGTACTTCTTCCGGAGGATTGGTGCATGTCGCTCAATATTGGTAGCCGGATATTGCTTGCTGCGGCAATGATCGTTGTTGCGACGTTCACGGCATTCATCCTCTATTTCGACTATCAGCAACGAACATACATCCAGAATGCGCTTGTGGCTAAATTGACCGAGAGTGGTTCGTTGGCCACTGCCGGCATTTCAAACTGGCTTGATGGCCGGCGCCTGTTGGTTGAGAGCCTCGCCAACAATATTGCCCGTGACAGTTCCCCCGCCAATGTCTCTGAAGTCGCAAGCGGTGAGGCATTTGCCGAGTCATTTATCTTTTCATATTTCGGCAGTGCTGACGGTGTGATGACAATGTATCCGCCCGATGATCTGCCGCCCGACTACGACCCGCGCCAACGCCCATGGTATGCAGATGCAGGTTCTGTCGGTGACAGTACGCTTACCGAACCCTACACCGATGCATCCACCGGTCAGCTTATTGTTACGGCGACCACACCTGTTTTTGATGGATCAAACCTTCTCGGCGTTGTTGGCGGCGATATCGATATTGGTATCCTTGGTGATCTGGTTCGCAGCATCGATCTGGGCGGGATCGGATATGGCTTTCTGGTTAATGATGAGGGCACGGTGCTGATCCACCCGAGTGCGGAATTCACCCTTAAACCCCTGCCTGAAGTGTTTCCTGACGACACACCAACGGTAAAGGAAGGCATGGAGAACATCATTGATGGCACAGGCGATCAGTTGTTCACCTTTTTCCGCGTCAATGGCTTGCCTTCTGTAAACTGGTATCTCGGCTTTGCACTTGATCGCGATGCCGCATATGCGTCGCTTACCGAGTTTCGCTACACAGCGATTATTACCGCGATCATTGCCATTTTGGCCATAATGGGCCTGATGGGGCTGCTGGTACGTATTTGGGTTTCGCGGCCGGTTATGAGTATGACGTCAGCCATGACCCGCCTCGCCAATGGTCAGAGGGATGTCGATGTTCCGGGAACGGAACTCAAGGACGAAATTGGCGCGATGGCCGCAGCTGTTCTGGTGTTTAAAAACAACGCTGCAGAAGTAGATCGTCTGGCGAGCGAGAATGAAGCCGCAACCAGACACGCGGCTGAGGCGCGTAGACGCGCCATGGAACAAATGGCAGACAATTTCGAGAAGAGTGTTCTTTCCATTGTGGAGACAGTGGCTGACGCGGCCGAAAAAACGCAGTCGGTCGCAACTCAGTTATCTGCCAATGCAGAGGAATCGACGGCCCGTGCAGCCGCAGTTTCGAGCGCTGCGAACATAACAACGGAAAACGTGCAGGCGGTGGCGTCCGCAACAGAGGAGCTTTCTGCTGCAATTCGCGAAATTGGGGCACAGGTTACGCAATCAATCGAAGTTGCGACCGAGGCAGTTTCGGGCGTCAACAGTACTTCTGCAACGGTCACGGAGCTTGCCGAGGCTGCTGAACGGATCGGCAAAGTCGTTGGTCTCATTCAAGATATTGCCGGGCAAACAAACCTTCTGGCGCTAAACGCAACCATCGAAGCAGCACGTGCAGGTGATGCTGGTAAGGGCTTTGCCGTTGTTGCTGGCGAGGTAAAATCGCTTGCCAATCAGACGGACAAGGCTACTGGCGATATTCAGGTTCAGGTAGATGGTATTCAGGGGTCGTCGAACCGTTCGGTTTCCGAAATCAGGTCTATTTCCGGAACCATCGAGCGGATCAATGAATTCTGCAATGCCATTGCAGCCGCGGTTGAGCAACAAGGGGCTGCGACACAAGAGATTGCAGACAGCGTTCAACGTGCAGCATCGGGCACACAGGAAGTCTCGCAAAATGTGTCGGCCGTCTCTGATACCGCCAACATGGTAAGTGAGGAAGCCAACTCGCTCCTTTCGTCTTCCCAGGAATTGCGAAAACTTGCCCAGCGTCTCAGGGAAGAAGTTATCGGCTTCCTGAAATCTGTGCGCGACAACGACTAGGTTATAAACGGTCATTGGTTTGCATGGTTTGAGACCGTGGTCTTTGTCAACCATTGGTCGGATTCCGTCGTGGACGCATCTTCTCCCTAAAATCCATGTAGTTTTTTATTGCGTAAAATCCCTTACTGCTGCACGATTTGTGCAATGCGGTCGTTAATGGTGATGTGTAACCGTCTGAAACCGCAGTTTTCTTCATAAAACTGCAAAATATCAGTGGAAATGCTCTCGTTGGACAGGCAATTATTGACGGAATGAGAGGCGCTTTGGCGTGTCTTGTGGGGGAGCATCCGGTTTGGGATGCTAAGACGAACGAAGAATGAAGACTCTCAACAGGGATAATTTAAACTCGTTATGAGCAAAGACATACCCGCCCTACAGGTCGAAGGGATGTTCAAAAGCTTTGGGGACCATGAAGTTCTTAAAGGAATTGATCTTACGGCCAATACCGGGGACGTGATTTCGATTATTGGCTCGTCCGGTTCGGGCAAAAGTACGTTTCTGAGATGTATCAACCTGCTTGAAACGCCCAATGCTGGCGCTGTTCACGTCAAAGGTGAACTGATCCGCATGAAGAGGCTCAAGGATGGCTCACAGGAAGCCGCCGATAAGAAGCAGCTTCAGCGTATTCGCACCAAGCTTGCGATGGTGTTTCAAAGCTTCAATCTTTGGAGCCACCTGACCATTCTTGAGAATGTCATCGAAGCACCGATCCACGTGCTTGGTGTTCCGAGAAAAGAAGCAATCGAAAACGCAGACGCGTTGCTGCAAAAGGTCGGTATGTATGAACGTCGGGATTATTATCCCGGTCATGTCTCTGGCGGCCAGCAACAGCGCGCAGCCATTGCGCGCGCGCTTGCGATTTCACCTGACGTCTTGCTGTTTGACGAGCCGACATCGGCACTTGATCCGGAACTGGTCGGTGAGGTTCTCAGGGTTATGACCGATCTTGCCGAAGAAGGCCGCACGATGCTTGTCGTGACCCACGAGATGGGCTTTGCGCGCGGTGTATCAAGTCATGTGATGTATTTGCATCAGGGACGGGTTGAGGAATTCGGCAATCCGACCGATGTATTCGAGAATCCAAAATCGGAACGCATGAAGCAGTTTCTTCAGCGCGATTTCTGATTTGGGCAGACCAGGGCCTGGTTGGCTCTGGCCGCAAGAATGGGAGCACGTCGTTGCGCGCCATTCCAATCAACAAGGGAGACTATGAATGAAAAACTGGATCAAGGTTGCATCTGCCGCAGCAATTGGCATTGCACTGAGTGCTTCGGCAGCAAGTGCTGCCTGGGAAAAAGTCGTTATCGCGACCGAGGGTGCCTACCCTCCGTTCAACATGATGGACGACAATGGCAACCTCATCGGTTTCGACGTTGATTTCGCCAACAAGCTTTGCGAAACCGCAAAGATCGAATGCGAAATCGTTGCTCAGGACTGGGACGGCATGATCCCGGGTCTTTTGGCCAAGAAATATGACGCGATCATCGCTCAGATGTCGATCACCGAAGAGCGCAAGCGCTCCATCGATTTCTCCGACTATTACAGCAACACTCCGGCAGTGTTCGTTGGTAAGGACGGCATGAGCATCACCGCGTACAAAGACGGCGAAGTCATTGAAGACGCGCTTGATGGCATGGTGATCGGTGTTCAGCGTTCAACAACGCACGCAAACTTCCTTGAAGACAACTTCCCGGGTATCGAAATCCGCATGTACGGCACCCAGGACGAAGCCCTGCTTGACCTGACCGCTGGCCGTGTCGACGCGACCCTTGCTGACTCCGGTACCCTCGAAGCATGGGTAAACTCCGAAGAAGGCAACGGTTACGGCTTCGTTTCAAACCAGTTCGCACCGAGCGAATGGTTTGGCGAAGGTGCCGGTATCGGTATTCGCAAGGAAGACCAGGACCTGAAGGAAATCTTCAACAAAGCCCTGGCTGAAATGCTTGAAAACGGTTCTTACGAAGAACTGAACAAGAAATACTTCCCGGCGATCGATCTGCATCCGAATTGATCTGCCTTATCTATCCGGGGCGGCGAATTGTTCGCCGCCCCTCCCTTATTGTTGGGTGTTGCTTTTAATCAGGGGTGAAAAGCACGTTCGGCATCAAGGAAAGCTGGAGATACCATGCTTGATTTATACGGCCGCGGCTGGCAGATGCTTGAAGGGGGACTGGTCACAGTTCAGCTTTGCCTAACCGTTTTGCCATTCATGATTGTTATTGGTTTATTGGGCGCCTCAGCAAAGCTGTCGCGCTATCGCACACTGCGTGTGATCGGGGAAAGCTACACCGTTCTTATTCGCGGCATTCCCGAGCTGCTTGTTATTTTGTTGATTTATTTCGGCGGCACCATTGCTGTCCAAAGCCTTGCCGAAGCGATTTCCGGCAAGGAAACCCGCGTGGATATCCCTGCATTCTGGTCAGGTGTTGCTGCCTTGGCCCTGGTTCAGGGCGCATTCGCATCCGAAGTTTTCCGGGCTGCCATGCAATCGATCCCCATTGGTCAGATCGAGGCGGCGACAGCGTGCGGCATGACACCGATGCAGATTTTCATGCGCATCAAGCTACCGCAACTTTGGCGTTTCGCCCTGCCCGGGCTTAACAACCTGTTTCAGGTCCTGATCAAGGACACCGCGCTTATTTCGGTTGTTGGTGTCGAGGAAATCATGCGAAAGGCCGCCATTGGCGCCGGTACAGAGAAGGCACCGTTCACTTTCTATCTGGTGGCGATGCTTATGTTCCTTTCATTTACAACGGTTTCGCTGCTAGTCTTCAACTATCTTGAAAAGCGGGCTGCCCGCGGTGTGGCGAGGGCGTAGCAAATGTTTGAAGATTTCATATACGTTCTTGGCAAGTACGACACCTGGCTATGGCGCGGCTTTTTGCTGACCATCGAGCTGCTGGTGATTTCGGTGACGCTTGGTACGCTTTTGGCCATTCCGTTGGCTGTGGCGCGTGTTTCGAAGAAGGTCTGGATACAGGCCCTGCCCTTTGCCTTCATCTATGTCTTCCGTGGAACGCCGCTGATCGGGCAGTTGTTCATGATGTATTATGGCGTCGGGCAACTGATTGCCAACATCGACGGCATTCAGGATCATTGGACCTGGACCTATCTGCGCGACCCGTATTGGTACTGTCTGCTGACCTTCGTTCTGAACACGGCGGCCTATGTTGCCGAAATCATGCGCGGTGGCATCCAGAACGTGCCCAATGGTGAACTCGAAGCCGCCCGTGCATGCGGCATGTCGCCGTGGATTACCTATCGGCGCATTATCTTTCCCCGCATGTGGCAGATGATCTGGCCTGCCTACACCAACGATGTGATCTTTACCCTCAAGGCGACGTCGCTGGCATCGACCGTGACCATGATGGAACTAACCGGTGCTGCGCGTAAAATCGTTGCCCGTACCGCCCTTCCCTATGAGGCGTTCATATCGGCCGGTGTGATCTATTTGATTATCGTTTACTCGCTGACTTTTGGCTTCAAGGGGATCGAACGCTATCTGCGTCGCAGTGAGCAGCGCAACGAACCCAAAACAGGCAGAGCAAAAGCAGCAACCTCGGCCTAAAAAATACCCGATCAAACCCGGTATTCGGAGATAGGTACCTGTCGGCATGGTGTCGAAGGTGCTTTGATCCGGCCGGGTTGATTTGCCCCACGCCACCACCTTTCAGGATATCGAAATGCAAGAAGAACGCATTGAACTCGTCCGCCCGCAAATGGGCACCTCACGCGCTTTGACCGTGCGGCGCTTTGGCAAACCGGGCCAAGGTCCAAAGGCCTATTTCCAGGCTGCCCTGCATGCAGATGAATTGCCCGGCGTCATTACGCTGCACCATCTTGAGGCACTTCTGAAGGACGCAGACGCCAAGGGCGACATTACCGGTGAAATCGTTATTGTTCCCTTCGCCAATCCGATCGGTTTTACCCAGTATGTCGATATGAAGCCGCTTGGCCGCTTCGAAATGCGCAGTGGTCAGAACTTTAACCGTCACTACCCGGATCTGAGTGCAGCACTTATTGATGCCGTTGACGGCAAACTGGGTCAGGATGCCGAGGCCAACGTTGCATTAATCCGGACCGAGTTGCGCCGCCTGATCAAGGAACACCGCAAGGATGTCAGCCCGCTGACCGATCTGCAGGATTTGCGTCTGACACTGGCTGAGCTTGCGATTGATGCCGACTACGTCATGGATCTGCATTGCGACTGGGAAGCGCCGATGCATCTTTACATCAGCGACCATAACTGGCCGGATGCGGCGGATCTTTCGGCACAGATCGGATCAGAATGCAGCCTGATTGCAGAAATCAGTGGCGACAACCCGTTTGACGAGGCATTCAGCCGCCCCTGGGTCGAACTTCGCCGTGCTTATGGCGACAAATTCCCGATCCTGATGGCGACACTGGCAACCACGATCGAGCTGCGTGGTGATCGCGATGTCTATGATGATTACGCAATCGCTGATGCCGCCAATCTGTTCAAGTTCCTGCAACGCCGTGGTCTGATTGCAGGTGATCCGGGCGCACTGCCGGACGCCAAATGTGATGCCTCCCCGCTTGCCGGTGTGGATCGCGTGATGGCGTCACATGGTGGCATGGTTGTTTTCGCGGTTGAGGCTGGTGCAAAAGTCAAAGCCGGTCAGCAGCTTGGCTATGTCCTTGATTGTGAAACCGGCGAAAAAACCCCGTTCTCCAGCCGAACCGACGGGGTGCTGTATTCCCGTATTGGTATTCGGCTTGTCGTTCCGGGCGGATATCTGTGTTCGGTCGCGGGTGAAAAACCGCTTGAAGGACGTGAAGGTCAGCTTCTTCTGTCGAAATAGCGCGCCTTTGACGTTTCCGCGTTCTGATTGACACTGTATTTTGAGACGGATCGATTGATTGCCGAATGAAGGTTGGATACCCTTCAGGCCCTCGTTGATCCGTCTTTCTCATTCGGGCCAGATGGTCACCGATTTTGCCGATATTGACGAACCGCGCATGGCGCGTTGCAAGGAATGTTTGATGTTCGATCCGAGAACTGTTTCAGAAGTCATTTCAGTTGCCAAGAACAAGGCCGTGGCAGATGCCGAGACGGCGCGCCGCGCGATTTCTGTTCTGGATTTGACCAGTCTGAATGATGATGACAATGAACAGGTCATCGAAGCCCTGTGCAAACGCGCGCAAACGCCTGAAGGAAACACAGCAGCTGTTTGCGTCTATGCCCCGTTTATCGAAACCTCTTGGCGGGCACTCGGCCAGTCAGGTGTGAAAACCGCAACTGTGGTGAACTTCCCAGAAGGCGGCACCAATGCCCAGCGTGTTGCCGACGAGACCGCAAATTGCGTTTCCAAGGGCGCAGACGAGATCGATCTTGTCTTCCCCTACAAGGCATTTCTTGAAGGCGATGTCGCGACCGCAACGGATGTTGTCGATGCCACACGCACGGCATGCGGAACCATGACCACCATGAAGGTGATCCTTGAAAGCGGCGAGTTTGATGATCTTGGCAAGCTTTACGATGCCGCCCGGCTGGCCATCAAGCACGGGGCGAATTTCGTGAAGACATCGACCGGCAAGGTATCTGTCGGCGCAACGCCCGAAGCCGCGGTTGCAATGCTAACGGCCATTCGTGATGCCCGCGACGAGGATGGTATTAATGCCGGCTTCAAGGCATCCGGCGGAGTTAAATCAACCGAGGACGCCGCCCTTTATCTTGCGATTGCCGATCACATCATGGGCGAAGGCTGGGCAAAGCCGGAAACCTTCCGTTTCGGGGCAAGTGGCGTTTTGACCGCGTTGCTTGAAACCTGTGGTTCGAAACCGGGTGATGCACCGGCTGTGACTGGCAACTACTAGAATTTATGACTATCTGCTGGGCATCGCATTGCCCGGATAAGGTTTGAAGGAAGACATCAATGGCACGTGCCATCATTATCGTGGCGGACAGCTTCGGGATCGGTTCGGCACCGGACGCGGCAAAATTCGGTGATCAGGGTTCTGATACCCTTGGCCATATCGCAGAACAATGCGCCAAAGGCCTTGCCGATAGCGACAAGCGCAGTGGTCCACTGAATGTGCCGAACATGGTCGCACTTGGTCTTGGCGAGGCTGCCAAGGATGCCACAGGTCGTGTCCCGCCCGGGCTTGATCATGGCGGTGCAATGATCGGTGCATTTGGCCACGCCAAGGAACTATCGCGCGGTAAGGATACGCCAAGCGGTCATTGGGAAATTGCCGGTGTGCCGGTGGATTTCGATTGGGGTTATTTTCCCCTGACCGTCCCGACATTCCCGGCGGAACTGACCGATGCCCTGATCGAGCAGGCAAAATTGCCGGGCATTCTTGGTAACTGCCATGCATCGGGCACGACCATCATCGCAGAGCTTGGCGAAGAGCATATCAAAACCGGAAAACCGATTTGTTATACCTCGGCCGACAGTGTGTTTCAGATCGCCGCCCACGAGGAGCATTTTGGTCTGGAACGCCTTTATGAAGTCTGTGAAATCGCCTTCAAACTGGTTGAACCCTATAATATTGGCCGTGTGATTGCCCGCCCGTTTGTTGGTGAAACGCCTGCTGATTTCAAGCGGACCTCGAACCGTCGTGATCTTGCCGTTCCGCCCCATAAACCAACGCTGCTTGATCTGTTCAGCAAATCCGGTGGCATGGTGATTTCGGTTGGCAAAATCGCCGATATCTATGCCCATCGCGGTATTGCCAAAAAGGTCAAGGCGTCGGGGAATATGGCGCTGTTTGATGCCATGATGAAAGAAATCGACGAAGCCCCGGATAACAGCATTGTGTTCACCAACCTGGTGGACTTCGACATGGAATTCGGTCACCGTCGTGATGTCGCCGGGTATGCAAACGCGCTTGAGGAATTTGATCAACGAATTCCGGAACTGCGCGCCGCGTTAAAACCTAGTGATCTGGTGATCATTACGGCCGATCACGGGTGTGACCCGACCTGGCGCGGCAATGACCATACACGCGAATTTGTGCCGATCCTTGCCTTTGGACCGGCGATTGCGCCAGGACCATTCGGGATGCGCGAAACCTTTGCCGATATCGGCCAAACGGTTGCCGATCATCTCGGGATTGCGCCGCTGGCGACCGGAACGTCTTTCTTGAATGGATAAAGTGGAATGAACTGGCAGTTCAGACAAAGTGAAGCTTCAAACTCGCCGATCAGGATCGAGGCGATTGTCGATACGATTTGTCCGTGGTGCTATATCGGCAAGAAGCGCCTTGAAAAAGCGTTGTCACGCGAAAAGCTTGATAACCTGATCATTCATTGGCGCCCCTTCCTGCTTAACCCGGATATGCCGAGCGGCGGCATTGATCGCAAACTTTATTTATCCGCAAAGTTCGGCGGAAGCGAAAGTGCCGAACGGGTTTACAAGGCGATCGAGGATGCCGGGGCTGCGGTCGGTATCCCGTTCAGGTTTGATCTGATCAACGTAACGCCGGATTCAACGGACTCTCATCGCCTGATCTACAAGGTGTGTGCAGAACGGCCAGCGGTTGGCAATGATTTGGTCGAAGATCTGTTTGTAGCCTATTTCCTTGAAGGTCAGGATATCGGCAATCATGAACTTCTGGCCGATATCGCAGTTCGCCATGGCGAAGACAGAAACGAAATTCTGGAATATCTTGCCGGTGACATGGATCGGGAATTTGTCAGTCAGGAAAACCGGGTCGCGCATCAGATGGGCGTGACCGGTGTACCGTGCTTCCTGTTTAACAGCCGCCATGCCCTGTCCGGCGCACAGGAACCCGATATCCTTCAACGTATGATCCGACTGGCGCGGCAGGAAGAAATTCCGGTCTAAACAAGAACCCATTGAGAATTGAAAAAGGCGGAATAACAATTTGTTACCCGCCTTTTCTTTATGCGTTTCCTGCGATATCCGAAAGCCGTTTCATCAATCGTTTGAGGCCTTCAAGCCGGTCGGTCGGGCCATCCCAGCCTGCGGAATAGACGATCTTGTGATCCGGGCGCAGTCGGGCCACGCCGACCTGTTGCTGGATAAAGCCGATCAAACCGGCCGGGTTCGGGAACTCGTTATTCCGAAGCGTGATGAGTGCCCCTTTCGGGCCCGCATCAAGCTTCTCGATATTGGCAACGCGACACCATTGTTTGATGGTGACTACATCCAGAAGGTTTTCGACCTCCTTGGGCAATTTGCCAAACCGGTCAATCATTTCGGCGGCAAACTGGTCGACCTCTTCACGCGATCGCAGTTCGGAAATACGACGATAAAGACCAAGCCGCACACCAAGATCCGGCACGTAGCGATCCGGGATCAGAACCGGCATACCGATATTGATCTGCGGAACGAAGCTTGCCTCTTCGGATGCATCGATCTCGCCCTTGGCTTCTGCCACGGCTTCTTCGATCATCTGCTGATAAAGCTCGATCCCGACTTCCTTGATATGGCCAGATTGCTCTTCACCAAGCAGGTTACCTGCCCCGCGAATATCAAGATCGTGGCTCGCCAGATTGAACCCGGCACCCAAACTATCAAGGGTCTGCATGACTTCCAGTCGTTTAAGCGCGGTCGCCGTCAGTTTCTTGCCATTGGGCAAGGTCAGGTAAGCATAGGCACGCTGCTTGGAGCGTCCAATACGGCCACGCAACTGATAAAGCTGCGCCAAGCCGAACATGTCTGACCGGTGAATGATCATCGTGTTCGCGTTTGGAACATCAATACCGGACTCAATAATGTTGGTCGCAAGCAGCAGATCAAACTTACGGTCGGTGAAATCGGTCATGACCTGTTCAAGGTCACGCGCGCCCATCTGGCCGTGCGCCACATCAAACTTGATTTCCGGCACAAGGTTTTGAAGTTCCTTGGCAACCCGGTCAAGTTCATTGACCCGTGGGCAAACATAGAAAATCTGGCCGCCACGGTGGCGTTCGCGCAAGATGGCCTCGCGCACGACAACCGGGTCATAAGGAGTGATATAGGTGCGCACCGCCAAACGGTCGACGGGTGGAGTGGCAATGATCGACAGTTCCTTCACCCCGGTCAGGGCCAGTTGCAAGGTGCGCGGGATCGGTGTGGCGGTCAGGGTCAGGACATGCACATCGGATTTCAGTTCCTTCAGGCGTTCCTTGTGCTTGACGCCGAAATGCTGTTCCTCGTCAACGATCAGAAGGCCAAGGTCCTTGAAATGCACACCCGTACCCAAAAGCGCATGGGTGCCACAGACGATATCTACATGGCCGCTTTCTAGGTTCTCCTTGACCAGTTTGGCGTTCTTGCCAGTGACAAGGCGCGATAGCTGTTCAACCCTAACCGGCAGGCCTTCAAAGCGTTCCTTGAAATTCAGGTAATGCTGGCGACACAAAAGGGTCGTCGGTGCCACCACAGCTACCTGTTTGCCCGACATCACGGCGGCAAAGGCCGCGCGCATGGCGACCTCTGTCTTGCCAAAGCCAACATCGCCGCAGACAAGACGATCCATCGGCTTTCCGGCCGACAGGTCATCAAGGGTATCGCGGATCGCGCGTGCCTGATCCTCGGTTTCGGCAAACGGGAAGCCGGCGCAGAACTCGTCATAGGCGCCTTCGGGTGCCTGAAGCATGGCGCCCTTGCGCAGGTGCCGTTCGGCGGCAACCTTGATCAACTTGCCCGCCATGTCACGGATGCGTTCGCGCAGCTTGGCCTTACGGGCCTGCCAGGCAACACCGCCCAGCTTATCAAGGATCGAGATGCCTTCGTCCGATCCATAACGCGACAGGACCTCGATATTTTCGACCGGCACAAACAGTTTGTCGCCGCCATCATATTCAAGTTCAAGACAGTCATGCGGGGCGCCGCCAGCCGTCACGGTTCTCAGGCCCAAATAGCGCCCGATACCGTGTTCAAGGTGGACAACAAGGTCGCCTTCGGAAATCTCGGACGCTTCACGCAGGAAATTGTCTGCCTTGCGACGGCGTCCACCCGGGCGGCTCATGCGGTCGCCAAGGATATCCTGTTCGGTAACAAGCCAAAGGCCTTTACGCCGGAAACCACGTTCGATATCGAGGATCACGACGCCGACATGCTCAAAGGTCAGATCGTCGGTCACGTCTTCCCAGCATTCGCAGGTAACGACTTTGCCCACGCCATGTTCACGCAGTAATGACACGATGCGATCACGCGATCCATCGGAATAGGCCGCAATAACAACCTGATTTTCCTTGCCGCGCTGTGTGGTGATGAAATCACGCAGTTCGTCATACAGATTGACGTCCGCACGCGCACGCACATCGCCAAAATCACGCCCTGCCCGCGCACCAAGATCGTAAATACCGCGTTCCGGATTTTCATCATCGTAATAGGGCGAGAATTCGAGGACCGGGCGGTCTGACAACATGCGGTTAAACTCTGCCTGGTCAAGATACAGCCGTTCTGGCGGCACCGGTTTATAGACGTTGTCGCCCGATAGCCCGCCGCCCTTGATATTAAGGCGTGCCTGATAATAATCATCGATCATCTCAAGGCGGTTTTCGATGACCTCGCCGTACTGATAATCAAGGCTGATGATGGTTTCGGGTACATAGGCGAATATCGTATCCAAGCCGTCATGAAACAGCGGCAGCCAATGTTCCATCCCGCCATATTTCAGGCCGTTGGAAATTGATTCATAAAGTGGATCGGTCTGCGACACCGCGCCAAACAGCTCTCGATAGCTGCTTCGGAACCGCGAAATACTATCCGGGTCTAGATAGACTTCGCCCACGGGCAAAAGGGAAATATCCTTAACCTTGCCGACTGTCCGCTGGGTTTCGACATCAAAGCGACGGATGTTTTCGATCTCATCGCCAAAGAAATCAAGCCGTACCGGTTCCTTCATGCCCGGGGCAAAGATATCGACAATATCACCACGGACGGCGTAGTCGCCGGGTTCCATCACCTGTTCCGCGCGGTTATAACCCATGCGCTCGAAATAGGCGGTCAGCTCGGCGCGGTCGTATTCACTGCCAGCCTTAAACGCCAGCTTGCCTTTGCGCATGACCTCAACGGTCGGAACACGCTGCATTGCCGCGGCGGCGGTTGTCAGAACGATACGGCCATTTACGGCAGCGGATTCCTTGCTGTCGGCAAGGGTGGTCAGCGTTTCGACGCGCCGTGCAGTGACTTCCGAAATCGGTGAAACACGGTCATAAGGCAGGCAATCCCATGCCGGCAGCGTCAGGACTTCGATTTCACCGGCGAAGAATTGCAATGCTTCGGCCAGTTGAGCCATGCGCTTGTCATCGCGCGCCACGTGAAGAACGGTCTTGTTCTTGCCCGCACTATCAAGCAGTTCACGCAGGATCAGGGCGTCTGCGCCTTCCGGCACACCGCCTACCCGTTTGCGACCATTGGTCGATATGATTTCTTTGAGTTTGTTCAATGTCTTGTCAGGCGTTGCTCAGGTCCCGGATCATGCGCAGGACATCCGTGTCATACTGTGCAGGTGCCGCTTCCTTGCCGGTTGCCCATTTGAAGAAATCGGCATCCGGTACTTCGTTGATCAGGATTTCAAATCTATCAAGTTGTTCTGCCGTCAGGGTCGCCAGATGCTTGTCCATGAAACGGCCCATCAGGATATCGTTCTCCTTGGTGCCACGATGGCTTCCACGGAACAGCAGCTTTTTACGGCGCATTTCAAGGTCCGATACGGTGTCGGTCATTCTTCGATCTCCTGACTTCCTGTGCAGCGCCTTGCGGGCGGCCACTGCAGCCTGTTCTGTGGCATGGTTTGTACGGCAAAATCTCCTACGGGTCCATGCCGTGATCGGGTCATTTTGTATCAAATGATGACTTGATGGTTGTGGCGGGATAGTTTTGTTGTATACCCGTGCCATAAACACAATTGTTCTATTAACGTTCTCATCGAAAGTTTCAACGAAAACCGACATGCGCCCGGAAATTCTGTTCCCGCTTTTTGCTGAAATTGACACGCTGGCCGGTATCGGTCCGCGCTTAAAGCCGCTGGTAGCGCGCCTAATTGGCGGGGAACATGTCGCCGATCTGCTTTGGCATTTGCCATCGGGCATTATTGATCGCCGGTTTTCGCCCGACCTTTCGGACACCATCGACGGCTCGGTCGTCACCATGGATGTCTGGGTCGAACGCCATGAGCCCGCACCCAATCGTCGTCGCCCCTATCGCGTGATCTGCAAAACGCAAAGCGGTACGCTTGTTTTGGCGTTTTTTAACGCGCGGGCCAAATACCTCAATGAGGTTTTGCCGGTTGGTGAAAAACGGATTGTTTCGGGTAAGATCGATCATTATCGCGGGGAGTATCAGATCACCCATCCCGACCGGATTGGTACAGAGGCAGAACGTGCTGAAATCCAGACGGTTGAGCCGATCTATCCGATGTCGGCCGGGGTCACAGGCAAGACGCTGACCAAGGCGGTACGCGGTGCGCTTGAAACGCTTCCCGATTTGCCAGAATGGCATGACCCGGCACTGGTCGCGCGCCATAAATGGCCCGATTTGAAAACGGCACTCTACACCATCCATAATCCACAGGATGAAACAGACCTGTCACCCGATCATCCAGCCCGCAAGCGGCTTGCCTATGACGAGTTGTTGGCCAATCAACTGGCCCTGACATTGATCCGGGCAAAGATGCGCAAGCTTGGCGGGCGTGTGACCAAGGGGGACGGACGCCTGCGTGCGGCACTCGGTGACCACCTGCCCTTTGCCATGACTGGTGCGCAGCAACGCGCACTTGGCGATATCTATGACGATATGGCAAGCGAAGGCCGCATGCTCCGCCTATTGCAGGGCGACGTTGGATCGGGCAAGACCGTGGTCGCCTTGATGGCGATGTTAAATGCCGTTGAATGTGGACGTCAGGCCGCCCTCATGGCACCAACCGAGATTCTGGCGCGCCAGCATTTTGAAACGATTTCGCCGCTTTTGGAGAAAATCGGCATCAAATGCGCCATCCTGACCGGGCGCGATAAAGGCAAGTCGCGCAAGGCTGCGCTTGAAGGCTTTGCCAACGGCGAAGTCCAGATTGCGGTCGGAACGCACGCCCTGTTTCAGGATGACGTGATGTTCCACGATCTTGCCTTCGCGGTTGTCGATGAGCAGCATCGCTTTGGCGTGCACCAGCGCCTTATGCTGGCTGGCAAAGGTCAGGCGGTTGATGTGTTGGTTATGACCGCGACGCCTATTCCACGCACGCTGACCCTGACCGCCTTTGGCGATATGGAAGTTTCCAGGCTGGATGAAAAACCACCGGGGCGCAAGCCGGTTGATACCCGCGTACTGCCGATCGACAAGGTAGATGATGTCATTTCCGGCATCGGGCGTGCGATGCGCAGCGGCACCAAGATTTATTGGGTCTGTCCACTGGTCGAGGATTCCGAGATTCTTGACCTGCAAGCCGCCGATGAACGGTACCGGGTGCTGGCAGAACTGTTTGGTCAGGATCGCGTCGGCCTTGTCCATGGCAAGATGAAGGGCAAGGAAAAGGACGAGGTGATGGAAAAGTTCGCCCATGGCGACACATCCATCCTCGTTGCAACCACTGTGATCGAGGTCGGTGTTAACGTGCCTGAAGCAACGATCATGGTAATTGAACATGCTGAACGCTTTGGCCTTGCCCAGCTTCATCAGCTTCGCGGGCGGATTGGCCGTGGAGATGCGGCATCGACCTGTTTGCTGCTGTATGGCAACCCGCTTGGACAGGTTTCCAAGGCGCGCCTCAAAATCATGCGCGAAACCGAGGACGGGTTCATCATCGCCGAAGAAGACCTGAAACTTCGCGGCGCGGGCGAGGTTCTTGGCACCCGTCAAAGCGGCCTTCAGGAATACCGGCTGGCCAATCTTGAGCTGCATGGTGATTTGCTTGCGATTGCCCGCGATGATGCGCGCCTGATCGTCGATCGCGACCCCGACCTGCAGAAGGCGCGCGGCGATGCGTTGCGTTTGTTGTTGTACCTGTTTGAACGCGACGAAGCGGTTCGATATTTCCGATCAGGATAACAAAGAACAAAGGGCGCACCGGTTGGATGCGCCCTTTTAAATTTCAAGCCATGAGAGGCAATGTTATCACGCGTCTTCGGGCGTTTTACCGTCTTTGGATTTTGGCTCGGACGTTTTGGATGGTTCCATCCGGGCCGGAATGTCTCGCGACACAAGAATCGGAACGTTTTCCTTTTCACGCAACGTATCGACATCCTCGTATGTCTTGGCGGCGACCTGCGGATGATTGCGTTGTTCGGCCGGGCGACGATCCGGCGGGGTTACGATACCGCCTGACATCACCATTTTAATGGCCTCTTCGACCGTCATATCAAGGATGACAACATCCCGGCGCGGAACGAACAGCAAAAAGCCGGATGTCGGGTTTGGCGTGGTCGGCAGGAAGATGTTGATGACCTTGTCTTCGGTCAGGTTTTGCACCTCACCTGTGGTCTCGCCGGTGATAAAGCCAATCGCCCACATGCCGCGGCGCGGATATTCCAGAAGAACCGCCTGCCGAAAGGCATTCGACTGATTGGCCAAAACCGTTTCAAGGATCTGTTTAACGGCACCATAAATGCTGCGTACCGCCGGAATACGGCCAAGAATCCGTTCGTAAAGCTTAATTAATGCCCGACCGGCAAAGTTGGTCGTGAACCAGCCAACAACGGTGATGAAAACGATAATGACCAAAAGGCCAAATCCGGGGATGCCGTATTCCTGATAACCGACGGGAAGATAGGATTCCGGATTGTAATGCGCCGGGATCAGCGGAATGACTTTGCTGTCGACGAATTCAATAAACCACCAGGCAAGCCCGAAGGTAATCGCAAGAGGCGCGCTGACCAGCACACCAGTAAGGAAATAGGCTCTTATCCGGGCAAACATACCTGGGCTTGGGAGGACGTGCTCCGAACCTTTGTTTTCCGGATCATCGTTGTCGTCGCGCTTGGCGTTCATTGAGCACCTGTGCAGAAGAGCCAAATGTCAAAAGCCGAAACTTGAGATTAGTCTTTGGCTTTTGGTCATTGTACGTGAGAATATGGCAAAGCTGGGACTTAAAGCCGGGTTATTCCCGCTTATTAAAGTGATAGCAGTATTCAAGTTTGCGGTGCAACCAACAAACCGTAATTTGCAGATCAGAATTGTTGTGGAGACGTTTTGCAGGTCTGGATTGTTGAATATATTTACGATGATGACGGTTCGGTTGGGATAAAAACGGCCAAGGTTCGTGCTCCTGATTACGATACCGCGCGGCAGTTCGCCATCGGTGACGCGCCATCGAAAGATTTTGTGATGTCACTCCATCCGGAGTCAGAAGAACAGTTTCTTGGAACACCCGGTATTCGTGCCCGAGAAATGACCGGTAAGGTCGTACATGAGGTCCCTGACCCGGACGATGATTTGGAAGAAGACGATGACGATTACTGAACTTGATCAGCGAACCTTTCTGCCGCGTCCTCTTGTCGGTGTTGGTGCCGTTGTCTGGCACAAGGACCATGTTCTTTTGATCCAGCGGGGCAAGGAACCGCATGCCGGCACCTGGAGCCTTCCGGGCGGTGCGCAGGAACTCGGTGAAACGGTGCGCGATGCCGTTTGCCGCGAAGTGCTGGAAGAAACCGGGGTCAAAATCTCAAGCCCGATCCTGGTCGATGCGGTGGACATGATTTCCACCAATGATGACGACAAGGTCGAATATCACTACACGCTGATTGATTTTGTCGCGGTGGCGCTTAATCCCGATATCACGCTTGGCGGTGATGCGGCTGACGCCAAGTGGGTCAGTGTCAAGGACGTGACCAAATACGCACTTTGGAACAAGACCATTGAAGTTATTGCGAAATCACGTGATGTGCTCTCATCCGGGTGACCCACTGACAATCTAAGCAAGACCAACGGAATGAGAAAAAGGCGGCACCCATGAGGATGCCGCCTTTTGATTTTGTCTATTTAAGCTTTGTTACGCTGCTGAATGCTGCGTCAGGACGCTTTCCTGAATTTTCTTGAACGCGCGTGCCTCAAGCTGACGGACGCGCTCACGGCTGACGCCAAAACGTTCACCAAGCTTTTCAAGCGTGATCGGATCATCGCTGAGGAAACGGGCCTTGATGATTTCCTGTTCACGTTCAGGCAATTCGCCAAGTGCGTTTTTCAGCATGCCGTTATGAAGAACACGTTCTTCGGCATCGGCAACCAGTGCTTCCGGGCTCGGTGCGTCAGACGACAGGGTATCGAGATATTCCATCCCCTCGTCTTTCGGCATCGGCGTATTGAGCGAGAAATCGCGCGCCGCAAGACGGCGGTTCATTTCAAGCGCTTCACGACCGGTCACACCAAGTTTTTCAGCAACCTGATCAGCTTCCTCTGGCGAAAGTTCGCCATTGTCATAAATATTAAGCTGACGCTTGGCTTTACGCAGGCTGAAGAACAGTTTCTTCTGCGCTGCCATGGTGCCGAGTTTGACCATCGACCAGCTTTGCAGGATGTATTCAGTCACCGCAGCACGGATCCACCACATCGCATAAGTCGAGAGGCGGAAACCACGTTCCGGATCGAACTTCTGCACGGCGCGCATCAGGCCGGTATTGCCCTCTGCAACGAGGTCTGCCATCGGCAGGCCATAGCCGCGATACCCAAAAGCGATTTTGGCAACAAGACGCAAGTGACTGGTAACAAGTTTGTGGGCGGCCTCGGTGTCATCATGGTCCTGATAACGGTGGGCCAGCATGTATTCTTCGTCCGCCGTAAGCATCGGGAATTTCCAGACTTCACGGAGATAGCCCGAGAAACCCTCTTCCTGGGAAACAGCAGGTAGTTTAATGGCGCTCATTCTATGTCCTCCTGAGAGGTTTACACGTCGGCATCTATTCTTAGTACGGAGTCCGTCAGAAGCTAGATGACGTGCAAACACTATCGGTTGTGAATTAATTCACGTGGACGACCGGATTTTGTCAGAAAAGAAGCGTGGTCCGGTCGTAACTCATTCCAAGGTCACCTATGGAAGAGGACAGTAGACGCAAATAAGAAGTTCATTCATCGTGTCTCATCCTTACTCGAAGCAAATCGACAATTTACATGTCCGCCAATTGGCCGGACGTTGATCCGGCGGTGCCTATGGGCCCCCACCCGCATTTATTAATATATCTAAACCCGACCAAATTCGTCAAGAACTTCTGACCAGTGTTTCAGTTATATTAATCACTCAATATCAGCATCCTAGCAATTATAACCGACAAAAACAGTCGGGTAAGTAAAATGCCGATCCTTCACGCTAGGATCGATATACGGCGAAACAAAGGCAATTTGTGCATGTGTGAAGGTTCAAGGCGAAATTCCGGGGTTTGGCAAAGTGGCGTGCCAGTGGCCCCTGCTGTATGGTGACTTCAAAATACCATTTGACCGGAGTTCATCATGCCAGCCTTGCCAGCAGACACTTTATGCCCCTGTGGCAGCCTGAAAGATTACGGCGTCTGCTGTGGGAAGTATCATTCCGGGATTGCAAGTGCCGAAACGGCCGAAAAATTGATGCGATCACGCTACTCTGCCTTCGCGTTGCGCAATGGGGACTATCTATTATCAACGCTGGCAGAGGAAAATCGTTCCGGCTTTGATGCAGAAAGTATTGCGCAGGACACAACGCGCTGGACTGGATTGGACATCATTGAATGCGTTGCTGGCGGAATTCTTGATCAAACCGGGATTGTTGAATTCGTTGCCCATTTTGACGAGAACGGAAAACCACACCAACTGCACGAGCGATCCAATTTCGAACGTCGTGATGGCAAGTGGTTCTATGTTGACGGGATATTTCCGGGCATGAGCCAAATCAACGCGTCACCTGTCAAAGCCGGTCGAAATGATCCCTGCCCTTGTGGATCGGGCAAAAAATTCAAGAAGTGCTGTGGTTAGCCCACAAATTCCAGTGCCCATTGATGAAATGGCCGGAGTAAGCTTTCATGGGCTTCTTTATATGGCATCCAGACCAATTCGTGATCCTGATCGACCGGCGGACCAAGCTTTTCGGTTAATTCGCACAGGAAAAAGGTAGCACGCTTAAGGCGGTATCGATCCTTGGCCGGGTTATTGACATACTGTGACGCAAAACCGAGCCGCGAGATGATGCGCGCCCGATAACCCGATTCTTCATAAGCCTCACGACAAAGCGCGTCCTGTTCGCTTTCACCGTTTTCAACGCCGCCGCCAAGAAGAACAATACCCTTGGGCGTGCGCGCAACGGCAACGTCGCCGTTTTCGCGTTTGATCACGGCATAGACACAGTCCTGTACGTTATAGCTTTGCCCCACACGCGGGGTTCCAAATATTGGACCGGTCAACAGGTCTTCCTTGTTTCGCGATTGGCCGAGTTTTCGTTCTTAAATCAGATTTTATCGCTTGGTTATAGTCTTGTAGACCAACTTCAGGTGATTTTGTGACAGACGTTTCCGGATGGTTACACAAAGAATCTCACAAAAACAAATCCCCCCAAAACAATCAGCGTTTCGGAGGGATTTTAGATCGATATCATTAAGCGATTGCTTAGAACGGAATCTCGTCATCGAGGTCCGGGGCACCAGCCGGTGCGGATCCGCCACCGGAAGAACCACCATTACCCCAACCAGCGTCAGAACCGCCGCCGTAGCCGCCACCACTATCCTGGCCGCCGCCATAACCACCACCAGAGGATGAACCGCCACCCATGCCGCCGCCTTCGCCGCGGTTATCAAGCATGGTCAGGTTGGAGTTGAAGCCTTCAAGAACAACTTCAGTGGTGTAGTTGTCTTTGCCATCCTGCCCCTGCCATTTGCGGGTGCGGAGCTGGCCTTCGATGTAAAGCTTGCTGCCTTTTTTCACAAAGCGCTCAACGACATCAGCAAGGCCTTCGTTGAAAACAACGATGCGATGCCATTCGGTCCGCTCGCGGCGCTCACCGGACTGACGGTCACGCCACTGTTCGGAGGTTGCGATGCTGAAATTGGCGATCTTTTTGCCAGCCTGGGTAAACCGGATTTCAGGATCGCGGCCAAGGTTCCCGACGAGAATGACTTTATTGACACTGCCAGCCATGGGTTATCTTCCAAAGTTTGTGTTGTCCGCTGTCCCGATTGGTCGGGACTTGTGGGTTATCATTGCGCAAAAATGCGCTGCATTAAAGTTTCAAGTGCAATGCGATCCGTTTCATCGAACGAATTGTGCTCGACACTATCGACGTCAAGCACGGCGATCAACTGTCCATCCGCATTGATCACCGGCACAACGATCTCGGAATTGGTCCGGCTATCGCATGCGATGTGACCAGGAAAAGCATGAACGTCCGCGACCACCTGCGTTTCGCGGGTTGATGCGGCTGCACCACAAACACCGCGACCAAACGGGATACGAAGACAGCCAAGCGTGCCCTGATATGGCCCGACGACAAGTTCGTTTTCCTTTTCCGGATCAACATTATAGAAGCCGGTCCAGAAGTAATAGTCGAACTTTTGCGATAAGACGCACGATACGGTCGCCATCAGGGCGGGAACGTTGGTTTCGCCTTCGGTGATGCTTATCAGCTCTTTTTGCGCTTCTTCGTAAAGCGCCTTTTTCTGGTCGGTCTGCACATCGAACTCCCTTAACTTTCGCGCATAGGAACTACCCCGTTCACCCTGTGCGAGACAAGGGTAAAGTGCCCCAATCCGAAAACAAAAACGCCTCTGACAGTCTGAATTTGTCAGAGGCGTTTGGTGTTAACTGGCCTAGTTTAATCAGATGCGCTGACCGCTTTCGATGTCAAACAGGTGGATTTTCGACGCCGGAACTGAAAGGCTTAATTTCTCGCCTTTTTCGAATGTGTGCGTCCCCTGCAAACGCAACGTGACATTGTCGGCATTGGCCCCGAAATCGAGATAGGCCAGCGTTTCTGCGCCAAGAGACTCCACCATGCGCACACCGGCATTAATCCGCCCTTCCCCGTCTTTGAGAAGTTCCAGATGTTCGGGGCGAATGCCAACCGTTACGTCGCGGCCAGCCTCGACGTCGTGATCAAGATCAAGCATCACGCCGTCCCCCACTGTGACGTGTTTCTTGTCATCAGAGACTTTGCCCTTCAGGAAGTTCATCGCGGGCGAGCCGATGAAACCCGCGACAAACTGGCTGGCCGGCTTTTCGTAGATATCAATCGGGGTTCCGATCTGCTCTGCAACGCCGCCATTCATCACGATCAGACGATCGGCAAGGGTCATGGCTTCGACCTGGTCGTGGGTGACATAGACCGATGTGATGCCAAGACGTTGTTGCAGGTTCTTGATTTCAAGGCGCATATCGACACGCAGTTTGGCATCAAGGTTCGAAAGCGGCTCGTCAAACAGGAAGACTTTGGGTTGGCGGACGATCGCACGGCCCATGGCGACGCGCTGACGCTGACCACCAGATAATTGGCGCGGTTTGCGTTCAAGGTGATCTTCAAGCTGAAGAATGCGGGCGGCTTCGCGAACCTTGGCATCAATTTCCGCCTTGCTGTATCCGCGGTTTTTCAGGCCATAGGCCATGTTGCCGTAGTTGTTCATGTGCGGATAAAGCGCGTAGTTCTGGAACACCATGGCGATATCGCGATCTGCGGGTGCCACCGTGTTGACGACCTTGTCATCAATGATGATTTCGCCATCCGAAATCCCTTCAAGGCCGGCGATCATGCGCAGCAATGTCGATTTGCCACAGCCGGACGGACCGACAAGAACCGTGAACTCGCCATGCTCGATTTTAAGGTCGATGCCGTGAATGGCCTTGAAGCCGTTCGGGTAGGTTTTCTGGGCCTGATTAAGCGTAACAGTTGCCATCTTGGTTATCCTGTATTCGGATCAATTATTTTCAATTCAGAGATCAGGGAAGACCGGGTTATTTTTCCGTCTCAACCAGACCCTTGACGAACATGCGCTGGAAGATGACCACCACCAGTACGGGCGGGACCGATGCCATGATTGTCAGTGCGAATGCCTTGGGGAACTGAGGTATCTGTCCGCCTTCATAAAGCGAGTTGTAGACCTGCTTGATCCCGATCACGATGGTGTAGAGCTGATCATCGGTGGTCATCAGCAGCGGCCAAAGATACTGGTTCCAGCCAACCACAAACATGATGATGAAGATCGCAGCAATCATGGTCACCGACAGGGGAACCAGAATGTCGATGAAGAACCTGATCGGCCCTGCCCCGTCCAGCCTTGCTGCTTCAAGAAGTTCGTCGGGGACCGACCGATAGAACTGCCGGAAGAAGAAGGTTCCCGTGGCAGACGCAATCAGCGGCAGGATCAGACCGGTATATGTGTTGAGCAGCCCAAGGTTCGCCACGACCTCATAGGACGGCACGATACGCACTTCGAGCGGCAACAGAAGTGTCGAGAAAATGATCCAGAACAACGGCACAGCAAGTTTGAAGCGGAAATAGACAATCGCATAGGCCGCCATCATTGAAATGATGACCTTTCCGATCGCAAAGCCAAGGCCAAGCACCATGCTGTTAAACAGCATCTCAAGCGCGGTCACCCTGCCCTTTGTCGCCTCTGCATCAAACAGGATCGCGCCATAGTTGGTGAAGAACTCCCCGCCTGGCAAGAATTGCAGGCCATTCTGGAAGATATACTCGCGAGTGTGGGTTGATGAAGCAAAGGCGATCCAAACCGGAAGGATCATGAAAAGTGAGCCAAGCACCAGAATGGTGTGGTTGGTAAAAATACGCCATTTGGACTGATACATGATGACGTTCCCCTTAATAATGCACTTTGCGTTCGATGAAGCGGAACTGGAACACGGTCAGGACGCTGACCATGATCATCAGCAAGACTGACTGCGCAGCACTGCCGCCCATATCCGCACCAAGGAAGCCATCGACATACACCTTGTAAACAAGGGTCGCGGTCGAACCACCCGGGGCACCTTTGGTCGAAACATCGATAATGCCGAACGTCTCGAAAAAGGCGTAAGTCAGGTTGATCACCAGCAGGAAGAAGGTTGTCGGTGCCAAAAGCGGGAATGTGATGGTCCAGAAGCGACGCTCAGGACTCTTGCAGTCAAGGGTCGCTGCTTCCTGAACCGACTTCGGAATTCCCTGAAGCCCCGAGAGGAAGAAGATGAAGTTCACGCTGACCTGTTTCCAGACCGCAATCAGAATGACGATGAAGGCCGCGTCATTGGCGTTTTCGATGTGGTTGAATTCAAATCCGAAACTGTTGAAGGCCTTGTAGAGGTCCCCCATGAGCGGGTTGAACATCATGATACCAAGAAGTCCCGCCACCGGCGGCGCAATGGCATAGCCCCACATCAGAAGGGTTTTATAGGATTTTGCCCCACGGATTACTTCGTCGGCGCGAACCGCGAGAAACAGTGAAATCGCGATCGAAAGCACGGAGACAAGAACGGAAAATACGACGGTAAAGATGGCAGATCGCGTCCACGAACTGCTTGTCAGCACATCTTCAAAATTGCGGAACCAGACGAACTGCGAAGACATGCCAAAGGCGTCTTCAAGCAGAAACGACTGATACAGCGCCTGGACCGCAGGCCACAGGAAAAATATGGAAATAATCAGAATTTGGGGTGCGATAAACAGGTATGGCACCGCGCTGTGTTCAAATTGTACGCGCTTCATCGGGAACGCAACCTCAGAGCAAAATCAGAAAATGCAAAACAGGGCGGCCAAATCATCGGCCGCCCCGCTTTGGCGAAAAGCAGATTAGTTCGAGTAGGTATCGTTGAAGCGCTTCAGCAGACCGTTTGCTTCTTCTTCGATGGTCGCAAAGGCAGCATCAACGGTTTCTTCGCCGTTCATGATCTTGTCGACTTCACGATAAATCACTTCGCGGATCTGAACATAGAAGCCAAGACGGTAACCCTTGGTCCACTCCCCACCTTCTTCGGAAAGCTGGGTGATGCCGACTTCTGCATCCGGGCTTTCCTTGTAGTAGCCATCTTCTTTGGCCAGCTCATAAGCCGCATTGGTGATCGGTACATAACCGGTTTCTTTGTGCCAGTAGTACTGGGTTTCCGGTTTGGTCAGGAATTTGAAGAATTCGGCAACACCGGCATCCTGTGCGGCATCGTGACCGGAGAATGCGAACAGTGCTGCACCACCGATGAAGGTCGATTTCGGTGCATCACCGGTGCCTTCCCAGTACGGAAGGGTCGATGCGCCAAAGTCAAACTGTGCGGACTTGCGAAGGCCACCAAACGAACCGGAAGAACCGATCCACATTGCGACCTGCTGCTGCACGAACGCATCCTGGTTCGCACCCCATGCGCGGCCATAATAGCCATAGTAACCCGCGTCTTTCCAATCCTTGACGTGCTGCCAGTGATCTTTCAGAGCGTCGTTGTTATAAAGGATTTCGACGTCGGTGCTGTCATAGCCGTTATTGGCGGTTGCCATCTGCAGGTTGTGACGCGACATGAAGTTTTCGAAGAAGATCCACGGGCTGTGCGACTGCGCAAGCGCGGTGTAACCAGCTTCTTTGAGCTTCGGAGCAGCAGCTTCGAATTCCTGCCAGGTTTTGGGAACGTCTACACCGGCTTTGTCCAGCGCTTCTTTGTTATAATACAGAAGCGGGGTCGAGCTGTTGAACGGCATGCCGATCATCTTGCCGTCTGAATCGGCATAGAAGTAACGAACACCCGGGATGTAATCATTGATGTCGAAATTGACGTTGTTTGCTTCAAGCAAATCCTGAACCGGCTTAACAGCGCCTTTGGCGTTGATGATGGTTGCAGCACCTGCGTCGAAGATCTGGATGATGTTCGGCTGGTTTTTCGCGCGGAACGCTGCGATGCCGGCCGTCATGGTGTCTTCGTAGCCGCCCTTGTTGATGGATACGAGTTTGTATTCATCCTGGCTTGCATTGAAGTCTTCGGTGATCTGGTTGACAACGTCGCCAAGTGCGCCGTCCATTGCATGCCACCAGGTGATCTCGGTTGCAGCCTGTGCGGTGTTGCCAATGGCAAACACGGCAGCAGCAGCCATCAGTGTTTTGCGGAACATGGTCAAGTAACTCCCTATTGAAAACTTGGCACGGTACGCCGCCCGTAATTCGGCGACCGGCTAGGCGTTCGTTTTGTTCTTGAGGGCCGTTTTGCTCAAGTGACAGTTTTCGGAAACTTACTTTTGATGTGCGAATGGGCGGCGAAATGACACAAAACTCGCCAATAAATGATCAAGTGAACATCCAATAAGTTCACTATGAAGCTCCTCGCGGGCGCAGTTTTGAAAGGATCAAAGATCCAGTGTTTGCCTAGTGTTTCGGCAATCCGGCAGCAGAAGTGCCGTGAAATGCAGACACGCCGCAGAAGTCAAGTGTTGCAGGCAAGTGAAAGTTTTGCGACCAAACTGTGAAGATCGCCCTGCTGCGTCCATGGTTAACCTTGTTATATGGAATGTTCGTGTTCGAATATTTCGACTATCCTAGAAGATGGTCGGCACAGACGACTTCTTCACAATTGGTCGTTAAGGTCGTTGCCGTCATCAAATCATCCAATTACGATGCCCAAACGTCCACGACCGCAGGGCTGATCCTGCGACTACCGTACTTGGATACGCAGCAACCGGAGACCCAGGCGTGAGTGACTTTGCCATATCAAATGCCCGACTCTTTGACGGAACACGCTTCCTGTGTGGGCATTCCGTTCTGGTCACGGATGGCAAGATCGACGCCATTGTTGCGGATAACGATCTACCTGCTAGTATCAAAACAATAGATGGTAGTGGCCAAACCCTCGCCCCCGGTCTGATTGATGTGCAGGTCAATGGTGGCGGCGGTGTCTTGCTGAATGATGCGCCTGATCTTGAAACCATTAAAACCATGGTCGCTGCGCATCGCCGGTTTGGCACGACATCCATGCTGCCAACCCTGATTACCGATTCTCGTGAAAAGATGGAGGCCGCGATTGCTGCCGTTCAGGACGTACTGGATAACGGCGTTGCTGGTGTCGTGGGCATTCACCTTGAGGGACCGTATCTCAATCTAAAGCGCCGTGGCGTGCATCCAGCGGACCAGATCAGGCCGATGGAGCCTGATGCAATCGAACTCGTCTGCCGGCTTCGCAACGGCTGCACTTTGGTCACACTTGCGCCGGAACTGCTTGATAAAGGTGTCATCGCAAAGCTCGTTGCGCGCGATGTTCGCGTTTGCGCCGGTCATACAGCGGGCACCTACGGCGATATCATGTCGGCAATCGACGAGGGCATGCAGGGCTTCACGCATCTGTTTAATGCCATGAGCCCCCTGACCCATCGGGAGCCGGGTGTCGTCGGTGCAGCCCTTTCTGATGATCGTACGTGGTGTGGCCTGATTGCGGATGGGTTTCACGTCCATCCAGCTGTGATCAAAACCGCCGTACGCGCCAAGGCCGCAGGCAAGATGATGTTGGTCACCGACGCCATGCCAACGGTTGGTGCCGCCGATAAACGGTTCAAGCTGGGCGATGAGGAAATCATTGCAGTTGATGGGCGCTGCGCGCTTGCGGATGGGACGTTGGCGGGTTCGGACCTTGATATGATTTCAGCTGTGCGCAATTGCATGCAAATGGCCGAAATCGGGCTTGATGAAGCGCTTCGCATGGCATCGCTTTATCCAGCGGAGTTCCTGGGACTTGGTCATGTTCTTGGTCGCTTGGCACCGGGCTATCAGGCCGATATGATTTTGTTTGATGATCAGTTCAATGTGACGCGAAGCTGGATCAAGGGCGTGCAAGAGAGTTACGCCTGAGCAAACGCAATATTTTCCGAAAGTCTATGACGGAAAGCCTTGACCTGAGACAGCATTTCGAAGATGCATTGGGCTCTGTAACAGTTTGTATGCAGGGTCTTCAGGTGATTTTGCTGCTGATCTGTTTTTACTCTGACCCCCAGGAGGAGTACCCACATGCCTTCCGTTAAACCCGGTGTTGTTACCGGTGCTGCCTATCGCGAACTCGTTTCTGCCTGCAAGCAGGACGGTTACGCCCTTCCCGCCGTCAATATTACGTCTTCAAGCACGATGAACGCGGCCCTTGAAGCTGCTGCAAATGCCGGTTCTGACATTATCATTCAGCTTTCGAATGGTGGTGCACAGTTCTTTGCCGGCAAGGGCATCAAGGACGCTGCTGCGGCCCGTGTTCTCGGCGCCGTATCTGCTGCGCGTCATGCACAGCTTCTGGCTGAACATTATGGTGTTGCTGTTGTCATGCATACCGACCACGCAAACCGCAAGTTTGTGCCATGGGTCGATGAAATGCTGAAATGGAGCGAAAAGGCCTATGCCGAAACCGGCAAGGCGCTTTACAGCTCGCACATGCTGGATCTGTCCGAAGAATCCGTTGAAGACAACCTTGCAACCTGCGAGACCTTCCTGAAACGGATGTCCGCCATCGAGATGAGCCTTGAGATCGAACTCGGCGTCACCGGTGGTGAAGAAGACGGTATTGGTCATGAGCTTGATACCTCGGTTGAGGAAATCGATCCGCGCCTTTACACCCGCCCGGAAGAAGTCGAAGAAGCTTATCGTCGTCTCTCGCCGCTTGGCCACTTCTCGGTCGCGGCGGCGTTTGGCAACGTGCACGGCGTTTACAAGCCCGGCAACGTCAAGCTTCGTCCGGAGATCCTTCTGGAAAGCCAGAAATACGTGGCTGAGAAGCACGGTCTGGGTGATCGCCCGCTCGACTTCGTGTTCCATGGCGGTTCCGGTTCGGAAAAAGAGAAAATCGAAGAAGCTGTCAGCTATGGCTGCTTCAAGATGAATATCGATACCGATACCCAGTTCGCCTATGCCCGCCCGGTTGGCGAGTATGTCGAAGCCAACGCACGTGCGTTCAAGTATCAGGTCGACCCGGAAACCGATCAGCCTTACAAAAAACAGTATGATCCGCGCGTCTGGATCCGCGAAGCTGAACTGTCGATGGCCGCGCGCCTCGAAGAAGCTTTCAAGGACCTTGGCGCAACCGGTCGTACGGTTACCAAAGGCTAAGCCTGATCAAAAATATGACCGTTCCGGTCACAGGATTTATAAAGCCCGCCGGTCTTGTTCGGCGGGCTTTTTCGTGGCTCTGTCATGCATCGGGTTGTTAATTGCGGATCTCCTGACAAATACTGACAGGAACTGTCAGGGGTGCGCTTGCGTATAGCTTACGGCTCCTCTATACACTTTCCGAACAATTCAGGAACAAAAGGCCCGACATGCTGACGAAAATCTCGGTTCGCGGTGCGAAAGAACACAACCTTCAGAACATTGATGTTGAACTGCCGCGCGATTCCCTTGTGGTGATTACCGGTCTGTCGGGATCAGGCAAAAGTTCTTTGGCCTTTGATACGATCTATGCCGAAGGTCAGCGCCGCTATGTCGAAAGCCTGTCGGCCTATGCCCGCCAGTTCCTTGAACTTATGCAAAAGCCCGATGTCGAATACATCGACGGGCTGTCACCAGCCATTTCCATCGAACAAAAGACGACCTCGAAGAACCCGCGTTCGACCGTCGGCACCGTCACCGAAATTTATGACTATATGCGCCTGTTGTGGGCGCGTGTCGGCATCCCCTATTCGCCTGCCACAGGACTTCCGATTGTCAGTCAGACCGTTTCGCAAATGGTCGACCGCGTGATGGAGATGGAAGAAGGTACGCGTCTTTACCTTCTAGCCCCGATCGTGCGTGGCCGTAAAGGTGAATACAAAAAAGAACTGCGTGAACTTCGCGCGCGCGGCTTCCAGCGTGTCAAGATTGATGGCGAAATGTATGACATCGACGAAGCACCGGAACTCAACAAGAAGCTCAAACACGATATTTCTGTCGTGGTTGACCGCCTGATCGTCAAGGATGGCATTTCAACCCGTCTGGCAGACAGTTTTGAAACCGCGCTTGAACTTACCGACGGCATCGTTTTGACCGAAGATGCCAAAACCGGCGAAACCACGGTGTTTTCGGCAAAGTTCGCCTGCCCGGTTTCCGGCTTTACCATCGAGGAAATCGAACCACGCCTGTTTTCATTCAATAATCCGTTTGGCGCCTGCCCGGCCTGTGATGGTCTTGGCACCCAAATGGAATTCGACCCGATGCTGGTCGTCCCGGATGAAAGCAAGACGCTCGAAAACGGTGCCGTCGCGCCCTGGGCCAGCACAACATCGAAATACTATCTCCAGACCCTGAAATCGGTTGCCAAGCACTTCGACTTCAAAACCAATGTCCCGTGGGAAAAATTGCCCAAGAAAGCACAGGACATCATCCTGCATGGGTCGGGCGAAGAAGAAGTCACGGTGACCTATGATGATGGATCACGTAGCTACAAGGTTTCGCGTCCGTTTGAAGGTGTTATTCCCAACATGGCGCGCCGCTGGCGTGAAACCGACAGTCAGTGGGCCCGTGATGAACTGTCCAAATACCAGATGGTATCGCACTGCCCGACCTGTGCGGGCAAACGCCTGAAACCCGAAGCACTGGCGGTAAAGGTTGATGGCTGTGACATTTCCCAGGTCACGGATCTTTCGATTGCCAAGGCCGCCGATTGGTTCCTGGCACTGGAAGATAAGCTCAACGCAAAAGAAACTGAGATTGCGCGTCGTATCCTTCGCGAAATCAATGATCGTCTGCGGTTCCTGCGCGATGTCGGTTTGGATTACTTATCGATGTCGCGCACATCCGGCACGCTTTCTGGTGGCGAAAGCCAGCGTATCCGGCTGGCGTCCCAGATCGGTTCTGGTTTGACAGGTGTTTTGTATGTGCTTGATGAACCATCCATCGGCCTACATCAGCGCGACAACGACCGCTTGCTTGAAACGCTAAAACGTCTGCGCGACCTTGGCAATACGGTGCTCGTGGTAGAACATGATGAAGACGCCATTCGGGCGGCTGACTATGTTGTGGATATGGGACCGGGTGCCGGTATTCATGGCGGCCGTATCGTTGCCGAAGGTACCCCTGAACAGATCCAGCAAAACCCAGATAGCCTGACGGGTAAATACCTTGTCGGGGTTGAACAGATCGCGGTTCCAAAAGAACGCCGCAAGGGTAATGGCAAAGCGATTACCATCAAGGGGGCAACGGCCAACAACCTGCAGGGCATTGATGTAGATTTCCCATTGGGCAAGTTCATCTGTGTGACCGGGGTTTCGGGCGGCGGCAAATCAAGTCTTGTGATTGAAACGCTGTATAAGGCGCTGGCCAAGCGGATGCATAATGCCCGCCATCACCCCGGCGCACATGACGAGATCACGGGTGTCGAACTGATCGACAAGATCATTGATATTGACCAAAGCCCGATTGGCAGAACGCCGCGTTCCAACCCGGTGACCTATACCGGTGCGTTCACACCCATCCGTGAATGGTTCGCCCAATTGCCAGAGGCAAAAACACGCGGCTACAAGCCCGGTCGTTTTTCATTCAACGTCAAGGGTGGACGCTGCGAAGCATGCCAAGGTGATGGCGTCATCAAAATTGAAATGCACTTCCTGCCCGACGTTTATGTCGAATGTGACCAGTGCAAAGGCCATCGCTATAACCGCGAGACACTGGAAATATCATTTAAAGGCAAGTCGATATCCGACGTACTTGATATGACAGTTGAAGAAGGTGCCGATTTCTTTAAGGCCGTTCCGTCCATCCGCGACAAGATGGAAACCCTTAAACAGGTCGGGCTTTCCTATATCCATCTGGGGCAGCAGGCCACCACCCTGTCGGGTGGCGAAGCCCAACGTGTGAAGCTTGCCAAGGAACTGTCCAAACGTGCAACCGGCCGGACGATCTATATCCTTGATGAGCCGACAACAGGGCTTCATTTCCACGATATCCGCAAACTTCTGGAAGTGCTGCATACGCTTGTCGATCAGGGCAATACGGTTGTGGTGATCGAACATAACCTTGATGTTATCAAGACCGCAGACTGGATCATTGATATCGGCCCCGAGGGCGGTGATGGTGGCGGCCAACTGGTCGGTGCCGGAACACCGGAAGACATCATGTGCAATGAACGCAGTTACACAGGGCGCTACCTGAAACGCCATCTCGGACTGGAATAAGACATAAGGGCAGCATGAAGCTGCCCTTTTCGTTTTGGCTTAACCCGAATTCGTGACCCTGTCTTCAACCCGCTTGACCAGCGCAGTACTTAGCCGTTCGCTAAATCCCGACAGGAAGGCGAAGACAAGCACGATGGAGATCTGCTGACCTGCGGCGGCTGATTGGCTGATTTGGTCGAGATCGTCAATCTTGTGCAGCTCATCAAGGGGGATTGGCAACATCCCGGCCCTAAGCGCTAAAAGGACAATGATCGCAAAGCAGAACCCCATGCACGGCCGGAACAAGAAATTAAAGAACACCGAAGCCGGTTCCATTTCCCCCCACGGCACATCCTTGCCAAGGCGCATCATCATGCTGGTCAGGGCACCGATGGCACCGAAACTGCCGACCACGAACAACAGGTCGTAGCTGAAACCAAACAATTTGCCGTTGCCGGTGCTGATAAGGTTGTCGACCTGCACAAAAAACAGGACCGCAAAGACAAGGACAATTGGCGAAAGTGCCAAGGCAAGGGCAGCGATACGCAGGCTTTTGTTAAAGGCCACTTCGACCGGATTTTCCGTTGGCAACTTGGGCCGATCAAGCTGTTCGTGTTTGAGATCGTTTAGATATCCCTGCACGAAACCGTCTCGGCCCTGGTTCAATGCCAGAAGCATGATGATGGCATCTGATTGCTTTCTATCCTGTGCTGCCTTGGTATCGGCATCATCATCTTCGCGCCACCAACGCAGGAAAGAGCGGATCACCATCGAGGATCGCCATCCCTGACGGGTGGCAACCACATATTCAATCATGCCTTCGATATCTGCGGGACCAAACGCGCCCTCGCCCGCGCCGCCGAATGGAAATCCAAGACGTCTTTCCTTCTGGTCGCTTTGTGCGTCACCATCGCTACTCTCAGGCTCCTTGGTGCCTTCGACAAATTCTGCATCCATGACGTGCCGCCGACGCGGCACAAGGCCGATCACCGGACAATGGGTAGGTTCGTAGCCATAGGGATGATGCGGGTAGCTCATGGAATGCCATCTTCACGTTATCGGGACAGAACGGCTCTGTCCTGTAAGACGGTTGGGATGTGGTGGTGTGAAAATTTCGGTTATGCAGGACAATGTGAACAGGTTTGCTCTGCCTGCTGCGCAATTGACTTGAAATCTGCCCCCATGCACCGCTATGTGTGTGCCACGTTATCAAAACCCACTCTGGCAAGGAGTTCGCACACGTGAATACGGTCAAGCCTGTTCATATTATTGGCGCCGGTCTGGCAGGCAGCGAAGCCGCCTGGCAATTGGCAGAAGCCGGTGTGCCCGTCATCCTGCATGAAATGCGCCCGACGCGCCCGACCGATGCACACCATACCGACAAATGTGCTGAGCTGGTCTGTTCGAATTCATTCCGGTCCGATGACAAGGAATACAATGCTGTCGGCCTGATCCATGATGAAATGCGCCGTGCCGGTTCGATCATCATGCGGTGCGCTGATCAGCACAAGGTACCCGCCGGTGGCGCACTGGCCGTTGACCGCGAAGGTTTTTCCGAGGCCGTCACAAACGCGCTTGAAAATCATCCTTTGATCACGATGGAGCGCGGCGAAATTGATGGTCTGCCGCCAGAAGAATGGGAACATACCATCATTGCGACCGGCCCGCTGACATCCGGTGCACTTGCCGACGCCATTCGCAAGGCAACCGGCGAGGAAAGCCTTGCCTTCTTTGATGCGATCGCACCGATTGTCTATAAGGACAGTATTGATTTCGACAAGGCATGGTTCCAGTCGCGTTACGACAAGGGCGATGGCAAGGATTACATCAACTGCCCGATGTATGAAGAGGAGTATAACCGCTTCATTGATGCCCTGATCGAAGGCGAAAAAACCGAATTCAAGGACTGGGAAAAAGACACCCCCTATTTCGATGGATGCCTTCCGATCGAGGTCATGGCCGAACGTGGGCGCGAAACGCTGCGTCACGGCCCGATGAAACCGGTTGGCCTGACCAACCCGCATAATCCGAAAGAAAAGCCGCGCGCAATCGTTCAGCTGCGTCAGGACAATGCGCTTGGCACGCTTTACAATATGGTCGGCTTCCAGACCAAACTGAAATACGGCGCGCAGGTTGAAGTCTTCCGCACCATTCCGGGGCTCGAAAATGCCGAATTCGCACGTCTTGGCGGCATTCACCGCAACACCTTCCTGAACTCGCCACGACTTTTGGATGGGAATCTGCGCCTTAAATCACGTCCTGATCTGCGTTTTGCCGGTCAGATTACAGGCTGTGAAGGATATGTTGAAAGTGCAGCCGTCGGTTTGATGGTTGGGCGGTTTACCGCAGCCGAAAAAGCCGGGAAAACCATCCCGACCCCGCCGCTTGCAACCGCCATGGGGGCCCTATTGAACCACATCACCGGCGGTGCCGATGAAAGCACCTTCCAGCCGATGAATGTGAATTTCGGTCTGTTCCCGGATCTTGATCTCAAGAAACGGGTCAAGGGCCGTGACCGCAAAAAGCTTTATAGCGATCGTGCCATTCCGCTGTTTGATGAGTGGCTCAGCACCGTGAACGCAGCCTGAAAAATCAAAAGCCGCATCGAAAGTGATGCGGCTTTTTTCTTTGACCTGACAGGCGCGCGATCAATAGCGATCAGGTTGGCGCGTCAGCTTGCCCGTAACATCGCGAATTTGTTCCCCGTCGCGGAACCGGCGAAAGATCAGATCAAGATTGCCGTCATCGTCGAGCGTGCGCTTGTAGACCTGCATTTCATACCCGCCTTCATCATTGATATAAAGCGCGTGAATGGTCAGGGTCTTGTCCACAATCCGTGCCCAGAAAAATGGTTCGCCTTTGAGCGGGTCATTGGGAATACGTTTCCCGAACAGCCCCGAACGCATGGCGCTGCCATAGATGTCAGCACGCTCAGTTGCGTAAAACTCGACATCCAGTGAGACGGTTTTTTCACGTCCGTCTGGCTTGTGGATGACCGTTGACCAATCGACGATAAAGCCGCGTTCGGTCTCCTTGATGACCACATCAAGATCACGGGCTTGCAGCTCGTTCTCGGCATGTTCGATGGTCGTGCCGTGATAGGAACCCACGAACGGCTCAATGCTTGCGGCACGGGCCTGTGAAACAGTCATGACAGACAGGCACAGCAGCCCGACAAACATCAGGCCGCTAAACCACCGTTTCCGGGTCTTTTTTATCAAATGTGCCATCTTGGTCCTCATGTCGGGCATGCCCGCATCTTGCGCCAGATATCAAAGGGTTACCAACGCTACCACGTACAGTTCAGTGCTGTCCTGACCTTTGTTCTCACTCTAAGAGATATTTATACAATGGTCATGTGACAAGCGATATCGGATCAATATCTCTTGAGCATCCCGTTAAGGGTCAACCGCAGACTGGCCGGTCGCGCCAAACCGAATTCTGCGGAAAACGGATCATATCCGGCCTTGGCAAGCTTGCGGAGGTACCCGTCGGCTAGAACAACCGGCAATGCCGCGGCGTGGGCCTGTTTTGGCAAGGCGCTGCGATGTTTGCGGGCCTCGGCAATGCGGGCACGCGCCAATTCGGCCAGTTCGCGAATGAACTCGCGGATTTCCTGCTTTTTGCGGAACTCGAAAACGTCGCCTTGCGCGACTTCGTGATGTTCCATCCGATCCTTGGGCAGATAAAGGCGTTTTGATCGGCCATGGAACACGATGGCGCGCATGATGCCGACCAGGCCATACGCATTGCCGGCAAGCCGTGCGGCATGGTCTGCATCATCACCACCTGCCCCAAGCAGCCTTGACGCCAGAACACTGATCTGTCCGGACGTTTGATCAATATAGCGATCAAGTTCCTGCTGGGTGACAGGTTGGCGGTCTTCAAGATCAAACTCGCGCGCGGCAACAATCGCCTCAAGGTCGGCAACCGCAAGATGCCCGTCGTTGATCAGATCAGCCAGTGGCTCGACAACTTCGTGTTTGCGCACCTGCCCCTCGCCCAATTCGGTCAGGGTGTCACGCCACCATTGCAAGCGGATATGGCCCAGCATGACTTCACTGACCATCTCGCGCGTTTTGGAAACTTCCTGATTAAAGGCGTACAGGGTGAACAGCGATTCACGTTTTTCCGGTGCCGCAAACAGCGTACACAGGAAACGGTCCCGGTCATGGCGCCTGACATAGTCGGCACAGTGGGAAAGCTTTGGCGTATCGGGCATTTATCCTATCCGATCTTACGTTCTGAACGTTGATCGTCTTTTGGGCTGTTGATGATTTCCGGCATGCTTTCGACATATAGCGATTGCGACGGGAATGCGAAAGCAGCGTCCTCTTCCTCGACAATACGTTTGAAAGCAATGATATGACGATTGCGAATATCGCGCCACGTCACCCAGTCAGTGGTTTTGGTGAAGTAATAAAGATCAATATTGATCGAACTGGCACCAAAGTCGGACAAATGTACCATTTGGGCGACATCGGTCTGTGCAACGTCTTCATCGTTTTTCAGAAAATCGCGCAGCTTGTCGACAATGGCTTCCATTTGTTTGGCGGTCGTTCGGTATTCCAGACCAATCACCATCTTGATCCGACGATGGGTCATGCGCGACCAGTTGATCACAGGCGAATCAACGATCTGGGCATTTGGCATTGTGACCAATGCCTTGGCAAAGGTACGTACCTTGGTCGCCCGCAGGCCCACAACCTCAACCGTTCCTTCGAAGTGCGGTGTTTCGATCCAGTCGCCGCGCTTATACAGGTTGTCGGCGAAAATCGTCAGGCCGCCAAAGATATTGGCCACGGAATCCTTTGCCGCCAACGCAACCGCCATCCCGGCAAGACCAAGACCACCCAGGAACGCTGAAACATCAATACCCCAGTTTTCCAGAATGATAACGCCGCCAATAACGACGATCAGGGTCTTTACCCCGCGAATGAAGAACTGCCGCAGATCATCGCCAAGCCCGGCACCAAACCGGCCGACCAGCCGATTTAACGATACCCCCAACGGCTCGACGGCCCGAAACAGCGCCCAAAAGACACAGAAACCGGCGGCGACTGAAATAGCCTCAACAGCAAAGGCATCAATTTCTTCGGGGAGTGTCAGCACCTCGGTTGCAAAATAAACGCCAAGCAGCATGAACAAAGCCTGCAAAGGCAAGGCAAAGGCATCAAGCACATTACCCATCATGCTTTCTGAGCGCTGCTGTGCAATCCGACGCAAGATAGCAAGCGCACCACGCACCAGAACCCGCTTGAAGATAAAGAAAACAAGCAGCACCAAGGCAGCACCGACAAGCCTTCCGATCTCCCCGCCGCCAAGCATATCGACCCACGAATTCATGTGGCCGATCACCTCTTCGTTCAGGTTGTCCAGTTCGGTGGTGATTTCATACATGGCTTGTAAGCTGTTCTGATGTTAAGGTTATTATGACTTCTGACTTGGTACGACTATGTAGCACATCGTTCTCTGGCCTCTGTATAACAACTAAATTGGCTCAGGCATATGGCATCATTTGCGTCCGGAAGCTTACACATTATCGGCGGCGGTCTGGCCGGTTCGGCACTTGCCACCTGCATGGCCGAGGACGGCTTTGATGTGACGCTGTATGACGAAGCCGAGCCATTTGAAAGCCGCTGGACGCGGGGCATGCACACTGCACCTGAAAGCCACAAAACAGCAGAGCCAGAGATATTTTATGATCCGTCGGGGCTTGTTGCCGATTTCTTTGCGGGCTACCCGGAAATCCCCGCGAAACTGATCAGACCGGCCCATTGTGTGATGGGATTGAAACGCGGGCGTCGCAAACCCGCTATTGTGTCGCTTGATCAGGGTATATCGCGGGCACTGATTTCCCGGCGGATAAGCATTGCGGCACGTGCCTATACCGCATTGACACTTTGGCAGCAACGATCTGCCAGTGAAGAAAACCGGCTCGACAGCGCGTTCTCATCAGGTGCATTTGACTCTGACGACAAAGCCCATCAGCCCGGCACCTATCATCGTGATGCGCTTACTGTTCTGGCTGAAGTTCTGTTTTCCATGCCTGCCCACCGATGTTCAAAGTCCCTGTTGGCAAGGGTTCTGGTGCCAAGGTTGCGCGGGATTCTGGCGCGCCATCATGAACCGGTGTTTGCGGCAATTGATCCGATTATCCTTAACGATATTGCCCTGCCTGCCCTGCGTGAACGGTTCCTTGCTGCGGGCGGGACAATCAAAAGTCGAACGAAACTTGGCGATATTGACAGTACCTCGGACTACGCGACCGATTTGCTGTTCGAAGATGACAGTCAGATTGTCCTTAACCCTGATGATGCCGTGGTTCTGGCCCTGCACCCCAAACCATTATGCGATGCGGTGCCCGATATCGGGATATCTCCCGCACCTGCGCATCGGCGCTGCATGACGTTTGAAATGCGCAAACCATTTGCGGAACCACAAGCCCTGTTGGTCAGTGATGATATCGTGCGTGCGATCTACTGCAATCGTCGTCATCTTCAGGTAAGCCTGAACAGCAGCTTGCAGCTGCAAGATACCCAGAACGCCGATCAATTTGCACAGCTTGTCTGGCAACGTTGTGTTTGGCTCTGCGACCAGTACCTTAATCTTGATTTACAGACGCGATCGGACAATGCGGACAATGCACTGCATCCCAACCACTTGTTCATCAACGCCGAAGCTCCGTTTCCTGAAATGACGCCGGGAATGGCTGCCAGCCGACAGCAACTGCGAGCACCATGGAAAAACGTATTTCTGTGTGGGGATGTCTTCCCGATTGATCAGGCCCCGGGACCGGCGGCACTTTTTTCAAGCGTGCTTGATATCCGCCATGAACTTCAAAAGTTCTTTGCTTAATCGTCAGACAGCAATCATCGCCGCGGCGACGCGACGTGCCTCGGATACCAGCACATTGTAGGTCCGGCAAGCGGCACCGGTATCCATTGGCTCGATGACAATACCGTGCGGTTTAAGCGCCTGGCGCCACTCGAGCGGGACAGGTGTAAGACGTGTCCCCATGCCAAGCAACAGGATCTCGATTTCGTCGGCCCTTTCGATCACCCGGGAAAAAGAGTCCGGCGTGATGTCGTCCTTTGTCGTAACGCTCCATGAATAGACGGCTTCAGGAAACAGCAGGATCGATCCCGTAACCGTTTCTTCGCCAAATCGAAAAATGCCGTCGCCATAGCTGGTGACCATTTTACTGCCTTCGGCGACCAAGGTACTTACTTCAAGAGACATGCTGGCCCCATTTGCGGTTGTTCGATTAATCTGAATTGGACTTAGTCTGGATTTCACGGAGTGTCGAGGTGCTCTTCGGTAATTTTTCTGCGCCAAAGAATGAACAATCCGGACAAAACGACGATACCGCAACCGATCATCATCAGCATGTCCGGTTCTTCGCCAAACAGGATCATGCCCAATGCAATACCAAACAACAAGCGGGTGTACCTAAATGGCGTAACTGCGGAAACATCGCCACTGCGCATCGCTTTCATTAAGGTGGCGTAGGCAAACGCCCCCATCAGGATTGCGCCAACGAAATACAAAACGCTTTGCGTGTTCATCCACGTGAACGCTTTTCCATCCCACAATGAAAACACGATACCAGCCAGGATAATGGCCACAAAGCCGTAGAACCCCAGGATGGACGTACTTAGTGATACCGGCGCGGCACGGCTGGCAAGATCACGTCCGGCAAAGCCAATCGTGCCAATCACGGCAAGCAGGGATAACGCAGAAAAGCTGTCAGCAGTCGGACGCAAAATAATCAAAACGCCAATCAATCCGACGATGATTGCCGTCCATCTTCTCCAGCCCACCTTTTCGCCAAACAGGACGGCGGCTCCAAGAACAACAATAATCGGCGTTGCCTGAAGAATTGCGGTCGTCGATGAAAGCGGGGTCAGAGCCAATGCGAGGACATAAAACAACCGGCCAATAACTTCAAAAACGATCCGTATGCCCATCGCACGCGACAGCACATCAGGATTAAGCAAGGGCTGTTTGTTGATCCTCGCGACAACTGCAAACAGGATCGCCCCACCGACACCAAATACAATCAGGACCTGACCGACAGCATGGGATTCTGAGACAGCCTTAACAAACGCATCCTCAAAGGAAAACGCCACCATCGCAGCCATCATCCAGATGCTGCCGATCAGATTTGCGCGATGTTCGGGAGTCGATGCGATATGGGGTTTCATCGGTTGCAGCCAGTTTTTAATGGACTTTTTATCGGCTATCTACGGACGGAAACGAAAGACCGCAAACGATCAAATCCCGCAAAGAAATGGCCGGGTCTGTTTTCTCACAAACCCGGCCATAGTGTAAATGTCTATAAATCCAACCCGGTGGATCAGGCGCCAGCTTCCTGACCTTCTTCTGCCTCGGGAATTTTACGTTTGAGGCGCAGGACAATCAGCAACGGCGACGCGACACAGATCGAGGAATAGGTCCCGATCACGATGCCAAAGATCAAAGCCATGGTGAAACCACGGATTGCTTCGCCGCCAAACACGAACAAGGCAATGAGTGCCAGCAACGTCGTAAACGACGTCATAGTCGTGCGTGAAAGCGTCGAGTTGATCGACAGGTCCAGCAAATCCGGGATTTCCATCTTGCGGAACTTGCGCAGATATTCGCGGATACGGTCAAACACAACAACCGTATCGTTGATCGAATAACCGGCCACCGTCAGAACCGCTGCCAAGGTCGCCAGATCGAACTGAACTCCGGTAATCACAAAGAAACCGATGGTGATCAAGACGTCATGCAGCAAGGCTACAACCGACGCGACAGCGAACTGCCATTCGAACCGAACCCAGATATAGACCATGATCAGGAACAACGAGATCACGACGGAATAGAACCCGGCTTCCTTAAGCTCGCCACCGACTTTCGGACCGACAAGTTCGCTTCGGCGAATGGTGACGTCATCGCCAAGTGCGTTGGTGACAGCCGCAAGGGCCGCCATCTGGGCTTCTTCATCACCATCCTGGCGCTGCAACTGGATCAGGACATCATCCGGCTCGCCGAATTCCTGAATCGAAACATCGCCAAGGCCGAGGCTGCCAAGATTGTCACGCAGTGCATTGATATCGGCCGGGCCGTTGGTCTTGATTTCGACCAGAATGCCGCCCCGGAAATCGATCCCGAAGTTAAGGCCCTTGGTGAAGAACATACCGACCGAGGCCAGCACCATCAGCAAAGACGCGATATAGAATATCTTCCGGAATTTAAGGAACGGGATATTCACGTCATCCGGGATAAGATGTAAAGGTTTCATATCTTCCCTGTTCCCTTCCTTAAATGACCAACTCGGTCGGACGGCTGCGTTTTACCCATGCTGCAATCAGCAGTCGGGTCAGCCAGATCGCCGAGAACATTGAGGTTATAATGCCGATGGCCAGTGTCACGGCAAAGCCCTTGATCGGACCAGACCCGAAGCTAAACAGCACAAGGGCTGCTATCAGCGTCGTGATGTTGGCATCAAGAATGGTCGACATGGCGCTACGATAACCGGCATCAATCGCATTGATGATTGTACGGCCGTTGCGGCGTTCCTCGCGGATACGTTCAAAAATCAGCACGTTGGCATCAACCGCCATACCGACAGTCAGAACGATACCCGCAATCCCAGGCAGGGTCAGGGTCGCCTGAAGAACCGACATCACCGCCAGAACAAGGATCAGGTTCATCATAAGCGCGATGTCGGCGTAGACACCAAACCGGCCATAGCTGATCACCATGAAGGCAATGACAAACACCAGACCAAGCACGGCAGCAAATTCGCCGGCCTCGACCGAATCCTGACCAAGGCCCGGACCGACCGAGCGTTCTTCAAGGATCTGCATCGGTGCAGGCAATGCACCAGCACGAAGAAGCAGGGAAAGGTCGTTGGCTTCCTGAACGCTGAACTGGCCGGTAATGATACCATTACCGCCAAGGATCGGTTCGTTGATACGTGGTGCGGAAATCACTTCACCATCAAGAACGATGGCAAGACCGCGACCGGCATTTTTGCTGGTGATATCGCCAAATCGCGCACCGCCTGCCGCATCAAAGCGGAAGGAAACAACCGGGCGACCGTCACTGAAGGTCGGCTGAGAGTCGACAAGGTTGTCACCTGAGACAACGATACGACGATCAATCAGATATTCACGGATACCATCGCCTTCATCTGCTGAGGGCAGGATCATGGTTCCCGGCGGAAGGCCGGTTGCACGTGCATCGGCGGCCGTTTTTTCGTTATTCACAAGATGGAAGTTCATCTTTGCCGTACGGCCCAGGATGTCCCGCAGGCGCGACGGATCATCAAGACCTGGCACCTGAACAACGATGCGGTTTTCGCCCTGGCGCTGGATGGATGGCTCGGTGGTGCCCAGTTCGTCAACACGACGACGGACAACTTCCAGCGACTGTGCAATTGCACGGTCAATCAGTTCGCGATAAGCGACTTCGTTATAGGTCACAACGATGTTGTTCCCCTCGCCGCTCAGTTCGGTATTCGGTTCCGCGGTGCGCGCGATTTCACGCGCTTTTTCAACGTCATCGGCCCGCAGAATGGTAATCTCGGCACCGTTGGCCGTGGCTTCACGCGGACGGTTACGGATTTGTTCCTGACGCAGTTCAGTGCGGATCGCATCGGCAAGCGCGTCATAACGTTCGCGCAGGACGCTGTCGGTGTCGACTTCAAGCAGCATGTGCGAGCCGCCACGAAGATCGAGGCCGAGATTGATCTGCTTGCCCGGCAGGTAACTGGACTCAGTCGCCAGAGTGCCCGACGGCAAGAAGTTTGGCGCAGCGTAGATTACGCCCAAAGCACACACCAGAAGGACCAGTGCTGCTTTCCATTTGGTAAAATAAAGCATGTGTTTGTGACCGGATCTGTCAGGGTCAACCTTGGTCTGGTTCCAAGGTTCTTGGAACAACGGGTATTTGGTACCGCTTCAGGCCACCGGCAAAATGCAAGAAGGCGGAGCCAACTGCCCCGCCTCACTTGATACGAAGAGATTAGTCTTTCTTGGTCTCTTCTGCTTTTTCTTCTTTTTCGTCTTTGGCATCGCCTTTGGCCGGTTCGGTTTTTGAAAGAACCGTTGAAACCATGCCACGTGCGACTTTGACTTTCACACCTTCCGCGATCTCGACCGACAGTTCATCGTCGCCAACAACCTTGGCAACGGTACCAATCAGGCCACCGGCGGTGACGATCTTGTCGCCACGACGGATCGCCTCAAGCATTGCCTTATGTTCTTTCTGCTTTTTCTGCTGAGGACGAATAAGCAGGAAATAGAAAACAACAAAAATCAGGATCAGCGGCGCAAACTGCATCAGTGCACCAGCACCATCTGCACCACCAGCGGCCTGAGCGTAAGCCGTCGAAATAAACATTAGGAACTCCTAATTCCTCAGAACAAAAAATATCAACTGCCGGAATATAACGGGGTGTTACGCCAAAGCAAGGGAGAACCGGTTTCAAAGCGGTAAAATCGGTACTTGTGTGCTTTTGTTCACCTTGTGTTGCACGAAGGCCCTTAGAACAAACACTTCCATTGGCATCCTAATGTGCTAGCTTTCCGGCCAACAAAAAACGTCACCGGAAAAAAGAAACACCCAAGAGGCCCCGATGAGTAGCGATTTCGATAAACTTTTGCCCACACTCGAACGAATTGCCACAGCACTTGAACGCATGGCACCTCCTGCGCGCGCCAAAAATGATCTCAGCGCTGCCGATGCCTTTGTCTGGCAGGCACGAACAAGCTACTTGCAACCGGTTCGGAACGTGAACCGGGTCGATATCGGGCTTCTTCAGGGTATCGGGCAGCAAAAGGAAATCCTGTATAACAACACCAAGCGCTTTGCCGATGGCCTGCCGGCTAACAACGCATTGCTTTGGGGTGCGCGTGGAACCGGTAAAAGCTCCATCGTCAAGGCGATGCATGCCAAGATCAATGCCGAAAGCCCAGCATCGCTGGCACTGGTCGAAATTCATCGTGAAGATATTCCGACCCTGCCCAACCTTTTGCACATCCTGCAAGAAGGCGGTCGCCGCACGATTTTGTTCTGCGATGACCTGTCATTTGACATGCATGATGAAAGCTACAAGTCACTGAAGGCGGTCCTTGATGGCGGTATTGAAGGCCGTCCAAAGAATGTGATCTTCTATGCAACGTCAAACCGCCGCCACCTGATGGCGCGTGACATGATTGAAAATGAACGCTCCACGGCGATCAACCCGTCCGAGGCGGTTGAGGAAAAGGTCTCCCTATCGGACAGGTTCGGTCTTTGGCTTGGCTTCCACAATATCTCGCAAGACGTCTATTTCGAGATTATCGAAGGCTATGCTAAGGAATTCGGGATCGATATCCCGACCGAAGAGCTGCATGCACGTGCCAAGGAATGGACCGTTACACGCGGCAGCCGTTCGGGCCGTGTTGCCTGGCAGTTTATTCAGGAAGTCGCTGGCGAACTTGGCAAATCGATCGATTAGCCAACACTGAAACAGCGCAAGAACGGAAAACACCCGTGCCAATTGTCCGGGTGTTTTTGTTAGCGCGACACCATCACGCTTGGCAGGAACTTGATCGGGTCGGATGATTTGCGACCCTGGCGGACTTCGAAGTGAAGCTGCGGGAAGGTCACGGCCCCAGTCGTGCCAACCGTCGAGATCTTTTGACCACGCGTCACAACATCACCACGGGCGACCAGCGGGCTTTCGGTGTGTGCATAGGCAGTAACAAAATTATCGGCATGCTTGATCAGGATCAGGTTGCCGAAACCGCGCAACTCGTTGCCGACATAGGTCACAACACCGTTGTCGGCGGCAAGTATGGGCGTACCGCGATTGGCCTGAATGTTGATACCGTCATTAAACAGCCCACCGGTCCCAGCACCATATTTCAGAACAACCTTGCCCTGAACCGGCCAGATGAACCCTTTACGTGCAGATGGATCTGCCAAGGTGACATTCTGACGCACAGAGCTGCCCTGCCCGGCAATCGGTGTCGATTTGCTGTCCGTCTGCCAGCTGCGGGCGGAGGCCATCTGACGTTCGGCAGCGGCGGCATAGTCCTGTGGCTTCAGTCCGGGTGTCGGAATGCTTCCGCCATTGCGTGGTGAAACGCGTGCGACCGTCGCCGTAGGCCGCGCAGTCTGTATTGGTGCGCTGGTAGATTTCGCCGGAACACTTACCACCTGACGCTTGCCGCCAATCGTGACGGTCTTGGTCGGCGTGCTCGATCTGGACGCAACCGCTGTGTCTGGTGGCAGGCTGTCGTAATTGGGTGTCCACGGCGGCAGGACAAGGCGCTGCCCCGGGTAGATCACATACGGTTCGCGAAGGTCATTGCGGCGGGTGAACTGCATAAAGTCCATGTGATAGCGCACGGCAAGCTGCGAAACTGTGTCGCCCGGCTCGACCGTGATGACCCGTTCCCCGTTCTTGAGCTTTGGCATGCTATAGGGGCTGTCGCTCGCCCCATCGCCATAAACCACCGGCACCGGCACGGAATTGAGCAAACAGCCGCCAAGCGCCGCACTTGCTGCACAGACAAGCAACAGGCGTTTTCCGTGATAAACAGCGCTTTTGACACAATTTTCCATCATGTTTCTGATTGTCTCCGACTAGCGGTTAACAATCAGTAAGCATCAAGGCGCTCAGGATGGATTTAAATGGCCTGACAGGTGTCAGAATTCCTCGGTGCCCGGAAGCATGGGAACGAACCGGACTGGCATCAGTTCGGTAACATCGACACCACTGGGCGTACGCAAGACACGCAACAAAAGCTGTGTGTGGGATACTTCCCCCACCGGCACGACCATGATGCCACCAACTGCAAGCTGATCGACAAGCACCGGCGGAACGTCTTGTGCCGCAGCCGTGACAATAATGCGATCAAACGGTGCCTGTGCTTTCCACCCAAGTCCGCCATCGGCATGCAATGTCGAAATGGTGTGCAGGCCCAATTCGCGAAACTTGTCCTCGGCCTCGCGCAGGAGCGGTTTGTGACGCTCAAGGGTATAAACCCGCCGGGCGAGCTTGGCCAGAATCGCTGCCTGATAACCAGAACCGGTGCCGACTTCCAGCACCTTCATGCGATCATTAAGCTCAAGCGCCTGTGTCATCAGGGCCACGATATAGGGCTGTGAAATCGTTTGGCCCTTGCTGATGGGCAATGCGACGTTTTCCCAAGCCCTGCTGACGAAAGGATCGGCGACAAAAATCTCACGCGGGATGTCGGCCAGTGCAGACAACACGGCTTCATCGTGAATGCCATCATCACGAAGGATCTGCAACAGGTTGGCTATGGCGGTTTCGCGCGTAATCACCGGCTCGTTCACGGAAAGGCCTTCGTCAGTTTTTCAAACGTATCGTAGTGGGTAAAATCAAGGCTGATCGGGGTGACAGAAACATTGCCCTGCTCGATCACGCGCAGATCAGACTTTTTGTCTTCAGGCAGTTCAGACTGAATAGCCCCGATCCAGTAATAGGGCTCACCGCGCGGATCAAGGCGTTCGGCGATGTGATCACCGATCTTGCGCTGCCCTTGCCTCGAGATCTTTATCTCAGCACCGCCATTGGCTTCGTGATCCGGGAAATTGACATTGATCAGAACGCCTTTGGGCCAAGTTGTCGTGACCAAAGTTGCCAGAACATCCTTGAGGTATTTCTCGGCAATCGTCCAGTCAATCATGTCACCAGAGAAATACTGTGAAAACGCGACCGCAGGCACATTAAGCAATGTTGCCTCCATGGCGGCGGCAACCGTCCCTGAATAGGTCACGTCTTCGCCAAGGTTTCCACCCCGGTTGATCCCCGAAAGCACGATATCTGGCGGGTTGTCGCGCATAACCTGCTGCAAGCCAAGCAGAATGCAATCGGTTGGCGTACCGTCCACAGCGAAGTGCCGTTCATCGCGTTTATGAATACGCAATGGACGGCGCAGGGTCAGGGAATGCCCCGCCCCGCTTTGTTCCATCGACGGTGCAATCACCCACACATCATCGGAAAACTCGCGTGCGAGCTGTTCCAATATCTTGATCCCGGGCGCGTCAATGCCATCATCATTACTGATCAGGATGCGCGCTTTGGTGAGATCCATCATGTCAGTATCGTCCTAGCCCGCCGAGATTACCTCTAACCCGCCCATATAGGGTTTGAGCGCATCAGGAACACGGATCGAGCCATCCGCCTGCTGATAGTTTTCCATAACGGCAATCAGGCAACGACCAACGGCAAGGCCAGACCCGTTCAGGGTGTGAACAAACTGGGTCTTTTTGTCACCGGCAGCACGATAACGTGCATTCATGCGACGCGCCTGGAAATCGCGTGTGTTTGAGCAAGACGAGATTTCGCGGTACTTGCCCTGTCCCGGCAACCAGACTTCTATGTCATAGGTTTTTGCCGCCGAGAACCCAATGTCACCGGTGCAAAGAATAACCGTGCGATACGGCAGACCAAGACGTTCAAGGACTGTTTCGGCACAGCGCGTCTTGCGGGTCAGTTCCTCGTCAGATTTCTCTGCTTCGACCACCGAAACCATTTCCACCTTGGAAAACTGGTGCTGGCGGATCATGCCGCGCGTATCACGCCCTGCCGAACCGGCTTCGGAGCGGAAGCACTGGGTCAGTGCTGTATAGCGCAGCGGCAGTTTTGCCTGATCGATAATGTCACCGGCAACCTGATTGGTCAGGGTTACTTCTGACGTCGGGATCAACCAGTAATCATTGGTGGTTTTAAACGAATCCTCGGCGAATTTCGGCAACTGGCCGGTACCAAACATGGCATCATCGCGGACCAGCATCGGCGTGATGGTTTCCTGGTAACCATGTTCGCCTGTGTGCAGATCCAGCATGAACTGTGCAAGCGCACGTTCAAGCTTGGCCAGACCGCCACGCAGAATGACGAACCGCGAACCAGACAGTTTGGCTGCGGTTTCGAAATCCATCATGCCAAGTTTCTCACCGATCTCGAAATGTTCGAGCGGCTGGAAATCAAACTCACCCGGCGTGCCCCAACGATTGACTTCGACATTGTCGTTTTCGTCTTCGCCAACCGGGACTTCGGGATCAAGAATGTTCGGGAAAGACGACAGCAAAAGATCAAGCTGGTCGTTCAGGGATGCCTGACCGTCTTCGGCTTCCTTGATCTTGTCCTTGAGCGTGCCCATTTCGGCCATCAGGTCGTCGGCATTCTCGCCATTCTTGCGCAATTTGCCGATTTCACCTGAGATCGTCTTGCGGCGGGCCAGCATTTCCTGATGTTCAGTCATCAGTTTGCGGCGTTCAACGTCGATATCGATCAGACGCTTTGCGGTAACGTCCTGTTTGCGCGCAGTCATTGCTGCGTCAAAAGCCTCGGGATTGTCCCGAATCCATTTAATGTCGTGCATCGAAGAGCACCCTGTCAGTCTATCTGTTTGTGGCTTTATACGATGGGGTGGACACAAGGTCCACCCCGTCAAATCGGACGGTTTAGGCGGGGGATTTCAATCAACGGGCGTTGTTGAAATCATCCTCGCCGTCATCATTGTTCGACGGTCCGGACAGCTTGGGCGCATCCCCCTCGTCATCAGAGGATCGGGTCAAGGAAGTCTGACCGTCATCATAGGATGCAGCCGCCTCACCTTGTGCGTCGACACCGTCTTGCGCCGTTGCGACTGCGGTTCCGGCCTCTGCCTCTCCGTCATCATCATCTGAGTCCGTCTCGTCATCCTCATCCGCGTCATCGTCCGCGGCGGCTTTCGCACGCTTGCGCTCGGAAATGCGCGCCATGATGATCGAGATTTCATAAAGAATGATAATCGGAATGCCCAACCCGATCTGAGAAATCAGATCCGGCGGGGTCAGAACGGCGGCAAACCCAAATGCAATGACGATTGCGTATTTCCGGCGACGTGCGAGGCCATCCGCGGTGACGATGCCGGCACGCGCCATCAACGTCAGCAGCACCGGCAGCTGGAAGCAAAGCCCGAACGCAAAGATCAGCTTCATGACCAGCGACAGGTATTCACCCACCTTGGCTTCAAGCTGGATCGCAAGGTTTGACCCGCCACCCGCCTGTTCGAAACTGAGGAAGAACTTCCAGGCCAGCGGCATGATCAGGTAATAGACCAGCGCACCGCCCATCAGGAACAGGATCGGGGTCGCAAAGATGAACGGCATGAATGCCGAACGTTCGTTCTTATAAAGACCCGGCGCGACAAACGCCCAAAACTGTCCGAGGAATACTGGTGCAGAGACAAAACAGGCCGCAAAGAACGAAACCTTGACGTAAGTGAAGAACACTTCGGTCAAGGCTGTATAAATCATGCGCCTGTCAGGCCCCATGATTTCTGCAAGCGGCTGGACGAGGAAACCGTAGATATCCTCGACGAAGTAATAGCAGACACCAAAGGTAATAAACAAAGCAAGAACCGCCCAAGTCAGGCGGTTTCTCAGCTCGATCAGATGCTCCATGATCGGCATCTGTTTGTCATGCGATTGCATGTTCACGCCTGGCTCTCCGGCTGATCTTTTTTCTTGCTGTCATCTGCGGGCGTACCCGTTGTCGTTGCCGATTTTGCAGCAGGAGTTTCAGCCTTTTCGGCCGGTTTCTCTGCTTTCGGCTTGGACTCGGTCTTTTTGCCGTCGCTTTTGGGACTTGAGATTTTGTTTTCCAGAAAATCGGTCGGATTGCTATGCGAACTGTTGACCTGCTTGCGCAGATCATCAAGTTCCGCTTCACGGATGATGTCATCAATTCCGCTCTGGAATTCACGCGCCATACCGCGCACTTTTTTCCAGTAGCCCGCCAATTTGTACAGCAGATGCGGTAACTCTTTGGGGCCGACGACAAACAGTGCGACGACGGCCACAAGAGCCATTTCGGTCCAGCCGATATCAAACATATGACACGCCTATCTGAAGGAAATCCGACAGACGATCAGGATTTCACAGAATCCTTTTCATTGTCCTTGCTCTCGGATGAAACCGAAGCAGAGGTCGTGTTTTCGATGGTCTTGGCCGAAGCGCCTGCATCTTCTTCTTTTTCGTTGATGCCCGCTTTGAAGCTCTTGATACCTTTGCCCATGTCACCCATCACTTTCGGAAGCTTGCCTGCGCCGAAGATGATCAGGACAATCGCAAGAATCAGAACGATTTGCCAAACGCCAATACCCATAACTTAAATCTCCAAAGATCCATTCTGCCTGCCGGCGACTTGCCCGGATAATGGCAGAAAGCCCCCCACTGTGCAATGCGACGGTTGGTTAATAACCATGCAGTGCAAAATACCTGTTTAATGTGCGCCTTTCTGTCTGTTGAACCAGGCCAAAACCCGGTCCGCGACGACGCATCAGGTCATAGGAAACACGAAGGCCATGTCGGGATCAAGCGTAATAGCGACAGATGGCTGATTAATCGGTGAAAAGCGTCTTGGGACACGCGCGTGAATGTGGGCACCGGCCTCAAGTGTCAGGTGAACCAGATTGACTTCCCCAAGGACACGCACCGCGTCGACATGCGCCAGAACGTCATGTCCGTTCAGTGCTTCGCCAATATGTAGCCCTTCTGGCCTGATCAGGACTTCCACTTCAGTGCCGTTTTCGATGCTTTGGCTATCGACATCACCAAACGGTGTTGCAACCTTGCCATCCACAACTGTCCCCGAGAAACGGTTTACCTCACCAAAGAATGAGGCAACGAAACGGTTTTCTGGCCGGAAATACAGTGTTTCCGGCGATCCGTCCTGCATGATCTGCCCTTCATTCATGATGATGATCCGGTCGGCCATATACATGGCTTCCTGCGGATCGTGGGTGACCATCACAGTGGCGATCCCGGCATCCTTCAGAACGTGCAAGGTGGTATCGCGCAAATCCGCACGCCGCGCGACATCAAGGCCGGAAAAAGGTTCATCAAGCAGCATGATCCGCGGCTTCGGCGCAAGAGCACGCGCCAAGGCAATACGCTGCTGCTGACCCCCAGAAAGTTCGTGCGGATATGCATTTAGATATTCGGACATGCCGACCTGTTCGAGTGCCGCCTTGATTGCACTCATGCGGTCCGCTTCGCTGAAATGACGCAGGCCAAAGCCGATGTTCTTCGCCACATTCAAATGCGGAAACAGCGCATAATCCTGAAAGACCATGCCGACACCGCGCTTTTCCGGCTCTACATAGCCACCCGGCTGGGCGACGATCTGATCATCGACGGAAATCTCACCAACCTGAAGCTTTTCAAGGCCTGCCGCCAGGCGAAGTGCTGTGGTCTTGCCACAGCCCGACGGGCCAAGCAGACACACCAACTCGCCGGGGGCGACATCAAAGCTGATATCGCGCAAAACGCGGTTCTCGCCGAAAAGGTGAGAAACATGCGACATCTTCAGGCCGTCGGTCATCGAAAACTCTTCTTACAACAGGGATCTGGCACCCGCAGGTGCAAATGATTTGCGAAATCTTTCGTGGAACTTAAGGTCAGCGCCCGTGTGATGCAAGAAGATGGATCAATTGGTTTCAGGATCGTGATCGGTCATTGGGGCGTCTTCATCGTCCTCGAAGTCCTCAGCGTCGCTTTCGCTTGCCCTGCCCGGCAGCTTTTCATCATCGTCATACAGGTTCGGATTGTCTGAATAGATGGTTTCATCCAGATCGTCGAGATTGCGGGTCGTCAGGGCCTCTTCGACGACAGAATCGGTGACCTCACCATCATCGATCAGATCCGGCAACGCCTCATCATCCGAACTTGCACCATAACGGCCCATACCCGGTCGACTATCAAGCAGCCCTGCAGCTTTCAGATCCGCCAACCCCGGCAGATCATCGCGGCTTTCAAGCCCAAAGTGATCAAGGAAGTTATCTGTTGTTGCCCAGAGAACCGGGCGACCCGGCACCCGTTTGCGCCCACGCGGACGGATCCATTTGGATTCAAGCAGGATATCAAGTGTCCCCTTCGATAGCGCAACACCACGAATTTCCTCAATCTCGGATCTTGTGACCGGCTCGTGATAGGCAATGATGGCAAGGGTTTCCAATGTCGCACGCGTCAGTTTCTTGGCCTTTTCGACCTCGATATGAAGGTCCCCGGCCAGGTCCATGGCGGTACGAAATGCCCACTTGTCTCCAATCTGTTTAAGGTTCACACCACGCGGCTCATAAGTCTCGGCAAGCGCGTGCATGATGGTGCTGACATCAGTGCCCTCGGGCAAGCGTGCAGCGATCACCCGTTCACTGACCGGTTCGGCAGAGGCAAACAAAACGGCCTCAACAATGCGAATATGTTGAAAGTCAATGTCCGGACCGGATTCGACGCCTTCGATTTCAAGCTGCGTTTCTTCGCTCATTGAGTGCCCCTGCCCAACTTATTTCTTAAACGTGTCTGCGTCGTAGTCATAATTGCGCGGTAGATCCCCTTCCCGCACAGTCTGCGGTGATCGCAGCAGAATCGGCCCAAAGGTCTCTTCTTGTAAGATTTCCAATTCACCATCGCGGCACATTTCAAGACTGGCAACAAAGTGTGCCGCCAATGCGGAGCGCGCCTTAAGCGGCGTTCCAAGTCCGCGCGGCATGAATTCAAGCAGCCTTGTCCATGTCGGCACCACGCGGCGGCCAAACAAATCGCGCAATCGTTGGATGGCATCATCCATGGCGTAAAGATCAAATGCCTCGATCTCAAGCGTTTTGCTTTCCGATGTCAGCATGATCCGCGCATAAGCCTTCAGCAGGTCATAAAGCGATGCATCATAGACAGACGCCGTTGTAACCCGGACTTCCTCAGGATCGCCGCGACCAAAGAAATCACGTCCCAAGTTGGGGCGTTCCAGAAGTTTCTCACCGGCCGCTTTCATCGCCTCAAGGCGCTTCAGCTGGAAGGCAAGAAGTTCTGCCATTTCCTCGGCACTGAGTTCTTCCTCGTCACTTTCCTGTTTTGGAAGCAGCAGGCGTGATTTCAGGTAGGCAAGCCAGGCTGCCATCACCAGATAATCCGCCGCCAGTTCAAGACGCAAACCCTGTGCGGTATTGATGAATTCAAGGTATTGTTCGGCAAGATCGAGAATGGAAATCTTGATGATATCGACCTTTTGGTCGCGTGCCAGTTCAAGCAATACATCAAGCGGCCCCTCGAACCCGTCCAGATCAAGAATCAGGCGTTCTGCAAGGCTCGGTTCTTCATCGACCGGCTTCTTGTCAAACACATCATCTGGAATTTCGAATTCGAACTGGTCTGCCATCTATCCCCGACTATCCCCCGCGTCTGTCGGCGTTCAGGCAAAGATATCTGCCAGAAGCCTGACCAGTGCATTGGCCGGTTCAAGCACCAACCACTGGAACACCGGCAGGTCTATACCAAGTTGCGTCGTGACATAGGGCAACAGAAAGACCAATCCGATCAATATGATCATGCCGGTTTTTTCCATACGCGCCAAGACCCGTGCAATCGGCATCGGTGAAATTGCGGTCAGAACCCGGCCACCGTCAAGTGGCGGGATCGGCAACATGTTAAACACCGCCAGAATGCAATTCAGCCAAAGTGACTGATTAAGCATGGTCGCAAGCCAGTCATTTACCGCTGGCGAGAAGCTTGGCAGCCACACCAGAAGCAGGATTGACACAATGGCGAGTGCCACGTTGGTCGCCGGACCTGCAATCGCAACGCCGATGACGCCCAAGCGCTGCGGATGCAGGCGGTGAAACGCCACGGGCACCGGCTTGGCATAGCCAAACAGGAACGGTGCGGCTGTTATCAAAAGCAAACCCGGGATAAGGATGGTGCCAACCGGATCAATATGGCGGATCGGGTTCAGGCTTAGCCGCCCCATGCGTTGTGCCGTGTCATCACCAAACAGCTTGGCAGCAAAACCGTGTGCTGCCTCGTGCAACGTCACGGCCAGCAAAACCGGAATGATCCAGGTTGTCGCCGAAACGATCAGGTCAATGGTGTCATTCACTTCTGATCATCTCCTGCGGACCAAACCGGTGCCAGAAGATCGGCAAGCCGGGCCTGCCAATCAGTAATCTGGGTGCTGCTTGGCGCGTCGTGTTTGAACGTGGCTATTTGATTGGTAAAGCTCTGTGCACGCTTCAAGGACGTACCGGTCAAAAGCGGTGCCATTGACACCACTTCTTCCATCTCGGTGCGTTTGCCATTGCAATGAAGCGCAATATCACACCCGGCACGCAGACATTCATGCGTCCGACTGGCAATGGAGCCACCGAGCGCCTCCATGGACAGATCATCACTGATCAGCAGGTTATCAAAGCCGATCTCGCCACGAATAATGTCCTGAATAACAGTCGAGGAAACTGTGCCGGGCCGTTGATCATCAATGGCGGTAAACAGCAGGTGGGCCGACATTGCCGCCAGCACGTCCTTCATGTGCGCAAAGGGCGCAAAATCAAACTCAGACAGCGTCTCATGCGATACGGTGACAATCGGCAGGTCCTTGTGACTGTCTACCGTCGCGCGGCCATGTCCCGGAATATGTTTGATGATCGGTGCAATGCCACCATCCAGAAGGCCTGCGGCCACGGCACTGGCCAGCGTAACAACCTTGCCGACCTCTGCCCCGTATGACCGGTCACCGATCACGTCACTCATACCCGGCAGACGAAGATCAAGAACAGGTGCGCAGGTTGTATTAAACCCGGCTTCACGCAGGTCCATCGCCATCAGCCGCGCACTGGTATAGGCCGCCTCGCGTGCATCATCGGCATTGCGATCAAACAGATCACCAAACGCGCCGGCGGGTGCAATCTTGCGCCAATGAGGCGGTTTTAACCGCATGACGCGGCCGCCTTCCTGATCGACCAGAATCGGCACATTGGAGTTGCCGACGGTTCCACGCAGTGCGTTGGTCAGGGCACGGACCTGATCACGATTTTCGATGTTGCGCGCAAACAGGATAAACCCGAACGGATCGGCTTCACGCAAGAAGCCCTTTTCCCAATTGCTGAGTTCCGTTCCCGAAACACCAAGAATGCAGGCACGTGGCTTTTTGACTTCAAGGCCGGACAATGAGGCACCCCACATTGCGTTCTTTCAAATCCGCACAAAGCTTTTCGGCAGCCCCGGCATCACCAAGTGGGCCTGCCTGCAACCGATAGAAGACACCTTTGCCTTCGATCTCAATACGTTGCACAAACATCTCAAGATTGCCAAGCAAGTCTTTGTTTTTCGAAGACAACCGTTTCCATTCTGCTGCTGCGCCGCTTTCTTCGCGGACCGAAGCCAGCTGCACACGGAACGCGCCCGATGCAGGCGTCGCGGCCGTTGTTTGCGGTGCCGGGGCCGGTTCTGCTGATGCTGGCTGCTTGGCCGGGGCTTCAGTCGTCCGGTTTTCAGCGGCGGCAACTGCCTTCTCCGCGTCCGTCAACTCGGGGGCTGTAATTTCTGGTGCTTTAACAGCAGGCTCTGCATTGCCGTCAGCTTCGGTCGCTTGCGGTGCATCCGCTGTTTCGGTTGCGCCCGCTTCTGCCGGTGCCTCAGCCGTTGTATTTGGCTGGGTTGTCTTGGGCGTTGCGGAGACTTCCGGTGCACGCGGCATGTCTGGAAGTTCCTGCAACACGACATTTGCATCGGGATCAACGTCACTTAGCTGGTCGTAGACTGTCGTCTCACGGTGGGGAACTTCCATTCCCCCCGGATCTTCCGGGCGAATTTTGATCGGTGATGGATCAGGAAGCAGGATCGGCAAATTGCCGTCGTCCTGAATGGGTTGGCCCTGATTATAAAACCAGTAACCTGCCCCGCCCAACGCGCCACCAACCACGACAACGCCAAGAAACACGGTAGCCAGCCCTTTGATCATGCTCTTGCTGGCGGGCTTTTCTGATCCGTAGTGATCTGCGCGCTCTGCATGAAGGTCGGCACCGTGTTCTTCGCTCATCACTTACATCTCCTCGACAGGCTTAACGCCCACAACCTCAAGACCGGAAGCAATGACCGTGGCAACGGCACGGATCATCGCAAGACGTGCCAGAGTCGCAGGCAAATCATCGGCAATGATGAAACGCAGCGCGGTGTTGTCACGTCCCTTGTTCCACAATGCATGGAATTCTGCGGCAATTTCTGTCAGGAAAAAGGCAATGCGATGCGGTTCATGGGCAACGGCCGCCTGTTCGATAATCCGCGGCCATTCGGCCATGCGGCGCACCAGAAGCTTCTCATCTTCCGAACTCAGCAATGACAGGTCCGCGGTCGCCAGCGTCTTCTCCGACAGATCCTGGCCCGGGAAGGCTTCGGCCGCCTGACGGAAGACCGAATTCACACGTGCATGTGCGTACTGAACATACCAAACAGGGTTATCTTTGGACTGCTCGGTCACTTTGGCAAAATCAAACTCTAGCGCTGCGTCATTTTTACGAGTCAGCATGATGAAACGCACGACATCCTTGCCGACGCGCTCAACGACGTCACGCAGGGTCACAAAGGTCCCGGCACGTTTCGACATTTTAACCGGTTCGCCATTGTCAAACAGGCTGACCAGCTGGCAAAGCTTGACATCAAGGTCGCCCTCGCCGTGTGTGATCGCCTTGGTGGCGGCCTTCATGCGCTTGACATAGCCTCCATGGTCGGCGCCAAAGATGTCGATCATCAGGTTAAAGCCGCGTTCGTACTTATCAAAGTGATAGGCAATGTCGGACGCAAAATAGGTCCAGCTACCATCCGACTTCTTCAAAGGCCGATCGACATCATCGCCAAATTCTGTTGCACGGAACAAGGTTTGCGGGCGCGGTTCCCAGTCATCCGGCTTCTTGCCTTTTGGCGGTTCCAGAACGCCGACATAGATATCGCCTTTTTTCTCAAGATGCTCAAAGGCCGACTGGACCTTGCCCGCCTTCACCAAGCCGTCTTCGGATGTGAAAACATCATGGGAAACACCAAGAAGACGAAGGTCTTCCTTGATCAGGGCCATCATCTCGACAATGGCGAAAGCACGAAACTCTTCAAGCCATTCATCTTCCGGGGCATTCTGCCACTTGTCACCGTCGCGTTCCGCCAGCTTTTTGCCCGGCGCGACAAGATAATCACCCGGATACAGGCCTTGTGGGATTTTGCTGATCTCTTCGCCAAGAGCTTCGCGATAGCGCAAATGAAGCGACCGTGCAAGGACATCCACCTGCGCACCGGCATCATTGGTGTAATATTCCTTGGTAACGGCGTAGCCCGCCTTTGCAAGCAAGTTGGCAAGCACGTCACCAACAACTGCACCACGGCAATGGCCGACATGCATCGGGCCGGTCGGGTTTGCCGAAACATATTCGACGTTGATCTTTTCGCCTTTACCAAGGTCGCTATTGCCATAGGCAGTGCCGACTTCAAGGATCTGGCTGATCTGTGAAAGCCAGAACCGCTCGGCCATCCGCAGATTGATGAAACCCGGACCAGCAATTTCGACTTCTTCGATGTGATCAAGGCCACGCAGTTTTTCAGCGAGCTTTTCCGCCAGATCACGTGGCTTCATGCCAGCAGCCTTTGAAAGCAACATCGCCGCATTTGTTGCGGCATCCCCATGAGACGCATCGCGCGGCGGCTCCACCGTGACACGTGAAGTGTCGGTTCCCGCAGGGAGAACACCGTCTTTTTCAAGGGCGAGAATCTGGTTCTCGATGTCGCTTTTCAACAGGCTGAAAACATTCATGACTTGGAACTTTGTAATTTCTGGTTCTGACCGGACCGGCCAATTGACTGGCGCCTGTTTTGAGCCATTTCACCTCAAAACGCAAGTCACCCGTATTTAGAGACATTACAGGTTTTGACATTTCAGCCATGCGCGCTAAATACTGACTCAAATACTGCGTTCGGATCATGCTATGATGTGATCAAGGATCGCAAACACACCTGCCCCGGCAGGACAAGACCAAGGAGTGTTGAATGACCGATTCTTCTCGGCAAGTTCAAATGACTGAAAGTGCTGCAAAACGCATTCAGGAACTGATTGCCAGCGAAGGTGCTGCGAACACCATGCTGCGTTTGCAGGTGTCTGGCGGCGGTTGCAGTGGGTTCCAGTATGAGTTCTCGCTTGATTCAGACACCACTGACGAAGATCGTATCTTCGAAAACCACGGCGCGAAAATGGTGATCGACGAAGTATCGCTGGATCTTCTAGGCGGTGCAGAGATTGATTTCGTGCGTGAGCTGGTTGGCTCGGCCTTTCGTGTAAACAATCCGAATGCCACCTCTTCATGCGGCTGCGGATCAAGTTTCTCGATTTGATCCGGATCGACAAACCGATTTATAAAACGGGGTTCGTTATTGGCGAACCCCGTTTTGTTTGACCAAACACCCAAAAAACCGAGGCCCGAATGAAAATCGCCACCTGGAATGTCAACTCGATCAAGGCTCGCCTGCCAAACATTCTTGACTGGCTGCAGGACGCGAAACCCGATGTGGTCCTGTTACAGGAAACCAAGACGGTTGATGATGCGTTTCCGGCGATGGAGATCGAGGACCTTGGCTACAACATCGCCATTCACGGTCAGAAGACCTACAACGGCGTTGCGATCCTTTCCAAATTCCCGCTCGAAGATGTCGAACGCGGCCTGCCCGGCAATGATGATGACGAACAAGCCCGCTATATCGAGGCAACCATCGGATCCAATCGGCCGGTCCGGGTTGCATCGATCTATGTTCCAATGGGAACAGCCGTTGGTGACGAGAAATTTGATTACAAACTGAATTTCCTGGATCGCCTGATCACCCGGTTTGAGAAAATTCGTGCCAGTGGTGACGCCGCTGTCATGGGCGGCGACTACAACATCGCGCCCGACGACATGGACGTTTATGACCCTGTGAAACTGCGCGAAACGGTGCTTTGCACAACGGTTGAACGCAAACGTCTGCGCACCATGATGAATATGGGCTTTACCGACGCATTCCGGACCTTCAACCCGAAAGGTCATCAATATAGCTGGTGGGACTATCGCGCCGGTGCCTGGAACAAGGATAACGGTCTTCGTATTGACCACCTCCTTCTGACCCCGGCGGCGGCAGACCGACTGAGCGCATCGGACATTGACCGGGAGCCACGCGGCAAGGAAAAGGCATCTGATCACACACCGGTCTGGTGCATGATTGACGACTGATCGCGTTCGATCACCAAAACAGCAAAAGGGCCGCACCTATCAGGATGCGGCCCTTTTCTTTTATCAATGGCAACAGATTGGCTTTATTCAGCCGCCTGCTTCATCGCCATGCGATACGCGACGATATCCTCGATGCTGATCACGACCATATGGTGGGTCTTGGCATATTCGATCAGTTCCGGCAGCCGCGCCATGGTGCCATCCGGATTGGTGACTTCACACAGCACCCCAGCCGGTTGGAACCCTGCCAGGCGCATCAGATCAACCGTACCTTCGGTATGGCCGCGACGTTCCAGAACACCGCCCGGGCGCGCACGCAGCGGGAAGACATGCCCCGGACGCGCCAGATCACTCGGTTTGGCATCATCGGCGATGGCGGTTTTTACCGTGGTGACGCGATCTGCGGCCGATACACCGGTTGTGACACCAACTTTGGCTTCGATGGTAACGGTGAACCCCGTTCCCATGCTGGATGTGTTGTCAGCAACCATGGGGGGCAGATCAAGTTCCGTTGCCTTCTCGTCGGTCAGGCACAGGCAGACGATGCCGCTGCAATCGCGGATCAACATCGCCATTTGTTCATTGGTCAGATTTTCTGCTGAAAAGATCAGATCGCCTTCATTTTCGCGATCTTCATCGTCAACAACCAGAACGCCTTTTCCCTGGCGCAGATCATCAAGCGCACGTTCCATGCGCGCATGCGGATCGCCAAAGATCGACATATCGGATTGTTTTTCAATACTCTGATTCATAACCGTCCTCTACGGATGGGGCTTACGAACCAGGGCAACAAAGAAAGGCCCGCTTTGCGACAAATGTCACAATGCGGTCGCAGGCAGACGGCATACCAGTCACGCTAAGGCGTTCCTGTCACGACCGTCACGCTTTATCCTCTCCCATCCGGACTGTTACCGTCGGCTCCGGAATCTCACCGGATCTGCTGACCCCAAAAGTCTTGCGACCTATGGGCGCTCGCGGGCTTACCAAAACTGGTTTACCGCCGGTCGGGATTTTCACCCTGCCCTGAGAATAAGCGCCGTGTTTCAACGACAAAAGTTGACCATAATTGATCAACACGCGCACTTTATGAAAGCGCGCCGGTGTTGTCAAACGCCATAAAACCCTTAAAACCTTGTGGTTTAAATGTCCGAAAGCAGTTTGCCTGCACGGAAATGGAAATCGCATCCGTTGTTGCGGGCTTCGCGCGGCGCCCATTGGCAAACAGCACATTTTTTGTCCGATGATCTGCTTTTGGATTTGCATTCCCGATGAAGATAGCCGCCAAGCATCGCGTCGATATAGCTGCCTTCAAAGACATTCACCCCTAAACTGCGGCCCATGCGAAGCGCCGTTCGGCTGTCACACCGTGTAAGGATCAGGCTGCGGTCGGCAAACAAAACAGCAAACTCCCTGAGTCTTTCGGCGACTTCCGCGCGACGCGATCCGACAATGTTCTGATCCCATATGACCTTGATGAAATCGACATTCATCTTACGCGGCGAAAGAAATTCGAGTGCTGGCAACGTGATACGGTCCAGACCAACCTGTATCCCCAAGGAATGCAGGAATTCGCAAGCGTCTTCAAATTCCCACCAGTTTGCGATCGCGTTCTCCATGGAAAACTCGATGGCCATGTTTTCGATCAGTTTACCGTCATGTTCGGCGATGAAATCGGTAAACTTGTCGCTGTGAACCGTCTGGATTTGCATGTTCAAATGCAGTCGGTCTGGCAAAATGGACGGTGCCAGTGCTGCCGTAACATCCATGACTTTTTCATCGAGAACACGCGACAGAATCTCAATCTCGCCCGGCCCTTCCAAAAGGAAACTGGCAAGATGGTTTTGGCGCAGGTAATCAAGCGAACAATATATCTCGTGGCCTAACACCTCGCGTCGGGTGTCATCAAAACAGACGATGGCCTGGCGTCGGCAAGAGTCAAAGACAGCCTCTGTGGTGATCGCGCCACGCAGCATATCAGCCATATCAAACCGCACGGAAACGTCACTGCTTGGTCTTTCTGCAAGTGTGATGCCGAGTAAATCTGCCAACTTCTCCTGATCTTTGGGCCATTCAAAGCGGTTCCAGAGATTGGTTGGAATATGGCCAAGGCCCTGACGGTTCAGGACATCGGTCAGAATTTCTCGGATATGCTCGACAAAGGTGTTGTCGTCGTTGGTCCACGATCCAGCATGCACAAAAGCCACCATGCCGTTTTCCAGGCGATGGACCTTGGTGTTCTCGGGGAGATTGTGGAAAGCATCCCGGGTAATGGCCTGATAGTCATCGGTGCCAAGACGCAAGTCGGCCGGAATATTCAGGATTCCAAACGAAATCGCTTTGCCTTTGGCCGCGTTTTTACGGAGGCTCTCGACAAAGCGATTGATCGTGACAGGTGGTTTGGTGGTGTGCGCGTTCATATGCATTCCAGTTTGAATTGCAGCTGAACATACGTCACTAAAGTGGTGAATTCAACCTAAATTACTATACCATCGCATAGTTCCGCCTCCACCCTTAGGGCAAGGTCGGTAAAGAAGGTTTTCGCCGGCACACCGACAACATAGCCATCAATTCGGTCAACAACACGCAATCCCTGCAGTGCATTGGCGGTAAACACGGCATCGAACTCTTTGAGCTCTTCTGGTGCCTTCGGCTCGAAACTCACCTCAATCTCGGATTCTTCGGCAACTTGCAGAACGTAATCGCGGGCAAGCCCGCAAAGGATGCCGGTATCCTCATGCGGCGTCCAAAGGGTTTCCCCGATGATCCCGAACAGATTGGCAACCGTCGTTTCTGCCACATGGCCGTCAGCCGACAGAATAAGCGCGTCTTGTGCACCGTATTTCTGTACTTCCTGTTTGGCCGCGATGTTGTCCATATAATTGGTACTTTTGATGCTGCCCGCGACCGAATGCGGGTTTCGGCGCACTTTCTGCGACGTCGCCAGGGTAAGTCCGATATTCGGGTCAAGCGGATCAAAGGGCTCCGCGGTAATCAGGATGGTCGGATCCGGCGACCCCGGTGGCAGCAATCCACGTTCGCCCGGGCCGCGTGACACGGTCATACGGACAACCGCATCCTTGCGGTGAATTTGCTCAAACAGCTTGGCAACGATTTCTGCGACTTCTTCTGTCTCGGGCAACAGGTCAAGCGGGAACTCGATCAGCTCGGCATGATGGTCAAGCCGTCCCATATGGGCTTCCAGCCAGGCAATTTTGCCTTCGTGCGCACGCATGGTTTCAAAGAAACCATCGCCCAGCAGGAAGCCACGATCCGTTACCGGAATGGAGGCTTCATCAAGATCACGAAAACTGCCATTCATCCAAACCTGCATAGCCTGGTCCCTTTTAATCGTTATCGGCTCCCTGCCCGGAAGCACGTTTCAGAAAATTCGCCAACAGCGCGTGGCCCTGTTCCGTAAGCACGGCCTCGGGATGGAACTGAACACCGTAAATCGGCAAGGTCGCATGGGCAAATGCCATGACTTCTCCGTCGGGGCCTGTTGCTGTCTCGATCAAAGTGCCATCATTTGGCAAATCAACGATTAACGAGTGATATCGCGTGACGTGCAAAGGATTGTTTAATCCGGCAAACAAATCGTCTCCGCTATGCCGGATCGATGATGTCATCCCGTGAACCGGCCGTTTCGCGCGCTTGACCGTTCCACCGAATGCCTGGGCGATAGACTGATGCCCTAGGCAAACGCCAAGCATCGGAAACTCGGCTTTTAGCGCGTTGATCAGGTCCAGACTGTTTCCCGCCTCATCCGGTCCGCAGGGGCCTGGCGAAAATACAATCGCCAACGGATTTAGGGCACGCACACCCGCAACCGTGATCTCATCGTTTCGCAAAACCGTGACCGCATGTCCGAGTTCCTCAAGATAGCGGGCAAGATTGAAAACGAACGAATCATAATTATCAATCAGCAGGATCATAGCAGATCCCCGGCGCTTATTCCGAACAACTCAAACATCTTGGCGGCTTTAACAAGCGTTTCCTCGTATTCCGCCGCCGGGTCGCTGTCAGCAACGATCCCGCCGCCAACATTGAAGGCCATCTTGCCGCCATTTACGCTAAGCGTTCTGATGGCAATGTTTGTGTCCATCGCACCATCAAATCCGATATAGCCAATGGCACCGCAATAGGCACCGCGCGTTGTTTTCTCGAGCTCGGTGATAATCTCCATCGCACGGATCTTCGGCGCACCAGTGATCGACCCACCGGGGAAACATGCGCGCAATGCATCAACAGCGGCTTTGTCTTCCCTCAGTTCGCCTGTCACGGTGGACACCAGATGATGCACATTGGCATAGCTTTCCAACGCGCAGATCACTGGTGTTTTCACACTGTGAGGATTACTCACTTTTGAAAGGTCATTGCGCAAAAGATCAACGATCATAACGTTTTCCGCGCGATCCTTTGGCGACAACATTAATTCCTGTGCCAGTTCGGCATCGCTTAGCGGTGTCTCGCCGCGCGGTCTGGTGCCCTTGATCGGCTTGGTTTCGATCTGGCGGTTTCTGACCCTGAGAAACCGTTCTGGCGAATTTGATAGCACCGCCACATCCCCGAAATTCAGGAATGCGCCGAAGGGGGCGGAACTGATGTCACGCAAACGACGATAAAGGTCGAACCGCTTTGGGATGGCATCGCTTGCGTATTCTGCGCGGAAGCTTTGTGACAGGTTGGCCTGAAAGATGTCACCGGCAAAGATGTAATCAATTACCCGCTGCACGGCGGCCTCGTAGCTGGCGCGATCAAAGTTTGACTGCCAGTTCGAAACGCTTGGTACATGTGGCACAGCGGGCGTATCGATCAGCGGCCGCGCAAGTCTTAGATACTTGCGGATCAAGGCCATACGATCATTTGCGCGCTGATCGCGCTTTGGACCTTCGGTCTCTGGAATGCCGGTGGAAATAAGCCACATCCGCCGGTCAATCTGATCAAACGCGATCACCAGATCATAAATCCCGACGGCCATGTCGGGCATTGAAAGCCAGTCGTCCGGTGCTGTGGGCAACAACTCTGTCTGATGCGCCAACTCATAGCCAAAATAGCCAACCGCACCGCCTTGAAACGGCGGCAGGTCTGACTTCGCTTCGATCTGATAGCGCGCCAACAGATCGCCTAGGACGTCAAACGGGTTTCCCGGAATTTCAAAGCCATCCAGCACCGCCTGCCCGTTCTTCGCCGTCAATTTATGCAGCGGCGACACGACAATGTAGGAGAACCGGTCACGGTCACCTGAATCCAAAAAATGGCTATCGGCAAATGGCGCAAACGCGCCATAGGCATCAACGGGCTCGATATAGGGGCATTCTTCAATCAGCATTGGGCCGGCGCATTCTTATCGACTGGACGCGACGAAAATCGTCATTCCATGGGGGTTCTTGTCGCTCACAGGAACGGGCGACGCCAATCTAAGCGATTCTGCATGATCCGGTGAAGATTTTTGCGACATTACGACAGTTCAATTGAACCCAGAACAAAAAAAGGCCAACCAAAGATGGCTGACCTTTCTCGCAGATTGCTCCGCAACCCTACATCGCTGCAATACGCGCGAAAGCTTCGTTGAGCTTGGCAAGGGTATCACGCGCTTCTTCAAGCTTGGCTTTTTCGGCCGTGACGATGTGCTCAGGTGCGCGGCTGACGAACTTCTCGTTGGAAAGCTTGCCTTCCTGGGCCTTGATGTATTTCGTCTTGTCCTGAATTTCCTTTTCAAGACGTGCTTTTTCAGCCGCAACATCAATGAAATCGGCAACCGAAACAAAGACAGTCACACCATCAACCACAGTCTGGATCGCACCTTTGGCAATCGCCTCGACGTCGCCCTGCCCCTTAAAGGCAACATCGGCAACGCGCGCTAGGCGCTTGACCTGTGCTTCCTGTGCCGTGACTGCCGCTTTCATCGCCTCGGTTGCATCAACCAGATAGATCGGAACTTCGGCAGCCGGCGGCACATTCATTTCAGAACGGACACCACGGATGTCCCCGATCAGGCGGATGGCCAGATCGACCTCGGCTTCGGCTTCACGGTCAATCAGCGCGTCGTCAAACTGCGGATACCCTTCGGCGATCAGCATTTTTACACGACTATCGGCGGTCTTTTCCCAAAGTTCTTCGGTGATGAACGGCATGACCGGATGCAAGATCAAAAGGATCTGATCAAGAACCCACGCGGTAACCGCGCGAATTTCCGCCTTGGCTTCTTCGTCATTGCCCATCAGAACCGGTTTCGCCAGTTCCAGATACCAGTCACAGAACGAACCCCAAACAAACTGATAGGCGCTGCTGGCAGCATCGTTGAACCGATAGGTCTCAATACCAGTCCCAACGGCCTTGGCCGCTTCAACCGTTTTGCCAACGATCCAGCGACCAAGGGTCGATTTCACGTTCGCCGGATCAAAGCCATCAACCGGCTTGCATTCATTCATTTCGGCAAAGCGTGCGGCATTCCAAAGCTTGGTCGCGAAGTTGCGATAGCCCTCAACACGGGACGCGGCAAGCTTGATGTCGCGCCCCTGGGCGGCCAATGCTGTCAGGGTAAAGCGCAGCGCATCACAGCCATATTCATCAATGATCTCAAGCGGATCGATGACGTTGCCCTTCGATTTGGACATCTTCTGGCCGTGCTCATCACGCACCAGAGCATGAATATACACGTCACGGAACGGGACTTTGCCCTCCATGAAATACATGCTCATCATGATCATCCGGGCAACCCAGAAGAAGATGATGTCAAACCCGGTGACCAGAACATCGCCCGGATAGTATTTGGCAAGTTCCGGGGTCTTTTCCGGCCAGCCCAGCGTCGAATACGGCCACAGACCGGATGAGAACCAGGTATCAAGAACGTCGGTTTCCTGGGTGAGTTCGACATCCTTGCCATAATGGGCCTTTGCGGCTGCCATGGCTTCTTCTTCGGTTTCTTCAACAAAGAATTCCCCATCGGGGCCAAACCATGCCGGAATACGATGCCCCCACCAAAGCTGACGGGAAATACACCATGGCTGGATGTTGCGCATCCATTCGAAATAGGTATTTTCCCAGTTCTTCGGCACAAAGCGAATGCGGCCATCTTCAACCGCCTCGGTGGCCGGTTTGGCAAGAACCTCGGCATTTACAAACCACTGATCGGTCAGATAAGGCTCGATCACGACGTTCGAACGGTCGCCGTATGGAACCATGTGAACGGTATCCTCGATCTTTTCAAGCAGACCGAGCTCATCCATCTTTGCGACGATCAGTTTGCGGGCTTCAAAGCGATCAAGGCCACGGTATTCCTCGGGCGCTTCATCATTGATGCGCGCATAATCATCAAGGATGTTGATCTTTTCGAGACCGGCACGTTTGCCGACCTCAAAGTCATTGAAGTCATGCGCTGGTGTGATCTTAACAGCACCCGACCCTTTTTCCGGATCGGCATATTCGTCCGCGACGATCTTGATGCGGCGTCCAACAATCGGAAGAATGCAGTATTTACCGATCAGTTCCTGATAGCGTTCGTCGTCCGGATGGACGGCAACGCCGGTATCGCCCAGCATCGTCTCCGGACGGGTGGTGGCAACGGTGATGAACTCGCCGTCACGGCCTTCGATCGGATATTTGAAGTGCCAGTAATGGCCTTTGACTTCTTTCTGAACGACTTCAAGGTCGGAAATCGCAGTCAGAAGCTTCGGATCCCAGTTGACCAGACGCTTGTCGCGGTAAATCAGGCCATCCTTGTGCAGTTTGACAAACACCTTGCGGACAGCAGCCGACAGGCCATCATCCATGGTAAAGCGTTCACGCGGCCAATCGGGCGACGCGCCCAGACGGCGCAGCTGATTGGTGATAGTCCCGCCGGATTTTTCTTTCCACTCCCAGACCTTCTCGACGAACTTTTCACGGCCAAGGTCATGGCGCGTGACATTCTGCTCACCAAGCTGGCGTTCAACGACCATTTGGGTGGCGATGCCGGCATGGTCGGTACCCGGTTGCCAAAGGGTATCCTTGCCCTTCATCCGGTTATAGCGGACCAGGATATCCTGAAGCGTGAACGTCAGTGCATGCCCCATGTGGAGGCTACCGGTCACGTTGGGCGGCGGCATCATGATGACATAGGGATCGGCACTGGATGCCGGATCAGCGGCAAATGCCCCTGCTTTTTCCCATTTATCGTAAAGTCTGCCTTCAACATCGGCCGGGTTGTAGGTCTTCTCCAACATGGTCTTTTGATCCGCTGCGGGTTTAATTGTTTATCCAAAGAAAAAGCGGCGCACCGTTGGCGCGCCGCTCGAATGTCAAAATCGGCTCGCCTACAGGTCTTCGGCGCGGTTCACAATCCGCTCGATTTCCTTTTTCACAAGGCGTTCGATCATATAGGGAAGGTTTTCGTCAAGCCATTCCTTAAGCAACGGACGCAACATATCGCGCACCAGATCCTCAAGGGTTGCGTGACCTGCATTAATGCCAAGGGCAACTGCGCGTTTCTTTGCAACAGCTTGCGCCAGTTCCGAGATGGTTCCGGTGGCCGTCGATTCCGTCAAATTCGAAATCAGCGGTTCGTCATCTTCATCATCGTAAAGTGCTGGCATTGCCGGTTCGGGCTCTGGTTCCGGTTCCGGCTCGTCGAATTCTTCTTCCAGAGGTGTTTCATCGAAATCGAGCATATCGTCGAGTTCGAGTTCTTCCTCTTCTTCCGGCTCGTCGAGCTCCAGTTCCTCGGGTTCTTCCTCGAACTCAAGTTCCTCAGGCTCTTCGTCAAGCACAAGTTCGTCTATTTCTTCTTCGGGCTCGGGTTCTGGTTCCGGCTCGGGCTCAGGTTCTGGCTCCGGTTCCGGCGTCGGTTCGGGTTCAGGAGCAGCTTCCTGTTTTTCTTCATCCCCCTCATCGGCAAGAATCTTGCGGATGGACTGGAGGATATCCTCCATGGAAGGTTCTTGTTGCCCGTCACTCATAATTAAACTTCCGCACTAGTGTCATTTAACCAGACCGATCCGACCCAAGTTCGAAGGCAGGATGTCGCCACCCTGCCCCGACCATCAACCAATCAATCCGTTCCCCACCACTGGTCCTTGACCTTGTTATAGTTGGACTCAGTGTCATAAATTTCGACCGGCAGACCAAGGACCTGCGCGTTAAGCGCCCCCATGGCAGCCTTAACCTGAAACTCGGCAACCGCAGCGTCACGGCGCGATCCCACAAGATCCACGCGTGCCTGCAACAGTTCCTGTTCCTGATCAAGAACATCAAGAACGGTACGCGAACCAACCGATGCTTCACGCTGAACGCCATCAAGGGCGACTTCAGCTGATGATACCTGTGCCTGCTGCGATTCGATGCTTGCACGTGCAGTGACAAGCGTCTCCCAGGCACTGGTTGCGTTTTCGATTACTGAACGGCGCGCTTCATCAATCTGGATCCGGGCCTGACCGGCGGTCTGCTTTGCCGAACGCACGTTCGAGAAAACAGCACCCTGCTGGTACAGCGGTATCGAGACTGACGCGATAATGTCCGCCGTATCAGACGTGAAATCATCGTTTGACGCTTCATGCTGGCGCTCAACACCGGCAGCAAGGCTTACTTCCGGATAAAGCGAACCTTCGCTCAGACGGATGTCGGACTGAGCAGCTTCTTCGCTGTAAATTGCCTGCAAGACATCAGGGTGCTGACCCTGTGCAATTGTCAGAACATCAGAAATGCTTGTCGGAAGTCCCGACAGCGCATTGGGAATTTCAAGATCGCTTGGCGGATTCCCGACAAGCCGCTCGTATTGCGCCCGGGTATTGGCCAAGGCACCCTGGGCCGAGATCAAATTGGCCTTTGCACCTGCAAGGCGCGCTTCGGCTTGTGACACGTCCGTACGGGTCACCTCGCCAACATCAAAACGATCACGGGTCGCTTCAAGCTGACGCTCCAGAACACGAACGTTGTTCTGATTAAGCTCAACAACCGCAGTATCACGCAGAACGTTGAAATACGCCGTCGCCACCTGAAGCATGACATCCTGCTCGGTCGAGCGCAGCGACGCGCGGGCAGCCTTGATGCGGGCCTCTGCACGTTCAGTTTCTGCCGTGGTACGGCCGCCACGATAAAGCGGCTGCGTAACGTTCAGCCCAACCGTATAGGGCGTCAGATTGTTATCTGTTTTCGTACCGTTGGTTTCTGTTTCGGTATCACGAACGCCTGCGCTACCAGAAAGGCTTACACTCGGCCGCCAGTTTGACAATGCCGAGGAAATTTCTTCATCGGTCGAACGAAGTGCCGCACGACCGGCTTCGAGTGTCGGGTTGCTCTGGTACGCCTTGATAAGTGCGTCTTCCAGGCTTTCTGCAGAAGCGCCGCTGGCAACAATGCCGCCGGTCGCCAGAATACTGCAGGTCAGCAAGAACCGTTTGATCATTTATCTACCCTTGTAAAATCCTACACCAAGTCCCGACCCCGGCGCAGTTTCACGTATGGTAACGACGGAAGGAAAATTTTCCAAGAAAAGAGGCATTTGCATCAAAAAAAAGTAATTTGCCCCGTTTCTCCGTCATTGCCGTTTTCAATCGTAGCGGCTCATATCGCGCTCAACTTCAAGCGCCCATGCATCTATACCGCCGCGAACATTAAAAAGCTCTTTAAATCCATGATCCTCAAGCAACAGGCCCGCATGGCGACTGCGAACGCCATGATGACAAATGATCGCCAAAGGCATATCAGGCTCCAATTCATCCAACCTTCCCGATAGTTGGGAAAGAGGAATATGGAGCGCCTGATCTATCGCGCAGATTTCAAGTTCCCAATCTTCGCGGACATCAAGCAAGGCAATCGGTGCATTCGCATCAAGCCGTGACGCAAGTTCAGCACAACTGATGTCGAGCACCGTCAAACCTCAATCAGAATACAAAGCTTTCTGCCGGCTCAAACCCCGGAAGATACGGAATGTTGGCATCAAACAGATCGCGATGCCCGATGACACCGTTTTCGCGCTCGTAAAGGCGTGCAACGCCTACCTTGCCCGGTTCACGCACCACGGCGAGTAAACGACCACCTTCGGAAACCTGTTCAAGGATACCCGCCGGAACTTCTGCAACAGCACCATCGAAGACGATGACGTTGTAGGGAGCCTGTTTGGCATACCCTGATGCCAGATCACCTTCGACAACAATGACATTGTCGTAGTTGAGCTTCTGGAAGGTCGCCTCGGCTGCGGCAGCCATATCCTTGTCGCTTTCGACAGATACCACGGTTTCTGCCACGCGCGAGATCAGCGCGCTGGAATAGCCGTACCCGGCACCAATCACCAGGGCAACATCCGTTTCAGCAATCTCGGCATTTTGCATAAGGCGCGCAATCACCATCGGCTCCATGGCAAAACGCCCGGCGCCCACGGCGATATCCTCATCGATATAGGCAACGCCGCGCTTGCCTTCTGGCAGGAACAGTTCGCGCGGAACCCCTTCCATCGCTGCAATGACCAGCGGATCGGTAACCTTGTTGGTCCGAACCTGATTTTCCACCATGTTATGGCGCGCGATTTGGTAATCCATGATTATCTGACCTGAAAATTCTCGCGAGAAACAGACCACAGTCCTCTTGTTGTCCCCAAAGACGGCTGCGGCAATTGCCCTGTTTATAGTCAGCACATAAGCAACTGACAACATCGGATCAATGTGTGGCTTCGATTTTAACACATTGAGGGCACTAAAAGATTGACCGAACGACGCGGCATCTACCACGCAGATGTTACGATTTGGAAGTCAAATGATCATGTAAAATTGATGCTACGATCAAGAAAACGAACTGAACCCGCCTCCGTTTTCAGTCTGATTGCGCCGGACATCCTTGATTATTTGAAGGACTGAAACATTCAACCAAAATTATTTGCAGCCCTATCTCTTGAAATGCTGATCGGCCGTCGAAACATAGTTCAAAGAACGTTTTATGTGTCTGCGATGCAAGCATAATCCAGGCACAAAACAGCCAAACCGAGAAAGACGGCCAATGCAATTCTCAATTGTGCTGCACCACGTCATAAGCCGGAATTTGGTATTGTAGGGGAATAACATGCGTGACAATGGGCCGGTAACAAATCGCGAAGTGCTGATGGGGGATGGTGACATTCTCGTATCTGGAACCGATACAGGCGGGAAGCTCAAGTTTGCCAATCAGTCCTTTATCGATATCAGCGGATTTACAGAAGAACAGCTGATTGGTTCACCTCATAACGTTGTACGTCATCCCGATATGCCCAAAGATGCCTTTGCTAATCTTTGGGAAACCATCAAGGCCGGCCTGCCCTGGCAAGGTCTTGTGAAAAACCGGGCGAAGAATGGTGATCATTACTGGGTTCGCGCCAATGTTACACCAACGATCGAAGACGGAAACATCACCGGTTACATCTCAATTCGTACAAAGCCGAGTGAACAGGAAAAAAAGAACGCGGAAAGAATCTATGCCGATTTACGGACGGGCCAAGCCAAAAATGTCAGTCTCGAATACGGTGAAATCGTCGACACCAGTGCCAAGTCCAAATTAAAGAACTTCTGTGCAAGTATTAGAGGCAGCCTAAGCCTTGCCTTCGGTGCGTTGCTTGCAATTGTTCTGATTTTGGTTGGTGATGCAATTTATACAGAATATCAGACCGAAAAACGACTTGAGGATATTTACAACAACCGTGTGCAATCGTTGAATTTAATCAAACAGATCTCCGACGATTATGCGGTCTTCGTTGTTGATGCCTCACACAAAGTACGCAACGGCAACTTCACTTGGCAAGAAGGTATCGACAGCATTGACGTGGCGGAAAATCGGATCAAAGAAAACCTGGATAGCTATCTGAGCCGCAAGATTGATCCGGCCGAAGCCCAGATCGTTGATACGATTAGAAGTATGATCCCAGCCGCTGATGAGGTGATCAAGCGATTACGTCAGGCTTTTCAAAACGAAGACACTGCCGCGCTTGATAACATTGTCAAAGACGAGCTCTATCAAACCATTGACCCGTTGACTGAACAAATCGGAAATCTGTCTGTTTCGCAGAACGATATTGTGCGCAAAACGGTCGAAGAAGCACAGAGCAGCTTCTACACAGCCATTATCATCCAAGCTGCGCTAGTTATAATGGCATTGCTTCTGATTGTTTTCTTTAATTTCTGGCTGCTTAGAAAATTCCAACGCCCGCTCAGGGAGATGGAAGACCATTTCGATGCCATCGCACGAAATGACTCCGGTTATCTTATTCCGATGCCATCTGTTCCCGACTTCAATGGGTTGATACGGCAGTTGCGCGCTTTGCACGCGAAGCTGGCCTATGCAAAGCTTGAACGTGAAGAAAATGAAGCGAAAGCCAATTCACAGCGTGTCGGCGCCTTGCGCGGCCTGGCCGAGACCGTTGAAAAAGAACTTCAAAATATCGTAGAGGCCATCATTGACCAGACAAAGCGATTGAGTTCGTCTGCTGGTGATATGGCTGGGTCTTCGGAACGCGTTTCAGAAAACTCTGAAAGCGTCGCAGCCGCCGCACATGAGGCATTGGCAAACGCAGAGACAGTGTCAGGTGCATCCGAAGAGCTGGCAGCATCCATCCGCGAAATCACCCGCCAGATTGAAGAAGCCACAACCCTTACCGCAGAGGCCAATACGGCCGGGGAGAGTGCGGAAAAGACTGTCACCTCACTTAAAGACAGCGTTGATCGTATTGGCGAGGTTGCCGAACTGATTGGTGATATCGCTGCTCAGACTAACCTCCTCGCGCTTAATGCCACTATCGAGGCTGCGCGCGCTGGTGATGCAGGCAAAGGTTTTGCTGTGGTTGCGCAGGAAGTCAAAAACCTTGCCAATCAGACCGCCAAGTCGACCGAGGAAATCACCCGGCAGCTTGGTGAAATTCAAAATGTGACTGGATCTGTGGTTTCCACCGTTCAGCAGATGACATCAAGCATCCGTCGCGTCGACGAGGTTGCCTCCAATGTCGCCGTGAGTGTTCGACAGCAGGATGAAGCAACACAAGAAATCGCAAGAAACGTCGTTCAGACAGCAGAGGCATCAAATGAGGTGACCGAAAAAATCGGCCATGTCGCGTCAGAGGCGCAAGACAATCTCAACCGAGCCGCCGCCATGAACAAAATTGCCGACGAAGTCGATATAAGTATTGCTGAACTCCGCAACAGCTTGGTTCGAATCGTTCGAACAGCAACCCCGGAAGTAAACCGTCGTAAGGATCCCCGGTACGAAGCTCAACTCGCCGTCACAGTGAAGATTAACGGGAAATCGATCCGCGGCCAGACCATCGACATTTCGGCAGGTGGCGTGAGGGTATCCCTTGCTGAGCCTGTGAAGAAAGGTGAGAAAGGCGAGATCACCATCGAGGGTCCGAACACCACTATTCCGTTTGAGGTTGAAAACAGTCTCGATACCATTGCAAACCTCGATTTCGCACCGAGTAAGATCCGCGAGGAACGATTGAAACCGTGGCTTGAAAACCGCTTTGGCAAAGCCAAAGGTTAGCCCTGAGACCAACTGTGGGATGACATTCCCATAAGCTTTTACGACCACCCGGGACGTTTTCCCGGGTGGTTTGTTCTTTTTCGTAGCACTAATCCCCGAGCCTTCAGAAAAATGTAAAATTGGGTGCTTGACGGGGTGCGTTTGTTGAGGCTATACACCGCTCCAGCCAACGCGAAGGCGCGATGGCGGAGTGGTTACGCAGAGGACTGCAAATCCTTGCACGCCGGTTCGATTCCGGCTCGCGCCTCCACTGATCCGGCATAGCTCAGTTGGTAGAGCAA
>NZ_JPVZ01000004.1 GCF_001662875.1 Thalassospira tepidiphila MCCC 1A03514 | reverse complement strand
CAGACTAATCCTGCCCCCGCAAACAATAAAAAGACCCTGCCCCCTTCGGTGGTAGGGTTTTTTATTGCCCGGGGAGTCAGTCTTAGGCCACGACCGTCGCCGCTGAACAATGCCAGGTTGCAAGGCGGATTATGTTAGGATCGTGTCGGTCGGATGCAGGGCGCAAATCCGATGCCCTATTTGTACGTATTAAAGTCAGCGGATCAAAACTCAATGTGATGAAACAGTGGAGGACAGATCATGAAGACGCGTGGAAAATGGGGTGGATTTGCTGCGGGGCTGATTACCGCAGCATTGGCCATCGGTACATCGGCGCAGGCCCAGACTGTTAAAGTGACGCCGCTTGGCGCGGTTGATGGCGAGTTCTGCCCGCTTGATCGGGCGATGATTTTCGAGGATCCGGATGGTACCCGTATTCTTTATGACACCGGTCGAACAGTGGCCGGGCCAGAGGACCCACGATTGGGCGAGATTGATGCGGTATTGCTTAGCCACATGCATGGGGACCACCTTGGTGATCGTCATATCGAGGCGGTGAATGCAACCGAGTGCGGCAAGCCATCCTTCCCGGTTGATGTCCGGTCCGTCTCGAACACGGTTCAGATCGCACATGCCAAGGATGCACTGATCGTAACCGGTAGCGAAATGCCCGGTATTCTGGGGCGCAAGCTTGAAAGTATCGGGGGGGGGCCGGACAAGTCCGTTCTGGTGCGTTTTGGGGCTTCGCGCATGGTTGGGGGCGTGAGTATCACAACGGTTCCGGCTGTACACAGTAACGGCGTTTCAGGTGACTTCCTTGGTGGGCCGTTGGGTGAGATGCTTAAATCTTCCGGGGTGACGGCGTATGCGGGGCCGCCGACCGGTTATGTCCTGACCTTCTCGAACGGATTGTCGGTGTATCTGTCTGGTGATACGGGCATCACGGCCGAACAGGATGCTGTGGTGCGCGGTCATTACGGTGCGAAGCTTGTGGTGATGAATATCGGTGATACCTACACCACCGGCCCGACGGAAGCTGCCTATGTGATCAATGACCTGATCATGCCGGCATCGGTTATTCCATCGCACGCCAATGAATGGGCAACGGATGGCGGTAATGTGCGTTCCGGTACCCGGACCGAGGCCTTTATCAACGCAGTGAGTGTTCCGGCCCATGTTCCGCTGAGTGGCAAGACCATGGAATTCGACAGCGCCGGGGTCTGTTCAGCCGGTTGTTAAGCCTTGATCGGTTCGAATATGAAAAAAGGGCGGGAATTTCCCCGCCCTTTTCTGTTCGTATGGCGCGTACGCGATTTAGCTGCGCGGCTTGAGGTTTTCCGGATCGTAGATCGGTTTGTAGCCGATGCCATAGACTTCGACCGGATAGATTTCGTCCATATATGACACGTGGAGTTTGCGACCTTCCTGGCAGTAATCCCACGGTAGGTAGGCAAGGGCGATGTTTTTGCCGATGCTTGGGCCAAAGGCGATCGAGGTGGTGTAGGAACGACGGCCCAATTCATCAATCAGGGTTTTACCAGACTCCGGATCCATCACTGGAAGACGTCCGACCGGATAACGGGCAACACCGTTGGCATCAACATTGTCGGTCATGATCAGCGTGCAGAGCATGGCTGGTTGATGATCGCGTTCGCGATACTCGACATGCTTTGCCTTGCCGCGGAAGTCGGCTTCCTTGACCTTCGGGCGGGCAAGGTCGGCTTCCAGCAGATTGTACTGGGTGTGCAGATCTGCGTTCTGCAAGCGCAGTGATTTTTCCAGACGGCGCGAGTTGGCATAGGTTTCAACACCAACCGCCAGAACGCCAATGCCGCGCAGCGCATCCCAGACAGCCAGACCATCTTCGTAACGCATGTGAAGTTCCCAGCCCTGTTCACCGACATAGGAAATGCGGAAGGCCGAGACGGTCTTGCCGGCAATCTTGATCTGACGGATCGCGGCAAACGGGAAGTTTTCCACATTGAGCGCCTCGGGATCTTCGACGACCTTTTTAAGGTTTTCACGCGCGTTCGGGCCCCAGATACCGATGGTGGTGAAATCTTCGGTCACATCGGTGATCGTGACATCCCAACCCTTGTCCTGGGCGGTGCGGCGCATATAGGTCAGGTCACGCGGGCCGGCATCAGCACCGTTTACCAGGCGGCAGCGGTCCTCCATGCGGAAGACGGTGAAGTCGGCACGCACCATGCCTTCGTCATCAAGCATGTGGGTATAGATACCCTTGCCGATATTGGCATCCCCACCGATCTTTGCAGCACAAAGCCATTCCATCAGTTCGACGTGATCGGGGCCGGAAATGTCGGTCATGTGGAAGTGCGACAGGTTGATGATGCCGCAATCGTCGCTCATGGCCAGTTGTTCTGCGTTCGATACGCGCCAGAAGTGGCGGTTGTCCCATTCATGTTCACGGACCGGCACGCGGTCAGCGTATTTTTCCAGAAGGTGCTCGTTGGCGGCATAGCCGTGTGCACGTTCCCAGCCGCCCAGTTCCATGAAGTAACCGCCCAGTTCAACTTCGCGCTCGTAGAACGGCGAACGACGAATACCACGGGCATTGGCGAATGGTTCACGCGGGTGGACCGGCGGGTTGTAGATCTTTTTCGCCGTTTCGTAGCAACGGTCGTGGATATACTGTTCGTTCAGCTGGAACTTGTTAAAGCGCGAAAAATCGACCGAGGCGTGGTCGATATGCGTGCGGCCATGGGTCATCCAGTCAGCAATCAGTTTGCCCATGCCCGGTCCGTCTTTAATCCAGATGCCAACCGCATACCAAAGGCCACGCAGGTTCTGGCTTTCACCCATGCTTGGGCCGCCATCGGCCGAGGACTGCAGCAGGCCGTTGAACGAGTGGCTTTCGTTAAAGCCGAGCTCGGTCAGGATCGGGGTCAGTTCCATGGCGCGTTCAAGCGGTTCCATGACGTCTTCAAGCTCAAGGTCGCGCTGCGACGGGGACAAGCGTGCCTGATCCTTTTCAAGGATGTCGCGCGGATGGACCAGACGCGGGTTTTCCTCGTAGTAGTAGCCCCATTCGATCTGACCACCCTCAGTGCTTTTGGGATCGCCGGTGTCGCGCATATAGGCCGAGTTGCCCTGGTCTCGCAGCAACGGGTAGCCGATTTCAACACCGGTGCCTTCGAACTGGTTGTACGGGCCGAAGAAGGTCAGGGGATGGTCAACCGGCATGACGGGAAGGTCTTCGCCGGCCATTTCAGCAATCAGACGGCCCCAGAGACCGGCACAGACAACAACATAATCGGCATGGATCGTGCCGCGTTCGGTGACCACACCCTTGATGCGGCCATCTTCGGTGATCAGTTCAAGCGCCGAGGTGTTGGAAAAGATCTTGAGCTTGCCGGATGCAACGCCCTGGTCGATCAGTTTGCCAGCAACGGTTTGCGAGCGCGGAATAACAAGACCGGCATCCGGGTCCCACATCGCACCCATGATCTGGTCTTCTTCGAGAAGCGGGACTTTTTCCTTGGCTTCAGCGGCCGAGATGATTTTGACGTTGGTGCCAAATGCCTTACCGGAATCAACGCGGCGTTTGAGTTCGCCCATGCGTTCGTGATCACCGACACGTGCGACTTCCAGACCACCGATGCGCGCGTAATGGCCCATCTTTTCATAGAAATTCATGGAATACATGGTGGTCCAGGTGGTCAGCTGATCATGGCTGGTGGCATAGCAGAAGTCGGATGCGTGGGCGGTCGAGCCGATATCGGTCGGAATGCCCGATTTGTCGATGCCAACAATATCATCCCAGCCATTTTCGATCAGGTGATGCGCCACCGAGGAACCAACAATACCCCCGAGACCGACGATGACGACTTTGGCCTTGCTTGGAAATGCGCTCATTTCTCTCAATCCTTCTTTCCGAGATGTTTGTCAGTGCTCGGCATGGCGAAAACGCGTCAGGGACCGGTCAAAGCCGGCCGCTTTGCGAAGTTTACTACAAAGTGAAGACAACCGTTCGGTGATCATTAAGCATCACCCTGCCTTCAAGATGGTATTTGACGGCGCGGGCGAGAACCCGGGATTCGATATCCCGACCAGCCGCGACGAAATCGTCTGCCGACATCGCGTGGTTTACGCGTTCGGTTTCCTGTTCAATGATCGGGCCTTCATCGAGATCCGGCGTAACATAGTGTGCGGTTGCCCCGATCAGTTTCACCCCGCGCTCGTAAGCCTGATGATAGGGCTTTGCCCCCTTGAAGCTTGGCAGGAACGAGTGGTGAATGTTGATGATCATGCCATAGAACTGGCTGGAAAGCTCGTTGGTCAGAACCTGCATGTAGCGCGCAAGGACGACCAGTTCAGACTTGGTTTCCTTGATCAGGTCAGCAAGCTTGGCTTCCTGTTCAGCCTTGTTTTCCTTGTTCACCGGCCAGTGGTAGAAGGGAATGCCTTCCTGATCGGCGACCTTGCGGGCATCTTCGTGGTTCGAAACGATGGCCGCAACTTCGGCGTCGAGCCAGCCGACCTTGATTTGGTATAGAAGGTGCAGCATCGCATGGTCGAATTTCGAAACCATGATGATGATTCTCGGACGGCGTGCAACTTCATCAATCTTGAGCTTCAGGTTAAAGCGATCCACCGCCGGGTTTAGCGACAGGGCAACGGATTCCTTGTCGATATCTGCCGGTGTGATGATCGCAACACGCAGGAAGAACTTATTGGTGTGGCGGTCCCAGAACTGGTTGGACTCGGCGATATTGGCGCCGCGCGTAGCCAGAGCAGAGGTAACGGTCGCAACGATGCCCGGCTGATCATCACAGGCAACACGAAGGATATAAGAGGTATCATTCACTGGTTTGGTTCCGTCTTGATGTCTCGTGTTGAATGTTAAAGCTGGTTTTCCAGCTGCGGCAGTATTTCAAACAGATCACCGACAATGCCGTAATCTGCGACCTGGAAAATCGGGGCTTCTTCATCGGTATTGATGGCAACGATGATCTTGGAGTCCTTCATGCCTGCCAGATGCTGGATCGCGCCGGAAATTCCACATGCGATATATAGGTCGGGTGCAACGACTTTACCCGTCTGACCAACCTGAAGGTCATTGGGGGCATATCCCGCATCGACAGCCGCACGCGATGCACCAACAGCAGCACCAAGTTTGTCGGCCAGTGGCGTGATGACGGATTTGAACTTGTCTTCCGAACCAAGGGCACGGCCACCGGAAACAATAATCTTGGCGGACCCCAGTTCCGGCCGATCATTTTCCGACAGAATGTTTTCAAGGAAGGAAGATTTGCCGCTATTCGCACTTCCGGCGTCAACCTGCTTGATTTCGGCAGCGCTGTCACCGGCCTCGGCCGCGCCAAAGCTTGAGGTGCGGATCGTGAGCACTTTCTTGGCGTCTGTGCTTTGCACCACTTCGATGGCGTTGCCAGCATAGATCGGGCGTTTGAAGGTATCGGCATCGACAACTTCCATGACCTCTGAGACCTGCATGACATCGAGCAGGGCGGCAACACGCGGCAGGATGTTTTTGCCATTCGCCGTTGCGGCGGCGACGATGGTTTCGTAATCGCCCGCAAGTGAAACGATCAGGTCGGCGGCATTTTCGGCAAGATGGTTTGCCAGTGCATCGTTGTCAGCAACCAGGACGCTTCGAATACCGGCAAGCTTGGCTGCCTGATCGGCAACCGCACCAACGCCCGAGCCCGTGACAAGAATATCAATATCGCCGCCGATCTGGGTTGCAGCGCTCAGGGCCTTTGCGGTCTGTTCGGACAGGGTGGCGTTATCGTGTTCGGCAAAAAGAAGAATAGCCATGATTTCAATCTCCGCCTGGGTCAGATGACGCCAGCTTCATTCTTGAGTTTGTCGGTGAGTTCGGCAACATCGGCAACCTTGACGCCCGCCTTGCGCGTTGCGGGTTCTTCAACCCGGATCAGGCGCAGGCGCAGGCGCGGGGCAACGGTAACGCCAAAGTCAGCGGCGGTTTTGCTATCAAGCGGCTTTTTCTTTGCCTTCATGATGTTGGGAAGCGAGGCATAGCGCGGTTCGTTCAGGCGAAGGTCGGCGGTGACAATTGCCGGGAGGCTTACGCTGATGGCCTGAAGACCGCCATCGACCTCACGGGTTATCTTGGCGTGATCAGCCGAGAGTTCCAGCTTGGAAGCGAAAGTTGCCTGTGACCAGCCAAGCAGGGCCGAAAGCATCTGGCCGGTCTGGTTGGCATCGTCGTCAATCGCCTGTTTGCCCAGAATGACAAGGCCGGGTTCCTCGGCGTTCACAACACCTTTGAGGATTTTCGCGACGTCAAGCGGCTCAACCGGACCATCAACCGTGACCAGGATGGCGCGATCAGCACCCATGGCAAGGGCGGTGCGTAGGGTTTCCTGTGCCTGTGCCGGACCAATCGAAACGGCGACGATTTCGTCAGCCTGACCGGATTCCTTAAGGCGAATGGCTTCTTCGACCGCGATCTCGTCGAAGGGGTTCATCGACATTTTGACATTGGCAAGGTCGACACCGGAACCATCCGCCTTGACGCGGATCTTCACGTTGTAGTCGACGACCCGTTTGACCGGTACGAGAACCTTCATCATTTCCCTCTCTGACGAAATCCGGATCAAACAAACTTTTGGTCCGGTGTGGGTGCCTATTGCAGCGACCCGATTTAAGTTTCAAAGACTGGAAGCGTTACGCGATGCGACACTACCGGAGGCGATATTGAGCGTGGTGCAATTCTGGATGCCGAGTTTCCGGGGTCGGGGCAATTTTGACAGGTTTCTTGCGATCGTTTCGGGGCGCGAATGTACTGTTTGCCGATTTTGGCATCTTGATCGCAATCCGATTGTTGATTCTGCCGTGACCCTGTGTTTCTCTTGCTTAGCCGACATACCCTTCGGTATCATGAAAAGTAATCTGGCGACTTTTTGCGCCAAAAAATAGAATGTTTGCGTCAAAGTGAGATTACCGCTACGACAAAGCCGGTAACCTTGTCTGTATCGGAGGAACCGATGCTCAAGAAGCCTGAAGCACGTGCCCAGACTGCGCCGCGTTTAACCGTCGGTTTTATCCTCGCAAAACGCTTTACTTTGTGCGCCTTTGCCAACTTTGTCGATGTCTTGCGCCTTGCGGCAGACGAAGGTGATCGCAGTCGTCCGATCCTGTGCAAATGGACGGTTCTGTCCGACACGATGGACCCGATCACATCAAGTAGTGGCATCGCGGTGCAGCCCAAGGAACGCCTGGGCGATCCACGACGGTTCAATTATATCGTGGTTGTTGGCGGGCTAATGGATGACGCCGAAAAGCTGAGCCCGGCTTATCAGAAATTCCTGCATGAGGCGGCCGAAGCCGGGGTGCCGCTTGTTGGTGTTTGCACCGGGGTCTTTATGCTGCATGAGGCGGGGCTTCTTGACGGATATCGTTGCTGTGTCAGTTGGTTCCATCATTCCGAAGTGGTCGAGCAGTTCGAGGGACTTGATCCGGTTACCGAGCAAATCTTTGTCGTCGACCGTGACCGGTTGACCTGTTCGGGCGGTGTCAGTTCGGCACATCTGGCGGCCTATCTGGTCGATAAGCATGTTGGGCGGGCGCAGGCGAACAAAAGCCTGCACATCATGATCATTGATGATGCGCTTCAGGCGGAAAAGCCACAGCCCGGCATTCCACTTGATTTGAAAACGCAGGATCAGATCGTGCAGCGCGCGCTTTTGATCATGCAGCAAAATATCGATATGCCGATTTCCGTGCAGGAAATTGCGCGGCGCATGGGCAACAGCAAACGCCAGATCGAACGGCATTTCAGGATGGCGCTGGATACATCGCCCCAGGTGGCGTTCCTTAATATCCGGCTTGATCTGGCCCAGCACCTGATCGAGAAAAGCGACAAGTCTGTCGCCCAGATCGCAGTTGATTGCGGCTTTTGTGATTCTTCGCACCTTAGCCGGATGTTCCGCCGTCGTTATGGCTGCACGCCACAGGCTCTGCGCCGCCCGATCCCGGATTCACTGGCCACAAGTGCGATGGTCGAAGACGCACCACAACTTGAGGCTGGCGCATAAGAAACGAAAACGCCCTGCTTACTGTGATGGTAAGCAGGGCGTTTTAAATGATGCGCTTGAGATGATGGCAGAGATATTACATCTCGACCTCGACATCGGACAGCGGGGTCGAGCAGCAAATCAGGATCTTGCCCTGATCAATTTCGCGCTGACGGATACCGCCACCATGGTTCATGTCGACTTCACCGGACACCAGTTTGGATTTGCAGGTGCCGCAAATGCCACGCTGACAGGATGACATCGGCATCAGGCCGGCTTCCTTCGCGGCCGACAGAATGGTCATGCCCGGGCTGCATTCAACCACGTGGCCGGTCTTGCTGAAGCTGACGCGGAAGGTTTGCTCGCTGATTTCCGGTGCGACGGAAGCGTGTTCTTCGAACGTGCCCGCGGTTTCAGCGCCGAAATCAAAGCTTTCCTCGTAGTATTTGCCCATGTCGAAGCCAGCTTCTTCGAGCATGTGGCGAACACCCTCCATGAAGCGGGCGGGGCCGCAGCAAAATACCTTGCGCTCCTTGAAGTCAGGCGACATCAGCGACAGCATCGGCAAGCTCAGGCGGCCGGTATAACCGGTCCACTGATGGCTGGCAGACGCGCTGTCGCAGGTCAGTGCCACCTTCAGGGTCGGGTTCTGTGCGGCCAGCAGGGCAAGCTCGTCACGGAAAATCAGATCAGACGGCGTGCGTGCCGCATGAACGAAATGAAGGTCTGTCGGCTCTGACAAGTCACAGGCGGTACGTGTCATCGACATCATCGGTGTGATGCCGCTGCCAGCCGAAATGAACAACAGCTTTTCTTCGCCCGTGGCATCAGCGGTGAATTCCCCGCCTGGACCGGAAACGTTGATTTCCTTGCCCGGAAGCATGTTGTCATGCAGCCAGTTCGACCCCGGACCACCCGGAACCCGTTTGACCGTAATTTCAAGACGGTATGGGCGCGCTGCCGAGGCCGAGATCGTGTAACACCGGGTAATCATGCCATCGACCGGCAGTTCGAAGGTCATGAACTGGCCGGGGTAGAAACGAAACGCGCGCGGTTCACGTGCAGAAAAGACAAAGGTCTTTACGTCGTGCGTTTCCTGACGCACCTGACGGCAAACAAGGACGTCGTCATTTTCCGGGTCCCAAAGCGGGACCCGGGTAACTTCGGTCAGAATTTCTTCGACCGGGGCTTGATCGCCCTTGTTGCTGTCGGTGGTATTCTTGTCGGTCATTCTGCGGCAATCCCGGCTTTGGTCGTTGCGAAGTGATCTTCCAGACGCTTGATATACCAGTCACAGAATGCTTCGACATGCGGTTCGGTAAACTTGGAATAGGGGCCCGGTTCGTATGCAGGCTGTTCGCTGCCAATCTGGGCAAGGCGTACAAGGTCTGCATCCTGCTGGTTGGTCATGTTCCACACATGGGTGAGGTTATCAAGCGTGTAATCCTCGTTCTCATGCGCGTCCTTGTGAACCAGCCAGGTGGTCCGGACCAGCGTTTTGTTCGGTGCCAGCGGCAGGACAGAGAAGGTCACGACATGGTCAGCCATGAAGTGGTGCCAGGAGTTCGGATGTGTCCAGAAGCTGAGCCCGCCAAGTTTGGCATCGGTGAAATCGCCAAGCAGCTTTTTGGATGCCGATTTTGTATCAAGGGTGTGTGATTCCCCTTCGCGCATCAGCGGCAGGCGCATGGTGCGGAAACCGGTCACGCTCGACAATTGATCCTGTTCGGCAGACGGCAGACCGCAGGCTTCCCAGCGGGCATGGTCATTGGCGATGGTCTGCGTGTATTTCGCGACGTCTTCGGAGCGGCGCTGATCAAGTTCATCAGGCGAGAAACCGAAACCGAATTCTGACAGCGGCACGGTCAACTGCGGATGGTTGCCTTCGCAGTGATAGCACTCGCGGTTGTTTTCCATGGTCAGCTTCCAGTTTCCTTCCTCGATCAGTTCGGAAACGTGGGCCACCTTGCAATTGGCAAGGTCATGCGGTGCAAGATAGGGTTCCATGACCTTGGCCATTTCTTCGATATCGGCCGGCGCATCCTTGGCAAGACAGATAAAGATCAGGCCGGCAATGGAACGCACATGAACCGATTTGAGACCATGACAGGATTTGTCAAAGCCCGATCCCATGTGTTCAGCAAGGATAAGGTCGCCATCCTCGTTATAGGTCCAACCATGATAACGGCAGACGATATTGCCAATCGTGGTCTGGCGTTCGTCGATCAGTTTTGCACCGCGGTGACGGCAAACGTTATGGAAGGCACGAATGCCCATATCGTCGCCACGCAGGATCAGGATCGACGCCCCGCCGATTTCAACCGTGATGCAATCGCCCGGCTCGGGCAGTTCCGGCTCTACGCCAACAAAGATCCAGTGCTGGCCAAAGATCACTTCCATATCCAGATCCAGAATGTCCTGATCGCTGTAGAACGGCGCTTCAAGGCTTTTGAATGTCTGGCGGCGGGCGACGAGTTTTTGAATGTCAGAAGAATGCATGGTCGGATACCTCGGCTTCTCTCAATGGTATCTGGATGGAATCCTGTGCATGGCTAGCCGTTTGCATCAGGGCGTAAGCATATCACCGATCACATTCGTCGGTGTACAGACAATTGAAACCGGTTGTTTCCGGCCTCGGGCTTATTTCCTGGACGTCTTCAGTGGCTATCTGCGCGCGAGAAAGTTGGTATAGCCGAGGTAACTGACAGTTTTGCGTCCGCACAAAATGTGATGGTCCCGAACGCAGGAAACCGTTTGCCGCAACACCATGGTGGTTGGCACGATTGGTATTCGCACCCAAAAGCGAATACGAACATGGTTTCACGTACAATGTACGTGCCGGTTTGCGGGCCGTCAGTTGCACCCAAAGTCTCCCTCTACTCCGCCGGCAGGTAACCTGCTCTTTGGCACGCCCACGGTAAAGAGTGAGCGATCAGAAAATCTATTTCTAAATGAGGTCGCTAAGGGAGAAAGCATAAGTCAATTGGGCAGTAGTTTTGCGACGCAGTTATCATTGTCGGGCACACGATACCGGCTAGGTGGCCTTTGTCTGGAGAAATTTCAATGTGCAACAGCAGTTTTCCTCGCTTTTTTTGACGCCAATCGGCCGCAATGGCATCATCATGACAACAGACCGTGAAAATTGGGGATTCGGGTGATGAAAGTCGGCATTGTCGGGGCCGGAATGGTCGGAAGTTCGGCGGGCTATGCGCTTGCCGTCATGGGACTCGCAAGTTCGGTGGTTCTGGTCGATCAGAACCATGATCTGGCCGTCGCCCAAGCCGAAGACATTGCGCACGCAGTGCCGTTTCTATCCTCAACAATCGTCGAGGCGGCCGACTATGTCGGTCTTGCCGGGGCATCGGTGATTATTCTTGCTGCCGGGGTCAGTCAGAAACCCGGCGAAAGCAGGCTGGCTTTGCTGGAGAGAAATGCCGCCGTTTTCAAGGACGTGGTCGGCAATGTTCTTGCGGTTGCGCCTGACGCAATTCTCCTGATTGCATCGAACCCGGTCGATATCATGACCCAGATCACGCAACGGATATCCGGGTTACCTGCCAACCGCGTGATCGGTTCGGGGACGATCCTTGATACTGCCCGTTTCCGCAGTCTTTTGGGGCGACATCTGGGTATTTCGCCGCAATCGGTTCATGCCTATGTGCTTGGCGAACATGGCGACAGCGAAGTCTTGGCCTGGTCGAACGCCAAGGTGGGATCGCTTTCACTGGCCGATATTGCCGCCCAGGTCGGTTCCCCGATTACAGAGCATGTGCGTGCCACCATTGATGATGGTGTGCGCAATGCAGCTTATAAAATCATCAAGGGCAAAGGGGCGACCTATTACGGGATCGGGGCCGGCTTGGCGCGGATCATCAAGGCGATTGCACAGGATCAGCATGACGTTCTGACCGTATCGTGCGTGACCCCCGAAATTATCGGGGTCAAGGATGTTGCCCTGTCCATTCCCCGCGTGGTCGGGGCGCAAGGGATTGAGACGGATCTGATGCCCGACCTTGTCAGTGCAGAGCGTGACGGCCTTGAAAAAAGTGCGCGGCTTTTGAAGGACAGTGTTGAGTCAATCCGGCTGTAACTTGGTCTGTTATGTGCCAATGGCGGCGGCAGGTCGACGTTTGCTGCGCATCGCGCGCAATGTTGTGCCAAAGGCCTGCGCATAGGCCCGGCTGAGTGCCGCGTGGCTTTTAAACCCGGTTTGAAGGGCGATGTCGGCAAGCTTCATGTCGGTTGAGCGGGCCAGATCACGGGCCCGGCCAAGACGTAGCATCTGATAATATTTGCCCGGTGCCATCTGCAAATTGTCCTGAAAGGCGCGATCCAGACTGCGCAGGGAACACCCCGCATGGGTCGCAATGGATTTCAGTGCAACCGGCGTTTCGATATGGGCGATCATTTCGGCAACCGCACGCCTGACATTATCTGCGCCCGGCCCATGTAAACGGTCTGCGCCGCGTGCTGATATGTTGGGGTCGCCGTGCCGCTGATGGCGGGCGTCATAGACAAACAGATTGCTGACATCAAAGGCAACCGCTGGCCCATACTGCCGCGCAAGGATGTGCAGCATCATTTCCATGACGGTTGCAGCCCCCCCGGATGTGATCATTTTACCATCTTCGACAAAGCGATCAGTCAATACGGTGACATCGGGGAACTGTTCACGGAACTGATCAAGTTCCTGCCAATGGATGGTCGCCGATTTTCCCGCCAACATATTGCAAGACGCCAGCAACCAGGCGGCAGTATCGACACCAATCACCGTGCGCGCATGTTGCGCAGCATTTTGCAATCTTGCACGGGTGCGCGAAGACAAATGATGGCGCATGTCATAACCCGAAATCACCACAAGATAATCGATATGTGTCGGGTCCGGGATGGCATTGAGGGCGGCCTTCGGCGTGATGACAAGATCACTGGAACTGGTCGCCGGTGATCCATCGATCGTGCAGATATCCCAGCTGATTTGTGGCCCGTTTGGCAGACCTGCGGCCGCACGTAACGGTTCCAGCGCACTGGCCAGAACCAGATTGGAAAAGCCATCAAACAGGACAAAGACAAATCGATGATACGTGCTTGGCATGATCAGAAAAGTAAATGACGGGATAGGTAAAATCAATATCGGCAATCGAGATATCCTGATGGCAGAGAATGATTGCAAAAACAGTGAGGCCATCATGCCGCTTTCGATGAACAAGGAAGTCTTCATTACTGCCGCTGTAACCGGTTCGGGCGGAACCCAAGACAAATCCCCGCACGTGCCAAGATCGCCGGAACAGATCGCCAGTAGCGCGATTGACGCGGCCAAGGCCGGGGCGGCCGTGGTGCATTGCCATGTGCGTGATCCCGAAACCGGGGCACCGTCACGTGATTTGAAATATTACCGCGAATTGACCGAACGGGTGCGGGCAGCCGATGTCGATGTTGTTCTGAACCTCACGGCGGGCATGGGCGGCGATATTGTCTTTGGCTCCACCGAGGCACCGCTTCCGGTCAATGAAGCCGCAACCGACATGATCGGCGCGTCCGAGCGCATGGCGCATATTGCTGATTGCCTGCCCGAGATTTGCACCCTTGATTGCGGCACCATGAACTTTGCCGAGGCCGATTATGTCATGACCAACACGCCGGGCATGTTGCGCGCCATGGGACAGATGATGACCGATCTTGGCGTCAAGCCAGAGATCGAGGCATTTGATACCGGCCATCTGTGGTTTGCCAAACAACTGGTGTCCGAAGGCATTCTTGAAAGCCCGGCGCTGGTGCAGCTTTGCATGGGTATTCCGTGGGGCGCGCCAAATGATCTTAATACCTTTATGGCGATGGTGAATAACGTGCCGTCTGATTGGAATTGGTCGGCCTTTTCCATCGGGCGCGATCAGATGCCCTATGTTGCCGCATCGGTTTTGGCCGGGGGCAATGTTCGGGTAGGTCTGGAAGACAATATCTATCTGTCCAAAGGGGTGCTTGCCACCAACGCCCAACTGGTTGAGCGCGCGGTTGGTATTATCGAAGGCATGGGGGCCACCGTGATTGGTCCGGATGCGGTTCGCAAGAAGCTTGGCCTGACCAAGCGGGAGCCGCGCTAATGTCCACACGCTCCAACAAAAAAGCTGCCGTCATTGGCGGTGGTGTCATTGGTGGCGGCTGGGCCGCGCGATTTTTGCTAAATGGCTGGGATGTGGCGGTTTTCGATCCGGATCCGCAGGCAGAACGCAAGATCAACGAAGTTCTGGCAAACGCGCGCCGAAGTTTGCCTGCGCTTTATGATCGCTCCCTGCCAGACGAAGGCAAACTGACCTTCCATGACGATATGGCAAAGGCCGTGGCCGGGGCGCAGTGGATTCAGGAAAGTGTGCCAGAACAACTTGCGCTTAAACACAAGATCCTTGCACAAATTCAGGCCCATGCCCCTTCGGACTGCCTGATCGGGTCATCGACATCAGGCTTCAAGCCAAGCGAGTTGCAGCAAGGGTCAATCAAACCCGAACAGATCGTTGTCGCGCATCCATTCAACCCGGTTTACTTGCTGCCCTTGATCGAAGTAGTGCCGTCTGCCGCGACCGACGCTGCAACGCTTGAAGCTGGCTGTGACGTGTTGCGGTCTGTCGGGCTTAAGCCGCTTGTCGTGCGCAAGGAAATTGATGCGCATATTGCCGACCGTTTGCTTGAAGCGGTTTGGCGCGAAGGGCTGTGGCTTGTTCATGACGAGGTCGCGACCACCGAGGAAATTGATGACGCTATCCGGTATGGCTTTGGTTTGCGCTGGGCGCAGATGGGGCTGTTTGAAACCTATCGCATTGCGGGCGGTGAAGCCGGGATGGAGCATTTCATCGGCCAGTTTGGACCGGCCCTTAAATGGCCGTGGACGAAGCTTATGGATGTGCCGGAACTGACCCCGGAACTGACCGCCCGTATTGCGCAGCAATCAGATGATCAGTCCGGTCATATGAGCATCCGTGACCTTGAACGCCTGCGCGATGACAACCTTGTTGGCATGATGCGCGCGCTTAAGAAATCGGGCAGTGGTGCCGGCGGCACGATCAATGATCACGAAGCGTCGCTTCCCGAACCGATGCCGATCAACGATCTTCCGGTAACCGGTGATCGCCAGATCCCGCAAAGCTGGACCGATTATAACGGGCATATGAACGAAGCCCATTATGTTGAGGTCAGTTCACAGGCAAGCGACCGTTTCATGGAATTGGTCGGGGCGGATGCAAATTATATTGCCAGTGGGGGCAGCTATTTCACGGTTGAAACCCATGTCTGCTACCTGCACGAAATCAGTGCCGGCGACCATATCCGTGTGACCACCCAACTGATCAAGGGCGAAGGCAAGAAGCTTCATCTTTTCCATCGTCTGATCAATGATGAGGGTGCGGTTGCGGCAACGATTGAGACCATGTTGTTGCATGTCGACCTTAAAACCCGTCGCACGTCCGAGCCTGGTGACGTGGTGGCAACCAATTTGGCCGAAATGGCAAAACGTCATGCAAGCCTGCCCAAGCCAGACCAGCTTGGTCGTGCAATCGGTTAGTCAAAACGCGCGATCCGTTTTGCGTGGAACCAGTTCACAATAACGCTGTGTGATGCCCCTGCAGTCTTTAACTGCGGGGGCATCCGCGTTAGGTTGATCTATCACGTCTTTGACCAAGGATCCGTTGATGGCCAATTCCGATCAGGTTTCCCCCGAAGTGACCTATGACCCGATGCCAGAGGAAGAAGGCATTCGTGCCTTTATCGCCAAATGCGACGGGTTCTATCCGCCCGACGCGGTGGCGGCATCAATCGAACAGCAACGCAGCTGGTACGATGCGCTCTGTGCTGAATTTGCCTTTCCGCATCCCGAAGGCATGCAGGTCGAAGATGACGTGATTGCCGATGTACCGGTGCGCCATTACCGCCCGGCCGATTGCACATCAAACCACAAGATCGTCTATATGCATGGCGGTGGCTTTGTTGTTGGTTCGCGCGACAGCCACGATGCGATTTGTGCGGAAATATCCGAGGCGGCAAAAGCCGAACTGATCGCAATTGATTACCGTCTTGCGCCGGAACATATCTGGCCCGCCCAGCACGAAGATTGCCATCGGGTGACCCAAAGCATCCTGGCATCGGGCAAGAAGATTGTGCTGGTGGGCGACAGTGCGGGTGGCATGCTGGCCGCCGGGATCGCGGTTCGGGCCCGTGAAGAAGGCTTTGGTAACCGCGTCTTGGGGCAGGCATTGATCTATCCGGCCCTTGGCGGTGACTTGAACTGGCCAAGCTATGGCCAGATGGCCAATGCGCCGGGCTTAAGCACCGATGACGTGATTTACTATCGTGATGTGCTGAAGGCACCGATGGATGATCCGTTTGCCCATGCGCTTTCTGTTGATGATCTGCGTGGGCTTCCACCAACCTTTATCACGGCGGCCTATTTTGATCCGCTGCGCGATGATGGGCGCGAATATACCGCCCGCCTTGCCCGTGCGGGCATTTCCGTTCAATACCGTGAAGAGCCGCAAATGATCCATGGCTGGCTGCGGGCCAGGCATATGAGCCCGGGGGCGAAAGCAGCATTCGGGCATCTGTGCAAAGCCATTTCGGACATGCTGGAAACCCCCTAACAGGCCGATTACACCATCTTGGGCCGAAGATGCATACCCGATCAAAAAGAAGCGATACAGGGCGGACAGTTTGCGCGTGCGGGAACCGCGCGTCGTTCGTTATGACCGATAAGATGTTGATCCCAATAAAACTTTGAGTTTATAAGATTCTTATGCAACTCAGTTTTGTCTGCGATTAAGCAGTTTGGGTGCGTAATGGTTCGGGGGGACCTGCATGATCAAATTTGCGAAACTGCAATCATCGCTGCTTTTGGCGATGATCATCTTTTGTGGGTTTATGATCGGTGATGGGCGTGACGGATTTGCGGCAACGACGACAATCACCTGTTCGGTGGCGGGGTTTAATCCCTCTCAGCCGAACACTCTGCAATACGATCACAGTGCGGGCACCTGCACCCTGACAGCAAATACGATTTCACCCAGCAGCGCCCAATTCGATATCGTCTTCTTCAATCAGATCGGCGGTCCAGAACAGTTCCGAATCGGTACAGGTGCAGCGCATAGTGATACGGCGCATAAAGGCTGTTCCATGGGGAGCTTTACCGCCGCAGCAGGTGCCAACTGCTCTAGCAACCGGTCAGCAGACGGCACCGAAACGGCGACGGTTTTAATTGACGGTGAAAACGGGTCGACGATCCGAATGACCCTCTCCTATACCCTCGCCGGCGGCTTTGGAAACAATTTCACCTACAATAGCGGATCGGTCACAATCACGACTACTGACGCGGCGTCCTCGGAGAGCTCGGCCGCGGCCCGGCGCGCGGTTCAGGGTTCAGTGACGCGGTCTCAATCCGTGATCATCGGACAGAATTTTGGGTCGCGCGTGGCAAATGTGGCAGCTGGCCCATCCGTTGGAACGGTGCCAGCCAATGCCCCGTCGACACAGCAATTCGGCTTTGCTTCTTCGAGCTTGTTCGATGATCCGATGGAAAAGAAAACGCGCACTAACGGAACAACCGTACGCGGACTGGCGATGCTTGCATCCTTTGATACGTCGCGCGTTCTGTCTGCAGCAGAAACATCGGATACACCGACGGATGGAATTGGACAACGCACTTTCATATCAGGCGAAAGTCCGATTACGCTTTGGGGTCACGGGTCCTTTACCGATGTCGAGAACACACGCAACAAAACAAACGAAGACAATCGGTTCGATGGCAGCGTCTGGGGATATAATCTTGGTGCAGACTACCGGTTGTCGCCCGCACTCGTAGCTGGTCTGTCTGTTGGCTATGCCCAGACAGATATTACGACGACCTTTGAAACCGGCACGTATGACGAGGATACCTGGAGCCTTTCCCCCTATGTCATCTACACGCCATCCGATAATCTAATCTTCTCTGCCATCGCGGGCTATGCGTTTGGCGATGTGACCAAGAGCCGCAATACAAGCGTGACAGGCAATACTGACAGCCAGAGCTGGTATATGCAGGTCGATGTCCGCCAAACTTTCCAGCCGATCGCAGATAGCCCGCTCCGCGTGACAGGTGGGCTTGGTGCGTTGACGTCGCGAAATACGCTTGCTGCCTACACCGAAAGTGACGGCAACCGGGTCGAGGAATCCGCAGTTAATACCGTTCAGTTAAAGCCGAATGCCGAGCTGGCTTATTCTTTCCAGATAAGCGAGACATCTCTGACCCCATATGTGAAAGCGGGCTATATTCACGATTTTACCGACCAGACCAACGGCGATGCTGGGGCCTTTGACCTTGGCGGTGGTGTGCGGTTTGCCTCGGTCGGGACAGGTCTGTCGGGGGCAGTCGAGGGCTCCCGCGTGGTCGGGCGTGATGACTACAGCGAATATACGCTGAGCGGTTTGGTTGCTTATGGCATTTCGTTTAGCGGTCGGGACGGAAGCTTTGCCGGAACGGCGTCGCCTTATGTCGGTACCAGCCTGTCTGATAGCGGGACACCTGAAATATCCGCTGGCGCAACGCTGACCGACCTTGATGAAAGATTTTCCAGCAAACTGGATTTCTCCGGCGATCCGGCCACACGCAGCGCTGATATTCTGATCACGCTTGATCTGAAGTTCTGAGTTTTGCGCGATGCTGTTCGCACCATGATCGACCAATTATAAGAAAAGGGCCGGATAACCGGCCCTTTTTCGTGCAGATGGTTACATGAAGTTTCGGGGAATGGTCTTTTCCCAAGTCTTTTCAAAAACCTGTTCACTGCCCTCATAGCCAATCACCCAGGCCGACACATACCAATTGTCGCGGTCACATGTCAGTTCCGCGTGGCAATCAGTTCGCACCGACCAGTCATCACGTTCCAGATCACAGGTCCAGGCCGCTTCACCCTTAACCGAAGTCGGATCAAGCGGATTGATCGTCCAGGTTTCGCTGCGCACTTGTCGGGTCGACAGGCGCGAATCAGGATGTTCATGAAGACCGGTATCTTCATAGATGCGATAGCGGGTTTCGTTATGCGTCAGATTGCGTTGAACACTCCGTTCTGTCCGGCCCGGTTTGTGTTCGATATATTTCGGCAGCGGATCGGGATTGTCCGGTTCCTTGACCTCAATCTTCTCGTGCGCGCCGAGCAACGGCAGATCAAAAGCAATAGAAGATGGTGATACAGTCAGTCCCGCGTCAAAGGGTGCTGGCAGGATCATCGGCCAATAGGATGTCGACAGTGCAAGCCGCATGCGGTGACCCAGCTTGAAACGATAGCCGCAGGCATCAAGCACAAGCGTGACGGTGACTTTCTGACCGCGCGGAATCGGTTTGGGATCGTTATAATTGGCTTCAAGATCACGATGGGCAAGGTTCAGAACCCCGAACGATACGCGGGTTGCCGTACCATCAGGATGCACATCGACCAGACGTGCGCACAGGTTCGACCAGTCTGCATCGCATTCGACATCAAGACGCAAAACCGGACGGCCCAGAAGGTCAATCTCGGCCTCTAGCGGTGCGGTTTCAAAGACCAGTGATCCGGCGTCATCCGGACGCTGATCAATGGCCATTTCGGCATCGGGTTTCAGCGTGAAATATTCGCCCGATGCGGTTCCGGTATCGAGTGGTGATTTCAAATAGATGTCTGCAGCAGGGGCACTTTCGTCACCTGCCTCGAAGGCGAGCCTGCCGTCATTGACATAGACGGTCTTGGTTTCGGGCTGCGTCCATGTGTCCTTGGCGATCCAGAAGCCCGGATCAAAATCGCGGTGCGGGGCCGGTTTGGGGCCATCAAGGATATAGGCGCGCATCTGCGGCAGGTCATCCATACCGTTATCATCACCCCGCAGCCACTTGTTCCACCATTTGATGGCTTCGCCTGTGAAGTCAGCACGCGGCTTTGGCCAGGCGAAATGCGGATATTTGTGCACCCACGGGCCGATCAGGGCCTTGGCGCGATCAGGCATGCCTTCAATCGCGCGCATTGGCGTGTTGCGATAGCCATCGGCCCAACCGGCCAGAACCATCGACGGGATTTTGACGGCATCAAAATCCTCGCAGATCGAGGCATGCTTCCAGAAATCATCGCGGGTCTGGTGTTGAAGCCATTCTTCCAAAAAGAACGGTTCTTCCTTCAGGCGGTGCAGCCACATTGCGCGCCAGTCATCCCCGACCAATGCCGGATCAGGTGAGCGTGACTGATAGGCCAGCATTGTGCCCGCCCAAGACAGTTGTGCCGAGAGATGACAGCCATTTTTGTAGTGAATGTCGTCGTTATAGCGGTCCACCGTTGATGCGATGGAAATCACCGCCTTGAGCGCAGGCGGATTGAGGGCGGCAACCTGCAGGCAGTTAAATCCGCCCCAGGAAATCCCCATCATACCGACCGATCCGTTGCACCACGGCTGATCGGCGATCCATGCAATCAGCTCACACGCATTGGCCAGTTCAAGTTCGGTATATTCGCCGTCAATCACACCATCTGATTCACCTGATCCGCGAATATCAATGCGTACGCCGGCAATGCCGGCCTTGGCAAATTCGGGATAGGTCGACTCATCGCGGGCACAGGTCCCATCGCCCTTGCGATAGGGCAGAAACTCAAACACCGCCGGAACCGGATCGTTTTCGGCATTTTCGGGCATCCACATGCGTGCGGCCAATCGGGTACCGTCTGCAATGGTGATAAAGGTGTTTTCAATAACGGTGAAATTTCGGTCGGACATGTCGGGGCGTGGTCCTTTGGAGTGGTTATGTGGGGCTTATTCAAAAAGGCGGCCCATGACCCGGGCCGCCTTTTTTTGTTTTTGCACGGTTTTTAGTGACCGGCACTTTCCATTTTGCGAGTGGCCAGAACTTTTTCCAGCCAGCCCAGTTCCATTTCCGGCACCGATTTCAAAAGAAGGTCGGTGTAATCGTCAAATGGCGGGTTCAAGACCTCGGAGCGTGGGCCGAAATCGACCAGCTTGCCCTGCAGCATCACCGCAACAGAATCGGCAATTGCACGCACAATCGCGATGTCATGGGTGATGAACAGATAGGACACCTGACGTTCTTTCTGCAGACGCAGCAAAAGATCAAGAATGCCCTCGGCCACCAGCGGATCAAGGGCCGAGGTCGGCTCGTCACACAGGATCAGTTCCGGCTGTGCGGCCAGGGCACGCGCGATCGCCACGCGTTGTTTCTGCCCGCCGGAAAGTTCGGCCGGATAACGGTCATAGAAAGCTTCACCCATCTCGATTTCATCAAGAAGTTTGATGACTTCCTTTTTGCGTTCCGCACCACGCTTGCCGAAATAGAATTGCAACGGACGACCGATGATCTGCCCGACGGTCTGGCGCGGGTTCATCGCGATATCCGCCATTTGATAGATCAGCTGGATGCGTCGCAAGTGATCGCGTGACCGGTCCTTTTGGGCGTTGGACAGTTCCTCGTCACCGAATGTGACACTGCCCTGGAATGGGGGCAGCAACCCGGTGATGACGCGGGCCAGTGTCGATTTACCCGAACCGGATTCCCCCACCACGGCCAGTGTCTGACCACGCGGCACATGCAGCGATACGTCATAAAGAACCTGCACCCCGTTGCCATACGCCGCCGAGATGTTTTCAACTTTCAGCAACGCATCGGACTGATCGCGCGCTTCGGTCTGTTTGGTTTGGCGCACATTGACCAGCGCCTTGGTATATTCCTGACGCGGGTTTTCAATGATCTGCTGGACCGGGCCGTATTCGACGGTTTCACCATTGCGCAGCACCATGATGTCATCGGAAATCTGGGCGACAACGGCCAGATCATGGGTGATGTAAAGGGCTGCTGTCCCTGTCATTTCAATCGCATTCTTGATCGCGGCCAGAACATCAATCTGGGTGGTCACATCAAGGGCGGTGGTCGGTTCGTCAAAGACAATCAGTTCCGGTTTGGAACACAGTGCCATGGCGGTCATTGCACGTTGCAACTGCCCGCCCGATACCTGATGCGGGAACCGGTTGCCGAAATTCTTGGGGTCGGGAAGACCCAGAATTTCAAAAAGGTAGTCGGCGCGTTTGCGGGCCTCATCCCGGCTCATCAGGCCGTGTTCGACCGTGGCTTCAATAACCTGATCGCCCAGTTTGTGCGCCGGGTTGAAAGATGCCGCAGCCGATTGCGCGACGTAACAGACACGGGCCCCACGGATCTTGCGGATCCCCTTTTTATCAAGCGGCAGAATGTCCTGGCCATCAAGCAGGACTTCACCGCCCGTGATGCGCACACCACCTCGGCCATAGGCCAGTGCTGCAAGGCCGATGGTGGATTTGCCCGCACCGGATTCCCCGATCAGGCCAAGGACCTTGCCCTTTTGCAGATCAAAGGACACACCATGGACGATCTCGATATCCTGCGGTGCTTCACCCGGCGGGAAGATGGTCGCGCCAATGCGCAGATCGCGTACCGATAAAAGATCAGACATCGCCGCGGCCTCCTTTCAGGCTGGAAGTACGTTTCAGCAACCAGTCGACAACCATGTTGACACAGACAGCCAGGGCCGCAATCGCGCCACCCGGAATAAGGGCGGCCTGAATGCCAAAGATGATGCCATCCTTGTTGTCCTTGACCATGCCTCCCCAGTCGGCGGCGGGTGGTTGAATGCCAAGACCGAGGAAGGACAGTGTTGACAGGAACAGGATCGAAAACGCGAAACGCAGCCCGAATTCCGCCAAAAGCGGCGAAAGCGTGTTGGGCAGAATTTCACGGAAGATGATCCACATCCGGCCTTCACCACGCAGTTTGGCGGCCTCGACAAATTCCATCACCGCAACGTCAAGCGCGACTGCACGGCCCAGACGATAGACACGCGTTGAGTCGAGAATGGCCATCACAGCAATCAGGATGAAGATGTTTTGCGGAAGGACCGCCAGCACCACGAGGGCGAAAATCAGGGTCGGGATCGACATCATCAGATCGTTCAGACGCGACAGTCCCTGATCAATCGGGCCACCGGAAACAGCGGCCGTGAAGCTCAGGAAAATGCCGATTGAAAACGACAGGATCGATGCCGCAAGCGACACAAACAGGGTTGTCTGCGCACCGTAAATCAGGCGTGACAGAAGATCACGGCCAAGGTTATCGGTACCCAGAAGATAAAGGTCACTGGCCGGTTCCCAAACACCCGCAACAATTTCGCGTTCCCCATAGGGCGCGATGAGCGGGGCAAAGACGGCACAGCCAAAAGCAAACAGAATGCCCAGAATTCCGATCCAGGCTGTCAGCGGGATTTCACGTAATCTCATCGCGGATGCCTCAGTCTCGGATTGGCGACAATGGCGACGATATCGGCCACCATATTGAGCAGGATATACACCGCCGCAAAGATAAGCCCGCAGGCCTGCACGACGGGCATGTCACGTACCGTCACGGCATCAACCATATACTGGCCCATGCCGGGATAGACGAAGACAACTTCGACCACGACAACACCGACCACCAGATAGGCAAGGTTTAGCGCCACGACGTTGACAATCGGGGCGATTGCGTTGGGGGCCGCGTGTTTGACGATCGCCTTGAAGGCGCCAAGGCCTTTCAGCTCGGCCGTTTCCATGTAGGCCGATGACATCACACTGATAATGGCCGCACGGGTCATGCGCATCATATGTGCGAGTACCACCATCACCAGCGTTGCCGTCGGCAGGGCAATGGCGGCCAGTCGTTCTGACCAGCTCATATTGTCATAGACCGTGGACGGGAAGGTCGCGACCCCCATCTGAACGGCAAAGAACACAATCAGGATATAGCCGATGAAGAATTCCGGCAGGGAGATCGCGGCAAGCGACAGAACGTTGATCACGCGATCAGGAATACGGTTGCGATAGTGAACCGCGACCATGCCAAGCCCAACCGCAAGCGGGACCGAAATTGCCGCGGCGAAGAACGCAAGAAACAGCGAGTTGCCAAGGCGCTTGGTGATTTGTTCGGTCACCGGCGCACCACTGGCCCAGCTGTTGCCAAAGTCACCTTGAACTACGCCGCCAAGCCATTCGAAATAGCGCGTGGTAATCGGGCGATCCAGGCCAAGGTCGGCGCGGATATTGGCAATCGCCTGCGGTGTTGCAGACTGACCAAGATAGGTTTCGGCAAAATCGCCCGGAAGGGCTTCGACTCCGGCAAAAATCAGAATTGATACAGCCCAGAGCAACAACAAACTCAAACCCAGACGTTCGGCAATCAACACCGATAGCGGATGGGTTTCTTTCAGTCTGTGTCGCGTGGCTCGTACGCCGGCCAAGGGATTGGCCATGAACACATACTCCCCCTTAATGGCCTGAACGGAAATTCAAGACGGGTGGGACGGCAAAGGATAATTTGCCTCCATCTGGAAATTTCGATCAGACCATGTGTCAAACAAACAGGCGAACAACAAGACGGGGACCACGGTCAAACCAACCGTGATCCCGCAAGTCTTCAATCATCGGGATGCAATGCACCCCGGTTGATTAGCTGTTGATCCACAAACGTGTCGCAACATAACCGTTCGACATGTCGTTCCCGATGTCATCGACAAAGCCGGAAACGTTGGTCGTGGTTGCGTTCACGAAGTCATTGAACATCGGCAGAATAAGACCACCGGTGTCACGGACCATCAGTGCCATGTCGTGATACATTTCCTTACGCTTGGCCTGATCAAGTTCAGCACGTGCTTCGAGAAGGATCTTGTCGAAGTCAGTGTTGAAGAAGCGGGTGTCGTTCCAGTCAGCACTTGACAGATAGGCCGTCGAATACATCTGGTCCTGGGTCGGACGACCACCCCAGTAAGAGGTCGAGAACGGCTGGACGTTCCAGACGTTCGACCAGTAACCGTCACCCGGCTCGCGCTTGATTTCGATATCGATCCCGGCCTTTTTCGCGGTTTCCTGATACAGGACTGCGGCATCAACAGCACCCGGGAAGGCAACGTCAGACGTGCGCAGCAGAACCGAACCGTCATGGCCGGACTTCTTGAAGTGGAAGGCCGCCTTGTCCGGATCATAGGAACGCTGTTCGATGCCTTCCGGGAACAGGGCATAGGTTTCGTTGATCGGGAAGTCGTTGCCGACCTTGCCGTAACCGCCAAGGATCTTTTCGACCATGGTTTCGCGGTCCATCGCGTATTTCAGCGCCAGACGCAGGTCGTTATTGTCAAACGGTGCGGTGTTGCAATGCATGATGAAGACATAGTGGCCACGGCCCGAAGTGGTCTGGATTTCAACATTCGGTGCACGTTTCAGAAGGCCAACGGTCTTGGGATCGACGCGGTTGATGAAGTGAACCTGACCCGATGACAGGGCTGCCATACGTGCGGTGGCATCGTTCATCACGATCATTTCGACGGAATCAACAAAGCCACGATCGGTGCGCCAGTCATTTTCGTTTTTCACAAACGTTGCGCGCACGCCGGCTTCGAAGTTGTCGATCTTGAACGGACCGGTACCGATACCGGCATTCGGGTTGTCATAACCGCCACCCGGCTGGATCACGAGGTGATAGTCACTCAGCAGAAGCGGAAGATCAGCGTTGCCTTCCGAAAGCGTCAGAACAAGATCGCCGCCCTTGTTTTCGATGCCCTTGATCGAGCCCAGAACGCCCAGTGCGCCGGACTCGGACTTTTCGTCGGTGTGGCGGTTCAGGGTTTTGACAACATCGTCGATGGTCAGTTCGGAGCCGTCATGGAACTCGACACCCTTGCGGATCTTGAACGTCCAGACAGATGCGTCGGCATTCGGTTCCCAGGATTCTGCAAGCGACGGGACGGCAAGGCCGCTGGTCGGGTGCGATTCAACCAGGGTGTCGCCCCAGTTACGGTTCATGGCAAAGGTGAATTGCGAAGAGGATTTTGCCGGATCAATAACGTCGGTCGAAGCCCCGCCCTGAAGGCCAAGTTTCAGATGCCCGCCGCGCTTGGGTTCTTGTGCCATGGCGGCCTTGCCATAAAGGCTTGTGGCAGCGGCAAGGGTCAGGCCGGCGGCCATCGAACGGCCGATGAATTCACGACGGTTCATTTCAGATGCTGTGACGCGTGACGCGAAATACTTGATAGGGTCAGTCATCCCTGTTCCTTCTCTGATGCTTTTGATTTTGCTGAATTATTTTAATGGTGTGGCAGATCCTACCCGCGATTTGATTGTGCTTGGTTGTGCAGGTTGGGGTGTCGTTCAGACACAAACGGGCATGCAGCATGAAGATGTGCTGTTGCGCCATGGCACCGTTATTGCGCAGTTGATCAACTCCCCCGTTGGCCACAATAATTTTCCCTTTCGGGTATGTGCACGGCCATGGATGCCTGCCTTTCACAAGACGGATCCAGCAAATATGTCCATTCAGAACTTATGGTGTTCTGATCTGGAGGCACATGTTGTGTGGGACAGACAGTGCACAAATCGCGCACATCGTGACACGAGTTTGGGGGCTTCATCAAGCCAAGTGCGCATGGCCGTGCGATTTTTCGCCATCCGGGGATAGAGTTTCATCATCCGAAACTCTCTGAAAAATAGAATAGAAATCCGATGGATTTTGCCAAGAAACGCCTTGCCAATTAAGGGGTTTACGGGTGGAAAAGCCGATGGGTTGGATAGGCCGATTTTGATTGAGAAAAAATTTTTAAAATTTTCAAGTTCGAACATCGAAAATTCGCTTAAAGGCACCGGATGTTCTGTTTGGAAACCTGAAAAATAATCATTTGGCGATTCGACTTTAGGCGCAGTTTCCCAATGTGGTCAGGTCAATTTTCGGCAACGAGTACTGTCAAAGCGTGTGACGGAATTTTACGGTAAATATTGCAGCATTGCTTGTGCGCACTTTCGAAAGCCCGTTTTTGATTTTGCGTACCGTCAATGTTAGGTTCTTTTCGCTGCCCTGATATTTCGTGAAACCACGGACTTCAGGGGTGGTGCACATAACGGAGGAATGAATGTATCAGAAGATTCTCGTGCCTGTCGATTTGGCCCACGTTGAAAAATTGGATAAAGCAATTAAAACGGCGGTCGATCTAGCCAAGCATTACAAGGCCGAGATAAGCCTTCTAGGTGTCGGTACCAATACGCCGTCATCGGTGGCACATACGCCAAAGGAATTTGAACAGAAACTTCAGGCGTTCGCCGAGGATCTGGCGTCCAAGCATGGTGTAAGCACCAAGGCGGTCGCGCATATTTCGCATGATCCGGCAGTGGATCTCAGCAAGGAACTTGTCGCCAAGGCCGACGAGCTTGGTGCCGACGTTATCGTCATGGCATCGCACGTGCCCGGTATTGCCGACCATATTTTTGCATCGCATGGCGGATATGTCGCGTCCCACTCGGATCTTTCTGTATTCCTCGTGCGTTAGAGGATGCGGACGAACCTTTACGGCTAGGGGTAGCTGTATATTCATTTAACCTAGGGAGTTTCAAATGGGGTCTGAAGCTGACACGGGCATTGAAAGCCCGGACGGTGCAGCGAACCCGATTGATACAGAATATGAAATCGGGCAAGACAATATCCAAGCAGAGATCGGGCCATTTGGACTGGATGTCCATAACCCGGTCTTTCTGATTTCGGGTCTTGCAATTGTTGCATTCGTCTTTCTCACCCTGGCCTTTCAGGAAAGTGTCGGGCCGATGTTCAACGACCTGCGTGGTTGGCTGACATCGTCGCTTGACTGGTTCTTCCTGTCTGCTGCCAACGTATTTGTCGTGTTGTGTCTGTTTCTGATTGTCTCGCCGCTTGGCCGTGTGCGCCTTGGCGGTGCGGATGCAACACCGGATTATTCCTATGCCGGCTGGTTTGCCATGCTGTTTGCTGCAGGCATGGGCATCGGTCTTATGTTCTATGGTGTGTCAGAACCGATTTCGCACTTCACATCCTCGATGGGTGGAATTGCTGTCGGTGAAGATGGTCTTCGTACCGACTGGGCGCCGCTTGGTGCGGCCGCCGGTGATGCTGATGCTGCATTTGATCTTGGCATGGCTGCGACCATCTTCCACTGGGGTCTTCATCCATGGGCGATCTATGCCACTGTCGCACTGGCACTGGCGCTGTTTTCCTTTAACAAGGGCCTGCCGCTGACCATTCGTTCGATCTTCTATCCGATCTTTGGCGAACGTGTGTGGGGCTGGACCGGTCACCTGATTGATATTCTGGCGGTGTTCGCGACCCTGTTTGGTCTTGCAACTTCGCTTGGTTTCGGTGCGGAACAGGCCAATGCCGGGCTTGATTACCTGTTTGGCATTTCGGTTTCCGATACATCGAAGGTTTTCCTGATTGTCGGGATTACCGGTGTTGCACTTATTTCGGTGCTGGCGGGACTTGATGCCGGGGTTAAACGTCTGTCGGAAATCAACATGATCCTTGCAGCACTTCTGTTGCTGTTTGTGGTTCTGGTTGGTCCGACGATGGAAATCATCACCGGTTTCTTCTCAAGCCTGCTGTCATATGCGCAATATCTTCCGGCACTTTCCAATCCGGTCGGTCGTGAAGACGCCAACTTCAGCCAGGGCTGGACGTCCTTCTATTGGGCGTGGTGGATTTCCTGGTCACCGTTTGTCGGCATGTTCATTGCGCGTGTTTCGCGTGGTCGTACCGTGCGTGAATTCATCACCTGCGTTCTGATTATTCCGTCACTGGTGTGTGTTCTGTGGATGACGGCCTTTGGCGGCACCGCCGTGCATATGGTAACCGAAGGCGTTACGGCGATTGCCGAAGCAGGTCTTCCGATCAAACTGTTCACCATGCTTGATCAGCTGCCGCTGCAAGCCATCACGTCCTTCATCGGGATCGTTCTGGTGATCGTGTTCTTCGTGACCTCGTCTGACTCTGGCTCGCTTGTGATTGATACCATCACCGCAGGCGGCAAGGTCGACGCACCGGTCCCGCAGCGCGTCTTCTGGTGCACCTTCGAAGGTCTGGTTGCAATTGCATTGCTGCTGGGTGGTGGCCTTGGATCATTGCAGGCGATGGCGGTTTCGACCGGCTTCCCGTTTGCGATTGTCCTTCTGATGGCCTGCTATTCGATCATTCAGGGTCTGCGGACCGAACCCAAGGCCGTCGGTGCCAATTCCGAAGCGACGGTCAGTAAGGACTAGAATATCGACATATGCGTATCTAGCCGTTTGGCGGTTATGATACCTGGTCAAAGAAGAGGGGCGCCAACTGGTGCCCCTTTTTCATTTCGCGCAAACGTGATGCGGCTGGCGGTTTGTGGCCGATGTCGATGTGTTTATTGTGCGGCGCTTGTAAGCTCGATAACCATGTTGCCGTCTTGGTCCTTGAGAACAAGGTGCCCATTGATGACGTCCCAACTGCTGACCAAGACGAATGCACCGCTAAAGGCATTTTCAATCTGCATGGCGTTGTCGGCGATACACATCTTTCGTGTCATGGCGAGCTGCGCGACACCCAGTGACGATCCCGCCTGTTCGTAACTGCCTGAATACTGATTGCAACCTGCATTGCCTGACACCATGTCATCGCTGGAAAATGTCGCGGTCGCCATGACAGGCGGGGTCGGCGAAAGGGTGCTGTTGCCATCAATGACCTGCACCAGTTGCCATTCCTGATCGGTTACACTTGCCCAGTCTGTTGTCATGTTGCCTGTGGATGCGGTGCCGCAGGCGGCAAGTGATGCCAATGCCACCAATGCCAAAGGCAAGACGATCCTGTGTTTAACCTGACGCATATCTGAATTCCTGTAATGCTTGCGCGGCCCCCGCGCGAACCTGTTATTCGCAAATTCTGGTGATGGTATCATATTTTCAAAGTCGTTTGCGCCAAAGGCGCTTCTGGTCGCACCCAAAACGGCTTTGCGCGCAGGGATGGCTTGTGGCTATGTTACGGATCCTGCAGGCGCATGATCCTTGCGCCCGTTTCCCGGTTCCAAAGCCCCACTTTGAAAATCAAGGTTACCTGACGATGAAGATTTCCGTGAAAGATGCCCACGCACTTGTGTGCGAAACTTTGATGCGTTGCAATGTGCGGGCAGACAATGCGGCCTCGGTCGCAACGGCACTTGTGACCGCCGAGGCATCCGGACAAGGGGGCCACGGTTTTCGTCGCGTACCGGCCTATAGCGCGCAGGCAAAGGTTGGCAAGGTTGATGGCATGATCAGCCCGATATTCGAAAAGCCGACACCTGGCGTTTTGCGCATTGATGCGCAGCATGGATTTGCCTATCCGGCACTGGATCTGATGATGGATCACTTGCCCGACATGGCCCGCACCCAGGGTATTGCGATTGCCGCAATCCACAGATCGCATCATGCGGGGGTTATGGGGCTTACGGTCGAACGTCTGGCGGAAAAGGGATTGGCGGCGATGATGTTTGCCAATGCCCCGGCAGCGATGGCGGCATGGGGTGGCCGACGTCCGATGTTTGGCACAAACCCGATTGCCTTTGGCGTTCCGGTTGGCGATGCCGGTGATCCGATCATCATCGACCTTGCGCTTTCAAAGGTCGCGCGCGGCAAGATCATGGCCGCCAAGCAAAAGGGTGTCGCCATTCCCGATGACTGGGCGCTTGATGTGGATGGCAATCCGACCACCGATGCGGTGAAAGCCATTGATGGCACGATGATCCCGGCCGGTGGGGTCAAGGGCGCGGCACTTGCGATGATGGTGGAACTTCTTGCGGCTGGTCTTACCGGTGCACAGTTCGGTCACCAGTCTTCGTCGCTTTTTGATGACAAAGGCGCGCCACCTGCGCTTGGACAACTGATCATTGCCATTGATCCCAAGGCAACCGGCGGTGTCGGTGTAATGGATCACCTTGCCTATATTGCCAACGAGATTGCCGCAGAAGAAGGCGTTCGTTTGCCCGGGCGTCGCGGCAAGCAGGCACGCGCACTTGCCGAAGCGGAGGGTCTTGAGATTGAAGACGACGTCATGGAGACCATCAGTCAAATTAAATAAAGTTCGCGATCGATCCGTCTGTATCGGTGTCAAAATCGTTGATGAGGAATGTTTGACTGTTCTGTATTTTTAAAAGTGGACATTCATCAGACAAATGCTTGCTGGCAATTTTGAAAATGTTACAGAAATAAGGTCGGAATTACCGGTGAATACTTCGATTAATTCTTGATGTATAGACAAGTTTAATTGTTGTCGGGGCGATATGCTCTGCGTAATCATCGAACTGTAACATCAGTGTCACCGTAGAGTCGCGGTTTGTGCGTAGCTTCTTCATCCAGCGAAACACATTCAGGCGACTCTTTTGATGCTGGTTGTAGATATCTCTGGACTGAACAAAAGCTTTACCCGTGACAAGCGTGCGCTCAGCGGCGTCAAACTGCAGGTGCGGGAAGGCGAGATGGTGGCGCTGATTGGCGCATCGGGTTCGGGTAAATCCACACTGATCCGTCATATTGCCGGTTTGCTGCGCGGTGATCGCGATGGCGGCAAGATCGTCGTGTTTGGTGAAACCATTCAGGAAAATGGCAAGATTTCGCGCGGTGCCCGCAAGGTGCGCTCCGAGATTGGTGTTGTTTTCCAGCAATTCAATCTGGTTAGCCGCCTTTCGGTTCTGACCAACGTCCTGATGGGGCTTTTGGGCCGTGTTCCGGCATGGCGCGGCTCGCTTGGTCTGTTTACCAAAACCGAAAAGATGCGCGCCATGAGTGCGCTTCATCGTGTTGGCATTGATGCCCATGCGTCGAAAAAGGCGCGGAACCTTTCAGGTGGTCAGCAACAGCGCGCGGCGATTGCACGCACCATAACCCAGGGCGCCCGACTTATTCTTGCTGACGAGCCGATTGCATCGCTTGATCCGGCATCGTCCCGCAAGGTGATGAACACGCTTGATCGCGTAAACCGCGAAGACAACGTCACCGTCATCGTATCGCTTCATCAGGTTGATTACGCAAAAGACTACTGCAAACGCACCATCGCCATGCGCGATGGTGAAGTCGTTTTTGACGGACCGTCAAGCGAACTGACGCCGCAATTCCTTCAGGAACTTTACGGCGAACATTCTTCCGAACTTTTTGCCGATGGTGCGGCAAAGGCCGCAGAGCCCGTTGCACGGCCCATCGCAGAAAAGGACCTGGCTGTCGCAACAAGCTAGCCGGGCCAGTTGTCATGACTGCCTTACCTTCTCGAAACATGTCGAAATCTATTCTGACAGGGGACTTCTTATGAACGTTAAGACAATTGCATCCGCAGCATTTGCGGCCACGATGCTGGCATCCGTCGTTGCCAAGGCCGATGTTGAATTCAAGCCGCTCGAACAGGATCCGGAAACCATCGTTTTCGGTATCATTTCGACCGAATCTACCTCCAATCTCAAAGCTCAGTGGCAGCCGCTGATCGATGACATGGAAGAAGCTCTTGGCAAAGACGTCGAGGCATTCTTTGCACCGGATTATGCCGGCATCATCGAAGGCATGCGCTTTGGCAAGGTCCATGTTGGCTGGTTCGGTAACAAGTCGGCAATGGAAGCCGTTGACCGCGCCGGTGGCGAAGTCTTCGTTCAGACCTCCAAATCCGATGGTTCGAACGGTTACTATTCCCACATCATCACCCAGGCAGATAACGACAAGGTCAAAACCCTTGAAGACATGCTGAAATGTGATGGTTCGCTGAACTTCGGTATCGGTGATCCGAACTCGACCTCGGGCTTCCTGGTTCCGTCCTATTATGTCTTTGCCAAAAACGGCGTTGATCCGAAGGAATGCTTCAAGACTGTTCGTAACGCCAACCACGAAACCAACCTGATGGCGACTGCCAACAAGCAGGTTGATGTTGCTGCCAACAACTCCGAGCAGCTTGGCCGTACCAAAATGAACAAGCCGGAAATCACCGACAAGGTCAAAGTCATCTGGACCTCGCCGCTGATCCCGTCTGACCCGATGGTTTACCGTAAAGACCTGTCGCGCGAACTGAAATCCGAAATCAAGGCATTCTTCCTTGGTTACGGTCGTTTCGGCGATGTTGAAAGCGCCAAGGAAGTTCTAGCCAACAACTCCGATGGCATGGGCCTCTTCATGGAAAGCTCGAACGCACAGCTTTATCCGATCCGTCAGCTGGCCCTGTTCAAGGACAAACTGAAAATCCAGAACACCGAAGAACTTTCTGCTGAAGAAAAAGCAGAACGCGTTGCCGAGATCGACAAGAAACTTGCTGAACTCGACATCCTGGTTGCCTACCAGTAACCAACTTTTCGACAGGGAGTGCATCAAAGGTGCGCTCCCTGTTTGCTTTTAATTCCGGGATTTGAACGATGAACAGCAGCATTTCTTCGACATCATCTGTCGCAACGGAGCTTCCGCCGCGTGACCTTAAGCGGTCGGCATCGAGCTTCCTGCTTTGGGCGATCATCCTTGGACTTCTGGCCATGTCGTGGGAAGGTGCAGATATGCGCCCGATGGCGCTGTTTGAAAACAGCGGCAACATGGTCGACTTCGCCGAGGGCTTCTTCCCGCCCGACTTCCTGATGTGGAAGATGTATGTCGCAGAAATGTGGATCACCATCCAGATTGCGATCTGGGGCACAGCACTTTCCATCGTTTGCTCGATCCCGTTTGGTATTCTTTCTTCTGAAAATATCGTCCCTGTCTGGGTCTATCAGCCGGTACGCCGCCTGATGGATTCTTTCCGCGCGATCAACGAAATGGTCTTTGCCATGTTGTTTGTGGTCGCGGTCGGCCTTGGCCCGTTTGCCGGTGTCCTGGCGCTTTGGATCCACACCACGGGCGTTCTGGCCAAACTGTTTTCCGAGGCGGTCGAAGCAATTGACCCCGAACCGGTCGAAGGCATTCGCGCAACGGGTGCCAATGCGCTTCAGGAAGTCATCTTTGGTGTGATCCCGCAGGTCTTGCCGTTGTGGATTTCCTATTCGCTCTATCGTTTCGAGAGCAACGTGCGTTCGGCGACTGTGCTGGGCATTGTTGGGGCCGGTGGTATCGGCATGGTGCTTTGGGAATATATCCGTGGCTTCTATTACGCGGAAACAGCGGCAGTCATGATCATCATCATTATCTCGGTCAGCCTGCTTGATATGGTGTCCCAGCGTCTGCGCAAACTGGTGACCTGATCATGGCGTTTTCGATTACGCAGGCCAAACCGGCAATGAAGGCATTGTCGGAACAGCCCACGATTGACCAAACAGCGATTGTCGTTGATTGCGAAATGGGGATCTGGACCGAAGTCGGTGCACGGACCTCGGTGCGCGAAACGAGAATGGATGATTATTCCTATGTCGTGAATGACAGCGAGATCATCTATTCCGATATCGGCAAGTTCGTAAATATCGCCGCCCATACCCGGATCAACCCAGGACAGCATCCGATGGACCGGGCGTCGATGCATCATTTCCAATATCGCTCCAGCGCCTATGAACTGGGCGAAGACGACCCGGCGTTTTTTGACTGGCGGCGTGAAAAACGCGTTCGACTTGAACACGATGTCTGGATTGGGCATGGCGCGATTGTGCAGGGTGGTGTGACTATCGGCATTGGTTCGGTGGTTGGGTCCGGTGCGGTGGTTACCAAGGATGTCGCGCCCTACACGATTGTGACGGGTATTCCCGCAGCCCCCCTCCGACCCCGGTTTGAGGCAGACATCGTCGATGCCCTGTTGCGCATTCGCTGGTGGGATTGGTCGCATGAAATGCTGCGCGAAAGGTTGCAGGATTTCCGAACGCTTCCGGTGCGTGACTTTTGCCTGAAATACGATACGGTTTAACCGATCAATATTTCCCAATGATTTGATGGATGCCGAAGGCTAAGCTGCTAACCTTCGGCGTTTCTCGCCACGTCACCCGTTTCCAGAGTTCACTCATGACCGACCAATATCAACGCTACGCGCTTTATTATGCGCCAGAACCGCAAAGCGCGTTGGGGCAGTTTGGCAATGCCTGGCTGGGGCGTGATCCGGAAACCGGAAACCAGTTGGCCCGTCCAACTGGTGCGGGCCTGACAGAAGCCGAGATTGTGGCGGCAACCACGTCGCCAAGCCGATACGGCTTTCATGGTACTCTGAAACCGCCATTCGCACTGCCAAGCGGTATGGATCGTGGCGATCTGGAAGCAGCCGTTTCGCGCCTTTGCAAAACGACTGCACCGGTAACGTGCGGGCACCTGGTCTTAAAGGCAATTGGTCGTTTTCTGGCACTTGTTCCGACCGAACCGGTCGCAGAATTGGCTGACCTTGCGGCAACGCTTGTGCGCGAACTCGATGACTTTCGCCAGCCCGAAGACGAAGCGGCAATGAACAAGCGCCGTGCTAGCGGTCTGACGGATCGGCAGGAAGCCTATCTTGTGCGCTGGGGCTATCCCTATGTCATGGAAGAATTCCGCTTCCATCTAACATTGACCAACAAGCTGTCAGACGAGCAGGTTGATCGCTTCAAGGCGGCACTGTCAGGGTTGGTCGCGCCGCTGTGTCAGGAACCATTTACCGTTCGCGAAGTCTGTTTGTTTGGTGATCCGGGTGATCAGAAGCCGTTCAGATTGCTGAAACGCTTCCCATTGGCTGGATAAAAATGCTGCGCTTTTAAGGTGCAGCATTTTGGGGTGTTTCAAACTGTCTCAGGCGCGGTTTGCAATCGATTGTGGCATCTCAATTGCGTGGATAAAACGCGCGATGCCGGTTTCAAGATCGGTATCATTATCAACATGAACAACATGATCGCCGTCAACCTGATAGGCGGATGCGCGCGCAAGCCGGCGTTCGATATCAAGGGCATCTTCACGCCCACGGGCTTTAAGCCGTTTGCGCAATGCCTCGCTGCTGGCACGGATGCTGATCACCCGGACGTTTTTTTGCCCGACAAGGGCACAGGCATCGCTAATGACGCTGCGCGATACATTGACGATGACGGTTTTGCCCGCCTCGACCTCGCCAAGAACATGGCGCGGGATGCCGTAGCCCAGATCATGGGCCATCCAGCTCAACAGGAACGCGCCCTGACGTGCCATTTGCCCGAAATCCTCGGGCCGAACGGGGATGTGTGTCTCCCCAACCGATCCGGCCGGGCGGGTGATGCAGCGCCGTGGAAAGCAGAAATGCTTGTCTTGGGCAAGTCTTTCGCGTGCTGCATCGAGAAGGGTGTCCTTGCCAACACCACTTGGGCCGACGACGAGGACCAAAAGGCCATATCCTGATCTGCAATTATGTGCAGGCCCCCCGGTCATGACACCCGAACACCTTCGCGCCAGACACCGCGCACAATCGGATGGTGCGGCGAATGGTGCACCCGGATCAGATCACCACGTTTGCCAACCGCGATCTCGCCCCGATCATCAAGCCCGACATGGGTCGCCGGATTAAGCGACACGGTGCGAATGGCACGTGGCAGATCGTAACCGTCGAACTCGTCAAACAGCTTCATCGCGCCGTGCAAAAGACTGTGCGGCACATAGTCGCTTGATATGATGTCGAGATAGCCATGCTTTGCCAGATCGCCTGCCGCAACATTGCCGCTATGCGATCCGCCGCGCACAAGGTTCGGGCCACCCATCATCACACCAAGCCCACCTTCATGCGATGCCTTGGCCGCTTCAAGCGTGGTGGGGAATTCGGCCACGGTCATTTTGTCTGCAACCGCCTCGGCGACGTGCTCAGTTGTGGCGTCATCGTGGCTGGCGAGTGCCAGGCCCTTCGCATGGGCCTGTTCGACCACATGACGGCGATGCTTTTCGGAATAAAGCTCCGCATCGCGACGGCGGGTGGCGATGAATTTGCGCATTTCCTCGTCGTTCAGGCCGTATTTTCCCTGATAGTAAGTGTAATAGGCATCAAGGCTGACGAACTGGCGCTGACCCGGTGTGTGATCCATCACCGAAAGCATGCTGACCAGAGGCAGGTCGATCAATTGACCAAGGGCCTCGACCATGCCCGGGAAGGATGTTTCGCAGCGCAGATGCAGTTTGTGGTCCGCGCGTAGCAGTGCATTTTCCAGCGCGTGTTCAAGGGCGTTGACTGATTCAATCAGTCTGACAATGCGCTCCGACCCTTCATTGACATCGCCGATGGATACCGCATCAAACACGGTGGTGATCCCGGCACTGGCGACCTGATTGTCGTGCGCGACAACGGCGGCTGTTGCCGGCCATCGGGTTTTGGGGCGTGGCGTCAGGTGCTTGTCGAGATTGTCGGTATGCAGCTCGACCAGGCCGGGCATCAGATAATCGCCACCCATGTCCTCTGCCCCTGGCAGGTTCGATGGACGATCGGAAATATCGCTGATCTTGCCGTCCTTGACCTGTACGGCGCCATCAATGACTTCGTTGGCCAGAACGAGTTTGGCATTGGTAAAAATCTGTTCAGTCATTGGCCCCAACTTTAAACGAAGTCACATCAAACGACCCGGTGCAGACGGCATCACGGGTTTCGTGGTCATGGAAAATACCGGCAATCGCTGCCCCACGGCTTTTGGCTTCTTCAATCAACGCCAGAACTGTGGCGCGATTTTGGGCGTCAAGCGATGCGGTCGGTTCATCCAGCAGCATGATCGGATAATCGGCAATAAAGCCACGCGCAATATTCACACGTTGCTGTTCCCCACCCGAAAAGGTCAGCGGCGAAAGCTGCCACAAACGTTCCGGAATGCGAAGACGGGTTAAAAGATCACGTGCCTTGTCAGTGGCGGTCTTGCGATCCGTGCCAAGTGCGACAAGTGGTTCGGCAACGATATCAAGGGTCGGTACGCGCGGGATTACGCGCAGGAACTGCGAAACATATCCCAGCGTACGCTTGCGGATTTCCAATATCGAATGCGGGCTGGCGGTGGTGATATCCAGCCAGTCGCCATCATGGAACACCTTGATGGCCCCCTGAGAGCAGGTGTAATTGGCATAAAGCATGCGCATAAAGGTACTTTTCCCCGATCCGGATTCACCGGTCAGCGCGATGCATTCACCAGTCGAAAGCATGAATTCAACACCTTCGAAAACCGGGATGGTCACGCTTCCCTGTGTGTGCAGGGTAAAGCTTTTGGCGACGTTTTGAGCATGAAGCATTTCAGACATTTTCTTCGCCCCGGTCAGTTTTGCAGAATGGAAGAAACAAGCAGCTGGGTATAGGGATGCTGCGGGTCGTCAAGAACCTGATCGGTCAGGCCATGTTCAATGACCTTGCCCTGTTGCATCACCATTAGCCGGTGCGAAAGAAGACGGGCGACTGCCAAATCGTGGGTGACGATGATCACCGCAAGATTAAGGTCGTGAACCAGCCCGCGCAGCAGATCGAGCAATCTGGCCTGAACGGAAACATCAAGCCCACCCGTGGGTTCGTCCATAAAGACGAGGCGCGGGCTGGTTACGAGGTTGCGGGCAATCTGCAGACGTTGCTGCATGCCGCCCGAAAAGGTTGATGGCAGATCATCAAGGCGCTCGGATGCGATTTCAACCTTGCAAAGCCAGTTGTCCGCATTGCTGCGGATATTGCCATAATGACGATCACCGATCGCCATCAGCCGTTCGCCAATATTGGCCCCGGCACTGACATTCATACGCAAACCATCGCGCGGGTTCTGATGCACAAACGCCCAGTCGGTGCGCATCAGCAAACGGCGCTGGGCTTCGGACATCTGATAGACATCGCGCACGCCATCAATGCGGGTTTGATATTCAACCGTCCCCTTGGTCGGTTCCTGCTGGGCAGAAATACTGCGCAGCAAAGTTGACTTTCCTGATCCGGATTCCCCAACGATGCCAAGGACTTCACCGGGGCGGAGTTCAAAACTGACATCCTTGCAGCCAACCCGGTCGCCATACATCATGGTCAGGTTATCCACGCGCAGAAGCGGTTCGTTCATCTGGGTCATTATTCTGCTGCCTTTCCGCGATCTGCGCTACCTAGGGGTTGGTCATGATGTTGCGGGCCGCGATGGCCGGCTTCCTGTCGTTCCGCGCAGTAATCGGTGTCCGAGCAGACAAACATCCGATTGCCCTGATCATCGAGGATGACTTCATCAAGGTAACTGTCGCGCGCACCGCACATGCCGCATTCGTCTTCCCAGGTCTGGACTTCGAACGGATGATCCTCGAAATCGAGGCTTTTGACCTTGGTGTAGGGCGGCAGGGCATAGATGCGCTTTTCGCGACCAGCCCCGAAAAGCTGAAGGGCGGCCATATTGTTCATTTTCGGATTGTCGAACTTTGGTGTTGGCGACGGATCCATCACATAGCGATCATCGACCATCACCGGATAGGCATAGGTGGTCGCGATATGGCCATGACGTGAGATATCTTCATAAAGCTTCACATGCATCAGACCGTATTCTTCAAGCGCGTGCATCTTGCGCGTTTCGGTTTCACGCGGTTCAAGGAACCGAAGAGGTTCCGGGATCGGTACCTGATAGACCAGCACCTGATCTTCGCGCAGTTCCTTTTCCGGGATGCGGTGACGGGTCTGAATGATCGATGCCTCGGCGGTTTTTTCCGTGGTGGCCACCTGTGCGGTCTTGGCAAAGAACTGACGGATGGAAACCGCGTTGGTGGTGTCATCCGCCCCTTGGTCAATGACCTTAAGCGTATCATTCGGGCCGATCACGGCGGCCGTTACCTGAACGCCCCCCGTGCCCCAGCCATACGGCATTGGCATTTCGCGCCCGGCAAACGGCACTTGATAGCCCGGGATCGCCACGGCCTTAAGCAGGGCACGCCGGATCATGCGTTTGGTCTGTTCGTCAAGATAGGCAAAATTATAGTCCGGTGCCCCGTCGGCCGGATTTTTGACAGTCTGTTCCATGGGATTACTCCGCGGCCTCGGGTTGGGATGTGCCATTCTCAGCTTCGGCTTTCGCCAGACGTTCTTCGACCTCGGCGCGCATGCGGCGCACCAGTTCAAGTTCGCCCTGGAAATCGACATAGTGTGGCAGCTTGATATGTTCGACAAAGCCGGTGGACTGGACATTGTCGCTATGTTCCATCACGAACTCGCTGTCCTGTGCCGGGCCCATGATCTGTTCGCCCATTTCATTGGCGCGCATGGCACGATCCACAAGTGCCATCGAAATGGCCTTGCGCTCGTTCTGGCCAAACACAAGGCCATAGCCACGGGTAAATTGCGGCAGCTTGGTTTTTGATCCCTTGAACTTGTTGACCGTCTCGCACTCGGTCAGTTCGATGTCACCGATATCAATCGCAAAGCCGAGTTCTTCGGGTTCGATCTCGACCGACACGGTGCCATAGCGGATTTCGCCGACAAAGGCGTGGCTGTTGGCATAGCCGCGCTGTGTGGAGTAACCAAGTGCCAGAACAAATCCCTCATCACCGCGTGACAGGTTCTGCAAACGCAAGTCGCGCCCGGCCGGGAACTTGACCGGCTCGCGGGTCAAATCGGCGACCGGGGCGTTTTCATCGACCGGAACCGGTTCATCCTGAATAAGACCTTCATAGTTCAGGATGTCATCAAGGACGCGCGGCATGTTCTCATCAATCGGATTTTCACCACTCGGCGCCTCAGTCGGTGCCTCGCCGTTGGCCATCAGGGTGAAATCCAGAAGGCGATGCGTGTAGTCAAAGGTCGGGCCCAGGATCTGTCCGCCGGGCAAGTCCTTGAAGGTTGCTGAAATGCGACGTGAAACATCCATCTCGGCGGTTTTGATCGGTTTGGAAAAGGCAAAACGCGGCAGCGTCGTGCGATAGGCCCGCATCAAAAAGATCGCCTCGATCAGGTCGCCACGGGCCTGCTTGATGGCAAGGGCGGCCAGATCGCGATCATAAAGCGACCCTTCGGCCATGACACGGGTGACGGATAGCGACAGTTGCTGTTCGATCTGATCAGTTTCGATTTCGGCAATGGTCTTGTCGCCGCGACGCTGTTCGGCCAGAAGCTTGTGCGCATTGTTGATGGCGCGTTCGCCACCTTTTACTGCAACATACATGATTAATTGACCTCGATCCGGGTGGTGCGCGACAGGGCGGCGATCTGGGTGTCGCTTGCGAAAATCACATCAACGCCGCACGGAAACAGGTGATGGTTTTCTGCGCGCCATGCGTGAAAGCTCTCGGGAAGCCCCTTGATGCAAAGGCTGTGTGTATCCTTGATGCCCGGACCCTTCAGGGTCATGGACGGGCGATCTGAAATCTCATCGACCATCAGGATCAGGGTTGCGGATTGATCAGGATATTCCGCATTGCCAACGGCAAGATCGGTGACAAAGGACAGATCATCGGAAATGCGCGCAATTGCAAAATCGGCCTGTTTGACATCCGTGCTGATCGGGCAGCCGCAATGGAATTTCAAATGATCGCCTGCGGCCTTGGTCGCGCAGTTTGGTGACATCCAGACTGTGGTATCCATATCGGCCATGGCAAGTAGCGTTGCGGTGGCGGCTTTGTTCAGGCCATCGGGGGCGGAAATATTGACCGGCAAATCATAAATGCGACCCGGACGCGACATCGCATCCAACAGGGCGCGAAAAACAGCGTTTGAATCAAAGGCCGCATGATCAAAACCGGGCAGCAAGTCGCTTGTCTGGGCGGGGGGTGATTGGGGTTGGGGCGTCATTCGTCTTCTCCGCGGACAAGGGTGAAGAAATCAACTTTGGTGGCGGCAACCTTGCGGGCATGATCGCGTTTGGCCGCGGCCTGTTCGGCGGCCAGGGTGTCGATGAAATCGCTTGCCGATCCGTCACGCAGCATCACCGCATCAAACAGAGCGGCATATTGCGCCTGAATGCGATCACGTCCCTTGACGTAGGAATGCCCGACCGTGCCGTCTGACAGCGTGACGGCACAACGCGTTACGGTCATTTCGCCAAGGTTGAAACGCTGCCCGGCACCACCAGCGCGGCCGCGGACCATCACCATGCCGATCTGCGGTTCGCGCAGGTGTGTCCAGCTTTCATTACCGTGATTTTCCGACCATTCGGTTTCAAGGCGGGCACGGGATGTGCGGGCCAGAACCGACATCCATTTTTGGCGCGCGGCAATATGCGGATCGCCGGGTTTGTCTGCATTCCGGTTTTGATCTGTCCGGGCATTCGGGGCGGGGTGCGCCGTCATCAAACTGATCCCTTTTCAACTTATGTCGACAAATCCAAAATTTGTATAGACGTCTATACCTATTGACGTTATAAGACGATCCAGCACCAAAGGCAAAGGTCTTGCGGTGAAAGTTTTATGAACGGGGAATGCAATGGATTGGGAACCGGGCCTATCTATTTGGAAGCAAATAGAAAAGCAGCTTCTGGCTGATATCTCTGACGGTGTTTTCACACCCGGCGAAAAGATGCCGACCGAGATGGAGTTGGTCCGGCGCTTTGGGGTGAATCGTCATACGGTGCGCCGCGCCATGGCGGCACTTGTTGATTCCAATGTTGTCCGTGTCGAACAGGGGCGCGGGGCCTTTGTTCAGGAACAGATCCTTGACTACCCGCTTGGTTCCAAAACCCGGTTTTCGCAGATCGTATCGGGCCGTCATCGATTGCCTGACAAACGCCTGATCTCCTCCGAGGTCCTCAAAGCCAATTCGACCATCGCGCAGTTCCTGGATGTCAAACCGGGCACGCGGGTGATTGAACTGTTTTCAGTATCCGAGGCCGATGGTGTCCCGCTTGCGGTTGCGACAAGTTATCTTCCCGCCGCGCGCTTTGACGGCATTGTCGAGATATTTGTCGAAACCAAATCGCTTACAGAGGCCTTCAAACGCTTCGGGATTGACGATTACACGCGAAAGACTACGCGCATTTCGGCAACGCTTCCGTCATCACGTGTTGCCAACCTGCTTAAACAGGCACGCAATCGACCGGTGATTTCGACGGAAAGTGTCGATGTCGATTCCGCTGGTGCGCCAATTGAATATGGTGTCACCGCCTTTTCAAGCGACCGGGTTCAGTTGATCGTCGAGTAGGGAATGGAACAACGGGTGTGCTGCCTTAGTATTCCCGACCTGGACGGGCCCTGTAGACTGGGAAGCTTAGCTTGAACTTGATCGCACATGCCCGCATCAGGAATGCCGCAAAGAACGCAATCACGGCAATCGGCCCGCGTGGCAAATCAAGGATTGCTGTACCAATCACATAGATCCCTGCCCCAACCAGCGCACAGGTGATATAAATTTCCGGGCGCAGGATCAGCGGGATTTCATTACAGACAACATCACGTACCATGCCGCCAAAGGTGGCTGTGATCATGCCCAGAACGATTGCGACCAACGGGGATACACCCAGATTAAGGCCGATGGCCGCCCCGGTGACCCCGAACATTGCCAGTCCCAGCGCATCCAGCCACAGCAAGGCAACATAACGCCGTTCCACCAGATGGGCGGTGAAGTAAGTGATGACGGCAGCCCCGATGCAGGTCACAAGCCAGGTGGTGTCGCGTATCCAGAAAACTGGTGTTGCCCCGGTAATGACATCACGCACAGTGCCACCGCCGATGCCGGTAAAGGTCGCAATCAGGACAAATCCGACCATGTCCATCTGACGACGGGATGCCTCAAGCGCGCCGGTAATCGCAAAAACGGCGACCCCTGCCAGTTCAAGCCAATAGATGATTTCAGTAATCGTCATGATGTCCTTTGGGGGGGCTGCCCGTGATTTGTGGGTTGCGAAACGGGGTGTTCTATCGGCATGCGCAATCTGGCTGCGGCAACGTCTTCAAGCTGTTCACGTAACCAGCGATGCGATGGGTCGTGCTGATATCTTTGGTGCCAACACATGAAAATAGGAAGATCAAGCGTGCCCTTTTTTAGACCCGCCAGCGGCATCGGCGCACGGGCAAAATCACGCAGCGCATGTTTTTGGAGAAGGCTTGGCAAGGTTGCGATCATATTGCTTCCGCGCAGGAATTCGGCAATGGCGGTAAAGTTCGGTACCCGCAAAACGATGTTGCGTTCAACATCCTGATTTTCAAGCATGTCGTCAAACTCAAGCGTGCGGTTATTGCCATAGCGCACCGTGATATGGCGTGCGGATAGATAGTCGTCATCGCTTTGCGGGGCGTCGCGCATATCCGGATCATAAAACACCATGTAATGATCGGTCAGAAGACGCTTTTGCACGATATCCACGCCTTCGGGCGGGCGCGGCGAAATCAGAAGGTCGCAATGATTTTCGCGCAACAAGGCCGGTCCGGGCAGAAGGGACGGCACCACCGTCATCCGGATATTGGCAAGCGCGCCTTTCAGATTACGAAACAGCGTTGGCAGCAAAAGATCACGCTGCAGATCGTTGGCGGCAATTGTCAGGCTCATGGATGCGCCATCCGGCTCGAAATGCGCACCACTTGCAAAGGCCTGCATCTGATCAAGAAGAAACCGCGCCTGTTCGGCCAGGTTTTGTGCATGCGCGGTTGCCACGATCCCGCGCCCGGATTTGGTGAAAAGCGGATCGCGCATGATCCGGCGCAATTTGGTCAGGTTATGGCTGACCGCTGATTGCGTCACGCCAAGCCGTTCGGCCGCGGCTGTGACCGACCCTTCTTCCAGAACGGCCAGAAACAGACGCAGCGCATGGCCGTCCAGTTCCAAATGATCAAAATTACTCATGAATAAGATGATAAATGATGCATTTATTTTATGCAATTAGCCACGCAGGATGCGTTTAACGCGGACATTCAACAGTCCGGAGCATCATCTGCGGAGGAAAAATCATGGAATTCTATCAGCGTGACAGAACGCTGCAGCCAGCAGGCTACACCCCGATCTACAAGACATCCGTTGCGCGTTCCCCGCGCCAGTCGCTAATGTCGCTGCAAGGATCCCTGTCGGAAATTACCGGTCCGGTTTTCGGTCAGAACGAACTGGGGCCGCTTGATAATGACTTGATCCGCAACTACGCCAAGGATGGCGATCCGATTGGCGAACGCATCTTCGTGCATGGGCGGGTTCTGGATGAAAACAACCGTCCGGTGCCCAATACGCTGGTCGAATTCTGGCAGGCCAATGCCGGCGGACGGTATCGCCACAAGAAAGATACCTATCTTGCGCCGATAGATCCGAACTTTGGCGGCTGTGGCCGTGCGCTGACCGATGAAAACGGTTACTACTTTTTCCGCACCATCAAGCCGGGTCCGTATCCATGGCGCAACTACGTCAACAGCTGGCGTCCGGCCCATATCCATTTTTCGGTATTCGGTTCCGGCTTTGCCCAGCGCCTGATCACCCAGATGTATTTCGAAGGCGATCCATTGATCAAGGAATGTCCGATTGTGCATGTCATCCCGGACGAAGATGCGATCAACCGCCTGATTGCACCAATTGATCTCAAGGGCTCGGTGCCGCTTGATACCATTGCCTACAAGTTTGACATCGTTCTGCGCGGGCGTCGTTCAACCCTGTTTGAAAATCGTCTGGAAGGAAACTGATCCATGGTGCAAAGCCTTGATTATCTCAAAGAAACCGCTTCCCAGACGGCGGGCCCATACGTGCATATTGGGCTCATTCCCAGTCAGGCTGGTTTCGACATTTTTGAAAACAACTTTACCAACGTTCTGGCCGATGAAAACACCCGTGGGGAACGGATCATCATCGAAGGGCGGGTGATTGATGGCACCGGAACGCCACTGCGTGATGCGCTGCTTGAAATCTGGCAGGCCAATGCGGACGGGCGCTACAACCACCAACTTGATCGTCAGAAATCAGGCAAGGTCGATGAGGGTTTCCGCGGCTGGGGCCGGACGGGAACGGATTTCGATACGGCCGTCTATCGCTTTGAAACCATCAAGCCAGGCGTGGTTTCCGGCCGCAATGGCAAAGACATGGCGCCGCATATAAACTTCTGGATCGTGGCACGTGGTATCAATATTGGGCTGAATACCCGGATGTATTTCGCCGACGAACAAGAAGCGAATGCGGCTGATCCTGTTCTGAACCTGATCGAACAGAAAACCCGTCGAAAGACCCTGATTGCGGATCGTGATGACAGCGGATCGATCCCGGTCTACCGGTTTGACATCATCTTGCAGGGCGATGGCGAAACCGTGTTTTTTGACATCTAACAGCGCGTAAAACTGTATGGGTAATGCGGCGACCGCCCTTCGCGGTTGCCGTATTTTTGTTCAATCAACTACTTAAAAAGCCGTCCGCTGATTCTTATATTCACGTTGATAAAAGCGGTGTGGTAAAACAACCGCTGCTGAGGGTTTCAAAAACAAAAAGAAGACCCCGGTGATAGAGAGTGAGAGGGTCAGCCTTGAACAAGTTGTTACAGGTCGGAATCCGTGTGCAAGTAGCTCTGGCAACAGCGCTGCTGCTGGTTGGCCTGACCGTACTGATGAGCTTTGTGGTCGGAAAGCGATCCGGTGCCGATCTGCAAAAACAGATTGGTCTGGGTGTTTCTGATATTGCCCGTCAGATGGCTGATGAGCTTGACCGTACCATGTGGACCCACCGTGGCGAGGTTTCGGTCCTAAGCACGCTCTCTGTCCTCCAAGAGCTCGAAGATACCCAACAGATTTCAAGTATCGTCAATCGCCTAAGTCGCGAAATCCCGATCTTTACCTGGATAGGTGTGCTTGATCGCGACGGGACGGTGGTTGCGTCGACGAACGACTTGTTGCTCGGGGCTAATATCGCGCAGCGTCCGGTATTTCAGTACGGCAAGAACGGACAGTTCATCGGTGATGTTCACGATGCGAAATTGCTGGCTGAAAAATTCCCGCTTTATAACGGGGAGCCGATCCAGTTTGTCGATATTGCCGTTCCCCTGTTCAATAAAAACGATCAGTTCACCGGTGTATTTGCCACCCATCTGAGTTGGGAATGGGCCGATAATGTCCGCAAAACCCTTTTTGCCGGGCAGGGGATCCATCGGGATGTCGATATATTTGTGGTATCAGCCGATGGCACAGTTCTTTTGGGCGCGGATGGGGCGATGGTCGGATCATCGCTTGAACTTGATGCTCTGCAGCAGGCACAGCGCAACAATATCGGATGGAAGATCAGCACTTGGCCGGATGGCGCAGAATATCTGACTGGCTATGCCCCGGCCGATGGTCACCTTGATTATGCAGGTCTGAACTGGTCAATCCTGGTGCGTCAGCCCGTCGAAGAGGCGCTTGAGCCGGTTTATGTCCTGCGCCGCGACATTATGGCGTGGGGGTTGGTGTTAAGTATCGTCTCCAGCGTGATCGCGTGGTGGGGGGCTGGTTTCTTTGTCGGACCGATCGGCAAGATGGCCCGTTCGATCGAGGCGATGAAACGTGGCGAAATTGAACGTCTTCCTGATTTTGATGGCGCAAGAGAAATCAAGATCCTGTCAAACAGCCTCAATGCCTTGTTGGCCAAACTGACGGAAAAGGACGCGGCCCTTGGCCAGATGGAACACATTGCCCATCATGATAGCCTGACCGGACTTGGCAACCGTCTGGCACTTGATGTCTATTTCGAACATGCCCTTGCCCATGCCGATCGCCACAAGACCCAGCTTGCGGTCATGATGCTTGATCTTGATGACTTTAAACCGATCAATGACAAGTTCGGTCATTCAGCTGGCGATGATGTCCTGCGCGAAGTGGCAAAACGGTTGCGTCGTTGTGTGCGCGGTGGCGATCTGGTTGTGCGTCTGGGCGGTGATGAGATGGTGGTGGTGTGTCATGTCGGAACGAGTGGCGAGGGTGAAGCCACAATGTTGGCCGAACGGATATTGAACGACATCCAGATGCCCTTCATTACCGGCGGCAATCGGGTTTCCATTCACATGAGCATCGGCATTGCCCTTTGTCCGGTGCATGGCAAGACCATTGATGTGCTTCTCGATCAGGCAGATGATGCGCTTTATGCTGCCAAGGCGCGTGGCAAGAACTGTTATGTGCTTGCGTCTGATGATGGTGAGCCGTCCGGCAGCAAGTCGTCGCTGGCATGAAATGCGGGTTTTCTTGACTTTGTCTCAGGGCATCGCAATAAGCATTTCATGACAATTTCATCCGAAAAAGAACTCGAACAATTGCGCAAGATCGGGCGGATCTGTGCCCGTGCGCGCGATGTCATGGGGGCGGCCATCGTCCCGGGGATCACAACCGCCGAGCTTGATGATATCGGCCGCAAGGTTCTTGAGGATGCCGGTGCGGTGTCCGCCCCGGAAAGCGAATACAAGTTCCCCGGAGCGACTTGTATCAGTGTCAATGACGCGGTCGCGCATGGTATTCCCGGTGATCTGGTTCTGGCCGATGGCGATCTGGTCAATATCGATGTTTCGGCATCGCTTGATGGCTATTTTTCCGATACGGGTGCCAGCTTCATCTGCGGCACGGCAAAGCCCGAAATCGCCAAGCTTTGCGAAGACGGCAAGAAAGCCATGTGGGCGGGCATCAAGGTGGTGCGTGACAAGGCGCCGATCCGCGAGATCGGGCTTAAGATCGAAATGTTCGCCCGCAAGGGTGGCTATACCCTGATCCGCAATCTTGCCAGCCACGGTATTGGCAAGTCGCTGCATGAACATCCCCACACCATCCCGACCTGGGATGACCCCAAGGAACGCCGCGCCCTTAAAAAGGGGCAGGTGATTACCATCGAACCGTTTCTGTCGCGTGGCGCGAAATGGGCGCTTGATAGCGAAGATGGCTGGACGCTGTATGCCGATACCGGTGACGCAACCGTGCAGTACGAGCACACCCTTGTTGTCACCGAAAAGGGCTATGAAATCATGACGCTGGGGAACTGATCCCCGTTAAAAATGTTGCAGTTTATGCTGCAGCATTTCTTGCAACATAAAAGCCGCCCGAATGTGTCGGGCGGCTTTTGTTTTGTGTGTGTTTGAAATGCGGTTTCGCGGTTACGAACCGTATTTTGCCTTGGCTTCGCGACGGCGCGCATGCAGGACCGGTTCGGTGTAACCGTTCGGCTGTTCGCGACCCTTGAAGACCAGATCACAGGCCGCCGCAAAGGCGATGCTGTCATCAAAGTTCGGGGCCATGTTGCGATAGGTCGGGTCACCGGTATTCTGCTTGTCGACGACGGCGGCCATCCGCTTCATGGTTTCCATCACCTGATCTTCCGTGCACAGGCCATGATGGAGCCAGTTGGCAATATGCTGGCTTGAAATACGCAGCGTTGCACGGTCTTCCATCAGGCCGACATCATTGATGTCTGGTACCTTGGAACAGCCGATCCCGCTGTCGATCCAGCGCACAACATAGCCAAGAATGCCCTGGGCATTGTTATCAAGCTCTTCCTGGATTTCGCTTGGCATCGGCTTGATGTCACCCAGACGCGGGATCGCCAGAATATCATCAAGGCTTGCGCGTTCGCGTTTGCCAATCTCGTCCTGAACCGCACGGACATCAACCTGATGATAGTGGATGGCGTGCAGGGTTGCTGCCGTCGGTGATGGAACCCAGGCACATTTCGCACCGGCCTTGGGATGGCCGATCTTGGCTTCCATCATTTCGGCCATGCGGTCCGGTTTGGCCCACATGCCCTTGCCGATCTGGGCAACCCCCTTCATGCCGCATTCAAGACCGATATCAACGTTCCAGTTTTCATAGGCCGCGATCCAGTACTGGTCTTTCATCGCTTCCTTGCGGACCATGGGGCCTGCTTCCATGCTGGTATGGATTTCATCACCGGTACGGTCAAGGAATCCGGTATTGATAAAGACCACACGGTCCTTGGCGGCACGGATGCATTCCTTGAGGTTGACCGTCGTGCGGCGTTCCTCATCCATGATGCCGACCTTAAGGGTATGTTCCGGCAGATCAATCGCCTTTTCGACAAAGGCAAACAGATCGTTGGTCAGCGTGACTTCTTCGGGGCCGTGCATTTTCGGCTTCACGATATAGACGCTACCATGGCGGGAGTTCGAAAGTTCGTTATTGCCGATCACGTCATGCTTGGCGATCAGGCTGGTGACCATGGCATCAAGGAAGCCTTCCGGGACTTCATCGCCATTGGCATCAAGCACCGCGTCGGTGGTCATCAGGTGACCGACATTACGGATCAGCATCAGGCTGCGGCCCGGCAGGACAACTTCAGTCCCGTCAAAGCCCTGATAGGTCCGGTCCGGGTTCAGACGACGGGTGATCGTCTTGCCACCTTTTTCGAACTTTTCTTCAAGCGTGCCTTTCATCAGACCAAGCCAGTTGCGATAGGCAACGGTCTTGTCTTCGGCGTCAACGGCGGCAATCGAATCTTCGCAATCCTGAATGGTGCTGACCGCAGATTCCAGAATGACATCGCACACGCCAGCGGCATGTTCCTTGCCAATCGGATGCGTCGGATCGATATGGATTTCGATATGCAGGCTGTGACGGCGCAGCAAGACATCGGTCAACTTGCCGTCCTTTTCGTTGTAACCGATGAATTGGGAGGGCAGCTCAAGTGCGGTTTCGCTGCCATCAGACAGGGTGACAACAAGCGTCCACCAGCCTGACGCGTCTTCGCGCACTTCGTATTTCGTGGCATCAGCATGTTTGCCGGTCGCAAGCGGTGCGGCTTCATCAAGGAAGTTCGCGGCATAAGCCACAACTGCAGCGCCGCGTTTCGGATTGAATGACTTGGTCTTTTCCTTGCCGTCGGCTTCGTCGATAACATCGGTGCCATACAGCGCATCATAAAGGCTGCCCCAGCGCGCATTGGCGGCATTAAGTGCATAGCGCGCATTCATCACCGGCACGACAAGCTGCGGACCCGCCACCCGGCCGATCTCCGGATCGACATGGGTGGTGGTGATATAGAAATCATCGCCTTCTGGCAGCAGATAACCGATCTCGGTCAGGAATTCCTTGTAGGCAGCCGGGTCGCGTGGCTGATCCTGACGCGACAGATGCCATTGGTCGATCTTGGCCTGCAATTCGTCGCGCTTTGCCAGCAGCGCCTTGTTGCGGGGTCCAAGTTCAGTGACGAGCTTTTCAAAGGATGCCCAGAACTGATCGGAACTGATCCCGGTTCCCGGAATGACTTCGTTGGCCACCAGATCGTGCAGCACTTTTGCAATCTGAAGTCCACCTTCTTGGATGCGTTGGGTCATGTTTTCTCTCACCAGACTTGGAACTGTTTCGGGCGATTAATATGGCTTTGCCGACGAACACATAAAGCGCGGCAAAGGCAACTCGCCTATCGTTGGTTCACAACATATGGGTTGAAGCAGGCCCGGGTCCACAGCAGGTTTCAAAATTGCGGGATGTTTTCCGCATTATGGAAGCCTGATCATTCTGCCCCAATCGACAGACGTTCACATCTTCTTGTCTGCATTCGGATCCGTCGTGCCGTCCGTGTCTGCCGGCGGCACCTGTCCGATGTCGTCGGGATGTGCCGTACCATCCGGGGTCAGCACATCTTGCAGATCATGCGGGTCCATTGGTTTTGTTTCATTATCTGGCTCTGTGCTGTCGTCTTCGTCATTGAGACTGATGTCGTCGGTAATCGGTGACAGCTCAAACGCCATTGGCGTCGTGCGTGGCACGGCAACGAACTGACCCTGTTCCTCGATCGAGATACGACGGCCAAAGCCGGCGCGGTACATTGCAAAGCTTGCAACGCAAATGCCAACGATTGAAAACAGGACCGGCAAGGCCCATGGGCCGAAATAACCGATTGCACTGGATCCCAGAATTGGACCAAACGCAGCAGACCCGCCATAAATGATCAGAAGACCACCAGATGCAGGAACGATGTCCTCGGGCTCAAGGTAGTCATTCACATAGGCCACAGCCAGGCCGTAAACCGGCATGATGAACACGCCCGTGATCCCGCCCCAGACTGTCAGATTGTCGCGGACAAGATCCGGCGCAACCAGCGGGAAAAATCCACAGATCGCAAGTCCGGTCAGAACGAAAATCATCACATATTGGCGCGGCACCATGTCCGAAATCTTGCCGATCGGAAATTGCATGATCATGCCGCCCAGAATGACGAAGAACATGAAATAGGCGATCTCATTGGTCGCAAGTCCGAGGTCAGCGGCGAAAACCGGCCCGACACCATAAACCGCACCCGAAAGTACGCCTGCACCCGATGCGGCAACAAAGCCCAGCGGCGAAATCTTGTAAAGGCGGCGGAATGTCATGCGTTCACCGCTGACCGCAGAGGGCGGTGGCTGGCGGGTCAGGGCAAGTGGAACAAGCGACAGCGACAACAGGACGGACGCCACCGTAAACAGCTCGAAACTGCTGACCGGGGCACCGTTCAGCAACAGCTGACCAATTGCCAGCCCGCCAAGCGAAACCGTCATGTAAATCGCAATCGTCCCACCACGCGATGTATTGTCCGCTTGCGCATTCAGCCAGCTTTCAATCACCAGATACAGGCCCGAAACACACAGGCCGGTCATGATGCGAAACAGCGACCAGGTAATCGGATCAACCAGAACGGCATGTAAAAGTGTGATGGCCGATGCGGCCGATGCCAATGCAGCAAACGTTCGGATGTGGCCGACCCGGTTGACAAGGCTCGCCCCCCAGATGATGCCGGCAACGAACCCGATATAATAGGATGCCATGATGATACCGGTATAGACCGGCGCAAATCCCTCGGCGGAAGCACGCAGTGCAAGCAGCGATGATTGCAGAGATGCCCCACTATTCAGCGCAAACGCCGCGAAAAGCGTTGCAGACAGTGCAATAATAAGGGCGACCGGCGAACGCGGCATGGCATCCTCGTTTGAGTTTCAATCAGGCAGGCACCCTGCGGCAAGGGGATCGACCGTGTCAATCCTTACAAGCCCTTGGCACACAAGGGGAATAGTGCATTTTGTGTTTAACACCACGGCGCACAAGAAGTTCCGCAAAAATTATGAACCTTCTTTAATCCCGCTTGGCCCACGCGCATAGTGCCGGTTTCGCGCAACTGATATGTGTAAAGCGGCTTTACTTGGCGCCAAAGCAGGCTTTGTTCGGTGAAAATCGCACAAGCAGCTTGACCTTGGGGGTGTTGATGCTTTCTATGGACCGAAATCAGACGCAATTTGCCAAAAATCCCGCGATCCGGGGTTGGATTTTGCGTTTCACCACCAGACTTCAGGTTCATTGATGATAATCGGCATTCAAGCCAAATGATGAACCGACCATACAAGGGGAGGAAACCTTGAAAATTTTGCGCACACTCGGCGTGATTGCCGCCGGTATGATGGCTTTGTCCGTGGCGAATGCCGCGCAGGCTGAAACCCGCGTCACCCTGAAATCGGCCAAGGCCGCGTCATCCTATTACCAGATGGCGGCCCAGTTTGCCGAGGCAATGAAAACCGGTACCGATGGCGATATCATCGTCACCGTCGAGGAAAGTCAGGGTTCGGTTCAGAACGTCATGGAAGCCATGGTGCGTCCGGGCAATTATGTCTTCACCTCCCCGCCCGGTCTCGTAAGCCTGGCCCAGAACGGCAAAGGCCCGTTCGACGGACGTCCGACCGAAAAGTTTGCCGAAGTCCGCGCCCTGTTCCCGATCCCGTCGTTGACCATGCATTTCGTGATGCGTGCTGATTCCGGCGCGACCAGCTTTGCCGATCTCGAAGGCAAGACCATCCTGCTTGGCAAGGGGTCCTTTGGCGCGCGCGAAGGTGAAAAATACCTTCAGCTGTTTGGTCTTGAAGGCAAGGTCGATCTGGCCGATGCCGAACTTTCCAATGCGGTGGCAGCCCTAAAAAACGGTCAGATTGATGGTTTCGTGACCGCTGGTTCCTGGCCCGCCCCGAACGTGATCGAGGCTGCGGCAGGAAGCGATGTCATTGTTCTGTCGCTGTCCGAAGATCAGCTTGCCGAGACCAAGCGTGACAAGACCGTCATTCCGGCCGGGACCTATAACGGTCAGGAAGAAGACATCACCACCGCATCGCTTTCGGTTGTTGCCTTCGCTACCACCCAGATGGATGCCGATACGGCGTATGCGCTGACCAAAACCTTCTGGGAGCAGAAGGCGAAAATGGGTGAAAGCTCTTCTTGGTGGAACGGTGTCAGCCCGGAAATGCTTGCCAACATCACGGGCAAAATGCATCCCGGTGCACTGCGTTACTATGACGAAGTCGGGTTCTCCATCCTTGACGATCAGCGTTAAGTGCTGATCAGATAACATGTTCAAGGCCCGGCAGTTTTGCCGGGCCGTTTCTTGTCAAACAAGCCATTTAGATTATGTCAGCCACCACTCGTCCCTTCTGGATCGCCCTTGGCGCCGTTTCAATTGCCTTTCACCTGTGGCTGATTTTTTCAGGATTGGTTCCCAATCTTGTAAGCCGCCCAATCCATATGGCGCTTGCCCTGCCTTGGGCGCTGATCTTTGTTGCCAAAACCCGCGCACAGAAAATCTCTGGCATCATCCTGACCCTGATTGGTCTGCTTGGGTGTGGTTGGATCGTTGCCAATCATCAGACGCTTGGCGACCAATACGGTTTCCTGATGGGAAATAGCCAGATCGTGCTGGCAGCGGCGTTATTGCTGATCGTGCTTGAAATGGCGCGCCGTGCGATTGGCTGGCCGTTGCCGACGGTGGCGGCAATTGCACTGCTTTATGCGCTGTTTGGGCAACATATTCCGGGCGAATTCGGCCATGGCGGGCTGCCAGTTGAAAGTATGCTGGGCACCTTGACCATCGCAGAGGGCGGCCTTTGGGGCAGCCTGACCGGCGTGTCGGTCAATATCGTCGCGATCTTCGTTATTTTCGGTGCGGTTTTGAATGGCGGCGAAGCCGGTCAGGGATTTATGAATGTCGCAGGTGCCGCCGCCGGTCGGCTTAAGGGCGGGGCGGCGAAGGTTTCTGTCGTGTCATCTGCCCTGTTTGGCTCGATATCGGGGTCTGCATCGGCCAACGTGGCCTCGACCGGGGCAATCACCCTGCCTGCCATGACTAAGCTTGGTTACCCCAAACGTTTGGCGGCTGCGGTTGAGGCCGTGGCATCCAGTGGCGGGCAAATCATGCCACCACTGATGGGGGCAGGGGCGTTTGTGATGGTGGAACTTACCGGCAAGCCCTATGTCGATATCATGGTCGCGGCCATCTTGCCGGCTGTCCTTTACTTCCTTGCCGTCTGGGTTGGCATCAATGCCTTTGCCATGCGCTATGATCTTCCCGGCGTGCCAAAGGAAGATCGCCCGAACCTGCGGTCGGTCGTAATCACATCGACCTTCTTCCTGGTGCCATTTACCATTTTGCTTTGGGGCATGTTTGGCGGTGGTTACACACCACAATATGCCGCCTGCCTAGCACTTCTGGCCGGGGCAGCTTTGCTGTTGCTTGATGCGGATCTGACGGTTGATTTGCCGCGCAGCAAGCAACGGTTTGCCGATGTTTGCCTTAATGCCGGACGTCAGGTGGCAATGATCGGTTCGATCATCTTGTGCGCGTCGATCGTGATCGGGGTTCTCGGCCTGACCGGACTTGGTGTGAAGATCACCTCGCTTCTGATTTCCGGATCGGGTGGCATGTTGTGGCCGGCTCTTTTGCTGACGGCACTGGCTTGTCTGATCCTAGGGATGGAAGTCCCGACCACGGCGGCCTATGTGATTTGTGTTTCGGTTGCCGGGCCCGCGTTGATAGAGCTCGGGCTTGAACCGCTTCAGGCGCATCTGTTTGTGTTCTGGTTTGCGCTTTTATCGACGATTACGCCGCCGGTTTGCGGGGCGGTGTTCATTGCCGCGGGCATGGTCGAGGAAAACTGGCTCAAGGTCGCCGGAACGGCGATGGCGCTTGGCATCGGGCTTTATATCGTGCCACTGGCAATGATCGCCAACAGCACGCTGATCGAACTTGGCAGCGATCCGGTTTGGGCGATCATCGCCGGGCTTAAGGTCGCGGTGGGTTTGACGGCCATTTCATATGGCCTGATCGCGCCCAGACCTGTCTGGCAGCGGATCGGCATGGTTGCACTTGGTGGTGCGGTAATTTTTGCTGCGGGTGTTTAGAACCACGAAAAAGGCCGACAGTTTCCTGTCGGCCTTTTTCGTCATTGAGGGAAATGATTTAACCGGTTTTAAGCGGTCGCGCGTCCGCTGCGCGGGCCAGCAAAGAACCAGATAATCAGGCCAAGGACCGGCAGGACAACAACAAGTACTGTCCACAATACTTTTGCACCGGTGCTTGCACCGCTGCCCATGATATTCACGATTGCCCATATATCGGCAATCAGGACGAGAAGTCCGATAATTCCACCATATTCAAGCATGTTCCAACCTCACATTTGTTGCTGCGGTATCTGTACCGCGCTTACAACTCAAACGATTGGTTTTCTCGTTTGTTCCCGCACTGAATTCAATCAGTGCATCAGGCGGGTTCGGAAGGGTAGTTTAAACCACTTGTCCGGCAGACCAGCCCGATGACCATGCCCACTGGAAATTGAAGCCGCCAAGATGGCCCGTGACATCAACCACTTCGCCAATGAAATAAAGGCCGGGCACGTCACGCGCTTCCATTGTTTTCGATGAAAGGGCATTGGTGTCGACCCCGCCAACCGTGACCTCGGCCGTGCGATACCCCTCAGTACCGCTTGGTGTCAGGGCCCATTGATTGACATCCATCGCCAATTTGCGCAGTGCCTTGTCACCGGTTTCGCCAATCGGGCGATCAAGGCCATGGGTGGCGGCAAACATCTGGGCAAGCCGGTTTGGCAATATGCGTGACAGAACCGTATGCACCGCCTGTTTCGGGTTTTCACCCTTGGCCGTTTTCAAAAGATCGAACGCATCTTCTTCCGGGTTGAGGTTTACCGTAATGCTGTCGCCTTCGTTCCAATAAGATGAAATCTGCAAGATCGACGGGCCGGAAAGGCCACGATGGGTGAACAGCAAACCTTCGCGGAATTGCTTTTTGTTGCATTGAACGATGGCATCAACAGATATCCCCGAAAGTTCACCGGTACGCGCACGCAGATCCGGATCGAAAACAAACGGCACAAGTGCGGCACGGGTCGGAATGACATTGATGCCAAACTGTCGTGCGATCTGATAGCCAAACCCGGTAGCGCCGATTTTCGGGATCGACAGGCCGCCACATGCGACAACCAGCGACGAGCAGGTCCATTGCGCACCGGTGCGCGTGGTGACGTCAAAGCCGTCATCATCGCGTTTGATGATGTTGGAAATCTCGGTATTAAGCTTGATCGTCACATCGGCGGCATCACATTCATCAAGCAACATATCGATGATCTGAAAGGACGATTCATCGCAGAAAAGCTGGCCGAGTGTCTTTTCATGCCAGGCAATATTGTGCCGGTTCACCAGATCAATGAAATCTTGCTGGGTATAGCGTTTAAGGGCTGAAACACAGAACCGCTTGTTTTCGGAAATGAAGTTTTCCGGGCTGGTGTGGATATTGGTAAAGTTGCAGCGCCCACCACCGGAAATACGAATTTTTTCCGCCGGTTTGGTCGAATGATCAACCACCACGACGGTTCTTCCGCGTTTTCCTGCTTCAATCGCGCACATCAGGCCGGCCGCACCCGCCCCGATGACAAGAACATCAATCTTTTTCAAGCCCGTCAGATCCATTCATGTGAATTTCGGACCTGCTTATACGTGGAAAACGTGGCCTTGTCAGTGCCAGTGGCGCAAATACCTACTCGGCGGCGATGCCTCTGGAACTCGGGGGTTTTAGGTCCCCGCGTTTGCCAGCGGTTTTGGATGGTTCAATCTGTTGTTCGCTTGCAACCTGATTGCGACCGTTTTCCTTGGCGAAGTAAAGCGCCCTGTCGGCCCGTTCGATCAGTTTGGCGGCCGGTTCGCCGGGACGGAATTCAGCCACCCCGATTGATGCCGTCGCCTTGCTGATGATTGTCTTGCCGCTTTTGGTCACGACCTTGTGGCTTTCGATATATTGACGCAGCTTGTTGCCAAACAACACGGCATTGCCAAGCGACGTGCTTGGCAGGATGATTGCGAATTCCTCCCCGCCATAGCGGGCCGCAGTATCCTGGCCTTTGATATTGCGTTTCAGCGATTCTGCCATCAAACGGATCACCTGATCGCCGACCTGATGACCATAGGTGTCGTTGAACTTTTTGAAGTGATCAATATCAAGAAGCAAAAGGCAAAGCGGCTGACCATCTTCCATGGCATGCATCATGCCATCGCGCAGTTGCATATCGAACGCCTTGCGATTGGCAATGCCGGTCAGCCCGTCGGTCATGGCTTCGCGTTTCAGGTTTTCCATATCTTCGCGCAGACGGTTGATTTCCGACGAACTGTTCGTCAACCGGCTTTCAAGGCTGCGGTTGACGCCCTCCATCTCGCGTGTGGCGCCCAGAAGGGTATGAAGTGCCTGTTCAAGATTGCTGAGGTTGCGGTTCTTGTCCCCGACATAGGAGCAGAAATGATCAAGCGCCTTTTTGTATTTCCGTGTGTCGACGCCGACCTTGTTCACGGTATCAAGGATGCTGCCCAGCTGCGCGCGCAAGTCGTTTGAAATGCGTTCGATGATTTCGTTTTCGCGCTTGTCACTGAAGAAACGGGTATGAAGTTCTTCGCACTGTGCTTCATCAAATTCGCGATGGTTGCTGCGCAGAATGTCGATCGTGCGGCAAAGATCGAAGTTCGTATGCGCGACATAGGTAAAAAACAGCTGGAAATTGTCCGGATGCGAAACCACACCCAACTCTGCCATTAGTTTGTGGGCAGCGTTGCTGTGTTGTTGAGCTGTTCTGTGATTAAACCCGTACGCGCTCATCAATTGCCTGCAGTAGAATTATGTCGCCATAAGTTTCGGCAACATCCTATGCAAACGCATATGCGAAAGGTTTGATTTAAATCATCGAACCTCCCGTAATCCGGGCGATTTTTGATTTCACATGATAAAACAGGTCAATTGTGATGGGGGACGCTTATGCGCTTTCTGCGCGATTGATCGGCTGGGTCAGAAGGTCATTCTGGTTCATCACACAGTTTCGGCCATTCGCCTTGGCAAGATAAAGCGCCTGGTCGGCACGATCTATCACACGGGTCAGGGGTTCACCCAGCTGATACGTCGCAACCCCGACGGATGCCGTGATCCGGCCCAGATCTTCGTTGCGATTGAAACTTCTGAGATGAAGAGCCTCGATTGATGCGCGAATGTTTTCCGCAACCCGCATGGCGTCCGTAAGCGTCGTGGCCGGAAGGACGACGGCAAACTCCTCACCGCCATAGCGCGCGGTGGTGTCGCGTCCTTTGACATTCTGCTGCAGGGTCTTGGCCAATGTCCTGATGACTTGGTCGCCAGCTTGATGACCATGTTTGTCGTTGACCCGTTTGAAATGATCGATGTCGATCAATAGGATGCTCAGGGGCTCACCCCGTTCCATCGTTGTCATTGCCGCGTCGCGGAGGCTTTCGTCAAAGGCCTTGCGATTGGCAATCCCCGTGAGCCCGTCTGTGTGGGCTTCGCGTTTCATTTCCTCAAGATCAAGAAGCAGCTGGGTGACCTCGACCGGTGCCGGATCGGCATCGTTCACGTCTTTTGCGGCCTGTTGTGCGTTGGCCCGGTTTTCCATCCCCAAAAGATCGCGGGCAGCATCCCGCAGATCGGCAGTACTGATAACTTCCTTGCCTTTTGCCAGTCGATCAATCAGATCGGAAACCTGCCGGTGCAGCTCATGGGAAATGGTTTCACGCAGAAGCTCTGCCCGACTGGGATCGATAAACCGCTGATAAAGCTCGTGGCATTTGACATCATCCAACGCACGCTTGTTGCCGCGCAGAATATCAATCAGCGCAACAAGGTCATCGTTTGATTTTTCGACATAGGCAAAGAACACAGCATAATTGATCGGGTTTGCACTCAAACCCAATTCATTGATCAATTCCAGCGCTTCGCGCGACAGCGCGTATGACCGCTGCCGGTATTGTTCTTGCTGAGGCATTCCTGGGAACCTGAAGGAGTGATATCGTCGGATGTAAAGGCACTTCTTTAAGTCTGGGCCGCGCATTTCGCACACGCAGTATATCAGCTTTCCCACATGCGCGTACAGAGCGCAGCGGTTGTAGTTTTATCGGTTTGTTCACGTCTAAGCCCTAGGGTCCAAACTCATTCAAATGACCGCCCCGGCAATTGATATGAGAGAAATGGCAAGGAAAAGCCCGCAGATCGGGGTGCCCCCCGGTCAAGGGATTTGACGCAGAGGCTTTCTCTCATATCAATTGTCCTTTGGATCACCCGGATTTGCACGGGCCACTTTGTCGCAAAACCTTGAAAGATACATATCTTCCTGCGGTTTTGCTTCGCGTATCCGCACAAATCCGGGTGACCGGGACGATTATTTGAATGAGTGTGGACCCTAGTCTGCCTTTGTCAGGAAACGGCTTCGATCCGGAAAAGAAAACGGGATAAAAAGATGCAGAAACTATCGGCTTTGATGGCTGCTGTCGTGGTGGCGTTGGGCTTTGTTTTGTCAGGTGACGTTGTAAACGCCCAGACCAGCGGTTCAACAGACCAGACGACGGTCAATGGTCAGGTCACCGACAGTACGACCGATGTTCCGTCGATCGACTATCGTCCCCTGTCTGCGGAGGAACGGTCCAACATGCCGCCCCTGATGGAACGCTATGTACTTGATGAGTTGAAAAACCTGCGTACCGAAATGCAGGGCATGCGTGCCGAATTGCTGCGCGAGGTTGTTAACCGGCAGCTTGAGGCCATCGACAAGGCGATTTCCTATTCATCGAACACCGTGACCTACTTCTTCTATTTCGTGGCGGCCGTCGGTGCGCTTTTGACTATGCTGGGATGGCAGTCTCTGCGCGAGTTGAAATCAAGCGTGCGCAATCTGGCCAATACCGAACTGCAACGTTTGTCGCAGGAATTCGAAGGGCGACTCACCTCGCTTGAAAACGAATTGCTGTTGAAATCCAAGCTGATCAACGAACATCAGCACGAGATAGAACGCACCCAGACCATTCATGCCCTGTGGCTGCAAGCCAACCAGCTCAGCAATCCGCGGGCAAAGATCGAAACCTATGACAAGATCCTCGAACTCGCACCCGGTGATCCGGAAGTCATGGCCTACAAGGCGGACGCTGCCTTGCAACTCGGGGATCGTGACTGGGCACTTAGTCTGTGCAATCGGCTATTGGCGGAGGCACCCGAAAACGCCAACGGTTACTATCAGCGTGCCTGTGCCAATGCCGGCCTTGGTTTCAAGGAAGCCGCCCTTGCTGACCTGCAACGTGCTGTTGAACTATCCGATACCATGCGCCAGCCCGCCTGGGCTGAGGAAGAATTCGAACCGCTGCGTGACATGCCGGAATTCACCCAGATTCTCGGCAAAAAGGAAGACCTGCCGCCAGCTGAGTAATTCGGGAACTTCAAGCCACATACGAAAAAGCCCTGCAGGATTGCTGCAGGGCTTTCTTATATCCGGGTTTTTGCAGTCGCTTAGCTGCTTGGCAGTTCGTTCCATAGCGGGTGGATCGGTGCGACGTCTTCTTCGATTTCGGTAAAGCGCGCATCGCAATCAAAGAAGTAGTTATCGGTCAAATCATCATTGACCTGCGACACTTCGCCGACGATCACCGGACCCTTGCCCTCTTCGCCATAGAAGCGGTGGATCAGCGTACGCGGCAGGGTCACACTTTGACCCGGTTCCAGAACAACCTTGCCACCAGCGGGCAGGATGTTGAGTTTGCCGTCGGTGCGTACACGGACTTCGTTTTCGCGGTCCATCTGGCCGTCTTCGGTCAGGTTGCACAGCTCGATCACCAGGTTGCCGCCACCACGCACGATGATGTCTTCCATTTTGACCTTGTGGTAATGCCACGGGCATTCCTGATTCTCGCCAACGATCATGATCTTTTCGGCATAGGGCACTTCGCCCGGCTGGCGCAGGATGCCGTTGCGCAGGCAAAACAGGATCAGGCCGCGCTTTTCAAAATTGCCTTCGCCGTAATCGGTGACATCCCAGCCCATCTGATGGTTTCGGCACCATTTAGCCAGATCAGGTTCAGCTTCCCATTGCGCCGGGCTGTAATGCGCCCATTCCGGCAGTTTGAACGCAATGGATGCATAAAGTTCCTTGGCATGCTCGATACAGGCATTGATTTCAGAACGCAGCATGGTTGACCTCTTGTGGCATTTGGCATGATTGATTGGGCGGGGTTTTACCACGCCCGAATGGTGAATGCGATAGTTTTTGAATGCATTCAAAACATTTCGATTTCACAGTGCGGGTCTTGGCGGTTCGCATCACAAGTTGCCCCGCAATCGCCGTTTTTCAGCGCAATACAATGAAAATCATACAGTGTGATATCATGTTTGCGATATCGCCCGAAACCGGACAGGGGAACTGCATCATGTCGCAATCATCGGGATTTGCCAAAGTTTTCGCGGCAATCGTTGTCGCCGGAGGACTGGCCGCATCGGGCTGGCTGGTCGGGACAGGTATTGAAAACATGCGTGCCCTTGATCGCTATGTCACGGTCAAGGGACTGGCCGAACGCGATGTAAAGGCCGACAAGGCCGTCTGGCCGATTACCTATGTCGCGACTGATGATGTGCTGCAAAATGCACAGGCCAAGATTGACGCTGACACCAACACGTTGTTTGAATTTCTTGCCAGCCACGGCATCGGTCGCGAAGCGACCGAGCTGCAAAACCTTCAGGTAACCGATCAGCTTGCCCAGTCCTATCGCTCCGGGCCGATTGAAAGCCGCTATATCGTCAATCAGACCATTCAGGTCCGCACCGATGATGTTGATGCGGTGGTTGCCGCATCCCAGGATATCGGCAAATTGTTGCAGGGTGGTGTTGTTCTGGGCGGGCAGGGTTATAACCCGGGGCCGAGTTATCTGTTCACCGGTCTTAACGATATCAAACCGGAAATGATCGCGGCTGCCACCGCCAACGCCCGCGAAGCAGCCCAGCAATTTGCCGCGGATTCCGGTGGTGAGCTGGGCGGTATACGCCGCGCGACACAGGGCCTGTTTCAGATACTGGCCGCCGATGGCGCCCCCAACATGATGGAAGCCAACCAGATCAACAAGACCGTGCGCGTGGTCACCACGATGGAATATCTCATCCGCGATTAGGGGCTGAACTAAGTTGACAGCCTCGTCAAAGCTGGTTTTATGCGCGCCATGGCGCAACTGATCCTGTTTAACAAACCCTATGGCGTTTTGACCCAGTTCACCGACCGTGAAAACGGTCGGGCGACCTTGGCTGACTATATCGATCTGCCCGGCGTTTATGCCGCCGGCAGGCTTGATCGCGACAGCGAGGGTTTGTTGCTTCTGACCGATAACGGGCCGCTGAACGCACAGATCGCCCATCCGAAATTCAAGAAACCCAAAACCTATCTGGTGCAGGTCGATGGCGAACCCACTGACGCCGCGCTTGATGCCCTGCGCCGCGGGGTAGAGCTTAAAGACGGCATGACCTTGCCCGCCAAGGTCCGGCGGATCGATGAACCGGCCGGGCTTTGGGAGCGTGACCCACCGGTGCGCTATCGCAAGGCGATCCCGACAAGCTGGATCGAACTGACCATTACCGAGGGCAAAAATCGCCAGGTACGCCGCATGACCGCCGCCGTCGGTTTTCCGACCTTGCGTTTGATCCGGCATGCCATCGGGGACTGGACCCTCGATGGTTTGGCGCCCGGCGAATGGAAGGTGATCGAGGTCGATGCGCCGCCTGCCACCCATCGAAGGCTATCCCCCGGATCGGCCAAGCCGCCGCGCCGCAATCAGGTGCCCGATCTTGCCAATGCCCCCAATGCCGACGACAAAGCCAATATCGCGCGTGAAGGCGCAAAGGCGGGCAAAGGTCCACGCAAAGGCGGGTATAAACCTGCACGCCACCGTTCGCGCCCGAAGAAAGGATAGCCGCCATGCTGAGTTACCTGCACGGCTTTCATGCCGGGAATTTTGCCGACATGCACAAGCATGCAGCCCTTTGGCTGGTGCTTGAACATTTGCGAAAAAAGAACAAACCGTTCTGCGTGATTGATACCCATGCCGGATCGGGCTGGTATGACCTTGGCAGTGAACAGGCCGCCAAAACCGGCGAGTGGAAAGACGGTTATGCGCGCGCCAAGGACGGTGCCAATGCACCCGAAATGCTGCAACACTTCTTAAACTATGTCGCCACGTTTGATCCGGTCGCGAAGGGCCGTGATTATGGGGTACGCGAAGGCGATGATTACCAAGGTCCGTTTTACCCAGGATCACCATTTATCATCCGCGATATGCTGCGCGACGATGATGAACTGGTCCTGATGGAACTTCATCCGCGTGAACATGAAATGCTTCATCACAGGGTCAAGCGTGATGCACGCATTCATCTGCACAAGCGCGATGGCTATGAGGGTGTTGTTGCCATGATGCCGCCCGCCATCCGCCGTGGACTGGTTCTGATGGATCCAAGCTATGATGTGAAGCAGGATTATCAAAAGGCCGCCAAGGCAATCCACGAAGCCTGGGAAAAATGGCCAACTGCGACTTTCATGTTGTGGTACCCGATCCTGTTGGATGGGTTTGATGCCGACCTTCGCAAATCGTTTTCCGCGATCAAGGCATCTGGTGGCGTTCTATGTGCCGAACTTGCCACCGACCAGGGTGGGGCCAAGGGCCGCATGCGCGGTACGGGCCTTCTGGTCATCAATCCGCCGTGGCAGTTTGATCAGCAACTTGGCGATATCGGAAACTGGCTTGCGAGAACCTGCAAGCTGCCGGGACCCGCAAACCATCAGATGCGCTGGCTGGTGCCCGCCGCATAGACCCGCTGCAAAGAAAAGAGGCCCCGAAGGCGTGTTGCCAGCGGGGCCTCGATGCGTTGGGACGCATTGGTAACAGGTATCAGATGCCAAAGAAAGGCTGCAGCAATTTTGGCAGCAGACGATTGAACTTCATCGGCGCATCGGTTGCGATCAAACAGATGCATTCCTCGGCGGTGTCGGCAATCGGTTGGTGATCGACATCATCATCGAGGTCTGCCACATCACCGGCCCGGAACCGCCCGATCTCATCGATGTAGGATCCTTTGATCAACAGGGTCATTTCATGACCATGGTGCCCGTGATCGGGGATCGAAACACCCGGCGCGATCTTCATAAGGCGCACGGTGCCCTTGCTTTCGATGGATTTCAGCTGGAAATGCTTCACACCCGGTGCAAGCGATTTCCACGGAATATCATCAAGCGACGTCACATCGTCGGGCAGCAAATCGGCAAGCGGCCTTGGCAGAGCGCTCATGGCACTGCCGGTAATGCTTTCACCGACCGCAACACGACGCAATGACGGCAATTCTTGCGCAACGATGTTTTCGTTCGCTGTTTCACGTTCAAGCATCGCCATGACGTGATCAAGCGAATGATCCGCCATCGACATGCTGTTCGTGGTTTCAAGCGCGGCACCGCCCATGGTTTCGTAACCACTGACCTTGTCACGGCAATGCGGGCACACGGTCATATGGGTTGCAACCAGAAGCTCCATCGCTTGCGACAGCGAACCACTGGCATATTCCATCAATGTCTGATCGGTTGGATGATGCTTGATGTTCATGCGACACCTTCCAGTCCGCCACGCAACTTGCCAAGCGCAAGCCGCAAACGGGACTTCACAGTTCCCAGCGGGATATCAAGACGCTCGGCAATTTCACTGTGTGAGCAATCTTCGAAAAACGACAATTCAACAACTACCTTTTGGTCGGCAGGTAATTCTTCCATTGCAGCTTTGACAAGGACGGCCTCCTGGTCGCGATTGACTACGTCATCTGCCAGCGGATCTTCGTCGACAATCAAAGTCGGGTCGGAATCATCTACCTCGATATGTTTGCGTTGCCGGAACCGGTCAATCCGAAGGTTCCTGGCGATGGTAAATATCCACGTACTGGCGGCTGCCTTCGCAGGATCAAACAGGTGCGCTTTGCGCCAAACCTGCATCATTGCTTCCTGTGCCATTTCCTCGGCGGTCTCGGGATTACCGCCAAACCGGAACATGTAAGCTTTCACGCGCGGGGCAAAATGCGCAAACAATCGCGCAAATGCTTCCCGGTCGCGTGTCGCTGCGACGGAAACAATCCAATCGGCACATCTTTTCGCTTCGACCGGATCGGCTGGCCCGGTGCGTCGTGGTATGGTGCCGCTCATTTTTGTTTCAGGTCCCTGTTGGGGCCGCGCCAGAATTGTGTTCATCATGCAATTCCTACGTCGGCCACGTTCATTCGGATCAAATAAAAATGTATGTTTCCTACCAGACACTTACAATCAGTTCAGGCAAACAAATCCAAAATAATCCGAGTGATCCGCGAATTACAGATCCGCGTACTCATATAAATAATGTCACACAGTAACAGTAAGCGGGCCGCGCCGATATGAACATTGTCACCCCGGGAAAACTCAATATCGCCGTTGTCGGGTCTGGGATATCGGGCTTGTCTGCTGCCTGGCTGCTGAGCCAGTCACACAACGTGACGCTTTATGAAAAGGATGATCGCGCAGGCGGTCATTCCAACACGGTCGATGCCGGGCAAACGCCGGTCGATACCGGTTTCATTGTCTATAACACCCGATGCTACCCCAATCTGTGTGCCCTGTTTGATCATCTGGGCGTTGAAACAACCCCGACAGACATGTCCTTTGCGGCCTCAATGGATGAGGGCGGTCTGGAATACGGCGGTGGTGATCTTTCGGCCCTGTTTGCCCAAAAACGCAACCTGTTCCGTCCGCGCTTCTGGAAAATGGTGCGCGATATTCTGCGGTTCTATCGCGAAGCCCCGGCCGCCCTTGAAGATGGCACGGCTGAGCATATCAGCCTTGGCGATTACCTGCGCGACAATGGCTATTCCAAATCCTTTATTAATGACCATCTGCTGCCGATGGGGGCTGCCATCTGGTCCACGCCAGTCGATACCATGATGGCTTATCCGTTGGCAGCATTCGTGCGGTTTTGTCAGAATCACGGGCTTTTGCAGATCAAGGACCGCCCGCAATGGCGCACTGTGGTTGGCGGATCGCGTGAATATGTAAAGCGGATGACAGCTGGCATTTCCGGTGGTGTGGTTCTGGATCGTGCCATTTCCAAGGTCGGCAAAACGCCGTCTGGCAAGGCCTTTGTCGAGGACCGCTATGGCAAGCGCGAAGAGTTTGATCACGTCGTTCTGGCCTGCCATGGTGATCAGGCGCTGGCATTGCAGGAAACACCCGATCCGCGTACTGCCGAACTGCTTTCGGCGTTCAAATACGAGCGCAATCTGGCGATCCTGCACAATGACGCCAGCCTGATGCCAAAGACCGAGAAGGTCTGGTCAAGCTGGAACTATCTGGCCGAAGATCACGACGGCGAACAGAAAGTCTGTGTCACCTACTGGATGAACCGCCTGCAGCATCTTGATCCGGGCCAGCCACTTTTCGTGACCCTGAACCCGCCACGCCATCCGGCAGAGGGCAGTGTGATCAGATCCTTCCTGTATGATCATCCGCTGTTTGATGCGGGCGCAATGGCAGCACAAAAGGAACTCTGGTCGATCCAGGGGGTGGATAACCTTTGGTATTGCGGCAGTTACTTTGGCTATGGCTTCCACGAAGATGGCATTCAATCGGGTCTTGCGGTTGCCGAGGCCCTTGGCAATGTGCGACGCCCGTGGAATGTCGAAAATGAAAGCGGCCGTATTCATGTTGGCGAAACAGCCCGTTCGCAATCAAGCGAGGCTGCATGACACGTCCTGTTGCGACAAAACCGGCATCGGCCCTGTTTGAAGGGGTGGTCACGCATCATCGTTTGCGTCCGAAAAAGCACAAACTGCGCTATCGGGTGTTTTCCTTCCTGCTTGATCTCGACGAGATTGATGGCCTTGCTGCCAAGCTGAAACTGTTCAGTCGCAATCGCTTTAACCTGTTTTCGTTCCATGACCGCGATCACGCCGACGGGGGTGCCACCGATTTGCGCACCCGGTTGGAGGTAATTCTGAGTGATCATGGGCTTGGTGATTGCGCTGACAAGATCCGGCTTCTGTGCTATCCGCGCTTGCTTGGTTTTGTGTTCAATCCGCTCTCGGTTTATTTCTGCCATCGTGCTGACGGATCGGTGGGCGCGGTTCTGTATGAGGTATCAAACACCTTCGGGGATCGGCACAGTTACCTGATCCCGGTCAGCGAAGGCGCACTGGATGACAAGAACGTGCTGCGCCAGTCCTGTGCGAAGGGTTTTTACGTTTCACCCTTTATCGACATGGTCGCGGACTATCATTTCCGTATTCGCATGCCCGATGAAAATGTCGCGGTTGCCATTCGCGAAACCGACGCAAAAGGTCTGTTTTTGAATGCTGCCTTTGTTGGTGATCGAACAGAACTTTCCGACCGTAAACTTTTAGGAGCGTTCTTTCGATACCCGCTGATGACCCTAAAGGTCGTGGCAGGTATCCACTGGGAGGCGCTCCATCTTTGGCGCAAGGGTATGACATTCCATAAACGACCAGCACCGCCAGAGCAGCCTGTAACCTATGTGCTGGAAGCCGGGACAGCAGCGGCCCAATCAGGGAAGAGATAAAAACAATGCCAAACCGCAATCGTAATGCATCCGTTTCCGCCTTTTCACTGCGTGACCGCATTCTGCCGATGCTGGGCAGCATGACCGGCAGCCGCAGCCTTTTAAAGGCGATGCTCAAGCGCGTTCTGGCGCATCTACATTACGGTCGTTTGACCATTGTTTTACCCGATAACGACACCCTGCATTTTTCCGGCGAACATGAAACCAATCTACGCGCGGCCATCCACATCCATGACTGGCAGGCGATCCGCAAACTGGCCACGGGCGGGGATGTTGCCTTTGCCGAGGCCTATATGGATGGCAGTTGGAGCAGCCCGGATCTGACGCATCTGATGCACTTTGCCATGCACAATGAAACGATCGTGCGGGCCCGTCTGGCTGCAGGATTTCTGGCACGTACGGTGGCGCGGATCGGACATCTGCGCAACGCCAATACGCTTGAAGGATCAAAGCGCAACATTGCCTATCACTATGACCTCGGCAATGATTTCTATCGCGCCTGGCTTGACCCGAGCATGACCTATTCATCGGGCCTGTATACCGCGCCCGACATGACCCTGGACGCGGCGCAATCAGCAAAATATGAACGTATCTGCGAACTTGCCGAACTCAAATCAGGTGAAGATGTGCTGGAAGTCGGATGCGGCTGGGGTGGCTTTGCCGAACTTGCAGCTGGCAAGTATCGTTGCAATGTCACCGGTCTGACCCTGTCCAATGAACAGCACGCTTTCGCACGTGAACGCCTTTTGATGCAGGGACTTAGCGACCGTACCAAAATCGTTCTGCGCGATTACCGTCATGAAGAAGGCCAGTATGACAAGATCGTCTCGATCGAAATGTTCGAGGCGGTCGGTGAAGAACATTGGCCAACCTATTTCGAGATGATCCGCAAACGCCTGAAGCCGGGCGGCAAGGCGGTATTGCAAATCATCACGATTGATGATGACCGGTTTGAAACCTATCGCCGCGGGGCGGATTTCATTCAACGCTACATTTTCCCGGGCGGCATGTTGCCCTCGCCAACCGCGCTGTCGGCGGCGGTCAATATCGCCGGGCTTGAACTGCGTCATTCGGAATTCTTTGGCAAATCCTATGCCCGCACACTCGCCGAATGGCAGCGCAGCTTCCAGCATGCCTGGGATGGCATTGCCAAGCAGGGATTTGATCTGCGTTTCAAACGCATGTGGGAATACTACCTTGCCTACTGCGAAACCGGATTTGATCAGGGCTCCATTGACGTCGGGTTGTTCGTGATCGAACATCGCGAAAATGCGACAGGCTGAATACCCTACCCGTATTTCGGTTCTCTATGCGCTTCCGGCGATGGCAGCAGCCGTGCCGACCATCCCGGCCTATGTGTTGTTGCCAAGCTATTATGGCGATGACCTTGGCCTTGGATTGGCGATCACAGGTGTGGTTTTGTTGCTGGTCCGGATGATCGATATGCTGACCGACCCCGTTGTTGGTTGGCTTTCCGACAAGACCGGCAATCGCAAAATCTGGACCGGTGCAGGGGCGGTGATTGCTGGTATCGGGCTTTGGTATTTGTTCAGCCCGCCAGCCCAACCCAGTGCGATATATCTCCTGATCTGGGCAAGTGTGCTGTTTCTGGGCTGGACGATGTTTCAGGTGCCCTATCTTGCCTGGGGGGCGGATCTTTCGGGCGATTACAAAAAACGCACAACGCTTACCGCCCTTCGTGAAGGGGCGGGCTTGATCGGGATTGTATTGGCCGGGGCCATTCCGGTGCTGATCAATGCGCCGGATCGCGCAGCCGAAATTCAAACCCTTGCCACCGTGACGCTGACGCTCGGCGCTGTATTTGTTGCCCTTCTGATCTGGAAGGTACCCGATCCGGTTGCGCAACATAAACGCACAAGCCGATCCAGCTTTGGCAGAAGAAACCTTTGGGCCACTTTGCGCCTTGGCGCCCGAAGCCTGCGTGACAATGGTCTTTTCATGCGCCTGCTTGCGGCGTGGATGATCAATGGTCTGGCGGCCGGGTTGCCGGCCGTGTGTTTTCCGTTGTTTGTGCGCTATTACCTCGAACTTGATCAGGACAGCGAAAATATCCTGATCCTGCTTTATTTCGCCGCGGCGATCATTGCCATACCGCTTTGGGTTGTGATGGCCGGCCGCATTGGCAAGCACCGCGTCTGGTGTTTTGCCATGGTGATGGCGATTGTCGCCTTCGCCTTTGTCCCGATCCTTGATGCCGGGGATTTCGCTGCCTTTGCGGTCATATGTCTTGTCACCGGTGCGGCACTGGGCGCGGATCTGGCTTTGCCACCCGCCATTCAGGCCGATGTCGATGACTGGGATCGTTACCGGTTTGGGGTACGACGCACCGGCCTTTTATTTGCCCTTTGGAACATGACCAACAAGCTTGCCATGGCGCTTGCCGCCGGGATTGCCTTTCCGATATTGGGCGCATTTGGTCTGACCGACGGAGGAGACGAAAAAACTGGCGCATTGGTTGTGCTGGTTTTGATCTATGCGGTGATCCCCATCGTATTGAAGGCAGGAGCAATCGGGATGATGTGGCGCTTTCCGTTGGACAGCACGCATCAGGTTGCCATTCGTCGGCGCCTTTCACGCCGCAATGATTGATCTTGGGATTGTCAGGACAGGAGAAAATCGATGCTGCGGAACTTCATGGCGCTGTGTGTTTTGGTACTATTAGCCGGATGTGGGTCGATGAAACCGCAGGATTTTGCGCAAAAAGAACCCCGCTTCGACGTGTTTGACTATTTCGAAGGCGACAGCCGGGCCTGGGGAATTTTCGAAGATCGTTTCGGAACCCTGCGTCGTCAGTTCACCGTCGAAATAACGGGAACCGTTGAAGATGGTGTTCTGACACTTGAAGAAGACTTTATCTATGACGACGGCGAAACAGATCGCCGTGTCTGGAAAATCAGCAAAACCGACGAACACAGCTATGAAGGGCTTGCGGACGATATCGTTGGCAAGGCGATTGGCAGTCAGTACGGCAATGCCCTGAACTGGTCTTATGACATGGATCTTAAGGTCGGTGATGGTGCCTGGCGGGTGACGTTCGACGACTGGATGTTCCTGCAACCCGATGGGGTTCTGGTCAACCGGGCACGGGTCAAGAAATGGGGCTTTGAGATCGGCGAAGTAACGCTGTTTTTCACAAAGACCCAACGCGTCGCGCAAGCCGCTGAATAAACCAGCGCAGTACGGGGATTTTGGCATAGAAGTTCTGGCCGGAATCCCAGTGGTCAAAATGAGATGCCAGCCGTGTGCCATCGTCGTTAAAGGTCACCTCTGACATGCCGGTAAATTCCCAGTTGCCGATCACCTTTACCCGCGCACTAAAGCGCCAGCGTAAAAATCCGCGATCCCGATCGATCGCACGGTGGGTAACGATAAAGCGCGGATGATCCGCATCGGTAAACGCCTTGGCCAGATAGGCACAAACGGCGTCTGGACCCCTGACGGTCGTGAACGGGTCGCAAAACACGAAATCGTCTGTCACCAGTTCCTTTAACTGATCAACAGTCTCAAGCGACAGTTTCTCGTAATAGTCTGCGTAAGTTGCCAGCAACTGGCGCTTGGCATCGGTGATGTCGTTCATGATCAGAGCAGCTTACGCATCAGTTTGAAGAAAATCGGATACGGCAGAATTTGCGTCAGCTTCAATTGCCGCACAAATGGGGGCGGGAAGGCAATCTCGAATTTGTCACTGCCGCAAAGCCCGCGATAGATGTAATCGGCGGCCTGTTCCGGTTCGAGCAGATAGGGCATTTCAAAATCGTTCTTGTCGGTCAGCCGTGTTTTAACAAATCCCGGATTGATCACACGCAGCAAAACGCCACTGCCGCTTAGTTCGGTATGCAGGGATTCACACAGATTGATCAGGGCAGCCTTTGTCGGGCCATAGGCCGCAGCATTGGGCAGGCCGCGGTAACCTGCCACCGATGCCATGACGGCAATCTCGCCAGATTTGCGTGCGCGCATCTTGTTCAAAAGCGGCTCCAGACAATTGACGATGCCCATGTAATTGGTATCGACGTGACTGCGGATGGTGGCGGCTGAAAACGCACTTAGCTTCATCGGGGAATAAATACCAGCCGCCAAAACAACCAGGTCAGGCAGGCCAAACTGCTTTTCAACCTTGGCAATCGCACCATTCACCGCATTTGTATCGGTAATATCGACCGGAACCGGGGTTAAACCCGGCATTTCAGCCGCAAGTTCATCGAGTTTGTCGGAATTTCGCGCCGAAATGATGATTTTTTGCGCGGAGGATGTCGGGTTTTCATGGAGTTTGCGTGACAATGCGGCACCAATCCCTGAAGACGCCCCGATAATCCAGATGGTCTGGAAGTGCTTTTTCATTCCTCATCCTTTTGCGCGGTTTGCGTCGCGCAATTCATGCAACGATATGTGATCTGCGATCCGTCGCGTGCCTCGAAGGCTAGACCGACCCAACGGCCGTCGGCATCATACCATGCGGTGGTTTCAAGTTCGCCGTCATAGGTGAAACGGGTGGCGCGCAACGTGCCGTTGGTTGTCTGCAGCGTTTCAGGCTCGGTTGCGCTGATATCGACTGCGTTTGATTTGCCGGTGATGGTATTAAGGACCGCTTTGCTGCCCAAGACACCGCAATGCCAGTGATCGGTCGGGAAAATCCCGTTTGGCAATGACTGATCCCCCTCCGGGCCGCTGACAACGAGTGTACCCTGCGCATCAGGTTTGGCGACGACCTCTGTCTTGTCGCCATCATCATCTACCCGCACTGAAAGGGCGGCCAGACGATCACCTTGCCACAGGCTTTCGGATCGATAGTCAAAGCTATAGGCGTTAAACCCTAAAAAGCTGATATCGATATTGCTTTGGGCAACCACCTGCAGGCCATCACGCCCTTGATTGAACTGCACAACATGGCTCCCAACCGGGGAGTCATTGCGCCGGATCTGAAAGCGAAGCTCATTGCCATATCGCTGGATCGCATCAAATTCGCGGCACGTTTCCGGGCCATCAAATGCCTCGGAAAGGCGCGCTTGCTCAACGGGTGCGGTGTTAGGCTGCGTTGATGATTGCGGGTCGGCTGCAAAGGCATTGGAAGACAGCGCGATACCGCCCGCAACGGTGCAGGCGCCAAACAGCGATTTGACCTGATATGCCATGGATGTCTTCATGATTGATACCAAAGCCAGGTTGAAAAACTAATACTCCCTTCTTGTTACGCACTGGCGTGATCTGCGGATCAAACGTCATGATCATTGCTCGCAAAGGTCTGATGGGGTAAGCAGGGGCTTACGGGCCAAGACCCGAAATGAAAGGCCACGCCATGCCCCATCCGATTGCAGACGACCTGATCGCGCATGTTCTGCACCGCGATTCCAACATCATTGTTCTGAACAAGCCGCCCGGGCTGGCCTCGCATGGTGGGCCAAAAACCTATTTTCATGTTGATGCCTATCTGCCGGATCTGAAATTCGGCATCCAACCTGAACCGACACTTGCACACCGTCTGGACCGGGACACCGCCGGTTGTCTGTTGCTGTGCCGTCATCCGAAATCGTCAAAAAAGATCACCCGCCTGTTCACCGAAAAGAAAATCGGCAAGTCCTATTGGGCGGTGGTTCGCGGTGCGATGGAAAATGATCACGGTTTCATTGATGCGCCGATTGGCAAGATCAATGATGAAAGCGGCTGGACCATGCTGGTGCATGAAGATGGGCAGCCGTCAAAAACCGAATATACCGTACTGGGCCGTGGCAAGGATGCGGACGGCAAGGACATCACCTGGCTTGAACTGATCCCGCATACCGGGCGGACCCATCAGTTGCGCGTGCATCTTGATCATGTCGGGCACCCGGTGATCGGCGATCCGTTTTATGGCCGTGGTGATGAGCCGCCGGTCTTTGGTGCGCCGCCGACCCTGATGCTGCTATCGCGCCAGATCATCGTTCCGTTCCATGCCGACCGTGAACCGGTGATTGTCGATGCGCCGCCGCCAGAATTGATGCGCGCAGGGCTCGAAGCATGCGGTTACGATGGCGAGTACGCCGCGCATGCAAGCTCAATTGATGCTCAATACACCGGCGATGACAGCGACGCTGAAGGCGGAGAGTAACGTCTCCAGCGTGATGATCGATGCCATTGCCTCCGGGTCGCCATTGAGTTGGCGTGCGAGGATATAGGCATTGCCCGCACACGGCATACCAGCATAAAGAACCCCCATCGCCAGAACCATGCCATCGACACCGGCAAGATACAGGCAGACGCCGGTGATAACCGGCAAAACCGCAAGCTTGATGGTGGTGGCAAGGGCAATCGCGCCCACGGCCTTTTTATCCATCACAAAGCGCAAACCTGCCCCGACCGAAAGCAGGCTGAGCGGCAGGGCAGCTGTCTTAAACAGGGCGGCTGTATTTTCAATTGGCAACGGAACGTGAATATTACTCACATTCAGGATTGCACCAGCCCCGGCGGCAATAATGATCGGGTTTTTCAGAACGCCTGCGATAATCCGTTTAAGGTTGCTTTTGCCACTGCTAAAGGCGCTTAGAACCACAACGCCCAGCATGTTGGTGGCAATCACCATCACCGCAACAAAGATGATGGCAAGCGCCAATCCTTCTGCTCCGTAAAGCGCATCGGCAACCGCCAGCAGGACATAACTGTTGTAACGTACCGAGCCCTGAAAGATGGATGTGAAAAGCGGCGTGTCGCGCGTGATCACCGGACGCAGCAAAAGCAGGGCGGCAGAAAGCCCCAGTGTCGCTGCAAGGGTGACACCGACGGCGGTGCCAGCATGGCCGCTGGAAAAATCGGCGCGATAAATCTCGACGATCAGAAGCGATGGCAGCAACAGATAATAGGTCAGCCGATCAATCCCAGCCCAGATATCGGCCGTTTTGATCAGGAAATGCTTTAAGGCCGCACCAACCAGAATGGCGGCAAAGATCGGAAAGATCGCGGCGATGACATCATAGGCGAGCTGCATGGCGGGTGGGGCGCTCCGGCGCAGAAAACGTCTTGTTGGGCCGTTTGGAGTGGTAGCTAAACCTTGCGGTTGCTGTAATCGGCAAAGACCTGTTCGGGGGAATGGTTGCGATATTGTTCGCAGATTTCCTCGAACCTGGGATTGCTGATCAAAAGGTCCGCCGTACTTTGATTGCAGGCAATCGGCACTTCATACATGTTAGCCAGCCGGATCAGGGCGCGGACATCGACATCGTGGGGCTGGGGTGTCATCGGGTCAGTGAAAAAGAACATGGCTTGCAATTCGCCGTGCGCAATCATCGAACCCAATTGCTGATCGCCGCCAAACGGGCCGCTTTTAAGCGGATGGACGTCCAGTTCGGTAAACCGTTCCTGCAATACGCGCCCGGTGGTGCCGGTGGCAAAGATGCGCATATTGGCGAATACATCCTTGTGTTTTTCCAGCCAGTCAGCCATTTCGCGTTTGCGACGGTCGTGGGCAACAACGCCAACAGACAGCACCATTTTCATTCTCCGGGCCAGTAAACAGGTTTTGTCATACTAATCCCCAAAGCCCCCCAGCGTCACCTGCCAAAAGTCCGACAATTCCACAAACTTCATAAAATTTAGGGACTTAGGCGTTTCTGGTGGCCAAAACAAAACGGCCGCCCCAAGTGAATGGGACGGCCGTTTGCAGATCAGAGAACTGATCGATTACATGTGGATTGCGCGTTTGTCCGCGTCCAGTGCTGCTTCCTTGACGGACTCGCCAAGGGCAGGGTGGGCGTGGCAGGTGCGCGCGATGTCTTCGGCAGAAGCGCCGTATTCCATCGCCAGAACCACTTCGGCAATCAGATCGCCCGCAGCCGGGCCGACAATATGCGCGCCGACAACACGGTGCGTTTTCTTGTCTTCGATGATTTTGACAAAGCCTTCGGTGCTTTCCATCGCCTTGGCGCGACCGTTTGCGGTGAAGGGGAATTTGCCGACTTTGTAGTCTGCGCCTTCTTCCTTCAGCTGCTCTTCGGTTTTGCCAACAGCGGCAACTTCCGGCCAGGTGTAAACAACACCCGGGACCTTGCCGTAATCGACATGGCCTTCTTCACCCGCCAGCATTTCTGCCAGGGCAACGCCGTCTTCCTCAGCCTTGTGGGCCAGCATCGGACCGACGATGGTATCGCCAATCGCAAAGATGCCGCCAACATTGGTCTGGAAATGCTCGTCGGTTTTGACACGACCACGATCGTCGAGTTCAACACCGACAGCGTCGAGACCAAGGCCTTTGGTGTACGGACGGCGACCAATCGCCACCAGAACCACATCGGCTTTAAGCTCTTCTGCATCGCCGCCCTTGGACGGTTCAACAGTCAGGGTCACGCCAGACTTGGTGGTCTTGGCACCGGTAACCTTGTGGCCGAGTTTGAATTCAAGGCCCTGCTTGGCGAAGATGCGCTGGGTCTGTTTGACCAGCTCGCCATCCATGCCCGGCAGAATGCGGTCAAGATATTCAACAACGGTGACTTCGGCACCCAGACGACGCCAGACGGAACCAAGTTCCAGACCGATCACGCCTGCACCGATGACAACCATCTTTTTCGGCACTTTCGGAAGAACCAGTGCACCGGTCGAGGAGACGATTTTTTCTTCGTCAATTTCGACACCTGGCAGCGGGGTGACTTCCGAACCCGTCGCGATGACGATGTTCTTGGCATTCAGGGTTTCTTCGCCGCCATCAAGAAGGGCAACCTTGACCGAGGTCGGCGAGGTGATTTCGCCGGCACCTTTGACATAGGTAACCTTGTTCTTCTTGAACAGGAACTCGATGCCTTTGACATTGCTGTCAACGACCTTGTCCTTGCGGGCCATCATCTTTTCGATGTTGACCTTCGGCTTGGAGACTTCGATGCCGTGGGTATCGAAATGCTCGGTCGCTTCTTCGAACAGGTGCGAGGAATGCAGCAGGGCCTTGGACGGAATGCAGCCCACATTGAGGCAGGTACCGCCAAGTGCGCCGCGTTTTTCAACGCAGGCGACTTTAAGGCCAAGCTGTGCGGCGCGGATGGCGCAAACATAACCGCCAGGACCGCCACCGATCACGACAACGTCGTAGTTCTCACTCATGAGTTCTTTGATCCTTTTGTCTGATCAGATATCGAGCAGGATGCGTTCCGGGTTCTCGATGCATTCCTTGACGCGTACCAGGAAGGAAACGGCTTCACGGCCGTCAATGATACGGTGGTCATAGGAAAGCGCGAGATACATCATCGGGCGAATTTCGACTTTGCCGTCGATTGCGACCGGACGCATCTGGGTCTTGTGCATGCCAAGAATACCGGACTGCGGCGCGTTCAGGATCGGGGATGACAGAAGGGAACCGAAGACACCACCGTTGGAGATGGTGAAGGAACCGCCGGTCATTTCATCCATGCCCAGTTTGCCGTCACGTGCACGCTTGCCGAAATCGACAATGGTGCTTTCCAGATCCGCAAAGGTTTTTTCCTCTGCCGAACGGATGACCGGAACAACCAGACCCTGCGGGGTACCAACGGCAACGCCGATATCGCAGTAGTTTTTATAGATGAAGCTGTTGCCATCGATCTCGGCATTGACAGCCGGCCATTCTTTGAGCGCCGTGGTGCAGGCCTTGATGAAGAAGGACATGAAGCCAAGCTTCACACCGTGTTTCTTCTCGAAACCGTCTTTGTACTTGTTACGGCAAGCCAGAAGGTTGGTCATGTCCACTTCGTTGTAAGTGGTTAGCATGGCCGCAGTGTTCTGGGCTTCTTTCAAACGGCGCGCGATGGTCTGGCGCAGCTTGGACATTTTGACACGCTCTTCACCGTCACGCAGTTCACGTTCCGGTTTCGGAGCTGCCGGGGCGCTCGGTGCCGGGGCAGCGGCGCGGGACGCCGATCCGCCGCCTTCGAGGAAGTTCAGAACGTCGCCCTTGGTCAGGCGGCCGTCTTTGCCCGTTGCCGGGATTTTGGACGGATCAAGGTTCTTGTCTTCGACCAGTTTGCGAACAGCCGGTGCCAGCGGATGATCGCTGTTTGACGCGGTCGTTTCTGCCGGGGCAGCAGCCGGGGCTGCTTTCGGCTCTTCTTTCTTGGCCGGAGCTTCTTCTTTTTTCGCGGCCGGGGCTTCTTCCTTGGCCGGTTCATCAGAAGCAGCGGCGCCTTCGGCACCTTCGTTGATGTGCGCGATCAGCGCGCCAACTTCAACTTCGTCGCCTTCACCAACGACCAGCTCGGCAATTGCGCCAGCAACCGGGGAGTTGACTTCGACGGTGACCTTGTCGGTCTCAAGTTCGACAATTGGTTCATCGGCTGCAACAGCGTCACCGACTTTTTTGTACCATTTTGCCACCGTGGCTTCAGATACAGACTCGCCCAGTGCGGGAACTTTAACTTCAGTCGCCATTTTTTCCTCGACCGTTTTTTCAATCAGGCAGTGTGGGTCTGCCAGCATACGAATGAAATCTAAATGAACGTGGCGGACGGGCGATTTCTCGCCCGTCCGGTAAAGTTATTTTACGCTAAGTGCCGCGTCGACCAGCTCAGCCTGCTCGCGCAGGTGGGCTTTCAGAAGGCCCGTTGCCGGCGAAGCAGATGCTGCGCGACCGACATAAACAGGACGACCTGCCTTGTGCTTGATGCTGGCAAGCGTTGCCTCGATCCGGCGGTCAACGAAGAACCAGGAACCCATGTTTTCCGATTCTTCCTGACACCAGACGACATCAGCATTCGGGTATTTGGCCAGTTCCGTTGCCAGTTCTTTTTCCGGCCACGGATAAAGCTGTTCGACACGCACAAGCGCAACATCTTCGATGCCACGGTTTTCGCGTTCGGCAAGCAGATCGTAATAGACCTTGCCCGACGACAGAACGACGCGTTTGACCTTCTTGTCGTCAACCAGTTTGCCGGTTTCGCTGATCACAGGCAGGAATGTCGTGCCCGTCGCAAAGTCGGACAGGTTCGACACGCACTGTTTGTGACGCAGAAGCGATTTCGGCGTCATCAGGATCAGCGGCTTACGGAACGAGCGACGGATCTGACGGCGCAGGATGTGGTAATAGTTTGCCGGCGTCGTGCAGTTCGCCACCTGCATGTTGTTTTCACCACAAAGCTGCAGGTAACGTTCCAGACGTGCGGAACTGTGTTCCGGACCCTGGCCTTCGTAACCGTGCGGCAGCAGCATTACCAGACCCGACATACGAAGCCATTTGGCTTCGCCCGAGCTGATGAACTGGTCAATGATGACCTGTGCACCGTTGGCAAAATCACCGAACTGGGCTTCCCAGAGAACCAGCGAATGCGGTTCTGCAAGGGTGATGCCGTATTCAAAGCCAAGAACACCTGCTTCGGACAGGGGCGAGTTGAGGACTTCAAGCTCGGCCTGACCGGTACGGATGTTGTTGAGCGGAGTGTATTTTGCTTCGGTGGTCTGATCGATCAGTTTCGCATGACGCTGCGAGAACGTACCACGCTGGCAATCCTGACCCGACAGACGAACCGGTGTGCCTTCGCACATCAGGGTTCCGAATGCCAGGGCCTCGGCGGTTGCCCAATCAATACCTTCGCCGGTTTCGAACATCTTCGCTTTGGCCTTTAACTGACGAAGGATTTTGCGGTTGATGTCAAAGTCACTCGGCGGGGTCGAAAGCGCGCGGCCGACTTCCTGAAGAAGATCTTCTTCAACACCGGTTTTGCCGATCCAGTCAGCATCTTCACCATGTGAGGATGCAAGACCCGACCATTTGCCTTCAAGCCAGTCAGCCTTGTTCGGACGGTAGTTTTCCGATGCCTTGAACTCTTCATCAAGGTAGTCCTGGAACGACTTGTCCAGTTCCTTGATGCGTTCTTCGCTCAGAAGACCTTCCTTGACCAGCTGCTGGGCATAGATGTCCTTGGTGGTCGGGTGTTTGCCGATCACGTCGTACATCTTTGGCTGGGTGAATGCCGGCTCGTCGCTTTCGTTGTGGCCAAAGCGGCGATAGCAGAACATGTCGATAACGACGTCCTGCTTGAATTCCTGTCGGAATTCGGTCGCGATGCGGGCCGCATGAACCACAGCTTCGGGATCGTCGCCATTGACGTGCAGGATCGGAGCCTGAACGACCTTGGCAATATCCGAGCAGTAAGGCGAAGAACGGGAATCGGTCGGTTTGGTCGTGAAACCGATCTGGTTGTTGACCACAAAGTGGATCGTACCGCCGGTACGATAGCCTTTGAGGTGCGACAGATCGAAGGTTTCCGCCACAAGACCCTGACCGGCAAAGGCTGCATCACCGTGCAGGAGGATACCCATAACCTGCTCGCGATTGGTGTCTTTGCGCTGGGCCTGCTTGGCGCGGACCTTACCAAGAACAACTGTGTTCACCGCTTCAAGGTGCGACGGGTTCGCCGTCAGCGACAGGTGAACAACGTTGCCGTCAAATTCGCGGTCGGCGGAAGTACCAAGGTGATATTTAACGTCACCCGAGCCCATCACGTCGTCCGGCTTGGACGGGTTGCCCATGAATTCCGAGAAGATCGCCTGGAACGGCTTGCTCATGACGTTGGCAAGAACGTTGAGACGACCACGGTGCGGCATGCCGAACACAACCTCGCGGATGCCAAGCTGGCTACCGCGTTTGAGGATCTGTTCGAGTGCTGGCATCAGCGCTTCGCCACCATCAATACCGAAACGTTTGGTGCCGACATATTTGGTGTGAAGATAGTTTTCGAAACCTTCGGCTTCGATCAGGCGCTCAAGGATAGCTTCCTTGCCACGGGTGGTGAACTGCGTCTGGTTGCCGATGCTTTCGATACGCTGCTGAATCCAGGATTTCTGCTCAGGTTCCTGGATATGCATGAATTCGATACCGATCGACCCGCAATAGGTTTTGCGCGCCAGCGAGACGATCTGACGGATGGTCGCGGTTTCAAGGCCAAGAACATTGGCGATGAAGATCGGACGATCCATGTCGGCTTCGGTAAAGCCATAGGTCTTCGGATCAAGTTCCGGATGCGGTTCACGCGGTGCAAGGCCCAGCGGATCCAGGTTCGCTTCAAGATGGCCGCGTACCCGGAAGGAGCGGATCAGCATCAGAGCGCGAATGGAATCATTGGCGGCAGCGCGGATGGCATCAGAATTTACCTGACCAGCCGTGGGTGCTGTATGAGGTGCCGGTGCATAGCCCATCTGGGCCGGGCGTTCGGCATGCCCCTGTGAGACGTCGTATCCCTCCATGCCGCCAACAACCTTGGTTTCCCGTGGCTGCCAGCTCGGCCCGCGCATTTCTGCGAGGATTTCGGAGGCGTCGTCCTGCAACCCGTCAAAAAACTCAGCCCAGCTCTGGTCAACCGCAGACGGGCTTTCCAGATACCGGGCATAAAGTTCAGCGATGTAGGTTGCGTTCGACTCGTTCAGAATCGTGTCGAGATCTTGAGGTTTCATTTGTGGTCTTGGAAGGCATGGTCCCCAAGAAGGACCACGCCCCCCCTTGCCTTTCCTCTGACTACCCAGATTAGCCCTTCAAAGCCTTCAGCATGGTCGAGCCGAGGCTTGCCGGGGAATCGGCAACAAGAACGCCAGCACTGCGCATGGCTTCCATTTTCGCATCGGCCGTACCTTTGCCACCGGAAATGATCGCACCGGCATGGCCCATGCGTTTACCCGGAGGTGCGGTAACACCGGCGATGAAGCCGGCAACCGGTTTCTTGACTTTGGAAGCCTGCAGGAATTCACATGCTTCTTCCTCGGCCGAGCCGCCGATTTCACCGATCATGATGATGCCTTCGGTTTCCGGATCCTTCAGGAACAGGTCGAGGCAGTCGATGAAGTTGGTGCCGTTGACCGGGTCACCACCAATACCGATACAGGTCGACTGACCAAGGCCAGCGGCCGTGGTCTGTGCAACTGCTTCGTAGGTGAGCGTACCGGAACGCGAAACGATACCGATTTTACCGCGGCGGTGAATGTGACCCGGCATGATGCCGATCTTGCATTCGTCCGGGGTAATGATACCCGGGCAGTTCGGGCCGATCAGGCGGGTCGACGAACCGTCGAGTGCGCGCTTGACGCGGACCATGTCAGCAACCGGAATACCTTCGGTGATGCAGACAGCCAGTTCGACTTTGGCGTCGATGGCTTCAAGAATTGCGTCTGCTGCGAAGGGCGGCGGAACATAGATAACCGAGGCATTGGCGCCGGTGACATGTACCGCTTCTTCAACAGTGTTGAAAACCGGCAGGTCAAGGTGCTTGGTGCCGCCTTTACCCGGGGTAACACCGCCAACCATTTTGGTGCCGTATGCCAGTGCCTGTTCGCTGTGGAAAGTACCCTGCGAACCAGTGAAACCCTGGCAGATAACTTTGGTGTTTTTATCGACGAGAACAGCCATAGTTACGCGGCCTCCTTCACAGCTTTGACCACCTTCTCGGCGGCATCGGCAAGGTTGTCAGCCGAAACAATCGGCAGACCCGATTCTTCGAGGATCTTCTTGCCAAGTTCGACATTGGTACCTTCAAGGCGAACGACCAGCGGGACGTTCAGGCTGACTTCGCGGGCTGCTGCCACAACGCCGTCTGCAATCACGTCACAGCGCATGATGCCACCAAAGATGTTGACCAGGATGCCTTCGACATTCGGATCCGACAGGATCAGCTTGAAGGCGGTGGTCACGCGTTCTTTGGTTGCGCCGCCACCAACGTCAAGGAAGTTAGCCGGTGCGCCACCATAAAGCTTGATGATGTCCATGGTTGCCATGGCAAGGCCTGCGCCGTTGACCATGCAGCCGATGGTGCCATCGAGCTTGATGTAGTTGAGGCTGTGTTTTGCAGCTTCGAGTTCGGCCGGGTTTTCTTCGTCTTCGTCACGCAGTTCTTCGATGTCCGGATGACGGAACAGCGCGTTGTCGTCGAAGTTCATTTTGCAATCAAGCGCAATGATGTCGCCGTCACCGGTAACAACCAGCGGGTTGATTTCAACCATGGCAGCATCGGTATCGAGGAAGCACTGGTACATCGCGGTCATGAACTTGACAGCTTTGGAAACCTGCTTGCCTTCGAGGCCGAGTGCAAACGCCAGTTTGCGACCGTGGAAGCCAGAGAAACCAGCCGCCGGATCGATCTCGACAGTGACGATCTTTTCCGGGGTTGCTTCTGCAACTTCTTCGATGTCCATGCCGCCTTCGGTCGACGCCATGAAGATCACGCGCGAGCAAGCGCGGTCGACGAGAACCGAAAGATACAGTTCGCGTGCGATATCGCAGCCTTCTTCGATGTAAACGCGTTTGACTTCTTTGCCATCCGGGCCGGTCTGGTGGGTAACCAGCGTGGAGCCGAGCATCTGTTCGGCATTGGTGCCGACTTCTTCCGGGCTCTTGACGACGCGAACGCCGCCTTTGTCACCTGCCTTGGCTTCCTTGAAGGTGCCTTTACCGCGGCCACCTGCATGGATCTGGGATTTTACCACGTAAACCGGGCCAGCCTGGGACTGGGCAGCTTCGATGGCTTCCTGAGCGGTATATGCAACCTTGCCGTTCGGCACGGTCACACCGTATTTGCGAAGAATTTCTTTCGCCTGGTACTCATGAATATTCATGTTCGGTCGCTTTCTTGCCTTCCGTACGATTTCCGGTGGGTCAGAAATCTGGATTTCAATGTCCCTGTAACGAGCGGGAGGGACTTTGTTAAGAGGCCGCGATCATTGAAGTTTGAATAACAACAATGATTGAAAAACGGGCCGGTCACTGACCAGCCCGTTTCGCGTTCTTAGAGCATGCCCTTTGCAGCTTCGACGAGGCCGCGAACAGCGTTCACGGAATTGTCGAAGTTTGCTTTTTCGGACTCATCAAGATTGATCTCGACGATGCGTTCTACACCGTTGGCACCCAGAACAACCGGGACACCAACGTAAAGACCGTCAACACCGTATTCGCCGCTCAGGTAAGCAGCAACCGGCATGACGCGCTTCTGGTCTTTGAGGTAGCTTTCCGCCATCGCGATTGCCGAAGCAGCCGGGGCGTAGAAAGCAGAACCGGTTTTGAGCAGGGCAACGATTTCGGCGCCACCGTCACGGGTGCGCTGCACGATCTCGTCGATTTTTTCCTGCGTGGTCCAGCCCATTTTGATCAGATCCGGAACCGGGATACCGGCAACGGTCGAATAACGGATCGACGGGACCATGGTATCGCCGTGGCCGCCAAGGACAAAGGCGGTAACGTCTTTGACCGAGACGTTGAATTCTTCTGCGAGGAAGTAACGGAAGCGGGCCGAGTCCAGAACGCCAGCCATGCCGACAACCTTCTTCGGATCGAAGCCGGTTGCCTGCTGCATCACCCAAACCATCGCATCAAGCGGGTTGGTAATGACGATGACGAATGCGTTCGGAGCGTGTTCCTTGATGCCCTGACCAACCTGGGTCATGACTTTGGTGTTGATACCAATCAGGTCATCGCGGCTCATGCCCGGCTTGCGAGCAACACCGGCGGTGACGATGACGACATCAGCGCCTGCGATGTCTTTGTAGTCACTGGTACCCTTGAGGTCGGCATCAAACATGTCGACGGGGGAGGATTCAGCAATGTCGAGCGACTTGCCCTGTGGCATGCCATCAACGATGTCGAAAAGGACGACGTCGCCAAGCTCTTTGAGACCGACGAGGTGAGCAAGCGTGCCACCAATATTGCCGGCACCGACGAGCGCGATCTTGTTGCGGGCCATTCCGTTACCTTCTTCCCTATTGCGCTTCCTGGGGGTCGAAACTCAACTTGGGAGCGCGATTGAAAATTTAAACCTGCGAACGCGAAATAATCGTTCGTAAACACCGAGTGTCGTAAACTGAATCGCCACGAATGACAAGGGGAAACCCCACTGTTTTTACGAGGAAAACCGCCGCTTCGCGGTTTATTGCAACTATGGTCTAAACGCTTAAAAACCATTCACGTTGCAGATGCGAACATGGGCTAATGCGCAGCAAAACCAAAGCTGGTTTACGATTGCGGCCTGCCTAAATGAAAGGCAGTGCGCCCCTTTGCTGCGAATTCGTGCGTATGAACAGGATTACACTGGCGCAGCATTGCAGGAAACGGCCATCAGCCATGCGGTCGGGACGGGGGCGTGAAATCCAATATATGACGATTTTTGCGTGAAGCATCGTTTCCCCTGCGTCAAACGCAAGAATCGCGCGATGATAAGCGCTCATATGGCGAATAATTGCGACGATTTTAAAGTGACGTGTATGGAGTCGTTTTCCACAGGCTGCGCTATCGCTGGCAGCGCGTCCAAAAAAGGCATGTCACAGCTGCGATCATAGCTGCCGTTTTGATCCGCCATTCTAGCGTTTTGAAAGCCGTCAGGTCAGGTGCGCCATATCGAGATATTCCTGACTGCGCATTTCGGTCATGCGCGACACTGTACGCTGGAATTCGAATGAGTAATCACCGTCGGTGTAGATCTCGGTCGGGTCACACTCAATCGCACAGATCAGCTTGGTTTTGTGTTCGTACATCGCATCAACAAGGGTACCGAACCGTTTGGCCCAGTCGCGGCGCGAGTCCGGCAGTTTCGGGATAAAGTCGATGACGATGGTGTGGAAATGCGTCGCCAGTGCGATGTAATCCCCCGGTCCCAACGGACGGGTACAGAGTTCTTCAAAGCTGAACTTGGCAACCCCGGCACCGGCAGCACTGATTTCGATCTTGCGTCCCTTGACGGTCAGGCTGTCGGGCGCGACGCGTGCGCCTTCGGTCAGGGTGGCAAACATCTCGTCAATCCGCTTGGATGCCTGTTCGCGGGATATAGGATACAGGAATACCTCGGCGGCCGTCAGATTGCGCATGCGGTAATCGGTTGGGCTCGCCAGTTCCAGCACATCAAGCTTCTGCTTGATCATGTCGATGAAGGGCAGGAAGTTCTGGCGTTGCAGGCCATCCTTATACAGGTCATCCGGCACGCGGTTCGATGTCGTGACAATCACAACCCCATGATCAAACAACTGTTCAAACAGGCGGCCGAGGATCATGGCATCGGTGATGTCGGTTACCTGCATCTCGTCAAAGCACAGCAACCAGGCATCGTTTGCAAGGTCCTTGGCAATCGGCGGGATCGGATCGGCATCATCTTTTTTCTTGGTCTGGCGATAGCGGTGCATGCGTTCATGCACATCCTGCATGAAGTCATGGAAATGGACGCGACGCTTTTTTTCAATGTCGATGGTTTCATAGAACAGATCCATCAACATGGATTTGCCGCGACCAACCTCGCCATAAATGTAAAGTCCTGATGGCGGGGTTGGTTCATCGCGCCGACGGGTCAGGCCAAACCGTTCGCGCCAGCCACCTGTGCCGGTCGACGGCTCATAGTTGATCAGCGCGTTTTTCAGGCTTTGGAGTTTTTCCGCACAGAGTTCCTGCATCGGATCGTGGGACAGCTCACCAGCGGTGATTTTCGCGCGATAACGTGAAAGCGGGCCGTCGGTCATCAACAAATCTCGAATGCAGTGAAAGGAATTAGGACTGTGAGATTGTCATAGCTCCAAGTTGCATCGCATTGCAACAAGACGGTTTGCATTGCTGCTATCAGATCAGGCGCATCTTTTTAAACAGCCAGATTTCAAACGCGGTAATTACCGCCAGAATGATCGACACCCCAAGGAACCCATACGGGCTGTCAGTTGCCGGAACGCCGCCGACATTGATGCCCAGAAGGCCGGTGACGAAACTGATCGGCAGGAACAGACCGGCAATCACCGTAAGCCAGTACATCGTGCGGTTCATCTGTTCGCTTTCGAGCGCCATCAGGTTTTCATTCACGATCTGAATGCGTTCGCGCAGGGAATCAAATTCCTCGACCAGGCGGACGGTTTTATCGGTCAATGCGCGGGCGCGGCGTTTGAACCGCTTGTCAGACCAGGCCGGTTTTTGTTCGACATAATGCGCCAGCGCATCGCGTTGCGGTCCCAGATGCCGGCGCAGACGCGACAGCCGATGACGGATGTCCGATCCGCGTTTGCGCAGTGCAAGGGTTTTGCCCTCGGCCACGGTTTCCTGATCGTCCTCGATCGCCTCGACATCTTCTTCCATGCCGCGCACGACATTCTCGACCCGAAAGGCAAGCCGTTCGGCCACGGTCAGGACGAAATCATCAACGCTGTTGGGGGCCTTGTGGTCGGCAATGGCGGCCCGCATGTCATCAAACGCCTTGAGCGGCTGGTTGCGCAGCGTGATCACCATGTTGTTTGTGACCCAGAAACGCACTGAAATCATATCGGCCGGATCATTTTCCGCGTTCAGGTTCACCCCGCGCAGATTAAGCGAATAGCCCGGATCATAGAAAAATACCGCCGGACGCGTGCCGCGGGTCGAAAGCGTGTCGGTGATAGTTGCATCAATGCCGGCAACCGTGATCAGCCAGTCGCGCACCCCGTCGCCCATCCAGTCCAGATGCACCCAAAGATAATTTCCCTCTGCAATCGGTGGCAGGCCCGATTGCAGGGCGTCCCATCCAACCGGTTGTGCGGTGCCATCCGGGGCAATTTCAAAGGCATTGATCAGCGCGGTTTTGCTCATCGCAGGGCTCCTTGGCTGACTGCGTTCATGCAGGTCAGGGACGGGGTCATCATCACGTCACAATGACAACGGAACGAAACGTTAGATGATTCGTTACTGTTCTCAGTGTAGGGTTCGGTTCTGTGACCAAGTATCAGGCCAACCTGTTTACAAAACGCGAAAAACACTCAAGAAACGGAAGCCGGGCAGCGCTTCGGGCATCAATATGGATCATCAGGCATGACATCAGTTCGTCAGGTAATCGCAAGTCTTGCAATCTGTCTGTTTGCAATGACGGTATCTTTCGGTTTGGCAGCACAGCCCAACGAACCGCGCCCTGACTCTGTGCAGAAGATCGAACTGGAAAATGCCCAGAACCGCATTGCGGACTGGGAAGCGACGCTTGATGCGATTGAAGAATCGATTTCCGGCGAAGAAATTTCCGGGCGCGTGATCTCCGATGGCCGCGACCGGATCGAAACCATCCAGCTTGCGATTAACGAGCTGCGCGGTCGGGCCGATGAACGTTTGCAGCGGTTTGAAGCTGCCCTTGGCAAACTTGGCGAGCCCCCGGCAGAGGGCGAGGAAGAAGTCCCCGAGGTCGCTCGTGAACGTGATCGTATCGGACAGGACATCGCGCGCGTTGGCGGTGTGCTCAAACAGCTTGAATTGGTCAATTTCCGTGCAAGCGAGCTGTCTGACCAGTTGTCCGGTCTGGCGCGTGAACGCTTTACCCGGCGCGTTCTGGGCCGGGTGGATGTGCCGTTTGATCCGGTTGTCTGGTTTGAGGCCTGGCGGGAAATCGTCAAGCTGCCCAGCATGGTACAGGCGCGCTATTCCAACCTTGAACTTGAAGGGGACGTCGCCGACCAGTTGTCCGAGGTCGCCCCGGGTCTGGTTTTCCTGACCTTCATTGTGATCGCCGCACTGATTGGCGGCGAGGTGGTCGTGCTGCGATATATGCCTGCGCGTTGGAACACTGTGCCTGACGAAGACCGCGTATCATTGATATCGGGAACGCGGTTCCTGTTTACCGCCTTGGTGCCGGGCATCGCCCTTTTGATCGCCTATGGAATACTTGAATCGCGCGATGCGCTTCTGAGCGGTGCGATGGGTGATTTTGTTCTGCAATGCTTTGCGGCTGCCTTGTTCCTGTTGTTTGTCGGGGCCGCGGTACGCAGTGTGCATTCACCGTTTGCGCCGTCCTTGCGGCGTTCCGGCACAACGCCAAGGGGTGCCCGGGTTGTCGGGTTCTGTTCGTTGGCAGTGGCGGTGATTTTTGCCTTTGACATGGTGCTGTTGCAAGGTGCTACGACCCTTGGGACGTCGCTTGATATCGCGCTTGTGCAAAGCATCTCGAACGTGCTGGTGATTTCGGTTTTGCTGTTTGTCTGTTCACTCGGTGTGTTCTGGCAGCATGACGAACGCGACCGTCACGAAATCTGGTCAAAGATCGAACGCCGGTCGCGCCGTGGCCTCAAGGTCATCGCGATCATGATGCCGGTGCTGATGCTGCTGGGTTATGTCGCCCTGGCACGCTTCATCCTTGAGAACCTGATGATGGCGCTGGCGTTTTTGACCTGTTACTGGCTGCTGCGCGGTTATTGCCGGGCTTTGATGCATACCTATCTGGTGCGCCCGGAAAGCAGCGAGGACAGCAATGTCAGCGATGCGGTGCATGGCACGCTTTATTTCTGGCTGCGGGTTCTGATCGATGTGGTGATGTTTTCCATCGCCGTGCCGGTCGCGGTGATGATCTTTACCGACATTGCCTGGGCTGATCTTATTCTGGCAGTTCAGCAGGCATTTATCGGCATTCAGGTTGGCGGCATTCATTTCTCGCTGCGCTCCATCATGCTGGCAGCCTTGATGTTTGTCATCGTGCTCGCGGTGATGCGCTTCTTCCAGCGCATGCTGAGCACGCGGGTGCTGCCCAACACCAAGCTTGATCAGGGGCTGCAACATTCGGTTTCGGCGATCTTTGGTTATGCCGGGATCTGCCTTGCCATCTTGCTTGCGGTTTCGGCCGCCGGGCTTGATTTGTCCAATCTTGCCATCATCGCCGGTGCCATTTCGGTCGGTATCGGTTTTGGCATGCAAAGCATTGTGAACAACTTTGTGTCGGGTCTGATCCTTTTGGTCGAACGCCCGATCAAGGTCGGTGACTGGATCGTCGTTGGCGCCGATCAGGGCTTTGTAAAGGACATCCGGGTCCGCGCGACCGAGATCGAAACCTTTGACCGGTCTTCGGTCGTCATCCCCAACTCCGAACTGATTTCCAACCGGGTTCTGAACTGGACGCTCAAGGAGCGTTCGGGGCGCGGCATCATCAAGATTGGTGTGTCTTACGGATCGGATGTCGACAAGGTTCGCGAGATCCTGTTGGAAATGGCCGACAAGCGCCGCGAGATTTTGACCTATCCGGCACCGCAGGTGGTGTTCATGGATTTCGGCGCCAGTTCGCTTGATTTCGAACTGCGCTATTTCCTGCGCGATATTGGCGATGTGATTGCTGTGGCAAGCTCGATCCGCTTTGAACTTGTCCAGCGCTTCCGCGATGAGGGCATCGAAATTCCGTTCCCGCAGCGTGACCTGAACCTGCGCGATATCGACAAGCTGACCGATGCCATCCGCGACGCTGGCAAGGGGGCGCCGAAAAAGATCGAGAAGGCCGAGCCTGAGGAACCCAAAACGTCGGAAGACAAAGCAGAAGATGCGTCCTCAGACACCGACGATAGCGGTGCGGATCAAAAGGCCGCACCACCGTCTGCGACCAAGGATGTTTCGCGCGATCGCGATGCGCCTGGCCGTGAAATTCCCGATGCAGGCGGCAGTCCTGATGGGGATGCGCCGCGCTAGGGCATGTGTTCCATCTGCTGTTTTAATCTGCCTGTCTCTATTGGGCTTTGTGGGTTTGTCCGGTGAAAAATTCTTCAAGCTCGGCAAAGCCCATGGCCTGATCGGAAAATCCGAATGTGCCGGTATCGATTATTTCACGCGATGCTTTGACAAAGGCGCCATAGGCAAGGCGGGCAAGTGCTGATCCGACGCTGATCCTTTTTGCGCCCGCGTCCGCCAGTTCAGTCAGGCTGAAGGTGTTTCCGGGCATGCCCATAACGACATTCACCGGTTTGCTCAGCGACGCGCAAACCGTGCGGATCGTCTTAAGATCATACAAGCCCGGCGCATAAAGAACATCCGCCCCTGCCTTTTCAAAGGCCTGAAGGCGCTTGATCGTGTCGTCAAGGTCTGGGCGTCCCCACAGGAAGTTCTCGCACCGCGCGGTCAGGACAAAATCATGGGGCAAGGTTGATCGGGCTTCGACAGCAGCCTGAATGCGTTCAACAGCAAGCGAAAAATCATAGATCGGATTTGCCCGGTCCCCCGTGTGATCTTCAAGCGAACAGCCCGCCAGGCCGATTGACGCTGCGACCGCAATCGTTTCTGCCGAGCTTTCCGGACTATCGCCCATCCCTTTTTCAAGATCGGCCGTAACGGGAAGTGGCGTGGCCGAAACCAGTGCCTGACAATGCTTGAACGTGTTTTCGGGTGATGTCTTGCCCTCTGCAACGCCAAGGGAAAATGCCATGCCCGCACTTGTCGTTGCCAAGGCGCGAAAACCGAGTGCGGCAAGAATTCTGGCAGTTCCGATATCCCATGGATTGGGAATGATGAATGCACCGGGTTCTTCGTGAAGCGCCCGAAACAATGCCCCTTTGTCCTGCGTCATGTTCTGATCCCTTTGTGCAAAATCGCAAATCCTGTTTAACACAAAATAATAGAACATAACAAGAACATTTGTCGCGAAAGTTGCAGCCGCAAGGTATCGCGTGCTGAAGACATAGCGTTGATCGGATGATCAAATATCGAAAAGGGCAGCAGTGATCTTTTGCCCCATCGGGGCCATCAGGTGGCGTTCACGCGGCGACAGCCATCTGAGTTCGGCGATCTCGCGTTCAGGTGCAAGGGTTCCGCAATAATAGCCGGTAAAACAGGTCATGCGCACAATCGACCCTTCGGGCAGGTTGTGGCCCTGTCCGGCAAACGTGCCCAACTGGCGGAGCGTGCCGGGGATCAGATCGACACCGAGTTCTTCCTTGATTTCGCGTTTGATGGCTTCGCGTGCGGTTTCGCCGGGATCAATCTTGCCGCCGGGCAAATAGAACCGGTCGCGGCCGTGGCTGCGAACCGACAGGATGTTTTCGCCGTCGCGCAAGATCCAGTTGGCGGTTTCGATCACCTTGATCAAGGCTGGGTCTGTGGTGCTATGACTGCTTGCGCGCATGTGGCCTCACAGGATTGCGACATCAAGTCCGATATCAACGGCCGGTGCGGATTGGGTAATCCGCCCGACGGACACATAATCGACCCCGGTTGCGGCAATTGCACCGATGGTCTGAAGGTTTACACCCCCGGATGCCTCAGTCTTGCAGCGACCAGCGACAATGGCAACCGCTTCGCGCAACATATCAGGGCCCATGTTATCAAGCAGGATGATGTCTGCTCCGGCTTCAGTCGCTTCTTTGACCTGATCAAGGGTGTCACATTCGACCTCGATCTTGGGCAAGTTGGCAGCCCGGGCGGCCTCAACGCATTTGGTGATCGATCCGACGACGCCAATATGGTTGTCCTTGATCATCACCCCGTCATAAAGACCCATGCGGTGGTTCTGAGCCCCGCCCATGCGGGTTGCGTATTTTTCCAGTTTGCGCCAACCCGGCAGGGTCTTGCGGGTATCAAGCAGTTTGGCGTTTGTTTCGCCCATCGCCGCGACATAGCTGCGCGTGGTGGTGGCAATGCCCGACAGATGTTGAAGCGTATTAAGGGCTGTACGTTCAGCCGTCAGGATGCCGCGCGCATTGCCTTCGACCACGGCCAGAACGTCTTTGGCCTTGATCGCATCGCCATCTTCGCAGTGCTTTTCGATCTTCGCATTCGGGACCAGCTTGCGGAAACAATCAAGGGCAATATCAAGCCCGGCCACAACGATATCCTCGCGGGTTTCAAGCGCGACGCGCAGGCGCGCATCGGCGGGGATGACATTGTCCGATGTGATGTCACCCGTGCCGATATCCTCGGCAAAGGAACGATCAATGAATTCCGCGATTTCGGCTTGGGTCAGGACGGTCATGATGGCGGGCTGCTTTGAATTCTGATGGGGAATGGCAAACAGCCCCGCAAAATTTGCGGGGCTGTGAGGTTGGCTGGCTTAAGCCGCGTCGTCCTTTTTGACCGGAATGTTCTTTGACATTTCCAGCATGCGTTCAAGCGGCTTGACCGCTGCGACGCGCAGGTCTTCGGGCATGACAATCTGCGGGCCGTTATTGACCAGGCACAGATACAGCTTTTCAAGCGTATTGAGTTCCATGAACGGGCAGTTATTGCACGCACATGACCCGTCCGCACCCGGCACCGGAATGAATTCCTTGTGCGGGGCTGCTTTTTCCATCTGGTGGATGATGTGCGGTTCGGTCGCGATCAGGTATTTCTGATCCGGGCCGTTAATCACATATTCCAGAATCGCACGGGTCGAGCCGATGTGATCAGCATGTTTCAGAATACCCTCATGGCATTCCGGGTGGGCTGCGATCTTGGCATCCGGGTTCTGGGTTTTCAGGCGGATCAGTTCACGTTCGGAAAACTGTTCATGCACGATGCACGAGCCGTTCCAAAGCGTCATGTCGCGACCGGTTTTCTTGGCAAGATAGGAACCAAGATGGCGGTCAGGTGCCCAAAGGATCGGCTTGTCGAGCGGGATCTGATCAATGATCTCGGCCGCATTCGACGAGGTCACGATAATATCGGACGCTGCCTTCACCTCGGCCGAGCAGTTGATATAGGTGATCGACACATGATCCGGGTGCTGTTCGCGGAACTTGCGGAACGGTTCGGGCTGACACGAATCTTCGAGCGAGCAACCCGCCTTGGAATCCGGCAGCAGAACAGTCTTGTTCGGGCTGAGGATTTTGGCAACCTCAGCCATGAAGCGCACGCCACAGAACACGATGACATCGGCATCGGTTTCGGCCGCCTTGCGCGACAGGTCCAGACTATCGCCAACAAAGTCTGCAAGGTCCTGAATTTCCCCATCCTGATAGTAATGGGCCAGAATGATCGCGTTCTTTTCCTTTTTCAGGCGCTGAATCTCAGCTTCCAGATCAAGGGTGGGATCAATCTGCATTTCCGACATTGCGTCAGCAGAAGCCTCGGCAATGGTGATCATTTCATTCATGGCGTCGTCTCATCTCGCCTGTTTGCAAGCCGGAGATAAGTCGCGGGGCCCGGCATTGCAAGTTAATGACAGTTTGAAACCTGAATATCGCCATTGCGACGGGATGGCAAGGAATAGGCGGCATACGTCCGATATTGATTGGGGCTGACGGCTGCTGAGCCAGAAAATGGAACGGAATTATCTGAATTAATAAATAAATCCGGTGTCTTTGATCGACGAATTAAATTTTACCATTTTGTTTGAGCGTATAAATAAAAAATAATTACGTTGTAAATTAACCAAAAATATTCATATGCTTGATGCTGCAAATATTTTTTGATTCTCAAATTTCCAATATTTTATTGGCCTGGGCATTTTTGTCCGTTGTTAATCCGAAAACTTTGATCTGTCTGTAATCCGAGTCAGTGTCCGACGGCGGGAATGGTCCCGATCGTTTGGCCTGTCCAACGCGCATTCCGGCGCAAGGAGCCTTTTTTGACCAATCGTACCACTTCGAGAATTCTGAATTTCACACGTCCGTTCAGCATGCGTGGCCTTGCAGAAGTCCTTCCGGCCGGATCCTACAAGGTGATTACCGAAGAAACCCAGGATGAAAAACTGACATACCCGACATGGCAGTGGGTTTCGACGCAGATTCACCTCAATACGAATTCTGACCGTCCGGACACTTCACGTGTTCTCAGTGTTGAGCCCCGCGATCTTGAAGTCGCATATCTCCGCGATCAGAAAACCATGGATGCCCGCCCGCAAGTGGCCTTCTCGGCGCGCAAATCAAACAACCGTGCCAAACGCGCATCCTAGCGCTGCACGCTGCCGATAGTCCTGGTCAGAGCAATCTGACCAGACGGCACTTTCATCTGAAAATCCCATATATTCCCGTTCAGTAGCCGATCTTCCGAATGCCAACCGCTGTTTCATGACAGGGTTGCAGAATGGGAAGTTTGCCTTGGCCCCAGATGCGCCCATAACATCCATAACGCATAAACATGAGAGTCTTTGCTATGGATTGGGTCCCGATCGCCTTTGGCACGTTTAAAGCTGCCGCACTGCTGACCGCGATGTGCTTCGCCATCAAATGGCATTACGACCAGGGCCAAAAGTACGGCAGGCAAGCCGTGCTGCGCGCCAGCGCCAAAGTAACCGGCCTTTTCGTGCTCGCCCTTCTGGTTGTCGGCGGCATCACGCTTGCGCTCGCAGAAATGCTTGGGCTTAGCCTAAGTTATTAAGAAAGTAGGTCGAAGACGCTTTGGCCGTTTAGAAAACTTTAGAATAATACTTAATCATTTATTCTCTCTTTGAGAATTTTCTCAAGCCGTCCAGTCTTTGTTTCAGAAAAGTTTATACTATTAGTATCGAGGTAATTAATAAGATGATCTGGGAATTCGCGGTCTAGAAGGTGTAATTCTAGCATGTCGGCTCGTGAGTCCCAAAACATAGAAAGCCGAGTCAAGTATTTGACTGTGGAGAAAGAGAAATATAAGAACATTATTGGCAGAGCGAGTGCGGCAAACCTAACTAAAAGTTTTGATAATACGTCATAGATATGTGCGCTTCCTGCGCTTGTACTAATATCCCCCGTCTTAACATTAATATCTATTGCTTCTAGTGCTTTAGGATCTAAATCGTCTGCCGAAGATCCCGGAAATATCAAGCTGCCAATAGTGGTTGACCCAGTGTCACCACCAAACCTCTCAATTGCCGTATATGACAAGTAAACCATTGATAAGATTGTCAACATCCCAAGTGTTATTGTTATTTGTTTGGTGTGTCTCGACCGTTTACGTATTTTCTCAATAACTTGCGACATTGGATGCGCCTGATTAGCGGAGCTAAAACTTCAATGAAAGTTTGTGCTTTATTGGTCCATCTCAACTATAGGCAGATTTTGTCAGGGTTGCAATTTCAAACGGAAAACCCGTAATATTCCCATTCTGCCGCTGAAACCTTGAGCGCCATCTGTTCGTATTCGGCCTGTTTGATCTTGGTAAACGCTGTGTGGAAGCGTTCGCCAAGCGTGCGTTTGTTGAACTCGGACGCGGCAAACTGATCAATCGCATCCAGCCAGTGACGCGGCAGGTCATTGGGGGCCTTTGCCTCGCCGATTTCATCTTCGCACGGTTTGCCCGGATCGATTTTGCCTTCGATCCCGTCAAGGGCGGCCCCCAGGGTCACAGCCGCGACCAGATAGGGGTTGGCATCAACCCCGGCAATACGGTGTTCGAAATGGCGCGTTTTGCCCGGTGTGCCCGGTACACGCAATGCCACAGTGCGATTTTCAACACCCCAGTCATCAGAGGCCGGTGAATACATCGCCGATGCAAACCGTCGCCAGGAATTCATGAACGGGGCGAGCAACAACATCGTTTCACCAATCGTGCCGCGAATGCCGCCAATCGCGTTGAGCATCAAGGGGCTTAACGATCCATCCGCCTGATCGGCAAACAGGTTATTGCCGTCTTGGCCTGCAAGCGACAGGTGCAAATGCATGCCCGATCCGGCTTCATTGCCGAACGGCTTGGGCATAAAGACCGCTTCCTTGCCAAAACGCCGCGCCACGGTGCGGATCAAACGTTTGGCGATGATCACGTCATCGGCCGCGCGCATCAGATCGCGATAGCGGATGGTCATTTCATACTGGCCCGGACCATATTCCGAAATCAGGGTTTCCAGTGTCAGGTCAAGATGCTTTGCACCTTCATAGACCGCATCAAAAAGCGGTGACATTTCGTCAATTTCATCGACCGACATGGTGTTGCGCAATTTGCTGCGCCGTTTGGTGATGGCGTAGGATGCCGGGTGATACAGGCCTTGGGCATCCGGGGTCTGGTCGACCAGATAAAATTCAAGTTCGAACGCGCCCATCGGATAGAAGCCAAGATTTTCTGCCCGTTTGACCTGCGCGCCGAAAACATTGCGCGGATCAACGTCATGCGGCGCGCCGTCTTCTTCATACATGGCAATCAAAAGCTGCCCGCGGCCGGTATGGGGCAGATAGCCAAGCGTGCCCGGCACTGGCCAGCAGCGGCAATCGCCGCCGCCGCCAGTTTGCACAAGGCCGCAATCATCCACATCCTCGCCACTGACATCCTGCCCGAACAGGGAGCTCGGCAAGCCGCGCCCGGATTTATAGATGCCTTCAAGTTCGTGACGGCGGATCGTTTTGCCCCGGCCGATGCCGTGAAAGTCGGTCAGGATGATGTCGACGGCCTCGACATCGGGATATTTGGCCAGAAAGTCCTGTGCTTCGGACAATTGACTTCCACTTGGCGATGGGGCGTTTGCGGTGGCCACGGCACGATTTCCTAAAATGCTGACAGGGCCCTGCGGGTGCAGAACCAATTCCAAAACTGGGCGCGATATTAGCCCTGATAACGACGGAAGAAATAGCGATCTTTTGGAACGCCTTCGGGCAGCGGTTCGGCAATCGTGCCCGGCACATCGATTTTCTGGTCCGATGCCACAATTGCACCCTTGATCAATGCCGGGGGCAGGGTTGATCCGATAAAGGACGCGATCTTGGCATTAAGCGCCTCGTCCCCGGTACCGACATCGGAATGAACCAGTGCGACCTTGCCTTTGAAACGTTCAACCGCCTTCGGCAGGGTTTCAAAGATATCGCCAAGGAACAAATGGTCATCATCGGGGATACATTTCGGGTGGGCTGCGATCTGCCGGTCAAAGACGAAAATCTCGCGATCCGGCATGATTTCGCGCAGGTGATCAAACGTGCGCCCGTTGCCAAGCCCGACTTCAAGCACGATGCCGTCCTGATCCTTGATCATTTCTGCTGCCGCATTCAGGCAATCGCGTTGGGCTTGAAGACGGCGGATAACGCTGTTCAGACGGGACATTGTGCAAAAGGCTCCGGGTTGTTTTTTAGTTGCTAAGCACTTGATTTAAAATCTTTGCCCTTTGGCGCAATCAGCATTGCGCCAAAGGGCATCAGTCTTAGGCGACAAACTTGGTGGACTCAAATGCCGGGACGCGTGCGTCAAAGGTTTCAAGCCATGTGACCAGTGCCGGATAGCTTTCGCGCCATTTGCCCTCAAAGCGCAGATCAAGATAGCCCAGCGCACAGGCAATCGCGACATGGCCAATCGTCAGGTCACCTTCCAGTGACGGGGCATTGGCACTCAGATGATCAAGGGATCTTTTGACCTTGTCCGCCTGATAGGACAGCCAGTCGCCATGGCGTTTTTCTTCCGGGCGCATGCGGCTTTCATAGACCTGCAGGATGGATGCATCGACAATGCCGTCGCCAAGCGCTTGAAGGGTCAGGGCATCCCACCGTGCATCGCTTTCGGTGGGATGCAGGCTGGTGCCATCGACCTGCGCATCAAGATATTCACAGATCACGCGGCTATCGAAAATCTTGCGACCGTCCTCAAGGATCAGGATCGGAATTTTACCCAGCGGGTTTTGCTGGCGCAGGGTATCAGCCGGGTCGTTGGTGTTTGAATCTTCAACCGTCAGCTGGTCATAAATGCCAAGCATCTTGGCAACGATTTTGACTTTCCGGCCAAACGGCGACGGACCACTCGAACGCAATATCATGGTTTTCCTCCGGGCATATCAGGTGTTTGCCCGCAGTCTAATGGCGAAAGGTGATCGCTAGGAACCGAAATTTTGCGAAAAGATTTTCAAGACCCGGCGCGGTTGCTGGCAGGACCCGGATCAGCCCTATCGCGTTGCCCCTCGTCACCCAGTCCGGCCAGATGCAATTCACGGGCAAGCCGCACGGCAGGCCGACCGGCAAAGAACACCGATCCGATGATAAACAGCCACGTCCCGGCCTTGACCGTTGCATCATCAAGAAACAACACACTGCCGACGATAAACAGGACGGCCGCCAAAAGGTCGATGACCGAATAGGCAATTTCATAGGCGCTGTAAATCTGGCGATGGCGCGGGCTGGCGTCAAAGCGGCGGGATCGAAATAGCTTCATCACTGGATCTCTTTCGCGGAGCTGTGTCTGGGCATCCAACGCCTGAGCGTGCAAAACGGTTCCGATGCGTGTTCTGGCGTCGTGTCCTAACGCCGGGCGCGCGGATGGGTGCCGTTATAGACCGCCATCAATTGTTCGGTATCGACCGCGGTATAGCGCTGGGTCGTTGAAAGCGATGCGTGGCCGAGCAAATCCTGAATGGTACGCAAATCACCCCCCCCGGCCAAAAGATGCGTCGCAAACGAATGGCGCAGCGCATGCGGGGTGGCGGTATCGGGCAGGTTCAGAAGTTCGCGGACCTTGCGCATTTCACGCTGGGCGACTTGTGCCACAAGCCGATTGCCGCGTGCGCCCAGAAACAGGGGATCATTACCATCGGGCGCAAACGGGCAGATGCGGACATAATCCTCGATCGCGTCGCGCACGATGGGCAGAACCGGGACAAGGCGTTGTTTGTTGCCTTTACCGGTGATCACCATCGAATCCCCGGTCGGGCGTTGATTGGCATTCAGATCAAGCGCCTCTGAAATACGCAGGCCGCAACCATACAGCAGGGTGAAAAGGGCAAGGTTACGTTTGCCAAGCCACGGCTCATCCTGCCAGGCATCGGCGTTTTCCAGCACCGCCATGGCGTCATCTGGCGCCAGCGGTTTGGGCGTTGATTGCGGCAGGCGGGGATTGCGGATCGACTGCACCGCGGCGTTTTGACCGCGCCCGGACCGTTCAAGAAACCGGTAAAAATTGCGCAAGCTTGATAGTGCACGCGCGGTCGACGTCTTGGCCATGCCATCCATGCTGCGGCGCGCCAGCCAGCTTCGAAAATCGCGCGGATTCAGGCGGAGCAAGTCCTTAAGCGTCGGAGCATCGCCAAGATGGTCTTTGACGAAGCCCAGAAAGGCATAAAGATCGGCCAGATAGTTTTCGGTCGTGTGGTTGGACGCGCGACGCTCATTGGCAAGCCAGCCACGCCAGTCGGCAATGGCGTCGCGCACATCCTGTGGCAGGGTGATGGCGGTCAGACCGTTTGGGTCAGCCATCGACGCACACCAAACTCGATAACGGATGCCAGGAACATGATCAGGTCATTGGCCTGCGCCGGGCTGAAATAATCCGGCTCCTTGACGCCAAACGCAACAAGCCCGACCGGATCACCATAAAATGGTGCCAGGCGCACAATTGCCGCAGACCGGATTTCAGATGCCTTCGGGCCAAAAATCGCCTCGTCGCCGGCATCATCTGGCAACAGCCAGACATCGTGCTCGTCCCCCAGAACCTGATCAACCGCACCGACGACAAGTCGACGCACCCGGCCATCACAACTTGGTACCGGGGCTTCCTTGCATTCTTCAAAGCACAGCGCAATCGCATCAAGATCGAGAAGTTCTGGCACAAGGTCCTGAAGTGCCTCGACAAAGGTTTCAAACCCCCGCGCATTCAAAAGGGCCAGAACCGCACGGTGGATGCGGCTTTGGGTTTCGAGGTTGGATTTGGAAATATTGATCAGTTCACTGGTCGCACCGCGCAGCTTTTCACGTTCATCGCGCAGGCGGGCAACGACATATTGCTGCATGTCGGCAACGCCATTGCCCAGTTCGCGCATCGGCAAATCAAGACTTTCAAGCAAGTCCGGGCGCGTAGTGAAGAATTCAGGATGTTCGGCAAGGTAGTCCGCCACATCGTCGGCGCGCAAAGCTGTCTTTTCCATCGGTTCCGGCTTGAAAAGTGAGAAACAAAAAACCCGGCTGCCACAATGCGGGCTGCCGGGTTAAATGCATGTTAAAAACCGCGCGCGATGCGGGTTTTTATATGTTTGTCGCGATCAGCGATCCAAAATCAGAGGATCGACTGGCCGGTTTTTTCCCAATCGGCGAGGAAGGCTTCAAGGCCCTTGTCGGTCAGCGGGTGTTTGGTCAACTGGCCCAGAACCTGCGGCGGGATGGTGACAACGTCAGCACCGAGACGGGCCGAGTCGACAACATGCTGCGGGCCACGTGCCGAAGCAACAAGCACTTCTGTGGTCCAGTTCGGGTAGTTGCCATAAACATCAACGATGTCGGCAATCAGCTGCATACCATCCGAGGAAATGTCATCCAGACGGCCAACGAACGGCGAAACATAGGTCGCACCGGCTTTGGCTGCCAGAATGGCCTGACCGACCGAGAAGCAAAGGGTTACGTTGGTCTGAATGCCTTCGTCGGTGAAGGTACGGCAAGCCTTGAGGCCATCAGCAGTCAGCGGCAGCTTGACGACGACATTGTCGGCGATTTTGGCAAGCTTGCGGCCTTCGGCAACCATGGTTTCGTAATCGGTCGCAGCAACTTCTGCGCTGACCGGACCGTCAACAACTTCACAAATTTCCTTGATCAGTTCGAGAAACGGTCGGCCAGACTTTGCTACCAGCGAGGGGTTGGTGGTGACACCGTCCACGAGGCCGGACATGGCCAGTTCGCGGATTGCGTCGATGTCAGCGGTATCGATGAAAAACTTCATTGGAATTCCTGTTTAGGACCTGTTGTTCAATGATGCGGTTAGCTGCTAGGTTCTGGATCATCTGATGACGGAACCAGATCCTTGCTGTGGGACCGTTTGTTTCTGTGCCCATTGTCTGGCGTTCCTGAAACGGCTCGGTCTGATGGGCAACCTCACGGGGTTTATAATATATGCGTGCCGCAAAGGCCACCTCTGGAAATTTGTTTGCGAATGATCCGGCCTTTGAGGTAACCGCCCAGACCGTGAGCGTCCTGCCGCCGCTGCCTTTGGCCGGACCATATGACTATCTGGTGCCCGAAGGCGTTTCTGTCGCACCCGGCGATTTCGTTGAAATTCCACTTGGTCGTCAAACCCAGCGCGGTGTCGTCTGGGGCGATGCCAAGGGCGATGTTGATCCCGCCAAGCTGCGCGAAATTTTCGGTGTTCTGCCAACTCCGCCGATGGCGGATGTCACCCGCAAATTTATTGACTGGGTATCGGCCTACACCATGGCGCCGCAAGGGGCTGTGTTGCGTATGGCCATGAGCGTGCCAGATGCGCTTGAGGCCCCCAAGCCGATCTTTCGATTTACCCTAAATCCGGAATTTGACGCGACATCTCTGCGCCTGACGCCGCCGCGCAAACGCGTTCTGGCGTTTCTGGCCGATCATCCGCCGATGGAACAGGGTGATATCCTGCGCGAAACCGGTGCCGGGGCAAGTGTGATCAAGGGGCTGGTCGACGCTGGCGCTGTGCAGCGCCTGATGGTCTCCCCGCCATCACCGTTTGAGGCACCTGATCTTGATATACCACGCCCGGATTTGTCGCCCGAACAGAACGAGGCCGCAGACGCGCTGTGTGCGCGCCTTGATGATGGGGGCTTTTCCTGTACGCTTCTGGATGGTGTGACCGGGTCGGGCAAGACCGAAGTTTATTTTGAGCCGGTCCGTGCCGCACTGGCGCAGGGCAAGCAGGTTGTGGTCCTGTTGCCGGAAATCGCACTTTCGGCCCAATGGCTGCAACGTTTCCGTGACCGGTTTGGTGTCGAACCCGCCCTTTGGCATTCCGAAGTCGGGCAGGCCAGGCGTCGTGATACCTGGCGGGCGGTGGCCGATGGATCAGCCAAGCTTGTCGTCGGGGCCAGGTCGGCCCTTTTCCTGCCCTATCATAATCTCGGCCTGATCGTGGTCGACGAGGAACACGAACACGCGTTCAAGCAGGAAGATGGCGTGATGTATCATGCCCGCGACATGGCGGTGACACGGGCGCATCTGGGCAATATCCCTATTGTTCTCGCTTCCGCGACCCCATCGCTTGAAACCTTGGCCAATGTTGAAGCCGGGCGCTATCAGCATGTTCAACTTGGCAGTCGTCATGGTGTGGCGGTGTTGCCAAGTGTCGAGATCATCGATATCCGCCAGGACAAACCCCAACGCAATCGCTGGATCACGCCGACGCTTAAAAAACGGCTGGCAGAAACCTTTGCCAACGGCGAACAGGCGATGCTGTTCCTGAACCGCCGGGGCTATGCACCGCTTACGCTGTGTCGGGCCTGTGGTCATCGGTTCCAGTGCCCGAACTGCACCGCCTGGTTGGTTGAGCATCGGGCATGGGGCAAATTGCAATGTCATCATTGCGGTTATCAGGCCAAGGCGCCTGATGCCTGTCCGTCCTGCGGCGCGGAGGGCAAACTGGCCCCCTGTGGTCCGGGGGTGGAACGCCTGTATGAAGAGGCGGTTGAGACTTTCCCCGATATCCGGGTCGAGGTCGCGACATCCGATAACATCATGGGGCCCAAGGCCGCGGCACAGCTGATTGATCGCGTGCATAATCACGAAGTCGATCTTCTGATCGGCACACAGATTTTGGCCAAGGGCTATCACTTCCCCATGCTGACGCTGGTCGGGGTGGTTGATGCCGATCTTGGCTTGGCCGGGGGTGATTTACGTGCGGCTGAGCGCAGCTATCAATTGCTGACCCAGGTGGCGGGCCGCGCAGGCCGCGGCGATCGCCCCGGAACGGTGATGCTGCAAACAGCTGATCCGGCCAATCGCGTGATCAAGGCAATTGCCGCCGGTGATCGCGATGCCTTTAACGAGGTGGAGCTGTCCCAGCGCATGACCCATGGCATGCCGCCACACGGTCGGCTGGCCGCCCTTATTATCAGTGGCAAAAAGGAGAGCGAGGTCGATGAGGCCGCCTGGCGCATCGGCCGGGTCGCGCCGCGCGGTGATGGCCTGATGGTTCTGGGCCCGGCACCAGCACCTTTGTCGCTTTTACGCGGGCGTTATCGTCGGCGCTTCATGATCCGGGCGGACAAGTCGGTCAAGATGCAGGCGCTTATCCATGATTGGCTGTCAAAGGTCAAAACGCCGGGCAGTGTGCGTGTGCAGGTCGATATCGACCCCTACAGCTTTATGTAAGTCGGGATTGTTTTTCGTCGTGTCGCTTATTGCGAATATTGCGACTGCCACCAGTCATACCCGTCCGGTCCAAGGTATCTTTCAAAGATACGAAGCAACCGGCCATCTTCGCGCATTTCGCGGATGATTTCGTCATACCGGCTCAGGAACGCTTCCTTGTCGGGATAATCGGACGCCTTTGAGAACACATTATAATAGGGCGCACGACGCAGTGGCGGATACAGGAAGGCGATCTTGTTGCGATAGCGATTCTGCAGACTGTCATAAATCGTGTTGAGGTAATTGACCGGTACCGCGTCAAACCGGTTTTGCAGCAACATCGGGATCAGAAGGTCACTGCGGGCCACTGTCTGGATATCAAGACCCGAATTCCAGAAGGCGCTGGTATAGGAATAGTCGGCCGCGGCCCCGATCCGAACCCGAGCGAGATCGGAAAATTCCTCGAACCGGATTTTTTCTTTGTCCTCGGCCCGGATTGCAAATCGCCAATCCAGCAGCAGATGCGCCTCATTGGGATACAGCAAGAATTCGGCGCGCTCGTCATTCATCGAAAGCGTCAGGACGATGTCCGATTGGCCGTTGCGGGCGTTATGCAGCAAACGGCTGCCATTATCGACAAACCGGAACACATAATCACGGATTCCCATAGTGCGCAGCACCTCGGTCATGATGTCGATATCAATGCCCATGGGGTCTTCATGGTCAACCCATTTCAGCGGGGCTTCTTCAAGACCCTCGATCACAAGGGTGCGGGCCGAGGGGCTTTTCCACGATAACAGGATCAGGCACACTGCTGCACAAAGGCAAATTCCCAGTTCAAGGAAGCTTTGTTTTCGTGCCGTTGGCGTCTTCATTGTCGTTCCTGTTGTCCTGAAAACGGCGCAGGTGCATCTGCTGTCATATTATATTTAGGGAGTTAATTTGATAATGCTTTGTGAAAGTAATAACGAATCATCTGAAAATCAGCGCAGCATGTGCGATTGGGCAGAGCAGACATTTGGCCCGGTCAGTGATCCGGCATCACTCGTCGACCGAGCCCTTCTGGAAATGCAGGAACTTGGCGAAGCGGTTCAGGATCGCGACGTCAGCGAGATCGGCAAAGAAGCCGCCGATGTTCTGATTTTGCTGTATCGGCTGGCAGATCAGTTCGACCTCGATCTTGATCAGGAAGTGCAGGCCAAGATGGCGATCAATCGATCAAGAACCTGGGTATCAAAGGGCGATGGCACGGGATCACACGTCTGAAACCATCCAAACCGGTTTGGTCACATTTACGCGGGCCATCCGGACAAGCCTTCACGAGTATTCAACTCGATATAGGAATCGCGCTGAGCGATTCTGTCGACATATTGGCGCAGGGTTGGCCTGTCGATGGCCGGGCACGGCATGTTGCGCGACCATCGCATCAGCATGACGGCCAACATGTCGACCATCCCGAAATGATCGCCAAGAAGATAGTCGCCCTTTTTCAAAAGCCGCGCCTCAAAATCATCCCAGACAGAACAGATCCGCTTTTCGGCCAGTGCCTTGACGGCATCGGCCCCTTCCGGATTGCCGTCCTTGGCCGCATACAGCCAGTCGCGCATTGCCGGCATCAGCGTATTGGCGATGTAGATGGCAAGTTGCAGCCATTCTGCTTTTTGGGGACTCCCGACGTCAGGCACCAGTCCACTGCCGGGATGGCGTTCTGCCAATAGCATCATCAGGGCGACTGTTTCCCCGTATGCGACCCCATCAATGACCAATGTGGGCACACGCCCCGACGGGTTGAGCTTCAGATATTGCGGGTCACGTTGTTCGCCACGATCAATATCAACCAGGAAAGCCTCAAAGGGCACATCGAGTTCAATCAACATCCAGTGCACTGCCATGCTGGCGGCCCCCGGTGCGTAAAACAGGTGATAATTCATGGTCGGTGATCTCGATGCGGTTGGTTGGCGACTAGAAACAAGACACTAGTGAAATCCCGTGCTGGTATCCAGCATCAGCTAACTCCCAACAGCAGATCAATTTAGGCAAGCCCGTAGGTCAGGTGTGAAGTCGGTTACAGTTTTGATCGGTTTGTCCCGATAATCGCAGCCAGGATAAAAACCAACTCTGTGCAATTCGGGGATTCGTCGCGTGAATCAGGATTTCATTAACCTTGCGAGCTCATCCCCAACCAGAGGCATCTTATTAAATAGTTGTAAGCCTGCCTTAAAAATGGGCGATTTCGGGGTGTTTTGGCCGAACTTTGCCAAAGAATGGAAAAGAGGGCGCAATTGCGCTTGCGCGGGGGTTGCCCACTCAAAGGACATGTGATACCAAACGCTCGCTTCCCGGAAGGAAACCCTTTCGGGGGATCATTTTTTTATACGTATCCGAGTCGTTCTCATAACCAGAATTGAGGGCTTTCACCGGTGTCCCAAAATACTGCCGCGACCGGGCTCCAAGGGCGCTACGCCACAGCACTATTTGACTTGGCCAACTCGGCCAACCAGCTTGATGCTGTCAAAAGCGATCTTGAATTGCTCGACCAGGCCATCGCAACCAGCGATGACCTCCGGAATGTACTCCGCAGTCCCGTGATTTCCCGGGACGTGCAGGCCAAGGCGATGGCGGCTCTTCTGGACAAGCTTGGCGTTTCCGAGTTGACCAAGAAGACCGTAGGGCTTCTGTCTCAGAAGCGTCGTCTGTTTGCCCTGCCGGATGTCATTGATTCCTACCTTTCCATGCTCTCGGCTCACAAGGGCGAAGTTACCGCACAGGTGACCTCGGCTTCCGAGCTGAAAAAAGAGCAAATCGAAGCCGTTACCGGCGCTCTCAAAGAAGTTGTCGGCGCCACTGTAAAAGTGGACCTTAAAGTTGATCCGGCTGTTCTTGGCGGTCTTGTCGTCAAGGTCGGTTCCCGGGTTTTTGATGCCTCGCTTCGTACTAAACTGCAGAAGCTCGAGCTCGCTATGAAAGGGGTTGCGTGATGGAAATCCGCGCCGCGGAAATCTCCGCTATTCTTAAGGATCAGATTGCCAATTTTGGTGCTGAAGCCGAAGTTGCCGAAGTCGGTCAGGTTCTGTCTGTCGGTGACGGTATTGCCCGTGTTTACGGTCTGGACAACGTCCAGGCTGGTGAACTCGTTGACTTCCCGGGTGGCATTAAGGGCATGGCCCTTAACCTCGAAGAAGACAACGTTGGTGTCGTGATCTTCGGTTCTGACCGTTCGATCAAGGAAGGTGACCAGGTTAAACGTACTGGCGCCATCGTTGACGTTCCGGTTGGTAAAGAACTTCTTGGTCGCGTTGTTGACGGTCTGGGCAACCCGATCGACGGCAAAGGCGAACTGGGTGCAAAAGAACGTCGCCTTGCTGACGTCAAGGCACCGGGCATCATCCCGCGTAAATCGGTTCACGAGCCGGTACAGACCGGTATCAAGTCGATTGACTCGCTGATCCCGATTGGCCGTGGCCAGCGTGAGCTGATCATTGGTGACCGTCAGACCGGTAAAACCGCCATCATCGTTGACACCATTCTGAACCAGAAGCCGGTGAACGATGCAGCGAAATCCGACAGCGACAAGATGTTCTCCATCTATGTTGCAGTTGGTCAGAAACGTTCGACCGTTGCACAGGTTGTTAAGGTCCTTGAAGAGCGCGGCGCGATGGAAAACACCATCATTGTTGCTGCGACCGCATCCGACCCGGCACCGATGCAGTTCATCGCACCGTTCGTTGCTTGCGCAATGGGTGAGTACTTCCGTGACAACGGCATGCACGCAACCATCTTCTATGATGATCTGTCCAAGCAGGCTGTTGCTTATCGTCAGATGTCGCTGCTGCTTCGCCGCCCGCCGGGACGTGAAGCATTCCCGGGTGACGTCTTCTATCTGCACTCCCGTCTGCTGGAACGTGCGGCAAAGATGAATGACGAAAACGGCGCTGGCTCGCTGACCGCACTTCCGGTTATTGAAACCCAGGGTAACGACGTTTCGGCGTTTATTCCGACCAACGTGATCTCGATCACCGACGGTCAGATCTTCCTTGAAACCGACCTGTTCTACAAAGGCGTACGCCCGGCTGTGAACGTTGGTCTGTCGGTTTCGCGTGTTGGTTCGTCCGCACAGATCAAAGCGATGAAGCAGGTTGCTGGCTCGATCAAGCTGGAACTCGCTCAGTATCGTGAGATGGAAGCATTCGCACAGTTCGCATCGGATCTTGATCCGGCAACCCAGAAACTTCTGGCCCGTGGCGCACGTCTGACCGAGCTGCTCAAGCAGCCGCAGTACTCGCCGCTCAAGGTCGAAGAGCAGGTTGTTGTGATCTACGCTGGTGTTAAAGGCTATCTCGACAGCATTCCGGTGAACAAGGTTCGCGCCTTCGAAGAACAGTACCTGTCCGAAATTCGTTCGGCTGGCGCTGATATCCTCGATGCGATCCGCACCGAGAAAGTTTTGTCCGATGACAGCGAAGCCAAGCTTAAAGCGTTCCTCGACAAGTTCGCGAAAACCTTCGCGTAAGACTGAAACTTAGGCGAAGGAGGAAACGCAATGGCTAGTTTGAAGGATCTGCGCTCGCGCATTGCCAGCGTCAAATCGACGAGGAAGATTACCTCGGCGATGAAGATGGTGGCAGCCTCCAAGCTCCGTCGTGCACAGGATGCAGCGGAAGCAGCCCGTCCCTATGCTGAACGCATGGGGACGATGCTGGGCCGTCTTGCAACTGCCGTCGGCAGCAATGAAGGGGCGCCAAAGCTTCTGGCCGGTACCGGTAAGGATGATGTGCATCTGCTCGTCGTCTTCACCGCGGACCGTGGCCTTTGCGGTGGTTTTAACGCATCGATCGTCAAAGCAGCCCGTCTGAAAGCCAAAGCCCTGCAGGCTGAAGGCAAGACGGTGAAGCTGATCTGTGTTGGCCGCAAGGGTGCAGATGCGCTCAAGCGTGAATTTGGTGACAATATTGTCGCCCGGTATACTGGCATCGAGGGCAAGAAGGGGATTGATTTCTCTTCGGCAACCGAGGTGGCAGACAAGGTTCTGGCGCTTTACGACGAAGGCGAATTCGACGTCTGCACGATCTTCTACAACAAGTTCGTGTCCGCGATTTCGCAGGTGGCAACCGCTCAGCAGCTGATCCCGTTCACGGGTGAAGAAGCAGACGAGCAGGAAGAAGCAACTGGTTCTTCTGCGGTTTACGAATACGAACCGTCCGAAGAAGCCATTCTGGCTGATTTGCTGCCGCGTAACGTTGGCGTCCAGATTTTCGGTGCAATGCTTGAAAGCAGCGCATCTGAACACGGTGCGCGTATGTCCGCGATGGATAACGCAACCCGCAATGCCGGCGATATGATCGACCGACTGAGCATCCAGTACAACCGCTCACGTCAGGCTCAGATCACCAATGAACTGATTGAAATCATTTCCGGCGCCGAGGCTTTGTAAGCGGGTCGCAGGAAGTTAACGGATAGCTTTGTCCGAGCAGGAGACAATAACTATGGCGAACAAGAAGGCGGGGAAAATTTCCCAGGTAATGGGCGCCGTCGTCGACGTTAAATTCGACGGCGATCTGCCTCCCATTCTGAATGCGCTGCATGTTGACAACAACGGTCAGCGTCTGGTTCTTGAAGTTGCACAGCACCTTGGTGAAAATGCGGTCCGTACGATCGCAATGGACACCACCGAAGGTCTGCAGCGCGGTCAGGAAGTCACCGACACCGGTGATGCGATCTCGGTTCCGGTTGGTCCGGAAACCCTTGGTCGTATTCTGAACGTTATCGGTGAGCCGGTTGACGAACGTGGTCCGGTTAATGCAGCCAAGACCTCTCCGATCCACCGTGAAGCACCTGACTTCATCGACCAGTCCACCGAAACCGAAATCCTTGTGACCGGCATTAAGGTTATCGACCTTATCGCGCCGTACACCAAGGGTGGTAAAATTGGTCTGTTCGGTGGTGCGGGCGTTGGTAAAACCGTCCTTATCATGGAACTGATCAACAACGTGGCAAAAGGCCACGGTGGTTACTCGGTCTTTGCTGGTGTTGGTGAACGTACCCGTGAAGGTAACGACCTCTATCACGAGATGATGGAATCGGGCGTTATCAACCCGGAAGGCGAATCCAAAGCCGCACTGGTCTATGGCCAGATGAACGAACCCCCGGGAGCACGTGCACGTGTTGCTCTGACCGGTCTGACCCTTGCGGAATACTTCCGTGATGAAGAAGGCCAGGACGTTCTGTTCTTCGTCGATAACATCTTCCGCTTTACCCAGGCTGGTTCGGAAGTGTCGGCACTTCTCGGTCGTATCCCGTCTGCTGTGGGTTATCAGCCGACGCTGGCAACCGACATGGGTGCGCTGCAGGAACGTATTACCTCGACCAAAAAAGGTTCCATTACCTCGGTTCAGGCAATTTACGTCCCGGCCGATGACTTGACTGACCCGGCACCGGCAACCTCGTTTGCTCACCTTGACGCAACCACCACGCTGAACCGTCAGATTGCCGAGCTCGGCATCTACCCGGCAGTTGACCCGCTCGACTCCACTTCGCGTGCTCTGGATCCGGGCGTCATTGGTCAGGAACACTACGAGACCGCGCGTGAAGTTCAGCGTGTTCTTCAGACCTACAAAGGCCTGCAGGACATCATCGCCATCCTCGGCATGGACGAGCTTTCGGAAGAAGACAAACTGGTTGTGGCACGTGCCCGTAAGATCCAGCGTTTCCTTTCGCAGCCGTTCCACGTTGCAGAAGTCTTCACCGGTACTCCGGGCGTGTTCGTTCAGCTCGAAGACACCATCAAGGCTTTCAAAGCGATCTGCGCTGGTGAATATGACCACATGCCGGAACAGGCATTCTACATGGTCGGCACCATCGAAGAAGCCATCGAAAAAGCCAAGAAGATGGCCGAAGCTGCCTAAGGCAGCTTTGGTCCCCCTCCGGCTAAGGAGCGAGGATTGTCATGACTGATACGACTGTACTGGAACTTGTTTCACCGTCTGCCCTGCTCAAATCCGAGCCGGTCGAGATGGTCGTTGTTCCGGGCACGGACGGGAATTTTGGTGTTCTGCCCAAGCATGCGCCGATGATCTCGACCATTCGTCCGGGTGTCATCGACATCTATGCAGGTGGTAAGGTTTCCGAACGTATCTTCGTTGCTGGTGGTGTTGCAGAGGTTAATCCCGAGCGTTGCACCATTCTGGCAGAAGAAGCGGTTCCGGTTTCCGATTTGAAAGCTGACGAAGCACAGGCCCGTCTTGAGGAGGCTCAGGCCGCTCTCAAGTCTGCCGAGACTGCACACGACAAAGCCAATGCCGAGCGCGCGCTCGACATTGCCCGTGCACAGATCCAGGCCCTGAGCAACTAAGCACTGCTTTCAGAAAATCATTTAAAAAGGCCGTCCTGATGGGGCGGCCTTTTTTGTTGTCCGATCTGGCTTTGGGGCGTTTTGGGGCTTTGGGGTTTCGGCCTAGCCGCGCCAGCCCGCCTGTGCACGCAAACTTGCTGCCTGCAAAATCCAGCCACCACCAAACCCAAGCACCACGATCGCGCCAAATGCCGACGCGATCATCGGTCCGGCGATTGTCACGACCTTCGCCAGATCGATGGTGCCGATGGCCTGTGCGGCGATAATTGCAATTCCGCTGCCTGCCATCAGTCCAACCAGTCCACTGATCGAAACCATCAGTCCGGTTTCAAGCGCCCCGGTTTGGCTGATTTGACGCGGCCGGATACCAAGGGCACGCAGCATGGCAAGTGTCTCAGTCTGGCGCTGGCGCAGCGCGATCAGCCCGCAAATAATCACCAGAACCGCGCCAAAGGTCGCAAGTGTGGTGATCGCGAGCAGCCCTGCGACCACACCGTCAAACAAGCGGGTCAGTTTTGCCAGAACGTCGTTGACGAAAATCACCGGTATGTCGCGATGGGTCTCAAGGATCGGGGCCATTGATGCCCTTGCATCCATTGTGTCATTGAGCTGCACAGCACTGATAACTCCATGGTCAAAGGCCGGCGACATCGGCGACAGCACAATCGGGAAATCAAGGTCAAGTCGGGTCCAGTCAATCTGACGCAGATTGGCAATGCGGACGTTATGGGGTTTTCCCATGATATTGACCGTCAGGCTGTCCCCCACCGCTGCACCGATTGCCTGTGCGACACCGGCGTCGATGGATGCCAGACCTTCGTTAACGCTCTCTGGCGGCCACCACTGGCCATCTGTAAGCGTGCTTTCGGTCATGTATGCTGTCGGACGATCCGTCCATGACATGCCCCGGTCGCCGCGCAGGAACCAGTGATAGCGCCGTGGTACTTGGGCCTGCGTCAATGGCACGCCGTTCAGATGCGTGACCCGACCGTGCAGAAACGGCATCTGGGTGATGCTTTGAACACCATCAGCGCGCAAAATATCCGCCTGAAAGGCGTCTTGTTCTGTGGGCGGGATATCGAAAAACACCACATCCGGGGTCTGGAACGGCAAGACAGATTTCAAATGCTGACTCGCCAAGCTGCCAAATAGCATAACCGCGGTCAGGCATGCCATCGCCAGGCCAAAGGACGCGGTGATGGTCACGGTCGGCGCAGATGGTCGGGCGATATTGCGCAATGCCAAACGAAGGGTGGGGGAAAGGCGATGTCGTGTTGATAACTTTCCTGCGATGGCCCGGATTATCCGCCCGAGACCGACGAAAAGAAGCTGACATCCGACAAGAACCGCCAACAAGACAAGCGAAAACCAGCCAAGGTCAATCAGGGCACTGGCAATGCCAAGCAAGCAGGCTGCAATGAGGGCCTTTATGATCATGAGTTTGGTTGAACGGCGTTTTATGGTGCCCTGCGTTTCACGGCGATCCTGATGGCGAAACAGGCAGGCCGGCGAAGCTTCACTGGCATCGCGGATCGGGTTGATAGCAACAAGGGCAACAAAGCCGAAAACAAAGCCCGCAATCAACGGGCCATTCTCGAAAGTTGGCCTTGCGTCAAAGCCAAGCATTTCGGCGAACAACGGACCAAGCATCTCGCCCGCGATTACAGTTAAAACAACCGCAATCAGGATAGCCAACGCAGTAACAAGTCCCATTTGCCAGATAATGCTGGTGGCAACTTCCTGTGGCCGGGCGCCCAGACTGCGCAGGGTCGCAAAGCGAGGGCGTCGGGCGGCAAGATCGGCTGTCAGGGCATTTCGGATCGCACTTGTCGCGATGGCAAAGATCGCAATTCCCATCAGGCTGACGAAGGCAGACGCGAAATCCCCGATGCGTTCGAGCCCGGGGACGCCGTCCGCAGCACTGACAATCCGCCATCCGCTGTCAGGGAATTGGTCCTCGATGATCGCAATAATCTGATCCGGCGATCTCGTGTTATCCGGTGGCAGCTTGATCCGCAAATACCAGTAAACCTGCTTGCCCGGTACCAAAAGTGGGCTGTTGCGATACGCATCTAGCCCGACAATCACGCGGGGGCCGAGCGAGAACAGCCTGAATTTGCGTTCGGGCTCGGCGGCGATGCCCGCGCGGATCTGATAAGGCTGACCCCCAAGATAAAGAGTATCGCCAACCCTGTACCCACCGCCTTCAATCAGTTCGGGGCCAACAACAATACCGGGTTTGCCATCGCGGGTGCCAAGGGCTTCTGAAAGGGGAATGTCTGGCGACAGTTTCAGATGACCAAAAAGCGGATAGGCGGCATCAACCGCCTTCAGTTCGGAAAGCACTGCCGGTTGATTACCGGATGGCTGAACCATCACCCTTTGTTCGATTGTCAGGCTGAGCGTGCCAAGCGTTTCAAGAAAGGCAACTTCATCTGTCGTCGGTGCCCGGTGAAACAGACGCAGCGAGATATCCCCGCCGATGGTCTGTTGTGCAGACTGGCGCAACCCATCGCGAACCGACTGGGTCAGACTGACGGTCAGCACCAGAATGGTCGCGGCAAACACAAGGGTTGCGAACAGGGTAACAATGCCGATACCGGGCTTGCGCAATTCACGCAGCGCAAGCCGCAGGCTGGTCGGGATGGACTGGGATGTCAAAAGCAGAGATGTCGAGCGGCGCACGGCAGTCTCTCTGGCAGGGGGTTACGGCGTGGGGGTCAACGCCAGTCCCAGCCAGAAGGATTCGATCATTTTCATCAGTTCGATGAATTCTGTCACATCAACCGGTTTGCGCAAATAACAGTTTGCCCCGGCAGCATAGCACAGATCGACATCATGCTCGGCACCGGACGTTGTCAGGACGATTACCGGAATGGATGCGCAATTGGGATCATTGCGGATATCGCGCAACATTTCGCGGCCATCCTTGCGCGGCATGTTGAGGTCCAGAAGAATCAGGCGTGGGCGCGGTGAATTGCGATACGGACCATCTTGCTGCAAAAACTGCAGTGCAGTCATCGCATCCTTTACGTGATGCAATTCAACCGGTTGTTTGAATTCCCGAAGTGCTTCGCGCACCAGGCGCGCATCACCAGGATTATCTTCAATCAACAACAGGTTGTTTATTGAACCGTTCTTTTGATCCGGCATGCTGATCCGCTATCCTTAGGGATGAGCTTTTGGTGCGCATGGTCATCCCTGATCTTTTGTTTTGTGAGCCTGTCAATATATTGATCCTAAAGAAAAAGATGGCCCCCACCATCGAAAGGTATTCTTTGGAATCACATATATGAGGTATTTCTTATCTATTCTTAAGTCTTAATTTCATACCTCAGCACGAACTTCAATTCAATAAGACTTCAGTAAAGTTGCAGATATTATCCGACTGTATGGGATATAATGGTTCAAAAGTGCAGGGAAAAGAGTTTCCGCAAAACAATTTTTATCGGCAATATTACCGATAAATGCCTGCTCAGTTCGCCGAGATGCCGATTTCCTGTGCCAGCGAGTCGAATCGGGCAATCAACTCCGGCTGGTCGGCAAACACCGTGCTGGCCTTCTCGAACGCCGCCTTGGCATCGTCTTCCCGGCCCAGCACCATATAGGCCTGCATCAGGCGGGCCCATCCGTCGGGATTGTTCGGCTCAGCCTCCAGCCGTTCGGCCAATCCATTGACCATCGACTTGATCATTTGCTGTTGCTCTTCAGGTGTCATTTCCTGCGCGGCGGCAATATCTTCCTGACTTGGGCCGGGGGACGTGTTTTCGGCAAGGTTCAGGCGTCCTTCAATGTCGATCCCCTGGGCAAGGGCGGCTTCGTTGATCCGGCCAACCACCATCGGCAACCACGGGGCATCGCCCGGTGCCTCATTGGCAAGTGCGATCCAGCGATCAACCGCGGCACCGACATTGCCTTCCTGCGCATCGGCAAGGCCAAGATAAAACTGGATGCGCGGATCGGTACTGTCAGTTTTTTCGGCTTCGCGCAGCACGCCGCGCGCGGTTGTGTTGATTTGGCCATTATTGCTGCGGATCAGGCTTTCGGCATACATGGCCAGATAATCACCGTCACGTCCCGATCGCTTGACGGTTTCAAGAAACGCGGTTTGTGCTTCTTCCGGGCGACCAAGCGCCATCAGGCTGGCGCCCAGCAATTCCCACGCCCGCAGATCATCTGGATTTTCCAAAAGCCTTTGCGACAGGTCGCTAACGGCACGATTAAGCACCGACTGGCGGTCTTCATCCGCCGTCTGGGCCATCCGCACGGCATTGATTTCATCGGTGCGGCTGGTGATCGGGCGGTCTGGCATGGTCGGATTGCCAAGATCAAGATAAAGCCCGAACCCGCCTGCGATGAACAGCACGATAAAGCCGGCGGCAATGGCCCGGACCGGCTTGTTTGCCGATGTCTGCTCGATGGTATCCGTGGGTTGTTGCTTTTTGATGCGCTGATCGGCCGCCAGAATACGGCGCTGAACTTCGGTGCGCGCGGCATCGGCCTGCTCGGCGCTTAGAACCCCGCGCTCAATGTCCCGGTCAATCTCGGAAAGCTGATCACGATAAACCGCCAAGTCGCGCGAAAGCTCGTTTTCCGGGCTGCCATCTTCAAGCTCCGATGCAGAGGACGCATCGCTTGTCTCATCCGACGCCGCTTTACGGTTACCGCCAAAAATCGGCCACAGAATGAACCCCGCAAGCAGCAGGGTAATCGCGCCAAGAACAATCCAGATGGTCATTATTTAGGTATCCTGTCCTTGGCTTATTCTGCGGGCACTGCTTTGGCGGCAGTCTTGTGGGAACGGGTCGGTGCCCCGATGCGATAACGACGATCCGAAAGCGACATCAAACCGCCAAACACCATGACAAGTCCGCCAAACCACATCCATGGGATCAGCGGTTTGACGTAAAACCGCGTGATCCATTTGCCGCTTTCATCCTGATCACCGATCACGGCATAGATGTCACCGGTGAAGCTTGACTGAATGCCGGCTTCTGTCGTTGGCATGCCTTCGACCGTATAGACGCGTTTTTCCGGCGTCAGGACAACGGTGCGTTCGCCCGGTGTGGTGATGGTGATTTCCGCTTCACGGGCGGCATAGTTCGGGCCCTGATATTCACGGATACCAGACAGGATAAAGGTATGCCCGGCAAGTTCGGTGCTTTCGCCAACGGCAAGTGACTGAACGGCTTCTTCGGTCCAGGCCTGTGATCCGGTGATACCGGCCACCACGATTGCCACACCGGCATGGGCCAGCATCGTCCCATGGGCCGACCGCGGCAGATTGCGCATGCGGCGCAGGCTGGTGCTAATTGGCTCGCGGAACAATTTGATGCGGCCCGACCATTCAAGGATCGATCCGACAAACAGCCAGGCTGCCAGCCCCATCCCGAACAGGGCAAAGGCCGGGCCACCCGAAAGCCAAAGTGTCACCAGCACGACACCGGCGGCAACCGCAAGGGCGATCTTGAGCTTGTTAAACACGCCCAAAAGGTCGGCACGTTTCCACGGCATCAATGGCCCAAAGGCCATCGCGACAATCACCGGCGTGATGATCGGAACGAAGGTCGCATTAAAGAACGGTGCACCGACTGAGATTTTTTCGCCAGTCAGGGTTTCAAGCAGCAACGGATAAAGCGTGCCGAGCAACACCATGGCTGCGGCAATCGACAAAAGGACATTGTTAAAAATAAGCGCCCCTTCGCGCGAGATCGGCTGAAACAGCCCGCCGCCCTTCAATGTCGGTGCCCGCCAGGCATAAAGTGTTAGCGACCCGCCAACGGCAATGAACAGCAGGAACAGGATAAACACCCCGCGCGTCGGATCGGTGGCAAAGGCATGCACCGAGGTCAGCGCACCCGACCGCACAAGAAAGGTCCCCAGAAGCGAGAAGGAAAACGCCAGGATCGCCAGAAAAATGGTCCAGCTTTTAAGCGCGTCACGCTTTTCCACTACGATGGCCGAATGCAAAAGCGCGGTTCCCGCAAGCCATGGCATGAAGGATGCGTTTTCAACCGGGTCCCAGAACCACCAGCCGCCCCAGCCAAGCTCGTAATAGGCCCACCAGGAACCAAGCCCGATGCCGGCGGTCAAAAATACCCAGGCTGCCAGCGTCCAGGGGCGCACCCAACGTGCCCAGGCCGGATCAACCCGGCCTTCAATCAGGGCTGCCACCGCAAAGGCAAAGGCGACTGAAAAGCCGACATAGCCGAGATAGAGGAACGGCGGATGAATGGCGATGCCCGGGTCCTGCAACAGCGGGTTCATGCCTTCGCCGTCAAGCGGCGGGTTCAAGACGCGCTCAAACGGGTTCGACGTCAGAACAATAAACAGGATAAAGCCAGCCCCGATCAGCCCCATCACACCCAGCACACGGGCCAGTAGCGTCGGTGGCAAATTGCGACCAAATGCCGCAACCGCCCCACCAAACAGGGTCAGGATCAGCACCCAAAGCAGCATTGATCCTTCGTGATTGGCCCAAACCCCGGTGATCTTGTAGATCATCGGTTTGGAGGTGTGGCTGTTAGCCAGAACGTTAAGGACCGAGAAATCAGAACTGACATAGGCATAGGTCAGCGCAAGGAAACTCGCCGCGACCAGTGCAAAGCATGCCAAAGCCAACCGTGGTGCGACGGCCAGAAGTGCGGCGTCACGCCGCGATGCCGCCAGAAACGGTACGGTGGATTGGGCAACTGCCATCACCAATGACAGTATCAGCGCGTAATGTCCGATCTCTACAATCATATTATCGTTTCTCGTCCCTAGCAGGCTTTACAGTATCAATTATGTGCCCAGATGCGACATATAATCCCTTTAAAAAGGCTTGGAAACCTTGCGGAATATCAAATATGCGCTATTTGCTGCCCTAGGACGGGCGAAAATATGGCAATAGACATTACATATTGTACGCAAACAGGCTATAAAACGGTGGTCAGTAAGCGTATTGGTAGGCCAGAGGTTGACAGCTGATGAGTCAATGTCCCGTCATTGACATAGCACAGAAAGAGACTTGGGCGCGTCGTGCAACGACGGCCTCCATTGTCATTGCTGCGACACTGATCCTGATCAAGGCTGTCGGCTGGTTCCTGACCGATTCCGTCAGCCTTCTATCTTCCATGATTGATAGCATGCTTGATGTTGGTACCTCTGTGATCAACTTCATGGCGGTGCGTTCGGCCTGGCGTCCGGCCGATTACGATCACCGCTTTGGCCATGGTAAGGCAGAACCGCTGGCGGGGCTTTTCCAATCGGCCTTCATGATTGGCGCGGCGATCCTGGTTCTGGCAGAGGCGGCATCGCGCATCACCGAACCCATGCCGATTTCATTTGCCGTTGAAGGCCTTTGGATCATGGGCGTTTCGCTGATCATGACCATTGGCCTGGTTTTGCTTCAGCGCAAGGCGGTGCGGATTTCAGGCTCGGCCGCGGTCGAGGCGGACTCGCTTCATTACAGCAGCGATATTCTGTCCAATCTGGCGGTGATGATTGCCCTGTTTGGCGGGATGTCTGGCCTAGCCTGGGCCGATCCGGCGATTGGTGGACTGGTTGCGATCTTCCTCCTCTATTCCGCGGTCAAGGTTGGTCGGACCTCGGTCAAGGTTCTGATGGATGCGGAACTGCCCGAATCTGATAGCCAGCGCATCATCGAACTGACGATGAAAAACCCCGATGTCATCGGTATCCACCGTCTGCGGACCCGTTCATCGGGCGTGCATCGCTTTGCCGAGATCGAATTGATCATGGATGGTGGCATGCTGATGCGCGAATCGCACACCATCTGTCATCAGGTGATGGACAGCATCCGTGCCGAATATCCCGATCTCGATATCACCATCCATCCGGAACCGCCCGAAGACATCCATCTTGATGAATTCAGCGGCTATACCGAGGATCCGGAATTCTGGCACACCGGCCGCGCCAAACGTGCTGGCCAACATGACATCCCGGTCAATAACAGTGGCGGCGAAGTTGCGGCCATGGGGCGCTAGGCGCCAGCCGGTTTCACAGATGATCACAAAAAAATGGCGGACCCGCTCGGGCCCGCCTTTGTTTTATGCAGTGTTTTTGCAGTTTGCTGTGTTGAAACCTAAAGAACGGTCAACATGCTTGCGACCAGCGGGTGACGGACAATGTCCTTGTCACGCAGCTGGACACAGGCGACATCCTCGACATTTTCAAGACGTTCGGACATTTCCGAAAGACCCGACATTTCAGGCAGAAGGTCGGTCTGGTCCGGGTCGCCGGTCAGGATCATGGTGGAGTTCCAGCCAAGGCGGGTGACCAGCATCTTAAGCTGTCCGTATGTGCAGTTCTGCGCCTCGTCGATCACCACAAAGGCGTTGTTGAGTGTTCGACCCCGCATATAGCCGATCGGTGCAATTTCGATCGTGCCGTCCGAGATATAAGTCTTAAGGCGCTTCGCACCCAGTCGGTCATTGAGCGCATCATAAAGCGGGCGCAGATACGGGGCCATTTTGGCTTCGACGTCGCCTGGCAGGAAGCCGATATTTTCCCCGGCCTCAACCGCCGGGCGGGCCAGAACGATGCGGGCGATGTCGCCGTTATCAAGCGCTTCGACTGCCTTGGATACAGCGATATAGGTCTTGCCGGTGCCGGCCGGGCCAAGGGCCATGACCAGATTGTAATTGTCGATGGCATCCATCAGGGCTGCCTGATTTTCACTTTTCGGGCGGATGTTGCGGCGGTAGCTTTGATCGCGTTGTCCTTTCTGTTCTGTTCCGGTCTGATCCGACCCGCCAAGCGGGTGCCAATCAGCATTGTTTTCATCAAACAGTTCATGAACATTGTTATTAGACTGCTGCGGACGGTTACGACGACGTGCTGCGCGCTTACCCATGACAATCACCTCAACAAAGTGGCCAAAAAAGCAAAACGCGCCATTCCGTTATGGAAAGGCGCGCATTCAATTTTCATCTCGCGATGGAAGTGGCGGTAGGAGTTTCCGCCGGTCACAGCATGTTGCATGTGCGATCCGGGGGGCGAAAATTCTCGGTTTAAGACGCTTTTTCGCGGCACTCGGGAACTCCTCCTGCGGTCCAGTTATTGACCGTTAATTGGAATCGTACCCCTATATGCAGTGTCTTGTCACGGCTTTTTGCGCGATTAAAGTTTCATGAATTCGCTTTATGAGTCTTTTCAGGTATTTATCCCGCATCTGCGAAGGAAGTTTTTTCCAATCAACCGTGCGTTGGTGTCGCTGAGCGCGATGGCAGGGCGCTACTGATCACCCAGGCGAGCGTTAAAAACGCGATTGATGTCACAAGGCATCCGACCAACCCGCCATAAAGATACGCCACCCCCGAAAGCACCGTTCCGGTCAAACGCCCGATGGCGTTCGACATATAATAGAACCCGACATTCATCGCGACCTTGTCGCCCTCGGCATAGGCAAGGATCAGGTAGGAATGCAGCGATGAATTGATCGCAAAGACAATCCCGAACACCAATAATCCACCCAGAACGGCAAGTTCCGGGGCAAAGTCCTGTGTGATGGCGATGGCAATAGCAGCAGACACGGCAATAAGGGCGGCGATCCAGATTTGCGCGGTGCGGCCATCCGGTTCGCGGGTTTTGGCACGCAGCATCTTCGGCGCAATGGCCTGAATAAAGCCATATCCGATCACCCAAAGAGCCATGTAACTGCCGACCTCGATATGGCCCCAGCCAAGCTCGGACGCCAGAAACACCGGCAGGCCCACGACAAACCAGATATCGCGCGATCCAAACAAAAACAGACGGGCGGCGGACAGCACATTGATCTTGCTATCACGCGAAAAGACATCGCGAAATTTCGGCTTCATCGCGCCGGCCGGGCCTGCCATCGCAGAGCCGAGCGATATCGCAACCGCAATCAGGGTCAGGGCAAGGCCCGCGGCCATCGCCAAAAGCGCACCTGAAAAACCAAGCCAGGACAGCAACGCACCACCCATGAAAAAGCCCACACCCTTAAGCGCGTTCTTTGACCCGGTCAAAAGTGCGACCCAGCGGAAAAGCGCCCCTTCGGCATGGGCAGGCACCAGAACCTTGATCGCCGATTTGCTCGACATCTTGGTCAGATCCTTGGCCACCCCCGATGCCGCCTGAAGCCCCATGACATAGGCGACCGAAATCGCGGGGAGCCAATCGGGGTTGGTAAATGAAAGCGCGGTCAGCGATGCGATTTGCAATGCCAGTCCGGCAAACAGGGTAAAACGCAATCCGCGTGCCTGCGCCAGCCATCCACCGACCAGATTGGTGACGATCCCGGCCACTTCATACAGGATGAACAACAGCGCGATTTCAAATGCCGAATAGCCCAGCGCATGAAAGTGCAACAGCACCAGCATACGAAGCGCCCCGTCGGTCAACGTAAAGCCCCAATAGGCCCCGGTGACCAGCGCATAGTTGCGGATTGCGGCCGACATTTTTGCTATTTCCCCAACAGGTGTTGCGCGACTTTGGCCGCCAAATCCGCCATCCGGCAGACATATCCCCATTCATTGTCATACCAGGCCAGGATTTTGACCTGCCGCTTGTCGATCACCATGGTCGATCCGGCATCGATAATCGAAGAACGGCTGTCATTAAGGTAATCGGCACTGACCAGCGGGCGTTCTTCATAGCCAAGAATACCCGCAAGATAGGTTTCAGATGCCTCGCGCATCAGGCGATTGATGGTTTCGACATCGGTGTCTTCTGCGACTTCAAACACGCAATCGGTCAGCGACGCATTGAGCAACGGGACACGCACGGCAATACCGTTCAGCTTGCCCTTGAGTTCCGGGTAAATCATTGTGATCGCGGTCGCCGACCCGGTGCTAGTCGGGATTAGCGATTGCAGGCAGGACCGCGCACGGCGCAAATCCTTGTGCGGCAGATCGACAATCGTCTGGGTGTTGGTCACATCATGAATGGTGGTGATCGATCCATGCACGATGCCAAGTTTCTCATGCATGACCTTGACCACCGGCGCCAGACAGTTGGTCGTGCAGCTCGCCGCGGTCAAAAGGTGATGCTGCGTTGGGTCATAAAGATCATCATTCACGCCATAGACGATATTAAGCGCACCTTCTTTGACCGGGGCGGCAACGATGACTTTCTTAACCCCCTGATCAAAATAGGGCTGCAATGTCTCGGGCGTTTTGAACTTGCCGGTGCATTCCAGGACAATGTCACATCCCATGCCGACCCAATCGGTTTCTCCGGGGGTGGCATTTTCGCTAAAACTGATTTTGTGCGTTTGATCGATCACGACGTGATCATCGATGCTGGCAACTCCATTGCCCCAGCGGCCATGGACCGAATCAAATTCCAGCAAGTGGGCTGCGGTAACAGCCCCGCCCTTGATTTCGTTGATATGGACAAACTCAAGGTCCGGGTGCCCCCATCCTGCGCGCAGAACCAGACGGCCCATGCGGCCGAAACCATTGATGCCAATGCGGATTTTGCGGCTCATATTAGGGCTCCGTTAGTTTGCAATTTTTGATGGGGTGAACCAGCCACGGGTGCGGTTGGCAATGGCGACAAGTGACAGCATCACCGGCACTTCGACCAGCACACCGACCACGGTGGCAAGGGCCGCACCCGACGAAAAGCCAAACAACCCGATGGCGGTCGCCACAGCCAGTTCAAAGAAGTTCGAGGCCCCGATCATAGAAGACGGGGCGGCGATCTTGTGTTCCACACCCAGCACCTTGTTGGCGACATAGGCGATGGCGGCGATGAAATAGGTCTGCAAAATGATCGGCACCGCCAGAAGGGCAATGATCATCGGCTGCGCAATGATCTGCTGCCCCTGAAAGGCAAACAGCAGAACCAGCGTGCTGAGCAACGCAATCATCGATACGGGTTTGAGCCTGGCGTCAAAGCTGTTGAACGCCGCGACCCCGCCTTTCATGATGCGGTTTCGGATGATCTGCCCGGCAATCACCGGAATAACGATAAACGCCACAACCGAAATGGTCAGCGTTTCCCACGGAATGGTGATTGCCGAAATGCCGAGCAACAGGGCCACAATCGGCGCAAAGGCAAAGATCATGATCGTGTCATTCAGTGCCACCTGGGTCAGCGTAAAGTTCGCATCCCCCTTGGTCAGGTGTGACCAGACAAACACCATCGCTGTGCAGGGGGCTGCCCCCAACAGGATCAGACCCGCGATATAACTTTCGATTTGTGCCTCGGGCAAAAGCGGACGGAAAAGAAAGCCGATAAACAACCAGCCAAGGGCTGCCATGGTAAACGGTTTGATCAGCCAGTTCACACCAAGCGTGACACCGATCCCGCGCCATTGCCGACCGACCTCATGAAGCGCACCAAAATCGACCTTCATTAGCATTGGCACAATCATCAGCCAGATCAGTACCGTCACTGGCAGATTGATCTCATAGGCGGTCAGGTTGCCAATCGCCTGAAACACGCCGGGGAACATTTCGCCCAAGACGATGCCGACCACGATGCTGACAGCAACCCAGATGGTCAGAAAACGTTCGAAAATACCCATCTAGCAGCATCCTTTTTTATTATCGACGGTGGCAGAACGGCTTGGCAGCCCGCACAGTTCGGGGTGCCCCTGACAGCAGTCATCGGCAAGAAACCCCAGAAGATCACGCATGGCATCGGGAACGATCCGGTAAATGATCGACCGGCCTTCGCGGGTGCTGGTAATCAGCCCGGCCTGACTAAGTGTGGTCAGGTGTGATGACATGGTGTTGTGCGGAATGGATATCTGCCGGGCCAGTTCGCCTGCGGCAATACCGTCATTCCCGGCCCGGACCAGCAAGCGGAATGCTGCCAGTCTGTGTTCCTGTGCCAGGGCGCCAAGGGCGCTGATTGCGTGTTTTGTTTCCATATGTCGGGAAATATCGACATATATTGGCGCTGGCAAGTGACATTTGTATTGCAGTGGTGGTCATGCTCAAGCCTGATGCCAAAAAGGATATTTGAATCAGCCAGATACGGGAGCTGTAGAAAATGTATTTAAATAACTAGAAATATAGTTATAATGACGGCATGAGCGAAAAAACCATTGCACCGGCCTTTGCCGCACTGGGCCACGAAGCCCGTCTGAAAATCTATCGTCTGCTGGTCAAGGCCGGGGACGAGGGACTTAATATCGGCGATATCGGGCGGGTGCTTGGCCTTCCGGCATCGACCCTTTCCCATCATCTGGGCACCCTGGTTCAGGCTGGTCTGGTCAAACAGGAAAAACTGGGGCGCGAAACCCGTAATCGGGCGGATTTCGATGTCATGCGCGATCTTGTCGGCTTCATCACCGACGAATGCTGCAGCGGTGTCGATCTTGATGTCGCCGGTGAAACGGAAAAGGCCTGCTAGGTAGGGTCTCTTTTTTTGGATCAATATAACTAATTTTCTAGGGATATAGATATGAGTGCCCGGACATTTCAATTGCGCCGCATCGGCATTTCTGCCCGACAAACAGATCGGGTTTTGCTGGCAGCCTGCATCATCCTTGCTGCGATCTTTATCTTTGACGCGCCGCAATTTGTCCCAAGTTTGCAGTTCACGGCTGAGTCCTTTGTAAGCACGGCACCGTTTCTGGTGCTCTCAATCGGTATTGCCGCCTATGCGACGGCAACCGGGGCCGATAACCTGATTTCGCGCGCCTTTGCCGGGCGGCCTGTGCGAATGGTGTTTACCGCGGCCGCCTTCGGGGCACTGTCGCCATTTTGCTCCTGCGGGGTGATCCCGCTGATTGCGGCCCTGCTTGCCATGGGGGTTCCACTGGCGCCGGTCATGGCGTTCTGGTTGGCGTCACCCGTGATTGATCCGGCGATGTTTGTTTTGACTGCGGGCACGCTTGGGACCGAATTCGCGGTGATTAAAATGATCTCGGCGATTGGTCTTGGTCTGATGGGCGGCTTTGTCACCCTATGGCTGGGGTCGCGGGGCTTCCTTGCCGATCCGTTGCGTGACGGGGTTGGCAATGGTGGCTGCGGCGGGGCAAAGGTCCGCTCCCACAAGGCGGTTGTCTGGGCGTTCTGGCACGATGATGAACGGATCAAAAAGTTCAGATCGTCTGCGATTGCCAACATGATCTTTTTGGGCAAGTGGATCGCCTTTGCCTTCCTGCTTGAAAGCATCATGGTCGCCTATGTCCCGGCTGAAAATGTCAGTGGTCTGCTTGGTGGGGACGGGATTGGCCCGATTGCCATTGCCACCCTTGTCGGGGTTCCGGCCTATTTGAATGGCTATGCCGCCCTTCCAATCATGGAAGGCCTGATTGCGCAGGGTATGCAATCGGGGGCGGCAATGGCGTTTCTGGTGGCTGGCGGGGTATCGTCCATCCCGGCGGCGATTGCCGTTTTTGCGCTGGTCAAAAAGCCGGTCTTTGCGCTGTATCTGGTTTATGCGCTGGTCGGTTCGTTCGCAATTGGCGTTATTTCGCAAGCCTGGCTGGGTTAAACCGCCTGCTTCATGTCCGATATGATGATTTCACGGTGGCAATGACGTTAAAAATCGCTACATTGCGCGCCAAGAAATTCATATCGGATTAAAGTTGATAACCATGTCGATGATTGACAAGCAGGTATCGCGTCGCCGTACCTTCGCTATCATTGCTCACCCGGATGCGGGTAAAACCACCCTGACCGAAAAACTGCTTCTTTTCGGGGGTGCCATCCAGATGGCTGGTGCAGTGAAGGCGAAAAAGGAACAAAAGGGTGCCCGTTCGGACTTCATGAAGATCGAACAGGATCGCGGTATTTCCGTGTCCTCTGCCGTCATGACGTTCGAGTTCGAAGAAAATATCTTCAACCTGCTTGATACGCCGGGCCACGAAGACTTTTCCGAGGATACCTATCGCGTGCTGACCGCCGTTGACTCCGCTGTCATGGTGATTGACGGTGCGAAGGGCATCGAGGCCCAGACGCGCAAGCTGTTTGAGGTCTGCCGCCTGCGTGACGTGCCGATCACGACATTCGTTAACAAGCTTGACCGTGAAGCACGTGATTCGTTCGAACTGATCGATCAGATCGAACAGGATCTTGCCCTTGATGTGTCGCCGGTTACCTGGCCGATTGGCTCGGGCCGTGATTTCCATGGCTGCTATGATCTGGTCAATGATCAGCTTCTGTTCATGGAAAAAGGCGGCAATGTCGTCAAGGAAGCCATCCCGATCAAGGGGCTTGATGATCCAAAGCTTGATGAATTGATCCCGGATTACCTTCTGGAAAAGCTGCGCGAAGAAGTCGAAATGGTGCGCGAAATCTGCCCGCCATTTGATTTGCAAAGCTACCGCGAAGGGCATCTGACTCCGGTCTTCTTTGGGTCGGCGGTCAATAACTTTGGCGTGCGTGAATTGTTGCGCGGCATTGGCGAAATCGCCCCGACCCCGCGCCCGCAAGAAGCGGCAACGCGTCTGGTCGAAGCGGTCGAGCCAAAGGTTGCCGGCTTCGTGTTCAAGGTACAAGCCAACATCGACCCGAACCATCGTGACCGCATTGCGTTCATTCGTCTGTGCTCGGGCCATTTCAAACGCGGCATGAAGCTTAAGCATGTGCGTGCTGGCAAACTGATGGCGGTGCATAACCCGATGCTGTTCTTTGCCAACGAACGTGACATTGCCGAAGAAGCCTGGCCGGGCGATATCATCGGTATTCCGAACCACGGCACCTTGCGCATTGGCGATACCCTGACCGAGGGCGAAGATCTTCGCTTCCGCGGGGTTCCGGCCTTTGCCCCGGAATTGCTGCAAAAAGTCCGTCTTGATGACCCGCTCAAGGGCAAGCACCTTCAGCGCGCCCTTGAACAGCTCGCCGAAGAAGGCGCATCGCAGGTCTTCAAGCCGATGATGGGCGCGGACTGGATCGTTGGCGTGGTCGGACAGCTTCAGTTCGAGGTCTTGAAAGAACGCATCTCGGCCGAATACGGCATCAAGGTGCATTTCGAACCGACGCCTGCCTATGCCGCCCGCTGGGTGGTGGGCGATGATCCGCTTGAAATCAAGAAATTCCGGGATGCCAACCAGTCGGCGCTGTTTGAAGACCATGACGAAACACTGGTCTTTATTGCGCGCAACGCCTGGCATCTTGAAACCACACAACGCGACTGGCCGAACCTCAAGTTCGAGGCCACCCGCGAACAGAACCTGATTGCTGCGTAAGTTTCGCACGCAGCCAAACGCAAAAAGCCGCCTTCATCCGAGGGCGGCTTTTTCTTGTGGGTCTTCGGCGGTTGTCTAGTTGCCGATAAAATATCGGCCAACACCGACCAGAACCATGCCCACCGCCATGGCGGCAAACAGGTTGCGGGCAACAGCCATGGTAATCACTGTGGCTGCCGCCCCGGCAATGCCGATGGCCCCTGCCGAAAGCGCGCTTGGTACCCAGACGGAAATCAAAACCGCACCGGGCAGGCGTTCCAGCACATGCGCCCAGCGGCCATGTTGCGGCAAACGATCGGCCATCAAAAGCCCACCCAGACGCATGCCATAGGTCACCGCCGCCATGCCAAGGATGGTCAGAACGGCCTCGAAGCTGAAACTTGTCAGATCAGGGAATTGGGTCATTGGCCCGTCTCCGTCGCAGGTTTGACGGATGTGCTGTTGGCGATGCCTTCGGGCGCGCCATAGGCATCGCGGCCCTCCACGGCAAACTCGGCCTCAAGGCTGTCATCATCCATGTCTTCGCGCCATGTCAGGGCGGCGACAAGGACACCCGCACCCGCACCGGCCAGGATCGACCAGGTGCCGGGCAGGGTGTAGTGGCCAATGACGGATCCGATCGCGGCGGCAATCCATGGCAAAAGGTCAACCTTGCCCTTCCACATGCCAATGGTCAGCGCGGCAAAGACGGCGGTGAAGGCGAAATCAAGCGCATAGACTTCCGGATCGGGAATGCCCCCACCCAGAAGGTAGCCCACCGTATTGCCGGTCGCCCAGACCACCCCCAGGAAAATCCCGCCGCCCAGCAAAAAGCCCGGATTGGCCAGATCCTTTTGCGTCATGGACACGGCCCAGTTTTCATCGGCGACCATATGCATACCGGTCACCTTGACCCACAGCGGGCGACCGCGAAACACCGGGCGCAGCGACGCCCCGATCAGGATATAGCGCATATTGATCACTGCCGTTGCGATGATGATGGTCGCACTCGGAATGGTTTCGCGCCAAAGATCGACCGACACGAACTGTGCCGATCCAGCAAACACCGCCAGGCTCATGAACAACAGCTCGCCAAGTGACAAGCCGCGCTGTGCGGCCAGCACACCAAGCACCGCACCAAAGATGATGGTGCTGGGCAAAAGCGGCAGGCAGGCAAGGGCACCGCGCCGGATGGTGTCCGCGTCGAAATGCCCGGTCTGGGTATGGGGCTGGTTTTGGGTCTGGTTCTCGGTCTGACTTTCGGTCTGTCCGGGGCGTGACATTTCCGACGTTTCCTGTGGTTGTTGGTGCCGGTTCGTTTTGGCGACCTGCACTTTCATGGGCGTAAACGGGTGGGCGAGGAGCCATCATTTCAGGCGCCATACTGCCCGATATCAAATAGGCGGTATTGGACGATATTGCTATCGGTTGTTGCTGCCGGTTTTGGGCCTGCGGCTCAGGCCGGGGCGGTGGCGAAATCGGCGATCAGCATATCAAGGAACAGCTTGGTGATCGGATCGGGTTGTTTGCTGTCATCAAGGCTTGCCTGAAAGGTGACTTTGACCTTCAACCGATCGGGCAGGACCATGCGCATGCGCCCGGCCTCGACAAACTGCCTGGCGTAATGTTCGGGCAGATAGCCCAAAAATGCGCCTGACAGGATCAGGCGTGCCTCGGCCTCCATGTCCGAGACGGTGGCATGCGGGCGGGAAATCGCGAATTCCTTCAAATCCCGACCCAGCCATGATTTGCGCCCGATCAGGCGATAGCGCCGGATTTCATCAATATCGATGTCCGCATCATCCAGCGCAAAAAGCGGATGGTCTGATCCGCAATAAAACCGGTGGATCTCGTCATAAAGCGGGATATAGCGCAGACCCAGCACGGTCTTTGGAAAGCTGCAAATACCGATCTGGATATTGTCGGTCACCACTTCGCGCAGCAGGTCATTGGGCGGAAAGGTCACGACATTTAGCGTCACATCCGGTGCGCGTTCCATAAACCGCGCGATGGTCTTTTCGATCCGCCGCGCCCCCGGATCGGTTATGGTATTATCGGTAAGCCCGATGGTCAGTGTGCCGCTCAGCTTGTCACGCAACGCCCGCATCTTGGTTTCATATTGCGCGACCGATTTGAAAAGCCGGTGGGCTTCTTCAAACACCACCTGGCCTTCGCGTGTCAGGGCAAAACCACCCCGCCCGCGTTTGCAAAGCGTAAAGCCCAGCCGTGTTTCAAGGGCGGTGACATAGCTTGAAATTGTTGAAAGTGACAGATTGAGATCACTTTGAGCCGCGGCAAATCCCCCGGCCTCAACAATGGTCAGGAAGATGCGCAAAAGCTTGAGATCGGCCTGTTCCGTGATCATCGGGCGGGGTCCATGGGTAAGCGGTCATTACTTTGGGAATTACCAAAGTAAAGTTCAGAGATACGTGATTTTTAACGGCCGCGCAATTTGATCTGATCGGGCCAACAAAAACATCCGGCCATTGGTTCAGATCGTATCGAACCGATGTGCCACTTCAGGAGGTCCCATGTTCACCGACGACAAGCTTACAAAACTGCGTGAAAAATACGGCAACGCCAAGGGTGCCGACATCTTTGATCCGCATTTCCGCGAAGTGGCGGCATCGCAGTTTTCAGAAAGTGGCGGGCGCAAATGGCCGTTTGCCGGGGTGCCGACTTTCCTCGATGCGCCATTTGCCGCCGATGCCGAGAAAGATAATTTTGCAGACCTCGACATCGCACTCGTTGGCGTGCCGATGGATCTTGGTGTCAGCAACCGTGCCGGTGCCCGTCTGGGCCCACGCGCGGTGCGTAATATCGAACGCATCGGGCCGTATGAACATGTCCTGCGTATGGTGCCCGGTGCCATGGCGCGCATTGCCGATATTGGCGATGTCCCGTTCAGAAGCCGCTATTCGCTTGAAAGCTGCCACGAAGATATCGAGGCCTATTTCAGCAAGATTGTCGGCGCAGGCGTTATTCCGATTGCGGTCGGCGGTGATCATTCGATCAGCTATTCGATCCAGAAGGCGGTGGGTAAGGATCGCCCCGTTGGCATGATCCATCTTGATGCCCATTGCGATACCTGCGGTGCCTATGACGGGTCGCGTTTCCATCATGGCGGCCCGTTCCGCGAGGCGGTGATGGATGGCGTGCTTGATCCGGAACGCACCATTCAGATCGGTATTCGCGGCGCGTCAGAATATGTTTGGGAATTTTCCTATGACAGCGGCATGACCGTGATCCACGCCGAAGAAGTACCGAAAATGGGCATTGATGCCGTGATCGCCAAGGCCCGCGAAGTGGTTGGCGATGGCCCGGTTTATCTGTCCTTTGATGTGGACTGCCTGGACCCGTCCTTCGCACCAGGCACCGGCACGCCGGAAGTCGGTGGCCTCACCTCGCGCGAGGCACTGGCGATTTTACGCGGGCTCAAGGGCCTTGATTTTGTCGGTGCCGACGTTGTCGAAGTCGCCCCGCAATATGATGCCACCACCAACACCGCCCATATCGCCGCACAGGTCCTGTTCGAAGAACTGTGTTTGGTGGTCGATGCGATGAAGCGTCGCGGCGCTGGCGCGTAAATACAACTGATGTCGCCTGCCCATGCCATTGGTCTGATGGGCAGGCGACGTCGGCTTTGTGCCCGATTAGGGATCAAGACTTGCGATAAACGCACCGGGGCTGACGCCCCACATCGCCTTGAAATGCCGGTTCAGATGACTTTGATCGGCAAAGCCGGTGGCCGCCGCCGCATCGGCAATGCTTGCCCCGTCAAACAGCAGCCGCTTGGCACGCCGTAACCGCATGTGGTTGAAATAGGTATGCGGTGGAAGCCCGGTTGCGGCGCGAAACACGCGCAGCAAATGAAACCGGCTGAGCCCGGTAATCATCGCAAGATCATCAAGCGATATGTTCGCATCCAAGTGCGCTGCCATATAGTCAATCACCGCCCGAACACGTTTGTCCTCTGACCCCGGCTGATAGAGATAAGGCGGGGCATCGGCATGGCGCAGTGCAAGGCGGGCAGCACTGTAAAGAAGCTGACTGTCGCGTTCCAACAAGCTGTTGCTGCCGTTGCTACCATCGTCATTCGGGCGAAACAGGCGGTGCAGGCCTTGCAGTTGCAAATGCAATTCCGGGTCGTTGACGACACAGGATCCGAAAAACGGCAGGCCGCTGTTTTTGGGCGAAAGCTCCGTCACCAGATCGCCAAACACCTTCGGATCGATGAACATGATCTGGTATTGATAGCCATCATCGGATGCCGGGCTACCATCATGCACCTGCATCGGGTTCATCATCAAAAGCTGCCCACGGGCGGCGACGTAATTTGTCCCGCGGGTGGTAAACCGCTCCGCCCCGTTCAAGACAGTGCCAAAGGCGTAATAATCGTGGCTGTGTTTTGGGAAAGAGAAATTCTTGTAATCGGCTTCGAACATATCAATGCCGTCGGCTGCTCGCCAGTGGCGGGCAATCTCGCGGGGGCGGCCGGTCGCCGGTCGCGATGACGTCTGGCGACGCTGGGCTGCCGTGTTCTGTCGCGCAGCACTGTTCATAAGGCCATTATAGCGCCAAGGCCGGGTGCCAGCTTGTACAATATTGTCATCGTGACATTTTAGTTGGCATCATTCCAAAAAATCACCGGACACCTGCGTAACCTTGCGGCGGAGGGTCGAGTCGCGGTCGATTTTCGGAAATCTGCCGGTTTGAAGCCCTTCGAAACGGATAATGACCTTCGTCCAATTGTATAATGCGATGTTCATATGAACATTTTCGGGTGGCCGGAATGTTGTTTTGCGCAGCGCAAATCACCATCCGGCACCTTGTTTGATCGACAAATGCGGGTTTCATCCAACTGTTACAAAACCGCGCCCTGCACACATGTATGAATCGCGCCAAACGTAAATTTTGCTGTTTGGATGTCCCATGTTTCTTGATCGCATTCGTATCGGATCGCGCATCTTCGCCGGTTTCTTTGTTCTGGTTGTTCTGCTGGTTGGCCTGTCTGCCCTGTCATCAACATATCTTCTGGGCTTTGGCGCACATGCAGACCGCATTGCCAAAAGTACTGGTCTGGTCGGGCTTGCCAATGACTATGCACTGCGTCTGGAACGTCTTTCCAACCAGGTCCTGTTGTTTGCCCAGACGGTTGATCCGCTTGACCGCGAAGGCATCACCACCATGCGCCAGGCCGCCGAGCAAAGCGGTGCCACCCTTGTGACCCAGCTGCGTCAAAATGGCGATACGGGCCGTGCAGATGCGCTTGAAAGCCTCAGTGCTGATTACATCGCAACGCTGGAACCGCTTGTGCTGCGGGCGGAAAACCTGTCGGCAGCATCGGAAACCATGCTGCTTGGTGCCAATCAGCTTGGCAAATCCGCAAGCCAGCTTGAAGATTTCATCGCCAAACGCGATCCGGTGATCGCAGAGAAATACGCAGACAAGCTTGGCGCGGCCAACTTGGCGGCCATCGTCAATTCCCTGCAATTCCCGATCCTGCGCACCGCGGACTCACTTGATGCCGCCCGCACGCAGACCTCGGCCCTGACCGATCTTCAGGAAGAAATCAAAGCGTCCTTTGACGGTCTGACCCGGAACGAGAAAAAGCTGTTCTCCTACGCGATCCGCGACAATGATTTGCTAAAACAGGGTGCGAACCAGCTCGAAGCCTCCATCGCCGGGTTCCGTCAATCGATGGACGACTTCAAATCGGCCGTCCGTGAAGTCCAGACCATCACCCAGAATATCCGAACAGACGCCATGACCAATCAAACCGCCCTAGTCGAGGCCGCCCATAATCAGTCTGAAAACTCGGCCCTTACCAACATCGTGGTTGCCGCCATCGGGGTTCTGATTGCCGTCGCCCTTGCCCTTGGTATCGCGATGAGCATCCTGCGTCCGCTGCGCCGGGTGAATGGTGACATGACGAGGCTGAGTGAAAACGACACTGATATCGCGCTTGCCGATATCAAGCGCCGCGATGAATTCGGCGCGATGTCGCGCACCGTTGCGATCTTCCGCGAAAACGCGCTCAAGATCGAAAAAATGGCCGAGGAACGCATCACCCTTCAGCGCATCGAAGAAGAAAAACGTCGTGCATCGCTAGGTGCAATGGCCGAAACGATTGAGGGCGAGACCACCGGTCTTGTCAAATCGGTCAATCATCAGGTGACCCGCATGCGCGAAGCCGTGGTCGAAGTCGCCGCCGCCGCCGAACGCGTCACCGGTCAAACCGAAACCGCAACCAGTGCCGCACATGACAGCCAGTCACATTCCAATGCCATCGGCGATGCAGCCAACCGTCTGCGCGAAGCCATCGTCTCAATCGCCAATCGCGTCGAACATCAACGTGAAATCGCCCAAAGTGCTGTCGGCTCCACCGAGGAATCGGCAAAGGCAGTCGATGATCTGCGCGAAGTCGCCACCAGCATCGAACAGATTGTCGACCTGATCCGGGGCATTGCCGGACAGACCAACATGCTGGCTCTGAATGCCACCATCGAGGCCGCCCGTGCGGGGGATGCTGGCAAGGGCTTTGCCGTTGTCGCGGCAGAGGTCAAAAACCTTGCCAGCCAGACCGAACGCGCAACCGAACAGATCACCGAACATGTCAACGCCATGGGCGCTGTTACGGATCGGTGTGTTGCCTCCATGGAGGATGTCGGCGTCACGGTGCGGTCGATGATGTCAATTTCCGAAGAGGTCGCAGGCGATGTTGAACATCAACGCCGCGAGACCGAGGAAATTACCGGTGCCATCGCCCTTGCCGGCGATGCGGTGCGCAATGTTGCGACCGCCATCGGTGCGGTATCCGAAGACATCGAAGTCACCCGCAAGCTCAGCCTTGATCTTAACCGTCGTGCCGACGAGGTTGATCGAAATGTGACCGAACTCACAGCATCCCTTGACCGTGCGGTGGCGTCTGCGGCTGGCAACGAAGACGCAGATGCCGCTGACGACAACGCCGAAGACACCACCATATGGCACGATGATAATCTGGTGGTCTTCCCGCAAACGCAACAGCGCGGTGCCGCCTGATTTGTCGGCATCAGCCCGCGGTTTCGTTGCTGAAATTCAAAATTGAACAACAAAGGCCTGCACACCGTATAGAGGGTGTGCAGGCCTAATGCATTTGCTCAGTGCTATCGGCGCAAAACGCAGGAATTGTCAGCAGTTAAGATACAAACTGCGACGTTTCTGATACACTTTTTGTGTGGTTCTCACTGGCGGGTTGCAATATCGTTCGGGGCAACGGTATTTCATCAAAAGCATAAAGCCTACTATTCGGTACTGAATTGAAATACCGGCACTTTCCCGGCGCGGGAACAGTGTCATTTGCAGTAAGGTTGTTTGGTCAGCCCGACTTGGAAGTATCAATGTAATGGCGCGTAAATCAACGCTTCTGATCGCAGGTGTTGCACTGATTGTTGTTGCGGCCTCTGCCTATATCTTTGCCAAAGACGACATCACGGCGTTGATCGCGCCCGATGCGCAACCCACAAGCACCGGGCAGCGCGGTGGCGGCGAACGCAGTCTTCCGGTGATTGCCGAATATGCCAGCCTGATGGATGAAAAGACCGTTGTCGAAGCGGTCGGCACGGGCAAATCGGCCCTGGGTGTTTCAATCTATCCGGCGGTGTCGGGCGAAGTTGCAGATGTGCTTGTGCGCGCCGGTGACAAGGTGACCAAAGGACAGGTTCTTGTCATTCTGGACTCTGATCGCGAACGCCTTGCCCGCGATCTTGCCGCTGTTCAGGCCCGCGATGCCGAACAACTTCTTGCCCGCTATGAAAAGGCCCGTCCGCTGGGTGCCGTTGCCGAAAGCGAAGTCGACAGTGCCCGCACCGCCCTGGCCGAGGCCCGCATCGCCCTTGATCAGGCAGAGGTCAATTTGGCCGATCGCACCATTCTGGCCCCGTTTGATGGCATCGTCGGCATCCCGCAGGTCGAGGCCGGCGACCGTGTTGACAGTTCCACCGCCATCGTGACGCTTGATAACATCGATAGCATTCTGGTCGATTTCGAAGTTGCCGAAACCCGGTTTGACAATGTCCGTCCCGGCCAGTCGGTCCGGGTTGAAACCTGGAGCCTGCCGGGCGAAGAATTCACCGGTGTGGTTGAATCTATTGGCAGCCGTATCGATCCCGAAAGCCGCACCTTTGCTGTGCGCGCCCGGGTGCCAAACCCCAATAGTCGCTTGCTCGCCGGGATGTCCTTTGCGGTTTATGTCGACATCGAAGGCAAACAATATCCCGCAGTTGCCGAAATCTCGGTGCTTTGGGGTGATGAAGGCACCTATGTCTGGCGGATTGATGATGAAGACAAGGTCTCGCGCGTTCCCGTCCGTGTTGTGAAACGCACCAATGGCCGGATCCTTCTGGATGGCGGTATTGCCGAGGGCGATCTGGTCGTGGTCGAGGGTGTCTTGCGTCTGCGTCCGGGCCGGACTGTTTCGGCAACCATTCGCGGTGATAACCCCGCGCCTGAAAATGCGCCGTCTGATGCGGGCGGCGTTGCCACCCGCGAAGGCGCTGGCGAGGGGTCCTGATCATGACGACAGGAAGCGAAAATCACGATCATAACGACCTTGCGTCGCTAAGTATCCGCCGCCCTGTTCTGATCAGTGTGGTGTCGATGCTGATCATCCTGGCCGGTCTTGCCGCGATGCTGGGTGTCGAAATTCGCGAACTGCCCAACGTTGACCGCCCAACCATTACGGTGACCGCGGACTATGACGGCGCATCGCCGGAAACGGTCGATTCCGAAGTTACCGGGATCATCGAAAGTGCGGCATCGCGTGTCAGTGGCATCAAGGAAATCAGTTCGCAAAGCGAAGAAGCCAACGCCCGCATTCGCATCGAATTCTACCCCGATGTTGAAATCAACGATGCCGCCAGTGACATCCGCGAAGCCATCAGCCGTGCGGAACGCAGCCTGCCCGACGGGGTGGAAAACGTCCGCGTGGTCAAGGCCGATGCCGATGCCAGTGCGATCATGCGCATTGCGGTTGTCAGCAACAGCCTGACCGAGGAAGAACTCGCCAACATCGTCGAAGACCAGATCAGCCCGTCCTTGCTGTCTGTGCCCGGCGTGGCCGAGGTCGGGGTCAACGGGGATCGCGAACGTGTTTTGCATGTGCGCATCGACCCGCTGCGCATGGCAAGTTATGGCCTGTCGGTTCAGGATGTCGCCGACCTTCTGCGCACCGCCCAGTTTGATATTCCCGCCGGCAGTTTTGAATCATCCGATCAGAAACTGTTTGTCCGTGCCGATGCATCCGTCTGGGAAGTTGACAGACTGAACCAGATGCTGGTGCGCGACGGTGTCCAGATGGGCGACGTTGCCGATATCTATTACGGCCCGGATGATGCGACGTCCTATGTACGCCTCAATGGTCGCACCGTGATCGGGCTGAGTATTACCCGACAGGCACAATCCAACACCATTGCGATTTCCAATGGCGTGCGCGATGTCGTTGAACGTCTTAACGATCAATATGACGATCTTGATGTTTTCGTGAACTCCGATGATGCGGTCTTTATCGAAGGCGCGCTGTGGGAAGTGATCTTTAGTCTCGGTCTTGCCATCGCGATTGTGATCGGGGTGCTTTATCTGTTCCTCAGATCCTTTACCGCGACGCTGATCCCGACCATCACCATTCCGATTGCCCTGATCGGCACGGTTGCCGCCATCTGGGCGATGGGCTTTTCGATCAACATCCTGACCCTTTTGGCACTGGTTCTCGCAACCGGCATGATTGTCGATGACGCGATTGTTGTGCTCGAAAATATCCAGCGCCGCCGTCATCAGGGGCTTGGGTCGATGGCCGCCGCAGTGCTTGGCTCGCGCCAGGTGTTCTTTGCCGTGATCGCCACGACGCTGACACTGATTTCGGTGTTCGTTCCGATTTCTTTCCTGCCAAGCACGGCCGGGCGTCTGTTCCGTGAATTCGGTTTTGTGCTGGCCTTTGCGGTGGTGGTGTCATCCTTTGTCGCACTGTCGCTGTGTCCGATGCTGGCATCGCGCCTGAAACATATCGATCCGCATGATGGTAAGGTCGATGATGCCCCCAACATGCTGGAACGTTTCGGCTTTTTCTGTGCCGGGATTTATCGCCGCATTCTCGAAGCCGCCCTTGGCAGCCCGATCATTACGGTAATGATTTGTGTCGTTGCCGGTGGGCTTGCCTTTGGCGTCTATACCAATGTGACGCAGGAATTGCTGCCCGATGAGGATCGCGGACGTATTCTTGTTTCCATGCGGGGCCCGGACGGGGTCGGCATCGACTATATGGACCGTCAGGTCGAGGCGGTTGAAGATATCCTGCGCCCGGTGGTCGAGGCCGGTGATGCCTATAACATCTACACCATTGTCGGCCTGTGGGATCCGAACCGCGCCCTTGTGATCGCCCCGCTAAAACCGTGGGAAGAACGGTCCCGCTCGCAACAGGAAATTACCGCATCCATCCGTGGGGATCTTAATGCGCTACCGGGTGTGCAGGCCTATGTCTGGCAACCCAACAGTCTCGGCTTGCGCGGTGGTACGGGCGAGGGACTTGAATTTGCCCTGACCGGGACAAGCTATCGCACGCTTGCCGAAAATGCCCGCGCCATGCAGCAGGAGATCGAGGCAAACTATCCCGGCCTCACCGGCCTTCGGGTATCCTATCAAACCACCCAGCCGCAGCTTCTGGTCAATATTGATCGCAAGCGCGCCTTTGATCTCGGCATCCCGATCGAAGAACTTGATACCACGCTGCGTGCGATGATCGAGGGTTATGAAGTCACCGAAATCAATGTCGATGACCAGAACGTCCCGATCAAGCTGCGCAGTGCGCTGGGCAGCATCAACGACCCGTCGGACCTCGAAAACCTTTTCGTCACCGGTACCAATGGCCGCATCCTGCCGCTGTCTTCTGTCATCACCTTGACCGAGGAAGCCGTTGCCTCCGAACTTGAACGCGAAGGCCAGCAACGCGCCGTCACCATTTCGGCCAACCTGGCACCGGGCTATACCCTGGCCGAGGCGGTCGCGGATGTGAACACGGTCGGCGATCAGTTGCTGCCACCCGGTGTCGGTATCCTGTTCCTGGGTAATGCTGCAGCGTTGGGTGAAACCGCCAACGATGTGCAGATCACTTTCCTGATTGCCGTTCTGGTTGTGTTGTTGGTTCTGGCTGCCCAGTTCGAAAGCTTTACCTCCGCCCTTGTGGTGGTTTTGACCGTGCCGTTTGGTCTGGCGGCTGCGATCTATGCGCTGGCGCTGAGTGGCACCTCGATCAATATCTACAGCCAGATCGGGTTGGTGATGCTGGTCGGGCTGATGGCCAAGAACGGGATTCTGGTTGTCGAATTTGCCGATCAGTTGCGTGATGCCGGTAAATCCGTGCGCGATGCCGTGCATGATGCCGCAATGGTGCGTTTGCGCCCGATCATGATGACCATGATTTCCACCGTACTGGGTGGCTTGCCGCTTGTCCTTGGCACGGGTGCCGGGGCAGAGGCGCGTGCGGCCATCGGTTGGGTGGTGTTCGGCGGTCTTGGCTTTGCCACGGTCTTTACATTGTTCCTGACCCCGGTGCTGTATTTGTTGCTCGCCCCCTTGGTGTCGGCCCGTGCCGATGGCGGCAAGAAACTGCAATCGCAACTGCGTGCCGCCGAAGCCATTCCCGATCACGGCGAGGCGGCATCACATGTTGCGGCGGAGCCCGGAAGTGGCGGTCTGCAAGGAAGTGCGAAGTAATATGAATAATCCTCACATTTCTGCGATTTCGGGAATTGCCCTTCTGGTCGCACTGGCCGGGTGTCAGTCTGTCGGGCCGGATTATACCGCGCCGAACTTCGACCTTGTCGGGGCCTACACCCCGGAAATCCCGGTGATTGCCGCCAATCAAAGCAAACAGGACCGCTGGTGGGAAAGCACCACTGACCCGGTTTTAAATGGTCTGATTAATGAAGGGGTCGAAAACAATATCGATCTTCAGATCGCAATCAGTCGCATCCGTGCGGCTGCGGCGACTGCACGTGGCGTTGCCGGGGCCAATGGGCCGCAGGTTGGCGCGTCGGTTAACGGATCGGCCAGCCGGTCGACCTCCAGCCGCGCCAATGGCGATCAGGTGACCGATATGGGCTATGGCGCGGGCATTGATTTGTCCTGGACCGCCGATATCTGGGGCGGTCAGTCCCGCGAGGAAGAAGTCGCCGAGGCAGATTACCTGCAACAGGTTTACCTGCGTGAAGACGTCTATCGCACGATGATTGCGGATATCATCCGCAACTATATCGAACTGCGCGGGGCGCAGCGGCGTCTCGCCCTTTTGCGGGACTCGCTTGATCTGCAACGCCAGACCAGCAACATCGTGCAGGTCCGTTTGCAAACCGGCCTGGGTTCCGAGCTTGATCTGTCGCGTGCACGCGCCGAAGTCGCCGATCTTGAGGCAACAGTTCCGATCCTGCAAACCACGATTGACCGGTCGATCAATGCGATCTCCATTCTGGTCGGCGCACAGCCGGGAACCCATCGTGATCTGTTGCTTGATGCATCGCCACTGCCCGAATTTCAAAGCAGCCCGCCAATTGGCATCCCGGCCGATTTGCTGCGCCGTCGGCCAGATGTCCGTGCGGCCGAGCTGGCGCTGATTTCCGCGACCTCGCAAATCGGGGTGGAAACCGCAACGCTGTATCCGGAATTGACCCTTGATGGGTCACTTGCCCTTGGGGTCACCGGCTATGGCACCGGGCCGATTGTCCGAACGGCCATGGCGGCCATTGGGGCACTGATTGATGCGACGCTTTATGATGGCGGCGAACGGCGTGCGAATATCACCGTTGCCGAGGAAGAGGCTGAACAAGCCTTCCTCACCTACCGCCAGACGCTTCTGAGCGCGATTGAAGAAGTCGAAAGCGCGATCTACGGCTATGTCGGGGCGGTGGCACAGCGCGATTCCCTGATCGCATCGGTGCAATATCATCGCGATGCCTTTGAACAGTCCCGTGTGCGTTATGTACAGGGCCTTTCAGACTTCCTTGATGTGCTCGATTCCCAACGCAGCCTGACCACATCCCTGCAATCATTGGCCGATTCCGAGACCGATCTGGAACTTGAAACCATCAATCTTTATAGCGCGGCCGGGCTGAGTGTTGAGGATGTCGAACGTTATGCCAATGAGGCCGGTGTGGCGTTGGTAAACGGCTAGAACCTGTTGCGGCAAAGCACATATAAGCAAACTGTGGCTTGAGTTTCGGCGCCGTTCATCCTAGGTCTTTGGCAATCTGCATTCCGGGGAAAACCATGACCGGCGATCTGTTTGCCAATGAACCACCACGCAACCTTTTGCCCTTTGATGGCGAAGTGTTGTTGCTGCGTGACATCATGGATGTTGATGAAGCCGACAAAACCTTTGCCCGGCTTCAAAGCAACATCGTCTGGCAACAGGAAATCGCCAAACTCCATGGCAAGGAAATTCCGGTTCCGCGCCTGACCGCATGGTATGGCGAAGTCGCCTATCGCTATAGCGGGGTGTACCACCCGGCAAGTCCGTTCCCCTCTATCGTCGCCCCTTTGCGCAGCTTGGCCGAAGAACTGGCAGGGGCGTCGTTTAACACCGTGTTGCTTAACCAGTATCGTGATGGGCGTGACAGCGTGTCCTGGCACGCCGATGATGAGGAAGTGCTGGGCGAAAACCCGGTGATTGCCAGCCTGACCTTCGGGCAGGAACGCCGGTTTCATTTCCGCCATAAGAAAACCGGTGATCGCCTCAGCATCGATTTGCCGCATAACTCGGCCCTGATCATGTCCGGCGCGACCCAGCATTGCTGGCTGCATCAATTGCCAAAGACCGCCCGGCAAGTAGGACCACGGATCAACCTGACCTTCCGCAGTACCCGCCCCGAAAGCCGATAAGTGATCGTGTCCTGACGTGGTAATGCGTTCTGGTAGTATCGTGCTGGTTCTGGCTATAGTGTCGGCAATTCAACTGGGTAAAGATCACACACGACAGCTTCGGGGATAAGGCACGCATGGCAAAACGCGTAAAACTTCTGGATGTCGCCAAGGCGGCCGGGGTTTCGCAAGGGACAGCCTCCAATGCGTTTGGCAAGCCTGATCTGGTCCGCCCGGAAGTCCGCGAACGCATCTTCGAAGCCGCGCGCGAACTGGGCTATCGCGGGCCGCATGTGATGGCGCGCATGCTGCGCACCGGTAAGGCAGGCGCGCTGGGTGTCGTTTTCCCTGACAATCTTGAATATGCCTTTACCGATCCGGTGGCGATTGAATTGCTGCGCGGGATCGGGCGCGAATGCGCGCGCCATGGGGTCAATGTCATGATCATTTCGGCGGAAAACCCCGAACAGGCGATTGCGGCGGTCAATAATGCTGCGGTCGATGCCTTTCTAGTGCATTGCTATTCCGATAATAACGACATCATCGCGGCCATCCAGCGTCGCAATCAGCCACTGATCAGTATTGATACCGACATTGCCGGGGCGGCGGGCACAGTGGTGCTCGATGACTTCTCGGCGGCGAAAAATGCGGCCCAGCATTTACTTGATTGCGGCGCCACGAAATTCGCCATTTTGTCGCTTCAGGCAACCGAGCACGATCATTTCGGCCCGATGAGCCCCAACCGACTGGGCGCGGCCAGCCACCGGGTGGTGCGCGAACGGCTGGCGGGCTATCACGCGGCGCTTGAGGCCGCCGGAATTGCCGCAAGTGATGTTGTGCATATCGAATGCGACAACCAGTCCGAACAAAGCGCGCAAATGACGACAGAGCTTCTGTCAAACCATCCCGAAATCAACGGCATTCTCGCCATGTCGGACGTGATTGCCATCGGCGCAATTGACGCTGCGCGTGCTATCGGGCGCAACGTGCCGGGCGATCTCAAGGTCATTGGCATTGATGGTATTGTCGCTGGCGAACGCACCGACCCGCCACTCACCACCATGCATCAGGATTCGGTGGAAAAAGGAAGGCTTGCTGCCGAAATGGCGCTGTCCGATGAACCGGGCAAAACCATCACTCTTCAAACCAGCCTGTTGCTGCGCGGTTCTACTCAGGCCCCGAACTAGGAGAGCTCGGCATAGCGATAACAATCCTTGGTGTGGTCCATCACGATACCGGTGGCCTGCAGGAAGGAATAGATGATCGTGGTGCCGACAAATTTCATGCCGCGTTTTTTCAGATCTTTGGAGATTTTGTCACTGAGGTCGGTCGAAACCGGTACGTCTGACATCTTCTTCCAATGATTGATCACAGGCATTCCTCCTACAAATGACCAGATGTAGGAATCGAAGCTTCCGAACTCTTTTTGGATGGCGATGAATGTTTGCGCATTTTGAATAGACGCCGCGACTTTTAATTTATTTCGAATAATCCCGGGATCGGCCAGAAGGGCTTCCTGCTTGGCCGCGTCATAGGCCGCGACCTTGTTCACATCGAAATTGTCATAAGCCGCGCGATAGGTATCGCGCCGTGCCAGAATGGTCAGCCAACTCAGGCCCGCCTGCGCCCCTTCAAGGATCAGCATTTCAAAGAAATGTCGGTCATCATGCACCGGCACACCCCATTCCGTGTCGTGATAATCGACATAGAACGGCTTGTCGGCATGGCTCAGGGCCCAGCCGCAGCGCGGGTGGTGCTGGTGGCGCAGGTGATCTTGGTTCTGCATGCTAAATCCTCCTTGTGGCGTGCGCATTCTGGCCGTGGAGCACGCGAACCCGCAAGCTGTAATCGGGGTGCGCCTGACATCTCCTGACAGTTTCTGGCAAGGGTTTTGGCAAGCCGGTTGGTGAGCATGATCACAAAGCGATGAAAACTTCCCCTCATTTGCGGCAAAATCAACGCTGTGTGCTTGCGTTGGGGGCAATTGCCGACTAGGTTTTGCTGCGTGCAAACATCTTTCCGGGCCCAAAGCATCCGTGCGCCCGGCGATTGTAAGGAGCGGCGATGCTGGCGATTTTTTGGCTTATTGACACTGTGGTGGGAATCTACATTTTCATGCTGATTGCATCTGCAATCCTGTCATGGCTTGTGGCGTTCAACGTGATCAATACCAGCAACCGGTTTGTTTATTTGGTTGGTGATTTCCTGTATCGGGTTACCGAACCGGTATTGCGCCCGATCCGGCGGATCATGCCCGATCTTGGCGGCATTGATATTTCGCCGATCATCCTGATCCTGATTTTGCAGTTCGCCAACATGCTGATCCAGACCGATGTCCGGATGGCGCTTGTCGGCTATTGATGTCTCATTTCGCCTAGTAAAATGTCTCATTTAGACAATGTCTGATCACTCGCCCGTGTTACGGTCCGAGCCATCAGGGGTTCGGCTGTTTGTTCGGTTAACACCAAAGGCATCGCGGAACGCGATTGGCGATGTGGTGGCCGACGCTGACGGGCAGCAGTGGCTTAAGGTGTCGGTGACGGCCGTGCCGGAAAACGGCAAGGCCAATCAGGCGCTGATAAAACTTTTGGCAAAAGCGGCCAAATGTCCTAAATCGTCGGTCAGGATTGTTTCCGGGCAAACTGATCGCACCAAAACGCTGCTGATCGACGGAAATCCCGAAGAGCTGATGGCGAAAATATCCCAACTCACGGGGCGGACAGACATATGAGTGACGCGAAAATCATCGACGGCAAGGCATTCGCAGCCAAACTGCGCACCGACATCACAGCCGAAGTGTCGAAACTTAAATCCGAACATGGCGTAACACCGGGTCTGGCCGTCATTCTGGTCGGCGAAGACCCCGCCAGTCAGGTCTATGTCCGCAACAAGGGCAAACAGACCCTTGAATGCGGCATGAATTCCTATGAGCACAAGCTCCCGGCGGAAACCAGCGAGGCAGACCTTCTTGCCCTGATCGCCAAGCTGAATGCCGATGAAAATGTTCATGGCATCCTGTGTCAGCTTCCAGTGCCCAAGCACATCAACGAACAGGCCATTCTGGCCGCCATTGACCCGGCCAAGGATGTTGACGGCTTCCACGTTGTAAATGCTGGCGCACTGGCGACGGGCGGCGAAGGTTTCGCGCCTTGCACGCCGTATGGCTGCCTGATGTTGCTCAAAGACACCCTTGGGGATCTGTCGGGCAAACGTGCCGTCGTGGTGGGCCGTTCAAACATCGTTGGCAAGCCGATGGCGCAGCTTTTACTCAAGGAAAGCTGCACGGTCACCATCGCGCATTCGCGTACCCGCGACCTGCCTGAGGAAGTCCGCCGTGCCGATATCGTCGTTGCCGCTGTTGGCCGCCCGAACATGATCAAGGGTGACTGGATCGCCCCGGGTGCCACCGTGATTGATGTTGGCATCAACCGCGTTGAAGGTGCTGAAGGCAAAATGAAGCTGGTCGGCGATGTCGAGTTTGAAACCGCATCCAAAGTCGCCGGTGCCATCACCCCGGTTCCGGGCGGTGTCGGCCCGATGACCATTGCGTGTCTTCTGAACAACACCCTGATTTCGGCTTGTCGTGCCAATGGCCTTGAAGTGCCGAACCTTGGTTTTGACAGCTAAGCCACGTGAGCAAATTGAAACTCAAAAGGGCAGCCATCGGCTGCCCTTTTTTCGTGGTATTTTTGCAAGCTACTCCGGCTTGACGAAAGCATCAACAACGTTTGAAATATGGTAAGCGACTGGGGTGTTTTCCGACATTATTACCTTTCCATCCACTATAAAGATGAGATGAAAAACGTTTTCTTCTGTTTCCATAACCTCGTTACGTACTTCGTCGTTAGCAAACAGAAGTTTTAGGGCCTTTCTCGAAAAACGATCAATACGGCCCATGTTGCCGGAGTCAGAATTATCTCGTGCTTGGTAAACAGTGAGGGCCTCATCGGTAAACCGCTGCTCGTCTTCTATTGGCTTTTTAACGAGATCATATGAAACGGCTCTGACCAGCTTCTCTGCTTCAGATGATGTTATATTGAACTGTTGAATAACTACACCACCGTCTTGAACGATGTTGTTTATTTGGGAGCCTGTGTCTTTCGCGATGGGCTTGAAAATATTCAGATAGTTTTTTAATTGCGGTTTTGAAGCGGAGAAATTTTCAATCTTTTTGTTGCCTAGATAGTGGTGTGCGATTTCACTAAGATGAGAGGCAAAGCCAGCTAAAACTTCTCGATGCTCCAGAATTATTGATGCTTGTTCTGCAAGACTTATGAAGTCGGCGATTATGCTACCTGTTCGTATTTCCTGAACATATAGCTGTACATTCTCGCCCGCGGTATCGTGGCCTGCTGACTGCGCAAATCGTTGGTACTCTTCTGCATACGCGGAAAAAGATGCAGTTAATTCAAGCAACTGGACTGGGCGTTTGTTCTTGATTTCGACTGTTAAGCGTAGTGAGTCCGGCTTTGACATGCAACTTAACCTCAAAGGCTATAGAGTGTTTATCTAATACAACCTTATATGGAATAAGTTTTGGTAGGAAATATTTTCGACAGCGTTTTCCTGTGGTTTATTTGCTGCCGTGATTGCTAAAGCGGCCAGACCCACAGCAGCATCGGCACCCCAACAGCGACAACGATGATTTCAATCGGCAGGCCGAGGCGCCAGTAGTCGCTGAAGCGGAAGCCGCCGGGGCCGAGGATGAGGGTGTTGTTCTGATGGCCGATGGGGGTGAGGAAGGCGCAGGATGCGCCGATGGCAACCGCCATCAGGAACGGGTCGGAGCTGGCATCGAGTTGGGCGGCACTGCCAATCGCAATCGGGCACATGACGGCGGCGGTGGCGGCATTGTTCATGAAATCCGAGAGCGTCATGGTGACAATAAGGATCAGGGCAAGGGCAACTGGCGCGCTTCTTTGTGCGACGGTATCGAGCAGGAAGCGCGCAATCAGATCGGCACTGCCGGTACTTTCCATGGCGTTGGCGACCGGGATCAGGGCGGCCAGCAACACCACCACCGGCCAGTCGACCGCGTCATAAAGTGTGCGCGGCGAGACCACACCCACCAGCAAAGTGGCAAGCACGCCAAGTGCGAACGAAATGGCGGCAGGCAGGATGCCAAAGGCCGCAAGCGCAATCGCAACGGCCATGATGGCGGTGGCCTTAAGGGCCTGTGTCTTGTCGCCCAAGTTGAGCGACCGTTCGGCCAGCGGCGCGCAGCCCAGGCGATTGCCAAATTCGTTAATGGCCGCAGGCGTGCCTTGCATCAAAAGCACGTCCCCGGCCTGCATTTTCATGGTGCGCAAGCGTGACATCGAACGGTGTCCCTGACGAGACAGGGCCAGCAAGTTGATGCCATAGCGGCTGCGAATGCGGATATCGGCCGCAGATCGCCCGATGAAGGAGGCGTTTGGCAGGACCACGACCTCGATCAGGGAGATATCGTCGGACTGAAGGGCTCCTTTCTTTGTATCAGACTCCTTCTTGTCCGATTTGGAGGCGTCTTCCTTTTCGGCGTCAGCCTTTGGTGCGTCGCCGGATTTTTCGGCTGCCTTTTGCGCCTTTTGCGCGCGGACCTGTTCCTTGGCTTCTTCCTTTTGTTCGGCGTTGGCTTCTTCGCTGCGGAGTTCGGCTTCAAGGGTCAGTTCAAGACCAGACAGGGCACTTGCCAGTCCTTCGGGTTCGGCTTCGATCAGCAGAATGTCGTCTTGTTGCAGTTCGCGATAGGGGCTTGGTGCCGGAATGCGGCGTTCGTTGCGGATCAGGCCGATCACCTGCGCGTCCGACTTTTCAAGCTCGTCATTGATGTCGCGCATGAACATGCCGATGGCCTTGCTGCCCTCGGTGATGCGGGCCTCGGTCAAATAGGATCCGGTCTCGAACCCTTCTGCCCCGGCGCGTTGGCGGGTCGGCACCAGAAAGCGGCCCAGCAGAATGACAAATAGCAGTCCGGCAAGGGCGATGGCAACGCCGACCGGGCTGTAATCAAACATCGAAAAGCCTGCCCCGTTTACCTCGGCCCGAAAGCCCGAAACGATCAGGTTGGGGGGCGTGCCGATAAGCGTCGTCATGCCGCCAAGGATTGAGCCAAAGGCAAGCGGCATCAGGATTTTGCCCGGTGGCAGGTCCTGTTTGTTGGCGATCTGAAGCGCAATCGGCATCAAAAGGGCCAGTGCCCCGACATTGTTCATGAAGGCTGAGAGGATGGCGGCCAGAAGACTGAGCGCTGCCATGGTGACAAACGGCCCGGCCGATTGCGGCAGAACGGTGCGCGACAGGGTATCAACCGCCCCTGACCTTTGCAGGGCGGAAGACAAGATCAGGATACAGGCGACCGTGATCACAGCGGGATGGCCAAATCCGACAAAGGCACCGTCGGTCGGAACCAACCCCAGAACCACACAGACCAGAAGGGATGCCATCGCCACCATATCATGGCGCCAGCGCCCCCATAAAAACAGCACGACGGTGCCAAGCAGCACGGCCAGAATCATGATTTGCGGGGTGGTCATTCGGGCTGTCCTGTTTGTTGGGGCGCTTTTGTCGCGATCAGGATTGAAGCCTATGAGGGCGGTGATGCGTGGTCAAGTTCGTCCGTACGAACGACGGCAAAATCATCCTGCCAGAATTGTCAGGAGCCTGTGTTAGCATGCACCTGTTTTTATTCGATTTTCCAAGTGTGTCCTGATGCCGATTGACAGTGCTGCCACCCCGTCCCCGACCGTTTCGATATCTGCCAAACAGGCGCGTAATCTGGCACTTGTCGGGCAGGGCTTTGCCGCCAATCCTGACTGGGATGTGACCAAGCGCCAGATCCTTAAAACCATCCGCGCGACCAATATGTTGCAGGTCGATAGTGTCAATGTCCTGACACGGGCGCATTACATGCCGATCTTCTCGCGGTTGGGCGTTTATGACCCGAAGATGCTTGATGAAATGGTCTGGGGAACGGCGCGCCAGCGCAAGCTTTTTGAATATTGGGGCCATGAAGCATCGATGATCCCGGTTGAGGATTATCCGCTTTATCGTTGGCGGATGCGAGATGCCGAACGGGGCATGGGGACGTGGGGACGGATCGCGCGGGTTCAGCGCGAACAACCCGATCTGATTGACAACATCCTGCGCCATATTGACCAAGAGGGCGCGGTCGCGGCCAGTTCCCTTGAGACCGAGGGGCGCAGCAGCGAGAAATGGTGGGGCTGGTCGAATACCAAAACCGCGATGGAATACCTGTTCTGGAGCGGACAGGTGATGGCGCGCAAACGGCGCAGCAGTTTTGAGCGCGAATATGATTTGCCGCATCGGATCATTGGCGACGCAGCACACGAACCCGACCGGGATCGACAGGATGCGATGTGCGATCTGATCTGTCAGGGGATTGCTGCCATGGGGGTCGCCGCCGAGATTGATTTGCGCAAATATTTCCGTCTGCCAACCGATGAAACCAAGGCCTGTCTGGCGCGACTGGTCGAGGAGGGCCGGTTGGTGCAGGCCGACGTCGAAGGCTGGAAACAGCCGGGTTATCTGTGCCCGAAGGTTAATCCGCGGTCACGTGCCAAGCCGACATGCCTGATGGTGCCGTTTGATCCGGTGATGTGGGAACGTGATCGGGTGGAGCGGATTTTTGGCTTCAACTACCGGATCGAGATTTATGTTCCGGCCGAGAAACGCCAATACGGCTATTACGTTTTGCCATTCATGTTAAATGGCGAGTTTGTTGCCCGGGTGGATTTGAAATCAGATCGGCAGGCCGGGTTGCTCAGAGTGCAGAGTGCGCATCTTGAAGACCATGTGAGGGCCGCCGATGTTGCCGGGCCGTTGATGGAAAACCTGCAACGGCTGGCGGTCTTTCTGGGACTGGGCGGGGTCGAGGTGATGCCCGCCAATGACTTTTCAAAGTATATAGGGTCAGCACCCATTAATTTGGTTTAAATGGTTAAACAGATTTGTGTGGATACGCGGAGCAAAGCCGCAGGAAGATATGCATCTTTCAAGGTTTTGCGACAAAGTAGCCCGTGCAAATCCGTTTAATCCTTAGGACAGGCGTTAAATTTGCAAACTCCTGCGTCAAAATCCTTGCGCGGGATACCAACCCGCTCGGCGGACTTTTCCTTGGATTTCGCAAATTTAACGTCTGCCATTCAAATCAAATTAATGGCTGCTGACCCTATCCAGTGTACCCATAAGGTAAACGGGGCGCAGGTCCCACATCCGCGCCCCGTTTATCCGTCGAACTGGCTGACCACAAAAGCTTCAGGACAATGTGGTCATATTGTTTCACCTGGCCTTACCAGCAGGTGTAACCCCCATCTGCCAGAACGATGGACCCGGTCATCAGGCTGGAAGCATCAGATGCGAGGAACAGAACAACCGATCCGATTTCTTCGGTCAGGCCAAGACGGGCCATCGGGGTGCCGTTGATCCATGCGTCATACATTTCCGGCTTGGATTTTACGAATTCATTGAGCGGGGTTGCGATATAGGTCGGTGCGACGGCATTGACGCGCACGCCACGGTTGCCCCATTCGGCCGCCAGCGACTTGGTCAGGTGATGGACCGCTGCCTTGGAGGCATTGTAATAGGCCTGTTCCTGCGGCTTGTTGACGATGAAGCCAGACATGGAACCGACATTGACGATGACGCCGTTTTTCTTTTCAAGCATCTGCTTGCCGAATTCACGGCAGCACCAGAAGGTGCCGTTCAGGTTGACGTCAATGACATTGAGCCAATGTTCGTCGGTGACGGTTTCTGCCGGGGTTTCCGAACGTGCGATACCGGCATTGTTGACCAGGATATCAACGCCGCCCTGCTTGGCCATCTTTTCGGCACTTGCACGGACCTGATCGGTGTTGGTGACATCCATGATGTCGATATCAGCCGAGTAACCTTTGGATTTCAGGTAATCGCGGCCTTCTTCGGCAACACCTTCGCTGATGTCACCGATGATGACATGGGCGCCGGCCTCTGCCAGAGCTTCGCAGCAGGACAGGCCGATGGCACGACCGCCGCCAGTGACATAGGCCCGACGGCCGGTAAGATCGAACTTTTTCAGATACATTTTGGACTCACAAGTGGCTTGGTTGGTAAGACGGGATCGCAATGTTTGTGGGACATCGCGATCCGGTTTTTGCACGTATCAGGATTTGGCCAGCGCCAGCCCTTGGGCATCAAAGCGATGGATGCGATCCTGTTCCGGGGTCAGGAAAATCTTGTCATGTTCGCCAAGCGGGATTTCCCCGGTGGCACGGACCGTCATCGGACCGAGACCGTCGGCTTCGACATGAAGATATGTTTCGGCACCAAGGTGTTCGGCGATCTTGACGGTTGCCGGAATTTCACCCTTTTCGGTGCTGACCGCGAAGTGTTCCGGGCGAATGCCGATTTCGTGGCAATCGTATTTTTTGGCAAGCTCCCCGCCCAGGAAGTTCATTTTCGGTGACCCGATAAAGCCTGCGACAAACTTGTTTGTCGGGTTGTTGTAAAGTTCCATCGGCTTGCCGACCTGTTCAACACGGCCCGCCTGAAGGACCACGATCTTGTCGGCCATGGTCATGGCTTCGACCTGATCGTGGGTCACGTAGATCATGGTGGTTTTCAGTTCCTGATGCAGACCGGTGATTTCGAGCCGCATGTTCACACGCAGCGCCGCATCAAGGTTGGAAAGCGGTTCGTCAAACAGGAAGGCCGCCGGGTTACGGACAATCGCGCGGCCAATGGCAACACGTTGACGTTGACCACCCGATAGTGCGCCCGGGCGACGTTCAAGATAGTCGGTCAGGTTCAGGATCTTGGCCGCAGACTGGACTTTCTCTTCGATAACTTCCTTGCTTTCACCTGCCATTTTCAGGCCAAACGCAATGTTGTTATAGACGGTCATATGCGGATACAGCGCATAGGACTGAAAGACCATGGACAGGCCGCGTTTGGCCGGGGCCTCGTTGGCGACATCGGTTCCGTTGATCAGGATTTTGCCATCGGTGACGTCTTCAAGGCCTGCAATCAGTCGCAGAAGCGTTGATTTGCCACAGCCCGACGGACCGACGAAAACCACGAATTCACCGTCATTGATATCAAGATCGACACCGGGAATAACATCGAGTGTGCCGAAGGTTTTCTTGACTTTTTCCAGTCGGATAGCACCCATTTTGGTGTTCCTTCTTTCCAGATTGCTATCAGGCTGCGGTTACTTGACCGCGCCGAATGTCAGACCACGAACCAGCTGTTTCTGAGAGAACCAGCCAATCACGAGAATTGGGGCAACCGCGAGCGTCGATGCGGCTGAAAGCTTCGCCCAGAACAGGCCCTCGGGGCTTGAATAGGAGGCGATGAAAGCCGTCAGCGGGGCTGCATCGGACGTTGTCAGGTTGAGCGTCCAGAAGGCTTCGTTCCATGCCAGAATGATGTTGAGCAGCATGGTCGATGCGATGCCGGGAACCGCCATGGGCAACAGCACAAAGATGATTTCCTTGGGCAGGGTTGCGCCATCCATGCGGGCCGCTTCGAGGATGTCGGTCGGGATTTCCTTAAAGTAGGTGTAGAGCATCCAGACCATGATCGGCAGGTTCATCAAGAACAGAACCATGATCAGACCAAAGCGGGTATCGAGCAGTCCCCAATCGCGGAACACAAGATAGATCGGGACCAGAACGCCGACCGGCGGCATCATCTTGGTCGACAGCATCCACAGAAGGGCGTCCTTGGTCCGCTTGGTCGGGTTAAAGGCCATTGCCCATGCGCAGGTCACGGCAAAGACCAGACCGACCAGGGTGGAACCGACCGCGAGGATCACCGAGTTCATGGCGAACTTGAAATAGTTCGAGCGTTGCTGGACCTCGGCATAGTTTTCAAGCGTCCAGTCGAACGAGATGAAGCTCGGCGGGATGGACACCGCTTCGAGTTCGGTCTTGAAGCTGGTCAGCACCATCCAGAAGATCGGGAAGAAGATCAGAAGACCCACGATCCACGCGAAGACCGAGAAGCTGACATAGCCAAGGGGTGTTTGTTTGCTTTCCATGTCGTGCCCCTATTTGTCCAGGTTCTTGCCGATGAGGCGGATCAGGAAGATCGCCACGATATTGGCCAGAATGACCGCGACAATGCCGCCGGCAGATGCGCCACCAACATCGAACTGCAACAGCGCCTGCGTATAAACGAGGAAGGCGATGTTGGTCGTTGCCAGGCCCGGGCCACCACCAGTGGTGACGAAGATCTCGGCAAAGACGGTAAGCAGGAAGATGGTTTCGATCAGAACAACCACCGTGATCGCACGGCTAAGGTGCGGCAGGGTGATATAAAAGAAGATCGCGACCGGACCGGCACCGTCCATCTGGGCGGCTTCTTTTTGATCGCGGTCAAGCGATTGCAGGGCAGTCAGCAGGATCAAAACGGCAAAGGGCAACCATTGCCAGGACACCATGATGATGATCGAGGTCAGCGGTGCATTGGTGAACCAGTCAATCGCGGGCAACCCGAACAGGCTGGCGATCCAGGCAAACATGCCTGACACCGGATCCATCAAAAGGTTCTTCCAGACCAGCGCATTCACGGTCGGCATGATGAAGAATGGTGCAATCACCAGAAGGCGCAAGACACCGCGCCCGAAGATCGGCTGATCAAGCATCAGACCCAGAAGGATGCCACCCACCACCGTGATGACCAGAACAGACCCGACCAGCAAAAGGGTGTTGGTAAGGGACGCGAAGAACGCCGGATCTGTCAGGAAGAATTCGTAGTTAAGTGTACCGATCCACTCTTCCGTTCCCGGCGACAACAGGTTGTAGCGCAGGAAGGAGAAGTAAATCGTCATGCCCAGCGGGACGGCCATCCACAAGAACAGGACGATGATCGACGGTGCGGACATGATACGCCCGGTAAGGGTCGAGGCCCGTGTCGACATGATGTGCTCCCCGAAATTGTCGTTTCGATCCTTAGGCCCTGAGCCTAGTCTTTAAGGGAAAAAAAGGGTGGTGTGTTTTGCAACCACCACCCAAGTTTCTCTCAGGTCAAGGAGGTTCAGACCGGACATCGCATCAAGGACGGAAGTCCGGTCTGGGTAGTGTATCAGTAGTAACCAGCCTTGCGCATGGTGCGATCGGTGCTGGACTGAGCGGCCGAAAGGGCCTCTTCAACACTCATCTGACCTGCAAGGGCTGCGGAGAACTGCTGACCGACCGTGGTGCCGATACCCTGGAATTCAGGGATTGCAGCGAACTGAACGCCAACATACGGCTTCGGTTCCAGGGTCGAGTTGATCGGGTCTGCGCTATCGATCGCCAGAAGGGTCTCGTCTGCGAACGGTGCCGCTTCAAGATATTTCGGGTTCTGATAAAGCGACATACGGGTGCCCGGCGGTACGTTTGCCCAACCTTCTTTGGAGGCAACCAGTTCCAGATAGGCTTTCGAGGTCGCCCAGGAGATGAACTTCTGAGCAGCTTCTACTTTCTGGGAACCCATCGGAATGCCAAGGTTCCAAGCCCAGAGCCAGTTGGCGCCGGTGCAGGTTACAGCGCACGGAGCTTCGGTGAAGCCGACCTTGTCTGCAACTTTGGATTCTTTGGGGTTGGTCACGAAGGATGCAGCAACGGTGGCGTCAATCCACATGCCGCACTTGCCGGAGTTGAACAGCGAAAGGTTTTCGTTAAAGCCGTTCGAGGTCGCACCGGGAGGACCGTAGTTACCAAGGACGTTGGTGTACATGTCGAGGGCATTTTTCCACTCGGCACTGTCGAAGGTCGGGTTCCAGTTCTCGTCGAACAGGCGTGCACCAAAGGCATTGCCCATGGTGGTGATCAGCGCCATGTTTTCACCCCAACCGGCCTTGCCACGCAGGCAGATGCCATAGACACCTTCGTCAGGCTTGTGGAGCTTCTTGGCGATTTCAAGGGTCTGGTCCCAGGTCAGGCGACCGTTGATTTCAATACCGGCAGCTTCGAACAGGTCGGTGCGGTACATCATCATCGAGCTTTCGCCGTAGAACGGTGCAGCATAAAGCTGACCATCGTTGGAAACGGCAGAGCGGATGGCAGGCATCAGGTCATCGACGTCATAGTCGGAGCCAAGATTATCGAGCGGTGCGAGCCAGCCTTTTTCAGCCCAGATCGGCACTTCGTAGGTACCAATGGTCATGACGTCATACTGACCGCCTTTGGTGGCGATGTCAGTGGTAACGCGCTGACGCAGGGTGTTTTCCTCGAGCGTGACCCACTCAAGGGAAATGTCAGGATTCTTGGAGGTGAAATCATCCGTCAGCTTCTGCATGCGGATCATGTCACCGTTGTTGACGGTAGCGATGGTCAGTTTCGTTTCGGCATTGGCGTGTGCAACACCGCCTGCCAGCAGCGCACAAAGCGCTACTCCCATTACGCGTTTCATATTTCCTCCCAAAGGACTATTTACCCGCTGAGCAACTTCGGTTGCCCACATTGATCATTTGTTCAGGTAGTGAGCATTCACTCAATTTCACCATTGCTTGTCAAACAAAATCGTTTTTGCGGCGCACAAAGAAACGCCCTGCCGACATGGGGGGCAGGGCGCAGAACTAATTGCTGTGTGGGTGAAAAATGCCGCGTGCTAGCGCAGCAAACTTTCCGCAGTGGCTTCGTCGGTAATCAGCGTTGAAATCAATTGGCCACGCATTGCACCGCGAATCGCGGCAACCTTTTTCGCACCCTTGGCGACCGCAATGGTGTTGGTTGCTGGCTGGACAGCCGGAGCGCTGGTGACACAGTGATTGACCGGATGATCGAGGATATTGCCGTCCTGATCAAAGGACCAACTGATCACTTCGCCGATGCCGCCACTTTCGCGCAGCGACACCAGCTCATCTTTCGAGATAAAGCCGTCAATATGCAGCGGTGCGTCATCGCCCAGATGCCCGACCCCGATAAAGCGGATGTCAGCTTCGCGCGCGAGTTTGAGGATATTGTCCATCGGGGGCTGTTGCTGCATGCGTTCGCGCATCTGCGGATCGGCAATGATCACCGGGATGGGTAACGGGTAATGCGGCGCACGGGTGCGGTCGGCAAGATCGGTCACCGCGTCATAGAAACTCGCCGCCCCGTCATGGGCGATGGTGCCTACAAGGGAGACGATCTTGTGATGATAGGCATCAATACGCCCGATTTCATCGACCATGGCGCGCATGGCGCGCCCGGTACCAAGCGCAATGATCTTTGGCTCGGTGGAATGCAGCGCACGTTCGAGATAGTTTGCCGCGGCCTGCGCCATGCCAAACATCGCATCGGGTGCCGCCGGATCGGTTGGCACCACATCACAACCGGCAATGCCATAGGTCTCGCAGATCGCCTTGCCCAGTTCCATGCAACGCGCAATCGGGTGATCAAGGCGAACCTTTACCAGCCCCTCACTGACGGCTGCAGACACCAGACGCTGTGCGGTCGGGCGTGACACGCCAAGCTTCTGGGCGATTTCATCTTGCGTGTTGCCAGCACAGTAATAAAGCCAGCCAGCGCGGGCGGCTTCATCGAGGCGGGCCGCTTCCTTGCGGGTGCGTTTGACCATCTCATTCCCCGGACTTTTTGATCCGTTGCCAAAAGGCGAACAGGCATTTTTTGATTTTGAAAATTTGTCTTCTTTTTCCCTAGCGCCTTTTGGCGGTCCTGACCAGTGCGAACCGTTTTACGGGATGTCAGAACCTTGAACGGCTTCTTTCGTTGAACTGCTTATGCTGATGTTTCGCGCGGAACACCGAATTCACCGGCAAGGCTTGCAAGCTCGTCATGGAACAGGTTCATCAGGTCCATCTTTGCTGATGCCATACGCTGTACAACCCCTATCTGGCGATAAACTTGCGGATCACCAAATGGCCGGATCAGAAGATTTTCATTATGCCCCTGAACGGCAATGTGGGGCACAACCGTGGCTCCAAGCCCGGCAACAACACATTCGACAATGGCACTGATCGTATCGATCTCCGCGGTGTCGGTTGTAACGATCCCCATCTTTGAGAGTTCCAGATCAATCAGATGGGCCAGCGGAACATTGGCGCGAAATCGCACGAACGGAAGTGTTTCGAGGATTTCGCGAGCATCCATATCGGGCGTGCCAAGAGGGGCGATCACGATAAGCGGTTCGCGAATAAACGGTCGCCAGACCATACCTTGCGGAATACCAAGATGTTCGGCAACGATCGCCATATCCAGGCGCCCGGCCTGAACATCGCTAATCATGGAACTCGACAAACCGACACGCAAATTGATGCGGAAATCGGGATAGGTCGAGCGCAGCGAAACGATGGCTTTTGGCAAAAGCCCGATGGTACTGGTGCGCACCGATCCGATGCTGAGCGTTCCGCTTTTGCGTTCACCGTGCAGGGCACTTCGCGTTTCTTCAACAGTGCGCAATACGGAATGCGCGGTTTCAAGCAATTGGAGGCCATGTGCATTCAGCGTCGGTGGGCGTGTGTCACGGTTAAACAGGCTGACACCCATTTCCTGTTCGAGCGCCTGCATTTGCTGGCTGACAGCCGATGGCGTGAGGTGGACGATTTCGGCAGCGCGGGCAAAGGTACCTTGTTCTGAAACGGCGACCAATGTCTTTAGTTGTCGAGTATCCATAAATTGCACCAGATTTTCTTAATTTATGCGGAAATATTATTCGCTGTAATATAAAAAATCTATTGTTAATCTTCCCTAACGCCGAAAAGGCAAAACAAACAAGAATCAAATTAGGGAAGAAACATGCAGGGTGACCTCTATCCACGCCCGTGCGAGGGAGTGGGCCAATGACCGAGCCTGTAAACATCCTCGTCACCGGTCCGGACCTGGATCCGGCAGCATCGGCACTGATTGAGCAGGCTGATATTAATCGTATTCATACCCCGCCTTACCCGACAGACGACGTGCTGACCGATCACCTTGCCCGGTTCCGCCCCCAGGGCGTTGTATCTCGGATGGGAAAATTCGGTGCGCTTGCCATGGATGCGGCCCCCGATCTCAAGGTTATTTCCAAGCACGGCGCGGGTGTTGACAACATTGATGTCGATGCCGCAACCGAGCGCGGGATTGCCGTTGTGCGTGCGCCGGGTGCAAACGCCCTTTCGGTCGCCGAACATACCATTGCCCTGCTGCTTGCGACGGTAAAACAGATTGTGCCGCTGGTGTCTGGCCTACGCGACGGGCGCTGGGAAAAGCCGGGTTTCCTCGGCGTAGAGATTGCCGGGAAAACCCTTGGCTTGGTCGGGTTCGGTGCCATTGCACAGCACACGGCTCGCCTTGGACGCGGACTTGGACTGAATGTTGTTGCCTATGACCCGATGGCACAGGACAGCGTATTTGCCGCAGAAGGTGTGCATCGGATAGCGAGTGTCGACGAACTTCTTGCCATCGCAGATATCGTTAGTCTGCATTGCCCGTTGATGCCTGCGACACAGCACATGATCAACGCGCAAAGCCTGCAGATCATGAAGCCGCAAAGCTATCTGATAAACACCGCACGTGGCGGCCTGATCAGTGAGACCGATTTGCTGATGGCGCTACAAAGCGGACATATCGCCGGTGCTGGTCTTGATACGTTCGAGCAGGAACCACCGTCGCCTGATAACCCGCTGATGAACGAGAGAACAGTTGTTGTCACCCCGCATGTCGGCGGGGTTACGGCGGCGGCCGGTCGACGGGTTGGTCTTCTGGCCGTAGAGGGGATCCTTGATTTGCTGGCGGGCAAGAAAATTGCTGCAGAACGCATCGTCAATCCCGAGATTTTTGCTTCGGGAACAGCCCGACTGTTGACGTCAGGTTTAGATGCAAAACTGTTCGAGAAAGGGTGAGCAGAATGACTGTCGGAAATCGTATTTTTCCACGTAAACACAGAATCTCGGCAGAGCTGGTGGAAAAGTTCCGCGTCTTGCCGGTCGCCAATGTTAGCGATTGCATGAGCCGTCTATATGCGGGCGGTACCAACCTGCGTCCGATGCACACCGATGGTGTTCTTGCCGGTCCGGCACTTACGGTCAAATGCCGTCCTGGTGACAATCTGATGCTGCACAAGGCCATTGATATTGCAGAGCCCGGCGACGTCATCGTTGTTGATGGCGGGGGGGATCTGAACAATGCGCTGATGGGTGAGCTGATGCTCGCACATGCGATCAACCGCGGCGTTGCCGGCTTTGTTCTGTATGGCAGCCTGCGCGACCTTGATGCGTTCAGAAGCGTCAATCTGCCAACTTATGCGGTCGGGGTTACCCATCGCGGCCCTTACAAGTTCGGGCCAGGTGAGATCAACGCGACCATCTCGATTGATGGCATGGTCATTGAAGCCGGTGATCTTGTCCTGGGTGATTCTGATGGTGTTTTGGCAGTGCCGGTCAACGACGCCGAAACCGTCCTTGAGGCCACCTTGGCGAAGCAGGCCGCCGAAGAGCGTCAGATGCAGCAGATTAAAGAACGCACCAACGACCGTTCTTGGGTCGACAAGGCGCTGGCTGCCGCAGGTGTCGAGATCATATCAGCCTGATTTCGAGTTTGAAGTGCGTTAAGTATTTGGCATTTATGAATTGTTCAGGGTGCCAAGATCAAGAGATGTCAATGATGTCTCATATGTAGAGCGAAAATGCCTGCATCATAAAATAAGAAAAACTGTTGAAAGAATGAACTTATATTCACTTTCATAAATAAAAATTCGTGATGTAGGGTTGAATTAATCAATCGGGAGGAAACCAAAATGAAATTCAAAACGATTATTGCATCTGCGTGCCTTGTTGCTGCTTTTGCATCCAACGCGCATGCAGAATATCCGGAAAAGAAAATCGAAATCATCGTCGGTTATTCCGCCGGTGGTGGTACCGACGTTATGGCACGTACGGTTGCACCGTTCCTTGAGCGTTATCTGGTTGATGGTGCCACGGTTGTTGTCAAAAACATGCCCGGCGCAAGTGGCCAGATCGGTGTGACCGAAGTTGCCAATGCTGATCCGGACGGCTACACGCTTGGCACCTTCAACCTGCCGGGCATGATGGCTCGTACGCTTGACCGCAAGGCTGATTATTCCGCCGACAGCTTCACCTATCTTGCCAACGTCGTTGACGATCCGAACGTGATCGTGACTGCAAAGGACAGCAAGCTCGACACCATGGAAAAGCTGATGACTGCTGCCAAGGCAGATCCGGGTGCAATCACCGTTGGCATGTCGAGCCTGGGCGGGGATGACCACTTCTTCCTGATGCGCCTGCAAAATGGCAGCGGTGCTGAATTCACCATTGCGCCGTTCAAGGGATCCGCACCGGCACGTACCGCTGTGATGGGTGGTCATGTTGCTATGGGCATCTTCAACCTTTCGGAAGTTCTCGGCTTCCGCGAAGAGCTCAACATCCTTGGTGTTGCCACCGAGGAGCGTTCAAGCCTAGCAGATGACATTCCGACCTTTACCGAGCAGGGAGTAAACGTTGTAAACGGTTCTCTTCGTGGCTTTGTCGCACCGCTAAATCTACCAGAAGATGTACGTGGCAAACTTCTGGATGCCTTCCAGAAGGCATATGATGATCCTGAGTTCTCTAAGGCGATGCTTGCATCTGGTAATCCGGTGAAACTGACTCTTGGCGACGACTTCAAGGCGCTTAATCAGGAACAGTATGACTTCGCCAAATCGGTTTGGGAAACCACTCCCTGGAAGTAATCCTTCGAGGTAGATTAAGGTTCCACGATGACAGCCAAAGAGGTGCGATGTGCCTCTTTGGCGATTTCCCAAAACAGACCTGAATTGCGTCATTTGTCTTGCACCAGACGGGATCAATACTACCCGTCGGATCCACATGACCAAGCATTCGGGTTCAAATCAGTCGAGACCAGCAAAATGACGAACCAAATCGGTTCACGCATATTGCAACCTGACAACATTGCCGGTGTTGTAATGATTGCTGCCTGTGCGTGGCTCCTCACCAAAGTTACCGACATGCCCGAAATGAGCGCATTGTTGCCGGTGGCGATGCTCAGCACGATTATCGCGCTTTCGGTGTTGATGATTGTGCGTAATCTGATCCGGAGCGAGGCCATCGGGGTCAAGCCGGTCTTTTCCTCGTTACCGCGGTTTCTGCTCGTGGTGTTTTGTGTCGGACTCTACGTTCTGGCTGTTGCGACAATCGGCTTTTACACCTCGACATTAATCATGCTGCCTGCGGTCGCCTGGCTTTTTGGCTATCGCAATCCCAAGGGTATTGCCCTTGCGACGCTGATTTTTGTTGGCGGCATCGCATTGATCTTCCTGGTTCTGATGAACCAGAGCCTTCCGCCAGAATTCTTCCAGTCCTGACGCCGGAGAGCCTTTATGTATGCGAATTTGATTGATGCTCTGCCGAATGTTCTGGGTTGGGCCAATGTTCTTTCCGTTGTCGTTGGCGTTATCGCCGGGATTTGCGTTGGTGCACTTCCGGGGCTGAGCGCCACGATGGCGATTTCGGTTTTGATCCCGTTTACCTTCGGCCTTGATCCGTTGGTCGCACTTGGCATGATGGCCGGGATATATAACGGCGCAATGTATGGCGGGGCGATCCCGGCAGTATTGTTGCGCATTCCTGGCACGCCGGCCGCTGTTGCGACCAGTTTTGATGGTTACCCGATGGCGCAGTCAGGCCGCGGGGGTTTTGCGCTTCAGGTCGCGGTTGTTTCTTCGGCCATCGGCGGAATTGCATCGGCAATTGTTCTTATGTTGCTGGCACCGCCACTCTCGAAGGTGACCCTGCTTTTCGGGCCTGCCGAGATTTTCTGGGTCGCGGTGTTTGGTCTGTCGTCAATTGTCTTCCTTCTGGGCGGCGATCCGATCAAGGGGCTGATCAGTGCCGCTTTCGGTGTCACGGTTTCCGTTGTCGGTTCGGATACGATCACCGGTTACGAGCGACTGACCTTTGATCATCTTGAACTGCTTGACGGGATCAATATCGTTGTCTTGCTGGTTGGGCTTTATGCCTTGCCGCCGGCAATTGATCTTCTGGAAAATGCTGATTTCGAGACAGTGAAGGGCAAGTTTAATCTGGGTACTGGCAGTATCTGGAAAGCCATCCCAAGTATGCTTGGTTTCTGGAAAACATGGCTGCGTTCCAGTGTGATCGGGGTGCTGATCGGTATCCTGCCCGGAGCAGGTGGCTCTATGGCTGCGTTCCTTAGCTATAACGAAGCACGTCGGGCATCAAAAAACCCCAAGGCGTGGGGTAACGGCGAACCAGAAGGCGTTGCCGCGGCCGAAACCGCGAACAATGCCGACACCGCATCGGCCATGATCCCCGCCCTGACTTTGGGTGTTCCGGGAACGTCTGTTGCTGCTGTTATGCTTGGCGGCTTGCTTATCCACGGCTTGCAGCCCGGACCGATGTTGTTCCGCGACAATCCTGACCTGGTCTTCGGCTTTATGTGGCAGTTCCTGTTCGGGGCAATCCTTCTGATATTCCTTGGCGGGTCACTTGCTACCAACAGCTTTGCTCAGGTTTTGCGTCTTCCGCGCCCGATGCTTGGCGCGATTATCATCGCACTTGTCTTTATCGGTGTGTATTCCATCAACGGACGAATGTTTGATGTCTACCTGACGCTTGGCTTCGGGGTGGTCGGTTATTTCATGGACAAGCTGAAATTCCCGCTGCCGCCCGTGGTTCTCGGTCTCATTCTTGGCAGTTTTGCCGAAGAGAACCTGCGTCTTGCGCTTCGAATTGGCCGGAATGACTGGTCGACACTGTGGCAGAACGGCACGAGCCAGATCATCATCGCCGTTACCGTATCAGTTATTGTCGGACCGCTTGTCATGCGCGTGATCCGCAAACGGAAATCGGAAGATGATTCTGCAAAATGAGCAGATATCTTTGTCTGGATGATTTTGAGGCGGCTGCAAAAAGCCGCCTCCCGCATCCTCTATTTACCTATATCTCAAGTGCTGCTGAAACGTCTTCGTCGCTGCGTGACAACCGGGATGTTTTCGGCAAATGGGGTTTTGTGCCCAGGGTTTTGCGGGGCGTGTCAGGGCGATCCATTTCGTGCGATCTGCTGGGCAAGACCTATGACGCGCCGTTTGGTATTGCCCCGATGGGGATATCGGCCTTGATGGCCTACGACGGTGATCACGCGCTTACCCGTGCAGCGGCCAGCCACAATATTCCGATGGTGCTCAGTGGATCATCATTGACCCCGATGGAAGCGGTTCATGAGGCCAATCCAGATAGCTGGTTTCAGGCCTATCTTCCTGGCGAGGACGACAAAATCCTGGCTCTTGTTGACAGGGTCAAGCGGACCGGCTTCAAGACGCTGGTTTTGACCGTTGATACCGCGGTTCTGGCTAATCGCGAGAATAACCTTAGAGCCGGGTTTTCAACACCCTTGCGGTTAACCCCGAAAACACTGTGGCAATTTGCCACCCATCCTAGGTGGGTTTTGGGAACTTTCGCGAGAACCCTTATGACAAAGGGTATGCCACATTTTGAAAATTCCTATGCGACACGCGGTGCCCCGATCATGGCACGCAATGTCATGCGTGATTTCGGCAGAAAAGATCACCTGAATTGGGACCATTTGCGCCTGATTCGAGATCATTGGCAGGGTAAGCTGATTGTCAAAGGGGTTTTGGCTGCTGCTGATGTACGCGAAGTTGCCAAAGTTGGGTGCGATGCCGTCGTCCTGTCGAACCACGGTGGTCGGCAACTTGACGGAGCCGTTTCGCCGATGCGTGTCTTACCCAATGCAGTGTCGGTTGCAGGCAACATGCCGGTTATGGTCGATGGCGGCTTCAGGCGCGGGACAGATATCCTTAAGGCACTTGCCCTTGGGGCTGCATTTGTATTTGTCGGGCGGCCGTTCTTATACGCAGCGGTGGTTGACGGGGAACGTGGCGTCAGTCAGGCAGTTGAGATCCTGAAAAGCGAATTGCACCGTGATCTTGGACTTCTGGGGAAAACTACCCTGTCCGAGATTGAGGCCGATATTCTGATGACACATTAGGCTCATCACTTGTGGTTCAGTCCACGACGGTTAGCAAAAACAAAAGAACCCGCCCTCTCAGGCGGGTTCTTTCTTATGTGAATGAATGCAGACTTTGAATTATTTCTCCGGCAGGAATTCTGCGACCAGTTTTTCGGCAATCTGAACGGCATTGAGGGCAGCACCCTTGCGCAGGTTGTCGCCAACACACCACAGTGACAGGCCGTTTGCGACGGTCGGATCCTTACGCACGCGCGAGACAAAGACATTGTCCTCGCCCTGGACTTCCTGCGGGGTGACATAGCCTTCGTCCTGACGGTAGTCGACAACCGAAACACCGGGGAAGTTTTTCATCGCCTTGCGGGCTTCTTCGACCGTGATCGGTTTTTCGAACTCGATATTCACCGCTTCGCCATGGCCGACAAAGACCGGGACGCGTACGCAGGTGGCGTGGACTGCGATTTCCGGCGCAAGAATTTTGCGGGTCTCGACCGACATCTTCCATTCTTCGCGGGTCGCACCATCATCCATGAAATTGTCGATATGCGGGATGACGTTAAAGGCGATCTGTTTGGTGAATTCCTCCTTCTTGGGCGGATCATTCACATAGATGCCTTTGGTCTGGTTAAACAACTCGTCCATGGCGGCACGACCGGCACCCGACACCGACTGATAGGTCGCAACAACGATACGTTTGATCGTTGCGATGTCATGAAGCGGCTTAAGGGCCAGAACCATCTGAATGGTCGAGCAGTTCGGGTTGGCGATGATGTTCTTTTTGGCGTATCCGGCCAGCGCATCGCCATTGACCTCGGGCACGACCAGCGGAACACCCGGTTCCATGCGCCAATAGCTGGAATTGTCGATGACAACGCAGCCTGCCTCGGCAGCCTTGGGGGCCAGTTTCTTGGCGGTTTCACCACCGGCCGAGAACAGGGCGATATCGGCCTTTGAGAAATCAAAGGTTGCGGCATCAAGAACACTGATCTCGTCATCTTCGCCATAGCCCACGGTGCGTCCGATGGATTTCGACGATGCCAGCGCAAAGATTTCATCTGCCGGGAATTTGCGTTCGGCAAGGGTGTTAAGCATCTCGCGCCCGACATTTCCGGTCGCGCCGACAACGGCGATTTTGTAGCCCATCAGGGTGCCTCTTTCAGTCTTGTCGGCATGGTTATCAAAATGGTGCCGGAACGGGAAAACCCCGTGCGACAACGGATGACGCAGCGACCATGCCTTTGGGTAATGTCTGATAATCTGCGGCGAGATGTAAGGGTTTCTCGGCGATTGCGCAAGCATGTCGTTGCCAATGTGATCATGATTACTACTTGAGATCGCAGAAAAATCTGGCAGAATTACCAAAGGGGTTCATGTAGCGAACCTGAAATCAGAAACGTTTTGCATCTTGCCAGGTTGATTTCTGAATTTCTGCCTGGTTGGCGTCCAAGCCACCAATGTGACCACCTGAGGATCCTCCGGACGGCCAGACAAAACGATCCTGATCACGGGTTCATTACAGATATGCGGCATTGCTGCATATGGGGCGATCACTATTCGGACTTTTATCAAAAGGACGGCCAATGACGTACCCGATGAGTTTGGATTGGACACAGAAAAAGGTTCTCGATTTCTTTCGGGAACATGTCACGCGCGGGACCTTGGTATTCCGTGTGGATGACAAGCACGAAATCGTGCTGGGAGATGGATCAGAGCCGCGGGCGGGTATGACCGTCCCGGATTGGACCAACACACTTAAAATGGCACTGAGCCCGGACCCGGGCTTTGGCGAAGCCTTCATGCATGGCGGGTTCGACCTTGTGAACTGCGAGATGGAGGACCTGATCAAGGTGCTGCGTCTTAATTTCGAAGGCGGGCATTCGACCAGCGGGTTTGGCAGCTTTATTGAAAAGCTGCAGGCGCTGAAATTCCAGATCGGGCAGTTCACATCGGTCAGGGCCGCCTCACACCGCGTGCGCCATCACTATGATATCGGCAATGATCTTTACACCCGGTTCCTTGATCCGGAGATGCAATATTCATGTGCCTTCTGGGATGATGGGGCCCAGACCCTTGAAGAAGCCCAGCATCGCAAAATGAGCCTGACCACTCAGCGTCTCAAGATCAATGAGCCGGGCCTGCGCGTGGTCGATATCGGTTGCGGCTGGGGCGGTTTAAGCCGCTTTATCCACCGTGAAACCGGGGCAGAGGTGCATGGCATCACGCTTTCGACCGAACAATATAACTGGGCGCAGGAAAAACGTTCGGAGATGGGCGGCAATATGAAGGCGGGGCTTGATTACCACCTGCTGGATTATCGGCTGTTTGCCGATGCCAATGCCGGGAAGTATGACCGCGTGGTATCGGTTGGCATGTTTGAACATGTCGGTCGCCATCAGTTCAAAACCTATTTCGAAAAGGTCAGTGAGCTTCTGAAGGCCGGCGGGCGGGCCGTGATCCATACCATCATCAAGCCGCGGGCTGAGTTTACCTCGCCATGGATTGATAAATATATCTTCCCGGGCGGGTACATTCCGGCGGTGCATGAAGTGATCGAGGCCGCCGAAAATGCCAACCTGACGGTAGAGGCCTCAAACTTCCATGCCGGTCGCAATTACGCCCAGACACTGATTGCGTGGCGCGATCGGTTCCGCAAAGTCGCCGATGAACTTGACCCTGAAAAGTACGACGAAGAATTCAAACGCATGTGGGAATTCTATCTGGCCGGATGCATCAATGCCTTTGATGCGGGCGAGGGCGGCGGCGGCATGCGGGTCGGCCAGTTCGTCTTTACCAAGCCGGGCTTTGAATATGCCTGAGGGTCGCAATGATAGAGGGCGGGGAGCGATGGTTTCCCGCCCTGTTTGTTTTCTGCTTGCTGCTTCCCATATTCAATAAAGAGCCGTGCGACCCTGTTGCGGCGAAATGCACCGCATGACTGCAAATCAAAATCAAAACAAAGAAGATCAAAGACGTGCCTTCTAACCAAGCCACATCGCGTGATGGACCGGCACGACAGATGTGAAAAGCGACATACCGGTCATTCAGTCGGGAGGAAACGACATGTTTGAAATGATCAACCGGGATGACGCGACCCGCGCCAGAGGCGGTGACACGGCACTTGCCCCGCATATCGGACGGCCTGAGGACTATGTCCGGGCCTTGGCCGAAATAGAAATGTCGAGCTGCGAACGTGATATGCTGCGTGCGCACGCCAAAGCGCCGGGGCGCAAGATTACCGGGCTGAAGCTGGCCGAGACCGTCGGGCATTTCGGATGCCGTATTGGGAATAAGAAGTATGGCCGGCTTGCCGCCAAGATTGCGGCCGCAGCAGACCTTCCGATGTGCAAGAGTGATGTCAGTGATTATTTGGCGGCGATATTCACCCTTGCCGAGGGAACGCAAAGTGATGGTGAGGACTGGACATGGGTGATGCATGACAATGTCGCCCGCGCACTTGAGGATGCGGGCATCGTCTGAAATCCCAGATTGCTGATTTCATAAATTTCGAATTTTGCGGGCGTGTCGTGTAACGCGGGCTGCCCGTGTTTCGTCCTTGTGGGCAGAGGGGGATTTTTCCCCGTTATTCCTCGTGTCACCAAGGAGAATTGCCATGTCCCGCTTTGCCTTTCATGAAGTCAGCCCGAAACTGTTCCAGGCCCAATTTGACCTTGCCACCAAGCTTGGCGAAAACCCGCTGATTGCGCCGGTGCTGCGTGATCTTATTGAATGTCGGGTATCGCAGATCAATGGCTGTGCCTATTGCGTTCGGATGCATTCTGACAGCTTTGCCAAACATGGCGGCGATCCGGTCAACCTTGCGATGTTGCCGGTTTGGCAGGGTGCCGAAGGATTTACCGAGGCAGAGCGTGCGGCACTGGCATGGGCCGAATGCCTGACCCGGGCGGAATGCCAAGTCACGATTTCGAAATGCCATCGGGTGCTTCTTGATCATTTCGAAGAAGCCGAGATTTCGGAGCTGACCTGCATCATTGCCACGATGAATGCATGGAACCGGTTGGGTATCGCGCAGCATGAATTTGCATGATCGTCGCAAGCTTCCTGACGGAGGCGTAAAAACCCCTTACAATCGGAGACACACAGCGATACGGGATTTCCCCGTATCGCTTCACGCGTTTGGTGGGACGTCTGTGGCAGATCGGATTTTTGAACAACACAGGGCACGGTTGACCGCGTTGGCTTATCGTATGCTGGGCAGCCACGCCGATGCCGAAGATGCGGTTCAGGATGTCTGGTTGCGGTGGCGCAATCAGGATCATGAAACGATCAATGACGCCACCGGCTGGCTTGTCCGGGTGTGCAGCAATATCTGTCTCGATGTTTTGAAATCAGCCCGCCGCCAGCGCGAAAACTATGTGGGTCACTGGCTGCCTGAACCATGGTTGCCGCCCGAACAACCCAAAGCCGAAACGCAACTGATCGAACAGGACGGCCTTGGGCAGGCTTATATGTTGATGCTTGAACGTCTTGCCCCGGTGGAGCGGGTAGCACTTGTGCTGCATGAAGTTTTTGATTGGATGCATGACGATATCGCACCCCTGATCGAACGCACGCCGAATAATACCCGTCAGATCCTGTTCCGCGCCCGGCGCAAGATGCAGCGCGACAGTGATCGCGATGCGACGCCCGAACCGAATGCAACGGCCTGTGATCGGGATCGGCTGGATGCGTTTGTCACGGCCATCGGGACGAGTGACGTTGGCCGGTTGTTAGATCTTCTGGCACCTGATGTGATTTTGCATTCCGACGGTGGCGGTAAGGCGCTGGCGACGGCCAATCCGCTGTTTGGCGCCGATCATGTGTCGCGGTTCTTTCTTGGTGTATGGGGCAAGCGCAGCCCGGGCGAGCGCATCTTTGGCGTCACGATCAAGGATCAATGCTGGATCCTTATGGCCGAGGACGGCGTTGTGGCCACCGCACTCTGCGCGACCGAACGCGACGGGAAGATTGTCGATCTGTTTGTCCACCGAAACCCGGACAAGCTGGCGCTGTTTTCCGGCATTCTTGCCGACGCCGTCGAGATTGCCCAATAATGCAAAAAGGCCGGATAGTTATCCGGCCTTTTTAATATCGGGATTGTTGGAAACGATCAGACGAGCTTGTCGAGTTCGCTGATCAGCGACTCACCCATAACCGTGGTCGAAACCTTGGCCATGCCCGGCTGCATGATGTCTGCGGTACGCAGGCCACCCTTAAGGACGTTCTGTACGGCGTCTTCGATCAGGGTGGCATCATCGCCCATATCAAACGAATAACGCAGCATCATGGCGAAGGACAGGATGGTTGCCAGCGGGTTGGCGATGTCCTGACCGGCGATGTCCGGGGCGGAGCCGTGTACCGGCTCGTAAAGCGCCTTGCGCGCGCCGTTTGCATCGGCCGCACCAAGGGATGCAGACGGCAGCATACCAAGCGACCCGGTCAGCATGGCGGCACAATCGGAAAGAATGTCGCCAAACATGTTGGTGGTGACCATCACGTCAAACTGTTTCGGGTTGCGCACGAGCTGCATGGCGGCGTTATCAACATACATGTGGCTCAGTTCGACTTCCGGGAAGTCCTTGGCAACACGTTCGACAACTTCGCGCCACAGAACGGTGGATTCCAGAACGTTGGCCTTATCGACAGAGCACAGGCGCTTGTTGCGTTTCATTGCCATGTCAAAGGCAACGCGTGCGATGCGTTCGACTTCCGGTTCGGAATAGACCAGCGTGTTGAAGCCGTGACGGACACCGTCGCGTTCTTCGATGCCGCGCGGCTGACCGAAATAGATGCCACCGGTCAGTTCACGCAGGATCATGATATCAAGACCCTTAACGACGTCTTCTTTAAGCGTCGATGCACCGACAAGGGCATCAAACACCAGTGCCGGACGCAGGTTGGCAAAAAGGCCCATTTCCTTACGGATTTTGAGCAAGCCACGTTCCGGTTTGATGTCGAACGGCATGTCGTCCCATTTCGGACCACCAACAGCACCCAGCAGAACAGCGTCGGCTGCCATGGCATCCGCAAGCGTTTCGTCGGTCAGCGGGTTTTTGTGGGCATCAATGGATGCGCCGCCGATCAGACCTTCGGTGATTTCGAAATTCACGCTGCGCTTTTTCGCCATCCAGTCCATGACGCGCTGAACCTGACGCATGACTTCCGGGCCAATTCCGTCGCCCGGCAGCATCAGTACTTTTTTGGTGGTGCTCATAAATGCTTCCTTCCCATATTTTTGGGGCCGCTCACCCCGTAACGATCAGAAAACGGGCGGCAAACCGATGGTTGCCGCCCGTTTTTGCAATTACAGCGACAGCCAGGGCTGCGATGCAGCGCGCTTGGCTTCGAAATCGTTGATGGCATCGGCCTTCTGCAGGGTCAGGCCAATGTCGTCGAGGCCATTCAGCAGGCAATGCTTGCGGAATTCTTCGACTTCAAACTTGATGCAGCCGCCGTCCGGACCGGTGATTTCCTGATTTTCAAGATCAACGGTGACGGTGGCATTGGCACCGCGTTCGGCATCAGACATCAGTTTGTCGACATCTTCCTGCGGCAGACGGATCGGAAGGATGCCGTTCTTAAAGCAGTTGTTATAGAAAATGTCGGCAAAGCTTGGTGCGATCACGCAGCGAATGCCGAAATCAAGCAGCGACCACGGTGCGTGTTCGCGCGACGAGCCACAGCCGAAATTGTCACCCGATACAAGGATCTTGGCATTGCGATAGGCCGGTTTGTTCAGAACGAAATCCGGGATTTCGTTGCCGTTATCGTCGTAACGCATTTCATCAAACAGGTTCTTGCCAAGGCCCGAACGTTTGATGGTTTTGAGGAACTGTTTGGGAATGATCATGTCGGTATCGACATTGATCATCGGCAGCGGTGCTGCAACACCGGTGAGCTTGGTGAATTTTTCCATTATCTTATCCCTTGCTTCCAGTTTCCCAGGCCAGACCGAGTGCTTCGATCAATTCTTCGGTCGCGTCGAGTTCCTGGGCCACGAAGTCCGGCAGGTTGATGCCGGTCAGTTGCGGCAGGAGGTGCTCAAGCACCGGTGCGCGGCCCAGACGAGGGGCACTTTCGCGGAAATTGATCAATGTGTGATCGGCCATGGGGAACCTTCCTTAACCGAGTTTGCGAATGTCGGTCAGATGACCGGTGATCGCAGCCGCAGCTGCCATGGCCGGGCTGACGAGGTGGGTACGACCACCACGGCCCTGACGGCCTTCGAAGTTACGGTTCGAGGTCGAAGCGCAACGCTCGCCCGGGGCCAGACGGTCCGGGTTCATCGCCAGACACATCGAGCAGCCCGGCTCACGCCAGTCAAAGCCTGCTTCGATGAAGATCTCGTGCAGGCCTTCTGCCTCTGCCTGTTCTTTCACAAGGCCGGAGCCCGGAACGATCATGGCATTGACGGTTTCGGCAACCTTGCGGCCCTTGGCGACTTCGGCAACGGCACGCAGGTCTTCGATACGACCGTTGGTGCAAGAACCGATAAAGACGCGGTCGATCTTGATTTCCTCGATCGGGGTGCCGGCGGTCAGACCCATATATTCCAGCGAACGGGCAATGGCCTTTTGCTTGCCGGCATCCTTGCCGTCAGACGGGAACGGAACGGTGCCGGTAACCGGAACGACGTCTTCCGGGCTGGTGCCCCAGGTAACCTGCGGGACGATTTCGGCGGCATCGATTTCGACAATCTTGTCGTAATGTGCGCCTTCGTCAGACGGCAGGGTCTTCCAGTATTCAACAGCCTGTTCGAACGCGGCGCCTTTCGGGGCCATCGGGCGGCCCTTGATATATTCAAAGGTTTTCTCGTCCGGGGCGATCAGACCTGCGCGTGCGCCGCCTTCGATCGACATGTTGCAGACCGTCATGCGGCCTTCAACCGACAGCGAACGAATGGCCGAGCCAGCATATTCGATGACATAGCCTGTACCGCCAGCAGTGCCGATGCGACCGATGATCGCCAGGGTGATGTCCTTGGCGGTCACACCCGGATGCAGATCGCCTTCGACCTTGACCAGCATGTTTTTGGCCGGTTTCTGAACCAGCGTCTGGGTGGCCAGAACGTGTTCAACTTCTGACGTGCCGATGCCAAATGCAAGTGCGCCGAATGCGCCGTGGGTCGAGGTGTGGCTGTCACCGCAAACCATGGTCACGCCAGGAAGGGTGAAACCTTCTTCCGGGCCGACAATGTGCACGATGCCCTGACGGAGATCGTTCATCGGGAAATAGTGAATGCCGGTATCCTTGGCGTTCTGATCAAGGGTTTCAACCTGAATGCGGCTGTCTTCTTCCTTGATGCCTTCGGAACGGTCAGAGGTCGGAACGTTGTGATCCGGCACGGCAAGCGTCAATTCCGGATGGCGCACTTTGCGGCCCGAATTGCGCAGACCTTCGAAGGCCTGCGGGCTGGTCACTTCGTGGACGAGATGACGGTCAATATAAAGCAGGCAGGTACCATCATCCTGCGTGTCGACCACATGGCTTTCCCAAATCTTGTCAAAAAGGGTTTTAGGTTGACCCATCTCGACCTCCTCATAATACATCGATCTTTTGAGCAGCAACGATTAAGCCGCTGGGTGCGGTTCTGAATGGGACGAAGATCGCGGCAGTACCTGCTTTTTACGGCGGGTGGGGCTTGGCGTTTCTCCGGCGCAACCGGCTTTATCCGGTTTGCGAAATTTTATTATCCAGAACCACGCGGGTTTGTTCGTTTTTGCCGCGGGAGTGCCTTTATACACGCCGCCTTCCAAATCGCAAGGCGTCGGGCGCGTGTTTTTGGATGATGTACACTTTTAAATAGAGTGCGCCATTTTACAGCATCCCAGAGTAGCCAAATTAGCCTTTAACAATATAGGTAAGGGATATCTGATATAATGAAAGCTGATAAATTTATCGTCGGATTTCTGCGGGGCTGCATTCTTTGAGGTTAAATCCGGCGATTCGCTATAATGCAACCAATGAGTGTATTGGGCGGTTTCTGGTCTCGCCTCGACTGAGGGACTGAAACGAAAACGGGCCCACCCGAAGGTGAGCCCGTCTTTGTTCTGATGCTGAAAACAGCGAAGAATTACTTCTTCTTGCGTTCTTCGGCGGTCAGTTTGCCTTTGTGGCCGGTGGTCTGCTCGGCGATACGTGCAGATTTACCGGTACGGCCACGAAGGTAGTAGAGTTTCGCGCGACGTACGTCACCGCGGCGAACGACTTCGATTTTGTCGATGGCCGGGGAGTACGACTGGAAGATACGCTCAACGCCTTCGCCCGATGCGATTTTACGCACGGTGAAGGAAGAGTTCAGGCCACGGTTCTTACGCGCAATGCATACGCCTTCGAACTGCTGGATACGCTCACGGGTACCTTCAACGACTTTCAGGTGTACACGGACGGTATCACCTGCATCGAATTCCGGAACTTCGCGCTGCGCAACGATTTTGTCGAGCTGCTCTTTCTCGAGCTGCTGGATGATGTTGGTCATGGTTTAACCCTCTTTGATGTTCCCGTTTGCCACGTACCGGTCCCAAAGGTCCGGGCGTCGCGCGCGGGTAATTTCTTCTGCCTGAGCATGCCGCCAGGCTTGTACCTTGGCATGATGTCCGGAAAGCAAGATCTCCGGCACTTCACGCCCGTTCCAGTTGGCCGGGCGCGTGTAATGCGGATATTCAAGCAACCCGGTTTCAAAGCTTTCCTCGTCGACAGACTCGGTCTTGTTGACCGTTCCCTCGATGAGGCGAATGCACGATTCAATCAGGACCATGGCCGGCAGTTCGCCGCCCATGAGGATGTAATCACCGATGCTGATTTCCTCGGCCTCGTGTTCATCCAGAACCCGTTGGTCGATACCTTCGTAACGACCGCAAAGCAGGATGGCACCCGGGCCTGCTGCCAATTCGCGGCAGCGTTTCTGGTTCAGCACTTTTCCCCGCGGGCTGAGATAAATCAGCGGCAACTGCGGTGCAGAGCCACGCAATTCACGCAGGGCGGCGTCGACAATATCCGGGCGCATGACCATGCCGGCCCCGCCCCCGAAGGGATTGTCGTCTACAGTGCGGTGGCGGTCGGTTGCATGATCGCGGATGTCTTTGACATCAAGCGACCAGATCCCGTTTTCAAGCGCCTTGCCAGCCAAAGACTGACCAAGCACACCCGGAAACATTTCCGGGAACAGGGTTGCAACTTTTGCCTGCCACACAGACATCGATCAGGCCTCCTTCCCGCTGCCGGTCGCGGTTTCCGCGCCTACTGCATCGGCAGTAACGGCATCAGAATCGCGGTCGGCCTGAGAGTCCTTGCGGGGTTTGTTCGGACGACGGTTACGATTACCGGGCCCGTCCTCATCCTGCAGTAGCCCCTCGGGCGGATTTACCACCATCTTGCGTTCCGAAAGAATGACCTCGGGCACGACTTCCTTGGTGAAGGGAAGAACAACTACCTTGTTCTTGGCTTCTTCGAGCGCGACTTCGATTACGTCGCCAGCGCCAAAATCAGCCACACCCCGTACGGTGCCAAAAACCGAACCATCAATGTGGAACGCTTTCAGACCGACAAGGTCAGCAAGGTAGAATTCATCTTCTTCAACCGTGTCAGGCAGTGCAGCACGCGGTACATGCAGCTTGGTGCCCCGCAGCCGTTCGGCAGCGTCCCGGTCGTCCACACCTTCGATCTTGGCGATCAACTGGTCGCGGACATGTCCGACAGGAGACAGCTTGTATTTCACGCGTCCCTTGGCGTCGAACAACGGGCCGTAACCGACAAGGTTATCCGGATCGACGGTATAGCTTTTGACGCGCACGGCACCACGCACCCCGTGCGGGGCGGTGATCATGCCGACGCAGACATAAGCTTCGTCGTTTTTGGATTTGCGGGTATCAGCCATTTCGGTTCACAAGTTTCCGGTATCTGATCAAAGCGTGCCTTCAGCGATTACTCGCCTGCAGCTTCTTCTTCAGCAGGTGCTGCTGCTTCGGCAGCGGCTTCCGCAGCAGCGGCAGCAGCAGCTTCGGCTTTCTCAGCTTTCTCACGAAGACGTTCCTGAGCTTTCGCTTTCGGAGCAGACTTCTGCGGCTGTTCGGTCGGTTTGAACGCGTCAGCCAGGCCAGCTTTGCCCAGGAAACGTGCAACACGATCGGTCGGCTGTGCGCCAACGGACAGCCAGTATTTGATGCGCTCTTCTTTGAAGGTTACGCGGTTGTCAGCATCCTTCGGGAGCATCGGGTCGTAGGTACCGACGCGCTCGATGAAGCTGCCGTCACGCGGGGCACGAACGTCAGCAACTACGATACGGTAGTACGGACGCTTTTTGGCACCGCCACGGGAAAGACGAATCTTGACAGCCATTCGGATAAGTTCCTTTCAGCTTGGGTTTGTAGTCTTCTAAATCATGACCCCGAGGGGCCTATTCACTTGGTCTTTGATCCGGCTTTGTGGGCCGGTTTTGGTTCCTAAGAGGAATTCTTGAAGAACCCATTTCAGAACCGGGGGCTTGGCTATTTCTTTTTGCCGAACCCCGGGAATCCCGGAGGCAAGCCACCGCCGCCTCCCAATCCCGGCAACCCGGGCGGCAAACCGCCCCCGCCACCGGTAAATCCTTTTGGCAAGTTGTTGAGGTCGGGCATATCGCCGCCCTCAAGCATTGCCGGGTCCATTTTCGGCATGCCGCCAAACAGACCCTTTTTACCCATCTTGCCCATCTTTTTGATCATGGTGGACATGGTCTGGTATTGCTTCAGAAGCTTGTTCACATCCTGAACGCTCAAGCCACAGCCGGCGGCAATACGCTTTTTGCGCGATGCCTTGATCAGGGCCGGGTTTTCACGTTCTTTCGGCGTCATCGACAGGATGATCGCTTCCTGGTGGGTCAGAAGTTTGGGATCAAGCTTGGTCTGCGACATCTGTTTTTTCAGCGCGCCCATGCCCGGCAGCATCCCCATGATGCCGGAAAGATCACCCATTTTCTGAAGCTGTTTGAGCTGTGCCAGAAGGTCGTTCAGGTCAAACTGACCCTTGCGCAGCTTCTTGGCCATTTTCTCGGCGTCTTCGGCCTTGATGTTTTCGGCAGCCTTTTCAACCAGGCTGACAACATCGCCCATGCCAAGAATACGGTTGGCGATACGATCAGGATGGAAGGCTTCCATCTCGTCGATTTTTTCGCCAATACCGATCATCTTGATCGGGCAGCCGGTGATCTGACGCATCGAAAGGGCGGCACCACCGCGCGCATCACCATCCACACGGGTCAGAACGATACCGGTGATGCCGACCTTGTCGGCAAATTCCTTGGCAACGTTGACCGAGTCCTGACCGGTCATCGCATCGGTGACCAGAAGGGTCTCGACCGGGTTGACCGCATCACGGATCTGGGCGACTTCGCTCATCAGTTCCATGTCGATATGCAGACGACCGGCGGTATCAAGGATGACCGCGTCATAGCCTTCCTTGCGGCCGGTATCCATCGCACGTTTGGCAATCGAAACCGGCTTTTCGCCCATCACGATCGGCAGGATGCCAAGACCGTTATCGTCGGCCAGCACTTTCAGCTGCTGCTGGGCGGCCGGACGATAGATATCAAGCGATGCCAGAAGGACTTTCTTGTTGCGCTTTTTGGTCAGGTTCAGCGCGATCTTGGCGGAACTGGTGGTTTTACCCGAACCCTGCAGACCGACCATCAGGATCGGAACCGGCGGGGTGGAAGCGAGATTGATTTCCTCGCCTTCGCCCAGCATGTTTTTCAGTTCGTCATGGACGATCTTAACAACCATCTGGCCCGGCGTGACCGAGCGCAGAACATCGGCACCAACTGCACGTTCGGTGGCGTTGGAGATAAAGGTTTTAACGACCGGAAGTGCCACGTCCGCCTCAAGCAGGGCGACGCGTACTTCGCGCATGGCCTCCTTGACGTCGGATTCTTTCAGCGCGCCACGTTTGCGCAGCTTATCGAGAACCCCGCCAAGGCGATCGCTTAGTCCTTCAAACATTCCAAATCCCGTCTGTGTTGCTGGTGTTTCCACCGTGTGCGCACAAAAAACTAAAACCCAGTGCTCGAAACTCGAGGACTGGGGGAGTCACCTCTTGGGCGACCTTTGGTGGGGAGGGTTTATTGGATCAGGGGGGGGGAGTCAAGCGCAATCGGGCGCAAAAGCGCGTTATTCTGCGCTTTTCATCCTGTTTGGCGCGCAATCGGTGATTCCGCCACTGTGCCCGGGTGTTTAACCGGCAGTCATGCCCGGTTCATGCCGAGGATTACGCAGGTTCAATCGCGTGATTGTCAATCAGGCGCGCCTTGCCAAGCCGGGCAGCAACAAAGATTCGGGCCGGTTTTGTCACCGTATCACTGATCAGTTCCAGCGTATCGGCATCGCGGACTTCAAGGTAATCAATCGGATCAAACCCGGCAGACAGGATATCTTCGCGCCCCTTGGCCAGAAGCGGGCCAAGTTCGGCACCAGTGGCGGCCTTGGCGGTGATGTCGCCCAATACCTTGTTGAGTGTCGGGGCAATCGCACGTTCGTCAGGTGTCAGATAGCGGTTGCGCGATGACATCGCCAGACCGTCATCTTCGCGCAGGATTTTTGCGCCGATGATCTCGACCGGAATGTTCAGATCCGTGCTGAAGCGCCGGATGACCATCAGTTGCTGATAGTCTTTTTGTCCGAAAATCGCACAATCTGGCAGGGCCTGAAGCAGCAATTTGGTCACAACCTGTGCCACGCCATCAAAGTGGCCGGGCCGTGCCGCCCCACACAGCACATTGGTCATCGCGCCATCAACAGAGACCTTGGTGGCAAAACCGTCGGGATACATTTCCTCGACCGAGGGGGCAAAGCACAGCTCGACCCCGGCGTCACCCAGCAGTTTCTGATCGGCTGGCAGGGTGCGGGGATAGGCGCCGAAATCCTCGTTCGGGGCGAACTGGGTCGGATTGACGAAAATCGAAACGATCACCCGGTCTGCATGTTCACGGGCCAGATGTGTCAGGCTGATATGGCCATCATGAAGCGCGCCCATGGTCGGAACCAGGGCGACACGCAGGCCTTCGGCGCGCCAGTTGGCAACAGTCGCGCGCAGATCAGCGACAGTGTGAACAGTCGTAAGGGACATCGTTTTCGTCGTATCGAAGATTGCAGAAAATCGCGGCGGTCTGGATCAGACCGCGCGCAACTTACCTTTTTTCGCTAACCCAAAGCAATGTTCATCCGTCGGGAACTGACGGGTGCGCACTTCGTCGGCGTATTGGCCGGCGGCCTCAGATACCGCATCGCCAAGATTGGCGTAGCGTTTGACGAATTTCGGCGTGAAGTCGGAAAACAGGCCGAGGATGTCTTCGGTGACAAGAACCTGCCCATCACAGGCGACCGAGGCACCAATGCCGATGGTCGGGATGTCGATGGCCTCGGTGATCTGACGTGCGACGGGTTCAACCGTGCCTTCGACGACAACCGAAAAGGCACCGGCCTTGGCAACCGCCTTGGCATCAGCAAGGGTCTTGCGCGCGGTTTCTTCGTCACGGCCTTGGCTTTTGAAGCCACCCATGGTGTTGACCTGTTGGGGCATCAGGCCGATATGGGCCATGACCGGCACGCCGCGCATGGTCAGAAATTCGATGGTTTCGGCAAGTTCGGCACCGCCTTCAAGCTTGACAGCGGCACAGCCGGTTTCAGCCAGAATATGGGATGCCGTGCGGAACGCCTGTTCCTTGGATTCCTGATAGCTGCCAAAGGGCAGATCAACAACAACACAGGCATTCTTTGATCCGCGCATCACGGCCTTGCCATGGTTGACCATCATATCGACGGTCACGGCAAGCGTGCTTTCCATGCCATAGACAACCATGCCCAGTGAATCACCGACCAGAAGCAGGTCGCAATGTTCATCAAGGCGTTGCGCCATCGGCGCGGTATAGGCCGTCAGGCAGACAATCGGATCTTTGCCCTTACGGGCACGGAGTTCTGGGACGGAGGTTCGGCCCATCTTTTTGCTGGTGGCACTCATGACGTTTCTCCCCCGGTACAACCGGATTTCTCTGCCCGATCTTTGTCGAGCGTGCGGTCATGTTTACAATATCATGACCGCGATCGGGAAACCTTTTTTGCAATCGCAAAATAGGCAATTTGGCCAATAATCGGGATTTCGGGCGTGGTTTGGCTGATCGTTCGAAGGATCAGCGTCCTAAATTGCTATTGGCCGATTACAGGCACGCAGAAATCACAGACCTTCGGCAAGATCTTCAAGCATGTCGAGACCGACCGCCTCGATATGGCGGTTATCCTTGAGCGTGATCGTTGCTTCCTTGCGCAACTGGGTCAGGGTACGTGACACGGTTTCAATGGTCAGACCCAGATAGTCGGCAATGTCGGAACGGCTCATGGGCACGTTGATGGTCTCGCTGCTTTCGCCGCGGTGTTCCTGACGGCGGGCCAGCATCAACAGGAAGGATGCGACCTTTTCCTTGGCCGTCTTGCGGCCAAGCAGAAGCATCTGATCCTGTGCGGCAGCCAGTTCATCGACCGCCATGCCCAGCATGCGTTTTTCAAGATGCGGAAACTTGTCGAACAGTTTTTCCAGCTTCTGGCGCGGGAACCGACATGCGGTTACCGGTTCAATCGCCTCGGCGGTGTAGCTGTAATTGGCATTCAGAGCGAGGCCAAGAAAGTCACCGGCAAACAGGAAACCGGTGATCTGACGACGACCATCGCCGAGCAATTTATACAGCTTTACAGAGCCGGATGTGACGTTGAAGACGTAGTCTGCGTCTTCTGCCTCGTGGAAAATCGTCGTGTGCGGGTCATAATGTGCATGCGTAAGCAATTGACGCAGCTGATCATGTTCATCGCCATGCAATGCGGAGCAAAAAGTTAAGTCCTTGATAGAACAGGCTTCGCAGATTTGGGGGCGGACTGCCATCGTAGACTCCGATGCTGGTGACCCGGTAGGCGGATTGTAAACAAATCTATCCGATGAGATAGCCCTGTTTCAAGCAATTCTAACTATCGCCTTGATGGAACTTCTTTGAGTTCCCCGGAGGCGTGACGTCATCGTCATCAAACAGAATGCGATTTGCCGCACCTTCCATATCGTCAAACTGCCCGGAACGCAACGACCACAAGAAGGCTCCGAGGCCCAGAAGGCCCAGAAACAATGCAATCGGGATCAGGAGAAGGAGGTTGCTCATGGCATTATATCCCTGCCTGCTGCGACAACGTGGTCGCCGGTTTGATGCCGACCCCGTCAGACTTGCCCGATTTTGCGTGTAAACGCAAGGCATTGGCGATCACAATCAGGGATGAGGATGACATGGCGATTGCCGCAAAAAGCGGGGTGACAAACCCTGATACCGCCAGCGGGATCGTGATCACGTTATAGGCAAAGGACAGGGCAAAATTTTGACGGACAAGTCGATCAGCCTTGCGCGCGACATCAATTGCCTCGATCACGGCGCCAAGCCGATCACCCTGAAACACGATATCGGCCGCATTTTGCGAAATTTCAGCAGCCGTCGCCGGGGACATTGATGCGTGGGCGGCGGCAAGGGCCGGTGCGTCGTTGATGCCATCGCCGACCATCAAATCATGGTTGCCGCGATCAGCGCGGGCCTGAATATGGTTGGCTTTTTCGGTCGGCGACATCCGTGCCATCCAGTTGGTAATGCCAAGTGTTTCGGCAAGCTGGCGCACGGTGCTTTCGCGGTCGCCCGACAGCAGGGTCATCTCAAAGCCACGCGTGCGCAGGGTGTCGATCACTTCGGGTGCGTCGCTGCGCATCGTATCGCGGAAGACAAACCGGGTTGGGGCAATGCCGGGTTCAGATAGCCACAGTTCCGGCCCGGTAATATCGGATGGTACATCGGCGTTTTCGGCAACATCGCAGAAAGCACGACTGCCAAGCCGGATCGGACCCGCGGGACCCTGCATCATCAGGCCGAGACCTGCTTGTTCGGTAACATTGGTTTGCGGGGGCACGTTTCCGGCGGCACGCACCAGTGCGCGGGATAACGGATGATTGCTGTTGGCGGCCATACCGGCGGCAAGCATCAGTTTGTCTTGCTGTGGCTGGCCGACCAGTTCGGGTTTGCCCGTGGTCAATGTGCCGGTTTTATCGAAAATGATGCCGGTGATCTTGGTCAGTCGTTCAAGGGCGGTTGCCGATTTGACAAGAATGCCCGCACGCAACAGACGCCCGGTGGCAATCACCTGAACCACCGGAACCGCAAGCGCCAGCGCACAGGGACAGGTAATGATCAGAACGGCGATGGCGTTCATCAGCGCATCCTGCCAGCCAATCCCACCAATCAGCCACCAGCCGATGAAGGTCGCCAGCGACAAGGTATGAACAACCGGCGCATAGGCCTTTGCAACCCGATCAGCAATGGCGACATACTTGGCACGGCCCTGTTCGGCATTTTCCATCAGGCGCACGATTTCCGAAAGCAACGTATTGCCACCGGTTGCCGTGACTTCGATACGAAGCGGGGCGGAAATATTGGTGGTTCCAGCAAATACGGTGGTGCCCGGACGGGTCAGGACGGGGATGCTTTCACCGGTAATGATGCTGGTGTCGACATCAGATTGGCCGTCGATCACCTTGCCATCGATGCCGATCCGTTCACCGGCCGCAGCCAGAACGATCATGCCCGGTGTGGCCTTTTGCGGTGCGATCAGGCGCCGCGTACCATCAGGTTCAATCACGGTGATCGAGCGGGCATTAAGCGACAGAAGATGTTCAGCCGCCGAGCGTGCCTGCCCGCGCGCACGACCATCAAGATAGCGCCCGATTAGAAGGAAGAATAAAAGGGTAATCGCACTGTCGAAATAGGCATGCGGTTCGCCGCGAATGGTTTGTGCCAAGCTCATGCCAAGTGCCAGAATGACGCCCAGACTGATCGGCACATCCATATTGACGCGACGATTGCGAATGGCCCCAAGGGCGGATCGATAAAACGGCAATCCGGCATAGGCCGCGGCTGGCAGTGCGATCAGGGCCGATATCCAGTGAAACAGATCGCGGGTCGCCCCGCCCATGCCCTGAAAATACCCGGCCCAGACCGAGACCGACAGCAACATCACGTTCCCGGCTGCAAACCCGGCAACCGCCAGACAGCGCAGCAATTCCTTGTTGCGCGATGTTGTTGCCTGTTCAAGGGCAGCCGGATCAAACGGGATCAGGCGATAGCCCATCTGCATGACCGGGCGAATGATGTCTTCGATATCGGAAATATCGCCTTGCCAGCTCAGGCGAAGGCGGCGTGTCGTCATATTGACCCGGGCCTGCAACACGGCACTGTTTCGTTGCAGCAGGGTTTCGATCAGCCAGACACAGGCGGCGCAATGGATGCCATCGACCATCAGGTTCAGATGATGATGGCCGTCAGTATCGGTGCTGGCCAGTTCGGTGAAATCAAAGCTTGCGATTTCGTCTTCGTCCGGGCGAAGGGCCCGGACCTTGGGATCAAATGCGCGTCGGTTGTAATAGGATGTCAGCCCCATTTCGCCCAATAGCTCAAAGGCACCAGCACACCCGGCACAACAAAAGTCGGGCGCGGCAGGTGACATGGCTGTCACCGGTTCGCCGCAATGGCGACAGGGCTGAAGGGCGACGTTCATGGATTTACGACGACATACTCGACAGTTTGATAATCATCCCCCATCGCATTGGCGATGGTGCGCAATTGCCAACGACCATAAACCGGGAAGGCAGCACTTGCACGATATTCACCCGGTGCGATTTCGGCCATCGCGATGGTGGTATCAAGATCATCACGGTCTGCCCGCGACATCACAATGGACATTTTCGCCCCGGTGATCGGGTTGGAATCTTTGTCGCGGAACAGGACGTTGATGGTGCCGTTTTGATCAATGACACCATCGACACTAAGTTTGCTGCGCCAGCCAAGTTCTTCCTGACGGGCAGCACCGGAAATGGCCGCGTTATAGTTGTTGCCCTCTTCGAAGGCATGTTTGGTCACAAGGCCATTCCAGCTGGTCATCGAAAAGGTGATCAACGAGATATTGGCAATCAGCATGACGGCGAAGCCGCCGACAAAATACCACGGAATCCAACGATCCGACTTGCGCGGGCCATTCTGATCTGTGGAAGGTGATGTCATCTGCATTGCCATATCTTGTCTCCTGAACTGAAACGCGTCTGCGATCAGCGGTCGTTTTCCGGACCGGCGAACACTGTATCATATGTTTCGGTGTTACCGGTTTCCTTATCGGTCACCGTGAATTCAAATGGTGTCGATTTACCATCAAGTGTTTGGGGATCAGCTGCCACAAAGACACGGAAACTGCCGACCCGGTCCGGGGCCACGTCCAGATCATAGGTGCCGTCCTGGTTCGGGGTCAGGCCGATGATCTGGAAATCAGTTGCGTCAATCCCTTCAAGCGACAGAACATAGGTTTTTTCTGCCTGTTCCTTGTTGAGAACCTTAAGGGTATAGCCGTTGCGCACGTCACCATCAGACAGGGCGACGAACAGCGGGTTACGGTCGCGCAGAACATTGAGCTCAAGCACCGAACGGTTGGCCAGACCAAACATCATGACCACGGCAATGATCACCAGCAGCAATGAATAGAAGATTGTGCGCGGGCGAATGATGCGCACGCGGGTCGCCTTGCCCTGTGAACGAAGCTGGGAGTTCTGGACCGAGTCGAACCGAACCAGATCGCGCGGGAATCCGACCTTGTCCATCATCTCGTTGCAGGCATCGATGCACAGCCCACAGCCAATGCACTCCAGTTGCAAGCCGTCGCGGATATCGATGCCGGTCGGGCAAACGTTTACACAGGCGTGGCAGTCGATGCAGTGGCCGGTTTCGGGCACTTCGCCGCGCATAAGGTTTTTACGTTTGATCGGACCACGTGTTTCACCGCGCCAGCTTTCATAGGTGACGATCATGCTTTCATCATCAAGCATGGCGGACTGGAAGCGCGGCCACGGGCACATATAGGTGCAAACCTGTTCACGTGCCCAACCTGCCAGAAGGTAAGTCGAGCCCGTCAGGAATGCGATGGTGACATATGTGCCAAAGGTTGCATTGGCGGTGAAGATATCGACCATCACGGTCGGGGCGTCATGGAAATACAGGACAAAAGCACCACCGGTCGCCATGGAAATGACGATCCATGCCAGATGCGTTGCACTGATTTTCCAGATTTTTTCCAGCGTCCATTTCGATTTGTCGAGGCGGACACGGGCGTTGCGGTCGCCCTGAATATAACGTTCAACCAGCATGAACAGATCCGTCCACACCGTCTGCGGGCAGGCATAGCCACACCAGATACGCCCGAAAAGGGAGGTTGCGAGGAACAAGCCCACAGCGGCCATGATCAGGATGCCGGTGATGTAATAGACTTCCTGTGGCCAGATTTCGATGAAGAAGAAATAGGCACGCCCCAGATCCATATCGATCAGAACGGCCTGATCCGGTGCGCTTGGCCCACGATCCCAGCGCAGCCAAGGCACGACCCAGTAAATGCCCAGAAGTGCAATCAGCGCAAACCACTTCAGGTTCCGGAAACGTCCTGAGACGCGCTTCGGATAGACTTTGTCGCGTTTTTTATAAAGCGGGACTTCATCGTAATCGCCCTCGTCGACGATGTGCGGGACGTTTTTGGGTTCGATATCTGGTTGCTGCAAAGTGGACATGGCCATGTTCGCTACCTGGTTGTTGCTCTGAACCTTGCGACTGCTCTCTGTGCGGGGCGAACCCGCCAGTCGCTTTGAAGGTTGGTCTGTCAGGAGAACTTGGGTTTCTGGCAGCTTTGCAGAGCAAACTCTAATTATTCAAATCTCAGGCAGAAAATACGAGAGACCCGGCTTGCTCACCATGACACATGTCAATTTATTAGCCGATATTGGTATGAATTGTTGTGGGTGAGCCGCCCGGTAAAGAAAAAGGCCCGCGATTACAAATCACGGGCCTTTTTGGAAAAGTTGTATTTGAACGCGGACTTACTGGCCGCCACCGAGCGAGTGGACATAAACCGTCAGCATTTTGATGGTTTCTTCGTCCAGACGGCCTTCCCATGCCGGCATGACGCCGCGACGGGAATTCATGACCGTTTCGGTGATGGTTTCTTTCGAACCACCATAGAGCCAGATGGCGTCCGTCAGGTTCGGTGCACCGAGATCTTGAATGCCTTTGGCATCGTCACCGTGGCAAGAAGCGCAGTTTTCCTCAAAGACCACCGCACCGCGATCGGCAGCAGCGGCGTCAGTTGCACGGTCCGTGAAGGACAGAACATATTGAACCACATCTTCGATCTGGTCGCGTTCAAGCAGTTCGTCACGCCCAAATGCCGGCATATCATTGAAGCGGGTATCTTCATTGGCATCCCAGCGCACGCCGACATGCAGTGTCTGGTTGATGGCATCAAGCGTCCCGCCCCAAAGCCACGCATCGTCCTGAAGCGACGGGAAGCCCGGGTTACCCGAACCACCGGTGCCGTGGCACGGTGCGCAGTTATCGGCGAAAACGGCCTTGCCACCAGCCATGGAGAAGTTCAGAAGTTCGCTGTCATTGGCGATTTCCGATACATCCAGGGCAGCCAGACGTTCCATGTAAGGTGCACGTTCGGCCGCAACACTGGCCATGGTTTCGTGCAGTTCGGTACGGTTGGTGGTGCCAAACATACCTTTGAGGTAGTCATTGGCAGTCGGCCAGGACGGGTAAACCACCCAGTAACCAACAGACCAGATGACGGTGATCCAGAAGACATAGACCCACCAGGACGGCAGCGGAGTATTCAGTTCCTTGATGCCATCCCATTCATGACCGGTGGTATCTGTGCCCGATACCTGATCTTTCTCGACTTTTGTCGACATTGCTCTGTTCTCCCCTCAATCCTGATCCCGGAAGGGGATCTGCGCATGCGATTCCATGTCCTTGTTGCGCTTTTTGCTTGGCCACATGACCCAGGCAATAATCGCGCCGAACAGCAGCATCAGCCACAGACCCCACAGAGGGCGGAAAAAGTCAGCGAGTTGCGTAAAGAATTCCATGACGATCCCCTTGCATTAGCGCAGGTTCATCTGCGGGTTGTAGGTGGTGAAGTCGACCATCCGGCCCAGGACCTGCAGGTATGCGACAAGCGCATCCATTTCGGTCAGTTCTGCCGGGTTGCCGTCAAAGTCACCTGTTGCCGCATTCGGATAGCGCGCGAGGAAATCATCATCATAGGCCGCATCCTCGCTGGCCTGCAGATACAGGTCTGCCTTGGCTGCCTCGATCATCTCGTCTGTGTAGGGGACACCTACCATCTTGAGGGTCTCGAGATGTGCCTGAGCGTCATCGAAATTCAGTTTGCGTTCCGCCAGGAATGGATAACCCGGCATGATCGATTCCGGCACAACAGCGCGCGGGTCAATCAGGTGGGCCACATGCCATGCGTTGGAATATTTTCCGCCGACACGTGCCAGATCCGGACCGGTTCGTTTTGACCCCCACTGGAACGGATGGTCATACATCGATTCTGCTGCAAGGCTGTAATGGCCATAACGTTCGACCTCGTCACGGAACGGACGGATCTGCTGGGAATGGCAGTTATAGCAACCTTCGCGGAGATAGATGTTACGACCGGCCTGTTCGAGTGGTGAATAGGGACGGACACCTTCCACTTTCTCAATGGTCTGTTCCATCGTGAACAACGGTACAATCTCAACGATACCGCCGATGATGATGGTCAGGAAAATACCAAGGATCAGAAAGAAGACGTTCTTTTCTACGATATGGTGTTTTTTAAGAAGCATCTCTGGTTCCCCCCTTATTCGGCTGCAACGGGTGCAGGTGTGCCGATTGGTGCTTCGTTACGGAGGTCACCCTTGATGGTCTTGTAGATGTTCCAGACCATCAGCAGCGAACCCAGCAAGAACAGCAGGCCACCGGTTGCACGAATGATGTAGTAGGGATGCATTGCCTCGACAGTTTCGATGAAGGAATACTGCAAGAAGCCAAGGTCGTCATAGGCGCGCCACATCAGGCCCTGCATGATCCCCGAAACCCACATCGAGGTGATGTAAAGAACGATCCCGATGGTACCGAGCCAGAAGTGATGAGCCACAAGGCGCATCGAATACAGGCGTTCACGGTGCCAAAGGACCGGGATCAGGAAGTAGATCGCACCGAACGATACGAAGGCAACCCAGCCAAGCGCACCGGAATGCACGTGACCAATGGTCCAGTCGGTATAGTGCGACAGGCCGTTGACCGCCTTGATCGACATGACCGGGCCTTCGAAGGTCGACATGCCGTAAAAACCGACAGCCGCGACCATGAAACGCAGAACCGGATCCGTGCGCAGTTTGTCCCAGGCGCCCGAAAGCGTCATCAGACCGTTGATCATCCCGCCCCATGACGGCATCCACAGCATGATCGAGAAGGTCATGCCAAGGGTCTGTGCCCAATCCGGAAGTGCGGTGTAGTGCAGGTGGTGCGGACCAGCCCAGATATACAGGAAGATCAGCGCCCAGAAGTGGATGATCGACAGGCGATAGGAATAAACCGGACGTTCGGCACGTTTCGGAATGAAGTAGTACATCATGCCGAGGAAGCCAGCCGTCAGGAAGAAGCCCACAGCGTTATGGCCGTACCACCACTGGGTCAATGCATCCTGCACGCCAGAGAACATCGAATAGGACTTCGTGCCCATAAACGAGACCGGAATGGCAAGGTTGTTGCCAAGATGGAGCATCGCAATGGTCACGATAAAGGCCAGATAGAACCAGTTCGCGACGTAAATGTGCGGCTCGGTACGTTTCAAAAGGGTGCCGACAAACATTGCCAGATAGCAAACCCAGACGATCGTGATCCAGATATCAACGAACCATTCCGGTTCGGCATATTCACGACCCTGGGTCACACCGGTGACATAACCGATGGCTGCCATCACGATGAACAGCTGGTACCCCCAGAACACGAACGCCGGAAGTGCGCGGCCGCCATAAAGCGGTGCGCGGCAGGTACGCTGCACGACATAGAATGACGTTGCCAGAAGCGCGTTACCGCCAAAGGCAAAGATCACTGCCGAGGTGTGCAGCGGACGCAGGCGTCCGAAGTTCAGAAATTCTGTATCAAAATTGAGAACCGGAAATGCGAGCTGCCATGCAATGACATCGCCCACCAAAAATCCGACTACTCCCCAAAATACGGTCGCAAGTGCGGCCCAGCGCACAACGTCCATATTATAATTGACAGCAACTGAAGGCGATGCTGCCTGTGCCATGCTCCCCTGGCTCATGCTTGACTCCCGTTCAAGGTGGTCGGGTGAACTGCCCAAAACCCTCTCGGGCAGTTTCAATAGTCCCGATGAACCGACGACCTTTTTGATCTTCAGTCCACCTGCACAAAAAGCCCCACCCAAAATGCACCTTGTCTGAAAGTCAGGGCGCGTTATTCCGGGCGAGGTTTCCCAATTCGTTCGGCGAGTATGCGGACAGTTCATCCAAAAGCCATTGACCTACGTCAATCTCGGCTTGCAAACCCGTCAGAAATTCAATCGGCGGAAACGTATTGGCCCTTCGGCTGGGTACTTCTGTACTGGCTGTGTTTATGCGCGCCAAACCCTCAAAAGGTGTTGATGCACATCAAGGTGGGGCCGATTTATTTGCGGCATGATCTGCTAAATTCCAGAGGGCAGGATCATGTCAGAAGCCTATAAGTCACTTCCACTTACAGCACAGACAGCGGATATGACATATCCGCTGGTTCAGATGTTGAAAGTCGACATGTCTTTTGACCGTTGGCGTGCATTCGTCGATCAGTATTGCATGCCGGTTAACAAGGATTCCGTTGGTGCAGGCACCGACGGTGATGACATCCTCTGGCAACGTGAGCGCGGCATCATCGTGATTGCCAACGAGCGTGGCTATATCCATGGACTGTTTTCGTATTATGTCCGCGATGACATGACCGATGGCGTTGTCTTGCATGTCGACAATGTGATGGCAGTTGAAATCGTATCGGGCGACTATGTCCTTGATGCGATGCGCGATGCCATGAGCCGTTTGGCGCGGGTGCATGATTGCAGCAATGTCTATGTCTCGCTTGGTGAACCGGACGAACGTCTCAGGGCTTATTTTTCCCGGGCCGGATATGCGCCAAGCAAGGTGCGTTATTGTGCGCCGACAACCCCGCGGCTTTCTGCCTGATTTATCCTTTTTCGGATGCGCGACAGTGCAATTGGCGTAATGCCGATAAAGCTTGCGATCTGTGCCTGAGTCAGGCGCGGGACAATATGGGCGTAATCTTCAAGAAACCCCTGATATCGATCCTGGGCGGACAGGCACAGGAATTCGTATTCGCGCTTTTCCTTGCGCATGCTGACCTGTTCGTTGAAATCAAAAAAGATGGCCATCAGGTCCGGTGCACGCGCGGCAAGTTTGCGTAAGCCGTCATAGGGTACGGCTGTAATTTCGCAGTCCTCAAGGCATGTGATGGCAAAGTGGCTCGGCTCGCCCAGGATCTGGCAACGCCTTGCTCCCATGATCGCATTTTCCGCAAAGAAGCTTTTGATCCATTCCTTGCCTTCGAATGTGACATAGGACATCTGGGCGAGGCCTTTGCGCAGAAAAATCACATCCCCGCAAACCTCACCCTGTTTGATGATCTGGCTGCCTTTGGCATGGGTTGTGGTCCGTATCTTTGGTGCCAGATCCGGATCAGCCCTGAGCTGTTCGATCAAATCGTAAATGTTCATGCCCAATAAACCCGGGTTAATGCCAGTCCCACTGCGTAATGGCCAACTGTCGCTGATCTGAACACCAGACTACGCGGATGGGAAGCCAATATGAACACACAATCAGGAACTGTCCTTATAACCGGCGCAACATCGGGAATCGGACGCGAATTGCTGGGCATTTATCATGCGCAAGGTTTTAACGTGATCGCGCATGGCCGATCCGAGGTGAAGCTTCATGACCTCAAAGACCACTATCCGGGGTTGCAAACCGTGTGTGCCGATCTGGCGCATCCTGCATCCGTTGATGCGATGATGGCCGATATTTTGCGCGATGTTCCACGCCTTGACCTTGTGATCAATAACGCCGCCGTGCAGGAAAGGGGCGTTTTGACAGATGTGGAATTCAGCGCGTCTCTGGCGGATCGGGAAATTGCGATTAACCTGCAGGCGCCCATCCGCATATGTCATGCGGTGATCAAGGCATGGACAGAACAGGGCCATACCGGCACACCGCAACGGACCGGGGTCTGGAGTCGCATCGTCAATGTGTCTTCCGGGCTGGCCTTTTTCCCCAAGACGGGTAGTGCGATCTATTGCGCCAGCAAAGCTGCGCTTCACAGCTTTTCGCAAAGCCTGCGTTACCAGCTTGTTGCCGCAGACCTGCCGATTGCCATCAGCGAGGTGTTCTTGCCGGTGGTCGACACCCCCATGACCGCAGGCCGCGAAATTGCCAAGATCCCGGCACAGCAGGCCGCCCTTGCCATCCATGACGGCATTCTTGCCGGGCAGAATGAAATCTATGTCGGCAAGGCACGGTTGATCCCGGTGGTCACCCGGTTGTCGCCGTCCCTGATGAAGTCAATTTTGCGCAAGGGGTAGGCAATCATGAAGGATCTTCTGAAAACCGGACTGGTGCTTGCGACCTGCTTTGCGGCGACCTTCGGGATATTGATCGCAACCGGGCTTTTGCAACGCGATGATGTCGTGCGCTGGCTGGAATATGCCCAGCAAATCGATGCGTGGCTTGTCGCGACGATTGTCATTGCGCTTCTGGTGGCGGATTTGTTCATTGCTGTGCCGACCATGACGGTCACCGTGTTGGCAGGATATTTTCTGGGGCCACTTGGTGGTGCATTGGCAGCTGGAACCGGCATGATCACCGCCGGTGCAATGGGATATGGGATCAGCACGAGATTTGGCCGTTCAGTTCTGCGCCGAATCATTTCCGATGAAGAGCGTCTCAGCGAGATGGAGGAGGTCTTTTCACGCTATGGCCTGGTTGTCTTGATGATTTGCCGTGCAATGCCGATCCTGCCCGAAGTGTCATGCTGTCTGGCCGGCGTGACACGAATGCGATTTGTGAAGTTCGGATTTGGCTATCTGATCGGCACGGTTCCATACGTGATTGTGTGTGCCTGGCTCGGCGCGCAAAGTTCGGCGACCGATCCGATGCCTGCCATTTGGGGGGCTGCGACAGTTTCGGTTGTCATGTGGTTATGCTGGTTTTTCCTGATCCGTCATCACAGACGGGCGCATCGCCGGGTTTGATTGGGGCGAGGTTGCGCGACACTGTGAATAACCCACATATGGACGTGCTTTGGAATCACGACTATAAGGCGGGTATGAACGGTATTCCTTTTGTCAAAATGCATGGTTTGGGAAATGATTTCGTTGTCTTTGACGGACGACGCGATCCCGCTGTGCTTGATCTTGATGACGCGACCGCTGCCCGTATTGCCGATCGCAAAACCGGGGTCGGTTGCGATCAGTTGATCGTCATCGAACCGGCCCGCGATGATCTGGCCGATGCCTTTATGCGCATCCGTAACAATGATGGTGGCGAGGTACAGGCGTGTGGCAATGCGACCCGCTGTGTCGCCAATATCGTGATGGGCGAACTTGGCCGCAAAGACGTGATCATTGAAACCGTTGTCGGGTTGCTGGATGCCAATGGCTTGGCCGATGGCCGTGTCACGGTTGATATGGGGCAGGTCAAACTGGATTGGCGTGATATTCCGCTGTCCGATGCGGTCGATACCAATCACATTCCGCTTTCACTCGGACCACTTTCAGATGCCGTAGGTGTCAATGTCGGTAATCCGCATGGTGTTTTCTTTGTTGATGATGCCGAGTCCATTGATATCGAGAAATTCGGTCCGGTGCTTGAACATCACGAAATGTTTCCGGAACGCGCCAATATCGAAGTTTGCAGCATCATTGATGAAAACAAGATCCGTATGCGTGTTTGGGAACGCGGTGTCGGCGTGACCCGTGCATGCGGGACTGGCGCTTGCGCGGCTGGTGTTGCGGCGGCACGTCGTGGCCTTACCGGTCGCAAGGTCGAAGTGATCCTTGATGGCGGGCCACTGACCATTGAATGGCTGCCCGATGATCATGTGTTGATGACCGGCCCGGTCGCGACCAGTTTTTCTGGTTTTTTGCACGCGTCCCTTCTGGGAAACCATTGATCAGGTTTTCCTGATTGGTCTTTTTGCCGATTTGATCTGGCCTTGCGTCGGATGAGGTGATCGGGCAAAACAAGGCGTATCAGGATTTGGTTCAATCCATGTCGGGACACCCAATCCCGTCTTTTGTGAAACTCAAAAGCAGGTTCAGATAATGGCTGACTTCAATACGCTTGACGGTGTCAATGTCGCTGGCAAGCGCGTTTTGCTGCGCGCTGATCTTAACGTTCCGATGAAGGATGGTGTTGTTGGCGATACGACTCGTATCGACCGCACCGTACCGGGCCTGATCGAACTGGCGGATGCCGGGGCGAAACTGGTGGTGATTACGCATTTCGGTCGTCCCAAAGGTGCGCGCGTCCCGGAAATGAGCCTGAAACCGGTTGCCGATGCCCTTGCCAAGCAGCTTGGTCGTCCGGTGAAGTTTGCGGATGATTGCATCGGTGACGCGGCGGAAAGCGTGGTCAACAGCCTGAAAGACGGCGAAATCGCCCTTCTGGAAAACCTGCGTTACCACGCCGAAGAAGAAAAGAACGACCCGGCTTTTGTTGCTGAGCTGGCAAAGCTTGGCGATATGTATGTCAATGACGCGTTTTCCTGTGCGCACCGTGCACATGCCTCGACCGAGGGTCTGGCACGCGCGCTTCCGGCCTATGCCGGTCGATTGATGCAGGCTGAGCTTGAAGCGCTTGGCAATGCGCTGGAAGCGCCGAAGCATCCGGTGATGGCGATTGTTGGCGGTGCAAAGATTTCCACCAAGCTTGATCTTCTGGGCAATCTTGTTGCCAAGGTCGATCAGCTGGTGATTGGCGGTGGCATGGCCAACACCTTCCTGGCAGCCAAGGGTGTCAATGTTGGCAAGTCACTGTGCGAGCATGACCTGCTTGATACCGCGCGCGAGATTTTCAAAAAGGCCGAAGCCGCCAATTGCGAAATCGTCCTGCCGGTTGATGGTCTGGTGGCCAAGGAATTTGCCGCCAATGCGCCGCATGATGTTTGTGACATCAACGACGTTGCCGCAGAGGGCATGATCCTTGATGCCGGTCCGGCAACCATCGAAGACCTGAACAAGCGTCTTGAGACTTGTGAAACGCTGGTCTGGAACGGCCCGTTGGGTGCGTTTGAAATTACCCCGTTTGACACTGCAACCGTTTCGGTCGCCCAGCATGCAGCAGAACTGACCAAGGCCGGCAAACTTTTGTCGGTTGCAGGTGGTGGCGACACGGTTGCGGCCCTGCGTCATGCCGATTCTGATCAGGCATTTTCATATGTCTCGACCGCGGGTGGTGCGTTCCTGGAATGGCTGGAAGGCAAGACCCTTCCGGGTGTGGCGGCCCTTCGCGCCAGCTAAGCCATTTGGTTTGGGCACAAAACAACAAACCCCGCCAAGTTGGCGGGGTTTTCTTTTGCGGCGCGCCTAGGAAACCTAGTCCTTTTTGACGTCAGGCAGGCTGTTTTGGGCCGTGCTTTGCATGATTTCATCGCGTTCGGTCAGGAAGCCTGCATAGCCGTTTTCCATCATGGCTCCGCCCAGTTCGATATAGACGGTAAACAGGCGCGATAAGGTATCGGCCTCGTCCGTATCAAGAACCGACAACAATTCACCCGATCTGGCTTGCCCGGTTTCGAAATGCTCCCAGGCATGTTCGAGCAGGATTTTACCGAGATAATCGAGATCACCATATTTGCCCTGACCGATGGCATTGCGGATTTCACCAAGGGTGATGTCGGCAGCGATCAGGACTTCCGAGGGGATGGTGACAAGGCGGTCGGGGCCTTTGATGTCTTCGGGCAGGTCGCGCAGGATGTGAATGATATAGCAAAAGATCGCCATGTCTCGCGCGTGATAGAGCGGCGGGTTGGTCAGTGGCGAGGTGTAGCCGATCTCTGCGTCATATCGGGCGGACAATAGATAAACAAAAATCGATGCCGGTGCCGCGGTTGCCCCTTCGCAATAGGCGATAAAATCGTCCCATTCGTCCATCGGTTCTTCGGCGATGTCACGGTGAAGCGCATCTGCCAGTTCGATCCATGGATCTGCGGGAAGGTCGCTGCGTCCCAAGGTCAGGCGCAGGGCCTGATAGACCTCAGACGACAAAGGGCCGTTTTCGGGCAGGGGATTATCCAGATCTGCCTTGGCGGCGATGACCTGTGCTTGCCATTGATGAATGGTTTGCAGGACAAATTCGCGTTGGGCATCGCGCTCGGCATCGGGAAGTTCAAGGAACCCGTCATCGACGATATCGTCGATCACACGCATCGAGGCATAGGCTGCCAGAAAGAAACGTTGCCGTTCGGGCGAAAGGCGCATTGCGGCACGATACAGGTTGGCATTCTTTGCGGCTGCCAGTTCGTTGCAGGCATCGAATGGTGGTCCAAGTACAGCGTGTTCAGGAGGGAGCGAATGGCTCATGCGTGTCTGGATGTCCCGTTGGTTTGCTTTCAAACAGTCATACAGCACTGCCAGCGCTGCGCAACATCCGAATTGGAATTGTCAGGGGCGTTGGCATACGGTGCGCTATTACAATATCAGAACTGGATCCGGTATCTGGCCGTCAGCCCCAACATGGCATCAATGCCATCAAGTAGACCGTCACTGGGGCTCGTTGTGGTCAAATCACGTGAAACCGAGCCATGCAGACCGATCCAGATATCTTCGAGCGGCATGTAGGACAGTGAGCCAGCAAGTCCGGCATCGTTGGTCAGGCCTGTGCCGGTAAAACCGAACCGTGGACGTGCACGATGTTGCATACCGAATGCATCGGTCTGATAAACACCGAAATTGCCCGGCGTCGCGGCATCAAGATCAACGAACGGTCCGACGGTAAAACCGACATCAGGAGACGGTGAATAGCCAAACCCGATTTGCGCATTCATGCCGTGATCAGAACGCGGCGTGCCACCAAATTCAAGCCAGTACTGTGCCGGATTGTGGGGATCTGTTGCATCGGGACCAAGCGTCAGGCCATAGCGTGCCGACGGGGTAAAGCTGCGATCAAAGCCGGTTGGGTTTGAGGATGAAATACCGCCGGGGCCAAATGCGCTGCCACCCGGGATCAACGTGACGCCGGTTTGCGATGTTGGTTCAGTTTGAAGCGACTGGGCAAAAGCCGAGGGGTTCTGAACCAGACCCGCATGCAGCAAAGCCGTCAGAAATATCCATATCCGGTGTCTTTTTGCCCAATTTGGCCAATGCAGCTTTTTCATGTCGCCTGTGCCCACAGGTGATCAAACAACCACAGCAATCGAGGCAACAGCCAGACTGCGTCCTTTGCCGGACGCTTGAATGGTTTGATTTTGTTGGTCCCAACCAACAACCGTTGAACCCTTGCTGCGTTCTTGGCGCGTAGCAAACTTTATCGGGTTCTTGACGGACGGGGTTTTCAGGCGTGACTTGATCCTGCGATTTGCCGGGCGTTGGCCGGTCAGGATGTGCTCGTGCTCAGAAAGTCCCGAATTGCGTCGATTTGCGCTTTATCATTTAAGTGGGGTGCGTGCCCGCAGTTCGCCACTGCAAAAACCGGCATTTGTGGTTTTTTCTGTTTCATTTTATCGACGATGGACTTTGGAATAAGATCGGACTGTTCGCCGCTGATCAGCATGACCGGGCAGGGCAGGGCTTCAAATTCGGCCCAAGCATCAAAGTTATCAATATGTTCGGCGAAGACCCGCATCACTTGCGGGTCGTAGTGCATCATGAAATTGCCATTGGGCAGGCGACGTACGGAACGTGATGCCAAAAAGGCCCATGTCGCATCATCGGCCACGCCGAAGGATGCATAAACCAGACGAACAAGCTGTTCGACCTCGTCGATGGTTTCAAATTCCGGGGACGCCCCAACGTAAGATTTGATCCGCGCAACCGCAGCGGGATCAAGTTCGGGGCCAATGTCGTTAAGCACCAGCCGTTCGATGCGTCCGGCAACTTCGGTTGTGGCATAAAGACCAATCAGGCCGCCCATAGATGTGCCGATCCAGTCGCAGGTATCGATATTGAAATGATCGAGCAGTTCAAACATCTGCGCGACATAGAACGGCACGGTGTATTCCGTGTCCGGATCGCTGGCCCAACCGGAAAATCCCCGCCCGATCATTGATGGGCAAAGAACATAGTATTTGTCGGTGAAATGCGGCGCGACATGATCAAAATCATCGGCCAGCCGGGCAAGCCCGTGCATCATCAGAAGCGGCCGGTTGGCCGGATTCCCCCACGCCCTGACATGGACTTCATAGCCACAGCATTTGACGAAATGTTCGCGAAAATCGGCCATGGGGTGCTCCTTGTCAGGGATGTGTTGTTCGGATCGTCAGGCGGACTTCTTGCGGGCGATCATGAACAGGCGATTGAACGGAAACAGGGTACGTCCGTCATCGCGTGACGGATAGACCTGATTAAGCCGTTCCTTGTATTTCGCAGTGAATTTCGCGCGCGCTTCATCATCGGGCAGGGCATCCATGACGGGACGCAGGATGGTTGAACTGGTCCAGTTATAGACCGCGTCTGGCCCGGTCAGCACGTGACAATATTGCGTCTGCCAAAGGTCGACTTCATCACATGCGGGTGTCAGCACATCGAAATAATCACCCGGGCGCATGATGCGGGCCGCATGCATCGCGGTTGCCACTTCCTTGCGCCAGTCCATCCCCGCTTCGCCGATCAACTGGTGGCTGGGTGCCAGGAAATTGTTGGGCACCTGAATGGCGATAATGCCGCCGGGGCGAAGATGTTCAAGAAGGCGCGGAAACAGCTTTGAGTGATCCGGTACCCAGTGCAGGGCCGCATTGGAAAACAGCAGATCAACGGGCGCGTCCGGTTGCCAGTCGGCGATGTCGGCCTTTTGCCAGGTGATGTTTTCACCCCGCTTGCGCGCGGTTTCAAGCATCTCGTCTGACGAATCAACACCTGTGATACGTGGTCCGTCAGGATCGCTTGAACCATATGCATCGGCAAGTATCGCTGTTACCGAACCCGGGCCACAGCCGAGGTCGACAATATGACGCGGAGAAAACCCGCTTGCCGGTTTGGGCAAACGTGAAATCAGATCGATGGCCGGTCGCAGGCGTTCATTGCCAAACAAACCGTAACGGGCGGGATCCCAGTGTGTATTGCTCATGGGGAAAGTCTTATCGCGTTTCGGATGTCATTTGAAGCATCGAGGAGAGGTGCCGACAAAAACAAGCGCCCCAGACCAGAGGTTGGGGCGCAGAAATCCGATGACACATCAAACGCAGAGATCAGTGATCGGACGCTTCAAGCTGGTCATAATGGCCCTTGATCAGATGGAACATGAACAGCACGGCACCAATGAACATCGCAAGCCCGACGAAGTAGGAATAACCGTCCTGCGAACCTGACGCGTAAAACAGGCCGAAAAGACCGACCACGATGGTCAGAACACCAAAGATCAACCGATCCATACCCATGTTGGAACTCCTCTAAGCCGAATGTTTGTTATTCAAATTTATCGAAAACTGTACTGCGATCAAACCGCAAACATCGTCTTATGCCTGACCCTTTTCGCGAATTCTTTGCGGTATATCATGAAACTCGGCGGCAATTTGTAAATAAACCGGCCTTTTGAACGGCACGATAAGGTCCGGCAGGGTCGCCAGATCGTTCCAGCGCCAGCTGTCAAATTCCGGATCCGGGACATCAATGTTGATGTGTTTGTCCTTGCCGGTAAAGCGCATGGCGAACCATTTCTGTTTCTGGCCGCGATACTTGCCCTTGAAGGCCTTGCCGATCAGGTGTTCGGGCAGGTCATAGGTCAGCCAGTTCGGTGTTTCGGAAATGATTTCGGCCTTGTCGGTGCCGATTTCTTCCTTGAGTTCGCGCATGGCGGCCTCAATCGGCGTTTCGCCGTCATCAATGCCGCCTTGCGGCAGTTGCCAGGCGCCTTCAAACCCGAAACGGTTCCCCATCCAGACCAATCCGTCTGCATTAAACAGGGCAATACCGACGCATGGCCGATAAGGAAGATCATCTGCCGTGACTTTGTCTGCGTTCGGGGTGTCGGACTTCTTTGCCATGACTGCTCCTGACTGACAGAGCCGGGGTACCGGCATCTGTCATTAGTTCTCGATTGTGTTGGCGGGTTCGTCGGGCTCCGCCGGATCGGCAGGTTCCGAAAGTGCTTCTTCCTGCTCAGCCTGTTCGGCCATGACCTCACGTTCGCGTTCTTCGGCTTCAAGACGGGCGGCCTCCGCCTCGTCGGCAGATTGCGGCGTGACCTGCTGGCCGGATACGGCACTAACCGGGACCAGAACAACGCCCTGACGTTTCAGGCGGAAGGCCCAGTTGCGCAGTCGCTGGATCGTCACCGGATAGGATTGCGCAATCCCGACGGCAACGCCATTGCGTTTGGCGATTTCGACCAGTTCGGCCAGTCGCCTGTCGATGTGGCGGCGGCTTGGCGTGTCATCAATGATGACATTGCTGATCGCATTCGGTGTTCCGTCGTTTGCTGCCAATTGCGCGCCATAGCTGGCGACACCGCTTCCGGTACCTTCGACATACATCAGACCAGTACGCGAAATGAATTCGATCACCGGGCGAATGGCGCTGTCCAAGCTTCCGAATTTCGATCCCTGACGGCTGACCAGACCGGCATAGCCTGGGAAGCGTGCCAGCAACCATTCCAGACGGACAAGGTTTTCACCCTCTGAGAGGGATGTCAAAAGTGCGCGCGGCCCGGGGTCTGATAGCGGGAAGTCTGCCGGTTCCATCGGAAGTTCAAGGAAGACCTCGTGGCCCATGGCGCGTGCTTCGCGGGCAACCGTTTGCAAATCGCGGGCATAGGGCGAAATCGCCAGTGAAATGTTCAGGGGCAGATCATTGATGGCCGCGTCGGTGCGCTCTTCGTTCAGGCCAACACCGGTCAGCATGACGGCGACAACCGGGGTCCCTTCGGGCAGTTCGAACGGGCGTTTGTAGGCTTCAAACGGTGTGGTGCCATCATCGCCGATGCGCGGGATGCGGCCAAAACTGCCTTCCTCGTCAAGACCGGGCAGCGGCGCCGGGCGCAAGGGATCGGGTTCGATCGGTTCGTCAAACGATCCTTCTTCCTCGATCAGGGCGGCGAGTTCTTCTGGTGTCGGGGCGCCATCACCGGTGCCATCGGTTGCCCCCGGTGTTCCGATCAGGTCGGAAACGCCATCAAGGTTGCCGGCAATGTCTTCGGCCGACGGGCCTTGGCCATTTGCGCCATTGGCAGCCTCCATCGCGGCGCGGTCGCGATCCTGAATGTCCTTAACACCGCGCGCGATTTCTTCTTGCAGTTCGCGTTCGGTGCCCGGAACCGTGATCGTGGCTTCCGGTCCGCCAGCATGAAACAGCCGCCAGCCGGTTTCCGGATCAAGCACCGGGATCATCGCGACCGCTGTTGCGCAAAATGGCGACAGGAACAGGGTAATGATCAGCAGTTTCGAAAGCCAACTGCGCCGTGATTTCGGCCGCTTCGGCATTCGTTTGAACTGTACTTCGATCGGCAGTTCATTAAAGGGCAGGTCATCGAGATTGACGTTGTCTTCATCGTCGTCGGCGTCAGTCATCCCGTCGCCAAGGTCGTCGGCCAAATCACTGGCCATGTCCTCGTCGATGTCACCGTTCTTTTTCTTTCGGAACGGCAAGGAATTTAGGATTTTCCTGAACACGCGCAACTAGTCTCTCACGATGCCGGGTCCAACCTTACCCATTCGGACGCGGGCCAAACAGCGAAATACCCCGGATCATGTCAAGCGCACGCGACAGCTGATAATCATCAATCGCCAGCTGTTCGGCCTCGTCACGGCGGGAATTTGCATCCTGTTCCGCATCTGTGATGCCTTCGTCCTCGTTGCGAAGGGCGCCACTAAGCGATGCTTCGGAGCGACGGGTATCTGCCTCGATGCTTTCGACGCGTGCCTGCGGAACGATGATGTCCGGCACAATGCCGACTTCCTGAATGGATTTGCCTGACGGCGTGTAATAGCGCGCCGTGGTCAGACGAAGTGCCACGTTTCCGGGCATCGGAAGGATGGTCTGGACCGACCCCTTGCCAAAGCTGCGCGTGCCCATAATGACCGCACGGCGATGATCCTGAAGGGCGCCTGCGACAATTTCGGATGCCGAGGCAGAGCCATCATTGATCAGAACCACAATCGGCAAACCTTCGCTGAGGTCACCGCTGCGTGCGTTGTACCGTTCGGTGTTTTCGGTATCACGCGGACGGGTCGATACGATTTCACCCTTATCAAGGAAGGCATCGGAAACCGAGATCGCCTGATCAAGTAGGCCGCCCGGATTGTTGCGCAGGTCAATCACCAGGCCCTTGATTTCAGGGCCGATTTCTTCGCGCATGTCGGCAATAGCGCGCTGCAGGCCGCTGGCGGTCTGTTCGTTGAATTTGGTGATACGGATATAGCCGATATCGTCTTTCGGTTCGGCGCGGACCGACTGGATTTTGATCACTGCACGGGTCAAGGTGACATCGAACGGTGCCTGTTCACCCTTGCGAATGATGGTCAGGACGATGTCGGTGTTGACTTTGCCACGCATCATCTCAACCGCGTCATTCAGCGTCATGCCGCGAATGGCGGTGCCATCGATATGCGTAATGAAGTCGCCCGGCTGGAGGCCAGCCTTTTCGGCGGGCGTGTCATAGATCGGTGCGATGACTTTGACAAAGCCGTCTTCCATCGTGACTTCGATGCCAAGACCACCGAATTCGCCGCGGGTATCGACCTGCATTTCCTCGAAATTATCCATATTCAAATATGAGGAGTGCGGATCAAGCGATGTCAGCATGCCGTTGATGGCCGCTTCGATCAGTTTTTTGTCATCGACGTCTTCGACATATTTGCTTTTGACCTGTTCGAACACATCGCCAAACAGGTTGAGCAGCCGATAGGTCTCAGCCGAGGAGGTTGAAGATTGCGCCAAAACTGGCGACGCAAGGCCGATAGTCATGCCGGTCGCGAGTGCGAGTACTGCCAATCGTGAGGTTTTCATCCACTTACCTTGCCGTTTTTCGAGGCCAGCCATGGAAGCGGATTGATTGCTTCCCCGTTCTGGCGCATCTCCAGATATAGTTTTGGCGAAGTTTCACCCATAATACCAACAGGTTCGCCCGCCAATAGATATTGTCCTACCACACTGTCCAGCCGATCAAAACCGGCGATAAGGCTATGGTATCCTTCGCCGTGTTCGATAATCAAGAGCCGGCCATACCCGCGGAACGGGCCAGCAAAGACAACTTTGCCGTCAAAAGGCGAGACAACCTGCGCATTTGCGCGTGTGCTGATCTCAATTCCCTTGGACCTGTTTACGGTCAAACCATCCGGGCCGCGTGATTTTTCACCAAAAAGTGTAACCACTTTACCGCTGGCGGGCATACGCAGGTTGCCTTGTGCCAGTGTGATCGAACTGCCAACAGCGAATTCTTCGTCACTTGTGCCGGTGCGACCGGTCTTGCCCGCATCAGATTTGCTTTCGGGCGGCGGTGGCGGTGTGTTTTTGGCAATTGTTGTCGCACCAAGCGTGTCTGCATCCGGTTCGGTACGTGTCGCAACACGAACTTCCGGACGCGCGCGCGGGCGTGGCAGCCCTTCGGCACGATTTTCCAGATTGCGCAAAAGTTCGCCCAGTGATTTGGCTTCATCGGCAAGCACACTTACGGCCTTGGCGGCTTCCTCGGCTTCGGCCTCTGTCTGGGCGCGCAGGCGGCGCTTTTCATCCAGAAGGGCGGCAAGGGACGCGCGTTCTTGCTGCAATTCCTGGGTGGCTGCGGCCAATTCGCTGCGGCGATTGCGAATATCTTCGCGCAGCGTGGCAATCTCGCCCAGTTCCTTGCGCAGATCGCGGGCGTGCTGTTCGACACCGGGCAGGGCGGCCTTAAGCAACACTGCCGAACGCAACGTATCCTGCGGCGATGTCGGCAGGGCAATGACCGCTTCGGGCGGGGTGGTCGACAGGCGCTGCAGGGCCATCAGGATACGGGCATATTGCCCGGCCTTGTCTTCAAGGCTGGTGGCCGCGACCTTTTCACGTGCTTCAAGCGTTTCGAGCTGATCTTCCAGTTCGGTCAGCGTCGTTTCAAGGCGCTGGGTGCGTCTGGCGACAGATATCGCCTCGGACTGAAGGGCTTGTTCCTCGGTCCAGAGTTCCCGTGATTTGCGTGACAGGAACTCTTCCTGTTTTTGCTGTTCGGAAAGCTGGTTTTCAAGTTGATCAAGTTGCTGATCAACCTTTTGCAGCGATTGGGCAAAAGAAGGCGCAGCCCCGCCTGCAGCAAAAACCGCAAAAGCGATCAGCGCAGGCAGGGCGATCTCATAAGCTAACTTAGCTCGCAAGAAGCGCGTCATTCTGTTTCAGGCCCTTAAGCAAGGGTTTACCGGTCATCTCGGCCGGTTGCGGCACGCCAAGCAATTGCAGCAAGGTCGGTGCGACATCGGCCAAACGACCATCTTCCAATGTTACCCCTTCCGGACCGTTAACAAGGATGGTCGGAACGAGATTAAGTGTATGTGCCGTGTGCGGTTCACCGGTTTCCGGATCGACCATCACTTCGCAGTTGCCGTGATCGGCGGTGACAAAGGCAACGCCACCGACAGATTTGATCGCGTCGATCACCTTGCCAAGGCAGGTATCAACCGCCTCGGCGGCCTTCATCGCGGCTTCAAGGATACCGCTATGGCCGACCATGTCCGGGTTGGCAAAGTTCAGGATGATGGTGTCGTATTTTTCCGACTTGATGGCAGCGACCAGTTTTTCGGTCACTTCCGGTGCCGACATTTCCGGCTGAAGGTCATAGGTCGCGACTTTGGGGGAGGCGACCAGAATGCGGTCCTCACCCTCGAATACCTGTTCTTCGCCGCCGTTAAAGAAGAACGACACATGCGGGTATTTTTCGGTCTCGGCGATGCGAAGCTGCTTCATGCCGGCCTTGGAAACCACTTCGCCAAAGATATTTGGCAGGGTCTGCGGCGGATAGATCGCATCCATGTATTTCGCATGTTCGGACGAATATTCGACCATCCCGGCTTGAACTGCGAACTTGACCGGCGTGCCGCGATCAAAGCCGTCAAATTCCGGTGCGCAAAGGGCTGCAAGGATTTCACGTGCGCGATCCGCCCGGAAATTGGTCATCAGAAGGCCGTCGCCATCCTTTATGCCGTCATAATCGCCAATCACGGTCGGCAGAACGAATTCATCGGTGGTGCCGGCTTCATAGGCGTTGGCAATCGCGGCCTCCGCACTGTCAGCACTGCGACCATCGGCGTAATTTTTGCCCTGAACCATGGTGAAATAGGCCTGGCTTACACGTTCCCAGCGATTGTCGCGGTCCATGGCGTAATAACGGCCGGTGACGGTGGCGATTTCAACATCGGCATCACCGATCAGGGCGCGGAATTTCTCAAGGAACTTGGCGGCACTTTTCGGTGCGGTATCACGGCCATCAAGATAGGCGTGAATTTTTACCGGCACACCGGCACCTGCAATGATCTTGGCCAGGGCCGCCATGTGGGCCTGATGGGAATGCACACCACCGTCGGACAGAAGGCCCGCGATATGGCAAACGCCCTTGGAATCGGACAGTTTGGCGATGATCTTTTTGACGGTGTCGGTATCGGCGATGGTGCCGGTTTTTACGGCCTCGTCAATTTTGGGCAGTTCCTGCATGACCACACGGCCAGCACCCAGGTTCATGTGACCGACTTCCGAGTTGCCCATCTGACCTTCGGGCAGGCCAACATCCAGACCGCAGGCCTTGAGGAACCCGGTCGGATTGTTGGCATAAAGGTCATCCCAGACAGGCGTGTTGGCAAGGGCGACAGCGTTGTCCTTGCTTTCTTCGCGATAACCCCAGCCGTCCAGAATGCACAGCACCACAGGGCGCGGGCGCTTTACGGAATTCGATACAGTCACGTTCATAAACCCCACAGATAAAGGAAAAGGCTGAATGTCCCGTAAATATGGTGACTTACGGGCTCTTTCGCCATCAATCCCGCCATGCGGACAGGGTGGGTCAGTCTTCGCGCACGACAGGTACATCAACTACCCGGGCAATTTAGCACGATTACCGTTGCTTAACAGCATCTGCCGCAGAAAATTTTGCAGATGCAAACCAGTTCTTTTGACAGTGTCTAAAGACGCAGATAGTGTTCAATCTGACGGTGAACCTCTGAGGTGGCAGAAATGTTATCTCGCACCGTGACGGGAGAGTTCGGATATCACGCGATTTGCATGATGTGCGGCGCCGAAGGAGCAATGCCTCATAAACACTCTCAGGCAGATGGACCGTCACGGAAGAGGCTCTGGAGAGAGAAACCAAAAAGCGCCTGGGAGAAAGCGCTGGTCAGGTTTCCACCGAAGGATGAACGCCTCAAGCCGATCTTGATCGGGCAGGGCGGATAATCTCAGGTCAAGGGACAGAGGGGGCAAAAACACCGGTTCGTAAACAGCGCGAAAACAAGCGCGTTATTGAGCCGTGAAGGAGGCCCTTGATGACAAATCCCGCGACCGATCCCGCTTCGGGATCGCAAAAGAAATCCCAACATGACGTCAACCTTTCGGTTGTCGACCTTTACACGATTGGTATTGGGCCATCGAGTTCGCATACAGTTGGCCCGATGCGTGCGGGATATCGTTTCTGCCTTGAGCTTGAGGCGCGCAATCTTTTGCAAAAGACCGGCAGCGTCGTGGTTGATCTTTACGGATCGCTTGCCCTGACCGGCAAGGGTCACGCAACCGATACCGCGGTGATCATGGGCCTGAATGGCAAGCGCCCGCGCAATATCGATCCTGATGATATCTCGCCGACTGTGAAGGCGATTTATGAAACCAGCCAGTTGCAGCTTTATGGGCAGTATCCGGTTGCATTTAACCGCGATACCAACCTGGTGTTTCATTTCACCGAAACCCTGCCGCAGCATCCCAATGGCATGCGCATTACCGCCTTTGACCACGATGGCGTGAAAATCCATACCCAGGAATATTTCTCGGTCGGGGGTGGCTTTATCGTATCCAGTGACGATCACGGTGCGGAATATTCCGGCGATAACATCACCTTGCCATTTCCGTTCTCGTCCGCCGATGAACTGATGGAAATCTGCAAGCGCGAAGGCCGCTCCATCGCGGAAATCATGATGGAGAACGAACAAAGCTGGCGCAGCGCCGATGAAACCATCGCCTTTGTTGATCGCGTTCATGACGCGATGATGAGCTGCATTGACCGTGGCATCCGCACTGACGGTATCTTGCCCGGTGGCCTGAATGTCAAACGTCGGGCATCGAACCTTTATAAGGAACTGACCGAAAAGCCCGAAGCTGGCCTGCGTGATCCGCTGACGGTGATTGACTGGGTCAATCTTTATGCCCTTGCCGTAAACGAAGAAAATGCCGCAGGCGGTCGGGTTGTGACCGCACCAACCAACGGGGCGGCCGGCGTTATTCCCGCCGTTCTGCGCTATTACGAAAAGTTCGGTGCCAACGCCAATCAGCACAAAATTCGTGAATTCCTTTTAACTGCGGCGGCCATCGGGTCGATCTATAAAAAGCGCGCCTCAATCTCCGCGGCCGAAGTTGGCTGTCAGGGCGAGGTCGGTGTTGCCTGTTCAATGGCGGCTGGCGCGTTGTGTGCCGTGCTGGGCGGAACGCCCGAACAGGTCGAAAACGCCGCCGAGATCGGGATGGAACATAACCTTGGCCTGACCTGCGATCCGATTGGCGGTCTGGTGCAGGTGCCCTGTATCGAACGCAACACCATGGGTGCGGTCAAGGCGATCAACGCAGCACGTCTGGCATTGCGCGGTGACGGACAGCATACCGTGTCGCTTGATAAGGTGATCGAGACCATGCGCCAGACGGGACTCGACATGCAAAGCAAGTACAAGGAAACCAGTCAGGGCGGTCTTGCGGTCAATGTCAACGTAGTCGAGTGCTGATCCCAACTCTTAAGAATAGGGCGGAAAACCGGGCTTTTTGACATCTGCAATATAAATTAGGCGGTTTTCTGCTTTTGTTTATTGCGACTTGAGGTTGGTGTTTTGCTATGATTTGCCGACTAAAAATAGGGGCAAAGACCCCAATATCGGTTGGACATAGACATGAGCAAAAAACTGTTCCGCATTTACATCGCGGTCAGTCTGGATGGCTTCATTGCGCGTGCTAATGGTGCGGTGGACTGGTTGGGGGAATATGACCCGGCCGAGTTCGGCTTTGATGACTTTTTGGACTCCGTTGGTACGCTGATCATCGGTCGAAACACCTTTGATCAGGTGATGGAATTTGGCGACTGGCCCTATGAGGCCCGCCGCACAATCGTTCTGACTTCACGCGAACTGCCCAAAGATCGGCCTGCCAATACTGAGGCCTATGGCGGCAGTATCATCGAACTGGTCGATCAATTGCGCGACCGGCGGTCGGCGGATGGTGACATCTGGGTCGTCGGCGGGGGCAGTGTGGTCACACAGTTCCTGTTTGGTGGCTTTGCCGATCAGCTTGATATCTTTACGATCCCGGAAGTGCTGGGCTCTGGCATTTCATTGTTCGGGCGTGATGCCGGGGGGATCAAACCCCGTCTTCTGGCGTCCGAGCGATACAATTCCGGTGTTGTGCGCAGCCAGTACGGTTTGGCCTAAACCCGAAAACAAACAAAGCCCGCATCTGGTGAACCGGATGCGGGCTTTGTCGTTCTATGCCATTTTGCGCGGGATGAAGGCTTAGATCTCTTCAAGTGCCTCAAGCGATTCTGGCAGGATCTGACCGCCATCGACCACGATCTGCTGGCCGGTGATATAGGCCGCTTCATCGGATGCAAAGAACAGGGCTGCATTGGCGATATCCTCGACACTGCCCAGACGTTTCAGCGGGATCGAGTTTGCCATCGAGCTCAGATATTCTTCGCCAAGATCGGCCAGACCCTCTGTCATGATATTGCCAGGCATAACGGCATTGATTGTCGTGTTATAGCGCGACAATTCCATGGCAGCCGTCTTGATAAAGCCAAGCTGGCCGGCCTTTGACGCGCCATAATGCGACCATCCCGGATAACCGGTAACCGGCCCGGTGATCGAGGACGTGATCACCACGCGGCCCTTGCCGCTTTTTTCGAAATAGGGAATGCAGGCCTTTACGCACAAGAAGCTGCTTTTAAGGTTGGTCGACATCACCTGATCCCAGTCATCCGCCGTCATATCGACCATCTTGACCTGTGGAAAGATGCCGGCATTGGCGCACAGGATATCAATCCCGCCAAAGGTCTTGGCCGTGTAGTCGGCAAGCGCGCTTACCTGATCAAAATCCGAGACATCACACAGGAACATATCGGCGGTGCCCCCGGCGGCCTTGATTTCATCCACCGTCGCGGCTGCGTCCTTTTCGGTGCGGGCGGCGATCATAACCTTTGCGCCCTTGCTGGCAAATACCTTGGCGATGCCCTTGCCAATGCCCTTTGAGCCACCGGTGACGATGACGCTTTTGCCGGAAATCGAAGTCAGCATGGTCGATCCTTTCGTGAAGTCATTGGGCAATGCGCCAGCTTCGCGGTGTGCTGCGGATTGCCGGTTCCCTGATTGTGCGCTGCGTTATGTTTTCTTGATGATTGGTCGAAATATTCCGTGATGCAACAAAAAATGTTGCAAGTTACACATTTTGTGCCGCATTATTCACAAAATAGCACTGAGACGGTCCTGAAACGGGGCGCAACGCCCGTTTCAAGGCGGTCACGAAACAGCGACAGGAGGCATCAATTGGGCGGCATTTACGATGACAACATGATTGATGTCCTGAAAGAGGGCGCCATATCAGTCCTTCCCGGTTGGGGCATGGGGCCGGATGCCGAGGTGTCGCTTTTGACCGTTTCGGAAAATGCGACCTTTTTGGCAACCGATCCAAATAGTGGTGCAAAACTGATCCTGCGTGTTCATCGGCCGGGCTATCACACCCGTGCGGAAATCGAGTCTGAACTCGCCTGGATCAATGCGCTTCGGGCCAGTGACATTGTCAAAACACCCAAGCCACGCATGCGTAGCAACGGGTCACTGGTTGCCGAGTTTGATCAGGGCGGGGTCAGTCGCCATGTGGTCGCGTTTGATTTTATGCGTGGCACCGAACCGTCCGCTGATGAGGCGCTGGTGGATGGATTTTTCAAGCTGGGCGCGATCAGTGCGCGCCTGCATGGTCATGCGCGGCAATGGACGCGATCGGTTAATTTTGTACGCAAAAGCTGGACATTCGATACCACCCTTGGCGCCAATCCGTATTGGGGGGATTGGCGGGACGCACCGGGCCTTGATAACGATGGTCTGGCGTTGCTTGAACGTCTGTGCAGCCATCTTGATCAAAAGCTTGCGTCTTTCGGAATGGGCAATGATCGCTATGGTCTGATCCACGCCGATTTGCGTCTGGCGAACCTTCTGGTCGATGGCGACCGGCTGGGTGTGATTGATTTCGATGACTGCGGGTTTGGCTGGTTTGGCTATGACTTTGCCGCCGCCATCAGCTTTATCGAGCTTGATCCGATTGTCCCGGCGCTCAAGGAAGCCTGGGTCGAGGGATACCGGACCGTTGCACCGTTTTCGGCCAGTGACGTGGCGATGCTTGATAGCTTTGTTATGCTGCGTCGCCTGCTTTTAACCGCTTGGATTGCCAGCCATCCGGAAACACCGACCGCGCAGGAAATGGGCACGGGCTTTACCGCCGGGACCCTGCAAATGGCGCAGGACTATCTGACAGCCGAGAATGTGAAATGAAGCCTGTGCGCCCTATCCTTGATATGAACGCCTATGATGGCAAAACGTCTTTCGCGCAGACCAAGGAGGGCGATGACCTTTTGTCGCGCCGCATCCGGAACTTTGGCGCGGCATCGGTTCTGTTTTACCGCGATCCGATTGAAATGGTGTCGGGATCAGGCTGCTGGATGACGGCGGCGGATGGCACCAGCTATCTGGATTTCTATAACAATGTGCCCTCGGTCGGGCATTGCCACCCGCGCGTTGTTACCGCCATGGCCGAACAGGCCGCGAAGCTTAATATCAACAGTCGTTATCTGCATCAGACGACCGAGGAATACCTCGATCAGCTCAAGGCGACATTTCCGAATTACCTTGAAAATATCGTCCTGACCTGCAGCGGCAGTGAGGCCAATGACCTTGCTCTGCGCATTGCACAGCGTGCGACGGGTGCGCGTGGTTTTATCGTGACTGAGTCCGCCTATCACGGCAACACGGCGGCGGTAACCGACATTTCGCCATCGGCGTTGAAACGTGGCCAATTGCCTGATCACGTGATTGCCATTCCGGCCCCCAGCAAGCTTACATACGGCGATGATATCGCCGCTGGTTTTGCCGATGAGGTCAATAAGGCCGCACTTGTTTTGCAGGATCGCGGATACGGGGTGGCGGCCCTGATCGCCGATAGCATTTTTTCCAGTGACGGTGTGTTTTCCAACCCGCGCGGTTTCTTGCGTCTGGCTGTCGCGATTGTGCATCGGGCAGGCGGGCTGTTTATTGCCGATGAAGTGCAGCCGGGTTTTGGCAGAACCGGTGATGCCTTTTGGGGCTTTGCCCGACACGATGTCGAACCCGATATCGTCAGCATGGGTAAACCGATGGGCAATGGTTTCCCGATGGCGGGCATTGCGGTGCGGCCGGAATTGCTCAGCGCATTTTGCGACGATGTCGGATATTTCAACACCTTTGCCGCAAGCCCGGTGGCCTCGGCGACGGGGCTGGCCGTTTTGAATGTCATCCGCGATGAAAACCTTCAGGCCAATGCAGCACTTTGTGGCAAATCATTGCGTGAAGGGTTGCTGCATCTGGCTGATATTGATGGCCGTATCAGCGATGTGCGCGGGGCTGGGTTGTTTATCGGTGTTGATCTGTCACCCGATGGTGATCCAGCCAACCCTAGCGGGCAACTGGTCAGTGACATCATCAATGCCATGCGCGAGAACCGGGTTCTGATCGGGGCGGCCGGGAAATACGGCCAGACATTGAAAATCCGCCCGCCACTTTGCTTGAAATCGTCCGAGGTTGATTTCTTTATCGAGGCGCTGGCGAAGTCGCTGCGCGCCTGTCGCTAAGCGTCCGGACTGCGATTTAGGGATCAGTTACGCGTCGCCGCCTTGATCATGCAGCCACCGGCACGGATGGTTTCATCAAGAACCCCCATCGGGCTTTCATCAGTCACCAGAACATCGACCGACGTCCAGTCGCAATAGCGCGCCGGGAAGGCCTGATTGAACTTGGTGTGATCGGCAACGATCATGCTCCGCGTCGCGCGTTCCATCATGACGGAATAAACGTCAGCTGCCTCAATAAGGGCATCACTTGCCCCGTCACCGTCAAGGCCACTGGCACCCAATATGGCCCATTCCACCCGATAGTTTTCGAGAAAACGCACGGTCTGCGCGCCATGCATCGCACCTTCCTGTGCGTGATAAAGGCCGGGCGCCATGATCACCCGGATCGTCGGGTTGATGGCAAGAACCGTGGCAACGCCAAACGAATGGGTGATGACGGTGAGATCCGTCATGGTCACCGCCAGTCGTTTGGCGACATGAACCGTGGTGGCCCCTGATCCGATCATGATATGGCGCGCCCCGGCCAGAACCGGCACGGATTGTTTGGCGATGCTTTCGCGTTCGGCAATGTGAAGCTGATGGCGTTCATTCAAGCCCGGTTCGCTGGCCTGACGACGGACAGCACCGCCATAGGTACGGTTGATCAGCCCTTGCGACGTCAATTCGTCAAAGTCGCGTCGAATGGTTTCATTCGAGACATTCAAACGTTCGGCCAGATCCGCGATCCGCAATGACGGTTCGAGGTCCAGTTCGCCAAGAATGCGTTGTTGTCGAAGGGATTTCTTGTTTGCTGCCATGACGCGATGATAGTGCCCGGACCATCATCGCGCCAGCCGTTTTAAGCAATCCGTCAATCGGAATTCAGCCCGTATTTACGGCAGTGGGCGTGGTAGCTGCTGGCAAGTTCATCCGCCCCGATCAGATTGCCGGCTTCGTCCTTGTAGGTCAGATGATGTTCAATCGGCTGACCCTGCCAAAGCTTTTCAATCTCGGCCCGTTTCGGCGTCTTGCGAAAATCGGCAATGAAGTCGTTGATGGCGCAAAGCAACGGATAGGACGCAGGTTCCGCTGCGACCGCCGCGACATAGAAGAACGGGTGCGGCAGGATCGGCTTGGGCAGAACTTCCAGACGACCATGCCACCGGCTTTGCGGGTTTTTCGATGCCCAGTAAAACACAGGATGGTCCCCGGCAAAGGCATCAATCGCCCCGTCGGCAACCGCGTCATGCACACGCGAAATATCGCCATAGGCGATCATGTTCGAAAGCTTGGCAATACCACCGGGTTTGTTTTCATTATCCGCCCAGCGAAGGCCGACGTCTTCAAGCACGGCAAGGGCAGCGGGGTCATTAACCGTGCCCAGTACCTTCCCCTCAAGATCGGCAATGGTGTTGATTGATGTGTTGTCCGGGCGGCGGATCAGCGAAAAGTTCAGATAGGTGTAGGTATCTGAAAACGCGACACCCTTATAAAAGTCGCTGGGCGGCAAGGCACACCAGACAACATCGGCGGGTGGTTGTCCGGCCTTTTTGCCAACAAACAGAAGTTCGGTCAAAAGATCCCACGGATGTTCAATGAACTCGCACTCAACGCCGATGGATTTGGCAAAGGCCTCGGCATAGTCGATATCAATACCATGTAGCGGCCCGCCTTTTTGCGGGTGGAATGATGCCCCGACCAGTGCCGGGTCAATCGCGATGCGGATTTTGCCGCGCGCCTTGATGTCGGCAAGACGGTCATAGGCCGGATCTTCGGGAATGTAACTGGCGGCCAGAAACTGCGAAAGCTTGGTCGATACGTTTGCTGTATCGGTGGTGCAGTTTGACAGTTTGGCGATTTCGCCTGACGCCCAGCTTACTTTGCTGCGTGTGCGGGCTGATGAGTCTTTGCTGGCATCGAGTAGTTCAAACACGACCTGGTTGTGGCCGCTGATATGTTCAAGGCGTCCCGACATCTGGGCAAAGCGATCCTTAAGCCCGCCAAGCGCCTCTTCGATTTCACCACCCAGGCTATCAAGGTCATTGCCGATATTGCCCATGCTTTCGCGCAAAGATTTGGTGACATCGGACAGATCAATCAGATCGACGGCCTCGTTGGTGCGCTGCATGGTGCTTTGCGCCAGATTGCCAACCTCCTTGGCCACCACAGCAAAGCCGCGGCCATGTTCACCGGCGCGGGCGGCCTCGATCGTGGCGTTAAGGGCGAGCAACTTGATCCCCTTGCCGATGTCTTCAATCGCACTCAGAACCTTTGCAGCACCTTCGGCCTTGGTTTCCAGGTCCTGACTGATCTTTTCAAGATCGCCACGAATGGCATCGGTTTTCGACGATACCGTTGCACGCGTGCTTTCCTGCACGTCGTTGGCGGTATGGGTGCTTTCTTCGATTTCGCGGCGTGTCTGTTCAAGGCCGGTGCGCAGATTGTTGGATCGCACATCGATCTCGCGCATCAGGCTGTCTTGGGTTTCGCCCGCCGTATTGGCGAATTTCAGAAGATTTTCAATGTAATCAAGGGCCGTGGAAATACCGCGCATCAGCCCGTCAAGTTGGTCGGCTTGTGATGGTGGTGCATCCGCCTGCATGGGCTGAGTGTTTGATGATTGTTGCGACCCGTCCTGATCGACCAGGTCCGCACGCGGCGCCAAGATGGTTTCTTCCATTTTTCAAAGCCTCACCACTGCCACTGAATTTTGTGAATTTTTATTTCTTATAAGGAAACTCTATCGTCGGGCGGAAAATGTTGCAAGGCAGCATATTATGAAAGTTGATAACAGGTGCTGTGATGCCTTGAAGTTGCAATGCTTTTCGAATCTCGCAGGGCGCCTGGCACCGGCACACCAGAATTTTGTGCTGCGTTGCAATGCCTAGTGCTCGGCAATGCCGAACTTGCGGCAATGAGCGTGATACAGGGTTGCCAGTTCATCAGCGCCGATCAGGTTTCCGGCCTCGTCCTTGTAGGTCAGGTGATGCTCAAGCGCCTGGCCCTGCCACAGTTTTTCGATGTCGGCGCGCGCAGACGTGCCACGGAATTCGGCAATGAATTCGTTGATCGCACACAGCAATTTCCAGGATGCCGGTTCGGCGGCGACCGCGGCAGTATAGTAATAAGGCAGCGGCAGGATATTACCCGGCAGGACTTCAATACGGCCATGCCATGGGCTTTCCGGGTTATTTGCGGCCCAGTGGAAGATCGGCTGATCGACCGCAAAGGCATCAACGGCCCCGTCGGCCAAGGCATCGTGCAGGCGTGTCTGGTCGCTATAGGCAATCAGGTTGGAAAGTTTGGCGATACCGCCCGGCTTGCTTTCATTATCCGCCCAGCGCAGCCCCTGTTCTTCAAGAACCTGAAACGCCACCGGATCGTTGATGATACCCAACACCTTGCCATCAAGATCAGAAAGGCGATTGATCGCCGTATTCCCGGCCCGCCGACAAAGCGCGAAGTTGAGATACGTGTAGGTATCAGAATAAGCGACACCCTTGTAAAAGTCGCTGGGGGGCAGGGCGCTCCAGACCACATCGGCGGTCGGTGCACCGGGCTTTGCGCCAACAAAAAGAAGCTCTGTCAGAAGATCCCAGGGATGTTCAACAAATTCACATTCAACGCCCAGCCACTTGGCAAGTGCCCTTGCGTAATCGGCATCAAGGCCGCGCAGCGGATCATTTGGCTTCAGGCGGAATGACAGCCCGACAAAGGCCGGTTCAATGGCAATGCGGATTTTGCCGCGCGCCTTGATATCGGCCAGTCTGTCATAGGTTGGACCATCATGCAGGTGATGGGACTTCAAAAACTGTGCAAGGTTGTCATGCGCCAATGTCGCATCCGAAAGGCTTGTGCTTAGTGCCTTGGTATCATTGTGTGCCCAGGTGACCTTGCCGCGTGTGCGGGCCGATGCATCCTTGCTGCCCGCCAGCAATTCAAACACCACCTGATTGTGCTCGGAGATGTCAGATAGCCGTTCCGACATGTTGGCAAAGCGTTCCTGAAGGGTGGTAAGCGACCCTTCGATTTCATTGCCAAGGCTATCAAGGTCATTACCGATACTGGCCATGCTTTCGCGGAGCGCCTTGGTGACATCCGAAAGATCGATCAGGTCAACCGCCTCGTGGGTGCGCTGCATGGTGCTTTGCGCCAGATTGCCGACTTCCTTGGCAACAACGGCAAATCCACGGCCATGATCACCGGCGCGCGCAGCCTCGATCGCGGCGTTAAGGGCCAAAAGCTTGATGCCCTTGCCGATATCCTCAATCGCGCTCAGGACCTTGTTCGCACCTTCGGCTTTGGTTTCCAGTTCGGCGCTGATGCGTTCAAGGTCGGTTCGGATGGCATCGGTCTTTGCGGCGACCGTGGCGCGGGTGGCTTCCTGAACATCATGGGCAACAGATGTGCTGTTTTCGATCTCGCGCCCGGTATCATCAAGCCCTGCACGCAGATTGTTTGATCGCATGTCAATTTCGCGCATCAGGCTGTCCTGGGTTTCGCCCGCCGTATTGGCAAATTCCAGAAGATGCTGGATGTAATCCAGTGCGCTGGAGATCCCGCGCATCAGGTCTTCGATACCAGCACTGGTTTGGGCGACCTTGCGCGCAGTTTCGCCGTCCCGCGTAGCCAAAACGGTTTGTTCCATATTCAACGCCTTACCATTGCCCAAGAGTTATTCTTTGATTTTGGGAATATTTTTTTCTTGTGGGGAATGTTAGCGGCGCTGTTTGTATGTTGCAAGGCAGCATGGGTTAAAACGAGAAAATATCTTTATTTTCTCGGGCTTAAGTTGAGCTACGGTATAGGGTGCCTTGCACTGCAGGTAGGGCCTGTCCCTATCTTTATGCCGCGATGCGGCATTATTCGCGGTGATAAGGATGATTGGTCTGAATGGCGTGGGCGCGAAACAGCTGTTCGGCAATCAGGGCACGCACCAGCATATGCGGCCATGTGGCCTTGCCCAGCGACCAAAGCGTATTGGCCCGTGATTTCAGGGCCGCGCCATGCCCGTCCGCCCCGCCAATGGCAAAGGCGATATTGCCAGCATATTGATCCATCCAACCTTCAAGCTTTTGCGAAAACTCGATCGATCCATACTCCTTGCCGCGCTCATCCAGCGCGATCAGGAAGGCATTTTCAGGAATGACGCCAAGCAGAAGCTCTGCTTCACGGTCTTTAAGCTGATTGGGGGGGAGTTTCTTTTTTTCTTCGACTTCGCGCAACACAAAGGGCCAGCGCAGTCGGGCGGCGTAATGGTCAAAAAGATCTTTCTCGGGGCCGGCTTTCATCCGTCCCACCGCAGCAAGGGTGATTTGCATGTCGTCGATCCAGACCGTTACGCAAGATACCTGTTTGGCGCCGTTACCCGCCTTGCTTGGGCAGGCGCCAAACAGCGCGGGCTGTTAGTACAGCCGCGCTGCCTGCTGTTTCAGAGCCGGGTTTTCAACGCCCCACATCTCTTCGATGTTGTAAAAGGCACGAACTTCCGGACGGAAAAGATGAACGATGACATCGCCCGTATCGACCAGAACCCAGTCACCCTGTTCCTTGCCTTCGGCCAATGCACGGCCCTGACCGGCATCCTTGATGGCTTCGACAAGGTGTTCAGCCATGGATGCGACCCGGCGCGATGACGAGCCGGTTGCGATGATCATGTGATCGGCAAGGGAGGTTTTATCGGTCAGATCAATGGTAACAAGGTCTTCGGCCTTGTCATCTTCGAGCGTTCTCTGGATCAGCGAAAGCATTTCGCCGGAGGTCAGAGTCTGTTTTGCGGTACCTATGGTCGCCACCTTAATGTTTCGCGCGAAGGCCGGACTTCACCGGCCAAATACATCGCTGCGATGCTTACACCTGCCATCTGCCTTCGGCGCGAATTGCGGTCGAAGAGGCCGGATGGCGCTTGATTGGCAGGTATACCCAGGCCGGAACATCCAGATCGGCCAGCAAACCCGCCCTGTCCATGGGAATGCGCCAGCGTTCCATACGGCGCGCGGCGGTCCCGGACAATGCGTTGTTAGAATACCCTTCACGGTCGAGAACCGCAATGGGAGCACGTAAAATCAACCTTTCCCACCATTTCCATTTATGGAACTGGGCCAGGTTGTCTGCTCCCATCAGCCAAACGAACTTTGTTCGGGTAAAACGGCGTTGCAAGGCTGCAAGAGTGTCGGCCGTATAGCGGGTTCCAAGCTCGGTTTCAATTGCAGAAACAACAATGCGGGGATGCTTTGCCATCATCAGTGCCGAATCAAAGCGGTCGGCAAGGTCGGCCATGCCGGTTGATGACTTAAGCGGGTTTTGTGGCGAAATCAGCCACCAGACCGCATCAAGCTGTAGGCGTTTCAACGCTTCGAGCGATATGTGAAGGTGACCTTCATGGGCGGGATTGAACGACCCGCCCAACAGGCCGACCCGTGGTGGGGCCGCATGTGATCTGGGGGCAGATGACGTCATGGACGGGTCTGACCGTTACCACGAACAATGTATTTATAGCTGGTCAGCTGTTCGACTCCGACCGGGCCACGTGCATGCAGCTTGCCGGTCGAAATGCCGATCTCGGCCCCCATGCCAAATTCGCCACCATCTGCAAACTGGGTCGATGCGTTGACGATGACGATCCCGGAATCCACCCCGTTGAGGAAGGTGGCCGCTGCGGTGGCGTTTTCGGCAACAATCGCATCGGTATGGTGCGATCCGAACGTGTTGATGTGATCAACCGCCTCTTGCGCGCCCGACACAACCTTGATCGACACAATCGCATCAAGATATTCGGTGACCCAATCGTCGGCGGTGGCCGGTTTGATGCGGCCATCAATCGCCTGTGCGGTTTCATCACCGCGAAGTTCGCAGCCCTTGGCAACCAGTGCCTCGGAAATGCGGGGCAACAGACGGCCTGCGACCGAACTATCGATCAGGATGGTTTCCGTCGCACCGCAAATCCCGACACGGCGCATCTTGGCATTGACGACAATGTCGACCGCCTTTTGCGGATCGGCACTGGCATGGACATAGGTGTGGCAAAGCCCTTCAAGATGCTTGAACAGCGGAATGCGGCTTTCATCCGTGATACGTGCAATCAGCGACTTGCCCCCGCGCGGGACGATGACATCAATGTAATCCGACAGTTTCAGCATCTCGCCAACGGCGGCACGATCCGTCACCGGGATCATCTGAAGGGCGTTTTCAGGAAGGCCCGCTTCACGGATGCCAGCCACCATGCAGTCAAAGATCGCACGCGATGAGTGGAAGCTTTCAGACCCACCGCGCAGGATGGCGGCATTTCCCGACTTGATGCACATCGCACCGGCATCGGCCGTCACGTTCGGGCGGCTTTCATAGATGATGCCAATCACGCCAAGCGGGACAGATACGCGTGCGATATCAAGGCCGTTATGTTCCGGGCTCCAGCGCGCCAGCTCACGACCGACGGGATCGGGCAGCTCGGCAACGGCCTCAATCCCCTTGGCAATGCCTTCGATGCGATCAGAATCCAGTGCCAAACGGTCCAGCAACGCCGCCGTAAGGCCCTTGGCGCGACCGGCTTCCATGTCCTTTGCGTTGGCGGCAAGGATGGTATCTGCGTTTTCGCGCAGTTTGGCGGCTGCGGCCTTAAGGGCGGCTTCCTTTGGCTCGGCCGGGACCTGTGCGAGTTCGAGTGCCGCCTTGCGGGCCTTGATTCCCATATCGCGCATCAGTGCTGCGATATCCTGGCTTTCGATACTGGCAAGCGCCGTCATGGTCCTGGTTCCGTTCCTGTCATTCTGGCCAGTGCAAAACGCACTTGGCCAATTGTTCTGAGATTTTATCAACAAATTGGCAAAATAGACATCAAACCGGCTATCTGCAATGTCCTTGAGTGGATAAAGCACGCTGAATGCTTGCCAAATAGTGCGTAGCGGTCCATCTGTTGATGACACAAAGAGATGACATGCCGTGCACATACCGCAATGCTGCCCGGTTGCTGATTGGGGATAAGGTTTTGAAAAATATGGGTTCCGATCAACCGACTGCGCGTGCAGAGTTCGGCGTTGTGAAGACGTTCCTGCCCTATTTGTGGCCGCGCGGCGAGTTTGAGCTCAAGGTGCGTGTTGTTCTGGCTCTGCTGTTTCTGGTCGGGGCCAAGGTGGCAAACGTTTATATCCCGGTGCTGTACAAATACGCGGTCGATGCCCTTGGCGGTGGTGACAAGGCTGGTGATGCGGCGGCAAACGCCGCCCAGTCGGGATCAACAGATACCACAGCCCTGATTGTCGTGCCGGTGGCGCTGATTGTCGGTTATGGCCTTGTGCGGATTCTGGTTTCGGCCTTTGGCGAGATGCGTGATGCGGTCTTTGCCAAGGTGGCCCAGCGCGCCATCCGCAGATCTGCGCTGAGCGTTTTTGAACATTTGCATGGATTATCCCTTCGGTTCCATCTGGACCGTCAGATGGGCGGGCTTTCGCGTGCGATTGAACGCGGGGTGAAGGGCATTGAATTTCTTTTGTCCTTCATGCTGTTCAACATCCTGCCGACCTTGCTTGAGATCTTCATGGTCTCGATCATCCTGTGGGCGCTTTATGATGTCTGGTTTGCGCTGATCACCTTTACCACCATCGTGATTTATATCGTCTTCACGCTGGTGGTGACCGAATGGCGCATGAAGTTTCGTCGCGAAATGAACAAGCGCGATGACGAGGCCAATACCAAGGCCATCGACAGTCTGATCAACTACGAAACCGTAAAATATTTCAACAACGAAGCCCATGAATCGACCCGCTATGACAAGGCGCTGCGGGGCTATGAAGTTGCCGCTGTGCAGTCGCAAGTCTCGCTTTCCAAGCTCAATGTCGGGCAGGGTGCGATCATTGCCGTCGGCCTTGTTCTGAACATGCTGCTGGCCGCGCAAGGGGTTAAGGACGGCACCATGACGGTCGGTGACTTCGTTCTGGTGAATACCTATTTGCTGCAGCTTTACATGCCGCTCAACTTCCTTGGTTTCGTTTATCGCCAGATCAAGCAGTCGCTGACCGATATGGAACGCATGTTCTCGCTTCTTGATGTCGAAAAGGAAGTCGAAGACAAGGCGGGTGCCAAAAGCCTTGCCTGTGATGCGGCAACCGTCCGGTTTGAAGATGTGCATTTCTCCTACAACCCGGATCGCAAGATCCTTAAGGGGGTCAGTTTTGAAGTGCCGGCGGGCAAAACCGTTGCCGTGGTCGGGCCAAGCGGGGCGGGTAAATCGACCCTGACGCGCTTGATGTTCCGGTTTTATGATGTGTCGGGTGGCAAGATCACGATTGATGGTCAGGATATCCGTGACGTCACACAGAATTCGCTTCGTCGCGAAATTGGCATCGTGCCGCAAGATACCGTCCTGTTTAACGATACCATTGCCTATAACATTTCCTATGGCCGGCCTGGTTCGGAACAGGGCGAGATCGAAAATGTTGCCAAGCTTGCCAGCATCGACGGATTTATCGCAGGCCTTCCCGACGGCTTCAAAACCATGGTTGGCGAACGTGGCCTGAAACTTTCGGGCGGTGAAAAGCAACGCGTGTCGATTGCGCGCATGTTGCTCAAACGTCCGAAAATCATGATCTTTGACGAAGCGACGTCTGCCCTTGATACCCGCACCGAAAAGGATATCCAGCAGGCGCTTCGTGAAGTTTCGCGCGGGCATACAACCCTGATTATTGCACACCGACTGTCCACCGTGATTGATGCCGATAAAATCATCGTGCTGCGCGATGGGCAGGTGGCCGAACGTGGCCGCCATCAGGAATTGCTGGACCGTGATGGTCTGTATGCCGAGATGTGGGCCCAACAACAGGAAATCCGCCAGGCCGAGGAAATCCTCGCCCACGCGGGAGAAATTCCGGGCTGATTTTTCTGCGGGCAGATTTGAAAATGTGGTTTCGGGCGGTTGCCTAAGGCAATGGCCCGAATACCGCGGTGCTATCAAGCAACCAAAGTGCCGTGCTGATGGTGATAAAGGACAGCGATGTGGCTGCCATCAGGGATGCCGCGCCCATTGCTTCGTGCCCGTAGCGCTGACAATAGATCGGGTAGACGCTCAACATCGGGGCACAGGCATAACCGACAGCAGCGATCTTCATCACCGGATCAAGATCGGGGACAAGTCCCAGCAAAAGGAAAATGATCAACGGGTGCAGCACAAGTTTGCCAAACACGATGCGCGCCATGTCGAAACGCAAACCGCGCAGTTTGAGCCCAACAAGTCCTCCACCGATGACAAACAGCGCCACCGGGCCCGACGCCGAGGCCAGCATATCAATCACCGAAAAGATTGGACCGGGCAACGTGATCCCGGAAATCGAAATGCTCATCCCGATCACGATGGCGACAATGATTGGATTGCGTGCAAGCCGGGTAAAGGTCTTGCGCAGAATTTGCCAACGACTGGTGCCCTCTGCCTCGGCACTATCGCCTAGTATCAGGGTTAGTGGCGTGATCACCAGATTTTCGATGATAAAGCAAAGTGCCAGTGCAATACCCGCCGTCGGACCAAGCAGCTGCAGAACAATCGGATAGCCGATAAAGCCGCTGTTGGACATCGACATGCCCATGCCTTGCAGGGCGGCATTCTGTTGACTTTTCTTGGCGATCAATCGGGCAAAGAAATAGCCCAGCGCAAACACGATCAAGGACCCGCTGCCATATGCCGCCAGATAGTTGGTGTCGAACACCTTATTGATATCATGGGCGATTACGGTGCGGAGCAAAAGGCACGGCAAGGCAAAGTTAATGACAAATGCCCCCATGCCACGCGCGACCGTTTGCGCAACGATGTTGCGATAGACAGCGATATAGCCAATGGCGATGATCAGGAATATCGGCGATGTAATTGCAAGAATATCAAGCATCTGGGCCAGAGGCTTTCATTGTGGTAAGGCCATCATCAGCTAGCCCTCTATTGACCCAAGGTCAAGAAACAGAATGATTTCAAACATGAACCAAACGGTAATGGATTGGCCAGAAGGACTGGATGGCAATAGCTTTTCCGGGGTGGCCCGGCTTGCGAATGTGTCTCCTCGTGGGGCACGCGCGGCCGAAATTCTTGACCATCACCGGCTACTTGATTGTTTGGCGGCGTATCAGCCCGAGGTTGTCGGGACCTTGCCGCTTGCGATTGATACCCCGGATTCTGACATTGATATCCTGTGCAACGCCCCTGAATTGATGGTGTTTTCTGAATTTTCAGACCGGGCGTTTGGTCATTTTGATGGGTATCGTCTTCACAAGCGTCCTGCAACCAGCCATGTCGCGGCAGCATTGGTTGTCCGATTTGAATGTGACGGGCTGCCTGTCGAAATCTTTGCCACCGATTGTCCGACACGCTCGCAATACGGTTTTGTCCATATGCTGGTTGAGGCGAGGATATTATTTGTGATGGGCGGTGAATTTGCCAGTCAGGTCAGGGCGCTGAAGCAAGACGGGACCAAGACAGAACCAGCCTTTGCCAAGCTTCTGGGATTGTCTGGCGACCCGTATATTGAGATGGCTGAACTTGTCAGCCTTTCGCCACCACAGCTTTGCCAACGGCTTGGTGTTGGTGGAAACTAGGTTTCCTCGGTCACCGGATCACCAATGGTCATTTTGCCACCTGCGATCACGCGACAGGTCACACCACCCCGCCAGTCTGGTCTCAAAGCTTCTTGCAGTCCCATGGCAACCGCATCCATACGATTGCACGGGTCAGTTTCACCGGTAATTTCAAACACGACGTCACCGATTGAAAGTTTGCTGCCTTTGCTGCGTGGCAAGGCAATCCCGCGGACAAAAAGGTTGGCGCGGCGTTCGGTCCAGTGAATGTCATCGCGGCCGATTTCGTGGCATGCCGCCTGCCAGTCTTCTTCGGCCAGAATGGTGACCTGACGTCGGCGCACTTTGCCGCGAAAATCCCCATCGATACCAAGTTCGGTTGTGACTGCGACGCTTTCAAGGCTTTCCATCGGGGCACGCGGGCGTGCCTTGCGCGCGATACCTACAAGTTTGGCTTTATCGACCATTCAGGTTTTCCATTGGCCGGAGATCACCCAACGACCTGCGAAGTTTTCCGGCACCAGAATGGTCTGGCGCGGCGTGCCACTTTCATCAAGATCAGGGTAATCGGTGGTGTAATGCAGCCCCCGACTTTCGCGACGCCACAGGGCAGACTGAATGATCAGCTTGGCAACGACAGACAGGTTACGCAGTTCGAGAAGGTCATTGGTCACACGGAAATTGCCGTAATATTCATCGATTTCCGATAACAGCAAATCAACACGGTGCTGAGCGCGTTGCATCCGCTTGGTAGTGCGCACAATGCCGACAAAGTCCCACATTACGTTGCGCAGCTGTTCCCAGTTATGGGCAACAATGACTTCTTCGTCGGAATCCGTGATGCCGGTTTCATCCCAGTCCGGGATCGGTTTGAAAAGGTCCTCGACCGGCAGGGCTTCGATAATGTCCTTTGCCGCGGCCTCGCCAAACACAAGGCATTCCAGAAGCGAGTTCGATGCCAGGCGGTTCGCACCATGCAAACCGGTGCCGGCGCATTCGCCAATGGCATAAAGCCCGGTCAGATCAGTACGCCCGCGCAGATCCGTCAGAACCCCGCCGCAGGTATAATGGGCCGCCGGAACAACCGGGATCGGTTGCTGGGTCATGTCGATGCCGTAGCTCAGGCAATTTTCATAGATGGTCGGGAAGTGTTCCTTGATGAAATCTGCCCCCTTGTGGGTGATATCAAGGTAAACACAATCCGCACCCAGACGTTTGAGTTCATGGTCAATCGCGCGCGCAACGATATCACGCGGGGCCAGTTCGCCACGTTCATCAAACCGGTCCATGAAGCGTGTGCCATCAGGCAGCAAAAGCTTGCCACCTTCACCACGTACGGCCTCGGAAATCAGGAAGGATTTGGCTTGCGGATGATAAAGGCATGTCGGGTGGAACTGGCTGAATTCCATGTTCATTACCCGGCAACCCGCACGCCAGGCCATGGCGATACCATCGCCCGTTGACCCGTCCGGGTTGGAGGTGAACCGGTAAACCTTGCTTGCCCCGCCGGTGGCAAGAATTACGGTGCGCGCATTGAATGACTTGACCTTTCCGGTACCAAGATCAAGCGCATAGGCCCCGATGCAACGGCGGCCTTCGCCGCCGAACTTGCGATCGGTCACCAGATCAATCGCCAGATAGTTTTCAAAAACATCAATATTCGGATGATTGACCGCCTGCCCCTGAAGCGTCGTCTGAACCGCACGCCCGGTGGCATCTGCCGCGTGCACAATGCGCCGGTGGCTATGACCGCCTTCGCGGGTAAGGTGGAACGGCTGATTGTTATGCCCATTGGGATCACGGGTCAGTTGAATGCCAAGTTCATCAAGCCAGGCAATTGCCTTTGGCGCATTGGTAGCGACGAATTCGACGGTTTCGCGTTTGCAAAGGTCGGCCCCTGCAACCAGCGTATCACGCACGTGGTTTTCGATGCTGTCGGCGGCATCAAGGACGGCGGCAATACCGCCTTGCGCCCAGTTGGTCGATCCATCATCGATCTTTCCCTTGGAAAGAACGGCGACTTTTACATGCGGGGCAAGTTTGAGTGCCGTGGACAAACCGGCAGCACCACTGCCGATAATAAGCACATCATACTGGAAAGAATTTTCGGACATTTTTTCCCATCGCTTTCGGGCGGTGCCAGATGGCGGAAACTGGCGCGGTGGCGTCAACATCGGGCTCCGAACAGAGGCGCAGAATAGGACTGCTTTTAGCCAATCTCAAACATATTTGTCTGAAATGGTGTGATGATTTCTGTCCGCCTGTGTCAGATTTATTGCGCGTTGCTTGCAAATGGCCGCGAAGCAGACAGATTAAGAAGGACCACCCAATACCAACCAGGGGAGTTTGCTGTGGGCAATTCTGCGCACAAGGAGACGGTTTATCGCGGTGGATGTCATTGCGGCGATGTCCGTTATGAAGTTCACGGGCCGATTGACGATGCCGTGATGTGTCACTGCGAACTGTGTCGCAAGCTGCACGGACATGTCAGCTCTTATGCCCGCTTTGACCGCCATCACCTGAAACTGGCCAAGGATGACGGGCTGCGGTGGTATCGCATGTCTGATAAAACCGATCGCGGATTTTGCAAGGAATGCGGCACCGCCCTGTTCTGGCGCCCTGTGCGCAACGACAATATGGCGCTGATGCCCGGAACTCTTGATGATACAAAGGGTATGACCACTGTCGGGCAGATTTATTGCGCAGATAAAGGGGATTACTATCCGCTTGATCCGGCAATTCCCCAACATGATCACTCAGACAAGGCCGAAAATGCTGCCGTTGCTGATCAGTCCTGATCGGTAACGCCAGGCACCTTCATCCAGGTCAGTTCGTGCTTGTTGTTATACAGATGCACGACCTTCGATCCGGGAATATCGGCAAACTGGGTGATCGCGGAATAGTCCGTATCACCCTGCAATTTGATGGTGCAGATGAAATTGGTTGCCATCCCGGCATCCATCCACTGATTGACCAGCGTAAACAGGCGATCCGGATAGCAAATCACGTCCGAGCACAGCCAATCAATATAGCCGATTTCTTCAGGGTTCAGGCCAAAGGCACTTTCCTGACGGAAATCAACGCGGGGCAGATTGGCGATCTTTGCATCAAGGCGGGCCTTGTCGATGGAAATCACGTCGGTGCCGAATTCATGCAAAACCCAGGTCCAGCCGCCGGGGCTTCCGCCCAGATCCATGGTGCGATCACCGGCCTGCGGATAGGCGCCAAGCCGGGTGAAGGCCTCCCAAAGTTTAAGGTAGGCACGATTTGGCGGGGTGACCTTGTCTTCTTCAAACTCGACCTCACCGTTTTTCCACGGGCTGGAACAATCGGCCGATGCAATGATCGTATCGGGATCAATCAGCGTCCATGATCCAAGCGGTGCGGTCGGTGCCGGTTCGCCAAATACCTGACGTTTTGCCGAAACATGGGGCAGGTGGCCTTCGATCAGTTTGGCGCGCGAAAAATGGTCGAACTTGAAAAGCGCCCAGTTGCGCTGATTGAACTTCAGGATTTTGGCCGCACCCTTGATCGACGGGATGGCAATGCGCACCGGATTGCGCCAGACATTCTGCGCCCAGAATACACGCCGCTCCGGACCGGGCGCGAACATCAACCGGTCATGGCGTTCAATGACGTCGCCAAGTTCTGCTTCAAGTTGATCCTCAAAGCCGACAGGAGCGAGGTAGCCGGTGGCATCCATCGGCTCGATTACGGCATTAACGCCGTCCGGGGTATCGAATGTCTGTGTGTTTTCCATCATGGGCCTGCTTTTACGCCGTTTTGACCCAATAAAAAAGCGGGAAAGCTGCATGACAGCTTTCCCGCCTGTGATTGTCGAGAAGTAAGACGACAGATCAGAATTTGTCAGCCTGAACCAGACCGTCGATCAGGATAACCTTGGTCAGATCGCCCTTGATGCCAAAGTCATTGTCGTTGATCATCGCAAGTGCACCGTCGCCCATGATGGCAAGGCCTTCAAGCTTGTTCGGGGCTTCCGGGTAGTCGGCGCTGTCAAAACGAAGCGTCTTTGAAACCGCGGTAAGATTGATGCTGCCAAGATCGTTTTGCTGTTCCAAAGTCGGGCTGGTCGACATGTCATCCCAGCGGGTGGCAAGGATGTTGGTCGCACCTTTAAGTTCGACTTCATGCAGCTTCGTGGTCTTGTCAGTGCGTTCAAGCACCAGAAGACGGTCATTGCCCAGGGCGAGAACTTCGGAAATACGCGGTGCGTTCTGTTTCTTGGACGGATCGTTGCGGAAGCTCTGCGGGTCATCCAGCTGATAGACATATTCGCCGCTCAGTTTTGACGCGGCGCGATCATAAACGAACAGGCGCGTGTTCTTGGCCGCCTTGTAGGCATCGGCATTTGGGTTGGCCAGCGGATTCTGAACCATGAAGTAAAGCTTGGTTTCATCCGGTGATACCGCCATGGATTCAATGCCGCGGTTGGTCTGACGTTTGACCAGAATGGCCGGAAGGCCACCGGTGACTTTATAAGCCGAACCTTCGAAATCCTTTTCCGAACCAGCCGGAACGATGCGTTCGATAACGGTGCCATCCGCTGCCACATGCAGGATTGACGGACCGTTTTCTTCACCAATCCAGTAGGACCCGTCAGATAGACGAACAATGCCCTCGGCATCGATCGAGGACACCGACTGTTCAAGCGGATTGCCATTGGCATCGACCGGCTTTTCGGTTTTCGCCACTGTCAACTTGTTGGTCAGGCCGGTCAACGGCACACCATTTTGATCTTTCAGCGTAATGACGTCCTTGACGTCAAAGCTGCCATCATCATTCAGGAAGATGGTGTAGATCGAGGGCGAATAATCTGGGGTCGGATAAACGCGGACTTTCTGGCCCTTGCAAACCTGATCGGCCGAAACACCAAGGACGGCTTCAACATCGCCACAGACAAAGTTCGGGCCACGGTCAGAAACGGCATAGAACATGTTGGCCGGATCGCCTGGGCGGCGGTATGCGCCGGAACCAAAGCCGACGGTAAGCGCGCGTGCCTTGCCGCCATCAACCATGACGGTTGAAAGGTTGTTGATCGCGCTCTTGGTTTCAAAAACCTTGGCCTCGGCTGCCATGGCAGAACCCGCCATCAGCATGGCGGTAACACCGAAAAGACCGGCTGCAAACGTCCGTTTCATCACTGGGAATTCCCCGAAAAATTTCACAAAAACACCTAAGCTCAAGCCCGCAATGTTCGGGCGAACTGTGTTCCTGTTCACATTAAGGGTTCTGTGTGACAGTTTGTTTGCACTTGAGCGTCGCTTTGATGAAACAAATCAGACGCTTGGCCAGGTTTGGAATGTACTACTTCCAGAAATCCTCGCGCCGGACCGTGAAGGTTTCCGAAACGCTGGCATATTCCTGATAGCCAAGCCGCGCGAGCGGTTCAAACAGGGTAATATCAACCATACCATCGCGAATGATGTCATCATCAATATGCAGGCCCACAACGGTTCCAATCACCATTGCGCACGGGCGATCCGGATTGGCGCTTGGCAGATCGACAATCTGGAACACTTCGCATTCCATATGGATCGGCACGCCCTTGATCAAGTGCGGTTTGACGCATTTAGCCGGCAGCTTTTCCAGCCCGGCATATTCAAACTCATCTTCGCCCGGCGGCAACGGGGCGGAGGAAAAATTAAGTTCTTTCAGCATCGCCTTCGGCGCAACGCCAACAACGAACTCGCCGGTATCGCGCGCATTGCGCAAACTGTCGACCGACCCGCCCGACGAAAACATTACCATCGGCGGATTGCCATGCACCGCATTGAAAAAGGAATAAGGCGCAAGGTTGGCCCGGCCTTCTTTATCGAGTGTCGATACCCAGCCAATCGGACGCGGCGCCACACAGGCCTTGAACGGATCATGTGGAAGGTTGTGGGCGGTTTTTCCGGGCTCGTAAAACATCGGGACGTCCGTTTTTGGTTGGCGGTGTCTTTTATCCGACTGCAAAAAGCAATCAGATCACTTGATCATACGTCATATTTCATTGTCCCGGCGCGTATTCGTGTTCGCGTACATGATCCGGGCGGTCGGATAGATGCAGGCGTGTCTGCGCCATTGGCGTTTCGGCGATGATCTTGCCCCGGCGGATAACGAACAGGCGGTTGGCGCGCATGCGGATGGCCTCAATCGTGTCGCGGGCCTGCAGGATGACGAAATCGGCATTGTTGCCAACTTCAATACCGTATCCTTCAAGATCCATGATCTTGGCCGGTTCTGTGGTGACGGCGTCAAAGCAGGCGCGGATATCATCGCGCGACGTCATCTGTGCGACATGTAGCCCCATCGATGCAACTTCAAGCATGTCGCCAGAACCCATCGAATACCAGGGATCCATCACGCAATCATGACCGAATGCAACAGTAAGCCCGGCCTTGCGCAATTCCGGCACACGGGTCATGCCGCGACGCTTCGGATAGGTATCATGACGGCCCTGAAGCGTGATGTTGATCAGCGGGTTGGCAATGGCGGAAACTTCTGCCTCGACCATCAGGGCGATCAGCTTTGAAACGTAATAATTATCCATCGAGTGCATGGATGTCAGGTGTGAGCCGGCCACCCGGCCCTGAAGCCCCAAACGCTGGGTTTCATAGGTCAGCATTTCGATATGACGCGACAGCGGATCATCAGATTCATCGCAATGCATATCGACCATAAGCCCACGGTCCGCCGCCATTTCGCAAAGTTCTTTGATGCTTTGTGCACCATCGGCCATGGTGCGTTCGAAATGCGGAATGCCGCCCACAACATCGACACCCTTATCAAGGGCGCGGATGGTGTTTTCCTTGGCGGTCGGGCTGCGCAAATAACCATCCTGCGGGAAGGCGACCAGTTGCAGATCGATATAGGGTGCGACCTGTTTCTTGACTTCCAGCAAGGCATCAACCGCCAGCAACCGGTCATCGCAAACATCGACATGGGTGCGGATGGCAAGCAGACCCTTTGATACGGCCAGATCGCAATATTTAAGCGCGCGCTCAATCACCGCTTCGGGGGTCAGAAGCGGTTTAAGTTCCCCCCACAACGCGATGCCCTCAAGCAACGTGCCCGACTCATTCATGCGCGGCAGACCAAGTGACAATGTCGCATCCATATGGAAATGGCTGTCGACAAAGGGCGGGCTGACCAGCATGCCACCACAATCAAGTACCTCGACCGAGGGCACATCGATATGTTCGGCAATCTCGATGATCTTGCCGTTCTGACACGCGATATCGACACCGGTTGGGCCGTTGGCGATATTGGCGTTTTTCAGGATCAGATCGGGTTGCATGATGTCATCCTTGGTCTGGTGGTGGCAGTCATAGTTGGGGTGCAGTGCTTAACGCTGGCCCTTGAACCATGGCACAAGAAGTGCCTTGGGGTAATCGGCTTTGCGGGCGACAACAATAAGCGCAATGATCGACAGGATATAGGGCATCATCAGGAAAACCTGCGATGGCAGGAATGCGCCGACCTCGGTCTGCAGGCGTACCTGAAACGCATCAAACGCGCCAAAAAGCAACGCACCGATCAATGCCTTACCCGGTCGCCAGCTGGCAAATACGGTCAGCGCAATACAGACCCAGCCACGGCCATTGATCATGCCGAAGAAGAACGCATCAAAGGCCGACATGGTCAGAAACGCCCCGCCCAATGCCATCAGCGATGAACCGACAACGACCGCCCCAATGCGAAGGCCATAAACCGAAAGTCCCTGTGCCTCGACCGAGGACGGGTTGTCGCCAACCGCACGGATCGCAAGACCAAGCGGTGTGCGATACAAAACCCAGCCGGTGACAAACACCAGAACAAGGGCGAGCATTGTCATGGCCGTTTGCGAAAACAGCGCCTGACCGATGAAGGGTAGGTCGGACAGGAACGGTATATCAAGCGGACGGAACGGTTCGATCCGCGGCGGGGACGAAACATCGGGCAATGCCGTGCGATAGGTGAAATATGACAGACTGGTCGCAAGCAACGTCACCCCGATGCCTGACACATGCTGGCTTAGCCCCAGTGGCACGGTCAGGATCGCATGGATCAGGCCAAAGAAGCCCCCGGCAAGGGCGGCAACCAGCACACCACCCCAAAGCCCGGCACCCAGCCACACGGCCATCCAGCCCGCCATGGCACCGGCGGTAAAGATGCCCTCGATCCCAAGGTTAAGCACACCGGCGCGTTCGCAAATCAAGGCACCCAACACGCCAAAGATCAACGGGGTCGCAATGCGAATGGCGGCTTCCCAGAAGCTGGCGGCAAGAAGAATATCAATGATTTCCATGGTCTTTCCCCTCAGCCTTGCGCCGATTTGCGATCAAAGTGAACCCTAAACCGGGTCAGGAACCCGCCGATCAAAACGCACAGCAACGCCATGGCAACGATCAGGTCTGCGAGATAGCTTGAAACGCCAATCGCACGGCTCATGGAATCTGCCCCGACAAAGACCGATGCAACAAAAAGCGCCGACGCAATCACCCCAATGGGCGACAGACGGGCCAGCATGGCCACCACGATCCCGGCATAGCCATAACCAGGCGAAAGGTCAGTTGCGAGGTACCCGCGCGTTCCAGCCACTTCCGATACACCGGCAAGTCCTGCCAGACCGCCTGATAGGGCGGCGACAAGGATCATGGTTTTGGTCACCGAAATGCCGGAAAATCTGGCAGCAGCGGCATTTTCCCCAACCGCACGAATTTCAAAACCCCAAACCGTGCGTTTGACGAAAATCGCCAGTGCGACGGCCGAAACCAGTGCGATGAGAAGCCCGATATGCACCCGCATGCGGTCAAGAAGGGCCGGAAAAGCTGCACTATCAATGATCGGTTCAGACTGCGGCCAGCCCATCGACATCGGGTCTTTAAGCGCCCCTTCAAGCATCATCTGCACGAACAGCAACACGATGAAGTTCAAAAGAAGGGTGGTGACGACCTCGTCCACACCAAGGCGGGTTTTCAAAAGCGTCGGGCCAATCAGCATCAGCGCACCAGCAGCCATGCCAGCAATAATCACGACCGGGATCATCACCCAGCTTGGCCCGTCAATCACACCCGAACCGACGGCAACGGCGGCCATGGCCCCCATGTAAAGCTGGCCTTCAGCGCCGATGTTCCAAAGCTTGGCCCGAAATGCGATGGCGGCCGCAAGTCCGGTGAGGATCAGCGGGGTTGCGCGGGTCAGCATTTCAGAGGTTGAAAATACCGAACCGAACGCACCGCTGATCATAAGGCCATAGGCCTGAATAATCGGTGCACCGGCAAGGGCAAGTGGAATGGCGGCCAGAAGTATGGCGATGGTTGCGGCCAGAATCGGCACACCATAGACAAGAAACGGGCCGGGATTGCTGCGGGGTTCAAAGCGGATCATGCCGTTTCTCCCGGATTGGTGGTCGTCGTGCCATCGGGGGCATGCTGGGCTGTTTTTTGTCCGGCCATCATCAGGCCAAGCTCGGAGCGATCAATACTGTCGGTTGGCATGGCGGGCGTAATATGCCCGGCATGGATCACCGCGATCTGATCGGAAATGGTCAGAAGTTCATCAAGGTCTTCGGAAATCAGGATCACTGCGGCTCCGCCCTGACGGGCTTCAAGCAATCGACGATGGACTTCGGACTGCGCACCGACATCAAGGCCACGTGACGGCTGATTGGCAAGGATCAGCTTGGGCGACTTTTCCAGAACACGCGCAAGGATCAGTTTCTGTATGTTCCCACCTGACAAAAGGCGCGCCGGGGCATCAGGACCCGGGCAGCGCACATCATAATCGGCAATCGCATGTTCCGCACGTTTGCGGATGGCGTCGAAATCAAGGAAGCCTAGTTTTTGGTATTCCGGGCTTCGGACATCCTCAATCGCAATATTTTCGGCCACCGTCATTGATCCGACCATGCCATCGTGATGGCGGTCTTCGGGGATGCGTGCGATGCCGTTCTGCGCGAAGGTGTGGGCGTCAAACTTGGTGACTTTTTCGCCAAATATTTCGACTGTGCCGCTATCGGGTTTATCAAGCCCGGCGATCAGTTGCGCCAGCGCCGCCTGTCCATTGCCCGATACCCCGGCGATGCCAAGAATTTCGCCTTCCCGGGCGGTAACATTCACCCCATGCAGGGACCGGCGGGAATCTCCGCGATCAATGGTCACATCGGCAAGGGTGATAACCGGTTTTCCCGGCGCGCGCGGTGTGCGGCGGCTGACCGGGACTTCGCGACCGACCATCAGTTCGGCGATGGATTTGTGGTTCGCATCGCTGGTTTTCATTTCGCCAACCTTGGCCCCGCCGCGCAGCACCGCAATCCGGTGCGATACGGCAAGAACCTCGGCCAGCTTGTGGGCGATGATGATCACCGCAAGGCCGGTTGCGGCAAGTTTGCGCAGGATGGCAAACAGGCTGTCGGCTTCTTGCGGTGTCAGAACCGCGGTAGGTTCATCAAGAACCAAAAGCCGCGCATTGCGATAAAGCGCCTTGAGGATTTCAACGCGTTGCTTTTCGCCGACGGTCAATTTGTGCACCGGCTGATCCAGATCGACATTCAAGCCCGATCCGGCCATCAGTTCACCAAGCTTTGCACGCGCTGTGCTGCGATCACGACGGAGCCTGAAAATCGGTTCGGTCCCAAGGACGATGTTATCAAGACCGGTCAGGTTTTCGGCCAATGTGAAATGCTGGTGAACCATGCCGATCCCGGCATCAAGGGCTGCCTGCGGGGCGCCCGGTTCAAGCTGCTCAAGGTTACCATCGCGACCAGCAACCGTAACGGTGCCCTCGTCTGCGACATAGTGACCGAACAGGATGTTCATTAATGTGGTTTTACCTGCACCGTTTTCACCAAGCAGGGCGACGATTTCGCCCTTGTGAACGGTCAGGTCGATGGCGTTATTGGCAACGAGTGGGCCAAATCTTTTGGTGACACCTGCCAGCGACAGCAGCAGGTCTTGCGACGTTTCAGAGGATTTGTGCGCAGCAGATGACATTCGGGTAATCCGTTTTGTTTTTATGCGTCACGCTGTGGGGCAGTGGGCGGCTTTGTGGTGGGTATCATGTCGTAAATGACAAAGGGCAGTTCGATTGTTTAACCGAACTGCCCAGTGATTTCAGCGAAATCTTACATTGATGATTTCGGTTCTTCGTCGTTTACGTCGACCGTGAAGGACCCATCAAGGATTTCAGCCTGTTTGGCTTCGACTTCTTCAACCGTGCCGTCCGGCAGCAGTGCCGGATCGAGAACGACAGAACCGCCGCCATATTCCATGTAGCTGAACTTGCCGTAATCTTCGGCCTTGAATTCACCGGCTTTGACCGCCTCGATCGCGTGGTCAATGGTGGCTTCCATGTGCCAAAGTGCGGAACCCAGAATGGTGCCCGGATAATCAGCCGCGGTGTCGATCACGTTGCCAACGGCCAGAATGCCGCGTTCCTTGGCGGCATCGGAAACGCCAAAGCGTTCGGCATACATTATGTCCGCACCGCTATCGATCATGGCAAAGGCTGCTTCTTTTGCCTTGGGCGGGTCATACCAGCTGTTGATGAAGGTCACCATGAACTCGACATCCGGATTGACCGATTTCGCACCAGCCATGAAGGCATGCATCAAACGGTTCACTTCCGGGATTGCAAAACCGCCAACCATGCCGATCTTGTTGGTTTCGGTCGCCTTACCAGCCGCCATGCCGACAAGGTAGCTCGGCTCGTGGATGAAGTTATCAAAGACCGAGAAGTTTTCCCCGTCCGGTGCAAAGCTTGACCCCATCAGGAACGCGGTTTCCGGATAGTCGGCCGCAACTTTGCGCGCAGCACGCTCAACACCGAATACTTCACCAACGATCAGGTCGGAACCGTTTTCGGCATATTCGCGCATGACGCGCTCATAGTCGGTGTTGGCGACGTTTTCGGAAAACTCATAGGAAATGTCGCCGCGTGCTTCGGCGGCATTAAGCGCCTTGTGAATGCGCGATACCCACTGCTGTTCGACCGGAACAGTGTAGATTGCCGAAACCTTGAGCGGATCGGCGGCCTCGGCCGGTGCACCAAAGCCGAACGATACGACGGCGGCTGCGCCAGCGATGGCCGACAGCATGGCACGACGCGATAGGCGGAAAGTACCAGACTTCATTTTTGTCCCCCTGCGGATTTATTGCCGTTATGCGAAACTCAACCTTTTGCATAGATTGTGGGCAGATTGTATACGCGATCACAAAAGAGGCAAAGCACCTTCTGTCCAAATGGTCAGTTTTCCACTCTTTGGTGTAAGTATTTGGGAATGCACGGGGTTTGGGGTGAATTAACGCGTGCAATTGGCGGGTTTCTGCGCAGCCAAAAGGTGATCGGTGGATATCCCGGTGCCGATTGGTGCTGTTTCGCGCAGGCCCGATACCCGAGTCCTAGCTGTATCAACCGCATTTGTGACCATGCGGTAGCAGGGGCAAAATCTTCCGGTTTTTCGGGCATAGCGGTTAAGATTGTCTAAACAGGTGACGCACTTTCTAACACAATGCGAATCCTTGAAAAATTTCGGAGTCGGTTAACTCTTTCATTAACTATTTCGGTTGATGCTTTCATCAAGATTTCAAGGGGGAACCTAGAAGGCATCATGACAAAAAAGACATCTTTACCACTTGATCAGGTGATGGTTGGCGATTGCATCGAGCTGATGAACAGCCTGCCGGAAAAATCAGTCGATCTGATTTTTGCCGATCCGCCCTATAACCTTCAGCTTGGCGGCGATCTTCTGCGCCCGAACAATTCCAAGGTCGACGCTGTTGACGATCATTGGGATCAGTTCGACAGCTTCCGTCACTATGACGAGTTCACGCGTGACTGGCTGACGGCGGCGCGCCGCGTGCTTAAGGACACCGGTGCGATCTGGGTGATCGGTTCGTATCACAACATTTATCGTGTTGGTAATATGCTCCAGGATATCGGGTATTGGATCCTCAACGATATCGTCTGGCGCAAAACCAACCCGATGCCGAACTTCCGCGGCAAGCGTTTCTGCAACGCGCACGAGACCCTTTTGTGGTGCTCCAAAAGCGAAGAGCAAAAGGCCATCACCTTTAACTACGAAGCGATGAAGCAGCTTAATGAAGGCCTGCAGATGCGCTCTGACTGGTTGATGCCGATCTGCTCTGGCTCGGAACGTCTTAAGGATGACAAGGGTAAAAAGGTCCATCCGACCCAGAAGCCCGAAGCGCTTTTACAGCGTGTTCTGATGGCGACCACCCGTCAGGGTGATGTGGTGCTTGATCCGTTCTTTGGCACCGGTACCACCGGTGCAGCCGCACGTCGTTTGGGTCGTCACTTCATCGGTCTGGAACGCGAAGAAAGCTATGCCGAAGCCGCGCGTGAGCGTATTTCCAAGGTTCAGATGCTGGATGGCGACAGCCTTGAGCTGACCGAGTCGAAGCGTTCCCTGCCGCGTATCCCGTTTGGTGCGGTGATCGAACGTGGCCTGCTTTCGCCGGGTGACAAGATCTATGACAACCGGGGCAATGTGGCCGCCATGGTGCGTGCTGACGGCTCGATCAGTCACAAGGACAATGCCGGTTCGATCCATCAGATCGGTGCCCACGTTCAGGGCGCACAGGCTTGTAATGGTTGGACTTATTGGCATTACAAGTGCGATGGCCGACTGGTTTCGATCGACAATCTTCGCAGTCAGCTGCGTAAGGAAATGGGTCAGGTCCCTGCCTGATCCAAGCCGCAAAACTCCGGCTAAATCCTTGATGCCCAAAAGAACCGGCGTGGTTGCAAAACCCGCCGGTTTTGCTTTTGCGCAAAATTCTTGTTATATTCCGATCATCAAACTTATCCGCAAGGATAGATGGAGAAGAATATGCAAGCAGGTGCAGTAGGGGGTGCAGCATACGCACCCAACCCGGTACAAATTCAGCAGGCAGCCGCGCCAATTGCTGAAACGGGTAACAACGACCTGAATTCACCGCCGACACAGCGGATCGAGCAAGCAGCAGAAACCGAAACGTCGCAGCAGGCAGCCCCGACCCCGACAGAGGGCCGTGGACAGGTGATCGATATTTACGCCTGATCGCGCCGCGCGAAGTTCAAAAAACAAAAGGCCCGTGGTTCCGAACACGGGCCTTTTTAATTGCGGTGCTTTCATTCGGCACAGCTATTTACTTCAGGCGGGCCCGTATTTCAGGGCATGACGGACGATCTTTTTCATTACAGTCGGCAGGGCAAAGTCCGAAAGCCCGTCAATGGTTGTCCAGCTGCCGTCAAGTTTATCGGCCTCACTAGAGGGTAGGGTCGCGGCCAGCACGCTGACATTGAGATGAAAATGAGTGAAGGTGTGTCCAACCGTACCGTCAAGTTCCGACCAGTTGGCGGAAACCGGTGCCTCGGACAACATCACATCATCGGGCGCCTCAATCGCGCGCCAGTCACTACCGGGCACTTCATACAAACCGCCCAGCAATCCCTTTTCCGGGCGGCGACGCACCAGAATGCGGCCATCATCTTCGCGCCGGATCCAAAACGCATAGCCAACCCGGGTTGGTTTGGGTTCCTTTTTGCGTTTCTTGGGAAGGTCGGGCGCGATGCCTGATTTGCGGCCTTCACAATCGGCTTGCCATGGGCAAATGCCGCACGCGGGATTGCGCGGTGTGCAGACCGTCGCCCCCAGATCCATCAATGCCTGAGCATAATCGCCCGGGCGGTCGGATGGGGTTAGGGCAGCCGACTTTTCCTTGATTTCCGGTTTGACGTCGGGCAACGGCGTTTCCAGCGCAAACAGGCGTGAAATCACCCGTTCGATATTGCCATCCACCGGGCTTGCATGGCGGTTAAAGGCAATGGCGGCAACTGCGCAGGCGGTATAGGGGCCGATGCCCGGCAGTTTCAGCAACCCTTCCTCGGTATCGGGAAAAACGCCGTCATATTCCGATGCGACGACTTTGGCGCATTTATGCAGGTTGCGGGCACGCGCGTAATATCCCAGCCCCTGCCAGGCATGCAAAACATCATCAAGTTCGGCATTGGCAAGATCGGTCACCGTTGGCCAGCGTTTCAAGAAGGCAGCAAAATAGGGCCCCACCGTTTGCACGGTGGTTTGTTGCAGCATGATTTCGCTGAGCCAGACATGATAGGGATCTGGCGTATCGCCGGGTTCTGATCGCCAGGGCAGGGTGCGGTGATGGCGGTCGTACCATTCCAGCATGCTTGCTGCTAGGCGTTGGGTATCCTGATGGGTGAAATGCACGTCGATCCCGTGTTATGTTGTTTTGCGGACGCAGAGTTTTGGTCCGAAGGTATGCAGACCCTACGAAAGAAGCGGGCGTGAGCAAGAAAAAAGATAGTGTTGGTACGAAAAGTGGCTCGGTGATGGATCAGGCATCCAAATCGGTTGCGCCCAAAAAGAAGCAGGGCTTTGTCCCGCTAGGCAGCTCGGAACGTCGGATGGGCCTGCGTAATGTTGCACCCCTTGTTGGCAACCTGACCCGGCCGCTGGTGCGCAAGCGCGGCTTTTTCCAAACGGAAATCATCCTGCATTGGGCCGAGATCGTCGGACGTGATCTTGAACAATACACCATGCCGCTGAAATACAGCCCGCCGCCCAAGGAAAGCATGGCCGGTGGTACATTGCTGATCCGGGTTGTCGGGCCGGTAGCCCTTGAGCTGCAACACCGCATGCCGCAGATCATCGAACGGGTGAACAGTTATTTTGGCTATCGTGCAATCAACAAGATCACGATGCTTCAGGGCGATATTTCACGGCCCGAACGTACCGTTCACCGCCCGACCGAGGTGCCCGAAGCCGACATCAGCCCGACCAGTCAGGCCGACCTCGAAAAGATCGAAGATCCGCATCTTCGCGAAGTTCTGACCCGCCTTGGTCGTCACATCGCCGGTGCAAGCGGCGGTTTGCGCCCGAAAACAGGCAAAAAATAACGCCCGAACGACCGTAACCCTGGGCATTTGATAACTTGCCCTGCGGTCACGATCTGTTGTCTTGCGCGTCGTCGATAATCGAATCAGTTTCATGAAATGAACGATCACGGAGTTGCCGCAATTGCGCACCACTTTGGCGACTCGTTGGTGGCATAGCCGTTTTCGGGGGTGTGTTGACTCGCGCGCTGCAACAGGCTTGTAATCACAAAACTTTGTTTTAACGGAGGTTTCCTTGCTAAAGGCAGTTAAGTTTCTTGCTTGTGCGTTTTTGATGATGGTTGGGGTCGCAAGCACCCAACAGGCACAGGCAGTTGAATGGAAAGAACATGTGCTGGGCGACGAAAATGCGCCGGTCACGATGATTGAATATGCATCTTTGACCTGCCCGCATTGTGCGTCCTTCCACACCGAGGTTCTGCCTGAGATCAAGGAAAAGCTGATTGATACCGGCAAACTGAAACTGATCTTCCGCGACTATCCGCTGGATGGTGTTGCGCTGCGTGCGGCCGCAATCGCACAGTGCGCGGGCGAGGATCGTTATTTCGGTGTGCTTGGCATGCTGTTCAAATCCCAGATGACCTGGGCACGTTCGCAGGACCCGATTGCCAGCATCAAGGAAGTGGTCCGCTTTGCCGGCATGACCGGTGATGCGGTTGATGCCTGCATGGCCGATCAGGAATTGATTGATGGTATCGTCGGCTCACGCATGCGCGGCGAACAGGAATTCAACGTTAATTCCACGCCAAGCTTCGTTCTTGATGGCGATACCATTGCCGGTTCGCGTGACGCGGAATTCTTTATCGAAAAAGTCGAAGACCTTATCGACTAAATAAAACAATTCTGCCGGACACCGCATGTGTGGTGTCCGGCAACAAGGGACAGGGTCGGACCGGGGGACATGATTGGTCCAGTTTAAATCGCTAAAGCTGACGGGGTTCAAATCCTTCGTCGATTCAACAGATTTATTGGTTGAAGACGGGCTGACCGGTGTTGTCGGCCCGAACGGTTGTGGCAAATCCAATCTTGTCGAAGCACTGCGTTGGGTGATGGGGGAAACATCGGCCAAGCAGATGCGTGGTTCGGACATGTCCGACGTGATTTTTGGCGGCACATCGTCGCGTCCGGCGCGCAACGTCGCCGAAGTATCCGTCACCCTTGATAATAGCGAGCGCAAGGCGCCCGCGATGTTCAACGACTTTGACATGCTTGAAGTCACCCGCCGCATCGAACGTGGCGGTGGGTCGAACTATCGCGTCAATGGCAAGGATGTGCGTGCGCGTGACGTGCAATTGCTGTTTGCCGATGCCGCAACCGGTGCACGGTCAAATGCCATGGTTTCCCAGGGTAAAATTGGTGCACTGATCGGGGCCAAACCGATCCAGAGACGCCTGATCCTTGAAGAGGCCGCCGGTATTACCGGCCTGCATTCCCGCCGCCACGAGGCGGAATTGCGCCTAAAGAACGCAGAACAGAATATGGAACGTCTTGAAGACGTTCTGTTGCAGCTTGATGGCCAGATTGCATCGCTGCAAAAGCAGGCAAGACAGGCCGAACGGTATCGCAAGCTTTCCGAAAGTGTCCGCGAGACCGAGGCATTGTTGTTCCACATCCGCTGGTCCGAGGCCCAAAAACGCCAGGAAGATGCACGTGAATTGCTGGTCGCGGGCGAAAGTGCTGTGCGTGATCTGACCTCATCGGTGACCGAGGCGACCACGGTTCAGGCCCATGTGGCCGCAAGCCTGCCCGATCTTCGCAAAAAAGAGGCCGAGGCCGCCGCCGCCCTGCAGCGTCTTCTGATCGAGCGCGAAGGCCTTGATAAGGACAAGGCCCAGATCGAAACCCAGATGGGCCAATTGCGTGCGCGTATTCAGCAAATCGATGCCGACCTTGCGCGTGAGGCCGAACTGGCAAGTGATGCGCAAGGCGCGCTTGAAAAGCTCAAGAACGAGCGTGAAGAACTCCGCGAGGCCCAAGGCGGCGAAGATGACGCCCTTGATGAAGCCCGCGAAATGGCATCCGAAAAGGCGCTTCGCGTCGAAGAACTGGAAGCCGATGTTGATCAAATGACCAACAAGGTCGCCGAGGAAGAGGCACGCCTCAAATCGGTGCAGCAGCGTCTGAGCGAACTGAATGCCCGCCGTGCGCGCCTGACCGAACGCCATGACGAGGCGGTTGCCAAGCTTGATGATATCCGGATTGAGGCCGACTTTTCCGAGGCGCTTGAAGAAGCAAGCATGCATCTTGAAGAGTGCGAGGAACTGGTCGAACAGCGCAAAATGGCCGTCGAAGAGGCCGAGATGCGCTTGGCCGAAATGCGTGACCGCGAAGATGGTCTGAAAACCGCCGAAGGCGATGCACGCGATGCCCTGCGTGATGCCGAAAGCCGCAAGGCACGCCTGACCGCCGAGATCGATGCACTTGAAAGCCTGCTGCGCGGCGGTGACGATGATAAATATCCCGGTGTGATCGAAAGCATCACGGTTCAAAGCGGCTTTGAACTTGCCATGGCTGCTGCCCTTGGTGAGGACCTTGATGCCCCGGATGCAACCGATGCCGCAATGCATTGGGCCGCCATTGATCCGGCGACTGATGACCCGGCCCTGCCGGACGGGGTAACGGCCCTTGCCAAATATGTCGAGGCACCCGCACTTTTGAACCGGCGTCTGTGGCAGATCGGCATTGTGGAAGACGAAGCAACCGGTAACTTCCTTGCCAAAAACCTAAAGGTTGGTCAGCGCCTTGTGTCGCGCGACGGGGCGCTTTGGCGTTGGGATGGCTATCGTATTCTGGCCGGGGCGGAATTGCCCGCTGCGGTCCGTCTGCGCCAGCGTAACCGACTTGATGAATTGCGCGGCGAACTTGAAGAAGCCGATGCGGTTGTCGAAACCGCAAGCGAGCGGGCCGAAATCGCCAGCGAAAATGTCGAACGCCTTGATGAAGAAATCGAGGCGGCCCGTACGGCCGAACAGGAAGCACACCGTGCGGTGCGCGATGCCGAAAACGCGGCGTCATCTGCACGCGAAGAAATCGCCAATATCAAACGCGATGCCAGCGCGATTGAAAGCCGCCTTCAGAACGCCGAAGAGGCCGAAAAACGCGCCAAGCAGGACCTCGATGAACTGATTGCCGAACAGGAAGAACTCGCCGCCCTGCCAGAGGAAAGCAGCGAGGGCCTGATGGAAATCAAGGCTGAGCTGATCGAAAAGCGCGCCAATCTGGCCGATGCGCGTGCCGACCATATGGAAGCCCGCAGTCAGCTTGAACGCATGCAAAGCACCATGTCGGGCCGGCGCAAGCGCCTTGAATTCGTTGAAAACGAAATTGCCACCTGGAACGAACGTGCGTCAGGTGCCGGTGAACGGGTTGCCGAATTGCGTGAGCGCCAGGAAGAAGCGCGCATGGAGATCGAGGAGCTTGAACTCAAGCCCGAAGAGATCGAAGAACGCCGTGCCATTCTTTCTGACCGGATCGAACTTTCCGATCAGACCCGTAAAGATGCGGCTGATGAATTGCAGCGCGCCGAAAATGCCCAGCGCGAAGCCGATATCAACCTGCGCGAAGCCGAACAGAAACTGGCCGAGGCCCGCGAAGGTCGCGTGCGCTGTGAAGCGCTGCTTGAGCAAGCCGAACAGCATCGCCGCGATCTAATCGAACGTATCCGCGAACGTGTCAATGCGACGCCGGATCAGTTGGTTGAGCTTGGCAAGATTGACCTGACCAAGGACCTGCCAAGCGAAGGCGACATCGAAGCCCGTCTGCAACGCCAGACCCGCGAACGCGAAAATCTCGGGGCGGTTAACCTGCGTGCCGAGGTCGAACTGGCCGAGATGCAGGAACAGAAAGACACCATGGTGTCTGAACGCGATGATTTGATTGCTGCCATTGAAAAACTGCGCAATGGCATCAATCAGCTCAACCGCGAAGCCCGTGCCCGTTTGAAAGCGGCCTTTGACGAGGTGGACAAGCACTTCCAGCAACTGTTTGTCCGCCTGTTTGGGGGCGGCGGTGCGCATCTGATGCTGACCGATGCGGATGATCCGCTTGAAGCCGGGCTTGAGATCATGGCATCCCCGCCGGGCAAAAAGCTTCAGCATCTGTCATTGCTTTCGGGTGGTGAGCAGGCACTTACGGCCGTGGCCTTGCTGTTTGCGGTCTTCCTGACCAATCCGGCCCCGATCTGCGTCCTTGACGAGGTTGACGCCCCGCTTGATGACGCCAACGTTGACCGGTTCTGTAAACTGTTGGAGGCCATTGGCCGCCATGCCAATACCCGCTTCCTGGTCATCACCCACCACCGTATGACCATGGCCCGCATGAACCGTCTGTTTGGGGTGACCATGGCCGAGCGCGGTGTTTCGTCCCTGGTCTCGGTCGACCTGCATCAGGCTGAAGTCTATTCAAAGAAAGAACAGACCGAGCTCGACTTCACCAGCTAATCCGTGCCGCTTATTAAGCAATCCATTAATAAACTGATAGGGCACACGATGTTACACATCATTGAAACTCAATGATGGTGAAGGCCGAATGTCCCAGAAAGTGCGCGAGCTTTACGAACAGTTTCCCTATCCGTTGCGCGATCCAGGGCAGGAAAAAGACCGCCTGTTAATGCCGCCGATCGATACCTTGTCACGGGTCAATCATTACTGCTTTGGCGGGACAAAGGAATTTGATGCCACCTTCCGTGCGCTGGTTGCCGGTGGCGGCACCGGGGATTCGATGATCTGGCTGGCGGAACAGTTGCGCGATGTCGGTGGATCGGTCACCTATCTTGAACCATCTGCGGCCAGCACCAAGGTCGCCCGCGCCCGGGCAGAGGCACGCGGTCTTTCAAACGTCACCTACGTCAATCAGACCATCTCTGAATTTGCCAGATCGAAGCCCGAGCCGTTTGATTACATCAATTGTGCCGGTGTCTTGCACCATCTTGAAGACCCGGAAGAAGGCCTTCGCGATTTGACGTCGGTGCTTAAGGCCGACGGTGCGATGGGCATCATGGTGTATGGCGAACATGGCCGCCTTGCCGTGACCGAGTGGCGCAAAATGATCGAGCCATTGCTGGAAGGCAAAGACTTGCAGCAACAGTTGGCGATGACGCGAACATTGCTATCGGCCCTGCCCGAAGACAACATGCTGCTTAAAATGGGCGGTGGCCCGGGCTTCATCAAAGGGTTGCTCGAAAACGATCCTGAAATTGTTGATTTGCTGCTTCATCCCGTTGAATGCGCATATGACGTCCACGGCGTGTATGATTTCGCCTCTTCCGCGGGCCTTCATGTTGCGGCCTTTACCGGCTTCTTCGGGTTTGGTGGAACCGGCAAGGCCCATTACAAGATCGACAATCTGGTGCGTGATCCGGCCATTCTGCGCGAATTGGTGGCCAAGCCGCTTCGCGATCAGCAGGCCTTTTGCGAACGGTTCAGTGGCGCGATGCCGCTGCATGCATTCTACCTGACCCGTGAAGACAAGAGCCAAACTGCCGAAATGCTGCCCGACGCAGAACTGGCACCTTACTTCTTCGTCCCGCCCAACAAGACCTTCTTTGATGATCTGGTGGCGCTCGCCGGACAACCTGTTCTGATCGAAGACGGCAGTGGCAATGCGGTTGACCTGACCGGTGGACCGGATCTGGCCCGCTTGCTGGCGGTCTTTGATGGCAAGAAGACGGTCGCAGAACTTGTCGCCATTCTGCGCGATGAAATTCTTGATACCCAGCCGATTGATATGAACTCGATTGCGATTAATACGCTGGGGGCTGTGTGGGCGCTGTTTCACAAGTTCGATTGGATGCTGTCATCGAAGCCTGGCGGCTGGCAAAAAACCGACGGCGAGAGAACACTTAGCGTGCGCAAGATCTGATTGGTTTACGGGGGGAGCGCCACTGCAAGCGTCGTTTGCTCATCGCTGGTGAATCGGGAATGCTCGCTGTCTTTAATCCACCGATATTTCATGGTTTTGGGCAAAAACGCTCCTGATTTTGGCAAATTGCCGGGGCTGGCTGAAAAACACCAAATTTGTCATCTGTGGTCTCAAAGGGTATAAAACTGGCAGGAACCAAGGAAAACCGCCGGTTGCGGGCCAGTGGCGCAGATCACTGTCAATTCTTTTGACTGCGACTATTGCCTAACTCTAAAAGTGTTTTCCTTCACATTTAAGGGGTTAAGTGACTGAAATAATTATTATTATTTCGGTTTTCAAAGGTCCGGGGAGACGGGGTTTTACAGCTTGACAGCCCATGGGGTGCTAAGTATGTTGCCCGCGCATTTCCTTGCGACGTTTGCAGGGCTGCCAAAGCGGGGTTCACGACAATGAGCGATGATAAAGATCGCGCTTCATTAGCAGAGCTTGAGAGCAAACTGGCAGCCGTAGCAGGCAAGCGAGAGGAACTGCACAGCCCGAACCGGGCGACCGGCAAACCATCTCAAGGGATGGCGCTTGGCATGAGGATTTCGGCGGAAATGATCGCTGCGGTTCTTGTCGGCTTGCTGATTGGCTGGGCGCTGGATCGGGTGCTTGATACGACACCTTGGCTGCTTGTTCTGTTTGTTTTTCTCGGAGCAGGTGCCGGAGGTTTGAACGCTTATCGCGTTGCCAAGGGTTTTGACAGTGCTGTCGGACTTGGTCGTGCGATGGGGGAGCGCAAGCAGGGGAACGGGGACAAATCCGAACCCTGATAATATTGAGCGAGGATTACGGTGGCTGGACCGCTAGAGCAGTTTGAAATCAAGCCCTTGGCCGAACTTTCGGTTGCCGGCATTGATATTTCCTTCACCAACTCCGCACTTTGGATGGTGATCGCAGCCGTTCTCGTAACGGGCTTCATGACGCTTTCGATGCGTCGCGGCGCGCTGGTTCCGGGCCGCTGGCAGGGATCTGCCGAGGTGATGTACGAATTCGTCGCCAATATGCTCAAGGACAACGTGGGAAGCGCAGGTCGCAAATATTTCCCGTTCGTCTTTACGCTGTTTATGTTTGTTCTGTTCGGGAACCTGCTTGGCATGATCCCGCACAGCTTTACCTTTACGAGCCACATCGCTGTTACCTTTGCGATGGCTCTGGTGATCTTCCTCGGTGTGACGGTCATCGGCTTCATGCGTCATGGTACGCATTACCTTCGGATGTTCTTCCCTGAAGGTGCGCCGATTGCGACTGCGATCATTCTGATCCCGATCGAAATCATCTCCTATTTCTCTCGTCCGTTCAGCCTGGCGATCCGACTGTTTGCGAACATGACCGTCGGCCACATCATGCTGAAAGTTATCGGTGGGTTCGTTGGCCTGATTGGCATTCTCGGCGTGCTTCCCTTTGCTTTGCTGACGGGGATTACTGTTCTGGAGTTCGGCATTGCTGCGCTTCAGGCTTACGTCTACACAATTCTCACCTGCATCTATCTCCATGATGCAATCCACATGCACTGATGTGTGTGGTTTGGTGTGATCTCTTCTGATTGCCTTTAAGAAATTCGAAAGGGTGAAGTTATGGAACTCGATGCTGCTAAGATGATCGGTGCTGGCCTGGCTGCTATTGGCATGATTGGTGCCGGTATCGGTGTTGGTAACATCTGGTCGAGCCTGATTGCGACTGTTGGCCGTAACCCGGCTGCAAAAGGCGACGTTGAACTGTATGGCTGGATCGGCTTTGCTGTTACCGAAGCTATTGCACTGTTCGCACTCGTCGTTGCGCTGATCGTTCTGTTCGGCTAATCGGCGCCTTTTGCGCGAATACACGGCCCGGCGAGGCACTCCCTCGCCGGCGTCGTTGAATTCGGGAGTAGGCTATGCCGCAGTTTGATATTGCGACGTTCTCGGAACAGATCTTCTGGCTGTTCGTTATTTTCGCCATCTTGTATTTCCTGATGTCGAGAATTGCGCTGCCGAAGGTTGGTGAAGTTCTTGAACGCCGTCAAAAAACCATCGAAGACAACCTTGGCAAGGCTCGGGCGTTGAAAGACGAAACCGATGCCGCCATCGCGAAATACGAGGCTGCTTTGGCAGAAGCTCGTGAAGCCGCTCAGGCTGACATTCGCGAAGCATCGGAAAAGGCTGCTGCAGAGCAAGCCAAGAAAACCGAAGCTATGGTCAAGAAGCTGTCTAAAAAGACATCTGATGCCGAGAAGGCAATTGCGGACGCCAAAGCGGATGCAATGACGGGTGTTGCAGAAGCAGCATCGGAAATTGCCCGTGAAGCAACCGACAAACTTATCGGTGTCAAGGTTCAGGCCAAAACTGCCGACAAGGCTGTTTCGGCAATCGTAGGAGAGTAAGACAATGGCAACCCAAGAGGTTACTTTCCTTACCGATCCATACACCTGGACCACGCTTTCTTTCGTGCTGGTCGTCGGTTTTGGCGGTTTCAAAGCCGTCAAAGGGATCTCTGCCGCACTTGATAAACGTGCACAGAAGATTTCCGACGAACTGGACGAAGCACAGCGTCTTCGCGAAGAAGCCCAGGAGCTTCTGGCCAATTATCAGGCCAAACAGCGTGAAGCGCTTAAGGAAGCTGACGAAATCCGTGCGCATGCCAAGGTGGAAGCCGACCGTATGCTCGAGAACGCCCAGGCAGAACTGAAAGCGGCGCTCAAACGTCGTGAACAGCAAGCTCTGGACCGTATCTCCAACCTCGAAAGCCAGGCTATCGCCGAAGTTCGTGCACATGTTGCCGAAATCGCAGCCAAGGCAACCATGGCCCTTGTCAGTGACAAGGTTTCTGGTGCAAAGGCAGACGAGTTGGTTGATAGCGCGATCGCGGAACTCAAAGGTCGTCTGAACTGATTTTTTCCGGTTTCCGGAAACTGAAAACCCCGCAGCGATCCTGCGGGGTTTTTTATTGTCGACTGATAGGCTTGGTTTCTTCGGAAACGTTACCGCTTTTCAGCTGCAAGCACGAGGAATGGCGGACGTCGGCGATGATTATCCCAGCGTTCATCGTGTCCATACTCTTGGGGTTCAGGCTCGAGAAGACGTAGAAGGTTAAACCCTGCGTCTAGTAACCCATTTACATAGCTTTCGACGGTTCTGTGATATTTGATGACGCCGTCAATGAACCAGCTCGTTTCGCGAGGGCCCTCATCGCGATAATTATCCAGAGGCCAGTGCAGCTTATTTCCATCGGCATCCAAAGCCCACTTTTGTGCGGCAAGCGCAGTGCAGATAGGATGTTCGACCGAAAACACAAGCCTGCCTGTGGCAGGAAGCCATGAAGCGAGCTTAACCAGAATATCTTCGTAGTTTTGTACATAATGCAGCGCCAACGAAGAGATTATGCAGTCAAATTTGTCTGTGACCTGAGGTTCGAACGTCTCAATTGCAGCATTGAGATAGGTTACTGCATTGTCGTCAGTCTTCTCGCGTGCGGCAGTGATCATATTCTTTGACGGATCAATTCCAATAACCGATGTGGCACCTTTTGACCTGGCAAAGCGCGCAAAATCGCCAAAACCGCATCCAATATCAAGCAGGTGCAAACCTTCGAGTGATTGAGGAAGCAAGCTACGAATTGCAGGTTGCTCAAGTACGTCGTTCAGTGCGGTTCCCGACTTGCGAAGCTCTTCGTATCCCTTATAGAAATCGGGATCGTCGTAAATGTTTTGCGGCTTGGGCATATAGACCTGCATCTCGTAAGCACAAAATGGCATGGGTTCCTTGAGAACAGGCTATTCTGTTCTCAAGGAACCTGCCAAGTTTTTGATCATTAATGATATGCGATTTGCCGCGGCAACGTCTTAAGAAAGCCGATCCCGGTCATGCGGTTCATCAAGGTCCAAGACCGGGCCCAATGGCACCACGCCGGACGGATTGATCGTCGGGTGGCTTTCGTAATAGTGGCCCTTGATATGGTTCATAAAGACCGTCTCTTTGATCCCCGGGTGCTGATACAGATCGCGGGTATAGGCCCAAAGATTGGGATATTCATTCAGCTTGCGCAGATTGCATTTGAAATGGCCATGATAGACCGGATCAAAGCGCAACAAGGTCGTGAACAGCCGCCAGTCGGCTTCGGTAAGCTGGTTGCCAACAAGGTAGCGTTGCTTTGAAAGGCGTTCCTCAAGCCAGTCCAGCGCATCAAACAGCGTGGTGACGGCTTCTTCATAGGCGGATTGCGTGGTGGCAAAGCCGGACTTGTAAACACCGTTATTCACATCGTGATAAACCCGCTCGTTCACTGCATCGATTTCGGTGCGCAAATCTTCGGGATAGAAATCAACCGCCGTTGCGCCAAGATCGTCAAACGCGCTGTTCAGCATGCGGATGATTTCAGCCGACTCATTGCTGACCAGCTTGTTGGTCTTCTTATCCCAAAGCACCGGCACGGTGACGCGACCGGTGTAATCCGACATCGCATCGGTATAGACCTGATGCATGAAGTCACGGTCTTCGAGATGGTCAGGAAGGCCCGCATCGCGGTCAAACTTCCAGCCGTTCTCACCCATGTGCCAATGAACAACCGATACACTGATCATGTCTTCCAGTCCTTTAAGGGCACGGAAGATCAGCGTGCGATGGGCCCAGGGACAGGCGTAGGATACATACAGGTGGTAGCGGCCCTTTTCGGCCGGAAACTCGGCATCCTGATCGGCAGACACCCAGTTGCGAAAAGCTGAATCCTGGCGTTTGAATTTTCCGCCGTTGCTTTTGGTGTCATACCATTTGTCGTGCCAGACTCCGTCGACAAGTAATCCCATGTCCGTTTCCCAAATTTTGTTAATCGGTTCTGGCAGGCATTCTGCCGCGGTTAGGCTTTATTGTGCTTATTTGCGCGTTGAAGACAATCCGTTGATGTGACATTAATTTGTTTCCAATCGTGCAACAGTACCCCGCTCAGGAGCCGCATAATGCTGATCGGAAATCTTGACGGCATGACCGTCTTTGCCCGTGTCGTCGAGGAACGCAGTTTTTCCGGTGCGGCGCGCAAGCTTGGCATGTCCAAATCCGCTGTCAGCAAACATGTAACCAAGCTTGAAGACAATCTTGGCATCCGGCTTCTGAACCGAACCACCCGTCGGCTTAGCCTGACGGATGCCGGGTCGACCTTCTATCAGCACTGTGCGCGTGTGGTTGAAGAAATCGAAACAGCCGAACATGCCCTGACCGATTTGCGCGGCACGCCGCGCGGCACATTGCGTATTTCAGCCCCCCTGACCTTTGGGCAGATGTATCTGCCACAACTGGTGACCGAGTTCATGGATAAGTATCCCGGGCTGCACGTCGATATCCATCTGGCCGATCATATGGTTGATCTTGTGGCCGAGGGGATTGATATGGCGATACGCATCACCCGGCTTAAGGATTCAAGCCTGATTGCCCGCAAACTGGCCGATTTTACAGGCCATGTGGTGGCCTCACCGGGTTATCTGGAACAGTATGGCGAACCCAAAACGCCACAGGAACTGGCCGAGCACAGAACGATTTCCTACACCAACGTGCCAAGCCCCAATATCTGGGACTTTGATGGACCTGATGGTCAGGTTTCGGTCCGGGTTAATCCGGTGATGTCATGCAACAATGGTGAATTCACATCCGTCGCGGCCATTCGCGGCCTTGGCATTGCCCGTGAACCGGAATTCATAGTTGCAGAGGCGCTGAGCGAAGGGCGTCTTGTTCGCATCCTTCATGATTACGATCCGCTCAGCAGTGGCGGTATTTACGCGGTCTATCCGGAACGCCGCCACCTGCCCAGCAAGGTACGTGTGTTTATCGATTTTCTGGTCGAAAAATTCAAAGGCGGATTGTGCAACTTCCATCAGGAAGCCTGTGCGGAGTACCGTGAAGGACGTGGCCGTCAAAGACCACGGCCCTAATCACTTGCTCTCAACCCGCCAGCCCAGCAAACAGATCGCGCCGATCAAAAGGGCGACAAACGGGATCGGCAGCAAGTTTGTAATGCCGCCAATCACGGTCTTGAAACTGTCGGTCTGAAGGAACCCGGCCCAGTTGCTGCCATGCCAGATACGATCATCGGGCACATGTCGGAAATCGGGCAACCCATCTTCGATCCGGCCGATATAGCCATCATTTTCCGCAACCAGCCCGGCTAACAGATCCGGGGTGGAATTGGTGTTTCGGGTTTCGGCGGTCAGGACATCACGATCGACATGCAACGCGGTTTGACTGCGATCATCCTGATCACGTACCCGAACCCGGATCAGACCCCGGGTTTCAATCGGAACAGTCGCCTGCCAGGATTGATCGGGCAGTTGTTCGAAGGCGGCATTGATCTGCTCGCCGGTTTCCGGATTGATCACGCTGGCTGCTTCGGGGGCTGCGCCAATCTTGCGCCAATTGAGGATAAGGCTCTCGCCATCCGGGCTGCGTTCGGTCAGGACGGTGTTTTCATCAAGAGCCGGTTCCTTCATCAGCCAGTGTGACAAGCGCCGCAGCAACTCTGCCACAGGGCCGCCGCCATCATGGCCGCGCTGCCAAAGCCACATCTGATCGGAACTCAGCATCGCCACACGGCCTTCCTCGACCCGCTGCATGGTCAGAAGGGGCAGTTCATCCACACCGGTCAGAAGCGTCATGGCATCGGGATCTGAAATGCGCGTTTCGATCTGACGATACCACTGGCCCCATTTCGGGGGCGTGTTGGGGGATCCGGCAATGGCGGTTGTAACCGGGTGCAGGCGGCCGGCCTGATTAACACGGGGGACAAAGGCCTGTTCGATAACCCGGCCGGTCGGGGTGGCAGGCATCAGGTCATTCAAGGCGGTGCTGGCAAGCCCGTCCGGGCCGACATATTCCGGCCCGGCGACGACCAGTGCCGCGCCACCCCATTTGACGAAATCAACTACCTTTTCCAGATAGTGCGGCGGCAAGACGCCGCGCATCTGATAGCGGTCAAAAATGATCAGATCAAACTGACGCAGGCGCACTTCAAACAGATCGCGGATCGGAAACGGGATCAGCGCCAGTTCATTGATCGGCGTGTCATCGCCCTTTTCAGGCGGGCGCAAAATCGTGAAATGCACAAGATCCACACCGGGGTCGGCCCGCAAAAGGTTACGCCAGGCACGCTCGCCCGGGTGGGGTTCACCAGATAACAACAACACGCGCAACCGATCACGCACACCGGTGGTTTCAAGGATCAGCCGATTGTTGGATTTGTCGGTTTCTTCCTCAAGCGTATCCATGCGCAATTCGGCAAGAACCGATCCGGCATGCGGCACCGGGATGCTGACCCGGCGTTGTTCGTTGGCGGGCAGGGCAATTTCACGTTCCGTGCCGTCTTCAAGCAGCATCCGAACTGGGATCGCCGTGCCGGGGGGCAATTGTGGATCGACCGCCTCGATCATGAATTCGGCATCCTTGCCGACAATGCCGTAATCGGCACTTTGGCGGATGACCAACCGGCGATCACGTTCATCGCGCCCGCCACTGATCAAAACATGCAAGGGCGCGTTCAAATCAAGGCTGCTTGGCACGTCATGAACCTGACCGTCAGTGATCATCATGACCCCGCCCAGCCGTTCACGCGGCAAGCCGCCCAGCAGCCGGTCAAGCACGGCAAACATTCGGGTATCGCTATCCCCCGGAACATCTTCAAAGCGAAGCTCCACCGATGGATCCTCGGCAAAGCGATCTTGCAGTTCGGCAATCGCCGCATCGGTTTGTGCTGCGCGGTTTGCGATATTCTGGCTTGCCGACCGGTCGACAAGGACCAGAATGATATCGCTAAGTTTTTCGCTTTCACGGTCGGTAAATTGCGGTGCCAGAAGGGCCAAAAGAACCAGCACCATCACCACCCCGCGCCAGACCGTGCCACGCAGACGAAAGATCGTGAAGACAATGACCGCAACCAAACACAAAACAGCCAACCCTTGCAGGATGGTGATATCGAGAAGCGGGGAAATCTGAAGGTTCTGCCATCCCTGGTTCATCGGCCCAACCTTTCCAGAATGGCCGGGATATGCACCTGATCGCCCTTGTAACTCCCGGTCAGGGCATACATCACCAGATTGACGCCAAACCGATAGGCCATTTCGCGTTGCCGGGGGGATATGTCTTCGCTGCGCAGTTCATCGCGGCCTTCGGGAATGATCCAGGCCGATGCCCAGTCATTGCCCCCAAACAGAACCGATGCGACCCCGTCCAGACGTTGGCTGGGGCGGGCATCAAGCCATAGCGGTTCGGAAAACCGGCCAAATGCGTGATCGAGCAGATAGAAACTGCGAAACAGGATGTGATCACTTGGCGCACGATCCAGAAGCGGGACTTCCAACCCGGCCAAAAGACGCCGCAAGCGCGCCGGTTGGACTTCGCGGTCGCGGCTGTCGATCAGGATCATGCCACCATTATTCAGATAACGGTTCAATCGTTCCTGTGCGCGTTCGGAAAACGGCTCCTGCCCGTCAACCAGTGGCCAATAGATCAGCGGATAGAAACTAAGCTCGTCGGTCTCTGGATTAACGCCATCGACGGTGTTGAGGTCTGCCGCACTACGCCGGCGTAAAATTTCGGTTAGGCCTGTCATGCCCGCACGGCTCAGGCGATCTACCGGGGCATTCCCGGTCTCAAGATACGCCAGACGCGGTTGCAGGGCGGCCTCGGGCAGTGTTGCCGCCATGGATGCTGCGGGCATCATCATGCTTGTAGTGGCCACACCCGTCAGGACGGCGGCCAGCAAAAGTGATGTCAGGGCATTGCTGCGTCGACTGCGCCGCAGCGACACATTGTTCAGCACAAGCAAAATCGCGGCATCAAACAAGATCAGGATAAAGGCCGCCAACAGACAAAGGGCGGCAAGATCAACCTGGCTTTGATCGGTGATTTCGCGTGTGCTGATGCCCGATGGCCAGACCACATCGCGACCGATATCTGAAAGTGACGGACCAAGATTAAGCGCAACCGCCTGTCCGTTTTCACCGTAAATACCCGGTGGATGGCGCGGGTTGGGTGTCGGAAGCGGGGTTTGAACCGGCAGGATCAAGGCATCTGGCTGATGAGGTCGGCCAAAGCCGTCCAGAATGGTCTGGGCTGGCAGGCTGCTTTGCAGTTCGGCATCGCTGCGATTGCTCGGACTGGCAAGGGGAAGAAGCCGCTGCCACAGCTCGACAAACAGGCCCGACATCGGCAGGTTCGACCAATCGGCCCATGGCGTGACATGGAAAAGAACAATCCGTCCGGCATTGCGCGGTGTGCTGGTGATCAGCGGCGTCCCATCGGTCAAACGTGCCCACGTCTTGCTAACAATGTCGGGGTCGGGTTCGGCCAGCAATTGGCGGGTGACCGTGATGTCGTCAGGCACTTCGACCCCGTGGAACGGGCTGTTGTCCGGAAAGTCGAGCAACCTTTTGGGCTTTTCCCACGACATTGACCCGCCAAAGTCCCGGTTACCCAGTCTGAGTGTGACGGGCAGGAATTCGTTGCCGATCTGCGACGAACTGTCGCCCGCAAACCGCACCAGCATGCCGCCTTCGTTGACCCAGCGTTCCAGCGCGTCAAATTGGCTGCCCAGCCCTGAAATCGGCCCGGCGGAAACCAGAACATCGACCTTGTCTTCAAGCAATGTTCCAAGTGGCGCATAAGTCACATCGGCATAGGGCGAAAGCGCCCGATCAAGGAAGAAATACTGATCAGACAAAACCCCCGGACCGTCGCCGGAACTGACCACGACGCCAACCCGGCGTTGCTGCCAGCGCGCACCTGTCTGAAATACCGACGCGGCACTTTCGACCCCCTCAATGCCCACGGATTGAATGGCGTTGGAAATATCGCGCGGCAACAAAATGGCGACATCGCTTTGATCGCTGTCAGGCGTGATTTCGACCGTATGGCGCAGGATGACATTGCCGCGTTCGCCGCGGGCCAGAAGATTAATCTCGCGCGGTTGGTCATCGCGATTATGGGCCAATGTTGCCAACATGCCGGTACCAGACCGGCTAAGCGACCGGATGGCGATACGGTCGGTGATGGTTGGTGAGATCGTTGTGATTGGCGCGATATCAAGCAGTTCGGATGCGATTTTGGCCTTGCCGGGGCTGTCCATCTCGCTGGTTAGCCACAAGATGCTGCCAACAGCCCTGTTCATTTCGGGGCGTTCGGAAATCAAATCCGAAAGGGCGGCATAATCCGAGGGCCAAGGACGTGGTTGCAAGCGATCAAACAGGTTCTTGGTATCGTTGGGCGATACCGGCCCGACAATGTCTGGCAGTTTCCATGTGGTGGCACCTGCGGCCTCGGGCGCGGTTTGGGCAATATAGACCGTTTGCAACTCGAAACGGGCCTGATTGGCGATCTGTTGCAATGCCGTGCGGTATTGCCGCCAGTTCGCCGCACTGTCCCAGCCATTATCGGCAATAATCAATATCGCGCCATCGTTGGCGGCAAAATCATTGCGGTTCATCACCGGGCGGGCAGCGGCAATGATCAGAAGTGTCAGGATCAAACAGCGCAGAATGGTTTGCCAGATCGGCGCGCGCTGAATATCGCGGCGTTTGCTTTTAAGACCGCGCAAAATACGCGCAGCCGGGAAGATAACGGTTTTGGGTGACCGCGGTGCCGATCTGATCAAAAGCCAGACAATCGGCAATGCCAGCAGCCCGGCCAGCATCGCAGGATACAGGAATGTGATGGCCGACAGGCTCATGACATCTCCTGCGTGTTATGGCGATGCAGGTTAGGACGGCCGCGCCCGTTCGATCCGCTTTGATTTTGTCGTTCGCTCAGATGCTGATACAGGGCCAGCAATGTCGGGCTGGCACTTTCGGATGTGACATGCCGGTCATAAAGCCAGTCATTCTGGCGCGCGGCATCGCGGACCAATGCCCGCCATTTCTGGGCGCGAAGTTTATAGCCCTCCGTAAGGTCTTCGAACTTTTCGCTGCGAAAAATCATCTGAGCATCGGTATCAAACAGATCAACCCGTCCCTGAAATGGTGGGGCGATTTCCGCAGGATCAAGAATTTGCACTAGCGCGCCGTCATTTTGATACTGGCCCAGACGCCGCACCGTGCGTGCCGATTGTTCGCTTTGATCCGCAAATTCAAGGAAGTCACCCAGGATCAGAACCGAATGTTTGCGGCCGGGATGAATGTTTGTCGCCTGGCCTGCGATGCTTTGCGGACTTGCCAGCATCGCGTGACCGAGTTTTTCAAGATGTTCTGCCGATGTGATGCGCGTGCGTTCGCCATCAAAGGTGCCAACGGTTTCGCCGTTGCGGATCAAAAGGTCGGCCAATGCGATGGAAATGATCAGGGTGCGTTCGGCCTTTGACGGCAGTTTGTCACTTGATGCCCAATAGGTCGACGGCGAAAGAACCGGCCAGATCCAGTAATTATGACTGGCCTGCCATTCGGTCTGACGGATGAAGGTATGTTCGCTGCGCGCAGACCGCCGCCAGTCAATCTGGTTGGTTGGATCGCCGGGAACATAGGGGCGGAATTGCCAGAAATCACTGCCCGGTCCGACCTTGCGATTGCCATGCAGGCCGCTGCGCAGACTGATGGCCGTTCGGCGCGACTCATCAATCAGCTGTGGCAGTTTCGCCGCAAGGGCGCGGGCGGCGGCAACATGATCCTGCACGGGGGCGGTGACCAATTAGTTTTTCTCCTGCAGGTGGGCAAGCGCATCGGTAATCAGCCCTTTTGCGGTAAAGCCTTCGGCGCGTGCGCCATAGGTCAGGCCAAAACGATGACGCAAAACAGGAACGGCGAGTTCTTCGATATCCTCAATCGATGGGGCAAAGCGCCCAAACAGCATCGCACGTGCCCGACACGCCAGTGACAAGGCCTGTGCCGCACGTGTACCGGGGCCCCAGGCGACGTTTTCACGAATATCGGCAAGTGATGTGCTTTCCGGGCGGCATTCGCGACACAGGGCGATGATGGTATCAAGAACGCGGTCCGGCATCGGCAGGCGGCGGACAAAGTCCTGTGCCTCGACCAGATCATCGGTTTGAAGAACCTGTCGCGGGCGGGCCGGATACCGGCCGGTGGTTTCGGTCACGATCTTGCGTTCTTCATCGGCATCGGGATAGCCTAGCCGGACCTCAAGCAGGAAACGGTCAAGCTGTGCTTCGGGCAGGGGATAGGTGCCTTCCTGCTCCAACGGGTTCTGGGTGGCCAGAACATGGAACGGTTCGGGCAGTTTGTGGCTGTAACCGGCAACCGATACTTCGCGTTCCTGCATTGCCTGCAACAGGGCCGACTGGGTACGCGGGCTGGCACGGTTGATTTCATCGGCCAAAAGCAACTGGCAGAATACCGGTCCCTTGATAAAGCGAAACGCGCGTTTGCCGTCCGCCCCTTCTTCAAGAACTTCGGAACCCAGAATATCAGCCGGCATCAGATCGGGTGTGAACTGGACACGCTTGTCAAGCAGGCCAAGAACCTTGCCCAGCGTGTGCGCCAGAAGCGACTTGCCAAGGCCCGGCGCACCGACCATCAGCACATGTCCACCCGATAAAATGCCGATAAGTGTTTGCTCTACGGCATCATTCTGCCCAAATATAATACTGGAAATCATTTTGCGGGCTTCGGCCAGCCGTGCGACACACTCGTCCAGACGGGCTGCATCGCGTTCAAGACTGCTTTCCTGGGAGAAACCCATTTCTTCGGGGAATTGTGGCGCGTTTGTCATGGCGGTTGACTGTGCTTCCTATGTTGCAGTGCAGGCGTTGGCAGGCCAGAGAACGCAGATGAAATCGCAGAAGTATAACGGGAAAACGTCTGGTTCAGGATCAACTCTACAGCATGAATGAAAACCAAAAAACCATCGATCTCGCCGAGAAGTTGTGGACGCGCTTGCGCGGGCAGAAGTCCGACACCGGGCGGCACCCACAAATCTGTGGCGATATCCCTATGTCTATAGGTCGGGATGGAACCTGGTTCTATCAAGGTGGTCCGATTGGCCGAATTGAGCTGGTGAAGCTTTTTTCTTCCGTGTTGCAGCGTGATGAGGAAGGCGGGCACTGGTTGGTGACCCCGGCCGAGATGGCCCGGATCGAGGTCGAGGACGTCGCCTTCATCGCGGTTGAAATGCAAAATGAAGGCGAAGGCAAAGATCAGAATATCCGTTTTCGGACCAATATCGACCAGTGGGTGGAACTTGATGATGATCATCCCCTGCGCGTCGAACACGACCCCGAAACCGACGAACCATCGCCTTATGTCGGGCTTGAGCGCGGCCTTGAAGCGCGCCTGAACCGGTCGGTATTCTATCAATTGGTCGAATTGGCCGAAGAAATTAGTGACCCTGACAACAACATGATACGTATCGGTGTTTACAGTCATGGGAAGTTTTTTGAGATCGGTCGGATGGAGGCCACGGAATGACACCCGATGACATCGTTGCCGCCTTGCGCGCGCCAACTGGCGATGTTTTGCAGCGCCGTGGCGACCATGCGGTGGACTTTCCGGGTTCGAAATCGCGCGCACGTGCATTTGCTGACGGGGAACTGATTTCGCGTCCGGCAGCCGTTCTGGTGCCGCTGGTCAAACGCGATGCGGGTTTGCATGTGATCCTCACAAGGCGTACTGATCACCTCAGCGACCATGCAGGTCAGATTAGTTTTCCCGGTGGGCGGCAGGAAGAATTCGACGCCACCCTTGAAGAAACCGCGCTCCGCGAGACAGAGGAAGAAATTGGTCTTGCCCGACGTCACATCGATCTGGTGGGCCGGATTGATGATTATTACACCGTGACCGGCTATCAGGTAACCCCGGTCGTTGGTTTGGTCACACCGCCATTTGATCTTAAGCCCGATGACCACGAAGTGGCCGAAGTGTTTGAAGTGCCACTCAGTTTCATTCTTGATCCGCGAAATCAGAAACTGCAAACCGTGACGTTCGAGGGCACCCGCAGGCGGTATTTTGCGATTCCGTATCGCGAATATTACATCTGGGGCGCGACTGCCGGGATGCTCGTCAACTTCTCTGAAGTCATCCGGGCCAATGCACCATCGCTTAACCGTTAATCCGAATATTAGGACAGAGCTTTATGTTGCGACAAATCATCCAGATCGGTCTTCCTCTGATCCTGCCCTTTGTGATTTACGGGCTGTGGCTGAAATGGGCCCGTGCCAAGGCCATCCGTGAAGGTCATGACATCATCCCGCCATGGAACAAGGGGCCGTGGCTGATGCTGTTTGGTTTGGGCGTGTTGTTGACCGCTGTAATCCTGATTTTCACTGCACTTGGGACTGGTGCGCCGCCCGATTCCATTTATCATGCGCCGGTATTGCGTGACGGCGTGGTCGAGCCGGGCTATTTCGAACCCAAGGAATAGAACAGCCCAGCCACCGTCGTGGCACTCGATATGACAGGTGGCAACAAGGCAGCGATGACAGCACTCGAAGTAACCGGCAGATTGCGGCCATACGGGATCATGGTCGCCGATGATACCGCCCGCGTGTTTGATGCCATTGCGCAGCAAGGCGGTTGTGCGCGCTTTGTTGGCGGCGTGGTGCGTGATGCGTTGCTGAAACGCGATCTGGTCGATGTCGATATCGCTTGCGATCTCGCGCCCGAGGAAACGCAGGCCGCGTTGGAAAAGGCAGGTATCCGGGTCATCCCGACTGGCCTGAAACACGGAACTGTCACGGCAATTACCGATGCCGGTGCCTATGAAATCACGACGCTGCGTGTCGATGTCCTGACCGATGGCCGCCATGCGGAGGTCGCCTTTACCGACAGCTGGCTTGAAGATGCCAAGCGCCGAGATTTTACCTTCAACGCCATTTACTGCGACCTTGATGGCACGATCTATGACCCGTTTGATGGCGAAACCGATTTGCGCGACGGGCGCGTGCGGTTCATCGGGGTGGCCGAAAACCGCATCGCCGAGGATTTCCTGCGTATTTTGCGGTTCTTCCGCTTTCAGGCATGGTTTGGGCGCCCGCCGATCGATCCCGTCGGGGCAGAAGCCTGCCGCAAGGCAGTAAACGGCCTTCATGATATTTCGGTCGAACGTATTCGCGACGAGATGTTCAAGCTTCTGCGCTCGCGCAGTCCTGCCGGCACGATCAATGACATGATCGGGTTTGGCATTCTACCCGCCATTCTGCCCAAACTGATCCACACCGATTGCCTGCGCATCATGCAGTGGCTTGATAGCACCGCCCTTGCCGATCCGGCGATTCAGCCCGATCCGTTGCGCCGTCTTGCAGCACTGTTTGCGCCGGGGGGCGATCGACGTAACAGCGATGATGACGAAGACAATCTGGCAGCAGCCGAACGCTTTGCGCGTGATTTGCGATTGTCGAACGAAGAAACCGACCGTTTCGCCGAAATGGTTGCGCATGCGCCGCTGATTGATCCGAAACTGCGGCCGGAAATCGTGCGCCGCGATCTGTACCGGATGGGGGCACCCGCATTTCGTGATGCGGTGCTCTTGGCGTGGAGTGCGCGCGCCGCGGTGCCACCACGTTGCACACGCGCAGAAAATGACGAATGGAAAGCCTTGATTGAGGCCGCAGCAAACTGGCAACCCGTGAAATTGCCGATACAAGGCCGCGATATTCTGAAAGCGGGCCTTGCACCTGCGGGGCCGCGTGTCGGTGCGCTTTTAAGACAGGCCGAGGAATACTGGATCGATCGCGACTTCCAACCCGGTCGGGATGAATTGATGGACTATATTGCCCGCCAGATCACGGCAGGCGATGAGGAGAAAGAATGACGACAGGCGCAATTGGACATCGGATTTGTTGTTTTGGCGACAGTCTGGTCAATGGTGTTCGCGACGGTGAAAAGGGCGGTTGGCCGATGCGTTTGGCCCGGCGTCTTCTCGACGAGGCCGGTCGTGACGTCACGATCTATAACCTTGGTATTCGCGCTGAAACGTCCGAGGGGCTCAAGGCCCGCTGGCAGGTTGAAGCCAACCTTCGGATGGTTGAAGAATTCCCGACGGTCCTGATCTTCAGTTTTGGGGTGAATGACGCCAACCACGCCGAAGACCGGGGCGAGGAAACCACCATGCGGGTTTCCCCGGCAAAGTCGGCCGCCAATGCCGCCGAAATTATCGGGGCGGCATCCAAACTGGCACCGACCCTTTGGGTCGGGCCGCAGGCCGTGATTAACGGCAGCAAATCCAGTCAGGAAATCAATCAGCGCCTCGAAGGGCTGAACCAGATTTATCTCGAAACGGCGCGCGGGTTTGATGTGCCCTATCTCGATCTGCTTGCCACGACGCTTGAAGACGATACATGGCAACGCGCATTACGGCGCGGCGATGGCTATCACCCGGACAAGTTCGGTTATGACCGGTTGGCAGAGTTGATCTGGGAATGGGGTGCTTTGCAAAAGACCATTGGTCTTTCGGCGTCAGACGACTAAGGGTCGGGCAACCGATCAGGTCAGAATATCGAAATACTGACCACGTCCGCCGGCACCCGCGGTCAGGTTGTTCAACGGATCGCCAGATGCGCTGTATGTCGGCGACGAGATCTTTTCGACATAGCTGTCTGAAATCGTTTTCTGTTCACCGTCTTTCAGGAACTGCTTTTGTTCACTGCGGTCACGCTGATAGGACTGAACAGCGCGCTCGATCTCCTGATCCGATGTCAGGACAGAGGCGCGTGTCCCATCGATAATTCGGTTTTGTTCGGCAAACCGTTGCTCATCGCCACGTTGCTGGGCGATGGGGCTGGTCTGGCGGACGGGATTGGACAGCGAAAGATCAGAAAAAGGCGCGATATTTACCATTGACGGAACTGCTCGTTTGAACCGATTGGTGTTTTTAATTCGGCCGGAATATTACTCAGAGTGACTCGGATTTGAAGCCCTAATTTGCGCTTCAGAGCGACAAAAATGACAAGTCTTTGAAAAAGCGATCAAAGAAGTTTTGGTTCGCTTGCGTTGTTGCTGTCCGGGTCATAAATACCTGCCGCGAATCGGCGTGGACTGGTCTTTGCAAGCGCCTTGAGTTTTGCCGCTTCGACCGAAATATGATCAAGGGTGATGTCGGTGCGTTCTGCCGGAATCCGGATCAGCGCGGCACTGACACTCATCAGATCAAACCTTGCAGGTTGGCCATCGCGACCCTTGCCGGTCAGGTATCCACTTTCACGTGTTTCCGGGTCATAGAAACTTTTGATCTGGGCATCAAACATGGCCTGAACGCGTTGGACGGCCGCGACCGCATCTTCGAAGTCAATCGATTGCACATAGGCAAAGAAATCATCACCGCCGATATGGCCGACAAACCAGTCATTCTGGCTAAGGACCTTGCCCAGGATATCCTTGAAAAGCAGGATCGCGCGGTCACCTTGGCGGAAACCGTATTGGTCATTGAACGGTTTGAAATTGTCGAAATCAAAATAGACAGCAAACCGGCGTCGGCGCGGCTCGGCCAGGGCGCGGGCGGCATAGCGGTAAATCGCACTATTGCCGGGCAGTCGGGTCAGAGGGTTTTCATCGCGCGCATTTAGCGTATTGCGTTCATTGACCGCCCGCAAAAGCGCACTTTGATCCAGAACACCCAGATACTGGTCATTTTCCGTCAGGATCACCCCGTCCAACGCCTCGGTCGCGACAAAGGTTTCCAAAAGCTCCGACAGGCTGGTGCGGATATCGGCAACCGGACAACGGCGCAAAAAACGTTTGATATTGGCCCGGTTGGCCGGGTTTTGCAGCAATTCACGGCCAAACGGCGTGTAAATAAACGCCTTGAATTCTGAATCCCGGACAATGCCCAATGGCTTGCCATCATGGTCGACCACCGGCACCAGCGAGATATCCGGATTTTGTTGGAAGTAACTCAGGATATCGACCGGATTGATATCAATCGGCAGGGCCGGTGTTTCCAGCAGGTAGGATCTGACAACATCATCATCGCGATCTGACTGGCGGCGCGAATCTGCCGCGATGTCGGCGGCTGAGGACACAATATCGGTCTGTTCAGGAATATCGAGTGATGGGCGCGCGATAAAGAAACCCTGCACCAGATCACAGCCCAAACGCCGACAGCACAGGAACTCCTCACGGGTTTCGACACCTTCGGCGACGACCTGTGCCGCGATCATGTGGGCGAACGCCGTGATTTGCGTGACAAACAGTTCCTTGCGACGGTCACGGTCGATGCCATCAATAAAGAACCGGTCGATCTTGATGATGTCAGGTTCGCATTCATAAAGCGCACGCAACTGGGCAAAGCCGCTGCCGTAATCATCAATGGCAATCTTGAAGCCCTGACTGCGGTACCGCACCAGAATGTCTTTGAGGTATCCGGCATTGCTGATGTCGTGGCGTTCGGAAATCTCAAGGAAGATGGTATCGCGTTCAAGTCCGGCATCGCTCAGCAGGGCGGCGGTCTGACCGGGTTGGTAATCCTCGGTTTTCACGACGCGATTGTCGAAATTATAAAAAAGCTTGAGCCGCTTGGCGCCGGGAAAGCGCGCGAATTTCTCGATCGCCTTGGCGCGCAGCATCATATCGACACTGTGCAGGTTGCCAGTATCCCATGCGGTATCAAACAGTGCCTGAATGGATGTAAATCCGGCTTCTTCCCAGCGCCGCAAAAGCGCCTCATAGCCGAAAACATGACCGGTGTGCGGACTAACAATGGGTTGGAAGGCGAAGTCGACTTTTTCGACGACCTGCTGCCAGTTACGGAGCATGACCGGTTGGGTCATGGGTCGGTCAGATATCCACTGTTCATCTGCATCAAAGGTCAAATGCAGTACCCCGATCTTCAAAATGGTCGGCTTTCCCGGAAGTTGTGAGAATTAGAAGTTCCGAGGTTTGCTGTTATCCCAGATATGACAACAAGTTCATGACAGTGGGGTTACGAATATGTGACATCCGCAGAAAACATCCACTTTTTTATCAAGAAACGGCTGGATGTCTATACAAAGGGGTTAGACAAATCGGCGAACCCGATACTGCCTCGACTAACCAATTGCCCGTGTGGCCAGCGGATGATGTTCCTGAACCAGTCCGCGCAGGCGTGACTCGAGAACATGGGTATAAATCTGGGTGGTCGAGATATCTGAATGGCCCAGCATCTTTTGCAGGCTGCGCAAATCTGCACCATTGGCCAGAAGGTGACTGGCAAAGGAATGGCGCAAGACGTGCGGCGATACCTTTGATGGCGGGACACCGGCCTCAATCGCCAGATCCTTGATCATTTTCAGAAACATCTGACGGGTCAAATGCCCGGTTTTCCCCCGTGACGGGAAAAGGTATGAGGATTGCCCGGGGCGATCAGCATGGCCGTTTGATTTGTCTGATGGAATGAAGGCATCGCGCACTTCAAGGTACTCACGCAGCGCATCACGGGCCGGATCGGAAAGCGGTACCAGCCGTTCCTTGCTGCCCTTACCACGCACAATCAGCATCTGCGGATCACGCGCCGCTGCTGCAAAGGGGAGCTCGACCAGTTCGGAAACGCGCATGCCGGTGGCATACATCAGCTCCACCATCGCAAGTAACCGCTTGCCCTTGATACCCGGATGATTGGTTGCTGCGATGATCAGACGATCAATTTCCTCAATCGACAGGAATTTGGGCAGTGTCTGGCCCTGTTGCGGACTATCGATATTCGACGACGGGTCATCATTGCGATACCCGTCGGAATAAAGGAACTTGTGAAATTGTCGTAACGCTGACAGGCGCCGCGCCTGTGTACGCGGGGCGAGTCCGGCAGATCCCAGTTCGGCCATATAGCGCCTGACATCCGCATCGCTTGCCGATACCGGATCGGCTTTGCCCGCAGTCAGCGATGACGCATAATCTTCAAGATCACGCCGATAGGCATCAAGCGTATGCACACTGGCCCCGCGTTCAGCGGCCATCATTTCCAGAAAGGCCGATATCAACGAGCTTGTCAGTGCCTTGGCCATGACCGGTCCTGCCAGTGATTAAAGAGCCTACTGATTAAACGACATCAGCAGTTCTGTCGCCAGACGCCGCGCGTCATTTTCCTGCCCGATGACCAGAAGCGACGTCACAGTATCGCTCAGGACCTTGGGGTCGGCATTATCAACGGCGGCGACCTGTTGGGCCTGAATGGCCAATGCCGCGGTTTTCGCCTTTTGCCGCGCAGCCGCAGCTGCGTTGAGTTGATGCGAAACCGCACTGCTGGTTGTCATGCGTTCTTCGGCATAGGGCGCGGTCAGAATGCTGTCCCACAAAGTATTGGGGACTTCGATGCCGAAACCTTCAAACAGGTTGAAGATCAGTTCGCTATAACGTCTTGCCGCGGCCTGATCACCGCGCGCAGCCTGCATTTCCTGCCATTCGACCATGCGGGCGCGATGACGGGCAAGGGCGGCTGCGCGATCAGATGCACTTTGCACATCCTCGGCCGAGGCCGAGTTGGGCATGACAGTTGCCGACGCCATGCCGCCACTTGATGTCGGTGCGCCCGGTACGACGGCACCGCCAAGACCGAAGTTTTGCGTCGGGCCGGATTGCGGATCAGACCCAAAACTCTGCGAAGAATTTCCATCCGATGCCATGGCTGTCCGTCGAACGGCACCTGTTTCCTCAAGGCCGGAAATCGCCAGAACCGGATAAAGCAGGCTCAGGCGAGATGAAATATCGTTTGAGGCATTGGCCGATGATTTGGCAACCTGAAGCCAGTTCTCTGCCCGCTCGAAACTGTTTGCGGCAATTGATGCCCGAAGGGCAGGAACAGCAAACCACGAAAAGTCACCATTTACCGGAATGTCGGTCATCAGCGGCGCTGCCAACCTTGCGGCCTGCATGAAATCGCCTTCAAAATCGGCGGCTTCAAACAGGGCAGCCAGAATTTCGGCCCGGGCGGCGGCAACATCACTTTGTGCTGCAGCCTGATAAAGCTTTGCATACTGGCGCGCCTGAATGCCTTCGCTGGCATCATCAAGAACGCTTTCCAATGCCGCCGGTTCGAAATTCACCGACTGATACACATCGGCCAGCTTTTCCGGGCTGATCAGGCCAAGATTTTCTGCCTTGCGGGCGGCTTCCAGGCGAACATCGGTCGCAGTCGCATCGGCAGTGGTAATGCCAATGATGGCGGCTGGATTGTCGGTTTCAAGCTGGCTGGTCGGGATCGATTGTTTGGCAATCGCCAGAAGTGCCAGATCGATCGGGCGCAAGTCATTTAGCAAGTCGGCATCGGCAGTACTGCCACTGCGGATTGCGGAAACCAGACCAAAGAAGGTGGCATCGCTTTCACCACCCATTTCACGCACAAGGTCGACGGTGAAGGCCGCCGAAGTCGGATCATTGGCATAAAACGCGCACATCGCCGCCGCCTTAAGCCAGAAAAGCTCCTCGTAACTTGCGCCGTAACCTTCAATCGCGTCACATGCCGCATCAATTCTGGAGCCAATCAGAAGGGCGTTGACCTCTGCCTGTGCCAGCATCGAGCCGCGCGATCCTTGCGGGGCGGAGCGGACAAGTTCGATGGCGTCATCAAGCGCGCCCATCTCGATCAGCTTTGCAACACGCGCTTCAAGCAGGCTGATATCAGCCGAGCCCTGAGGCAGGGCGGCTGCGGACAGGAGCATGCGTTTTTGCAAGTCACGCGCAGCGTGGGTCGCCGGGGTCGCGGGCAATTCTGAAATCAGTTGTGCAGCAGACCGGCGGGTGGTGCCGTTCCACATATCGGTGCCAAGGCCGCCACGCGATTGATCAATGGTCCCGACGGCCTCGGCGTCGACTGCGCCAAGTGACAGCGATTGCACCGCGTTCGGATCCGACGGGAATGTATCAGTCTCGGTGGTGCCAGATGACGTATTGCCAAAGCCGCCTGATCGCGGGGCCGATGTGGCCCCCGGATTGGTCGGGCTTGGGGCAACCTGGCGTTCCGCGTCCTGTTCTGCTTCCTGTTTTAAAAACAACGGCACGGGGGCCGAGTTTTGCGCGCTTGCAGGGGCGGAACCAAGTCCCGTTCCCGTCATCATGGCCAGTACACAGGTCTGCATTAACAGGCGGGAACGCAATGTCATCTTAGTTAAACCTCGAATTCGGGATGGTTTCTTCGATTTGGGCGGTCGGGGCAGGAATGTCCCAAGTCACCAGGAAAGTGGCACCGCCGGCAATCACGGCGATAACCAGCAACAGGATGATGCGCGATAAAATTCTCATTTTAATCCAGACTTCGAAGCGTTTAAGCGATGGACGCGAATACCAGTATGCGGACGAAAATCAAAGATGCAAGAACCGCAACCGCCAATCATTCTGGCCATCCGTCCAAGTTTCTTGAACCTGTCATCGCATTGGGGTGGTCGCACTCCAATTCGGCAACTTAAAGGCAGTATAAGTGCCTGTTACTCACAGAGAGTTAATGCCATCGCGCAGAACAACATTGGGCAAAACGATGCATCGGCATGCCTAAAGTGACTGAAAAGGGCAATTTGGCGCAGTATTTTTGTCGTGTTTTCTGTGCGGTTTGCTTGCGTTCGGGGGCAAGCTGGCCTAAAGATTTGGGTAATTTGTATCTCAATGATTGAACCACAGGACTGCAAACCGAACATGGACAGCAACATTGCCGAGTCGGGTTTGCACGAAGACGTGATCGCCAAAATTCGGGATGGCCTCAAAGGCCGGACATTGGTGTTCATTGGACTGATGGGTGCAGGAAAAAGCTGCATCGGCCGTATGGTCGCCAAGGAACTCAAGCTGGATTTTGTCGATGCCGACCGCGAAATTGAAGAAGCCGCTGGCTGCTCGATCGCCGATATCTTCAAGCTGTATGGCGAAGAGGCGTTTCGCGACGGCGAGGAACGTGTAATTGCCCGTTTGCTTGATGGTGAACAGATCGTGTTGGCCACAGGCGGTGGTGCGTTCATTCGCGAACGTACCCGACAATTAATCCTCGAAAAATCCGTATCGGTCTGGCTGCGCGCCGACCTTGATCTGCTGATGCACCGCACCAGCGGGCGGACCCATCGTCCGCTGCTTAATAACGGTGATCCCAGACATATTCTCGCGGATCTGATCGAGACGCGTTACCCGGTATATGCCGGGGCAGACATTATTTTCGACTGTGATGAATCCTCAAAGGAAGCCACCCGCGACGCGGTTCTTGAACTGCTTGCCAATTCCTTTGATGACGATGGTCAATTGATCAAGACAGGAACCTGACAGAGTGAGCAATCACGACACCCTTCGCGTCGACCTTGGCGAGCGCAGCTATGACATCCTTGTTGGCAGCAACCTTTTGGCCGATACCGCCAAATATATTGCCCCGTTCGTCAAGAAGGCCGGTGTGGTCGTGATCAGCGATGCGGCACTGTCGGATAATCATTTGCCGACCGTTCTGACATCGCTTGACGGGGCGGGTATTCCTCATCGTGAAGTCGTTGTGCCGTCTGGTGAAAAGTCCAAAAGCTTTGCCATGTTCGAAAACGTTGTCGAACAGATTCTGGCGATGGGGATCGAACGGTCCACCCTGATCATTGCCCTGGGTGGCGGGGTTGTCGGCGATCTTGCCGGGTTTGTTGCGGCGTCTTTGTTGCGCGGTCTTGATTTCGTTCAGATCCCGACCACTTTGCTGTCGCAGGTTGATAGCTCCGTTGGTGGCAAGACCGGGATCAATTCCAAGTCAGGCAAAAACCTGATTGGTGCGTTTCATCAGCCGCGTCTGGTTCTGGCCGATACATCCGTTCTTGATACCTTGCCAGCACGTGAATTGCGGTCGGGTTATGCCGAGGTCGCCAAATACGGCCTGATCGATGATCCGGAATTCTTTGCCTGGCTTGAAGAAAACGGGCAAGCGGTTCTTGATAAAGACGGGCCCGAGCGCCGTCAGGCCGTGATCAAAAGCTGTGCGGCCAAGGCCCGCATTGTGTCCGAGGATGAACGCGAAGGCGGCAAACGCGCGCTTTTGAACCTTGGTCATACCTTTGGTCACGCGCTGGAGGCCGAAACCGGATATGGCGAAAAGCTTTTGCATGGCGAAGCAGTTGCCATGGGCATGGTCATTGCCCATGACGTTTGCGGTGCCATGGGTATGGCGCCTGCGGGCGAGAAAGACCGGATTGTTGCCCATTTGAAATCGGTGGGGCTTCCGGTGACGGCGTCCGAGGTCACGGGCATGCATTGGGATATCGACAAGGTGATCAGTCACATGTCGCGCGACAAAAAAGTCCGCGACGGCGAGATCACCTTTGTCATGACCCGCGGGATCGGCAAGGCGTTTACATCCAAGGCAATGGATGTTGAGAAAATGCGTGCCGCGATCACCCGATCCTGTCGCGGTTGATCAATATTATACTGATCCACAATGCGTGTGGGTCGACGGACGTGCATGGTGGCGATCACTTCGCGGTGGTGACTTTGACGCCAATGTGTTGTTGTTAACTTGTTTAACGGCATTTGACCTTATAGATGAACACAGAACAAACTTGCTCTGTTGCAATCACCGCTTGGAGACGGCCCTGAATGACGATCACGATTGTCGTGATTTTTTTGCTGCTGATGCTTTCGGCATTCTTTTCTGGCTCGGAAACCGCGCTGACGGCGGCGTCGCGTCCGGTCATGCATCACAAGGAACAGGATGGTGACATTCGGGCCGCAATCGTCAACAGGTTGCGCCGGTATCAGGAACGGTTGCTGGGCGCGATCCTGCTTGGCAACAACATGGTCAACATTCTGGCCTCTGCCCTTGCAACATCGGTGATGATCGAACTGTTTGGTGAAAACGGTGTCGTGTATGCGACGGCGGTGATGACCGCGCTTGTTCTGATTTTCTCGGAAATTCTGCCAAAGACCTACGCGCTTCAGCATGCTGATACCATGGCGCTGCGGGTCGCGCGCCCAATGAGCATCCTTGTCGTTCTGTTCGCGCCGATCACCCAGACCATTCAGGTCCTGGTGCAGGCCACGCTGCGCCTGTTTGGTAGCGGCGAGGGCCCCGGTCTTGATAGCGAACGTGAATTGCGTGGTGCCATCGAACTGCATGCCGATGACGTGGTAGTCGGTAACCATCATGCCGAACGCACGATGTTGCACGGGGTGCTTGATCTTGAAGATGTCGGCGTTTGGGAAATCATGGTGCACCGTCGCAAGGTGCAAATGATCGACATTTCCCGCCCGATGGAAGAAATCCTTGATACGGTCCTGGCAAGCCCGCACACCCGTATTCCGATCTACGAAAAGGATCCGGACAACATTGTCGGCGTCCTGCATGCGCGTGAAGTTCTCAAGGCGATTGTACGCGGGGCCAAGCCCGCCAGCGCCGAGGATGTCCGCGAACTGAGTTCCGAACCCTGGTTTATCCCGGATTCAACAACCCTTGCCGATCAGCTCAAGGCGTTCAAGGAACGGCACGAACATTTTGCCATCGTTGTTGACGAATATGGCGCGTTCGAAGGCGTTGTGTCGCTTGAAGACATTCTCGAAGAAATCGTTGGTGATATTGCCGATGAAACCGACGTCGAAGTGGTTGGTGTGCAGCCGCAGGCCGACGGGTCGGTCATTGTGCGTGGCGATGTCACCATTCGCGACCTGAACCGTCGTTTCGGCTGGCGTCTGCCTGATGAAGAAGCCGCCACTGTGGCCGGTCTTTTGCTGTATGAAACCCGGCGTATTCCAGATGTCGGGCAACAGTTCCGTTTCCATGGCTTTGAGTTTGAAGTGCTGCGGCGTATTCGCAACCAGATCACCCGTGTGCGTCTGCGTGCGGTAACGGATCCGGCCGGGGAAGAACAGGAATAAACCTTCTTCCCTGCTTTACCGGTGTGTTGCCGACAAACCACTATAGCGTAAAAAATTTCAGCTTTATCTACTTATGGGTTAAACTCTTGTTTCAGGGTCTTGACCCAAAGGATTGCAGGGCCACTTGCAAATAAGGGCCCGTCACACTGTGTCATCCAGTGACGTCATTTCTATGTGACGTCAGTCAGTGTGAAACCAGATGATCTGATCGGGTTTGGGCATGTGGCAACAGCAACCTGCAGAGAGAGATGCATGGATACTAAAATTGTACCGGGTGTGGTCCAGGAACAATCCATCGCGACACTCAATCCCGCCGATTCCGTGATGGACGCCGTCACCATGATGGCCGAGCGCAAGATTGGCGCTGTCATCATCGTTGATAACAACGCCAGACTGGCGGGAATTTTTACCGAGCGTGACCTTGTCAACCGCGTGGTGGCAAAGGGGCTGGATGCGGCATCTGTACCGCTTTCCAAAGTCATGACCGCTGATCCCGATACGCTTGGCCCGAACGATTCAGCCATGAGTGCGCTTGATCTGATGAGTGCACGGCGATACCGCCACCTGCCGGTTGTCGATGGCGACAAGGTTGTTGGCATGGTGTCGATCCGTGACCTGTTTAACGTGGTCAAACGCCAACTCGAAGAAGATGTGCGGGAACGCGAAAAGTTCATCTTCGGCTCGGACTACGGCGTGGCCTGAAGCCACCGGTTTTCTGGATACGGCATATGGTATCGATCTGACGGGGAATTCCCCGTCAGACCTGTGCGCCGTGAAGAATTCCGATGAATTTCCCGAAATTCCGGCGACCGTCTTTCGCCGCCAGGCTTGGGCGGCGGGAATGACGGAAAATGCGTTTGCGACTTGACAGCATGCAGGTGAACGTCTTTACGTTTACGTAAAGGAGAAATTCCGATGCCACTGTCCCGCCCCGCAGAACGCGAACACATCCATACACGCACGGTGACCTGTCAGGGGTTCCGGCGCAAAGACGGCCTTTGGGATATCGAAGGTCACATCACCGATGTCAAAACCTATGGTTTTTCCAATCATGATCGGGGTGAAATCCCCGCTGGCGAGCCGGTCCACGGGATGTGGATACGTGTTACCATTGGCGATGATCTTGTTATCCGCGAGGTCGAGGCCGTGACCGACTTTGCCCCGTTTTCTGCCTGCGATGCGATTGCCCCGAATTACGAAAAGCTGGTCGGTTTGAAGCTTGGCCCGGGCCTGCGCAAACAGATCCGTGACCGGGTGGGGGGCGTTCATGGCTGTACGCATCTGAATGAATTGATGGGCCCGGTTGCGACCACGGCGTTTCAGACAGTTTTCCCGATCCTTGCCAAGGAATCCCTGCAGGCGCGGGATGAAAACGATGACAAGCCGCCACGACGCAATCCCTTGATCAATACCTGCCATGGCTGGCGCAGTGACGGACCCGCCGTCAAACGGATATCTCCGGAACTCTATACCGGTGACGATTAACCGGGGCGTCTTGCAAGTGCATCTGTGCGGTCCAATATCCAAATGGTCCGTAACGTGTAATTGTCAGGTGGCGTGTGTTCATGTTGCGCCGGTGTGGAAACGCCAATAACGAGAAAGATTGCAAAGGCTTCTTGCACCCGTTTGAAATGGCGGTGTTCTGTTGTTGCGTGACTGCCATACTGCTTCTGACGGCATCCATGGCGAAGGCACATGATCTTGCATCGCCGCAGGCAGAAGCCGGACAAGCCAATCTTGATGAACAGGATGGCTTCCTGATCTTGCAGACCAACCTGCACCCCCCCTATCAGGAACTTCAGAACGGCATACTCAGCGGATATTCGGTTTCGATCCTGAACTGTGTGTTTGATAGGCTTGATATTGGCTATGGGCTGGCGATTGCCCCCCGTCAACGCAACCGCGAAATGGTGCGTACCGGCAAGGCGGACGGGTTCTTTTTGGCCCGCATCAGCGACGCGATGGACGAATACGCCGTGGCGTCAAATCCGTTGGCGCTTGAAAAATGGGTTTGGGTGTCGCCCGCGATCAAATCGGATGATCCCCGTGTCAGTCGGCGGCCAAAGCCTGGTGATTTTTCTACAGTCGGGGCGATACTGGGATCGAACGAGGCCGAATGGCTGCTCGAACAGGGTTACACCGACGTCATGCGTGTACCTTCGATTGCGTCACTGGTCGGGCAAGTCGCAGCAGGTCGGGTCGAATATGCCCTTGTCGATAAGCACAGTTTTGAATTCGCCCGCAAGGAACTGCAACTGACAGCCGATAAGTTCCGGATGCAGTTCGAACGCTATGTGCCACTGGTTGTGTATTTTTCCAAACATTACGTTGCGACTTTCCCGCGGCTGCTTGATGACCTCAATGCTGTTTTGGAATTTTGTGAAACCCGCCCGATGCATTTGGAAGCCTGGGAACGCGAAGCAATCCAGAATGTTCAACTACCCGGTATTCGCCAGTTTGCAAGTTCCCCGGAACTTCTGGGCCATGTTTTTAACCAGTTGGATGAGACAGAAGTACAGGGTTCTGATCAGAAGCGCCTGACCGATCAAGAATGGATCACGCTGGCGCGCGAAGGTGCCGCAAGTGCAATCGCGACCGAAATCCTTGGCAATGATTTGTCAAAATACCTTCGCACGTTTCAGGCCAGTATTGGCGAACAAGTGGCAGAGGCATTCGTTTTTGACACCCATGGTCAGATCATGGGCATGAGCCGCCTGACATCGGATTTTGATCAGAGTGACGAAGCCCAGTTTCAGATGATCGATAGCCTTAATCGTGAAAAGGCACTGATCACTGATATTTGGTATGACGCCTCGACCCGTGCGTTCCTGTCGCAAATCACGGTGCCGATCATTGACCCGGATAGTGGTCAGACACTTGCCGCCCTGACCGTGGGCCTGAACGTTTCCGCAGCGTTGCGTCCGGAAAGCTGAAATCAGGCATCGGTAGGAATGGGTAAATCGCCCGGATTACTTGCCGGACGGCTCGGAAATTTCAATCGCGATATTACTGTACCAGTCCGCCGCGGCCTGCATCTCCGCATCCGTTAGGTCCTTGGCAATCGGTGTCATCACGTCATGAACCCGCTTGCCGGTGCGAAAAGCCTTGAGTTGCGTTTCGATATAAATGTTGGTCTCGCCCGCCAGATTGGGGGCGTCTTCCAGTGTGGAAATGCCATTCGCACTGTGACAGCCAACGCAAAGTTCGGGTGCATCATCTTCGGATGTGTCGGCGGGCAGGGTGCCTGAAACCTCGAAATGGCTGAACCAAAGCGCAACCTTGCTGATCTGATCATCAGACAGGCCGCTTGCCACCACGGTCATCATTTCATGTTCACGGTCGCCGGTCTTGAAGGCGTTCAGCTGGGCAATCAGATAATCGACCGGCTCGCCCCCGATATGCGGCGCAATCGGAATGCGCGCCAGTCCATCAAGCCCGTGACAAGTGCGACACATTCCGGCAACCTTGCGGCCATCCTGAAGGGCGTCGGCATTTGGCGTGGACGCATCTTGGGCCGCCACATTGGACACGCCCCCGGCGGACAAAAGCCCGCCGAGGAGTGCGATCATAAATCTGCGCATCAATTGCCCTCATACCAGATGCGATACAGCGCACCGGCCAGATCATCGGAAACAAGGATCGAGCCATCGCGCAATTGGGCAACATCAACTGGACGACCAAGATATTCCTCGTTCTCGTCAATCCAGCCTTCGGCAAACGGTTCGATGGTGGCATTGCCTTCAGCGTCGATGAAGGTCACCATCACCCGCGCGCCCACCGGGGTTGTGCGGTTCCACGACCCGTGCTGGGCCGAAAAGATCGCGTTCTTGTATTTGGCGGGGAACATGTTGCCGGTATAGAAGCTCATGCCAAGGTCGGCGGCATGGGCCACGGTTTCAACCGCCGGCATGACCACATCATACGGCACTTCCTGACCGGCATATTCATTGGTGCGGACATCACCGCCGCCATACCACGGATGGCCAAAATGTTGGCCTGCGGCGGTTTGATGGTTGATCTCACCGGGCGGGATATCATCGCCCATGCCATCAACCTGGTTATCGGTCCACCACAGCTCACCGGTGACCGGATGGAAGTCATGACCAACGGAGTTGCGCACCCCGTATGTGTAGACTTCGCGGCCGGTGCCATCGGTATTGATGCGGATGATGCCACCAATTCCCCACTCGCGATAAAGATCCAGCTTGTCTTCCGGTGCCACGTTAAACGGTTGACCCAGCGAGATATAAAGTTTCCCGTCCGGGCCGATTTTGCAGACACGCGCGGTGTGGTTGTAGCTTTCCTCGGCCGGCGGGATCAGATCGCCCTGCTTAACCACGTTGAACGCGGCAACGTCCGGGCTTTCATAGAAAAACTCGGCTGCGGGGAACACCAGAACACGGTTCTGTTCTGCGATATAAAGGAACCCGTCAGACGAGAAACACGGACCGTTCGGGATGCTAAACCGAAGCGACGGGGCGAAGTCCTTGACCTCATCGGCGACACGGTCCTTGTTGCGGTCTGTTACCGACCACACCTTGTCCTTGCGCGTGCCGACAAAGACCACAACCCCCTGTGGCCCGACGGCAATATGGCGGGCGTCGGGGACAATGGCATAAAGACCGATCTTGAAACCATCAGGAAGCTTGATGCGCTCAAGGGTCTTTTTGATCCCTTCGGCGTAGTCACCACCCTGTTCGATGACGGTGAATTCTGTCGTTCCGGTTGATTGGAAGTTGGAGAGTTTTTCAAGATTGTCCGGCGCAGGTGCTTGCGCATAGGCGGTTCCGGACATGGCAAGCGCAATGCTCGCCATTAGAAGGCGTTTCGTCATTACGTAGTCCTCCCGATTGTCGCGGATGCCATTGACCGGCATCCGTGCCGCGCGAATTTCACCATTCGCACGGCTTGTGTATAAGCATTGCGCCTAATCGGGATGAACGTCTAGGTTGATTTCACTATGTGGAATTATTCTTAATTGTTTTTGTTGGCCAGGGCGGTTTCGTATTCTGCTGGTGTCATGGTTTTGAGTGCCAGCGCGTGCACGCGATCCTTCAGCAACGCATCAAGCGCGCCATATACAAGGCGCTGGCGATTGACGCGGTTCTCGCCTTCGAATTTTTCGGAAACCACAAGAACGGAGAAATGGGACTCGCCACGCGGGTCTGCACCGGCGTGACCGGCATGTTTGGACGAATCATCATTGATCTGTAGTTCGACCGGGTTGAATTGTTCGGTCAGGATGTCACGGATCTGGTTGGCGACCTGCATGGTAAGGGCCTCTGTTTTCTGGTGATGTTTGCAGATTGCTGCAAAAACGTTTCTTTACGTCACGTTCTGTCATGCGGCGACCGTTTTTCAAGCCTTTTATCGCATTTAAAGCGCCCGTATGATATTGCGCGCATCGAATTTTCAGAACATATAGACGCAAATGAACCGAGGACACCGCAACAAGCGCAAGACGCTTTACCATGAAGAACCCGTTCTGCCGGAATGTGACTGGCCGGAATGTGACGGGCATGGGGAATTCCGTGCGCCCAAGGATCGCAAGTTGCGCGATTATTACAAGTTCTGTCTGGAACATGTCCGCGAATACAACAAGTCCTGGAACTATTATGCCGGCATGAAGGCCGAGGATATCGAAAACGACATGCGTCGCGATACCCACTGGCAACGCCCGACATGGCAGTTCGGTCATATCCGCGGATCAAAAAAACCGTTCAATTTCAAATTCAAGGACGGGTTCGGCTTCTTTAACGAAGACGGCGACCAGACTCATCATGGCCCCGGCGCCGAAGCCAGGGCCAATGCCGAACGCAAACGCAAAAGCGAAGAAGCCCAGCGTCGCGCTGGCGCCATGGGCATGCCTGCCGAACAGCAAGAGGCCATGGCGACCCTTGATCTTGGCTGGCCGTTCACCCGCGATGAACTCAAGACGAAATACAAGGCACTTTCCAAAAAGTACCACCCTGATGCCAATGGCGGCGACAAGGCGGCCGAGGAACGGTTCAAGCGGATCAGTGCGGCCTATACGTCACTCACACGCTATATCCGTGATCTTGAAGCGCGTGTGACACTTTAGCTTTCTGGCTAATTTTCTGCGAAATTTGATCAAAACCGGTCTATCTGGTTGCAGTTTGCGTATCTGGAAGGTCTTATCGACCAAACCTTTTGCGATAATAGATATTTTTTGCGCATCTTCCCTTTGTGTGATGCGTCATAACCGCTATTAATGAGCAAGTTTAACGAAACGACCGCGTCACCAGCGCCGGTCCGAAAAACGCGCGAGTACTTATGAGCCAAGGTTACGAAGCGAGCGGTGCAGCGGCAGAACATCCGCTTGATACACCCGACATCACCATTTCCGTCCGTGAAACGTTCGGGATTGATATCGATATGGAAGTCCCGGCATTCAGTCAGGGCAGCGAACATGTGCCGGCGATTGATCCGACCTATCGTTTTGATCGCGACACCACGATGGCGATCCTGGCGGGTTTTGCCCATAACCGCCGCGTGATGATCCAGGGTTATCACGGCACCGGTAAATCGACCCATATCGAACAGGTGGCAGCGCGCCTGAACTGGCCGTGCGTGCGTGTGAACCTTGATAGCCACATCAGCCGTATCGACCTGATCGGCAAGGACGCGATTGTTCTGCGTGATGGCAAACAGATCACCGAATTCCGCGAAGGCATTTTGCCTTGGGCGCTCAAACGCCCTGTCGCGATGGTGTTTGATGAATATGATGCCGGTCGCCCCGATGTGATGTTCGTGATCCAGCGTGTGCTTGAAGTTGATGGCAAGCTGACCCTTCTTGATCAGAACAAGGTCATCCACCCGCATTCGCATTTCCGCCTGTTTGCGACGTCGAACACGGTCGGTCTTGGCGATACCACGGGCCTGTATCACGGCACCCAGCAGATCAACCAGGCGCAGATGGACCGTTGGTCGATCATTGCGACGCTCAACTATCTGTCGGTCGAAGACGAAACCAACATCGTCACCGCCAAGGTTCCGGCGTTTGATAATGCCGAAGGCCGCCAGAAGATCGAGGCAATGGTTGCCCTTGCCAACCTGACGCGTCAGGGCTTTGTGGCCGGTGATATCTCAACCGTCATGAGCCCGCGTACCGTGATCACGCTTGCAGAAAACGCCAAAATCTTCGGGGATGTTTCCTATGCCTTCCGCGTAACGTTCTTAAACCGTTGCGATGAAGTCGAACGTCCGATTTTGGCGGAATATTACCAGCGTTGCTTTGGGGAAGAACTGCCTGAGGAAGCCATCAATGTAATGGTCCGCTAAGGCGTGGCTCTTAAGCAGATTGGCGAACTGGTTCCACAAGCGAGTAGTGCGATGAAGAATGATGAGGCTCTTTCCGGCTTCTTGCGCGGCACGGCAGCGACGTTTCGTGCGCTTGCCGGGCGCAATGATCTGGAAGTCGGCTTTGTCAAAGGCGGGCGTCCGGGCGGCTATGGTGAACATGTGCGTTTGCCGATGCCCAAACAGTCCATGCCCAAGGATGAAGTCGCCGATCTGCGCGGTGTTGCCGATGGCTGGGCGCTTAAGATGCGTCACCATGATGCGACCCTGCACGCCAAGCGCATGCCCGAAACCGCCGAGGCTCAGGCTGTTTACGATGCGCTTGAAACTGCACGTGTCGAAGCAGTGGGATCGCGGTATTTCCCCGGTGTGCGCAAAAACCTTCGCGAACATGCCGAGCAGGACTGCCATGCCAAGAACTATCACCGTGTGACATCACGCGACGATGCCCCCTTTGCTGATGCGATCGGCATGCTGGCGCGTGAAGTTTTTACCGGTGAAAAGGCCCCTGAATCCGCTGGTCCGCTGATTGATCTGTGGCGTTCACATATCGAAGAAAATGCCGGCTCAGACCTGAGTAACCTGCGCGATCTGCTCGATGATCAGGATGCCTTTGCACGTGGCATGCGCAAATTGCTCGATCACCTGTCGCTTGAAGACGACCTCGACGATGCCCCGCCCGAACAGGAAGGCGAGGATGACGAGCAAAAAGACGGCGAAAATGATCCCGATCAGGAAGATATGGAAAGTCAGGGCGGCCAGCAGGGTCAGAATGACGATTCCGAACCTGATGGCAGCGATGATCAAACCGATGCCGGTTCCGAAGAAGCCGAAGCCGGTGAAGGCGATATTGACGACCAGCAGCTTGAAGCCATGTCGCAGGAAGAAAAGCCTGCCGGACCGGGCGAGCAGCCGGAATTTGATGGTCGTAACGAGCCGGTCGAACGCGGCTATGAGCCGTTTACCCGCGAATTTGACGAGGTCGTCACCGCAGATGATCTGTGTGAAAACCTTGAACTGTCGCGCCTGCGCGCGATGCTTGATAAGCAGCTGGCCAACCTTCAGAACGTGGTTTCCAAGCTTGCCAACCGTCTGCAACGCCGCCTGATGGCGCAGCAGAACCGCGGCTGGGACTTCGACCTTGAAGAAGGCATTCTTGATGCCGCCAAGCTGGCCCGGATCGTCTCGACCCCGTCGACGTCGCTATCGTTCAAGCAGGAACAGGATACCGATTTCCGCGATACGGTTGTCACCCTTCTGATTGATAATTCCGGCTCCATGCGTGGTCGTCCGATTACGATTGCCGCCCTGTCGGCTGATATTCTGGCCCGCACACTGGAACGTTGTGGTGTTAAGGTCGAAATCCTTGGTTTCACCACCCGTCAGTGGAAAGGTGGCCAGTCGCGCGAAAGCTGGGTCGAGGCCGGAAAACCGCCAAAACCCGGTCGTCTGAACGATCTGCGTCACATCATCTACAAGGCTGCCGACACGCCTTGGCGTCGGGCACGCAAGAACCTTGGTCTGATGCTGCGCGAAGGGCTGCTTAAGGAAAACATCGACGGCGAAGCGCTGCTTTGGGCGCATGAACGTCTTCTGGGTCGCACCGAACAACGCCGGATCATGATGGTGATTTCCGATGGTGCGCCGGTTGATGACTCGACCCTTTCGGTCAATTCCGGAAACTATCTGGAACGTCATCTGCGCGAAGTGATCGAATGGATCGAAACCAGATCACCGGTCGAACTTCTGGCGATCGGGATCGGTCATGACGTCACGCGCTATTACCGTCGTGCGGTCACGATCAACGATCCGGAAGAACTCGGTGGCACCATGCTACGCGAATTGTCCGATCTGTTTGACGAACAGGGCGCGCGTCAACCCAAACGCCCGATGCGCCATGTGCCCGCCGATAACGCGCAGGCCCGCGATCACGCCACAGGCGATCGCGACCGCTGGTAAGGGCAGGGGTGCTTAAAGGATGACCGTGATCACCCGCTTTGCACCAAGCCCGACCGGATATCTTCATCTCGGCCATGCGGCCTCGGCCTTGTTTTCTGCAAAACAGGCTGGGCCGGATGGCCGTTTTCTTTTGCGGATCGAAGATATCGACCAAACCCGGTGTCGTCCGGAATATCTTGATGCGATCTATGAAGACCTCGCCTGGCTTGGCTTTGAATGGGACGTGCCGGTTCGGGTGCAGTCCGATCACTTTGCCGATTATCAGGCGGTGCTGGATCGCTTGTCGGATATGGAATTACTTTATCCGTGCTTTTGCACCCGCAAGGACATTCAGGCAGAAATAGCCCGCATTGGCAACGCACCGCATGGCCCGGATGGCGCGCTTTATCCCGGCACCTGTCGGCAGTGTTCGCCAACCGAACGAAAGGATCGCATTGCAGCCGGTGAAAGCTATGCACTTCGTCTTGATATGGCTGCGGCGATCAAGCAGGTCGGCAAGGAACTGGCCTGGTTTGATCGCGCTTCAGGCAAACAGATCGCCACCCCGGAAATCTTTGGCGATGTGGTTCTGGCACGCAAGGATACCCCGACCAGCTATCATATCTCGGTCACCCATGATGATGATCTGCAGGGCATAACCCTCGTCACTCGTGGTGAGGACTTGTTTTTTGCCAGCCACCTGCATCGTTTGTTGCAGGAATTGCTGGGCTATGACGTGCCGGAATATCACCATCACGGGCTTCTGACCGGACCTGATGGCAAACGCTTTGCCAAGCGTGACAAATCCAGGACGCTCAGATCCATGCGCGAAGAGGGGCTTTCGCCTGCTGACGTGATCAAACTGGCTGATCAATTCTGATTGACCGGGGCGGGGCGGTGATCCCTTAGTAAGCCGTAATATTTTGTGTTTTTCATATTCCCGTTGTCGTTGATTATTACCTCCGTATAGGATGTTTTGATCGAACGATGATGTCGGGGGCACAAGACCAGATGAAAAAAGATGCTGGCTTGGTTAGGGGAATTGCGAAACGCATTCTCGACCCGGGCATAGAAATGAGTGCCGGGGAAGAGTTGAACGGAAAGGTTCAGCGTGACCTTCTTGATCTGGCCTATCGCAACAATTGGGCTAACATTCTGGTCAATCTGGCCGCTGGCACCAGCATGGTTGCGATGTTCTGGCTGCGCGGCGATTTGCGCGCCGAAACCGTTATCTGGCTTCTGGTCGTCACCTTGATTTGCAGCATTCGGCTTTGGGGTGGGTATCTCTATCACCTGACGCGTGAAAACAGTACGGAGCTCTCCTCTGGTCTGCTTCGAAAATGGCGATTTCGCTATCAGATCGGGGTAATTGTCACTGGACTGCTATGGTCCATGGTTGGTGCGATTGAAATTCCCGCTGTTCAGGGCGAAAGCCAGTTTCTGACCATGATCATCATTGCCGGTATGGCTGGGGGTGCCACGGGTATTCTTGCTCCTGTCTTTCTCGTCGGGCGCTTTTATCTGTGTGCGCTGCTATTGCCGCCAGCCGTGATCCTGTCGGTGATGGGGGATGCGAACTATATCCTGTCCGCCTTGGCGCTGGTGTTCCTTCTGGTGATGCTGGTTACACATCGCAACAATCACGCGGTTCTTTTCAGATCTTTTGTCCTCAAACATCAAAATCAGGGGCTGGTCGAAGACCTCCGGCAGAAAAACCGGATTACCGAAAACTGGAATGCCACCCTCGAAGCGCGGGTCGAGCAGCGCACAGAGGAGCTGCGCAATCTGGTCGAACACGATGCCCTGACCGGTATCCTTAACCGTGACGGGATTGTCGCCTGGTTCGAACATAAAAAGAGATCGGACGCGCTTCTGGATTACGCCGTGCTGTTTATCGATCTGGACCGGTTCAAACAGATCAATGATGGCCTCAGTCACGCGATAGGCGATGAAGTCCTGCGTGCTGTCAGCATGCGGCTTAGGGAATGTGTTGATGACCGCCATGCATTGGGGCGTTGGGGCGGGGATGAGTTTCTGATTGTTCTGGCCGCCCCGCATGAAGAGTTACACCCACTGGTCGAAACCACGGTTGAACTGGCGCAGCGCGCGGTTAATCAGCCGATCAATATTGTCGGTCATACATTGCACGTCGGGTTCAGTACCGGCGTGGCCTTTTCATCTGGACGTAATCCGTCGATATCGGAACTGATCCACTGGGCGGATCTGGCCGCGGCCGAGGTCAAACGATCCGGCCGGGGCAGTGTGCATAACTACGACAAGATGCTGCTGACGGAACAGGAACGTCGCCTGAGTGTGACACAGGCGCTGCGTCGGGCGCTGAGTGCCGATGAGTTTTATATCGAGTACCAGCCGGTCATTGATGCAACCCGTGGCGACATCATCGCCTACGAGGCCCTTTTGCGCTGGAACAGCGCGGTGCTTGGCACTGTGCCGCCCGATGAATTCATTCCGATTGCCGAGGAAAGTGCGCTCATCGTTGATATCGGGGAATGGTGCATGCGGTGCGCCTGTCAGACCCTGCATGACCATACCGAGATTCCGGTTACCACGAAAATTGCCATCAACGTTTCGATCCGTCAGATCGTGATGCCGAATTTTCCCGATATGGTTTCGCGCATCCTGACGGAAACCGGACTTGCATCCAATCGGTTGGTGCTGGAAGTCACGGAATCGATCTTTGAAAAACGCCAGACGTCCCAGATTTCCGCCGTGCTTGATCATCTGCACGCGATGGAAGTTGGCATTCATATTGATGATTTCGGGACCGGGTATTCATCCTTGTCGCGCTTGCACGAAATTCATGTCGATGCGGTCAAGATCGACAAGTCCTTTGTCTTGTCGATGGATGAAAATGCCCGCGTGGTGATCGAGGCGGCAATTCTGATCGCCCATCGCTTTGGTCTTAAAGTCATTGCCGAGGGGATCGAGACGCCGCAACAGCGTGCGGAACTCCGCGCGATGGGGGTAGATGCCTATCAGGGATACTTCTTTGCCCGTCCGGGGCAGCTCCCGTGTCGCGACATTCACTGGCAAACTGATCCGGATTTGCCAGCCTGACTGTGTTTCTTTGAAACTGGCGCAAAAAAAACGGCCTGCCGCAAGCGTGGCAAGCCGTTCATAGTCCTGTTCTGCTGGGGGACAGAATCAGCGGCTAAAATCAATCAGAACAAGGAAGCTGACCGGCACAAGCGCCAGCGCGACATAAATCCAGAAGGATGCGATCGGAACGCCGAACGCGGCAAGAACATAACCGGCAAGGTAAAGTGCCAAGCCAATTACAGCGACCAGCAGAATGCCCAAAAGCGGCAGAGAAACTTTGCTATCTGATTTCATGTCCCGTCATGCTCCCGAAACGGATTTCTTAACTCATGGTGTTGAACCTACCATGCTGTGCGCGTAGGCGTTTTGATCCGTATCAATAAACGCGACAGATTGAATCCAAAGGCCTTTGCAGGCATCAAGCAGGGTGCTCTTATTATATAAACACAGAGAATCGATTGTTCGCATTGTGTCAGGATGGCGCAATTGCCTGTAAATGGGGTCTTTGTTATTGTCGCCCCGGTTTGGAAAACATCAGATTCCGTGCGGTTGAGTTGGGCAAATACCGGCACAAACCAAGGATTATCGTCAAAACAGCTCTGATAAGCGTTTTTGTCGCGGTTTTCGGTTGATGAAGGCTTGACGGCATGGGTTAGAGGCGGTAATAACCCGCTTCCAAGCGCGGGCCTGCATGTTCAGGCCAAGCGTCCTTTTGCGAATTTATAGACCAGGAGATCAGGTCATGGCACGTCGCTGCCCGGTATCCGGCAAAGGCGTTTTGGTCGGCATGAATGTGAGCCACGCCCACAATCGTACCAAACGTCGTTTCCTCCCGAACCTGCAGCCGACCTCGCTGCTTAGTGAGTCGCTCGGTCGTTCGGTGCGTCTGCGTCTGACCACCAATGCTGTCCGCACCATCGAAAAACGTGGTGGTCTGGATGCGTATCTGCTCAGCACTGCAAATGCAAAGCTGCCGGCAGATTTGGTGAAAATCAAACGCCAGGTCGCCAAAGCTGTTGAAGCAAAAGCTGCCTAATTAAGGCTTCTGCTTTACAGACAGAATTTACGAAGGCTCGCTTTTTAGCGGGCCTTTCGTTTTTTTCGGCTCTGTGCCTGGGCAACCGATGCGTCGGTTTTGGCCACACCAGACAGGCTGCCAGACATTGTCGGGCGGCTTTTTTTGTGCCGTATCGCACGGCAGTTACCCAAGGGTTCCTTGGGCTGCGCAAGGGTACTGTCTCAATAAACGCGACTCGGCAGAACACGAGCTTTGCGCTTTTGGAAATTTGCTCTATACTTTGCTCTATCAGTGGTTTACGTCGCCGTGTCGCCCGGTTTGGTGAAACGTCATGATATGTTCATCAACAGCGATTCCCGGACCTGCTAAATAAGGCAAGCGACTCGGTAAACACGGTGGAGCGGATGGTATGCATTTATCGCCCAATGCGTGTCCGGCACTTGTTCTTAACGCCGATTTTCGGCCGTTGAGCTACTTCCCGCTATCTCTTTGGTCATGGCAGGATACGCTCAAGGCAGTCTTTCTTGAACGCGTCGATGTTCTGTCCGAATACGACCGCGAAGTACGCTCTCCTTCCTTTAAAATGCGCCTGCCGAGCGTTATCTCGCTCAAGGAATATGTCCCGCTTAAAAGCAGCCCGGCCTTTACCCGGTTTAATGTCTTTTTGCGCGATGAATTTTCCTGTCAGTATTGCGGTGACCGCCTGCCGACAAATGAACTGACCTTTGATCATGTCATCCCGCGTGCGCGCGGTGGGCGAACCAATTGGGAAAACATCGTCACGGCCTGTTCTGACTGCAACCTGTTTAAAGGCAGTCGATCGGTGCGCGAGGCTGGCCTGCGACTGCGCAGGACGCCGGGACAGCCCTCGATGCACGAACTTCAGACCACAGGACGCCGTTTCCCGCCAAACTATCTTCACGAAAGTTGGCGGGATTTTTTATACTGGGATACCGAACTGGAATACGACTTCTAGTCGACACCGAAACTTTTACAGAGTTCGGCTTGGCAACAAAAAAAGCCGACGGCAGGACCGTCGGCTTCATTGTATTCGCTGGCTCAAGAAACCTTACAGATCGAGGGTAAGCTTTAGAAGTGCCGTACGTCCTTCGCCATAGCCGCAGGCCGTGGCCGAACTGCAACCTGCGACATATTCCTTGTCAAATAGGTTGCTGACATTGAGGCTGAGGTTCCACTGGTTCTCAACGCCGTAGCCAAGGCCAGCGTCAAACAATGTTGCTGCCGGTACTTCGTACTGGTTGGCCTCGTCCGCATAGGATGCGCCTTGATAACGTACACCACCACCTAGGCGAAGGCCGCTGAGCGTGCCCTGACGGATGGTGTAATCGAGACCAAGGGTCGCCATCTCGGTCGGGACGGTGACCGGTTGCTTACCAATCACACTTGCGTCTTCGTCCTTGGTAACTTCAAGGTCGTAGGCAGTTGCGCTAGCGCTGAGCAGAAGGTTCTCAGTGATGTTCGCCTTGGCTTCAAACTCGATACCCTGTGAGTTAACTTCACCAAGCTGACGCTCGTTCTGGAAGGTGCCGGTAATCACGTTCTGACGGGTCAGGTCAAATACAGCAACCGTGAAAAGGCCATCGAAGCTATTGGGGACGTATTTCAGGCCTGCTTCATACTGGCTGCCGGTTTCCGGTTCATACACCCCTTGGGAGCTTGAACCGAGAACCGGGTTAAAGAACGTTGCAGCGCTTACATACGGGGTCAGACCATTGTCGAAGGTATATGCCAAGCCAGCGCGACCGCTCCACTCACCTGTGGTTTCGCTATAGTTGTTGTACCGGGAAATCGGATCGTCGCCATCGGTTTTGACATAATCATAACGACCATTCAGCGTCGTGATCCAGCCGTCACCAAACCGGATTTGATCCTGTGCATATACACCGATCTGGTTCATGACAATGTCCTGATCGAGATAGGCAGATCGTGCGACCTGTGCGGTGCCATGTACGGGATTCAGCGGATCAATATCGGTACCTGCGCCGGAATATTCTTTGCGCGACATATCAAACCGCTTTAGGTCGATGCCACCAAGCAATGTGTGATCAAGTGCACCGGTCTCAAAGCGTTGTTCGAGCTGGTTATCAAGACCGATGGATGTGATCTGGGTGCGGTGTTCGAACCCCCAGCGATCAAGGTCGTAATTGGTGGTTGTTGGTGATGTTCCACCGGTGGCATAGCCACTTGGGTAGTAGTAAATCTCATGAATGTCTGCATGTCCGATCCGCGCATTCTGGCGGAAGGTTAGGTCGTCATTGAGATCGTGTTCAAGTTCGTAACCGACCATAACCTGACGGCGCAGGTTTTTATCAAGGTCGGGTTCAGAGAAGTTGGTTTCCGGATCAATCTTGCCATAAGGCGCATCTTTGGCAGTGCCGAAATAGGGCAGGAAACCAAGGCCACCATTATGCTTGCCGTCCACGAAGGTAAAGCTGCTAAGCAGGGTCAGGCTGGTGTCTTCGTTCGGCGTCCAGGCTAAGCTTGGTGCAACCGTCCCCTGGAATCCTTCATTGTCGTCGGCCTGTTCGTCGCCATTGGTAAAGTTACCGGTCAGGCGGTATGCTGCAACGTCACTAAGCTTGTCGCTGAAATCGATGCCTGTGCCATATTTCCCAGTCTCGGTGACGGAAAATTCAAGACGGCGCAGTGGCACATCGGTCGGGCGTTTGCTGACATAGTTTACCATGCCGCCGGGATTGGTGCTGCCATACAGGACAGAGGCGGCACCGCGCAGAACTTCTACCCTTTCAAGATTGTAATCATTGACCAAGAATGCGCCAAAGCCATAGGCGTAGTTTTGCAAGCCATCAAGATAGGCTCCGCTCTGGGTTGCTTCAAAGCCACGAATGAAGAACCAGTTGGTATCCGTGTCGGAGCCATAAGGCTGGGTGAATACGCCAGCGGTATATCGCAATGCTTCATCGACTTTATCGACACCACGGCTGTCCATCTCTTTGCGGCCGATAACGGATACGGATTGCGGGATTTCCTCAATGGCGGTGCCGGTTTTTGAGCCGGTTGCACTGTGTGTAGCAACATATCCGTTTACAGGAGCATGTGCAGGCTCTGCTTCGGACTCAATGATCAGAGGTTTAAGGGTAGTGCTTTCGCCGTCACGTTCTGTCGCGTCATCTGCAGACTGCGCCAGCGCAAAATCGGGTGCGGCAAAAACCAACGCAAGTGCCGTACCCAGCAAAAGGGTCGAAGACAGTTTCTGTCCTGTAAAACGCATTTGGGATTCCCTGTATCGGTTGTCTTTGACGACGACCTGTCGGGCGGGAACCGGCGGGCCATCTATGATGATGGCCTTTCCGATATCACGCGGTGGGGGATGGAATATTGAACCGGATTTCGGCGTATTGAACGGGATTTGGCTTAAGTTACGCGATCTGTTCCTTGCGCCAGGCACCCGGCGTGGTGCCAACGATTTTGCGGAACACGCGGGTCAAATGCGCCTGATCGGCAAAGCCGACCCGAAGGGCGACCGAGGCAAGCGGCGTCTCGGCATCTTTAAGCAAGTTCTTGGCCCGCTCCACCCGGGCTTTCATCTGCCACTGTTGCGGCGGCATGCCGGTACTTTCGCGAAAGGCCGAACAGAAATAGGATTGTGAGAGCCCAGTCAACTGTGCCAGTTCATCAAGGCGGATGGTGCGTCCGCAATTCTGTTCGATATAATCGACAGACTTGCGCAAATGGTAGGGTGCCAGTTTGCCCCGTTTGCGCTGCGGTTCATTGGCTTGACCGGGCTGCAGCAGGGCTGCGGTCAGTGCGCTGATCAAACCTTCGCCATAGATCTGCGGGCTTTGGTGTTCGCTTTGCAGGTCGTCGGCCAGCAACCGGACCAACGTATTGATGCGCGGATCGCAAAAACCGATGCGCGGTGTTTCCAGGGTCGCGCGGTCAAGTGGCACGCCCATGCTGTTTTCAAGTGCGTCGACATCAAGATGGATATCAAGATGACGCAGACGACACGCGCCAAAAATCTCGGATGAGACCTCCATCCCCGCCGGGATGTAGGACAGGCATCCTTTGCCGCGACGTTGCTGATCTGCCGCGTCATCTGAGGAACGGACGTTGATACGCCCATCGCCCACGCAATCAAGGATCGCTACCAGACGCGGGGCTTGCGAAACGTAGGTTCCCCCGGCCTCTGCTTCACATTCCACATGCCATAAATCGGAAATGGCGGTGTTCCAGCGACGGAACCGCAGGTCATCAAGAAGGGAAATCCCTTCGATGTGGCTGGTCATATGCGGATGGAATGCCATGGCGCTCACGACAATGGGGTCCTTTATGCAGTCGGAACTTATGGTGCGAATGGGTCTCAATATAACTGGGAATTTTCTGCAAACAATAACAATTCTCATTATCATGCGAAGAATTGTCAGATTTCTGAGCAATTGTTCGCGCAAAAGGCGAACCGTAGAAATGCAAAAACCCGCCTGACGTGTCAGACGGGTTTTGTGAGGCTTGGTTTCAGCAGCTTCGAAGGTGTTCGCGGTTATTTCTTCATCCAACGCGACGGCGCAATCAGGCAGAAAACAGTGAGCGCTGCTGAAAAGAACACGTTGATGGTCGGCATGGTGATGCCAAACAGGGTCCAGTCGATCTTGTCGCAGCGAATGATCGGTTGCGCCATAAGCTGCGCCTTGAGGTCCGCGACCGATGCGGCACCGCTTTGCACGCCGCCACACATGGCGGGTCCTTCCCACCACAGTTCCTGAACACCAACGTGGTAAAAAGCGATTGCTGTCCCGACGGCAAAGGTCGCAGCACACAGATAAACCACCGCCCGTGCGGCGGCAGGAAAGCGGATCAGCAACAGCGCGATGATCGAAAGACCGGCAACCACATAAAACGGCACACGCTGATAAAGACACAGCACACAGGGAAGCAACTTCTGGACATATTGCGCGTAAAACGCAAAGCCGATGCTGCCTGCTGAAACCAGCAGCAGGGCAAGGGGCGGAAAGGCCGGGATGAAGCGTGGGCGCAGCAAATTGAACATCAGTGGGTCCGTTTATTGGCGTGCATAAGAATTTGGCGTCGGGTCAACCATGCGGGATCAGTTTGATTGCGGCAAACCCGCCGACAAGAACCACGATAAATATGGTGAAAACGAGGCCCAGTCGACGTTCGATGAAGTCACGGATGACAGGGCCGAATTTCCAGATCAGGGCGGCAATGACAAAGAACCGCAATCCACGCGCCAGAACCGATGCCAGCGTAAAGACAACCGGGTCAAGTGCGGTCACACCCGACAGGATGGTGATCACCTTGTAGGGGAATGGCGTTACACCGGCAATGAACACCGCCCAGGCACCCCAATCATTATAATAGTCGCGGAACTGATCAAACTTGTCGGCATAGCCATAAAGCTCCAACACAGGCTGTCCGACCGTTTCAAACAGGAAGAATCCGATACCGTATCCGACAAGTCCGCCAAGCACCGACCCGACGAGGCAAATCAGCGCATAACGCCAGGCGCGCGTCGGGGCGGCAATGATCATCGGGATCAGTAAAATGTCAGGCGGGATCGGAAAGACAGAGCTTTCAATTGCTGCAATGAAAAACAGGGCCCAGCCGGCATGGCGGTGGCCGGCAAGGTTCATGGTCCAGTCATAGAGGCTGCGGATCACGGCATAGCGCCTTGTCATGTTGTCTGCGAATTGGGAGCGGCGCTTGGCCTTGAAAACAGGCCAGATCAAACCGCATTTTGCCAGCAATCGCAATGGCGCAGTTTATCCGTATCTACGCAGACGTATTTTTGCACAAAGCCCCATTGACCCGGCGAAATTTACGGCTATTATCCGGCCCGTTGATGGAGGGTGCGCACACGCACCCGAATTGCCTGCCCCTGTGGCGGAATTGGTAGACGCGGCAGACTCAAAATCTGTTTCACTTAGTGAGTGGGAGTTCGATTCTCCCCGGGGGCACCATCGCTTTTCAAACCCGGCCGTAATCGGTTGGGTTTTGTTCTTTTAGCTTTCCACATCTTTTCCAGACGCTGCGAATTAATCGATATGTGCCACGTTGAGATACGGGGTGCTTAAAGGCAGTGTTGGCAATGGTGATGGAACATTGCGTTATCAGCCGGTTTTCTTCGGGGTTGTACTTGCGCGGACAACAAGCTCTGCGCCGACCTGAACCTTGACCGCAGGCAGGGAGCCCTCTGCATTTAAGAGTTCATCAAGTACCGTAACAGCCATGCTTCCGATTTTGCGTTTCGAAACATCTATCGTCGTTAAGGACGGGTCAAGAGTGGCGCTCATTGGAAGGTTATCAAACCCGACGATCGAGATGTCCTGTGGAATCTTATATCCTTTTTCTTTCAGGGCTTTGGTAAAGCCATATGCCATGATGTCGTTCGCGCAAAAATAAGCTTCGGCAACGCTGTCGTGATTGGAAAGCGCCTCCAAGCTATCTTCATATGCCGAGGCGATGGTGGATCCGATTGACAGGATGTGACTGCTGTTCACTGTCAGTCCGAGATGGTGCATGTTTTTCATGAAGGCTTTCTTGCGCAGAGCAAAGTTTCGGGTCTGCGTTTCACTGCCGACAAAGCCAATTTTACTAAAACCAAGATCTTTTAAGTGCGAAAGCACGGTGTAAACCGCATCGCCATTGTTCATGTCGACGAAGTTTGCATCAATGAGATCATAAAAAGAATCAATAAAAACAGTTGGTAATCTGAAGTCCTGGATTTTCTGAATATCTTCACGCGTTAGCTCGGTGCCAAGTATGATGGCGGCCGTTGCATCCGAATTTGCCAGGATGTCTGTGATGTCACTTGCTGTGACATTTTCATAGCTTAAAACCTGCAGCTTATAACCACGACTGGTTGCCTCTGATGACATGCCGTCAATGTAATCAGAAATGAAATGGCTATGGTCACGGTTCACAGTATGACCGTGTTTAGCGATCTTGAGAAACTTGATGGTTTTCGCCGTTTTTTCGCGATTTTTGGGAGCGCGCGGCAGGTAGTTCAACGAAGAAACAACTTCAAGGACCCGTGAACGGGTAACGCCGGAAATTTCACCCTTGCCATTCAGAACAAGCGACACCGTCGAAGGGGAGACGCCCGCCTGTTCGGCAATCTGTTTGATCGTCGGTTTATTATTTTTTTTCATGTACTTAACCTTGGTGCTCTTCCCTGATTCTTCATTGTTTATGTTTTTTAGTAAACATCCTGCCGGATATCAATGCAACTGTGATGTAACAGTTTGTGTCAAACAGATGCTTGCCAACATAAAAATGAATTGATAGTTTTTAGTCAATAAACATAAAAATTTACTAAAAGTATGGGGAGGATCCATGCGCTTTTTTGACGGGCACCTGACCGTTCTAATCGGGCTGATCATCACGTTGATGACGGCGGGCGCGATTGTTTCTGATGGAAACTATCTTTCGCTGTTTAATCTTCAGTCGATGGCGGGCCAAGTGCCTGAAATCGGGTTGTTGGCGATCGGTGTTTTGCTGGCGATGTGTGTCGGGAATGGCGGCATCGAATTGTCGGGGATCGCGTTGGCCAATCTTTCGGGCGTCGTCGCTGCGACCATTGCTGTAAGTTTTTTCTCTGCCTCTCAGGACCCGGAGATTTTCTCGCTCATCTTTATCGTGGTGGCATTGGCAACCGGGTTTCTTGGCGGTTTGCTGAACGGCCTGTTGATTGCCTATCTTAAAATCACGGCGATCCTTTGCACGCTGGGCACGCAAATGCTGTTTATCGGGCTTGCCGTTGCGATTTCCGATGGTCGTTCGGTAAGGGTTGGTGCACCGGGCCCGCTTTATGAAATCGGCAACGGATTGTTGTTTGAAATCCCGATCAGTTTCCTTTTGTTCATCGGGGTTGCCTGCATCATCGGTTTTGTTCTGCGCTATACGCCGTTTGGCATGTGGCTGATGCTCAATGGGTCAAACCCCAAGGCCGCTGAGTATGCCGGGTTTCCAAAAAACAAAGTGATTATTTCGACCTATACCGTAAGCGGCATCCTGTCGTCGCTTGCCGGGATCATAATTGCCGCGCGGACCATCAACGTGAAGTGGGATTACGGCACATCCTACCTTCTGGTGGCAATCCTGATTGCGGTGATGGCCGGTGTTAAACCCGAAGGCGGTTATGGGCGGGTGATCTGTGTTGTTCTGTCGGCAATCACGCTGCAGATGATGTCGAGCATGCTCAACTTCATGGGCCTTTCAAACTTTATTCGTGATTTCGCTTGGGGGGCCCTGTTGCTTGGATTCCTTGGGATCGGGCGGTTCAGATTGCTTGATCTGATTAACCTGCAAAAACATGCGATCTCTGCCTCTGTGCGCAGCCCTCACGCACAGAAGTAATCAAAAATCAGAGGGAAACATCTGGCCAAACAGAATATTTCCAATTGGGAGGAAACATTATGAAAATTGCCAACCTTATGAAAACCACAGCTTTCGCACTGGCTGCGATGTCTGTTCTTGGTTTTGCTGCTCCGTCCTCGGCGCAGGACACAAAATCCATTACGACTGTCGTTAAAATTAGCGGTATTCCATGGTTTGATCGTATGGAAACCGGTGTTACCAAGTTTGCCGAACAAAACCCCGAAATGGATATTCGTCAGGTCGGTCCGGCAACGGCGGATTCCGCCCAGCAGCTTCAGATCGTCAATGATCTTGTGGCAACTGGCGTAGACGCACTGGCTGTTGTGCCGATGGATCCAGATATTCTCGAAGGTATCCTTGGCCGCGCGATGGATCGCGGCACAATCGTTGTGACGCACGAAGCCGATAACCAGACCAACACCCATGCCGATATCGAAGCATTCGATAACAGCGATTATGGTGCGGCCCTGAACGAACGTTTGGCGCAGTGCATGGGCGAAAAAGGCAAGTGGACAACGTTTGTTGGATCGCTGGGAAGCCGTACGCACATGCAGTGGGTTGGTGCCGGCGAAGAAAATGCCAAAAAATATCCGGGTATGGAATTGGTCGACCCGAACAATGAATCGTTCGATGATGCCAATGGTACCTATGAAAAAGCCAAGGAAATCCTCCGCAAACATCCTGACATCAAGGGCTTCCAGACTTCGGCTGGCAACGATGTTCTTGGTGTCGGACGTGCGATCGAAGAAGCTGGTCTTGCCGGCAAGGTCTGCCTGGTTGGTACCGGTCTTCCGAACCCGTCAACGGCCTATCTGGAATCTGGTGCGATCACCGCAATTGGTTTCTGGGATCCGCAGAAAGCTGGCATGGCAATGAATGCCGTTGCCAAGCTGATGCTTGAAGGCAAAGAAGTTACCGATGGCATGGACCTTGGTGTTGAAGGCTACGAAAGCGTGACCGTCACACCAGGCGCAGGCAAAGGTCTTCTGATTGTTGGCAATGGCATGGTCCTTGTCGATAAGGAAACCTACAAAGATTACCTTTTCTAAGCGAACCCGGTTGAGGCAGCCCGGAATGTGTCTTGGCATGTTTCGGGCCGCCCGGCCTCGTCAAAGGCCGGGACATGTCAGCAGGAAAGGGTCTGACTGGTGACGCAAAACACGCAGAAAAATCGCTGTTTTCTTGAACTAAGAAACATTCACAAACGTTTTGGCGGTGTCCATGCCCTGCGCGGTGTTGACCTGTCACTTGAAGCCGGGGAGGTATACCACCTGCTGGGCGAAAACGGTTGTGGTAAAAGCACCGTGATCAAGATCATGGCCGGGGCGCATCCGCCCAGCGAAGGCCAGATTGTTCTTGATGGCGAGGTGTTTAACGAACTTACCCCCATTCAATCTCTCGATTTCGGGATTGAGACCGTCTATCAGGACCTGTCTTTGATCCCCAATCTGAGCGTAATGGAAAATGTTGCCCTTGGGGAGCAACTGGTCGAAGGCCACGGCAGGCTTCTGCGCCGTATTGACCGGGCGCGGATGCAGAAAACGGCGACCAAAGCCCTGTCGCAAGTGGGCCTGGACGTAACACCCGAACTGATGTCGACGATTGTCTCGGAACTGCCTTTGGCAACACGTCAGCTTGTGGCAATTGCCCGTGCGATTGCCTGTGAAGCACGCCTTGTCATCATGGATGAACCGACGACGTCGCTGACCCGTCGCGAGGTGGAAAACCTTATTGATGTGGTCTCACGTCTGCGGTCGCAAAATGTCGCGGTGCTGTTTGTCACCCACAAACTCGAAGAATGCTATCGTATTGGCGGGCATGCGATCGTATTTCGTGACGGGCAATGCGTGGCACAAGGACCGATTGAAAGTTATAGCAGGGCCGATTTGGCCGAACTGATGACAGGTCGTCAAATCAGCGAAAAGCGATACCGCGAAGGTAGCCCTTCGGAAGATACGCTGATGTCGCTTTCGAACTTCAGCATGCCGGGCCGTTTCAACGATGTCGGATTTGATCTTCGCAAAGGCGAGGTACTTGGCATTACCGGGCTGTCGGATTCCGGGCGAAATGAACTTGCTTTGGCAATAGCCGGTATCCGGCCTGCGGCAAGTGGCACGATCTCCATCAATGACAAGAACATCCGCATTGCAACAGCATCGGATTCAATTGATGCCGGCATTGCCTATGTCCCGGAAGATCGTCTGTCCGAAGGGCTGTTTTTAAGCAAATCTATCTATCAGAACGAAGTGGCTCTGATCCTGCGTAAACTTGCGGGGTTCATGGGCATTCTCGACATGAAGAAGGGTAAGGAAATTGCCCGCGAAATTTCGGCCGACATGCGTCTGAACACCGCAGATATCGAATTGCCGGTTTCATCGCTTTCGGGTGGGAACCAGCAACGCGTTCTGATTGGTCGCTGGTTAAGCATCAATCCGGAAATTCTCGTGCTGCATGGTCCAACTGTTGGTGTCGATGTCGGGTCAAAGGACGCGATCTATCAGACAATTCAGAAAATGGCTGAAGACGGTATGGGGCTGATCATCGTCAGCGACGATTTGCCTGAACTTCTTCAAAACTGTGACCGCATACTTGTGATGAATGCCGGCGAGGTCGTCTCAGACCTCAATGGGGCATCCGCAAGTGAAGACGATATTTACCAGGCGATGCTTGGTTCAGTACAGGAAGGTGCAGCATGAGTTCGGCTGGAACCTCAAACAAACCTGCTCCGGGCCATGTATCGGCATCCGGGCAATTGCAGCAGCGCCGGGGATTGGGTGATCTGATTGCCAAGAAACCGGAAATGGTGACCTTGGGTCTTCTTATTGCCATTTGTATCGCTGTCGCCATTGCAAACCCAGCCTTTTTGCAGCCATCCACCCTGATTGATATTGGCCGCGCCAGTGTCGTGACCGGCCTGTTTGCATTGGGTGTTTTTGTGATCCTGGCAGCAGGGGGCATTGATGTGTCGTTTACGGCCATCGCAGCACTGACGATGTATTCGATCACACTGCTGGCAATCAACCATGCACCGAACATGCCGATCTATGTCGTGTTTCTGATCGCGGTTGCCGGTGGCATTGCGCTGGGTGTTCTCAATGGCTTTCTGGTTTATACGCTGCGTGTGCCATCTCTGATTGTCACGATTGGTACGCAGTACCTGTTTCGGGGCGGCTTGCTGGCTTTTGTCGGCACGACCTGGATCATGGAGTTGCCCGGTCAGATGGGCACGTTCGGGCGTATTTCCCTGCTAGAATTTGAAACGGCAAATGGCGCAACGGTCAGTTTGCCTGTTTACTTCCTGATCCTGCCAGCAGCAGCGATCCTGACCTGGTGGATCATGCGCCGTACCCTGATGGGACGCGCCATCTTCTCGCTTGGTGGAAGTCCGGATGTCACCGCCCGTCTGGGGTACAACGTCAAGATCGTCCATCTTTTCGTGTTTGGTTATGCCGGTGCTTTGGCCGGCCTGGCAGGCATCGTTCATGTGACGGCCAACCGTTTGGCGAACCCGTTTGATCTTGTCGGAACCGAAATTGCGGTGATTGCAGCGGTTGTTCTGGGCGGGGCCCGGATCACCGGCGGAACCGGGTCGGTGATTGGCACCATGCTGGGCGTTTTGCTTGTCGTTGTGGTCGATAATGTTCTTGTGATGGTTGGAATTCCAAGCACATGGCAACGGGTGTTCGTCGGCGCGTTCATTCTGCTTGCCGCGGCGTTCTTCGTAACCCGTCAGCGCAAATTCAAACCTGCGAAATAAAGAGAAAATCATGAAAAAATTTATGAATGATCCGAAGAATTTCGTCGATGAAATGCTTGAAGGCATCTATCTGGCGAACAAAGAGGTCACCTATGTTGCCGATGACAAGCGCTGCTATGTCAAGGCCGAGCCGGTCAAAGGCAAGGTTGGCATTGCCACCGGTGGTGGTTCGGGGCATTTGCCGCTGTTTCTGGGTTATGTCGGCAAAGGCATGCTCGATGGTGCGGCTGTTGGCGGCGTGTTTCAGTCACCCAGTGCCGAGCAGATGCTTGAAGTGACCAAGCATATCGATCAGGGGGCGGGTGTCCTTTACATTTACGGCAATTATACCGGGGATATCATCAATTTCGATATGGCGACCGAGCTGGCCGACCTTGAAGACATCAAGGTGATGTCGGTTGTCGGCAATGATGATGTGGCGTCCTCTGTCGTTGGTGAAGAACACAAGCGCCGTGGCGTTGCCGGGATATTCTTCCTTTATAAAGCTGCCGGTGCGGCCGCACAGGAAGGCATGTCACTTGAAGAGGTCGTTCGCGTTGCTGAAAAGGCCAAAGATCGCACACGCACCATCGGTGTCGCGCTGAGCAGCTGCATCATTCCCGAAGTTGGCAAGCCATCCTTTGAAATCGGCGATGACGAGATGGAAATCGGCATGGGGATCCATGGCGAAAACGGTATTACCCGTAAAAAACTGACTGCTGCTGATCCGCTCGTCGACGAGATGATGGCGAAAATCTTCGCCGAGCAGGATTACAAGAAAGGCGACGATGTTGCCATTCTGGTTAACGGTCTTGGCGCGACACCGCTTGAAGAACTTTACATCATGTTCCGTCGTGTTTCCCAATTGATGAGCGAGCGCGACATCAACGTGAAGCATGTTTGGGTCGGTGAATTTGCGACTTCGATGGAAATGGCCGGTGCATCTGTTTCGGTTCTGCATCTTGACGAAGAACTTGATCGCCTGATGGCTGCCAAAGCCGACACGCCATTCTTCAAACATTTCGCGCAGTAATCGGAGGCCATGATGGACACAATTAATACCGGCAATATTGCCGCCCTGTTCGAGGCCTTTCATGCCACATTTCGCGACAAGCGTGATGAACTGATCGCCCTTGATGCCAAAGTCGGTGACAGTGATCTTGGCATCACTATGAATTCTGCGTTTGAGGCTGCCACTAAAACGGTCTCTGACATGGACGGTGAACCGCTGGGCAAGCAGTTCAAAATGGCTGGTGCGGCAATGGCAAAGGCAGCGCCCTCGACAATGGGGACGTTGACAGCAACCGGATTTATGCGCGGAGGCAAGGCTGTTGATGATGCTGACGCGATTGGCACCAAGGAAATGATGGCCTTCTGGCGGGCGTATGCCGACGGGATTGCCGAACGCGGCAAAGCCAAACTTGGCGATAAAACTGTCTTGGATGTGCTTGAGCCCATCGCCCAAAGCCTTGAACAATCTGCCGACCAACACGCCCCGTTGGTCGATGCGGTTGCAGACGCCGCACGTGCCGGACAGGCAGCGCTGGTAGCAACCAAGGATATGGTCGCCCAGCACGGCAAGGCTGCGGCGTTTGCCGATAAAAGCAAAGGTCTTCAGGATGCGGGGGGCACGGTTGCCTTCCTGTTGATTGAAACGCTCGCACGCTTTGTAAAAGGCTGACTTTCTAAGTCTCAGCATGATTGCGCCGTGCTTGGGCGGCATGCTGAGACCTTTTCCTACTTGCGCCACACCGCAATGACTTGCATCGAAAGGACCGGGTTATGGAGTATAGAACACTAGGCAGATCAGGGTTGAAAGTCTCAGCCCTTTCGATGGGAACATTTACTTTTGGCGGCGACGGACCGTTCGCAATGGTCGGTTCGCAACAAGTGCCCGAAGCACGCCGTCTTGTCGATTGCTGCATTGATCACGGTGTGAACCTGTTTGACACTGCCAATATGTACTCGACGGGCCTGTCCGAGCAAATCCTTGGCGAAGTCCTTGACGGCCGACGTGATCAGGTTCTTGTCACATCCAAGGCCCGCATGCGGATTGGCGATGGCCCGAATGATGAGGGGGTAAGTCGCTATCACCTGATCCGGGAATGCGAAAAGACGCTCAAGAATCTGCGCACCGACCACATCGACATCTATTACATGCACGAATGGGATGGCGTCACCCCGGTCGAAGAAAAGATGGCCGCTCTTGATGCTTTGGTCACACAGGGCAAGGTGCGCTATGTCGGTTGCTCAAACTATTCGGGCTGGCACATCATGAAATCATTGCAGGCATCCGAACGGGATCGCCGTGTGCGGTTCGTCACACAGCAAATTCATTACACCCTTGAAGCCCGCGAAGCAGAATATGAACTTCTGCCGATTTCGGTGGACCAAGGGCTTGGGGTTTTGGTCTGGAGCCCATTGGCGGCGGGATTGCTCTCGGGCAAACATCGCCGTAGTCAGCCTGTTGCGGAAGGGTCCCGGCAGGCTGCGGGCTGGACCGAACCACCCATCCGGGATCAGGATCGTTTGTGGGACATAGTTGACGTCCTGATCTCGGTGGGTGAAAAACATGGCGTTGAAGCCGCCCAGATTGCACTGGCTTGGTTGTTAACTCGCCCCGCAGTTTCATCGCTTGTAATTGGGGGCAGCAATATCGATCAGTTCAAAGCTAATTTCCGTGCGTTTGATGTCAAGCTTGATCCAGATGATCTTAAACGTCTTGATCAGGTCAGTGCTCCGCCGTTGATTTATCCTTACTGGCATCAGGGGCAATTTGCACATGACCGTTTTTCCGAAGGTGATTGGGCCTTGCATGCTAGGCCGGGTAAATAGCAGGCCCTCTCGGAAACTATCGTCCATGAGTTAAGCCTGATTTTCTTTTCAATTAGAATAAACCTGTCTTGTTGAGCAAGCTGTGATGCGTGGCCCTCGTTTCCAATTTTGGGGGCGTAAAAGTTGAATGTGCCCATCAAATGAAAGGGATTTTCGTTTGAGAAAGCCCCGAGTTCTTCGGCGAGCGGTCATCTTCGCCTATCGATTTTTCATAGCCTCGCTGAACGGCAGGTTGAATAATCATGTTGTTTCAGCTTTGGAGTTGACAGCAATCTGAGCCGAGAAATCTTAAGTACTGCGGGGTCAGCGGATATGATGAAATCCATTCCGTAAATTCATTCACGAAGTACAAGATACAAGCTCCGAAATGCTGCCTGTATTTTGGAAATGTACTGATTTCATTGAGTTTTCTCCGCCCTCAAAATCTGTTTCACTTAGTGAGTGGGAGTTCGATTCTCCCCGGGGGCACCATCACTTTTCCCAAAAGATAGAATGACAAAAATTGCGAGCTTGGTGAGACAGGCTGATCGCCTGCATGTTTTGCCGGAGCGATAACCGATCATGTCAGGTGTTCGATTGATCGGTTGCCGCTCAAATTCCTTTTGAAGATCACCGTTTTAAGCCATTTTTTGTTGGCATTAGAATTGCTGTTCCCTGAGTCCTTATCAACTTAGGGAGGAAAAAATGCAAAAAGCAAAAATGCTTGTCTCTGCATCCATGATGCTTGGTCTTATCGGCGCAGTCGGTACCGCTTCGGCCGATGACCGGTTCTCATCACCGTTTGGACCTGATGATCAAATCGGGGCAGCGAACTATCTCACTTCGGAAGTAACACTTGCAGCCAGTAAGCTGATTTCCGAAGGCAAGGTCTATTCACTGGGGATGGAAGTTTCACGTGATACACCGGCCTTTGCACCACGTGGTGTCGCTGTGACGGTTTTCTCGCCCGGACAAAGCGGTAACAAAACAATCGGCAGCAATGCAGGAACCTATAACGATGACATGTTCACCGGCTGGCTCGGTGTCGGGACACAGATTGATGGTCTGGGTCATCTGGGTGATCATCATACCTATTATAACAATAACCACGCCGAAGACATGGTCGCAGCCACCGGCCTGACCAGGCTTGGCATCGAACATGTGCCACCAATGGCAACGCGTGGTGTCTTGCTCGACGTTGCTGCGATCAAGGGGACTGATCGTCTTGAAGGCGGCTATGTCATCACCCTTGAGGACATCTTGGCAGCCCAGAAAGCGGCCGGTACCGAAATTCGCAAGGGAGATGTGGCTCTGATCCATACCGGATGGCTTGATTTGGTCGGGAAGGACAATGAGCTTTACGGAACGACCGAACCTGGCCTTGGTCTGGAAGCAGCGGAATGGTTGGCAAATCAGGGTGTTGTCGCCGTTGGCGCCGATACATGGGGGCTTGAAGCTGTTCCCCATGAAGATCCCAGTGCTTTCTTCCCGGTCCATGTGAAGCTTCTGGCAGAAAACGGTGTCTATATTCTTGAAAATATCGTCACCCGGGACCTGGCCGCAGACCGGGCGCACGAGTTCCTGTTCGTTCTCGGGCAGGCGAAGCTTAAGGGCGCTGTACAGATGATCATCAACCCGGTTGCCATTCGCTAAGCCGGTCTGATCATTTGATAACTTTAGAACCGGCGGCCAAGCGACCAAACAGGCCGCCGGTTCTTGTGCCACGATACAAACCGAAGTTTGCAGACGGGCAAATTAATAAACGCTGCGATAAATCGCCTCGATCTCCTTGGCGGTCATGTCGCGCGGATTGCTGTCGATCAGGCGATGGATCTTGGTAAAGACTTCCTCGGCCATTTCCGGCAGGGACTCTTCGGTGACGCCAAGATCGCGCAGGCGGATTTCAAGACCGCTGGCCGGGACCATTTCCTCGATCCTTTTGACGAACGCCTCGGCGGCGGTGTCTTCGCTGTCGAAATCGCCCCCTTCGATCAGGCACGGGGCGAGTTCGGCGTACAGCTTTTTCGCGGCTGGCAGGTTAAAGCGGATCACCTGCGCCATGACCAGCGCATTGGCATGACCATGCGGGATATGGAAACGTGCGCCCAGCGGATAGGCCAATCCATGAATGGCGGCAACCGATGCATTGGCAAACGCCATCCCGGCAATCAGCGATCCCTGCAACATGGCAGAGCGCGCTTCTTTGTCACCTGGATTTTCAATCACCTTCATCAGGTTCTTGCCAAGCAGCGAAAGGGCGGTGACCGCCATGCCATCGGCAATCGGGTTTTTGCGTGTGCGGCTGGTATAGCCTTCGATCGCATGGACCATGGCATCAAGGCCCGTGGCCGCTGTGACCTTTTGCGGCAGGCCATAGGTCAGTTCCGCATCAAGAAGGGCGATATCGGGCATCAGTTGCGGGGTGTAGACAACCTGTTTGAGGTGGTCGTTATCTGTAATTACCGACACCCATGTAACTTCTGATCCGGTCCCGGCGGTGGTCGGGATCTGGATCAACGGTAGGCGGTCACCAGTTGCCTTGTCCACCCCATAGATCTCTTCGATGGTCTGGTCGCTGTTGGCAAGCAATGCAACCAGCTTGGCACTATCAAGCGAGCTGCCGCCGCCAAGACCGATTACGCCATCCGCCTTCCAGTCACGTGCCCCGGTAATGGCGGCTTCGACAATTTTCTGGGGCGGGTCGGCTTCGACGTCAGAAAATACCTGAACCGCGATACCGGCGGCCTCAAGTGCATCTTGCGCCTTTTGCGCAAAACCCAGTTTGACGATGCCCGGATCGCAAACGATGATGACACGGCTGGCGCCGAGTTCCTGCATCAGGCTGCCGGTCTTGGCAATGCCACCGGCTTCGCAGACGATGCGTGGCACGCTTCGGAACATGAAACTCATGATGTGTCTCCTTATCCGGGATCAGTTGGCGTTCCCGGCGAGACCGCCGAGGCACATATATTTAATCTCGACGAAATCATCGATGCCGTATTTCGACCCTTCGCGGCCGATGCCGGATTCCTTGACCCCGCCAAACGGTGCTGCCTCGGTCGAAATGATGCCTTCGTTGATGCCAACGATGCCGTATTCAAGCGCCTCGCCAACCCGCCAGATGCGACCGATATCACGCGCATAGAAATAGGCCGCCAGACCAAACGGCGTATCATTGGCCATGCGAATGGCATCTTCTTCACTGCTGAACTTGAACAGCGGTGCAACCGGACCAAAGATTTCCTCGGAGAAAATCCGCATATCTGACGTAACCCCGGTCAGAATGGTAGGGGTAAAGAAGTTGCTGTCCGGTTTGGCGCGGTCACCACCAAGAACAGCCTTTGCCCCACGTGAAACCGCGTCTTCGACCAGTGCTTCGACCTTTTCGATTGCCTTGGCATTGATCAGCGGGCCCTGTGTGATGCCTTCTTCGGTGCCCAAACCGACACGCAATTTGCCAACGGCCTCGGCCAGTTTGGCGGCAAAGGGGTCATAGACACCTTCCTGAACCAGAATGCGGTTGGCACAGACACAGGTTTGACCGGCATTGCGGTATTTCGAGGCAATCGCGCCTGCGACGGCCGCATCCAGATCGGCATCGTCAAAGACAATAAACGGTGCGTTGCCGCCAAGCTCCAGGCTGACTTTTTTGACGGTATCAGAACACTGACGCATCAAAAGTTTGCCGACCTGGGTGGAGCCGGTGAAGGACAGCTTGCGCACGATCGGGTTGGCAGTCAGTTCACCGCCAATTTCCGCCCCGTGTGATGCCGTGACGATATTGATCACGCCATCGGGGAACCCGGCACGTTTGGCCAGCTCGACCAGTGCAAGCGCGGTCAGCGGGGTATCTTCCGCCGGTTTGATGACGACCGTGCAACCCGCGGCAAGGGCCGGGGCACATTTGCGCGTGATCATTGCCATCGGGAAGTTCCACGGCGTAATCGCCGCAACAACACCAATCGGCTGTTTGACGGTGATGATGCGTTTGTCCGCCCCATGCGACGGGATAACATCGCCATAAATGCGTTTGCCCTCTTCGGCAAACCATTCAAGGAAGGACGCGCCATAGGCTACTTCGCCGGATGCCTCGGCCAGGGGTTTGCCCTGTTCGCGGGTCATCAGCAATGCAAGGTCGGCCTGTGCCGCCATGCAGAGGTCAAACCATCTGCGCAAGACGTTTGCACGTTCCTTGGCGGTTTTGGCCCGCCAAGTTGGAAGGGCGGCATTGGCGGCATCAATCGCACGACTGGTTTCGGCCGCGCCCATATCGGGAACATCGGCAAGATGTTCGCCGGTGGCCGGGTCAACAACCGCAAAGGTCTTGCCGCTGTCGGATGCGACCCATTTGCCGTCGATATGCCCCTGGGTTTGCCAAAGGCCAGTATCATTTAGCTGGATGGTCATGGTGGCTATTCCTTTTCGTTACAGCACGGCGGCATAGATCGCGCGTGCGGCGTCGAACGTCATTTCACGCGGATTGTTGATCAAAAGGCGTTCCACCTTCATCGCATCGGTCGCCAGCATGTCGAGATCGCTTTCCGCCACGCCGACTTCGCGCAAGGTGCGGCTGAACGGCATGCGTTCGACCATGTCGGTCATGAAAGCAATGAAGCGATCACAGGCAGCATCGTCATTTGCGAACTTTTCACCCGGCAGAATGGCGTGGGCGAGTTCGGCATATTGCGATACGGCCGCATCCCGGTTGAATTTCAAAACCTCGATCAGGACCAGCGCATTACTGTGTCCATGCGGGACATGGAAATGCCCGCCCAGAGGATAGGCAAGGGCATGAACCGCTGCGACCGGTGCATTGGCAAAGGCCATTCCGGCCAGCATGGACCCCTGAAGCATGGCTTCACGGGCTTCGCGTGACGGGGTGGCAGAAACCGCATCATCGATATGGGCTGTCATCAGCTGCATCGCGCGGATGGCAAGTCCGTCCGACAGGGCATTTTTCTTGTGCTTGGTGGTGTAGGCCTCAATGGCGTGCACCATGGCATCAATGCCGGTCATGCCCGTGATCGGGGCCGGAAGGCCCATGGTCAGCTTGGCATCAAGCAGTGCGACATCGGGATAGAGCAGGCTGGATACCACGCCCTTTTTCTCGTGCGTCGGCGTGGTGACAATCGAAATCGGCGTGACTTCCGAACCGGTGCCCGCCGTGGTCGGCACCTGAATAAGCGGCAGGCGCGGACCGGTTGCCAGACCGATGCCATAGATCTCGTCAAGTTTCTGATCCTTGCCACACAGAAGGGCGACCAGTTTTGCGGTATCAAGCGATGAACCGCCGCCAAGGCCGATGACGATATCGGCCTTGAAGTCACGGGCACCCTTGACCGCGGCAAGAATGCTTTCCTCGGGCGGGTCTGCCTGAACATCGGTCCAAAGCAGGGTTTCAATCCCGGCTTCTTTAAGGGCTGCATAAGGGGCGTCGATCAGGCCAACCTTCTGCAAGCCCGGATCGGACAGAAGAACGGCGCGTTTCGCGCCGAACTCCTTGCACAGGGTGCCGAGTTGCAAGGCACCGTCGAACTCGCAGATGACGCGAGGGGTGGTTTCAAACACAAAGTCTGACATGGGGACCTCGTCTTTTGACATGTCTGTTGTCGGGATCAGGCGGTTTCCAGTTCAGCCTTGGAAACGGTGCCACGTTCGATGCGATAACTGCCCGCCACCAGATCGGCGGAGTGGCTGTCATCAGATTCAGAGATCAGAACGCACAGCCCGCTGCTGCCAAGATCGGAAATGACTTCCGACAGGCGGCGTGACAGGACCGGTGCGACCCCTTCGAACGGTTCATCGAGCAACAAAAGATTGCGACCGGGCATCAATGCACGCCCGAGCGAGACCAGTTTCTGCTGACCACCGGAAAGCTGCAGCGCACGGCGATCCCGGAACTGGGCGATTTCCGGCAGCAGGTCATAGACCCATTTCAACCGTTCCTCGGCGTCCGCAATACCGTTGGTCCAGGCCGGAAGAAGAATGTTTTCCTCGACCGTCAGGGACGGGATCAGACGGCGATCTTCGGGCATATAGCTGATGCCGGCTTTGGCACGGGCAAAGTCAGCCATCTTGCGCAGGTCCTGCCCATCAAAGGTGATGGTGCCCTGATCTGCGTCCAGAAGGCCCATGATGGCGCGCATCAGCGTGGTCTTGCCCGCCCCGTTATGGCCAATCAGGCCAAACATTTTGCCGGACGGCACCGAAAGCGAGACATCGCGCAGGATCGGAATATTACCGATCGATACATCGAGATTACTGATTTCCAGGGTCATGATGCGCCATTCCCTTGTTTGGTGGTGGGACGATGGCCGGTCACAAGATCGCGGACCTGCTGATCGGCCAGAACAGCCGCAGGTTCGCCATCAGCAATGATTTCGCCGCTATAGAATGCCAGAACGCGCGAGACATAGCGTTCGACCACATCCATGTCATGTTCGACAAACAGCACCGTCACGCCATGCTGACGCACGGCATTCATGACCGTATCCATCAGGTCGGTTTTTTCATCCACGCTGACACCACTGGTCGGTTCATCAAGCAGCAGCATCTGAGGATTGCCGATCAACGCCATGGCGATATCAACCAGTTTACGCGCACCCTGCGGAACGGCGGTTACCAGTGAATCGCGATAGTTTTCGACACCGAATTCCCTAAGGATTTCCTCAGCCCTGGCGATGCGGGCATCGCTGCGAAGGGGGCTTAGGAAACTCGGACGGGCGCTTTCGGCAGCAGCCAGCGCGACAATCAGGTTGTCGATCACGGTCATTTCCGGGAACAGCTGCGCAACCTGGAATGAACGCGCCATACCGGCCCGCGTGATCGCACGCGGGGAATGGCCCATGATGGACTTGCCGTTAAACAGGATCTCGCCGCGCGTCGGCTTGAGATAGCCCGTCACCATGTTGATGAAGGTCGTTTTACCAGCCCCGTTGGAGCCGATCACACCAACGACTTCACCCTTGTTGATCTGAACGTTCAAATCCTTTGCGGCGATGACCGCGCCGAATTCCTTGTTCAGCGAACGTGTTTCAAGAATGCAGGTCATGCCCGTTCTCCTGTTTTTTCACGGCTGACCAGGCTCCACAGCCCTTTGGGCAGGAAGATAATGACCGCAAGCAGCGTGAAACCGAGGATCATCTGCCAGGTATGGGGAACGAATTCGATGGCGTAGGTCCGCACGAACGAGAAGACGATGGCCGCAATAAACGGTGCAGCCACGTGGCCCAAACCACCCAAAAGCGCGATGAAGACAAATTCACCCGATGTGGTCCAATAGGCCATCTCCGGATCAACGTGGCCGGTGGCAAGGGCCGTCAGACCGCCGCCAAGGGCCGATACCGCTGCCGCAGCAACATAGTTGCCATAAAGCAACCAGCGCGGTGACAGACCAAGATATTCAACACGGACTTCATTTTCGCGAACAGCCTCGCAAATGACGCCAATGCCTGCCTTGGTATAACGATGGATCAGAACAGCAACGATCAGACCAGAGACCACAGTCATGGTAAAGACGGTGTGCTGGCTGCCAGCGCCTGCTTCGGGGGCCCAGCCAAACAGGGTCCAGTCATGAACGTTAAAGCCGTCCGTGCTGCCCAGTTCCTGACTTTTGACAAGGATGCCAAACAGGATCATCGAAAATGCCAGCGACAGCATGGCAAAGAAGATTTCGCGATAGCGCGTCAGCAACAGACCCAACAGCATGGCAACAACGATTGCGACAAACATGCCAAGTGACAGGGCGGCAATCGCATCATGAATGCCAAAGAACTGGCCGCCCATGCCAACGGTGTAACCACCGATGCAATAGAACAGACCCTGACCAAAGGATACGAGTCCGGAACGCATCTGCATGACGACGCCCTGGACGACAAGTGCCTTGGCCAGTGCGATGGTCAAAAGAAAGATCAGCCAACCCGGCGAAACGAAGCCGAACAGAACGCAGGCAAGCGCCACCAGTCCGAGCGAGATTTCAGTTTTATCAAGACGCATGTCAGATTTTCCTCGCCAAAGTACGGCCAAACAGGCCTTCGGGACGGAACGCCAGAACCAGTGACATCACGCCATAAATGACGAACAGTTCGAATTCAGGGGCATAGTGAACGGCCGCTGCACGGCTTAGCCCGACCAAAAGGGCACCAACAGCGGCCCCCCCGATGCTGCCAAGGCCACCGATAACCACCACGGCAAAGGCCAGAACGATCACTTCGATGCCGATCCCCGGCACGACAGAGATCGCGGGCGCAGTCAGCGCACCGGCAAGTGCGCCCAGTGTGGTGCCCAGAACGAAGGTGATGGTGAACATCAGTTTCACGTTCACGCCCATGGCAACCGCGATTTCGCGGTCATGGATCACTGCACGCAGGACCTTGCCCTGATTGGTGCGTTCAAGCCACGCCCACAGGCCAAGCCCGAGCAATGCGGACACCCCGACCAGAGCGACGTCGTAATTGGAAACCTTAAGCAAGCCGAGCGATGTTCGCCCAAGCTCGGAATAAGGCTGATAGGCGAAATACGGGCTGACACCCCAGACGATTTTCATACCGTCTTCAAGGATCAGAAGGAGGGCATAGGTAATGATCACCATCAGGATTTCGTCGCGGCCATACATAAGGCGCAGCAATCCGCGTTCGACGATCACACCGACAATCAGACCGGCAACCAGCGCGGCACCAACCAGCAACAAATAGCTGACCCATGCCGGGCCCATGCCGTTGTTGAAATACCAGCCAACCAGTGACGCTGCCGAATAGGCGCCGATAGCATAAAAGCTGCCATGCGCCATGTTCAGGATGCGCATCACCCCGTAAATCACGGTCAGGCCGGCAGCCACAAGAAACAGCCACGATGCATAGATCGAGCCATCAATCAGGACGGCAAGAAGACTTGTCATCACAAATATCCAGTGTGCAGGGAAAGGGGCGGACACCCCAAGGGAGACGGGATGTCCGCAGGATCAGGAAGCTCTGTAAAACAGAGCGGGCAACTTAGTTACACTTAGCGCCCGGGAAGCCGTCTGCGATCCAGTCCGCAGCAGCAACACCTTCCGGGGGTGTTACGCATTCGCCATCAAACGAAACAGCGTTCTTGATCGAGGCAACGCCGTCTTCGTAGTGGTATTCACCATAGGTGATACCCTGCATGGCCTGATGACCATTGCCGCGTGCCATTTCCACCGTGCCCGAAACCGACTCAAAGGTCGCACCTTTCATCGCAGCAGCAAGTTGTTCTGCCGACGGGATTTCCTTATCGGCGACACCGGCGTTCTCGGCGGCATACTTCAGACCCAGGATCGCCTGGGCCATCTTGGTTGCCGGATAGACCGGCTCAAGGTCATAGGCGTTCTGATAGACACCCTCAAACCAGGTGTTCAGTTCGTTGTCCGGGGCAAATTGGCCAAACGGGCCACGTGCACCGATGATCATGCCGTTCGGGGCCTGATCCTTGTAGGTGGCAAAGGATGCTTCACCGCAGGTCAGAAGGCCGGTGGCGTCTTCAAGCAGGCCACGGGCATTTGCCTGCAGAACCAGTGCTTCCATGTCACCACCCCAGAAGGAGCTGTGAACGATTTCCGGGCGTTTCACGGACAGGGCAGAGATTTCAGCACCGTACTGGCCCTGATAGATTTTCGGGAACTGTTCTTCGACAACTTCTGCTTCAGGGAGGAGTGCCGATGCAGCGGCGGTGAAGTCAGCCCAGCTGTCCTGACCCCAGGAATAGTTCTGCTGGATGCCGGCAAGACGTGTAACGTCCGGGCGGGTCGCGGCAAGGTAACGAACAGCACCGATGTTATCGACCGATGCGTCAAGACCGGTACGGAACATGTATTGCGCGTCCGGGTTATCCGCAAACAGACGGGGAGTACCGCAATCATATGCGATGGTGAAGGTTTTCAGTTCTTCGGCAACCGGTGCAATTGCCAGGCAGTCACCCGAAGAAACATAGCCGATGACAGCATCGACTTTCTGACGCTGAACAAGGTTGCGGTATTCTTCAACCTGCTTGGTTGCACCACCGGCTTCGTCGATGATCACGGCTTCGATTTCGGCACCATTGATGCCGATCTTGTCGTATGGTGCGGGCAGGTTGCCCTTGTTCAGTTCTTCAACAAGGACCTTGGCGGCATTTGCCGACGGAACGCCGAACGGACCAGCTGCCGGACCGGACAGGAAGGTCACGATCCCGACGCGGAATTTGCCGTTCTCAGCAGCCGATGCAGAACCGGCTGCGCCAGCTGCAAGGGCAAGCGCTGCGACGCCCGATACAAGGTATTTGCTGAATTTTGATTTATTGTTCTTCACTATTTCCTCCCTTGGGAAAGGTCATGGAGTTGGCGGTGGAACTGCCTCCGACCCGCCGGCCACGGCATCGCGGCGACGTTTGACCATCTCTTTTGATGGTTTGAGGTCTTCGGCATCGTAGATCGCCCAGTTCCCCACCATCAGTTTCGATGGCGGAAAGTTTTCGTTGTGGACGACCGTGCCCACGGCTTGCGCCTGGACAATCTGGTGAGTTTCGGGATCGATATAGGATGCAAAGCCCGGCGGATCTTCGGGCAGGGCCAGTTGCAAACCCTCAAGTGCGGTGATGAGCGCGCGGTCATCGTCAACGCCGCCAGCCTTTTCAATGGCACGTGCAATGGCGATGATCCCGGTATAAGCGCCTTCGGCCGCATAGGTCGGATAACGCCCGGTCATGTCGTGAAACTGTTTGACGAACCGCTTGTTACGTCCGGTGTCGGGCCAATTATTGTGATGGCGCGCTGACAGGATCAAACCCGGATAGGGCTGATCACCAAGGGCCATCATCACATCGTAATTTGCACCGGTATCGAAATTGGCCAGACGGGTGGTTTCAAAGAAACGGGTTGATGCCGCCTGTTTGATAAAGGCGATGAAATCCCCGCCCCAAAGGGCGGTTACGACCACGTCGGCCTTTGCTGATTGCAGGGCGTTGATATAGATCGAATAATCCGGCTCATAGAGCTTCGGCCACAAATCGCCGACGGTTTCATATTCAACATCCAGTTCATCAAGGGCGAGTTGCAGATCCGTCCAGGAGACATGGCCGTAATCGTAATCCGGTCCGACAAAGGCAAGGCGTTTCCAGCCGGTTTCCTTTTGCAGATCGCGTAAATAACGCGCACCGGCGGCCATCGACGTCCAGCTGTCATTGGTGACGCGGAAGTAATAATCGTGGCCGGCCTCGATGCTGAGCCGCGATGACGCATGATCGGTGCCGACCATGATGATCTTTTCGTTTTTGGCGAGATCGCTTACGGCGTGGGCCACACCCGATGACACGATGCCACAGAAGAACTTGGCATTGTCATTGGTGATGAAATCCTGTGCCAGCCGGACTGCATAGGATGCCTTTGATCGCGGGTCATCGGCGATGACGCGCAGATTGGGCACATCCAGGCCGGATTTTGCTTCGGCTTCGAGGTCCTGAAGGGCGATTTTGATGCCGGAAATACTGTCGCGGCCATAGGTGGCCGACCGTCCGGTCATCGGGTACAAACAGCCGATGACAGCATCTGCGTTCTGTGCAGATGCGCCCAGCTCAAAACGTTCTGCCTGTGCGGTATTGGCCGCAAACAGTGCGAACGTGGCTACAATAATGGTGATGCACCCGGAAACCGGGTGTTTGAGCATCTCCATGACTTTCCTCCCTGCGAATGGTTGTTCCATCCGCGTTTGTACCTTTGTCTCGCTATTCCGCAAAGGCTGTGCCAGTTGCGAAATTTCGGTGCAAAGTCAGGAAAGCCGCGCGATTGACCGTTTTGGGCCAAAATCATGGAGCGGTTTTGAGCGCGAATATGAGCGTTAGGCGCTCAAGCAGCAAAACACCCTTGAGCGGAAACCGCTCAAGGGTGCGTCGGAAATGCTTCGGGTTGGGGGTAAGTTATTGCAGCCCCAGCCTTTGTAGTCGGCGTTTCAGGGCATGACGTGAAATACCAAGTATTTCTGCCGCACGGCCTTTGTGACCGTCGGCCTGATCAAGCGCATCTTGCACCAGATGACGCTCGGTGTTGTCCATGCGGTCCTGCAATTGCGCATTGCCATCCGAAACTCCGCCATGCCGATCATCCGGGTTATCATCCGTGACGTGGAATTCAGCCGGCAGCAGATCCGGTGAAATCTGTTTGGACGGATAAAGAATGGTCAGACGCTCAATCAGGTTTTTAAGTTCGCGCACATTGCCGCGCCAGCGATGATGGCGCAGCAGATCAAGGGTTGCATCGTCAAAATGGATCGGATGGCACCCTTCGGCCTTGGCCTGATGATCGGCGAAATGGTCGACCAGTTTGATAATGTCCTCGCCGCGGTGGCGCAGTGCCGGGATATCAATGGTGATGACGTTAAGGCGGTAAAACAGGTCTTCACGGAAATTGCCCAGACGGACTTCCTCGGCAAGGTCGCGGTTGGTCGCGGCAATCACGCGGACATCGGCTGATGCGGAATGTTCGCTCCCGACCGGGCGATAGTCGCCGTTTTCAAGGAAGTGCAAGAACTTCGCCTGCAGCGCCAGCGGCAATTCGCCGATTTCATCCAGAAACAGACTGCCTCCATCGGCAAGACGGACAAGGCCGGTGCGTTTCTGATGCGCACCGGTGTAGGAGCCCTTTTCGGCGCCAAACAGTTCGCTTTCAATCAGCTGTTCTGGCAGGGCGGCACAGTTGACTTCGATAAAGGCGTTTGAAGCACGCGGGCTTTCGCCGTGAATGGCACGCGCAACCAGCGCCTTGCCGGTCCCGGACTCGCCTTGCAGCAGGATGCGGCTGGCACTGCTTTGTGCGACACGGTCGATCGTTGTGCGCAATTCGCGCATCGGCGCGCATTCGCCAATCAGACCGTTGGTCGGGACATTGCGCTTGCGGTGGTAATCAAGCTCAAGTGCGGTGCGGTTCTGATCAAGGGTGGTGTTGATCGTGTGGATCAGCTCATCAAGTTCGAACGGCTTGCTCAGGTAATCGGCCGCACCGAGTTTGACGGCCTTCACCGCCGCACGGGTATCGCCATGGGCCGAAATCATGATGACTGGCACATCGATATCAAGTTTACGGATGCTATCAAGGACCTCCATGCCATCGGCACCGGGCAGGCGCAGATCAAGCAGGATGATATCGAACTTGTTTTCACGGACTTGCAAAAACGCATCTTCACCGGAATGGACGCCGGTGACATCCATGCCTTCGGTACGAAGCGCAAAGCTTAGTGATCGGACGAATGATTCCTCATCATCAACGATCAGAATCCTGATCTGGCGGGGCATTTTTAGATGTTTCCTCCTTTGAAGTTTCCGATTTCGTTGCCGGGAACTTCAATGTGATTGTCGTGCCCTCTTGCGGGGCACTTTCAATATTGATTGAACCGTTATTTGACTCGACCAGTTGTTGGCTGATTGTCAGGCCAAGTCCGGTTCCTTTGCTTTTCATGGTAAAAAATGGCTGCACGACGTCAAGCAAATGCTCTTTGGGGATGCCCGAACCATCATCGGTGACGCGGATCTCGACCTGATCCTTGTGGCGTTCTGCGCGCAGGCTCACCGTGCCACCGGGCTGGCAGGCCTGAATGGCATTGATCCCGATATTTAGCAGGATCTGCAGCACCTGATCCGGGTCGACAAAGATCGTCAGGCGGGAATCGCCGCTGGTGTAAAACCGCACCTGGGCCTCTTCGGCGACCGGGGTCAGGACGCGCGATGACTGTCGGAACAGATCCCGTATTTCGGTTTCCTGCGGGCAGGCTTCACCGGGTCGGCCATAAGCCAGAAGATCATTCACCACGCGTGACAGACGATCAATCTGGTGGCCCATATCATCCAAAAGTGTTTTGCGCTCGCCATCGGGCTCCTTGCGCACAAGGGCCTGAACGGTGGTTTTCATGGTGGCCAGCGGATTGCGGACCTCATGCGCGACACCGGTGGCAAACTGGCCCAGAACGGCAAGTTTTTCGGCGCGTACTGTCCGATCAATCAGGTCTTTAAGCTGCCATGCCATGGTGTTGAAGGCCTTGGCGACCGTGCTGATTTCATCGCGACGGCGACCTTCGGGCAGGCGGTAATACAGATCGCCCGACGCAATACTGTGTGCCCCCTGAACAAGCGTATCGACCCGCCGCCGCAGGCTGCGTGACAGGGCAAAAAAGATCGCCAGAATAACCACAATGATGACGGCGGCTGTCACCGCTAGCCAAAAGCGCGTTTCATCAATCGGTTGCAGGATGGTGCCCGGTCGAACACTCATCACAAGGTTCCATCCCGGAAGGATGCTGGGGCCTTCAATTAGCTCGCTAGTGACCTCGGTTGGGCGCCCCGTCGCATCAAGAACAATGCCGCCCGGCGTGCGCAAAAGCGGATCAATCACGCCCGATACCCCGGCACTTGCCAGAAGCTCGGTTAGGGATGCCAGACGCACATGCAGGGCGACAGACGTGTTCTGCCCCAGGCCGGTATCGCGAATATGTGCACGCATTAAAATCCAGCCGGAATTACCATTTTCAGGCAATTTGGGGCCGATAAACTCAATGCCTTCATGTTCGACACGTGGAAGGCCGGAAATATCCCAGCCGTTTTTCGACCAATAAGGCGGTCCCGACGCGGCTTGGCCTGCGACCAGCCGATCAAGATTATCGTACCAGTCAAAAAACAGCACACCATAAAGGTCAGGCGAATCTGCCTCCACCCGAAGCAGGGTCAGGGCTTCTTCAGCCTGCGGGGAGTTCGGCGCTTCAATAAAGGCCGGCAGGGCCGGGTGGTTTGACAGGGTGACCAACTGATAGATGCGCGCATCTAGAAAGGCAGAAAGTTTGTTTGACGTTGCCGCGACCTGCGCGCTGAGCCGTTCGCCTGTCAGACGGTCAATCAGTTCATTGGAAAAGCGCTGATAAAAGAAACTGAGTGCCAGAAGCGCACACACGACAACACCTACCGATAACAAGGTATATCGGCCGACAAGGCTCAGTCGTTGATTTCGGGACCAATGAAAACCGGCCAAAAGCGTTCCCTTGAATTAGGACTCGGTTCTCGAACTATAAATTGGCCCACGTGCCAAAGAAACGTGTTTAATTTAAATGCTCGATTTTGACGGCGAGGAGGCATCCATGGCTTTAGGGATGCGCCATACGTGCGGTGCTGCAGGCGAGTGTCACAGCACCCCATTCCGTTACCTGCGCCATGCATTTCTCATAGCGGCTGGTTTGATCGGGTGAAAGTCGATCCGCCAGTTCTGTCCAAAGTGCCACGCCATAGGTTGCCGCGCTGATTTGCATATAGTCTTGGCCATACTGCTCTGGCGTGTCGCTGGCGATGATTTCTGATGTCATCTGTTGCCAGTATGTCAAAAGCTGCTTTGCCAGCTCGGTATTACCGCGGGTGCCAGCGATCAGGTCGCTGATCAGGGCCTCGAACGCCTTGGCACTTGCACCGTCCTTGTGGCGGGTCAAACGACCGGCAAGGGTCAGGGAATGAATGCCGTTTGTGCCCTCGTAAATCTGGCAGATGCGCGCATCGCGCAATGTTTGTTCCACCCGGTATTCTCGCAAATAACCATAACCGCCAAGGACCTGAATGCCGATCTGGGCGGCTTCGACCCCGGCATCGGTGCAGAACGATTTGCAAATCGGGGTCAGAAATTCGATCAGGTCGGAATTTGTACCCGTCTCCATCAACGCAAAGGTCTTATAGGCCATCAAGCGGCCGGTCATCGCAAGCATGTCCTGACGTGCCAGCATGCGCGCAACGTCATGATGCTGATCGATTGCAATCGGTTGGCCGGTGTTTCGGTCGCGGCCCTGCTTGCGCTCCGCGGCGTAGCTTTGGGCGATGTGATGGGCGCGGGTGGCGTGCGCCACACCCTGCAAGGCGACATCAAGGCGGGCATGGTTCATCATGGTAAACATGCACATCAACCCGTTGCCAATCCGGCCAATCGGGGTGGCGGTTGCGCCATCAAACGCCAGTTGGCAGGTGGGGGAGGCATGCAAACCCATCTTTTCTTCGATCCGGGTGACCGTGATGGCGTTGCGTTCGGTCTCGCTTGAATGTGACGGACAGAGAAAAAGGGTCAGCCCCCGAACCCCGTCTTCGCGGGTGCCGGTCCGCGCCAGAACCAGATGCACGATTTCATCACTCAGATCCTGATCCCCACCAGAGATAAAGATCTTCTCCCCGGTCAGAACCCAACTGCCGTCTTGTTGCTGGCTTGCGACCGTGCGGATGTCTGAAAGGTCCGATCCTGCTTGCGGTTCGGTCAGGCACATGGTGGCAAGATGGCTGCCTGATGCCAGTTTGGGAAGCCATGTCTGCCGTTGGTCATCGGTGCCAAATTGGGCAATCAGTCTGGCTGCACCGGGGACTAGTCCGGTGACCATCTGATAGGAATGACAGGCCCCAGCCAGTATTTCGCTGATCGCGCCACAGACGGTGGCCGGGGCGCCCTGACCACCAAATTCCTCAGCCAGTGAAATCGACTGCCATCCCTGTTCGACATAGGCCTGATAGGCGTTGATAAAACCCGATGGCATCCGGACCCGGCCATTTTCGATCCGGCAGCCTTCCTGATCGCCCGGCTCATCAATCGGGGCGATGACGTCTTCGGCAAAGCGGGCAAAATGATCCAGAATTTCGCTGGTGATTTCCGCGTCAAAGCCCTGATCTGCGGCGCGGTTTTCATCGCCGGTCACTGACAGGGTAAACAGAATATCGTCAATCGGCGCTTTGAAGGGGATCACGACAGCGTCTCTTAAACTTGCGTTTCCTGATGGAGTGTCAGGCGGATAACTTTGTCTTCTGACAAGGCAGCCTTGACCGCATCGGGCACGGGAACAGCCGCCAGACTTGCCGGGTTGTCCGGGTTGGCGCGACCCCAGACGCGGGTTTGTGATCCTTCAAGCAAGGTGGTTTCACCCAGCGTAAAGCGATGGGAAAGGTCGAACGATTTCCCGCCCCAGCGTGATACTTCGACATGGTGCACGATCAAATCCCCGACCCGGGCAGGCGCCATAAAACTGGCATCACCACGCACAAGCGGCGTTCCGCGAAAATCCACGTCCTTTGCGATCATTGTGGCAAGGTCGAACCCGGCAACTGAAAGCAAGGCCAGAAGTCCGCCTTCCATCCAGTCATAGAAGTTCGGGTTATAGACAATCCGGGCCGGGTCACAGTGACCCCATTCAACACGGATTTCACGGGACAGTCGCAACATGGAACCTTACCTGATCTAAGCGTTATTTGACCTGCTGAATACGGATCAGCATCTCTACAAGGTGTGCGCGTTCTTCGGGATCGAAGCCTTCCAGAAGTTTGTCTTCATGCTTTTGAACCGCACGGCTGGCCTCAAGGAAAAGCTCGATCCCCTTGGCGGTGGTGCGCAGCGCATAGACACGACGATCGGTTGGCACCTTGTTGCGCACGATTAATCCGCGCGCCTGAAGTTCATCGACCATGACGACAATGTTCGACCGTTCCATGGCAAGGGACCTGGCCAGATCGGTCTGACTGATGTCTGGGTTTTCATTGATGATGGCAAGCGCACTATAGGTCGTCGGCTTCAGATCAAGATGCGTCAGGCTGGCGACAAAATCGCTATGGATCGACATATAGGCACGCTTGAGGTTATAGCCGACAAAGCCCCGCAGCGGACTGTCGGGCGACAATCCGGCAATACCGGTATCCGTATCGTTTTTCTTCTTTTTGTTTGCTTGCAACGGTGTCTCCATCTTTTTGGACGCGGCTATCCTGTGACGATATCCACCAGCCAGAATGTCAGTACCGGGAACGCGACAATGATCGCGATGCGCAGGCACTCGACCAGCAGGAACGGCACCGCCCCGCGGAAAATCTTGCGGGTCGGAATATCGGGTGCCATCGCTGATATCATAAACAGATTAAGCCCGACCGGGGGTGTGATCATCCCCAGTTCGACAACAATCAGGGTGATGATACCAAACCACAGCGCCTGATGGGTCGGATCCATACCGAAATCCATCGCCATGAAGGCAGGGAAAAACACCGGCACGGTCAAAAGGATCATCGACAAGCTGTCCATGATGCACCCCATGACGATGTAAAACAGGATCACCACCATCAGAACCGTCATCGGTGCGATCCCGGCCGTGCCGACCCACTCGGCCGCCATGGTCGGCACCCGGGTCAGGGCAAGCGCGACATTGAAAAGATCCGCGCCAAAAATGATGGCAAAGATCATCGCCGTGGTCCCGGCAGTCTCGATCACGCATTCAAAAAGGCCTTTCACCGAAAGGCTGCGCATCAGAAAACCGGTCAGCGCAATCAGGACCACACCAACAGATGCCCCCTCGGCAGGGGTGAAGACACCGCCATAAATCCCGCCCAGAACGGCAATGAAAACAAGCGCAACATGCCAGATCCCGCCAAGCGACCGGATGCGTTCGCGCATCGGAAGCCCCGCATGGGCCGGGCCTTCTTCGGGGAACAGGCGAACGTAAACGCCAATCGCCAGAATAAAGCCAAGAACGGCCAGAAGCCCCGGAATGGTCGCGGCCAGGAACAGTTTGACGATGTTCTGTTCGGTCAGAAGGGCATAAATGATCAAAACCACCGACGGCGGGATCAGGATGCCAAGCGTGCCACCCGCGGCAAGTGTTCCGGCCCCAAGTGCGCCGGAATATCCGTGGCGCCGCATTTCGGGCAGGGCCACCCGGCCCATGGTGGTTGCGGTCGCAATCGAGGATCCGCAAATCGACCCAAATGCCGCACAGCCGGCAACCGATGCCATGGCAAGTCCGCCCCGCCAATGACCAAGCCAGGCATTGGATGCGGTAAAGATCGCCCGGCTGATGCCCGTCCGGGTGGCGATCTGCCCCATCAGGATAAACAGCGGAATGACGGCAAGGTCATAGGAAATGTATTTATCGACAATTGCGGTCTTGAGATAAGCCGACAGCGGCAACCATCCCGACAGAACGACATACCCGCCCGCCCCGACAACGGCCATCGCCAATGCAATCGGCATGCGCAGGAAAATAAGCGCCAGCAGGACGACGACCATAATGATGCTGATTTCAACCGGGCTCATTGTGGGGCATCCGTTTGCGATGAGGTGGTTGGGCGAACAAACTGTTCGATCACGTTCGACAAGGCGGTCAGGGCTGAAAGCCCAAGTCCGAACAGTGCGAAGCCGTAGATAATCCAGGTGGGCATTCTCAAAAGCATGCTGCGGTCGTTATAATCAAACATATCAATCAGGCCGTAAGCGACCCGCCAGGAAATAATCACCCAGCCACAACAGAACAGGATCTCCCAGAGTTGATCCAGAATGGTGCGGGTGCGTTGGGGGAAGGCCATGCTGAAAATGTCGACCATGACATGGTTGCCCTTGCGCTGGCACAACGGCAAAAACAGAAATGCGGCAATCCCGCATCCCATTTCGACAATTTCAAAGTCACCACGAATGCCGCCAATGCCGATATATCGCATCGTCACTGATAGCGTTACCGTGACGGCGACAGCAAGCATGACGGCACCCGCAACAGTAGCGGATGCAATGCAGGCACGATCAACAAACTGACCAAGAAAATAAATGGGCGCAGCGCGATTGCCGCGCCCATTGTGATCACGGGTGGCTCCTGACATGTCAGGCGGTCTCGGCGTCGATCAGCTGATTAAGGCGATCAATCATCGCCTTGCCATCATGTCCGGCATCATTGAGGGTCTCGATCCACTCATCGACGACCGGCTGGGTCGCGGACTGCCAGCGTTCAATTTCGTCTTTGGGAATCTCGACGAACTTGTTGCCGCGATCAGCACACATTTTGTAGCCAACCGATTCAAAGCTATCGAACTGTTTGCCAATCTGGCGTGACAGATCGATACCGGAATTGGCATCAATCACCGCTTTCAGATCATCTGGCATACTGTCATAGGCATTGCCCGCCATCAAAAGCGCAAACGAGTTGGCATAAAGACCACGTCCGCCTTCTGCCGGGGCGCAATGCACCGACGTCAATTCATGAAGTTTGAAGGCCGGAACCACTTCATAAGGCAGGCATGTGCCATCAATCACGCCATTGGCAAGGCCGACAGCCATTTCCGTGACCGGGAAGAAGACCGGCTCAGCCCCCAGAATGGACAGGGCCTTACCGACATTCTGGTTCGGGGCGCGGATTTGCAGGCCGTCAAGATCCGCCTGATTTTCAATCGCCTTGTCGCGCATGTGGAACTTGCCACCGGCATGAACATGATAGGCCAATGGCTTCATGCCGCGGTATTCGTCCTGACCAAATTCATCCATGAACTTGTGCATGGCAACCGATGTTGCCTCAGCGGTTGTCACCATGAACGGCAGGCTCAGCGTTTCGGAAATCGGATAACGACCCGGCGTGTAGACGGTTAGCGTCCAGGCGATATCCACAACGTTGTTTGCCACCTGTTCGGCAAGCTGCGGCGGTTTGCCGCCAAGCTGCATGGCCGGGAAGATCTGAATATCGATACGGCCATCGGACTGTTCGCGGATGGTCTTGGACCACGGTTCGAAGAACGCCTTGTGCATCGGTGCCACCGGCGGCAACATATGATGCAGACGAAGGGTCACTTCGGCTGCACGTGCCTTGCCAATGATTGCAGGGGCTGCAAGTGCGCCGCCCATGATGCCGAGCATCTGGCGGCGATTAACGGAAAATCCTGACATCGAACGTCTCCTCACATTATGGGCGCACCGGTTTTTTGGGTGGCCCTGTTCCTTCCTGATTGTTCTGGCGTCCGCTTTGTGCGGTTTCTTGCCGATCCTTGATCTTATGGTATGCGATCTGATGGCCGCAATTATCTGCGGCTCTGTTATAGGCGGTTACTTGAAATTAGGTGCACGTTTTTCAAGAAACGCCTTCAATCCTTCCTGTGCATCTTCGCTGGTCTGGGTCAGGGCGGCACACAGGCTTTCGGTAAACAGGCCATCGGTTTTTGCCATGTCTTCGATCCGTGACAGGGCCTGGATCATGACATAGTTCGAAAGCTGCGCATTTTCGGCAACCGTATTGGCAAGCTCGATGGCCTTTGCTTCGGCGGCTTCCTCGCTGTCACAAACATAGTGGGTCAGGCCAAGGCGAAGGCCGTCTTCGGCGTTGTATTTGCGCCCGGTCAGCATCATCTCGATCATGCGATCCGCGCCCAGAATACGGCCGACCCGGACCGATGCGCCGCCGCCAACGAAAATGCCACGGCGCCCTTCGGGAAGCTGGAAAAACGTTGTTTCATCGGCAATACGGATATGGGTCGCACTGGCCAGTTCAAGGCCACCGCCGATGACCGCCCCCTTAAGCAAGGAAATCACCGGCAATCCACCATACTGGATCATATCCATGATGCGGTGCCAGTTGCGTGAATGGCGCATGGTATCGGCGGCATTTCGTGCAACATGCTCGGCCAAATCAAGCCCGGCTGAAAAATGCCCGCCTTCACCAGCCAGGATAACAACCCGCACCCCTTCGGGCGGATTGGCAAAAAACGCCTCAAGTGCTGCCATCAAAGTATCGCTGACCGCGTTACGCTTTTCAGGTCGCGTGATGGTCAAACGGGCAATCGATCCGTTGATTGCGACGTTCAATACGTCATTCGCGCCGTTGGTCATGTTCTTGTTCCTTACGTAAAGCAATCTGGTCTTTATTTTGCCTGCAGGCGAACCGCGCCGTCGATTCTGACGACTGTGCCATTCAGCATGGTATTTTCGACGATATGGCGGGCGAGGTCGGCATATTCCTGCGCCTTGCCCAGCCGCTTGGGAAACGGAATGTTGGCTTCAATCGCCTGACGGGCTTCCTCGGGCAGGGTGTCGGTCATTGCGGTGGAAAAAAGACCCGGCGCAATCGCCATCACCCGCACGCCGATCCGCGCCAACTCGCGCGCGGCTGGCAACGTCATCGAGGCAATCCCGCCCTTTGATGCCGCATAGGCGCACTGGCCGATCTGCCCGTCTTCATACCCGACGGATGATGTATTGATGATCACGCCGCGTTCGCCATCGTCATTTACCGGGGTGGCCTCCGACAGCAACTGCGCGGCATAGCTCATGGTGATGTAGCTGCCGGTCAGATTGACGTTCAGTGTTTTGATAAAATCATCAATCGGAAGGCTGCCATCGCGTGGCAAAATGCGGTTGGCGGTGCCAATGCCAGCGCAATTCACAAGGATGCGCGGCAGGCCAAGATTTTGTTTCACGGTCTTGAATGCAGCTTCGACCGAGCTTCGGTCAGAGACGTCGACTTCCAGGCCAATTCCGCCGGTTTCACTTGCGACTCGTTTGGCGGCGTCACCGTTGCGATCAAACACCGCGACCTTCGCGCCTGCAACCGCAAATGTGCGTGCGGTGGCGGCACCAAGGCCGCTGCCGCCGCCGGTAATGATGGCGGGAACCTGATTGAGCTGCATTTCCTTACCCAAAGTTTGTTATGTTTTATAACAATTATGTTTACACAGTAAAAGAGCGGCGTCAATCGTCATTAGTCAACTGAAATCGCATCAAAATTCGCACCTCTCGCGCGCGAGCATAATTATACTCAAGGTCAAATTGTTGGGTCCGTGTACACGCATAAAGATATTGCGCTTGATGTGATGAATTATGATTGTTATGAATTATAACAAATAAGAAAATGAAAACTGGAGGTTTCGTCTCATGCCTATGATTGCTGAACCCGGACTCCGTCCGGTTCGCATGGGAGATACGCGTGTCTCGATGTCCAAAAAGGACAACGGCACGATCTATATCCGATCAACGGAAACGCCGGATGACTATCCGCGCGCCATCACCGACAAGCTTGACCATTGGGCGCAACAAACACCCGATCATCTGTTTCTGGCCGACCGTGACAAAACCGGCGGCTGGCAAAAACGAAGCTTCCTTGAAACCCGAAACGAGGTCCGCAGTCTTGCGCAGTACCTCATCGAACAGGACCTGTCCGAAGATCGCCCGGTCCTGATCTTGTCGGGCAACAGTCTTGAACATGGGCTTCTTGCATTGGCATCGATGTATGCCGGGATTCCCTATGCGCCGGTGTCGCCGGCCTATTCGCTGGTGTCATCCGATTTTGCCAAGCTGCGCCATATCTGTGATCTGTTGAACCCCGGTCTGATCTTTGTGGATGATGGTGCCAAATATGCCAAGGCACTGGCCGCCGTCATGCCAAAGGATGCCCGTCTGCTGGTTCTGGAAAACCCGCTGTCGCAATATGATTGCGATGTTTTCAAAGATGTCCGTCAGACCACGCCGACCGATGCGGTCGATGCCGCCAATGGCAAAATCACCGAAGACACGATTGCCAAGTTCCTGTTCACGTCCGGCTCCACCGGGATGCCAAAGGCCGTGATCAATACCCAGCGCATGCTGTGCTTTAACCAGATGATGCTGCGTCACGCGCTGGCGTTTTTGCAGGATGAACCACCGGTGATGGTCGACTGGCTGCCATGGAACCATACCGCGGGCGGCAACCATAATTTCGGCATCGCGCTTTATAATGGCGGCAGTTTCTATATCGATCAGGGCAAACCGACCCCGGACGGTATTCATGAAACCGTGCGCAACCTTTGCGAAGTATCGCCCAACATCTATTTCAACGTCCCCAAGGGGTACGAGGCACTTGTCCATCATCTGCGCGAAAACAAAACACTGCGCGAGATGTTCTTTGCCAAGCTCAAACTGATGCAATATGCCGGTGCCGGCTTGTCGCAATATGTCTGGGACAATCTGGAAAAGATCGCCGAGGACACGGTTGGCGAAAAGATCGTCATCGTCACCGGCTATGGCTCCACCGAAACGGCCCCCTTTGCCTTTACCACCACCTGGGCGGTTGATCAGGCGGGCAGTGTTGGTCTTCCGGCCGTCGGGCTTGATATCAAACTGGTGCCCAATGCCGAAAAGCTCGAAGTCCGCCTTAAGGGACCCAGCATTACACCCGGCTATTGGAAGCAACCTGACAAAACCAGCGAGTCTTTTGACGATGAAGGCTATTACCTGATTGGTGATGCCCTGAAATTTGTTGATCCGGACAATATCGAACGGGGCTTCCTGTTTGATGGCCGGGTTTGCGAAGATTTCAAACTCTCGACGGGCACCTGGGTGCATGTCGCCGCCATCCGGACGGCCATTGCCCAGACCTTTGCGCCTTATGTGCGTGATGCGGTGCTGACCGGTCTGAACGAAGGCTATGTCGGTGCGCTGATCTTTGCCGATTTCACCGCCTGCAAAAAACTGTGCCCGGATCTGCCCGCCAACGCGTCGGAGCGCGATATCGCAACCCATCCGGCCGTGCAGGCGCATTTTCAAAAATGCCTCAATGAATTGGCGACCAAATCGACAGGCAGTTCGAACTTTGTCGCGCGCGCGATCCTGCTGGAAAGCTCGCCGGAACTCGATGCGCACGAAGTCACCGACAAGGGCTCGATCAACCAGCGTGCGGTTCTGACCAAACGCGCTGACAAGGTCGCCGAACTTTATACCGACCCGTCACCCGCCGGGGTCATGATTGCCAAAAAGGGATAAGCAGAATGACTGCGAACGCCAAAGGTCTTCGGACCGAATTTGAAGATGTCTGGCTGCTGGGCGGAAAACGCACACCGTTTGTCGATTATACCGGGGCCTTCGGGCTGGTCTCCCCGATTGATCTTGGCATCAAGGCGGCCCGCGCGGCCATCGAGGACGCCGGGGTGAATGCGAACGATATCGATTTCACCGTCGCCGGATCGATGGCCCAGGCATCCTATGATGCCTATATGACGCCGCGCCATATCGGGATTTACGCCGGGGTGCCGGTGGATCGCCCAGCCCATCTTGTGCAGCGGATCTGCGGGACGGGCATCGAAGTCATCCTGCAGGCTGCTGATCATATTTCACTCGGTCGTGGCGATCTGGCCCTTTGTGTCGGCACTGAGTCCATGAGCCGCAACCCGATTGCCGCCTACACCCATCGCAGTGGTTTTCGCATGGGGCAGGTCGAATTCAAGGACTTCCTGTGGGAGGCCCTTTTGGATCCGGCGGTCAGTTGCACCATGGGCGACACGGCGGAAAACCTTGCCAAGAAATACAACATCACCCGCGAAGAAGTGGACCGTTTTGCCGAACGCAGCTTTGCCCGCGCCGTGAGCGCACAGGAAAACGGCTTCCTTGCTGGTGAAATCGCAACCGTGACCAACGAAACCTTTGAGTTTGCCGATGGCAATCCGCGCTCCATCCGCCTGCCGCGCAAGATCGATCAGGTCGACCGCGACAGCCACATTCGGCCATCGCCCTATGACATTCTGGCAAAGCTCCGCCCGGCCTTTGGCGGGGTTCAGACAGGTGGCAATTCATCAGCCGTGGTGGATGGCGCTGCCGGTGTTGTTCTGGGCAGTTCCGATTATGCCCGCAAACACGGCCTGACACCGCGTGCCCGCATTATTGCAGGCGCAGCGGTCGGTGTGCCGCCGGAAATCATGGGCATTGGCCCGGTCCCGGCCATTAAGGCTGTTCTTGATCAAACCGGCATGACCCTTGATCAGATTGACCGGATCGAAATCAACGAAGCCTTCGGGGCACAGATCCTGGCCTGCATCCGCGAACTTGGTCTTGATGAAGACAAGGTCAACGTCAATGGCGGCGCGATTGCCATTGGTCATCCGCTGGGCGCGACCGGGGTTCGGATCACCAATACGCTGGCGCGCGAACTGGTCAAATCCGGTCAGCGTTATGGCATCGCATCGGCGTGCATTGGTGGTGGGCAGGGCATTGCTGTTCTGATCGAAAACGCGAAATTGGCATAGGCACGACCAACGGCGCCATCAGCTGCGCCGGGTCGCGACAAACGGAGACGTTATTTTTGACCGGGACATTGGTTTTGGGCCCGGTTTGGCGATCAGCCCAACCCTTGGGGCAAAGGCTTCCAAGGGTGGTCTGATCAAATCGAGTTACCGACAGACAAGGCAACAAAAACAAAATTGCCGGTGTCGGTTTTCTCAGGGAGGAAATAATGAAACGACTTAAACTTGGTTCAGTGATTGCCTTGGCGTCAGTTGCCGCCATGTCTGCCATTTCCGGTGCGTCTGCCCAGGAAGTGAATTTCCGTCTGGCCCACTGGCTGCCGCCAACCCATCCGGTCCAAACCATGGGTCTTGAAGAATGGACAAACTCCATCCGCGAGGCATCCGGTGGCAACATCGATTTCACGATTTTCCCGGCGCAGCAACTGGGCTCCGCACCTGATCACTATGACATGACCCGCGATGGCATTGCCGATATCGGCTATATCAATCCGGGTTATCAGGCCGGGCGTTTCCCGATCTATGGCCTGACCGAGGTACCATTTAATGTGAAGGATGCGGTCAATGGATCGGTCGCCCTTCACAAGTGGTATGACAACTACGCCGAACAGGAAATGCCGGAAGTCAAACTCTGTCTGGTCAATCCGCATGATCCCGGCACCATCCATTCAAAAATGCCGGTCCGTGTGCCGGAAGACATCAACGGCCATGCCGTACGTCCGGCCCATGCGACCATGGCACGGTTTGTAAACCTGCTGGGTGGCGCAAGTGTTCAGGTCCCCGCACCCGAGGCCCGCGAAGCCATCGCCAAGGGTACGGCAGATGCGATCACCTTCCCGTGGAACTCGATCTATATCTTCGGGATTGATCAGGAAACCAAGTATCACCTTGATATGCCGTTCTATGTCTCCTCGCAGATCCTTGTGATCAATCGCGGTGTCTATGACGGATTGTCAGCCGAAAACCGCAAGGTGATGGACGATCACTGCACGCCGGAATGGTCCGGTCGTTTTTCCAAGGGCTGGGCCGAGAACGAGGCATCTGGTCGCGACAAGATGATGGCATCGGGCGATCACGAACTGTATCAGCCGACCGCCGACGAACTGCAACAATGGCGCGATGCCGCCGAACCGCTTGTTGCCCAATGGCGCGAAAGCGTTACGGCCAAGGGCGGTGACGCTGATGCCATTTACAAGGCCTTCATCGACGCGCTCGAAGCCGAGAACGCCAAGTATTGATGACCCTCCCTGTATCGGCGGCATCGCATGTCGGTGCTGCCGATACCTCTGAAAGTGCATAAATCATGCGGGTTCTTCATCGCTCCCTGACATATCTCGAAGCCTTTTCGCGCAAGGTCGAAATGGTCTCGGCCATTTTGCTTGCGGTGATCACGTTGCTGGTTTTGGCATCCGCAATTGGTCGCTACCTGTTTGCATGGCCGATCCCCGATGCATTTGATTTTTCGCGCCTGTTTCTGGGTGTGGTGATCATGTGGGGTTTTGCCTGCGTGGGCTATCGTGGGTCGCACATCAAGGTCGATCTGTTTGCCCTGATGCTGCCCGCGCGCGTTCGTCGATGGACGGATTTCTTTGCCTGGATAGTCTTGCTGGGTTTCACCGGCTTGCTGTGCTGGAAGATGCTGGCGCGTGTCACCAGCGCCTATAACAGTGGCGAGACGACATTTGATCTGCAGGTTCCCGTCTGGCCGGTCATGGGGCTGATCTGGCTTGGCGTTGCGGTCAGCATGCTGACCATTCTGGCGCGTGCCTTGATGATCGCGCTGACCAACGCCGGTCTGGATGATTTTGAACCCGCCGAGTCAGAGCCGCATATTGCCTCCGACCCCAAAAAACAAAAGCAAACTGCTGGTTCAGGGGGGAACTGATGACTGAAGCCGATTTTGTCGCACTTGGCGGGTTTATTGCGCTGTTTGCCCTGATGCTGCTTCGGGTGCCGATCGGCATTGCGATGGGGATTGTTGGTGTCGGGGGCTTTGCCGCGATCGTTGGCCCGACGCCTGCACTCAACCTGCTGGCGCAATCTCCGATCCGCACCATCACCGATTTTAACCTCAGCCTCATTCCGTTCTTTATTCTGATGGGCGTTCTTGCCACCAATTCCGGCATGTCGCGCGAACTGTTTCGCGCGGGGCAGGCGTGGCTGGGATCATTTCGGGGCGGCATGGCGCTTTCGACCATTGCATCCTGTGCCGGGTTTGCCGCCATCTCGGGATCATCGGTGGCAACGGCGGCAACCATGACCAAGGTCGCTTTGCCGGAAATGCAACGCAGCGGCTACCGCGATCATGTCGCGACCGGGGTGATTGCTGCGGGCGGAACGCTTGGCATTCTGATCCCGCCATCGGTTGTTCTGGCGGTGTATGGCTTCATCACCGAACAGGATGTCGGCAAGCTTTTCATTGCCGGGATCATTCCCGGCCTTCTGGCGATTGTGATGTATATGCTGGCCTTTCGGGTGACTTATGCCCGCGGGTTGCCGGCGGGCGAACCGTTTGATTTGCGCAACGCCATTCGATCCTTGCGCGATGTGTGGGCGGTTCTGGCCCTGTTCATCGCCATTATCGGCAGCATCTATCTGGGTATTGTTACGGCAACAGAGGCCGCAGCAGTTGGGTCTGTCCTGACTGCCCTGATCGGGGTGATCCGGGGGCGGCTTGGCTGGCGCAGCATTCTTGATAGTCTGGTCGAGGCCCTGCGCACCTCGGTCGCGATCTATACCATTCTGATCGGTGCGATCCTGTTTGGCTATTTTCTGGCCATCACCCAGACTCCACAAAAGATCACCGCATGGCTGGTCGGGCTTGATATCGGGGCCTATCCGACACTTGCGCTGATCCTTGTGTTCTTCCTGTTGCTGGGCTGCATCCTTGATGCCATGGCGATGATCATTCTTCTGGTGCCCATCGTGTTTCCCGTGGTTACCCAGTTGGGGTTCGATCCGATCTGGTTTGGCATCATCGTTGTCATGACGGTTGAACTTGGCCTGATCACCCCGCCTGTCGGGATGAATGTGTTTGTCATCAATTCGATTGCCCGCGAAGTGCCCCTGCAAAAGGTCTTTCAGGGTGTCATCCCGTTTGTTGCGGTCGACATCATTCGCCTGATCCTGCTGGTTTTGGTGCCATCCATCGTTCTTTTCCTGCCGACGACCATGAATTAAAGAGGCCGATATGAAGCTTGAACTTGAACATTTTTGCGATCTGACGGTCGAGCTGGAAGCCCCGATGGAGCTCGGCAACTCAATGCGCGGCACACGCAGGATCATTCCGATCATTGGCGGTCATGTCGAAGGTAAATCGTTGAATGGTCGCGTTCTGGCATTGGGTGCAGACTGGCAAACCGTTTTCGAAAACGGTGTGGCCGAACTCGACACCCGATATTGCATCGAAACCCACGACGGGGCGCTGATTGATATCCGCAATTTCGGGTTCCGGCATGGTCCGAAGGATGTTCTGGACGCGCTTGCACGCGGTGAACATGTCGATCCGTCGAAATATTACATGCGCACCCAGCCCCGGTTCGAAACCGGCGATGAACGCTATAGCTGGCTTAATCACCGGATCTTTGTCGGATCGGGGCAGCGCGAAAAAAGCACGGTCTATGTCTCGGTCTACGAAGTCCTGTGACAGCCGCTTTGGCCATGACCCAAACAAAAACGCCCCCAGAAATCGGGGGCGTTTTTTCATTTTCAGTTCTTTGCCTAGAACACCACGCTTGGCAGCCAGTTGGCCAGTGATGGCCACAGCCAGATCACGAAAATGCCAAACAGCTGCAGGGCGATGAACGGCACCACACCCTGATAAATCTGGCCGGTGGTGATTTCCGGCGGGGCGGCACTGCGCAGGTAAAACAGCGAGAAGCCAAATGGCGGGGTCAGGAACGATGTCTGCAGGTTGATCGCAATCAGGATCGCCAGCCACACCGGATCGTGACCCATCATAATCAGCCCCGGCGCAATCAGCGGCAGCAGGATCACCGTGATTTCCACGAAATCAAGGAAGAAGCCCAACACAAAGATCAGCGCCATACAGAAGATCAGCGCCCCTGTCGGGCCACCAGGCATCGATTCAAGGATTTCCTCGACATGGTCTTCACCGCCCAGCCCGATAAACACCAGCGAGAACATGCTGGCTGTCAGGATGGTGGCAAAGATCATTGAACTGACCGTCATGGTCGATGTCAGCGCCGATTTCAGAATGTCGGCTTTCCATGCCTGACGCAGGCAGGCGAGGATCGCGACAATCCCGACAACAGCCAGCGCCACATAACCAGCACCCAGGGCATAATCAATACCGGTCAGATCACTGCGCTGGAAACGCACCGGCGCGACACCGGCCATGATCGCCAGAATCAAAAGGGCGACAGTCCCGGTCAGAACCAGATTGCGGTTCGCCCCCTGACGGACGCCCGCCATCAGGATCGCGCCGATCGCGCCAACTGATGCCGCCTCGGTCGGGGTGGCGACCCCGCCCAGAATGGCCCCTAGAACGGCAATGATCAGAAGCACAGGCGGCAAAACCGCACCGACCACTTCGCCCGCGCTGGGGCGGCCATCATCGCTTTGAACCGGTGGCATGTCGGCCGGGCGTATCAGCCCGCGCAGCAGGATATAGATGATATAAATCGCCACCAGCGTCAGGCCTGGAATCAGCGCACCGGCAAAAATCTGCCCGACCGAAATGGTTTCAATCGTGAATTTGCCCTGTTCATATTGCGCCTGCTGATAGGCCGATGACATCACATCAGACAGAATGATCAAAAGCGTCGAGGGCGGGATGATCTGGCCCAATGTGCCTGCGGTGCAAACAAGGCCTGATGCCATTTTCGGGTTATAGCCGGTGCGCAACATGGTCGGAAGCGCGATCATGCCCATGGCAATCACCGTGGCCCCGACAATCCCGGTCGAGGCCGCCAGTAACGCACCCACCAGCACCACCGAAATGCCCAGACCGCCGCGCAACTGCCCAAACAGTCGGCCCATGGTATGGAGCAAATCTTCGGCAATGCGCGACCGTTCAAGGACGACACCCATAACGACAAACAGCGGGATGGCGATCAGGACATCATTGGTCAGCGTGCCAAACACGCGCTGCCCGAACGCCCCCATCAGGCCGATATTCATCGTATCGGTGACCCAGCCGAGATAACCGAAAATCACCGCCGTTCCGGCGATTGAAAATGACACCGGAAAGCCCAGAAGGATGCAGCCCATCAGGGCGGCAAACATCAAAAGATCAAGATATTCCATCACTTCGCACCGCCTTGATCTTCAACATTGCCGCGCAGCAAAACCACTTGCCTGAGCAAGCAGGCGACAGACTGGATAATCAACAGAATACAAAAGGCCGGGATCAGGGATTTCAAAAACCAGACGGCCGGAATGCCCCCCACCGAAATCGCCCCTTCCATCATCGAGATCGAATTGATCACTGATGGCCAGGTCCAATACAGCAGGGCTGCCATCGACGGGATTGCCAGTACCACATAGCCAAACGCATCAATCCGCGCCTTGGTCTTGTCGGTGGCTGCGGCATAAAAAATGTCCACCCGGACATGGCCATCAACCAACAGCGTATAGCCCGCCCCCAACATGAACAAAGCGGCATGCAGATACAGAACGCTTTCATTAAGCGCGATTGAACTAAACCCGAAAACATAGCGCAGCAAGACCACGGTAAACTGCAACAGAACCATCAGAAGTGCGAACCAGCGCACGGTCATCCCGGTCCAGTGGTTTATCTGGTCAAGTGCATCAGCAAGGCGTTGCATGACATCTCCCCGTGAAAGGCACGCCTGAAAAAAGAAACCGGTGCCGGATATTTCCGGCACCGGTCATAACGTCTATCAGAAGCCAAGCGCTTTGGCGCGTGCATTCATCTGACCGTTATCGGCATAGGTCATGTAACCACCGATCAGGTCACGATAGGCAACAAAGCTTTCGGTGACCTTTTTGGTCAGTGCATCGTCGCTTTCGCGAAGCTCCGCAATCACCTCGGCACCGGCTTTGGCCATGGCTTCAACAACTTCGTCCGGAAGCTTGCGAACCTTCACATCCTGTTCTGCGACAAGCTGTTTCAGGGCCATGGCATGCTTGGTCTCGTACTCGGTCCAGACTTCGTTATAAAGGCTGTCTGCCGCGAACTTGACGACGGCTTTCAGGTCATCAGGAAGGTCGGCATAGGCCTTGGCATTGACCGCACATTCCTCGGCTGAGGACGGCTCACCAACACCCGGCCAGTAGTAGTTCTTGGCAACCTGATAGAAGCCAAGCGCACTGTCGCTCCACGGGCCAATGAACTCACCGGCATCAAGCGCACCAGACTGAAGTGCCTGGAACATGTCACGACCGCCCATGGCCTGAACCGCCATACCAAGTTTCGAGCACATCTCCGATGCCAGACCGGTGGTACGGAACTTAAGACCCTTAAGGTCATCGACCGAGTTGATTTCGTTGCGGAACCAACCTGCCCACTGCGGGCCGGAGTTACCGCACAGGAACGGCTTCAGACCGAACTGGCCATAGATTTCGTCATACAGTTCCTGACCGCCACCATAGTTCAGCCAGCCAACCTGTTCATCGGCACGCAGGCCAAACGGCTGCGAACCAAACAGAAGGATACCTTTGGATTTCGAACCCCAGTATGCCGGAACCGCGTGATAAATCTCGGCCGTACCTTCGGCAACGGCGTCAAACACACCATTGCCCGGAACCAGTTCGCCAGCCGCATGAAGTTTGACTTCAAGACGACCACCCGAAAGTGTGGTGATACGGTCTGCCAGCTTCTGTGCAGCCACACCCGGCCCAGGCAGGTTTTTCGGCCATGCGGTCACCATGTTCCACTGGCGCTTGTCCTGTGCGATGGCAGGGGTTGCGAATGTTGCAGCGGCCGCTGCACCTGCGCCGGCAACACCGGCGGTCAGAAATTCACGTCTTTTCATGTTAAGAAGCCTCCTTGATTGTACCCTGATAGGGCGATGCAGGGGCAGTCGTCACTGCCCCCACGCGTGAGTTTTAATTACTTGCCGAGAATCCCGGGCAGGTTCAGCCCGTGTTCCCGGGCGCAATCCAGTGCGATGTCATATCCTGCATCCGCATGACGCATCACACCGGTTGCCGGATCGTTCCAAAGGACGCGTTCGACCCTGCGTGCGGCATCTTCTGTGCCGTCACAACAAATCACCATGCCGGAATGCTGCGAGAAGCCCATTCCAACACCGCCGCCATGATGCAGCGATACCCAGGTTGCCCCGGACGCCGTATTGAGCAGCGCATTAAGTAACGGCCAGTCACTGACCGCATCCGAGCCATCTTTCATGGCTTCGGTTTCGCGGTTCGGGCTTGCAACCGAACCGCTGTCAAGATGGTCACGCCCGATGACGACCGGGGCTTTCAGTTCACCATTCTTGACCATTTCGTTGAACGCCATACCCAGGCGGTGGCGCTGTCCCAGACCGACCCAGCAAATACGCGCCGGCAGGCCCTGGAACGAAATGCGTTCGCGCGCCATGTCCAGCCAGTTATGCAGGTGCGGATCATCGGGGATCAGTTCCTTGACCTTCTGGTCGGTCTTGTAGATGTCCTCGGGATCACCCGAAAGGGCCGCCCAACGGAACGGACCAATGCCCTTGCAGAACAGCGGGCGGATATAGGCAGGAACAAAGCCCGGGAAAGCAAATGCGTTCTCGAACCCTTCTTCAAGCGCCATCTGACGGATGTTGTTGCCATAATCGACCGTCGGGATACCCGCCTCGTGGAAGGCAACCATGGCTTCGACCTGAACGCGCATTGATGCGCGGGCGGCCTTGGAAACAGCCTTGGGATCAGATTCCTGTTTTTCGCGCCATTCGGCAACGGTCCAACCCTGCGGAAGGTATCCATGCACCGGGTCATGTGCCGATGTCTGATCAGTCACGATGTCCGGGCGAACGCCGCGCTTGACCAGTTCCGGGAACACATCCGCCGCATTGCCGATCAGGGCAACGGACTTGGCTTCGCCTGCTTTGGTCCAGCGCTCGATCATTTCAAGCGCTTCATCCAGCGAATGGGTTTTCTCATCGACATAACGGGTCCGCAGGCGGAAATCCGCACGGGTTTCATCGCACTCAACAGCCAAACAGCATGCACCGGCCATCACAGCCGCCAACGGCTGTGCGCCACCCATGCCGCCAAGGCCACCGGTCAGAATCCACTTGCCCGTAAGGTCGCCGTCATAATGCTGGCGGCCCGCCTCGACAAAGGTTTCATAGGTGCCCTGAACGATGCCCTGTGACCCGATATAGATCCACGAACCCGCCGTCATCTGGCCATACATCGCCAGACCTTTTTTATCGAGTTCGTTGAAATGGTCCCAGTTGGCCCAATGCGGCACAAGGTTGGAGTTCGCGATCAGAACGCGCGGCGCGTCCTTATGCGTGCGGAACACACCAACCGGCTTGCCCGACTGCACCAGAAGGGTCTGGTCATCTTCAAGTTCCTTCAGGCTGGCAACTATCTGATCGAAATCCTTCCAGGTGCGCGCTGCTCGGCCAATGCCACCATAGACAACCAGCTCATGCGGGTTTTCGGCAACATCGGGATGCAGGTTGTTCATCAACATGCGCATCGGCGCTTCGGTCAGCCAGCTTTTCGCCGAAATCTTGCTTCCGGTGTCGGGATAGATATCACGCTGGTTGTGACGCGGATTGTTGGTCATGACTTGCCTCTTAGTGCTGGGGCCAAATCGGCCAGTGTCTTCAGGATTTCAGTAAGATGCGTGCGCAATTTTGCTGCACGGCTTTCGTCATAGGACCAAGGGGCTTCCTCGGCCGTCAGATAGTTGGATTGCGCCAGTTCCATCTGGATGGCGTGTTGATTGATTTCCGGGCGGCCATAATGGCGGGTGGTCCAGCCGCCTTTGAAACGACCGTTCAGAACCGCGCTGTATCCTTGGGCCTGCGAACAGATTTCGGATGTCAGCGTCTCGATCATCGGATCGCATGTCGCGCCCAGATTGGTGCCGATATTGAAGTCCGGCAATGTGCCGTCAAACAGGAACGGAATGTTTGAGCGGATCGAATGGCAATCATAGAGGATCGCCACACCGTGTTTGGCGCGCACGCGCTCAAGCTCGGCCGCCAGTGCCTTATGATACGGCGCATGAAATGTTGCGGCCCGATAGGCGATGTCGTCTTCGGTCGGTGCCACGTCCCATATATTCTCGCCGTCAAAATCGGTCAGCGGCACAAGGGTGGTGGTGTTCTGACCGGGATAGAGGCTGACACCTTCGGGGTCGCGGTTGGCATCAATCACATAACGATGAAACGTCGCACGCACCGTCGTCACACCATCAAGCAACCCGTCATAAAGGGTGTGAATATGCCAATCGGTATCAGCCAGTTCACGGCCACGATCATTCAGTTTCGCGGCAATGTCACCCGGCACATAAGTGCCCGTATGGGGCAGTCCCAGGACAATGGGACCATCACCGCGTTTGATTTCAACCGGATCGGTCATGGTTATGCTGCCTCCCCAACGACAAAGCCCGAAAGATTGGCGGCATCTACAAGCGTGCCGCCAGTGACAAGTTCGGCGGCCTTCGCCAGATCCGGCGCCATGTAACGGTCTTCCTTGACGGTCGGAATGTCAGAACGAACCGATTTCAAAACATTGAGCAGCCCCGGGCTGGTCTTAAGCGGGGCACGGAATTCAACACCCTGTGCTGCACAGATCAGCTCGACCCCAAGGATGTAGGAAAGGTTGGCATTCATCCGCGCCAGTCGCCGCGCGCCGTGGGCCGCCATCGACACGTGGTCTTCCTGATTGGCACTGGTCGGCGTGCTGTCGGTCGAACACGGGTTGGCCAGATGTTTGTTTTCACTCATGAGTGCGGCAGTGGTGACCTCGGCAATCATCAGACCGGAATTCAGGCCGGGCTCCGGCGTCAGGAACGGCGGCAAATCGTGCGACAGGGTCGGATCGACCATCAATGCAACACGGCGTTGGGCAATCGCCCCGATCTCGGCAACCGCAAGCGCGATCTGATCGGCGGCAAACGCCACCGGCTCGGCGTGGAAGTTCCCGCCCGAAACAATGCGGCCGTCTTCTTTCAGAACCAGCGGGTTGTCGGTCACGGCATTGGCTTCGATCTCAAGCGTCTGGCCGGCAAAGCGTAGCAAATCCATCGCCGCCCCGGTGACTTGCGGTTGGCAACGGATGCAATAGGGGTCCTGAACGCGGGTATCGCCTTCGCGGTGGCTTTCGCGGATTTCCGATCCGGTCATCAGATCGCGCATTGCACGTGCGACATTGATCTGGCCCGGATGCCCGCGAAGCGTATGGATTTCATCGACCAGCGGGGCGGTCGAACCCATGATCGCATCGGTCGAAAGCGACGATGTCACAATCGAACTCGCCGCATTGCGCCAGGCCGAAAATAGCCCGGCCAGCGCGCAGGCGGTTGAAAACTGCGTACCGTTAATCAGCGCCAGACCCTCTTTCGGGCCCAGCACCACCGGCGTCAGGCCCGCCTTCGCAAGTGCCTCACCACCCGGAAGGGTTTTACCTTCATAGATGGCATCGCCCGCGCCGATCATGACCGCAGCCATATGCGCCAGCGGGGCCAGATCGCCCGATGCGCCAACCGATCCTTGCGACGGGACGACGGGGGTAACACTCTTGGCCAGCATGCCTTCGATCAGTTCGATCAGATCCCAACGCACACCTGATGCGCCGCGCCCAAGCGACAGTAATTTCAACGCCATCATCAAACGGGTGGTCGCGATATCAAGCGGCTCGCCCACGCCACAGCAATGGCTGAGGATCAGGTTGCGTTGCAGGGTTTCGGTATCTTCCGGGGCAATCTTGACCGAGGCCAGTTTGCCAAATCCGGTATTCACGCCATATACCGCATCGCTGCCGTCGGCGGCCTTGCGCACCATTGCGTGCGCCGCTTCAACACCGTCGCGGGCTGCGGGATCGAGTTTGACTGCGACCTGATCACGCCAGATGCGTTCAAGCTCTGCCAGTTTGACCGAAGCGGGGATAAGGGTGACAGTCATAATCTATCCTCAAGGGCACATGTTGATGCGGTGGCGCGGTTATCTTTGGGCTCAGGCGGCGATGCTTTCACCGCCAACAATGCTTTCGAACAGCGGGTTGAACCCGATGCGGTATGCAAGCTCGGCCGGGTGTTTGGCATTCCAGATGGCAAGATCAGCCCGCAGGCCTACCTTGATCCGACCGGTATCCGACAGGCCAAGGGCGCGCGCCGCATGGGCAGTCGCGCCAACAAGTGCCTCTTCAGGCGTCAGGCGGAACAGCGTGCAGGACATGTTCATGGTCAAAAGGATCGATGCCAGCGGCGAAGAGCCGGGATTGCAGTCGGTCGCAATCGCCATCGGCACGCCGTGCTTGCGGAATGCGTCAATCGGCGGCAACTGGGTTTCATGCAGGGTGTAAAACGCACCGGGCAGCAGCACCGCGACGGAGCCAGCCTTGGCCATGACGATGGCGTCTTCTTCAGTGGCGTATTCGATGTGATCGACCGAAATCGCCCCATATTCGGCGGCCAGTTTGGTGCCGCCGATGTTTGATAGCTGTTCGGCATGGAGTTTGACCGGAATGCCAAGCTCGCGGGCAGCGTCAAACACGCGTTTGATCTGATCAGTGTTAAAGGCAATGCCTTCGCAGAACCCGTCAACCGCATCAACCAGACCTTCAGCGTGGGCAGCTTTCAGGGTCGGAATGCAGACCTCATCAATATAGCCGTCCGGATCGTCTTTATATTCAACCGGCACCGCATGGGCACCAAGGAAGGTGGTTTTGATCCGCACATTACGATGGGCGCTAATCATCCGGGCTGCGCGCAGCATGTTAAGCTCGGTGTCGCGATCAAGGCCGTAACCCGACTTGACCTCGATCACCGACACGCCTTCGGCCAGCAGCGCGTCCACGCGCGGCAGGGCGGATGTCAAAAGATCCTCAATCGATGCTTCACGGGTCGCCTTCACGGTCGAAACAATGCCGCCGCCAGCACGCGCGACTTCTTCATAGCTTGCACCCTTCAGGCGCATTTCAAACTCAACCGCACGGTCGCCGCCATGGACAACATGGGTGTGGCAATCAATCAGGGCCGGGGTGATCAGGCGACCTTCAAGGTTACGCACTGGACCGTCAAGGTAGGCTGCCGGGATGGCGTCATCGGCACCGACCCAATCGATCAGGCCGTCCTTGATGGCAATCGCGCCGCACTCGATCAGGCCATAACTGTCCTGATCCCCAATCGTGACGATTTTTGCGTTTCGAAGCAGCATCGCGAAGCATCACCCCTTGATAAGTTTGTTATTAAAGATAATATGTACGTACATAATATTTCTGTCAAGACGGGTAGAGGCAATGAAGGTTCTTTGGGCAAATCAGGCACTTACGACGGCGGGTTGGCAAAGCAATGTCCGGATCGAGATCGATGAGAATGGCAGAATTGCTGCGATTCAGGCCGATTCTGCTGCGCCATCCGATGCCACCAGCAAAACCGATATCCTTCTTCCGGCGATTTCAAACCTGCATAGCCACGCGTTTCAGCGCTCGATGGCTGGCCTGACGGAACGGCGCGGCCCCGACCCGCGCGATACCTTCTGGACCTGGCGGCAGTTAATGTTCCGCTTCCTCGATCAGCTGACCCCGGACCATGTCGAGGCGATAGCAGCCTTCGTTCAGATGGAAATGCTGGAAGCCGGGTATGCCAACAATACAGAGTTCCATTACCTGCATCATCGCCCCGGCGGGCATTTGTATGACAATATCGCCGAGATGGCCGAACGTATTGCGGCGGCCACCGAAATCACCGGCATCGGCCTGACGCTTCTGCCCGTGCATTATCAATATGGCGGCTGTGACAAGCGCCCGCTCGGCCCGGGTCAGATCCGTTTCGGCAATGATCCCGACCAGTTCACCAAGTTGTATGAGGAATCCGTTTGCGCGATCAAAAACCTGCCCGCCGATACGGTGATGGGGGTTGCGCCGCATTCCCTGCGTGCCGTTGGTCGCGAAGATTTGCTTGCTACAAGCCTGCTGTCGAAAGATGGCCCGATCCACATGCATCTGGCCGAACAACTGGCCGAGGTGGATGAAGTGCGCGAAAGCTGGGGCAAGCGCCCGACGGAATGGTTGCTTGAAAATGCCGATGTGAATGCGAACTGGTGTTTGATCCACTGTACCCAGATGGAAGAACACGAAACGCTTGAGCTGGCTAAAACCGGTGCGGTGGCCGGTCTCTGCCCGATCACCGAAAGCAGTCTGGGCGATGGTATCTTTGATGGCGTTCGTTATCTCAATGCCGGGGGTGTGATTGGTGTGGGATCGGATTCCAATATCCGTATTTCGCTCTCGGAAGAATTGCGAACCCTGGAATACAGCCAGCGCCTGCGTGATAACTCCCGCGCGGCTTTGGCGACCGAACAAAAATCGACCGCACGGCGCATTTATGACGCAGCGGCCAAGGGCGGGGCACAGGCCGCCGGGCGCGATTCAGGCCGGATTGAAGTTGGCGCACTGGCCGATTTGATGGCCCTTGATGGTTCGGCGGTTGACCTGGTCGGTCGGACAGGCGATACGATCCTCGATACATATATCTTTGCCGGAGATGATCGCATGGTGCGTGATGTCTGGTCGGCCGGTCGCCATGTTGTGACCGAGGGCCGCCACATCGCCCATGACGCGATCACGAGCCGGTATCGCAAGGTGATGGAACAACTCAAGGAAGCAGTGTGAACAGCCTGGAACAGCAAAGCTGGCAATCCGTCCATGACGAGGTTTTGCGCCGCATTCATACCCGTGAGTGGAAACCCGGCGACCTGATCCCCAAGGAAGTCGAACTTGCCGAGCAACTTGGCTGTGCGCGTGCCACCGTGAACCGTGCGCTGCGTGAACTGGCATCCGAAGGGTTCCTCGATCGCCGGCGCAAGGCGGGCACGCGGGTGGCGGCCCACCCGGTGCGGCGGGCCAAGCTTGATATTCCGGTCATCCGGCTTGAGATCGAAGGGCGCGGGCAGAAATATGCCTATGGCCTGCTGTTTAGCGAACGGCGCACCCCGCCGCCCGAAATCTGCGCCAATCTGGGCGTCACCGCCGAAAGCGATATGCTGCATATCACCTCGCTCCATCTGGCCGATGGCAAGCCGTTCATGTTTGAGGATCGCTGGGTGTCGATTGCCGCAACCCCGACGATCCTTGATGCCGATCTTGAAAAAATCAGCGCCAATGAATGGCTGGTGTTGCATGCGCCCTACACGCGCGGCGATATCTATTTCTCCGCGGTCAATGCCAGCGCGGCAGAGGCCAAGGTGCTGCGCACCGATCCCGGCACATCGCTTTTTCTTATGGAACGTACCACCTGGGAAAACCAGACCGGCATCACATCGGCCAGACTTCTGTTTGCACCGGGCTATCGCAAACATTCTGCGATCTGATTTTAAATCCAAAAAGGGCGAGCCGGTTTGTCGTGAAACACGTCCGGCTAGCCCTTTTATGCAGATTAAAGGCAAAATGCTTTAGGACAGGTATTTGTTGAACCAGTCAATGGTGCGTTGCCATGCCAGTTCGGCTGCGTCCTTGTCATAACGTGGTGTGGAATCGTTATGGAAGCCATGGTTGGCGCCCGGATATATATAGGCCTCATAGACCTTGTCATTGGCCTTTAATGCCTCTTCGTAGACAGGCCATCCGGCATTGATACGCTCATCAAGTTCACCGTATTGCAACAGGATCGGTGCCTGAATACGGGGGACATCCTCGACCGCGGGCTGACGACCATAGAACGGAACGGCGGCCCCCAATTCCGGATAGGCAACTGCGGCGGCATTGGAGACACCGCCACCATAGCAGAAGCCAGTGATACCGATTTTTTCCGTGGTGGCCTCGTGGGCGGCGAGGAACTCAATGGCGGCAAAAAAGTCGTTCATCAGCTTGGTTGGGTCGACTGTGCGTTGCAATTCACGGCCCTTGTCGTCATTGCCGGGGTAGCCTCCAACCGATGTCAATCCATCCGGGGCAAGTGCGACAAAGCCTGCCTTGGCCACACGCCGCGCGACATCTTCGATATAGGGGTTCAGACCCCGGTTCTCATGCACGACCACAACACCGGGTACCTTGCTGGTCACATTGGCCGGTTTGACCAGATAGCCACGCACTTCACCGTGACCGTTGGGCGACGGGTACATGATGTATTCAGCAACAATATCGGGATCGGTAAAGTCGACCTGATGAGCCATGGCATAGTTTGGGCTCATGGCATTAAGGATCGCAAGGGCGGTCATTCCACCAACCGCATATCGGCCCGCACGATCAAGAAACTCACGGCGATCAATCATGCCGTGGGCATAGAAATCATAAAGTTCGAGAAGCTCCGGAGAAAAATCCTTGGCAGTCAAACGTTCCATCATGCGATCCTTGTGAAATTACACATCAGATTTTGGGGCGTGCTGGTGACGAATATCTGATTATCCGGATTGAACTGTCAGCCTGAATCAGGGACCAGCATGTCGCGCTGCATCCTGATCTCCATCTAATTTCCATTTTCGACGAAGTTGGAGAATTCGCAAATCACAAACGTGCTACCTGCGAGATTGGCGTTACCAGGATCACATATGTCGCTGTCTTTCCAAGTCATCTCTCGGGCGTCTGGCGGTGGCTGGTTTTGCCATGTCATCGAGCCCCTTTGAACTTGGAAAATTGTTAAATGCGCTTCTTAAGGCCCGATAACCCGGATCGGGTTGCCGCTGCGCCAAGCCAAAATGGCCTCGACCGTCTGGCCGTAAAACACGTTCCAGGTGTTGCGGGTGACATAGCCAAGATGGGGGCTTAGCAAAAGGCCATCACAATGACGCAGGGGATGCGATACGGGCAGTGGTTCCTTGTCGTAAACATCGAGTGCGGCACCGGCAATCTCGCCGCTGTTGAGCGCGTCAATCAGGGCAGTGTCATCAACGATCGGGCCGCGTGATGTGTTGATCAGATAGGCGGTTGGCTTCATCTGATTGAGCTCATTCGTACCAATCAGGCCATGGGTGCGATCAGACAGGCGTTGATGGATGGTGACGAAATCCGACGCGCGCAGCAGGTCTTCCTTGGTTGCCATATGGGTTACGCCCAATTCGTCGCAGCGTTCCTGCGTCAGATTGGCGCTCCAGGCGCAGACATGCATGTCAAAGGCCTGCGCCATTTTCGCGACCTTTGCGCCCAACCGTCCAAGCCCGATAATCCCCAAGGTTGAACCTGCAAGGTCCTGGCCGATCCCGACTTGCCAGCCGCCGGCGCGCATCGATGCGTTTTCCGCCATGAGATTGCGGGCAAGTGCCAGCATCAGGGCAAAGGTCAGTTCGGGCGTTGCCGTGGATGGGGACTCTGTGCCGCAAACTGTGATGCCCAGTTCACTTGCGGTTGCGACATCAATGGCGTCATTGCGTTTGCCGGTGGTTACGATCAGCCGCAGGTTCGGAAGGGCGCGCAAAATGTCGCCGGTAAGAGCTGTGCGTTCACGCATGACACACAGGACGTCAAATGGCTCAAGGCGGCTGATCAGATCGCCCGTATTGCAAACATGATCGTCAAATACGGTGATCTCGCCGTGATTTTGGACGTCTGTCCAGTCGGCCGACTGCAGGGCAATGTTTTGATAGTCATCAAGAATGGCAATACGCATCTGGGCTGTGTTTCCAATGGGTCAGGGCTGGGGGCTGTCGCGTCAGGCTGCGACATGAAGGGCAAGAAATTCGGCTGTGCGGGCATGTGCAACTTCGGCGGCCGCTTCGACATAGGCGGATGGACGTGCTTCGTTGGCAAAGGCATGACCGGCTTCATACATATGTACTTCCATGCCGGGCAAAGCTGCCTTGGCGTCTTCGATCATCTCAATCGGGACGTGACCATCAGACAGGCCGAAATGCGCCAGAAATGGCGTGTGCAGCGGCTTATCAAGATATTGGTCGATGCGCGTGCCATAGAATGAAACACCTGCCGCGATATCAAGACATTGGGCGCTGCGCAGTGCCAACCCGCCGCCCCAGCAAAAGCCGATCACGCCAACCCTGCCACCGTTGGCAGACAGGGCGCGGGCGGCGGCATCGATGTCGGTCAGGGTGTTTGAAAGCTCGGACGCCATCATCAACGCACGCGCCCGATCAAAATCGTTGAAGTCAACAACCGCACCACGCTCCACCCGGTCAAACAGGGCAGGGATGGCAACCTCATAGCCAAGGGCGGCATATTTGCGCGCAACCCCCTTGAGCTGCTCGGTGACGCCAAAGATTTCCTGCAGGATTACAATCGCGCCGCGTCTTGTGCCAACGGGTGGTTCAAACCAGCAATCAAACTTGTGCCCGTCGGCTGCGGTAAGGGTCTCCATCATGTCCTGTCGTTTCCTTTCTCGGCGCAGAGGTCTTTTCGGTGATGATATCGAATTGCCGGGCGAGAACAATCATCATGGTCACTGCGGATAATGTATCCTCAATTGGCTTGCCCTTTGGGATCATGATGTGACATCACTAAGGTATGAGGGATAAATTGTTCTTTTTGCAGGACTTGGCTTGGTCAAGGGCCCAGAAAGAACCCGCGTGACGATATCAGGAGAGAGAATTCATGAAGCTTTTGCGCTATGGCCCGGTCGGGGCGGAGAAACCGGGGCTTTGTGATGCGGATGGCTTAATCCGCGATCTTTCCAGCGTGATTGATGATCTTGATCCGACCACGATTTCCGATGAAACCTTTACACGTATTGCGGCACTTGATCCGGAAAGCCTGCCGGTCGTGTCGGGTGATCCGCGCATTGGCGCCTGTGTCGGGCGGCCCGGCAAGTTTATCTGCATCGGTTTGAACTATTCTGACCATGCGCAAGAAGCCGGTATGGAACTGCCGCCAGAACCGATCATTTTCCTTAAGGCAACCTCGGCGGTTTGTGGCCCGAATGACACGATTGAAATTCCGCGCGGTTCGACCAAAACCGATTGGGAAGTCGAACTGGGCGTGGTGATCGGCAAGCACACCAAATATGTCGACGAGGCCGATGCACTTGATCATGTCGCAGGTTACTGTCTGATCAATGATGTTTCCGAGCGCGCGTTTCAGCTTGAACATTCAGGGCAATGGGTGAAGGGCAAAAGTGCCGATACCTTCGGCCCGATTGGTCCGTGGCTTGTCACTCGCGATCAGATTGCCGATCCACAGAATCTTTCCATGTGGCTCGATGTGAACGGCAAGCGTTATCAGGATGGCAGCACGAAAACCATGGCCTATGGTGTTGCATTCGTCGTTAGCTATCTTTCGCGTTTCATGAGCCTGCAACCCGGTGACATTATCTCGACCGGCACCCCGCCAGGTGTGGGTATGGGGCAAAACCCGCCGGTTTACCTCAAACCCGGCGACGTGATGGAACTGGGAATCGATGGTTTGGGCGCGCAGCGTCAGGAAGTCGTTCAGGGCTAGGCAACGCTGCCATGCAAATATCGGGATGCAGCAATCCAGATCACGTCACAGCAATGTGATCTCGGCTGCATTCCGTTGTTAAACAACGATTTTTTACGATGATCTGCGTGATCTGGCGGATCGTCACGCAAATATTTCAGAAATTTTTGCCGACAGACTTGCGCTTTGCCCGATTCAGGACATTTTGTCAGGACAAAGTGCATTGACGATCTTCTGTGATGTGCGATAAATGACTAGTAGTCATTATTGTTCAGTGCTTAAGCAATGTGAAATGCGTGTCCAAGGGGTATGGGGATACCGTGCGCATAAAGCGCCCTTACAGGATTGGTGATGCACATGTCTAATCTGGCGATCAAAGTGAACGAGTCTTGGCCGGTTTCGGTCAATCCGATGGATGTTTCAGTTGATGAGGCTGGCCCTGTGTCTCGGACTTCAAAGGCACAGGATGGTGTCGGTAGCTTTGCGTTTGCAGATATCTATTTGCGCGGCGCGCCTTGCTTTCTCAAGGGGATGATGCTGCAAGCCCGTGGCGAAGACGTCAAGGGTACCCTGCGCAAACCCGATGCTGGTGTACTGGCATTTGAAAATGGTGCATGCGAGCTGACAGCGACGCCGCTGTTTCTGACAGTTGCGATGTCTGCGGCCGATGAACACAGCCTTGCGGACATGCAGGCTTATTTCGAAGACAAGCTGCGGACCCTCTCGCCGCAGACCAAGATCGAGATAGACTGGCGAAATAAATGACCATTTGTCACTTTTTTGTGATCAAGAAGCCCGTTCAGGATTGAACGGGCTTTTGTTTTGTTTGCCTGGTCACAACGGGTATGTGATGGCGATCCGCTTTGCGCATTCAGGCGTTTGCCGTTGACGGCAATTGTGTGTTCTCAGCTCATGATAAACCGATCACGAGCCCCGCGTACAACGCGCGTTATATGATCGACAATGGCTGCGACACTTCGCGTATCCTTGGTGTCCGGGTGCTGGAGCATCCAGTAGTTTCGGGTGAAGCGGATTTCAGGCAGCAGGCGAACGAGGTCGGGGATGCCGTCGGTGGCGTAGTCGTGCAGGATGCCGATGCCATATCCGTTGCGCACGGCCTCCATCTGGGCCACCACACTGCCGCATTCAAAGCGGCGTTTCATCAGTTTGCCAAGGCGGGCGGCGTAATCCAGTGCGCGGCTGTAAATCAGGTCTTCGATATGGGTGACAAACAGGCGGTCTGTCAGATCGGCCTCGGTTTTGACCGCGCCAAAACGGTTGATATAGGATTTGCTGGCATAGACACTGAGTGTGTAGTCGGTGAGTTTGCTGATCACCAGGCGCCCTTGCTTGGGTCGATCCAGCGTGATGGCGATATCGGCTTCGCGTTGCGATAGCGAGAATGTCCGTGGCAGCGGCACCAGCTGGATCACAAGATCCGGGTGATTGGATGCAAAGTGAGCTAACTCACTTGCCAGAAAATAGTTGCCCAATCCATCGGGGACGCCGACGCGGACCGTGCCGCTGATCAGCTCTGACTGGTTGGAAACGGCGGTGCCCGCACGTAAAAAAGCCGACTCTGCGGCCTCTGCTGCCTGCATCAATTCCCTTCCCGCCGGGGTCAGGTCCGATCCGGTGGTGCGCCGTTCGATCAGTTTGGTGCCGAGTTCCTGTTCAAGCGCAGTCAGCTGGCGCCCAACTGTTGCGTGGTTCAGGCCAAGCTGCCGGGCAGCGGCAAGGATCTGACCTTGGCGGGCAACAGCCAGAAAGATGCGGAAGCGATCCCAATCCATGGTGGGTGTGATCCTGTCATGGCTTTAATTTTTGCACATCGAATTTGCGGAAATGATAATTGATGTGCATCCCTGTGCATAGTCATAATGGTGCAGGTTATTAAGGGGGAAGACCCCCACTTATATTAAGATCGTCCCACTGATCATCAGGTTTATCGGGAGAAACCCAATGGCAACCCAACTTACCCATTACATCAACGGCAAACGCGTTGCCGGCAACTCCGGCCGCTCAGTACCGGTTTTCAATCCTGCGACGGGCGCACAGAGTGCGACGGTTGATCTGGCATCGAAGGCCGAGGTCCGCGCCGCTGTTGAATCCGCGTCCGCAGTTGCCGCCGAATGGGCCGCAACCACGCCGCTACGCCGTGCGCGTATTCTGAACAAATTCCTTGGCATCCTCGAAGATCGCTCCGAAGAACTGGCTGCGGCCATCACCGCGGAACACGGCAAGGTTCTGTCCGATGCGCTGGGCGAAGTCACCCGCGGGATTGAGGTTGTTGAGTTTGCCACCGGCGCGCCGCAGTTGCTGAAAGGTGAGTTCACCGAGAATGTCGGCACCAAGGTTGATAGCCATTCCATCCGTCAGCCGCTGGGCATCGTTGCCGGTATCACGCCGTTCAATTTCCCGGCCATGGTGCCGATGTGGATGTTCCCGGTCGCCCTTGCCTGCGGTAACTGCTTTATCCTCAAGCCGTCCGAGCGTGATCCGTCCGCGTCCCTTCTGCTGGCTGAATGGCTGACCGAAGCCGGCCTTCCGGATGGCGTGTTCAACGTTGTTCAGGGCGACAAGGAAGCAGTGGATGCGCTTTTGTTTGATCCGGATGTTTCGGCCATCAGCTTCGTCGGATCGACTCCGATTGCCAAATACATCTATGAAACCGCGACCGCGCAGGGCAAACGTTGCCAGGCGCTTGGTGGGGCGAAAAACCACATGATCATCATGCCCGATGCCGATATGGATCAGGCGGTTGATGCCCTGATGGGCGCGGCGTACGGTTCGGCTGGCGAGCGTTGCATGGCAATCTCGGTTGCGGTGCCGGTCGGCAAGGAAACGGCCGATACCCTGATCGAGAAGCTGGTTCCGCGCATCAATGAACTGCGCGTGGCACCGGGTATTGATCCGGCGGCCGAAATGGGACCGCTTGTGACCGCTGCCCACCGTGACAAGGTTGTCGGCTATATCAACAAGGGCGTCGAAGAAGGTGCCAAGCTGGTGGTTGACGGCCGGGACATCAAGCTTCAGGGCTACGAAGACGGTTACTTCGTCGGTGGTACCCTGTTTGATGACGTCACCCCGGATATGAGCATCTACAAGGAAGAGATCTTTGGCCCGGTTCTGTCGGTTGTGCGTACCGATGATTTCGAAACCGCTGCCAACCTTGTTGATGACCATGAATATGGCAATGGTACCGCGATCTTCACCCGCGATGGTGATACCGCCCGTGAATTTGCCGCACGTACCCAGACCGGCATGGTTGGCATCAACGTGCCGATCCCGGTCCCGATGGCCTTCCACTCGTTTGGCGGCTGGAAAGCATCGCTGTTTGGAGACCATCACATGCATGGTCCGGAAGGTGTGCGGTTCTATACCAAGCTTAAAACCATCACCACGCGCTGGCCGACCGGCATTCGCAAGGGTGCTGAATTCGTCATGCCGACCATGAAATAAGTGGTGAAATAAGTATTGCACTCATCGCAATACCAAAGGGCGCGCAAAGCCAAATTTGCGCGCCCTTATTTGTTCGGGGGTGCTAGCTGCCAAAGGATGCCGGTTTGGCGGGCTTGATGGCCTCCATGATGGTGCCGGGAATGAAAACGCGGAAGGTTGCCCCGCGTCCCGCAGGGCTTTCGGCCCATATCTTGCCCTGACAATGTTCGACAACATGCTTGGCAATCGCAAGGCCTAGGCCCGAACCGGATGGCTTTGGTTTGTCATCGGCGTATTTGCCGCCGCGCGAAAACTTGTCAAAGATGATTTCAAGCTCGTTCGGCGCAACGCCCTTGCCGTTATCAGTGATCGAAACCAGATAGCCGCCATCCATGGCTTCCCCGCGCACTGATACTTCGGGGTGGTCGGGGGCAGAGAATTTGGCAGCGTTCGATAACAGATTGATGAAGACCTGTGTCAGGCGATCGCGATCAACATGCAACAGGGCCGAATTGCGCGAATATTCCTTGGTCAGAACAACACCCTTGGCATTAAACAGGCCTTTGACCGCATCAATACTTTCATCAAGCACCGTGCGCGGGTCCACCTCGACCGCGCGCCAATCGGAATGACCGGCTTCAAGACGGGCAAGATCAAGATGGTCATCAATCAGGCGAGTCAGGCGTTCGCTTTCGCGGACAATGATTTCAAGGAAGTGATCGGCTTGTTTCGGGTCCAGGTTCGGGGAGTCGACCAGAATTTCCGAAAACGACCGGATCGAGGTCAGCGGCGTTCTGAATTCATGGCTGACCATGGTCAGGAATTCATCCTTAAGCCGGTCCAGTTCCTTGAGCCGTTCGTTGGCGGCACGCAGTTCGGCCGCGGCTTTTTCAAGTTCGCGCGATTTGGTTTCAAGGCGCTGGGAATATTCGATGACGTGCGAGGTTTCTTCGAGGATCTCAAGCACTTCATCAAGGCTGACCATCTCGCCCTTGGCGACAGATGACACCATCACACGGGCCGATGCCGCCCCGATGGAGCCCGCCAGAAGCCGTTCGGTAAAGGCAATCATGTCGGCATCGGCTTCGCCCTTGCCCCGCCAGGATGGATCGATGCTTTGATCAAACTGGCGGAACGACTGATAGGCGCGATCCCGGCCCAAAAACCGTTCGACCAGTTCATAGAGATCATTGGCCGAGGCCGATGACCGCCAGATCACGGTGTCCTGCCCCTTGCGGGAAAATGCATCGACAAACAGGGTGGCCTGAATGCGTTCAAGTGCGCTTGGTTCGGTAAACAGACTGATCAACACATAGGCCGCTGTATTGAGTGAAATCGACCAGATCAGCGCATGGGTCAGGGGTGCAAAATCCGTCAGACCAAACAGGCTTTCGGGGCGCAACCACGGATGACCAAACGCGCCGTTCAGAATTAAGGACGGATCCATCCAGCCGCTATCGGCAAGCGATGGCAGCAACAGGGTATAGCCCCAAACGGCAAAGCCGAGGGTCAGTGCCACCTGCGCGCCGGTCCGTGTGCCGCCCTTCCAGTAAAGCCCGCCAATCATGATCGGAATGAACTGGGCAATGGCGGCAAAGGAAATCAGCCCGATTTCGGCCAGCGCATCACTGGCCCCGGCAGACCGGTAATAGGCAAAGCCCATAAACACCACGACGACGATGGAGGCCCGCCGAATAAAGATCAAAAGCCCGGTCAGATCATCGCGTTCGGTCAGGCGCAGGGGGCGAATGCGCAAAAGTGCGGGCACAATCAGGTCGTTACACACCATGGTCGAAAGCGCGATGGTCGCAACAATCACCATGCTGGTGCTGGCCGACAGTCCGCCGACATAGGCGAGCAACGCCAGCATCGATTGGTCTTCAAACAACGGCACAGAAATCACGAAAAAGTCCGGGTCCGACCAGACCGGAAGGGCGCCAAGCCCGGCCAGTGCAATCGGCAGAACAAACAGGTTCATCGCCAGCAAATAAAGCGGGAAGGCCCAGCTTGCGGTGGCAAGGTGACGTTCATCGACATTTTCAACAATGATCACCTGAAACTGGCGCGGCAGGCACAGGATGGCCGCCATCGACAGCATCATAAGCGTCAGCCAGCGCGAACTCCCCCCTTCGGGCAGCATCAGAAGCTTTGCCGTAGCGGCGTTTTCGGCAGATTGGGTAAACAGGTCACCAAGCCCGTCATACATCACAAACGAGACAAAGAAGCCAACGGCCAAAAGGGCAAACAGCTTGACCAGACTTTCAAAGGCGATGGCGGCAACCATGCCTTCGTGATGTTCATCGGCATCAATGAAACGCGTGCCAAACAGAATGCCAAACAGCGTCAGGCCAACCGCGGCCCAAAAGCCGCTATCGGAAAAGATACTGACCGTTTCGCGGACCGGTTCGACCATGCCAAATTCCCAGCCGGTCAGCACGGTGTAACTGGTGGCAATCGCCTTGAGCTGAAGTGCGATATAGGGCGTGGTGCCGATCACCGCGATCAGGGTCACAAGGACCGAAAGCTGCGTGCTTTTGCCATAGCGTGACGAGATAAAGTCGGCAATCGAGGTAATGCGATGGGCCTTGGAAATGCGCAGCATCTTGCGCAACAAAAACCACCATCCGAGAAAGACTACGGTCGGGCCCAGATAGATCGTCAGATACTCAAGCCCGTTGCGCGCAGCGGTTCCGACCGCGCCATAAAACGTCCAGGACGTGCAATATACCGCGATGGATAAGGTATAGACCGTCGGATTGCGGACCCAGGAATGGCCATCACGCGCACGCTTGTCGCCCCACCATGCAATCGCATACAGCAGGCCGACATAAATCAGCGAAACAAGGATGACCAGTTCCGAGGATAGCATGGGCTATTTCCTCTCGATCTGGGCGGCACTGCGCAGCGCACGCGTCAGAACGGCGCACAGCACAATAAGGATGGCCCATCCGGCAAAGAAATAGACAAACAGGATCGGCAGGCCAAGGATGGTGCCATCAAGCGAAAACATCCCCACAATCGGCGGCAGCCAGATAAACAGCGCCACCAGCATCAGAACAAGGGCGCGTTCGGTAAGTTTGCGTGGTGGTGTGATGGGGGCCTCCTGCGCATTGATTGGGAACGCAAACGCGCGCGTCAGTTTTCCGCACGTTCCAGCAGGGCTTTGACCCGGGACACAACATCGCGTGTGGAAAACGGCTTGGTGACAAAGTCATCCACGCCAAGTTCAAGCCCCTTGCGGCGATCCACTTCGCGGGTTTTGGCAGTCAGCATCATGATCGGCATTTGTCGGGTGTTGGGGTCGTTACGCGCTGCGCGCACGACTTCAAACCCGTCGCAAACGGGCATCATGACATCAAGTAAAACCATGTCCGGAATATCGCGCGCAATCATCGAAATCGCCGTACGGCCATCTGTTGCAACACTGACGTCATAGCCTTCCTTTTCCATCAGAAAGCTGAGTGATTCGACAATGGTTTCCTCGTCTTCGGCAATCAAGACCTTTGGTCTCTCATTCAAGGACGTTCTCCCCGATTTTTTGGATTTTTATATTCCCAATCCTAACGACTTACGGGCTGAATGATAATGCTACTTTGGGGTGGTATACATAAGACGTTGCTTGAAAGCCCTCATCGGATCATTTTTTGGCGGTTTTCGGCGTGCCATCGGCCATTTCATAGGCCCGCTGTGCGCAATCGTCGCGCGGGCACTGGCGGCATGAAATCCCGACCGGCACCGCCGATTCAGGACGATCAAGCGACAATCGGTCGCCATAAACCACATCATTTGAAAAGGCCGTGTCGCAACCGATCATCACCGAATGAACCGAGCGCGGAACACCATATCCCCCGGCTCCGGATCGCAAGGCACGCGCAACAAACAGAAATTCGCTGCCATCGGGCAGGCGGACAAATTGCGGAATGACACGTTCGGGCGCGGTATAGGCTTCGTGCACCACCCAGCGCGGGCAGGCCCCGCCATAACGCGGCAATTGCAGGCCGGATGCCGAAAACCGTTTGGAAATGTTTCCGGCAATGTCGGTGCGCACCAAGTGGAACGGAATGCCTTCGGCGCCCGGGCGGCGAAGCGTCGTCAGGCGGTGGCAGATCTGTTCCCAACTCGCGGCGTAGCGTTGCTGCAAAAGTTCAATGTCATGGCGCATCCTACGCGCATCATCCAAAAACAGGTCATAGGGGAACAGCAGTGCGGCGGCAGTATAGGATATCAATGCCTCGGATGCGCGAACCCGTCCGGCTTTGCTGCCGATCTGGGCGCGATCCAGTATCTCATTGATCGGGTCGGCGGCTTCGAGCCGGCAAATGGTGCGTGCCGCCTGAAAGCGCGCCGAGGTGATCGGAAGCGCGCGGGAAATGCGCAGGGTATTGTTCTTGGCATCCCACTGATAGCCGCTTGTCAGGAAGTCCTCGGACGGGCGGCGTTCGATCCGGGTGTTGTGGGTGTCTTCCAGATAATTGATCAGATCGGTCAGATAGAGCCCGCCATCAGGATCAATCACCGGGCGCATCTTGTTGGCGTGGTCTTCAAGGGCAGGGAAGTGGTTGGCATTGTCATATAGCAGATCATCAACTTCTTCGGCCGGGCTGGCGGCGGGGCGGCCGGCCTCGCCACGTTCAAGGAAGTTAAAAATCTCGGTCGCTGATTCGGCAAGGCGCTGGGATTCGCGCACCAGTGTCGCGTTAAAGCGTGCCCGCTGGTCGCGTGACAGATCATCATAGTCATCGAAAATCTCGGCCACTGTGCGGATCGAGGTAATCCGGGTCAGGATCGAATGGCTGGCCTCGGTCAGGAACGGATCGTGGCTGAGCCGCTCCGACAGTGCGTCAATATCATCAAGACCACTGCGATAGGCGCGATACAGCGACAAGAACGCGGTGATCATGCCCGGTGAGGCCGCAATCATGGCGGGGAATTCGCGGCTTTCGACCGGGGTGGTGCGAAAGACCGGGTCGGATGCAACTTCGGCCAGATCCGAAAGCAACCGGCTTTCCTCGGACCCTGACAGGCTATGAGGATGAATTTCCAGTGCCTCGGCAATCCGCATCAACAACCCGCCGCCGATCGAGCGGCGGTTATGTTCGATCAGATTAAGGTAGGACGCCGAGATACCCGCCGCCTTCGCCAGGGCATTCTGGGTCATCCCGATGTCTTTTCGCCGTCCGCGAATGCGGTGTCCGATGGGGGCCTGACGCGCCATACTAAAGTCTTACCTGTTGACAGAATTTACTAATTTTCACAAAGCTCATCTATATATTTACAAAAAAGTTCTTTTATATCAACTAGGTGTTGATTCATTTTCAGATGATCCTCATTGTTTTGTCAGGTCGATAAAAAAACGAACCAAAAAACAGGCCTCAGATTTCTCTGAAACAGATCCCAAGACATTGGGGAGGAAAACCATGTCGGAGACTAAGCTTATCGGAAATGTATCTCGTCGTACGATCCTGAAGGGATCCGCGGCAACCACGGGTGCAGCCCTCATCGGCGGCACTTTCCCGATGCATTTCATCAAAAACGCGCATGCCCAGACCTTCCGGGGTGATCCGGGCAGTGCTGCCAGCGTCAAACTCGGTTTCAACGTGCCGCAGACCGGCCCGTATGCCGATGAGGGTGCTGACGAATTGCGTGCCTATCAGCTTGCGGTCAAGCACATCAACGGCGAAGGCGACGGCGGTATGCTCAATACCATCAAGCCGCTTGAGCTTAAGGGTAACGGCATCCTCGGCAAGAAAGTCGAGTTCGTGACCGGCGATACCCAGACCAAGTCCGATGCTGCGCGTGCTTCTGCCAAGCGTATGATTGAAAAAGACAATGTGGCGATGGTCACCGGTGGTTCGTCCTCTGGTGTGGCAATTGCCGTGCAGGGTCTTTGCCAGGAAATGGGCGTCATCTTCATGGCGGGTCTGACCCACTCGAACGACACCACCGGTAAAGACAAAAAGCGTTATGGCTTCCGCCACTTCTTCAACGCTTACATGTCCGGTCAGGCGATCGCACCGGTTCTGCTCGACGAGTATGGCGCAGAACGCCGCGCCTATCACCTGACGGCCGATTACACCTGGGGCTGGACCCAGGAAGAATCGATCAAGGCCGCGACCGAGAATATCGGTTGGGAAACCGTGAACACGGTGCGTACCCCGGTTGGTGCGGGTGACTTCTCCCAGTACATCACCCCGGTTCTGAACTCTGGCGCAGATGTCCTGATCCTGAACCACTATGGTAAGGACATGGTCAACTCCCTGACCCAGGCCGTTCAGTTCGGTCTGCGTGACAAACAGGTGAATGGCAAGAACTTCGAAATCGTTGTTCCGCTCTATTCTCGCCTGATGGCACAGGGTGCTGGCGAAGCTGCAAAAGGTATCCTTGGGACCACCAACTGGCACTGGTCGCTTCAGGATGCCGGTTCGCAGGCCTTCGTGAAATCGTTCGGTCAGGAATACGGCTTCCCGCCGTCCCAGGCTGCACATACCTGCTACGTCCAGACGCTGCTTTATGCAAACGCGTGTGAAATGGCCGGTACGTTCGCACCTTGGGAAGTCATCAAACAGCTCGAAGGTTTCGAGTTCGATGGCGCGGGCAATGGCCCGACCCTGTACCGTGCAGAAGACCATCAGTGCTTCAAGGATGTTCTGGTCGTGCGTGGTAAAGAAAACCCGCAGTCCAACTTCGACCTTCTTGAAGTCGTCAAGGAAGTGCCGCGGTCACAGGTCGAGTATCCGGCCGACATGTTCGGCGGTGAACTGGGTCCGTATCAAGTCTGATGCACCCAAATTGATGCAAGCAGGGCCGGCCATCTCCCAATGGTCGGCCCGTTTGCCCTCTGGCCTCGGCCTGTACGACTTTTGACTAAGTCCCTTACGAATACGCGGCGGATATCTGATGGACGCTATATTTCTTCAAATCCTGAATGGTCTGGACAAGGGCGGTGCCTATGCACTGATTGCGCTTGGCCTGACCCTGGTGTTCGGCACGCTTGGCGTGGTGAACTTCGCGCATGGTGCCATCTTCATGATGGGCGCATTTTGCGCGGTAACTCTCGAAAAACTTTTGACCCTCTCGGTCAAGGTCAAGGATGAGTCGGTTACCTTCTTTGACGCCTACAAGGAAACGCCCTACCTCGAACTGTGGTTTGGCGATACCGGGACGGCGATCATTGACTGGTCGGTGCCGTTATCAATCATTCTGGCAATACCGGTGATGTTGCTCATCGGCATTGTCATGGAACGCTCGCTCATCCGGCATTTCTACAAGCGTCCTCACGCCGAACAGATTCTTGTGACCTTTGGTCTGGCCATCGTGCTTCAGGAACTGGTCAAGGCCGCCTTTGGCGCAAACCCGATCCCGCAGGGCGCACCGGATATCGTTTCCGGGTCTGCTGCCGTTGGTGCGATCTTTGGTCTGGGCGAAGCGGTGGTTTATCCGTGGTGGCGTCTGATTTATCTGGCGTTCTCGCTGATCACCATTGGCCTTGTGTTCTCGTTCCTGCATTTCACCACCTACGGGATGGTCGTGCGCGCCGGGATGGCTGACCGCGAAACGGTCGAACTTCTGGGTATCAATATTGAACGTCGCTTTACGATTGTGTTTGGCATCGCGGCTGTGGTCGCGGGTCTGGCAGGCGTGATGTACACGCCGGTTCTGCCCCCGGATTACCATCTGGGCATGGACTTCCTGGTGCTGTCATTTGTCGTGGTTGTTGTGGGTGGCATGGGCTCTTTGCCCGGTGCGGTGGCCGCTGGCTTCCTGCTGGGGATCCTGCAGTCCTTCTCGTCCATGACCGAGGTAAAAGACATCTTCCCGGGCATTGACCAGATCATCATCTACCTTGTTGCCGTCGTCATTCTGCTGACCCGTCCGCGTGGTCTGCTGGGACGCCGGGGCGTGATGGAGAGCTAATAATGTCAAATACAAAAATCGTCTCGCCCAAGAAAGATATGATCTTTATGGCCATCCTGTCGGTCGTGGTTCTGACCATGCCGATCTGGTTGCAACCCTTTGGGGCGGCCTATCCTGACCTGATGCAGAAGTTCATGATCTTTGGCATCTTTGCCATCGGCTATAACATCCTGTTTGGTCTGACCGGCTATCTGTCCTTTGGTCACGCAGCCTTCCTGGGTGTGGGGTCTTATACCGCCGTCTGGTCGTTCAAACTGCTTTCGATGAACGTTATTCCGGCCATGATCTTTGGCACGGTGCTCTCAGGGCTGTTTGCGCTCGCGATCGGCTTTGTGTCGTTGCGTCGTTCGGGGATTTACTTCTCGATCCTGACACTGGCCTTTGCGCAGATGTCCTATAACCTCGCCTATTCGGTACTGACCCCGATCACCAATGGTGAAACCGGTCTTCAGCTTGAACAGGCCGACCCGCGCGTTCTGGATCGGATGTCGGGCATTGTCGATGACGGATCGCTTCCGACCCCGAACCTGTTCGGGATCGAGGGGATCGGTTATTCCGGATTCTACATCTGTGCCGCCCTGATGCTGATCTCGTTCTTCATATATCTGCGCATCTTCCGATCCCCATTCGGGCTTAAGCTGCGCGCGATCAAGTCGAACCAGAACCGCATGGGTTATACCGGGTTCAGCACCCGTCCATACCTGATGACCGCGTTTGTCATCTCGGGCATGTATGCCGGTCTTGCCGGTTCGCTTCTGGCGGTAACCGATCCGCTGGCCGGGGCCGAGCGCATGCAATGGACCGCATCGGGCGAGGTCGTTCTGATCACGATCCTTGGCGGTGTCGGGACCCTGATTGGTCCGCTTCTGGGCGCTGGTATCATCAAGTATTTCGAGAACATCTTCTCGGCCTTTAACGATACCGTGTTGCTCAATGCGTTTTCCTTCCTGCCCGATTGGCTGGCCCATCCGGTGGCATCCGTGGTTGGTCTGTTTGTCGGCGAAGGCTGGCACCTGACCCTTGGTCTTGTCTTCATGCTGATCGTGATCTTCCTGCCCGGTGGCATCATGGAAGGTATCACGCGCCTGACGCGCCTGGTTACCAAACGTGACAAGGCCGAGCCGAAGTCCGAAGCCCACGAAACCAAAGAAAAAGAACAAACATCGGCGGGGGAGGTCTGATCCATGTCCGAATACATTCTTGACGTCACCGACGTCGACAAGAACTTTGGCGGCCTGCAGGCGCTTTCCGATATCAACCTTCGGGTCAAGGAAGGCACCGTGCACGCGATCATCGGGCCAAACGGGGCTGGCAAGTCGACATTGCTGAACGTGATTGTCGGACGTCTGGCTCCAAGCCGCGGTCGTGTGTTGCTTGGCGATCAGGTTCTGACCGGCAAGGAACCGCACGAGATCAACCAGCTTGGTGTCGCACGTGTTTTCCAGACGCCGGAAATCTTCCCGGAACTGTCGCTTTTGCAAAACGTGATGGTTCCGGCCTTTGCCAAGCGCGAAGGCATTTTCAAGATGAACTTCCTCAGCAGCCTGTTTGCGGAAAAAGAAGTCCGCGAACATGCCGAGCACCTTCTTGAAGATGTCGGCTTGCTTCAGCACAAGGATCATCTTGCCGGTTCGATGTCGCGTGGTGACAAACGTCGTCTTGAACTTGCCATGTGCCTTGGCCAGCAGCCGAAACTGTTCCTGCTGGATGAACCGACCGCTGGCATGTCGCGCCATGACACCAACCGCACGATTGATTTGCTCAAACGGATCAAGGAGCGCGGCATGACCAAGGTGATCATTGAACACGACATGCATGTTGTCTTCAGTCTTGCCGATCGCATCAGCGTCCTGGCCCAGGGGGCCATCATCTGTGAAGGCACACCGGAAGAAGTACGTAACGACCCACGGGTCAAGGAAGCCTATCTCGGAGGGGAAACGGTATGAACGCTTTGCCAAAACAGGAACCCGTCCGTAAACAGGGCGGAGATCCGGCGTTTTTCTCGGTCTATGACATCCACGCCTATTACGGCGAAAGCTATATCGTTCAGGGGCTGTCCTTTGACGTCCGCGAGGGTGAAATTCTGGCCCTTCTCGGTCGTAACGGGGCGGGCAAGACATCGACACTTCGCACGCTTGCCCGCATGGGCGACCCGGAACTCAAACACGGTGAAATCTGGCTTGATCACCAGCCATTGCACGAAATGAAGGCATGGCAGGCCGCCCGTCTGGGTCTGCAACTTGTGCCCGAAGATCGGCGCATCATTCCGGGCATGACGGTTCAGCAGAACCTTGAACTGGCCCAGATTGCCGAACCGCATGGCTGGTCGATCCAGCGCATCTATGAACTGTTCCCGCGCCTTGGCGAAAGGGCGGAACAGGAAGCCATCACCCTTTCCGGTGGCGAACAGCAGATGCTGGCGATCGGGCGCGCACTGGCCCGTGACATCAAGCTTTTGCTGCTTGATGAACCGTATGAAGGCCTGGCGCCGGTCATTGTTCAGGAAATTGAAAAGACCCTGCAAAACGTCAAGAAGCTCGGCATTACGACGATTATCGTCGAGCAGAATGCAATTGCAGCCCTGAAGCTGGCCGACCGCGCGATTATCATGGATAGCGGCGAGATCGTCTTTGACGGCACTGCGCAGGCTGTTCTCGATAACGAGGAACTGCGCGATCAGTACCTTGCCATCTAAAGACAGGGGGGCGTCACCGAAACTTTTTTGTAAGGGGAGTTTCGGGACAGGTAAGGCCGTGCCTTCGGGGCGCGGCCTTTTCCCTTCTTATGGCTCAAAGATCCGGATCGACGGCAAGCCCCTCGAAATCCTTAAGCACATTTAGCACAATCGATGTCTTCACATGCTGGACCGAGTCATGGGGCAACAGCACCTCATTGACGAAATGCGAAAGTGCGGCCAGGTCCTTGGTCGCGACCTTAAGGTGGTAATCCATCTCCCCGGTCAGCGAAAACGCCTCCAACACTTCGGGCAAATCCGCCAACAGTCTGGCAAACCGTTTGGCATTGTCGCGGTTATGGGTGGCAAGTGTCACCGAAATCACCACCAGCAAGCCCATGCCCATCTTTTGCCGGTCAATATCGGCACGGTATCCACGAATGACCTTGTCGTCTTCAAGCCGGGCACGGCGGCGCGAACATTGTGACGCCGAAAGACCGATGCGTTCTGACAAATCATTGTTTGTCAGACGGCCATCCTTTTGCAGTTCCGCCAGCAGTTTAAGGTCCAGTCGGTCAAGTTGCATGTTTCACGCGCCAAATGGTTATTTAATGCATGATGTATGCAAAGAATTCCGAAAAGCAAGCGTAAATGCACGCACGTTGCACGCGGTTTGGCGCACGATTGGGACATAACAAGAATTCGAATAATTCCAATCATTCGAATGTGCCAATCAAAGGAGACTTCCGATGGGTCCGTTCCCGCATGATGCCCCGCGCGCAACCATTAGCGATGAAAACCCGGCCGGAACCGACGGGTTCGAGTTCGTCGAATTCGCCCATGAAGACGCCGAAAAGTTGGAAACCCTGTTTGCCCGCATGGGATACAGCCCGGTTGCCAAACACAAGACCAAAAACATCACTGTCTGGCGTCAGGGCGATATCAACTACATCCTCAATGCCGAGCCATCCTCCCACGGCATGAAATTCGTTGAAAAGCACGGCCCCTGCGCACCGTCCATGGCATGGCGCGTGGTGGATGCCAAGCATGCCTTTGACCATGCAGTGTCAAAGGGGGCAGAACCCTACACCGGGGATGACAAGACGCTTGATGTGCCCGCCATCGTCGGCATTGGCGGGTCGTTGCTGTATTTCGTCGACAAATACGGTGAAACCGGTTCGACCTATGATGCGGAATTTGACTGGCTGGGCGAACGCGATCCGAAGCCCGAAGGTGTTGGTTTCTATTACCTCGATCACCTGACCCATAACGTCTATCGCGGAAATATGGATAAATGGTGGGACTTCTATCGCGACCTGTTTGGTTTCAAGCAAATCCACTTCTTTGACATTGCCGGCAAAATCACCGGTCTGGTCAGCCGCGCGATCACGTCCCCCTGTGGCAAGATCCGCATTCCGCTTAATGAATCGACCGATGACAAAAGCCAGATCGAAGAATACCTGCGCAAATACAAGGGCGAAGGCATTCAGCATATCGCGGTCGGCACCGATGGCATCTATGACGCCACCGACAAGCTTGCCGCCAATGACCTGAAATTCATGCCCGGCCCGCCGGAAACCTATTACGAGAAATCGCATGAACGCGTGCACGGCCATGACGAGCCGATTGAACGTATGAAAACCCACGGCATCCTGATCGATGGCGAAGGTGTGGTTGATGGCGGCACGACCAAGATTTTGCTGCAGATCTTCTCGAAAACCGTGATCGGCCCGATCTTCTTTGAGTTTATTCAGCGCAAAGGCGACGAAGGCTTTGGCGAGGGCAACTTCCGCGCCCTGTTTGAAAGCATCGAAGAAGACCAGATCCGCCGTGGCGTGCTGAAGGTGGATGCCGCCGAATAATGATTGGCAATAGATTTTACAAAAGCCCGGATGACATCAATCCGGGCTTTTGCTTTTGGGGGCGCTAGGCCGACAGCGTCTTTTCAAAATAAACCCGCTTAAAGCCGTCTTCCGTGCGTCGGTCTGTTTCGACATAACCAAGATGCGGGTAAATCGATAAATTCGCCGACATTTTTTCATTGGTATAAAGACGGACACGCGAAAACCCTTGCTGCCGTGCGGTTTCCTCGCAGACGGCCATCAGGCGTTTGCCAATACCACGCCCATTTTGCGCGGGCGTAACCGCGATGTTTTCAAGCATCATGGTCGTGTCATCATCCGGGTAAAAAACAACAAAGCCAAACGGCCGGTCGTCGTCATCGGTCGCGACATGAATGTGTCCGGCGCTGATTTGTGCCGCAAAATCGGCGGACATCGGGGCCGGCTTTCGCCCGATCACAGCAACATATTGCTGATAAGCCGAGATGGCGCACTCGCGGATGGCGGGTTCATCGCTGGGTTTTGCCGGGCGGATCATGTGCTTTCCAATCAGTTACGCCACCATAATTTCTTATGGTGGCGTTTGGGAATCAATGTGTTTTGATTGTTTCAGCTTGCTGTGCCGAAAACAAGGTGACGTAGTTAGTAGGCACCAAATCCCAGCAAATGCGGCAACCACAAAACCAGTCCCGGGAGTGCAATCATCAGGATCACCCGCACAAAGTCAGCCGCCAGAAATGGCAGGATACCGCGCGCAAGGGTGGTGATCTTCATGTCCGGTGAAACGCCCTGAATGATAAACAGGTTCATGCCAATCGGCGGGGTGATCAGGCCGATTTCAACAACCGATACCAGGACAACGCCAAACCAGATCGGGTCATAGCCGACCCCGGTAATCACGCCATAGGCCGGAACCACGGTCAGAAGGATCATGGACAGGCTATCCATGAAGCACCCGAGAACGACATAGAACACCAGAAGCGCGATCAAAACGACAAGCGGCGAATAGCCCTGTGTGGTGATCCAGTCGACCAAGGTCTGGGTCAGTCCGCTGGTTTCAATGAAGAAATTGAAAAGTGCCGCGCCCACCAGAATAAGGAAAATCATCCCGGTCATGCCGGCCGTTTCGCGAATACCGGTGCGCAAAACGCTCCAGGTCAGGCGCTTGCGCATAAAGGCAAACAGCAACGCTGCCCCCGCACCAACGGCCGCGGCCTCGGTCGGGGAAAACAGGCCGGCATAAATGCCACCAATCACCAAGGCGATCAAAAGGACCGCATCCCACATTTGCAACAAGGCCCCCCAGCGTTGCGACCAGGGCACATAGGTGCTGACCGGCGCAAGCGACGGATCGCGCATCACCTGAATGCGGATGGAGGCGATATAAAGCACCGTCGCCAACAGACCCGGGATCATCGCGCCGGCAAACAGCGCGCCAATCGATTGTTCGGTCATCAGCGCGTAAATCACCAGCAGGATCGATGGCGGAATGAGAACGCCCAGTGTGCCGCCCGCCGCAATCGATGCCCCGGCAAGGCTTTTGGCATAGCCGCGTTGACGCATTTCAGGCAGTGCCACCCGCCCCATGGTCGCACAGGTCGCAAGCGACGATCCGCAAATCGCGCCAAACACCGCACTGGCCCCGATGCTTGATGCGGCAAGTCCGCCCGGACGATGTCCGGAAAACGCCGTGATACCGCGAAACAGGTTGCTTGAAAGGCCGGAATGTGAGGCGAACACGCCCATAAAAATGAACAGTGGCACCACCGAAAGGCCATAAGGGAAAATCGCCTCAAACGGCAGGCTTGCCATCACATAGCTTGCCGACATCCAGTCGGTCAAAAGCAGCGTTCCGATAATACCAACCACCGCCATCGCAACAGCAACCGGTACGCGCAAAAGGGCTAGTGCCAGTGCTGCAACAAACCCGATCAATCCCGCCCATTCCGTCGCCATCAGTTATTCTCGTTCGTTAAAAGCATTTTCAGAAAATGGACAAGACAGACCACTGTCGATATCGCCATGCCGCTGAGAAGGAAGCCCCAGAACAGGATCATCGGAATCTCAAGGTTCTGCGACACATCGCCATAGCTCCATTGTTCCATCGCGCGTCCCCATGACAGATAAAACAGGAACGCCATCAACCCCGCACACAGAAGCGGGATCAGGGTGTCGATGATGCGAAACAGGAAACGAAGATGGTTCTTGCCCACCAGGTCGACCGTGACATGGGCATGGGCGCTAAACGCATAGGGGATCGCCCAGGATGCCGCCGCCATGACACAAAACTGGGTCAGGTCAACCGCACCCACCATCGATTGGCCGCCAATGCGGCGCCAGATGATGTCGACAACCACAATGGCAATCGCACCGATCAGGGCGGCCATGCCGACAAACGCCAGAATGTCGGTCAGTTTGTTCATAAAGCGGTCAGTGCGGTGAACCGCGGCATAAAGCCGCGATCCACCGAAGTTTTCAGTCGGTTGGGTCATTTGTCGCCAGCGTGATATTTGGCATCAAATTCCGCGATAAGTTCCTGCGCGCGCGCATAGATCGCCTCAGGATCTGAAACGCCTTTTTCCTTCAGGCTGGCAAGGTATTCCTTGATCATCGGCTGGGATGCTTCCTGCCATTCGGCGCGGGTGGCGTCATCAATCGTGATGATTTCATTGCCGTGTTTTTCCGCATCAGCCCTGCCAACGGCTTCCCATTTGTCCCACCAGTCGCCGAATTTCCCGACAAGGACATCGCCGGAAATTTCGTCAATTGCGGCCCGCACGTCGTCGGGCAGGCTGTCATATTTTTTCTGATTCATGACGAAATAGAAGCCGGCGGTATAGGCTGCGGCATCGGTGTGATATTTCAAAAGTTCATTGGCCTTGACCGCATTGACCAGATCCCAGGTGGCAACCAGACCTTCGATATTGCCTTTTTCAAGGTTTTCGTAGATGGCTGATGGCGGCAGGCCGACCGGGGATGCGCCAAAGGATTCCAGCATTGCCGAAATCGCCGGGCTTGGTGTGCGAAGACGCAGGCCCTTGAGGTCATCAAGCGATCTGACCGGTGTATCAAGGGTGTGGATCAGGCCACCCGGATGGGTAAACAGGCCAAGGACCTTGAAGTCCTGATAGTCACTGCCTAGCAGGCCTTCCTTGTAAAGCTGCCACAGGGTTTCCGACCCGGAATCGGCATATTTCACCAAAAACGGCAGTTCAATCACCGAGGCAGCCGGATAACGGTCACGCGGAATACCATTCAGGCCCACGGCCATATCCATAACGCCCGCGCGTACCTGATCGGCCTGACGGTCGATTTTGCCAAAGGCCGACGTGGCGTCATAGATCTCGACTTCGACTTTGCCGCCGGTTTTTTCCGACAGTTGCTGTCCCCAGCTTTCAAGGAAGTCCTTCTGGAAGCCGTGGCTTGGTGGCAGATAGTGACTGACTTTAAGGGTGATGTCGGCCGCATGCGCGATACCGGCACCGGCCAGAATGGTTGCGCCGGTCATAAGACCAAGCAGCGTTTTACGAAGAGTAGGATGTTTCACGGATGTCTCCCTGTTTTTTTAAGTCGTTCATTTGGTCTTGCGTCTGACCAGCTTCGGGCCAAGCGATTGCTGTGCAGTTGCCATCAGCCTGTGCGTGTCTGGGATGGCAGTCTGGGATCGCGCCTGGAATGCTGTTTTTTCTTTGAATTGGAATTATGATATATATAATCAATTACGCAATATGAAATTTATGCAGGTAAATTTTGACCAAAGCCTCGCCCAAAAATATCCCGGATAGCGAAACCGAACATGACATCGCCGACGTGGTTGATGCCGCTGACAAGCGCAAAGGCATCCAATCGGTCGAGGTCAGTGGCGTCATTATTGCCGCCTTGTGCGATTTCAAATTCCCGGTGCCGCTAAAGGACCTTGCAGACGCGGTTTCTATGCCCGCGGCAAAGGTCCATCGCTATCTTGCCAGTCTGGTGCGCATCGGCCTTGCCTGGCAGGATGACCAGACGGGGCTGTATGGTCTTGGCCCGATGGCGTTGCGCATGGGCGTTTCGGCGATTGAACGCAATGATGTGGTAATGCGCGCCGGCCGGCTGTTGCGCAATCTGGCGATTGATTTGCGATCATCGGGGCATCTGGCGATCTGGGGTGAACGTGGCCCGGTTCTGATCCGCACCGAACATGGTGGCCCGCCGATCATATCGACCATGGGGCTTGGCACGGTGATGCCGCTTTTGCGCTCTGCAACCGGGCAGGCCTTTTTGGCCAGTATGCCGCGCAGCGCGATTGAACACGTTATTTCGGCCGAACAGGAAATCCTGCATTGGGATGACGCCACGGTGGACCGGCTGATTGTCGACACCAAACAACGCGGGGCGGCCGTAATCGAAGGCGATATCGTGCCCGGTTTATCGGCGATCAGTGCGCCGGTTTATAATCTCGACGGGGCGGTGGCCTGTTGCGTCACGCTGATGAACCCCAATGCCAATTACTTTCAGCCGGGGCAGGCGGCGTTCGATGTGTTTACCCGTGCCATTGCCGATTTCACGCAAAGCTGGGGTGGCACGCCGCGCGCGGAGCCTGATCAGGCTTAAGGGGCTAAGGTCACAGGTCGTTAAACCGTTTCAGGAGGTCTGAAAGACGTTTGAATTCATCTTCGCCCAGAAAGTCGCGCACTTTCCGGTCATAGGCGATCCCCGCCTCACACAGTGACGTGAAGGCCGATTTTCCCTGCGCTGTCAGGTCAAGGCGATGCACACGGCGGTCATTTTCATCCTGAAACCGTTTCAACCAACGCCGTTTCTCGATGGAAAAGACAGCCCGCGAAACCTTGGTTTTATGCAGTCCGGTATGGGTCACGATTTCGGTCGCGGTTAAGGCGCCATACTGGCCCAGTGTCGCCAGAACCCGCCATTCGGACCGCGTCATCCGGTATCGGTCGCGATATATATCGCGAAAGCCAAGGCTGAGCTTTTCACTGGCGTGATGCATCAGAAACGGCAGGAAACTGTGAAGATCGAATTCGGATTTCATTGGCTTCAAAAGGCTGTTTGATAGTTACAAAAATTACAGTTACGAATGTAACTATATCAAAGATTGGGAGGAAAAAGGCAATGACGGATCACAATGAGCCGACCAAAAATGCCGAAAAAGGCGGTGCCAACGATCTGCGTTACATGCCCGGTTTCGGCAATGATTTTGAAACCGAAAGTCTTCCGGGTGCGTTGCCGCAAGGGCAAAACAGCCCGCAAAAATGCGCCTATGGCCTTTATGCCGAACAGCTTTCAGGATCGCCTTTCACCGCCCCGCGCGGCACCAATGAACGGTCCTGGCTGTATCGCATTCGCCCAAGTGTAAAACATAACGGGCGCTTTGCGGCCCTTGATCGACCGTTCTGGAAAACAGCACCTTGTTTGAATGATCACAGCCTTGCGCTGGGGCAGTTGCGCTGGGATCCGGTGCCGATGCCAAAGGACGCGGTTGATTTCATATCGGGCATGCGCACCGTCACGACCGCGGGCGATGCCATGACCCAGACCGGCATGGCAAGTCATGTCTATGTATGTAACACCGACATGGTCGATGACTATTTCTTCAATGCCGATGGTGAACTTCTGATCGTGCCGGAAAGTGGCACGCTTCGCATTTTTACCGAACTTGGCATGATGGATGTCGCCCCGCTTGAAATTGCGCTTATTCCGCGCGGCATGCTGTTTAAGGTCAGCATCCTCGAGGCCGGGATTGATGGTGGTGCGCGCGGCTATGTCTGTGAAAACTATGGCGCCAAATTCACCTTGCCCGAACGCGGGCCGATCGGGGCCAACTGCCTTGCCAATCCGCGTGATTTCAAAACACCCGTGGCCGCCTATGAGGACAAGGAAACCCCGTGTCGGGTGTTGGTCAAATGGTGCGGGCAGTTCCACGTGACCGAAATCGGCCATTCGCCGCTTGATGTCGTCGCATGGCACGGCAACTACACGCCGTTCAAATATGATCTTCGGACCTTCTCGCCGGTCGGCGCGATCCTGTTTGATCATCCCGATCCGTCGATCTTTACCGTCCTGACCGCGCCAACCGATGAGGCCGGCACCGCCAATGTTGATTTCGTGATCTTCCCGCCGCGTTGGATGGTGGCCGAAAATACCTTCCGCCCGCCATGGTATCACCGCAACATTATGTCAGAATTCATGGGCCTGATTTGCGGCCAATATGACGCCAAGGAGGAGGGTTTTGTTCCCGGCGGAATGAGCTTGCATAACATGATGCTGGCCCACGGGCCGGATGCCTACGGGTTTGACAAGGCATCAAATGCCGAACTGGGTCCGCAGAAACTTGATGGCACCATGGCCTTCATGTTCGAGACCCGCTATCCGCAGCAGCTGACAAAATTCGCAGCCGAACTGGAAACGCTTCAGGACGATTATCTTGATTGCTGGTCGGGGCTGGAACGCAAGTTCGATGGCACGCCAGAAGGTCGCCCGTAAGTCACCGCGACCCCAAAAAACAATCACTCAGGACTTAACGAAAAGAATGCCGGAGGCACAAAAACAATGAAACTCGCCACCCTTAAAAATGGTACCCGCGACGGCCAGCTGGTGCTGGTTTCCAAGGACCTGTCGGAATATGTCGATGCCAGCGCGATTGCGCCAACCCTTCAGGCCGCGCTTGATAACTGGGCTAATATTGCCCCGCGTCTTCAGGATCTGGCAGGCGATGTCGAAGCCGGATCAGGTCCGGCCAAACGCGTTGCATTTGATCAGACCGAGGCGCATTCACCCTTGCCGCGCGCGTTCCAGTGGGCTGATGGATCGGCCTATGTCAATCACGTTGAATTGGTCCGCAAGGCCCGTGGTGCCGAAATGCCGCAAAGCTTCTGGACCGATCCGCTGATGTATCAGGGCGGGTCGGACAGCTTCCTTGGTCCGCGCGATGATATCCTGATGGGCGATACCGCCTGGGGCATCGACATGGAAGGCGAAATTGCCGTCATCACCGATGATGTGCCAATGGGTGCAACCCTTGATCAGGCGCGTGATGCCATTCGGTTGATCATGCTGGTCAATGATGTGTCGCTGCGCGGTCTTATCCCCGGCGAACTGGCCAAAGGATTTGGCTTCTTCCAGTCCAAGCCGTCTTCGGCCTTTTCCCCGGTTGCCGTGACCCCGGATGAACTGGGCGATGCGTGGGATGGTGGAAAGCTTCATTTGCCGCTGTGTGTCGATCTCAATGGCAAGCCGTTCGGGCGTGCCAATGCCGGGATCGATATGACCTTTGACTTTGCCCAGCTTGTCGCCCACGCCGCACGCACCCGTCCGCTCTGTGCCGGGTCGATCATCGGGTCGGGCACGGTATCGAACAAGCTTGATGGTGGGCCGGGCAAACCGGTTGCCGCGGGTGGTGCGGGTTATTCCTGCATTGCTGAAATCCGCATGATCGAAACCATTGAAAATGGTTCGGCGGTAACACCGTTCCTGCAATTTGGCGACAGCGTCAAAATCGAAATGCTTGATGCCAAAGGCCAGTCGATCTTTGGTGCGATTGAACAAACCGTCCGCCAATACAAACCATAAGGCCCTCCACTATGAGCGAGATCGTTTTGTATGACTATTGGCGATCCTCGGCGAGTTATCGCGTGCGGATTGCGCTGGGGTTGCTCGACCTTCCGTACCGGACGGTGCCGGTTGATCTGCTGGCTGGCAGCCACAAAATCGGCGAACACCTGGTGCGCAATCCACAAGGCCTCGTCCCCGCCCTTGAAATCGACGGGGTCATGATGACCCAGTCGGTGTCGATCATTGAATATCTTGATGAAACGAGGCCGGGGCAGGGGCTTTTGCCGACCGAAACGCTGGCCCGCCAACGGGTGCGGGCGCTGTCGCATGCGATTGCCATGGATACCCATCCGGTCTGTAATCTGGGGGTGGTGCGCCATGTGATGGATATCGCCGAGGCGCACGGTGATGACGCCGATGCCGCACGACAGGAATGGATGGCGAAATATATCGGATCGGGCTTGGCCGGGTTTGAAGCCATGCTTGCCGGTGACGGCACCAACGGCGATTTCTGCCACGGTGACCGCCCGTCCATGGCCGATATCTGCCTGATCCCGCAGCTTTATAACGCGCGCCGCTGGAATGTGCGCTTTTCTCACCTTCCGCGAATTTGCGCCATAGAACAACGCTGTAACGCCATTGCGGCCTTCGCCAACGCCCACCCGGACCAGTGCCCGCGCTAGACCAAGTGAACGAAGACTCTAAACGCCAATCGCCTTGCCGTCACTGCGCGGGTCATGCGCACCTTCGACAAAGCCGTCTTCGTCGATGCGAACGATCCCCGCCTGACCGGCCAGCGCACTTTGCGGCTCAATGGCGCGCAGGATGTGGCCGCGTGCGGCCAGTTCGTCAAACACGTCATCGCCGGCATCGACTTCCAGTTTCAGGCTGTCATTGGTGTCTGAAAACGTCTTGCCAAGCAGGAAGCGCGGCTTGGCGAGCGCGTCCGTCGGCGACAGGCCGAAATCAAGCAGGCGGGTGAGCAGCATCGCAAGGGTCTGTGGCTGCCCATCTGCCCCTTGCGTGCCATAAAGCAGATGCGGCTTGCCGCCCTTAAGCGCCATACCGGGATTAAGCGTATAGAACGGAAGCTTGCCCGGTGCGAAGGCATTGGGGTGGGTGGGATCGGTGCTGAATGCGGCCCCACGGTTTTGCCAGACAATGCCGGTATCGCCCGCGACAACGCCGCTGCCCCAATCGAAATAGGTGCTTTGCAGAACACTGGCGCAATTGCCATTGGCATCTTTGGCGGCCAGAAACACCGTATCGCCATGCCGGAACGGATGCGGCCAATCAAGCGCCTTGGTGGGGGAGATGTCCTTGGCGTCTGCGGCCAGATCGGCGTGAGCCAGAAGGGCCGTGAAATCGGTGCTGGTAAAATCGGGATCGGCGATCTGATCGCGCTTCAGGAATGCGCGTTTGATGGCCTCGACCACCAGATGGTAATGATCCGCCGTTCCCTCGGCCCAGTCCTTATGCCCCAGTTCGCGCAACACCCCCATGGTCATAAGCGTCGCCAATCCTTGCGTTGGCGCGGGCGGGGCAAACAGGGTGACATCACCATAATCAAGCGATACGGCATCCACCGTGCGGGTGCGGGTTTTTGCCAAATCCCCCTTGCTGATCGGCGATCCGACGGCCGACAGGCCTTTGACAATCTGATCGGCAAGATCGCCTTCATAGAAATCGCGCGCGCCATATTCGGCAATGCGTTTCAGGCTTTGGGCCAAGTGCTGCTGATGAAATGTCTCACCGACATGTGGCATCCGCGCATTCGGGGTGAAGACATCCATAAAGCCCGGCCAATTGGCGATTTCCTCTTTACGGAAATCAAGCCAGAAACATTGCGACGGACTGATCGCAAAGCCGTCTTCCGCAAGCGCAATCGCAGGCGTGATCAAGTCCTTAAGGCTTTTGGTCCCGCCCCAGTTTTTTGCCGAATGATCAAGCGCGTGTTGCCAGGAATCCACCGTGCAGGCAGTGGTCAGGGTCGAGCCCGGACCGCGCAGCGGAATTGGGGTGCCGGGCGTGATTGTGTCGCCGCCTTTTTCGGCGGCCTGACCAATACCCAGGAAAGACTGCACCTTGCCCGTATTGTCTGAAACCATCCAGACCGCATCACCACCAATGCCACAGAAATGCGGGTATGTTACCGCCAACACTGCCGCAGTGGCGACGACGGCCTCAATCGCGGTGCCACCGTCGCGCAAGACTTGCGCACCGGCTTCGCTGGCCGCTGTGCTGGGGCTTGTGACCATGGCGCGATGTTCGGGGGCAGTTTGATGGTCGGTCATGGGCTTGGTTCTTTCAGCCAAAAGGATTGATTTCAAACAGGTTAGCGTTATGCGTGCATCGGTTGTGGCGAAATTGCATGCAATCCTTTATACAGACGCAGGCAATAAAGTGATCGAAACAAGAAACTTGGCGGATCGGGATGAAAGCAGCGGACAAGGCAAAGCATCGCACAGACATGATCAGTTCGGCATTGCGTTCGGCAATCCTCGAACGTGTTCTGATGCCTGGCATGAAGCTGCCCGAAGATTCCCTTGGCGAACGGTTCGGCGTCAGCCGCACCCTTATTCGCCAGTCGCTTGAACGGCTTGCCGCCGAGGGGCTGGTCGAGCTTCGCCGCAACAAGGGGGCTGCGGTTGCCAAGCCCAGCCTTGAAGAAGCGCGCGATCTGTTTGAGCTCCGCACCCAGATCGAAGACCTTGTCATCAGCCGGGTGATCAAGAATATGAGCCCGGAAATTCTGGGCGAACTTGAAGCCCATCTTGCCAAGGAAGTCGAAGCCGAAAACGCGTCCGAGCCGATCTCGATCCGTCTTGCCACCGAATTCCATATTCTGCTCGCCCGCCTTGCCGGAAGCCCGGTCTTGCTGCGCTATGTCGAGGAAATCGGCTATCGCTGTGGCCTGACATTGTCGCTTTATGCCCGCCCGCATTCGACCGATTGCGGCATTCAGGAGCACCGCCAGATCATCGAGGCCCTTGCCAAGGGCGACGAAGATGCGGCGCGCAAACTGATGCGTCATCACCTGACGGCGGTCGCCGACCGCGCCCTGTTTACGACCAAGGAAAGCGGGCCGTTGTTGTATCTTGATGCGCTGGAACCCTATGCCAAAAAGGTGCGTGACGGCACCAGCTAAGCCCGCGTGCCCCACAGCCATATCAGAAGCCGCGCACGGGACTTCGCGCGTGGCGTACTGATCGCAGATGGCTGGTTCGGGCTGCATCATTCGGGTTCCTGTCTGGCTCAGGCCTTGATGCCCTTGCGGATCAGGATGCGTTCCGCACTTTCATTCCAGACATCCATTTTGATGATCTTGCCGTTTTCAATCACGAAACGGTCGACATAACGGTTGCCTTCAAACGGGGTGCCGTCCGGCCATTCGCCGTAAAGCCATCCGGTGCTGTAAACAACAGTCTGGCCATTGGTAAGGGCGACATCAAACTGCCCGAACTTCTTTTTCACCCATTTATAACGCGCTGCGTTAAACGCCGTGGTGCCCGATGGATGGTCGTATTTCTGACCATCGGTAAAGGTGATGACGACATCATCGGACATGAACGTCGCCGCCAGTTCCGGGTCGGGCTTCATGGATGCATCAAGAAAATCACGCACCGTCTGCGCCTCTGGCGGCAGGGTATCGAGCACATTTTCCACGGTTTGGTCACTCATTTGGAAGGCCTCTGTTTTCGGGAATTGATCTGGCATCAGCATAAACGCTGTGCAGAAATTTTGCATGCACTAATTTTATGCAAAAATTGCATGCAATCTGCGTATACATGAGGCAATTCTGTTTTCCGAAGGGGTGGGAAAACGCCTAAGTCCCTGATTTTGAATAATTGTGATTCTTGGCATGTCGCTTGCTGCAGTGCGGTGACGATTTGGTGCGCATGCCGAATTTGCGACGCCGGACGACGCAGACACATAATCAGGGAGTCTCACATGCCTATTTCTTCGCCTTTCCGGAAAATAACGCGGCGTGCCGCCCTTCTCGGGGCTGCAGCTGCGCTGATGTTCGCCACCACCTTGCCTGCCCATGATGCCCGTGCAGAAGACACTGTGAAGCTCGGCCTTGTTGCCGCACTCAGCGGTCAGTCGGCCAAATCGGGCGAAGCCATTACGCGCGGCATCACCCTTGCGATTGACAAGATCAATGCCGAGGGCGGTGTTCTTGGCAAGCCGCTTGAACTTGTTTCGCGTGATGATGAAAGCAACCCGGGCAAGGGTCTGGTTGCAGCCCGTGAACTGGCCCAGCGCGAAGGCGTTGCGGCGATCATTGGCGGCCTTGATACGCCGGTATCTTTTGCCATCGTGCCCTATGTGAACCAGCAGAAAATCCCGTTCATTGGCCCGTGGGCTGCCGGAACCGGGATCACCAAAAACGGTGCCGAGGAAAACTATGTCTTCCGCGTTTCGGCGGTTGATGAATATGTCGACGAAGCCATCACGGAATATCTGATCGCCAATTACGCTGCCAAGAAACCGGGCATGATCCTGATCAACAACCCGTGGGGGGAGTCCAATGAAAAGGGCTTGCTCAAGGCGCTTGAAAAGCGTGGCATGGAACATGCCGGGATCGAAAAGTTTGAATCAAACGATGTCGATGTTGTCCCGCAGCTGACCCGTCTGAAGGAAAATGGTGCGGACTCGCTGTTTGTCGTTGCCAACGTTGCCCCGACCGCACAGGTGATCAAGTCGCTTGATCGCATGGGTTGGGATGTGCCGATTTCCTCGCATTGGGGTCCGGCCGGTGGCCGCTTCACCGAACTTGCTGGCAAGTCGGGCGAGAAAGTCCACTTCATCCAGACCTATCTGTTTACCGATCCGGCAAATCCGATGTTCGTCAAACTTCAGGAAAAGTTCCCGGAAATCGAAACCCTTGCTGACGTAACCCCGGCAACCGGTATTGCCAATGCCTATGACGCGACCCTTCTGATTGCAGCGGCGATTGAAAAGGCCGGTTCGACCGAAGGTCCGGCCATCCGCGAAGCGATGTATGAAATCAGCGGTGTCGAAGGCATGATCAAAACCTATGACAAGCCGTTCACCCCGGATGATCAGGATGCGCTTGGTCCGGAAGATTACACCTTCGCGCATTTCGTCGAAGGTCAGATCATTCCGATCAAATAAGCGATTTATCTAACCCCGTCGGCGTGTTCCCCAATGCACGCCGACGGGGGATTTATTCATTTTAAATGATGCACTTGCGTGCACGGCATAAGCAGGCGGCTGGCAATGACACTCTTAATCGCAGCTCTGATAACCGGGATCGGTCTTGGCAGTATGTACGGGCTGATCGCACTTGGTTTCCAGATCACCTATTCGGTGTCCTCCAAGGTCAATTTCGCGCAAGGATCGATGGTGATGCTGGGCGCTGTTCTGGGCTTTGTGTTCTGCGAACGATACGGTTTTCCGGTCATTGTCGGCTATCCGCTGGCCATTCTGTGCTGCGGGCTTGCCGGTATTCTGGTTGAATTTTTCCTTGTCCGTCCGTTTGCCATTCGCAATTCCGAAGCCTGGCTGATGGCCACTGTCGCGGGCGGTATTTTGCTCGATAACGCGGTGCTGTTTACCTTTGGCAACGAACCGCGCACCCTGCCATCCGCCCTTGTCGGTGAAAGCTGGAACGTGTTTGGCACCGGCGTTTACCCGCAACAAATCCTGATCCCGGTGGCGGCCATTGGTGTCGCACTCGCACTGCATGCCCTGTTCCGTCATACCCGTCAGGGCCGTGCGCTTTTGGCGGTGGTGCAAAACCTTCAGGCCGCCAAGCTGATGGGGATCAACACCACCTTGATGGTGACCGGATCCTTTGCCATTTCATCGATGCTGGCCGGCTGTGCCGGGCTTTTGATTGCGCCGCTGTTTTCGGTGCATTCCGATATGGGCACTCTTTTTGGCCTCAAGGCCTTTGCGGTTGCTATTCTGGGCGGCATGACATCGGCCTATAGCGTGATGTTGGCTGGCTTTATCTATGGTCTGGTTGAGGCCGGTGTGACCACCTATCTCGGATCGTCCTACACCTTCATCGTCGTCTTCGCGCTTGTGATCGCGGTTCTGACCGTCAAACCAAGTGGCCTGTTTGGCCGTGCTGCGATCAAGAAGGTCTGATGATGAAACGCGAAATCAAATTCAAAAATCCGATGCCCAAACTCAATAAATCCATCGCCCTTGATGCGACCATTCTGGCCGCCATCATCGCCGGTTTGATCGGTGTCACGATCACGGGCGGCTATACCCAGTTCGTCATCGGCCTTGTCGCCATCACCACCGTTCTGTGTGTGGGGCTGAACGTTTTGTATGGCCTGACCGGGCTGGTGTCGCTGGGGCAGGTCGGGTTCTTTGCCATCGGGGCCTATGCCAGTGCGATCCTGACTTTGGCCGGGCTTAACTTCTGGATGGCGCTGATTGCATCGACCCTGATTGCCGGGTTGGCAGGCTGTGTCCTGGCACTGTCGGCGGTGCGCATGGCGGGGCCGTTCCTTGCCATGGTGACGATTGCCTTTGCCTTTATTGTCGAACATGGCGCGATTGAATGGCGCGCATTGACCGGGGGGCAAAACGGCCTGATGGGTTTCCCGATGCCGGAATTGTTTGGCTATATGTTTAGCGAACGCGATCTTGTGATGCTGTGTGTCGTTCTGGCCGGGGTTGCGCTTTTTGCCTTCCGTCGTTTGGCAACAAGTGGCTGGGGCATGGCGATGACCAGCATGCGCGATGCGGAAATTGCCGCAAGTTCGCTGGGTTATAACGCCTTTGCCGTCAAGGCGACCGGCTTTGCGATTGCGGCTGCCATGGCCGGGCTTGCCGGTGCTTTGTTTGCACCACTTATGATGTTTATCGCGCCATCAAACTTCCCGCTTAGTCAGTCGATCCTGTATCTGTTTGCCGTCATTCTGGGCGGGGCGGGCACGGTGCTGGGGCCGCTGGTCGGCGCATCTGTTTCGGTCTTGTTGCCCGAACTGCTGGCCGATTTTGCCGAATATCGCCTGCTGATTTTTGGCGGACTTTTGATTGTCGTGTTGCTGATTGCACCGCGCGGGATTGTTGGTGTTATCGAACGGTTCATCCCGCTGACCAAGCGCGGCGTCACCGCCACCCCGGCGCACGAGATTGAGGCCGGGCTTAAGGATTACGCCAAGTCCGATGGCCTGATGGTGGAAAACCTGTCCATTGCGTTTGGCGGGGTCAAGGCGGTCAATGCCGTTTCCTTTACTGCCAAGCCGGGCGATGTAACATCGATCATCGGCCCGAACGGGGCGGGTAAAACGACACTTTTGAACATCATCAGCGGATTTTACAAACCGACCGAAGGTGTGGTGCGCATCGGGGATCAGGACATCGCAGGCAAGCCAACCGATTTTGCCGCGCGCAATGGCATTGCACGCACCTATCAGGCGACCCGTCTGTTTGAAAACATGTCGGTGATCGACAACGTCATTGCCGGTCTTCCGGTCGGTCGCTTTGGCAAGCCATTCAGTGCGATTGCATCGGATGCCAACCGCAACCACGCCGCCGGGCTTCTGGCCTTTTGTGGCTATCATGGCGATATTGATGCCCGTGCCGGTGACCTGCCGCATGTTGATCGCAGGCTGGTTGAAATTGCCCGGTCGCTTGCGACCAAACCCGGGGTCTTGTTGCTCGATGAACCGGCTGCGGGCCTGATGCATGCCGATAAGGTGTCACTGGCGAAATTGCTGCGCCAACTGGCTGATGCCGGGATTACGGTGGTGCTGGTCGAACATGACATGGAAATGGTCATGGGCATTTCCGATCAGATCCTGGCGGTGGATGCCGGAACCCCGATCATCTTTGATACCCCGCAGGCGGTGCAGAATGACCCGCAGGTGATCGCGGCCTATCTTGGTGATGGGGAAATGAAGGCCCGCCCGCGCCCGATCCCGTTTGAGGCCGGGGACTCCCCGGTGATCGAAACGCTGCGTTTAACGGCCGGATATGGCGCCGCACCGGTTCTGCATTCCATTGATCTTAAGGTCCGTCAGGGCGAAATGGTTGCACTGCTGGGGGCAAACGGTGCGGGCAAGTCGACCTTCCTGACCGCACTGGCCGGGTTGCTGCGCCCCGTGGATGGCAAGATCGTTCTCAATAACGAATACATCCATGATCTTGCCCCGCATCAGATCGTCGAACAGGGCTTGGTTCTGGTGCCCGAAGGCCGTCAGGTCTTCCCGGAACTGACCGTGCGCGAAAACATTGAACTGGGGGCCTATAAGCAACCAAAACCTGTCAGTTCCGACGAACTTGAAGCCATCCTGAACCGTTTCCCGCGCCTGCGCGATCGCATCAACAGCCCGGCTGGTCTGTTGTCCGGGGGCGAACAGCAAATGATGGCAATTGCCCGTGGTCTGGTCGCCAAGCCAAAGGCGCTGTTGCTTGATGAGCCATCGCTTGGTTTGGCCCCGGCCATGGTCGAGGAACTTTATGCCATTCTCGGCGAATTGCGCGACGAAGGGGTGACAATCCTTCTGGTCGATCAGATGGCGACCATGGCGCTTTCGGTTGCCGATTATGCCTATGTCCTTGAACAGGGACAGGTGGTTGCCAAAGGCAAGGCATCCGAGCTGAGAAAAGATGAACGCCTGATTGCCGCCTATTTGGGGGGCTCGGAACAAGGTGATAAGAAACCAAAACAGGAAACACACGAGAATGCTTGATTATCTGGTGAGGAACGCCTGCCTGAATGGTGAGAATGCACTTGTCGATCTTGCCGTGGCGGATGGAAAAATTGTTGAAATTGCCCAGTCGATTACGGGCAATGGGCCAAGCTTTGACGCAGCGGGCCAGTTGCTCAGTTGCGGCTTTGTTGAAAGTCACATTCACCTTGATAAAGCCTGCATTCTGGACCGGGCCAAAAACGAAACCGGCACGTTAAAGGGCGCGATCAGTGCGGTCGCCAACGCCAAAAGCGGCTTTACCGAGGATGACATTTACGCCCGTGGTGCCCGAGTGATTGAAAAGGCAATTACCGAGGGCACCAATGCGGTGCGCACCCATGTCGAAATCGATCCGGGCATCGGCTTGGCAGGCTTTAACGCCATCAAGCGGCTTAAGGCCGACTATGCCTGGGCAATGGATATCGAGATTTGCGTCTTCCCCCAGGAAGGCCTGTTTAACTATCCCGGCACCGAGGAGCTGTTGCGCGCAGCATTGGACAATGGTGCCGATTTGCTGGGCGGTTGTCCCTATATGGATACCGATCCACATGGTCAGATCCTGCGTCTGTTTGAAATGGCGCGCGACTATGATGTTGATCTGGATTTCCATCTTGATTTCGATCTGGATGCCAGTTGGCGGCACTTGGATGAAGTCGCCAAGCAATCCATCGCCTTTGGCTGGCAGGGCCGGGTGATGATCGGGCATGTGACCAAACTGTCGGTACTGCCCAAGCCCGAACTTGAAGACACGATTGCCATCATGCGCGATGCCGGGATCGGTTTGACCGTGTTGCCCGCAACCGACCTTTTCCTGACCGGGCGCGATCATGATCATTCCGTGCCCTGTGGTGTCGCGCCTGCTCACAAGCTTGCCGCCCATGGTGTGTGCTGCACGATTGCGACCAATAATGTGCTGAACCCGTTTACGCCTTACGGCGATTGTTCGCTGTCGCGCATGGCCAACCTGTATGCCAATGTCAGTCAGCTTGCGACCGAGGCCGAGCTTGAAAACTGCTTTGCCATGGTGTCAGACGCCCCGGCAAAACTTCTCGGCCGATCCAACAAAATCGCGGTCGGCGAAGCCGCAAGCTTCATCGTCCTGCCCGCCGAAAGCCGCGCACAAGTGGTCTCCGAAATCAGCCGTCCGATCTGGGGCATGAAGGATGGCCGGGTAACGTTCGAACATCCGGCGGCAAGGCTGTTTCGACCATAAGTCAGACCAATAAAAAAGGGCAGCCCATGGGCTGCCCTTTTTGTGTGAGGATTAGTTTTCAACCAGTTCGGGTTTGCGCTCAACCCGCGTTTCGGCGCCCGGATCCAGGCAAACCGACATGCCGCCATTGGGCAGATGCGTAAGTGTGCAGGTCCAGTCAAGACGTTCACAAATACGCCGGACGAGTTGCAGGCCAATGCCTTCGCCCTGTGGCATTGTGCATTGTCCATTGCAGGTCAGGATGGCGTTTTCGACACAGATCTGTGTGCCGGAAAGCGTAATCTTGACCTCGCCCTTTGGCGTGTGCTGGAACGCATTTCGGATCAGGTTGGACACCACAATCATCAGTGCCGCGCGCGAGGTCGCGATCTCGGTTTCGCGGCTGTCAGGTTCAAATGTGCAGGTAACGTGTTTGCCCCCCATCAGATAGGAAAGATCACTGATTTCCTGTTCGATGAAGCTGCTGATGTTGATCGTTTCGGTTTGGCCAAGCGGTGCATTGTCACGGCCCAGCCACAACAGCGTTTCAAGCAATTGCTGCATATTGCGGTTGGCGCGTTTTATCCGGGCCATGACGCGTGCCTGCGTTGCGTTGAGCGGGCTTTTTTCCAGAAGTTCGACATTGCCCGAAACGATGGTAACGGGCGTGCGCAGCTCGTGGCTGGCCTGACGGAGGAATTCACGTTCACGGGCAACGAATTTGTCGATCTGGTCAACCGATCGATGCAGTTCATGGGCAACGTCATTCAGCTCTTCAAACCCGAAATCCGGGATCGGTTCGCGCAGGTTATCTGCGGTCAGATTGTTGGCCCAGTTCTGAAGGTTCTCGGATGGCTTGGTCAGGCGTTTGCCAATCACCCACAGGAACCAGGCAAAGATGCCGACAACCGCCATGGCAAACGGGATCGATAACAGGGCCAGCTTGTGCAGGCGCACGAAATAGATGCTGTCTTCATCCCCGGCGTGATAGGTCTGCAGGATCAGGATGTCATCCCCATTGCGCAGCTGATAGGGGAAGACCAGAAAGACCGGATTTTCCGGGTTTTCTTCGGCGGCATACTTGTCGGTGTTAATGTAGAAAAGCTCGCCAATCTCAAGATCGTCTGGCGTTGCATGCGCGCGCAATTCTGCCGGCAGCTGATCAAACCCGGTGAAGGTTTCAATATTGAAACCCTTGGGCAAGGGGGCTTCGCGGTTTTCGGCCAGTTCATTGTCATACTGTTCGGCAATGACCTGCAGCTGGAAGGACGCCACCATCCACTTGCCATACAGCATGTAGAAATTGACGACCACCGTATAAAGCACGAGCGTAATCACCAGACCCAGCAGCACATAATTGCGCACAAAGCGGGAAAAGGATCGGGTCTTGGGTGCGCAACATGTGCTCATAGCGGCTGCTCGCGAAGGGCCACGCCCTGGCCCGGAATGGTGTGAATCAGATTTTGCTCAAACGGTTTGTCGATCCGATGACGCAGTTTGTAAAGATGTGTCTTCAGCGCATTGGTATCAGGTGGATCGCCTTGCCAGAGCGCCATCGACAGGCGAGAACGGGTTACAACCTGCGGACTGTTTTGCGCGAGAACCTCCAAAATGGTCCAACCCGTTGGCGATACACTGATATTCTGACCAGCCCGCACCACGGAACGGTTTTCAAAATCAATAAGCAGGTCACCAAGCGAGAAACGCCTTACCTCGCCACTGCGTCGACGCGATAAAACACGCGTGCGCAAAAGAAGCTCTTCAAGCTCAAACGGTTTGACCAGATAATCGTCCGCCCCGGCGTGGAAGCCTTCGATTTTGTCATCAAGTGTATCGCGCGCGGTCAGCATAAGAACCGGGGTGTCCACCCCTTCGTCGCGCAGCGCCTTGCAGATGCTGATGCCATCACGGAATGGCAACATCAGATCAAGCAGGATGACGTCATATTCGCCGGTCAGCGCCATCTGATAGGCGGTTTCACCATCATAGGCATGGTCGCATTCAACGCCTTCAATCGTCAGATAGTCACTGACGGTGGCGGCGATATCCATGTTGTCCTCGACCAAAAGGACCATGATGTGGGCGGTTGCTTTCATTCACGTCATCTCGTTTTTCAAGACATGCAAGCATGCCGCAATTCAGCCGACGGGTCAGCAGGAAACAAGCCGCTACCCGGTTTGGCATATAAGTTAGTCTGTCACTTGCTTCAGATCATCTTGGGTATCGATATCAAGTGCGGCATTTACAAGTGATACGGCCATCACGTTATCGGCATGTCTGTCGATGATTTTGCGCGCGCCAATCGGCCCGGCAAGGCTTTGCAAATCATCAAAGACAGATTTTGGAAAAATTGCGGGCACACCCATTCCATCGCTGTGCCGGGTTGCGACAATCTGTTTGCCGTCAAAGGCCGTGATCAATCGGGTGTAATCATCGCCGGTCAGATTGACCTGATCACACAGGGCAATCAAAACGCCATCATATCCGCCGTTGGTCGCGATTTTCGTCATGCCGCACGCAATCGAGCTTCCCATCCCCGTGGCCCACTTGTCATTGGTGATGAGGATCACGCCGTTATTGAGACGTGGCGCGATTTCATCGCCATAGGCACCAAGAACCACAAAGGTGTCAGATGTTGGCATCCCTGACAGGGCATCAAGCGCATGTTCGATCATGGGTTTGCCCTTGATATCGGCAAGCTGCTTACGCCCGCCAAAGCGCGCACTTTGCCCGGCCGCCAGAAGAAGCGTGGCCAGTTTCGGTCTCGGGATGTCTGTGCGTGGCGTCATCATCAAGGTCGCATTACTCGGCGGCTTGTGCCAGGGCCGGCGCCGCTGATTGCTTGAACAGGGCGGCATGAATGCCTGACAACATCGAAAGAGCAATGCTTTCAGGAAGTTGTCCGCCGATATCGAGACCGGCCGGACTTGAAACATCAAATGCCAGATCGTTCCTCGAAATGCCAGCTTCGTTCAGAACATCGCGAAACCGATGGCGTGGACCAAGGGCGGACAGATGTTTGATCGGTGCATCACAAAGCACCGTAAGGGCCGCGGCATCAATGCTAACACTATGAGCCATCAGAATAACTGCATCGACTTTGTGATCGGTCACATAGGTTGCCAAATCACCATCAATCTTGCGCAGAATTTTGCCTGCTGTCGGGAAATGCTCCGCCCGGGCATTTGCCGGGCGCGGATCGACCAGCGTTGTTTGCCAGCCCATCTGATGGGCAATGCCAATCACCGGGCGGGCATCAAGGCCACCGCCCACCACAAGAACATGGGGTTCAGGCTGGATCGGTGTCACCAGCCAATTGCCGTCTTCACGGTTTTCAATATGGGCCGGGCGTTGCCCATAAATCACGCCAGCCTCGAAATAGCCTTCGACTGCATCGATTTTCTGGAAATAGACGCCGCTTTGACGTTTTTGCAGGGCTTCATACAGATCGCCAAGGCCCAGATCATTCCAGGCAGAAAGTGGCTGGAGCATGATATAGACCGTGCCGCCGCATCCCACGCCAAGTTTGAATGACAGATCATCTTCGTCAGTGCCGTCATAGGTCAACGTGACAGGCTTGCCGGTCACCATCGCCCTGCGTGCATTGCGGATAATGTCGGCCTCAAGGCAGCCACCGCTGAGTAGTCCGAACTGTTGCCCGTGACCGTTGATCAGCATCATGGCACCGGCCTTGCGATAAGCAGATCCCTCGGTGCGATAAACCGTTCCCAGCACCCATTCAGTGCTGTCACGGTTTTCCTGCCAGATGCCAAGCATTGCAGAAAGTTGATTGGTCATATTCCTCGCCCTTTCAGCAAAAGGGTAACTGCCCGGGAAACCACGGGGTGGGGGATGGGGGAAAATGATTCCCCGAGCAGTTATCTCTTACACGAAGTCGAAACCAGCCTTGGTCATGGGAAGATCCAGGATCCGCGTGCCGGTTTGCGCAAAGATCGCATTGGCAACGGCCGGCCCGGTTGGGGGCAGACCCGGCTCGCCAACGCCGGTCGGTGCACCGTTCGATGGAACGATGGCGACCTCGACTTCGGGCATTTCGGGATTACGAAGCAATTCGTAATCCGGGAAGTTGTACTGATCGACTTCACCGTCGGTCAGGGTGATCTGATTGCGCAAGATCGCTGTCAGGCCGTAGCCGGCCCCGCCTTCCATCTGTGCGCGAATGACATCGGGGTTTACAGCCACACCGCATTCAACCGCCATGAACAGCTTGTTGATATGCACGCTGGTGTCATCGACCGAGACATCCGCCACAACCGCGACGCAGGTATTGAACGAGAAGTGGCAGGCAAAGCCGCGCTTGTCGCCTTCTTTCCATCCGGAAATTTCACGCACGTGCTTGATGGCTTCAATCATGCGGGCCTGGTTTGGCTGTGCTGCGTCCAGCATCGACAGGCGCAGTTCGATCGGGTCCTGACCGCTTTCGGCTGCGACCATATCCATCAGGGTTTCCATGGCATAGGCGGTGTGGGTATGTCCCACCGAACGCCACCAAAGAACCGGCACCGGGTTATGGAAGTCCGTCAGGCCGATGGCCTGGTTCGGGATGGCATAAAGGCTTTCGGAAACGCCTTCGACAGAGGTCGCATCAACCCCGTCACGGACCATCATTCCCTCAAAGCTTGTGCCTTTCATGATCGACTTGATCGCAAGGCGATGGTCCCATCCGACGATCTTGCCATCCGCATCAAGGCCAATCTTTGCCCGGTGTGCCGACATAGCGCGGTAATAACCGCCCTTCATGTCGTCTTCGCGGCTCCAGACCAGTTTGACCGGGACTTTCTTGCCCGAAACGGCAAAGGCCATGGCAGCCTCGGCATTGTAATCCGCGGTCGGGTTGGCGCGACGGCCAAACGAACCACCGGCATATAACGTCTTGATTTCGACCTGTTCGGGCTTAAGCCCAAGGATCGCTGCAACCGTCGGGCGGGTGATGGTCGGGAACTGACAACCGTCATGGACACGCACGCCAAAATCGGTTGGCTCAATCGTGCAGTTCAGCGATTCCATTGACGCATGCGCCAGATACGGGAAGGTGAAGTCAGCCTCGATGGTTTTTGACGCACCTTCGATCAAGGGTGCAACATTCTCGGTCGTGATTTCGTGACCGATTTCGAATTCCGGTTTTTCATCAAGCAGGGCCTGATGGGCTGCGATCAGGGCATCGGTGCTGCGGGTTTCAGCAACGCTGAAGTCCCATTCAACCGAAAGCGCATCACGCGCCTGGAATGCCGACCAGGTGTTTTTGCCAAAGGCAACCACACCGGCCTTGTTTGGCAGGACCTGTGCGGCGATGAAACCACCGACATCCTTTGCCGCACTGTCATCGAAGGATACAACAGTGCCACCGAATTTCGGGCTGTGCATGATCGCGGCATAGATCATGCCGGGCAGATTGACATCCATGGCAAAGATCGCGGTCCCGGTGGTCTTGCCGTGATTGTCCTTGCGATGGAGCTTTTCGTTGCCAATCAGTTTGAACTGATCCGGGGTCTTGATCGTCGGCTTTTCAACGGCGTCAAGGGTTGCTGCGATCGCAACGAATTCGCCAAAGTGCCCGGAATTGCCCCCCGATGAAATGACGCCGTTCTCAACAGAGATGGTTGATGCATCTACACCCCAGCTTTGGGCCGCAGCACGGACAAGCAGATCGCGCGCGGCAGCACCAGCTTCGCGGTACTGCATGAATGAATTGGCAATCGAGGTCGAACCACCGGTCCCCTGCGCGCCAAAGAACAGGTTCTTGTAGCGGACATCATCGGCCGGTGCGAAATCGGTTTTGACGCTGTCCCAGTTGGCATCGATTTCTTCGGCGACCAGGGTGGTCAGGCCGGTGGTCGTGCCCTGACCCATTTCGAAATGTTTGATGATGACGGTGACAACACCGTCGGCATCAATTTTGACAAATGGGTTCAGGTCGGTATTTGCCGCAGCCGAGCTTCCGGCAGCCAGAACACCCTTGGCATTCACACCGACGAAAAGGGCTGTGGCGCCTGCGGCCGATCCCTTAAGGAAGCCGCGACGGGATACACTGATGTTCATGGCTTAGGCCTCCAGCTTTTCAGATGCGAGCTTGATGGCTTCGTTGATGCGGACATAGGTCACACAGCGGCAGGCATTGCCGTACATGTAATCCTTGATTTCCTCATCGGTCGGATTGGGGTTTTCGGTCAAAAGGCCGATGGCCGACATGATCTGACCGGACTGACACCAGCCGCACTGCACGACATCTTTTTCCTGCCAGGCGGCCTGAACCGCCTTGGCGACCTTGTCGGTCGCACCTTCGATGGTGGTGATTTCGCTATCGACCGCATCCTCGACAAAGGTCTGGCAGGAACGGGTCGGGTAACCGTCGACATGCACGGTGCAGGCACCACAATAGGCAACGCCGCAACCAAATTTGGTGCCGGTAAGTTCCAGTTCGTCGCGCAGAACCCAAAGCAGCGGGGTGCCCGGTTCGACATCAACGGTACGGGATTCTCCATTGATCTTAAGCTGATATTGCATGACCGCCTCATCTCTCTTTTGGCTTGTTATGCCTGATCATCGCGTGGGGGCAGGTAACCAAGCGGTAAACGCCCGGAATGCGTGATCTGGTAGCGATGTGATGGCGATCTCCCGGCCGGTCGCAGGGCAATACAGGCAGTCTGCCAAGGGATTTAAGGCGGATGGCGCGGGCCGTAGCGGAGTAAGTGATCAAAACAAAAAGCCCGCCAGTGCATGGGACACCGACAGGCTTTTAAAGCCGGTCCGTCAGGTGGGGCGCCTGATGACCGTTAATGAGGGAGGTCGTTATCTCGGCAGGTGACCATGTTCGCAGACGAACGCGACGTCTTTGCGGGCAATGCCGATGTCTTCAAGCACTTCGCGCGGGGCATTGCGGAGCATTTCCGCATCACGGGCGACCTTGTAGGCTTGTGCCCATTTGCGCGGGAAAAGGACGAGCCAGCGCCAGATGGTTACGCCTGATACCGGCGCGACATTGGTGGTGGCGACGAGGGATCCATTTGTAAACTGTGCTGGCATGATGCTGGCTCGCTAGTTTGTTTGCTAATAAGGGGACAAAGTTTCCTTCGGACCCACAAACAATTTACGTCTGGATTATGTGAAACGGCGCGCAAAGTTCGCAAATCCGTGCGAGATTTTCGCAAAGAATCTGTAAAAACGATTTTCTTTCGCTGGCTGCTTCGGTCATGTTTATCCGAAGGTTGTTACAGCGTCGTTTGGGATATTGGACCTTGGCGGAACTCGATAAATTTGACTATCGCCTGCTGGAATTGTTGCAGGAAAACAGTCGCTTAACAGGTAATGAGCTGTCCGCGAAAGTTGGTCTTTCATCGGCGGCCTGTTTGCGCCGGGTGCAGCGCCTGCGTGAAACCGGGGTGATTGAGCGCGACGTTGCGATCGTGTCGCCCAAGGTATTTGGCAAGAAGATGATGGTGATCGTGCTTCTGACCATGGAGCGCGACCGCCCGGACCGGTATATGCTGATGCGTGAGGAATTCGGCAGAATGCCTGAAGTTGTGCAGTGTCATCATGTGACAGGCGCGCATGATTTTGTGCTGCGCATTCAGGTCAGCGACATGGAAGAATACAGCGCCTTTGTCGATCGGGTTTTTCATGAACCCTATATCAAACGCTATGAAAGTCTGGCGGTTTTGGGGTCGCTGAAATAGCGCAAAAAGAAGGTTTTTGGGTATTCGATTAAAATGAATAACCAGGCCCATTATTCAATATTGGTGAAAAGTCAGACATCGGGCGCAAAGCCCGATATTGGACGTCATTTTAATTGTATGAGGATTAAAATGACGCCCAAATCGAAAATCCGGCATGCGGGTTTGGTCATGCCGGGATGGTTTTTTCCGATGCGTCGAACAGATGGACATCGCCGGATGCGAAATGCAGGCCGACCATGTCGCCTTCCTTGGCGTCGGAATGACCGACAATGCGGACGGTAAACAGGCCGACATCGGGCACATTGACATAGGCGAAGCTGTCGGAGCCGAGATGTTCCATGACATCGATCTGGCCGGTCAGGATGGCCTTGGAGGCATCACTAGTGTCATTGGCGTCACAAAGCGCCATATGTTCGGGGCGAATGCCCATCTTGGTGGCGCCTTCGGCATTGCGGGCAATATCGGATGTGTTGCCGTTGCCAAATGTCAGTGCCGTGCCCGTGCCGGTGCAGTCGACCACATTCATTTTTGGTGAGCCGATGAACTGGGCGACAAACAGGTTGCCCGGATGGCGATAGAGATCAAGCGGGGTGCCGATCTGTTCGATCTGGCCGGCCTGCAGAACGACGATCTTGTCGGCAAGCGTCATGGCCTCGACCTGGTCATGGGTGACATAGACCATGGTGGCACCGAGTTTCTGATGCAGGCGGGCGATTTCAAGGCGCATTTCCACACGCAATGCCGCATCAAGGTTGGAGAGCGGTTCGTCAAACAGGAAGGCGCGCGGTTCGCGGACAATCGCCCGGCCAATCGCCACACGCTGGCGTTGGCCGCCTGACAGTGCCTTGGGTTTGCGATCCAGATAGTCTTCGAGTTTGAGCGTTGCGGCGGCTTCATCGACCTTTTGGGTGATTTCGGCCTTTGGCATGCCGGCAACGGTCAGGGCAAAGCCCATATTTTCGCGTACCGATTTATGCGGATAAAGGGCATAGGATTGAAACACCATCGAGAGTTCACGTTCGGCCGGTGGTTTGCCGGTGACGTCATCGCCATCAATCAGGATCTGGCCATCGGATGCCTCAACAAGGCCTGAAATCAGGCGCAAGAGCGTTGATTTACCACAGCCGGACGGGCCGACAAAAATCACCAACTCACCTTCATTGATCTGAAGATCGATGCCCTTGATGACATCAATCCCGCCAAATGATTTGCGGATGCCTTTAAGTTCGATCTGGCCCATTTTATGTGTTCTCCTGATCTGCGGTGCCGGTTTGGGAAAGGTGTGGGGTGATGGGCAAAGTTTCGGGACGGGCCGCCCAATAAAGCGACATCGATGCCGTCCACGAAAAATCCGTTCCCCCGCCACCACGGCCGGTCACCGGGCAGAAATATTCACGAAAATCGGATTGGTCGATAAGCGCCTGCGTGTCACGCCGGATGCGATCGGCAAGATCGGTTTCGCCATGTTCGATCAATCCGGTGGCGATCATCCAGTTGATCATCGCCCAGACCGGACCGCGCCAATAGCGAATGGAATCAAACAGTTCATGATTGGGATCAAAACTTGGAACCCCGTGTTTGACCTGCGACAGCCAGTAGGTCAGGGTTGCCGCCATCTTGGTTGCGCGCGCCGGTTCGACAGGCCCGGCAAACATCGCAAGCCAGCTTCCCGATGTCAGGCCGGTGGCGTGTTCATCGCGCCTGAGATCAAGCGTGACATAGCCGCCAACCGTTTCAGACCAAAGCTGTTCAAACCCGGCATCAAGACGGGCGAGGCGGGCGGTGGCGCGGGCGGCGATATCGTCCTGGCCCAGAAGCGTTGCCATATTGATCAGGTCGCGCTCGGCCCGGCGCAGGATGGCGTTCATGCCCGGTTCGGCGACCCAGAACGGGCAGTTACGCGCGATGTGGTCGGTGTTCCAATTGCAATCACGACCAAACCGGACCAGCGCCATGTAGTGATCGTAGTCGTCGTTTTTCGGACGTTCGTCCTTATTGACGATATCGGTATCGCGGCGGTGATAGGTGCCAACACCGGTGGTATCGATGAACGAAAGCGGGCGATCCCAGTCGGGCAAATTATCGCGGCCACTTTCCCATGGATGCATAATGGCAACCACACCGCGCCCATCCGGGTCACGGGCATCGAGAAACCATTGATGCCAGCGATCAAGTTTGGGCAGAAGTTTTGCTGCGCGGTCGCGATGGGCATCAATGTCTTCGGCCAGAAGCCGTTCGATCACGGTTGCCGCAACCGGTGGCTGGGTGATGCCCGATGTTGGCGGGGTTTTGGCAATATCGGTCGTGCCCCACTGTTCCGGTCCGGGGAAGTAGCTTTTTTCCTCCTTCCAGAAAATGATGTGCGGCACCATGCCGTTGTCCCATTGCGCGGAAAGCAGGCTTTCGACTTCCTGCCAAGCGCGATCAGAATCAAACACCGAAAAGCCAAGCGCGACCAGCGCACTATCCCAGTTCCACTGGAAAGGATAGAGCTTGGCACTTGGCACGGTATAGCCGCCGCGATCATTGCCAAGAAGGATGTCGGCCGCACGTCTGTTAGTACCCGTAAGCTGATCGAGGGATAGGCGCATCTGGCTCATCTGACTCATCTGGCTCATCCTTTGACACTCCCGGCGGTGAGGCCCTGCACAAGGAAACGTTCAAACCACAGGAAAATGACCAGGATCGGAACCGTTGCGATCACCGCACCGGCCATCAGATGTTGACGCGGAACTTCGGATGAATTGAGCGATACCACCCCGCGCGACAGGGTGAAGATGTCGGGATCATCGAGGAACATGAAGGCAAACAGGAATTCGTTCCAGGCGATCATGAAGACATAAAGCGACACCGATGCCAGGGCCGGCAAGGCGAGTGGCAGGGTGATTTTCCAGATGACGCCAATGCGCGACAAACCATCCATCAGACCGGCTTCTTCCAGTTCGGCCGGAAGGCCGCGGAAATAACCCTGCAGCATGTAAAGCGCCACGGGGACCGTGGTGGCCGGATAGACGATCAGAAGGCCAACCACCGTATTGCGCAGGCCAAGCTGGCTGAACACGGCATAAAGCGGGATGACCAGAACGATCATTGGCACGAGATAGATCAGCAGGATCGAACTTGAAAGTACCGTTTGTCCGGGGAACTTCAAACGCGCCACCGCATAGGCGCCGGGGATCGAGAAGGCCAGCGTGATCAAAACGGTGCAGACCGACACGATGGTCGAAATCAGCAGGAAGCGGCCAAAATTGAACTTGGTAAACAGTTCGACATAGCTGTCAAACAGGCTGGCAGCGCCCTGTGTCAGATCAATCGACAGATCCAGCGGGTTCAGGAACAGATCCTGCTGGTTTTTCAGGCTGGTCATCACCATCACATAAAATGGCAGGATGACGATCACGCTAAAGAACACAAAGCCAAAGCCCTTAAGCGTTCGGACAATCACCAGATCAATTTTGTAGCGTTTGAGCATGCCCGACTGAATGTCGATCAGCACTGCGCGGTTGGCAAAGGTCACGGCAAGCGCAATCAACCCGACGCCGAAGGCCTGAATAAGCGAACTTTCAGAGAAGGCCAGACTGAACGGTGCGCCAAAGGACACCAGCATCATGGTTATGATAACGCCAGCAAAGGCGACAAGATAAAGCCCCGGTGTGCGATCTGCGGGCGCGCGCAGCATGATGATGGCGGCATTGACTGCCCCGCCAAGCGCACCTGCCGAGATGATCGGTGTGGCCGGAAGGCCGGTGATCAGGGTCAGTGAAATGCCGGTGAGGGCAACCGCAATCGTGCCCCAAAGCAATCCGGTCAGCAGACCCAGAAGAAGACCCGTACCGATACGCATTACGAATCCTCCCGATGGACGAATTTGAAATAGAACACGGCAAACACCAGAAGCAGGATAAAGATGGCAACTGCCACTGCCGCCCCGGCCCCGAGGTTGGACAGGGCAAAGCCCTGTTCATAGACATCGACTGTCAGTGTGCGCGTGCCCGCCGCCCCGCCGGTCAGAAGGAAGATGTCGTCAAACTTGTTGAACGTCCAAATGAAGCGCAGCAGGAACAGGGTCGACAGAATGCCCAGAAGTTGCGGCAGGGAAATGTGCCAGAACTGTTGGAGCGGCGTGGCGCCATCGACCTCGGCGGCCTCGTACATATCTGATGAAATCGACTGCATGCGGGCCAGAATGAACAGGAAGGACAGCGGGAAATAGCGCCATGCCTCAAAGGCAATCACCGTTGCCAAGGCCAGCGGGAAATCGATGGTGAGCCCAAAAACATCAATGGGAATGTCGCGTTGACCAAAGAAGTTTACGCCTTCGTCGGCAAGGTTCATGCGCTGCAAGATGGCATTGAAGGTGCCATTGAACGGATCAAGCAGGATCACCCAGGTAAAGGCGACTGCGATCACGGGGGCGACATAGGGAAACAGGAAAAGCCCGCGAATGATCGACCGCCCGGCAAATGGTTTGTTGAGCATTTGTGCGGCAAACAGGCCCAGAACCAGTGCGCCCAAAGTGCCAAAGACGGTGTAGGTGATCGTCACCCACAGCACCGACCAGAATTCGTGGGAATCAAATATCCGCGCGAAGTTATCAAGGGTGAATTCACTGTTGGTCAGAATGTTTTCAGCCGTGCCGGTGACGGTTGGTTCGCTGTCACGCGGCGAGACGGGGTTGGCGGCAAACGTTTCATCAGCCACAGCGGTCATTTTAAGCCGGGTGCGTTCACCAGCCGGAAGACCATCAAGCGCACAGCGGACCTCAGACCCCGTGACCGTACAGACATCCCCCGGATCAGTGACCGTAATGCCCGCGGGCAATGTATCGGTCAGGACGACGTCGGTGATATCGCCGTCGCGCGATGAATTGCGAAGGCGATACTGGATTTCAAATTCCTGTCCGGCGATGTCAAAATCGCCCCGGACCCGTTCGGACACCACCGGGGTTGGCGGGCGCAAATCCGATAGTGTGACCGGCTTGACCGAAATCCAGAAATTGGCCAGCAACGGAAACAGGACAATGCCCATGACAATCAGAAATGTCGGGGCCAGCATCCAAAGGGCAAGCCGTGCTTCGCGCCGGGCCATCGGGCCCAGTTTGCCTTTGCGCGGCTGGCTGGTTGCCGGGGGTTGAGCGGTTGAGTTGGAAGGGGCCATCGTCTTGAAATCCGTTGTGAAAATCGGAAATCCGGGGCGCGGTGATAATCTGCGCCCCGGATCAAGATCGTTTATTCGATGTTGCTGACTTCTTCGTTGATCAGATCAGCAGTTGCATCGGCATCACGTTCGCCATCGATGAATTCGCGCACACGGCGATTGATGACCTGACTGTTGATGATGCGCGATGCCTTGGCCAACTGGCCTTCGGCAACACCCCAACGGTTTGCGGTTTCAAGACCGGATACGATATCGGTGATGACGGCCGGGTCATAGAGCTCTGACAGCGGCTTTTTGCGGTCCACACCAACCGGCAGGGTCGACCATGCCTTAACAAATTCATCCGGATTGTCGGCGGTGCCATGACGGACCGGGAATTTGCCTTCGGGTGCGATGGAAAGGGTGCTGGTGTAACCTTCACCGAGCGAGAATTTGACAAATTCCTCTGCCGGGTCGGTATCGGCATCATTGGTGATACCGAAATAGCGGATGTCACCCCAGGCCGCGCCATTCGGATTGGACGGGCCCATCAGGCGGGTGACAACACCGGTTTTAGAGGCAAGCTCGCCCGAGGTCGGGTCGTTATTGATGGTGGGCGGCGCACTGTCGCGCAGGCCTGCCAGTTCATCAAGGATGAAGGGCGACCAGATGATCATCGCTGCTTTGCCTGCGAAGTAAACCTCGCGCGACTGTTTCCAGTACAGATCACCGGGGGGCGATGCGTCGGCGAGTTTTTTATAAAACTCAAGCGCCTCGACGAGCTTTGCCTTGTCAAAGCCGACCGAGCCATCGGCGGCCACCGGGGTCGCGCCGTTTGCCAGGAAGACATGTTCGAGCACCTGGCTCATGAAGTTTTCGTCGATCTTGGTCGCAGCGACGAAGCCATACATTTCAGGCGGATTGTGCAGGGCTTCGATGGCCTTGACGATATTGGCGTAGGTGTTGGGGGCCTCCAGGCCGGCTTCGTCAAACAGGTCCTTGCGATAAAGCACCATCTGGGTCCAGCCATCTGATGGCACTGCGGCAACTTCGCCATCGAAATCAGCCATGCTGAGTGCGGCCGGTGCGAAGGTATCCTTGCCCAGCTGGTTGACGACTTCGTTATTGGCCTCGGTATCGAGGATGCCGGCCTCGGACCAGGGCAGGACATATTGCAGGGTCAGATAAATGACGTCTGGCAAGTCACCGGCGGCGTAGGCCGCGGTGGCACGCGTGCCAAGTTCGGTTTCAGTGACCGGAATGACTTCGACAGAGGTGCCGGTTTTGGCTTCGAACTCCTTGGCCATTTCTTCTTGCTTGGCCAGGCGTTCGGGTTGTTCTTCGGTGGTCCAGAACCGCAGTTGCGCACTGGCGATGCTGGTGGAAACCAGCAGACCAGCGGCAGCAAGCGTTAAAGCACGTGCAATACCAACGGCTCGGATTCCTGACCGGTTGGACTGTCTTGTCGCGTCTGCTGGCGAGGCGTGTTTCGCGCCGTGGTCTTTATGACCAAAAGCGTGACACAACGATGTCCAGAGGGCGCGACAAGACAGCCCTTTGGGTGGGGCAAACTCGCCCATCGGCTGCGTTCCGTCGCTTGCCCATATCCCCGATATGACCGGCGCGACGCGCCTCGCCGCCTGGACGAGTTTGCCTCCATCAAACCGATCAGGAATCCGAGCCGTTGGTATAGACCTTGTTTTCATGAGATGCCTCCCTTGGCATTTGCGGCCAGCTTCAATGCTGGCGGGTTGGCTGACCCACGGACGGTCAGCGATGCTTCCCACAGGATTTGGGAAAATACGGATGCAGGCGAATTTGCCTTGTTCGCCTGCGCAACAACGATCCGCCCGACTTCACGGCCGATCTGATAGCTGGCCTGGCTCATGGTGGTCAGGCCGGGATGAATGGCCTCGCCCATCGGCAGGCCATCAAAACCAATCACGGACATTTCCGATCCGACGTCGATACCGGCATGGGCCAGCGCATGGATCGCGCCGATGGCAACGGCATCGGTGACGCACAAAATGGCGGTCGGATGATCGGGCAGTTTGAGAATTTCCAAAACGGCCTCGCGGGCAGCCAGTTCGTTGGTGATGCCGTCATGCATGTAGCCCGGCGCGATATCGCAGCCATTGGCCTTGGTCGCGGCAAGATATCCCGCGCGGCGTTGCCAGGCGTAATTAAGTTCGGGATCGCCGCCGAGATAGGCGATTTTGCGATGGCCAAGGCCGACAAGGTAATTCACCGCATCGACAAAGGCCTTTTCATTGTCGATATCAAGCCATGCGTAATCGTCACAGTTTTCGGTGCGGCCTTGGGCCACAAACGGGATATGGGATGTGCGCAGGAAATCGATGCGCGGATCATGGCGTTTGGTGCGGGCAACCACAAAGCCGCCGACCTTGCCTGATTGGATCAGGCGGTCCATGACTTCGACCTCGTCATGACCATCAGGGACGGCCGAGACCAGCAAGTCCCAGTCAGACAGGGCCAGTTCGGTGGCAAGCCCGTCGAGAATTTCGGCCAGAAACGGATCAATCTGATGACCGTCACGCGCAGGCAGGACAAAGCCGATGGTTTCAACAACACCACGGGCAAGACGCCGTGCGGTGGTCGAGGGGCGATAGCCCAGCTCATCGGCGGCCTTGCGCACACGGGCGACGGTCTTTTCAGCGATATCGGGATAATTGTTAAGCGCGCGCGAAACGGTTCCCTCGGACAAACCAAGATGTTTGGCCAGCCGGGCAATCGACATGGTTTCGTTTTGCTTCCGAACGCGCGGCACGGAACCTCCCTGAGTGTCTTCGTTAGAGCCTGTTGCATCAAATTTGCCTCACTTTGCCGAGGACATCCTTCTGTCCGGCAAAGAAAGGTCCGCTGTGCGTAGCGGGGCTACGGTAAAAGGACCTTGACGCTGCGGGGCGGAAGAATGTCCCGGCCCACAGGGTTTGTTTTTGGCGGCGTTTCGCGGCGTTACACCGTTTGACCGATGCGCCGCATCGCTCTGCACGCTGTGCCTTGCCAAACGACACACCAAAAACAAACAAAGCGAAGCAAATTTAATGCAACAGGCTCTACTGCTTTTCACCGCCTTTTTGACGGTGTTTGATGCTCCGAAACCGCTTTCGGAACAGGGAAACGCTATCCGAAACCGCTTTCGGTTGTCAAACAGTTGATTTTGAACGATTTATTTTGCAACGCGGCAGCGGGGTCAGGCTACCCGCAAGGGTGGGGAAAAATCGCGTGTAATTCATGCACGCCAAGCCTTCTGCGTAAATTCATCAACCAAAGGTATAGAATTCAGTGCGCGCCGTATTTTGCGGCGCAAACCTTTGTGTTGCCGGGCGTGGGCTGTGTGTTTTGGCTTGTTGGACGGTGACTCGCGCCGTTACTTTATCCAAGGCGGTGTGTGATGCGAACATCGGCAATCTGGTTGGGGATGGTTCCGTTAGCGAACGGACCTCGTTTTTATCTGCTAAGTATTGAATTTCCTTGCCTAAAACAGGGAAAACCCTATCTCATGGCATGATGACAGACCAAAATGCCGAGATTAATCCGAATGCCATACGGCAAGTAAAGGTTCTGGCCCTGCTTGGCGCGGTGTTGCTTGTCGGGTCGAATTCGTTTGTTTTAAGCCCGATCCTGTCCGAAGTTGCAGGCGGGCTTTCGACGCAGCCCTATCACGTGGCCTGGGCGATTTCGGCGTTCGGGGCGGCGACGGCCCTATCGGCGCTGACCCTGGCTGGGATGATTGACCGGATGTCGGTCGGGCGTGTTTTGGGCGGTGCGGCCCTTTTATTGGCGGTGGCGCAGGTTTCAAGCGCGCTCAGCCAGCATTGGATGTGGCTGTGCCTGTCGCAGGCGCTGGCCGGGGTGGCGGTTGGTGTGTTGTTGCCGGGATCCTATGCCACGGTCACCGCCACAGCCCCCAAGGGGCGCGAGGCAGCACGGCTTGGTGTGGTTCTGACCGGGTGGGCGTTATCATTGGTGGTGGCAGTCCCCGCCGCGGCGTTCATTACTGAGCATCTTGGCTGGCGGATGGTTTATTTCCTGATGGCCGGGTTGTCGGTCCTGGTGGCCGGTATTCTGGTGATGTTGCTGTCGGATGTGCGCGGCGGGATGAGCAAGCGGACATCGCCCTTACGCGCATTTCGGCTGCCGGGTGTGTGGCAATTGCTGGCAGTGATGCTGGTTTATATGACGGCGTTTTACGGCTGTTTTGCGTTTTTCGGGGTCGGTGTGCGCACGGCCTTTGACCTGTCAGCACAGGGCAGCGGTATGTTTGTCATGGCCTATGGCGTGGGGTTTGGCGTCATGGGATTTGTTTTGGGGGTGATATCGCCCAAAATTACCCGCGGGTATTTGTGTCTGGTGTTGCTGGCGATTGCGACAAGCTATGCCACCTGGGGATTGACCCTGCAAAGCCAGACCAGCGCCATGGCCGGAACCGCCATTTGGGGGATGCTTAATCAGCTTGGTCTGAATGCGATGGTGGTGTCGCTGAACCGTCAGGCGTCTGATGCGCGCGGGGCGGTGATGGGGCTTAATAGTGCGGTGACCTATTCGGCCGTGTTTGCCGGGCCGATGATCATGGGACCGATATATGCCGGGTTCGGCTTTGCCGCCGTGGCCGGGTTTGGAGCCGTTCTGGTGATGTGTGGTGTGATCGTCAGTTGGCGACGCGCCTGAGATCTGGAATCTATCGCGGTTCGAATGGCGCGGGATTCCCGCCTGCGCGGGAATGACGACCTTATCAAAAACGCAAAATGGCGGGCAATGTGTGCCCGCCATTTCGTTTGTATTTTGTGAGGTGCGCTTAGGAGAAGTCGAGTGCGCGGTCGCCGTTGGCGTCCTTGATGCGGGTCGGAAGACCCATGCCGTTGAGCAGGTTGAGGAACGGTTTGGATGGCAGTTCTTCGACGTTTGCCATCTTTTTCACGTCCCACTCGCCGGTTGCGATCAGCATTGCAGCCGCGACGGGCGGCACGCCTGCGGTATAGGAAATGCCCTGGCTTCCGACTTCGTTGTAGGCGTCCTTGTGGTCCGCCACGTTATAGATCAGGACTTCGGTTTCCTTGCCGTCTTTCGTACCCTTGACCAGATCACCGATGCAGGTCTTGCCGGTATAGTCCGGTGCCAAGGAGCTTGGGTCCGGCAGGCAGGCCTTGACGACCTTGAGCGGCACGACTTCGAGGCCCTCGGCCGTGGTGACCGGTTTTTCGGACAGCAGGCCGATGTTTTTCAGGACCGTGAAGACATTGACGTAGTGATCGCCAAAGCCCATCCAGAAGCGGACGTTGGGCACGTCAAGGTTCTGGGACAGGGAATGGACTTCGTCATGGCCGGTCATGAAGGTCTGGCTTTCGCCGACAACCGGCATGTCCCAGATCTTTTTGACTTCGAACATCTTGTTGGCCTGCCATTTGCTGTCCTGCCAGGAATAGACCGTGCCGGTGAATTCGCGGAAGTTGATTTCCGGGTCGAAGTTGGTGGCAAAGTATTTGCCGTGGCTGCCGGCATTGATGTCGATGATGTCGATCGAGTCAATTTTATCGAAGTAATCTTCGACAGCCAGTTTGGCATAGGCGTTCACTACACCCGGATCGAAGCCGACACCAAGGATTGCGGTCGTGCCAGCGGCTTCGCATTCTTCGCGGCGCTTCCATTCATAGTTGGCATACCATGGCGGGGTTTCGCAGATTTTGTCCTGCTCTTCATGGATGGCGGTATCGAGATAGGCGACACCGGTTTTGATGCAGGCCGACATGACCGGCATGTTGATAAAGGCAGAGCCGACATTAATGACGATCTGGCAGCCGGTTTTTTCGATCAGGGCCGCGGTTGCATCGACATCGGTTGCATCGAGCGCGTGACCTTCAAGAACGCCTTGCTCTTTAAGGTTTTTCTTTTCGTGGATGCTGTCGATGATGGACTGGCACTTTGATGCCGTACGCGATGCGATATGAATATCGCCAAGCACGTCATTATGCTGCGCGCATTTATGTGCAACGACCTGGGCGACGCCACCTGCGCCGATAATCAGAACATTCTTTTTCATGTCGGGCCAAAAACTCCCCTGTTTTGAGAGGTGGGGAAACACTTCCCCGGTTCGCTATGAAAACTGCGCTTTCGTGTTTTTACGAAAGGCTCGAAACGTAGTCGTCAAAGGTGAACTCACGCACAACGCGCTCTGTTCCGTCGAGTTCCCGGATCACGATGGACGGCATGCCGACCCCGTTAAACCAGTTCTTTTTGACCATGGTGTAACCGGCCGCATCCTGGATGGAGATACGGTCGCCGACCTTGATCTCGTTTTCGAAATCAAATTCGCCAAACACGTCACCCGCAAGGCACGATTTGCCACAGATCATGTAGGGGTGATCACCCGTGTTCGGCAGGACCTTGGCATTTTCGCGATAGATCAGAAGATCAAGCATGTGGGCTTCGATCGAGCTATCAACGATGGCAAGGTTCTTGCCGTTAAACAGGGTATCCAGCACCGTGACCTCAAGGGTGGTGCTTTTGGTGATCGATGCTTCGCCGGGTTCAAGATAAACCTGCACGCCGAATTTCTCGGAAAACGCCTTGAGCCGCGCGCAGAATTTATCGAGCGGGTAGTTTTCACCAGTGAAATGGATGCCGCCGCCGAGGCTGACCCATTCAACGCGCGCCAGAAGTGAGCCAAACTTTTCCTCGATATTGCCCAGCATCTGATCAAACAGATCAAAGTCGGCGTTTTCGCAGTTATTGTGGATCATGAAGCCAGAAATCCGGTCCATCACCGCTTCGACCTTGGCGACATCCCATTCGCCCAGACGCGAGAACGGGCGGGCCGGATCGGCGAGATCAAAGCTTGAGGTCGAGACCTGCGGGTTCAGGCGCAGACCACGCACGATGCCAGATGCCTGATCGGCAAAGCGGGTGAGCTGGCTGATGGAATTGAAGATGATCTTGTCGGCATTTTCAATGACTTCGCCGATCTCGTCATCGGAATAGGCGACGCTATAGGCGTGGGTTTCCTTGCCGAATTTTTGACGGCCGAGCTTGACTTCATAGAGCGACGAAGACGTGGTGCCGTCCATGTATTCGGACATGAAGTCAAACACCGACCAGGTCGCAAAGCATTTCAGCGCAAGCAACGCCTTGGCACCGGAATGTTCGCGCACATAGGCGATCTTTTCCATGTTGCTTTTAAGCTTGGACTTGTCGATCAGATAATAGGGCGTTGCGGGCATGGACGGCTCTCTACAACTATGTCACGGGGAATGCGGGTGAACTCGGAACGCGCGATCACGCTGTCAGGTTCCGGGTTTGGGCAAAATCACCAAATTGGTGGGGGCAACCGGCTTTTCTAGTGGTCAGCCTGACGGTGCGTCATCCAATAGACGGAGACAGATAAACTGTATTCATTCATCAGATGCCTCCATCCTTCGGGTTTGCCAAATGCGTTTTGCTGCGTCCCAATAGCAGCGGGGGCAGGGGCGGTCAATACTGCAATGTCGCCTTTATTAGGCGATTTCGCGCCTCTGTGCATGTTGTGGTTTCATGACGGTTTGATCAAGGGGCAATCGCATTGATTTCGAAGGGCCATTGCCCCATCTGTTGATCATGGGGCGCATTCATGATTACCATCATGGTGTCGCGCCCGTAACACGGATACATTCAGACGGAGGAGGCCCCATGTCACCTGCACCTGTAAGTGTCGACCATCTTGCATTTCCGACCCGCGATCTTGAGGCGACCGACCATTTTTATTCCAAAGTGGTGGGCGCAACACTGGTCCACGCGGAAAGTGGCTATAGCCCGTCGTGGAAATCCGATTATTTGCTGATTACCTATGCGCTGCCCGATGGCACGCGCCTGTCCTTCTTTGACTGGCCGGCCGATACCGGGCCTTATCCCGATGATCCAAACATGCCCGATGATGTGTTTCATATCGGGTTGCGCTGTGCCGCGCCGCGCGATGTGATCGCCTGGCAGAACCATCTGTTCCAGCACAAGGTGGTGTATCACAGCGAAGATGACGGCAAGTCGCGCCGGTTATTTATGCGCGATCCCAATGGTATCCGGTTTGAAATCTTTGCCTCTGAAATTGCCAAATCCGGCGAGGATCATGAAGGAAACGCGCGTTCCGTCATGGGCGAGTGGCAGAAGATTGCCAGTGCCTGAGATTAGAGGTGCCTGAGATTGCAGATGCCTAAGAGGGGCCGCTAACCGGGGCAGGGGCCGGTGCTTTGACGGACGATCAGTTCGGTCGGGATGATTACCGGCCCGGTTTCGCCGTGCGACGGCGGCGTTTTTGATCCCAGACGATCCAGAAGCAAAGCAATCGCCTGTTCGCCCAGACGGCGGCGGGGTTGGCGGACGGTTGTGATCGGCGGGTCATAGGCCGCGGCATGCGGAATATCGTCAAAGCCGACAACCGATAGATCATGCGGGATGCGAAGCCCGTATTCCTTGGCCGCGACAATCACCCCGATCGCCATGCCGTCACTGGCGCAACACACCGCCGTTGGTCGGGTCTTTGGATCGGCCAGAAGCGCACGACCGGCGGCAATGCCGGAATCGATGGAAAAATCGCCGCGATAAATCAGGCCTGGTTCGTGGGTGATGCCGGCTGATTTCAGGGCGCGGCGATATCCGGTCACGCGATCCGTGGTCAGGATGTTGCCCGTCGGGCCACTGACATGGGCGATGCGGGTATGGCCGAGATCAATCAGATGGTTGGTCGCAACAAAGGATGCCTCGTCATTATCAATGATGACGGTTGGCAGCGCACATCCCGGAATGCGTTCGCAGGCAATCACCACGGGTGGTGTGGCGTTTGCCGGGGCCTTGGCAAGTGGTGCCGGAAGCCTGCCATTGAGCAGGATCATCGCATCGGCCTGATTGCTGCGCAGATAGGCGGCATAGGTTGCTTCGCGTTCGGGATCGTTTTGCGTATCGCCAATCAGGACATTGTAGCCTGCCTGGCTGGCACCCTTTTCAATGCCGGACAGAATCGCCGAAAAGAAAGGGTTTCCGATATCGGGCACCAGCAAAAGAATCATCCCCGAACGGTTCAGACGCAGGTTCCGGGCCATGACATTGGCGGTGTAACCGGTCGCGGCGATGGCTGTTTGCACTCTTTCGCGTGTGGTTTCGGAAACCACATTGGGTTTGTGCAAGGCCCGGCTGACAGTGGCAATAGACACCCCTGCCTGGCGGGCAACATCTTCAATCGTCGCGATTTTTTCAGTCATTCTTCTTCCTACTCCGCCGGTTGCAGGCTGTCCAGCGGCATTCGACGCCCGGATCGGCAGGTGATTTTGATCACTCCGAGCAAAATGTAAAGGTTTACATCGAAAATGAAAACGTTTACACAAGCCTTAATAAGCAGTTGATCGCAAGAAATGCGACGCTAGGGAGGATATATTCATGACGGATGCGGCTGTTCACGCCGTTAATCCCGATCAGCAGGCGCGCGTGCGGCTGTCCGGTCGGGAGATTTGCAAGTCATTTGGCCCGGCACAGGTGCTTTTCGATGTTTCCATCGATCTGCATGCGGGGGAAGTGCATGCGCTTTTGGGCGAAAATGGTGCGGGCAAATCGACCTTAGTGAAAATCCTGTCTGGCTATCATCAGCCGACCAGCGGCGCGCTTAGTCTTGATCAGGCTGAAGTCACGTTTGAAGACAGTGAAGTTGCCGAAAATCATGGTGTCATCCTGATCCATCAGGAACTGAACCTGGCCGAGCAACTGACCGTCGAAGAAAACATTTTCCTTGGCCGCGAGATCAAGCGGGGCTGGTTCCTTGACAAGGCGGCGATGCGCGCAGAAGCAAAAAAGCTTCTGGATCAATTGCAATGCGATGTCGATCCGCGCACGCGCATCAAGGATCTTGCGGTTTCGGACCGTCAGATGGTCGAAATTGCCAAGGCGCTTTCGAAAAATGCCGATATTCTGATCCTTGATGAACCGACCGCGGTCTTGACCGGGCGCGAAGTTGATATCCTGTTTGATCAGATCCGGCGCCTGCGCGAACAGGGTGTCGCGATCCTTTACATTTCCCACAAGCTGGACGAGATCAAGGCGATTGCCGACCGGGTGACGGTTTTGCGCGATGGCCGCCTGATCACGACCGAACCGGTGGCCGAAGTTGAAAAAGACGACATGGCGCGCCTGATGGTGGGCCGCGATATCAAACAGATGTTCCCCGACCGCGCACCGGTTGAGGCCCATGATGTGGCCATGTCTGTCCGCAATCTATCCGTTGACGGCCAGGTGCGTGACGCCAGCTTTGATCTGCGTCGCGGCGAAGTTCTGGGCTTTGCCGGGATTGTCGGGGCCGGGCGGACAGCCTTGATGGAGGCGATCATTGGCCTGCGCGACAGATCATCTGGCGAGATCGAACGCAATGGCGAGCCGGTTTCGATCCACAGCCTGCAAGATGCCAAAAAATGTGGCATTGCCTATCTGACCAAGGATCGCAAGGGCAGCGGGTTGTTGCTGAATATGGATATGCGGCCCAACCTGACTTTGCTGGCACTTGAAAAATTCGGGACCGTGATCCTCAATCGCAAGGCCGAAGAAGCCGCACTGGCAAACGCGATCGAGGCCTTTGATATTCGCGCGGCCGATCCGAAAGCCAAGGTCGGTGATTTTTCCGGCGGCAATCAGCAAAAGCTGTTGTTGGCGAAGGTCATGGAAACCGACCCGGAAGTCGTGATCATCGACGAGCCGACGCGCGGCATCGATATCGGCACCAAAAGCCAGATTTATCATTTCATCGGCGATCTTACCAAACGCGGTAAATCCGTCATTCTCCTGTCGTCTGAAATGCCGGAAATGCTTGGCCTGTCTGATCGCATCGCGGTCATGGCGGCGGGGCGTATCACCGGCATTCTCGAAGGAAACGACCGCAACGAGCATGAAATCATGCGGCACGCGACAGGAATTTCAGGCAAGCAGGGAGTGTCTGTTCATGAGTAGCCTTGAGCGCTCTGAAGCTTCGACTTCGAGTGGTTTCAATATCGATTTCAAAGCCTTGGGTCCGTTTTTGGCCCTCGTTGGCCTGTTTGTTCTGGGCACGGTTATTAATGACGCGTTCCTGAGCGGCGGCAACCTTTCGAATATTTTCACCCGTGCGGCCTTTATCGGCATCATCGCGGTGGGTGCGACCTTTGTGATCACCGCGGGCGGCATTGACCTTTCGGTGGGCTCCATGGCGGCGTTTATTTCGGGTGCGATGATTGTTGTGATGAACACGCTTGTCGCAACGCTGGGGGCCGGGATCGAGACGGTTTTGATCGGTGTGGTGTTGTCAGTCTTGCTGGGGATTGCGGCCGGTGCCGTCAATGGCCTGGTCAGTACCAAGGGCAAGATCGAAGCGTTTATCGTCACACTTGGCACCATGGGGATTTACCGGTCGCTTGTGACCTATATGGCTGATGGCGGGACGCTGTCGCTTGATTTTGATGTGCGCGGTGTTTATCGCCCGGTCTATTACGGCGACATTCTGGGCATTCCTGTGCCGGTGCTTGTGTTCTTTGCCGTGGCGGTTGCGGGCTATGTTTTGCTGAACATGACGCCGTTCGGGCGGAAATGCTTTGCGATTGGCTCAAACGAGCAGGTTGCGCGGTATTCGGCAATCCATGTCGACCGTGTGAAGACCCTGACCTATGTCATTCAGGGGCTGTGCGTATCGGTTGCGACCATCATTTATGTGCCGCGTCTTGGGTCGGCCTCAAGCTCGACCGGGGTGCTTTGGGAACTTGAAGCGATTGCTGCCGTGATCATTGGTGGCACGATGCTTAAGGGTGGCTATGGCCGGATCTGGGGCACGGTGATCGGCGCGATCATGCTGACCACGATTGGCAATATTCTGAATTTGACGGATGCGATCAGTAACTATCTGAACGGAGCAGTTCAGGGTCTGATCATCATCGTTGCGGTATTCCTGCAGAGCGGGGACTGGCGACGCAAAAAGAGCAAATAACCGGCGATCAACGTCCGGGAAGAATGTGAAAACGCATCATTTTTTTGATCAGGAGGAAACGTTGATGAAAACGTTTACAAAATATCTGGGGGCCGCCTGTGTTCTGGGCCTTGGTTTGGCATCGACCGGTGCAATCGCACAGGAAAAGATCAAGATCGGGGTTTCGATCCCGGCAGCGACCCATGGTTGGGCAGGTGGCCTGAACTGGCATGCCGAACAGGCCGAAAAGCGTATTGAGGCAACCTATCCCAATATCGATGTCATTGTGGTCAGCGCGAATGGTGCAACCGAACAGGCAAACGACCTTGAAGATCTGGTGTCGGTTCAGAATATCGACGCTCTGGTCGTTCTGCCGTTTGAATCTGATCCGCTGACCGTTCCGGTCCAGCAGGTCAAACAGGCGGGCAAGTTTGTTACCGTGGTTGACCGTGGTCTTTCGCTTCCGGGGATTGAAGACGTCTATGTTGCGGGCAACAACCCGGAACTTGGCCGTGTTTCGGGCGAGTACATCCGTGAACGCCTGAATGACGAAGGCAAGATCGTTGTTCTGCGCGGCATTCCGACCACGATCGATACCGAGCGTGTGGACGCGTTTGTCGAAGCGCTTGACGGCTCGAACATCGAAATCCTTGATATGAAACATGCCAACTGGAACCGTGATGACGGCTATGAAGTGATGCAGGACTTCCTGTCGCGCTTCCCGGAAATCAATGCGGTCTGGGCGCAGGATGACGACATCGCGCTTGGCGTGATCGAGGCCGTCAAACAGGCTGATCGTACCGATGAGATGTTCATCGTTGGCGGTGCTGGCATGAAAGACATCATCAAACGCGTGATGGATGGCGATGAACTGACCCCGATTGACGTTCTGTATCCGCCGGCAATGATCGCAACTGCGATGGATGTGACGGTTATGAAGTTCACCTCCAATGCGCCGGTTGAAGGTCGCTATATCCTGGGTGCGACCGTTGTTACCCAGGAAAATGCCGAGAACTTCTATTTCCCGGACAGCCCGTTCTAAACGAACTTTGGTTGGGACAAGCACTCTTGCGTCGGGCGGTCGCCGCCC
>NZ_JPVZ01000003.1 GCF_001662875.1 Thalassospira tepidiphila MCCC 1A03514 | reverse complement strand
GTCGCAGGTTCGAGTCCTGCTGCCGGAGCCAATTAAAAAGGGACCGAACGTAATGTTCGGTCCCTTTTGCTTTTGAACGTCAAAACACGGATGTTTACCCCATGAAAACCGTCAAAATCGACCTTCGGGAAGTTGAACTCGCCACTCTTTCCGGACCGACCCGCGGATGGTTGATCACGGGTGAAGGCGGGGTCATTCATGGCTTGGTGCACCCGATTGACGGGGATCTGTTCACGATCTCGTCGACGACCGATGCCCGGATACAGGCGTTTGGCTGGTGCCCGATGTTCGACAGTCTGGCCCATGTCCAAGCCGACCTTGAAATCGCGCTCGCCATGAGCTCACAGGATGAAGTTGAAGCCTGGCTTGAAGAGTCCGAGCGATTTGACGACGGGCATCATGGTCACGTGCATTAATCGTGACGCCACATCTCCGCACTTCATGCTTCCCAACGCCTGCTGCATCGCACTGCCATAAAAACTTCGTGTTGGCAGCGCTTTATTGATGCACAGCAAATCAATATAATTGGCATCGCTCTAAAATATCGCACTGCATCATGATGGTGTGCTGAAAAAACAGCGCATGCATCACCATATAGGGCGAGTTGGCCGAAATCAGGCCAGCCCACACAGGACAAGGCGCAAACTGGCGATGAGTACAATCAACCTCGATCATCTGTTTAAACCGAAATCGGTCGCCGTGATTGGCGCCTCCAATCGGCCGCACTCCGTCGGCAGCGTGATTATGAAGAACCTGCTTGCCGGTGGATTTGACGGGCCGATCATGCCGGTTAACCCTCGCAGTCAGTCAATCGGTGGCGTTCTGGCCTACCCCGACGTCAACAGTCTGCCGGTGGTGCCAGAGCTTGCCGTGATCTGTGTTCCGCCCAAAGGTGTCGTTCCGGTTATGGAATGCCTGGCCGAAAAAGGCTGCCTTGCGGCGATTGTCCTGACCGCGGGCCTGAGTGCGGAACAATATGATGACAACCGCACAGTCAAACAGGCGATGCTTGATATCGCGGCCTCCAAGAAGATGCGTCTGCTGGGTCCGAACTGTCTGGGCTTGATGGTGCCGGGCATTGGCCTGAATGCCAGCTTCAGCCATCAAAGCATTGGCAATGGCAAGATTGCCTTTGTTTCGCAATCAGGTGCTCTGTGTACCGCCGTCCTCGACTGGGCTGCTGCACGCGGAATCGGGTTTTCCCACTTTATTTCGCTGGGTGAATGCGATGACGTCGATTTTGGCGATGTCATCGACTATCTGGGTTCTGATCCCGATACCCGGGCGATCATGCTTTATATTGAATCCATTCACGAACGCAGAAGCTTTATCTCTGCCGCCCGTGCCGCATCACGTAACAAACCGATCCTGTGCATCAAGTCCGGTCGTTTTGCCGAGGGTGCAGCTGCGGCCGCGTCCCACACCGGTGCGCTTGCCGGTGCCGATGATGTTTTCGATGCCGCCATCAAACGGGCCGGTGTTTTGCGCGTGTACACGGTCAGTGAGATGTTCTCGGCTGCCGAAACGCTGTCGCGCATGCGCCCGTTCCGCGGTGACAAGCTTGGCATCGTGACTAACGGTGGCGGGATCGGGGTGCTTGCGGTTGACGCCCTGATCGAAAGACATGGCCAGTTGGCCCATCTTGACGACGAAACCATTGCAGCCCTTGACGAAGTCCTGCCGCCGACCTGGTCGCACGCAAACCCGGTTGATATCATCGGCGATGCACCGGGTGAACGTTATGCCAAGACCATTGACGTTGTCCTGAAGGACAAGAATATCGACAGCTTGCTGGTGATGCATGCGCCGACGGCCATAACCGATCCGGTCGAAGTCGCACAGGGTGTGATCGACACGATCAAGAGCAGCAAGAAAAACATCCTGACCAATTGGGTTGGCGAGGCCACCGTGGCCGAGGCGCGTAACATGTTCTATGCGGCTGGTATTCCGACCTACCGTACGCCGGAAAATGCCGTTGCCGCCTTCCAACACATGGTCAATTTCCGCAAGCTGCAAGAACTCTTGATGGAAACACCGCCTTCAGTGCCGCACGACTACACACCGGATGTCGACAAGGCACGCAGCATCATTCACGCCGCCATTCACGCCGGACGTCACATGCTGACCGAACCGGAAGCGAAATCGGTTCTGGAATGCTTTGGCATCAATACCGTCAAAACTTATGCCGCCCTCGATGTTGACGATGCTGTAAGCAAGGCAGAAAAGATCGGTCGCCCGGTCGCACTCAAGATCCTGTCGGACGACATCAGCCACAAGTCCGATGTCGGTGGCGTGATCCTGAACCTTGAAAACGGCGAGGAAGTTCGTGCTGCTGCCGAAAAAATGCAGCGCGTTATTGGCAAGAAATTCCCGGAAGCCCGCCTGCGCGGTTTCACCGTTCAGGAGATGGTCAAACGTGACGGCGCGCGTGAATTGATTGTCGGCATGACCACCGACCCGATCTTTGGCCCGGTGATCCTGTTCGGGCATGGCGGTGTCGAAGTCGAAGTCGTTCGTGACCGTGCGATGGCCTTGCCGCCGCTCAACATGAAGCTTGCCCGTGAACTGGTTGAAGGCACACGCATTCATAAACTTCTGCAAGGTTACCGTGATGTCCCGGCGGTCAACCTTGAAGAGCTTTACATGACCTTAGTGCGGCTTTCGCAGTTGGTTGTGCAGTTGGGCGAAGTTGTCGAGCTTGATATGAACCCGCTTCTGGCCGACCGTGAAGGTGTGATTGCGCTCGATGCCCGTATCAAGGTAACGCCAAAGGTTGTAAGCGACGAACAGCGTCTGGCCATTCATCCCTACCCGCGCCATTTGAAGGAAAAGGTGGTGATGGATGACGGGACGACCTATTTGCTGCGTCCGATCAAGCCCGAAGATGAACCAGCCCACTACGAGTTTATGTCGCGGCTAACCCCGGAAGATATTCATTTCCGCTTCTTCGGCTCGGTCCGTGAATTGCCGCATTCGGAAATGGCCCGTCAGACGCAGCTTGATTACGACCGCGATATGGCCTTCCTTGCCATCCTGCCAAACGGTGATCAGGAAGGCGAAATTCACGGTATCGTTCAGGTCGTGATTGATCCGAACAACGAGAAAGCCGAATACGCCATTATGGTGCGCTCCGATATCAAGGGGCGCGGCCTTGGCCGTATTCTGATGGAAAAGATGATCGAATTCTGCCGTCGCAAGGGCACAGAAACCTTCATCGGCCAGGTTTTGCCAAATAACCGTCGGATGTTGACCCTTTGCGAAAGCCTTGGCTTCAGCCGTAAGTTCATCCCGGATGAAGAAGTATTTGAAGTCACCCTGCCCTTGCAGCGTGACCCGAAATAAGCCGCGTCATCATTAACAAACAACAAAAGCCCGGTAAAACACCGGGCTTTTTCGCTTCATGCAGAATCTTAAATTAATTCAGGCGGTTTCTGCGACAAGCTTGGCCTTAATATCGGCAACGGCCTTTTCCGGGTCAATACCCTTTTCACGAAGCGAATCAATTGCTTCATTCTCAATCGTGCGCAGTTCCTGCAAGGTTGTCTGCACGTCTTCAAGCTGCTGTTCAAGCTCTTCGATCCGGCGACGACCGACCAGCATCAGATGCGCAAGCTGTTCTGTCCGACTGCGGTCTGCGTCATAGAGATCGATATATTCCTTGATATCCTCAAGCGAGAAACCAAGACGCTTGCCACGCAGCACCAGCATCAGCCGCGCCCGGTCACGGTAATTATAGACGCGCGTCGCACCGGCACGCTGTGGTGCAAGCAGGTTTTTGGTTTCGTAAAACCGGATCGCACGCGGCGTGATGTCGAATTCTTCTGCCAGCTCGGTAATGCTATAAAGCTTATCGTTCATGTTTTTTCTTGTTTGTTGAATGCGGTGCATCACCATCGCAACATTCCGACAGCCCAGTCAACTGATTTACGCATACGTAAGCCCATAACACCGGGTGCCGGGTGTTACGAAGACGTCCTGTCAATCATTGTAAACAGGCAAACTTCGAACGTAATCAAAATCGACGGGAACATAGTCTGGTCCCTCAAAGACTTCCCCATCTGTCAACGCACCTGGCCAAAATGCACGGTGAGACAACCATGTCCCACCATCGGGCATCGGGATGCTTAATGTGTCGCAATACCGTTCGCGGTGTTGCGCGCGAAGATCAAAACGCCCTGACAGCCCATCTTCGAACAACGGACCATCAGAAACGCGCGGATCACGCAAAACACCATCATAGGGATCAAACACTTCCGGATATGTCGGATGGTTGGCAAGATCGCCTTCAAACGAAACAGGCAATGGACCATTCGCCGACAGCGAAAGTTTGTCAGCCGGACCAAAGAATGTCTGATCCAGTGGCATCAGGTCTTCGGGGAGTTTTGCCGGATCGGCATGTTCAATCGCATTGCGGGCATTGATCAGGCCACGCGTCGTGCCCTTCTTGATGTATTTCTGGCGCAGGAAAAAGCTGTTGTGCAGGCAGGCGGAAATATAATCGGGCTGGGCTACTGATCCGCCCTTGCCCAGTTTGAAAACAGCGCCGCCGTTATTCTCGTCCCCTTCTGGACCCGGTCGACTGTCAAACCAGCAGATATTGCCAAAATAATACCAAAACCCGCCACGTACACCGTCCTGCGAGAACAGCTTGTGGCAGTTATAAAACCGGTTGCGGCCGATCCACCAGCCAACAGCCGTTGCTTCGGGCTCTATCGGGTTATCGCGTATATATCTGAACCGGTTGTCAAAGATCCTGACGTCGCGGTTAAAGCTGCCGACCGGTGCATCCAGATTATGCTGGGACACATCCATGCGAACGCCGTTATAGCAATCACAGATATCATTTCGGATGATTTCGACATCCCCGATAATATCATCAGCCCCAAAGAATGCCCCGTTAAGGTAGCGATATTCAACCTCGATAACATTGCCGTCTTCGTCCTTGCCGTCATGAATTTCATCCCAGCGAATCTGACGCCAGATATCGGGATTCTGGACCCAACAGCAATCAGTGATCGAGATGCCGCGGGTTTGTTCGCCGTTGGCATAAAAGGCATAGGTGCCCTCGGTGATATCAAGATCGCGAAACGCCAGATGCTGGCTGTTTTCGATATAAACAGCACTTGGCCAAGCCCGCTTGATGGTAAAAAGCTCAAGCCGGATATGGGCGACATCAATCAACTGGAAAACGGCATACCCATCCCGTCCCGGATTACTTGCCGAAACGGCAGGATCCGGAAGCTTTGCCGCGTCGATTATCACATCGGGTTCGCCACGGACAATGATCGGTTGATCAGCCGTCCCACTGCGCGCGAAACGCAAGGGTTCATCAAAGCAATAATCCCCCGCAATCATCCGGATCATTTGTCCGGGCCGGCTTTGCACAATCGCCTGATCAAGGGTCAATGTCGGGCGCGTTTTGGCATCAATCCAGTGTTCTTGCCCGTCTGCTGATACGTACACAACTTCCATAACCCGCCCTCCCTGTTTGGATTGCAAAACCATAACGCAAAACAACCAGAGGCCAAGTCTGTTGTTTCAGGCGTGCTTTGGAGGCACCCGAATTCATATCCTCATACTTTTGAAAGATCACCACGCATCCTGCAAAATTCAAAAGCGAGCTTTCCTCACATTCTGCTTTTAGCGCGTGTTACCTAGACGCGATCACCGCTTTCCATAGGCCATTTTGTATGGTGGCTGTCGATGACAAAGCGATGCTTGTGGGTTACTGGCGGGTGGAAGTGCCGATGACGATGCTTGTCTGTCTCAGCCACTTCTTCATGAACATGGACGTGATGCGGGTCATTATGGTCGTGTGGGTGCTCGTGCCAAAATCCCGGATGACTGTGTTTGATTTCAAGTCTTTCTTCCTTCGGCCAGAGCTTGACAGCAACAAGCACAGAACCGATTGCCATGCCGCCTGATGCCAGAAAAGCAACTGACAGATCCGCCAAACTTCCAAGCCAGCCAACGATGCCATAAGCAAACAGCCAACCCCCATGCGATAACGCGAAGTTGGCCGCAAAGAACGCAGAACGATCCCCGTCCCCAGCGGAACGTTGCACAAGCCGTCCACCGGGGGTCTGGGCAAATGTTGTACCTGCCCCGGCAATCAGCCACAGAATTGCAAACGCGAAGATCGACGCAAAATCTGAAATCATCAAGACACCGCCAAGCAACATCGCGACCGCCGCAGCGACAATACCCGCCAACATCAGATGGCGTTCACCAACACGTTCGATCAGTCTTGGAATCAGGAATGCTGCGCACATTGACCCGGCGCCTGCACAGGCCAGAAAGCTTGTCGTCAGCAACTCTGTCCCGCCAAGAATGCCACGCGTCAGAACCACGGTATTGACGATGATCATTGCCCCAACCGATGACACGGCAAAATAAACGGCCAGAAGCCCGCGCAAACGCGGCGTCTTGAGATAAGCCACGATACCAAACACCGTATTGGCATAAATGCCGCCTGTCCGATCCGTCGGTGCGGCCTGCGGGATCTGTGCTGTCATGATCAGCAAAGCCGAGATCGCAAAGGTCAGGCTATTGGCCAAAAACAGACTGTCAAACGACCAGATGACCAAAAGGGCCGCGGCCAAGGCCGGGCTCGCCAGATTTTCAAGGTCATAGGCCAGCCGCGCGTAAGAAAGCCCCTTGGTATATGCCTTTTCATCGGGAAGGATTTCCGGGATGATCGCCTGAAACACGGGAGTAAAAGCGGCCGAGGCCGCGTTTACGACAAACACCAGAACGAAAATCTGCCAGACCTGATCAACAAAGGGCAGACAAAGCACGATCCCCGCCCGCAACACATCCAATCCGACCAGCCACATCCGACGCGGCAACAGATGGGCCATGCCCCCAGCCACCGGCGCGATCACGAGATAGGCCACCATTTTCAAAACAAGGATGGAGCCAAGCACCCGACCAGCGTCGTCACCGGCAAGATCATAAGCCAACAGCGATAGCGCCACCGTCGTCAGCCCGGTCCCGATCAGGGAGGTAATCTGGGCTGAAAACAGATGGCGAAAGGCCGGTTTGGAAAACGGGGATAGGTTTGATGTCATCACCGCCCTTTCATGCTCGTCCGAGGGACATGGTCCTCAGGATGCGGTCTCGGCCTGGTTGGTGCGTTCGCTGGCCGTACATTTCTTGTCTGGCAATTGAAGCACTTTTCCCGTGCGCAATTCAATGATCCGCGTTGCAAGCTTCCGTCTGAAATGCGGATCGTGCGACACAAGGATCATGGCTTGTGGCAGCCCCAGCAGGATTTCTTCAAGCCTGCGCAGGTTTTCTTCATCAAGCGCGTTTGTCGGCTCATCAAGCAGCAAAACATCGGGCTTCATTGCAAGGACAGCGGCCACAGAAACCAGCCGTTTTTCACCGCCGGAAAGCTCATGGGTAATCCGTTCACGCAGGTGTTTGAGATGCAGTTGATCCAGGACCTCATCCACGATCGCAAGGGCTTCCTCGCGACTGGCACCCAAGTTTAGCGGGCCAAAGGCGATGTCCTCTATCACGGTCGGGCAGAACAGCTGGTCATCGGGATCCTGCACGATAAAACCAACCCGGCAGCGCAAATCGTGAAATTCTGCATCGGTCACACGCGAGGTGCCAAAGGCACGGATTTCGCCAGCATGCGGTTTAATCAGGCCTACAAGAATACGCAAAAGCGTGCTTTTGCCAGCCCCATTCGGCCCGGCAAGGAACAGACGTTCGCCCGGATCAAGTTTCAGACTGACACGATCAAGCACATTTTGCCCTGCCCGATAACCATAGGAAATATCATTCAGTTCAATAAGCGACGACATACATTCTATCCATCAGGACCAGGGCAATAATCAGGGCAAGGAAGAAAACGGCAAATGCACCGTCCCGACGCTTGAACGCCAGATCATCTATCATCGGGAAATGACCACTAAATCCGCGGCATTTCATGGCTTCAAGCACACGTTCGGCCCGTTCAAGCGATCGAACCACCAACATGCCAAACAAATAGCCGAAAGACCGGTAGGTATGGGCATTGTTCCGTGCCTTAAACCCGCGAAGTTTCATCGCCATCCGAAGACGATGATATTCGTCATGCAGCACAGAAATATAGCGCACCGTAAACATCATCAGATGCACCAGGACCGGCGGACACTTCAAACGATATAGTGTGTGGCCAAGTGTCACCGGCGTCATACCCGAAAGCAGGCTTAGCATCATAAGCACAACCGCATTGGCCCGAATGCCTACAAGGATGGCATGCATCAGGCCTTCCTTGCTGGCCTCTGCCCCAAGGACCGAAAACATCGGTGTGCCGGGGGTCGTAAAGGGCAACATTACCAGCATAACGATAATGAACCCGTCCATTGCCGCCATGCGTTTCAGGGTTACCCGCAGTGGCAGGTCCGTCAGGCTCATGGTAATGGCGGCAAATATCAGGGCACCGAGTGCAAATTCGATCTGATGCAGGGCCACCACGACAATTGCAAAAACACAGGCCGCAACCACCCTTACCCTTGGATCGAACGTTCCGACGAATGACGGTGAATGTCCGCCACGCGCCTGAACGCTCAGAGGTTGGTCATGTCCGAAAAGGTGGCTCATGCGTTGGGTGCTTTTGCTCGTAGCCGTCGCGCAGCGATGTAATAAATGATCCCGAAGGCACCGAATATATAGCCAATGCCGCCCAGAATCGATTGAAGATCATTCTTTTCCTTATAGGCGGTGAGTTCGCGCCTGAGCGGACGCAATTCGTCACGCACGATGGTCGCAATGATTTCTTCCTGTTCGCGGGTAATTACAGGCCCAGCGTTTGATCCTGCCCCTGATGCAGTCGGCGCCTTTGACGATGCTGTTTGTACAGTCTCATCACCCCCCGCCAGATCCGCTATGGCAAATTTTGCCTCGGCAACGTGCCCTGCCCCGAGATCGGCACGAAAACGCAGATCAATCTGTTGGCTTGGTGTGTAGACAAAGAAACCATCACCGTCGGTGGTAACTTCATCAATCTTGTTGCCATCAAGATCAAAGATCTCAACAAGCGTGTTTTCGGCCATGACACCGTTGGAGAAACCGATTTCACCTTCGATGTTTGAACCACTTGGAAACAGGGATGCGATAACCTTGTGCGCCTGTGCAGGTGCTGCGCCGAACACAAGCATACCAAGCGAAAAGACCAGCATGAATGATCTAGCCATTGGATGCCTCGCCCGCCTGCTTTGCACGCAAGGTTGCTGTCGCCTGCATCTCAAAGCCCGACGTCTGATCGGCGGCCTGCAGTAAGGCCGGTTTGACCTTGGCGATCAGATACACCGATGCCGCTGAAACCAGCCCTTCGACCACCATGATCGGAATGTGGGCAAAGAAGACCAGCTTGGCCGCCGGAACAAATGCATCACCACTGAGTGCAAGCGAAATCGCGACAAACACCGTTGTCAGCGCGATGGAAAACGCACCGGCACATCCACCAAGCACGGCCGCCGTGACCGGGCTGCTGCGCGACACCATTCCCCGGAACAAAAGGCCCGCCAGCACAGCCGGAAAGGCGATATTGACCGTATTGACGCCAAGAACCGTCAAACCGCCAAAGCCAAAGAAAACGGCCTGAAGCAAGAGACCGACAAAAAGTGCCGGAAACGCGGTCCAGCCAAGCACCAGCCCGGCAAGACCGCTCATGATCAGATGCACACTGGATGGTCCCACCGGCACATGAATAAGCGAGGCAACAAAGAATGTTGCCGACAAAACCCCGGTTGCGGGAATTTTATCGATTGGCAGTTTCCGCAGTCCAAGGCTAAGCCCGGCAACTGCAAGAACACCCCCGCCAATCAAGACTTCCGGTGCCAGCGCACCATCAACAATATGCATCTGTTTTGTCCCTCGCCTATTTCACATCATAGGCGCGAACCCACAGGACTGCATCCTGTGAAAGTTCCTTGCCCTGAAATTCTTTATCAGGGCCGCTGCCAAGTGCTGCAAATCCCCAAAAGCCTGCTTTGGGAACACCAAAAGTGAAATACCCGTTTTGATCGGAAACGGCCACAACCGCACCACCGGGCATTGGCGATGCCGTTGGCCCTTTGGGTGTGTTACTGGCCATATCGGGCTCTGCGGCCATGTATTCGATTTCGACTTCAACACCGGCCACAGGTTGCCCTTCGCTTAGCACACGGCCAGTAAAGGTCGAACCGGCAATGATGTTGGTTGGTCGATTAAGCGGCAGGATTTCGGTTTTGAGACCTTGCGGTTCCATCCAGTCGGTCGGAATTTCGTTGCGGTTCACGTAGGATTTCGTGATCTGCTGGATGAAAATATCTTCGCTTTCTTCGTAATACGGCGTCGGTACCACCACCATGACGTAATCACCGCTGCGGCGCAGAGTCAAAGTTGCGTCAAAGGCCGCTGCCGAGTTGGCAATTCCGATGAAAGTAATCGGCGAAAGCGTTGATTTCAGATCAAGTTTCTCACCGCGGTTAACCGCATAAAATTCAAGCGGCTCGGCCATATCCATGACATGACCGTTTTCAAACGGGTGCCAGAAAATCAGCTTTACCGGCTGATCCCCGGCCTTGGTCACGTTTACGTCCGGCGTATAGGCCAATTGAAAATGCGCATGGGCCGGCATGGTTGCCGACAGCACGCAGGCGCTTGCAATCGCAAGCCTGCCAAGGGTCTTAAACATATAATCGTCTCTTTCTCAAACGATGCACGCAGGCCAACGGCCCAACGCACAGGGTCAGGACAAAGAACGATAGGATGGCTGGAAGCAAGATTGCGGATCTTCAAAAGACCGTTTGTACCCCTGCAACCTGACGCTCACCCCGGCGTCCAACAGTTTCATACCGGGCAATCAGCACCCGGCAGTCAAAGGCAGGTCTCCTGGCTCACGGTTTGAAAAGCAATGCGCCTTCCCGGTTTGCACCAGTGGCATATGCAATGCTCTGACCGCTTACAGTTGCGGGGGCAGCCGTGGCTTTGTCATGCATGACGCACCACGTTCCCTTTTAAGTTGGTCCAATCGGATCAACACCAAAGACAATGTCATTGTCCACGCCGGACGGATTGCTGTCAACTCCCTGCCCCATGGTCCATGACAATCTTTTTGCGGATGGCTTGACGCGCCTTAAACCGGGCGCGAAGATCACCCGCAATTTTGCCGACGGGCCGCAAAAGCCTGCAATCAGATGGGTGGAAACATTATGAAACCTGAAACGGTTCTTGTTTTCTGGTTCAAGGAACTCGAAGAAAAACAGTGGTTTATCAAGGATGAAGCCCTCGATCGCCATATCGCGGAACGCTTTGCCGATTTTCATGCCGCCGCCACGGCCGGAGAGCTTTTTAACTGGCGCAAAACCGCCCATGGACGACTTGCCGAGATCATCGTTCTTGATCAGTTTTCACGCAATATGTACCGCGATCAGCCACAGTCCTTTGCATCAGATCCAATGGCATTGGTGCTGGCACAGGAAGCTGTTTCCTTGAGGCTGGATCGCAAACTGGTCACACCGCAGGAACAGGCATTTCTGTATATGCCCTACATGCACTCGGAATCAGAAATCATTCATGAAGTGGCGGTTGACCTGTTTTCACAGCCCGGCCTTGAGCACAATTACGAGTTCGAGCTGAAACACAAGAAGATCATTGACCGGTTTGGCCGCTATCCACATCGCAATGAAATATTGGGCCGTCCATCAACGCCAGAGGAAGTGGCGTTTCTCAAAGAACCCGGATCATCGTTCTGAGCATTAAAAAAGGGACGGTTTCCCGTCCCTTTTTATTCGATCGCACTTAGGCGCAGAAAATCAGCCGACATCACGGTCGCGATTGTCCCACCAGCCCTGCACAAGGCTTTCTGCCTCATCCATGTAATCCGCCTTGCCAGCAAGGAAGGCTGCCATGGCGGCACTGCCCTTGATCTTGGCTTCGGCCGGAATTTCTTCCACCTCGCCACGCCAGACAGCCAGGAAGTGCTTTAGCGACACAGGGCTTTGGTCTTCGCCATCCTTTTCGGTTTTCGACAGCAATGCGGGCCAGCGAACATCATTTAGCTCACCATTATCAAGCATGCGCAGATCGACATGCTTGTAAGGCGTTCTTTCGGCTTCGCCACCACCGCCCTTGATCACACCGATGCGTGGAAGTTCCAAAAGCTTGCCGGTTTCACGATGGACATCAAGAAACGCCGGATGAAACACACCAAGGAAGGCTGCGCGCGCATGCAGCGGATTAAGCAAACGCAGTAACGTATTGACAGGACTGCGCAATCCAAGAAGCGGACGCAACCCAATCAGCTCTTGCAGTTTGGGATGCATGTGGCGCAGCGGCAGATATGCAAAGCCCTTCGATGCGATATCAGAACGCGCTTCTTCTGCAGACATGGCAATCGGAAGCTTAAGCGCCTTGATGGCAACTTCTGTGCTGATCCCGTTGACCAGATGCGAGTTATAGCCATGCATCAGCACCGGAACATTATTCTGTGACAGCAAAAGCGCCGACAGCACAAACCAAGGCAGACCACGGGTCCGACCGGCCGCATAGGATGGCCAATCCAGCGCAGGACGCATAAGCGCGTCATCTTTGCTGTCTTCATCCGGTTCAAGGCGCGCAGCCTTGCGAACAGCCTCGATCATGCCGGCCAATTCTTCGGGCGTCTCAGCACGGTAGCGCAACATCAAAAGGAATGCGCCAAGCTGGATCGGTTCGACCTCGTCGCGCAGGATCATCGAGAACGCATCAAATGCCTCCTCGCGGGTCAGACTGCGAGAACGGCCCGGCCCACGGAAAAACGTGCGCAGATAGCCAGAAAACGGATGCGCCTCTGGTAAGACATTCTCATCCTCGAGCTGTTCAAGATGCTCGTCGGTCATATGGTTTCACCGAAATAGTTGGTGTTACTGATCGTGAATACGCGTGAAGACCCACTCTGTCTCGGTCGAGAGGTCATCCTGATAGCGATAGCCATCAACATTAAACTTCTTGAGCTCTTGCGGGTCTTCGAGCCGATTGTCAATCATATAGCGCGCCATCATGCCACGCGCACGCTTTGCCGAGAAGCCGACAACCTTGGCCGAGCCGCCCTTCACTTCCTTAAACACAGGCGTAATTACCGGGCCATCAAGGACCTTGGTCTTGATCGATTTGAAATACTCGTTCGAGGCGAGATTGATCAGACTACGGTCCTTGTGACCTTTGGTAATCGCGTTGATTTCATTTGAAAGCTTATCATCCCAGAACGCGTAAAGGTCCTTGCCCCGCGGGTTGGAAAGGCGCGTTCCCATTTCCAAACGATATGGCTGCATCAAATCGCGCGGCTTCAGAAGGCCATAAAGGCCCGAGAGCATCCGAAAATGGCCCTCTGCCCAGTCGATGTCTTCGGCCTTCATGGTATCGGCATCAAGGCCGACATAGGTATCACCGCGGAATGCAAAGATCGCCGGTTTGGCATTGGTGCGATCAAACGGACGCGAAAAATGCTGAAAACGCTGATAGTTCAGATCGGCGAGGTTTTCGCTGATGCCCATGAGCTTCATCAGATCGCTGCGGCTTTTTTTGCGCGCGACATCAACAAGTTGTTCGGTGTCGTCCAGAAATGCGGGTTGAGAAACAGACATTTCCGGGACGTCTGTTTCGAAATCCAGCTTCTTGGCCGGGGACACAACAGCAAGCATCAATCTGCCTCTTCTCTTTCATCTCGGTTCGATTTGTCGTAACAAGCCACAAGGCATGGGCAATGTCTAGGGTCCAACCCTATGTACAGGAGTATACGGCTGTACATGGATTTGGACCCTTAGCGTTATCCATAAACTTCTAATCTTGCAGAAAATCCGTCGGTTGCAAGTTTTGACGGATGAAAGGACCCATTATGAGTGAACAAGTTCGCGCGTCGCACATTCTTCTGATGTATGCCGGTTCGGCACGTTCGACCGCCACCCGCACCAAAGACGAAGCCCTGACCGAAATCAACGCGCTGAAAGACCAGATCGCAAACGGTTCCGATTTCGCAGAACTGGCAAAAGCCAATTCCGATTGCCCGTCCGGCCAGCAGGGCGGCGACCTTGGCTTCTTTGGCCGTGGCATGATGGTTCCGGAATTCGATGCCGCTGCGTTCAGCATGGAAGTTGGTTCGACGTCTGACGTGGTTGAGACCGATTTCGGTTACCACCTGCTGCAGCGCACCGCATAAGCAATCGCTTGCGAGTGATGCAAAACGTAAAGGCTGGCATTTCATTGCCAGCCTTTTTCTTTTTTCGGGCGCGCCTGTCAGAAATCGACAACCGGGGCATCAAGTTCGTATTGTCCCTTGTGATCTTCGATCTCCAGCACCCAGACATCCGGATCATAGCCAATTTGTTTGCGCCAGTATTCATCGCAGGCAAACTCGGTTTCGCGGCCCCCATCCGGGCCACCGGCCACCAGCATCCAGCCCAGCTCCCCGTCAAGGGTCGTCACCCGTGAATAGACAAAGCACCCTGCATCAAACCGGTTGAGCTTCACAAGCACGGCCCCGGCATCTTCGTTGCCCTTGTGGGCCACCATCGCCGTAATCAGGTTCGACTGGCAAATCGCGATCTGCGCGCGCACCCATAACCCGGCTTTCAGACGCGGTTGCATCTATACCCCTTCCCGTGACGCGGTCACGTTTTCAGGCATTTGCAGGATCAGGTTCGGGTTTGGGCAGATACTTTCCCAGATGTCCCATTCTGACGGCTTGGCGGCACCAAAGAAGTCCCCTTCCCGCCCCAGCATGTCAAAGATGATCTGGAAATGCAGATGGGGGATCCAGTCGCCATTGATCGGGAAATCACCAAACCGACACAGAAGGTCACCCGCCGTGATTTCCTTGCCCTTGTAAAGCCCATCCAGGGATTCGCGGCTGAGATGACCATAGAGCGTATAGAACAGAATCCCATCCGCCGGCTCATGCTGCAAGATAATGGTCGGGCCATAATCCAAATGCAGGTTGTTATCCGCAAAGCTGTGCACAACGCCGTTCAGCGGTGCAAGGACCGGCGTATATGCCGGTGCGAACAGATCGATACCAAGATGCTGACTGCGGGCCTCGCCATCGTTTTTGAACTGTTCGGACTGATAACAAATCCGGTCCTCGCGATAACGCCCAATGCCAACCGGGGCATTGGCATCGGCCAGTTGCTGCCACATGATTTCGGTCTGGCGCGCCGGATCGCTTTCACCACCAATCACCACATCGCCGTTTGAAGAAAAGTCGTAAACGATCTTCGCGCATGTTTTGAGGTCGCATTCCATGACCGAGTGAAAAACATCGCGGTTCTCATCGATCCAGGCACGCAGGTTTGCGGCTTCTGGCATCGGCTCCTCGCCATTTGCAAAGCGGTCCTGATAGGATTTAAGACGTTGGGCAGCAGCAGTCGATCGCAAGGCAGTCACGGTGGTGGCTCCGAAACAGAAAAAGGCAGGGAACGATGCCCTGCCTTTAGCTACATTAATTTTTGCCTGATCGGCAACCCCTGGCTTACCAGTTGGTCACTTCATATTCGCAGGACACATCATCATCATCGGTGTCGGTCAGTGCAACCGTCAGGCGGCGCATCTGCGGATTGAAGCGTTTGATGAAGTTCAACAGCAGCAGGGCTTCTTCGGAGAGCTCGCCGGCGTCTTCGTCTTCTTCATCAATTTCGCAAAGCTCGACCAGTTCTAGGAACAGGGCACCAAGGGCGCGTTTGACGTCTTCGCCACCTTTAAGGCCGCCAGTAAGCTCGCCAAGGGGTGAAAGATCGATTTCGAGTTTACGCAGGTTTTTGCTCATCTGGTCGATGGCATCTTCATCAAGCACCATTTCGGCCGCGATCATGTGCGTGCCGACTTCGTTGATGTTCATGAAACCGATGAACTCGAACAGGTCGTCTTTGGTGCGACCGTCTTCCAGCAGCTTTTCGGTATGGGCTTCGAATTCTTCGAAGTCGATGTCGTCGCCAAGATCGTTTTCAAGATCGCTCATGTCGCTCTCCAATCAAAATTTGCGCTGCTGATACTCTGGATTGCGGGAAAACTCAACCCGGACTGGTGACATGACCATCTGCTATGCATCCATCACATTGCGTGGCAAACAATATTGCGAACGATAGCGCATTATCACTAGGATTAGAATAAATCTGATGGAACGGCTTTGAATGGAACCCGTTATGCCCACCTTCACGCTTCTTGATGTTGTCGCAATTTGTTGGGCGTTTGCCTGGTGGGTTGGTTATACGATTTTTGCCGATGCCAGTTCACGGCGCCGTAACTCCATCTCCGCCCACATGGCACGCAATCGCCATCGCTGGATGGAACAGATGCTTAAACGCGATATCCGGATGGTTGATACATCAATCGCCAGCAACCTGATCACCGGCATCAGTTTCTTTTCCTCTACCACCATTCTGGTCCTGATCGGCCTGATGGCGCTCCTGGGTTATACCGACAAGGCGATTGAAACTGTCTCGGCCCTGCCCTTTGCCGCCGTCACCACGCCGGCTGTCTGGGAATGCAAGGTGGTGTTGCTGATCGTGATCTTTATTTATGCCTTCTTCAAATTCACGTGGGCGTTTCGGTTATCCAACTATTGCTCCATCCTGATCGGTGCCGCCCCGGAAGCCGACGCGCCAGATGCTGCCCGAGCTGCAGCACGTGCATCACGCATGAGCATGATGTCCGCCCACAACTTCAACCGCGGAATTCGCGCCTATTTCTTTGCGCTGTCGGCATTGGGCTGGTTCTATCATCCGCTTGCTTTCATCGTCTGTGCGACCTGGGTGACGCTGGTTCTCTATAATCGGGAATTCCGATCGCACGCGCTCGATATCCTGAACGGTCATCACTGATCGGCACAGCAACGAAAAAGGGCCGCATGTGCGGCCCTTTCCTTTATCTATCAAAGTCCTGCCTTCAGGCCGCTTGTGCCTTGCGGCGGATCGCGAAGGTCGCAACGATCAGCAACACCAGACCAACCGGCAAAGCGGCACTGTACAGCAGCGTCCCCCATCCCGACCCGGCATAGATCGTACCTGCCGACAGCGATGCAATCGCAACCGTGCCAAATACGCAAAATTCGTTGATCGCCTGCACACGTGCCTGTTCGGACGGACGATAGTTTTCGGTCAGGAACGTCGTCGCACCGACAAACATGAAGTTCCAGCCAACACCAAGCAACACAAGGGACACCCAGAAATTGCCAATCAGGTCCTGTCCGGCAAGACCAACCGCAAGACAGGCAAAGTTCAGGATTGCACCGGCCTGGATGACCTTAAGCGCCCCAAATCGTTTGATCAGGTTACCGGTAAAGAAGCCGGGTGCATACATGCCCACCACATGCCACTGAATGATAAAGGCGGCATCACCGAACGCGTAATCGCAATCAAGGATCGCAAGCGGTGTCGCCGTCATCACAAAGCTCATGACCGCATAACCAAGCGCACCGGCAATGATCGCAACGATAACGGCGGGTTGCCCCATCACGGTCGATAACGGGCGTGCCGGTTCAGGATGCTTGTGCCCGCGCATATCGGGCAATCGCAGTTGACCAATGGCGATCACCAACAAGAACTGCAAGCCGATCAGGGCAACGAAGGTGCCAAGAAACGGGATCGTCTCAAACCAGTCCCGCGCAAAGCTTGCCAGGTTCGGCCCGATAAAGGCCGAGGCAAGTCCACCCAGCATGGTGTAGGAAATCGCACGTGCACGAAATTCCACCGGCGCGGCTTCTGCGGCAGCAAAGCGGTACTGCATGGCGATGGCATTCCCAGCACCAATGCAGGCACATGCCACACAAAGCAGCCAGAAATTGGCGTAGTAAACAGCGCCCATACCCGACACTGCCCCCATCATGGCGATGGTCGCCCCCATCCAGAACCCGAATTTCCGGCCCATCTTGGCCATGACAACCGCCGACGGGGCCGTCATCGCCATCATGGCAATCATCATGAAGGCGACTGGCAGGGTTGAAAGGGATTTGTCACTGGCCAGCGAAAAGCCGATCACAGCGGCGACCGTGAAAATCAACGACATCGCGCTGGCAGACAACGCGACGCACAGACTCAAAATCATGATGTTCCGGCGAACTTCCGGGCTCGACATTTGGGGCTCCCTTCGATGGCGTTGGTGGCGCCGTAATAATGCGTTGAACAAAACCTGCCTTTGGCAAAGGCTTGCGTCTTGCTCTACAAGTTTGTCCTGTTATATTAAGTCTTCACCTTACGGGATAGTATCAATGCACGGCTTTGCCGACAAAAAGTTGAATACCGCCAAAAACACTGCATGCCTGATTGGCTTTGCGGCGGTTCGTGCTGTCCCGAAAGTCGCTTTTTTCAAAGAGCGAACTTGACCTCATCCTGAAATTCCTTTTCTTGTGCATTTACCCCGCGTAAACATGCGGGTCCTATATGTGCATTCCTGAATTATGCCCGCAGATAAAGCAGAGTTGAGCCAACCATGATTGCCCTGACCCTTCCCGATGGTGCCGTGCGCGAATTTGACGGCCCGGTATCGGGTTTCGATGTCGCCAAAAGCATCAGTTCTTCGCTGGCAAAGAAGTCCTTTGCCATCATCGTCAACGGTGAAGTGCGCGACCTCGCGCGCGAGATTGACACTGACGCGACTATCGAAATCGTGACCAAGGGCCATGCGGAAGTTCTGCCGCTGATCCGTCACGATTGTGCGCATGTCATGGCCGAAGCCGTCCAGGAACTTTATCCCGATACGCAGGTCACGATTGGCCCGTCGATCGAGAACGGTTTCTATTACGATTTCGCCCGCGAAACGCCGTTTACGCCAGACGATCTGGTCAAGATCGAAAAGCAGATGCACAAGATCATTGAGCGTAACGAACCGATCGTGCGCGAGGTCTGGGATCGCAACGACGCGATCGAGTTCTTCCTTGATAAAGGTGAGAAGTACAAAGCCGAGATCATCCGTGATCTTCCGGAAACCGAGACCATTACGTGCTATCGCCAGGGCGATTTCATCGACCTGTGCCGTGGTCCGCATGCACCGTCGACCGGCAAGATCGGCAAGGCCTTCAAATTGATGAAGGTTGCCGGCGCCTATTGGCGTGGCAATTCGGATAACGAAATGCTGCAGCGTATCTATGGCACCTGCTGGGAAAGCAAGGAAGACCTGGATTCCTATCTGCACATGCTTGAAGAAGCAGAAAAGCGCGATCACCGTCGCCTTGGCCGTGAAATGGACCTCTTCCACATGCAGGAAGAGGCCCAGGGCTCTGTCTTCTGGCATGACAAGGGTCTGAAGCTTTATCGCAAGGTCGAAACCTATATCCGTGATCGCCTCGATGCGGCCGGGTATCAGGAAGTTCGTACGCCGCAGTTGGTTGATCGCGTGCTTTGGGAAAAATCCGGTCACTGGGAAAAGTTCCGCGAGAACATGTTCACCACCACCCCGGATGAAGATGATCCCGAGAAGGTGCTGGCACTTAAGCCGATGAACTGCCCGTGTCACGTGCAGATCTTCCGCCTTGGCAGCAAGTCGTATCGTGACCTGCCGCTGCGTATGGCGGAATTTGGCTGCTGTCACCGCAATGAACCGTCTGGCGGCCTGCATGGCATCATGCGTGTTCGTCAGTTCATTCAGGATGACGCACATATCTTCTGCACCGAAGACCAGATTGTCTCCGAAACCAAGATTTTCTGTGACCTTCTGAAATCGGTCTACAAGGATTTCGGCTTTACCGACATTCTTGTGAAGTTCTCCGACCGTCCGGAAGTGCGTGCGGGTTCTGACGAGATTTGGGACAAGGCCGAAGCAGCCCTTCGCGAAGCGGCGGAAGAAGCAGGTCTGGCACTTGAAGTCAATCCGGGTGAAGGCGCGTTCTATGGGCCGAAGCTTGAGTTCGTGCTTCGGGATGCCATCGGCCGTGACTGGCAGTGCGGCACGCTTCAGGCTGACTTCGTTCTGCCGGAACGTCTTGATGCATCCTATATGGGTGAAGACGGCGAAAAACACCGCCCGGTCATGCTGCACCGTGCGATCCTTGGATCGCTTGAACGCTTTATCGGTATTCTGATCGAAAACTATGCCGGTCGTTTACCGCTGTGGCTGTCACCGGTTCATGCGGTTGTCTGCACTATTACCAATGATGCCGATGATTATGCCCATGAAGTGAAGGCAGCACTTGAAGCCAAGGGCCTGAATGTTGAGCTCGATACCCGTAACGAGAAGATCAACTACAAGGTCCGCGAACACAGCCATGCCAAGGTCCCAATGATCCTTGCACTTGGCAAACGTGAAGCCGAAGAAAAAACCGCTTCGGTCCGTCGCATTGGGTTCAAGCACCAGAAGACCTTTGGCATTGATGAACTTGGTGATGCGATGGCGGCCGAAATCCGCGATCGCGTGATCGAAGCCGACTTCTGATCGACGTTAGAAACACAACCAATAAAGCCCGCAAGTCCGATACTTGCGGGCTTTTCTTTTGGCTAAACACCATCCTATTCAGGTGGGAGTTTAGGCTTATCTGATGGTGGCAAAGCTGAACCGCCTGCCCCGGATAGATTGAGTTTTGGCAGCCCCGTACCGGTGCCTGCTTGTTGCGCACGCGTTTGGGCATAGGCCACGGACGGATGACGTGCATTGCCAAACACCTGTCCAATGAACCGCCAGATCTTTGGCACCAGCCAGACCAGAAGCAGAACAAACAGCGCAAACAACACAAAGAAAACCACCGGATGAAAAGCGACCGTATACAGCGCGCCAAATACGGCGACATCCTCGGCGACTGAGGCAATGCTGTTACTAAACGGTTCAGGCGATGTATTGATTGCCGCGCGGCTGCCGGCCTTTGTAAAGTGGCTCCCAGCCGCAACCGTCCCACCAACCAGCAAGGCAATCGCAGTTTGAAGGCCGTCGCCCATGCCGGTATCAAGGCCGCTCATGGCGCCTGCGGCAAGGAGTGCGCCGGCAGGAATCCTGATGAAGGTATGAATGGCATCCCAGACGCTATCAACGATCGGGATCTTGTCGGCCACAAATTCGATCAGATAAAGGAACATGGCGAGTGCCAGCACCCACCAGCTTCCCAGGACCTGAAGCTCCGGTGGCAAATCAAGCAGCCCTAAATTGTTCAGAAGACCAAGAATAACCACTGTGCCATAGAGGTTTACACCACTGGCCCAGGCCCCGCCCATTCCCAACGCAAGAGTTTCAATTACCCCCACAGATTACGCCCTTTCAAAGCCATAATTCTCACCAACAAGTGAACAGGAAAAACGTTCAGTTGTGATAAATCACACTTTCAGCGCGTCCCGACACACGTATTAATGCCAAATCAGATCACAGAAAGGTACGACGATGGACCGTAACGGTGAAACCCCAAAAATGATCAAGGCATGTGCTGTTATGATGATGCTTGCCGCCCCGCTTCTGGCAGGCAACGCTTTTGCAATGGGCAGTTCGGATAGCTGGAGCTCGGAAGGTACCGACCTTTCCGCTGTTACGGAACTTGTTGATACCGGTATGTACGACATGGCGATCGACAAGATTGAAACCATGCTCGAAGAAGATCCGGAAAATGCCGATCTTTACAATTACCTTGCCTACAGCCAGCGCAAGATGGGTGACTTTGACAGTGCCGCGCAGAACTATGAACGCGTCCTGATGATTGACCCTGAACATGTCGGTGCTCTTGAGTATCAGGGTGAACTTTTCCTCCAGACCGGGAAACCTGAAATGGCTCAGGAAAATCTTGCGCGACTGGAACAGCTTTGTGGCATGGACTGCGAAGAGTACAAAACGCTGGCCAGCAGCATTACGAACTGATCTCTCCCGTTTGACCGCCAAGAGAACCTATTCTTTAGGATAGGTTCTCATTTTTGCGCGAACACGCCATATGTCTGTCAAAGTTGTACACGAAAAAACAGGAATAAAGATGACCGACGCGGCACTTAGCAAAAGTTATACTGTGGTTTGCCTGCGCAAGACCGGGAACCTGATGGAGCTCGAACCGGTATCGGACTACAGCGCGGCCCTGAAGACCGCCAAGGATGCGATCAGCAGCAAAGGCAATTCTGAAGTACGGATCGTTGAAAACAAGTATGACCAAGAAACCCGCAAGGAAAAGAAGCAGGTCATCAAGATTTTGACGTCCGAGAACGCGGGCGGTGCGATGGGTGCCTCGGGCAGATCTTCTCAAAGCCGTGGCATGACGCGTGAAACGGCAAACAAGGCAACAAAAGGCATCATAAATATCGTCATCGCCGTAACCGTGCTGATTCTGCTTATCGGGATCATGGTTCCATTGGCCATGCGGTGATTATATCTGCCTGCGGTTCCGCCCTTCCGAAGGCTATACCGCTTGCCGTCGAATTTGCTATCTCCCTGATTTCCAAAGACAGCTGATCATCATCGTTGCATTAGCAGGAGTTGTTTTTGCTGGCGATGAAAGATATAACTTTCTGCAATACAGCGATGATCAGGTGAAGCGTGAAAATCAGGTTTGCGACAACAAACACTCCCCTTCGACGCAACTGGGGAAGAATAACTGCCGCAGCTCTCTTGCCGCTCCTGACTGCTTGCAGCACTTCTGATTTTTCGGGCCTTTGGTTCGGTTCATCCACTGCCTCGCAAGAACTAAGTTCTCCATCGAACGAACAATTGCCTGCGGCGGAAAAAACAAGCTTTAACCGGGCCGCCTGTGGTTTGTTTTTCGGCCACACGGCTTCCACCGGCACCGGAATGGCGAAGGATGGCTCCACCCCATCCGAACCGATTTCACTTGATCGAAGCCCCGAGGATAACTTCCTGCAGGCAATTTCTTATGACATGGACGGCAACTATGAAAGTGCGCGCAAACTTTATGTTTGGCTGACCGCGACGCCGCCCGACGCCAAGATCGATCTTGATTGCGGCCAAGATGTGCGGCTTTCAGGCAGCATCAACAGCCTCGCCCAACGACGCCTTGTCACGCTTGATGCGTCTTCTCCGAAATATGCGCGATCCAAAGAAATAGATGCAGTTGTCGCATCCGCCACTGTTGCACCAGGTCCAGAATTACCAAACCCGCCAAAGGTCGAACGTGACCGCCGGTTTTATGAAACCGGTGGCGTGGTAGAGGCAGAACCCGAAGCGCCTACCAGTCCCGTGGTTCGGATGGAGATGGAAGTCAGCGAAAACACGGCGCGACTGACGCGTGTTGACCGACAGGCCGCTGCACCCAATGCGACGCCAGAAGCGACGCCCGTCCCCGCAGCTGAGCTAACCGATGGGCCGGCGAGCAGTGGAACGGAAACGGCAGTGTCGAAACTTGCCCCGGTTGCAGCCCCTGCGCCGGTGCCCAGTCAGTCAGTGCAATCCGCGGCACCGGTACCCGTCATTGCTGCGCCGACGATTGCCGGCGACGCAGCATCAACAGAACATAAGGGTGCAATGGTCACCTCAAACGCGCGCCCGACCGAACAGGGTGAACTTGATATTGTTGATCCTAAACCCGGTGCACCCATGATCGAACTTCCGATCACCTCGACAGAGCCGGTAGCAACACAAAACGCGATGGCGCCATCAACCGAAAACTCGGCGCCAGCGCAAACTGCCGGTAGCCAAACCGCACAAAGTGATAGCCCCTACTACGCTGTTCAGCTTGCAGCGTATCGTTCGCGCGGACGTGCGGAAGATGCATGGACGAAGTTCCAAAGCGCATCGCATGGCATGCTGGCGGCCGCAGACCATGAAGTCGTCAGCATCGCGATTGAAGGCAAAGGTTTGTTCTTCCGCCTGCTGACCGGAATGTATGCTTCCTCTGGCGAGGCAACGCAGGCTTGCAACAGCTTGAAATCTGCCGGGACGGATTGCCTGGTTCGACGCGTTAGTCCTTAGACCGTTGTCTGGCGGATGCCGCCATCTTTTCAGACCGCATCAAGCCATCCGGGCGGGTTTTCCGACCGTGTCTTCGAACGAAACCGGGCATCTTTGCCAAAAAAAATTCGATCTTAGTGTTGTGCCGGTAATACCGCCAACGCAGATGCTGGATAAATCGCCGCGTTCGTTTTGATCCGGCTGCCAACAATGGAATACCAAGCGCAATAAACACCATGCCAAAAAATGGTGGTGGCAATGGCAGGAACAAAAGCCCGACCAGCAAACTGAACGCCCCCAACAGCATCAAAGCTGTCGATTTCAAATGCTTGAACCTGTGCAAAGCCATTCCATCATGCAGTTCCATGAACTTTGGGTGCGGATTATCCGCGTGATCGCGGGTGCCGCCAAAAGAATGTTCAAAGACATTTGATCAAGACGGGAATTGCTATTGTGCGCTTCTGGAGTACATTGCAGGCATGAACGCAAATTCTTCTTCGGGAAATCAAGACATGTTCTCCGTGCTGAAATCAGACAAACCCAAAATGCCAACCGCTGACACCGCGCTTCCGGGACGCGAAGAAGCACTGCCGGTTGCCGATGCCAATATCGTCACAGGCAATCCGATGAAGGGCCCCTTCCCGGGTCATCTGGAAATTGCCGTCTTTGGCATGGGATGCTTCTGGGGGGCGGAACGCCTGTTCTGGAAAGCTGAAGGCGTTTACAGCACTGCTGTTGGCTATGCTGGTGGCTTCACCAAGAACCCGACCTATCGCGAAGTTTGCAGCGGTATGACAGGTCATGCCGAAGTGGTGTTGGTCGTCTTTGATCCTGCTATGACGTCCTATTCAGCGCTTTTGAAGCTGTTTTGGGAAAACCACGACCCGACTCAGGGGATGCGTCAGGGCAATGACATCGGCACCCAGTACAGGTCCGTCATCTACACCTTTACGCCTGAACAACAGCAAGCGGCCGTTCAGTCACGTCAGGACTACAACGCTGCACTGAAAGAAGCAGGTCAAGCCGACGTGACAACCGAAGTCACCGGGGCACCGGAATTCTTTTATGCCGAGGACTTCCATCAGCAATACCTTCACAAGAATCCTGATGGCTATTGCGGGCTCGGCGGCACTGGCGTTTCCTGCCCGGGTATGTAAACAGCAATCCGACTGAGCAGGATCGCTTTGGTCCGTGGAAGAACGCCGGTCTTTAGACCGGCTTTCCTCCATATTCACGGCTCAGGTCGGCGCAGACACGGCGTATTTTAAGCCCCAATTGCTCGATATGGTCGTTTGGAATACGGGCCGCGGGCCCCGAAAGTGATAATGCCGCGATTGGCAAACCCGTTTCATCACGGACAACGCCCGCAACACAACGCAGACCAACCGCGTGCTCTTCATCATCAAGGGCATAGCCACGCTGACGGCAACGCTCCAGATCCTTTTCAAGAGCTTCCTGGGTTATCAGGGTTCGTTCGGTAATCTTTGGCAACCCGTGCTTTGCGACGACCGAATGCAGTTCTTCTTCCGGCAAAAAGGCAAGCAAGGCCTTGCCAACGCCCGAGCAGTGCATCAAGGCCCGACGACCGGGTGTGACGAGCGCACGCATCATTTTGCGGCATTCGACCTGCGACAGGAAGATGACCTCCCCACCGTCTGCGACAGCAAGATTGACCGTTTCACCGCTGTCTTCCATGAGTGCGCGCATATAGGGCCGCGCAATCTGGCTGAGGTTACGATTCTTGGTAAATGAATTGCCAACGCTGAAAGCCTGAACCCCGACGAACCACAGGGTGCGCTCCCCCTCAAACGATACATATCGTTCGTGCTGCATGGTGGTCAGCAACCTGTGCGCTGTCGAGGGTGGTAATTTCACCTGATGTGAAATTTCGGTCAGGGTCATCCCGTCTTCGCTTTCGGCAAGCGCGTTGAGGATACTTAACGCCCGTACCAGTGACTGGACTTGCTGCATTCAGCGACTACTCCCTGTGTGCGGTCGATTTGACCGACCATCATTGTCGTGTTGTCTGAATGTTAGGAGATCATTGCGCTGCTTGCACGGACTTTTGGCGGACCCAGACGAAAGTGGTGTACCCGACCAGATAGACCGTGGCTGCCCCAAAGGCACACAGTGTGCCCAAGCCAAGACCAAGAACAGGGTAACCAAGGGTCACGGCAAGGATATAAACCCATAATGCCCCCATTCCCCTTGGAAAGTTTCGAATAACCGTATGCACCGGTTCTGCCCCATAGGTGAAATGAAGGATCAACATCATGGGATAGAGTGTTACGGGGAAACCTGACAATAATCCTGCCCAGCGTGGACCAATCCACGCCGCCATGCCACTGATGACCAGAACGATGATTGCCGCCAGTGAAGCGCGAAGCAAAACAACCCGCTTGGTCAGGCGAACCCGATTGAGAATACGGACATTCTCGATCTTGCGGAAAAGGATGAGTGCGACAACGATCGCAACCAGCAAAATCACCGCCGCCTGCGTCAAGCTCATCGGTGCGAGCTGAAACAGCCATGAGACCGACAGATAAGTGACAAACGCCCCGAGCGAACTGAGAAGAATCTGTGGGAAGACAGGCAGGCGAACGCATTGGCGCGACACAATGAAATAGGCATAGAGGAAGGTTAAGGTCGCAATCAGGCCGGGCAAAGCGTACACCGCGCTTTCACTTGCGAAGGCAACACCTTGCTCGACTGCAATGAAATACAAAAGGATTGCCGTTCCCAGCGGGTAACCTGACAACACGCCGGCGACACGTGGCCCTGCCCGTTCTGCAAGCATCGAAAGCCCCAGCACCGTTCCGATAGACACGGCAATTTTGGCAAGGATCAGTTCCAACAGCTTTCATCCTTCAAGGCAGACACGATGACACTTTATCAATAAAGTGACAGCATCGTTATCTCTTTTCATGCCAAGGGGCAAGCGCAAACACCTGAGCACAAAACAAAAGAAGACGAGCACCAACACAAGGTGCCCGTCTTCTTTTAGCAGATAGATATCGTGGCTCGCCTAGACGTCTACAGTTAGGCGACGGCATTTTCCGCTCGTGGTGTTTGCACGATAACCCCACGCCAGCCAAGCCCTTGATAGGTTTCGTAACCTGGCGTCAAGGCGTAGGCCACAAGGGATCCATCTTCAAGCAGATAGGCCCCGCGGGCAGGATCATCGACCCGCAGATTAAATGTTTCGCTGAGCACGCCGTGGTCATCGGAAGCAGCAAGAACCCGATTTTTTGCGTCGATCAACATCACCCGGGTACGTTCACGTTCTTCCGCGTTGAAGTTCAGCGATTTGACGATCATCGGTGCTTGGCTTTCCCAGTCAAAAAAGACGCCCAAAACACCGATCACATCGCCATCGACGGCACCGCCCCGGCGTACGGCGGTCGCATAAGTCGGGGATGCGGCGTTGTTTAGCAGTGAATTGGCTGCCACATCCGCGACGGCATAGTGTCCGCCATCGCGACAGCGCATTGCTTCCTGAAACCAGCCCTGATCAGAAACATTTTTCCCCATCACGCGATAGGAGTCCGGGCGTCCGTTGGCAATAACGTTGCCGTTCCGGTCAGCCACCCAAAGATCGAGATACACGGTATAGGAATCAAGGATCACGCCGAGCCGTTCCGAAGCACGTAATGCAAACGCAGGGTCTTGGAGATTTTCACAAACATCGACCACGGCTGCGTCGGTTGCCCACCAGCGCACATCGCAAGATCGTTCGTACAGGTTGCGGTCCATCAATTCGACAGAATAACGGGCAAGGTCGGCAAAACGATCACCACGAACCGTCTGCGCTGTTTTCTCCAGATCGGAGGCAAGCGTCAGAAACATGTCTTCAAGTTCTTCGGTAATGACGTTCACACGTTGCGAGATTTCCTTGACCTCGTTGGCAACAACACCAAACCCACGGCCCACTTCGCCTGCGCGTGCGGCCTCGATCAACGCATTCAGTGCAAGGGTTCGTGTTGCCCGTGTAACGGCCTTGATTTCGGTAATTTTATCATTGGCTTGCCCGGAAATTGCTGTCGCAACCTGCAGAATTCTTTCTGGCATTTAAATAAAGCTCCCATATGCGCATCAGGTTTCCTCCTGGCTGCTGATCGCGTGCTTTTATTCGCCATCCATTCTGCTTGTCTTTGCAGCACTGATATCTAATAAGCCACTTATACCATTACGTAAATACAGGATTATACCCGGACCACGCGGCTATCTCATTGGCGTATGCCATTTCTACCATAAAGAGAGTGGATACATCACATTAAAACCATTGATCGAAACGCCAACAGTTAGTGTGGTGCTGTAAAGTACCGCGCAAACCGATGCGATGTTCAGGCTGTAAATTCGAGGATCGAATCCGCAAACAGCTTAATCCCTGTCAGGAACAACAGGCTGTAGCAAACCCGGTAGAACAATTTGACACTGACTTTGTCATGCGCCCACAAGCCCAGCCATGTCCCGAACAGCGCGACCGGCACGAACAAAAGTGATGTTCCAAGGTTGGATGCATCGAATTGCCCAAGCAGAGCATACGGGATCAGTTTGACGTAATTGACGACAATGAAGAACATGACTGTCGTACCGACAAAGATCGATTTATCCATTCGCTGCGGCAGCAGATAAACCGACACCGGTGGCCCGCCCGCGTGGGCGACGAAACTGGTGAAACCTGCCAGTGCGCCAAGAACTGTACCCTTGCCAATCGTTGCCCTGCCCGGTGCACCGGTTTCCTTCCGGCCACGAAGCCAATGATCAAGGGTAAAGATGATCGCGATCATCGCGATGATCAGTTTGACGGCTGCCTCATTCAGGTAGCTGAAAGACAATGTCCCGACAAGAATGCCCAGCAGTGCGGCCGGCACGAGGATTTTCATGTTCCGACTGTCCCAGCGATTGCGATAGGCCCAGACATTTGCAAGGTCCATCAGGCACAAAATGGGAAGCATGATCGCCGCGGCGGCCTGTGGCGATACCGCCAACGCCATCAGAGGCACAGCCACAACACCGAGCCCGCCGCCAAAGCCGCTTTTTGAAACACCGGCGATCAAGACGGCGGGAATGCCGACAACATAGAAAAACGGATCCGAGATAAATTCCATCGGAAGTCCTTGTTAATTGGGGAATTCAGGGATCGCGAGCAATGGATATGGACGGCGTGCGCCCCTATTCTTCAAGAAGACGCGGCATGAGCTCGACGAAGTTGCACGGCCGATGGCGGATATCGAGCTGATAGGTCAGAATTTCGTCCCAGGCATCTTTGCATGCCCCGGTCGATCCGGGTAACGCAAACATATAGGTTCCCATACACACCCCTGCAGTCGCCCGTGATTGCACCGTGGATGTGCCAATTTTCTGATATGATATCCAGCGGAACAGTTCGCCGAAGCCCGGTATTTCCTTTTCGTAGATTGCCCGGTGGGCTTCTACCGTCACGTCGCGCCCGGTAACACCTGTGCCGCCCGTGGTAATGATGACATCGACATCCGGGTTTGAGCACCAAGCACCGAGCTGCTTGCGCAAGGCCAATTGATCGTCTTTCAGGATTTTGCGTTCATAAACGTGATGGCCCTTGGCGATGATGCGTTCACAAAGAACCTCGCCCGAGGTGTCGTTATGGAGATCGCGCGTATCGCTGACGGTCAATACGGCAATATTGATCGATACAAAGGGTTGGCTTTCGTCAATGCCTGCCACGGTTATCTCCATGTCTCGTGAAATGCTGTGTCAACCTAATATGCCCAGACAGGCGTGCAAGCGTTTTCACGTGCAAGACACAGCTGCATCGCAACCCAACGAATCACGATAGAACAAAAACCGGCCGCCATTTGATACTTTATTAGCTTCTCGGGCTATTGTTTAACTCCAACCCGCAATATTTTTGAGCATTACAATTTCGGATATTTATAACTTTTAAACAGACACTTATGAAGATAATTTCACTTGATATATGATGAAAAATACAGCAATTGGTATTACCAATTTAGACCATCTGCGTTACTTCACTTGCTGGTCCGCATTTTTACGCCTAGAAAAGCGGTAAAGGACTACCAATTTGGCGCCCTCAAAGGATGCGCCGACGAGATCGAAACGTTCGGCAGGAAACAGAGGACTCATGATGAGCGACTTTCTTTGGCAACCGACGAAAGAACGCGTTGAAAATGCAAACGTCACCCGCTTTCGCGACTGGGTGAATGAAAAGCATGCGCTTAACCTTCAGAGTTTCACCGAACTCTATGACTGGTCCGTTGCCGAGATTGAACGTTTCTGGCCTGCTCTTATCGAATATGCCGATCTGAAAGCGGAAACATGGGGCGACCGTGTCCTGATCGACGGCAACAAAATGCCGGGCGCCCAGTTCTTCCCGGATGCGCGTCTGAACTTTGCCGAGAATCTTCTGGTCCGTGATGACGACACCGACGCGCTGATTTTCTGGGGTGAAGACAAGGTCAAAAGCCGCCTATCCTGGGCGGAACTTAATATTGCGGTATCGAAATTCTCGCAGGCCCTTCGCGCAGAGGGCGTTGGCAAGGGTGATCGCGTGTGCGGCTATATGCCAAATATGTCTGAAACCGTGATTGCGATGCTGGCAACGGCAGCCATCGGGGCAACCTGGTCCTCCGCCTCGCCGGACTTCGGCGTTCAGGGTGTTGTAGACCGCTTTGGCCAGATCGAACCAACCGTGATGATCACCGTTGACGGTTATCACTATAACGGCAAGCAACACGACATCCGCGAAAAGGTTCACGATGTTGTCGAGCGGATCGACAGCCTTAAAAAGGTCGTCATCGTGCCCTATGCCTTTGACGGCGCCAACACGACGGATATCCGCAGCGCCGTCACCTATGACGACTTCATTGCCCCCTTCCGGACCGAGAAAATCGTCTTTGAGCAAGTCGAGTTCAATCACCCGCTTTATGTAATGTTCTCGTCTGGGACGACGGGCAAGCCGAAATGCATTGTTCACGGCACGGGCGGAACGCTGCTGAAACAGGTTTCGGAACATATCCTGCATTGTGATGTCGCGCCCGGTGATCGCGTTTTCTATTTCACCACTTGTGGCTGGATGATGTGGAACTGGTTGATGGCGGGCCTTGCGGCCGGTGCAACCCTTCTGCTTTATGATGGCTCGCCCTTCTATCCGAGTGGCAATATCCTGTTTGATTATGCCGATGCAGAAGGCATGACGCTGTTTGGCACATCTGCCAAATATATTGATGCGTTGGCCAAGGCCGAACTCAAACCGCGAGAAACACACGATCTGTCCACTGTGCGTGCGATGACGTCAACCGGCTCGCCGCTTGCACCGGAAAGCTTCGATTACGTTTATCGCGACATCAAAGAAGACATCCATCTGGCGTCCATCTCAGGCGGCACAGATATCCTTGGCTGTTTTGTGCTTGCGTGCCCTGTCCTGCCGGTCAAACGTGGCGTCATCCAGACCCGTGCCCTTGGTGTTGCTGTCGACGTGTTTGATGACGATGGCAACTCCTTGCGGAACGAAAAAGGTGAACTGGTCTGCACCAAACCATTCCCATCGATGCCGGTCGGCTTCTGGAACGACCCGGATGGTTCGCGGTATCACAGCGCCTATTTTGACCGGTTTGATAACATCTGGTGCCATGGTGACTATGTCGAGCTTGATGATGATGGCGGCATGGTCATTTATGGCCGCTCGGATGCGACCCTTAACCCCGGCGGCGTTCGTATCGGCACGGCAGAGATTTATCGGCAGGTAGAAAAACTACCTGAAATTCAGGAATCGATTGTGATCGGCCAGGACTGGGATAACGACGTTCGGGTGATCCTGTTTGTTGTGCTCCGCGACAATTACGAATTGGATACCGCACTGATCGACAAGATCAAGAAGCAGATCCGCAACAACTGCACCCCGCGCCACGTCCCTGCCAAGGTACTTGCGGTTGCCGATATCCCGCGGACAAAATCGGGGAAAATTACCGAACTTGCAGTTCGTGATGTTGTCCACGGACGGCCGGTAAAAAATCAGGAAGCCTTGGCCAACCCAACAGCATTGGAACTGTTTTCCAACCTGTCGGAACTGAAAACCTGATCAAGACAAGCCCCGCATCCCGAAGCGGGGCTTTTTCATGTCGATCCGGTTTTGCAAGATGCTCGGCCGAGCTGCTTAAAGAATGCCGCCTCCGATTCCGCAGTGCGGTGATGCATATTTTTTAAACAGTGTGAACTGATGCACTTTTTTTGATCATGACCGATTGTTTGATGAAAAAAAGTTCGTGCAATTTTCGGTCTTGCCGGTGATCAGAATGAAACTACCGCTAGGTTATTGAATATATGAGACAAACAAAGTTTTGTATATCTTATCTAATCGTATCTCCGCACGATATAACCGCAGAAAAAGCCTCAATTTTTAGCCAGCACCGCCGGTTCTAATGTTGCCAAATTTTTTTCACACTTGACACAAGGCGGCCTAAAATTTCTTAATTTGGCGGTCCGATCTTCTTCGGACAGATGGATATGCGGCTGTGCATATCCAGGGTGGCACAAAAGCTAAAAACAATGCTTTGCTAACAAGGGAGCTATCTTATGAAAATCCAGACGATCCTTGCCGCTGGCGCAATGACCGTTGCAGCCGTTGCCGCACAGAACGCACAGGCAGGTGCCGTGCTTGACGGCATCAAGGCCAAAGGTTTCGTTCAGTGCGGCGTGAACACCGGTCTTCCTGGTTTCTCCGCTGCCAATGCCGAAGGTAAATGGGAAGGTATTGACGTTGACGTCTGCCGTGCAGCAGCTGCTGCAGTTTTTGGTGACGCGAACGCCGTTCAGTACACCCCGCTGACCGCAGCACAGCGCTTCACGGCTCTGCAGTCCGGTGAAATCGACATCCTGTCGCGTAACACCACTGCAACCACCACCCGTGATGCGAAACTGGGTCTGACCTTTGTCGGCATCAACTACTATGACGGTCAGGGCTTCCTGATCCCGAAAGCTCTCGGCGTTTCCAGCGCAACCGAGCTTGACGGTGCGACCGTCTGCGTTGAGCCGGGCACCACGACCGAGCTGAACCTCGCTGACTACTTCCGCGCCAAAGGCATGTCCTTCGAGCCGGTCGTTATTGAGAACATCAACGAAGCAACCGCTGCCTTCTTCTCTGGTCGTTGCGACGTTTACACCACCGATGCTTCGGGTCTTGCTTCCATCCGTACCCAGATGGCTGAAAATCCGGCTGACTACGTGATCCTTCCGGAAATCATCTCCAAAGAGCCGCTCGGCCCGGTTGTCGCCCAGGGCGACGAACAGTGGTCGGACGTTGTTCGCTGGGCTTTTGCTGCAATGGTTGAAGCAGAAGAGTATGGCGTCACCATGGAAAATGTTGACGACATGAAAGCAAACAGCACCAACCCGGGCATCCAGCGTCTTCTCGGCGTTTCGCCGGGCATGGGTGAAGCTCTTGGTCTTGACGAAGCTTGGGCATACAACATCGTCAAGCAGGTCGGTAACTATGGCGAAAGCTATGAGAAAAACGTTACCGCCAAGCTCGGTCTTGAGCGTGGTCTGAACGCTCTGTGGACCGATGGTGGCCTGCAGTACGCATGGCCGGTTCGCTAATCGCTAGCAAACCGACTGCCTAAACCTACGAAGCTCCGCCCCACTGCCTGAACGCATGGGCGGAGCTTTTCGTTAGGTGCTTGCTGATTTTGGATACAATCTACACCTGAGGGTCATATGAGTAAGCCTCAAAATGCCCCGGGGGATGTTCGTTCCAAGGGCCTCGTTGATTATCTCAATGACGAAAACGTCCGTGCGGTGCTTTATCAAGTCGTCGCAATTGGACTGATCGTTCTTGCGGGCTGGTACCTGGTGTCCAACACCTTGTACAACCTTGAACAACAGAACATCTCAACCGGTTACGGGTTCCTTGATCTTGAAGCTTCCTTCGAGATCAGTGAAACCATGATCGACTACAGCGCCCAAAGCGACTATGCGACGGCGTTGATGGTCGGTCTTCTGAACACTGTGAAGGTGTCACTGCTTGGGATCATTTTGTGTACGATTATCGGGACAATCTTTGGCGTTGCGCGCCTGTCCTCGAACTGGATCGTTCGCAAACTTGCGACTGTGTATGTTGAAACGTTCCGGAACATTCCGGTCCTGTTGCAACTGTTCTTCTGGTACGCACTTATTCCAAGCGCTTTCCCGCATCCACGCGACGCGCTGGAGCCTCTGCCCGGTGTTTTGCTGACGTCGCGCGGTATGTATTTGCCGGTGCCGGAACCGGATAACGCCTATACCCTTATGACCATTGCGGCCGTGATTTCCTGCGTTGTGATCTATTTTGTCAAGAAATGGGCCAAGAAACGCCAGGACGCCACAGGTCAGCCCTTCCCGATGCTTCTTGCCGGGATCGGTATTTTTGTCGGTCTCGTCCTTGCTGCCTATCTGGCAGGTGGCGCACCGACCGACATGAGCATGCCAGCCCTCAAAGGCTTTAACATTCAGGGTGGCTACAACATTTCGCCTGAATTCATGGCGGTTCTGATCGGGCTTACGGTTTACACCTCGACCTATGTTGCCGAGGTTGTTCGCTCCGGTATTCAGGCTGTTCCGAATGGCCAGTGGGAAGCGGCCGACAGTTTGGGCATTCGCCGTTCTATTGCGCTTCGCAAGGTGATCTTGCCGCAATCCATGCGTGTTGCGATCCCGCCTCTGACCAACCAGTATCTCAACCTGACCAAGAACAGCTCTTTGGCTGTTGCCGTCGGTTATCCGGATCTGGTTTCTGTTTCCAACACGACCATGAACCAGACAGGTCAGGCGATCGAGGCCATCTCGATCTTCATGTCGATCTATCTTGGTTTGTCCTTGTTGACCTCGCTCTTTATGAACTGGTTCAACAAGAAAATGGCACTGGTGGAGAGGTAACATGTCAGAAAACGCAAAATTACCTCCTCTTCCGACCGGCACTTTTTCCGAGCGTGCCGTGGCATGGTCGAAGAAGAACCTGTTTGATGGATGGTTCAATACCCTCCTGACCCTTGGTTCGATTGCATTCCTCGTTTGGCTGATCCCGCCAATCGTCGAGTGGGCCATCATCAATGCGACGTTGGCGCCATCAATTGAGGCCTGCGCGGAAGCGACAGGTGCCTGCTGGGGGTTCGTTAATGCCAATTTACGACTGATCCTGTTTGGCACCTACCCGTTTGAAGAACAGTGGCGGCCGCTTCTTGCCATGATCCTTCTGATGGGCATCATTTGCGGCAGTCTGGGTGCGGTTAAGTATCCAAGCCTGCGCAAGGCAATCATCCCGATGTGGGTCATTGGTGTGCCGATTATTGCCATCCTCATGTGGGGTGGTGTGTTTGGCCTTACCTATGTCCAGAACAGCTATTGGGGTGGCTTGCCGCTGACCCTGATCCTGTCCTCGATCGGTGTGATCTTTGCCTTCCCGTTCGGGCTGCTGCTGGCACTTGGTCGTCAGTCGCACATGCCGGCCATCAAAACCGTTTCCGTGGTTTACATCGAAGTCATTCGTGGTGTGCCGCTGATTACGGTTCTGTTCATGGCATCGGTTATGTTCCCGCTGTTCCTGCCAGATGGGGTTACCATCGACAAGCTGCTGCGTGCGCAGATCGGTATCATCCTGTTTACCGCCGCCTACCTCGCCGAGGTATTCCGTGGTGGTCTGCAGGCCGTTCCGCGTGGTCAGTTTGAGGCTGGTGACAGTCTTGCGCTGTCTTACTGGCAGTCAATGCGTCTGATCATTTTGCCGCAGGCACTGCGTCTGGTGATCCCGCCGACCGTTAACAGCTTTATCTCCATGTTCAAGGACACCACACTGGTCGTGATTATCGGCCTGTTTGACTTCCTTGGCACGGTGAAGCTGGCACTGCGCAGTGACCCGGCCTGGACCAAATATTACGTCGAAGGTTACGCCTTCGCCGCGGCAATATTCTTCCTGATCTGTTTCTCGATGGCGAAATATTCCGCCTATCTTGAAAAAGAGCTTCGCAAAGGCGAACAAAGGTAAGGAGTGAGGAAAAAACAATGACTGTAGCAACTGAACCCACTACCGGCGCTGTGCCTCCTCCGTCCAAAGAGGATGTCATCACCGTCAACAAGATGAACAAATGGTATGGCAATTTCCATGTTCTTCAGGATATTGACCTGTCTGTTCGCAAAGGTGAGCGTATTGTTATCTGCGGCCCGTCCGGCTCAGGTAAATCGACGCTGATCCGCACCCTGAACCGCCTTGAAACCTATCAAAGCGGTGAAGTTTACGTCGACAGCATCTTGCTTGGCGACGATGTCAAAAACATCGAAGCCGTGCGCCGCGAAGTCTGCATGGTGTTCCAGCACTTCAACCTTTTCCCGCACATGACCGTGCTGGAAAACCTGACGCTGGCCCCGATCTGGGTTCGCAAGATGCCCAAGAAGCAAGCCAACGAACTGGCCATGCATTACCTTGAGCGTGTGCGAATTGCCGAGCAGGCCCACAAATTCCCGGGTCAGCTTTCCGGCGGTCAGCAGCAGCGTGTGGCGATTGCCCGTTCGCTCTGCATGCAGCCGAAAATCATGCTGTTTGATGAACCTACCTCGGCGCTTGACCCGGAAATGGTCAAGGAAGTTCTCGACGTGATGGTCGAACTCGCCAAGGAAGGTATGACCATGCTTTGCGTGACCCACGAGATGGGCTTCGCCAAAGAGGTTGCTGACCGTGTGATCTTTATGGATGCAGGCCAGATCGTCGAAATGGCTGGTCCGAAGGAGTTCTTTGATAACCCGAAAAGCGATCGTACAAAGCTGTTCCTCAGCCAGATCCTGTCGCATTAATCGGCTATCAAGTACCCGATCTTTGCAAAACGGCCCCCATTTGCGGGGCCGTTTTCATTTTTGTAAAAATGATCCTTGCCCAGACCCGCTCAATTGCCGAAACTCGGCCCAACACGTTCATCATCCGGATTGCCAATGACCACGCCTGAAACCAGCTCCGCGACCCATCCGGCCTTTATCTCGGTTGAAAATCTCAGCAAACGGTTTGGCGACAAGCTTGCCCTTGATGATGTCAGCTTGCATCTTCCCAAGGGCGAAACCATGGCCATTATTGGTCCTTCTGCCGCAGGCAAAAGTGTTCTGATGAAATGTCTGGTTGGGATTTACGGGGCCGATACTGGCAAGATCCTGTTGGATGGCGATGATGTCAGTCAAACCAATGCGCCGAAACGCGCCGAATGGGCGGAACGCATTGGCATGCTATTTCAACAGAATGCCCTGTTTGACAGTCTGAAGGTTTGGGAAAATATCTGCTTTCGTCAGATCGAAACCGGCACTCTTAGCCGCAAGGAGGCCCGGGAACGAGCCTTTGATCTATTGGGCCTTGTCGGTCTGGCATCGGAAAGTGCGGATCTGACGCCAAGTGATCTGTCTGGCGGCATGCAAAAACGCGTTGGTGTCGCACGGGCGATTTCCACCGATCCGGCGATCCTGTTGCTGGACAATCCGACAGCCGGACTTGATCCGGTTCTGTCGAACCATATCGAACGCATGATTGGCAAGATTGCAGAACAACGCGGGACCACGGTGATATCAATCACCAACGATATGCACATTGCCCGCACCCGCTATCAGAACCTGATGATGATGCATGACGGTAAAGTCTATTGGGCAGGTAAAACCAAAGATATCGATGACGCACATAATGCGCATCTGACCCAGATGCTGAACGGATCGTCACAGGGCCCGATCACCATGCGAACCGGCAAACGCGAAGACCACGTCTATAGCTAACGGCACAAACACCCTGCCCCGCGCCGGATCTAGTTGGCTGTATAGACCGAAACGTCGGCTTCGCGAATCACATCGGCCCAAACCGGCCCCGGATGACGGTCGGTAAACAGAGCGTCGATTTCGGAAAGATGTCCTAGGCGCACCATCGCACGACGACCAAACTTCGATGCATCCGTGCACAGGAATGTTTGGCGAGCGTTGGAAATAATCGCCCGCGCGACGCGCACTTCACGATAATCGAAATCCATCAGGCTGCCATCCTCATCGACGCCGGATATCCCGACGATCGCGTAATCGACCTTGAACTGGTTGATGAAATCAATGGTGGCCTCGCCGATGACACCGAAATCGCGCTGTCGCACAACGCCGCCGGCAATGATCACTTCAAAGCCCTGATTGGCGGCACAGATTTCTGCAACATGCAGGTTATTGGTAATGATCTTAAGGCTTTTATGGCCGAGAAGCGCATGTGCAACTTCTTCGTTGGTTGTTCCGATATTGATAAACAGAGACGCGCCTTCGGGGATATGTTGCGCCACCAGCTTTGCGATCTCGCGCTTGCTGCCAAGGTTTAGAACCTGACGGTCGGTATAGGCGGTATTTTCGGTGGTCGAGACACTGGCAGCCCCGCCGTGATATCGGGCAATCAGGCCTTCTTCGGCCATTTCATTGATGTCGCGTCGGATGGTTTGTGGCGTGACAGAAAAATGTTCGGCAAGGGTATCAATGGTCATAAAGCTGTTGGAGGCGACAAGCTCCAAAATCTCTCTACGACGCCGATCCAGTTTCCCCATGCCTCTCTCCTTCTGTTTTCAATTTTCATCTTTATTGGAAAATTTTCATTCCTGATCAAAATGCTTTCTCTTGAGCCATTTGGCAAGCCTTGTCCGCCGAAAGCGAAATGCTCGCATAATGCTGACGGCGAACTTCGATAAGCGCAGAAAACAAAAAAGCCGGGTTTCATTCCCGGCTTTTTGCTTTTGACTTGGTGCCTATCACCCCTTTTTGCGTGCCACGATCCGTTCCCGTACAGCTGGTTCGGTGCCTGTCGGATCGACATCCCCCTCGCCAATCACAATCGCTTCACGCAGCAAGGCGGTTGCCTCTTCAAGCTGTGCCTCGTCACGGGTATGGGCCAGGCAAATTGGTGTCTCGGCCGACACCGGTTGTCCGACTTTGACGAAATCGGTAAAGCCGACCGCAAAATCGATCTTCTGATCTGCCCGCGTGCGCCCGCCTTTAAGCGACACCAGCGCAAGACCGACCTTTCTGGCATCCATCGAAAGAACACGGCCGGTCTTGGCGGCCGTTACCGTGTTTATCATCGGGGCGGCTTCAAGATACTTGTTGGTGTTTTCAACAAAGTCCGTAGGACCACCAAGACTTGATACCATCTTGCCAAAGGTCTCGGCAGCCTTGCCGTTTTCAAGCGCCTCTGTTGCCATACGCAGGCCATCGGAAACATCCGCCGCCACACCACTAACGGTCAGCATTTCTGCCGCCAGCGCCATGGTGACGTCATAGACGCGTTGTTCCTGGTGCTTGCCGGTCAGGAAGTCGATCGCTTCCTGCATTTCGAGTGCATTGCCAACTGTGTCCCCGAGCACCTGTTCCATATCCGTCAGAAGTGCGACCGTGGGAACACCGTTGCGGGTGGCAACTTCGGTGATGCTTTCGGCCAGTTCACGGGCGCGCTCATACTCGTTCATAAAGGCGCCAGAGCCGAATTTCACATCCATGACAAGGCTATCAAGCCCGGCTGCCAGTTTCTTTGATAGGATGGACGCCGTGATCAACGGGATGCTTTCAACCGTCGCGGTCACGTCGCGAATGCCATAAAACCGTTTGTCCGCCGGTGCCAGATCGGCTGTCTGGCCGATAATGGCACAGCCAACTTCACGGGTGACCTTGGCGAATTCGTCAAGACTTGGTGTGGTGCGATAGCCCGGAATGGAATCAAACTTGTCCAGCGTCCCACCCGTATGGCCAAGGCCACGGCCGGAAATCATCGGCACGAACGCCCCGCAGGCGCCAACAATCGGGCCCAGCATCAGGCTTACCTTGTCACCAACGCCACCGGTTGAATGCTTGTCTACCACCGGTCCATCAAGGCCAAGCGCCTTCCAGTCCAAAACCGTACCGCTATCGCGCATGTTGCGCGTAAGGTCCGCGCGCTCGTCCATGGTCATGCCGTTAAAGAACACAGCCATGGCAAGGGCGGCAACCTGCCCTTCGCTGATGCTGTTATCGGTGATGCCCTTGACGAAAAAGGCGATCTCAGCGTCTGTCAGAACTTCGCCTTCGCGTTTACGGCGAATGATTTCTTGGGGCAGCATGTGCTGTCTCCTGCGCACGTGTCGTTAATTCAAATAAGACGCTTTGAAGTCACACGACTTCAGGAAGCGCTTGAAAAATATTGCAGCAATATCTTGATAAGATTGGCCGAACCGGCTTTCGACATTTCCAATGTCTGCTCGTGGCTAAGCGGTGTCGCGCTCATGCCAGCGGCCAGATTGGTGATGTTTGAAACCGCGGCCACCTTGAATCCAAGACGGCGGGCCAGAATGTTTTCCGGCACGGTCGACATGCCGACCGCATCCGCGCCAAGAATCTTGAGTGCGCGGATTTCCGCTGGCGTCTCAAAGCTTGGCCCGGTGCACCAGCAATAGGTTCCCTCGAACAGTTTGATGCCCAGCTTGGCCGCCGCACCATGCAGCCCAGACCCGATTTCAGGATCATAAGGCACATCCATGCCGACGAAACGGTCATTACCGTGATAGCCGATCAACGGATTGGGACCAAACAGGCTGATATGATCAGTAATCAGCATCAGACTGCCCGGTACGGCCTCAGGGATCAGTGAACCCGCAGCATTGGTCAAAAGCAGACGTTCTGCGCCAAGTTCGCGCAGAATTTCAAGCGGTTCGGCCATCAGATCCGATCGGCCATGCTCGTAATAATGCGCCCGCCCCTGCATTACAGCAACGGACACACCGCCAATACGGCCAAGAACAAGTGTCCCGCCATGTCCGACCACGGTCGGGCGCGGGAACCCCGGCAATTCTTCGTAGGCAATGCTGATTGCATCACTTACGGCGTCAACCACACCACCAAGTCCGCTGCCCAGAACCAACGCAACTTCGGCCTTGAAACCCGGCGCCTTGGCGGCAATGACGTCAAGCGCTGCTTTTACATTGCTCATTTGAGGTTCTCCGGCCCGAAGGAATGGGGAATAAGTTCTTCACGGCTAAGCGTCAGAAGCGTTTCACCGGCATCATTGATGATGAAGATGGTCGCATCGGGACCGGTAAATTCGCGAATCTTCTGGCGGCACCCGCCACACGGGGTACAGGCGATATCGCCCAGCCCGACAACGACGATCTCGTCAAAACGGGTTTCCCCTGACAGTACCATTGCCGAAATCGCGCCGGCCTCTGCACAGACGCCTTCGGGATATGCCGCATTTTCAACATTGCAGCCCGAAACGATCTTGCCCTCAGTCGTGCGCAACGCAGCACCGACAAAGAAGTTCGAGTAAGGCGCATATGCCTTGTCACGAGCCGCAAGAGCCGCGTCAATCAGATCGCGCGGAGCCTGTTTATGAGCAACCATTTGTTTGATCCTGTTTTGATTACCTATCGCGCCTGACCAAAGCGCATATTTTTGGAAAAATGTGGTTCGGGACTGCCTGTATCATAGGTCGAGACCCGAACCACGAAAAGCTCAGCGTTCCTTGACGTATGCCCGACCAAGCGCCTTTGGCGGAATGGCCCGGCCAATAAACCCAGCCAGAAGAATGACCGTCAGGATATAGGGCAATGCCTGCACCAACTGGACCGGCACTTCGCCGATACCGGGCAGAACGACACCCTGCAAACGTGTGGCTGCCGCATCAAGGAAGCCAAACAGCAGACAGGCTGCCAATGCCGGGAACGGACGCCACTTGCCAAACACCATGGCCGCCAGCGCGATATAGCCTTTGCCTGCGGTCATGTCCTGGAGGAATGATGCGCCTTGCGCAGTCGAAAGATACGCTCCTGACATGCCAACAAGCACGCCACTGCAAATCACGGCGCGATAGCGCATCGCAACAACGCCAATGCCGGCCGTATCAACTGCGCCCGGGTTTTCACCAACCGCGCGCAGACGCAAGCCAAACCGGGTGCGATACATCACCCACCAGGCTGCCGGAACGGCAAGGAAGGCGACATAAACCAGAATGTTATGACCGCTCAGCAGTTCCGAATAAATCAGGCCCAGAACCGGAACGTCCTGAACGGCGTCGGCACCCGGGAACGTGATCGGCTGGAAACGCGATCCTTTATCAAGTGCTGGCGTTTTGCCGCCCTGTGCGAAAAGTGCAATCCCGACAAGGGCGGTCAGACCCGACATCAGGATATTGATCGCCATGCCCGAAACCACTTGGTTGCCCTTGTGCGTGATGCAGGCAAACCCATGCAGAAGCGAAAGCGCAATCGTGGTTGCAATCGCGGCCAGAAGCCCGACCCACGGGCTTCCGACATAGAAGGCAACCGCAGCAGCCGAAAACGCCCCGCCCAGCATCATGCCTTCAAGGGCAAGGTTAATCGTCCCGGACCGTTCGGAAAACATGCCCGCAAGGGCCGCAAGAATAAGCGGTGTCGAGGTCCGCAGCGTTGCATCAAGCAACAGGATAATCAGCTGAAATGTATCCATTATGCGGCCTCCCCGGCATCCTGGTGCAGACGCCAGGCTGTATAGATCTTTGTCACGCGCGGACGGAACATGTGTTCCATCGCCCCGGTAAACAGGATGACAAGCCCCTGAATAACCACGACCATGTCATTCGAGATGGTCGGAATTTCAAATGAAAGCTCCGCCCCGCCCTGATAGAGCATCCCGAATAGCAAAGCCGCAAGGAAGATGCCAAACGGATGGTTGCGCCCCATCAGCGCCACAGCAATGCCGACAAAGCCATATCCGGCGGTGAAATCAATCAGCAGGCGGTGTTGAACACCCATGACTTCGTTTAGCGCCACGAAGGATGACAGCGCACCTGAGATCATCATCGCGATGATGATAAAACGCCCGGGCTCAAGCCCGGCATAGGTTGCCGCCACAGCATTGGCACCGACTGTCCGGATGGCATAGCCCCAACGGGTGTGCCAGATAAACAGCCAGACCATGACGCTGATGACGATTGCATAAACAAATGACAGGTTCAGCGGGCTTGAGGCCATCTCAATGCCAAGCGCGCCTGCAATGTCATGAATAAATGGCAATCGCAAATGTTCGGCGATCTGTTCGCTTTCGGGCGTCATCGAGCCTTCCGGACGAAGCACATTGACCAGCAGATACACCATCAGCGATGAGGCGATGAAGTTGAACATGATCGTCGTGATCACGACGTGCGATCCGCGACGCGCCTGCAAGTAGGCCGGGATATATGCCCACGCCGCGCCAAAAATCATCGCCGCCAACATCGCCACAACCAGCATGATCGGGAATGGCAGGAAATCGAGATAAAGGGCGGCCAACGTTACACCAAGGCCACCGATATAGGCCTGCCCTTCGGCGCCGATGTTAAACAAGCCGCAATGGAACGCGACGGCAAAGGCAAGGCCGGTAAAGATGAAGTTGGTGGTGTAATAAAGCGTATAACCCCATGCCTCTTCATAGCCAAATGCGCCATAAAGCAGGATTTCAACCACCTGAATCGGGTTTTCACCAATCGCCAGAACCACAAGCCCGGACACAACAAGGGCCAACAGCAGGTTCAGCAAAGGCAAGGCGCCCACATCAATCCAGCGCGGCAGTTCGACAGTCTTGCTCATGCCTGCCCCTCCGCTGCCTTGGCTTCATTTGGGTCAACGCCCGCCATCATTAGACCAAGCACGCGTTCATTTGCCTCGGATGCGGCAACTTCACCAATGATGGCCCCATCGCACATCACCAGAATGCGGTCGGCAAGCGACATAATCTCGTCAAGCTCCACTGACACCAAAAGGACGGCTTTGCCAGCATCCCGCATGGCGACAATACGTTTGTGAATGAATTCAATGGCACCGATATCGACACCACGGGTCGGCTGGCCCACCAGAAGCAATTCCGGATCACGCATGATTTCACGCGCCAGAACAAGCTTCTGCTGATTACCGCCCGAGAAATTGGCAGCTTTCAAGTCCGGATTGTCCGGACGAACGTCAAATTCTGACATCATATTGGCTGTGGCAGCTGAAATAGCATCCCAATCCAGAAGCCCACCCTTTTGATAGGCTGGATCATCTTCATAGCCAAGAATGGCCGCCTCTTTGGCTGAAAAGGCCGTGACCATCGCCATGCGATGGCGATCCTCGGGCACATGCGCGACACCGCGACGACGAAGCTCTGCGGCATCAACACCTTTGCCCGGCGTTACATCCTGCCCGTTTAGTTCCACGGTCCCTTCGCTGGCAGATCTGATTCCACCAAGCGCTTCAAGCAGCTCACTCTGCCCATTGCCGGATACCCCGGCAATGCCGACAATTTCGCCTGCGCGCACGGTAAAGGTCGCATTTTTGACCTTGCGAACGCCCTGGGCATTATCAACACAAAGATTATCAACTTTCAGCACTGTCGCAGCCGGTTTGGCTTCACCTTTTTCAAGGCGTAGCAATACCTTACGGCCGACCATTAATTCCGATAGTTCTTCCGGGCTGGTTTCGGCTGTCTTGCGATGTGCCACCATTGCGCCCTGGCGCATGACAGAAACATTGTCCGTTGCGGCCATGATTTCGCGCAGTTTATGGGTAATCAGAACAACCGTCTTGCCCTGTTCTTTAAGGGTATCAAGAATTCTGAAAAGGTGGTCTGCTTCTTGGGGTGTCAGAACACCGGTCGGCTCATCCAGAATAAGAATTTCCGCCCCGCGATAGAGCGCTTTTAGGATTTCCACACGTTGCTGGAGCCCAACCGATAGATCACCCACGATGGCATCCGGATCGATGTTGAGCGAATATTCGCGTTCTAGACGTTTGAGTTCTTCGCGTGCCTTTTCAACACCATCGCGCAGAACAGCACCGCCTTCGACGCCAAGAATAACGTTTTCAAGCACCGAGAACGTCTCAACCAACATGAAATGCTGGTGAACCATCCCGATCCCGACCGCGATCGCGTCTTCTGATCCGTTGATTTCACAGAGCTTGCCATCGACGTGAATGGTTCCTGCATCGGCCTGATAAAAGCCGTACAGAATACTCATCAGGGTCGATTTACCAGCCCCATTTTCGCCCACGATTCCGTGGATAGTTCCTTTGTCGACCTTAAGGTCGATTTCTTTATTGGCATGTACCGCACCGAACCGCTTGTCTATACCGCGCAGTTCAATAGCGGGTTGCACGGCACCGGTTTCCCCGGCGCCGTGCATTTGATGCATCGTATCCGACACGACAAATCCCCGATTTGCTTTGACGTCTGCCTTACATTGGGCAGGCGCTATCGCTCATGTAATCGTGTACTTCAAGGTTCCCGGAAATGATTGCTTCCTTGGCCTCGGCAACGGCTGCTTTCATCTCGTCGGTGACCAGGCTTTCGTTGTTTTCATCAAGTGCCCAATCAACGCCGCCTTCTGCAAGACCCAGAATGGTCAGGCCCGGCTCCCAGGTATCGTTGGCAGCAGCCTCGAAAGCTTCGTAAACAGCAACGTCAACGCGTTTCAGCATAGACGTCAGAACCGAACCCGGATGCAGGCCGTTCTGGTTGGAGTCCACACCAATGCCGAGTTTACCGGCATCTGCAGCAGCCTGAAGCACACCAACGCCAGTACCACCTGCAGCATGGTAAACAACATCCGCGCCGCGGTCGAACTGCGATTTCGCAAGTTCACCACCCTTTACCGGATCGTTCCAGGCCGCACCGGTAGTGCCAGTCATGTTCTGGAAGACTTCGGCGTCACCGTTCGAATATTTTACGCCCTGTGCGTAACCGCAGGCGAATTTGCGGATAAGCGGAATGTCCATACCACCAACGAAACCGACTTTGCCGGTTTCAGATGCCATAGCCGCAAGAACACCGACAAGGAACGAACCTTCATGTTCCTTGAAAACCACCGACTGAACGTTCGGCAGGTCTACAACCATGTCAACAATGGTGAATTTGGTTTCAGGGAATTCTTTTGCGACTTTTTCAAGTGCAGAAGCCTGGGAAAAACCAATCGCAACAATCGGATTCATGCCGCGGCGCGCAAAGTTGCGCATTGCCTGCTCGCGCTGTGAATCGTTCTGGATTTCGAAGTCACGATACTCAGTACCGGTGTCTTCCTTGTACTTCTCGGCACCCGTGTATGCCGCTTGGTTGAATGAGCGGTCAAAACGACCACCAAGATCGTAAACCACAGCCGGATTGATTTCTGCAGCCGAAGCAACGCCTGCATAGCAAGCAACAGCCGCGACCACCGAGGTCAGAAGCTTTTTCATTCCGATGCCCTTCTTTGTTTGAATTCTGATTATCTTTCCGCCAATGCCCATCTTGTTTGGCGGAACTCCCTCATCGAAAACACATGTCTCGCAACATAAGCAAAGCGGCGTTGGTCAAGGACCAATGCAGCGCGGTTTGGCATGCTGCGAATGCTCATGGTAACTACAAAATATAGTGCCCTGTAAATAGCTGAGCACGCAACACGTTGCAGAGACCTGTCCACTTGGTCAGCACCAATGCACTACAACCGGAACTTCAAATCGCATATCTGCGGGGTTTCCCTTAGTTTCGGGCCGATCAGGCTCAAACCTGAACCAAACTTTTCTGCACGGTAATTTATCTTTGTCGATACGCGTAAATGGCACCAAATCGGGACCATTGAACCTCGAATGATTGAAATTGGTGCGTTTCCGATTCTTCCCGACATAAATGAACCGGTGCGGACCTACGACCACAACCGATGTGTAATTTTAACCACACCGTCAACAACCGGACATACCGTTCGCGAGAGTTTGGTGCTAGCATTCCGCGGGGCAAAGATTTTCCGACCCACAGATTTGCATTTTCATACTTTCCCTCCCGATCGGGACAGGAAGAGTGGATTATTGTTGGAGAACAGGAATGAAAAGAACAATTGCAGGGCTGCTGTCGGCCTGCACCATGCTCAGCCTTGGTGCCGGAAGCGCGTTGGCCGATTATGATTTGCGTCTGATCCATACCAATGACGTCCATGACCGCGTTGAATCGGTCACAAAATACAATAACACCTGCAGTGCCGAGGATGATGCCGAAGGCAAGTGCTTTGGCGGCTATGGCCGTCTTGCCACGGCCATTCGTGACGCCCGTGCCGAAGGCGGCAATGTTCTGGTTGTCGATGCAGGTGATCAGTTCCAGGGGTCCCTTTACTATTCGACTTACAAGGGTTCGCTGACGGCGGAGCTGATGAACCTTGTTGATTATGATGCAATGGCGGTTGGCAACCACGAGTTTGATGACGGCCCGGACGTCCTGGCAAGCTTCATCAAAAAAAGCCTTACCCCTATTCTGTCGGCCAACATCGAAGCGACCACTGATGGGCTGAACGAACTGATCAAGCCTGAAACCATCATCACGGTTGGCGGTGAACGCATTGGTATCGTCGGGCTGACAACACCGGAAACGGCCGATATTTCAAGTGCGGGTCCGAACGTCAAGTTCAACGACCTTGCACAATCGCTGCAAAACTCGGTCGATCGCTTGACCGCCCAGGGCATCAACAAAATTGTCGCTCTCAGCCATTCGGGCTCATACGCCGATTTTGAGTATGTCAGCGATGTGACTGGTGTTGACGTAATTGTCGGCGGTCATGACCATCTTCTGTTTTCCAATAGTGATGACAAGGCATCCCATCCCTACCCGGTCGTCAAAAATGGTGCCGATGGCAAACCTGTTCTGATCGTCCAAGCCTATGCCTACAGCCGTTACCTTGGCGACCTGAACGTCACATTTGATGATGCCGGTGTGGCAACCTCATGGTCGGGTGATCCGATTGCCCTTGATGCCAGCATCAAACCGGCCGAGGACGTTCTTGCCGTTATCTCTGAAGCCAGCGGTCAGGTTGATGCCGTTCGCACCCTTGAAGTTGGCAGCTTCACGGCACCTGCAGATGGATCGCGCGAGATCTGCCGCAAGATGGAATGTTCCATGGGTTCGTTGGTTGCTGATGCGATGCTTTGGAAAGCTGGTGATGACTATCAGATCGCCATTCAGAATGGCGGCGGTGTGCGTGCAAGCATCGATGAAGGCACGGTTACCATGGGTGAAGTCCTGACGGTTCTTCCGTTCCAGAACGCCTTGGCAACCTTCAAGCTTTCCGGTGCGGATATCGTTGCGTCGCTTGAACATGGTGTATCGCTTGTCGAGGAAGGCAAAGGCCAGTTTCCGCAGGTTGCGGGCCTGAAATTTGACCTTGATCTTTCGCAACCTGCCGGATCGCGTGTTTCAAACGTCATGGTTGCCGATGGTAACGGCTTCGTGCCGATCGAGACCGGCAAAATGTATGGCGTTGTTTCCAACGACTTCATGCGCAATGGCGGTGATGGCTACGCCCTGTTCCGGGATAATGCCACCGATGTTTATGACTTCGGACCGAACCTTGAACAGGCTGTTGCCGACTATATCGGGCTTAATTCGCCACTGACCCCGACGACCAAGGGTCGCATCAACCTGAAATAAACAGGTTTTCTGCGTGAACAAGTGACCGAAAGGCAGTCTGTAACGGACTGCCTTTTTGTTTTCCTTGCCTTCATGCGCGCTTGAGGCTTATCAACATCGCTTACAGCACATGACCGTCACCTGCGTGACGTCCCACGACAAAGAGCACCCGTTCTCTATGACGCCTAATGCCAACATTCTTTGCTTTGGTGCCGCCCATTTCGACCGCACCCTGCAATGTACCGAGACTTTTGTCCCCGCTGCCTCGAACCCGGTTCGGACCTTGCATCGCAAACCTGGCGGTGTCAGCCGCAACATTGCGGTGCATCTGAGGCTTCTGGGCAATAATGTCGCAATGCTTGGTGCTGTCGGGGACGACGGTGACGGCGATCAGGTGATCGAGGCGCTGTCCGAACTTGGGATCGATACCCGCCATCTGATGAAGATCAGTGGCATGGCAACGGCCGGTTACACGGCCCTTCTTGATGAAACCGGCGAACTCGCGCTCGGCATGATGAATGCCGAGGTCTATGACCTGCTGACCATTGATCGCCTTGAACCGCATCTGGCAAACCTTCTGGCACGGCCCTGGTGGTTGGTTGATGCGAACCTGCCAACCGAAAGCATCATGTGGCTTGCCGAAAACAAACAGACGACAAAATTCTGCGCAGCCACTGTTTCCCCCAGCAAGGCAGTAAGGTTCAAGCCGGTGCTTGATAAACTGGACCTGCTGATTGCCAACCGCGCAGAAACACGCATTCTGACCGGCATCGAGATCAACGATCTTGCGCAGGCGAAAGTCGCGGTCGAGCTTTTGCGCGGCAAGGGTATCCCGGATATCGTGATCACGCTTGGTGCCCAAGGGGTTGTGTCCTCGTCGGCATCGGGGACGGCGTTCTGGCATCCGTTGCCCACCAAGGTCAAGGACGTCAATGGTGCGGGTGATGCCTTCTATTCCGGTTTTCTGTCGGCTTACTCGAAACCACATACGAGCTTTGACGATGCAATGGCATCGGGCCTTGCGATGGCAAGCCTGACGGCAGAAACCGAGGGCACCACTGTTTGGGATCTGACGCTGGACGCAGTCACGGAACGCGCAGCAAAGGCCGAAAGAAAAGTCCTTTGACCCAAAGGGGCCAAACCAAGATCCTGCTTGATGATTGCATGGATCATGCAACGCAGGTAGCTTGTCCTGAATTCAACTTCAAACCGGAGCCGATCCGATGCATCCATTTTTCATCTTTGTGAAATGTGAACTTGGCAAAGCCTATGACGTCGCAGCAGCGCTTGTTGAAGAAGTCGAAGGCGTTTCCGAAGTCTATTCCATCTCCGGCCCGTTTGAATTGTTGGTCAAGGTATATATTGATGACGGACAGGATATTGGGCGCTATGTGAACGAAAGTATCCACAAGCTGCCTCATATCAAGGATACCCAGACCATCATTACCTTTAACGCCTTCACCTGAGGGCCAAACGGCCGAAAAACACGCTTGCATAACAAAAAGCGGTGCCAAACAGGCGCCGCTTTCTTTCTGTCGGATGCAGGCAATACCACTTAGTTCCCGGCAACATCCCGGATCACATCAAGAATGATCTCGGTCCCCTTTTCGATCAGCACGACATCGTCGCCAACGATCTGACGCAGCGCACCGTCCGTGCGCGCAGGAAGTCGTGAAATCAGGTTATCGGGCAAATCGCGCTTGGCAATGCCGGGTGGCAAGGTACCGCCGCGCTCAAGCTTCATGGCAATACCGGGCGGCAAACCTTTGTTGCCTTTACCCTTGTTACCCTTGTTCTTTTTGTCGCTATCTTGGTCAGTCTGCCCGGTCGCGATATCAAGCACATCGTGAATAATACGCCGTTCTTCATCACTGAAAATACCGCCACCTTGGGCAAGTTCGACGACAGTGTGATCATGTTCCTGATTGGCCGGATGTGACTGTACAGGTGCTGTCAGGGCAAGACTGGCACCGACAAGAACAAAACCGGTCGTAATTGCTTTGACCCAACTGGTTGTGAACGGCATGGCGACCTCTGTCATCGTGAAAAACATCCAAACTCATGTGGGAACTTTGCCCAAAATTGCGACAAGCCCAGTAAGGATAACGTTTCACCAGCCACCTTTATGCCATACAGCAGAGAATATTTTTCTGGATTGGTCACCGGGCAGATCACGGCAATACCAGATGACGCATTTGACCTTGTCATCAATACGCCTTGGGCTTTTCAATCCGCGATGATGTTCGACCGAAAACACTGGTCGATTTAACGCTATCATATTGTTTTCATAGACAGTTCATTATGTGATACAAATCACTCTGTCATCGCGAAAAGCGACGGCAACCAAGTTTCATTAGAACAACAGAATTAATTTCCAATATGGCATCCGGTAGATTTTCTGTTCATCTCGCCAAGACCAAACAAGACCTGAAAGCGGCGCAAGAACTTCGCTTTGAGGTCTTCTTTGGCGAATTTCACGCCAAAGCCATGACCGAGCAACACTCGGCCGGCCTTGATAGCGATAAATTCGACGCGTTCTGCGAACACCTGCTGGTCGTGGATAATGAAAATGACAAGAAAGTCATCGCCACCACCAGATTGCTGCTTTCGCAACAGAAACCCGCAGATCTGTCATACATCGCGCAGGAAGAGTTCTCCATTCCCCTGCTTGACGCCGTGAAAGACAACTGCATGGAAGTCGGCCGATCCTGTGTTCACAAGGATTATCGCGATGGCAAGGCCATTCAGCTTCTGTGGCGCGGCATCACCAAACTGATCTTCAATCATGACATTCGCTATCTGTTCGGCTGCGCAAGCTTCCATGCGACCGATATCGACAAGATCGCCTACGAACTGTCATACCTGCATCACTACCGGCTGGATGATGAACCTCATATTGCGCACGCACTCGATTATCAGTCGATGGAACGCATGGCAAAAGACGACATTGATCCGGACGAGGCTCTTGCGAAATTACCCCCCCTGATCAAAGCCTATTTGTCGCTGGGTGGCGTTGTTGGCGATGGCGTCGCACTTGATCCTGATTTCAAGACGCTTGATGTATTGATTACGGTCGATGTCGCCAAGGTCCCCGACCAATACTACAGATTCTACAAAAAACAGGCTGATCGCCTTGATCTCACACCTCTAAACGCGTGAGTGCGATTACTGTTAAAAGAAACATCCGTGACGTCAAACAAGGGTTTTCAAGCGCTTTGGACCAGATGGCAACACCCCACATCACTGCACCGATAACACCAGCACAGCACGTGAAGGCAGGGCTCAAATTCACGACGCTAATGGTGTGGCTGTTTGCGATGCTGATCCCTTTCCTGATCCTTGAAGGTCTCAAGCTCCGGGCCAGTTCCCAGATTGTCCGCATCTGGCATCTTGGTGCCCGCAAGATCACAGGCATCAAGGTCGAAGTCACCGGATCGCCAAGCGAAACCCTTCCACTGCTGCTGTTGGGGAACCATACGTCTTACCTCGACATTCCGGTGATCAATGCGCTGTTCACCGTAAATTTCATCGCCAAGTCCGAAGTTCGCAGTTGGCCGGGGATCGGGTTCCTTGCGCGCTGTTGCCAAACCATTTTCGTTGAACGTCGGGCCATCAAATCCCACGAACAGATCAAGATCCTGCGCGACAAGATCCTGCCCGACCGTCGGCTGGTTCTGTTTGCCGAAGGGACAAGCACGGATGGCAGTGTCGTACTGCCGTTCAAATCGTCGCTGATGGAATTTGTGTTTGATGAAAAGATCGCTGAAGTTTGCCACGTTCAGCCGATAACCGTTTTATGCCTGAAAGACAGCGCGAGTGCATCTTCGCCAGAACCGGAAACGGTTCTTTACCCCTGGTTTGACGACACGACCCTTGCCTTCCATTTCTGGCGGTTCATGGCAACGTCGGGCTGTACCGTCAAAGTCCATTTCAGCCCAAGCCGTCCGGTATCCGAATTTGATAACCGCAAGGAACTGACGCGATGGGCCCATGCCGGGGTTCAAAACGGCTATGACATCATCCTGAAAAAGGCTTGAGGCGAGCCTCAAGCCTTTCGCGCCCGGGCGTGTGCCCAGTCTTCTTTCATCTGATACCACTTCTTCTCGCCAATCATCTTGCCGACATACTGGTCAATGACCTTGAGCTTGAAGATGCTGGCAAGACCGGCCGCACGCGCAGGCCAGGTTTCAGGCAAGGCACGTAATGTCAGGCTGATGCCAGCCGAGCTGTATTCGATAAAATGCCACCAGCGGCTGGGGATAAAGATGGTATCCCCCGGCTCCAGAATGCATTCATAACCGTGAATATCCTTAAGCTTGGGATAGCGTTCCAGATCCGGGTTTCGAAAATCGATATTGCACGAAACAGTCAGCGGATGCTGATACAGGTGCCGTCCGTTTTCGCTTCCATACAGGATCACACGTTTGGTGCCGGTCATCTGCGTCAGGAAAACATGACTGTGATCAAGGTCGTAATGAATATCGACATAGGCGTCCTGACCACCAACAAACAGGAATGGATGATTTTTCAGGAACGTGACGCCAAGGTCAGGATATGAAAAATCCTCGCGCAGTTGTGGCATATGCTTGAACACATTGAACAAAAACATGCGAAGCGGTGTCGGCCCCGCCTGAATAAGATCAAGATATTCGCCAAAGGGCATGCTTTGGGTTGAATCGAGATAGTCGTTGTCCGAGTTCGCAAATGCCTCGCTGTAAAGCGGCACCTCGACATCGCCACAGCCCTGCTTCAGATAGTCATAAGACCACTTTTCCAATGCAGGCCAGTTTGCGGCGAAACTGCGCATGATGACGGGACGTTTGGGCTTAAGATACTGGTCAATAAACTCTTCTCTGCTCAGATTATCTCGGCGATCAATGCTCAGATAGCTTAACTGGCTCGTCATTCCGGCCCCGTCTGTTTTCTTGTTTTACTGCACACCAGAACGCTCAAGCCTTTTTTCTGTTCCACCTTCAGCTTGGAGCTTGTCAGATAGATCATAGGAAACAGATGAAATCAAGCTGGCTGCGCCGGTGGCACTATGTACTAAACAGTTGTAATTTTTGATCTCTTGCGATGAGCGAACGTGATTTGGGAACGGATCTGGCCTCACCATGATCAATCGCGTCGGCCACGGCCCAAATGCGCGGGCTCGAAACGAAAAAAGCACCCTTTTGGGGTGCTTTAATCAATGGCGGGCAAGGAGGGATTCGAACCCTCGATAGGGCTTTTGACCCTATACTCCCTTAGCAGGGGAGCGCCTTCAGCCACTCGGCCACTTGCCCTTTATGTCCTTGGTGTTCCCTGCGGAACGACGCCTTTCTTAAACATCGCCATGGCGCATGTCAATGCCCGAAACCGGCGTTAAGGTCGTTTTCTTTTTAACAGTCCTGCTAAATAAAACCAGCAGCTTTTTGACTGCATTGCTCACTGCATTTCCCGGTTGATTGGGAAAAGAGTCTTCAAACCATCACACGGCTGTCATCGGACAGAAAAAAACAGCTGTCATAACGGTGTGGTCGATTGGTTTTTCACCGTCTTTTGACGTAAATGCTGGTTGGAGAAAAATGCGTACGATCTATCAAAGCACGGATGATCTCGGTCATACCCTTCGCGCCCTCAAGATGACCAAGGAAGGTCATAACGACCCTGTTTACATGGGGCTGGTCATTCAGGACCGCGAAGTCCTGTTCCGTACCCGCGAAAACAGTTCACGCGATTTCGTTTTGCAGAAGATCAAGGAATTCGTCGCAGGCAACGCGACAAGTTTGGTATCCCAACCGGCCTGATGGCCGGTTTTTTATTGCCTTTACGCACGCACCCTACCCGTTCTCGTCCATCCCGAACGGCTTGGGATGCAAGCGATTTCAGTCGCGCCGGGGCGACGATCCCCGTTCGCCCTGCAACTTCACCGCCGGTCGTCTTGACCGGCGGTTTCTTTTGGTTTCAGACGTCTGCGGTCGCTTGCTTTGCGGCATATCCTCGCCACATCAAAATCAATGCAACACCCAAAACCGGCAACACACCAAAGTTGATCAGGCTCCAGCCGGCACCGGCGATCAATGCCCCGCTGGCAATTGTGGCGACTGTCGCCGTCCCACTGTTGCCAAGCTCCATCAGGCTTTGAGCATACCCGCGTTCCGCCGCATCATGCCCCTCGCCCAGCATCGTCGTCCCCGCCAACAGCATCATGTTCCAGCCAATCCCCAGAAGGAACGAACTGATCAGAAAAGCGGCAACCGAAATGCCCGAGACGGCAACGCCAACACTTATTGCCAGTGCAACCGCCCCGAATGATGCGACCCGGCGTGGACCGAACCGGTCGATCATTGGCCCGGCGACGAAGGCTGGCAAGAACATCCCGATCAAATGCCAGCGGATCACGTTGGCCGACACATCCACATCAAAGCCACAATATTTCATCGCAAGCGGTGTCGCTGTCATGACCAGGACCATAATCCCCTGCCCGGCGGCACTGATGGCGATTGCGCCGCGAATGACTGGGCGGCGCAACAGATCGGACATAACCGCCCGGCTCGACCCGGCACGTTGCGGAATGCCACCATCTGGCAACATGATCATCAAGGACGCGCCCAAGGCCGCCATGCCTGCCAGTGCCACGTAGGCCCCGGCAAACGGAACCGGGAACATGCCTTGGCTCCCAACAGCAATCTCAGGGGCGATTAGCGCGGCTAGAACACCCCCGCCCAGAACGAGGGCGGCAGCACGCCCCTTTTCGGATGGCGCGACAGTTTCCAGCGCCGCGTAACGATAATACATAGCCGACGCCTGATAGGTGCCGATCAGTGCGGCGGAAAACGTGACCAGCCAGAACGAACCGATATAAATGCCGTAAGCCACCATCAGGCCCCCCAAGACCCCAAAGAGTGCCCCGACAAACAACCCGACACGTCGGCCACGACGCTGCATCAACATGGCAAGCGGATGAACAGATACGAGATTGCCGACCATAAGCATTCCAAGTGGCAAAGTTGCCATGGATGGCGCGGGGGCGAGCGATACACCGACAAGCGATGTCAGGGTAATGCCGATCAGTGAACAGGACCAATACAGCGCCTGCGCGAAGAAAAGCAGACGCAATGATCCATTGGTCAGCAACAACATGTTCCCAACTCCTGAAATTCAAACTGTGATGAAAGCCGTCAAACCGTCGCTAGTTTGCGGTGACAAGTGATTTGCGGGCAAAGCGCTCCGCATATTCCTGGGGACTGACAGAAAGATGTCGCTGAAACGCCCGGCGCAGCGTTTCCGGATGCCGGAATCCACACAACTCGGCAACTTGCCCAATCGCAAGGGCCTCGTCCTGCAACAGCGCACGGGCGGCTTCTACACGAACCCGTTCGACGTAACGCGCCGGGCTCATCCCCAGATCACGCGCAAACACCCGTGAAAAAGTGCGCGGTGTCATCCCCGCACGTTCGGCCAGTGTTTCAAGTGACAAATCCTTGGCGATATTGCCGGGTAACCATTCAAGCAGATTTGCAAGCCGCGCTGTGGCGCCTGTTTCAGGGATAAGATAGGCGCTGAACTGTGCCTGCCCGCCGGGCCGTTTGAGGAACATCACAAGCCGGCGCGCAACGGACAAGGCCAAGGCACGACCAAAATCGGCCTCCACAATCGCCAGCGCCAGATCAATCCCGGCGGTGACGCCAGCTGATGTGAAAACATGCGGATCGCCATCCAGTCCTACGGGATCATAGCTATGCAGCCGGTCCCCCATCATTTGGATTGCCGGGTAATCCCGTGCCATTTGTTCGCAGCGCGACCAGTGGGTTGTGGCCATTTTGCCATCAAGCACTCCGGCCTCGGCCAGGACAAGTGCACCTGAACAGATCGAGCCTAGCCGTGGTACGATGCCTTCGGCCTTTCTGACCCAATCAAGGATTTGAGGTTCTTTGCATTCTGTCAGAACACCGACACCACCTGGCACCAGCAGAGTATCGACCGTGTCCAGATCAAGGTCACGCCACGCCATATCGGCATATATTCGCACACCACAGGATGTCCGTACCGGCCCACTCGCCCCGGCGACAACGATCCCTTCGTATCCTTGTGGCCGTCCTAGCGCGGAAAGCTCGTCATTTGCCGAACCGAACACCTGAAGCGGTCCGATGACATCAAGGCTCATGACACCATCAAAGGCATGGCAGACGACTAATTTTGGGGTGTGGGGTGAGTTGGACATCTTCGTAGCTCCTTGTCAGAGATACATCATGCCCAATCCCGAATGTGGCAACAATGACAAACACCCCACGAATCTCGCCAACCGGCTTTCGCGGGGTGTTTTCATCATTCAACGCCCAAAAAGGATGTATTCGGGTCAGAACCCGCTTCGTTGCAACAATGCATAGAAATCGCGGATCGTGCCTTCCTTGGTCGTCATGTCCTTGATGTCATCGACCAATTTGTCGGTAAAGTTGGGCTGTTTCAGATACCCGACCACCCTTTTACGGGCCATGGCAGCCGATTTGCCCTCAATCAGAACACCGCTTGAACAGAATTGAACCAGCATATAGGCCCGTTTGCGCAAATGCAGAGACGGATTATCAATGCGTTCAATCACCTTCTCGCGGACAAGATACTCTGCCAGTCCGTCATCAAGCTTGGCGCCGATTTCGGCCTTCTGCTCATCAGGAACGTTTGATGCCGCAAGCACGTCGTTCATATGTTTGACGGTCGCCATTTTGTCGCGTGGCTTGGCGTCCGGCTCACAGAACGCGCGCAAAGCACGCATATCACCGACAGCGTCGCGCATCATCTCATAGAGTTCGTCGGCAAAGTCTTCGACGATCCCGCTATTGGCAACCGCGATAAGCCAGGTCAGCTTCCGGAAGTTGGGGATCAGGCGACTGTTGATTTCTGCAACACCTTCGATCAGCGCCCTTGGGCCGCCAACATTGCGCAACCGAGCACCACGTTCGGCAATCGCGCTGACCATCGGCGTGCCATAAATCACGCCCTGCTCTGTGATCAGGCGTTCAAGGATACCGTCAAGCGGATCCGGATCGCTTTCGTGGCGTTGCAGGCTATTGGCACTGCGCAGTTCACGAACGATGTAATCAAACATCGCTTCCTGACTGTTGGCCAAAAGACCGGACCCAAACAGCGGGTTCAGAAGTTCAAGAATGTCATCAGCAGCACCGCGATTTCCCTTTGCACGGCCAAGTGCGAGGTCAATGTGCAGGGTCACCGCTTCGCCAAAGCTGCGGGAACCGCCAAGCAGTTCCTTGAGTGCGACGGGAGAACCGAGAATATCGGCAATCACGTCATCAATCATCTTGCGGGCGGCTTCGTCCTTTTCATCGCCCTTGACCTTAAGCGCAAGGTCAAGCTTCCCGACCCAGTTACGGGTCGAGGACAGCACGCGCGTCAGCGCAACCATGGTCAGGAAGTCGGTATCTTCCGCAAGGTTGAGGCGTCGGATTTCGTCACGCACTTCCGAAATGGTGGCGTCTTCGAATGCCGGCAGATCGACTTTTTCAACTTCGCGGGCGCGCGCAGATAGCTGCTCAATCGCGCCATGAAGGTTGTTCATCGCCTCAATGTGATCACCATCCGTCGCCTTGGCATGAAGCCCGGCCACCTTGTCAACCGCGGTCGGCATCAAGGTGTCATGGAACATCAACTTGCGCAGGTTCTGGTAATTGTACATTACCTCGCAAGGCGTCAGAATTTCCTGTTCGAAATATTTGCGCAGCAACCGGTTGATGGTCGCGCGGCTTTCTTTCTGCAAAAGGTCATTATCCGTCTCGCACAACGGCGCTTCGTCGATCGAAGTTACCCGAACGTCATCGTCCTGGTCCTCGCCCGCACCTTGTTTTTCGAGAAGTACCTTTTCAATATGACGACCGTCGCCGCGTTCCCAGTTACGAATAACGCGCACGGCAGAGATCTTGGTTTTCACAAGCTTTTCAGCTTCTGTAACCGCCTCCTGTTCGACATCAAATGTCGAATGGATTATCCAGCGATCCCCACGCTGGACCATAACTTCAAATGTCGTATCCGACATGACGCGCTCTGGCTCCCTAACTTCCTGTTTGGGCGGCATAAGTCTGCCGTTTAACTAGTCAGGCGCGTGTCCCAATTTTTATATTTATTCTTACTTATACTGCTAATCGGGATCCTAAAACAATAGTTCGATGCAGATGTTTTATATACTTTCGGGTATTTCTTTAGAATTTCCTGAATTCCCCTGCCCTTGGAGCTGGGAAATTCTGACAATCGAACTGCGTATTTGGCCGTGAACCGTCATTTTCCGACGAATCACGGTATCCGCGCCGCAATTTCGGCCGTCAAATCGGCTAGCAGACTGCTCATGGCGATAACGGTGTTATCGAGTGTTTGATCGACTGGTGTGCTGACCTTGTCATACTTGGCTGCTGTGACGATTTCCCCACTTTGGAAATACACAAGCTTCCAACGGGCTGTCAGGTTAACATTGCCATCGGCCTGCCGTTCAAAACGGTCAATATCGACAACCACCTGCCATTCCACCATGTCCCGTGAGTTCCAGGGAAAGACTTCCAGCCGTGCGGCAACCCCGGTCCTGTCGAGGTTATCCATAAGAACACGATTGATATTCTCGCCCAGCGGTTCGGCCCAGCGGTATCCGGAATTGACCTCCGGCCGATTGGCGGCACTGCGCGTGACGATCGTCGATCGGTCGAGATAGCTCGGAATTGTCACCGGCCCAACACCAATGACCGTCGTTTCACCGGGTGCTGGCGACACCGGCTGCACCATTGGTGACAGCAAATAATATTGGTCAGGAACCGAGGGTGACGCGCAGGCGGCCAATAGTGGTGCGACCAGCAGCACCCCCCATCTGGAGATCATTTTTCGGACTGTCTGTCGCATCATTTATTCTCCTCCGGGCCGCTCTTGCCAAGGATAAGGGCACTCGGGTTCTGTTCGAGGAAATCGGTCAGTTCACGCAGGGAACGCGCCGTTGCTCCGAGTTCTTTCAGGGCCTGTTCAAGGTTGTAACGCACAGGTGACGTTGGCGCGGTGACATCGCGAACACCGCCAAGTGCCTCGCGTGCTGCATCCAGCGCGGTCTGGGTTGCAGGTAACACACTCGCATCCAGATTGGTGACAAGCGTATTTATGCCCGCTGCGGCCTGTTGCAGGCTGATCATCCCGTTATTCAATGCTGGCGACGTGACGATATTCTCCATGCCCTCCACGGTCCCAAGCAGGCGAATTCCGATTTCTTCAATCGGGAAGGTTTCGACCTTTTCAAGAAGACTGGTTAGCGAATTGGCAATTTCGTCCAGCTTTTGCGGCAATGTCGGAAGTTCCGGCAAATTGCCCTCTTGATTGCCAAGATAGCGCGCCGGGGAAACCGGATGCATAGACAGGTCGACAAACAACTGACCTGTAATGAAACTTCCTGTCTTGAGGCGGGCGCGCAGGCCATTATCAATCAGGGTTTCTATGGTTTCCTGCGGGTCAACATCCCCGAGGCGCCCACCAACGATGCTTACGCGTTCGGGTTCAAGTGTGACCTCAACCGGCACACGGAAGGCGTGCTGTGTAACGACATATTCCAGGTCGACACTTTCGACTGTCCCGACACGGATACCGTTAAATTCCACAGGCGCACCGCGCGAAAGTCCGCGAACCGAAGAGTCGAAATAAAGCATGTAGCGCTGACTGTATCCCTCAGCAAGCAACTCGGCCTTCTCAAGGCTTTCATGCAGGCGGAATACCGTATCTGCGGTCGCCATTTCGTCGTTTTCATTTGCGGGCGGCGTATAAAAGTTGATCCCGCCCGCCAAAACAGAGCGAACAGACTGCGCGCGCACAGAAAAGCCTTCGGCATTCAGATCAAGGGCAATCCCGCTTGAATCCCAAAATCTGGTTTGGCGTTTAACAAGGGCATCGAAAGGTTTGCGGATAAATACGGGGATTGAAACACCATCCGCATTGGCATCCAGTTCGGTATCAAGCACCTCTCCGACCTCGATCCCGCGCAGCAGGACCGGTGTCCCCTCACCCAGGGAACCGAGTTCTTCTGCGGTCAGGACAAAACGCGTGCCGTTTTCTTCATCAGGTATAAATTGCGGCTCCTCCTCGCCAACAAATTGGCGTGCTTTTTCCCCCGACTTGTCCGGTATTACTTCAATGTAGGCGCCGGAAACAATGGTTTCCAAGCCGGTAATACCGCGCGCACTCACGCGTGGACGCACAACCCAGAACCGCGTTTTATCTGTCAGGTAATCGCTGAAATCCGCGTTCATCCGGATCGTCAGAATAACATGTTCCATATCGTCGGCAAGATTGATGGCTGTTACCTGACCGACATCGACATCGCGATAACGCACGGCTGTCTTACCGGCAGACAGACCTTCTGCCGCTTCAAACGTAACGGTGATTTCAGGACCCTTTGAGACGATATCACGCCACAACAGCCAACCACCGACGATCAAGGCCACCAGCGGCACCAGCCAGATAATTGAAAAACGGCCCCAACCTGTTCGGATGTCTGGCTTTTCCGGCTGTTGATCCGGTTCTGAACTTTTCGCGTCACTCATGACGGAATCCCCTGATTTTCAACGCGGTCATGATCTGTCTTCACACTTGCCAATCTTGGTCGTTTGACCGTTTGCATACCGGCGCGATCCCAAATCAAACGCGGATCAAAGGCCATGGCCGACAGCATTGTCAAAATAACCACCCCACAAAATGCAACCGCCCCGAAACCGGGTTGAACTGTTGCGATATTTCCAAGTTTTACCAGTGCGGCAAGGATCGATACCATAAACACATCAACCATCGACCATCGCCCGATCAGCTCCGTAATACGATAAATCAATGTGCGCTCCTTGAGTGGACCAGACAACCCCAAGGCGGTTGCAATATACACCCACCCCAACAGCAGGATTTTGATGATTGGCACCAGAATGCTTGCGGTAAAGACAACGATGGCAATTGGCCACTCTCCGGCCCGGACCAGCGCGCTGACCCCGGAAAGTATTGTGTCGGCCTCTGCCCGGCCAAGATACGTCACGGTCATGATCGGAAAGACATTTGCCGGCACGTACAAAATGACAGCAGCCAGCAACAACGCCCATGAACGCGACAGGCTACGTGGCTTCCGGTGATGCACCATCGCACCACAGCGCGGACAACGCACATTTTCATGCCCGCCGCCCAGAACAACCATGGAGCATGTGTGACAGGTCAGAAGTGTTCTGTCTTGCTGATCTGAACCTTGTTGGTCGCCAATATCTTCAGATGTCGGATAACGCAGGTTTGCCGGCGCCAACCGCCGCCAAACATAGCGCGGATCAAGCGTGATATTCATCAGAAGAACCGTCGGGATCAGGCAGCAAATCGCAAAAAACGCAGGACCGGCAATGACGTCAGCAAAATCCGTAAGCTTGGTCAAAGCCACCAGCAACCCTATCAGGAAGACATCCAGCATCGACCAGGGCCGGATGATCGCCAGAATGCGCCAGACCTGCTGCATGCCGGGCACTTGCCGGTTCAAGCTGATCGGCAGCAATACATAGATGTGCGCCAGAATCAGGACCAGCGGTGCCAGCACAGATGTGACGGCGACCATAATGGCCAAAAACGGAAACCCTTCGCGCCAGAACGTCAGCACACCACTGCTTAGTGTGTTGGTCTCAACCCGGCCTTCCATGGCAAAGGTCAAAACCGGATAGCTGTTGGCAATCAAGAACAACAGAAAGGCCGTAACAGCCAGTGCCAACGGTTTGTCAAAGCGCACCTGTGCCGCGCGGTACAACGGCGATCCACATCGAACGCAATATGCGACACTGCCCGTCGGGATTTCTTCCTCGACATGGAGATAGTCGCAATTTTCACAGGCGATCAGTCGATGAGACATTGTTTTCCTGTTTTTACAATCCGTTATACGGACTGGTTCGCACATCAAAGTAAGCGACACTTTTGCATGCAAGTCAAATCGGGGCACTTGGCAGCGGTGAATGTCCTTGGCAAATAAGACAAAACAATGTTCAGAGAGACATGATTTTACTGCGGAATTTCCGGCAGATGACGGCGTGCCTCAGACAGGACGATATCGTTGACCTGATCAAGAAGCCGACTGTTGATGGTTTTATGATGCCAATATAATGGGCGATCAATTTCAAACGGACACGGACGAACCAGCTTTCCGGTACGAAGCCCCTCTTCCGCCTGATGCTGTTCAACGACGGCGTAGGCCACACCCTGTTCAGCAAGGGTCACGAAACCCTGTGAACTTGGAACAGTATGAGCGGGGAATTCCCCGGGGTTTAGTCCGAAGTATTGATGAATGAACTGATTTTGCAGTTCATCATGTTCGGAAAAATTCACCGCCGGACAATCGCGCAAGGCATCCGCCGTTACCCCATCCTTGAAATAGCGTTCCTGAAATTCTGGTGAAACCACCATAAAGTAACGCATGGAGCCCAGCGGTCGTACCCGACATCCCTGAATGGGTGTATCGCGCAAACTGACCGCACCCAGCACGTTTCCTTCCTGCAAGGATTGATAATTTAGCGATTCATCATCGACGACCAAATGCACCAGAACGCCAAGTTTCTCAAACAGAAGCTTGGGCACATCAACAAACCAGGTCGCCAGACTGTCGGCATTAACCGCAAGGGTTACCTGACCAAATTCGCCCTCGGCGCGCACCTCCGGCAGTTCCGCCCCAAGATCTTGTTCAAGCAATCGCACACTCTGATAATGCGCAAGCAACCTTTGGCCTGCCACGGTCGGGACAATCGGCTTGGCGCGCACCAACACTGGCTGACCAAGTCGTTCCTCCATCAGCTTGACCCGCTGGGATATTGCAGACTGAGTTAGTCCCAGCGCCCGGGCCGCCTTCTCAAAGCTTCCGAAACGGATAACCTCCGCACAGGCCTCAACCAATTTGTAATCGAGCATGAACAACCATCAATTTTACTAATCCATGTTTAGTATAATTCGATTTTCTTAAAGGACAAAGGTGCTATCAACGGCGGAGGACAGTACAAGGGATACCAGAGAATGCTTTTAACCTATGCCACCGGATTTGGTCTTGGCGGCGGACTGATCATTGCGATTGGCGCGCAGAATGCCTTTGTTCTCGGTCAGGGATTGCGGCGCAATCATCCGGTGATGGTGGCCTTCGTCTGCGCCTTGTGTGATGCCGTTTTGATTGCAGCGGGCGTCGCAGGGCTTGGAACGCTGATTGCCGCCTACCCGCTCCTCACAAAGGTTGCGGCCTGGGGCGGCGGTTTATTCCTGATCTGGTATGGGTTTGGTGCGCTAAGGCGGTTGTTTGAAACCGAAACACTGTCGGAAAAGGCGATCTCGAAAACTGGCTGGAAAGCGGTTCTTGGGACCACACTGGCCGTCACGCTTTTGAACCCGCATGTCTATCTTGATACGGTTGTCATGCTGGGTGGTATTGGCGGGCAATATCCAGCGGACGAAAGACTTGGCTTTGCTCTGGGTGCCATGAGTGCCAGTTTTGTCTGGTTCTTTGCCATTGCACTGGGGGCTGCATGGCTTGCCCCCTATGTCGCACGCCCAATCACCTGGAAGATCATTGATGGCGTAACCTGTGGCGTTATGTGGCTGGTGGCCTATAGCCTGCTGGCACCCGAAATACGGGCGCTCATCGGGAACTAGGAAGCCAAATCGAGTGCACCCTACTCGTCCATCGCTTCCTTGAAATGGCGACGACAAACCGGGACATAACGGTCATTCCCACCGATTTCGACCTGTGCCCCTTCGCGGACAGGTTTGCCATCTTGATCAACCCGCAAAACCATGCCGGCCTTGCGACCGCAGTGGCAGATGGTTTTGAGCTCATTAAGCTTGTCCGCCCACGCCAGCAGCCATTTGGAACCTTCAAACAGCTGCCCCTGGAAATCGGTGCGGATGCCATAGCACAACACAGGAATGCCATGGATGTCGGCGATATCGGAAAGTTGCCAAACCTGGTCTTTAGACAGGAACTGTGCCTCGTCAATCAGGACACAATCGACTTTGCCCTTTTCGACCTGCTCAAGGATCAGGGCCGTCATATCGGTATTGGCATCAAACAGCAGTGCTGGTGCTTCAAGACCAATGCGCGACGCAATCTTGCCTTCGCCAAAGCGGTTATCAAACGCCACTGTCATCAGCAACGTTTCCATGCCGCGTTCGCGGTAATTGAAACTCGCCTGAAGCAAGGTGGTCGATTTCCCCGCATTCATGGACGAGTAATAGAAAAACAGATTGGCCATGCGTCTCCCCCGAAAGTCGTCACAGGGGAATAGCCCAACAATCACGAATGATCAATATGGCTGTCGCCTTGAACTTGGCCATTGCGGGAAATATCGATTTCACGCATTTCACGGCGCATGTAATCCAGAAGCGACTGAACCTTTGCACTGCGGGTCACACCGCCCGGATAAACGGCATAGATCTCAAGATCCGGCAGCTTGCAATCAGGCAAAACCCGGATCAACTCGCCTGCATCAATTTCCTGCTGAACATCACATAGCGGGACAACCGCCAATCCGTGACCGCCCCGCAGGAACTGCAATCTGGCTGTCGCGTTATCCACCCGAACACTGCCCGACACACGGATATTTCGGGTACCCTCGCCGCATTGAAGCGTCAGCGTCTCAGGAACGCGGCTATACATCACCCACTCATGTTCAGACAAATCATCCGGGCTTTCGGGTAATCCGAACTTGCTGACATAGGACGTGCTTGCCGCAATGATCCTGTGGGTCTGATAAAGTTTGAAATTCTTGAGTTCCGAATTTTTCAGTGGCCCGGAACGCACGGCAATGTCAATGCCGCGACCAATCAGATCGACAACTTCGTCGCTGAGATGCACATCGATCGAGACACCCGGATATGTTTGCCGGAACCGGTCAAGGATCGGCACAATTCGAAGTGTGCCAAGATGAACCGAACAGGTCAGCGATATTTTGCCCACCGGATCGTCACGCAGTTCTTCGACGCGCTTTCGCGCTGCTTCGGCTTCGAGGGAAATGGTGCGGCAACTGTCGTAATAGCGCGCGCCCGCATCAGTCAGGCTGAAACTGCGTGTGCTTCTTCGCAACAAAGGCACGCCAAGACGTGTCTCAAGCTGGCGAATTTGATGGGAAATGGCAGCACGGCTGAGCCCCATCTTCCGCGCAGCCGCAGAAAACCCGCCTTCGTCAACAACGCGGGCAAAGATCATCATCGCCCGAACTTCATCAAGTGCCGACATTCTATATGCTCATAAAATTTGACAATGTGTTCACTTCATCAATCTTTCGCAAATTCTGTCAGCCAGTTAAGATGAGTGCAAATGAATTCCACGCATGGAGGAACTGATGCGTATTTTGATGATTGTTACGTCGCACGATCAGATGGGTGACACCGGACACAAGACCGGTATCTGGCTCGAAGAGTTTGCTGCCCCCTACTATCGCTTCAAGGATGCCGGGGCAGAGATCACCCTGGCATCCCCCAAAGGCGGCAAGCCACCCCTTGATCCCAACAGCCAAGTGCCCGACGCCCTGACCGATGCGACCGCACGGTTTGAAAAGGACGACGCGGCAAACGCGGCTTTCGCCAACACCGTCACCCTTGACGATTTGAAAGCCGATGATTTTGACGCCCTGTTCTATCCGGGTGGGCACGGTCCGCTCTGGGATCTGGCAACTGATCAGAAATCCATTGCCCTGATCGAGGAGTTTGTCGCCCAGAACAAACCGGTTGCTGCCGTCTGCCATGGCCCGGCCGCCTTGGTGAACGCCAAGACGCCAGATGGCAAACCGCTCGTTTCAGACAAACGTGTTACCAGCTTCACCAATGATGAAGAAAAGGCCGTCGGCCTTGAAAACGTCGTGCCGCTGTCAATTGAGGACGAATTCAAAAAGCACGGTGCAACGTTTGAGCGCGGCGATAACTGGGCTTCCTACGCGGTTGTTGATGGCAAACTTGTCACCGGTCAGAACCCGGCATCAAGCGATGCAACGGCCGATGAAGTCATCAAACTTTTGTCTGCATAAAACCGCTTGACCTTCCATCTACTGGAACCTCGATACTGCGTTCATAGACACCGATCATATGGAGAAATCTGATGGTGAAACTGAAGGTCGAAAAAATGAGCTGCGGTCACTGCGCAAGTGCCGTGACCAAGGCCGCAACCAAGGTGAGCGGCGTTGAAGGTGCCGAGGTTGATCTGGCAAATGGCGAAGTCGCTGTTTCCGGAAACCCCGACGTCAATGCGCTGATCACGGCGATCACCGATGCCGGCTATCCGGCATCTGAAGCCCACTAGGATCATACACCCGCGTTCGCGCCCCCCCGAACGTCAGAGCCGCCAGTATTGAAAATATACTGGCGGCTTTTCTTTACCCTGCCCATTCGTTTGTGCAACCATCGCCACAAACAGAGAGCGGCACCAAATGACTTTTCATATCACTGCCCTGTGCGGAAGCCTTCGCCAAGCATCGATCAACAGAACGCTCCTTCAAGCGGCACAAAAGGTTGCAGGCCCCCATGGCGCAACCGTTCATCTGTTTGATGGTTTGGGCCACCTTCCGATCTTTAATCCGGACAATGAGGACACCGATGATCGCAATGTCGCGGCGTTTCGAGATGCACTTCGCCGCGCGGATGCAGTCCTGATCGCCAGTCCCGAATATGCCCATGGTGTCACCGGCGCGATCAAGAATGCCCTTGATTGGGGGGTGGCCAGTGGCGAATTCATGCAAAAGCCGGTAGCCTGCCTGAATGCTTCTGGCCGGGCAACAATCGCACAGGCGGCATTGATTGAAACCATTCGCACCATGGATGCACACATCGTCACTGACGCGTGCATAACGATCCCGCTGAACGGCAAGAACTTTGACGTTGATGATATCGTGCGCGACCCATCCAGCCGGGCATTAATTGAGGCCGCGCTTAGACACTTAACGGCTGATATTCCACGCGAAATTCAAAACCAGGCCCATTAGTCATACAAAAAAAAGCCGCCCAAACGGGCGGCTTTTTCTTTGGTCTGATGATTACAATCAGCCGAGGATTTTATCGCGCAGCAGCTTGTTGACCATACCCGGGTTGGCCTTGCCACCCGTGGATTTCATGACCTGACCGACGAACCAGCCAAGCATCTTGTCCTTACCAGCACGGATCTCTTCAACCTTGTCCGGGTTCGCGGCAATGACTTCGTCAATTGCCGTTTCAATCGCACCGGTATCGGTGATCTGCTTAAGACCTTTTTCCTCGACGATCTTTTCCGGATCTCCGCCGGTTTCGATCATGATTTCAAAGACATCCTTGGCGATACGGCCAGAAATGGTGTCGTCAGAGATCAGATCGATCAGCTTGCCAAGGTTTTCGGCCGTTACCGGGCTATCAGCAATCCCGACTTCTGCCTTGTTCAGCGCACCGAACAGGTTGGTGATCACCCAGTTCGCCGCCAGTTTGCCATCACGGCCCTTGGCAACGACTTCGTAGTAATCAGCCTTTTCCTTTTCGGCGACAAGAACACCGGCATCATATGCCGACAGACCGTTTTCACGCATGAAGCGGGCTTTTTTCTCATCTGGCAGTTCGGGCAGTTCTTTTTCGATTTCCGAAATGAACGCATCGTCGAATACCAGCGGAAGCAGATCCGGATCCGGGAAATAGCGATAATCATGTGCCATTTCCTTGGAACGCATCGAACGGGTTTCACCCAGACGCTGATCATAGAGACGGGTTTCCTGCTGGATTTCGCCGCCACCTTCGATCACTTCGATCTGGCGTTTCGCCTCAATCTCGATCGCCTGCATCACGAAACGGATGGAGTTGACGTTCTTGATCTCGCAACGGGTGCCAAAACCTTCGCCCGGACGACGTACAGAAACGTTGGCATCACAACGCATGGAGCCTTCGTTCATGTTGCCATCACATGTGCCAAGATAACGCACAATCGCGCGCAGCTTGGTCAGGTATGCGCCGGCTTCTTCCGGCGAACGGATGTCTGGCATGGAAACGATTTCCATCAGCGCCACACCCGAACGGTTCAGGTCGATATGCGAATATTTCGGGTCCTGATCGTGCATCGATTTACCAGCATCCTGTTCAAGATGCAGGCGTTCAATGCCAACCGACTTGGTCGAACCATCAGGCATATCCAGAATGATCGTGCCTTCGCCGACAATCGGTTTGTCGAACTGCGAAATCTGATAGCCCTGCGGCAAATCGGCATAGAAATAGTTTTTGCGGGCAAAAACGCTTTCCTTGTTGATCTTGGCCTTAAGACCCAGACCGGTTTTAACCGCCTGACGCACACATTCAGCGTTCACGACCGGAAGCATGCCCGGCATGGCCGCATCAACGAGGCTGACGTTGCTGTTGGGTTCATTACCGAACTTGGTCGAAGCACCTGAAAACAGCTTGGACTTGGAAATGACCTGGCAGTGGACTTCAAGACCGACAACGATTTCCCACGGGCCGGTAGAACCTTCAAGAATATAGCTCATGGATCAGCCCTCCTGCCCGGCAGGTTTTGCGGTAAAGTTGGCAGCACTTTCGAGCACGCCCCCAACACGCAGAACGGTTTCTTCATCAAACGGCTTGCCAATCAGCTGAAGACCCAGCGGCAATCCCTCGGCCGAAAGACCGGTCGGCACCGAAATGCCCGGAAGACCCGCAAGGCTTGCCGGAACGGTAAAGACGTCATTGAGATACATCTTGACCGGATCACCTTCGTTTTCACCAATGGCAAAGGCCGCAGACGGTGCGGTCGGGGTCAGGATCGCATCAACCTGACCAAACGCACCTTCGAAGTCCTGATAAATGCGACGACGGACTTTAAGCGCCTTGTTGTAATAGGCGTCATAATAACCAGCCGACAGCACATAGGTACCGATCATGATACGGCGCTGGACTTCCTTGCCGAAACCAGCCGCACGGGATTTCATGTACATGTCATCAAGGCTGTCGCCGTCATCCATGACACGCTGGCCGTAACGCAGGCCGTCATACCGTGCAAGGTTCGACGACGCCTCTGCCGGGGCGACGATGTAATAAGTGCCCAGGGCGTATTTGGTGTGCGGCAGGGTCACATCGACAACTTCGGCACCGGCGTCGCGCAACATGGCAACGCCGTTATCCCAAAGCTTGCTGATTTCTTCTGGCATACCGTCAACGCGGTATTCTTTCGGAATACCGATTTTCATGCCACGGATGTCACCGGTCAGGGCTGCTTCGAAATCAGGCACGGCAATCGGTGCAGACGTGCTGTCCTTGGCGTCATGACCCGCCATCGAACCCAGCATGATTGCCGCGTCGCGCACGGTTTTGGTCATCGGGCCAGCCTGATCAAGCGAGCTTGCGAAGGCAACAATACCCCAGCGCGAACAACGACCATAGGTCGGCTTCAGACCAACAATACCGCAATAGGATGCCGGCTGACGGATCGAGCCGCCGGTATCAGTACCGGTGGCTGCCAGCGCCATGTTGGCAGCAACAGCAGCCGCCGAACCACCAGATGAGCCCCCCGGAACCAGATCCTTGCCGGATTTGTCTTTCCACGGGTTGATCACGTTGCCGTAATAGGACGAGGTGTTCGATGACCCCATGGCGAACTCATCAAGGTTCGCCTTGCCCAGCATCACCGCACCATTACCAAACAGGTTGCTGGTGACAGTGGATTCATATTCCGGTTTGAAACCTTCAAGGATGTGCGACGCCGCCGTGGTCTGAACACCTTCGGTGCAGAACAGGTCTTTGACCGCAATCGGCAGGCCTTCCATCTTGCCAGCACTGCCCTTGGCGCGCTTGGCATCGGATGCCTTGGCCATTTCCATGGCCTTTTCCGGGGTTTCGGTGATGTACGCATTCAGATTGCGATGTGCGTCCATCGATTTCAGGTGTGCTTCGGTCAGTTCGACCGAGGTATAATCACCCTTTGCAAGCCCGTCGCGGGCTTCTGCAAGTGTCAGCTTTGTCAGATCAGTCATTATTCAACCACCTTGGGCACAACAAAACAGCCAGCATCGGTCATCGGTGCGTTTGACAGCACTTTTTGCTGGATATTGCCATCGGTGACTTCGTCCTTGCGCAGCGGCAGGGTCAGATCGGCAACAGATGTCAGCGGCTCGCAGCCTTCAACATCAACTTCTTGCAGTTCCTCGACAAAATCGAGGATACGGGTCAAATCTCCCGCCAGTTCGGAAAGGCCTTCTTCGGACACGTTGATACGTGAAAGATAGGCAATACGGCGAACTGTTTCCTTATCCAAAGACGACATGGATGAAAGTCTCTCTTAAGGAATGACAAAAAACCCGGCAGAGAGATATCTGCCAGAACGTGAATTACAGCGCGGAAACTAGCACCCCGCCGCCCCTGCCGCAAGGGTTCGAAGCAACGAAGAACACGTGTTCTCGCGCTGTCTGGCTCATAAAACTGTCACGCGCAAAAATATCACCTGCCCAGATCGGATCGGGCACACGAAAACAAACAGGCCGACAACAAGAATGTTGCCGGCCTGTTTCGTATTTATGTGCTGCCCCGTATCGCGGGACAGAATGCCTGATCGGCTTAGCCCGGGCTCATACCGCGCAGACGTTCGGAACGACGACGCAACAGTTCCACGGTCAGAAGCAGCAGGATCGAGACAGATACAAGGATCGTCGCGGCTGCCAGAATGGTCGGCGAGATCTGTTCGCGCAGGCCGGTATACATCTGCCATGGCAGGGTTTGCTGACGGGCAGAACCGACAAACAAGACCACAACCACTTCATCAAACGAGGTGATAAAGGCAAACAGACCGCCCGAAATAACACCCGGCAGGATAAGTGGCATCTGAACCTTGAAGAAGGTGGTAACCGGGTTTGCACCCATGTTTGCCGCCGCACGGGTCAGTGACTTGTCAAAGCCAACCAACGTCGCGGTGACCGTGATGATGACAAACGGAATCCCCAGAACAGCATGCGCCAGGATCACCTTCACATAGCCGACAAATGCCTGATTAAGCCCAAGGTTAAGCTCAAGCCAGTTGCCCAGCGGCGCATAGAAGAAGAACATGCCGGTCGCCGAAATGATCAACGGTACGATCATCGGCGAAATAAGCACCGCCATCATCGCCTGACGGCCCGGCACGTGCGACTGACTGAGGCCAATCGCTGCAAGGGTCCCAAGGGATACCGAAATCAGCGTCGCAATCGGCGCAATAATCAACGAGTTCTTAAGCGGCACCATCCATTCGTCGGTACCAAGGAAATCGCGATAATGCTTGAGGCTGTACCCCTCTGCCTTGAAGCTCAGCATTTCTGGCGTGAAGGTAAAGAAGTTCTCGGCATTGAAGCTGAGCCAGATCACCGGCAGAAGCGGTGCGATCAGGAAGAAAAACACAAACGCGCAGATAAACAGGAATGCGTTGTGCCAAAGAACCTGACCCGGCGTGTAATAGATCGGAACGCCGGCACGATATCGACCACTTCCAACCCAGTTGGCAAACCAGCCCATCGAAATACCGACAAGGAATCCCCCAAACAGGCCGCCAAGCCCACCGAAAATCATGCCTACACCGCCGAAAAGCACGCCGGTTGCCAGCGTTTTCTGTTTGCTTTTCACCTTGACGATTTTCGAGAACACAAAGGCCAGTGCCGCCCCGAGCACAGCACCGATGACGAACCCGACCCACGGGCTGCCAAAGATGTTGCCGGTAATGAACCCGAACATCGCGCCTAACAAGGCCACCAGTGGCATCGTGAAGGTCATCAGTTCGGGCCGTCTTACGTACGAGATTACTTCATTCATGTTCTTAGCCCCCCAACTTCACGTTATCGATGCCCACAATCTTGTCGTAGCACCAGTAAAGGCCAAGAACGACGACGAGAAGGATGGACCCGAGTGCGGCCGCAAGGCCCCAGTTGAGCGAACTTGAAATGTGATAGGCAATTCGGTTGGAGATGAAGACACCATCCGTACCACCAACGATTTCCGGCGTGATGTAGTAACCGATCGCAAGAATGAACACGAGGATCGAACCAGCACCAATACCCGGAACCGACTGCGGGAAATAGACACGCCAGAAGGCCGTCCAGTTCGTCGCACCAAGTGACTTGGCAGCGCGCTGATAGCTTGGCGGAATGGTTTTCATCACCGAATACAGCGGCAGGATCATGAACGGCAGCAGGATGTGGGTCATCGCAATGACCGTACCTGTTGCGTTATTCATGAGAACAAGGCGATCCGCATCGTTAACGAAGCCAAGCCAGACAAGGATTTCGTTAATCACCCCTTGCTGCTGTAACAAGACCTTCCAGGCCGACGTTCGCACCAAAAGCGACGTCCAGAACGGCAGCAGAACCAAAATCATCAGGATACTTGCCGTACGCATTGGCAGATTGGCAAGCAACCATGCCACCGGATAGCCAAGAACAATGCAGCTTGCGGTAATGATCAGCGCCATGATCAGTGTACGCATGAACAGCGTCGTATAAATCTGCTGATTTTCGGGCTTCATCACGATCCCGTCGGGCGTCAGCGTCATATCGACGGAATTCAGGAAGTAGCCCGGGGTCATGCTTGGCGAATAGAGCTTGATGGTTGCCCAGATATCAGCAGAGCCCCAATCTTTGTCTTCTTCGGTGAAAGCTTCGCGGAAACCGAATTGTGGCAGCTGATCAATATTCGCAGCCGCCGTCTGCAAGGCGCTTGCGCCCGCACCGTTATAGCTGTTGATCGCCGAAACAGTATCCGGATTGGTCAGGTCCATACCAAGGGCGCCATAAACGGACTCCCATGGATCTTCCTCGGCAACGGTGTCGCCATCGCGGATCGCGGCCCACAACGCAAAGTCGGTATAAGCACGTGCGGTCCAGGGCAGCAATTGAATGATTTCTTCTGACGGCACAAAGCCGACATCACCACTCATGTCTTCATCAGACATCAGCGCCATCAGTTCACGGCGTGTTTCAAGGAAATCTTCGCCGCCTGTGCCCGACATCATTTCGAACCAGAAAGAACCTTCTTCGAAGTTCGGATCAATATCTTCAAGCGGATCCTGCCAAAGTTCACCGATGTCATCAAGCGACCGCCCCGTGGTCCGGAACAAGGATGACAATCCGGATTGCTCGTAGTTCAGGCGAGAACCAAGGCGGGTGTGCTGTTTAGCTTCCTCTGCCTTGAATAAATCAATGTAAAGATTGCGGTAAACGTTTTCGTGCGGCGGTTCCCCGCTTGATCCATCCCACTGGGAAAGCGCAATCACGGTTCCCGGGATCGTGTTCGGCACAATGTCGTTTTCAACCGACCGGAAAAGCATCGAGAGAATCGGTACGATAAAAGTCACGACCACAAAGATCAAAAGTGGCGCAACCAGCATGAGCGCGCGCATTTTCTGGCGCATCAATGCCCTTCGTAGACTTTGTTTTAGCGGTCTGCCATCAGCAGCTAACACTACTTCTTGAGATGTATCACCCATTACGCCCCCGTAAGCCTGCCCCGGTGTTTTCGGTCTATTGTTTCGACCGGCAATTTATTGTTTAGCGAATTGGTCGGTAAAGGGGGCCGCGAACGGCCCCCTACCCTTAGCTCTTATTGAGCAAGCCAAGCCTGGAATTTGGCATCGATGTCGTCACGGTAGTCAGCCCAGAACTCGTAGTTATAGAGGAACGTGTTCTTGGCGTTTGCCGGGTCGGTCGGCATGTGCGGAGCCATGTCGATACCGAGTTCGGCGTGCTTACCAACGAGCGGTGCCGAGGAGAAACGAGCCGGACCGTACGAGATGTAAGCAGCCTGGTCAGCAAGACGCTGGGTGTCGGTTGCGAACTTCACGAAGTCCAGAACGCGGTTCAGACGCTCTTCCGGAAGACCGGACGGAATGATCCAGCCGTCAAGGTCAAAGACCTGCGCGTCCCAGAGCATGGCGATCGGCTGATCCTGCTCTTCGATTGCGGAGAACAGACGACCGTTGTAGGTCGAGCCCATGAAGACTTCGCCGTCAGCCAGAAGCTGCGGGGTATCTGCACCAGCACTCCACCAGATAACGCTGTCTTTGATGGTTGCCAGCTTATCAAGAGCGCGCTGCTGACCTTCCGGGGTTTCAAGAACGCTGTAAACTTCGTCCTTGGCAACACCATCGCAGAGCAGAGCCCATTCCATGTTGTTGATCGGGCGTTTTTCAAGCGAACGCATGCCCGGATAGGTTTCGGTGTCGAACAGGGCACAGATATCGGTCGGTGCCGGAGTTCCAGCCGGAACCATGTCTTCACGGTAACCAAACGTGGTCGAATAAACGATCTGCGGGATGAAGCAGTCACTTACGAGGAGATCACCGAAGTCATCTTCTGCCGAGGTGCCATCCGGCGCTTCTGCAAGAACTTCGTTCGGGTCGATTTCCATTGCGAGGCCTTCATCGCAAAGGCGCATTGCATCAGCAGCAACCACGTCAACCAGATCCCAGGTCACGTTGTTGGCTTCGTTCATTGCGCGCAGTTTTGCAACGGCTTCGTTCGAGCTTTCATCCCAGGTGATCGAAACACCCGGGTTCATTTCCATATAAGGCTCAGCATAAGCCTTGATCTGGCTGTTCTGATAGGCACCGCCCCAGCTGACCAGCGTCATGTCGGACGCCATGTGGTCGTCGGCATAGGCTGCGCCTGCCGCCACAACAAGCAAAGCTGTTGATGCTGTAAGGGTTTTAATAAGCTGCATTAATAGACTCCCTGATTGTTTCCCGGACTATTCGTTGAGGACCAGCACCCGGGCGTACCGGTCCTGTATCTGCCTGACTAAAAGTTACGACGCATCAAGCGCGCGGCAATCTTCTGCAAGCCAGCCAATCTCGATTTCCTGACCCGGCTTCAGACGCACCTGGTCCGGTGCGTTCCTGGTCTTGATGATAAACTCATCATTGCCGGCCACACGCAGGCGTGTACGGAAGATGTCACCCATATAGATGAACTCCAGTACCTCGGCCTTGAGCGTATGCGCATCGGCATGCAGGCGATCACGGTTGTATTCAACACGTTCAGGACGGATCGAAACGCGTGTACGTTCACCCACCTGGCTGACATTGACCGGAACGGCATCAATGATTTCGCCACCATCAAGCTGGACAACACAGGTGTTGCCCTTGATTTCCTTGATGACACCTTCGAGCGTGTTGTTTTCGCCAATGAACTGCGCGACAAAGCTGTTTTCGGGCTGTTCGTACAGTTTATCTGGCGGTGCAAGCTGCTGAATGCGGCCGTCGTCAAACACAGCGACGCGGTCGGACATGGTCAATGCCTCGGTCTGGTCGTGGGTGACGTAAACCGTGGTAATGCCAAGTTGATGGGCCAGATGCGTGATTTCAAACTGCATCTTTTCACGAAGCTGTTTATCAAGCGCACCGAGCGGCTCATCCATCAGAACCAGTTCAGGTTCGAACACAAGCGCACGGGCCAACGCGACACGCTGTTGCTGGCCGCCGGAAAGCTGTGCCGGACGACGGCCACCGAAGCTTCCCATTTCGACCATATCGAGTGCGCGTTTGACCTTCTCTTCCTGTTCCGCTTTGCCCAATTTGCGGACCTCAAGCGGGAAAGCCAGATTTTCGGCAATGGTCATGTGCGGGAAGAGCGCGTAGTTCTGGAAGACCATGCCGATACCACGCTTGTGCGGCGGGATATCGTTGATCGAAACGCCACCAAGGCGGATATCGCCGTGGGTCGCGGTTTCGAAGCCGGCAAGCATCATAAGACAAGTCGTCTTGCCAGACCCTGACGGACCAAGCATCGTCAGGAACTCGCCTTTAGGCATTGTTAGGTTGAGATCTTTAACGACGAGTGTCTCGCCGTCATAACTTTTCTGTACACGTTCAAACTCAACGAACGCTTCATTTGATGCACCGTCGGCCAAACCCTATACCCCCTGATTTGTCATTGTTTGTTCAGCGTTTTCGCTTTTGGTGATTTTTGTATGCGGAAATCAACTGGAACCTGTCGAGCATGACGGTTCCCGAACCCCGTGGATAGAAGCATTGCGACACTCACGTGTAATAGGTGCGCTGCCTCTTTCTGTTTTCTTTCTCTCAAGATGATCTGCGCATTCGGTCTGCCTGTTTCGCCCTGCATATTTCGATTTCGATCAATTTCGGCAGTGCGATATTAAAACAAACCTGCTGAGGCACTTCAACCCCTCATCATTCAGAAAGATTTTTACGCTAGGAAGTCCGCCATTCTTGGCTGCATTTAGAATAAAATGCGCTCACACCCTCAACTCGGCGTCGTTTCTTCCATAAATCGGAAAACGATACATTTGCTTTGCGCTGGCATTTTCGCAAAAAGACTCCTATAAGGTCGCCATGATTTGCAATGACACTCAGGAATTGCTGCGGTTCTTGCCACCGGCAGCACGTGTATTGGGCCTTGATTTGGGCACCAAAACAATTGGCGTAGCCCTATCAGATGTAGGGCTGCAGATTGCCTCACCGTATGAGCTGATTTCACGAAAGAAGTTCACACGCGATATTGCCCAGCTTTCGTCGATTATCGACAAACAGAATGTCGGCGGCATTATCATCGGCTTCCCGCGCGAACTTGATGGTTCGATCGGCAAGGCGTGCCATCGCGTCTATGCCTTTATCGACGAAATGGAAAAGTATATCGACCTGCCGGTTTTGATGTGGGACGAGCGCCTGTCAACAAACGCGGTCGAGCGTATTCTGATTGAAGAAGTCGATATGACCCGCAAACGCCGCGCTGAAGTCGTCGACAAGACAGCTGCTGCTTATATCTTGCAAGGCGCACTGGATCATTTGAACCGCCATACCGATCCCGGCGAGAACGCCGAAGCCGACGATGATGATATCGAGGCTGAAGAGGACTGATAACCGTCAGTCTGCCATGACCAACAAGATCAAAGCTGCCTGTTCATTCAGGCAGCTTTTTATTTGGCTTTGATCACCATCATCACCCCGAAGAACCGTGAAGGCGGAATGATAAGCATGCCGTCTTTTTCAACGGCCCCCATTGCGACAGCAGCATCGGTAATTTTCGCGATGTCATCGACAATTAATTCAAAGCCAGCAAATCCGTCTGTCGGAAATGCGGAATCCTCTACCCCATAGCGTGAAATCAGTTCATCGCCATGCAAGACATCGACAATCGCGTCGACTCCGATTTCCTCATAAAAGTCGTGTACCGCTTCGGCTGCCCAGTGATCAACAAGAACCTTGCTAATCGCAACAGCGCCATTCTGATGACTTTGATAGTCAGGGAAATAGAAATTCTGCACCGGGTGTCGATGTTGACACACAAAGGTCACCGCATGCCGCAACAGCGGATGGTTGGCGTAAGCCAACGAAAAGGCAACGCCGACTGTTTCACCATCAGGCGTCTTGGCATCGCGTTCAAAGTGAAATACCGGCGGCACTGCGGCACCGGCTGCGATAAATTTTTGTCTGTCCTGTTCGGCATCGCGCGATTGCAGGGCCAGCATCGACATGCCTTCGCGATGACGCAGATAATCGCGATTGTAGATCGGAAACGAAAATGGCTGGGCAAGGTCCGTTTCGGCAATCTTGTCCGGATCAATCACCGCAAGAAGTTCGATATACATGCCGTCAAGCTGGATCAGGGCATTACCGGTACCAAAGGGATGAACTGCACGCGGGGTCACTGTGAATCCGAGCTGCGTATAGACAGCTATCGCGGCATCAAGATCATTCACACATAATACAATGTGATCAATCGCGCGTGACATGGCGTCCCTTTCCTTGAACATTCAGCGAGCTGGACGACTTTGCAGAACAAACAGTCTATCGACGCCAAAACCTGTTGGATGTGCTGACTATCACATCGGAAAACACCGGCAAAGAACAACTCGACACCAACTGAATTTTAGTCATCTATGCCAATTAGATATTGCGAGCGTATTTCACCGTGCTCAGATCGGTGATAACAGTATGGTGACGTTGAAAGTTCTTCTTCATTACGTGATGAAAGCCACCTGATGCTTGCCATTCTCTCAGCACTTCTGCCGACCTTTGCCCTGATCGTTGTCGGGTATGTGCTGCGTGAACGACGTTTCCTGCCCGACAGTTTTTGGCCAGGTGCAGAGAAACTGACTTATTTCATCACCTTCCCGGCCCTTCTTTTTTCCAACACCGCCAAAGCAGACCTTGGCAGCCTGCCACTGTTGGGGATTGCGACGGCAATGCTGGGCACGATTGCGATCTGTACCGCACTGATCCTTGTGGTGCGCCCCGTTTTGAAGGTTTCCGCACCAACATTTTCATCGCTGGTGCAAGGCGCCATCCGGCCAAACACCTATATCGGGCTTGCCGTTGCCGCGGCCTTGCTTGGCACACACGGACTAACCGTTACTGCCCTTTGCGTCGCGTTGGTCGTACCCACAGTTAACGTTATTTCCGTTTTGGCATGTGCCCATCTGGGTGAAAATGATCGCAAGCCCGGCGTTTTGTCATTGCTGCGTGATGTGGCAAAAAATCCGCTTCTGATGGCATGCGTGCTGGGTAGCCTGTTTAACGTTCTGGGAATTGGCTTGCCGCCAATCATTGGCCCCTTTCTTGAGGTGCTTGGACGCGCGGCCCTGCCCATCGGGCTTCTTGCCGTTGGCGCCGGGCTTGATCTGTCGGCTGCACGGCGCGCAGGTTTCCCGGTCGGGGTTTCAAGTGTTGGAAAACTGGTGTTGAGCCCAGCGATTGCAGCTGGTCTGTGTCTTATGCTGGGACTGCCCGATATCGAACTTGCGGCGGTGGTGCTTTATGCTGCACTGCCCTGCTCTGCCAGTGCTTATGTTCTTGCGCGCCTGATGGGGGGCGATGCCCAGATGATGGCCAGCATCATCACCGTTCACACCCTGCTTGCGATTATCACCATGCCGGTGATCGCCATTTTGACCCAGGCTGTCTGATCGCCGATCGTCTGGCCTTCGCCGCCTGAAACCTGACCGATCAGTCAGGAAATTTGATGCGATCGCATCGGTATTACCGGCAATATTTAACTTTTCGTGACAGGGGCAATTCGTTATGCTCCGCCCGAAATTTTTCAAAGATCATCCAAGGGAAATGTGCAACGCCATGAGCGTCATGGGACCAGCGGCGGATCATTATCCGCACCCACACCTCCTCGGGATCGAGGGTCTGACCCCCGGGGAAATCACCCTTATTCTGGACCGCGCCCAGCACTATGCGGAAAAAAATCGCTCCGCAGACAAGACCAGCAATATTCTGGCCGGCGCGACAGTCGTTAATCTGTTTTACGAAAACTCCACCCGGACGCTGACATCGTTTGAACTGGCGGCCAAACGTCTGGGGGCTGATGTTATCAACATGACAGTGGGCACGAGTTCGGTCAAAAAGGGCGAAACCCTGATTGATACGGCGATGACCCTTAATGCCATGACCCCGGATGCACTGGTTGTCCGCCATGGCGATAGTGGCGCGGTCAAGCTTCTGAGCGAAAAGGTCAATTGTGCGGTTCTGAATGCAGGCGACGGTCGCCACGAACATCCGACTCAGGCACTTCTTGATGCGCTAACCATCCGCCGCCACAAGGGACGCCTGCATCGCCTGAATGTTGCCATCTGTGGCGATATCGCTCATTCGCGTGTCGCACGTTCCAATATCCTGCTTTTGAACACGATGGGATCGCGTGTACGCCTTGTCGCCCCGCCAACCCTGATCCCGTCGAAGATCGACCGGATGGGTGTCGAAATATTCCATAACATGGAAGAAGGCCTGAAAGACTGCGACATCGTCATGATGTTGCGTCTGCAGCTGGAACGCATGGAAGGCAGCTTCATCCCATCGGTGCGTGAGTACTTCCATTTCCACGGCCTTGACCGTGCAAAGCTTGCCAACGCCAAACCCGATGCCCTGATTATGCATCCCGGGCCGATGAACCGTGGTGTCGAGATCGACAGTGAAGTGGCTGATGACGTTGAACGTTCCGTCATTCGCGAACAGGTCGAAATGGGCGTTGCTGTGCGCATGGCAGCGCTTGAATTGCTTGTGCAGAACCACAGAAAGATCGGAGGTCAGGCATGAGCCCCGCCATTCGCGCCAAAGGTGCCGGCAAAAAAGCCTTCATCAATGCCAGGCTGCTTGATCCGGTCAAACAAACCGATGAAACCGGTGGCCTCCTGATTGAAGATGACACCATCGCCAAAAGCGGCCCGGACATCACCGAAGGCACCGTTCCCGATGGTTTTGAAGTCATTGACCTTGGCGGTGCATGCCTGGCACCGGGTCTGGTTGATATGCGCGCCCAACTGCGTGAACCGGGATTTGAACATCAGGAAACCATCGAAACCGCTGGCAAATCGGCGGCAATCGGTGGCGTCACCACCATTATTGCCCTGCCCAACACCGATCCGGTGATTGATGACGTAGCCGGCGTCGAATTCATTGCCCGTCGCGCCCGCAAGGTGGGTCTGGCCAAGGTATTTGTCTATGGCGCAGTCTCCAAGGGCATCGAGGGGCAGGAAATCACCGAGATGGGCCTGCTTCATCAGGCCGGTGCCGTTGCCTTTTGCGACGGGATCAAGACCATTGCCAGTGCACGCCTGCTGCGTCAGGCCCTGTCCTATTCCACGTTCTTTGATGGCATGATCGTCCAACACCCTGAGGAGCCCGAGCTTTCCAAGGGGGCGTCGATGAATAGCGGCGAACTGGCAACCCGCCTTGGCCTTTCCGGTGTCTCACCACTGGCCGAAGTTATTCAGATCGAACGCGACTTGCGACTGGTTGAAATGACCGGCGGGCGCCTGCATTTCGCCCATATTTCGACCGGTGAATCGGTGGAAGTCATCCGCAAGGCGAAGAAACGCGGGCTTAAAGTCACCTGCGATACCGCACCGCCCTATTTCGCACTGAATGAGAATGCGGTTTCGGATTACCGTACGTTCGCCAAGCTGTCACCGCCGCTTCGTTCCGAGGATGACCGTCAGGCGATTGTTGCTGGCCTTGCCGATGGCACGATTGACGCCATTGCGTCGGACCACAACCCGCAAGATGCTGACTCCAAACGCCTGCCCTTTGCGCAGGCCGCTGCCGGTGCTGTTGGGTTTGAAACGCTGCTTCCGATGGCGTTGGAGCTTTATCACAACGGGCATATGTCGCTGCTCGATGTGATTACCAAACTGACCCGCACACCAGCCGAACTGGTTCGCATCAAAGGGGCCGGAACACTGGCAGTAGGAACCGCGGCCGATCTGGTGATCTTTGATCCGGATCGCCCGTGGAAAATTGATCCTTACCAGTTCCATTCGAAATCGAAAAATTCACCGTTTGACGGCCGTCTGACACAGGGACGCGTTCTGCGCACCCTGATTGATGGCCGCGAAGTCTTCTCGGAAGGTGCCTGAAATGGAACTTGATGCCACCTATAAGGCAATGTTGATGTCGCTCCAGGTTGCGACGGTCTGTGGGTACCTGTTGGGCTCTATCCCGTTTGGTCTGGTTCTGACCCGCATGGCGGGACTTGGCGACATCCGCCAGATTGGTTCCGGCAATATCGGCGCAACCAACGTTCTGCGTACAGGTCGCAAGGGATTGGCCTTCCTGACCCTGATCGGCGACGCGGGCAAAGGCGCCTTTGCTGCACTGCTGTTCACCCACCTTTATGGTGCGGAGCAAGGCATCTTTGCCGGCGGTGCCGCAGTTATTGGCCATATGTTCCCGATTTGGCTGCGGTTCAAGGGTGGCAAAGGGGTCGCCACCACCCTTGGCACGCTTGCCGCCGTCAACTGGATCATGGGCCTTTGTGCTGCGCTGACTTGGTTGGTGATGGCGCTGATTTTCCGGATTTCTTCGCTTTCGGCACTCATCGCCATGATCGCGGCCCCGTTGGCGGCGTTCTTCATCGCCAATGATGCCGGTGCTGGGTGGCTTGGCGTGTTCCTGGCTGTCATTGTCTGGCTTGCCCATCATGCCAATATCAAACGCCTGATCCGCGGCGAAGAGCCCAAGATCGGCCAGAAGAAAAAGCAGGCTGACGAAGAAACGCCTGCTTCATAGGCGCAAGATGCCCCTTCGAATAGCTTGACGAAATAACGCCCGGATGACCACAATCCGGGCGTTATGCATTTACCAAACCAACAACCATCGCGATTATCGCAATCGGAACGTCTGGCACGCATGCGACTGGCGCGCAGCACCAATGTCGGACCGGTCACCTTTCGCAAATTGCTGGAACGGTTTGGTTCAGGCCGAAATGCCATTGATGCCCTGCCCGATGTCATTGCCCAAGCAAAGACCACGCGAAAGATCAAGATTGCCGGTCGCGACGAAACGGTTGCGGAAATTGAAGCCGCGAAGGCATCGCGCGCCCGACCGATCATTTTCGGCGACCCGGAATATCCACCACTTCTGGCGCGGATTGATGATGCCCCGCCCTATTTTTATGCCATCGGACGGATTGAGCTTCTTGGAAAATCTGCCATCGGGATCGTTGGTGCGCGCAATGCTTCGGCAACGGGATGCGGATTTGCCCGTAAAATCAGTCATGAGCTCGTAAACGCGGGCTATGTGGTTGTGTCAGGTATGGCACGCGGCATCGATGGGGCCGCCCATGCGGCGGCCTTGCAAAGCAACCATAATGCAGGCGGCGGTACGATTGCTGTTCTGGGTGGCGGTGTCGATGTCGTTTATCCCCGCGAACATCAGGACCTTTATGCGCAACTCTGTGAACAGGGGTGCGTGGTGTCAGAAATGCCGCCCGGCCTTCAACCACAGGCAAGGCACTTTCCCCGTCGCAACCGCATCATTTCCGGACTATCATTGGGAACGGTTGTCATTGAGGCCGGTCGAAATTCCGGATCGCTGATCACCGCCCGCTTTGCCGCCGAACAAGGACGCGATGTGTTTGCCGTTCCGGGCTCCCCGACCGATCCGCGCGCAGCAGGTCCGAACAGCTTGATCCGTGATGGTGCAATCTTGTGCGACTCTGCCGATGTAATTCTGGATGACCTTCGAACCGCCGAGCAAAACAGTCATCTGTTTGAACAAAATCACATCTTCAACACAGGTGCGCGCGACGCACGCCCTGACACCTCAGCCGAGGCATATCACGAGATAACGGCATCACTGGAACAAGATGCGATCACTTTTGGTGCGAAGAAATCCACGCAATCAATTGAATTAGAAGAATTTTCTGACGAACCCGACACCAACGAAGACTCCGTCAAAGAGATGGAAGAAATCTTTGATTTGCTGTCTGCTAGCCCCCTTCTGATTGATGAGCTCATTCGTACGTCTGACTTGCCCGCCGAGCAGGTTTCGACAATTTTGATTGAGCTCGAACTTGCAGGAAGGGTTGAACGTCACCCCGGAAATAGGGTATCGCGTATCGCCAAATGAGAGTCGCGTCGGATATGGATGTGACAAATATTGTTGTGATTTGCCGCAATTTGCGCAATTTGATCTGAAAAACAGCGACACACTATAATATATGTGTGCAGACTTTCAGGTTACGGACCACACAGCATAATGACCGCCTTCGGGCGCAAGAACCGGACACGAAAAACGTAATGAATCTTGTCATCGTCGAATCCCCGGCCAAAGCCAAGACGATCAATAAATATCTCGGCGACGATTATAAGGTACTGGCCTCGTTTGGTCATATCCGCGATCTGCCGTCCAAGGATGGTTCGGTCGATACCGACAATGATTTTGCAATGGTCTGGGAAACCGATGGCCGTTCCGAAAAGCAGATCAAGGAAATTGCTTCGGCGGCACGTGACTCTGACACCATCTATCTCGCGACTGACCCGGATCGCGAAGGTGAAGCCATTTCCTGGCATATTCTTGAAGTTCTCGAGCAGAAAAAGCTGCTCCGCGGTCGCGATGTCCATCGCGTCGTGTTCCACGAGATCACCAAGAAAGCCGTCACCGAAGCCATCGCCAATCCACGCGAACTTAATCAGGAACTGGTGGATGCCTATCTGGCGCGCCGCGCGCTTGATTATCTGGTTGGCTTTAACCTGTCGCCGGTTCTGTGGCGCAAACTGCCCGGTTCGCGCTCAGCCGGACGTGTGCAATCAGTTGCGCTCCGCTTGATTTGCGAACGCGAGATCGAGATTGAAGCCTTCAAACCCGACGAATACTGGTCGCTTGAAGCGGGCTTTGCCGTTCCCGAGGGCAAGTTTTCCGCACGTCTGACCCATCTGAACGGCGAAAAGCTTGATAAGCTGGCACTTGGTGATGAAAGTGCTGCCAAGATCGCCAAGGAAAAGGTCGAAAGCCGCAGCTACACCGTTTCAAAGGTCGAACGCAAAGACGTCAAACGGCGTCCGCAGCCCCCCTTCACCACATCGACCCTGCAGCAGGAAGCATCACGTAAGCTTGGCTTTGGGGCCAAACGCACCATGCAGCTTGCCCAGCGCCTTTATGAAGGTGTCGATATCGGTGGCGAAACAGTTGGTCTGATCACCTATATGCGTACCGATGCCGTGGTGCTTTCACAGGAAGCCCTCGCCGCTGCACGCCGCCTGATTGGCAAGGATTACGGTGATCAATACCTTCCGGCCAACGCGCGTAGCTTTGCCAACAAGGCCAAGAACGCACAGGAAGCCCACGAAGCTGTCCGCCCGACCGATCTGTTCCGTCGTCCTGAACAGGTTTCGCGTCACCTTGATAAGGACCAGTTGGCGCTTTACACCCTGATCTGGAAACGTACCGTGGCGTGTCAGATGGAAGATGCCCGTTTCGATCAGGTCGCAGTTGATTTGTCATCGAATGACAATCACGTGGTTCTGCGTGCCAATGGTTCTGTTGTGAAGTTTGACGGCTTCCTGAAGCTTTATCAGGAAGGCAAGGATGACGAGGCCGAGGACGAAAATGATCGTCGCCTGCCGCCGCTAAAAGAAGGTCAGAAGCCCGACCTTGGCAAAGTCAGCATTGATCAGCACTTCACCCAGCCCCCGCCCCGCTATACCGAGGCGAGCCTGGTCAAGAAGATGGAAGAACTCGGCATTGGCCGTCCGTCGACCTATGCGTCGATCATTTCGGTTCTGCAGGACCGGAACTATGTGTTGCTGGAACGTCGCCGTTTCGTCGCACAGGACCGCGGGCGTCTGGTAACGGCCTTCCTCTCGAAATTCTTTGAACGCTATGTGCAGTACAACTTCACGGCCGACCTGGAAAACCAGCTTGATGAAGTTTCGATGGGCAAGCTGGAATGGAAAGACGTTCTCAAGGATTTCTGGAAGTCGTTCAAAGGCAATGTCGACGAGGCCAAGGAACTCAAGATCACAGACGTCCTTGATGCCCTTCAGGTGATGCTGGAAAACTACCTGTTCCCGCCGCGCGAAGACGGAACAGACCCGCATAAATGCCCGAAATGCACGGATGGAACGCTAAGCCTCAAGCTCGGAAAGTTTGGCGCCTTTCTGGGCTGCTCGAACTATCCGGAATGCAATTATACCCGGCCGCTCGTTGCCAATGAAAACGGCTCCGAGTCCGAACTTGACTCCGGCCCCAAGGTCCTTGGCATTGATAAGGAAACCGGCAAGGAAATCACCCTTCGCAAAGGCCCGTATGGCGTCTACGTCCAGCTTGGCGAGGAAGAGGAAGTCGAAGGCAAGAACGGCAAGCCGAAAAAGGTCAAACCGAAACGCACATCCCTGCCCAAGGGATTGGAGCCATCCGTTGTTGACCTGACCAAAGCCGAAGAACTTCTGACCCTGCCGCGTGTTGTCGGGATTTATCCCGATACTGGCGAGGAAATGAAGGCCAATATTGGCCGTTTTGGCCCATACGTCCAGGCAGGCAGTATTTTTGCCTCTCTCAAGGCCGACGATGATGTTCTGACGATCGGTGAAAACCGGGCGATCACCCTGATCGCGGATAAGCGTGAGAAGTCCGGCACGGAAATCGGCAAGCATCCCGATGATGGTGAACCGATCTTTGTCGCCGTTGGCCGCTGGGGACCGTTCGTTAAGCACAAGAAAACCATCGCCAATATCCGCGATGTAGAACGTGATGACATCACCCTTGAAATGGCCATCAAGGCCATCAAGGAAAAGGAAGCCAAGTCGGGCAAAACGACCAAGGCCGCGACCAAGAAAACGGCAACCAAAACCGCAACGGCTAAGAAAAAAGCCCCTGCGAAAAAGAAAACGGCTGCAAAGAAACCCGCAGCGAAGAAGACAACCACGAAAAAGGCGGCGGCGAATTAATCGCCGCCTTCCTTTTCTCTGGAATACCTATGAAAGGACGCCGCAACGTTGGCGAACGATACAGAAGACAAAAAACACTTCCCCACCAAGGAAGAGATTATCGAATTCATCGATATGAGCCCGACACCGGTTGGGAAGCGCGAAATTGCGCGCGCCTTCAACATTAAGGGCGCAGCCAAGATCGAACTCAAAAAAATCCTGAAAGACCTGAAGATTGGCGGCGATGTCGTCAAGGGCCGTCGGCGTTTTGACAAACCCGATCGCCTGCCCCCGGTTGAAGTTCTGGAAATCACCGGCGTTGATGACGACGGCGAAGTTCTGGCCAAACCGAATGTCTGGAAACACGAATACGAACCGCCGCTGATTGTTGTGAAATCAATTCGTCGTGGCGGTCCAAGCGCGCCAGGCATTGGTGACAAGATTCTGGCCAAGCTGCGCTATACCGGCAAGCATACCTACGAAGCCAGCATCATGCGGGTCCTTGGAAGCGGGCCACAGCGCGTCTTGGGACTTTATCGCCCCAATGAACGCGAAGGCCGCGTTGTGCCCACAGACCGCAAGGATAGCGGCGAGATCGCGGTTCCGCTGGATGATCATCCTGATCTTGAAAGCGGCGCACTGGTTTTGACCGAAATTTTGCCGGGCAAACACTTTGGACTGCGCAAAGGCCGGATTACCGAGGTTCTTGGCAACATCAATGAACCCAAATCCATCAGCCTTGTATCGATCCATGCGCGCGGCATTCCGTTTGAATTCCCGCCGGAAGTCGAACTTCAGGCACGCGAGTCCAAGGCCACACCACTGGGTAAACGCACTGATCTGCGCGACATCCCGCTGGTCACCATTGATGGTGCCGATGCGCGTGACTTTGACGATGCTGTCTGGGCCGAATCCGACCCCGATCCTGCCAATGAAGGCGGCTGGCACATCATGGTCGCGATTGCCGATGTGTCCTGGTATGTGCGTCCGGGCGATGCACTTGATCGCGAAGCGGTCAAACGTGGCAATAGCTGCTATTTCCCGGATCGTGTGGTGCCGATGTTGCCGTTTGAGCTTTCGAACGGCTGGTGTTCGCTTGTCCCGCATGAAGATCGCGGCTGCATGGCGGTTGAAATGTGGCTGGATAAACACGGCCATAAACTGCGTCACAAGTTCTGCCGCGGGATGATGAAGTCTGCCGCCCGCCTGACCTATGATCAGGTTCAGCGCGCCATGGACGGCCAGCCAGACGACACCACCGGTCCGCTGGTTGATACCATCATCAAACCGCTGTATGGCGCTTTCAACGCGTTTTTGGAAGCACGCAAGAAACGTGGCGTGCTCGAGCTTGATGTTCCCGAACGCAAGATCGAGCTGAATGACAGCGGGCAGATCGTTGCCATTGCGCCGCGTGCACGGTTTGACAGTCACAAGCTGATCGAAGAATTCATGATCGCAGCCAATGTCTGCGCTGCTGAGGAACTTGAACGGATCAAGCAGCCCTGCATGTATCGTATCCACGATGCACCGAGCGAGGAAAAGCTTGAAGCGCTTCATGAATTCCTTGAAGGCGCTGGCTATAAGCTGAACAAGGCATCGGTTCTGAAACCGCGTGATTTCAACCGCATTCTTGAACTGGCCAAGGACACGCCAGAGTCTGAGCTGATCAACACGGTCGTTCTGCGCAGTCAGTCACAGGCCATGTACAGCCCCGACAATATCGGGCACTTCGGTCTTGCACTGAAAAGGTATGCGCACTTTACCTCCCCGATCCGGCGCTATGCCGACCTTCTGGTCCATCGTGCTCTGATCGCGGGCCTTAAACTTGGTGAAGGCGGTTTGACGCCGGAAGAAGGCGAACGGTTCGAACAGATTGGCGAGGACATCTCGGGCACCGAACGACGGGCGGCCATGGCCGAACGTGATGCGGTTGACCGTTATGTCGCAGCCTATATGTCCGACAAGGTTGGGGCAGAGTTCCCCGGCAAGATTTCTGGCGTCACTCACTTTGGTCTGTTTGTTTCATTGAACGAAACAGGGGCAGACGGGTTGGTTCCGATTTCCACCCTGCCCGATGACTATTACGTCCATGACGCAGCAAGCCATGCCCTAGTCGGGCAAAATCGCGGCAAGAAGTTCCAGCTGGGTGATACGGTTGTCGTCAGGATCGCCGATGCGGATGCGGCCACCGGATCATTGGCATTGCGACTGGCAGAACACGCAGACATTACCGCCCGCGATCTGGTTGAACGGCCACGTGGACGGCGTGGTGCAGGCAAACGCCGTGGAAGCCCCGGCGATCGCAGCCATAGCCATGGCAGCAAGCCCGGTTTCCGATCCGGTCCGCGGGACGCAAATGGTCCGGCTGGATCGTCTGCGACCAAGTCCAAAGGCAAGAAAGCAGCGGCAAAGAAAAAGACCACACCGAAAAAGCAGCGCAAGCTGGTCGCATCCAACCGGGCGGCGCGCAACGCCCCCAAGCAGGGCCCGAAGTCGGATTAGACCGAACTGCCAACACAAACAACCAAAGGCGGCCGATATGGCCGCCTTTTTCTTTGCGATGCTAACAATCCGACATAATCTCAGAGCATCGTTTCGATGAATTTCGCTAGGTGCTCTGCGGTTTGCTTGCCCTTATTGCTGATGATCGCAACGTTTTCAGGCAAGCCTTCAAGATCGGGATGCGACGCATCAAAACTCGTCAACAGGCCAAGCTTCTTGTCTGACAGGGTTTTCATCGCAGCCAAGGCACGGATCAGTTCGATCCCGCTGAGCCCATCAAGCACAGCCGCGGTAATGACGGCATCCGGGCGCGATTGGACCACCGTTTCGAACGCCTCGACAGCCGAGCGGGCCGTGATGGTGCGAAAACCCTTTTCACGCAGTGCACGCTGCAAAAAATGCCCCTGAACAGCGGTCGCGGTTACCAGAAGGACTTCCTTATCCTGCGCAACCGCAACTTCGGACGCATCGTCTTGCTCATCCGCCTTGGCACTGCGGGTTGGAAGGGAACGCAGAATACGGGTTTCTTCTTCGGCCTGGGGGTTGGTGCCACTTTCGATGATCTCGCGGATCCAGCTGGTGAAATCCACCAGCGATGCCGCTTCCAGATCATCAATTTGGGTCAATTCGGCAATATAGTCCTCAAGCCGATGCGCAATCGCGCCCACCAGCGGAAAGCCGAATGATCCGGCAAGCCCTTTGACGGTGTGCGCTTCGCGCCGCAGTTCGGCAATTCCCGGTCCGGCTTCGTCCATTCCGCCGGCGACACGATCAATCGTGGTTTCAATGCGATCAATGCGTTCGATCGTGTCCTCAATGAAGTCCTGTTTCAGACCGGCAATGACTGCGTCTGCACTTCCCACTGGGCACTCCCTTGGCAACTGTTCGATCAAGCAAATGTGACCATATATACGCCCCTGAGGTGAATAGGCATGGCCGATTTTACTTGCTTGCGCAACCGAACATCATGATGATGGCGTACAGTCTCAATGCCTGTTTTCGCCACACGGATCAAGAGGGCGCTGAGATATGACAGGAGTTAATTTTAAACATGAATGCCCCACACGATATTTCTCCCGAAACAAATGCCACCACCAGCAACCAAAGCAGCGGTCGACTGATGACCGGTTTGCGTCGCGGATTTCGCCGCAAATGCCCGAATTGCGGGCACGGTTTTGCTTTCGGCGGCTATCTGAAGCTTCGTTCCGAGTGTGATGTTTGCAATCACCCGATCGGGGAATATCGCTGTGATGATGCCCCGCCCTACTTCACGATCTTTCTGGTCGGACACATCGTGGTCCCCGGTGCCTTGGCGATGGAACAGAATTTCAGCCCGTCCATGGCGTTGCAACTTTCGATCTGGCTTCCGGCCACCGTCGCATTATGCCTTGGCTTTCTGCCCTTTATCAAAGGGGCTGTTCTTGGCACTCAATGGGCCATGCGCATCAAAGGATAGTCGTTGGCAGAATGCCAATTTTTCCAGTAGAATGCGTAGGTTATCTCGCCTGAATTAACCGGATTGTTTAATTGGTCGCACTTCGCGTAGCACAGAATACATATGACAATCCCGACGCAGGAGTGCGACGTTTGCGGCGCATCTGTGTTGCCGTCGGGTTATGTGTATTGCAGGCTGCCTGTGCCACTTCAGACCGGATGGCAGTGACCTCGCCTGATGATCCGCAAACGCGCGAACTGATTTCTCAAACAATCGAACTTGTCGCAACACGCTATATCGATCCGATCAGCCGTGAACAGATCCTGGTGAGCACCCTTGATGGGCTCTCATCTATTGACGAAAACATTCGCGTCGACATCACCCCGACTGATCTGGTCTTGCAATATGATGATCGAACCGTCGGCAAGATTGCCCTCCCGGCTTCATCCGACGGCATGGCGGATCACGAAAATCTTCAGATCTGGTCCGAAATCACGTTAACCGGATTGGCAAGATACCGGGCGCATTCGGCCAAGCTGCGCAGCACGGCCACCAAAGACATCGAGTCTGCCCTGATCAGTGGTGCGATCCGCAATCTGGACCGCTATAGCCGCTATGAGGGTCCAGTACGTGCAGAAAATGCGCGCAACCGTCGGGACGGCTATATTGGCATCGGCGTTCGCGTGGTTGGCGGAAGTGGCTACCCTGTTGTCAAACTTGTTCATGCGGAGAGCCCGGCCGCGCGTGCCGGACTGCATCCCGGCGATCAGATCCTGACGGTCAATGGCGAGGACATGTATGGCAAAGCCAGTCGCTATGCTGCCGACCTGCTGCACGGCGAGGAAGGTACATCTGTCCTGCTTGAAGTGAATGCAGCCAAAAGCAACGCCATCACCCCGATGGAGATACTGCGTGAACGGGTGATTGACCGCACAGTGTTCGATGATGTCCGTGACAATATCCTGATTGCGCGTGTCAGCAGCTTCAACTCGGCAACCGCGTCAACGCTTGCAGACAGCATCATGAAGGCGAAACTCTACGATGGTGGCCTTCACGGTGTAATTCTCGACCTTCGTGGAAACCGTGGGGGACTTCTGCAACAGGGTGTTGCCGTGGCTGACCTGTTTCTGGCAGATGGTCCGATCGGAAAGACTTTTTCCCGTGTCACGGCCGCACGTCACATATTCAAGGCAGAAACCGGCGATTTGACCAATGGCGCGCCGCTGGTTGTCCTGATTGACGGGCGCACAGCGTCGTCAGCTGAACTGGTTGCAGCAGCCCTTCAGGATCGCCATCGTGCTGTGCTGATCGGGTCCACAAGCTTTGGCAAGGGGTCCGTTCAGGCAATCAATGATCTGCCCAACGATGGCACATTGACTTTTACCTGGTCGCGCATGACAGCCCCTTCTGGATACACCTTTGACAGAATTGGTCTTTTCCCGGCCATCTGCACGAAATCCGGCACAGGTAGCACCGCTATTCACAAGGTGGCAAACGCCCTGTCTCAGCGTGATGAGACCGCCTCGGTGATGATGAAATGGCGTAAGCTGGACTATCAGGACGAAAAGAGCCGACGGGAACTGCGCAGCGTTTGTCCGGCAAGCACAAATGGTGAAACATTTGATGTCGAAGTTGCACTTGAGCTGCTGAAAAATAACCGTGAATACAAGAATCTGGCCTATGTAGGACAAGAGGAAATCGCCGATACTTTTGCCAGCCAATAAAATTGCATTCTTTTTTCCAAAATGGCTTGACACTCTGCCGATAACCTTTATGTTCCGCCGCCTGAGATACACCTGAACACAGGATGCAGAGACATGGCGAAGCCCGCTTCGATCCTCGTAAAGTTGGTAAGCACCGCAGACACCGGTTACTTCTATGTTGTTAAGAAGAACCCGCGGAATACCACCGAGAAATTCCAGTTTCGCAAGTACGACCCGGTCGTGCGTAAGCACGTCGTGTTCAAAGAAGCGAAAATGAAGTAATCTGGTTCTTCGGAACTCGATTGCAAAGATTTAAAAAAGACGTGTCCTTCGGGACACGTCTTTTTTGTTTGTACTTGCCTGTTTCAGGTCAGTGTCAATACGTGCCTGCGAGATCAGCCAAAGCGTCTGTATCCCGCCGCCGCAAGCAGCAACCAGCCCCCAATTAAGGCAAAACCGCCAATCGGGGCCACTGCACCAAACGCAGAGATACCGCCAAAGGCAATGGCGTACAAAGATCCGCAGAAGAAAATGATCCCGACAAGCATTGCATAGGCGGCAATGCGCAGGAACTTCTCATCGGGCACATGATGAACCAGGCCGGCAATCGCGGCCAGGGCGACAGCATGTACGAGCTGATAATGCGCGCCCTTCTCGACCAGGCCGCGTGCATAATCCATTTCGCTTCCAGCCATGCCATGGGCGGCAAACGCCCCCAACGCAACCGCCATCGCACCATTCAGTCCGGCCATAACCACAGAAATACGCATCAGAGGTTCCCTTAAAAAGAAGTGCTGTTGTTTCGTACAGATTAGCCATCAACAAATCTGTCCGCCATGCGAAAACGCAAAAAAATGGCCGTACAACAAGTGTACGGCCAGTAACTCTCTTGGGGGAGATGTGCCGGAACATTTAAATGTCCGCCACACCAATACGTTTACCTGTCGATCATCCTCTTCTCTGTGACAGTCATCACATGAAGACAAAAAAAATCATACAAATGCGACCTAATGAATTGACTCACTTAGGAATTCTTCAAGTCGGCGCACGTCCGGAACAAAAAGACCGGTATCAACCTTTGTCACCAGTTGGCGACGGCCAAGCGTGCTCATGACGCGTGCAACGGTTTCACGCGATGTGCTGACCCGCCCGGCGACCTCGGAATGAACCGGAACGGGTGACAAAAGTGCCGAACCGTTATCGTCACAAACATTGTTGGCACGGCGCAAAATTTCCGCCACGACGCGTTCGTTGGCGCCAAGTGTGCTGACATCAACAATTCTTCTGGTCGAGTTCCGCACAATTCTGGCCAGTTCGCTGATTACGTTCCAGGCGACTGACGGGTGATTTTTGACGACCTTTTCAAAGTTGGCCGGGCTTAAAATACCGACACTGGTATCGTCAACCGCAATCACACAGGCCGAACGCGGCTGCCCGTCAATGGCAGAAAGCTGACCGACGCAGCCGCCTGCCCCGATTTCCTCAAGGGTGATTTCACGCCCCGAAAGCGAGTAATTAACGATCCGTACTCGTCCGGACAAAATCAGGTAAACGTCCGAACTATCTGATTCCGGCTCGATAATTTGCGTTCCGGCCGCAAACGTCTTTCGGTTGACGTGGCGTTCGACGTCTGCAATCGCGCTCTCATCGAGATCCGCGAAAATGCCGACCACTGATAATTTAACCATATCCCCCAAGCTTCTCACTACGGTGTTGTTAGTGTCCGGAGCACAGACCCCCTGCGTTCCCTCACATCTTTTACTGTCCCGGACGCAATCATAAGCAAACAACTTCAGACTGACAATCATTGCCAAACCAAAGTCGGACTCCCACATGTGATTGGACAAGATTATGCTGCATATGCGAACATAATCGAGTTCTTTTTAATCAAGGCATATATTTGCATCGATCCCGCATCGCGAGGAGGCAGGCCATGAGTCCCGAATTGGAGATTTTCCGTCGCAGCCCGACAGGCAAACCCAAAAGTAAACATCCATTGGTGTTTGTACATGGCGCCTATACCGGGGCGTGGTGCTGGAACGAACATTTCCTGACATGGTTTGCGGATCGCGGCTTTGAGACCGTGGCGTTTTCCTTGCGCGGCCATGGCGGAAGTGGCGGCCGCGAACTGCGCAGCCTTGCATCCATTGACGACTACGTCGAAGACCTTGAAGAGGTTGTCGAGACCCTTGGCAAGAAGCCCGTGCTGATTGGTCATTCGATGGGCGGCTATGTCATTCAGAAATATCTCGAACGCCACAGTGCCGAGGCCGCCGTCCTGATGGCCTCAGTGCCGCCAGAAGGCCTGATTGCCAGCAATGCGATGATGGCAATGGCCCAGCCCGATCTGTTTTTCCATATGTTCTGGCTTCAGGCCATTGGCCCCCATACCCTGCTTCGTGAACGTCTGGGGCGCGCGATGCTGTCGCCTGATATCGCCGAAGATGAAGGCATGATCTATTTCGGACGGCTCGAAACGGAAAGCCAGCGGGCAATTACGGACATGATGGGCGCCAATCCGATCTTCCTGACAAAGGATGAAGCGCCAGCCATGCTGGTCATGGGCGCACGCGACGATGAAATCATCCAGAGCGAGCTGATCCACCACACAGCCAAGCGCTATGGCGCGGATTATGCCCTGATTGACGACATCCACCACGCGATGATGCTCGATAAAAACTGGGAAAAGGTCGCAGAAACCATACTGGAATGGCTACAGGTCAAGCTCGTTAGCCAACAGCGCAGCAAAGGCAACAAGACAGCGGCCTAGGCAACCTACACTGGATTTTTACTGCACATTTGCACCCGCATCTGCCACGATGCGGGTGTTTGCTTTTGAGCGCTCCGACAAACAAAATACCCCACCAAACAAAATAAAAGGTCTGGAACATGCCCCTTAACGCTCCTGTATCTTGTGAAACAGTCAAACTTCGCCCGCGGCTTCTGGCAACCCTTATTGCCGCAGGTTTATGCGCCTGCCTTGGTCAGGTTGCTGTTGCCCAGCAAACAACAGACGCCGTTGCGCCTGAGGCAAGCACGGCCGGTTCCACGTCTCAAATGCGCAAGGCCGCCACTGCCAGCAACTGGATGATCAGTGCTGCCAACCCGCTGGCTGTTCAGGCCGGTGCCAATATATTGCGATCTGGCGGCAACGCCATTGATGCGATGGTCACCATTCAGACCATGCTCGGCCTTGTCGAACCGCAATCATCCGGGCTTGGGGGCGGCGCATTTTTGGTTTATTTCGATGCAGCGACTGGAAAGTTGACCACGCTTGATGGGCGTGAAACCGCCCCTCTGAACGCAACGCCGACGCTATTCCAGGATGAAAGCGGCGAACCGCTTAAGTTTTATGATGCGGTTGTCGGCGGCAGATCGGTTGGCACGCCCGGCACCCCTGCCCTGATGAAGGCTGCACACGAAAAGTGGGGTCAACTTCCTTGGAAAAGCCTGTTCGATCCGGCAATTGATATCGCCACGACGGGCTTTGAAGTTTCTCCGCGTCTTGCTGCCTTGATTGCTGATGATCAGGAAAAACTCTCCCGCGATCCCGAGGCAAAGGGTTATTTCTTTGACAGGGATGGTGCGCCACTTGCGGCCGGTACGGTTCTTCGCAATCCGAAATATGCCAAGACCCTGCAAGACCTGGCGACCAACGGGATTGTGAACTTCTATCAGGGTCAGATCGCACAGGACATTGTCGATAAGGTCAAGGGTGCCAGTTGGAACCCCGGCGTCCTGTCACTTGCCGATTTCGCCACGTATCACGTCAAGGAACGCCCGGCCGTCTGTATCGAGTATCGCGATCATGATGTGTGCGGCATGGGACCACCTTCTTCGGGGGCGCTGACGGTTGGACAGATCCTTGGACTGCTTGAGCCCTATGATATCGCCGCGATGGGCCCCAGTTCTGCACAAAGCTGGCGTTTGATCGGCGATGCATCGCGTTTGGCATTTGCTGATCGTGGTCGATACATGGCCGATATTGATTTCGTCCCGATGCCATTGACCGGATTGCTTGATAAAACCTATCTGGCGGAAAGATCCAAACTGCTTGATCGGGATACCGCGCTTGAAGCCGTCGAACCCGGAATGCCGAGCTTTAGCCACGCCATGAAATTGGCCGACGACGAAGCGATTGAACTGCCAAGCACGAGCCATTTCTCGATCATTGATATCTATGGCAATGCGGTTTCGATGACGACCACCATTGAAAACGGTTTTGGTTCACGCCTGATGGTGAACGGCTTTATGCTCAATAACGAGCTGACCGATTTCTCGTTCAAGACCCATTCCGATGGCGTGCCAATTGCCAACGCGTTGGCACCGGGAAAACGCCCGCGTTCATCCATGGCGCCCACCATCGTGATGAAAGATGACAAACCGGTAATTGTGACCGGTTCACCGGGTGGATCGCGCATCATTGGGTATGTGGCACAGTCGCTTATCGGGATGATTGATTGGAACATGTCGCCCAAGGACGCCATCGACATGCCCCATCTGGTCAACCGGTTCGGCACCTTTGACCTTGAAGCCGCAACCGATGCCGAAAACTTGGCCCCGGCACTGGAAGGCATGGGCTTTAAGACCGATATCCGCGACCTTAATTCCGGCATTCATACCATTATGGTCACCGAAGATGGCCTGATTGGTGGCGCTGATTCCCGACGCGAAGGCATTGTGGTTGGTGAATAAAGACATCCTGCGCAAACAAAAGAACGGGCAGCCCAACACGGCGCTGCCCGTTCTTTTTTTAATGGATGCTATGAATATCAGCTAAGCGGCGGACATCCAATCGGCCAACAGCCGATAAAGGTCGCGATGGTCGGTCGCAATATGATGCGCACCAGCGTCAAGAAGGTAGTTGGCCGGCGTAATATCGACAAGACCGATGGTTGTCGCACCGGACGCAACACCGGCGCGCACGCCGTTCTGGCTGTCATCCACAACAATGCAGTCCTTGATATCGACACCGATTTTCTGTGCGGCCAGCAAAAAGACATCCGGATGCGGCTTGGGGTTTTCAACATCATGTGCCGAGCAAACCCTGCCTTCAAAGCGTTCCTTCAAGCCAACCTTGGCGAGCGACACATCCATCTTGGCATGTGGGCCGTTGCTGCCAATCGCAATGGGAATGTTGTTTTCTTCCAGCAGATCTAGTACCGGATCAAGATGTGCGAACGGCGTCAGATCGTTACGAAAGGCCGTAAACGTACGTTCGTAGCATTCAGACAGCCAGTCTTCTGGCAGCGTAATGCCAAACATCTGTTCCATTTTTGGCGGCACCATCGCCAATGTGCCACCAATGAAAAGATCATGGGTCTTTGCCATATCCATGTCGCAGCCATAATCACAAAGCTGCTCTGTTAACACGCGACAGGCCAGTGTTTCGGTATCGACCAAAACACCATCACAATCAAAGATCACACCCCGAACGACCGGCTTTGACATTTCCGCCCCCTTACAAACCGGCCAGCTCAGACCAGCGTTCCTCATCATAGGCGACCGTCCGGGCCGATCCGAATTCAACAACCGGACGTTTGATCACGGTCGGATTGGCGGCAAGGACTGCGGCGGCCGCGGCACCGCCCTGCTCCAATATCTCTTTGTCGTCGTCACTCAGGTTGCGATAACTCGGCCCGCGCTTGTTGATCAAAACCTTACCGCCGACTTCATCAAGCCAGCCTTCGATGGTCTTGGCGTCAATTCCGTCAGCGCGAAAATCATGGAGCTTGTTTTCAATACCCTTGGCCTCAAACCATTTCAGGGTTTTGCGGACAGTGTCGCAGTTCTTGATGCCGTAAATCGTAACCATATCAAATCCTGTACTTTAATATCTTCGGGATGCTGCCATGCATCGCGCAATCGGTTTTGACCCTAAATCCCGGAACCTATATAAAGACCGCGCTTGGAATACAGCAACCCTCTTCACCCGGCTATGACAAAAACGGTAAGCAAATGACTGTTAATCGGCGTATTTCCGTCGCCCCGATGATGGATTGGACGGATCGGCATGATCGCTATTTTCTGCGGCAGATCAGTCGTCATACGTTGCTTTATACCGAAATGGTCACCACGGGTGCCATTCTTCACGGCGGCGTGGAACGTCATTTGCGCTATAACGATGCCGAACACCCGGTTGCGCTTCAACTTGGCGGCAGCGACCCGGATGATCTGGCGCACGCCTGCGAAATCGCCAATGACTATGCCTATGATGAAATCAATCTGAATTGCGGTTGCCCGTCTGACCGCGTGCAGAACGGTGCGTTTGGCGCCTGTCTGATGGCAACACCAGATGTCGTTGCGAAGTGCGTGAAATCGATGATTTCGGCCAGCAACGCCCCGGTGACAGTCAAAAACCGCATCGGCATCGACGATCAGGAAGACTACCCGTCGCTTAAACGCTTCACCGAAACGGTTGCCGAGGCTGGCTGTAAAACCTTTATCGTTCATGCGCGCAAGGCGTGGCTCAAAGGCCTTTCGCCCAAGGAAAACCGTGAAGTTCCGCCGCTAAAATACGAATTGGTCTATCAGCTTAAACAAGAATTCCCGGAGCTTGAAATCCTGATCAATGGTGGCATCAAGACGCTTGATGAAACCGCCGAGCATCTGAAACATATCGATGGTGTCATGATCGGGCGTGAAGCCTATCAGAACCCTTATGTTCTGGCCGATGTCGACCGGCGTTTTTATGGCGATGACGCCAAGCCCCTGAGCCGCCATCAGGTGGTTGAGGCCATGCTGCCCTATATCGAAGAACACCTGAAAGAAGAAAACGGCACCATTGGCCATGTCACCCGCCATATGCTGGGCCTGTTCCAGCAAATGCGCGGTGCAAAACAATGGCGCCGTTATCTGAGCGAAAATGCCCATCGCAAGGGGGCGGGTACGGAAGTCGTGCGTGAAGCCCTGGCCCTTGTCCCCGAACAGGATGACGAGGTCCTGTCTGCATGACGGCAAACGATGTCACCATGCCGGCAGAAGGTGATGAACCAACACCTGCTGGCGAAATAACCTGGCAGGATGGTAATGTGCCGTTCTCTCCGCACTTTGGTGACATTTACTTCAATCCCAAGGATGGGCTTGCTGAAACGCGCTATGTGTTTCTTGAGGGCAACAACCTTCCATCTGCCTGGCAGGACCGCGAAAGCTTTGTCATTGGCGAAACCGGCTTTGGCACCGGACTGAACTTTTTGGCCGCTTGGCAATGCTGGGACAGTGATCCCAAACGATCCAGACGCCTGCATTTCGTTTCCGTTGAAAAATACCCGCTGTCGCGCGATGACATGATCCGGGCGCACCAGCGCTGGCCGGAACTGTCGCAATATTCCAAACAGCTCGCCGAAATCTGGCCGCATGAAACCATGTTGCCCGGTGTACACCGTTTTTCCCTTGCCGATGCCGATGTCAGCCTGACGCTTCTGATCGGCGATGCGATTGAATGCTGGTCTGGCTATGACGGGAATATTGATTGCTGGTTTCTTGATGGCTTTGCGCCCGCGCGCAATCCCGATATGTGGCATCCGGACCTGTTTGCTGCCCTTGCCAGCGCGTCCAACCCGCGTGGTGCGAGCCTTGCGACTTTTAGTGCCGCACGCATTGCCCGCGACGGTCTGGAAAGTGCCGGATTTGAAATCAGAAAGCGCAAAGGTTTTGGCTACAAGCGCGACATGATCACGGCAACGCTTTCGGCAAGGGTTGGTGACAGCGACGATGCACCGGACCTTTTCGAAATCGCCGATGATCCTTGGTTTAACCTGCCCCGCCCCAAGAAAACCAAATCTGTCGCCGTTATCGGTGGGGGGCTTGCCGGTGCGGCCTGCGCGGATGCCTTAAACGCGCGTGGCATTGCCGTAACCCTTTTTGAAAAGGCCGATAAACTGGCCAGCGCGGCATCGGGCAATCCGATTGGCATGTTGGAGCCCTATCTGACCGTTGATGATGCCATCATGGGCCGGTTTTATGAAGCTGGTTACCGTTTCAGCCATCGCAAGATCAAAAAACTTTCCGATCAGGGATTTGTCGAGGCTGATTTCTGCGGCGTGATTGATCTTGCCACCAGTGACCGCAAACGTGAACGGCTTGACGGCCTGATCGCACGCCTTGGCGACAAACCCGACCTTGTCGAGGCGCTTGACCGTGATCAGGCCTCAGAACGATTTGGCCTGCCCTTGCCCTATGGCGGTGTTTTTTATCCATCCGCCGGCTGGGTTAATCCGCCGTCGGTGGTGCGGGCCTTTTCTGATGGCATAGATGTGCGGCTTTCAACAATCATCACGGCCATTAGCAATGCTGAACAAGGCAAAATCCTGACGGCTGAAAACGGGGCTTCCTATGGGCCGTTTGATGCCGTTATCATCGCTGGCGCGCTTGAAACGCAAATGCTGGATCAGACAAGCTGGCTTAGAGACCACCTTAATCCTGTTCGCGGCCAGATCAGCTTTTTGCCAGAAGAAATCTTGGCAAACCTTGGGAATGGTTCCGTCATTAAGTGCGTTCTGAGCCACAAGGGCTACATCACACCAGCGCGCGATGGCATGCATGTATTTGGGGCAACCTTTGGGCGTGATGATGCGCATACGGACCTGCGCGAAGATGACCACGCGTTTAACATTAACCAGCTTGGCAAAGTCCTGCCTGATGTTGCGGCAAAGCTTTCGCCTGACATGCTTCATGGCCGGTCATCGTTGCGCACGACAACGGCGGATCACCTGCCCCTGATCGGTCCTGCGCCGGACTTTGACGCCTACCTTGCGTCATATGGCGACATCGACAAGGGCAAAAAAGGCGCGCGATATATCGATGCGCCCTACCACAAAGACGTGTATATCTGTACCGGTTTTGGGGCCCGCGGACTGATCGGCGCCCCGCTCGCCGCCGAGATTCTTGCCAGTGAGATTTGCGATATGCCCCTGCCTCTGGAAAAAGCGCTGATGCATGCCATTCATCCGGCGCGTTTCATCATTCGCGGCCTCAAGCGTCGGCAACTCACCGCATGAACACGCCAAACGCCACACCATCATCGAAACCATCACCGACCACCGATCCGGACCGGATGAAAACGGCAGCAACGCTGGCGTTGTTCTTTTCCGGACTGTTTCTGATTCAGGGTGTTTTTCTGCCCTATTGGCCGGTCTGGTTGAAGTCCCAGGGATTATCGGCGGCCGAGATTGGCATACTGCTTTCGCTGCCGAACTGGGTGCGTGTCTTTGCCGATCCGTTGATTGCCCAACGCGCTGATCGCACCGGCAATCGAAAAACACCGATGATGTGGCTTGCCGGGATCTATGTTTTATCCATTCTGGCCTTCCCGATCTCGAGCGATTTCTGGTGGCTTGCCGCCCTTTCCGTCGTGATCGGCTTTACCTTCTCGCCGCTGCTGCCGCTTGGCACGACCATTACGGTGCATGAATGCAAGGCGCGTGAACTTGATTATGGTCGGGTGCGGCTGTGGGGATCGCTTGCCTTCATTCTGGCGTCCTATGGGGCTGGCTGGGTACTGGATGGAACATCTACGGAATGGATCGTCTGGATGCTGTTTGTTGCGGGCATCGTGAATTTTGCGATTACCACCCGTATGCCCGACCCGCAGACAGATCGCCCGCTCAGGTCCGGTTCTTCGCTGATGTATCTGCTGCGTAAACCGGTTTTCCTGATCTATCTCGCCTGCATCGGATTTGCCCAGGGTGCTCATGGCACCTACTACGCCTTTGCCTCCGTCCACTGGGAATCCGCTGGTTACTCGCATGAGATGATTGGCGTTTTCTGGTCAATTGGTGTGATTGCCGAGATCGTTCTGTTTGCTGTCGCCGGGCGGTTTGTCCGTGGTCGCCATCCGGGTATTTTGTTTGCGATTGGTGCGGGATCGGGAATTTTACGCTGGATTGTACTGGGCACAACAGACAATCTATGGTTGATTATTTTGGTTCAACCCCTTCATGCGATGACATTCGGGATCACACATTTGGCCGCCGTCAGTTTTATCGCCCGCGCCATACCCCAACAACTTGCAACCTCGGCACAAAGCCTGATGGCAACACTGTCCATGGGCGTCTTCCTTGGCAGCAGCATCTGGATTTCCGGCCCGCTGTATGAGCAGTTCGGATCGCAGGTCTATTACCTGATGGCGGTATTTTCGGCGATTTCGATGGCGTTTGCGATTGTGCTGACGCGAACCTGGCGCGGAGAGGATCAGACCTTTTGCAACTGATTAAACTTACCGGCACCGATAGAAACACAATAATTTTGAACTCAAAGGGGCCTTTGATATGACCTCGATGCCGTTCTCTCTCAGAATGCGCCGCTTGAAACTTGGTTTGAAAACACTGATTGGCGCCGAGCCTGCTGGCTATTTCATTCCTTACCGCTATGCCAGCGAGACGGCAAAAGCTGTTGGTCGCCCGAGCTACCCGGCAATCGAAATCATGATGGATACGGCCGCCCCCACCATGAAGGCGTGGCTGACCAAAGCCGCCAATTATCACGAAGCGTTTGCCAGCTTCGGCAATGCCACCCCGCCGAATCCCCGCTGGCAACAAAGCTGGTTTCCGCGCCTTGATGGCATGATGGCCTATGTCTTTACCCGCGAATTTCGCCCGGACCGGATCATTGAAATCGGATCGGGCCATTCGACACGGTTTTATTACCGGGCGATCAAGGACGGCGAACTGGATACGGCTTTTCATGCGATTGATCCGGCGCCACGCGCTGATATCGCAAAGCTACCGATCACAGTCGAGCGCACCATCGTGCAAAAGGCCGACCCATCGGTTTTCAAAACCCTGACCGGTGCAGATTTCCTGTCGATCGATTCAAGTCACATCCTGATGCCCGGCACAGATGTCGATCTGCTGTTTTCATCGGTCATCCCGACCCTGCCAAGCGGGGCAATCATTCATATCCACGACATCACCCTGCCCGATGACTATCCTGAAATCTGGCAATGGCGCGGATATAACGAACAACAAGGGGTCGCAGCCCTTCTGGCTGGCGGCGGGTTTGAAATCATGTGGTCAAGTGCATATGCCACGACCCGCATGCGCGATGAGGTCGACCAATCCATAGCCAACGGCATCCACCTTCCCGAAGGCGCGCATGAAACAAGTCTGTGGCTACGCAAGCGCTAGGGAGCGGGCACCAAAAAACAAAGGGCAGCCCACTGAGGCTGAACTTTTTTTGTTTGGTGCAATGATAGGTCAGTTCTTGTAAGGATCCGCCGCATCCCGCAGGCCATCGCCCAGGAAGTTAAAGGCGAGCACCACGACAACAACCGGGACAACCGGCAACATCAGCCAGGGATAAACCGCGACCGCATTGATGTTTTGCGCTTCATTGAGCAACACGCCCCAACTGGTCACCGGCGCGCGCAGGCCAAGCCCAAGGAAGCTCAGCGCGGTTTCACCAAGGATCATGTTCGGGATCGACAGCGTCACCGAGGCGATCAGGTGGCTGGCAAAGTTCGGCAGCAAATGACGCGCAATAATCCGCTTTGGCTTCGCCCCCATCAGACGGGCGGCCAGTGCATAGTCCTCTTCACGAAGCGCCAGCAATTTTGATCGCACCGCGCGGGCAAGCCCCGTCCAGTCAATCAGACCAAGAATGATCGTGATCCCGAAGTAAATCAAGATGGGGCTCCAGGTCACGGGCAGCGCGGCCGATAGCGCCATCCAAAGCGGAATTTCCGGCAAGGACCGAATGACTTCAATCGCACGCTGGGCTGTTGAATCCACCCAGCCACCGTAATACCCGGCCGCCCCGCCGATCAGGATACCAAGAAGGAAACTGACGGAAATGCCCACCAGACCAATGGTCAGCGAAACCCGCGCGCCATAGATCATGCGTGACAACATGTCCCGACCAAGCCTGTCGGTGCCGAACATGAACAGCGTACCGTCTTCTGATGGGCAGACGAAATGGAAGTCCATATCGATCATGCCCCAGAACTCATACTCATCCCCCGAACAGAAAAAGCGCAATGGCTCTATCCGGTCCGGATTGACCGTATAAGTCGGTTTGAGTGTTTCCATATTGACCGAGAAATCGGTGCCATAGGTAAATGGCCCGACAAATTCGCCGTCATGGAACAGGTGAATACCCTGCGGAGGGTGATGGATATATTCCGAATTACGGGTTTCCTGCGCATAGGGTGCAATGAACTCGACGATAAAGACCGACGCGTACATGATCGCCAGAACAATCAATGAAAAATACGCCAGCCGGTGCCGTTTCAACCGCCACCACATCAATTGCCACTGCGAGGCAAGGAAATACTTTTCCTGCTCTGGCGTCAGTTCCTCGCGATCCCAGGGATCAAACGGTGCTGAATCAACAAAATGTTCGTTGCGCTTTTCGGTTTCCTTACTCAATTGCCGACCCCTCCCTGCAGACGAATGCGCGGGTCAAGCCAGGCAAGCAGAACATCGGATACAAACATGCCGACAACCGTCAAAAGGGCCAAAAACATCAGGAATGAACCAGCCAGATACATATCCTGACTTTGCAATGCCGTAAGCAACATTGGCCCCGTGGTCGGCAATGACATCACCACCGACACCAGAACGGAGCCCGATACCACCTGCGGCAGGATGTTACCGATATCGGCGATAAACGGGTTAAGCGCCATGCGCAAAGGATACTTGAACAGTACCTTGGTTGGTGACAGCCCCTTGGCATGGGCTGTGACCACATATTGCTTGCCCAGTTCATCAAGCAGGTTGGCGCGAAGACGGCGGATCATGGCGGCTGTCCCGGACGTCCCGATCACCACGACCGGTGCCCAAAGATGTTCAACGACCGACATCATCTTGGCCAAGGACCAGCCTTGATTGATGTATTCCGGATCCATCAGACCACCGATCGACGTTCCGAAAACGACGTTTGCGTAATAAAGCAGGATCAGGGCAAACAGGAAATTGGGCATGGCAAGCCCAAGGAAGCCCAACAAGGTGAACCCGTAGTCACCCCAACTATATTGACGGGTTGCTGAATAGATCCCGATGGGGAAGCTGACGATATAGATGAAGATGATCGTGCTGAAATTCAGTACCAGCGACAGCCAAAGCCGATCACCAACCACGTCACTCACAGGCAGGTTATATTCAAACGAGAATCCGAGATCGCCTTGCAACAGTCCCCAGGCCCATTCGGCGTATTGAATATAGATCGGCTGATCAAGACCATACTGGCGTTTAAGAAACTCGATCTTTGCCGGGTCAACCGCCTCGCCCTGGGCTTGAAGTTCGTTGAGATACGTGGTCAGAAAGTCGCCGGGCGGCAGCTGAATGATGACAAACACCAGCACGCTGATCATAAACAGCGTGGGTATCATCACGAAAAGCCGTCTTGCCAGATAAGTCAGCATCGGCGCTGTTGCTCCCCCGAGGTTGTTTCACGCCATTCCCTCAACGGCGCGAAACAACACGTTTTTAGTTAAAAGATTACCGATCCCACCAGAAGGTATCAGGACGATAAATCCCAAAGAACGCGCCCGGCTCCCAGCTATGGATGCCTTTTTCGGGCACGTTGCGCATGTCCTTGTCGATAACGACCGGTTGCGGCACGTTGCCGATCAAACCGATGGAGAACATGTTTTCCGAATTGATATCGAGAATGGCCTGCCATGCTTGTTTCTGGCCCGCTTCATTGCTGGTTTGCCACTTGCGATACTGTTCCATCAATTCCTTGGCGGCTGGCATATCGGGTGCTTCGCCCGCCTCGCCGTCCGTTTGATAATACTGCCCCCATTTCGGCCATTGCAGGCTGTCTTGCAGAACAGGAACAAATTCGTCAGGGGCAGTGTTGGGCGTTGCCAAGCCGTTATCAACACCGTTGAAAATCGACATGATCGTCTCGCCGGTATAGGCACGGTTACGCATCACTTCGCGCTGCAGGCCCTTGACGAACAGCTTGATGCCAACCTGACGCCAACTGTCGCCAACCAGTTCAAGCATGTCGTCATGTTCGGGGTTTTCCCCGGACGTCTCGACAATGATTTCCATCGGGCGTCCATCTGGCAAAAGACGGATACCTTCGCCATTGCGCTCATCCAGCCCCATTGCATCAAGCAGTTGGTTGGCAGCCTTGACGTCGAAATCGGTGTAGCTTTCGCGATATTCCGGCTTGAATAACGGGCTTTTTGGCAAGACGGTATTGTTGGTCGGTTGCGCCAGACCAAAGAACATGACCCGGTTAATTTCGGTGCGGTTGATCGCCAACGACAGCGCACGGCGGAAACGGACATCACGCAGAACTTCGCGCCAGACCGGATCGCTGCAAGTCAGGTTGGGATACAATGCGGCATAAGCCCCGGCCCCGACATCCCAAAGACGCACATCATAGTTCTGGTTGGCTTCGGATTGCTTCAGGAACGTGTAGTCCTTAAGCGAGAGGATTCTGCTTTGCAGATCGACCTCGCCCGCGCCGACTTTGGCCGGGACCAGTTTTGCGTTCGAAATATTAAAGATCATCCGGTCGATGTAAGGAAGCTGGTTACCTTCCGGATCAACGCGGTGATAATACGGGTTACGTACGAAGACAAAGCGATCAGACGGCTCCTCTGTCGTGATCAGCCATGGCTCCAGCGACGGGCGATGAATGTTGGAAAGCTTGTAGGGACGATCAATGTCAGTATGCAACACAGCCCAGCTACGCAGACCGCGTTCTTCAACCATCGCCTGAAGTTCGTCCGCATCGCGATAATTCTCGTGGAACTGTTTCAGGTAGTGCGCCGGACGATAAATAAATGGCGGGCGGGTTGCGGCCAGTTCGGCCAGGAAAAACGGGTTTGGCTGTGACCAGCTGTAGCGAACGGTATATTCGTCAAGAATTTCAAAGGTTGCCGGTTCATTCCCGACAAACAGGAAACGCGGCGGTCCGACCGGAAACAGTTCGTCATTATTGACGATATCTTCCCAGTAATAACGGAAATCCTCGGCCGTGAACGGCTCGCCATCCGACCATTTGTGACCTTTGCGGATATGCAATGTGAAGACATTGCCTTCTTCGTTCACATCGAGCGCTTCAAGGATATCTGGACGAAGGTTGAGGTCCTGATCATAGCCGATCAGGCGGGCATAGCCATAGACAACCGCCATACGGATATCTTTGGACCGCCCCATGATGGTGACAAATTCCCCACCATATTTGCCGATTTCCTTACCCTCACCCGCAAAGTCAATCACATGCGGATGTTCTGGCAGGCGGTCGTTCATTGCCGGCAAAGACCCGCTTGCAACCGCATCCTCGAAATAAGGGACTTCTGCGTGCGCCGGTGCGACCAAGACACTTGCCGCCAGAAAACCTGTCGTCATCACAAGGCCGGAAAAGGCACGATGAATTCTAGACATCGACGGGTTTAAAACACTGATCATATGGCGATCTCCGTAAAATCGGCACGTTCGGCACGAACAAAGTGATCTTCTGCGACCTGCATCATCTTGGGCTCGCTGGTCTGGTTGATCGTGAACGGGGCTGGCCACCGGGATGGATCAGATGCCTTGCCATCCATTATCTTGTCGAAATCAAGCAGGTGATCCAGATCGGCAAACGGCACGGCATGCAGCAGTGCCTGCGTGTAGGGATGCATCGGGTTCTTAAACAGCACTTCGCGTGGTGCGGACTCAACAATCCGCCCGGCACACATCACGGCAATCCTGTCTGCAACGTAATCCACGACCGCAAGATTGTGCGAAATGAACAGATAGGTCAAATTAAGATCGCGCTGCAAATCTTTTAAAAGATTAAGTATTTGCGCCTGAACCGACACATCCAGTGCCGATGTCGGCTCATCGAAAATCAACAAATCCGGCTTCAGGCTAAGCGCGCGTGCGATCCCGATGCGCTGGCGCTGCCCGCCTGAGAAACTATGCGGATACCGGTTCAGAAAGCGCGGATCCAGACCAACCAGGTCCATCAGTTCCAGCACCATTTTCTGTCGATAGTTACTATCCCCGACACCGTGAATAAGCATGGGTTCGGTAATGATATCCTGAACCGTCATCCGCGGATTTAGCGATCCGAACGGGTCCTGAAAAACAAATTGTATCCGCTTTCGGTACGGATTGAGCTGATCTTCATCAAGCCCGGTCAATTCAGTCATCTGCCCGCTTTCACCGCGAAACAGAATGGAACCTTCATCCGGGCTCATCGCGCGCATGATCAGTTTTGAAAGGGTCGTTTTGCCACAACCACTTTCCCCCACCAGACCAACGCATTCGCCACGATTAACTGTCAGTGAGACGTCGGACACTGCGGGTATAAGGCGCTCTTCGGATTTGATCCAGTTACCCTTGCGCGTGGTAAAGCTTTTGCTGAGATGGCGAACTGCCAGAACCGGCTCACTGGCCATGGTCGGATGCAGGGCCAACGTTACCGGAACGTCAGATGTATTTTGTTGTGTATCGCCATCACCTGCACTGGCAAGCAAACTGCCAGTTTTCGGCTTGATCTCGCGCAGCGGACGCAACCTTTCGTCCGGTCCCATGTCAAAGTGCGGAACCGCCGCCAGCAATGACCGTGTATAGGTATGGCCGGGATTGATGAACACATCATCGGTTTTGCCAGCCTCGACCACCCGCCCGTCATAGATCACCACCATCCGGTCAGCCATGTTGGCCACCACACCAAGATCATGGGTGATCAACAGAACCGACATCTGCAATTCTGCCTGCACTTCCTTGATCAGACGCAGAATTTGCGCCTGAATGGTTACATCAAGCGCGGTTGTCGGTTCATCCGCAATCAACAAGGCCGGACGACACACCAGTGCCATCGCAATCATTGCGCGCTGGCGCAGGCCACCGGAAAGTTCGAATGGATAAGTTTTAAGTGAACGCTTGGGCTGCGGAAAGCCGACCAGTGTCAGCATTTCAACGGCAAGTTCACGCGCCTCTGCCGATCCGACCTTCCGATGAAGTTTCACGGCCTCGCATATCTGATCTCCGATTGTATGGAGCGGCGACAAGGAACTCATAGGTTCCTGGAAAATCATCGAAATCCGGCCACCGCGAATGGCGCGCATATCAGAGCCAGACCGATCCAGCATGGCGATATCCACCCGGGTTCCGGGCTTTTTCGGATCGGCAAAGATGATAGACCCTTTGGTGACTTGGGCCACCTTTGGCAACAGGCCCATGATTGCCTGCGAAATGGTGCTTTTGCCCGATCCGGACTCACCAACCAGTGCAACGGTTTCCTGCGCACCGATACGAAAGCTTACATTTTCGACAGCCTTGACACGCATGTGCGGCAGTACGAATTCAACTTTCAGATCCTTGATGCGCAGAATATCGGTCATTCTAGTTGATACCACCGTGTTTGCGTTCGGATGCCGCGGCCTTAACCAGTGTTTCGGCCTCATCCATGCGCATCAAGTTTGTTCTTGTGACGTCATCGACAAGCAGCTGGTTATCTTTCGCCCAATCACGAGAAATTTCAAGGAGATCGTCAAAACCGTCCAGTGTTGATTCTGCGACAATTTTCGCATCCCCTGCCTGCAGGGTCAGCTCGAACCATCCCTTGTTGCCATCGCGCTTGGTACTAAAGTAACGCAAACGGAACTTCGAAAGTTCCGGCCAGGCAAAAGCCGTTCCACCGCGCAGGCTTGAAAGCCGGATGCCGTATTCCGATACATAGATCTTTGACTGGAAGCGGATAACCGTGCGGGCAAAATAGAAAACGAACAGCAAAGCAAGCCCGGCCGACGTCCATTGAATAATTGCGAGCATCTCGGGAATCAGCGCGATAACGCCGCAAATCAGCAGCCCGACAATTGATTTCGCCAGATCAGGCGCCATCAGTTTGGATGGATAGCCCATCGTCTGGACTTCGCTGTCACCGACACCTGCCGGCTTTACCGGGTCCACGGTGCTTGGCACACTGGGGGCCTTGGGGGCCTGTGCCGGTTCAGGTTCCACGTGTTGTTTTGGCCTTATTGCCATGGAAATACTCCGGGTATTCTCAACCAGCGCAAAGCTGAATGGTCCATAGAAAACAGATTATCAAGGAACTTCGTAGTGGCCTCGTCATGGACAAGATGATGGGTCAGAATACCCGTCGGCTCATCCGCGTCGACCTGCCCTGTTCGCCGTGCTGACAGATGTTCAATCATTGTGCCAAGTGCCGCGTCTTCACCAACGAAGCCGCGCGTTCCACGCCAGTCAATGACATCGACATGCGTGTTGACCTGCATAATGCCTTTGTACGGCTCTGCCACCTTACGCGCATTGAATGTGCTGATCCCGCAAAAGCCAAGGGAATGCAAAGCCGCCACGACATCGTCGGCCACCCGGTTCCATGGCGGCACAAGGACCGGCAAGAAACGATTGCCAAAACGCGATTGCAGAACCGAAAACCCGTGGCGCAGATCGGCAACGACATCGCCAATATCGCGCACGTCATCGAGTTCCTGTTTCTTGCGTCCCTCTGGCATATGGTTCTGGTGGGACCACCCATGCTGCAAAACACGGGTATCAAGCGTCTCAACAAGACGTTCGACAAGATCGTCCTGCAAAGCCGCCGGAATAACCGCAAGTGCGAGTGGCACTTTATAGTCCTGTTCAAACCGCAGAAGCGTCTCAAGCGCCGGGGTAACAGAAACAGCATCGTCGTCACGCCACCACGCGGTGGCAATCCGGTCTTTCGACTGCCACAGATCAAGCTCTGCGCGTAATTGATCCCAGCTGCTCATGCCTGCCCTTTGATCTTTTCTGCGATGATTGACGCAGTTCTTTTTGCGCCATCCAGTGCGATTTTAATCCCGCTTGGCTGTCTGGCGTTATCTATTTGTTTTGCTAATGATTGCGCAGACAGGCCATCAAGATCAAGCAGGGAAATAACCCCTTCATTGGCAAGGACTTCCGCACGTTCGGTTTGCTCGCTTTCGCCGCCTTCTGCAAACGGCACCATGACCGCCGGCGTTTGCGTCACCAACACATCCATCAGCGTGTTGTATCCGGCCTGTGAAACAGAAACGGCGGCACGCAACATCCGTTCACGGAAATCGGGCAAGAACCGATGCAGGATCACACCGTCGGGCAACTGGCCGCGCAAAAGGTCAAATTGATCTGAGGGAAAATGCGGCCCAGCGACAATATCCCAAATAGCGTCGCTATATTTTTGCGAATGCGCGCGGGCAGAAATTGCAAGCCTGATCAGCGCTGCCCCAACGGCACCACCGCCAGCAGAAACGAGAACACCGCTACGCTCTGCCTCCCCACGTTCCGAGACGTCATTGGCAACATTTGGTGCGACATACCCCGTGTAGGCGATCAGGTCCGATATATCGTCGGCAAACTCAAAGCTGCGATCAAAACCAAACAGTTGCGGATCACCATGCACCAGAACCGCATCAAGATATTTGCGCGAGATATCACGCATCCTTCGCGTTTTGCCGATGTCTTTTTTACGCACTAAAAGGTCTCTGACAGAACAAATGATCGGAACGCCTGCTTCATTCGCCGCGTCAAACAGCGGGATCAATTCGAACCGAAATGCGCGGCGCCCGAATGGGAACATTTCGACCAAAAGCAGTTTCGGCGCCGTTTCCTTAAACGCGGTCAGCAGTTGTCTTTTACGTTGTTTCTGCCAGTCGTGCCCCAAGGCGTTCCCGTCCGGATCGACAAGCCCAGAGAAACCAGTATCGGATGTTTTGCACGGGGAAAGCTGAATAACTTCACTGGCCGCGAAATCAAGGCTGTCATCGGGCACACCGCCACTTACAACCGTAACGCCAAGCCCTTCATCGCGAAGCGCCTGATTTATCAACGCCATACGGCGCACGTGACCAATGCCAAGCAAGTGCTGCACATAGACCATGATATCACTCATCACGTGGTCTCCTGCGCGGGGACAAGTGGCACATTGAGTGCGTCAACAGAGAACCCGGCCTCATCAGAATACTGAAACACCTGTAAACAGTGCCAATCGAGTTTGTCTGGAATTTTGCCCATCATGTCCCATCCACGTGCTGCAGCATAGACAGCACGTATCACGCCCTTATGGGTGACCGCACCAAAGTCCGGGAGGTCACAATCATTCAGGAATGTCGCAACCCGGTTCAAGACATCACGCGGGCTTTCGCCATCATCTGGGCGAAAATCACAACCACGGTCTTCATTGGCGCGAAGGTCTTTCCCCATACTTGCACGAAGATCCGAAAGTTTTTCACCCTCCCACGTACCCCAGTCCATCTCGATGAACGCGGGCTCAGTGGCAACGGCTCTGATCCCAAGCGCATCTGCAGTTTCACGCGTTCGGGATAAGGGCGAAGAAAACCACGGAACATTGGCCCACTTGGCGGGCAAACGGTGCTGACGATACCACGCAGCTGTATCATGCCTGATTGAGATATCTGTGCGTCCCTGAATGCGCTTTTCGGTATTCCAGGCCGTGACACCGTGGCGAAGCAATGCAAAACGGATCTGTTTCATGCTGGGCCCTGCCCGTTTTGTGACGACACATGACCCGGGATGATTTTCTTGAATGTGGTGGATAACAGATCAGCAGCGGCTTCAAGCGTGTGATGCTGCGCTGCTTTCGATGCGCCAGCAGCACCTATTTCACGCAATACGGCGACATCCGCCCCAAGGCATTCCGCCAGACGGTTTGAAAAAGCCGTGACATCACCAACAGGCACAAGCCACCCGGTCACACCGGATGAAACAATACCCGACACACCGCCAGTATCCCCCGCCAGAACCGGAAGCCCCGCAGACTGGGCCTCAAGCAATGCCATTCCGAAGGCTTCATTGATCGCGGGCCATACGAACAAATCTGACTGCGCGAGAATATCTTTGGTTTGTTCCGGTGTTTTCAGGCCCACTAGTGAAACCTTGTCTTCACCAAGTCCATTTTCTTCAAAAAGGTCCTCGACCTCCTGACGCGCTGGGCCATCACCAATCACTGTCAGGTGCCAGTTATCAACACCATTGCGCCTGAGGCGACCCAGTGCGTCTGCCAAAAGCGCATAGGATTTCAGTTTGTCACCATCGCGCATCATTGCGGTTGTCACCAACCGCACCCATTCTGGATTGATTGCTACCCGCTGTCCGACATGCCATGACGCGACACGTGTAAAGGGCGGCAGGAAGTGCAGACGATCCGGTTGGCAGACCTGTGCAAGGCATTCCATATCGACCCGATTGAGTGAGAAAACTGCATCCGCCTGCCTAATTGCTGTCTCGACTGCCAGATGGCTTTGTCCCCATGGCCCGTTTGCACGCTTTGGGGCAAAGGATGATTCGGCCACCACATACGGGATACCCAGCGCATCGGCAACAATCGGCCCGATCCAGTCCGGTGCCTTGTAATAAAGATGATAGGTAAACCAGATATCCGGTTTGGGACGGAACCCCGATTGGTATTGCCGCAGTAAACGGGTAGCAAGTTTGGTCCCCAGTTCGGCAAGCCGCGCCTGCTTAAGGACATTGCCATCAGCAACGCGGCTACGAAGGCGGGCAGCTATATCGACCTTCATACCTGCTGACTGAAGGGCTTCACACAGCATGCGGGCAATCAGGCGGTCACCCGACGGAACAGGATGGTCAATCGGCTTTAGCGGGGCGTAAAAGGCAACCTGCAAGTGCGTGCCTCCTACTCTGCGGCGGGTTGTTCGGCGGGGATTGCAGCCTGTTCGTCGGACTGGGAGTTAACACCGAAACGTTCCGCCAGTTCCTTCATGCCGCGATAGAACGAGAAATCACGACGCACAATCTCATTGCCCTTACGACCCATGGTTTCTCGAAGACGGGGATCAGTGATCAAGGCTTTCAGCGCACTCGCAAGTGCATCCGGATCACGTTCGGGCACAAGTTTGCCGTTTACGCCGTCTTTAATCAGTTCAGGAATGGCCGAAATTGCAGTCGAAACCGCAGCAAGTCCGCAAAGCTGCGCTTCCATCAGAACGTTTGGCAGCCCGTCGCGATCACCATCCTTCTCAATCCGGCTGGCCAGTACGAACAAATCGGACGACTGACATGCCGCGATCACTTCCTTCTGATCACGCGCCCCTTGCCAGTCACAGCGGTCCGCTATGCCGAGCTCCGTTGCAAGTTTTTGATATTTTTCACCATCGCCGCCACCAATATGAACGAACCGCCAATGAAGGTCGGCTGGCAACTTGGCCAAGGCGCGCAGAAGGTCGTCATACCCCTTCTTGCCCACCAGTCGCCCGACCGACAGGATCCTTACCGGGTTATCGGCATCCGTCCCATCGCGCAGAGGTCTTTCTGGAAGGTCTTCGGGGAAACGCGAAAAATCCAGTCCGTGATAGAGCAGATTAACTTTATCCGGATCCTCAGCAAGTTTACGAAGGTAATCGACATTGGCGCTTGTACAGGTCACCAGCCAATCCATATCGCGCAGCTTTTCGCGCATGTCCCAGTCCTGACTGGTATAGATATCCTTGGCATGCGCCGAACAGGACCACGGCAAACCGCGCATAATTGCGCAATAGCGCGCGACCGATGCCGGTGTATGCAGGAAATGGGCATAGATGCGGGTGACATCATCGGGCAGTTCAGCCGCCATCACCATGGCCTGGGCAAATCGGCGTGCGCGATTGGCGGTACGGTCCCGGCGGTAATCCTGCCACCAGATATTCAGGGCGCGACGATATCCGGGCATCTTGCGCGCCTTGAGCCAGCCACGCAAAACCCGCATCGGTTCCTGATAGACATATTCCGGGAGATAAGCGACCGCACCTGTAATGCGATCATTGATCGGGTGGCGTTTTTTGTCGGTTGGATGACGCAGCGACACAATCCGATAGGGAATGCCTGCTTGCTGAATACCTAAAATTTCTTGGGCGATAAAGGTCTCCGACAATCGCGGATAACCCTTCACCACGATTGCCAGATTGTCGCGTGCCATCAAATCTATTCCCGATGATTATTCTGCGGCCATTTGTGGCGGAAGCCAGCGATCAACCAATTCGCCAACGCGATCCAGTCCGCCCATAAGGTTCGGAACAGTCACATGCGACGGTTTTGGCTGATGTATCAGACCACGCAGGGCGTCGGCCATTTCGCGCGGATCGCGACCACCATCTTCGGTCAGCATTCTGACCAGACCAAGCTTTTCTGCCGCCGCAGCGCGAACATACTGTTCAAGACGCGGCACAGTACGCGGCACGATAACGGCCGGTTTGTCAAAGGACAGGATCTCGCAGAAGGTGTTATAGCCGCCCATGCCGATCACGCCGGCCGATTTGTGCATCAACACTTCGACATTGGCATCAAAGGTAATGACCGACAGCTTGTCGATCTTTTCCGCACGTTTCATGAATTCGTTTTGCTGTGTCGGTCCCATAAAGGGTCCGAGAACAACCAGCGACGGCACCGGAATGTCCGGATCGGTTTCATAGGCGCTGATCACCCAATCGACCAAATTGACGCCGTCCCCGCCACCGCCTGTCGTTACCAGATAATACGGTTCTTCAAGACCAAGCGCCCCGTGCTCGGGTGCGGGTCTGCGGGTGGCGGTACGTGGCAAATAGCCGGTATAGGACATCTTTTCTTCAACGCCCGGGGGCAAGTCGATCCCTTCAAGCGGATTACAGATTTCCTTGAGGCCATAAACCCAGATTTCATCATAGAGGTTTGCCAGGGCCGGAACGCATTGCTTGCGGTCCCATTCTTCGCGCAGGTTCACCGGATCATCCATCACATCGCGCAGGCCCATCACCAGACGGGTGCGCCGATGGCGCAACATCTGCAGGGTGGACTCGACCTCGCCGCGCAAGCCAAGCGGTTCTTTGTCGACGATAAATATGTCCGGGTTGAACACATCGGCTGTGTGCTGAATAATCGATTCCCGCATCGCCAGAATCTGGTCGACATCGATATTGAGGTTAAGCGAGGTATATTCGCCGTTAGACAGCTTGATCACGCCCGGAATGCGGACAAAGTCCACGCGCGAGCGGAATTCAAAGCTGCCGATAATCGGTGAGCCCGACAAAATCAGAACAGATACATCATCGCGATGCGATACCAGCGCATGCGCAATCGTACGGCAACGGCGCAAATGCCCAAGCCCGAAGGTATCATGGCTGTAAATCAGAACCCGATATCCGGAATTCCCTACGATTGACATATCCCCGCCCGTATGCGTAGTGGTCTCAGCTCCCCGCACAACCCATTAACAGGGTGACAGGTTCTTTGTTTATGGCAAGTAAATCCGTGAAGTCGGGGTTTGCGCCCTTCTTTCGGCTTCCGGACAATTGCTCTCATACTGAACCGATATCGCGCAAGACTTTTTCGAGCATCTCTTTTCTTTCTTCCGCAGTTTCAAGCGAACGAAGTTTTTCCGAAAGCGCCGTTACTGTACCTGCATAAAGATTATGCCAGTCATCGCGCGAGAGTTCTTCACCCGACAGACGTGCCTGCGGAATAGCCGGTTGGCCTTTGCCCTTCTTGAGGGTGACCGTGTCATCAAGCATCGGCATGGAAATCAGCTTATCCTCAATGCCGTGCGCCATCAGAACTTCTCGGAATGCCGCACGTGCGCCTTCTTCACCGTGGGTTAGGAAAATCTGACGCGCCACTGGCAAACGGTTCTTGGTCCATTGCAAAAGCATATCCTGATCGGCGTGGCCGGAATAGACGTCCAACGTCCGAATGCGCGCACGAACCTCGATTTCATCGCCGTGTATCCGCACATGTTTTGCCCCACTCTGCAAGACGCGCCCGAAAGAGCCCGCAGCCTGAAAACCGACCAGAAGCACGGTGCAATTAGGCCGCCACAGGTTGTTCTTCAGATGATAGCGAATGCGACCGGCATCGCACATGCCACTTGCCGAAATAATGATCGCACCGCTGGTGACCTGTGCAAGCTGTTTACTTGCCTGAACATCCGGCACCATATGGAACTTCGGATGCGAAAGCGCCTGTGCGTCGCCGCGCTTCAGGTGTTTGGCAAAGACATCGGTCGCACGTTGCGCCAAGGGGCTATCGACAAAGACATTTGCTGGTGGCAACTGACCGCGATTAAAAAGATGCGCAAGATCAACAAGCAGCTCTTGCGTTCTGGCGACGGCAAAACTCGGAATTACCAGATTGCCGCCATTGCCCAGCGCATCCTGAACTTCCTTGCGCAGCATCTCACGGCGTTCTTCGTCGGTCATTACCGGACGGTTACGATCGCCATAGGTGGTTTCGACAAACAGATAGTCGACACCAGCCGGTGCCTCGGGCGCTTCGTTAAATACGGCCTCACCGGTGCCAACATCACCCGAGAACAGCAATCTTGTCGGTTTACCGTCTTTGTCGCCGTTCTCAATCTCCACCTCGATCGACGCGGAACCAAGGAGATGCCCCGCATCCCAGAATCGCGCCCGCACGCCGTCGATCACCGGCAACCATTCGTGATAGTCGACAGTCTTGAGCTGCGACAGCGTATTTTCCGCGTCTTCACGGGTATAGATCGGGGTGACTTCAGGACGACCGCGCCGCGCATTGCGACGGTTCAAACGTTCGACTTCGCTTTCCTGAATGTATCCGGAGTCCGGCAACATATAGGTCAGAAGATCACAGGTCGGCTCCGTCGCATAAATTGGTCCGCCAAAACCGGCCTTGACCAGCTTGGGCACCAGGCCGGTATGGTCAATATGCGCGTGCGTCAGCAACACGGCCGAAATCCGGTCTGCCTCGAACGGGAACTTGCCATAGTTCAATTCACGGACGGTTTTGCTGCCCTGGAACATACCGCAATCGACAAGGAAATTGCCGTGATCGGTCTGCAAAAAATAGCAAGATCCCGTCACCCCACCAGCAGCACCACAAAACGTCACCGATATCGTCATTCTATTCACTTTCGCGGATTGGAAACGATCCAACAGTCCGGCAAACCATGTTCGTTTGCAATGATGTGGATCATTTTTGATGAAGTCACTGCAGGCCTTGCAGCGGCAAATAAAGTATCTGATCTCCCTTGGAGACCTGCCCGCAATTTTCCGGCAGTTCAATCAGACCTTCGGCCCAGACCATTGATGACAACATCCCGGAACTGGTCGAAGAAAAAGCAATCGCTTCAAATTCGCCGTCATCATTTTGCACCAGACGCGCGCGCAACCATTCCCTGCGTCCGGTACCACGCTTGAAGTCAAACCCGGCACGGACCGGAATACGTGTTGGCGCCAGTTTGGAATGATCCGCACCCATCGCATGACGCAGCAACGGCAAAACATAGAGCAACCCTGAGACCAGGACTGATACCGGGTTCCCCGGAAGCCCGATCACCAGACAATCGCCGATCTTGCCGCGCATCAAAGGCTTGCCGGGCTTGATCGCAAGCTTCCAGGCGGTGATTTCACCAAGGCTGTCGACAACCGGTTTCAGAAGATCGGCCTTGCCGACCGAAACACCGCCAGATGTCATAATCACGTCATGCGACTTTGCCGCGTTCGCCAACGCGTTTTGCAACACTTCAAAATTATCAGCCAGCAACCCAAGATCGGTGACCTCGCAACCGATGGACCGCAACATTCCGATCATTGCAAAACGGTTGGAATCATAAATGCCCCCCGGCGGCAAAGGATCACCTGGTTTGGCCAGTTCGTCGCCGGTGGAGAAGACAGCAACTTTAAGGGGCTGTGCAACCGACAAGCTGCCAAAGCCCTGCCCGGCCGCGATTGCGATATCCTGTGGGCGCAGGATCGTGCTTGCCTTCAAAACTGTATCACCGGTTTTGATGTCTTCGCCCAGCCAGCGGATGTTTTGATGCACGCTGGTGTGTGCAATCACGTCGGCATCAATTTCAATGATGGTTTCATCGGCATTGGCTTTGACATTCTCCTGAATGATCACGCAATCCGCGCCATCGGGGATCGCAGCCCCGGTTGCAATACGGATCGCGGAGCCCTTTGGCAGTGTTCCGTTGTAAGGATGGCCTGCCAAGGATGCCCCGACCACCGAAACCGGACCGTCTATTGCCGCCAGATCGGCATGGCGAAGGGCGTAGCCATCCATGGCGGAGTTATCCACCGACGGCACGGAAACCTGCGCAACGAGGTCCTTGCGCAAAATCGCACCGTAACAATCACTGATCGGGCGTTCTTCGGATGGCGTCATCACCGGCACTTCGGCAAAAGCAATGTCGAGCGCGTCGGAAAGTGTTGTCAGTCCCGGTTTGATTGTTTGCATTCCGAAAGTTTCCTGCCGCCCTTGGTCTTGTTTTGTATTCCCATCCGTAATCAGGATATCCCGATCATCGGCGGGACGCATCAGGATTGTCCGCTATGCCCCGGACGGGATTTTGAAATTGCACGGCTCAGCATAATCACCGGCACCACACCAACAAGCACAATGGTCAGCGCCCCAAGGGCTGCATGTTCAATCATTTCATCCTTGGCGAACTGATAGACATGGGTGGCCAGTGTATCAAAATTGAACGGACGCAAAATAAGCGTTGCCGGCAGTTCCTTCATGCCATCGACAAAGACCAGCACCGACGCCGCCAAAATGCCACCACGCACCATCGGAAAGTGAATGCGTTTCAGCGTTCCCCAAGGGCTTTCACCCAAGGTACGTGCCGCGTCATCCATGCTTGGTCGAACCTTGCCAAGGGCAGCTTCAATTGAGCCATAGGATACCGCCATGAACCGCACTGCATAGGCAAAGACCAATGCAAATACAGTCCCGCTTAGCAGCAACCCAGTTGATATGCCGAAGGTATCGCGCATCACCGCGTCCAACGCGTTGTCAAACCGCGCAAACGGGATCAAAACCCCGATGGCCAAAACCGCGCCCGGGACGGCATAGCCGACCGATGACAGACGGACACAGAATTTCAAAAGCGGTTGCGGGAACAGGCGCAGCGCATAAGCCATGAATATCGCACAACCGACGGCAACAAGCGTCGCGAGCCCGGATACCAAAAGGCTGTTACCGGCGAATTCAAAGAAATCTGACGTCCAGCTTTGATCAAAATAACCAATGGAATAATAAATCAGCACCAGCGACGGCACGACAAAGCCCAGCACAATCGGCAGGATACAAATCGCCAATGCCCCGGCCTTGGCAAGCGGGCTCAGTTCATAGCCGGGCAGTTCCTGAAACCGGCTGGTGGTGTCATGAAAACGCTGGCGGCGACGTGAATAACGTTCGATCACCATCAATGCGATCACGACAGCCAGCATGGTCAGGGCAATCTGCGCAGCGCCACCGGCATTTCCCATACCAAGCCAGACGTTAAAAATACCGGCTGTCAGGGTATGCACGGCAAAGAAATCAATCGTGCCAAAGTCATTGAGCGTTTCCATCAACGCAATCACAACGCCAACAACGATTGCCGGTCGCGCCAACGGCAACGCGACCGTAAGAAACGAACTCCAGGCACTCCGACCAAGGATACGGGCCGCCTCAATCGCACAGATGGATTGCGACAAGAACGCCGCACGCGCCAGCATGTAAACATAGGGATAAAGTGTCAGGCTGAGCACCATGATCGCACCACCCTTGGTGCGAATATCAGGAAACCAGTAATCGGCCGCCGATTGCCAACCAAACAAGTCCCGCAAGAAGCCCTGTAACGGTCCGGCATATTCCAGAAGATCGGTATAAACATAGGCCACGATATAGGCCGGAACCGCCATCGGCAGCAACATCGCCCATTCAAAGAACCGCTTTCCCGGAATTCGGCACATGGTCACAATCCATGCGGATGCAACACCGATCAGAGTCACACCAATACCGACGCCAAGCATCAGGATACCGGTATTCTTAAGGTACCTTGGCAACATGGTGGATGCCAGATGCGGCCAGATATTTTCGGTCGGAAACAGGGCAATCCAGGCGACGGCTACAACCGGTGCCGCAACCATTGCCGCCACGATAAACGCCCCAATCAGCCAAGCTGCCGATTGGCCACGCGGCAACCACAGCATCGCCCGACGTCCAGTCGGCGTGCGCATCGGATCAAAGGTTTCCGCCATGGCGCTCGGCCGAATGTCGTCTTCCTTTTGCGTCTGACAAGCGTTGTTCAAGGCTGTTTCCGTTTCATTCGCCGCGGACTACTCCGAACGGTTCTGTTGGGCGGTCTTCATATCCCTCTATCGACGTACGGTCTACTCGTTAAAGCCGACCTCATCAATCAGACGAATTGCTGCACCACGATTGGCCGCAACCGCATTAAGCGGCAAATCATCATGGACAAAAGTGCCCCAAGCCCGAACCTGTTCAGACCAGGCAACGCCCGGTTTGACCGGATATTCAAAATTGATATCGGCATACATATGCTGGGCTTCGGCACCAGACAGGAATTCCACCAGCTTGATGGCATTTTCCTTGTTCGGCGCATACTTCATCAGCGCCACACCCGAAATATTGACATGCGTGCCACGATCGCCCTGATTGGGGAAAACGATGCGGACCTGTTTGGCGGCATCGGCCTTGTTCGGGTCATCAAGCATCTTGCCGTAATAATAGGAATTGCCAATCGCTACGTCACAGACGCCCTGCGACACTGCCTCGATCTGATCGGTATCGGCACCCTGCGGCTTGCGGGCCAGATTGTCCTTAAGGCCGGTCAGCCAGGTTTTGGTTTCGTCTTCGCCATGATGGGCAATCATCGAGGCGATCAGGGCGATGTTATAAACATGCATGCCGGAACGCACACAAATGCGCCCCTTCCATTTCGGATCAGCAAGCTCTTCATAGGTCGTGATGGCGTCCGGCTCCACCCGATCAAGCGAGGTATAAAGCACGCGTGCACGGGTCGTCATCCCCACCCAAAGCTTGTCTTCATCACGGAACTGATCAGGGATATTCGCATCCAGAACGGCACTTTCGATCGGTTGGGCGATATCGGCATCGACTGCATCCTGAATGCGGCCGATATCAACGGTCAAAAGTAGATCGGCCGGGGTATTGCGCCCTTCGTGCTTGATGCGCTCCACCAGTCCACTTTGCGAGAAAAGCGTATTGACGCGAATACCGGTTTCCTCGGTAAAGCGTTTGAACATCGGTTCGATCAGAAAGGGCTGTCGGAGCGAATAGACATTAACTTCCTCTGCGGCATGGGCGGCGGGATACACGGACAACCCCATCGCGGAAACAACAAGACCAAGAACGGTTTTGCGCAGAGAAATCATAAATGCCTCGTTTGGATCAGCTGCAGGTCGCACAGCAATTAGGAATGATTTGTATTTGCTGTGGCCGAAATTAAAGGGCCCGCCCCGCCTTTTGCAAGCAAGAAAACCACATAAGAGCCATACCCGAAGTCACGAATGCGCGACCGCATCCGGCCTGTGACCGCATGCCGAAACTGAAAAAAGGGGTGGCATTACACCACCCCTTTCAAAAAGCTCATCAAACTCAGTCGGTTTGACTATTCGTTATAACCGATCTCATCGACCATCTTGATCGCATCCGGGCTCAGGCGGGCAATCTCGGCCAACGATACTTCATCGGCCTTGAACGTGCCCCAGGACTTCACATTTTCGGCCCACTCGACACCCGGTTTGACCGGATATTCGTAATTGACCTCAGCATAGATGCCCTGCGCAACATCACCGGCCAGGAATTCCATCAGCTTGATGGCGTTTTCGCGGTTCGGCGCATCGGCGATCAGGCTCATGCCCGAAATGTTCATCGACATGCCACGACCATCCTGGTTCGGGAAGATAAGGTTGACGGCCTCTGCCCAAGGACGCTGTTCTTCGTTATCGAGCATCTTGCCGTAGTAATAGGTGTTGCCGATCGAAAGATCGCAAACGCCTTCCTTGATCGCCTTGACCTGTGCGCGGTCATTGCCTTGCGGCTTGCGCGCCAGATTGTTTTTAAGACCTTGCAGCCATTCCTTGGCTTTTTCCTCGCCATGAACAGCGATCATCGAAGCAAACAGCGCCACGTTATAAACGTGCGTGCCGGAACGGGTGCAAATGCGCCCTTCCCATTTCGGGTCGGCAAGGTCTTCGTAAGACGTGATCTCGCCTTCTGCCACGCGCTCCTTGGAGGCATAGATCGCGCGACCACGCTGGGTCAGAGCAAACCAATGACCTTCCGGGTCGCGCAGGTGGGCCGGAATATTGGCATCAAGGGTGTCATTCGAAACGGCCTCAGTCACGTCGGCGTCAACTGCCTGCTGGATACGGCTGATATCGACGGTCATCAGGATATCGGCCGGGCTGTTCGCGCCTTCCTGCTTGATACGTTCGACCAGACCTTTTTCAGCAAAGATCACATTGACGTCGATGCCGGTTTCAGCGGTGAACTTCTCAAAAAGCGGCTCGACCAGAAATTCCTGACGCAGGGAATAGACATTAACTTCCTGTGCCATCGCGGTTGTCGCAGCCATCGCTGTTGCGCCAAATACCGCACCACCGACGAGTTTCTTGATATCCATTTGAACGATCCCTGTTGAGTTTGACCCTGTTGAATTTGGGTACGCGTTGAAACGTACTGACGTTGCAACTCACTTGCACATTCAATGCAATTAAGATCAACTCGCATTTAATTCAACACAAATTTGCAAGACAGGGTGTCAAAATGTGACGGACTTCACTTCTGAAGTCATGCCTGGGCACAACGTCGGGCCGTATCAAAGAACGTTAAACGACCCGCCACTCGATTGCTTCCAGGCATTAAGGAATTCCTGATAGGCGGGAATGTCCCCTGCCCGTTCTTCAAGCCAGCCAACGGTCAGATTGATCGCATGGTTATAGCCATCATGATCGGTCATCCCGGTATGAAGCGCATGACGCAGATACAGCAAATAGGTATTCAAAACATCGGTCTCGCAATAGCGACGAATGCCATCAATCTCGCCATTGTCATACATGTCCGAAACCTTGCTGCCATCGACCCCGGTCTTGCCCGGCAGATCAAGGGCGGCGCAAACCTCGTTCATCTTGGTCCGGGCCGATGCACCATAATCGGATAGAACTTCCGCCAGATCGCAATGCCAATGCGGTGCATAGCGCGCGGTATAGTTTTCCCACTTGTTGGACGCCTGATGCAACCAGCGGGCCGAAACGCCATGTTTCATCGCGCGGTATTTCAACACCGGCAGATCAAAGCCACGACCGTTGAAACTGACCAAACGCGGATAAAGCTTGCCGCAATAGGCAAAGAACCCGTTCACAAGGTCCTTTTCCTCGGATGTCAATTCGCCGCCGGATCGCAATTCTTCGATCTCGTACATTTCGGTATCGCCATCACGTTGAATGGTCGCGCGCAGGAAGCTGATCGCCACCACCTTGTGAAACGGCTGGCGCGGGAAGCCATTGCGGCCACTGGTGATTTCAAGATGATAGTCTTCCAGCATCTTGCGCCCGGCTTCAGGATCCGGCGCGGTTTCCCCGGTCAGCTGCGGCAGAACATCAATATCGGGCACGGTTTCGATATCAAAAACGAACAGGTTGGTATGCATCATGACGGCCCCCGATTATCTGTGCCCGATTGGTTGGTTTGCCCAACATAACGGCAAAGTCCGATAAATTCACGGGCAGAGTTAAACCAATCGCGCCCACTACCGTAAATCACATTACCTGACATCTCCTGCCATCCCTGTCAGGAGCATTCTGCAATGATATCAGCACGGAAACACCCATCACGTCGGCGTTATAATCGACACCGGGGGTTGCGCGCATTCTAACCACACGTCTAGAATTGCCGCACCTGTATCAGGGGCACGGTCAATTTGAAGTTCAGGATCACACCGGATCCCAATCTTTGCGGGCTTCCCGCACCGACCATGCATTTGATGCGATTCCGGACCGCAACCACGAAGGGACAGAAGGATGAAAACCCTGCCTACCGGAGCCGCAATGCTTTTGGCCGCTGGCCTTGCATTTACTTCTCATTCAAGCGCAAACGCGCAAGATGCCACATGCGAGATTGATCGACCGGTGATGTTTGCCGGTCTCAATTACGACAGTGCGCTTTTCCATAACGCCGTTGCCCGCTTCATCATTGAAAAGGGCTATGGCTGTCAGACCGATGCCCTGCCCGGCGATGTCATCCCGCTTTTGACCGGGGCTGGCAAGGGCGATGTTGATATCGTCATGGAAATCTGGCGCGACAACGTTGCCGAAGCCTGGACCAAGGCCGAAGAAGCCGGCAATGTCAGCCAGATCGGAGTTAATTTCGATGACGCCGTCGAAGGCTGGTTTGTGCCGACCTACGTCATCGAAGGCGACGCAGATCGCGGGATTGAGCCGATGGCGCCTGACCTGAAATCGGTCGATGATCTGGCGAAATACACCGAACTGTTTGAAGACCCCGAAGAACCCGGCAAGGGCCGCTTTTATAACTGCCCGTCGGGCTGGGTCTGTGAAAAGGTCAATTCGGCCAAACTTGGTGCCTATGACCTTAATGACAGCTTCACCAACTTCCGCCCGGGCACCGGTGCGGCCCTTTCGGCTGCCATCGCATCGGCGCATAAGCGCGGTAAACCGGCCCTTTATTACTATTGGGGCCCAACCTGGGTGATGGGCCTTTATAACAGCACGCGTCTTGAAGAACCGGCTTATGACAAGTCGATCTTTGACGCGCTAAAAACAGAAGAAAACCCGACCAAGGCAACCGCCTACCCGCAAAGCACGATCACAATTGGTGTGAATAACGACTTCAAAGCCGCCGCACCAACCCTGATCACCTTCCTGACCAACTACGAAACCAGCAACGCGCTGGTCTCGGAAATGCTGGCCTATATGCAGGAAAACAACGAAAAGCCTGATGGGGCGGCCATGTATTTCCTGAAATCCAAGCCGGATGTCTGGAAAGCGTGGGTGCCTGCGGATGTTGCAGCACGTGTTGAAAGCGCGATGTAAGTAACACCACCAATAAATTACTCAATCACCCTGCAGGAGAAATCCTGCGGGGTGTTTGTTTAGCAAGAAAAATACGACGATAATTGAATAAACTAGGTCGGCCGGGATCCATCCTCAACAGCCGCCAACTGGCAGTGTGTAAGGCGCTTGAAGCGCCATGCGGCCCATAGAAGATACACAAGGTTCGCGATCTGGCGAATAATCGGCAGCGCAACGATAGCTGCCAAAACACGCCATCGGTCAAGCTGGCGCCAGATCAGAATGAAGGCATCAGCACCGGCATGCCATTGCCCATCTGAATCCAGGGCGCGCATTTGCTTTAACCCTTCGACAAGGGAGATGCCGTGCTTTTCAAGATCACCTGCGTGTTCCGTGATGTCCCGCCATTCGAAAACGCCTCTTGGCGCGATCTTGCGGTAGTAATTGATTTCTCTGGAACACAGACCGCATTTTCCATCAAAGAACACAGTGATCATCGCAACCTCTCAGGAAAACAATATTGTCTATGATTTACGGCTTTGGCAGGCCTCTGGATTATCAATCACAGGAATAGGCTACCAAAAGAAGTCAGGAGATGTCAGTCAGAGTTCGATTTACGGTCGCGCGGTCCACGTGATCTTGTTAGGCTCTTACGCTCATTGATTTTTTGAGCAGATCGGGCCAATTGCGCCATGTTTCCAGAACAGTTGAATGTGCCTTTGGGCAAGTGGGTCAATCAGTTTGTTGATTGGCTGGTGGTCAATTACGGCGCGGCGTTTGAGGCCTTTGCCGACAGTTTGCTGACCGTTTTGGTGGCACTCGAGCAGGTCTTGCGTGGTGCACCCTGGTGGGTGGTCTTGATCGCCATTGCCGCGATCACCTGGCATGCCAGCAAGAACTGGAAGCTGGTTGTCGGGCTGGTCATCGCCATGTTTGCCATTGGCATGCTGGGTCTTTGGGACAAGGCAATGCAAACCCTTGCCCTGATGATTGTCGCGACATCGCTATCGGTTCTGATTGGCATTCCGGTCGGCATTGCCATGGCAATGTCCAATCGTTTGCGGGCCGTCATGTTGCCGATCCTTGATACGATGCAGACCATGCCGAGTTTTGTGTACCTGATCCCTGCCCTGATGTTGTTTGGGCTTGGTAAGGTTCCAGCGATCCTCGCCACGGTGATTTATGCGGCCCCGCCCGTCATGCGCCTGACTGACCTTGGTATCCGCCTTGTTGATCAGGAAGTACTCGAAGCGTCGCGATCCTTTGGTGCCAGCCGCAAGCAGATCCTGTTTGGTGTGCAGTTGCCACTCGCCCTTCCCAACATCATGGCCGGGATCAACCAGACGACGATGATGTCAATCTCGATGGTGGTGATTGCCTCGATGATTGGCGCGCGCGGATTGGGCGAGCAGGTCCTGATGGGTATTCAGCGTCTGGACGTTGGTGCGGGCATGGAAGCCGGCGTTGCGATTGTTCTTCTGGCCGTGGTGTTTGACCGGATCGGTCAGGCCTATGGCAAGCGATCACAACGATCGCACGATGCGGAGGACGCATAATGAGCTACATCGAAATCCGCAATATTTTCAAAATCTTCGGACCTGATCCGCAATCCGCACTTGAACTGGCAAAGGGTGGCGCGGACAAGGATGAAATCCTTGCAAAAACCGGTCATACGGTTGGTCTTCACGATGTATCCCTGTCGATTGAACAAGGGGAAACCTTCGTCGTCATGGGCCTGTCTGGATCAGGGAAATCGACCCTGATCCGCCATCTTAATCGGCTGATTGATCCGACAGCGGGCGAAGTATCATTTGGTGGCGAAGATATCCTTGCCATGGATATTCCGACCCTCAATGCCTTTCGCCGCAAGCGGCTTGGTATGGTGTTTCAACGCTTTGGCCTGCTTCCCCATCGCAATGTGATGGATAACGTTGCCTACGGGCTCGAAATCCAGGGTACCGCGCGCAAGGAACGCGAAGCAGCCGCATCTAAATGGATCGAACGTGTCGGTCTGGCGGGCTATGAGGCCAAATATCCCGATCAATTATCGGGTGGTATGCAGCAACGCGTGGGCCTTGCCCGGGCCCTTGCAACCGATCCAGAAGTTTTGCTGATGGACGAGGCTTTCTCCGCCCTTGATCCGCTGATACGGTCTGACATGCAGGATGAGTTGATGAAGCTTCAGGCGGAGCTTCATAAGACGATTGTTTTCATCACCCATGATCTGGACGAAGCGCTTAAGATCGGGGATCGGATCGCAATCCTCAAAGACGGCAAGCTTGTGCAGGTCGGGCGGCCAGAAGAAATCGTGCTTAGACCCGCCGATGATTATGTGCAGGCCTTTACCCGAGATGTGAACAGATCACGCGTCTTGCGCGCAAAGTCGATTATGGAGCCGATCACGTCTGGAGAAAGCCAAGCGGTAAATGAATACTGGCCGAGCATTGCGGCAAATGCACGTCTTGCCGATATCCTGCCTGTTGCGCTTGCCAATGGCACGTCAATGACGGTGCGTGATGCCAAAGACACTGCGATTGGGACACTGTCGCCACAGCAGATTGTCGAAGCACTGGAAGGTTAAGCCAGAGCGCATTGCGAAAGCTTAGCGGTCAATAATCTGGCAGCGCCGGAAGTAACGCAATTCAGATTGCTCTGCCGCGTCGGCGGTTGATTGGTGAATGATGCGATAAAGGCCGCTATCACCTGCGCGATTATGTTCGGTGGCTATGATCAGCCACAGAAAACCATTTTCATCAGCGCGTGCGCGGTCTGTTGGCGATGGCAGGGCCTTGCCATTGGGGTGGGAATGAAAACATCCCACAACGCGCTCCCGCTTTTGCCGCGCTGTGCGATGCACATCGATCAAGGTTTGCGGATCTATTTCAAACGTGGTCAGCCGATCTTCCGCAACGTTGCGCGCAAACACAACACGGTCGATCCGGTTCGGGGTATCGATGGAGGCAATCAGAAGGCCACATGCTTCCTCCGGCCATTTAACAGCGGCGAAATCGCGGATTTCTTCGAGAAGCGCCTTGCCAAGCGCGATGTGGGTCTGATCATCGCCACCAGATGAGCTGTTGTTTGCGATCCCCTGCCCGTTTGCCATCGCTGCACACGCCCTTGTGGTTTCAGACTACTGCGCGTCCTGTTGCAAAAGGATACGGCCAAGGACCTTCTTTTCGCTTAAGGAGACAATAACGAGACGTGCGCTGTCACCGTGCCGACCTTCGATATGGAGCGTTGCCTGCGGACCATCGACAGAATAGCCAACAAGACGTTCACCTTCTTCAAGGTCGATAACGACATCACCGAACGCGCCAAGAGCACTTTGCGCGGCCGCATTATCGCCACCTGCAAATGGCACGGACGGCGTCACCGTTGGCGTATTTTGCTCGACACTTGTGTCTGGGGCGTTCTTTTCAAGCGACAGGCCATAGACGACAAGTCCGATACCCACCACGATCAGAATGCCCATGAACGCGACCAGAGCCTTAACTACACGCATCGTATTTCCAACTGACAAAGTTTGATGAAACCTGCATGCTCGCCACACGCGCGATCATACGTAACCTGTTTCAAGGCCATAGCGACAAGCACGATCAATTGCAAGGCAACAACGCCAAATGAAGCAAGTTGTCGCAATTCGTTGCAATCGCCGGACAAAGCGCTAAAAGCGGCGAACACATGCATCATTACAGTCACCAAATCAAACCATGCCAATAGCAAACGATGTCTGAAAACCTGACCTATACCGCGACAGACCAGGACGAAGGTGCCCGCCTTGATAAGGTGTTGGCGACCGCCTGGCCCAATCAGTCGCGTTCGCGGATCAAGGCCTTGATCGAAGACGGTCAGCTTTGCGTCAATGGCACGCCTGCGGCCAAGATGTCTGCCAAGGTCAAGGCTGGTGATGTTTTTGATCTGAGTGTGCCCGAACCGGAAATGGCCGAACCGACGCCCGAAGACATCAAACTTGATGTGCTTTTTGAAGATGAAGACCTGCTGGTGATCAACAAGCCTGCTGGCATGGTTGTTCATCCTGCGGCCGGCAATGAAAGCGGAACGCTTGTGAATGCGCTTCTGGCCCACTGCGGGGACAGTCTTTCGGGTATTGGCGGGGTTAAACGCCCGGGGATCGTGCACAGGCTGGACAAGGACACCAGCGGTGCAATGGTGGTCGCCAAGAACGATGCCGCCCATCGCGCCCTTTCAAACCTGTTTGCCGAGGACAAGGAAAACATCGAGCGCGCCTACCTTGCGGTCGTGTGGGGTGTTCCCCGCCCCCGCTCAGGTGATATCGAAGGCAATATTGGCCGCAGCCCGAGCAATCGGAAAAAGATGGCAGTGGTCAAAAAAGGGGGAAAATATGCCCTCACACACTACAAGACTCTGCAGACTCGCGACGACTCGTTGGCGTCCCTTGTTGAATGCCGCCTTGCAACCGGACGGACGCATCAAATTCGTGTTCATATGAACCATATCGGGCACGCACTTGTATGTGATCCGGTTTACAGCCGAAACAGACCAGCGGGCAAACTCAACCTAGAAGCGCAACAGATTTTGAACGCATTCAACAAACAGGCGCTGCATGCCCGAACGTTAGGATTTCTGCACCCTCGCACCGGTGCCTATATATCCACAGAGGCACCTATACCTAGTGACCTTTTGGCACTGATGAAGGCCCTGGAACTATACCTTTGAATAGTTGATACTAGCCTTACTGTCTAATTTTCCATTGACGGTTTCTAATACTCCCGTATAAGCTCCTAAAAAGTGCAAGGGGTAAAATGCACTTTTAGAAAGCAATACGGGAGGCTTTGATGAAGCAAGGAAACGCTCTTCCAACTATCTCTCAAGATGGTCTCACGGTATACCTTCAACGTATACGCCGCTACCCGATGCTTACCCCGGAACAGGAAACGACCTATGCCTGCAATTTCCGGGACAAGGATTGCGATAAATCTGCTGAAAAACTGATTACCAGCCACTTGCGCCTGGTCGCCAAGATCGCGATGAGCTACCGCGGTTATGGCCTGCCGATCAATGAACTCATTTCCGAGGGCAATGTCGGCCTGCTGCAATCGGTAAAACGCTTTGACCCGGACAAGGGCTTCCGCCTTGCGACCTACGCAATGTGGTGGATCCGCGCCGCCATTCAGGAATACATCCTGCATTCATGGTCGCTTGTGAAAATGGGTACGACTGCGGCACAGAAAAAGCTGTTCTTCAACCTGCGCAAACTCAAAAGCCAGATGCAGGCAATTGATGAAGGCGACCTTCAACCTGAACAGGTCGAACTGATCGCAACCAAACTCAATGTGTCCGAAGATGACGTTGTGATGATGAACCGCCGCCTGGCCGGACCGGATCACTCACTGAATGCGCCGGTCCGTATTGAGGGTGACGGTGAATGGGTCGACTGGATCGAAAGCGATGACGAAGATCAGGAAACCCTTTATGGCAAACGCGAAGAATTCCTGCAGCGCATGAGCATGCTCAAAAACGCGATGTCGCATCTCAATGATCGTGAACGCGATATTCTGACGCAGCGCCGCCTGCTTGAAAGCCCGGTCACGCTTGAAAACCTGAGCCTTGCCTATGGCATCTCACGCGAACGCATCCGTCAGATCGAAGTACGCGCCTTTGAAAAGGTCCGCAAATCGATCCATACGGACCTGCCCCACTAATACTGCCTGCTTTGCGTCCCTTCTGAAACAACTTGCGGCGGACAATGTCCGCCGCTTTCTTTTTTGCATGGTCTTTTTCAATCAGGTCACGCAGAGATCAGTTCCCGGACCGATCCACTTCCTTGATCAGACTATCGCCCCAGGTTTTTATAAGTCCGCGCTGCTTCTTGCGCAATTCACTGACACGACGCTGGGCTGCCAGGTTCAGAACGTTGGCAACAATTGGTGGCATGGCGAGGTATAGAAGCCAACCAAGCCCTGCTGCCCCATACATGATCGACAGCGCCAGCGGCTGGAAAACGGCCTGCGTTGCCCCGCCGACCGTTTGCGATGGCTGCATCCAGACTTCCAGAATATAGGGCGCGACCCCTGAAAAGTTCAGGCCGAAGACACACCGCGCCATCGTCCTGCCCGCACTGCGATCAAAGATAAAGGCCACAAGGGATGGCAACAGCCCGACCGTCAACGTGATAAATGTTGGAAGTGCCACCATGAACAGCAGCACGGCGGATGCAATAACCGACAAGCCGGAAAATGCGCTGCGACCGCCTTTTTTTGTGCCTGCTCGTTTACCCTTTGCCATGGCGATCCCTTAAAAGATATGCATCAAGAACAGCGCGGACACTGTCAGTAGTGCGATCATGGTAGACGCGAAAGCAGCCGCCTGTTGCCCGACCTTTTCGGCAAGCTCCATACGGGCCGGCCCCGACGATTCAAGATCAAACACTTCGCTTTCCGCTTCGGAATATTCCGCGACGGCTTCGACAAACTCTGACTGATCCTTGCGACGTTCCTGTTCGTCATTGATCAGGTTATACAGTTCGACAAGATTGCCGCGCTTGGCCAGTTTGGGAATCTCGGTCTCGACCCGTTCACGACGTGCCTTGCTATGGAATACCTTGATCGCCGGTTCCATCAAACGCGCAACCCAATGCGACAGGTTCTGCAAATTGTCCGGCCCATGACGCCATTGCACAATCGCCAACATGCTGATGATTGCGCGACTATATTCGACCTCGTCAGATGGGTTTTGCATCGCCAACAACTGCCCTTCGACATCGTCCTCAAGGCGGGCGGCGATGAAGGCGGCGATATGACGATCCACCGGCCAGCTTTCTTCGGATGCGGTTTCGGCTGCCTTTTCAAGGGCTGGCAGCAGATCTGCTATCTCGACGACATATTCCTCTTCGACAAGCGGGCTCAGGCAATGCTGGTTGCGCACGGTCGCATAGAGGCAGCGTTCATACCCGTAACCGGCACTTTGCTGCTGAATGTAATAGCGCAGGTTCTTGTATAGCTGTTGTTGCCTCTGGACCTCGGGGCTGTATCCCATCTGACGGCCAAACCAGAAAGATGGAATATCGCGCACGATCACGTCGGCAAAACGTTGGGGCCCCTTTCCATGTTGGACATCATAGGACAGCATGAAACCGAGCCCGTCGACCATCGACGAAAAGCCCTTGAACCGGATCGGCCCTGCCGGATCCAGAATCAGGATGGACCGCGCAACCAACACGTCCTCTGCCGACCGTTTATCCGTCCCGGCCCACTGCAGTTGTCGCATGGCATCCGATAGGGCCTTGGCGCGATCATTATCGCCAAGGCCGCGCCGCAACCAGACTTCGACCGTGCTGTCACGCAACGGGCCAAGCGCGGTTACCCAGTTCTTGGCGATCCCCTGCGCCAGTGAACGCACGGTATAATAATCCCGACCAGCCAGGTTTTGAGACCGCGCTGCCCGCTTTTCTGTATTGGCCTGAACCGGTTTGGTCCGTCTTCCGTCCAGCCATGCGTTCAATTCGGCCAAGCCCCAGCGTTCTTCGGGGTCATCACACAACAGACCACGAACCGGTTCAATCAGAACAAGCGGAAGCTTTTCGTGTGATGCGATTGCCTGAAACGACCCTTTGGCCAGTTTAAGTTCGATAATTTCCTGGTCATTCAGCTTTTTGAGTGGCTGGCGACCGATGCCAAGCTCGGCCAAAGTCATGCCAAGCGCATAGAAATCGTCGGTCGCATTGCCTGAACCACGACCGGCAGGATCAGCACTCATACGTGCTGTGGTCTCATAAACCGCTGGCTGATCATAACCGGGCGGGCCACTGGCACAATCGCCAAGCACGACCTTTTCACGCATGGGATCGGCAAAGAACAGGTTATCGGCGCGAATATTGCGGTGTGCCAGCCCCTTCTCACTGAATGCCTGCATGGCATTCATCAGCGGCTCAACCACAACCGTGGCAATATCATGCTCATCGATGGCGAGTTTCTTGTGTTCGCGCGCAACGACCTTTCCGCCTGCCGGCTTTTCATAGAAAAGCACCATCGTCTTGCGACCAATTGGCGGCCAGTAGGCGGTTTCATAATCGATAAGGTCAATCTGACCGGCCATATGCATACCGGCCAGGAAGGTCAGATGGTCATGGCGGGTCGGAAGAACCGGATCGGTTACCAGCGCAAAGGCGCTACCCTCTTCGCGGCGGAGATTGTCAGCCGAATAGGCCTTGCAGTGGCCCATATCGAATTCGGGCATCCGCAAATCCAGAAAGACGCGAAAATTGCCGATCTCGACACTTTTGCCGCCTGCATTGATCGCGACACCATCAAGCTCAGGGGATTCTTCGGGTTCCTCAGGCGCAGGTGCACCGCCGCCCGGTGCATCCATCACCGGCCCTGTCGCAGCACCATTCGAAACGTCCTGTTCCTGATCTTCTGCTTGCTCTGCCATGGTCCCGATATTTCTTTACAGGTTATCATTCCCTGAGTGACACACTTACTTGGGCCAAAAGTCTTCCTGACCTAACCCTCAGAACGCTATCCTCAAAAGGTTGATAAAACGATACTTGTGATCCCCCCTGTCGGCAAGCTGTTATCCCTCAGGCGCAGTCACGGATGAACAGTAAAACCCGCAACTGCAAACAAAAAAGCCACCAGTCATAAACTGGTGGCTTTCGAAGTTCGCAAATTCAGGCGATCAGGCGCTGAACGGATCGTGCACCAGAATGGTGTCATCGCGCTCCGGGCTGGTTGACAGAAGCGCAACCGGAGCTTCAATCAGCTCTTCGATGCGGCGAACATATTTGATCGCGGTTGCCGGAAGATCGGCCCAGCTACGCGCGCCCATGGTCGTTTCCGACCAGCCGTCGATGGTTTCGTAAACCGGCTTGGCTTTTGCCTGCAGACGCTGGTTGGCCGGCAGATGATCATAGATTTTGCCATCAATGTCGTAACCGGTGCAGATCTTGATTTCATCAAAGCCATCAAGAACATCCAGCTTGGTAAGCGCAATACCGGTGATGCCGTTGACCTTGACAGACTGACGGACAAGGGCTGCATCAAACCAGCCACAACGACGCTTACGGCCGGTGACGACACCGAACTCGTGACCGCGCTGACCAAGACGTTCGCCGTCTTCATCAAACAGCTCGGACGGGAACGGACCTTCACCAACACGGGTGGTGTATGCCTTGGTGATACCCAGAACATAACCAACACCCGACGGCCCCATACCGGAACCGGCAGCAGCCTGACCGGAAACAGTGTTCGACGAGGTCACAAACGGATACGTACCGTGATCAACGTCAAGCATGGTGCCCTGTGCGCCTTCGAACAGGATGCGTTTACCCGCTTCCTTGAACTGATTAAGCGACTTCCAGACAGTGTCGGAGAACGGCAGGATTTTCGGTGCGATTTCCTTAAGCTGCGCAAGCAGTTCCGCCCCGTCGACTTCCGGCTGCCCCAGGCCACGCAGAAGTGCGTTATGGTGGGTCAGAAGGTTTTCGACCTTGGCTTCAAGCAAATCAGTGTCTGCCAGATCACCTACGCGGATGGCACGGCGGCCAACACGATCTTCATATGCCGGGCCAATGCCACGACCGGTGGTGCCGATCTTGTTGTCGCCCGAAGCCGCCGCTTCGCGCGCACGATCAAGATTGCCATGCAGCGGCAGGATCAGGCAGGCATTTTCGGCCAGACGCAGGTTTTCCGGGGTGATATCCACGCCCTGCTCTTTCAGGCGGCCGATTTCGGCAAGCAGCGCCCACGGATCAACAACAACGCCGTTGCCGATCACCGAAAGTTTGTTTTCACGGACGATACCTGACGGCAGCAGGCTCAGCTTATAAGTGGTTCCGTCGATCACCAAAGTATGACCGGCGTTGTGACCACCCTGGAAACGCACAACAACGTCTGCCCGTTCGGACAGCCAGTCGACGATCTTGCCTTTACCTTCGTCCCCCCACTGGGAACCGATCACGGCAACATTGGTCATCGCAAAACTCCTTGCGCGATAAAAAGTTCGTTCGATTAGGCGTTCAGCGGCACAACCTGACCGCCGATATAAATATGATTGCAGCCCATGCCTTGTGCTTCGATGCGTGCGGCGGCTTCGGTTTTGGCCTCGGCCGCACCTTCAAGGGCGGCAACGGTGTAATGGCCTTCTGCACGCAATTTGCGCGCTTCACGCTGTGGCGTACCAAGCGGCAGATAAACACGATCAACCGGCTCAGCATCAGGAAGACCGCGCAAAATACTGTCCATATAAAGCGACATACCCGTTGCGGCTTCGCCCGAGGCCCCCCCGGCACGATAACGGCCACCGCGGCCGATTTCGCCGCGGACGTTACGCGCAAACAGCGTAAAGCTGACGCCGGTCTGATAGCGGAAACCAGCCATCTCGACCGGATCAATGGTAAGTGCAGCATCAAGGCCGGACGCCAGAACGCGTTCTGCGACATCGATCAGACGATAAAGTTCCTCAGACGCACCAAGCGGCAGTTCGAGTTTTTTGAGTTTCGGCAAAGCGGACTGCGCCGGGCCAGCGGCCTCAAGCAAGGCCACCAGAACACCGGTAACTTTGCCATCAGCAGCACGAAGGGCCGCGACATCACGACGTTCAAGCGCCTCGGTCAATACTTCACGGTCATCGCGTGACACACCAAAGGCATCAAAAAGACGCACCGGGAGTGTTGGCAAATTAAGATCAACCGAAACATCCGGCAAACCGATGCTTTCCAAAGCTTCGAGTGCGAGCAGAACAATCTCGGTATCAGCAGCAGCACTCGACACACCGATCAACTCGGCACCGACCTGTGCGAACTGGCGTTCCGGGCGCAGATGCGATCCCTTGATCCGCAAGACATCGCCGGAATAGGAAAGACGCAGAGGACGCGGCGCATCAACCAGACGGGTTGCTGCAATGCGTCCAACCTGGGGGGTCATATCGGAACGAACGCCCATCATGCGGCGGGACTCAGGGTCCATCAAACGGAACGTCTGGGTCGACAATTCCGGAGCAGCACCTTCAAGCAGGCTTTCTTCGAACTCGACCAGCGGGGTTTTCACGCGGTCATAGCCTGCATGTGCCAGACTGGCCATCAGCTTTTCACGGATTTCAGCTTCCCGTGCAGCGGTTCCTGGCAGGACATCCTGCAGGCCGGCGGGCAAAAGAGCTTTCCTGGCAAGTTCGGTCATTTTGTGTGCTTTCCCGGACGAGGCGCGCAGATTTAAATTGATAATATCCCGAGCAACGCTCAGGGCTCACTATCCGGTAGCGGTTACTACCGCGTTGTGCCGGACAGAGCAACGGGGAAAAACCCTTTAACGCAAATAATACGTACGAACTATTTCCTAGCTGGCCGCAAATTCGGCTTTTACCACCGCATATGCCCAATCGAGCCAAGGCAGCAAAGCCTTGATATCGCTGGGCTCAACGGTTGCACCGCCCCAAATACGCAGTCCCGGAGGCGCATCACGATACCCGTTGATATCAAGTGCGACATTTTCCGCTTCAAGAAGCTGCGAAATCTTTTTCGGCAGCAAAGCCTGCTGATCGGCAGACAGACCAAGCGCCCATGGATCGACAATCTTGATGCACATCGAGGTGTTTGAGCCGGTTGCCGGATCCTCGGCAAGGTCGGCAGGCCAGTCGCTGCTGGCAAGCCACGCATCAAGATGCGCCCGGCTTGCACGGGTACGCTTCAAAAGCCCTTCAAGGCCACCAATCTCTTCGGCCCATTTCAAGGCATCAATGGCATCTTCGACAACCAACATCGATGGCGTGTTGATGGTTTCCCCGCGGAAAATGCCGTCAATCAGTTTGCCACCCTTGGTCATGCGGAAGATTTTCGGCATTGGCCATGATGGCGTGTAGCTTTCAAGGCGTTCAACGGCACGCGGGCTCAGGATAATGATCCCGTGACCACCCTCGCCGCCCAGAACCTTCTGCCAGCTATAGGTCACGACATCGAGCTTGTCCCACGGCAGTTCCATGGCAAAGATGGCCGAGGTCGCATCGCAAATGGTCAAACCCTTGCGGTCGCCGGCAATCCAGTCGCCATTGGGCACGCGAACACCGGCCGTCGTGCCGTTCCAGGTAAAGACAACATCGCGATCAAAATCAACCGATGCCAGATCCGGCAGTTTGCCGTAATCGGCTTCAAGGGTACGCACATCATCAAGCTTGAGCTGCTCGATCACATCGGTGACCCAGGTCGCCCCGAAGCTTTCCCACGCCAGCATATCAACGCCACGTGCACCCAGCATCGACCACAGCGCCATTTCAACGGCACCGGTATCGGATGCCGGAACCACACCCAACAGATAATCTTCTGGCAGGTTCAAAATTGCGCGCGAACGGTCAATCACCTCTTCAAGGCGTTGCTTGCCCAGCTTGGATCGATGTGAACGGCCAAGGATCTCCGTCTGCAATGCGTCTGCGGACCAACCCGGGCGTTTTTTGCACGGACCCGACGAAAAATTCGGGCTGGTCGGACGAGTAGTCGGCTTTGCAAGTACGGCAGTCTGGGCCATCTGTAAGTTCCTGAGAAAGAAGGATAACCAATGCAGGTTGGTTCAGAATATTCAAGCGATCCGATCCTATTGCCCCAAAGGCAAAAGTCAAACGCCTTCCACACAGACATGACAGCCATTTTTGCATGGCTGAAACGAACCGCCACAAACATTCATTCGTTGGTTTATGCGCCTTAGAACGGGATGTCGTAATACCAAGGCGCAAACAGGCTGAACGCAATCCAAAGAATGATGATCAGAGGTGTCCCTGCCTTCAGGAAGTCGATAAACCGATAGTGCCCCGGCCCCATGACAAGAAGGTTGGTTTGATACCCCACTGGCGACGCAAACGAACAGTTGGCCGCCATCACCACCGCAATCGCAAAAACATGTGGCTCCACGCCAAGTTGCTGCGCCATGCCAATGCCGATGGGCGTAAAAAGAACCGCACAGGCATTGTTGGACAAAACGTTGGTAAAGCCCGCCACAATCAGGAAGAACAGCGACAGAATAACTGGTGCGGGCGCCCCGCGGGTTGCCGCCAACAACTGATCCGCAACGAATTCCGCGCCGCCAGTCAATTGCAACGCATTACCAAGCGCTAGTGCAGCGGCAACAAGCAAAACAATCTTGCGATCAATTGCACGCGATGCCTGACGCAAATTAAGCGCGCCGGATGCAATCATCAATCCGGCACCAATAAAGCTTGAAACCATGATCGGCACGACACCGGTTGCCGCAAGCGCAATCACGCCCAGGAAAATGGCCGCAGCCCGACGCGCATGGAATGGACGGGGCAAGGTTCTGGTCGACCATTCCAGCAACACAACGTCGCGGATGGTGCGAAGGGCCTCGACATCCTCTGATCGTCCCTGCACCAGCAAAACGTCCCCGGCCTCAAGCCGGATTTCAGTCATCTGGCTTCGGATCATGCGCGAACGACGCTGGATACCAAGTACAAGGCACTTGTACTGATAGCGGAAACCGATCTGCTCAAGGTTAAAGCCAATCAGGCGCGACCCCGGCGGCAACATGACTTCGGCCAACAACTGCGTTGATTTTTGCGGGGCTTCGTCACCGTCTGCACCAACGGCGGCGGCATCTGAATGCAACAATCCCGGGTCCTTTTGCAGGGCCTCGGTCAGTGCCTTGCGGGTGGCGGCAACCACCAGAACGTCGCCCGCCTGAATTTCCATATCGTCTTCAAACGGCGGCAGTTCAGCATGTTCGCGCCGCACTATCATCTGAACGGTGATATTTGGCAGGTTCTTGAAGAACCCGGCGACCGGCTTCGTGCCAATCATGTTGGCCGCTGGCCCAACCGTGATCTGGGCGATGAACTGCTTGCCACTGCTATCGGGATTGGCAAGTTTGCTGCGCATCGATGCCAGCGCCGGAAGCAGGCGCGGCGCAATCAACAGGACATAGACAAAGCCGGTCAGGGCAAGCACGCTGCCAATCGTTGTGAATTCAAAGAATTCAAGCCCCGGCATGCCGAGTTCGATCAGGGAACTTGATACCAGAAGGTTGGTCGATGAACCAATCAGGGTCGTCATGCCACCAAGGATCGCCGCATAGGAAAGCGGGATCATCAATGCCGACGGGGAACGTTCAATACGCTCGGCAAGTGCCTGAATAATCGGGATAAAGATAACAACAACCGGCGTATTGTTCAGGAAGGCCGACAATACCATCACCACGAACAACCCGACGAAAATCGCAATCGAGGCATTCTTTCCGCCATGTTCGGTAATCAGACCGGCGATGTAACTGACACCCCCGGTCAGGACCATCCCCTGCCCGACAACCAGTAAGGACAACACCGTCAGCAAGGCCGGGTTGGCAAAGCCCGACATGACCGTGGCAGGCCCCATCAGGTTTTCACCATCCGCATCAAGCAGCGGGAAAAAATCAAAGAAAAGCAAAAGCGTTGCGATAAGAGCAATACTGGTCAGTTCGAGCGAGATGCGCTCCAACCCATACAGAACAAGCGATCCGGCAACGAGTGCTAGGACCACCCACATCTGCATCGGCGTTGCAGAACTGGCAACAACACTTTCGAGCACGATAAACTTTCCCCTGTAAAGCCTGCATTCTTGCGGTTATCGCGCACCTTTGCACCGGCGAGATCTGTCCACAATCGTTTCATTTTGCCTTTTACTTAGACGAAAGCCCTATAGCCCGGTCAATAAAAAAACAAAGCAAATCAGTTCGAATGCGGATTAGTCGGTAGAATACCTCTGACAGAATGCAGGCCCCTTGAACAAGGAAAGGCGGGCAAATACCAGATTGCCCGCCCTTTTGAATTCATTGCCCGACACCGCCAGGCCAATCACGTCGGAACCGTGATTTCCCCTTTGAGATACTGCACGGCTTCGCCCTTGAGATGCACACGGTCACCGTCGATTTTGCAGGCAACCACACCACCGCGCGCGGACGCCTGATATCCGACAACATCGACCTGCCCCAGTTTTTCTTCCCAATAGGGCCCAACGACACAGTGCATATAACCGGTGACCGGATCTTCATTGATGCCAAGTGCTGGCAGGAAATAACGTGAAATCATATCAAGTCCGGTTTTATCGCCGGGTGCCGTCACAATCACACCGCGCCCTGCCAATTTGCCCAACGCCGACATATCCGGGCGCAAATTTCGCACAATGGCAGCGTCATCATAGACAATCACAATATCCGTATCGCGGCTTACCACGCCAAATGTCTCGGCGGGCTTAACTCCGCCAAGGGCTTCAAGCACCTCCTCAGAGACAGGTTCACGCTTGATCGGTTGTTTCGGGAAGTTCAGGACAATCGCATCACCTTCGCGCCGGGCGGTCAAAACGCCGCTTTGGCTTTGCAACTTGATCAGATCGCCCTCAAAACCAAGCCGATTGAAAATCACAAATGCACTTGCAAGCGTCGCGTGGCCACACAGCGGCACCTCGACGGTCGGCGTAAACCAACGAATATGGAAATCGGCCTCGTCACCCGCACTTGGCACGAAAAATGCCGTTTCCGAGAGATTGTTTTCCATTGCGATTTTTTGCAGCACGTCATCAGGCAACCAATCTGACAAGGGCACAACCGCCGCCGGGTTGCCGGCAAACAAAACATCGGTGAAGGCATCGATCTGATAGATCGGCAGGGTTTGGGTCGTCATCGTCTTATCCTGAACTCGGCATATGTATGATGTACAAGTCGATACATCGTCTGCGTTATTGATGATTTGGGTTCGCCTTTACAAGGCCGTTTGAATGGCCTGCTTGACGACCACAAGATCTTCGTCGCGGGTCCGCCAGTTGCTGAATGCCGCACGGAATCCGAAACGACCGCCGTAAACCGTTGGTGTCAGGAAAACCTTGCCGGTTTCATTGATACGCTGGAGCAAGGCCCGATTCTCGTCATCAGTTCCACGCGATGCGAACATTGTCACATTGAGTTTGGGCTCACGCAGTAGTTCGAGCTTCTCATGGGTTCGAATCCACGCGGCCAGGTTTGCCGCCTGATCACAGTTTGCCCGGATGATGGATGCAATTCCGTCGCGACCATAAGCCGTCATCGCCATCCAAAGCGGCAACGCGCGGAATCGTCTGGAATTTTCGACCCCGCGATTGATATAGCTATTCCCGTCCGCCTTGGTATCGAGGTACGGCGCGAAGGCCCGACAGCATGTCTCCAGCACCGAAATATGCCGGGTCAGGAAAATCCCGCAATCATACGGAACATTGAGCCACTTATGCCCGTCTGATGTGATGGAGTCCGCACGTGCTATTCCCCTGGTAAGGTGGGCACGACGATCATCCAGGGCAGCGAAAAAGCCAAATGCGGCATCGACGTGAAGCCATGCGCCAAAGTCCCTGCACAAATCGGCAATCGCATCAAGGTTATCGAAGTCCGTCGCATTCACGGTTCCGGCCGACGCAATAACGATCTTGGCGCGCGCCTCACTGGCCGCAAGTTTGGCCTTGAGGTCGGCAATATCGGTTTCTTCCGATCCCGGTGTGGTTGCAACCTTGGTAAAGCTGTTGCGACCAATGCCGGCAATCGACAAATCCTTGATCATGCTGGCGTGCGGACTCGCGGCAAAAATCTCGATATCTGGCAGAACGCTTGCACCATCGGCGTCGACATTCACACCAATCTGTTCACCACACCATTGCCGGGCCGCAACCAGACCCAAAAGGTTTGATACCGTTGCACCGGTCGTCAACACACCATCAAACGTATCTGACGGCACACCACCCAGTTCACACAACCAGTTGATGACCTGTTCTTCAACCGCGGCATTGACCGACCCTTCCGGTCCGGTGGCATTTTGATCAATTGCACTGACAAGCCAATCGCCGACAAGGGCGGCTGGCGTCGTGCCGCCGGTAACAAATCCAAGATAACGAGGACCAATTGATGCGGCGAGCAGCGGCAGAATTTCTTCCTTCGCTGCCCGCAACGCATCAAGCGCACCGCGTCCCTGCCCCGGCATGGGGCGCGAGGGGTCAAAGGCAGAGAAATCGCGGCAGGTTACATCCATGTTATCCGCACCCTGAATAAAGCTGTGCGCGACATCACCTGTTTCCACAAGAATGCGGCCAAGTTTTTCAAGGTCATCAAACATGAGATGACGTTCATCAACAGTGGGGCTGTCGTCTGAACGATTTGAAATGCTGTTCATTTGTTCTCTCCTGAAAGGATGCGCGCAAAGTCGGCGCGATCAATGTTCGCCCCGGTCAACACAACGGCGACCTTTTTGCCAATATTGCTTTCGCGCTGCGCAATCGCAGCCGCCAGCGGCACGGCACCTGCCCCCTCGGCAATGGTGTGACACGAACTGAAATAAAGGCGCATGGCATCCGTGATCTGTTCATCATCGACAGCAACAATGTCCGCAGCACCGCTTTTAATGATCTCAAACGCGCCCGGATCGGGGCTACGACAGGCAACCCCGTCGGCGAATGTATTGGCCGTTGGTGTCTGGATGATTTCACCGGCCATGAATGATTGACGTATGGCATCCGCACCCGTTGCGACCACACCAATAATTTCGGTCTTAAGGCCCAGCGCATCACGCACCGTGATCAGCGAACAAATCCCGGATCCCATGCCAACCGGCACATAGATACGATCCAGACCGGAAATAGCGTCAAAAAGCTCCAACCCATAGGACGCGACACCACGCACAAGTTCCCGATGGAACGGCGGGACCATTACAAGGTCTTCCTTGGTGGCAAGTGCCTTGGCGTATTCGGCTGCCTCCTGGAAGTCATGACCATGCTCAATCACCTCTGCACCCCAGGCCCGCATGGCGGCGTTCTTTTCAACGGAATTGCCATGCGGGACAATAATGGTCGCAGGCATACCAAAACGGCTGGCCGCATGGGCAAGGCTCTGACCATGGTTGCCCCGTGTCGCCGAGATAATCCCGCGGTTCACATCAACCGACTTTCCGAGATAACGACAAAAGGTCAGCCCACCCCGGATTTTGAACGCACCAAGTCGGGTATGGTTTTCGTGTTTGACATACAGGGACAATCCTGTGGCGCGATCAAGCAGCGGCCACTGAATTGTCGGCGTTGGTGCAACATATTGATGCACAAAATCCGCAGCCTCGCGCAACTCACCCGTATTAAACATTGTATTGTATCCCTGATAGATCAAAATCGTGACAATTTGCGTTTACAGCAGATTCCCGCCGAACGGAGGCACAATGGGAGCAAAGTGCCTCCGTCAAACGCGGCGGTGGCGAGCCGCGCCGGGGGAAACCTTACAGGAACGGCTTTGACAGTTCCTGTTCGATATCTGATCGGGTCAGCCCGACATCCTTAAGCATATGATCATCAAGCCTTTGCAAAGCGAGACGATCGCGCGAATGCGCCTGCAGACGGGCAAGATATTCAGCCGCAGAGATCATCACACCAGTGATCGCGGCACGCCAGGTCACAGGCTGTTTGGCCTGTTTGGAGGTGCTTGCTGTGCGCTCAGTGACATTGATGCCAGGAAGCTGGATTGTATCGTTACAATTTACCATTTCCATCTCCTTTCGGTGAATTGTCTCGATATTGTTTTGTCATTGACATTGCAATTGTGTCAATTTAAACATTGTCACCATGACAATATGGTTCCCGAAACTTGATGAGGCTGGTGGTCCTGTTTATCGACAGATCGCGCAAGCCATCCGCAAAGCAGTCAAAGACGGCTCTCTGAAACCCGGAGACCGACTGCCCACCCATCGCGACCTCGCCTATCAACTTGGCGTCACGGTTGGCACAATTACCCGCTCCTACCGCGAGGCGGAAAGATTGGGGCTGGTGGCTGGTGAAGTTGGCCGCGGAACCTATGTGCTCGACAATATCCAATCGGAACTTGATATGGCGGCCACCGCCCCGATTCCGATGGCATTTACCAACAACCTCACCCAGTTGGCGCGATCTACAGGTACTGCGCCATCGACGAACTCCCAATCAAACGAGACCGAAGATACCGGACCGATCAATTTCAGGATGAACTGTCCCCTCCCGCCAAGGGAAGGCCGCATTCGCGAGACCCTGGTTGAGGTTGCGACCACCATGTCGACAGACGATATGGTGTCGTACAAATCGGAATATGGCGTTGCCCATCAGCGTGAAGCGCTTGCTTTTTCCGCCGGAAGATTGGGTCTGGATGACAATCCGGAACGCGTTTTACCAACGGCTGGCGTTCAACATGGCATGACAGTCTCGCTGCTGGCGACAGTGCGCCCCGGCGATCTTGTCCTTTGCGAGGAACTCACCTATCCCAACCTGCGCAGCCTTGCCAATTTGTTGCAATTCCGTCTGCGCGGTGTGGCCATGGACGACGACGGCATCATGCCTGACGCGCTCGAAAACATGTGCCGCACACAAAGCCCGCGTGCGATTTATCTGATGCCGACGCTGCACAACCCGCTGTGCAGCACCATGAGCCAGAAGCGCCGCATCGAAATTGCCGAAATCCTGCGTAAATATGATCTGACATTGATCGAGGACGGCATTTATCATTTCCTTGATCCCGATGCCCCACCCCCGCTTTCTTGCTTTGCACCGGAACGCAGCATTTATCTTGATGGCGTATCAAAAAGCATCGGTGGTGGTTTGCGTGTCGGTTATATCCATGCACCGGGCGAAATGATCGGCAAACTTGCCAGTGCAATCCGGTCCACCTGCTGGATGGTTTCAACCATCAACCTTGAACTTGTCACACGCATGATCATGGATGGCAGCCTTGCCCAGTTCGAGGCATGGCACCGCGAAGAAGCGGCCAAGCGCCTCGCAATCGTGCTCGGTACGCTCAAGGGTTACGATATCCGTTTCCACCCGACCAACTATCACATCTGGCTGGAACTTCCCGAACATATCGACACCAGTGAATTGGTGATGGATGCGGCCAACAATGGTGTTCTTCTGACTGCGGCACAGCAATTCGCTGTTGGCCACGTGCCAAGGGGGATGCGCCTGTGCTTCGGCGCAGAACGATCCCCCGAAAGATTGCGCCGCGGCGTGCAAATCGTCGACCGACTGCTTCAGAGCAGTGATTTTGGCAATTCTGTCGTCATGTAACGCACGTTTTTCTTGTGCATGATGACCGTGGAATTTTGAGGCGAAGTCACGGTTCTTACTGGCATTTCAATTATTTCCGCACGCAACGCTTGACCGCGTGATTGCGTTGCTTCCAAGATATGCTGCAGGAGCTTCTTGCCCCTACTTGATACCTTGATCTTGGGCAGCAGAAAGTCAGCAGATGCCAGTTTCCCGCCTTGACGCAGATGATTGCGGTTTCCCGCATTTCCGTATTCGCAGCCCACACAAAGACCAACAGCCGAAAATATTCGATTTTTCATCGCATTACCGCGCGGCAGAGGCTCTTAAATTCGGACTTTCGATGTCCGAACCCGGTTTCAACATATTTGTTCTTGGCCTTGATCGCGCTGGCCGCATGACGGCAACACTCGATTACCTCAACAAGGCCATGGAAGAACGCGAAGCCCCTGATGATTGGGTCTATCTGAACAATTTTTCGCGCACCAATCGCCCGCGCCCCTATGCCCTTCCGGCTGGTCAGGGCCAGAAGCTTTTAGCGGCGATGGAAACGCTGATCACGCATCTGCGCGAAGCCTTCGCCTCGGCCTTCAACGCCCCGGCCCACCTGACCGAAACCCAGACACAGACTGAAGAAGCGCGTGCTCAGCTTCGCGAAAAGTTCGATGCGTTGCGTGAATATGCCCGCGAACGCGGTCTGGATGTTCAGGAAAACGAAAAAGGCGTGATGATTGTCGCGCTGAACGAGGAAGGCGAACCGGTTTCCCTTGATGAAATACCCAAGGATCGCCGCAACGAGGCCGAAGACGCGTTTGAGGAAGTCGCCGAAGAAGCCCGCAAAACGCTGCTTTCCACCCGCGACCTCGAAGAACAGATCGCCGATACGCTTGATAGTTTGCGTCGCGGGGCAGCAAAGGTTGTTCTGAAACCGCGCATCAAGAAACTGCGCGACAAATTCACAAGCCCCGGCCTTAAGGCATGGTTCGACGCGCTTGAAAAAGACATTCTCGACAATATCGACGCGTTCGAGGAAGCCAGCGACCAACCCGCCATCGAAAGCGGTGATGGCAAGATCCCCGAAACCGTCGATGATCGCTATGCCGTCAACCTGCTGATTGATCATTCGCGCGATGACCACCCCGATGTCGTACTTGAACCGAGTCCAAGCTACGACAACCTGTTTGGGCAAATTCAGTACCGCCCGATGGGTGGCGGCATGCATCCGCATTTCAGCCTGATCAAGCCGGGCGCCCTTCATCGCGCCAATGGCGGCGTTCTTGTTTTGCGTGCGGAAAGCCTTCTGGAACACGAAGAATGCTGGGGCTTTTTGAAAGCAGCCCTTCGTGACGGTGAAATCCGTATTGAAGAAACCCATAAGGGCGGCCCGCCGACCGCTGGTGCACCGGAACCGCGCCCGATCCCGCTTGATCTCAAGGTGGTTATCGTCGGCGCACCGAAGTTTTATTACACCTTCTTCTCGCTAGATGTGGATTTCCGAAATCACTTCCGGGTCAAGGCAGATATTGATGCCGACATGCCAGCAGCTGGTCGCAACATTTCGATCTATACCGGGCTTCTGCGGGCATCCGCCCTGTCACGCTCCGGCATCCCGGTCGATAATGGTGCAATCCGTCAATTGCTTGGTCAGGCGGCGCGTTGGGCAGGCGAACGTGACAAGCTGACAGCCCAGATTGAACGGGTCGAAGATGTCGCGATCGAGGCCGGCGCACTCAGCAAGGCCGAAGGTCGCGAAACCATTCGTGCCGCAGATGTCAGGCGTGCGATCGAGGAACGTCGCCATCGCAATTCACGCCTTGAAGACCGATCCCATGAACGGGTTCAAAGGCGAGAAATCCTGATCGACAGTTTTGGCAGCGTGGTTGGTCAGGTCAACGCACTGACGGTTCTAGATTACGGCGATCATGCCTTTGGCCTGCCAGCACGCGTGTCGGCTCGGTCTTATGTCGGTAGCCTCGGCGTTTTAAACATCGAACGCATGGTCGATATGTCCGGCCCATTGCAGCAAAAGTCTGTGATGATCATCGAAGGCTTCCTGAAATCACGCTTTGCGCAGGATTTCCCGCTCTCATTCGCCTGTAACGTGACGTTTGAGCAGAACTATGGCGGGATCGAAGGAGATTCTGCCTCGATGGCGGAACTTTGCGCCATCATTTCCGCTGTTTCCAACATCCCGATGCGCCAGAATGTCGGCATTACGGGGTCGATGAACCAGTTTGGCCAAGCACAACCGGTCGGCGGTATTTCCCACAAGATCGAAGGTTTCTATCGCATTTGCGCCGATCAGGGTTTTACCGGTGATCAGGGCGTGATCATTCCTTCGGCCAATGCGGAAAACGTTGTCCTGCGCGAAGAAGTCGTTCAGGCCATTCGCCAGGGCAAATTCAACATCTGGACCGTGGAACACATCAATGATGCGATTGAGCTTCTGACCGGAATGGCAACAGGTGACCGGACAGATGGTCAATATGCGCCAGACACAGTCTATGGCAAAGCCATGGAACGCCTGCGCAACAATGATCAGATTTTGCGCGAACGCCATGCATATGGTTCGCGCACGGAGATGTAGGAATGGCGAAACCACCCCACGCATATCCAACCCCTGCGACACAGTTTTCGCAGGCGATTGGCTTTGCCGGAATGTGGGGTGGCTTTCCTTTTTCGGGCATCTTTGCTGCGGCACTAATGGCCGCCATGATCTTTAATATCGGTGCAGTGGCACAATCGCTTGCGCCTGAAACAGGACCAACCGGGATCGATATCATCCCGACGGATTTGCCTGCCCGCGCATCAAGTGTGCGATCAGGCAATCAGCCGCTAAGCCTCCTGCCCGGAACAATTCCGACTGAAACCCGGCTTGAGGAAGAAATCGAAATCCCCTCTTTGGCAGATCAGTATCAACGTACGATCAACGGAAAACCCCCAATCCGTTCGGTCCAACCGGTCCGTCAAAGAACACCAAACCCCACGGAAACTCGGATTACCCCGGCGGCTTCACCAACTTCCCCTGCGAACCAGACCACACAGCCCGCTGTAACCGTGCAACGCACGACGGCATCTGGTCATGTTGAAACAGCAACGCCTGCGTCGGCAGTCAGCGGTGGTGGCTTCCGGATCCAGCTTGGTGCCTTTCGCGACACATTTACCGCTGAAACCTATTGGGCAAGCTTCAGCATCCGCTATCCGGAATTGGCTAAATCGCACGACAAAAAAATCGTATCCGCCGATCTCGGCAGTCAAGGCATCTACCACCGGCTGCAGCTTGCAGGATTTGAAGACCCGGAGTCTGCACAAAAACAATGCCGCCAGCTGAAAGCTGACGGCACGGATTGTTTTGCAACTGCGCGCTAGACAAAGGCTCAGTCAGCGGGTGCAAGCAGGACAATCTTGTCAACGATCAGGGTTGTTGCCTCGGTACAGGTTGTCATCAGTGCCAGATGGCCGGTGATGCGTACTTTGTCGCCCGGGCGCAGCCTGCTTGCCTTGTTGGCGAGTGCATATAGGGTCCCGTCTTCGGCACGGAACGTAACGCATTCCTGCCCCTGATCGGTGATTTCACCACCAACCGTAAAGTTTTCTTTTTGCAGGAACGAACACCCTGCCAACGCCAGAGCCACACCCGCAACAGCGATTTTTCGCGCCAATCCGGCCCCAAAAAGGTACTTCATCCGTCGTGCTCCTTTGCGTGATCGACAGTGCTTCGTCACAAATACGCTTCATGTGCGTTAATGTTCTTGTAACGCCATGAAAGATAGAATGGTTCCACCCCTTTTAAGGGTTTCGGTATCCAATGTCATTGAGAACAAGACGCCCAATGGAAAAGTCGCAGATAGATTTGTTGATAGAGCTTGCTGCTGATTTTCAGCATCAGACGGCAATCAACAATCGCGCGACCGAAGAAACAGATGAAAGCGAACAACGTAGTGCGCTTTCGACATTGGTTGATCTTGCCCGTGACATGCAAACCCGAATTGATCAGCAGCAAAACCGCATCAGACAGCTTGAACTCATGGTCGAAACAGATGAGTTGACCGGGCTTTATAACCGTCGCGGCTTCATGAAGCGCACCCGCGAGGCAATATCACGCGCGTCACGAACCGACGAACGCGGCATTCTGGTCATTGCCGATCTTGATGGTTTCAAACAAATCAATGACATGCACGGGCATGCTGCGGGGGACGCCGTCCTACGACACTTTGGTCAGAACCTGCGCACGCACACCCGGTCTGATGATTTTGTTGCCCGCTTTGGCGGCGACGAATTTGCCATCCTGATGACCGGTAGCGATCCTGCCGCAGCGGCAAAACGGATTGTACAGCTTCAGAACGCGACCGAGCGTTTCCCGCTGATATGGCAGAGCAAGGCATTGTCGATCAGGGCAAGCTTCGGTCACGCATCATTTGGCGCAAAATGCGATATTGCCGATCTGATCCGCGAAGCAGATGAAGCCATGTATGATCAGAAGCACAGCCGCCGCGAGGCAACAGAGCCCCGTAAAGCCGATCATAACGCAGCCTGACATCCGATAAGACAGGCTGTCGGCTTCCCCTAACCTTCCTCGTCGATTATATACTCTGCTGCGCGCAGCCCGGTCATGAATGCCCCATGGGTTGTACCGGCATAGTCAAAGATCGTGTGTTCACCAGCCAAGATCAGTCGATCTGAAATCGGCTCTCCGAGATCGTCAAAATCAGATTTTCGGTTCCCCGGACGCGGAAAAGCATATGCGCCAAGTGTGAATGGATCGGTGGCCCAGTGGGTTGCCAGAACATCAATCGGCTCTGTCACGTCATCTTCCCAAACCGTGCGCAGCACATCGAGTGCATCTTCAACCATTTCCGCATCCGTCATACGATCAGCCGTCAATGCATAATCCCCGACACTTAGCCCTAGCAGGATATTCTCATCTGAAAACGTTCGGTAACTCAGCCAATAGTTCCACCGCCCTTTCGGCTCGGTTGTGATGCCGAAATACTGGGTTTCGATATCCCAGAACGGTTCCTCGAACTTCAGCGCGAGTTTGGTCACACTGCCAAAGCCGAGATTTTCGATGGAATCGCGATAGCTGCCGGGAAGTTCGGGCGTAAACTGGATATTGTTAGCTTTCAGAACACCGAGTGGAACCGAACAAATGCAATAGTCAGCCTCGAAAGTTCCCTGATCGGTGGTGATCACCACACCCTCATCGGCACTGTAATCAATTGCCGAAACCACATGGGAAAGCTTGATATCAAGCCCCTCTTTCAGAGGATTTAAAATCTCGTCATAGCCGGATGTGACGACGACATCCGCACCGTCAAATGCCTCATCCCAGTTAAATAGGGGCGCTGACAATTTTTCGATCGCCCCACCCTTCGAAAATTCGGTAAAGGCAGAAAAAGCCCACATGATCCCCGGATCATCAAGATACGCCGGACGATAGTCCTTGATCGCTTGCAAAAGACTGCGCGGGTCATTTACCTCATAGGTGCCGTCGATGTGTTCAAGAACCCCTTCCCAGGCATCGACAATTCTCTCGACCTCATCCTCATCATATTCATAGCCGTTGATGTCAAAGAACACTGCGTTCTCATCGTCGGTGACGGCATATCGGGCATTAACCGCATCGGCGAGTTGCTTGGTCGGATTATCCGACGACGGACCGTGGATCCATCCGGCACCGACTTCAAACGGTGCGCCCATAGACCAGTCTGTCAAAAGGCGACCACCGGTATGGTCCTTTGCCTCAAGCACGGTCACTGTGGCCCCGTGCTTACGCAACAAGTTCGCCGCACCGAGCCCGGCAATACCTGCACCGACCACAATCACAGAAACATTTTCCAGCGCATGGGCGCTTTTGATGGCAAACCTTGATGCAAACGCGACAGCCCCGCTTGCCATCAGGACAGACTTCATAAATCGGCGGCGGTTGATGTTTCGGCTTAACACAGCGACCTCACTAAGCTGATGATGCAGTTTCCCGGACAGAAGGTGGAAGGCGCAGAAAACTGTCCAATTCAGAGTTGATAGAACAATCGAAAAAACATCAAGCCTCAATGTCTGCGACGGCATTGAGGTGAAAGTCAGCGTCGCTCGACTGTCGCTTAGAATTGATCGACACTCAGCCCCTTGCGACGTGTCAGAAATCGATCTTTTGAAGCCGGAATGTTTTTTTTGCCATATCAAGTGCAAATCCTTCATATCCTTTGTAAGATCGCTATTTATGAGAGACAGGCAAAGCTGCGGCTTAGAAAAACAAACAGGCGGCTTACGATGACGGGTCGAAAATGACGGACAGCACCGGCCACTCGGCGGAAACGAATGACCAAGACCTTCTGGCAGCCATGGCATTCTGCTGGGCTGACATGCTTCTTGAGGTCGATGAGAACGGCTATATTCTGTTTGTCGCAGGCGCGACCGAGAGCCTTCTGGGATGCACGCCTGACCGCTTGATCGGCGAAGCCTTCGAGAAAATTGTTGTTAAGTCTGAACGTCCTTTGCTGCGCGCCTATCTTCACGGCGGCACTGGGCTGAAACGCCTTGAAGAGCTTGATCTTGATTTCCAGCTTTGCGAGTCCGATGGCAAACCGGTTCAGGAAGCTGTGCCGCTGTCACTCAGCGGCTATATGATCGCCGACCCTTCAAGCCGCTATTACATCGCAGCGCGCCACCGCGCCATTCGTCCTCGCGCCAGATCGGGCATTGACCGTATCATTTTGCAAAATGCCGTCATCCGTCAGAACATGAACGCCGAAACCAGCCAGACCGGTTCGGTTGGTGATCTTTCAAGCATGAACTACCATAACGAAGCCTTGGTCGTGCTCGAAAACCTGGCGGCTTCGCGCTCCCAGGCGGAAACGGCCGCAACCAATGAATTGGCACGTCTGATCGGAATTGGCGCCAAGCAATTCAATGCCAGTGTGGTTAAGGATCAGGAACAGTCACGACGACCGCACAAAATTCATCCGGTTGATGAACCGATGATCGAGCTCGAACGCCGTATCGTGGCCTATGCCAGTGCGCTGCGCGCCGACCTTGAGGAAATCGATAAAACCACCTCGGCCGAGAGTATCAGTGGATTGATGTCGTTGACCAACACCTCGGGCGTTAACGGCAAAAATACCAAAAAGTCCAAAACAGCAGACTTGTTTGGCAATGACTATGAAAGTGCTCGGAACATCCATCATTTCGATACCGAGAATGCCGAAAGTGACAGGGATACCAACCTGACACGGGCAGTTGCCTATGCGCTCAACCGGATGCAGCGCAAGGCACAGAATGACGTCACCGCCGCCCGCCTTTCGGCAAGCCTGCCGCACCTGATCAACGAAACACTGAAGTCCGTGCGTGCCTTCCGCGAGATTGTGGAAAATGGGTCCTTTGCGGTTGCATTGCAGCCGATAGTCCATCTTGGCAATCGGGAAATGCATCATTTCGAAGCATTGGCGCGCTTTAACATCGGCGACAGCACGCTGGCTGTTGACCAGATCATTCATTTTGCCGAGGGAACCGGTCTGATTACCGAGTTTGATCTGGCAATGTGCAGCAAGGTTCTTGATCACCTGCGCGACAATCCTGACAGCATCCCCTATCCGGTTGCCGTCAATCTTTCCGGCCACTCGCTTGAACAGGCCGGTTTCATGCCAGCCCTGATCGAATTGCTTGGCGACTATGACATCCCTTCGGAACAAGTCCTTTTCGAAGTTACCGAAACGTCGCGTATTCGTGGATTGACCGATGTGAATAACGGGTTGCAGATGCTGCGCGCCCGTGGCCATGCCATTTGTCTTGATGACTTTGGTGCCGGGGCTGCCAACTTCGAATATCTGAGTGCGCTTGATGTCGACATTATCAAGTTTGATGGCGGGGCGATGAGAACTGCGCTTGCCAATCCCAAAGGGCGCGCATTTCTTAAGGCAACCGCACTGCTTTGTCGCGATCTTGGTATTCATACAATCGCCGAAATGATCCACGATCAGGCCAGTTACGAACTGGTATGTGATCTGGGTATCGACTATGGTCAAGGCTATCATCTGGGGCCGCCAATCACGATTGGCAGCGAAGATGATTATCACAAGACCAATCTCGCCAGCTCAAATAGTAGTGCCGACACCGACGATCAGAACGCGTCGACCACAACAGGAGGACGCGCATGACTTCCCGTCATCCGGTGGATCCGCAAAACCAGAACACAAACTTTGCAGACGATCTGACAAACTACGACGCCGACGTGTTTACCCTTGACCCCAAAGTCATGGCCGAGGCCGAGGCCCCCGTCATCGTGATGGACGCAAAGGGTGTGCCGCTATTTGCCAACAAAAATGCTGTCGGTTTTGCCAATGGCATTCGTGACGGCCTGTTCCCGGAAATTTATCAACTGATCCGACGCGCCCTGACCACACCGGGCGGTGTGGTTGAACTGATGACCTTTGAAGTCCAGCGCGGTACGGCGACATTGGAGCTAACTGCCCTGCCGACCACAAAGAACGAGGTCATGATCCTGCCGCGTGATGTCAGCATGGATCGGAACTTGCGTGAAGCCCTGATCGACTCACGCCAGCGCTATCGCGACATTGTCGAAGTCTCGTCCGCCTTTGCCTGGGAAACGGATGAAACAGGCAAGTTTATCTTTGTCTCGCCGCGCGGGGCACTTGGATACCGTGCCGATGACATCGTCGGACGTTTCCCGGGGAAATTCCTGCTTGATACTGCCGATCAGGACAGCGAACACGTATTTCGCAGCCAGAAGGCCGTGCGCGATGTCCCGGTTTGGTTCCGCCGTTCGAACGGACGCGATGCGTGTCTTTCGGTTTCATCGACGCCCGTCTATTCGCGTGAAGGGGTCTGGATTGGCGCACGTGGTCTTGCCCACGACATTACCGAACAGCGCCGCCGCGAAAGCGAAGTCGCAACCGCCCGAAATCGTGACCGCCTGATGACCTATATCGTGCGCACCATGCGTGATGAAATTGATCCACTTATGGTCCTTAAGGGCGCGTCAGAGGCCAGCACGCGTGCATTGGCCTGTTCCCATTGCGTTATTTTCAAACGCAATGATGAAACCGGCGACCTTGAACTGGCCGCTGGTGATGCAGACAAGACGGCCAACGAGATCGCCCATCAGGCGCTTCATCAGATGCAGAAAACGAATGAAACGTTCGATGCCCATGTCGGGAATTACCGGCTCATTGGTCTTCGTTGCCATTATCATCAGCGCAATAATGGCGCTGTGATCTTTATGTTTGATGCGGATCACCCGGAACCCACCGACGGCGAGCGTGCCATCATGACCGAGGTTGCCGATCAGGTCGGTATCGCCATTGAACAGGCCATCCAGCATGAACGCATCCTGACGCTTTCACGTACCGATGGCATGACCGGACTTCTGAACCGTCGCGCGTTCTTTGAGGAACTCAAACGTCGCCACAGTCGCCTGCGCCGTGAAAATGCGCCTGCGGCTTTGATGTATGTCGATATGGACAACTTCAAACTGGTCAATGATATCCATGGCCATCAGGCAGGTGACGACGCCATTCTTACGCTAACGCAAGTGTTACTTGATAATGTGCGCCCATCTGATCTTGTAGCCCGTCTTGGTGGCGACGAATTTGTTCTGTGGCTGGAAGGTGCCGATATTCCGGCCGCGTCGGCACGCGCCAAGACCCTGATGAAGGAAAGTGCCGTTCTTGGAAAATATTCCGGTGATGCCGAACATCCATTGGGCATTTCCGTGGGTATTGCGGTTCACGAACCTGATTCAAAAGAAACGCTTGAACAACTTGTGCAACGCGCAGATCAGACCATGTATCAAGTCAAGAAACTTGGCAAAGGCCGTTTTGGTATCGCTGCCGCGCCAGGGTCAAAAGACCCGGCAAAAATCGAAGTTTAGGAGGAATGCCCGATGAAGGGATTTTTGCAGCGGGTATTTACCAAGCGAAGCGAAACGCCAATCACCTATGACGAAGCCAAGGAAATGGCGGCAAGCCCGGATGCAGATGTTCGCGGCAAATTGGCACAACGCCATGATACCCGCCCTGAAATCCTGTATTTCCTCGCGACTGACCACGATTCTTCCGTTCGTCGTCACATTGCAGCCAACCAGGCGACGCCTGTTCAGGCCGATGTCCTTCTGACCGATGACAGCGATGACAGTGTCCGTGGCAGTTTGGCGGAAAAAATCGCGCATCTCTCTGCCGGCCTGACCGCCCATGAAACCGATAAACTGCGCCGCATGACTTACGAGGCGCTCGACAAGCTTGTCCGTGACCAGGCTGTTCATGTCCGCCAAGTGATCTCTGAAACCCTCAAAGATATTGCCGACGCCCCGCAGCCAATCATTCAGCAGCTCGCACGCGACGCCGAAAGTGTCGTTTCTGGCCCGGTCTTGCAGTATTCGCCGGTTCTGACCGAGGAAGATCTGCTTGAAATCATTGAAGGCAGCTCTGGTCGTGGTGCGCTCAGCTTTGTGTCGCGTCGCAGAAACGTTGGTGAAAAGCTTGCCGATGCCATTGCCGCAAGCAGTGACAAGGATGCGATTTCCCATCTGCTTGGCAACAAGTCTGCACAGATCCGCGAAGAAACGCTTGATCAACTGATTGATCGCGCACCGGACTACCCGGAATGGCACGAACCCCTTGTCAAACGTCCAACGCTGACACCGACCGCGGCCGGGAAACTGGCACGTTTTGTCGCCGAAAACCTGATCAGTGTGCTGGAACGCCGCAAAGACCTGAAAAAGGACCAGCTTGATGCGGTCCGTGAAGTCGTGCAACGCCGTATCGCATCTGGCGAGTTCGAAAAGCGCGAAGACGTTGCGACCGATGCGAAAAAGATCAAGGCTGACAAGGACAAGGCCAAACCGTCGGACAAGGCGGAACCGAAGTCTGACAAAAAAGGCGTGGTCGCAGAAGACGGCGACGAAGAGGAAGGCGAGCCTGCCTTTGAAAAGGCACTTGCCATGCATGCCAAGAAAAAGCTGACCGATCAGGAAGTGGCAAAAGCGCTGGCTGCAAACGATGTCAAATTCGCCCGCGCATCGCTGGCCGTTCTGGCCGGAATTTCGCCCGACGCCGTATCAAAGGTGCTTAACACCCATTCGGCAAAAGGCGTTGTATCCTTGGCATGGAAGGCTGGCCTTCCGGCCGATCTTGCTGTGAAAATTCAGGTCAAGCTTGGTCATGTTCCACCGAGCCAGACACTTAATCCCCGCAGCGGCAATCAATATCCGCTGAGCGAGGATGACATGAATTGGCAGCTTGAATTCTTCACCGGCATGGCGACCAGCGGCGCACGCTAAGGTCCACCGCTATTGGTCATTCCTTCTACTGGACCTCTTTCAGGTTCGCCGGGCGTTCCATGCTGATATGGGCGATACCATCTTCGTCATATTCGTCACCGAATTGCACGAAGCCGAGGCTTTCATAAAAACCTCGAAGATATAGCTGCCCGTTCAGGTAGATCGGTTTGCCTGCAAACTGCTTTTCACAAACCTCAATCGCACGGCGCATCACTTCGCGGCCAATGCCCTGCCCGCGCAAACGATCACTGGTGACAACGCGGCCAATCGCAGGACGGTCACCTTGTTCTGCATGATCGGGATCAATGCCCGGGGCCACAATCCGGGCCGCAGCCAGAACATCGTCACCTTCATAGGCAACGATGTGCCTGCATCGCGGGTCAAGCCCGTCTATGTCGGGAAATATGCAGGTCTGCTCGATAATGAAAATCTGCTGGCGAAGCTTCAAAAGGCTGTGCACGTGTCGCGCGGACAGATCATCAAAATCACAATCCAGCCAAGTCAGATTAGGTGGGGTTGGCGACATTCAGGGAACTTTCATCGTGTGGGGCGCTTTAAAACCCGGTCTCAGGTACCGGATTTTTCAATGTGATAGATAAAAACATCTTCGTCCTGTTCAGACGATATCAGTCGATTACCGGTCATCTCGCAAAAGGCTTTCATATCGGCGACAGAACCGGGATCGGTCGCAAGGACTTGCAGAATCCCGCCATCCTTGACGTCACGCAGTGCTTTTTTTGCCTTCAGAACGGGCATCGGGCACATCAGTCCGCGCGCGTCGAGAATTGCATCATGGGAACCACTTGAAGATGTCGACATAAGAAACCTTATAAAAAATACGAAACCGGTCCGATATAGCGGCAATTGGCGATTGTTGCATTTGCACAATATGTTAGACTGAACCACAACAATCAATCAAACGCTGTTAGCCCGCCCGCGATGCAAATCTATCTCCCGATTGCCGAGATATCGGTAAATATATTTCTGATCTTGGGACTGGGCGGCGGGGTCGGCTTCTTGTCGGGTCTTTTTGGCGTTGGTGGCGGCTTTCTGATTACGCCGCTTTTGATTTTCTACGGTATTCCCCCGGCCGTATCCGTGGCAACTGCCGCGAACCAAATCGTCGCATCTTCTGTATCGGGTGTGTTCGCCCATTGGAAGCGCGGCAATGTCGACCTCAAGATGGGCCTGGTTCTTCTGGCAGGCGGTATTGTCGGGTCGACCGTTGGTGTCTGGGTGTTTGCCTGGTTACGTTCGCTTGGTCAGATCGATCTGGTCATTTCGCTCTGTTACGTGATCTTCCTTGGTATCATCGGCGGTATGATGCTGTTTGAAGCCACACGCGCCATTTTCCGTACACGGCGTCGCGGCGGCCAAATCCGCCGATCCAAGAAACATCAACACAGCTTTATTCACGGCCTGCCCTTGAAGATGCGGTTTTACCGCTCCGGGCTTTATATCAGCGCCCTGTTGCCGCTTGCCGTTGGTTTCTTTGTCGGCATGCTGACCGCATTGATGGGGGTTGGTGGCGGCTTTGTGATGGTGCCGGCCATGATCTATCTGTTGGGCATGCCGACCGGGGTTGTCATTGGCACATCGCTGTTTCAGATCATCTTTGTCACGGCCAACGTCACCTTCCTGCAATCGGTGCAAACCCAGACGGTTGATGTGGCCCTTGCCATCCTGTTGCTGATTGGCGGGGTTATCGGCGCACAGTTTGGTGCGCAGTTTGGCTCCCGCCTCAAGGCAGAGCATCTTCGTGCCCTGCTCGGCCTTTTGGTTTTGTCGGTCTGCCTGAAGCTTCTGTTTGATCTGGTGATTACACCAAGCGACCTTTATTCCGTTATGCCGGGGGATCTGTGATGACAGTACCCTTAGCCATTCGGGTCGCTTTTATGATTGCCCTAGCGCTGCCGCTTTTGAGTATCGGGGCTGGCCCCAAAAAGGCATCTGCTGACCCGCTGGTTGTCGATTTGTCCAACCATCTTGTTGCTATCACCACCGGATTTACCGGAACCAACGTTCTGTTGTTTGGCGCGGTCGAAGAAGAAGGTGACGTCGTCGTCACCGTGCGTGGCCCGGATCAGGACATGGTGGTCCGAAAAAAAGAGCGTAAAGTCGGCATTTGGGTTAACAGCGAAAGCGCACGCTATAAGAACGTGCCTGCCTATTATGCCAGCGCATCAAACCGCCCGATGGATATCATCGCATCCCCCGAAGTCTTGCTTGATTATCGCATTGGCCTTCAAAACCAACGCTTTATCGGCGAAAGCAAGTTGAGCGATGATGATCAAAAAGTCTATCGCGAGGCGCTGGTGCGCAATATGCAAGGTGCTGGTCTGTTTGGGGAACGCCCGGCCAAAATCAGTTTTCTGTCCAATCAGCTGTTTCGAACTGACATCCATTTTCCGGCCAATACCCCTACGGGAACCTATACCATCAATGTGTATCTGATCCGGGATGGCCGCGTTGCCAGCGTCAAAACCACACCACTGGTTGTTTCAAAAACCGGCATCAGTGCCGAGGTTTATGAATTCGCTCATCGCTACTCGGCCCTTTACGGCATTATTGCCGTGATCATCGCCGTGGTTGCGGGCTGGATTGCCAGTGTCGTATTCCGCAAACGCTAACAGCGTGCGGGCCTGCTCACCCTCAAAACGCGCATTAACGGTCCTTGCGACTTCGCAACCGCAGCATTACCTCAATCAATAACGCAACGCATAAATCTTTGTCGCTATTACCAAAAATCACTTGGAAACCGGCATTGAGTTGCGGCACAATTTGACTGTCCGCTCGTAACAACAGTCCCACATCTGTTCAGTGTCGCAGCGGTTGAGTGCAACTGTTCAGAGAACCCATATGCCTTCTTTTGATGCCGATCAGGAACTTCGTGCGACTTCGAACAGGACATTTCTTGTTGTCGTGGATGACAGCGACGAGATGACCAAGGCATTGCGTTATGCCTGCCGTCGCGCACAACATACCGGCGGTCGTGTCGCCCTTCTCAGCGTCATTGAACCGGCCGAGTTCCAGCACTGGATGGCGGTTGGCGATCTGATGAAGGAAGAAGCCCGTGACGAGGCAGAATCCCGTGTGAACGAGTTGGCCGCCTATGTGCATGAACAAACCGGAAGCATGCCGCTTCTGTTCATCCGCGAAGGACGTCTCAAGGACGAATTGTTGAACCTTCTTGACGAAGAAGAACAGATTTCCATTCTGGTCCTTGCCGCAGGCACAACAAGTGAAGGCCCCGGCCCGCTGATCACGGCATTGACCAAAAGCGATACCGTCGGTCAATTGCGCCTGCCATTGACCATTGTGCCAGCGGCCCTTTCCGAAGCCGACATTGACGCGTTGAGCTAACCTTAACCCGTCGTCGGCGTCCTAGCTTTTGACAGGACCACGTCCGAAAATCCGGCGCAACAACGCACCCCAAAGCGCAAAACTGCCTGCCGGTTTTGATGCGTTATCTATCCCGGTTGTGTAAAGCACACGGATCAGCGCATCACGTACGTCGCCGGCGGGCTCCGGCGTGAAATCGAGTGTCAGGACGAGCTGTTTCTGATCATTCACAAAGGCCCGCGCCAGTTTGGCGTCTAGCGGCGGCAGTTCTTCGGCATCGAGCTTGATTAATGCCCCCTTCTGGAACCTGTCACGATCAATATCCGTTACAGGGCTCATCGCGCGTGCGCCGCCCAATGACATATCGGTGATCGTCATATCAAGCGGGTCATCGTTACTGTTTGCCGTAATCTTTGCCCGCAAACTGGTCGGGAACCGTTCCTGTTGGCGCTGTACCGGGCTTTCAAAACAAATCAAAATCGCAACAAGCAATGTCAGCGAATTGATTGCGGCCCATAATCCCCCAACAAGCAGAAAGTCGGCGTTATCAATGATCCGGATGTCGGTGTTGATGTTGTAAAAGAACCCGCCAATCGTCAAAACGAACAGTACGCCCAGAATGATTGCCTCGGTCCTAGAGTTCCCCACCCCGGACTGGGATCCCTTGGGTGTCACCTTGAACGGGCGCCCGAACGGTCGGATCAAAGATGACACAACAATTGGAAACAGCCTGAGGGATACCAGCACTGCGGGCCCTTCATTGACGATAGGATAGGCTTGCCTGCCATTGTGCCACATCGCCGTTGCCCAGCCGCCGATCAAAACCGGCAATTGCCAATAGAAAATTTCCCAACTTCGCGCATTTTCAAGCGGTTGCAGGCCAAACCAGAAATAAAAAATCGGGATCATGATCACCAGCAAGCGCGCCGGGATATGAAACACCCAATAGATCGGAAACAGCAATATCCGCTGCCAAAGCGAAAGCCCCGGCCCCAGCGGCCCCGCCTTTAAAAACAACGTTTGAATACCACCCTGACACCAGCGTTCACGCTGGGTGTGGAATGCAAGAAGGCTCTCGGCCGCAAGACCGATGGACAGTTTTTCATTGAGGTAACGGGTGCGATAGCCTTCGCGCAGCATCTCAAGCGAGGTCAGGATATCTTCGGTAATGGACGCGGTCGGCACACCACCGATGGCATCCAGCGCCTTGCGCCGCATGACCATGCAAGATCCACAACAAAACATTGAGTCCCATGCATCAACGGACGGCGCAATATGATCAAAGAATAGCCTTTGTTCATCCGGCCACCGATCGGCAATCCAAAGATTGCGCTGCATCGGGTCCTTGTTGAAGAAATGCTGTGGCGTCTGGACGATACCAATTGTCGGGTCTTCGAAAAATCCGACCACGCGTTTCAGGAAGTGGCGATAAGCCACGAAATCTGCATCAAAAATACAGACAAGGTCACCACTGGAATGTGCCAGCCCATTGTTTACATTACCGGCCTTGGCATGGGTCCCGTCCTTGCGTGTAAGGTACTTGGCCCCCTTTTCCTTGCAGAAATCACGCAACCAGTCCCGCTTGCCGTCATCTAGCACCCAGACAGTCTTGTTCGGGTAATCAATCGCCAAGGCACCGACAATGCTGCGCTCAAGCACATCAAGCGGTTCGTTGTAACTTGGAATGAAGACATCGACGCTTGGCCAGCTTTCGACCGGCCGGGCGGACAATCTGGCATAGGCCTGATCGGCTTCAGCACTGCGATCTACGATTTTGCAGTGAATAAGCGACTGACGCAGCATGTCACACAGAAACACGATTTCGATCGCAAACAGGAAAACAATCCACCAGCCCTGAAACGTGGTGAGGTCGGCTGGCAAAACTGTTTCGGTGATCCGCCACGGCAAATACCGCGCAATCAGCGCGATCAGGAAAACCACAACCAGCCAACGCGCCCATAACCGGTCACGACGCAGAAAGGGTGACGCCAGCATCATGACACCGACAACAAGTGCCAGCGGTGCGAATTGCGCCATCGCGTTCATTATGACGGGTCGCTCTCGCCAAACCAGCTATGAAGTCGGCTTGGAATGCTGACTTCGGCGCGACGACCGACATTACAGAAGGTCTCGGGGCGATCTTCAAAGCCGGATTCGGGAATATTGACGACCAAAAGGACTTCATCCTTCTTAAGCAACGGCGGCAAGGCTGCATATTCAAGTTCCGGCGATACCGCACGGGTCCCGATCACGCCGCTGATGATCCCTTCAAACGTTTCGGGTGATCCTTGCAGGCGAACCGAGACAACTGCCCCAATTTCCATCCGATCAGACAGGCTTTCATCGACCGGCACCTCGATGCGAATGTCTGAACAATCCAGAATTTTTGCCAAGTCATTGTTTTTGGTAACCGTCGCAAGTTCGGTGGCCATGCGCCGCCATATCAGCCCGTCAATCGGACTGCGCACCAGCATGGATTCGCGACGCCCCGCACGCGCACTTTCATCGCGGAGCTGCTTTTCAAGTGATGCCATGCGCCCGTTGGTTTCGGTCAGTTGCACATTCAGATCCGCAATCGCAAGAACGACTTCGTCAAGACGCTGCTGGGAATATGGCACATCATTTTGCCCGTCCCCGACAAAGACACCTTTTTCAAGCGCCCCGGATTCCTTGCGGTAACGTTCTTCATCGGCGCGTGCGCGCTCTACCTCTTGCTGGGCCTGTTCAAGCAGGCTTTCGGCTTCTTCCACGCGCGCCTTGGCGACATGGCCATCAGCCAACAGGGTTTTCTGCCGTGCAAGGCTCAGATCACGTTCCTTGACGACCGACATCCAGCCTTTCTGGCGGGCCGCTGCCTCAAGCATTTTGTAATGCAAGCTTTCCATTGAGCCGGTCACCATTTCACGGACGCGCTCGCCCAGTTCGCGGCGCAGGCCATTCAGGGTCGACAGCTTTTCAATCAACGCCGTTTTTCGCGACCGCAGCAGTTGGTATTCACCATCAAGCTGGGCAAGCAGCGCCTGGGGTTCGGTGTCATCGGTTATTCTTGTCACAATCGACCCGGCCGAAACGGGTTCTCCGACATCGGGGATTGCGCGAACAAGCTGACCACTGATCGGTGCCTGAATGGTCACCAATTTGGCATTCACAACGCCGTTCGGGCGAATATCAGAAACGGTAAGTGGTGCGAGTTGCCAGATCGCAATAACGACAATAGCCAAGGCGACAGTCAGACGGACAATCTGCCCCTTGGAAAAACGCAAGGCCATAAAACTACCTCAACCGGGTCTGGCATCACTGCCATATACAAACATCACCTTAGAATTTGTGAGTCGATTGGGTAGTTTCAAGGTTATCTATCGGAAATTAAATCACTTTATCGGCTGGCAGTGCGATTGATCGATCAAGAAACTGCATATATGCATCAAAGGATGATTTCTGGCCAAACAGAATGTGTGACCGGCTCTTGATGGCGTGCGAAACGACCGAGCGACGGCGTTTATCGGTCGCAAGCGTCAGGGCCGTGTCGACGAAGTCGGCCGAATGGTAGGCGACGCAATCAAAGACCGATATCTGGCGATAACAGGTATGGCTTCTGCGTGATCGTGCGGCGTTGCCCGGCAATGTAACAAGCGGCACACCAAGCCCCAGACAATCAAAGGCCAGCATCGCATCATTCCATGCCGGACTTTCAAGCACGACATCCACAGCACATAGAAGCGACAGCAAATCGGACCGGTTGCGCACATTCACAAACCGCATCCGACCGGCAACATCTGCGTGATTAATGGCAAACCGGCGTCCCCATGCCGCATCCCAGCTATCACGCTCCGGCGCAATCAACAGAAGCTCTGCGGTTTCATCCAGCCGCAAGATTTCGGCAATCAGCGGATCAAATTCGGCCGTCAGAACATCAAGCGGCTGCGGGCACAAATAGGTATTGCGGTCCTGCGCCAATCGCCAGCGCCGCTGCAACTCTGTTGTCGACATCTCGACAGGTTCGGGCGGGGTGGCATTCACAAACAAGCCCGGAAGGCGCACCAGCTTCTCGCTGAATCGCTTTTCACCGCCGGCTGTTTCCCAATCCTCGGCGATCAGGTGATAATCAATGTTGGAAAGACCACTGGTCGCTGCAATCCCGCCACCTGAAATCTGAAGCGGCGCCAAGCGCCAGCTTGCCAGCAACATCGTATAGGCATCCGCCTGTGGATCGACATAATGCAGAACATCAAGACCAAGCCCTGCAATCACCCGTGCCGAATGCAACGGATCAAGCGGCAATGGCACGACAAGGTCGGCATGTTCGTCAATGCGGGCGGTAATGTCGTCTTCGCCCGTCGGCGGACGAATGATTGTCACATCAAACCGGTCGCGATCAATCGCCTCTGCAAGGCCTTCGATCCAACGCCCGACGCCATTGTCACACATATTCGCCGAAACGATACCGATCCGGATTTTCCCACCGATCCGTGTGGCAGATGCACTGACTTCCGGCACATCATAACCTGACACCAGGCGTTCCCAATAATGGCCAACAGCGCGCAACTGTTTGTCCCCTTCCGGGCGCAATGCGGCGCGCCAGACCGGCGGAAAGCGGGTCAGAACAATGGGATCGATCCGGTCAGAACCAACAAATTCAAGGTCCGGCTCAAGCGCGTCTTCATCAAGCGTATCATCAAGAAGATCACGCACGACTTCATCATTCTGGGCGGCAAGATCGGTCGGCACGGGGGCAAACAACAAACGGCGTGCTGTGCGGAACAGCGCAGTATTCTCGCCCGCGGCAATTTTGCGATCTATGCCGCTTTGCAGGACCGACTGCGCAGAGCCTGTATCGCCTTCTTCAGCCAGCTCGACGGCAAGACGGAAAACCGCGTCATCACCACCACCGGCCCCGATGGCTGCGCCAAACTGTTCAACGGCCTCGCCATGACGGCCAACAAGGCTAAGCGCCTCGCCCATCATCAGCAGTAATTGCGGATCTTCCGGACTGTGGGCCAATAGCGGCTCAAGCGCACCAATCGCCTCAAGCCCCTGCCCGACACGCAAATTAAGCAACGCAAGCGTCCTGCGCGCCTTGGCGTCATCCGGATCAAGAGCCAGAACCTGCCGAAGGCAATGTTGCGCACCGGCAAACTGACCCAGTTGGAAAAGTGCATCGCCATAGGCGGTCAATGCGCGCGGATGTCCGGGTTCAAGCGATAGCGCACGGCGCAACGGCTCGCTTGCGGAAACTGTGCGGCCCTGATCCAATCGAATTTGCCCGATCAGAACCAATGCATTGACGATGTCGTCGCGCATCTTAAGCGCGGTCAAACAAGACGTTTCAGCGCCATCGATATCGCCCATTGCATATTGGCAGGCGGCATAATTGGCATGAATTTCGGCGACATCCGGGGCCAGTTCGAGCGCGCGTTCATAATTTTCCCGCGCGTCTTCAAGTTCATCAAGCTGGCGATAGGTATTGGCGATATTGCAATAAAGTGCCGGGGCATCCGGGCACAGACGAATGGCCCGCTTGAACGCACCAACGGCATCGCGCAATTTGCCGATGGCCTTAAGGGCCTGCGCGTGGTCATGCTGAATTTCTGCACTATTGGCATCGGCAATGGCGGCGCGCCCCATACGCTCTGCGGCCAGGGATTGATTACCATGGCGCATTGCAACGAGACCGGCCAGATGCATTGCCTCTGCGGCCTGTGGGAATGATCGGATCATTCGCTGACAGGATTCTTCTGCCTCTGCGTATCGACCTGCCTCATACAGGTTCAATGCAGAACGGTAGATGTCGGCAAAATCAGACAAGGAATACCTATTACCCAAGAGAAAGCAGATTTCGTCCCACCATAAGGTCCAACCGTTAACAAACCACGTCCTTGATGGAATTTTTCAAAACAATTCATGACGGCGAAGTCATCGCTGTTCTAATCGGTTGTAAGAACACCTTTTTCTGAAAAATCAGGAAAACTTCCCCACATACAGCATTGAAAAATAAAGAAACCCTCCGGAATTACCTCCGGAGGGTTTCAGTACAAAATATCAAATGCTGATCGTTGGGAATACTCAACCAGCGTGGCTGTAGTATCGACCAAACCGGTTTGCCAGAAAATCTTCCAGCCTGACTTCTTCTTGTCGCACGTAACCGGTTGCCGGCAATTTACCGGTCAGAACCATATCCATCACGGCACACAATCCGGCCGATGTCGTAATCTGGATTGCCGACCAGTCCATATCACCAACACGCGTGCCATGGACCTTGCGAATGAAGCTCTCTTCACAAAGCTCGCCGCGCCGCGTGCCGACAGCATCGGCAAAGATAACGATCACGTCCTGTTTGGTGACTGGCAGGGCATTTTCGAAGATTTGCTTCATCATCTCCGGGCGTTCGCCAAGTCTGAGGTCCTCGATCAGGATTTTAAGAATTTCCTGATGCCCCGGATACCGCACGGTCTTGTAGTCAAGGTTATCAACCTTGCCTTCAAGCATGTCACACAGCGCGCCCACGCCACCCGATGTATTGAAGGCCTCATACTCCGTACCGTCGATGGTAAAGCGCTCATAGCCTTCGAGGGGCAGCACTTCGACCCGTTTGCCATTCATGATCGCTTCACAAGGATTCAGATACTCGTTGATCAGCCCGTCGGTCGACCAGGTCAGGTTATATTTCAAACGGTTGGTCGGATTTTGCGGCAAAGCCCCGACACGCAAACGAAGCTTGTTTACATGATCAAATCGCTTGAACAAGTCATGTGCCGCAATGGAAATAAATCCCGGCGCCAGACCACATTGCGGCACAAAGGCACATTGCGCACCCTTGGAAATTTCGCGAATGGCGCGGGTGGTTTCGACATCTTCGGTAACGTCAAAATAGGATGCCCCAACCGCGCGTGCGACACGGGCAATCGCCACGTTCAAGAAGAACGGGCATGTCGACAGGATCGCATCATGTCCTTTGGCAACATCGGTGAGTGCGGTCTCATCCGTGACATCTACTTTTACCAAGGTCGCTGCGTTGTCTTCGGCACAGATTTCCAGCATTTCACCACTGGCATCGGCCAGCGTCACCGCATAATCGCCACTTTCATTGAGCATCACCGCAGCAATGCGACCAATTTTCCCGGCACCGAGGATCAAAATCTTTTTCATTTTCTCTAACTCCCGAACGAGCAGACACCTTCACCGTCGATGTCGTACCTGCCCTGATCATGTTTTGTTTTTGCCCGATAATGTTCCGCCGCTGGACGAACGCTTTCAACCCGGCAATACTGTCAAAACACAATAAAACCCCGTCATTTTAATGGGTAAAACCGATGAAACGTCAGATTGATGAAGTTGACCGCCAACTGATCGCACGCCTGCAGGAAAATGCCCGCATTCCTACCGCTGCCTTGGCACGTGAAGTCGGTCTGTCTCGCAGCGCCGTTCAGGAAAGGTTGGAACGCCTTGAAAAGGCAGAAGTCATCAAGGGTTACACCGTTCAGCTTGGCGATGTGGCAAAGCCCGTCTTGCTGGCAGAAGTCCTGATACAGCTTGAACAAAAGCAGTCGGCAGGCGTCGTGGGCGCGCTTCAGAAAGTCCCGCACTGCATTCGGTGCCTTGCGGTTTCAGGCGAATATGACCTGATTGCCGAGGTCGCCGCAAACACGCCCGAAGAACTTGATGGCGTGCTTGACCGGATCGGGGAAATGTCGGGGATAAAACGCACATCAAGTTCAATCATCCTTTCAACAAAGTTCGATCGCCGCTAAGATCGGCGCGGGGTTGGGGAAAACCTCTTTTCTGGAAGAAAACCGATTGAAATCAAAACGCAGATATTCAGTCCTTTCTGTACTGCTTGCCGGTTTTATCGCCACCAGTGTCTTTGGCGTCGGACTATCCCTTTATGTCGGTCTTGGAACGGCCTATGAAAACACCCGCAATCTGTGGGTGATGCTGGCTGATGTTGACCTGACATCGGTGCAGCGCACCATGCATGAACGCATGGACGAGGTCGAACAACGTTCTGACTGGGTCGCAGAACAGGTCGCCAGTGGCGCACTTGATCCAAGTTTTCAGTATGGCTGGACCAGCACAATGCGCGCCCTTGCGGCGGCAGACATGGGTGTCATGGCCTATGGGCTTGTGACCGGGGAACGTGAATTTATCGGCTTTAATCCCGAAGACATGAGCGACATTCGAAGAACCCTGCCCGAAGACGACATGCTGTTTTCCGAGCTTGCGCATATCCGCGGCCCTGTAAGCAACCGCACGGGCTATCCGCGTTGGGACCCCTATTTTGACCGCACCGTCCTGACAAGCTGGGTACCGCTGTTTTATGACGGGCAGTATCTTGGAACGTTCATTCAGTATCTGTCGCTGTCCAATCTGTCCGAAAGCCTCATCCGCGGGCGCGAAGATTTGCCAGGCACACCGTTTGTTCTGATTGGTGGCAATCGGGTCATGGCCCATCCGGGATTGCGCAACTGGGGGGAAAAAACGTCAACCGAGCCGGTTAATGGCGATAACATCGCCCGCAGCCCGATTCCCCTGCCCACCATTCATGACATTGGCGACCCTGTTCTTGCCAATATCGGAAAATCCGAGAGCATCCGGCTTGATCCCGATGACGAGCGCCACAACAGCGGCATTCGCCTTTCGGGGCTTGAGTACAATGATCGCTATCACCTGATCGTCACACGTCAGGTTCAAACCGCACCAATTTCACCGGTCGTAATCGGCATGTATTTTGACCAGGAATTGTTTGACGATGAATGGGACAGACTGGTTCTGGCCTCTGTTCTTGGCGGTGCCGTCTTTATCCTGTCAGTGATCGTTGCCATCGTCCTGTCGCGACACTTCACCAAGCCGATCCGCCGGTTTGCCAGTGCTGCGCGCGCCTTTGAAGACGAAGACATCGCATCAATCGATGTGCCGCAACTTAAAGGCAGCCGCATTCGTGAATATGACGATGCCGCGCGATCATTCAATCACATGATGATGGCCGTACATGATCGTGAACGTATCACCAGCCTGTTTGGTAAGTTCGTACCGCAATCCATTGCCAAAAAGCTGTTGGCATCGGGCAATGATTCCGGCGTCCTGCCGCCGCAAACCTCCGAAGCCACCGTCCTTTTTGTCGATATCGTCGGTTTCACTTCGATGTGCGAAAGCCTTGATCCGAAACAGATCATTGCGATGCTTAATGACTATTTCGACTGTGCGACGCAGATCATCGAACGTCATGGCGGCATCATTACCCAGTTCCAGGGCGATGCGATCCTTGCGGTCTATAACGTGTTTGATGACTTAAAGAACCACGCAGATGCCGCTGTCGATAGCGCCATTGCCCTGCAAAGCGAAGTCGAAAAGCGCAAGTTCGAGGGCCTTGAGTTAAAGGTTCGCTGTGGTGTGAATACCGGACCGATGGTTGCCGGGAATGTCGGCGCGAAAGCCCGTCTGTCATTCACTGTCCACGGGGATGCCGTCAATACAGCATCACGCCTTGAACAGGAAAACAAGGTTCTGGGAACACAAATCCTGATCTCGGAGACAACCCGCAACTTGCTGGCCGATCCTGATCGCGTTGCCAAGGCAGGCGATGTGCTTTTGCGCGGACGTCATACCACGACAGAGCTGTTTACAACCCGGCCCGACAAATAAAGAAAGGGGGCATTTGCTGCCCCCTTCATCATTCAAGGAATACAAACAACAAAACGCCGCATTGGATAAACCGATGCGGCGTTTTGTAAAACCTTAGAACAAGGTACCGGGAATTAACCCTGGCGCGCCTTGAAACGCGGGTTCTTTTTATTGATCACGTATACGCGGCCACGGCGGCGCACGATACGGCAGCCTTTTTCCCGCAGCTTCGCGGATTTCAATGAGTTCCGGATCTTCATAATCTTAAACCTTAGAAACTTGGCCCCTTCGAGGAAGCCGGAAAATAGAAGTACGACATGCCCCTGTCAACACCTAAAACAGGTTGCGGCGACAGAAAGTGGAACAAATCCCCTCTGCGTCGCCAGCAGCAGTCTCGGCTCAGGATCTTAAACCTGAGCACTCAGTTGATCGTTGCGTAGAACCGATAAAAGGCCAGGCTGCCATTTTCAAGCATTTTTACGCGATTCATCCACATTTCCATCTCTGGCTCCAGATAATCCATGATATCGGGGTCCAGACCGGCTTTCTGAATGTCTGAAAGCATCGTCATCCAGGCCAGTTTGATATGCTTCAGATGCGTTTCCGACTCATCCTTGGCAATACGGATATCAAATTTCAGCTGGCCAAGACGGGATTTGTACTCCTGTGCTGTCCACGGAAACAGCTCTTCGCCTTCAAGCCTAGCCCAATTTGCCAACTCATTTTCATCAAGATCACGCGTCAGAACATAATCTGTAACCAAAAGCTGCCCATGATCGCGCAGCGTTTCGGCCAAAGCTTTGAGAAAGGTTTCCTTTTCCGGGATCTTATAAAGCTCGCCATAGGAATAAACGACGTTGAAATAACCCTTGCGAAGCTCTGGCTGAAGCGGGTCAAGTGGTTGAACCGGGACTCTCTTTTGAACACCGGCCTGAACAGATCGTTCCATGCCCAGAAGTGCAAGCTCGCCGTCCGGCTCCAGCGCCGTCACCCAAACGCCAAGACGGTCTGCCAGCAAGCGGGCCACACCGCCAAGCTTTGCACCAATTTCAAGACAACTGAGTGTTTCATCAAGTGCCAGCGGCTTGGCAAGCTCAAGGGCGTATTCATGACCGCCCGGCATCATGATCCCGTGATCAAACAGTTTGTCATAAAGCCGGATACGATCCGGCGGCCAGCGACCGATTTCGTCATCAAGGGCAAGCTCACTAAGCTCCGGCTCGACCGGACGGGCAAGCCAGACACGCATCTTGCGCAACCAGTCGGTATAGGCATCGATTTCAAGCTGCAGAAGATAGTATTCAACAGGGTCGTCGTACCCTTCCCATTTCGCGCGCATCCGCGTGCCGAAATCAAGGTGATGTCCCGGCGGCATTTCGAATTCGGGTGCCTCGCCTTGGGCGACGCCAACGGAACCTCCGCCCTTTTCGGGCCCATCACCATCCGCATCAGACTTGCGTTGCCAAAATTTCAGTTTCAAGGCGTTTACCTGTTTGTTCGCATCGCGTGCACTTGCGATTCCTGAAAATATGGCAATTAGCCAAAAGTGACAACGTGTTAAGATTTCCAGCATATGATTGCACCGCGAAATACAATCGATAAAATTGTCGTTTGCTGGATTACTGCGCTGACAAGCATGCCTGACAGGAATTTTCATTCATCATGAACACCGATAACCTCGGCATTTATTATCGCATGCTGAACATTGCGCCGGGGGCGAGCGCAAAGGAAATCAAACTGGCCTATCGCAAACTGGCCTTTGAATTTCATCCGGACCGCAACACGGACCCGGACTCCGAGGACAGGTTCAAGGACATTACCGAAGCCTATGAAATCCTGATTGGCGAACGCAAACCGCCCAAGCAATCTGGCAATGCGCCCTCAGGAGCCCAAAAGTCCGGTACAACCAGCAACGGGACATCGACCGCTTATGGCCCGAACGCAGCGGGTCCGCAAAATGCGAACCGCCAGAAACAGGGCTTTGCTGGCGCCGGGCGCAAACAGGAAAAAGCCAAGGAAACTGCCGAGGAAAAGTTTGCCCGCGCCAATCAGGCCTACCGCGAACAGCAGGCCAAGGCCAATGCACGCAAAAGCAACATTCATCCCGGCGCGCGTCGCCACAAAGGCAAAAAGACCGAACCCAACGCTCAAGGCTTCATCCAGTGCGCGGTCACTGGCGTTGTATCGGCCCAACCCCGTCAGGTGGAATTCAAGGTCGTGCGTGGTTTTCTGAATTCCTGCAACATTGAAACCATCACCGCCAACCTTGCCCCCAAGGGCGCAAAACGCATGGCGCTTAAGGCCAGTTTCAAGACCTGGCTGCGCGGGTTTTGGGGCTGGAAGAGCTTTTTACCGGCCTGGAAGGCGATTGTTGGCAACATGCGGGGCGGCACTTTCCCGCCGGAAGGCAACGCCAAAATGCTGTTTACCCAGGCCAATGCCTTTGAACGGTCTGGCAACAAGCCGCTTGCGCGCGCTGTTCTGATGCAGGCGCTTGATTTTATCGGTTCGAACCGCTCTGCCCTTGCCGAACAGGTTCGCGCAACCCAGCGCCGTCTGGATGACGGACAACCCGCACGGCGCGTTCGCGACGAGTGGAAGCGTGCGGGCATGTTCGATGCCCTGCTCCATCTTAGTCCGCTGTTTTTGCTAATTTTTGCAGCCCTGATTGCCTTTGGCCCCGGCCAGGGATTTGTCACCCGTGACATCCCTGAACTGGTTGCCCGCCAAGGCACAGAGATCACCCGTCAGGTCAAGGACCTGATTGGCGAAGAACGCGAACCCTATTATGTCGATCGTGAACTTCTGAACCTTCGCGATGGCCCAAGTGTCAATGACACCATCATTCGCCGCCTGACGCGCTTTGAAACTGTCTATGTCGCAGGCGACAGTCAGGGATTCTGGATCGAAATCGAAACCAGCATCGGTGAAAACGGCTTTGTGAACCTTGACGCACTGGTTCCGGGAAATGGTTCTGATGCCCGCGATGCTTGGTGTGCTGAAAACAAATGCGACTGACCGGCTTCCCGATCAGTCGCATCAACGTCATCAAATCCGATTAAGGCCTTATCCCTTGGCCGGGATCGCCTTCAGTGCAGCCAGAAGATAGTCCCAGAAACGCGCAACGCTTGGCACATGGACGCATTCATCCGGGCTGTGCGCGCGTTTGATGGTCGGACCGAACGATACCATGTCCCAGTGCGGGTATTTCGATCCCAGTACGCCGCATTCAAGACCGGCGTGAATGACGCGAATTTCCGGCTCTTTGCCAAACATGTCCTTGTGAACCGCCTTCATCAGGCTGACCACTTCGCTGTTAGCATCAGGCTTCCAGCCCGGATAGGCATCGCCCCAGGCAACAGATGCGCCGATATTCTCAAATACCGCTGTTGCAACCTCACGCATGGCATCGCGCGCAGAATTGATCGAGCTACGCGCTGACAGCGTCACCTTGGCCTTACCATCGCCAAGCTTGACGATGGCAAGATTGATCGAGGTTTCAACAACGCCTTCGACTGAGGTACTCATGGCCTGAACACCGTTCGGCGCACCGACACAGGCATTGTTGAACGCCTCGGAGTCTTTTGCGCTCATTGCCTTTGCAGGGACATCTGCATTGGTTGCGGCAATGGCAAATTTCGGTTCAATCGCGCCGATTTCATCTTTGATGTCGCTGGCAAAAGCATTCAATGCCGCATCGAAATCAGACAACTTGCCTTCCGGCAGAACGATGGTCGCAAACGACTCCCGCGGGATGGCGTTGCGGGCGGTCCCGGCGTTGATTTTTACAATACGCGCATCAAAATCACGGATCGCGGTGCGCAGGAAACGCGCCATCAGTTTGTTGGCATTGCCAAGACCAAGGATGATGTCGATGCCGGAATGGCCACCTTTCAAACCTGTCAGCGCGATATCGCGGGCCACCTGCCCTGCGCCAACGGCTTCTTCGGTGTAGTCATAGCTTGCGACCAGATCACCACCGCCAGCACAACCAACACAAAGCTCGTACTCGTCTTCGGTATCAAGGTTCAGAAGGATTTCACCCTTAAGGCGGCCCGGTTCCAGGTTCATCGCACCGGTCAGGCCGCGTTCTTCATCAACCGTGAACAGAAGTTCAAGCGGGCCGTGTTCAAGACCGTCTTCGGTCATGAAGCCCATCATTGCCGCCGCACCGATACCGTTATCGGCACCAAGGGTGGTGTTATCGGCAGTAATCCAGTCCCCATCCATGACCATGCGGATCGGGTCGGTGTCGAAATTGTGGGTCGATCCGGAATTGGCCTGGGTCACCATGTCGACATGGGACTGCAAGATCACCATTTTGCGGTCTTCAAAGCCGGCAGTCGCCGGAACTGACACAACAAGGTTGCCACCGCTGTCGAGGAAATGCGCAAGCCCCTTGTCATCGGCCATCTTTTCCAGAAGTTTTAAAACAGCTTCTTCTTTATTGGAGGGACGCGGTGTATCGCAAAGTTTCTGGAAATTGTCCCAGATTGCGACAGGCGCAATTTTACGGATCTCGTTCACGGTGGCGCTCCTGGCAAATTTTCGTCTACGGGTTCTCACTTACCCAGACCTGTTGATTACCTTATTGCCGCGCGAATTTAAAGCGTGCCAAGGACGTTTTCGACCAAGCCACATACAAATTCGAAAAAACCGCATTCCGCGCGCAATTTACGCACGCAAAGCGGAAAAATGCGCAATATGATTTTAAGTTATTCGACACCAACGACCTGACTGCGGCGCTGCAACAGCATGACATCTCGCCATTGTCCGGCCAGCGGCCCATAGCCCATGCGCCCCAGGCCGCGCTTACGGCCGACGATCTCGAAGCCCAATGCCTTATGCAGGACTAGGCTTGCTTCGTTTTCCGGGAAAATACCGGCTTCAAGCGACCAGATACCATTTTCCTCGCTGGCAGCAATCAAGGCTGAAAGCAGCGCTTTGCCAACGCCCTTCCCGTGATGATTTGGGTCAACATAGACCGATATCTCGGCAATCCCGCGATAGACACAGCGATTTGAAACGCCAGATAACCCGGCCCAGCCAATGACGATGTCATTGTCGTCGCTGGCAACTAGCCGGCATTCCGACAAATGTCCCTGATCCCAGTCTTCCCAGGTTCCCGGATTTTCCTGAAACGTGGCATGACCCGATTTGATGGCCTGCCCATAGATTTCAACAACACGATTACCATCAGAAACGGTCATGGAACGAACACGCATTACGGCCTCGCACAGAAACTGCCACGCAATTACCAAACAGGTGCGGCATCGAATGTCAGGAAAACATGATGGAAAGCGATGATAATCGATGATCCGGTGATCAGCTATCTTGTTCTTGCCCGGCGAAGCGAAAGACAAGTTGATCACGTCCGGCATCCTTGGCGGCGTACATTGCTTCGTCTGCGACCTTCATCGCTTCTGACAATTCGATGAATTTTTGCCGGCCCTCGCCGCCGACCGTTGCGCCAAAGCTGGCCGTGACATTGACATACTCCGTACCGGACTTGTCAATTGGCACCCTGATTTCGCGGATCATGTTCGACAAACGCTCGCCAATGCGCTTGGTGACCGCAGCCGTCGCAGATGGCAGCAATACTGCAAATTCCTCACCACCCAGACGAACGACAAGATCGTCGTCACGCAACGCCTGACGCAATGTATCGGCAACCCTCTCAAGAACCCGGTCGCCCACCGCATGCCCGTGGGTATCATTCACATCCTTGAAGTAATCAAGATCAAGAACGATCAACCCGAACAGCCAGCTTTTATCCTTGAGATGGCGAATTTCGCGCAATCTGCTAACCGCGCTTTCAAAACCGCGACGGTTAAGCGCACGGGTCAACGCATCGGTTGATGCCAGGGTGTCTAGCATCTGCTCCTTGCGCTTGTGATCGGTAATATCAGTCGCCGATACCATGACACCGCCATCATCCATCATGTTCATGCGGATGTCGGCAAGACGGCCCGATGGTGTCTGCATTTCGTCGATATTGGCATGGCCATGCCCGTTTCGCATCATCTCGGCACAACATTCATGCAGTGCTGAAATATCAAATACCGGTTCGGATCCATCCGTTGTTTCTCCACCGAAAAGACGGGAAAACTCGTGATTGAAATGAATAACCTCAAGCTTGTCATCAAGCATCGCGACAGCCGACGGCACCATCCGGATCACTTCGGTTACCGCCTGTTCAAGGCTTGCTTTGGCCCGGACAAGTTGCTGATGCATTTCGACTTCGTCGCGAACATCATGGGCAGTCGTCAGGATCGCCGGTTTGCCGTCATACCAAAGAATGCGTTCATCGGTCAGGTCACGCCAGACCGAACTGCCATCATCGAGAATATCCCGAACACGGTGCCGGTCGCCGCGTCGTTCGCCGCTTAGAATTGCCGCGACATGGCGGATTGCGCGCGGACGATTTTCGTCGGGGATAAAGCGGAGGATATTGGGATTTTCCATAAAGGCACTGACGTCCTTTGCCCCCATTAGGCGGGCAAAGCTTTCATTAACGTACAATGCAGTCATGTTGCGATGGACCATCACACCAATGAAAGACCGCCCCAGCATATGGTCGACCTGCATCGCAGTCGTGCCATTGTCAATCATCTGTGCCGTGGTCAGGACCGCATTACCGCCTTCCCATTCGACGGTCTCGTCACTGATTTCCATCCAGACCGGCGTTCCATCCGTTCGGATATTATAGACTTTCTTCCAGCCGTGGAAACCGCTGCTTTTCTGGAAACTGTTGGAAAGCTTGTCCGCCTCGTGATGGAAACTGGGCGGAATATACTGGCGCATGTCCGGGTCGCTCATAAAGTCCGAGACATCGCGACGGCCCAGCATTTTCGCATAGGCATCGTTGACATACACAGCTTCGAGATCCTTGTGTACAACAACGCCCACGCGTGACCGCCCATACAGACGTGCGATTTCTGTTGGTTCGAACCGCATCAACGTCCTGTATCCCCCGACACATCTAAACCCTGAATGAAAGCACAGTTATCTAAGACTTGTTTCTCTGCGCACCATATTCGAAAGATTACATCAGTTTTGACGCAATTGAAACCGACGGATGCCACCCTCGCCCCGGCAAATATGGTCACGATGAGAAACATCATGCTATCAAATAACACCAGATCAGCCCGAATATATAAGAACTACAAAATATTAAGAGCAACGATAAATCAACTGAATAGATCGACAATGGCACATTTTCCGGGAGAAACACCGTGACAGAAATGAAATTTAAAATAATTGCCAAAAATCGAAGCTGGGACGGTTACTGCAAGATTGATGTCTATCAGTTGCAACATGACCGATTTGATGGTGGTCAAAGCCTTGTCCTGCAACGCGAAGTCCTTGAACGCGGACACGCCGTCGCCGTCCTGCCCTATGACCCGGTCCGCGATGAAGTTGTACTGATTGAACAATTCCGCCCCGGTGCCATTTCTGTCAACAACAGCGATCCAACAATGCCGGTCTGGCTGACCGAAATCGTTGCAGGCATCATAGAAGACGGCGAGACGGCAGAAGCTGTTGCACGCCGTGAAACGTTTGAAGAAGCTGGATGCGAACTTATCGGATCGCCAGAACTGATTTCGCATTATTACGTCACACCGGGATGCTCGACTGAAACGGTCCATCTCTTTTATGGTCAGGTCGATACCACCAATGTTGGCGGGCTGCATGGCGTCGCCGAGGAAGGTGAAGATATCCGCGTCTTCACAGTGTCGGCCGAAGAATGCTTTGCCATGTTGCAGAATGGACAACTCTGCAATGCAATGACGACCATCGCCGTTCAGTGGTTGATGCTAAACCGCGACCGACTTCGGCAGAATTCAGAGGCTTGAGGAAGCTGAAGCAATTATTCAGAAAAACAATAATCACACAAACTTTACGTTATATTTTTTAATCTGCCTTGACTTTTGTGTGCAAAAAGACCAATCAACTATCAAACACATTTGAAATCACCATGTTTGGAGTCTGTCATGGACATTCGCAATGGCACCATTGAAGCCATTGGCCGCACCCCGCTTGTGAAGCTTAAAAAGGTTTCCGAGCTGACGGGCTGCACCATTCTTGGCAAGGCGGAATACGCAAACCCGGGCGGGTCGGTCAAGGACCGCGCTGCCCTTGCCATCATTCGCGACGCCGAGGCGCACGGTCTTCTGAAACCGGGCGGCGTCATCGTCGAAGGTACGGCTGGCAACACCGGCATCGGTCTTGCCGTTGTCGGCAATGCGCTGGGCTATCGCACCGTGATCGTCATCCCGGAAACCCAAAGCCAGGAAAAGAAAGACCTGCTGCGGCTTCTCGGTGCGGATCTGCGCGAAGTTCCGGCTGTCCCCTATCGCGATCAGAACAACTATGTGCATGTTTCGCGCCGTTTGGCCGAAGAACTCGCACAGTCCGAACCCAATGGCGCAATCTGGGCAAACCAGTTTGACAACGTCGCCAACCGTCAGGGTCACATCGACACCACCGCCCCGGAAATCTGGGAACAAACCGACGGCAAGGTGGATGGCTTTATCTGTGCGGTTGGTACCGGCGGCACACTTGCCGGTGTTTCGATGGCGCTTAAGGATCGCAACAAAAACATCCAGATCGGCCTTGCCGATCCGATGGGTGCGGCCCTTTACAGCCACTACAAATTCGGTGAACTGAAATCCGAAGGCAGCTCGATCTCAGAGGGGATCGGTCAGGGTCGTATTACTGCCAACCTTGAAGGTGTTGAGATCAATCACCCGTTCCAGATCTCGGACGAGGAAATGCTGCCGATCGTCTTTGACCTGCTCAAGGAAGAAGGTCTGTGCATGGGTGGCTCGACCGGTATCAACGTCGCCGGTGCCGTACGCCTCGCCCGTGAACTCGGTCCGGGCAAAACCATTGTCACCATTCTTTGTGACCTTGGCACCCGCTATCAGAGCAAGCTTTGGAACCCGGCCTTCCTTAAGGAAAAAGGCCTTCCAACGCCTAATTGGCTCTAGGCCCGACACAAAGCCATCCAAAAAGATAAAACCCCCGTCCATCATGGCGGGGGTTTTTGTTTTGATCAGGCCGTTCTGGCAACCCGGGTTTGTGACTGACGCACAACCTTTGCCGCGCGCCCCCAAAGGTAAAGCCCGCATAACAGTGCGCAAAGCAACAGAGATCCGGCAAAGCCCGCAACCGCGTTCCATCCGCCCTGATCCCAGAACCAGCCACCCACCGATCCCATGATGCTTGATCCCAAATAATAGGCCAGAAGATACAGTGACGACGCATGCCCCTTGGCCGTTTCGGCAAGCCGCCCGACCCAGCCACTGGCAATCGAATGGGCAACGAAAAAACCACTGGTCAGGACAACAATCCCGCCAATGATCACCGACAGGCTGTCAGATACGGTCAGTCCGACACCAAGCGCCGCCAACAACAGCCCCACCACTAGGACAGGGCCACGTCCGATTTTGTCTGATAGCGCACCGGCAATCGATGAGGTCACCGACCCGCACAGATAGACCACAAAGATCAACCCAATCTGACTTTGCGACAGGCCATAGGGCGCATCCGAAAGACGGAAGCCGACATAGTTAAACACCGTCACAAAGCAGCCCATGGCAAAGGCACCGATCAGGAACACAAACGGCAAACCCGCATGTTTCAGATGCCCGCCCCAGGCCCGCAGGTGATACCCCACCTGAAATCCCGGACGTTTTACAAAGTTCCGCGATGCCGGCAACAGAACGGCAAACCCAAGGGCCGCGATAAGGCCCAATGCCCCCATCGCGCCAAGGGCAACATGCCAGCCAAACAGATCGGTCAGGAAACCGATCACGACACGGCCACTTAGGCCGCCGATCGCCGTGCCACTAATATAAATACCCATCGTCATGCCAAGGCCTTTGGGATCGATTTCCTCGGCCAAATAGGCCATCGCAACGGCCGGAACCCCGCCCAGCATCAGACCTTCCAGCGCACGCACCACAAGAAAGGCATGCCAATCGGAAAGAAACGGCGCGATCAGGTTCAAAACCGAAGCCACACAGATAGAGATCAGCATCAATTGCTTGCGCCCGACGGCCTCGGACACAGCACCGGCCAGCAAAATGGCAAAGGCCAGAAACCCGGTGGTCAATGAGAGTGCGAGCGAGCTTTCAGCCGGTCCAACCACAAAGTGGTTTGCAAGTTCCGGCAACAGTGGCTGCACACAGTAAATCAGTGAAAAGGTCGCGTATCCGGCCAAAAACAGTGCAATGCTGATACGGCGAAATGCGGCCGATCCCGGTTTAATCCACACCGGATCGGCAGACGCATTTGCGTTGGTGGACGCGAGCGGGCTTTGCGAACGTATGGGGGGCGTTGCATCAGATGACGCCGTATCAGCAGCACTATCAGAATGTTGTTCTGGGTCATTGTCCCGGGAAACAGACATTTGCGACCTCTTTTGGAATGGTTCGTGGGGTGACGCTTATGATTGCACTATCGCGCCTATCCGTCCAATATATGGTACTGTCTTCTGTGATATCTTTTGGATATACCACCAATGGAACTGCGCCATATCCGCTACTTCCTTGCCGTCGCCCGCGAGGGAAATTTTACCCGTGCTGCGGCCCGCATCGGCATCGGGCAGCCACCGCTTAGTCAGCAAATCCGCGATCTGGAAAATGAAATCGGCACGGCCCTTTTTCATCGCGTCCCCCATGGCGCAGAACTGACGGAGGCAGGCATGGCGTTTCTTGAGGTCGTCGCCCAATTTCCTGATCTGGCAGAGCGCGCCATTCGTGCCGCCCAACGTGCCGGGCGCGGCGAAGTCGGATCGATCCGGGTTGGCTTCACGGCGTCCGCTGCATTCAGCCCGTCTGTTCCGCGCGTGTTCCGTGATTTTCGGCGCAGTTATCCCGGCGTTGAAATGACGCTCGAAGAAGCCAACTCCGCACAGCTTGTCGCCGGCCTGCGAGATGAACGCCTTGATGCTGTATTTCTGCGCCAGGATACGATTGCGGGCGATGGCATTCGCCTGCATGTGATTTCAAGCGAACCGATGGTGCTTGTCCTACCCTCCGGTCACCCGGCCGCCCAACGTGAAAAGGTCGCCCTGTCCGAACTCCGTGACGAGGCCCTGATCCTGACCCCACGCGCGGTCGGCCCAACCCATTACGACAAGGTCGTCACCGCCTGCCGGGACGCCGGGTTTGAGCCGCAAATGGGCCAGATCGCTCCGCAGCTTGGGTCCGTGATCAATTTCGTTGCGGCCGAGCTTGGCTTTTCGCTGGTTCCCAAACCAATGACGCAGCTTCAGGCAAAGGGTGTCGCCTATCGCGAAATAGAAGGCGAAGTGCCGATTGCACAGCTTTCACTGGCTTATCGCAGCAACGATATCTCGATTGCTCTTCGCAATTTCGTCAGCCGTACGCTTGTCGCCCACAGACAGCCAAGAATTGATGAATAGACGAAAAGCTATGTTTTAATTCAGATACTGGCGATCTTCTTCCGAACAAAACTGACAAGTATGTCAGAAGAAGCACAAAGCGATTGCGCAGCAGTATCAATCACCAGATCCACATCCGGCCAGGGGTGATATTCACGATCACAGACCTTTTTCCAGTCGGGCAGTTTCAGGTTTTCTATGTCACCCTTTCGGGTTTCAACCCGGTAACGATGCTCATCAACATCAGAACAAATCAGTTCAATCTGCACAAAAGGCTTGTCTGCGATTATCGCGGCTTCTCGCCACGCGGCGCGGGATAATTCGATCGGATTTACCGCATCGCCGATCACAAGGTGGCCAAGGCGCAGATTATCTGTCGCGATCCGGTTTGCAGCGACATACCCAACCGGGCCCATTTCATCGGATGGCACGACACCGCAATCAATAACAGCCTGCTCGATTGTATCAATTCGCAGATGGATCGCGCCAAGTTCCTGAGCCGCCAATCTGGCAATTGACGTTTTGCCGACACCGGGCAATCCACCAAGAATAATCAACATTTTCAACGTCCCTTGATTGTGCCTGTATATGAACATTCCAGTTAGGGACTGGCAAGATGGTTCATTCACGCTAGATTAATGCCAACTGTGAAATCAGGCGCGCCGCAGATATGTAACTTCTGCGATGTCCGCGCCAAACCGAAAGTCTGGCTATGCTAAGATATTCCCTTCTTGATCTTTGCCCGGTAAATGCGGGTGAACATCCCTCTGATGCGCTGCGCAATACACTTGCCCTCGCCCAACATGCCGAAAAGCTTGGCTATCATCGTTATTGGCTGGCCGAACATCACAATATGCCCGGCATTGCCAGTGCCGCGACGTCTGTTGTCATGGCCCATGTCGCCGCTGGCACCAAAACCATTCGCGTCGGATCAGGTGGTGTGATGCTGCCCAACCATGCGCCGCTGGTGATTGCCGAACAGTTCGGCACCCTTGATGCGCTTCATCCGGGCCGTATTGATCTGGGCATTGGCCGGGCACCAGGCACGGATCAACGCACCGCAGCCGCCCTTCGCCGTGACATGCATGGCTCCGAGGAACGCTTTATTCAGGATGTATTGCAGGTTCAGGCCTTCCTCGCCCCGCTTGAAGGCAACCCGCCAATCCGCGCCGTGCCGGGCTATGGGTCGCAGGTCCCGATGTGGCTTTTGGGCAGCAGCCTGTTTTCAGCCGATCTTGCCGCACGCCTTGGCCTGCCCTTTGCCTTTGCATCGCACTTTGCACCCGACATGCTGATGGATGCCCTGACCCTTTATCGCAACCGCTTTGAGCCAAGCGAAGCCCTTGATAAGCCCTATGCAGTTGCCGCGATGGGTTTCTTTGCGGCTGACACCGACGAGGAAGGCGAATATCTGGCCACCTCGATGCAGCAGCAGTTCCTGAACCTGCGCCGCGGGACACCGGGCCAATTGCCAAAACCGGTCAAGGATATGAGCGAAATCTGGAACCGCGTCGAAAAGGCTGGCGTTGATCTCGCCATGCGCTATGCCGCAATCGGCGGGCGCGATACGGTGCGCAAGAAACTGCGCGAATTCGCCTATATGACCAAGGCCGACGAAGTCATGGTCACCGCCAACATCTATGATCAGGCGGCACGCCTGAAATCCTTTGAAATCGCTGCCGAGCTGTTTGGCGAAATGAACGCAAAGTCTGAGAACAAAGACTGCGCCTAAGGCCATGCGGCACCTTAATTTCTGCAAATGCCGGGTTCCTCTGTGAATCCGGCATTTTGCTTTCATCATACGAAATACCGGAACACACCACTTGCGCTTGCATCATTGGTCGGACAATATGCGCGTCCCGTTGAAGACTTCAACGATAGCCCCTTGTTTCAAAAGGTTATGGTGCGCCCTTCATGACCAACTTCCTGCTGGCAGCCCTGCCAATTGCGACCATTCTGTTTCTTATGATCAAGGTCAACTGGGGCGCTGCGCGTGCTGGTGCGGCTGCCTGGTTTGTCACCGTTATCCTTGCCGTATTCTTCTTTGGCGCGCCGACAGACATGCTGATCATCGCCCAGGCCAAGGGCGTGATGCTGGCCCTTTACATCCTTTATATCGTCTGGGCGGCATTGATCCTTTATTTCGCGGCCGAAGAAGCCGGCGCGATCAAAACCATCGGGCGTGCCATTCGATCACTCACGGATGATCGGCCGCTACAGCTTTTGATATTGGGCTACGTGTTCGCAAGCTTCCTTCAGGGTGTGGCAGGCTTCGGCGTTCCGATTGCCGTCGTTGCGCCGCTTTTGCTTGGCATGGGCTTTTCACCGGTGTTGGCGGTTGCCGCCCCGATGATCGGCCATAGCTGGTCAGTTCTGTTTGGCAATATGGCAACCTCGTTCGAGGCATTGATTGGTGTTACCGGCATTCCCGGCACCGAATTGACGCATTATTCGGCGATCCTTCTTGGCCTGTCGGGCTTTGTGTGTGGGGCGGCTGTTTTGTGGCTCGATGGCGGATTCCGCACCATTCACCGTCGCATTGTGCCGCTGGTCCTGATTTCCGGCGTGATGGGCGTTGTGCAGTATTTCATGGCCAATTACGGTGTCTGGACGCTGGGTGGCCTGACCGCCGGGATCGCCGGGCTTGTCGCCTCCATCATTGTGACCCGGTTCTGGAAACCACATCCCGATGATGTCGCTGAACAGGTTGCCGATGATCATCAGCACATGCCCTTGATCGAGGCACTGACCCCTTATCTGGTGTTCATCGTACTCGTCACAATGGCGACCTTTGTTCCGGCGGTCGAGATGCTGCTTGGCAATATCCGCTTCACGCTTGATTTCCCGGAAACGGCCACGGCCGCCGGTTGGGTGATCGAAGCCGAAAGTGCCAAGGCCATCGCGATCTTTGGTCATCCCGGCGCGCTTTTGCTTTATACCGCCGCCATCAGCTTTACGTTCTTCAAGCTGCGCGGTCATTATGATGCCGGCATTGGCAAACGTATCTGGCAACGCACGCTGAAAAGCGGCCTTCCGACCAGTATCGGCATGGTGCCGGTGATCGGCCTTGCCATCATTATGGACCATGCGGGCATGACCTATGCCCTGGCCGAAGGCGGGGCTGCGGTCTTTTCCGGGGCCTTTGCCGTCGCCTATCCGGTGATTGCACCGGCAATCGGTGCGCTTGGTGCCTTCATGACCGGCAGCACGAATAATTCCAACGTTGTCTTTGGCATGTTCCAGCGCCACACTGCCGAACTTTCCGGCCTTTCAACCGCCCTTGTTCTGGCTGCCCAAGCAACGGGCGCATCACTTGGCAGCATGCTGGCTCCGTCAAAAATTCTGGTTGGCTGTTCAACAGTGGGTCTGTCGGGCAAGGAAGGACCAGTGCTGTCGGTCGTTCTTAAAACCGGTGTCATCCTGACCGCACTGTGCGGTTTCATGGCGCTGGGCATACTTCTGATCACGACGATGAACGGGGGCGCATAAGATGAAACAGAAATTGTTTAACCCGGTCTTTCTGGTCCTGACTTCGATCATTCTGCCAATTGCGGCGTTTGAGGCACTGGTGACAGACAACGTCGCTGCAAGCGACATTCTGTTCGCCCTGTTTTGTGCCGTCATGGCCCTGATTGTCGTGCGCAAATAAAAAGCCCGCCGATCAATCTGACCAACGGGCTTATCAGAATATCTTGGCCAAACCTTATGGGCGAAGGGCTGCCAGCTTGACGCCAAAGGCAATGAATACTGCACCAGTGGTTGCCTTAAGCGCGCGCTGGAAACGGCCACTCCCGGCAAAGCGGGTCAGGCGTGCCAGCAACATGATCATGGCTGCAAACCAGATGGCGTTGATTGCCGCATGCAAGCACACCAGCATGAAGGCCGAGGTCACCGCCCCCTCTCCCACCGGGATGAATTGCGGAAACGCTGCCAGATAAAAGATCGAGACTTTCGGGTTCAAAGCATTGGTCAGAAATCCTTCGCCATAGGCCTTGATCAGGGTGCGCTTGCGCTTTGCCGGCGATACTTCGGCAACCGTTTTCACCCCGCGCCAAGCATCGCGCAGTGCCTTGAACCCGACCCAGCACAAATAAGCCGCCCCCAAAAACTTCACGATCATGAAGGCCTGTGCCGATTGCACAAGGATGACCGAAATACCAAGGATCGACAAAGTCCCGTGCAGGTAAAAGGCCGTCACAAATCCGGCCACATTGGCCATCCCGGCCATGCGTCCTGATGTCGGCACGGTCTTGGCGACCAGAACGCCATTGGGCCCCGGCGACATGACAAGCAGTGACGCAACCAGCGCAAAACTCAAAACCTGTGACCAATCCATGGGGCGATCCTTTGCAAATGATCAAACGGTACGCATTGACTGATGACGTTTCGCACCTTGCCTTGACTATATCCCGCCTTGATCAACCAACAAGAAAATCATTGTGACCATACATTTTCCCTGCCCGGTCCGGTCAGCCTGCCGGGATCAGGAAAATGATAACTTCTGGGAAAATGATAAAGAATAGAAGTGGCCGCCAGGATCAGGCGGCACTACGGTCGGTGCAATAAAAATCAATATGGCAAAAGCCATGCAACGTCGGGGCACAAAACTCCCCACGAGCAAAATCTTCTGATGTCTTGGCAATGTGCCTGCCCCGCAGGCGCAATGTGAGCCCTGCTGACTAGGTTAAACATGCACGTTACACGATCCATCCGCTCCATCGCCCTTTGCGCCCCCCTCCTGCTTGCCTCCACACTTGGTAACGCCGAAACCGCGGGTCCTAAATGGGGACCGCATATTGACCTGGAAGGCAAAGGTGGCACGGATCGTAACCTTGGCGAGACGGACCTGTTCATTCCGCTTTGGCAGGATGAGGACACACTGACCTTCACCAGCCTTCGCGCCCGGATGGATGACAATAACAGCCACGAAGGGAACTTTGGTCTTGGCATCCGGCAGATGCTTGATTCGGGGTGGAACATTGGCGGCTATGGTTACTTTGACCGCCGCCACAGCCCCTATGTCAACAAATTCAACCAATTGACCTTCGGCGCAGAGGCACTGTCGCTTGATTGGGATTTTCGCGCCAATGCCTATGTGCCGATCGGCACAACACAATACATGGAAGACAGTCTGAGTACTGTTGATGTGAGCGGCACCTCCTTGATGTACAATCAAGGTGAAGAACGCGCATTGCGTGGCTTTGACGGGGAAATTGGCTGGCGCATTCCGTTATTTACGGCTGATGCCGGACAGCAACTCCGTGCCTATGCCGGTGGTTATCGCTTTACGGAAGACGGTGTTGATACGGTACAGGGTCCGCGTGGGCGACTGGACCTGACCTTTGATGAAGTCCCCTTTTTGTGGGAAGGGTCACGCTTTTCGCTCGGGGCGGAAATTCAGCATGACAGCCCACGGGGCACGCAGGGCTTTGCCAGCTTCCGCCTTCGTATCCCGTTGCAAGGCTTCGGCGATACTCCGAAACCCCGCCTGAGCGCGATGGAACGGCGCATGACCGATCCCATCATTCGCGATATTGATGTGGTCAGTCAGGCCGGACAGTTTTCAGAAGCAAGTGAAATCACCCAGACTGCGGACGGGGAAACGATCACAGTTCTGAACAGCAACTCGACATCGGCGGCGAACTTTGCCACTGACATTGCCAATGCAGGTGCCAATTCAACCGTAATCCTGAGCGGCAATTACACCGCAATCAATTCCGTCACAACGGTTCAAAGTGGACAAACAATTGTCGGGGGTGGCGCACTCGACATCAAAACCCCTACAGGACGGTCGGTTACGGTCACCATTCCGGATGCATCAATCTCAGGCAGCGGCAGCAATGGCGGCGCCGGTGGTGCTAAGCGTTTCTTTAACATGGCCGATAACAGCAGCCTGGTTGGTGTGACCGCGAACGTTAACACGACCGGGTCAGCATACATCGTCCACATCGAAGGAAAGCAGAATGTTACTATTCGGAACAACAAACTGACAACGCAGAACGACACCTCAACAGCAGGCACTATTACAATCGAAAACAGCCAGGATGTTACGATCAAGAATAATGTTTCATCCATTACCTCCGATGGAAATGGTACCCGATTCCTGGCGATTATCGGCAACAATTCCAACATCAGCGTCGATGACAACAAGCTTTCCGTGAGCGGAGCAGGCTTCGACAAGCGATTTGTATTCTTCGCCAATTCATCAACCATAAACAACCTGTCAGGGACAGGTAACACCACCAATAACCTCAACCCATGTGGTGACGGCGGCGGAACCCTTCCCACCGTTACTGGCTCAGTCACGGTAGACGGCACCGCGGTAGACGGCAGCGCCTGTCCATAACGTGATGCTGTAAAAATCTGGACATATCGGCTTTGGCTTGAATGTTCTTCTTTTGTTCTTTATTGTGAGCGCATGAAGAACAATATCAGCCAACCCCACGCCCACACCCCCGCCGCCATTTTTGATGATGGATGGTCAAACGCGAAATGTGATCTGAACATCTTGCCCGCCCGCGGACAAAAGGGACGCGGCGCGGTGTCCAATATTGACGGGCGATTTGAACGTCATATCCATCAGGCGGTTGATGATGGATGGCTGGGCACATTGTTGGAAGATCAGGACGCCCCACGAACCAAAACCACCCTTGGCATAGATGGTGCGCGTTCTGTGATCACCCGCAATCAAAGCCCGGATGTCCCGTTTGATCGGTCCATCAACCCCTATCGCGGGTGTGAGCATGGCTGTGTCTATTGCTTTGCGCGCCCGACGCATGCCTATCTGGGTTTGTCCCCCGGTCTTGATTTTGAAACCAGGCTTTTCTGGAAACCGGAAGCAGCCCAGCTTTTGCGCAAGCAACTATCATCAAAGGCCTATCAACCGGCCCCGATTGTTATTGGCACAAGTACGGATCCCTATCAGCCGGTCGATCGCGACAAGAAACTGACGCGGTCGATCATTGAAGTCCTGTCAGACTGTCAGCATCCCTTTTCCCTCATTACCAAAAGCGCGTTGGTCACCCGTGACATTGACCTGATCGCCCCGATGGCCGCCCGAAACCGGGCATCGGTGGCCGTATCCGTCACAAGCCTTGATCACCGGCTGTCAAACCTTCTGGAACCCCGTGCCTCTGCCCCACACCGCAGGCTTGAGGCCATCCGGAAGCTTTCAGGTGCTGGCATTCCCGTCACTGTCCTTTGTGCGCCTATTATTCCGGGCCTGAATGATACGGAGATCGAAAAGATCGTTGCGGCTTGCAAGGACGCCGGTGCGCAATCGATTGGTCACATCGTCTTGCGCTTGCCGCTTGAAATCGCCGATCTGTTCGAAGAATGGCTGGAGGCCCATTACCCTGATCGCAAGGCAAAGGTGATGTCGCTGATCCGTCAGATGCGTGATGGTCAAACCTATCAATCGGAATTTGGCACCCGCATGCGCGGCACGGGTCCGATTGCCGATCTGATCGCCAAACGCTTTGACGCTGCGCGCAAAAAACATGGCCTGACCATCCGGTCTCTCAACCTTGATTACAGCGGCTTCAAACGTCCCAGCGCGAACGGGCAAATGTCGCTGTTCTGACATCAGCAGCAACATTGCCCATATCCCGCAACAGATACCGCATCCGGTTCAGTCCGCGCGCCGGATCAGCATCGTGCTTTTGCCCCCAACCGTAAGGCGCAGCACTTCGCCATCATCAAAGGCGTAGCTCAGGATATGATGGTCAGGATCAATGATCTGCTTGCCTTCGATGGTGACAGCACCACGTGCAACCAGTTCACTTGCCGCCGTACTGGTCTCGGCAAAACCGGCCATCAGAATAAGCGGCACCACCCCGATCCCGTCTTTCAGGGCATTGGGCGTGAAATCAAGTGTCGGCATGCGATCAGCAAGAGAGATATGGGTCATTTTCCGGTTTCCTTGTTGGTGAAGCCACCTCGGGCAAACCGGTTTATGGAAAAAACAAAGGCCGCCCTGGGGCAGCCGGTCTTGGTTTAATTTACAAACACATCAACAGGCGCCGCGCTATGTGCACGACGTAAAATAGGCGTTCTGATGTGTAATAATGTTTTCCATGCTTTTATGCATATGGCGCTTTTTTCGTTTGGTCAAGCCGCTTGTTGGCCACACCCCACGCCAAAGAAAAACACCCGCCAGCAAAACCGGCGGGTGCAACGAGACATTGATGGCCTGACCTGTAAGCGAAGATGCTAGCTGACAACCCGATAGCGGGCATGTACGGCCGGTTCGCTGATGATGGCGGGATCGATCATGGCATTCACCGCGTCCTGTGCTTCGCTGGCGGCCACACCTTCGCGGTCCTTGGCGTTTACATTTCCGTCTTCGCAAAGCGCCCTGGCACGTGCACTTTCAAAGAAGCGCAAACCACGTTTTTCCATGACATACAGGGTTTCACCACCCCACTGTCCGGTCCAGACAAGACCAGAAAGACCTTCCATTTCCCGTTCAATCCGGGTCGGAGAAATCGGCATCCCGAGACAGGTGGTCAAAAGGAAGGAAAGTTCGGCTGCGGTCACCCCGTCTTCACAGCATTCCTCGGCCAGAACCGACATCACCGCCATGGTCACAACCCGAAGCGAAACCTTTTCCGCATCAAGTCCCGGGAACCGGTTTTGCTGAAGTTCAACAATGTCGTTGGCAATACGATCAACATCGCCACGAATGACATAACGGCCCCGCCATACCCGGCAGCTGCTTCTGACTTCCCACGCGCTCATGATTTGGTCCCACCCGTTTTTGTTTGTCCCTACTAAAAAAGATACAACAAACATACATAACGTCAATATCTTTTTCGACTTTTTGTATTATTTCATACACTCATCACGAAACCAGCGGAAGCCGTCAGTTGCAACGGTGTAACCGTCTTCGCCCTCGACTTCTTCAAGGTAGCCTCTTGCCACGGCCGCATGGAAATCCCGGCTAAAATTGCGCGGCATCCGCAGATGATCCTGGCGGCGCAAAAGGCGGCGTACATCACCGCGCGTTACAAAACTCCTGCCATCGCGATATTGCAGCCAGATTGCCGCCAGCAAGATTATCTCGGCAAAGCCACGTGGTTGCAGGCGTCCGACCAGATCGGAAAAACTGCCAACAAATCCCGTAATGAACATGCCGGGATCTATTGCGCCGGAAAATGCCGCATCGCCTGTATATCCAATGGCACCATGTGTCTCGCCCGCCCCCGGCACGCCACGGGTTGCCGTCACGGCGCGATCATCCACCTTGCCCCCCGCACCTTCATTGGCGAAGACATCAACCCCACCGTTCTCGCGCGGGCGACCGCCATCCGAAACACCAGGTACAGAACCATGCATTGCCCCAACAGCCATTCCCGGCACTGACGGTGCCTGCCCGAACAATGCAGCCATCACCACCGGCAAACGCGCAGGCGGAATCGCACATTCGAGATCGACTGGCCCGAAGTCCCCTTCGCCGGAAAGCTTGACATGAATAATGGCTGGCACGGCTATATCACTCCTGAATTACACCGCAGCGATACCATACATTACGTACAATTTTCAACATCAATATTACATTTATGTATACTAACTTACATTCCACCCGAAGGATTGCCGCAACTTTGGTCTCGACAATTGCCGGTCCGCCACCGCACCATAATCCCGGCAATCATTCCATTCGCACCAATCCTGCGCGACGAACGGACGCCCCGGCACCAAACGCCGGGCGGTAAAATCAAGAACGCCATCAACCGCCACCAACGGGAGACCAGAAAACATGACACGCCTGATGTTTCGCGAAGACGCCTATGCAAAGAATTGCAACGCCACCGTCACCAGCATTTCGGATCGCGGGATCGAACTTGATCAAACGGTGTTTTACGCAACCGCCGGCGGCCAATCGGGTGATATCGGCACACTAACCCTTGGCGATGGCGCGGCCCTTCCGGTCGTTACCACAGTCAAGGATCGCGAAACCGGGCGTATCTTGCACATCATTGCCGATGATCATCCCCTGCCTGCGGTTGGCGATACGATCACAGCCGAACTTGATTGGGACAACCGCCACAAGCTGATGCGCTTTCACACCTGCCTGCATCTTTTGTGTGCCGTGATCGAAGGCGATGTCACGGGCGGCAACATCGCCGCCCAGAAGGCGCGGCTGGACTTCAACCTGCCAGAAGTCACGCTCGACAAGGATGAAATCAGTGAGAAGCTTAACGAACTGATCGCACGCGATGCCGATGTCTATGACGGGGAAATCTCCGTAGCCGAGCTTAAAGCCAACCCGGAACTGGTGCGCACCATGTCGGTACAGCCGCCGATGGACGGACATTCCATCCGGACTGTCACCATCGAAGGGATCGATTTCCAACCCTGTGGCGGTACCCATGTGCGCAAAACCGGCGAGATCGGCAAGGTAATGGTTTCCAAGATCGAAAAGAAAGGCCGCCAGAACCGCCGGATCAATATCGTATTTGACGACTGATGCCTTCTATAATTAGCAACCAGCAAACATACGGATCATCACCATCCGGTTTGACTGCCAGTTGCCAGCAAGCGGCAGGACCGTTACAAATTTAAATAGATTCAGGACCAAATTTAAAACAATCCCGGAACCAACCGGAAATCCACCACCGTCAATCGGAGCTTGTCCATGACCAACCCACTTTCCGACGCCCTTGTGTCCACCCAATGGCTTGCGGATCACCTTGATGCACCGGACGTGCGCATCGTCGATGCCAGCTGGTACATGCCGGCCGAAAACAAGAATGCCCGCGACTTCTACGATGCCGAACACATTCCGGGCGCGGTTTTCTTTGATATTGATGATATCGCCGCCGATGACAGCGCCCCGCTGCCGCACATGATGCCCGATGCGATCAAGTTTTCCGCCAAGGTCCGCAAACTTGGCCTCGGCGATGGTGTCCGTGTGGTTGTCTATAGCCAAAAGGGTTCCGCCCTTGCAGCCTGCCGCGCATGGTGGATGCTGCGTCATTTCGGCCATCATGATGTTGTCGTGCTAGATGGCGGCCTGCCAAAATGGATCGCCGAGGGACGCCCGGTGACTGATGCACCGACCCCGCCGCGCGAACGCCACTTTACCGCACGCGCCAACAGCTTTTTACTGCGTGAATATGATCAGGTTCTCTCGAACGTCAAAACCAAACGCGAACAGCTGGTGGATGCGCGCGCAGGCGAACGGTTCCGTGGCGAGGTTGATGATCCCTGGGGCAAATCTGGCCACGTGCCGGGCTCCTACAACCTGCCCTTTACCGAACTTCTGAATGCGGATGGCACGTTTAAGTCGGCGGATGAAATCAAAGCTGCATTCGACGCAGCAGGTGTCGATCTTAACAAACCGATTGTTGCAAGCTGTGGTTCGGGCGTTACCGCCTGTGTTCTTGCCATGGGGGCCTATATTTCCGGCCACAAACAGGTCGCGGTCTATGACGGATCCTGGGCGGAATGGGCCACCACGGAAGACAGCCCGGTTGATACCGGCCCGGCCTGAACATCCGGCCCCGTCCGTATCACACATTTAAAATGAGAAACCCGATGCCCGCCCCATCCCCGTTCGGTTCGGATATGACGAACAAAACCGCCGATGGCGCGGGCATCAGACTTGAACAGCTTAAAGCGCCGTCAAAAGACGACATTGCCGCCATCACCCGCCTTTGGATTGCGACCGGACTGATCCCGGCGATCCGCGATGCACGGCAGGATATCGAAAACTGCATTGCGGCCGATAATGGCAGCCTGATTGTCGCGCGCATGCCAGATGATCAGCAAATCTTTGCCACCATGATGACCGGCCATGACGCTGTGTTTGGCTGGATTCATTATCTGGCGATCGCCAAGCACGCCCAAGGCAGTGGCATTGGCCGCGAACTGGTAAGTTTGGCCGAGGATATCCTGCGTCTTTCGGGCTTAAGTGAAATCCGGGTCACAATTGAAAATGCCGCAGCGGGTGATTTTTACGCCAAACTCGGCTATGACTTTATAGCAAGCGTCACCGATCAGGCTGATCCTGATCCGCACCAAAACAAGATAATGCGCAAGAGTTTAGTCCAATGACCCCATCCAATCCGCGCAAGCTGGAAGTTGTTATCAGCTTCCTTGAAATGCAAAGCCCGCCCGAACGCGCGCCAGCCATCGTCCCGCCCGGCAAGGTCGCGATCATCCGGGCTGAAAACCCGACCCTGTCATTTTATCGCTACCTATATAATACGGTCGGCGAACCATGGCTGTGGTGGCAACGCCGCCTGATGAGCGACGAAGAACTCTCTGCAATCCTCGCCAAGCCGGAAACACATGTTTATGTGCTTTATGTTTCTGGCGTGCCTGCAGGCTTTGCCGAGCTTGATCTGACGGATTTTGAATCGGATAACGTCATTGATCTGCACTATATGGGCCTGATGCCGGAATTCATCGGCAAGGGCTTTGGCAAATATCTGCTGGATTGGGCGATTGATACCGCCTGGAGCTTCAAACCCACCCGCATCACGGTCAATACCTGCACGCTTGATCATCCAAGTGCACTTGGGGCTTACCAAAAGGCAGGATTTGCTATATATGATCGCCGAACCGATATTGTTGATGATCCGCGTGATACAGGACTGATCCCGCATATCGACCACCATGTCGATCATGATGGTCATCCCGCGAGCGATACACCTGATCGCGAAAGTGATCCGGAAAATGCAAATAATGCAGATTCCGACACTTTGATCGTTGACTTTCCCGACCGCGCACGGTAACAAGCGCGCCTGAGTTTACCCAAGCCAGAGGATGATGACCCATGGCAGTGCCAAAGAAAAAAGTGACCAAGTCCCGTCAGGGCATGCGTCGCTCGCATGACAAGCTCGCCAAGGGCTCGTACCGCGAAGACAAAGAGACCGGCGAACTGCATCGCCCGCACCACATTGACCCGAACACCGGTATGTACCGTGGTCGTCAGGTGGTCGAGCCGAAGATGTAATTCCGCACCGGAGAGCTTTTTGCTCTTTGGCGGTTTGCGACGCTATATATTTCCGCGCCAGTCCTATCGGACTGGCGTCTGGTTTAAAAAGGGATGAAACCGTTTGGTTTCATCCCTTTTTATTTATCCCTACTCAAACCCATCCATACCGGTTCCGCACACGATCACCCCGACCCGCCCCGGGTTGGGATCACCGAGGCGATCATTCATCACCGCGGCAATACCGGCGGCGGCGGAAAGTTCGACCGAAATGCCAAACTCCTTCCACAGCCACTTGGCAGATTTTTGCATTTCCTCGTCACTGACCAGTGCGATGCGATCCACATTCTTGCCAATCAGATCGACATTAAGTGCAGATGACTGACGCGGCGCCAGACTGGTGGCGGCTGTATTCACGCTGGGCAAAGTCGCGACCTCGTTGGCCTTAAGGCTTTCAAACAAGGTTGCCGCCCCGGTCGGCTCCACACCGATCACCCGGATCGATGGGCGCAACAAGCGTGCGGCTGTCGCCACACCTGCAATCAGCCCGCCGCCGCCAATCGCCACAACCAGCGTATCAAGGTCGGGTTGCTGTTCTAAAAGCTCAAGCGCGATGGTTCCCTGCCCGGCAATCACCTTGGGATCGGCGAACGGGTGGATATAGGCCATACCGCTTTCATGTGCGTGCTCCATCGCGGCACGGTTGGCGTCATCCCAAACGGCCCCGATCAACGCCACATCAACACCCTGCGCGCGCAGTTTTTTGACTTTGGGCTGCGGGGTGTTGGTCGGCAGGAAGATTTTCACTGGCACACCCAGTGTGCGGGCCGCATTGATCACACCCATGCCATGATTGCCGCCCGATGCCGTGCACAGCCCGGCTGATCTTTGTTCGGGTTCAAGGGCCAGTGCGGCATTCATCGCCCCGCGTGCCTTGAAGGACCCGCTGACCTGCATGTTTTCAAGTTTCAGGAACATCTCGGGGATGCGATCACGCGCGACAAAGCCCGATATATCGCCAAAATTTCTGGCCGCAAACACCGGGGTCAGGCGCATATGGTCCGATATCGCCTTGCGCGCAGTGCGAAAATCCTGAAGTTCAATCACGGGGCCCCCTTGCTGTATTCTGTGTCATTCGTTTCTGTTATTGCCTGTAAAAAATAGCCTGATATCAGGCATTAACAATGGCTTTGACGCAAAAAGCCTTGAATGGCCGCCGCCAAGGTGGTTTGTCTTTGAAGCATAAGACGTCGCGCCCAAGGAGAACCGCCTGTTATGTCATCGCAAAGCCCCAAACATACCGCAACCAAACTGGTCCATGCCGGTCGCCGTTCCAGCCAGTATCACGGCGTGGTCAATCCGCCGGTTCTGCATGCCTCGACCATCCTGTTTGACAGCCTGGCAGAACTTGAAAAGGCCGGTGCCTCGGTCCCCGGAAAAACGACCTACGGCCGCCACGGGACGCCGACGCGCTTCCTGCTCGAAGAAGCCGTTGCCGAACTTGAAGGTGGCTATGGCACGCTGTGCGTTTCATCGGGCGTTTCGGCGATTACCAATGCCATCCTCGCCTTTGTGAAGCCCGGCGATCATATCCTGATCACCGACAGCACCTATTTCCCGACTCGCAACCTGTGCAATACGTTTCTTAAGAAATTCGGGGTCGAGACGGAATATTATGATCCGGCGATTGGCGGCGACATTGCGGGCCTTATTCGCGATAACACCGCCCTTGTCTGGTGCGAAAGCCCGGGGTCGCTGACCTTTGAAATGCAGGATATCCCGGCAATCGCCAAGGCCGCGCACGCGCGCAATGTAAAGGTGATGCTTGATAACACCTGGGCTTCCCCGATCCTGTGCCGTCCGTTTGAACTGGGTGTTGATGTTTCGGTCCAGGCCGGGACCAAATACATTGTCGGTCATTCCGATGTCATGCTGGGCACCATCACGACTGCGACCGAGGAAGACCTTCTGACCATCAAGAAGCAGGTCCTGATTTCCGGTGACGCGGTTGGTCCGGATGATTGCTACCTCGCCCAGCGCGGACTTCGCACCCTTGCCGTGCGCCTGAAACAGCACCATGAAAGCGGCCTTAAGGTCGCGAACTGGCTCCAAACCCGCCCGGAAGTCAAACGCGTGCTGCATCCCGGTCTCCCCGATGATCCGGGCCATGCGATCTGGAAACGCGATTTCACCGGTGCGTGCGGTCTGTTTTCCTTTGTCATGCAGCCGGTCGAAAAGGCGCAGCTTGCCAATATGGTCGACCATATGGAACTGTTTGGCATGGGCTTTAGCTGGGGCGGTTTTGAAAGCCTGATCCTGCCGTCTGATCCGACCAAAATCCGCACTGCCACCAAATGGGACGACGATGGTCAGCTGGTCCGGCTCCATATCGGCCTTGAAGACCCCGATGATCTGATTGCCGATCTTGAAGCCGGGTTCGCGCGACTTAAAACGGCCTGAACCCGAAAATGACAAAGGGCGCTGAACTTTCAGCGCCCTTTTCAGCTCAAGCCCTTCAACCTTCGTGATCTTAGAGCCACGCAAACAAAAGCGACGCAATTACAATCACCGACAGGATGACGCGCAAGTTGCCATACCACGCTGGAAACTGCCCACTTTTCACGGTCTGCAAATCGATCAACAGCATGGCCGCAAAGCTTGCTGCCAGAACAGGCAACCCAATCGCCAGCGGCACAAGCAGTGCCAACCATCCGATAAGCGACGGCACCACACTGATGCCAAGCGAAACCCACAGGAACTTGTCGGCAACCGTCCCCTGATCAAAAACCTTGATCGCCCTTCCCCAATGCACACCACCCAGAAATGACAAAATCACCGCGCCATAGGCGACAAGGGTGAAATAGGCCAGTGATTGATGCGCGCCGGATAAGAACGCCCCGCCAATCGACAGGGTAACAAATGGGATCGCGCCACTTAGCCCGAACCAACGTGCGGGCACAGGGATGGACGCAAAGAAAGGTTCATCCTTCCGCGAGCCCGAAGCGGATGGTGGATTACGATCTGTTGATGATTGCTGCGGCACGCCGATATCCTTTCACGCGGTTCTATCTGCGCTTTACGGAATCGGGTGCCACTTTGATCACCGTGTTTGCGGTGATAACGGGTTAGCTACGTGCAAAGTGGCGCTTGGCACTCATTACAATGCCGCTGGCAACAAAGATCGCCGCGGCCGAAATCACGATGCTTGGCCCCGCAGGCGTATCCACATGCCAGGACAGGGCAATCCCCGCCAGTACCGACGCCGCACCAAACAGCCCGGCACCAATCGCCATCTGTTCAGGTGTGCGGGCAAAGAAACGCGCACTTGCGGCTGGCACGATCAAAAGGGCTGTAATCAGCAAAACCCCGACAATCTTGATCGCCATGCCGATCACAAGTGCCATCAGAAGCATGAAGATCAAACGCAGCCGTTCGACCGGGATGCTTTCGGCCGCGGCAATTTCCGGACTGACGGTCAGCGCAAGCAACGGCCGCCACATCCAGGCAAGGATGCCAAGCGCAAAGGCCCCGCCAACCGCCAAAAGCAAGATATCCCCGGCATTGACCGCCAGAATATCGCCAAACAGATAAGCCATCAGATCAACAGCAACACCCTGCACAAAGGCAAGGGCCACCATGCCCAGTGCCAGCGTGGAATGCGCCAGCATGCCCAGCACCGTATCACTGCCAATCCGCGATTGCCTTTGGCCATAGGCCAGAATAAGCGCGGCTGCCAGACAGGTCGCGATCATGCCGATCCGCACATCGACGCCAATAAGAAGGCCAAGTGCGACCCCCAGCAATGCCGTATGCGCCAGCATGTCGCCAAAGAACGCCATGCGTCGCCAGACGATAAAGGCGCCAAACGGTCCACAGACAATGGCCAGCAAAACACCGCCCAAAACGGCGCGAAACAGGAAATCATCCATCATTGGTTTGTTCCCGCCCCTTCTTTGACGGCTTTATTGTGATCATGCGCGTGATCATCTGCATGATGGTGATGCCCATGGTCATGCGAATGATCGTGACCACATCCGCCAACAACATGGCCCGAAAGATCATGTTCGTGATCATGTTCGTGGTGATAGATACCAATCGCATCGGCCTCGCGCACGCCAAACAAAGACCGGTATTCCGGATGCTGGCGCACGGTTTCGGGAATGCCTGAACAACAGACATGACGATTGAAGCACACCACCTGATCGGTCTTGGCCATCACCAGATGCAGATCATGCGAAATCATCAGAACGGCGCAATCAAGTTCACGGCGGATCTCATCAATCAGGCGATAAAGCTCCGCCTGCCCGGAAACATCGACCCCTTGCGTCGGTTCATCAAGCACCAGCAAATGCGGACGCAGCAAAAGGGTGCGGGCCAGCATCACACGCTGCGTCTCGCCGCCGGAAAGCTGGCTCATCTGCGCGTCAATCACATGCCCGGCCCCGACCTGACCCAGAACCTGTTCGCAATCCGCCCGGCTCACGGATCGGGTCAGGCTCAGAAACCGCTTCACCGTCATCGGCAAGACCTGATCGATGGCAAGCTTTTGCGGCACATAGCCTATCGTAAGCCCGCGTTTGCGCACGACCTCGCCACTATCGGCTTTCTGCAAGCCCAGAAGCGTCTTGACCAGTGTTGATTTCCCGGCACCATTTGGCCCGATCAGGGTAATGATTTCACCCGGATGAATGGCAAGCGATACCTGATCAAGCACGCGCTCATTACCAAAGGACAGAACAAGGTCACGGCCTTCAATGAGTGGCGCAGTCATGGCACAGCCCCTTGATCTCGACCGTGGTCGCCTGAATGGTAAAGCCGACACTGCGCGCCGCCTTGCGCACCGCGTTGCTCATGTCCTCGTTGACCGCCTCGGCGACGCGGCCACAATCGGTACAGATGAAATACTGCCCCAGATGTTCGCAATCAGGCCTATCACAGCCGAAATAGGCATTAAGCGACTCAATTCTGTGCACCAGACCAAGCTCGGTCAGGAATTCCAGCGCGCGATAAACCGTTGGCGGCTGCACCCGCTGGCCTTCAGCGGTCAGCGCATCAAGCAACTCATAGGCCGTAACCGCCTTGTGCGATTGCCAGATCAGGGTAAAGACCTTGCGGCGCATGTCGGTAAAGCGCGCATTTTCTCTGTCACAGACTTTCTCTGCCTGCGCAAGTGCGCTATGCACACATCTGTCGTGATCATGGCCCTTTTTGGGGAAAAGATCGCTCATAGCTGAATATCTCGTATCGACGGCCATCTGGTTTCGGCGGTTTCGGCCCAACCGATTTCAAAAAGCCGTGGCATCTGATGAAATGTTATAATATATCATTTTCTGACGCGCCGAACGTCAAAAGTCAACCACCATCGACCGGAGCTTCCCCATGACGGGCTCAAATGCACTGATTGCCGACAAACTGAAATTCAACGAAAACGGCCTGATTCCGGTAATCGCCCAGCAACATGACACGGGCGAAGTCCTGATGATGGCCTGGATGAACCGCGATGCCGTGCTTGAAACCCTTGAAACCGGCCGGGTGTGCTATTTCTCACGCTCCCGCGGGAAACTGTGGCGCAAGGGTGAAAGCTCCGGCCAGGTGCAGAAACTTGTCGATTTTCGTTATGACTGCGACATGGACACCATTCTGGTCGAGGTCGATCAGATCGGGGTCGCCTGCCACACCGGACGGCGCAACTGTTTCTATTTCGCCGCCCGCGATGGCAACGAAGTCGTGATTTCCAAACCGGAAGTTTCGACCGAAGAACTATACGGCAAGAAATAAGCCCCCAAATCCCACGCCCAGCGCAAAAGACCTGATTGATCATGGCCCTTTCCAACGAACAGTTTGACCGCATCGCCACCACCGTCATCACCGGCTTTCTGGGCAGTGGCAAGACCACGCTTTTGAATGCCCTGCTGACACAGGATGGCATGGATAAGACGGCGGTCCTGATCAACGAGTTCGGTGAAATCGGGCTCGATCATCTTCTGGTGCGCGAAGTGTCCGAAGATGTGGTGTTGCTCAATTCCGGCTGTATCTGTTGTTCGGTGCGCGGTGATCTGATTTCGGGGCTGCGTGATTTATTTGTCAAACGCACGCGCGGTGAAATCCCGGAATTTGATCGGGTGATCATAGAAACCACCGGCCTTGCCGACCCGGCCCCGATCCTGCACACCCTGATGACCGACCCGCTTCTGACCACCAAGTTCCGCCTTGATAGCGTGGTGACCACCGTCGATGCCATCCATGGCGCGGGGCAGCTTGATAACCATCCCGAAAGTGTCAAGCAGGCGGCCGTTGCCGACCGCATCCTGATGACCAAGGCCGATCTGGCCGATGAGGCGACGCGCACAGCCCTTGAAGCCCGCCTGCGCGCGCTTAACCCGGCCGCCCCGATTTATCCGGTGGTCAATGGCGATATTGCGGTTTCAAAGCTGTTTAATGCCGGGCTGTATGACCCGACAACCAAAAGCATGGATGTGCAGAAATGGCTGCGTGATGAAGCCTATGAGCAGCATGGCGATGCGCATGATCATCATCACGACGATCACGGCCATCACGATCATGACCACCACCACGATCACAGCCATGACGTCAACCGCCATGACGACCACATCCGATCATTTTGCATCACCTTTGATGAACCGATCCATTGGGATGCTTTCGTCACCTGGGCCGAAATCTTTACCCAGATGCGCGGCGAGAGCCTTTTGCGTGTAAAGGGCATCCTTAATCTGGTCGGCGAAGACGCGCCTGTCGCCATTCATGCCGTGCAGCATGTTTTCCACCCGCCGGCATCCCTGCCCGCCTGGCCAAGCGATGATCACCGGTCCAAGATCGTCTTCATCACCAAGGATCTTGGGCCCCAGGTAATCCGTGAATCGCTTTATCACCTTAACGCCGCGGTCAGCGAAACCAATGATGGCAACACGGTCAAAGAATAATCGACTGCGTTTGAGCCACATCAAGGATCATCGCCGGTGATTGCGGCAATCTCGTTCTTGGCTTGATACAGCCTCACTCTAAGTCCTGAACTTCGGGCGACCCATGAATTTGGTCGCCCTTTTTCTTTGCCTGAAAATCCCCACCCGCACACGGGGCAGCCCCGGCCCTCTCGCCAATTGCACAGCCCGTACCATCCTGATGTACAGGTTGCGATCGGCGACATGCGCACTAAATCTGGCGCAAATCGGGCAAACTGACACCAGATCGTCATTTGCACATGACACCGCGCAGACCCAAAATCACAACAATCAAACGAAACAAGGGGGTACACCAGTATGATTTACCGGAACTGGCAGGACACTAAAATCCCGGCCCTTGGCTTTGGGACGTACGAGCTCAACAACGACGAAGCGGCGAAAATGATCGCTGAGGCCGCCAAGATCGGCTATCGCCATTTCGATACCGCCCAGATGTATCACAACGAACAGGGCGTTGGTCAGGGCCTGAAAAATTCCGGCCTTGCGCGCGATGACTACTTCCTGACCACCAAGGTCTGGTACGACAAATTCCAAAGCGGTGATTTGCAGACCTCCGTGGTCGAAAGCCTGCGCAAGCTTGATCTGGACCATGTTGATCTGTTGCTTCTGCACTGGCCCAATGATGACGTGCCGCTTGAAGAAACCATGGCAGCCTTGAACGAGGTCAAAAACCTTGGCATGACGCGCCTGATCGGGATTTCAAACTTCCCGACCGCCCTGATTGATCAGGCCGTGTCGCTGACCGATGCGCCGCTGACGGTCAATCAGGTCGAATATCACCCCTATCTTGACCAGTCCAAGGTACTCGAAAGCGTGCGTGCGCATGACATGCTGCTGACGGCTTACTGCCCGATTGCACGTGGCAATGTCATGAAGGACGCAACGCTTAAGGCCATCGGTGAAAAATACGGCAAGTCGCCCGTGCAGGTGACGCTCCGCTGGTTGCTGCAACAAGACAGCGTCATGGCAATCCCGAAATCAGGCTCACCGAAAAATGCCGCGGCCAATTTCGATATCTTTGATTTCGAACTCTCGGAAAACGACATGGAAGCAATCCATGACCTTGCCAATCCAAATGGTCGCCTGATTGATCCGTCCTTCGCCCCGGAATGGGACAAGGCCGCCTGATCACCATCCGGCGTAACCGCGAACAAACATACAAAATTACCAAGACCGGCTTGCTTTAAGCCGGTCTTTTGCGTTTAGCGACACCGTTACATCAAAAACACGCGATTTACGCCGCGATCTTGCCCACCGCTTGTTTCGCACCTGCGAAAAGCGTATTTTATCAAGGCCCTGACCCTAATCTAATCAACCAACTGGCAGCAAACCGCTTATGAGCACCGTAAACACCACCGATAAAACCGCACCAGCCGCAACCAGCGAAACACCCAAAAAGGACGATATCGCCCATCGCCCGTATGAGGATGTGCTGGCCCTGTTGCTGGGCACCATGGTGGTGTCGCTTGGTGTCACGCTTTATAGCGAAAGCATCCTTGTCACCGGCAGTACCGCCGGGGCCGCCCTTCTGATTGAACATGCCACCGGGCTGTCGTTTGGCGTGATCTTCTTTGTGATCAACCTGCCCTTTTACTGGCTGGCTTTCAAACGCATGGGCAAGGCCTTCACCATCAAGACCTTCATCGCCGTTGGTCTGGTCTCGGCCTTCTCGAAACTGACCCCGATGCTGGTGGAGTTCAACACGCTCAACCCGATCTATGCCGCGGTTGCCGGGGGTGCGTTGATGGGGATTGGCCTGCTCATGCTGTTTCGCCATCGCGCTGGCCTTGGCGGGGTCAATATCCTCGCCCTGTACCTACAGGAAAACTTCAACATCCGCGCCGGTTACTTCCAGCTCGCGGTCGACATGGTGATCCTCGTCTGCGCCTTCCTGACCCTGCCCTTCGACAAGGTCCTGCTCTCGATCCTGGGCGCTGTCATCCTCAACCTGATCATTGCGCTCAACCATCGTCCGGGACGGTATTTCACGGCACGATAAGGTTTCTGACTGCAAGTACATGGAAAAAATGGCGATCCCTGCAGGACTCGAACCTGCAACCTACAGATTAGAAGTCTGTTGCTCTATCCAGTTGAGCTAAGGGACCGCTGGGTGGGGTGGTTACGAACCCCGGGGCATGGCATTGGGCGCCTGCCCGACTGTGTTCACAGGCTTTAACGTCCCCTGTCAGACGAAACGGGGCGGAAATCCGCCCCGAGAATTGGTCAAATACGCTGGCGATTTCCAGATCAGACGACGCGTTTGAACGCGAAGTTGTCGGCATAGGCCTTGAGCTGAAGTTTGCGCGGCTTCGGCATTTCGATGTCCGCGATCAGCTTGTGCTTGGCGGCAAAGGCCTGCGCTTCTTCGAGGGTTTCGAAATACATGCGGACCTGACCACGGGTGTCGGTCGATCCGATCCAGCCCATCAGCTGATCGGCGACCTTTTTCGCACCCGGTTCAAATTCCATGACCCAGTGCTTGGTCGCAGCCTGACCGGACTGCATGGCGTTCTTGGCAGGTTTGTAAACACGGACCTTCATCGGGACCCTCGTCTTGACCTTCGGGATAAGATGATGATGGCAGTTAAGCGGGTCTCTCTAACCCCTGCTATCAGTTCATCTTTTACACCTTTTATCGTGACTTGGAAATCCCGTTGGGCATCCGAAAAACGATAAAAGGGGAAATGGTCGGGAAGGCGAGATTCGAACTCGCGACCCCCTGCTCCCAAAGCAGGTACGCTACCAGACTGCGCTACTCCCCGACGCGGATGTGGATTTAGCACCATCTTGCTGGGTGGGCAAGACCGCATTGCGTGTTTTTCTCGAAAATATGACACAAAAACCGACGCAAAAACCAAAGGCCGCAGATATCACCTGCGGCCTTGCTATTGCTGATTGATTGTGTGGCGTGTCGATGGCGTGGCCTAGCGCGGCAGTCCTTCGACCTTTTCGCCAACCTCAAACCCCATCCGGTCAGACGAACCACCATTGAGTTCAAGCACAAAGCGCACAGGCCTTGGCGACGGAATGATGGTTTCTGATTGTGGCACGGTGCGCTTTTCAATGCCGACAATCGTGCCGTCGGCCGCGATGAACAGCATATCAAGCGAGATAAAGGTGTTTTTCATCCACATAGAAATGTCGCGTGGTCCGCCGAAATCAAACAGCATTCCGGCGTCTTCAGCCATTTCGGTACGGAACATAAGGCCGCGCGACCTTTCTTCGGGTGTGATGGCCAGTTCAACATTGAACACTTCGCCATCAACAAGAAGACGCGACCGTTCATAACCGGTTGCCTTTGCATTCAGCCCGGCAACAACCGCCGCGCTGACAAAGCACACAACCAAAGCCATCTGAAAGAACGACTTCATACCCCATATCCTCTTAGTCTTTTGACGCGATCCCGGACCTCGTCCCGGATGGCGCCACCCCGCCATGGATCCACAAGCGTTGTGAACAACTCACTTGCCGGCTGTCTTCCACGACTATGCGCCCATTTTATGACACGCAGGATATTTTCCGCTGTGATGGGTAACACATCAGGTATTTCGATCCCGTTAATGGTTGCCCACACCCCAGACCAACAGCGTGCAACGCCGTATGGACTATATCCTCCGCCGCCAAGAACAAGACTTCGGGGCGCCAATCGGGTCATCGCCCCCACGACTTCCCAGATCGACTGATTGCCCAAAAGCTGTCTGGACAGTGGATCTTCGGCAAGAGTATCACATCCACATTGTAAAACAATAGCTTGAGGTGCAAAACTTAATCCAAGCGGAATCAAATATTCAAAAAGAATGAAACGCATCTCGTCATCATGCATGCCGCCCGGCATCGGAAGGTTGCGCGCCATGCCGCCTGCAATGTCATCAATTGCGCCGGTCTTGGGCCACAGGTCTTCCTGATGGATGGAAACAGTCAGAACGCGTTCATCCTCGGCAAAGGCGATCTGCACCCCGTCGCCGTGATGGGCGTCAATATCAACATAAAGCACCCGGTCCAACCCGCTATCAAGCAAGGCATAAATGCCCAGAACCGGATCGTTGAAGTAACAGAACCCCGATGCCCGATCGCGCAAACCGTGATGGGTGCCCCCTGCCGGATGATGAATGATCCCGCCATCCTTGATCAGGTTGGCTGCCATCACCGATGATCCGGCGGCAGTCGCCGGACGCCGGAAAATTTCCGGATAGATCGGATTGCCATTCTTGCCGAGCCCGAACCGCTCCATCAGATCATCAGGCAGCGCTTGATCGCGCTCGGCCTGCATGACGGCGGCAATATAGTCCGGGTCGTGGAACCGCGCGAGCTGCTCGGGTGTTGCCACCGGCCCGGTCAGATAGGTGGTCTCATCCACCCAACCCAGCGCATGCACCATATCGACCACCAGCGACACCCGCGGGATCGCCAGCGGATGCTTGGGACCATAGCTTGAGCCACGATAAATCTCGGCCGCAATCATGCGCGGGGCAGGATCGGCAATACGGTGGTCAGGTATCTTGTCAGAAAGGATCACAATGGCACGCAGGGCAGATTTGGTTGCAGTGCCGAAAGCATTGACCGTTTCATGATGCTCTTTCAAGTTCTGTTTTGTGCAATTCCCGGCTCGGGACCTAGCGTTTTCCACTTATGGCCGGGATGCTTTTGGGCTAAACACCTGATTTCATCGACATAACCGGTTGCAAGGCGATTGACGGGCCCCCTGACTTCTCGCAATCTGCGAACACTGCCAAATATTCCTTGCTGCCACCAACCTGAAAGGCTGTGCCGTGCCATCGCCCCGCCGCATTCGTTACCGCCGCCTTGTCAGGATGGCGATTGTTCTGTTTGTGCTGCTTGTTGCTGTTCCCGGAAGTCTTGCACTTATCGGATTGTCTGACTTTGATATCAGCAACCGCCCGACCAAACAGATCAGCTTTTCACACGATGATGCTGTTCTGTCGGGCAGCCTGATCTTGCCAGATGCGCAGCATACAGGCCCGATTGCCCTTCTGGTTCACGGCGATGGTCCGCAGGACCGCTTTGCGGGCGATGGCTATTTGCCCCTGATCAATGCCTTGCTTGATCGCGGGATCGGTATTTACAGCTGGGACAAGGCAGGCGTCGGCGAAAGCACGGGAAACTGGCTTTCGCAATCCATGAATGACCGCGCAGACGAAGCCGTTGCGGCGTATGAGGCAATCAAAACGGCCCATCCCGGAAGCCGACAACAAATCGGCTTTATCGGATTTTCCCAGGCGGGCTGGGTGATCCCCGAAGCGTCGCGGATGATCCCGGACAATGCCTTTAATGTCATCATAAGCGGGGCGGTGAACTGGCAAGACCAGGGTGATTTTTATACACGCCAACGCCTCTTGGCCGATGGTGCAACACAAGAAGATATCGAACGTCAAATTGAACGCAACCACGTCCGGGACACCGTGATCTTTGCGCCCGATGCAAGTTACGCAACCTACCTTGCAGAAACCAGTGATCCATCGCCGATGGCATCAGACCGCTACGAATTCGTAAAACGCAACATTACATCTGACGCAAAAGCAGATCTGGCGCAGCTTGAAACACCGACACTTGCCATGTGGGGGCGTGATGATCTGAATGTGGATGCAAGATCCGATGCGGACATCTATCGCGATATCCTGATCGACCAGCATCCTGAAAATGAGGTGGTTGTCATCCCCGATGCCACGCACGGGTTGCTTAGAAGCAATTTGTTTAACTACCAGCTCAGCAGTGAAATGCCGACATCCCGCCAGATGCTTTATGTCGCCCTTGGCCGGTATGCCTATGCGCCCGGCACGTTTGACAAGATCTCGGACTGGATCAAGCAGGTGGTTTCCCGCCCCTAACCCGACGCCCGGAGATCAAATTGCACGGTGATTGAGGCTTCGGCCCCGTACAAATAACGCAAGGGTCAGATGTAACTTATGCTGCGCAATCTGGATCACATCAGGACACGCTGGCGCGTGGCCGAATGATCTTGCCACTTTTGCGCTGTTCAAAAAGATGCGCGATCCAGCCTGCCATGCGCCCAACGGCAAAAATACCAAGCCCTGCCCCCTTCGGCAGACGAAGTTCGCGTTCGATCAAGGCCAATCCGAAATCAAGGCTGGGATGCTGCCCGGTATTTTGCGTGACCAGATTTGCAATGCGCGCCCAGAACGCATCGCCAGTCTGACCACAGGCCTGCATGAGTGCGCGGGTGCGCGGATCGCCATCGGGATAAAGCGGATGACCAAACCCCGGCGGCACATGGTCGGGATCAATCTTGCCGCCACCTTTTTCGACCTGATCCATCCATGCCCGACATCTCGGCGTCAGGCCGCCATGGCGCGTACCCGACAGGGTCGACAACCCCGCCATCAGGGATGCCGGTATGCTCGCCCCGGCCGATGCGGCAACGCGCACGGCATAGGCCGATGCATTAAGCTCGTGATCGGCACAAAGCACGAGAGCCCGACGCAACAGGTCCGGCGCATTTTCATGGGTTGACCATGCATTTGCCAGGACCAAATGGATCGGGCTTTTCCCATCGTCTGAGACCCCGGCAGCAGCCAGGGCGCCCAGCCGAACAATCCGTGCGGCGATCGGGCGGCCATCACCACGGGGCGACCCGGTCATCAGCTCTGCCAGCATCGCCACCATACGCTGAAGCGCCAGATCATGTTTGGCCGGAACAAAGTCCGGCACGGCATTCAACACAGGATCGCATCGAAGCCCGGCCAAAAGACCGGCCGCGTCCTCAAGCGTCATGGTCTGGGACAGTTCGACGGCGTTGTGACCGCGATAGTAAAACTGCCCATCGGCAATGCGGGTGATGCCCGACACCAGGATCGGCTCCCCCCAATCAATGGTCGAGGCCGCAACAGATTGCCGTGACCGTCCACGTCGTTTGCGATCATGCAGTTTGGCAACGTCGCGCCGGTCATACAGGCTTTTGCGTGCATCACCCGGATGGGCAACAGCACGCACAATACCCCGGCTGACATAGGCGTAAAGCGTGTCGCGCGATATGCCGACCTGCGCGCACACATCTGCTGCCGACAATGTGCAGAATGATCCGTCATCGATTTTTTTCATATTGATTATCTTGATCAAGATTGACGGTTTGTCCAGTCCGGCATGATGCTTTGATCATTACTGGTTCCGCCCCCTGAGAATGGAAACGCCATCATGCCCAACCGGTTCACACCCCAGATCGCCAATGCCCTTGGTCTATCTGAAACACCTGCAATCACAACAATCGGCACAGATGCCTTGCCTTCCTATTTCGCAGTCACCGAACTCGCCTGTGCGAGTATCGGGATGGCCGCCGCGATGATTTCAAACTGGCGCGCCCTTGAAACCGGATCAGGCGCACCGGTAACGATCGATCAAAGGCTGGCGTCGAAATGGTTCAGTATGACAATCCGCCCACAGGGCTGGACATTGCCAAACGTCTGGGACCCGCTGGCGGGCGACTATCAAACGCGTGACGGGTGGATCCGGTTACATACCAACGCGCCACATCACCGCGCGGCGGCACTTTCTGTTCTGGGCAATTACCAAACCCGCGATGATCTGGCGATGGCGGTAAGGGAGTGGCGAAGTGATATGCTTGAAAACGAAATTGTCGCGGCCAATGGCTGTGCTGCAACCATGCACAGCCTTGAGGAATGGCAGACACATCCGCAAGGAATATCCATCGCCACCGATCCACTGATCTGCTGGGACCAGCACGCAAACACCAATGTCATCCCCGCGTCAATTGACCCGGCCCGCCCGCTACGTGGCATCCGCGTTCTTGATCTGACCCGTATCTTGGCCGGCCCCGTCGCCGGTCGTTTTCTGGCGGCCTATGGTGCGGATGTGTTGCGCATCGATCCGCCGGGCTGGGACGAAGGTGCGGTCATTCCCGAAGTCACACTTGGTAAACGGTGCGCGGGACTTGATCTGCTGGACCGGGAAGACCGAAAGCTGTTTGAAGAACTGATTAGCGGTGCTGACATCTTGCTGCATGGCTATCGTCCTGACGCCCTGCCGGGATTGGGGTATGACGCCAAAACGCTGCGCGCCATTAACCCGGCACTGATTGATGTGACGCTGTCTGCCTATGGCTGGACCGGGCCCTGGGCCAAACGACGCGGGTTTGACAGCCTTCTGCAGATGAGCTGCGGCGTTGCCGATTGGGGGATGACACATTCAGGTTCGGGAAAGCCCCTACCGCTTCCGGTACAGGCCCTTGATCACGCGACGGGATATTTGATGGCGGCCAGTGCGGTTCGCGCCCTGATCCGCCGCGCCACCCATGGCGAGGTCACAACCGCCCGCCACTCGTTGGCCCGAACAGCACATATGTTAAGCAAGACAGCAACGCCTGACTGCATTGGCATGATTGCCGCGGAAACAGATGCCGATATTGCCCTACAGGTGGAAGACACAGACTGGGGTCCAGCCCGACGCATCGCCTTTCCGGTCAGTATCGCAGGAACACCACATCACTGGGATCATCCGGCAGGAAAGCTGCATCTTCATGCTGCGCACTGGTAAGCTGTGATCAGGATCAAGTCCAGGAACTGTTACAAAACTTGACGTCAGCGATTTGTCTGCGCATAGTCCCCTGATCTCCGGGGGGGCCGATCGTAAATCGGCTGAGAGGTTCGGTGTTGCCGAACGACCCTTTGAACCTGAACCGGTTAAGACCGGCGTAGGAAGGATCGAATGCGCAGCACAGAACACGCGCCCCAGATGGCGCAAGACAATCCAACCAGATTTGATATTGCGCTCCGTGCGGCCCGCGTGGCTTTCAACGGCGTCGATATTTTCCATGATCTCGACCTGACCTTACAGGCGGGCAGCTTTACCTGCCTGCTCGGTCCAAGCGGTGTCGGCAAAAGCACCCTTTTGCGCTATTTCGCAGGCCTCGTCGAAGGCGATGTTAGCGGCACCATCACCTGTTCGGACAAGATCGCACTTACCGGTCGGGTCGCCTATATGGCGCAACAGGACCTGTTATTGCCCTGGCGCAGTGTTCTTGAAAATGTCGCACTGGGTGCCGTTTTACGCCACGAAAAACCCGATTATGAGAAAGCCTCACATTTACTGACCGAAGTCGGGTTACGTGATGCGGCAAACCTGCGCCCCGCTGAATTGTCTGGTGGCATGAAACAGCGCGCCGCCCTTGCCCGCACATTGATGGAAGATCGCCCGGTCGTTTTGATGGACGAGCCGTTTTCCGCCCTTGATCCGCTCAACCGCCTGCGTTTGCAGGAACTGGCCGCACGTGTGCTGCGGGGTAAAACGGTGTTGCTTGTGACCCACGACCCGCTTGAGGCATTGCGCCTTGGCGATCATGTCCATGTCCTGACAGGCAGCCCGGCACAATTGCAAGACGCCATCACGCCCAAGGGCCAAAGCCCGCGCAACATTGCCGATCCCGAGATCCTGGCACAGCAGGCCGAACTGCTCGGCCAACTCGGTGCCGAGCGGTCGGAGGGCGGGGCATGAGCACACAAAACAATCCTCATACAAATAAAAATGCACTGTCGGAGCAACGCTGGCTGATCCTTGCGCGGCCGCTGATTATTATCATTGCGCTGATTGCCACCTGGCAATTGTTGGTGATTGTTACCGGTGCGCCGAAATACATGCTGCCACCGCCAGCTGACGTTTGGCACACCTTGATCGCTCGTCATGCCGTCCTGCTGGATCATGCGAAATACACCATTGCCGAAACCGTGATCGGGCTGTTTGCCGGTGCCGCCCTTGGTACGTTGGCCGCTATTCCGATGGCGCTGTTTTCGCCGGTGCGTTTCTGGTTGATGCCGATTTTGTTGGTCTCACAGGCCATTCCGTTCTTTGCATTGGCCCCGCTTCTGGTTCTCTGGCTCGGCTTTGGGCTGGCGTCCAAAATCGCCATGGCGGCCCTGATCATTTTCTTCCCGGTCACCGTCGCCTTTTTCGATGGCCTGTCACGGACGGAAACCGGCTGGCTTGATCTGGCGCGCACCATGGGGGCAAGTCGCTGGCGGCTTTTGACCCATATCCGATTGCCCGCAGCCCTGCCCGCCTTTGCATCGGGTTTTCGCGTTGCCACCGCCGTTGCCCCGATCGGGGCGGTGATTGGCGAATGGGTCGGGTCCAGTCACGGCCTTGGTTATCTGATGCTGCACGCCAATGCGCGGGTTCAGATCGATATGGTTTTTGCCTGTCTTCTGATCCTGTGTGCGTTTTCGATCACGCAATACTTCATTGTCGATCGCGTGCTGCGCGCGGCCCTGCCCTGGCAACCCGACAGCCTGAAACCGGTTCGGTAAGACACCACATGCCTGTTCGGCAGCGATCTAAATCCTCACACTATTTATTTGGCGCATCTTACGGAGGTTCATCCATGTCACGCCTTAAATCCATGATCACCGCGACCGCACTGGGCGCACTTGTTCTTGGAACGTCTTCAACCGCCTTTGCGGCGGACAAGCTGGTCATACTTCTTGATTGGTTTGTGAACCCCGATCACGCACCGCTGATCGTTGCCAAGGAAAAGGGCTTCTTTGCCAATCATGATCTGGATGTCGAACTGATCGAACCATCCGATCCGTCCGCCCCGCCGCGCCTTGTTGCCGCCGGTCAGGGCGATGTTGCCGTGAACTATCAGCCGCAACTGCATGTTCAGGCGGCCGAAGGCCTGCCGCTGACGCGTATCGGCACCCTCGTTGCCACCCCGCTCAACAGCCTGATCGTTCTTGAAGACGGCCCGATCAAGGAAATCGCCGATCTTAAGGGCAAGAAGATCGGTTATTCGCTGGCCGGGTTCGAGGATGCGCTTCTGGGCACGATGCTCGGCAATCATGGGGTTTCGATTGATGATGTCGAACTGATCAATGTGAACTTCTCGCTCTCGCCGTCGCTGTATTCCGGCCAGGTCGATGCGATCATTGGCGGCTATCGCAATTTCGAGCTCAACCAGATGGAAATCGAAGGCAAGCCGGGCAAGGCATTTTATGTCGAAGAAGAAGGCGTTCCGCCCTATGACGAACTGATCCTGACCGTGCGCAACGACAAGGTCGATGATCCGCGTTATGCCCGTATGCTGGCCGCCCTTGAAGAAGGTGTGCAGTACCTGATCAACCATCCTGATGACAGCTGGCAGGCCTTTATTGCCGCCTATCCGAACCTTGATGATGAACTCAATATCAAGGCATGGGCCGATACCCTGCCGCGCTTTGCGCTGCGTCCGGCAGCCCTTGATAAGGCGCGCTATGCCCGCTTTGCCGATTACATGGTCAAACAGGGATTGATCACCGAAAGCCCGGCGCTTGAAACCTATGCGACCGTGATCGAATAAAATTCAGTCCCCCCTGCTTTCGCAAGGCTCGCCCCAGCAACTGCGAAAGCATTGGTCTGCACCCCGCATGGGCAGACCGCTAAGAAAGGCCGGAATGTGTGTCCCGCGTTCCGGCCTTTCGCTTGCGCAGGTCAAATTCCCAGTTACCTTATGGTCACCCGTACAAAATGCAGAATGGCGACCACATTCAAACCGGACCAGGACCCAAACGTGCAGCAGCAAACAAAACCAGCCCATCACACCGATATCGGCTTTGAAAACCGTCACCCCCTGCCCGATCCGGTAAAACGGTCGTTCTGGCATTTCTTAAAGCGGCGCTATTTCGGTGATGATAACTGGCCAAAGGCCAAGCATCAGGTCGGTAAAATCCCCACCGAAACACCTGATCACGAAGCCATTCACAACCCGGATCCCAAACGCCTGCAAGTCACATGGGTCGGGCATGCCACGGTCTTGGTACAGTATGGCGGGCTCAATATCCTGACCGATCCGGTGTTTTCCGACCGCGCATCACCGTTCAAACGCGTTGGACCAAAACGCTATACCCGACCGGGCCTTGGCATTGATCAGTTGCCCAAGCTTGATCTGGTGTTGCTGTCACATAATCACTATGACCATTTTGACCTGGCCAGCCTGACGCAGCTTGGCAACGCGCCGCGTTATGTCTTGCCGCTGAAAAATGGTGCACTTCTCGAAAAGGCGGGCATTCGTGCTGATCGCTATGTCGAACTGGATTGGGATGAAAGCCATCATCACGATGATCTGAAGATCACCCATGTGCCGTCCAATCACTGGTCAAGCCGCACCACCAAGGACCGCAAGGAAATGCTGTGGGGTGGCTATATCCTTGAGTTTGGTGATGGCTACCGGTTCTATTTTGTTGGTGATACCGGCTGGAACGACGCCCTGTTTACCGAAATGGGTGCAATCCATGGCGGGATTGATTTCGGCCTGATCCCCATCGGGGCCTATGACCCGCGCGACTTCATGCGCAATGCACATTGCAATCCCGAAGAAGCCATTCAGATCATGCAGAAAATGGGCGTCAAACAGGCGCTTGCCATTCATTGGGGCACGTTTGTTCTGACGGCTGAGCCGGTGGATGAGCCGCCGGTCCGGTTGGCCGCGGCCCGCAGGGAAAGCGGAATTGCAGATGGCGATTTCGTTGCCCCACCAATCGGGGCGACCCGGTTCTTTGATGGCAAAGCCGCACCCGCATCGACAACCACGCAAAAGGTCGAGCATACGGCGTCTGGCTCATAGCTGCCCTATCAAGTTCGGTTTGGTGGTTTTTCAAACTGCATGCTAAGCAACAATGATTACGTCACAAAACCGTAACATTGGTTGCCCCGCCATGAGTTTGACTGTCTTTCTTGCTGTAATGGGCGCTGCCCTGATGCATGCCGTGTGGAATGCACTGGTCAAGGGCGGCTCGGACAAATTGATGAACATGACGGCAATCGTGCTGGGTCATACGCCGATTGTTCTGACCCTGTTGCCGTTTGTTGACCTTCCTGCCCCCGAAAGCTGGCCTTATCTGCTGACTTCGCTTGGACTTCATATCGGCTATCAGTTGTTTCTGATCCTGGCCTATCGCTTGGGCGATCTCAGCCAGGTTTATCCGATAGCACGCGGGTCTTCGCCGCTGATTGTTGCGGCGGTGTCCGTGTTGATCATGGGGGTTACCCTGCATGTCAGCGAGTGGCTGGCGATTGTTATCATCGGGGTTGGCATCATCAGCATGTGCATAACGCGACAAGCCGATGGCATGCGTAACCGCAATGCTGCCCTTGCCGCGATCATTACCGGTTGTTTCATCAGCAGCTATTCACTGGTGGATGGCACCGGTGCAAGGCTGGCCGGAACGGCGCTTGGTTATTACAGCTATCAGACGATTGGCAACGTTGTGATCTTTGCCGTGATCGTGACCTTCATGCGCCCGCGTATCCTTGCCGATATCGCGCGATCTGGCAAAAGGGTCTTTGCAATTGGTGGCACCGCATCCTTTGCCGCCTATGCCACTGTGATGTGGGCCTTTACGCAGGCACCGATCCCGCTTGTGGTCGCCCTGCGCGAAACCGGTATTGTCTTTGCCCTTTTGATCGGCGTGTTCTTCATGGGCGAGAAGCTTAACCTTGTGAAGCTGTCCTCGACCATGATGACGCTGGGCGGGGCGATTATCCTGCGTCTGGCGCGCAGCCTGTAACCGCCCCTACCCGATTTCAGTTTCAGAACACGCGATCAGACCCGTGTCCGCGGCGTGCGACGGGTGCCGTCTTCGAACCTTGAAAGTTCCATGCCCTTTAAGGTGATCGACGGTTGCCCATTGGTGATCCAGTCGGCCAGCACCTTGCCAACCACCGGCCCCATAGCAAACCCATGGCCCGAGAAACCGGATGCGACAAAGAAGTGTTTGGGGTTTTCGAACTGATCGATCACCGGCACCGCATCCGGGGTGACATCAATGTCACCCGCCCAGGTATCAACGATGCCGACTTTCTTGATCTGTGGCAGGACCTTCTGCAGATTGCGCATGGCGTTTTTAACCCGCACCTCATACGGCTCTGCCTGATTGGTGCGTCGGCCGATCATGGGGTGCCTTGATGCATCTGATCCCGGCATACGATCCACCAGATCATCGAAGAACCGCTTGTTAAAGTGGAACTTGAAGGTCGCCCAGTTATCAAACAGCCCCGGCATGAAATCGCGGGCATACTTGAACCGGCCCAGTGTCAAATCAATGTCGGTCATGAATTCATCGGCGATGTTCATCGACCCATCTGCGCGTTGACGGAATGCCAGACCAGCCGCCAGCGTGCCCGCGGCAGAAATATCGGGTACCGGTGTGGTGCGGATCACGGTCCCGCGTGTGGTTTGCTGCGGTAAACGCCGCCCGAACTTGGCGACGAATTTATGCGTCGCAGCCCCGACCGCACAGATGACGTATTTGCATTTGATTTCGCCCTGTTCGGACACCACCGAACTGATCGCCCCGGCCTCTGTTTCAATCGAAAGCGCGCCGCAGCCCTCGGCAATCACAGCACCCAATTCACTGGCGCGTTTGGCGATTGCCGGGGCGGCCTTTTTCGGCTCGGCCTGCCCGTCCGAGGGCGTGTAGATCCCGCCAACACCCGGCGTTGTGATCCCCGGTGTCAGTTTTTCGACCCCCTTGGGGTCAAGGACCTGGGTTTCGATGCCAAAGTGTTTTGTCTCGTTAATCCAGCCTTCGAATTCCGACATTTCCTTGTCATCACGGGCGACAAACAGCACCCCGCCTTGGCGCCATTCCAGATCGGCATTCAGTTCCTTTTCAAGACCTTGCCAGATCTTGTTGCATTCAATCATCAATGGCAGTTCAACCGGATCGCGGCCCTGCTGGCGGACAAAGCCCCAGGCACGACCGGACTGGTGTGACGCGATGGTATCCTTTTCCAGAAGCACGACTTTCATGCCGGCCCTGGTCAGGTAATAGGCGCAAGATGACCCGTGAATGCCGCCGCCGATGACAACGACGTCGCATTCCTTGGGCAAGGTGATTTTCGGATAATTCTTCATGTGGGGACCTAAAGATCAGTTTTGGTGGCAATTCAATTTGGTGTGTGGCGGGAACCACGTTATGTTGCGCGCCAACAAATCTCAACCAAATCAGGTGCCACCATGTCTGATCATGCAAAAAAACAGTCCCCCGCCACCGTAAGTGCACAGGCGCTTGGCTGGGTCGATGAAGCCACCAAATCCGTTACACCGCCGCTTTATCCGTCGACCACGTTCGAACGCAACACGGACCTGAGCTATCATGACGGGCGCTGCTATACGCGCGCAGACAACCCGACCTATGATCAGGCCTGTGCGGTCCTGAATGAACTTGAAGGCGGTTCTGAAACCCGCCTGTTTGCATCGGGCATGGCGGCCGCCGTCGCGGTTTTGCATGCGCTGAACCCGGGTGATCATGTTGTAGCACCCAAGGTAATGTATTGGGCCCTGCGCAGCTTCATGCTTGATAGTGGTGTGCGTGCCGGACTGAGCTTTGATTTTGTCGACAACGCCGATATTGCCGATTGGGACAACCACATCGTTGCCGGTAAGACCAAGCTGGTCTGGCTTGAAACCCCGGCCAACCCGGATTGGCAAATCACCGATATCGCCGCTGTTGCCAAACTGGCCAAGGCCGCTGGTGCCTTTGTGGTGGTTGACAACACTGTTGCCACGCCGCTTCTGACCCGTCCGATTGATTTTGGTGCCGACATCGTCATGCATTCGGCGACCAAATATCTGAATGGTCACAGCGACGTTTTGGCAGGATCCCTGACCACGGCCAAGGATAGCGAATTCTGGCAGCGTGTTTGCAAACAGCACGCATCGGGCGGTGCGGTTCTGGGGGTGTTTGAAACGTGGCTTTTGCTGCGTGGCATGCGCACCCTTTCAATCCGCGTCGAACGCGCCAGTGCCAATGCCATGGCGATTGCCAAGCATTTCGAAAACCACCCGGAAATCGAACAGGTTCAGTATCCAGGCCTTGAAAGCCATGTTGGTCATGACATTGCCAAAAAGCAGATGTCAGGCGGTTTTGGCGGGATGTTGTCGTTGCGCGTCAAGGGCGGTGAAAAGCGTGCGGTTGATTTCCACAACCAGTGCAAACTGTTTAAACGCGCGACATCGCTTGGCGGGGTTGAAAGCCTGATCGAACATCGATCCTCGGTCGAAGGCCCGACCAGCCCGGTACCGGCAGACCTTCTGCGTCTTTCGGTCGGGATCGAAGATTGTGATGACCTTGTTAACGACCTTGAAACGGCCTTGCGCTTAAGCAAATAAGACACATCCGTTTTCAATCAGGAATCAACTGATCGATGCCCAAGTCGATGCCGATCCAAATTGCAGTCAGATCATGGACACGTGCCATCAAACGCAGTGTCGGTGTCTCTGTGGTTGCGCTGGCATCGACTATCCTTCCCATCGCCCCGACGGTTGCACATGATAGCAACACCCCCCGGGGCAGCCTGACCGACGTCAATGCCCTGCCCCCGGCGCCGGGTTTGATTTTTGACGTGGTGGCTGGCGAATACATCATGTTTGATACGCTGGTCGAACGCCTGTCAGGTCGCAAATATATCCTGATTGGTGAAAAGCACGACAATCCCATCCATCACCATCATCAGGCACAGCTGGTCAATGCACTCAGCAAGTCGGATGAACGTGAACGTGCGATTGTCTGGGAAATGTTTACCCGTGATCAACAGGCATCGCTTGAAGACAGCTGGCAGACGCTTCCGGTTTCGGAACTCGGACCGGCGATGGCGTGGGAAGATCGCGGTTGGCCGTCATGGCATGACTATGCGCCGATTGCGCAGGCTGCAAGCGACAACGGTTTGATGATGGTGGCGGGCAATCTGCCGGATGATCTGCTTAAACCCATGATCAGCAATGGCAACGATGCCCTGCCCGATGATCTGGCTGCCAAGCTTGATTTGCCAGATATGCCGACAGAAATACTTGATCGCTTCAATGTCGAAATCGCCGAGGGGCATTGCAATATGTTGCCCGAAAGCATGCTGGGTGGTTTTTCCGCTGTGCAGTTTGCCCGCGATGCGTCGCTTGCCCGTGCAATGAGCGATGCGGCAAATATTGACGGCATTGATGGTGCCTTCCTGATTGCGGGCGCCATGCATGTCCGCCACAGCATTGCCACCCCCTGGCATTTGCAGCGCTATGAACCGGAACTTGAGGCGCGCGATATCGCAGTCGTCAGCCTGATCGAGGCCGATGATCCCGGCCCGGACGCGTCAAGCATCGAGGATTACGCCATGCGGTTTGGGGCGCCCGACGACATCGATTTCATGTGGTTTACCAATGATATCGCGCGTGGCGATCCGTGCGAGAACCTGGGGATGGGGCAATAACCCCAAAACCCGTTCAGCCAAGCTTTTCGGCTTACTTGATCTTGCGCGGCAACCAGTCGGTGGTCGCAACCGGTTTGCCTTTGTGAGAGCGCATGACACGCGGGCGCACGACTTCCTTGGCCTCGGGCGTGGTCGCAGTTTTGCGGACCGAGGCATAAAATTCAACCAGTTCGTCGAACGGGATGATCGTTCCGATCCCTTCCTTGTAGGCCTTGGTAAAGGGCGGATGATTGCGCACGGTCACACTGAGATGTTCGACCGTGTGATGACCAAACTGCGCCCAGATGCTTTCAAGAAAATGAATGGTTTTCGGATCAACCGATTTCAGCCGCACATCAGGGCGGGATTCTTCCATCACGGCATAAAGGTTCGGCTCGACCGGGCCGAATTCCTCTGCCACAAAGATGGCAGGCATCAGCATGTTGCCGTGATAGTTCGCGCCGTAATAGGCCTGCGCCAGATACAACAAACGATGCAGTTTTTGCGGCTGCAGATATTCGTTGTCATTGAGTGCGAGCTCAATGAACCTGAATGCGGCATCAAATACCGTATTAAGAACCGGCTTGTTCTTCATGCTGTGCCCGATGGTCATGGGATACGATCACGTGTTGCCAAGGATCATAAAACCTATGGCAGATACCAACAAGCATCACCGATCAGGTTTTTAAATTTTCGGGGAAAGTAGCGGTTTGAAGTGCCTATGAGCAGGCCCGCCTAAACGGTCGCATCCAGATGCTTGCCGCGCACGCCGACACCGTGGGCCACTGCATTGACCACCGCATAAAACGACGTACCGCTATTGGCCGACAGATCAAACGGGATCGACGGATCAAGCAGGCTGGCAAAATCGATCTCGCTGGGCATATCGACAGCCCCCTCGCGATCACTTGCGCGACGGGCAGCTGACAGGTTGCGCTGTTCGGTGCGCTGGTCTTTCTGTTCGCCGGGATTGCCCTGCCCCGATTGACGTTTGTTTTTGCCATCGACATAGGCATTAAACAGAATGCCGTCATCATCGGGGTCATAGGTGTAGTTCTGAGACGATGCCTCAACCTGATTGTCCCGGTCGGCCGTTGCCACACCGCGCGCACCAGCAGGCGCAAGTCGGCCATACTGGCCAACCTGTGAAACTGTCTGTGCGTTTTGGACCGGTGCGATCATGTTCCTCTGCCTTGGCGAAAGCCCGATATGGGCTAAGACCTAATTCAACCCATGCATTATACATGAATATATAGTGATACGGCAGGAAATTCGCAATTCCTGCCCCTCACATCAGTTTCCAAGCGTCTTAATCGCCTTCGAATTCGACCAAGTGGAATTCTTCGATACCGCGATCGCGGATTTTCTGCGCCCCGCCAAGATCAGGCAGATCAATGATGAAGGCGCAGCCTGCGACCTCTGCCCCGATCTTTTCGACCAGATCAATCGCAGCAAGGGCGGTGCCACCGGTCGCAATCAGATCATCCATGATCAGAACGCGACTGCCGGGTTTGACGGCATCCTTGTGAATTTCGATGACGTCGGTGCCATATTCGAGCTCGTACTCGACACCGACCGTTTCAGCCGGGAGCTTGCCCTGCTTGCGGATGGTGACGAAACCGATACCAAGGGCGACGGCAACCGCCGGACCGATGACAAAGCCACGCGCTTCGATCCCGGCGATCATATCGATCTTTTTGTCCTGGAATTCGGCGGCGAAACTGTCGATCACTTCGCTAAGACCATACGGGTCCTCGAACAGCGTCGTGATATCCCGAAACATGATGCCCTTTTTCGGGTAATCGGGAATGGTACGAATCAACGACTTGATCGACATGGGATACTCCGGCCAGATATCAGGAAATGCGACTTCGCAGATCAAAAGCCATGACTATCACGGCCAGATCACATACGGCGTCACTTGATGCCTGAAACAGAGTGAATTGGCAAGGTACATCCCATCATCCGTACCTTGCCGGAGCTGAGCTTTAAAGCGCGTCAAGCCGCGTGCGGTGTGGACAGACGCGGGTTGATATGTGCGACAGACGGTACCGCCGCAACAAAGTCATTGGCGAGCTTCTTACTGATTTCTGCGCGTGTTCCACGTGGCAAGCCGGTTTGTGCCGCCTGACGATTGCCCCAAACGGCCCGGTAAAGGCGATAATCATGGTCATTGATCTGACCGAATACTTTTTCGACTTCCATCAGAGTCTGGACGTAACTCTTTTTCATGTCAGTCATCCTGTTGCTCGTTGGTTTTCGACGGTTTTGCCCATCGAATTTTGTCGCATCCATTTTTGTGATGCGGCGTTTACAGAAGCCATATAGTCCTAACTTCGTGGCCGCTCAACTGCATCACGGTGACAAGATCAGGAAGAATTTGTGACAGTTTGCCCAATTCTTCCGATGCCCTAAAATCAGCCTTTCCTGAGGTTAGAAGATTTGTGCCAGTTTGCGGCTTACCAGCCATATAAAAACGGCCCGCCTTCAAAACAGAAGACAGGCCGAAAATAAATTCGATCTATGCGCAAACGACGCGCCCAAAGCACTAGGCTCAGGACCTAGTTCAGTTTTTTGGCCGCTTCGGTCTGCCTGGCCTCTTCGTCAATCTGCTTTTGCAGGGCATCGCCATATTCACCGTATATCCGCCCCTCAAGCGACAGCTCCAGAAAACGGATATAGTCGTTCTGGTCGGTGATCTTCGCACGCGCGACTTCGATCACGTCAAACGGGCTTGCCGCATCCAGACCGTATTTGCGGATCAGTCCCAGCATTTCTGCGGTGATCTGATCAAGCTTCTTGCGGGTGTCGCTATAGGAAAGCGTCATCAGATTGTCCTGTGTATCGAATGTGTTTTGCTGGGCTGCTTATGCCTGTTTGTCGTTGGGCTTGCAAGCCCCGCAACGTTGTAAACAGCCCGTTTGACGATACGAACTATACCAATTCAATTCGCCCCGCTTGAGGCATATCAAAGCACTTTTTCCGCGATCATGCATGGTTCACAAGCCCGCGAAACAGAACAAAAAACATCCTGTTTCGTCGGGTTTATTGAAGCCTATGCCATCGGGGAGTTACCATGCGCATCCTGTCTGCCTTCAACGCCATGAGCATTCGCAAACGCTTTATGTGGGCGTCCGCATTTGGCGTCTCTACTACTGTGATTATTGCGCTTTTGATGATGACTGTGGTCGAGGAAAAAGCCATGGATGAAAAGCTTCATCAGCTAAGCGAAAACGAGCTGACGTCGCTGCATGCGCTGATTGTCAACGTGATGGCCGCCCGCCCCAATGATGTCGACGATATCGGCATTCAGGTTTTCAACAACTGGTTTGACAGCCGCAATGGTGACTATCCGGGCGAACTCTGGTCCGCATGGGGACCGACCACCATGGCCTATATGGAAGAATTCGGCGAGAAGCCGCTTAAAACCCCGCGCGACGAAATTGATATCGAGGCCATCGAAACCGGCAAGATGATTGGCCGTTATACCGATAATGGCACCTATCGCCTGTCGATGCCGATTGTGCTGGGTGAAACCAAGGGTGCGGATCGCGAAGTTTGCTTTAGCTGCCATGGCGCGATGGAGGCCGACACCGGTGACGTAATCGCCGTTCTGTCCTCAAGCCTTTCCGTCGCACCCGAACAGGAAAAAACCAACCGCATTCTGATCGGTATTGTTCTGGGTGGTCTTGCAATCGCGATTGCCACCATCATTGGTATGCGTGTTTTGCTTTCACGCATTGTCACCGGCCCGCTTTCTGATCTGGGCAACGACATGAATGCACTGGCTGATGGCAATACCAACTTTGAAATCAACGCCCTGTCGCGCCAGGATGAAATCGGCGAAATGGCGAAATCGGTTGATGTCTTCCGCACCAATGCGATTGCCAAAAAACAGATGGAAGCCGAACAAAAAGAAGAATCCCGCCGCCGTGAAGAACGCATGCAAAGCCTTGAACGCCATATCGGCAGTTTCGAAGGCGTGATTGCGCAAATCGTCGGTGCGGTCTCGGCCTCGGCCGAACGCATGCAGACCACGGCACGCGGCCTTGTCGATTCAGCCGACCGGGCCAGCAAAAGTGCAACCACGGTTGCCGCCGCCTCCGAACAAGCAACGGTCAATGTCCGTACTGTGGCCGATGCCGCCGACCATCTGTCTGAATCAATCTCCCAGATCGGGGAACAGGCACAGCAATCAACCCAGATTGCAGCCGAGGCATCGCGCGAAGCCGCCCAGTCGTCCGAAACTGTTCAGGGCCTGTCGGAAGTTGCCAACCGCATTGGTGAAATTGTCGAGCTGATCAGTGACATTGCAGGTCAGACAAACCTTCTGGCGCTCAATGCCACCATCGAGGCCGCCCGTGCGGGCGAAGCAGGCAAAGGTTTTGCCGTGGTCGCGGCAGAGGTCAAAAACCTTGCCAACCAGACAGCCCGCGCAACCAACGAAATTGCCGAACAGATCACGGCCATTCAGGAAGAAACCGGCAAAACGGTAAGCTCGATCGGGGATATCTCAGACGTGATCAGCCGCATCACCGAAATGGTCAACACCATCTCGGCCGCGGTTGGCGAACAATCCGATGCAACCGACGAGATCGCGCAGAATGTTGAACAGGCTGCCATCGGCACCCAGGAAGTCAGCAGCAATATCGAACGGGTCAGCAATACCGTCGCCGATACCGATCAGGCTGCCCATCTGGTTCTTGATGTTGCCGAAGAACTTGGGACGCTTTCCAACGATCTGCGTGCACAGGTCGATCAGTTCCTTGCCGACATCCGCAGCAGCTAGGCACAAACCTGCGCTGAAATCGCTCACCATTGACCGGCGGCAAGACAGTTGTTTTGCCGCCGGTTTTGTTTTTGGCAGCCATCGGATGAACCGAACTTGTGCCAGAAGTTGCGTTGATCACGCCCCCTGCATCTGCCCCCGGCCGACATTATCGACTTTGAATTGAATAAAATTAACTTCAAAACAACGAAATGCGGGCCTATTCTTACGTAAAATAATAATATTCTTTTTTCTAATATCTGGTGTCTTTGACACAGAAAAGCGCCATGTCGACGACCCGGGGGATTGTGGGGACAATGTCGTTTACGACGATTTTAGGCATTATGGTCGGCCTTGGCCTGTTTATCGGGTCGATCTTTATTTCGACCGATAACTATCTGGTATTCTTAAGCCTTTCGAGTGCACTGATGGTGGTTGGCGGCACGCTGGCCGCGACATTTATTGCCTATGAGGCGCGCTATGTACTGCTGGCGCTTAGACTGATTTTCAAGATTTTTCGCGCCCCGCAAATGGGCCGTGGCCAACTGACCGGCGAAGTCGGCCGTGTAGTTAAATGGGGCTATCTTTTGCAGAAAAAGGGCATCAACGCCCTTGAACAGGAAGCCGAACGGGTCGGAAAGGACGAACCATTTCTTGGCTGGGCGATGGAAGTCGTCATCACCGGCTATGACGGCGAGGAAACCGCCGAAATGCTTCACAATGCGATTGATAACGCCTTTAGCCGTAACCTGGTACCGGTTGCTATCCTTAAGAGCATGGCCGCCGCCGCCCCGGCCTTTGGCATGATCGGGACATTGGTCGGCCTTGTCATCATGCTTGATAAGATGGCCGATGATCCAACCTCGTTGGGGGCCGGTCTTGCGATTGCGCTGATTACGACATTGTATGGCATTGTTGCCGCCCGGTTCTTTTTCCTGCCCGCGGCCAGCAAAATCCAGCAGCGCGAGGAAATCATGCGGTTTCGCAATTACCTGATCGCTGAAGGCCTGATCATGCTGGCCGATCGCAAAGGCCCGCGCGCCATTCAGGACAGGATGAATTCCTTCCTTGATCCGGCCATTCATTTCAATATCGACAAGTCGTCGAAGTAAGGGGATCGATCATGGCCCGCGGCAAAAGGCGCCTGCAATTCAAGGAAGAAGAACCGGTCAATGAGGATTGGCTTGCCACCTATGCCGATGCCATCACCCTTTTGATGGCGTTTTTTGTCATGCTGGTCAGCTTTTCTAAGGTCGAAATACCGATGTTTGAAAAGGTCCAAGCTGGTATTGCCGAACAGATTGGCAAACGCGAAGTCGTCCGCCCGACACAGGTGCTTGAGACAGATCTGCGCGATGTGGTTTTCAACATGGCGTTGGACAGTGCAGTCAATGTGTCGACCGATGACGAAGGCATCCTGATGGAAATGGGCAGTGCGTCGTTCTTCCAACCGGGGTCGGCTAACCTGACCAATGATGCTGTCCTGTTTCTCAAGGATGTCGGGGATCTTCTGAAAGAACCGCGCTATCTCGGTTTTCAGGTCGAAGTTTCCGGTCATACCGACGATAGCCCGATCAATTCACCGCGGTTCCCGACAAACTGGGATCTGGCGGCGGGTCGTGCCATCGCGGTTGTCCGGTTCTTTGCCGCCCTTGGCGTTGATCCTGACAGCAAACGCATGCGCGCCATTTCTTATGGCGACACCAAACCGAAATTGCCAAACCGCAATGATTTCGGCGAACCGATCCCGGAAAACCGCGAAGCCAACCGCCGGATTGAAATCCGAGTATTCCCGAAATACTCCCGCGTATTCTGAGATGTCCCCCTGTCACACCACCATAACTTGACGCCAACCCGACCCGGAAATACAATTCAAGGGCGCGCAGATGGCAAGAAAATTCATCCTGAGGTTATCACCGAGCTCAGCCTTCTTTTCTTTTGGCTTGGTCAGACGACCATCTGGTCTGCGCTGACACGTCAAACAGGAAGGTGGGAAAATGAAGCTATTCAGAATTTTTCAAACCCTGACTGCCCTGATGATCCTCCCGTGTGCGGCTATTGCACAAACCAATCAAGCTTCCGAGCGCCCGAATATCCTCGTCATATGGGGCGATGATGTCGGAATGTGGAACATCAGCGCCTATCACCGTGGAATGATGGGTGGTAGCACCCCTAATATTGATCGCATCGCCAATGACGGCATGCTGTTCATGGATCATTATGCACAGGCATCCTGCACGGCTGGTCGTGCGGCGTTCCTGACCGGCCAGTATCCGATGCGTCTCGGACTTAGTACCGTCGGCATCCCGGGATCGCCCATTGGCCTACAGGAAGAAGACCCGACACTTGCAGAAATGCTGCGCGAACAGGGCTATGCAAATGGCCAGTTCGGCAAGAACCACCTCGGCGACCTCGATGAACACCTGCCGACCAATCATGGCTTCGACGAATTCTATGGCATTCTTTATCACCTGAATGCCGGCGAATATGTCGAACAGTACGACTATCCGACCAACAGCAAGGTGGCCGAATACATCGCCCAGCGCGGTATTATCCATTCCCTGCATCAGGAAGACGGTATGCAATCCATCGAGGACCTTGGTAATTTCGGGCGTGAACGGCAACGAACGCTTGATCAGGAAGTCCTCGAAGAGTCCAAACGTTTTATTCGTGATGCTGTGTCAGAGGACAAACCATTCTTTGTCTGGCATAACACCACGCGCATGCATTACCGCACCAATCTAAGCCAGGAATATGACGGTGTAACCGGCTACGGCCTTTACGCCGACGGCATGAAAGAGCTTGATGACGATGTCGGCGAGCTCCTTGACCTTCTTGATGAGCTTGGTGTGGCAGACAACACAATGGTCATGTTCTCGACCGATAATGGCGCAGCATCGAACAGTTGGCCCGATGGCGGCAACCAGCCGTTCCGCGGTGAAAAAGGTGTTGGCGGTTATGAAGGCGGGTTCAGGGTCCCCATGGCGGTCAAATGGCCCGGTGTTGTGCCCCCCGGCACGACAACCGGCGAATTCATGACCATGGAAGACTGGGTACCGACCATCATGTCGCAGCTCGGTGAGAAGGATCTTAAGGAAAAGCTGCTTGATGGTCACAAGATTGGTGATCGCACATACCGGGTCCATCTGGACGGTTATGATCAAACCGATATCCTGACCCAGGATGGCCCAACCAAACGCAAGGAATTCTTCTATTTCACGGAAACGAAGTTCCACGGCTTGCGTTATGGCGACTGGAAATTCCTGTTTACTGAACAGGACCAATGGTTCAACGGTGTGGCCAACAACCTGACCAGCCCATTGATCACCAACCTGAAACTCGACCCTTTCGAGCGGTTCCATGAAGCACGTGGCTTTGATGAATGGCAGGAAAACCGCACATGGACTCTCGCCCCGGCAATTAGCGTCGTGAACAATTTCTTCAAGTCATTTGAAGAATACCCCCCACGTCAGGCCAGCTTTACGGTCAATGTCGACGAGATTGTCCAGGACATGCAAAGCGGTCATTCACGCTAAGGCTGGCTTAGCGTCCCTGCAAGGATCGCAGGGACGCGGCCTTGGGCTTTTTTGCGCGAAAACACTCTATTCGATGTGCAACACCATTTCATCGCGGGCGGCAAAGGCTCCTGACCAGGTGGCGCGTGCCTTTTGCTCGATAACGGTCATTGCCGCATCATCATGTTCCGGATCGTGATGGAACAATGCCAGTTGCTTGGCATTGGCGGCCCGGCACAGGCGAATACCTTCCTGCCATGTCGAGTGCCCCCAACCGACTTTTTGCGGGAATTCTTCGTCGGTGTAGGTGCAATCGTAAATCACCAGATCGGCATCTTCGATGAAATCAAGAATGATCGGGTCCGGGGTTTCCGGATCATGTTCGGTGTCGGTCACATAACACACCGCATTACCATCATGCTCGACACGAAACGCCGTCGCCCCGTTAGGATGACGCAGGGGTGCCGTCTTGATTACGATACCGTCGGCGGGATGCAATTCATCCCCGACACTGAAATCCTCAAATGTCAGCTTCGATTGCATCGCGGACAGCGGCACGGGAAATGTCGGGTCCGCCATTTGCGCCGAAAACACGCGCTCCACCCCACCTTGATGGGTCAGATGCCCCGCCATGACACGGAAGGACGCGTTGGGGTTATAGGCCGGCACAAAGAACGGAAATCCGTTGATATGATCCCAGTGTGTATGGGTCAGGAAGATGTGTGCATGGGTGACATTGCGCCGGATCAGATCCTTGCCAAGATTACGGATTCCGGTCCCGGCATCAAAGATCAGGACCTCGTCACCGACACGCATTTCAATGCAACTGGTATTGCCACCATAAACAACATGATCAGGTGACGGGCACGCAATGCTTCCACGAACGCCCCAAAATTTAACCTCAATCGCCATTCACCAAGCCCTGCTCAAGGATTGATTGCTTATCGCAAACACCAGTTATCACACCTTCAAACGATCACATCACATACTTACGAACCAATCATCGATTGCACGTAACATATTCAATTCACGCCAACAGTGCTTCCGATCACAGCGCCCATCATTTTATCGGCGCGTCCGCAATTCACCGCCACTTCACAGAGCCCGATCGAATTGCGGTAATGGAAAGCCGATCCTTCCGGCACGTCGGAGAAAGTCCGCGCCCCGGAAACGATATGCGCATTGACCGTGATTTTTTCATCAAGTGAACGCGCAGAAAGTCCCGTCATCAGGTTGCCATAGGGATCGACATAGATCACTTCGGCCAATTCATCGGGCCAATCCTGTGCCGGACCGAACCGCGCATCAAGTGCGATCAGATGTGATGCAAAAGCCTGATCGGTTGCAATCCGTGCGGCAATCGGGGCAAAGATATCCCGACCATGGAAGCTTGCCGAGGCATCATCGGGCATCCAGTCAATGACCTTGATCGATACCTTTTCGGCACGCCGTACAATCATTTCAAACAAACCATTATCCGGCCCGACATATGAAACACCGTCGGCCCTAACGACAAGCCCCTGACGCGTGCTACCCACGCCCGGATCAACAACCGCCAAAACCACATCGCCCGCCTGAAATTCGCGGGTCACGGCCGCCAAAAGATAACTCGCTGCTTTCGGATTCCGGTCCGGCGCATCGCACATCAGATCGCAGATCGGCACATCCGGCGCATGACGCATCACGACCGACCGCATGGTGCCGCTATAGGGGCCGTTTACACCAAAATCGCTAAAGACAAAGATCATGGCATGTTACCGGGACATCGGTTGAATAGGGTTAGGCTCAGGACCTAGCTTGAAGACAACAACGCCGGTGGCAACATTTTGATCCCACCGGCGGTGTCGCTATTCTTTTAAGATAAGGTCCATGGACCCGAAGTGCTACTTGACCTCGCAGAACTGGCCGCGTCGTTTAAGCTCCGCACACAGGGAGCTTGCCGCACTATCGCTTAGCCCCGTTGCCATCAGGCGGTAATAGGTGCCCTTGCCCGGAATGCTGGCGCGCGTCACACCATGTTGAAGCGGGGCAAGTTGGCCATAACGGCTGCTCAGGATCTGCCAGCCGCGTTCTGCCTGTGCCTCGTTACGATAAGACGCCAGATGAACGGATTTGGCGCCACTTGCCATTACGGCAGGCGCGCTTGCCATTTCCTCAGCCGCCTGAACCGGGCGGCTTTCACCCGTGGCGACCCGGCGAACCGGTTCCCCGGAATTAAGGGTCATTGCCGTGCCCTGTGCCGGTTCGACAATGGCGGCCTCAATCGCGTCACGTTCGCGCTTGAACTCATCGGGTGTCACCAGCTTCATCTGCTGAAGGTCTTCGATGCGTGCAATCTGGCGTGCGGCATCCATCAGACCTTGCGGCGCTGGCGGCGGGGTTGCGCGTTGGCGCGGCTGGGCTGGCAATAACGCATCGAGAATGGCGGTGCGTTCTGCAACATGTTCCTGCACGGTAATCGCCCCGATCTGAAGCGCACGGTTAAGCTGATTAAGACGTTGTTCGACCTGTTCGCCTTCTGGCGGCGGGTTATTCAAGAATGCCGACGGCGCCGGTTGGCTCATGGGCAGCAAGGCACCAAGGTTTGCCGAACGCCGGGCGGAATATTCCTCGGGCGTGACAAGTCCGGTGGACTGCAGGTTGCGCAAGATCGCAAACCGTTTGGCAATTGCCTCGTCTCCTGCCGACAAGGCCGCACCGGCCGGCACATCCATCGGCCTGGCTGACGCGCTTGTCATGGACGAAGCCGGGTTGCCCGTCATCGGCGCGTTTGTGGCACGACCGGCGGCCACAGCCGCAGCACCATTGCCAAGGCCCGACGGCCCGCTGATGATCTGATCATTGATACTCAGCGACCCGGGCAGGCCGCGTTGAAGCCGCGACAGGTTGAATTCAGCTGCATCCCGCAGCGGGCGCGGTTGGGTTCCTGCCGCTGTGGTCATCAAAACTGTTCCAGCCGGGTTCATCGCAATCAGCGTATCGTAACCATCCCGGGCCCGGTCCGGGCGGTTGGTATTTTGATAAAGAACGGAACGCCACAGCATCGCGTGGCCATCTTGCGGATTTTTGCGCAATGCTTCATCAAAAAGCTTTTCGGCAGAGGCATAGTCCCCCGTCGCCATCTGCTGCAGCCCCAATGCCGTGTAATTGTCATCGGTAAAGGACGTTGCCTCGTCCCAGAAATCCTGATCCAGCAGCGGCGCACAGGCCGACACCCATGAAACCATACCGATCACAGCAATACCCTTGCCGATTTTCAGCCAGTTTCCGGTCCGCTTTGCGGATACCTGCATGGCGCCAATCCCCTATTCCATAAAACCCGTTTCGGAAATCATGCTGTAGTGCCGGTTCATATTCCAGCAAAACCCGGCATGGACTTCCCCCATACAGCCTTGATTTTGCACCCTGCTTGCCAACAATTCGTTAAAGCAAATTAATCACTGTTTTTGACGCGACACTTGTCCTGCCATACGTATAGTTTCTATACATAGAATAGTGCTAACATCAGCCATATAACCATTAACCAGACTTTCAGAACATTATGGTTTGATCAGACTTCGGTCTTCGGTGTATTCAAACAACCTAATAATCAGACAAAAACGTTTTCTCTTTCAGGGGTTTCGGCGTGATTGAACCGCAGCAATATGGCCAACAGGCCCTTCAGGAATACCTGTTGCTGGATTATGTGCAACGGCTGGAGACCCGTAAATACGGGCACCGGGCGGTACATATTCACCTGTCGCGCCTAAAGCCGTTCCATCGCCGCGATTATCATATCCGCGTTGCGACCAATACCTTTGAAAGCTATGTCAAACTCTACGTCGGCCGTATCTTTGTGCTGACCAACAATGATTTGATCTTTGTCTGGAAAGACAAATCGATTGCCGATGTCGAACCGGCCGTTGATACGCTGCGCTATCTGTTCCGCGATGATCCGCTTTCACAGGACGACAGCGAGGAAACCGGTTTCTGCACCTGGTACAACCTCAATACCGAGTTCCAGGAATTCCTGTTGCTCTGTCAGCACCTTGATGAGCGCGCGAAAAAGCTTCAGAAAAGCCTGAATATGCGCAGCGCCATCCAGCGTGAAAAAGACAACAACGTCCTCAACCCGATCACGGCCGAAAACCTCGGCGAACTTGAAGAAACCATTCACACTGCCGATCTGTCCGAACATATTCGCCAGCAACCGGTCTGTGTCTTTGCCCATGGCAGTTCCAAGGAACTGCACCCTGTCTTTGACGAGTTCTTTGTCTCAATCACCGATCTGCGCAACGCGCTGATGCCCAATATTGATCTGGCATCAAACCGCTGGCTGTTCCAGCACATGACCGAGACACTCGACAAACGCATGCTGAACTACCTGTGCAAGCGAACCTTCAAGACGCATGCAAGTTCGTTCTCGATCAACCTTAATCTTGGCACCCTGACGTCCAAGGATTTTGACAAGTTTGATGAAACCGTGCGCCGCAACTGGCAGGGTAACGTGATCATCGAGCTTAATCAGGTTGATCTGTTTTCAAACCTTGAAACCTATCTCAGGGTGCGTGACGATTTCCATGAACGCGGCTATCGCATTCTGATCGACAACCTGACGGTCGAAGCCCTGTCCTTTGTTGATCGCAAACGCCTTAAGGCCGACTTTATCAAAGTCGCATGGCGCGAAGAGATGACCGATAATGTCATCCGCAAAAAATATTCGGAAATGGACAGTCTGGTGAAAAACTCCGGCCGGGAACGTGTGATTCTGTGCCGCTGTGATTCACCCACCGCGATCAAGTTCGGCCAGTCGCTTGGCATTACCCTGTTCCAGGGGCGCTATATCGACAACATGATCGCCCGGCAGCGCCGCGCCAAGCGCGACGCCAAAAAGCCCGTCAGACCTGCCCCGACAAGGCCAACCGACGACAAGCCGACGCGATAACCGACCGCCGCCAGACATCCTCCTGACAAACCGGTCAGTAGCCTTGGTCTACCGGCGACCACCTTCATTTCACCCCTTGGCAAAACAGGAACAAAAGCAGTACACATAAGCATGTTGTACGCGCTTTGCCCGGATTGCCATCACAAATGGCGACTGCATCTTGACCGACCGCTGCCCAAAAGCGGTAGCGGGTCTTATGTGCCCTGCCCGGTCTGTTCCTGCAAGCGCGCCATCGCCCACCCGGAACTGCCGGAGCTTTCGATTGGTCATCTTGATTGCGATGCTTTTTATGCCTCGATTGAAAAGCGTGACCGGCCGGAATTGATCGATCAGCCCGTTATTATTGGCGGCGGTCATCGTGGTGTTGTTGCGACATGCTGTTATGTTGCGCGCAAATATGGTGTTCGGTCCGCCATGCCGGCCTTCAAGGCACGGGAACTCTGCCCCGATGCGGTGTTTTTGAAATCCGATATGAAAAAGTATCAGCGCGAAGGCTATCGCATTCGCGACATGATGCGCGCACTCACCCCCGATATCGAACCGCTGTCGATTGACGAGGCCTTTATGGACCTGACCAAAGCCATGGAAACCCACGGCAAATCGGCGGCAGAATGCCTGATTGATCTTCAGGCGACGATCAAACGCGAAGTCGGCATTACGGTCTCGATCGGGCTTTCCTATAACAAGTTTCTTGCCAAGATTTCATCGGACCTCAACAAGCCGTTTGGCTTTTCCATGATCGGGCGGCGTGAGGCGCTTGATTTCCTGGCCGACAAGCCAGTGCGCATGATGTGGGGTGTTGGCCCCGCGATGGAGCGCAAACTGCATGCAGATGGCGTTAAAACCATCGGGCAGCTGCAGGAAATGGACATCCATACCCTTCAGGGCCGATATGGCAGCATCGGCAAGCGGTTCTTTTACTTTTCGCGCGGTGAAGACAACCGGCGTGTGGAGCAAAGCACGGAACGCAAAAGCCTGTCTTCGGAAACCACATTCAACGAAGATATCGCAAGCCTGTCCGAACTATCCGAGATCGCCACCCGCCTCACCTCAAGGGTTGCAAGCGATCTGGCGCGCAAGGAAATCGCCGGACACACCGTGATCCTGAAACTGAAATCATCGGACTTCAAGCTCCGCACGCGGAATATGCGCCTGACGTACCCGACATTGCGTGAAGACGTCATTCTGGATGCTGCGCTGACGTTGCTTAAAAAGGAAATCGATGGCACGCGCTATCGGTTGCTTGGCGTCGGGGTCGCCGACCTTTACGACGCCGATATGGCTGATCCGGTTGATTTGTTTGCCGGGGATATTGCTGCTATCACCGATGATGCCGCGCAGTCAGACGCAATCACACCAGAAACCCCGCGCACGGTCATCGACCTGCCCCGCCCGACTGCCGAACAATTGCGCGAAAGCCTTACACGGCGTTATCGGCAACACAAAAAGATGGCACCACGCCAACACAAATTTCGTTTCTAGAAGCGAAATCGCAGAAAGGACAAATCATGCACCGCGCGACATTTACGCGCTAACATATTGATTTATATTTGGAAAAAGATGGCGTCCCCTAGGGGATTCGAACCCCTGTTGCCGCCGTGAAAGGGCGGTGTCCTAGGCCTCTAGACGAAGGGGACACAGGCACAAGCATTTATGTGCGAATGTCGTAACTTTCGGTTGGTGGCGTCCCCTAGGGGATTCGAACCCCTGTTGCCGCCGTGAAAGGGCGGTGTCCTAGGCCTCTAGACGAAGGGGACACAGGCACAAGCATTTATGTGCGAATGTCGTAACTTTCGGTTGGTGGCGTCCCCTAGGGGATTCGAACCCCTGTTGCCGCCGTGAAAGGGCGGTGTCCTAGGCCTCTAGACGAAGGGGACACATACGCACCAATCGAAGTCAGTCTATGTTAACGAGTGGCGTCCCCTAGGGGATTCGAACCCCTGTTGCCGCCGTGAAAGGGCGGTGTCCTAGGCCTCTAGACGAAGGGGACGCAGCGCGTTAACGAGGCCGGTTTTTAGCGATTGGGTGGGGTCAGGTCAAGCGGCTTTTTCGCCCCTGTGACGTTTTTTTTAATCCCTTGGCGTAAATGATGCCATTCCCGACCAAATACTGAAAAACCCTGACACACTGTTTAACCAGACGGTTTATTGGCCGCGTCGTCGGGTTCCAATCCAGAAACTGATCCCCGCCACAGCAAGACCACAGCCCAAAAAGACAAACATCGCCTTGTAACCGGTATCCGGGTCGGCCTCGTAATGACCGACAATCAGCCCGGCAATGCCTTGCAGGACAAACAGACCGCCAAATGTCGCAAGATTGATCGTGGTCAGTGCCCGGCCAATCTGATGTTCGGCCACCGCCTTGCGCGATGCGGCGTAATTAAGCGTCGCACTGCTGCCAAGGAAGCCGTGCAGCAACATCAACACCATGGCGATGCCAGTGCCCATCGGCCCGACAAAGGCCTGCAACAGGCAGGCAACCGCCCCGACCAGCACGGCAAAGACGATCAGGCCACGGGTATTGTCAGGCATCATGCGCGACAGTTGCCCGTAGGTCGGCGGACCAATGATCATGCCAATCGTCATGACCAGAAGGATATTGCCAACCTCGACCGCGCCCAGATCAAACACGTCATGCAAATAAGGCCCACCCCACAGGCCCCGCACTGTCAGGATCGTCGGATAACTGAAAAACGCCACCCCCGACAGCAACCAGACCTGCCGGTTTGACCAGACCGACACCATACCGCGCAGGACATCACCGACACTTTCGCCGCGCTGGGCATGGGTTGCATGGCCCGGCGGGTTGTCGCGGACCAGAATGAAATCAAGCACAACCGCAATCAACGCAATACCGGCCAATCCGTAATAAACTGCCCGCCAGCCATAGGCCTCGACCAGTGTCGCAAGCGGCGTTGCCGATGCCAGAACCCCCATCAAACTGAACGAAACAATCAAACCGGATGCGGCGGCAAACTTTTCGGGTGCGGTCCAGCGCGCGGCCAAAACCAGTGCCGACATGAAGGCTGCCGAACAGCCAACGCCAATCACCGCTTGGCCCGCCATCAGGCCCAGCACGCTTTGCGCATTGGCAAAGATAAAGACACCCGCCACGGTGACCATGGTCAGAAACCCGTTGGTCAGGCGCGGCCCATACCGGTCGAGCAGCACCCCTACGGGGATTTGCATGAGCGCAAAGGCAAAATGGAAGCTGCCCGATATCAGGCCAAGCTGTTCGGGTGTCACGGCAAGCTGTTCACGAAGCGGCCCGGCAAGCAGCGCCTGGGCAGAACGGAAAAACTGGCTAAGCGAAAAGGCCAGCATGATCGGCATCAGAACGATCAGAAACGATCCGAGGCCATGCTCGGGCTTCGCAGAGGTGGGTGTGGGGCGCGAATTTTGTGTCATGGTGCCTTCAGGATTAGTCTGATCAATCCATAACGGCAAGCATTTGCAGCATCATAGCTGCCCTGCCCGGGGTCATGTCGCTAGACCGGCAAGGCCACATCATCAATGATAAGTTGCACACCATCACGCCCCTGCCAGCTATCGCGGCGCAAATGCCCCAGAACATGCAACGGGCGCCCGCCATGTTTGATCAGGGTCTGGCCCATATCATTATCAAGGCATCTGAATGCAATTGCCTTAAGCCGCCCCTGCCCGTTTGACCCGGTAAGGATACAGCGCACATGATCCTGTCCGACAACGTCGGCCTTGACCGCCCGGCAATCGACAAAGGCAAATCTGGGCTCGGCATTGCCTGCCCCGAACGGACCAAGCTTTTCAAGTGAGTCGATAAGCTCAAGTGTCGCGCCCTTGGCATGCAACGCCCCATCGACGGTGATCGTCGGGCGAATATCATTTTCGGCGATTATCTTGGCAAAGCGTTCCTCAAGGAAGGCCTCGAACGCGTCAAGCTTTTCGGGGTCAAGGGTAAAGCCCGCCGCCATATGGTGCCCGCCACCGTTGATCAAAAGCCCGGCCTGACGGGCCGCGATAATCGCATCGCCCAGATCAATCCCGCGCACAGAACGCGCAGACCCCTTATAGACCCCGTCAACCTTGCCCATCACAAGCGAAGGCACGTGATAGCGATCCTTAAGTCTGCTTGCGACAATACCGATTACGCCGGGATGCCAGTCATCGCCGCCGACCAGCACCATGGAGCCGACTTTTGACTTGCCCTCCACCGCACTGATGGCCTGATCAAGGACGATATCCTCGATTGCCTTACGCTCACGGTTATATTCATCAAGCCTGCGGGCGATATCCTGCGCCTCTGCGGGGTTCTCGCCCGAAAGCAGGGTAGTGCCCAGAAAACTTTCGCCAACGCGCCCACCGGCATTCACACGCGGCCCAAGGACATAACCCAGGTGATAGGCACTCGGCACTTCGTTGACTCCGGCAATATCGGCAAGTGATGTCATGCCGACATTGGACCGGTGCTTCATCACCTTAAGGCCCTGGGTCACAAACGCCCGGTTCAATCCGCGCAACGGCACCACGTCACACACCGTTCCAAGGGCAACCAGATCAAGCCAGTTGCGCAAATCGGGTGCGCGAACGCCCTTCTTTTCAAGCCAGCCGCGATTGCGCAATTCGCGCAACAACGCCACACAGACCAAAAACGCCACACCAGCTGCACAAAGATGCCCAAGCCCGCTTTCATCATCCAGCCGATTGGGGTTCACGACCGCGACCGCAGGCGGCAATTCTGGCTCTGCCGCGTGGTGGTCGACAACAATGATTTCGATCCCGGCATCGCGGGCTTCTTGCAGTGGGGCATAGGCGGTCACCCCGCAATCAACCGTCAGGATCAGTTTGGCGCCCTTGCGCTGCAGCTCCAGAAGGGCTGGCGCATTCGGGCCATAGCCCTCTTTCATGCGATCGGGAATATGGACAGGAACATCAACGCCAATGGAGCGGAAAAACCGTTTCAACAACGCCGTACTGGTCGCGCCATCGACATCATAGTCGCCAAACACCGCAATCCCCTCGCCCGCCTCAACCGCATCAGCAATGCGCGCGGCGGCCTTGTCCATATCCTGCAAGCTGGAAGGATCGGGCATCAAATCGCGCAGTGTCGGTGACAGGAAACTTTCGGCGTCATCAAGGTCAATGCCGCGCGCGGCCATCACCCGGCCAACAATTTCGGGCACGCCGAAACGCTGCGCAATCGTGGTTGCCAATCGCTCGTCATTTGTGCGTTCCCGCCACCATTTGCCGGTGACGGATCGCTCGATACCCATAAAAGTCTTCTCTTGTGAATGTTCTGTCATGCCCTATGGAATAGCGCAATCTCAGGCGGTCTGAAACCGGATATTTTGCCAATCGATCAAACAGCGCCGAGAGTTCGAAATCCCTAGCCGGCCGGGTTTTCGCCGCACCATTTCAAAACGTTCTCGGCGTCTGCGGCGGGATCATCGACGGGATAGAACACCTTGGTGATCTTGCCATCATCAATGACCATGGTCAGCCGCTTGAACAGGCGCATGCCATCGGCCTCAAAATCCGGCATCGCCATGGCTTCCTTAAAGCGATGATCAGCATCCGACAGCAAAGCAAATGGCAGATGAAGGCGCTCGGCTGCTTCTTTTTGATAATCGGTTGTCTGGCTTGAAAGCCCGAACAGGTTTTCGACCCCGACCGCACGCAATTCCGAGGCGTGATCGCGGAACGAACAGGATTGCGGCGTACAGCCCTTGGCACCGGGAATTTCATTCCAGCCTTCCGGTGACGGCACCCCGGGCTCCGCCGTGCGCGGATAGGCATAGACAACTGTGCGGCCCGCCAATGTCGACAAATCAACGGATGTGTCGTTGGTTGCAGACAACCCCATCGCAGGCAGGATCTGCCCCGTCAGGCGTTCAATCACATGTGCGTCACTTTCTGAACTCATCATGATCCTCCCAGGATACAAGAGCGGGCTTTTGTCACGAACAAGGTTCGGCCCTTTGGCTATCAAGATAAGTCTGAACTCAATGCTTAAAAAGAAGCATCGATTTCGTATTGTGAAAAACATTTTGCTGCGTCACACCATTTGCCTGCGCGGCAAAGCTGTGCAAACTGGTGCGATAACAAAAATGGATACGAGCAATGCCCCACAAAAAAGGTCTCAGGATCGGATTATCCATCCTGTCCATACTTGCTGCCCTGATGTCGATGCCAATGGTGATGTTTTCACCAATGATGTTTGACGCACCGGGATCAGATGACAACGTCTACACCCAGTTCCTGTTTTTCAGCGTCCTGGCATTTCCTGTGCTCTGCCTTCTGGGGGCTATTTTGCCCTGGATATTCAGACGCCACCCGAAATCAATCTGGCTTTATGGGCTCAGCGGCCTTGCCATCGGGCTTCTCATTCTCGCAATCGTGTTGCTTTCGGTTCAGTGCGGCGGCGACTTCGCCTGCTGATCAGACGATGCCTTCGTCCGCTGCAATCAACGCCAATCCATGTGCAACAGACAGGAACGGCTGTCCGATCTCGATGCGGTCCTTGCCAAAGCGGTCTTCGAACAGCTTGCGCACGGCCGGGACATAGGATGTGCCGCCGGTCATGAAGACCTTTGAGACATCACGCGCATCGACACCGGCCTGATCAAGGCAATTCTTGGCTGCCAGTTCAATCTCGGCCATGTCCGGTGCAATCGAGGCTTCGAAATCGGCACGGGTCAGTTTTTCTTCGATCTCCACACCGCCGTGGGCGAATTGCAATATGGTGCTGTCTTTTTCAGAAAGCTCTGCCTTGGCCTTTGACACCGACTGATAGAGGTGGAAACCCATTTCATCTTCGATGATCGCCACCAGATCCTCGATATCATCGGGCTTGGTCGCGGACCTGATCAGACCTTTGATTTCGTTGATGGTTTTGGGCTGGTTCATCATGGCCAGTTCGTGCCAGCGCGAAAACGCCGTGTAATATTGCCGCGGGACCGGCAGGGTCGCGCCCATCGATTTGTATTCTGATCCAAAGCCCAGACGTGGCCAGACGGCCTTCTGGATGATGCGATAGTCAAACCGGTCACCCGCAACACCAAGGCCGGTGTGCGAGAGCGGCTGCACCCCGCGAATGCCCAATCCCGGCGTAAAGCGGATCAGCGAAAAGTCACTGGTACCACCGCCAAAGTCGGCCACCAGAACGGTTTCGGGTTTATCAAGCTCACGCCCGTAATAATAGGATGCCGCCAGTGGTTCGAACACCATGGCCTCGACATCGAAACCGGCCTGCTCATAGGCCGAACGCAAGCGCATTTCGGCAAAGTCATTGTCCGGATTATTGCCGGCAAAAGCGACAGGACGCCCGGAAATCACCCGCTGGCCCAGCCAGCCAAGGCTGTGTTGCGCGAAGTGATGGATCTGTGTCAGGAACGTACCAATCAGATCTTCGATGGAATAGTTGGTCCCGAAGATATCAGTGCCTTCAAAATCCTTGGCCGCCAGATAAGATTTCATCGACTGGATCAGGCGGCAATCGTGGCTTTCCTTAAGGTATTCCTCAATCGCGAACGGGCCGGAAAAGCTTTTGGTATGGGTCGGCGCATTCGGCGCCTTCAGATCCTGATCTTCCCAGAAATACAGAATGGTCCGATAGGTATCGAAGCTTTTGGTGCCGACCTCGAACGTGGCGGATTGCACGTTTCCTGCACTGTCTGCCACGGCAAGAACAGAGTTCGTCGTTCCGAAATCAAGGGCAATAATTTCCGACATCAGGCAGGCTCCGGCATTTGGTGTTGGTCACAGGGGGCGGAGGATGTAACGCAGTCCACCTGCCCCTGCAAGCCATTAAACGAAAAAAGGGAGTGCCGAGAATTACATCAAGGCACTCCCTTTTCGAAGTTTGAGAACTGGTCGCTTATTTGTACCAGATTTTCCGGCTGAAATCGTGCACGGCGCGGACGTAACGTACGGTACCGGATTGCGAACGCATCACGATGCTTTCAGTTTCAGCGCCATTGGCAAAGCGGCGCACGCCACGCAGCATCGCGCCATCGGTCACACCGGTTGCGGCAAACATGACATTGCCCTTGGCAAGTTCGGTCAGCTTGTATTTGCGGGTCAGGTCTTCGATGCCCCATTTTTTCGCGCGCGCGATTTCGTCATCGTTGCGGAAAACAAGACGGCCCTGGAACTGACCACCGATGCAACGAAGGGCTGCTGCGGCCAGAACACCTTCCGGCGCGCCGCCGGTACCCATGTAAAGATCAATGCCCGAGGTTTTCTGCGAAGTCGCGATCACACCGGCAACATCGCCATCCCCGATCAGCATGATGCGTGCACCGGCTTCGCGGGTTTTGGCAATGATTTCATGATGGCGCGGACGATCAAGAATACACACAACCAGATCAGCAACATCGCAACCCTTTGCCTTGGCAAGGCTTTTAAGGTTTTCGGCCGGGCTGGCGTCAAGGTCGACAACATCATCCGGAAGACCACCACCAACGGCAACCTTTTCCATATAGGTGTCCGGCGCATTCAGGAAGCCACCCTTTTCGGCCATGGCAACGACGGCCAAAGAGTTCGGGCCACCGGTCGCGCAAATGGTCGTACCTTCAAGCGGATCAAGCGCGATATCGATTTCCGGACCTTCGCCGGAGCCAACTTCTTCGCCGATAAACAACATCGGGGCTTCGTCGCGTTCGCCTTCGCCAATCACGACCGTGCCTTTGATATCCATGCTGTTAAGCGCATTGCGCATGGCGTCCACGGCGGCCTGATCGGCTGCCTTTTCGTCGCCGCGTCCCATCAGGCCCGAGCACGCAAGTGCCGCCGCCTCGGTTACGCGAACCGTTTCAAGCGCAAGATTTCGATCCATATCTTCTTCCTCGTATTGCTGATGTGGGGTCTGGGGGCCCCATCTCATTGTTGTCTTTTTATTTTTATGCTCGATTTTCTGTCCGAGCTATACAACATCGCCCCGCATCATGGCAGATACGGGGCGAATATGTGTTGTTCATTTTGTTAAGATGCGAAGCTTTCAATCCGCATCAGAACCGGCGGCTGTGAATTGCTTTCGAACGCTGCAATATCATTCACAGCACCCGACATGGCGGACTCAGTCGTTTCGTGTGCCACGATGACCACCGGCACAACGCCGCCTTCGGTTTCGGCGCGGCCATGCTGGATCATGGACGCCATCGACACCCCATGCTTGGCAAGGGTTGCAGTCACCTCAGCCATGACACCCGGGCGGTCCCAAACCATCAGGCGCAGGTAATAGGCACCAACATGCTTGTCGAGGGACGCACGCACGTTTTTCTTCAACCGATCTGCCGGCAGACCAAACACAGGGGCCGCACGACCAGCCGCGATATCGACGATATCGGCAACCACCGCCGATGCGGTCGGACGTTCGCCCGCCCCGCGACCCTGAAGGATCACTGGCCCGACATAGTCGCCTTCGAGGGCCACCGCGTTAAAGACGCCCTCGACCTTGGAAATCTGGGTTGCACGGTCCACCATCACCGGGGATACGCGCTGCTCGATACCCTCGGCAGTCTGTTTGGCGATACCAAGCAGCTTGATGCGATAACCAAGTTCTTCGGCGAGCTGGATATCAAGGGCCGAAACGCTCCGGATGCCTTCGACCGCAACCGCGTCGAAATCCACCTCGACACCAAAGGCCAGGCTGGCCAGAATCGCAAGCTTGTGCGCGGCATCAATGCCATCAACATCAAAGGTCGGATCAGCTTCGGCATAGCCAAGTTTCTGTGCCTCTGCCAGAACGTCGGCAAAGTCACGGCCCTGTTCACGCATTGTGGTCAGGATGTAGTTACACGTGCCGTTCAAAATACCGGTCACGCGCGAAATCTCGTTACCAGCCAGACCTTCACGCAATGCCTTGATAACCGGGATACCGCCAGCAACCGCCGCCTCATAGGCAATGGTGACATCGTTGGCATCGGCAATCCGTGCAAGTTCCGCACCCTTAAGCGCGATCAGCGCCTTGTTGGCGGTAACAACGTGCTTGCCGTTTTCAAGGGCGGCCTTGCAGGTGTCATAGGCAATGCCATCTGATCCGCCGATCAGTTCGACAAGGATGTCGATATCCTTGTCCGCGGTAAGATCACGGGCATCATCATACCAGGTCAGGCCTTCGGTGGAAAAACCACGATCGCGAGTTCGATCACGCGCCGATACCGCTGTGACGACAATCTGGCGACCCGAACGGTCTGTCAGAAGGTCGCGATGTTCACTCAGCAGTTTAACGGTTCCGGCACCGACCGTACCAAGGCCTGCCACACCGATTTTGACGACGTCTTTCACGATAACTCCTTGTCGCGTGGTTACATCTTTGGCTCCGCCCGTGATCAAAAAAGATCACAGCGCCCTGATAACAGAACGCCCGGGACATGTCCCGGGCGAAACACAGAATGCTTTATGAGATATCAGACGGATTTCTTCAACAGTTCACGTGCAGATTCTGCATCGGGGCATTTGGCAAAGAACTGTTTGATGTTGCGATTGGCCTGACGAATGCGGTGCTTGTTTTCCACAAGCGCGATACGCACATGGCGATCACCATACTCGCCAAAGCCAAGACCCGGTGCCACGGCAACACCTGCCTCCTGCAAAAGCAGCTTGGAAAAATCAAGCGAACCCAGTTCGGCAAACGCATCGGGGATCGGTGCCCAGGCAAACATGGTTGCCGCCGGGCTTGGGATTTCCCAACCGGCACTTTGCGCCCCTTCGATAAAGATATCGCGGCGTTCGCGGTACAGGTTGCGGAATTCCTCGACGCAATCCTGCGGACCGTTGAGCGCCGCGGTTGCGGCGACCTGAACCGGGGTAAAGGCACCGTAATCAAGGTATGACTTGATGCGGGTCAGTGCGTTAATCAGCTTTTTATTGCCGGTGGCAAAACCGATACGCCAACCCGCCATCGAATAGGTTTTCGACAGCGAATAGAATTCAACGGCGATATCCTTTGCCCCTTGGCACTGCAGGATCGAGGGCGGCGGATTGCCATCAAAATAAATCTCGGAATAGGCAATATCTGAGAGCACATAGATTTCATGCTTGCGGCAGAAATCGACAACTTCCTGATAGAACGCCAGATCCACCACAAGAGCGGTCGGGTTGGCCGGGAAGTTCAGTACAACCGCACTTGGCTTCGGGACCGAGTGTTTCACCGCGCGATGAAGCTGATCCATAAAGCTTTCGGTATTGAACGTCCCCTGATCATCGTGACCAATCGGGATATGGCGCAATGCTGCGCCTGCAATGATGAAGCCGAACGCATGGATCGGATAGGACGGGTTTGGCACCAAAAAGATGTCACCCGGGCTTGTGATCGCAGCAGCCAGGTTTGCCAAACCTTCCTTGGAACCAAGGGTCACAACGGTTTCGGTTTCCGGATCAATATCCACGCCAAAGCGACGACCGTAATAGGCTGCCAAAGCCTTGCGCAGGCCGGGAATGCCGCGCGACATCGAATAGCCATGGGTGCGCGGGTTCTGGACCGTCTCAACCAGCTTGTCGACGATATGCTGTGGGGTCGCAGGGTCTGGGTTGCCCATGCCGAAATCAATAATGTCCTCCCCCGCTCGCCGCGCCGCCGCCTTCATCGCATTTACTTCTGCGAATACATAAGGCGGTAGACGTTTTATGCGGTGGAAGTCCTGCGACATTATCCTGTTTCCTCGTCAAATCACTGAAATTCGAATTTTATGCGAAAAGCATATCCTCGATTTCTCGAAAGTTGCGTTTAGACCCGTTATTGAGGCCATTAATAGCGTACAATTCGAAGGATGTACCTTTTCTTGAAATCATACTCAACGAATTAATGCGCGGAAAATACGCATAAATGCGATTTACGGCGGGTAAAGGACCGGGTGACGTCAGGCTGACGGCAAAAACCCGACCATTTCGGCACCCGCGATCCCGCACGTACGATGCCCAAACGCAAAAAACGCGGAAGGATTTCTCCCTCCGCGTTTTGCTGTTTCGTTCTGAACTGTTCTAATCGACGTGATCAGTAATCCAGATAAATCTCGACACGGCGGTTGCCGGCTTCGCCCGCCGGAACGCCTTCGTAGTAGCGCGGATCGGCCGAGCCATCCGCACCGACAAAGATCGCATTCGGATTGACGCCAAGCTCAATCAAACGCGACACAACGGCCGCTGCACGGCCTTCGGACACGCGGCGGTTTACCGCCAGGTGCTGTTCAAGCGACATATTGCCTGTACGCATCGACGCATGACCAATCACGCGGATAAAGCCGCTGGTCTGCTGCCAGGTTGCCGCAACCTGTTCAAGCACGTTGTAATCAGCACCACCAAGGTTGGTCGAACCGTGCGCGAACTGGATCTGTGCGATCTGCACTTCACTGACAGCCGGGCCAGCCTGATCAATCGACTGCACACCGAGGCGCGATGCCAGCGCATCGTTGGTGACCGTCATGTCATAAGATGCGGAGTCGCCATACATCGGCTCCGCCCCGCCCAACTGGCTTTCATCGACGATCACCGAACCATTGTCGGAATACATCGAATAATCAAATTCCTGGGTCTGCACTGGCGCCGGTTCGTTGGCAAACACGCCCTGACCTTCGGCCAGACGACGCTGATACTGATCCATGACCGGATCACCAGACGATACAGGAGTACCCGCACTGGTCTGTTGTGCAGACTGTCCACTCTGCGCGGCCTGTGCTGCCTCATAGGCTGCGAGCTGCTGGGCCCGGGCATCAGCCCCCTGGGCCGCAGTCGGTGCTGCAGGCGGGGCTTCTGGCGTCGGGACCGGGCCACTGGAAGGTGATTTTGCATTCCATTCGTCGGCAATCTTGGAGCCGCTTGGTGCAGAGGTTACCGCGCTTGTGGTGGCAGCTGCCGCCGCAGAACTGCCGGTATCGGCCATTGAACTGCTGGAAACCGGTGTTGTCGGTGCCGGATTGATCGCGGGTTGCGACACCGGTGCTGCCGGTGCGGCTTGCAGCGCGTTCACAGGCGGGCTGCTTTGACGGCGGCCACCCTGCTCATACTGGGCATTCTGGCGGTCTGCGGCCAGGCCGGCAACCAGTGCATCACGTTCTGCATCGCCGGTGACAACCGGTTTAGCGGGCGTGTCGGAAAGGTTCGGGTATTCGCCATCTTCACCCGGAATGGCTTCGTCGGATTTGACGGCGCGCTCTTCATCTTCGCCATCAAACATGTCACCGACGGATTTGCCCCACTCGACCGGATTGATCGCATCGGGAACCGAAGAACAGGCGCCAAGTGTCAGCACCACAGCCAGGGCCGAGCCCGTCTGCAGCAATACCCGCAGCTTCCCCCTTGCAGTCTCCTGCCAAGCCCCCTGCCCGGTGGTCGATTTCAGAACGCCCATTTCTTTTCGCTGCTCCAAATTCAGTTGGACGACGTCTGCATTAAATCAATCCGCAAAAACGTCACCTTATAATTCTTGTACTACCCCTAAACGACGCGCTAGGCTAAGGCCATGATAAGCTTGGGATCAAGCAAAGTTTCAACCCGGAACGTCAATCGGATACCCGGAACATAGAACGTCAAAAGTCTTGCGATATTGCAAAGACGCAAAAATGTTCTGAAGTTACCTTGTATCCGCGGCGGTATCATAAGGGAATGCCCCATGAGCGATCAACAGGCCATCGAAACTGAAAACAAACATCCGGATCCCGAAAAGCTCTCTGCCGCTATGGCAGAGATTGCTGAGAAAAGTCAACGACTTGTGTCTGAATTCCTGGCAAAGCAGGCAGAAGATCCGGAAATATCCGACCCGGACCCACTTAATATCGGCTCTGCCTTTGCCGAATTGACCACGCACATGATGCAAAACCCGGTCAAGCTGGTCGAAGCCCAGATGGAGCTTTGGCAGCAATATTATACCCTGTGGCACAACACCACCCTGCGTATGATGGGCGAAGAAGCCGAACCGGTTGTCTCCCCGCAAAAGGGGGATCGTCGATTCCGTGACGAGGCATGGGAAAACAATGAACTGTTTGATTTCATCAAGCAGTCATATCTCCTGTCATCCCAATGGATGCAAAACGTTGTCCACGACGTGGACGGGCTTGACGATAAAACCGCACAGAAAGTCGAATTTTACACCCGCCAATTCGTCGATGCGATTTCGCCGACCAACTTCCTGATGACCAATCCGGAAGTCATACGGACCACAATCGAATCTGGTGGCGAAAACCTGCTTAAGGGGTTGCAAAACCTTCTGGAGGACCTTGAACGCGGCAAGGGCAAACTGCAAATCCGCATGACCGATCTTGATGCCTTCAAGGTTGGCGAAAACGTTGCCACCACCGAAGGATCAGTTGTCGGCAAAACGCCGTTGATGGAACTTCTGCAATACAAGCCAAGCACCGACAAGGTTGCAAAACGGCCACTTGTTATCGTCCCGCCATGGATCAACAAATACTACATTCTTGATCTGCGCCCGGAAAACTCCTTCATCAAATGGGCGGTTGATCAGGGTCACACGGTGTTTGTCCTGTCCTGGGTTAACCCGGACAGCGAACTTGCCGAAAAGTCATTTGAAGATTACGCCAAGGAAGGCGTTCTTGCCGCCCTTGACATGATCGAACAGGCCACCGGCGAGAATGAAGTCAACGCGATCGGCTATTGCCTTGGCGGCACGCTTCTGGCCTCGACATTGGCCTATATGGCGAAAACAGGGGATGACCGGGTCAAATCCGCAACCTTCCTGACCACCCTGACCGATTTTGAAAAGTCGGGCGAACTTTCGGTCTTTGTTGATGACGAACAGATCAAAAGCCTTGAACACAAGATGTCCAAAGAGGGCTACCTTGACGGGCGCGATATGTCGATGTCGTTTAACATGCTGCGCGCCAATGATCTGATCTGGTCGTTTGTTGTATCCAACTACATGCTGGGCAAGGATCCGTTCCCGTTTGATCTTCTGTACTGGAACTCCGATTCCACGCGCATGCCCAAGGCAATGCACAGCTTCTATTTGCGCAATATGTATAACAAGAACCTGTTGCGTGAACCGGGCGGCATCAAGATCTTTGGCGAGCCGATTGATCTGCGTGACATCAAAATCCCGGTCTATTTCCTGTCAACCCGCGAAGACCACATCGCACCGTGGCAGGCAACCTATGCCGGGACGCAATTGATGTCTGGCCAAGTCAAATTCGTGCTGTCGGCATCGGGCCATATTGCCGGTGTAGTCAACCCGCCTGCGGCCAAGAAATATTGCTATTGGACGTACAATCGCAATCCGGCCAATCCCGAAGACTGGATGGCCAAGGCCGCCCAGCATGAAGGATCCTGGTGGACCGATTGGCAAAACTGGGTCGGCCGTCGTGCCGGTGGCAAGGTCGATGCCCGCAAACCGGGCGATGGCAAGCTCAAGGTCATTGGCCCGGCACCGGGCGAGTATGTCAAAGTGAGCTTGTCCTGATCTGATCGCAGACCACCCTGACACATTTTCACGGTCTGCCATCATGGCAGACCGTTTTCTTTTATCCGAATAGATCCAAGGGAATAGTGATGGCCCACACAATCGGCATTCTTGGCGCTGGCCGCATGGCATCGGCGATGATCAAACGCCTGATGTCAAAGGGATATGACGTCAAGGTCTGGAACAGAAACAAAGCCAAACTTGAACCGCTTGTTACCCTTGGTGCGGTCGCCTGCGACACACCGGCAATGGCCGCCAAAGATGTCGATACCGTGATTTCATTTATGTCTGATGACGCGGCAGCACGCTCTGTTTGGCTGGGCGATGATGGTGCGCTTGCCGCCATGCGAAAAGACAGCATTGCGATTGAATGCTCCACCCTGTCGCACGCCTTTGTGCTTGAGCTTTCAAAAACGATCGAGGCCGCGGGTGTTCGATATGTTGATAGCCCGGTAACAGGCATTCCCGCCGATGTTGAAGCCGGCAACACCATCTTTTTGATCGGGACCGCGCCCGCAACGCTTGATCGCATCACCCCGATCCTCAATGACACCGGCAAAAAGACCATTCATTTCGGTCCAATCGGATCGGGCACGGTTTACAAGCTGATGCACAACTTGCTCGGCGCTGTTCATATCGCCGCCGCTGCCGAACTGGTTGCGGTCGCGCAGAAGGCTGGGCTTGATGGCCAAACCGTTGCCGATACCTTTGCCATCGGCGCAAATGCCAGTGGGTCCGGCCTTATGACCGTTCCAGGCATGGTCAGCGGCAATCATCACGAAAACATCCACTTCACCAATGCCTTGCGCGCCAAGGACGCATCCTATGCCCTTGCGCTTGTCAAGGACCTCGGCATGTCGACACCCGTTGGCCAAAGTGCCTATGAAGTCTTTGAAAAGGCGACAAAGTCCGGCCTTGGCGATCTGGCACAAAGTGCGGTGATTGAAACGCTGAAAGCCTAGTTTTCTTTGGCAGCCTGTTGCTGTTCCAAAAGCGGTTCATAGCGCGCGTCGGTCAATGTCTTGAGGAAGGCGACAATGGCATCGATGCGCTTTTCATCAAGGGCATCGCCCTGCTCAAGCTCTTTAAGCGAAATGGTTTCGGCGACTTCCGGTTCGCCCCACGGCTTACCGGTTTCCGGGTTGGTCTGATTGATCTCGGCCTTGCTGTTATATTTGTTATAGAACCGAACCACCGTCTCAAGATCGGCAAAGACCCCGTTATGCATATAGGGCCCTGTCACCGCCACATTGCGCAGTGACGGGGTTTTGTATTTACCGCGATAGACCGGATCGTCGATGGCGGCGTTATCGAGCAACCCGTTATCGGTAAATCCTACATCCTTGCGGACAGCAGCGCGCGTCGCAACATTGCGCGGCACGCCGATATTGTGGAATTCGTAATTGGTGAAAGTTTCGCCCTCTGCCGTCGGGCTGGTTTTCAGCATGTGGCAGGTATTGCAATTGGTAAATTGCTGCGAAAAGAACAGGACGCGACCCAGCTCTTCCTGCGCCGTCATTTTGTATTCGCCGCGCAGGAAGCGGTCATATTTGCTGTCGAACGGTGCGAACTCATCACCCTCTTCAAAAGCGGCAATCGCCTTTGTCATCGCGCCATATGCTTGATCCGCATCCGACCAGATATCATTGCCAAACAACGCCTTGAAGCCTGCGACATAGTCGTCGTCCTCGCGCAGACGCGCAACCACGCTGGCCTTGTCAGGCATCCCCATTTCAATCGGGTTTAGTGGTGGCCCACCGGCCTGTTCGGCCAGATCCATCGCCCGTCCATCCCAGAACTGGCCACCAACTGCGACACCATCTTCGCGCACATGAAATGGCGGGGAGAATTTGGCATAGCTTGCGGTCGGCGCATTACGATCGCCAAGGCTTTCACCATCATCGCCCAATGAAAACGACCCGCTTGCGACATCGACCCGCGGATCACGGAATCCCGTCGATGGATCGTGGCAGGTGGCGCAGGACATGGAGCGATTGGCTGAAAGGTTGGTATCGAAATAAAGTGCTTCGCCCAGTGCCGCCAGGTCTTCAAAGGGTGACTGCGCCGCTGTGGCCGTCGCAACTTCCGACACCCTTGCCGTGTTGCGATGTCCCGTATCGGCAAGCCGATGCAGCATCGCCGACGCATCTTCCGCCAAGGCAGGACTACCCGCAAAGCAGCCCATAAGGGCGAGAACAGAGGTTAGATGCAGTGACGAACGAAGATTGTGGGGCATCGAAAACACTTTGATTTGGTCGATTATCGGGCAAGGGTCACGCAATCGCTCAATCGCGAACGCTTTTCATTTACACCCACACAATTGCTCCTTGCCTTGATCAAAGTCAATGGCTGGCTGCCTTTGGCTTCCTTCACATTCGTTTATTCAAGCGCGCACGGACTATAACCTGCATCACAGGACATCAGTCCAGTAACACGCATTGCTGGTGGACCTTATGCCAGGTCCTCGGGGATCGATTTGACATATTCCTGCGCAAGATCAGCATAGCGATCGGCCGACACCTTGAAGAACTCGATTTCTTCCTGCGTCAGATCCCGCACCTTGCGCGCCGGAACACCGGCCCAAAGTTCGCCGGCTGGAATGCGTTTTCCCGGTGCCAAAAGCGCATTGGCACCCAGCATCCCGCCCTGCTCAATCACGCAACCATCCATCACAGTCGCGCCCATGCCGACAAAGCTTCGATCTTCAAGCGTGCAGGCATGAATGATCGCTGAATGGCCGATGGTGACGTCATCGCCGATATAGGTGCCGAACTTGCCTTTGGCGACATGCACCATAGTTAGGTCCTGAATATTTGTGCGTGATCCAATGCGGATTTCATGAACATCGCCACGAATAACACAGCCAAACCAGATACCGGTCTCAGCCCCGATTTCAACATCACCAATGATCGTCGCATTGGGTGCAATGAAGGCGGTTTCATCAATGGTGGGCTTCACCCCGCGATAGGACAAACGCATGCTATGGGACCTTTCACAAACTGGCATTCAATGAGTTGCCGTCAGTTTAAAGTTGATCCGGCCGACATGAAAGCCCGCTTTGGCAAAATTCGGCCATTGCCCGATAAGCTTCGCCGATAACGAAAAAGGCGGAACCAGATGGCTCCGCCTTTAACTTATTGTTCGCCGGTTCGCTTACGGGAACAGCGGTTCGATCTCAAGGCCCATGGTTTCGGGCAAGCCCAGCATGACGTTCATGTTCTGAACCGCCTGACCGGATGCGCCTTTGACAAGGTTGTCTTCGACCGCAACGATGATCACACGGCCTGGCACACGATCCTTGACGACCCCCATCAACACATAGTTAGACCCACGCACATGGCGGGTTTGCGGCGTGACACCGAATGGCAGAACACGCACAAACGGCTCATCGGCAAACCGCTTTTCAAGGGCAGCCTGAATGTCCTCGGCCGTGGTGCCGTTGGTCATTTTGACGTAGATGCTTTCAAGGATACCGCGGCTCATTGGCATCAGGTGCGGGGAAAAGTTCACCACAACATCACTACCGCACGCCCAGGCAAGGCCCTGTTCGATCTCTGGCGCATGGCGGTGCCCACCGGTGCCGTAGGCGTGAATGCCTTCGGTGACTTCGGCATACAGCGTCATTTCCTTGGGCGCACGACCAGCCCCGGTCACACCGGATTTGGCATCAATGATGATGTCGTCAGCATGCACAAGCTTGCCTTCCAGAAGCGGCGTCAATGCAAGCTGCACCGGGGTCGGATAGCAGCCCGGATTGGCAACAACACGTGCCTTTTTGATCTTTTCACGATGCAGTTCGGTCAGGCCATAAACCACTTCTTTCTGAAGGTCTTGTGCGGCATGCTCCGCGCCATACCATTCCTTGTAGGTCGCCGGATCAAACAGGCGGAAGTCGGCCGACAGATCGACGACCTTCACGTGATCAGGCAGACCGGCAATGACTTCCTGCGTCGTGCCATGCGGCAGCGCACAGAAAATCAGATCCACGGTCGACCAGTCCGCCTCGGCAATCGAGATCATGGTCGGCAGTTTAATATGGGCAAGATGGGGGAAAACTTCCCCGAACGGACGTCCGGCGCGTCGGTCTGCGGTCAACAGGGTAATTTCCGAAGCTTCGTGATGCGCAAGAATGCGAACCAGTTCCGCCCCGGTATAGCCACTGGCACCGAGAATTCCGACTTTGACCTTAACGTCGCTCATTTCAATTCCTACTCCATATTTAGGACCTGCTCGAAAACAGGCATTGATAACGCCCGGATGTTGGCAAACAAGCCCCGCAGATGCAAGCAATTGCTTGAAGCAGGAACGTATTTCCCTGGTTCGCAAAATTACACTAGATTTCAATTCTCATCGCAAAGACAGGGTATTCTACGTTTATGCTCATGCCCTTTGACGACTTGTCACTTAACCATTGAAAAACAAAAGACTTTGTTCGTTGGATTTCTTCAACGACGGGATCAATGTTGAACGATGTGCCCTTGATGTTAATTGCTACGTGGCTTACCCACTTCTGCTCTTGACGGTCATAAACACAACTGTAGTTCTGAACCTTTCCATCAGACCTTCCGAGCATTGCTGTGTAACACTTCAGTTTATCTGACGGATCTACCCAAGACAGAGAACCCCAAACAGGGGTTGTGATACTTTCTGGCTTCGCGAGCTCCTGCCTCAAATGCTGAATGTAATGCCGAAAAGCTTCCACGACTTCCGTCCTGCTCAAAAACTTTCTCATCTCTGGCGATCGCATATTCAAGCCCGGTATTGATTGTACCAATTGTCGCACACGGTAAATGTCATCAACCAAACCCCAAACGCATGACAGTACTCAAAGTAACCTCGCAGGCTCCGAGCTCAACTTTCCAACATCCTCATATAGCTCGCGATTGTGCAGTTCGCACATAGCAATAGCTATAACTAGGGCCTCAAAAATTTGCGCGTATCGCAGCTCAATATTTTTGTTCATGTGAACCTAAGCCTAAGTCTTTTGCGGAGTTATCACTTTTTGCGCGCACGGCGCACTGTATCGGGACAGGCGCGCGCATCCTCGGGCAAAACGGTATAGAATTTCTCGATCCTCTCGTATCCCGTGGGGCTTGCAACAGGATAGCTTGAAACGTAGCGCGCGTCAGACAGTCCAAAGTCACTGGCCTTTAGCCCGGATCGTTGCAGCCACATGCGCCGATGGGCATCCGACACCACGACATCCGGGGCATCCATCAGGAAAATCGCGTCGCGGGCCAGCCGGTCATTGTATTTGTGATGTGTCGGCAACCATGCAGCCAGTTGTTTACGCAGCTCGCCCGCGCTTGGCACATTTCGCGTGCGGGTGACGAACTTTGTCATGCGATCGACAAGATCACTGATATCGCCCGGCGGGACGGAGCCATGGGTTGCGCGGTCGATGAAAAACGCCAGATCAATTTCGGTCGGATCACGATTTATCACCGGTTTCACGGCACTATATAATTTGAAAAATCGCGCTATCTTGCCGCCATCGGCATTGGCGGCGTCATATACCCGATGATATGCCGCCTGCACCTCATACCGTGCGCCATAGGCGGCAAAGCGTTTTTCGAAGGCAGTACGCTTACGCTCATCTACCCAGATCGCACAGAGTATATCAAACGCTGCATCATTGTTGCCAAGTGCCAGACGATGCATATCCTCGGTAAACGGGCCAAAGACTTTTTGCAGCAATCCGGGATTGGCGCGCTCGGCGGCAAACAGAATTTGCTGAATTTCTGCCCCTGCCCCGGCGGTTGCCCCGCGCGGCCCCCATGTCAGGTAAGCGCGCGGGTCATTGGTATGGCAATAGGGATCACCTTCAAGGAAGGTCTTGCCGCTGCGGGGATTTCTCGACTGACAGAAATTGAACTGGATGACGTCGTAGTCCGTGCCCTCCAGCGCAAAGGTCAGGTGATTGGCCCGCGTGATGGCGTCAGGCGGTGGCAGCTGGGCTGGCATCAATAACCGCCAGAGCCCGATCGTTATCGCCCCGTAACTTTCGGCACCAACAGCGCTGCGCACGGCAGAATTCAGACAAGGTTGCAGATCAATGATCGCCTGACGCGTCTTTGCACCGACCACCCCGTCCGGCGCGCCATAGCTACTGGCCGATTTGCCTGCACAGTTCGCCGCCTGCGTAAAAAGCCGCTCTTGAAACACCGCCACCGCGCCATATCGGCCCAAGGTCAGTGCCCGATTTTCAAATCGGTAAAGGACCTGTGACAGGTTCTCAGCTGTTGCCGGATGCACTCCCCCAAAGGCAATGATGCAGACAAGCGCGAACATGGCACCGGCACGGCACGCTGCAACTTTGATACGCGTGTGTGCTCGGAGCATGTTGATCAGCCTTAGTGCGTGAATTCCAAAAGGGGTTTGGTGAACTCACCCTGCGGATATTTGATGAGGCTGTTTAACGCGCGCCGCTGCAATGCCTTACGTTTGGTCGTGTCGGCAACCAAGTCACATACCGCATCGACCAAACCGGCATAGGGCACATCAATGACCCCTTTGCGGAATCGATCCTCGATCACGGTTTCCGGGTTTACTTCCGCGACAACCGCCTTGGCGTTGGTCAAAAGATACGAAACGCGCACAATCTCGAAGATCTGGCTTTCGTAGAAATGGTGATTCAGAATGACTTTTGACCGCGCGATCCACTGATCACGTTCCTTGCCATAAACGCCCATCAGGACCTTCAGGTTGAGCCCCTTGGCTTCAATCTGGCTTAGGATGTCGCGCCGGCGTTCATTGATCGATCCATAAAACAGAACGTCAATGTCCTGTTCGACGCTAATATCGATCCGCTGGAGCTCTTTCTGGAAGCCAATCGGCAAGTAGCGGACCTTTTCAGCCCCCAGCGCCTTGATGACCTCGATATTGGCCGGGCTGTAATCCCAGATTTCAAGGCCGGACTCAAACCAGCCCGTCAGTTGCTCCCGCCACTTCTCGCCAACACCCGTGAGCTGCTCGGTATTAAGGATAATCGTTCCCTCTGGCACAGCACGCAGAGCCGAAACATCCAGTAAATGCGCCCCGACAATAATATTGACCGCCCCTTGCACAAACTGATTGGTCTGAATCTGTGCCGGATACCCCGCCTCCCGGATCGAATACATCAAAAGCTCGGCCAACTCTGCAAACGCCAGCGAATGAATATAACCCGGAGGCTGGACGATGCAGATGTTGTAGCGGGAATTATTGGTCATTCTTGAGTTACCCTTATCGGGGAGTATTTATTTATGCGAGGCGACGACATAAATTTCGCCAGCGATATCGGGGTATCGCTCCCCGAGCTTCATAAAAGCCTCCAGCATCTCGGCAGTCCAATTTGCTTCAATCTGGCTGTTGGAAACAGGCTTCAACCAATACCCACCGAAATAATCAATGTTATATCCGGACTGATAGAATGCCTGGCGGAAGCTTTCGGGATTAAATACTCGACGATGACCGTGGTGCCTATCGAGGTCGTTTAACTCATCCTCAGCCTGCAAGAGCCCCATAATAACCCCAGCCTGCCTATGCAATGAGCGGGCATTTGGTACGGCTGCAAACAAAATACCATTCGGAGCAAGGAACTTCTTCGCGACTTCAAGAATCTGAACCGGATTTTCAACGTGTTCAAGAACATGCCCGAGAACTATGTTGTCAAACTTGCGGTCGGTCTCGAAGTCTTCAAAAAGGCACGTAATGACCTCTATGGACGGATATTTTTCTTTCAAACGCTGGCTGAAAAATTCCGACCCGTCGACACAAACGACTTCTTGCCCGAGATCAACAAGATGGCCTGTCATCAAACCCTCTGCGGGTCCCATTTCAAGAATGCTACCCGGCAAAACAAATCTGCGAAACACCTCAAACTCGTAGTGTATGGTCGCAGCGTTTGCACCTTTGTCATAAAGCGAGTTATTCGCTATGTGTTCAAGCCTGCTTTTTTCCTCGGCATCCATAGTGGATCTCCTTAAATGCGCTCAAATCTGTTTCATTTATCCAAGACGGCGCCAAAGATGGCGTCCCTGACCTCAAGCAGTGAACTGTGCGGACGATCCACTCCCAAACCAGCGAGAAAGGTTGGTGAGCGCTGTCCTGTAGAAATGCCATAGAACGGTGTCCCAGTCCTATTGGCAGCGGCAAAATCGGTTTCACTATCACCAACAAAGCCGGCGAACGAGTGCCGGGACAGTACGTTTGATTTTTCATCGACAGCACAAAACGGGGATACACACTCAACACCCTTGAAATAATCCCTGATCCCAAGACGCGAAAGTTGCTGCAAAAGCAGCCGTCTATTTTGCCGCGCTGTCAGCAAAATCAATGTTTTCCCCGTTTTCCGAAAACTATCAAGTACTGTCACCGTATCGCCAAAAAGTGTATCGAGGCTTAACCAATAGGGTGTCTCTATCTCCTGAATCCAGGCACTGGTAATCTCTTTTGCCTTATCTTCATTCAAACCCATCTCCAACAACGCTGCCCATGTTGAGATGCCTTCGCGCTTCCTTTGCCAAACTGCGTCTTCCACGAGATGCACATCAATGCGTTTTGCAACAGCTCGCAAGAGTGTCATCTGGCGTTGTCGAGCGGTTATAAGGGTACCATCTAGATCAAAAGCATAAATCATTGACGATGAGCCATTACGAACTCGGTATATTGCCTGGTCACGATAAACTCTTCATCCACTGCAAGCTGGCGAACAAACTTGCTGTAATTCTGTCCAGTGCGACATGCAAATGCTGCAGCTAAAACATCGAACCCGGCACTACATGTGATCGCGGTCCCAGCCCCGGATCGAACATTCAAATCGGTAATCGCCCACCCGTTCCTGGCCCTCATCGCCTGAAAGCAAATCGTGCCGCGTTGCTGCAAGCCCTTGCCAATTCTTCGCGCAATATCGGCAAGCTCAGGATCGAAAAAAACCCGCGCCTTAGTACACACGCCCGATTTGATTTCAATCCTTTCGCGGCAATAAGCAAACGATACATCCATTTGCGCATCGTAAAAACTGTCAACCGTGACCTCAGGACCTTCACATACTTCCTGAACAATCAGGCTTTCGAGTTCCGATTTTGAGAGATCACTTAACTCTTCAACAGATACTTTACGGGCCCCCTTACTGCCAAAACCACTGCGAGGTTTGACAAAACACTCTGCCTGCGGTGAAAGTCCAACCGGATCAATGATCTTAGGCGTTGGTACACCGATGCTTTTCAGAAACTGATCGGCTAGTTCTTTGTCTATGCATCGCGCATATAGTTCGGAACTCCAAACATCAAGACCACCAAAATTCGGATCACCGATAATATTTTGCGCAACAAGATGCTCTTCGTTCAAGATTGGAACGTAAACATCAATACCTTCTGAAAGTACGATAGTACGTATCTTGTTCTCGTAGGCAGGATTGTCTGCGAACGGAACCTGTACAAATATATCAGAGAGCAGCGAGGCGGTTACCAACTCCGGCGGATTTATATCCACAGAAACGATACGGACCTCATCGCCCCAAACAGCACGAAGTCTGCTTGCAATGGCAAACGATGTACCGGTCCCGGCCGCACCGAGAAGAATTGCCGTCATGACGTTATCTCCGTCAACCTTCTCCAATCATGTCGATATCCAGAGCTATACTGAACCTTAAAATTATTCGTTAAGTTTTTGTCTGCGCTATGAAAAGATGTACAAGCATCAGAGATTTTTCTGAAATTAACACGAAAGCAAAGTTCTGGTGGTTAACTTTGGAAGATCGAAACATGGGATTTTGATCATATGAGCATTCATCTGTGCAAGATTGTCGAGCTACCCAAAATCTCAAACAGTCAGGGGAACCTGACCTTTATTGAGGCACACAATCATATTCCGTTCGACATACAGCGCGTCTATTACCTTTATGACGTTCCTGGTGGTTCTGTAAGAGGTGGCCATGCACACAAGAACTTGCACCAACTGATTGTGGCCATGTCGGGAAGCTTTGATATCGTGCTTGATGATGGCAAAGAAAAAAAACGCTTCCATCTCAACCGCTCTTACAATGGATTGTACATATGCCCCATGATTTGGCGAGAGCTTGACAATTTCTCATCCGGATCGGTCTGCATGGTATTGGCTTCAAACTTTTATGACGAAGAAGATTACCTCCGGGACTATCATACCTTTCTAACTGCAGCCGCGGACAGATAGTTCAGATTAATAAAAAGACATTCGAAAAAGGGAGACAGTGGCAAAAGATGTCTCAAACCCCATTGGTTTCAATTGTAATACCCAGCTACAAGCCTGAGTTTTTTGAACAAACTCTAAGGACGGCGATCGGGCAAACTTATAGTAACATCGAGATTATTGTGTCTGACAACTGCCCGACGGAAAATATTGCGCAGACATGCGCGCTCTTCAATGGAGTTCATTACTACCGAAATGAATTGAAAGGCGGGCAGAACATTTTGGACGCGATATTTTCCGCAAAAGGAGACTACATCAAACCACTTTTCGATGATGACTTACTTCATCCATTCTGCGTTGAGCGAATGGTTGAAGCATTTCAGTCGAGCTCAAATACTAGTATGGTGTTTTCTGCATCAGCCACAATCAATAACCAAAACAAACGTGGGAAAGAGAGACGCCCGGCAAATCAAGCATTCTTGATTGACGGCAGGGAACTTCAAAGGCAGATGATTCTTAGCTTCCAGAACTTCGTCGGGGAGTTTTCAACAATCATGCTCAGAGGAGAAACTCTCAAACAGTATGACAGGACCAGCTCACTGACCTATAGTGACACTATTTACGCAAAAGGTTTAAGTGACGTTGTCTTTTACTGGAATACTACCCTCAGGCATCAGGCGCATTATATTGATGAAGAGTTGAGCTATTTCCGTTTCGATCCGCAGCACAATTCAAACTCCAACCCAGATAGCAACCCCGATTTCGTGTTTGCAATCACAGACTGGATTGACCTGCTAATCGCCTCACACAAGAACGGCGTTATCACTGATACAGAACTGGCCACTCAAGGTGCAAAGCAAGCAAGGGCGCTTAGTGGTTATTGGTCAAGGAAATTCCCTGACGTTGCAGAATTCGGCACAAAGTTCGAGAATTATCTGAAGAGCATAGCAAATAAGTAGCCGGTTCTGAGTCTCACTCGATGTTAAAATGCCAACTGTATCCGTGAAACATGATGAGCAGGAAAAGCGCCGATGAAAGTTGATTTTCTCGATCCGGGTCATACGTACCGCGCGATCAAGACGGATATAGACGCCGCTTATCAACAGGTTATGGAATCCGGCTTTTACATCCTAGGCGACGCTGTTGAAAGTCTTGAAGATACATATGCAAACTACTGCAATGTCAAACATTGCGTCGGGGTAGCAAGTGGTCTTGATGCACTGGTGCTTTCCCTGCGTGCACTTGATGTTGGCCCCGGCGACGAAGTTATCGTTCCGTCTCATACTTTTATTGCGACCTGGCTTGCCGTTTCGCAGGTTGGTGCAAATCTCGTTCCCGTCGAACCGCGCGCGAACAGTTTCAATATCGATCCCGAACAGATAGAAGCTGCAATCACACCAAAAACACGCGCAATCATTCCGGTTCACCTTTATGGGCAACCCGCTGACCTTGACCCGATCCTTAAGATATCGGAGAAACATGACATCCCAGTGATTGAAGATGCCGCGCAAGCGCATGGGGCCTCTTATAAAGGCCGCAAAATCGGTGGACACGGAACCATCGCAACATGGAGCTTTTACCCGGCCAAAAACCTCGGTGCGTTTGGGGATGGCGGCGCAATCACCACAAACGACGCAGAACTCGCAGAAAAGATAAGAATTCTGCGAAATTATGGCTCCCGGAAGAAGTACTTTAACGAGGTGAAAGGCTTTAATAGCCGCCTAGACCCGCTGCAGGCAGCAATGCTTGAAGTCAAGCTTCGACACCTTGATCAATGGAACAATTTGCGCAAAGAGCAAGCCACAGTTTACTTAGAGGAATTGCAAGACAGCAACGTCATTCTGCCTGCAATCCCGGAATGGGCGGATGCGGTATGGCACCTTTTTGTCATACGTCAGCCTGAACGTGACAAGCTGCAAAGCTATCTTGCCCAGCATAACATTGGTACCGGCATTCACTATCCGGTGCCCTCCCACAGGCAGCAAGCATACGCTGACAGTCTCCCGGCAAACGGCAACTATCCATTTGCAGACCAATTTGCCAAAGACGTGCTTAGCCTGCCAATCGGGCCGCATCTCAGTACTGACCAGTGTCGCTACGTAGCAAAGGCAATTAGAGACTTTTCTGCGAGATAGCCCCGGATCCGCCCATTCACATTTCTATTTTCGGATCGTCGAGATGGAAAAACTCTGTCAATTTCGGCCAATCTGAAACAATCGGATGTCGTACTTGCATCCATTCCTTGAGCAAAAGGCTGTTATTTAGCGACACTCGCTTGAGGTGGTATAACTTGTCCACAATTTCGGCCTTGTCCCCGAATTTGTTGCCCAACCAATTCTCCGTGGGATGCAAATAATGAACGTTATACATTCGTGTATTCAGGAATAGCTGAACCAATCGCTCAATCATAAATGGTCGATGATCAAATTTGCGGTTCCGATGGTAACCAGCACTTGCAAAATAGACCTTCTTGAACTCTTCGTCGGTCTTCGCCAGACGGTCAGCGATATCCAAATACAAGTCAAGGAAGCGCACCAAATCACACCAAAATGCGCGATTAGCGATGATGTACGAAGACATACAGAAGGTGTCTACAGGCAACAGCGATTTGGTTATTTGCCCAAGCTCAAGCTTCGGAAAAACAACCTTGAAACCACCATGCCCGCATGCAATCGCTTGCTCCAAGCCGTTGGCAAACAAAGCGTTATTGGCAATCGCAGGATTAAGGATGATGGCATCGACTTCCTTACGTCGGGCTTTCGCGATCTCTGCCATAAGATGATCATAAGGAACTCCTGACTTCCTTAGAAACTTCCAGGAAAACACGCCCACAAGATCGTCTTCGGTTTCAAACGGATTTTCTTTAAGAAGCTTTCGGAAAAGATCCAACTCCAACAGATCGCTCTTGGCGTTGAAGCTGACATCCCAAGGCTCGAAAACCTTATCGTCCAACTCGTCCAAGAAGGGTTTCTGACTCTCATCGTACCAGGATACGCGGATTTTCAGGTTACCGTTGGAGCTCATCTTTACCTCAAACCTCTTGAAATTTAGCCCACCATAATCACAAAAGGCTTAACTTACACTTACAGCAAGAAGCCATCTCACAGTGTACAATCCTCCATATGAACGACAGACGGTTTACATAATATCGCCAACCGATACCGCCCCACCTTCTTAAACCCAAGCGCTTCATAGGCTTTCGCGGCCGCTTCACTGTCGGTTGACAGAATAGCACGTTTAACGCCCCGTGCCCGCACTGCCAAAAGCGTTTTGGCAACCAGAATACGGGCATAACCGTTGGAGCGTTCCTCGGGCGGAGTCCAGACGGGGCCGACTTGCACCATATCGGGCAAGGTTGCGTTGAAGCCGGATAGCGACACAGCCTTGCCATCGACAATCAGGCCCCACATGGTCCGGGCATCCAGCGCATGGACAAGGCGTGAGGCGATTTTGCTATCAAGGTTGGGGGTGTCTTCCGCACCGAGCGCCTCAATCTCGTAGGCACGCAACCAGCGCAGCATTGTATTGCGGTCAATCTTTTCCGCATCGACCATCTGAAAATCATCGGCGCGGGCGTTTTGCGGCACGATCAGATTGCTGAGATCAAGCTCGTAAAGCACATCCGATGCATTGATCGCATAGACCGCATCCTTAAGCCCCAGCTGGCACAGCATATCCTGCGCCTGATCTGATTGACCAAACACACCTGCAACCGGTTTCAGCGGGTCTGCAACAAACGCAGCCGTCAGGGCCTTTGGAATGGCCTTCTGATCGCCGGCCTCGACAAAGACATTGCCATTGCCAAATTGGGCGACAATCGCGTTGATGCTGCCATCCGGGGCAACTTCCCCGAACCAGTTGCCAGAAAGCGGGTGACGACGTCGTTCGATACCGGCAGTTCGCAGGTTCCCGCGCAGCACCATGCAGGTCGCTGCATGATTGGTAAGGAATGCGTTTGCGGCATCAAAATCGACGTCGTGCAGCTTTCTGTACTGCATATCGGGGGTCCCTTTCTTTGGGCTTCAGGTAAGTGCCAAACTTTCAAATTGGCATAAAAAAAGACCGCTCCATTAGCGGCCCTTCACATATCGCAAGGTTATCCAACAGAGGTTCAAACAGTTATGTTTTGAAAACTCGTCGCATTGTTCTAACCATTGGATCGCACCTTAAATTCAAAAATTTATCGCCTCAGAGATTTGTTAATATCACAACCTTCCGAATATTCGATCCCTCTTTTTAAAATTCTTTGGTGCCAACAACATCGGCCCGAATCCGGCTTACGAAAACAACAACTCAAAAGCTGATTTTCAATTCGGTTTGCGGCAACCTCGGAAAGTGGTATTACCAATACAAGGCACATTTTATTCGGAGTTGAGCTCATGCCAGTGATTACCTGCGTCGAAGACCTTAAACGCATCTATAAACGGCGCACACCGCGCATGTTTTACGATTACGCAGAATCCGGAAGCTGGACTGAGCAGACATTCCGTGAAAACACCACCGATTTTCAGGAAATTCATCTGCGTCAGCGGGTCGCAATCGACATGGCCGGGCGCACCACCAAAAGCCAGATGATCGGTCAGGATGTTTCCATGCCCGTCGCCCTTGCCCCGGTCGGACTGACTGGCATGCAAAGTGCGGATGGCGAGATCAAGGCTGCGCGTGCAGCAGAGAAATTCGGCGTTCCCTATACGCTGTCGACTATGTCGATCTGCTCGATCGAGGATGTCGCCGAAAACACATCCAAGCCGTTCTGGCTGCAGGTTTACACACTTAAAGACGACGACTTCATGAAACGCCTGTTTGATCGCGCAAAAGCCGCCAAATGTTCGGCCGCGGTCATCACGGTCGATCTTCAAATGCTCGGACAGCGCCACAAGGATCTGAAAAACGGCCTCTCCGCCCCGCCCAAGCTGACTTTCAAATCGGTTACCAACATGATGACCAAGGTCCAATGGGGCCTTGGCATGCTCGGCACCAAGCGGCGCTTCTTTGGCAACATTGTCGGCCATGCCAAGGGTGTTGCCGACGCGTCATCGCTGAGCACCTGGACCGCCGAAGCGTTCGATGTATCCCTTGATTGGGATCGCATTCGCGAATTCCGCAAGATGTGGGACGGGCCGCTGATCATCAAGGGGATCATTGATCCGCGCGATGCGCTGGAGGCACTGAATGTCGGCGCAGACGCCATCATCGTTTCCAACCACGGCGGACGCCAGCTTGATGGCGCCCTGTCCTCAATCCGGGCACTGCCCGCAATTATGGATGCCGTCGGCGACAAGATCGAAGTCCACCTTGATAGCGGGATCCGCTCTGGCCAAGACGTTTTGAAAGCCTTGGCGCTTGGTGCCAAGGGCACCTATATCGGTCGCGCTTATGTTTACGGTTTGGGTGCAATGGGCGAAGCCGGTGTAACCAAGGCGCTTGAGCTCATTCACAAGGAACTTGAAGTCTCGATGGCGCTTTGCGGGCATACGGACGTCACCAAAGTTGATCGTGACATCCTGATGATCCCGCGCGATTTCTCGGACCGCTGGCAATAAGCAACAGGCACGTCTGATACTAAACAGAAAGCGGCGCTCTCCTATGTGAGAACGCCGCTTTTTTATTGGCTTTTGCAAAAAGAAAAAGCGCCACCCGAGGGTGACGCTTTTCCAAACAGTATCGCGAGCCTTGTGCCCGAAAACGACTTAACGTTTCGAGAACTGGAAGCTACGACGAGCTTTGGCGCGACCGTATTTTTTACGTTCAACAGCACGCGAGTCACGGGTGAGGAACCCACCGGCTTTGAGTGACGGACGCAGTGCCGGCTCGAACATGGTCAGTGCACGGGAGATACCGTGACGAACGGCACCGGCCTGACCGGAAAGACCGCCACCGGAAACGGTGCAGACAACGTCGAACTGATCTTTGCGATTGGTTACGCCGAACGGCTGGTTGATCACCATGCGCAGAACCGGACGTGCGAAGTAGTCTTCGAACTCACGGCCATTGACGGTGACTTTGCCCGAGCCCGGTTTGATCCAGACGCGTGCAATTGCGTTCTTACGACGGCCGGTTGCATAGGAACGGCCCTGTGCGTCGATCTTCGGCTCCGGCAGGGTGCCTTCTGCAGCAGCAGCAACTTCGCCGCCCTGTGCCAGATCCTTGAGATCTTCAAGAGTTTTGGTGTCGGCCATTATTTGCCACTCCGCTTATTCTTTTCGTTCATAGCCGCTACGTCGAGGACTTCCGGCTTCTGAGCTTCATGCGGATGCTCGGTACCAGCATAGACGTGCAGTTTGGAAAGAACCTGGCTGCGCAGCGGGCCACGGCTCATCATACGCTCAACAGCTTTGATGATGACGCGTTCCGGATGCTCACCGTTCAGGAGCTTGTCCATGGTGCGTTCTTTGATGCCGCCCGGGTAACCGGTGTGCCAGTAGAACTTCTTGTTCTGAAGCTTACGGCCAGTCAGTTTGACTTTTTCGGCATTGACGATGACGATGTGATCGCCACAATCCATGTGCGGGGTAAACATCGCTTTGTGTTTACCACGAAGACGGTTGGCAACAACGGCTGCAAGGCGGCCAAGGACGACGTCTTCTGCGTCGACCACGAACCATTTGCGCTCGATGTCGCTCGGTGTCGCAGTGAAGGTTTTCATTATTTCTATACTCGAAAACTGGGTTCCACGGAGGGAATGTTCCCTCGTTGAAAGTCGGCGCATTATGCCAGCATCCAACAGGAAAACAACAGGAATATTTCACATTAAATCAAAGACTTAACGGTTACGGTATTATTTTACCACAACAATTTAGCCTATTTTTCAGCCGGCGGCATCGCATAAGTCCCGATCACATGGGCACAAAGGCTGTCATCAACGGCAGATCGAATATGGCATTCGGCAATCAAAAGCCGCCTGCCCGCCTTCAGGATTTTGGCCTCTGCAATCAGATCGCCGGGCTTTGCCCCGGACAGGAAGTGCACTGTCGCCTCGGTCGTTACCGCCAGATCCGCCTTGGGGACCACAAGCCATGCCACGGCATATAGTGCAATATCGGCCAGCGCAAAAATCGCCGGCCCGGTCACCACATTGCCCGGACGCAGATAGCGTTCCTTGAATGGCAGCCGCAGGATTGCGGTATCGTCTGAAAGGCTTTCGGTCCTGATATCCATATCGCCGACAAACGGGACTTTCTCGCGCATGATGGCATCAAAGTCGGCTGGCGTTACGCCGGTCCGGGTCACGGAACTGTTCATGGCTTGGATGGCCTCCCTCTGGAGCTGCTTTGACGCAGCATTTTTGTTTCAGGGAGATAGCCTGACATAACGTTTACGTTAACGTCAACAATTTGAGCATACGCAGACTGCTTTTAGGGGACATCAGATCCCCAACCACTAGCGGGTCAATATCCCGGCCAAGTCGGTATAGATCGCCACCACGACACAAAGGATCACGATTGCCGCAATCGCCGTTGCGCCGAGCCCGGGCAAATTTTCACGCATCCACTCACCGGGCGACATCCCCGGCCCTTGATCGGATTTTTGCCTGAAACGGGCGTGAACCGGCCCACGCGAAAGATCACGCAGCGGCTTGTCGACTTCGTCGTTGGATGCCCAGTGAAAGCGGTTCTCAGGCAAGTAAACAGGCTGACGGTCTTCCTGACCGGTTTCGTCATACATCATGGCGACTTCACAGCATCGATTGCTGCCTCCTGCAACAGGGTGAACTGTTATTTCGCCCTGATCCCGGCATCATTTCCATCATGCCATGATCACGGCGGCCCCCGCCTCGGATGATTTTGCTCTGTCTTCCCCGTACCTTGTTCTTATCGTTGCGCAACGCGCAAGGCCCAGACGGCCCTGACGTCACACCACCGAATTCCTTCTTGATATATGGGGATTAAGGCAATCGTTCGGCAATAGTTTGTTATCTGCGTTATCTGCCGAGAATTGCCGAAAATTCGTTGACTGTCAGAACCAGCACATAGCCCACAGCCACCGCTGCAATCATGTAGGCTGCCAACCGCGCGATCATCTTGTTAAAGCCCAAGGGTTCACCCGGCTGTTTACGCCCCTTCGATGATTGCCCTTTTGCAGATCCCGCCGACTTTCCCTGCTTTTGCAAAATCGCCTGACGTTTGGCATCAAGGTCTTCATGCAGGGCCCAGTTGTCTTCGCTATCTGGCAGATTGATGCGGGACTTTCGGACCTCGGCCTCTTTCAGGTCGTCTACCCGGCCTGCAATGTCATTGCCGACATCGCCGCCGTGGCTGTCCTTTTCCCGCGTCCGATCAAGCAATGTCTTACCGCCATTCAGGCTGTCGACATAGTCGTCATAGGCGCTGCGTTCCTTGTCGATGGCAGCCCTTTGGGCAGCTTCATGGGCTGCACGATCCTGCGGTCGCACCAATTGTCCGCCCGCTGCGCCGGCCGCGTCTGATGCACCAGATTTCAGCTGACTATCGTCTGGCAGGAACATCGAAACAAGCCCGCTTGCCTTGTCCGGGACATAGACATGGCGATTAGGTTTGACCTTTGCCGCGGCAACAGCAGCCGGATTTTTAACATCAGAGAGCTTTTCACTCTTAACCGGCATGGTGGGCTTTGGCCCGATCATGGCTGGCGGACGCAGATCTTCCTCGATGACAGGATCAGGTGCATCACCGGCGTCCTCGTCTTCAGGATTGATCTTGGGTTTGGGCATCAGAAAGGCTGGAATATCAAAGCCGTTCTGTAAAAGACGTGCACGGGCCTCTGCGCGATATCTTTCAAGATCGCGTTCCATCATGTCCTTGCTGTCAAACCGCTTGATGGGCGTTTCACGCACGGGTTTTGTCAGCCGCACAGACTCACGGACTGTCCGGGTCGGAACAAAACGCCCCGGTGCCCGCCCCCGCCGATTTGGGAAATCTTTACTCATGCACAACCACTTGCCGAATTAATTTTTATCGATCAGGCAAAGACAGAATAACATTCGGCACATCCCCAGGGTTTTATTATTGGCACAGGCCGCTAACCCTTTGCGTGTAATTCTACTACGGTATACCGTGTTTTAAAAATCAAAAACGTCAAACACATACAGCCATCCGGGAGGCCCGCCATGACCGTTTCCACAACCGAGCCAGAGCTTGTCACACGCACAGATAATGACGGCTTTGTCACCCTGACGATGAACAACCCCAAACGCCGAAATGCCCTGTCGGGGGCGATGATGACGGCCCTGAAGGACGCATTTGACAAGATCGCCAAGGAGACCACCGTCAGATGTGTCATTCTGGCAGCAGAGGGCCCTGTCTTTTGTGCAGGCCACGACCTTAAGGAAATGAATGGCATTACCGAGTGTGATCAGCATGCCAGCCTGTTTACGCAATGCAGCGACCTGATGATGACGATTGTCAGTCTGCCGCAACCCGTCATCGTGCGTGTGCGCGGCATGGCAACAGCAGCCGGTTGCCAGCTCGTCGCCAGTTGCGATCTGGCTGTTGCCGCCAACAGCGCCAAGTTCGCCACCCCGGGGGTCAATATCGGCTTGTTCTGCTCTACCCCCATGGTCGCACTTAGCCGCAACATTGCCCGCAAGCATGCCATGCGGATGCTTCTGACCGGCGATCCGATCAATGCCGAAACCGCCTTTGCCATGGGACTGGTGTCAGACGTGGTCGGCGATGATGAACTTGAAGAACACACCAATGCCCTGGCCGCCGGGATTGCGGCCCGATCGGGCATGACGGTTCGGCTTGGCAAACAGGCATTTTACAAACAGCTCGAAATGCCGCTGTCGCAGGCCTATTCCTATGCATCCGACGTCATGACCGCGAATATGCAAAAACATGATGCCCGCGAAGGGATCGGCGCCTTTATCGAAAAGCGCCATCCGTGCTGGCGCCACGAATAGACTGGCCTATATCCGGCAGATTACCTCATGATGGTATTTGCAAACCCTTCGGAATGACGCATTCTTTGAACAGATACCTTTTTCGGAGTACGCCCCATGTCGTTTGAAATCTGGCTTGCCTTTGCTTTTGCTTGCGCTGTGGTTCTGGCCATTCCCGGCCCGACCATCATGCTTGTCGTCAGCTATGCCTTGGGCAAGGGTAAACAAACTGCATGGGCAACGGTTCCGGGGGTTGCACTGGGCGATCTCACCGCAATGACGATCTCGCTGGCCGGGGCAGGTGCGTTGCTTGCGGCCTCCGCCGAGGCGTTTACCGTGCTCAAACTCGTTGGGGCGGCCTATCTGATCTATCTTGGCATCAAGATGTGGCGTGAAAAGCCCGAAGCCCTGCATGACAACCCGGATGCCAAACGCAACCGTCCGTCGCGCATGTTCCTGCAGGCCTATATCGTCACCGCCCTGAACCCCAAGGGCATCGTTTTCTTCATCGCCTTTGTGCCGCAGTTCGTGACAGCCGGTGATCCGCTTTTGCCTCAGTTCACGATTATGACTGCGACATTCGTCATATTGGCTGCCATCAACGTTGCGATCTGGGCGGTGATGGCAAGTGCGCTGCGTGAACGGTTCCGCCACCCATCCGCCCTGCGTCGCCTGACACGCATCGGTGGCGGGGTCATGATTGGCGCTGGATTGCTGACTGCCCTTACCCGCCGCGCAGCGGGCTGAGGGCCCCTTCCCGCCCAAAAGACCGTCGCCTCCTCCAATCGTCAAAAATTTGCTTCAGGCAATTGTTTGGAGGTTTTCCTATATTCACCGCAACATTATAACCTTTAGATATATAAATACCCGTATTATTTGGTATTCACATAAACTCAAAGTTGAGTTTAGATGATCTCCGCAAGTCTTCAGAAGAATGAATATTTATAATTCTTCTAAGAAAAACAATAGATAGGCGGGGAAGTGTGGACATGCTGAAATCTTTGAAAATAGGTCCGCGACTAAGTATCGCGATGATCTTTATAACCTTTGCGACTGCATTGGTGATCGGGCTTATCAATCTTTCCATTGAACGTGACATTGTCGCAGGCGCTGAACAACGCGAACTGCGCGTCAATTTCGAAAAGTTGCGAAGTGCGCTGGACATGGAAGCCGCCCGTGCGCTTGCGATGGCGGATTTTGCTGCAACCATCCCTGCCGCCCAGAAAGCCATGGCGGAAGATGACCGCGATACGCTGGCCGATATTTTCGGCCCTGGCTTCGCTGAACTCAAAGAAAACCATGGCGTGCGTCAGTTCCAGTTCCATAAGGCTCCGGCGATCTCTTTCCTTAGGGTTCATAAGCTCGATAAATTCGGCGACGATCTGTCTTCGTTCCGCAAGACAGTGGTCGAAACCAATACAAAACAACAACCCATTAGCGGCCTGGAAGTCGGTGTTGCCGGTCTTGGCATGCGCGGTGTCACACCTGTTTTCAACGATGGGACGCATGTGGGCTCGGTTGAATTTGGATTATCCTTTGGTCCGGCCTTCTTTGAAAACTTCAAGGCACACTCCAACACCGATGCGGCACTTCTGATTGACCGTGACGGCACCTTTGAAGTCTTCGCCTCCACCTTCCCGGAAGGTTTCCTTGATATCGCATCGCCCGCCCTTGCTGCGGCACGTGACGGCGAACAGATCCTTGCCCCTAAGGATGCCGAGGGCACCGAACTGGCCCTGATGGCGCGCCCGATCACGGATTTCAGCGGCCAGAACCTTGGCATTGTCGTTATGGGGATTGATCGCAGTTTCTTTGCAAGCGCGATCAACGACGCCACCACCCTGTCACTGGGGGTAAGTATTGTGACCCTGCTGGTCGCACTTCTGATCGCCTTTAGCGTCAACCGGTCGATCTCTCATCCGATCCGGGCCATGACCGTGGCCATGAACAAGATCGCTGGCGGCGAACTCGACACCGAAGTCCCGGCAAAGGATCAAAAGGACGAAATCGGCGAAATGGCCAGCGCGGTCACAATTTTCCAGACCAACGCACAGCGCATGAAAAGCCTTGAGGCCGAACAACAAGAACTGCGTCGGAAAAACGAGGAAGAGAAAAAGACTCTCGGTCGCAAGCTTGCCGATGAATTCGAAAATACAGTCGGGGCCATCATCGACGGCCTTGAAAACGCGGCACGCGACATGGATGACGCATCCCGCGTCATGTCCGGCACGGCTGATGAAACAACCCAACAGGCAAAGATCGGCATGGATGCCGCACAAAATGCGTCAAACAACGTTGCCACCGTTGCGGCCTCGTCCGAGGAACTGTCTGCCTCCATCACGGAAATCAGCCGTCAGGCCAACCATTCGAGCGAGGTAGCCGCCAATGTCTCGAACAAGGCAACCAGCACGCGCGAAACGGTGGATGGCCTTGTCGAGGCCTCTGCACGTATTGGCGATGTCATAGCCCTGATCAACGATATCGCGGCCCAGACCAACCTTCTGGCCCTGAATGCCACGATTGAGGCCGCCCGTGCTGGCGAAGCTGGCAAGGGCTTTGCGGTTGTCGCCAACGAGGTCAAAAACCTCGCATCCCAAACCAGTCGCGCAACACAGGAAATTTCCGAACAGATCGAAAGTATCCAGAACGCGACCAAGCTGTCCTCGACCGCAATCAACGAGATCACCGATATTGTCGGTGAACTTAACGAAAGCGCATCGGCAATCGCGGCAGCAGTCGAAGAACAGGGCGCTGCGACTCAGGAGATTTCCGGCAGTGTTGAAAATGCTTCTGTCGGGACCAGCGGTGTGACCGAAAGCATCAGCTTGGTCAGTGCGGCGGCTGTCCGGTCGACCGAAAGTGCCGATACGGTTCTGAAATCAGCCCATGAACTGATGGAGTACTCGGTCAATCTGCGTCGCGAAACCAACAACTTCCTAAGCAAGATTCGCTCGGAATAATCACACCAACCCGGTCCACTGTCCGTCAGCCGACGGTGGACCGGAATTTCACGAAACCGCAGACATGGCGGGTTATGCCACTTAACGCGATGATGCCTCGGCGGTGACGCTGTTATTGCCAACGAGCCGTGCGATCCAGCTCCTTGCCGGTTTATCTCGCCCGAACAAAGAAATCACACTGATCGCGACGCCGGCCAGCAACACATTCCATGCCGGGCGTAACGGCCACATCCATTCAAGATTGGCTGCAACCACGCGATCGGCCGGAATACCGGTCACCAAGGCATACCAGGCATATTCAATGCCGGCTGTTGCCAACCCGGCAATCACAGCAATGACAGACAAAGTCACAGTGGATTTAAGCGACCATCCCCGCCAATGGGCAAAGCGATAAAGCATCAGGCCGACAAACATCCCGGCCATCAGGGTTGCTTCACTGACATCGACCTTGGACTGCAAAAAGAAATGCACCACGCCCAGCACGGCAATCGGATAGACCAGTTTATGCAGGCGCCCCCACTTGGCGCCCAGTCTGCGCATTGCTGATTTGGTGGACGTCGCGGTCAAAACCGCCAGCCCGATCAGGGCAACAAACCCGATTGTCAGGTAAATCCGCAAAACGATCTCGCTGGCAATGCGGCCAACATCAAGGTTCTGGCTGATCGCATACAGGCCGAAATGGATCATCACATAGCAAAAGGCAGCCACACCAATTTGGCGGCGCACCTGTACCAGTTTTGAAAATCGGGTTATGCGGCGAAGCGGTGTCACCAGAAGCGTGATCAGTAATATCCGGATAGTCCATTCACCGCTTTCCAGAATGGCTTCCTTGACCGGGATGGTTGCCCCGCCCTCGGCAATGACCGGCCACAACAACACAATGCCGGGCACAAGAAGTGCGGCAAAGACAGTCAGTTTGAAAAAGGAAAACCGCCCGGATGGATCAAGCCATGGATACATACAAAATAACCCTGTCAGGTTTCGCCGATCCCCCAGTCAAAAAGCATTTGGTGGCCGCCGTCACTTAAATTGCCATCAACTTTCCGCGAGGGCAGCCATTTGCACGCCCGTGATATGCTTGGTGACGCATATCAAAGTTGCAGGAAGCCACCACTCATATAACATTCATACACAGTGATCACCCGAAGTGGATGAACCCAAATGGACGAATTTCAAAACCCCACCGACCCGGAAATCAAAACGCTTCTGGAAACGACAAAGACCATCGCGCTTGTTGGCGCCAGTCCCAAGCCGGAACGCCCGTCGAACCGGGTGATGAAGTTCCTGCTTGATCAGGGATACAGAGTTATTCCGGTCAATCCCGGTCAGGAAGGCGACACGATTCACGGTCAGACTGTTGTGGCACAACTTTCCGATATCGCCGATCCGGTCGATATGGTCGATATTTTCCGTAACAGCGAAGACGCGGCTGGCGTCGTCGATGACGCCATTGCAATCGGTGCAAAGTCGGTCTGGATGCAGCTTGGCGTGATCAATCCAGAGGCTTGTGCGAAGGCCAAGGCAAACGGCATGACCGCGGTCATGGATCGCTGCCCGGCAATTGAACTGCCGCGCCTGTCGTAAAACACAGGTCCGAAAGGACGCCATCGCATTACAACAACAAAAAAGGCACCGGATCATCCGGTGCCTTTGTCGTTTCAAAACATCTTTGAAAAGCTTAGCTGAGCCCGCACTGCGCAATCAGATCCGGAACAAGGCCCTGGTTGCCGATAAAGACCGGCTGCACGGCACTGGTCACGGTGTATGCCGTGGTTTGCTCATCAACAATCGTGTCGAAGTGACCAGCTGTTTCAAGCACCAGCGACATCACGCCATCCGGCTTGATGCGAAGGGCTGCAAATCCATTGGCGTATTCGGTGCGTGCGCATTCACGACCCAAAATAACATCGAAACGATTGATCAGGGCATAACGCGGATTTTCAACCAGATCGTCACGACCGGAAACCTCACTCGGCTTCACACCGTATTTCGGCACATATTTCGCAAAGTTCGTTTGCGACTGGACGATGTAACCATCCGGGAAATAAACCGCGACATCCTCTGCCAGCAGGATACGATCCCCGATGACCTGGCCTGAACGCAGAAGTTCCTTGATTCGCGTGCCCGGAATTTCACCAGAGAACGCATTGAAACGCAGGGTCTTTCCGTCGCCGCGCAAGTCAGCGAAATAACGTTCAAACGGAACGACCGGTGTTTTGTCTGCCGCGCGCGCAGTCGGCAAGACCGACATGGTTGCAACTGCCAGTGTGGCAACTGCAAGAGCAACGCCCCCCGAGCGCCGCGAAAAGACCGTCTTGATGGCCTTCAGCATTTGTCCCCGCCTCTCACTTAAATCAGGAATACAATCCAGAGATTATTCACATTAATCCCAAATTCAACACCTGTTTCCGCGAAAAATCGCCAGATCGTCAAAACCACATAGAAAAACAACGAGGTGGCATAATGCCACCTCGTTGCCAAAGATTTGGTAAATGTCGGTGATTAGTCGACAGAAATCGTCACACGACGGTTACGCGGCTCGCGAACACCATCCGGAGTCGGGATCAGAAGATCGCCTTCACCAACAGCATCCTGCGAAACCATGTCGCCTTTCACACCGCGACCGGTCAGCTCGCTAAGGGCTGCTGCGGCACGACGCTCGGACAGACGCAGGTTGTAGGCTGCCGGACCGGCGGCATCAGCGTGACCAACGACGGTGATGTCACCCATCGAGGATGCCCACTGCTCAGCAGCTGCATCAAGAACACGCTCGGAAACCGGGGTGATCGCAACGCTGTCAAAATCGAAGAAGATGGTGAACAGACGCGGCTCAGCAGCTGCAACCGGGGCTACAACAACGGCCGGTTGTTCTGCACGCAGCTCAGACATTGCGGCTTCGAAATCTTTCCAGCACTGGCTGATCAGCTCGGTCTGCCAGCCTTCTTCGCTTTCCTCGACCCAGCAGTCATAACGCGACTGTGCGATCGCTGCGGTTGCCGGCATTGCTTCGCGCTTGCCGTCATCAAGAAGGGCCAGAAGCTCGTCACGGACGGCGCGTTTCTGTGCAATTTCCTCATCAGAGAAGCGCCAGTTTGCCGGATCTTCTGGAAGAACAATGGTGTCACCGCTTACGCGACCGGCTTTCTTCGCAAAGAAGTCGGCATCGAAGAAGTCATACCATTCGTCAGCTTCGCGCTGCGCGTATGCAAGATATTCGGCCTTAAGCGCTTTACCGAAGTCAGTGGTCGGCTCTTCGGACGAGAGCGCAGACGAGACCGAGCTGCTGTAGGTGAACGGGTTACCGCCGTAAGGTACCGCGGTGCCGCTGTTGTCCACACTGCTACATGCACTCAGAAGCGCAACGCCACCAAGAGCACAAAGAATTTTCGGATTGATCTGCATGTCTTACCCCTGTCATTAAGGTTGTTCTTCAGCTAATAACTTAACACCAATGATGGTGGAATTATGGTCTTAAACGAACAGAATTCTGGTTTGTTCCAGCCATCTAAAAAAAATGGTGTTGGCGTCCTACTTTTCAAGCGCACTCAAACCTGTAATGCTAATCCTCTCATACAGAAGTATGGTTGGCAATCAACACAATTATGACACGGAGCGGACGAGGTTCAAATGATCGAAACCGATGTAGCGACCATCACAGAAATGCTTAAAGGATTTGCACTGGGCTTTGGCCTCGATTTGCTCGGCGCTGTGCTGATACTCATTGTTGGCTGGTGGGTCGCCGGCCGGGCGGCTGCATTGGTCCGCCATTCCCTAAAGAGTACAAAGTTTGTTGATGCGACGTTAAAGCCGCTTGCATCAAGCATTGTACGTTACGTGATTTTGATTTTCGTAATCGTCGCCGTTCTGTCGAACTTCGGCGTTGAAACAACCAGCATCATCGCCGTTCTCGGTGCCGCTGGTCTGGCAATCGGTCTTGCCCTGCAGGGGACACTATCAAATATTGCCGCCGGTGTCATGATTCTTATCCTGCGTCCGCTCAAAATCGATGAATTTATCGAAGCTGGTTCGATTTCAGGTACCGTTGTTGAAATAACATTGTTCACCACCTTGCTCAAAACGCCGGATGGCGTGTTTATTTCTGCCCCGAACTCGCAAATCTGGAATAGCGCGATCAAAAACTATTCGCGCAACCCAACCCGCCGCCTCGATATCAAGGTTGGCATTTCCTATGATGACGATGTTGATGCGGCCCTCGAATTTCTTAAAAACCTTGTCGCATCCGATGAACGCGTACTGAAGGATCCGGAACCGATGAGCTTTGTCGCCACCCTTGGCGAAAGCTCGGTCGATCTGACCGCACGCGGCTGGGTTGCAACCAGTGAATTCTGGCCGACCTTCTTCGATCTGACCCGTAAATCGAAAACGGAACTCGAAGCGGCTGGTTTCTCTATTCCCTTCCCGCAGCGCGACCTGCACGTCATCGAAAGTGCAGAAACCGCAAGCACCGCAAAATCCATTGCAAAGCCGACTGCCAAACCTGCGGCAAAAACTGCGGCCAAGAAACCAGCAACCCGTTCACGGTCGACCGCATCGAAAACGGCGACCAAAACCATAGCTGCGAAAAAGCCGACAGCATCCAAAAGCTGATCTTCTTTTTCACAAAACCGCATTTCGAAAGAGGCCCCAACGGGCCTCTTTTTTTTGTTTGGGCGACGAGTGCCACAACGTACACCACGTCAACTTCCTCGTACGTAGTACCCCGCTGTTACCCGCCCAGCTCGTATCAGGCGTATAGTTCCCTGCCCTTGCCCAATAGCGGCAAATGAAAACAAGCGGGAGGATAAAACATGTCTGCGAAAAAAATTCTGATGATCACCGGCGACTATGCCGAAGATTACGAAACCATGGTGCCGTTTCAGACATTGCTTGCGGTTGGACATCATGTTGACGCCGTTTGCCCGGACAAGAATGCCGGCGATACGGTTGCAACTGCCATCCATGATTTCGAAGGTGATCAGACCTATAGCGAAAAGCGCGGCCACAACTTTGCGCTGAATGCCGATTTTGCGACGGCGCGTGCCGAAAACTATGACGCGCTTGTCATCCCCGGCGGTCGTGCACCGGAATATCTGCGTCTGAACGAAGATGTCATTCGTCTGGTGCGTGATTTCCATGCCGCCAACAAGCCGATCGCTGCTGTCTGCCATGGTGCACAACTTCTTGCAGCAGCCGATATCATCAAGGGTCGCAAGGTTTCCGCCTATCCGGCCTGCGCACCGGAAGTCAAACTTGGCGGCGGCACCTATGCCGACATCGCCATTGATGATGCCTGCATCGACGGCAATCTGGTAACCGCACCGGCCTGGCCGGCACATCCGAAATGGATGGCGGCTTTCCTCAAGGTTCTTGGCACTGAAATCAATTTGTAATGTATCGGCGCCCAAACGGTGATTGCGTTTGGGCGCCATTTGATCGACCATTGCGCCAAACAAAAAGAAAACCGCTGCACAACTCGTAACAGCGGCACAAACAGGAAAGGGCGTTCAAATGTGTCAGATTTATTCTGGAACTGACCCGGAACTTTATCAGTCTGTCAGCCGGTCTGTGCGGATCAACGGCGTTGTCACAAGCCTGCGCCTGGAGCTGCGTTTCTGGCAAATTCTTGATGAAATCGCCGCGGGTGAAGGTTTCAGCACCCCGCAGTTTCTCGGTAAAATCCACGACGAGGTCGTTGCCCAACGCGGTGACATCCCAAATTTCGCATCGCTTGTGCGCGTGATTTGTACCGTATATCTGGAAAAACAGGCTGGCCTGCATGTTCATGTCCCGGCAAACACCGCGACATCGCAAATGCTGAGCTAGCCAAACGCCAGGCACATCGGCAGCAAAGCCCAGGGCCTGAGCCCTAGTTAAGCCAGGAAGAAAGTTCGCGCGTGCTGAAGCCGCCGCTGGTCATGATGCTGGGCGTCGCGTTGCGCTTCAGGGTCGGCTCAGCCGGTTTGATGATGCTGTTGCGGCGATGCATGCCCGCAGCAGCGCCAAAATCGATCTGTGACCGCCCGACAAGATCAGCCGCCGTGATCCGCGGCCCGGCTGCATCCGCATTGACCGATGCATTGATCGGCGTCTGCTGGGCATGTGGCAACTGCTGTTTCTGCTTTGCCTCGTAGATCCAGCGCAATTCCTGCTTCAGGGTCTGGTATTCCGGGGTATCGGGTGCCGAATTGACTTCATTGACGATCTGAAGCTTTACCATCTGCGGGAACCGATCAAGGCGTTCCAGCAGCATGAATTTCACACTTGGCCGCACCGCGTCTGAGCGCATCAGTTTCATCACCAGACGGCGATAGATATCAATCCGCAGATTGCCATTTGATGCCAGTTCGATGAATTCCTCGACAAACTCGCGCGCGGCCATCTTGCCGTCCAGCAATGCGCGCAGGTTATCCCCCATCGCCCGGCGATAGGCTTCGCGGATTTCCACGACATGATTGGAGGCGCGCGTGCGCACAAGATGGAAGGCTTCGGGGCTGAATGCGTTCTTGGTCAGAAGTTTGGCGCAATCGGCAACCAGTTCATGCTTGGTTGCTTCGGAAACGACTTCAAAGACCCCGGTAATCAGTTCCTTGCATTTGGCATGCGGCCCCATACGGATCGCGGCAGCCAAGGCCATCGGGCTTTCCGGATCCCTGGTTGCGATCACGGCAAGGGCCAGAGGATCGTCATATTGCATCAGGGCAAGGTCGTTGCTCAGCAAATGTTCCGGCATCAACAGGCGCTGCTGTTTGGCCGCCCCGGTCACGGTAAGCGGCTCGCCAGACAGATAGCTTTCCTTGATGGTAAGGGCATGTTTCAGCCCGTCATAAGAGATGCCGTGATTGCTGCTCATGGCACTCAGTCCTCTTTGAGACCTTTGGACCGCCTGTCAGAGACGAGCCCCTCGAGCCCGCCACTGTTGCGCCCACTGCGCGGTCGAAGTCCCTGCCCGCGCGACATGGTCCTGCCGCTTGGCTTTGCCGTCTGTGCAGATGCCGGCGCAGATTCGCTTTCTTTTTCGACCTTCATGCGCGAAGCCACCGGCTTCATGTCGCTAAAGAAATCGATATACCAGTCCATATCGGCAGCAGCCATTGCAAAACGACCACCGGCCGCCGGGCTTTCAATTGCCGATTCCGGGATACCGTTGCTGATCTGCAAGACGACTGCCGCAGGTGCGGTCATCCCTGCCCGCCATGCAAGGGCGGTGATCGCCCGGGCACTGCCGGAATCAAGGATTTTGGAAACGGCATTGGCCCGAATTTGCGCGTAATGGGCAAGTGCCTGCACCACCAGCACATCATCATTGCGCGACAGGGCATCAAGCACATACTGGTCAATCGTCATCTTGGCATCTGTTGCCTCGACGACATCGTTGTCGACCATTTCATTGTCTGCGATCTCGACATCCATGTCTCTATCACGCGACGGCATCAGCATCCGGTTTTCAAAACGGGCCTTTTCAATCCGCTGACGGACCGACTGGCGCAAGGCGCGGGCAACTTCGGTCCGCATCCGGCCCTGCTCGACCAGCGTGTCAAACAGGGACGCCATAATGAAATGGGCAATGCGGCGCTGGGCCTGACGCGAAATGCGATTCTGACCACCGAGGATATCGTTCTCCGGCACCTTTGGCTTTGCGGTCTTTTCAACAAAATGCGGCGTCATCGGCACAACGTTTCGCGGCGCGTCATCAGATGACAGCAACCGGTTCAGCAAACCGCCCTTTTCCTTTTCCGCCTGCTGCTCGATCAGGCGGGCCTTGGCGGCGGCCTCAAGCTCGGCACGTTCACGTTCGGCTGCGGTCTGAATGAATTCACCACGCCCGCGCATGATATCAAGGAAATCGGAATCGCTCAGAAGCTCGATATAATCGGCAATCGATACCCGGCCAATCGCCTGAATATCCTGGCGCAAACGGTTGGCGGCCTGACGGGTCATGTAAGGTGTATGGCCCAGTTCCTGTTCGATCAGCGCAATCACCTGCGGGCGATAACAGTCACCCATATTGGCAATCGCCGAAACAAACTCGTCAACCATTTCCAGTCGTTCAGACGGGCTCAAATCTGTCAGATGCCGACGCAGACGGCGCGCCACATCCATGCGCACGTCGCTGTCAAAATCAGGTACATCCTCGGCATCGTCCAGCGCGTCCAGTTCAGACGAAAGACGGGCTGCGTGTTCAAGGGCCGATGCATCGGCGTTATTTTCGGAAACATGTCTGCGGGGAATCGCGCGACCCTGAACGCGACCTGTATCAGATCCAAACGTTTCAGGTGCGATGGTGCGAACAGTGTCGGCCAGATCACGCAGCTTGGCCGAGGCTTTATCATCAAGCCCCCCATTGCCCGCATTTTTCTGCCGATTGAACATCCAACTCAGCATTATCGCAGTAATTCCCCTGGTCCCGTGCCTGGCGGCGTATCGGCATCGACGTTGCGATACCTTATTTTTGTGTTTTGTCAGAACAGCTTAACCCAAACTGACAGTGTTACACAACCAGACAAGGCGTCTAATTTTCATAACCCGATCTCAAGAGCACATATCAATAGACAGAGCCTTGATTACAGAATGACTATCGGCGCAAAGACTCAAAAAAACATTAACGATACAGGGGTCTATGCCCCCTCCTGCCCGCTGCGATCGAAAAACCTGCGCGCCGACGGATTTCTGGCAGTCTGCGCAAATGAAAACGGGCGCCCCAAAAGGACGCCCGTCATCGAAAATCGTTTCACGCAATCACTTGCGTTAATTATTGCCGACCCATGCAATACGCAAAATATTGGTCGCACCCGGCGTTCCGAACGGCACACCGGCGGTGATCACTAGCGAATCACCCGGTCCTGCAAATTCTTCACGCTTTGCTACTTCGGTGGCGATTCCGACCATTTCGGCAAAGTTGGTCGCATCACGGGTAAAGACCGGATGCACACCCCAGCACAGGGCCAGACGACGTGCGGTCTGAATCCGCGGGGTCAGGCCAAGAATTGGCACTTCCGGACGTTCACGTGCAGCACGGAATGCCGTCGACCCGGACGATGTATAGTTAACAACGGCCTTCGCACCGATGGTAGTGGCCACCTGACGGGCGGCCGCACTGATCGCATCCGGTGCGTTATGTTCCGGATCCGGGCGGTTGGCGTCACGCATACGGTAATAAAGATCGTCCTGCTCCACACGGCGCAAGATACGGTCCATGATCGAAACGGTTTCAAGCGGATATTTACCAACCGCACTTTCGGCTGACAGCATCACGGCATCGGCACCGTCATAGATCGCAGTCGCAACGTCGGATGCTTCGGCACGGGTCGGTGCCGGATTGGACACCATCGAGTCAAGCATCTGGGTTGCAACGATCACCGGCTTGCCAGCTTCGCGGCACGCTTTGATGATACGTTTCTGCAGGATCGGCACATCTTCCGGGGGGCATTCGACACCAAGGTCACCACGGGCAACCATGATCATGTCCGACAGATCGACAATCTCATCAAGGTGATCAATCGCCTGCGGCTTTTCCAGTTTGGAAACGATGGCTGCACGGCCCTGAATGATCTTGCGGGCCTCGGCAACGTCTTCGGGGCGCTGCACAAACGAAAGCGCCACGAAATCAACGCCCATCTCAAGACCGTAATCCAGATCGGCACGGTCCTTCTCGGTCAGCGGTGAGAGCGGCAACATCACATCCGGAAGGTTGACACCCTTGCGGTTGGAAAGCGGCCCGCCGGTAATGACGGTACATTCGGCCGACTTGTCGTCGCATTTCTCGACACGCATGCGCAGTTTGCCATCATCAAGCAGCAGGTTCGCACCCGGCTTGATAGCGGCATAGACTTCCGGATGCGGAAGCGACACGCGCGTGTTGTCACCCGGCTTCTTGTCCATATCGAATTTGAACGTATCACCGGCGGTAAGTTCAACTTCACCGTCGGCAAAGGTGCCAACACGAATTTTCGGACCTTGAAGATCCATCAAAATACCGATCGGGCGGCCGAGTTTTTCTTCGACGACACGGATCGCTTCAAAACGGGCCAGATGTTCTGAGTGTTCCCCATGCGAGAAGTTCAGGCGGAACACATCCACACCTGTCTGCACAATTTTCTCGAGGATTTCTGGCTTTGAACTTGCCGGCCCCAGGGTCGCGATGATCTTCGCCTTACGTTGACGGCGCATCGGCTACTACCTCTTGTTATTCGGTTTACACGTGAGCCTTCCCGCTTCGGCCTGCATCTGCGGCGAGACGAAAAGGCGTCCTGATCTTTTCTGGGGGTAACCCCTTAATAATCAATCAGCCCCTATTTGAACAGGGACTTTTCATTAAATGCCTTTACAAAAATGTGATTTTTCGCTGGACAATTACAAGAAGCACCTTCTTTAAAGAACGCGTACCGGTGAAACCTGCCGGTCAAAAACGAATGCCTTACAGACCAATTTTACGGCGCAGACAGGACCCTTTTCATGAGCAAATGGCACCATCGCTTTCTTGGACTTGCAGCCCATATTGCAGACTGGTCAAAAGACCGCAGCACCCAGGTCGGTGCGGTTGTCATCGGCCCGAAAAAAGAAATTCGTGCTGTTGGCTATAACGGGTTTCCGCGCGGGGTCGATGACGAAGTCGAAAGCCGCCATCAGCGTCCGGAAAAATACGCCTATACCGAACATGCCGAACGCAATGCGATTTATAATGCCAGTTACACCGGCACATCGCTTGATGGCTGCGCCCTGTATGTAACGCACTTTCCGTGCTGTGATTGCGCGCGCGCCATCATTCAGGCGGGCATCGCCGAGGTCTATGTCGACAAGTCAAAACTAACCCCGGACTTTCTTGAACGCTGGGAACAGGATATGAAGATATCGACCGAAATGTTCGAGGAGTCCGGTGTTGCCGTTAAGGTGATTGATGACGACGGCGTCACCAAGCCCATGAAATAAAAAAGATCTTCCTCTTTACTATTGAAAAAAAGGCCCAATATTGGGTGTGTTCAAACCGGACGCGAGCATCAAAAACAAAAAGACGTAAACGTCGTTTGTTCTAACTTTTCAACTGGCTTGGGGTCAGTATTTGTCAGATTTTCGGGCTGAACACAGAGTGGTTTGGCCTTGCTGGAAACCAGACAAAGGTATAAGGGTTTATACATCAGCAACTGGTTAGATTTGCTGCTGTATCCCCCTGAACAGCGACGCATTTCGTGATGATGCTCAGGAACCGAGGCCGGATGAACGCGAAAATAGACTTTAGTAAGATTAGTTTTCTGATCGTTGACGGGGACAAGATTTCAGCTCAGGTAGTCTATGACACGCTCGCCTATCTCGGAGCCAGTCATATACAGCGTGTAAAATCGCCGAATGATGCCTTTGACGTATTACGCACCGAAAAAATTGATATCGTGATTTGTGAATGGCGCTTGCGCGGTATGGATGGCCTCGAATTCCTCGATGTCATGCGCAATTCGACCAATTCGCCAAACCGGTTCATTCCGGTGATTATGCTGACCGCACATTCCGAGATGCGTTATGTGACGACGGCACGTGACCTTGGGATTACTGAATTTCTTGCCAAACCCTTTAACGCCAAGGCACTTTACAGCCGTCTGGTTTCGGTCATCGCCCGACCAAGACGTTTCATCAACACTGGAACGTATTTTGGCCCGGACCGACGTCGCAGACAGGTCCAGTTTGATGGTCCTGATCGTAGGAGCCTTGACGAATGACCCATTATGACTGGGGAAGCGGAGCCATCGTGAAGCCGGAAGAACCTAAGAAAAAGAAGAATGTGCAGATCATCCCTGCGCAGACCGATCTGAAACGCAAAGCTGTCAACTTCATCAAGGGATTTGACATCAACCTGTCACCTGAACAGCTTGAAGAGCTCGAACAGGTTGTACAGCGCAGCTCCGAGACCTTTGTCCGTGACATCGGCAAGGACCTGATGGAATGCCGCAAACTGGTAATTAATGCCCTGCGCGACAAACCCAAGCGGCCAGAAGCCATCATCGCGGCAAATGACCTTGCCTATTCGGTCAAGGCCCTGGGCGGCACTTTCCAGTATCCCCTGATGACCCAGATCGCAAAATCGATGGAAATCTTCGTTGCCGACCGCACCACGGCCAACGAAAAACAGCTGCTGGTGATCCAGCTCCATATCGACTCGCTTTATGTCATTCTTGCCGGCCGCGTGACCGGTTTTGGCTCAACCGTCGAACAGGCAACTGTCGCGGCCCTGACCAAACTGACCGAACGCTACGCAGAACCGCGCGAATAGCCCACACCTCTTGACCGCAGACGATCTCGCTCACTGGGCAGCATTTCACAATGCAGTCTCAGGTGGAGCTTATGCGCGCCTTGCAATCCCAAATACCCCCCTCACCTGCCCGCCTTACCAAAGCCCGACAGGTGAACTTTAACGTGCCCGATGCAGGGTCGGTTTCTACCGCCGGAAGAACGCGGTTAAAAATTGAAAAATCATCGCAAAAAAGCGCTTGCACCACCTGTGACCGGCTGCTAAGCCTCAATTGGGTGGTCTTTATATAAACCGCGCCACGCACCATGCGGGTGTAGCTCAGTTGGTTAGAGCGCCGGCCTGTCACGCCGGAGGCCGCGAGTTCAAGTCTCGTCACTCGCGCCATTCCCTTCCTGATTGGGAATGACGTACAAAATAAGCGCCGCGATTTTTTCGCTGGCGCTTTTTGTTTTTCACTCGCTTTTTACACATCTGCCCCACCCCGGATCGACCGCTTTTCACTGCGAAACAGGCGTCGCATCGAGACTGCCAAGGACGATCAACCAGGTAAATTTCCGGTCCGTCTTTTTTTTGCAAAAAAGCCCTTGCCAGACCGAACCACCCCTTATATAAACCGCGCCACGCCATGCGGGTGTAGCTCAGTTGGTTAGAGCGCCGGCCTGTCACGCCGGAGGCCGCGAGTTCAAGTCTCGTCACTCGCGCCATTCCCTCCCTGATTGGGAATGATGCACAAAATAAGCGCCGCGATTTTTCGCTGGCGCTTTTTTGTTTTTGCGCCGCTTTCTTGGCGATTAAACCGGCAAAACACTTCCGCGCATTTTTCTTTGAAAATCGGTCAAAAAACACTTGCCTCAATTGGGTGGTCTTTATATAAACCGCGCCACGCACCATGCGGGTGTAGCTCAGTTGGTTAGAGCGCCGGCCTGTCACGCCGGAGGCCGCGAGTTCAAGTCTCGTCACTCGCGCCATTCCCTTCCTGATTGGGAATGACGTACAAAATAAGCGCCGCGATTTTTTCGCTGGCGCTTTTTTGTTTCTAAGGCCAAACCCCGGCGTAAAACCACCGTTCTACCCGCGTGGGTAATTTCACCAAGACTTCACACAACCTTAAGAAATGCATTTTCGGGAAAGTTGTGCCATTTGCTGATTTAGACAGCATTGCTGACCGACTGGTCATTGATTAATCGTATAAATTATGCTCAGCTCCACATGCACTAAGCGAACCTGCAGGCCGCCCCGCAATTACAAGGGCCTGAAGGCGTCGATAGAACTCCGGATGGTTATAAAGCTGAGCCCGTCTCGTTTTGGCCCTCCCTTTCGATAGCCGATCAGTCCACGCATTGGCCTGCAGTCCCACAACAACAATCGGGAGGCGCATCATGCGCAAATTTATTGCAGGGCTGGTCATGGGGACCGCGCTCGCGACCGCACCTATGATGGCACAGGCCGAAACGCCGAAAAATGCTTTGGTCATGGCTTTTGCCATTGATGACATCATCACGCTCGACCCGGCTCAGATTTTCGAATTCTCGGGCGCTGAATATGCCGGCAACACCTATGACCGCCTGATCGGTTTCGACAATGACGATGTGTCGAAGATCTATGGCGTCGTTGCCGAAAGCTGGGATGTCTCCGAAGACGGCAAGACCTTTACCTTCAAAATCCGTGACGGCATCACCTTTGCCTCTGGCAACGAGCTGACCGCCGAAGACGCGGCCTTCTCCTTACAGCGCGTGATCCTGCTGGATCAGTCGCCTGCATTCATTCTTGGTCAGTTCGGTTTCACCGCCGATAACGTCAAGGAAAAGATCTACGCAACCGACGATTCCACGCTGGTCATGGAAGTCGACAAGCCTTACGCACCAAGCTTCGTGCTGTATTGCCTGACCGCTGGCGTTGGCTCGGTTGTCGACAAGGAAGAAGTCCTTGCCCACGAAGTGGACGGCGACCTTGGGCACGAGTGGCTCAAAACCAACTATGCCGGTTCCGGCCCGTTCAAACTGAACAAGTGGACCGCAGGTGAAAGCCTTAGCCTGACCGGCAACGAAGATTACTGGGACGGCGCGCCAGAAATGAAGCGCGTGATTATCCAGAGCGTCAAGGAAGCCGCAGCTCAGCAGCTCCTCCTTGAAAAAGGCGATATCGATATTGCCCGTAACCTTGAAGCCGATCAGTTGGCTGCCATTTCTGACAATGACGACATCAAGATGATGTCCAAGGGCAAAGGTGCTCTGTGGTATCTCGGCCTGTCGCAGAAAAACGAATATCTGTCGAACCCGAAAGTCCGCGAAGCTCTGAAATACCTTGTCGATTACAAAGGCATTTCCGAAACCATCCTGGCTGGTCGTTCGCAGATCCATCAGGCCTTCCTGCCTGAAGGTTTCCTGGGCGCATATAACGAGAACCCCTATTCCCTGGATATCGAAAAAGCCAAGGCCCTTCTGGCCGAGGCCGGCTATCCGGACGGGTTCAGCGTAACCATGGACACCCGTAACACCACCGCGATCATGGCGATGGCTCAGTCGATCCAGGCGACCTGGTCACAGGCTGGCATCAATCTGGAAATCATTCCGGGTGATGGCAAACAGACCCTGACCAAATACCGCGCCCGTCAGCACGATATCTATATCGGTCGCTGGGGTCCGGACTATCAGGATCCGCACACCAACGCATCGACCTTTGCATGGAACCCGGACAACTCCGACGATGCCGCTGCCAAGCCGCTCGCTTGGCGCAACTCGTGGGATGCCGGTGACTTGACGGCAAAAACCGATGCCGCCACGCTGGAACGCGACGATGCGAAACGTGCTGCGATGTATGTCGATCTTCAGAAAGCAGTTCTGGAAAATGGTCCGTTCGTGATCATGTTCCAGGAAACCGAGATCGCATCCATGCGCGGCAACGTGAACAACTTCGTCCTCGGTCCGTCATTCGATAACAACTATTATCGTTATGTCACCAAAGACTAATCTCGACGAAGGAGACAACGGTCGTAATGTCCGCTGTTAAACGCAAAAAACGGGACGGGCGCAACCGCGCCCGTTTCGCTTCCGGCCCGACGGGAACTGTCCTGCGGCTGGTATTCTCGCTTGCCATTACATTTTTTGGCCTGCTGTTTGTCACATTCCTGATCGGTCGCGTCTTGCCGATTGATCCGGTGCTGGCCGCTGTTGGCGATCATGCATCGCAAAGCACGTACAACCGCGTGCGCGAAGAAATGGGGCTTAACCTGCCGCTTTGGCAGCAGTTCTTTATTTATATTTCCAACGTACTGCAGGGTAACTTCGGCCAATCGGTGCTGACATCCAACACCGTGCTCGATGACATCAAGCGTGTCTTCCCGGCCACCCTTGAACTGGCAACCATTGCAACCATTATCGGTGTTGTTCTGGGCATTCCCGCTGGCGTTTTTGCCGCCATCAACAAGGGCAAATGGCCCGACCATATGGTTCGCGTGATCGGCCTTGCTGGCTATTCCATGCCGATCTTCTGGCTGGGTCTGATGGGGCTTCTGGTATTTTACATGAAGCTCGACTGGGTCGCGGGTCCAGGACGCCTTGATTCGTTCTATCTCGACTATATCGAACCTACCACCGGTCTTATGCTGGTTGATACTCTGATCGAAGGCGACATGGACCTGTTCTGGAACGCTGTCTCGCACATTGTTCTGCCTGCATCGATCCTGGCTTATTTCTCGTTGGCCTATATCGCCCGCATGACGCGTTCCTTCATGCTCGAACAGCTGAGTCAGGAATACATCCTGACCGCTCGGGTCAAAGGCATTTCCGAACATCGCATCATCTGGCGCCACGCCCTTGGCAACGTCATGGTGCCACTGGTGACCGTGATTGCGCTGTCATACGCTAACCTGCTTGAAGGTTCGGTTTTGACCGAAATCATCTTCGCATGGCCGGGACTTGGTCTTTACATCACCAACTCGTTGCTCAATGCCGACATGAATGCGGTTCTCGGTGGCACGATTGTGGTCGGTGCGGTCTTTATCGGTGTGAATATGCTTTCTGACGTGCTTTACCGCCTGCTCGACCCCAGAGCGCGGAGATAATCATGACAACACAAACACAAGTTTCGCAAACCGGCCTGAAACAATGGCTGACATCCGATACGCCAAAATCGCGCTGGCAGGCAAAATGCGGACGTGCCTGGCTTGGCTGGGTCAAGTTCACCGAAAACAAACTTGCCATGATCGGCCTTTCGATCGTGATCGGCCTTATTCTGGTAACGATCTTTGCCCCGCTTCTGGCCCCTTATGATCCGCTGGCAGCTGACCTTGCCAATCGTATCCAACCACCCGGTGCCGAACACTGGTTTGGCACGGATCAGCTGGGCCGCGATATTCTGTCGCGTCTGATCTATGGTGCGCAATACACCCTTTTGATCGTCGCCCTTGTTGTCATCACTGCAGCCCCGGTCGGCCTGCTGGTTGGCACAGCTGCCGGATTCTTTGGCGGCTGGATCGATGCCACCCTGATGCGCATCACCGATATCTTTCTGGCTTTCCCGAAACTGATCCTGGCACTGGCCTTTGTGTCCGCTCTTGGACCGGGCTTGGAGAACGCCATTCTTGCCATTGCGATTACCGCATGGCCGCCTTATGCCCGTATCGCACGGGCTGAAACCATCACGGTGCGCAAATCCGACTTCATCGAAGCCGCCCGCCTTCAGGGCACATCGAACCTGGGCCTGATTACCGGTCACATCATGCCAATGTGCATGAGCTCGCTTGTTGTCCGTGTGACCCTTGATATGGCGGGCATGATCCTGATTGCAGCCGGTCTTGGCTTCCTTGGTCTTGGTGCACAGCCACCGATGCCGGAATGGGGGGCAATGGTTTCTGAGGGTCGTCAGTTCCTGCTTGAACAATGGTGGGTTGCCACAGTCCCGGGTATCGCCATTTTCATCGTCAGCCTTGGCTTTAACCTTCTGGGTGATGGCCTGCGTGATGTACTTGACCCGCGTGGAGGCGATTGATCATGTCCAATGAAACCCTTCTGTCGGTCAAAAACCTCGAAGTTACCTTCAACACGCCCAAGGGGGATGTGCATGCAGTGCGTGGTGTGTCGTTTGATCTCGGTCGCGAACGGCTTGGAATTGTGGGCGAATCCGGGTCTGGTAAATCCCAGACCGGGCGCGCCATACTTGGTCTGACGGCGGCCAACGGTAAAATTACCGCTGATCAAATGACCTTCCATGATGTCGATCTGGCAAACCTGACGCCCAAACAATGGCGCAAGGTACGCGGTGCGCGCATTTCCATGATCATGCAGGACCCAAAATATTCACTGAACCCTGTCATGACCATTGGCGATCAAATCATCGAAGCCTACCGCGAACACCATAAGGTCAACGCCAAGGAAGCCCGCCACCGCGCGATTGATATGCTTGATGCGGTTAAAATCCGCGATCCAGAGCGCGTGTTTAACTCCTACCCGCATGAAGTATCCGGTGGTATGGGACAGCGCGTCATGATCGCCATGATGCTGATCCCTGATCCTGAATTGATCATTGCCGATGAACCGACTTCGGCCCTTGATGTCACTGTGCAGCTTCAGGTGATGGCGATCCTTGATGATCTGGTACGGGATCGTGGCATGGCGCTGATTTTCATCAGTCACGACCTGCAACTGGTTTCAAGCTTCTGCGACCGTGTGCTGGTAATGTATCAGGGCCACGTGGTCGAAGAAATCAAGGCCTCTGCCCTGCACGAAGCCAAACACCCCTACACCAAGGGACTTTTGAACTGCTTGCCGAAAATGGATGGCGATCATTCTGATCTGCCGATCCTTGAACGCGAAGCAAGCTGGGCCGAAGGTTAAGGGGTAGACACATGATTGAAATCAACAAACTCAATGCCTGGTTTGACGACAACCACGTTCTCAAGGATGTCGACATCAAGGTTCCGAAAAACGGGTCCTTCGGCCTTGTTGGTGAATCGGGATCAGGCAAATCAACCGTTCTTCGTACCATCACCGGCCTTGTCGATGACTGGGAAGGTGAAATTCTGGTCAACAACAAGGAACTTGGCCCCACACGCGACAAGACATTCTATCGCCTTGTGCAGATGGTGTTTCAGGACCCGTTCGGATCGCTTCATCCGCGCCATACCATTGACCGCATCCTGACCGAACCGGTCAATATTCACGGGCTTGGCAATTCCGATGCCCGCGTGGTGCAGGCCCTTGAACAGGTCGGGCTCGATAACTCGTTCCGCTTCCGCTATCCGCACCAGCTTTCCGGTGGGCAGCGCCAGCGTGTTGCGATTGCCCGCGCCCTGATCCTTGAACCCAAGATTTTGCTGCTTGATGAGCCGACCTCGGCCCTTGATGTATCTATTCAGGCCGAAGTGCTTAATCTTCTGTCACGCTTGCGCCGGGAACTTGGCCTGACTTACATCATGGTCAGTCACGACCTCGCCGTGGTGGCCCATATGTGCGACGATATTGCCATTATGAACCATGGCCGTATTGTTGAACGCGCCACTGCAAGTCAACTGGCAGATGGCAGACTTGAACATCCCTATTCGCAACAGCTTTACAAGGCTGCCGGCGGCTATGACCGCGCCGTTGTCGACAGCTTTGTCGACTGGGACTGAACGGAGACACCATGACTTCCGCCACCACACTGAGCTTCGCAACACCCTTCGCCCCGGCCGACAGCAAACTTGCCAATTACCAACGTCGGCATATCCCGTCTTTCACGTGGGATGCGCATGCCTGCCTGCCGCTTGATGAAAAGACGCCGATAGACCTGCTTGATACCTATGTTGCCGGTCACATCGACTATGTCTGTGTCAATGTCGGCATGGATATGAACAGCGTTGCCCATATCCTGCGCGTGATCGCCGCCTTCCGCGCCAAGATCGCCGCCAACCCCGACAAATACATGCAGATCGAAAGCTTTGATGATCTGGCGATTGCCAAATCCAAGGGCCTGCTGGGCGTCGGGTTTGATCTTGAAGGCTCGGTCATGCTCCAGGACATGCCCGAAATGGTGCCGGTCTTTGCCAAGCTGGGTGTGAAGCAGATCCACTTTGCCTATAACCGCAACAACTCGGTCTCCGGCGGCTGTCACGATGTCGATATCCCGTTGACCGATCTGGGTGTTGAAATGGTCAAGGCCGTGAACACCAGCGGCATGATCATGGATTGCTCCCACACCGGGCGGCAAAGCTCGCTTGATATCATGCGGGTCTCATCCAAGCCGGTCGTGTTCAGCCACGCCAACCCCAAGGAATTGGGCGGTCATGAACGCTGCATCGACGATGAACAGATCAAGGCCTGTGCCGATACCGGTGGCGTGATCGGCATCTGCGGATTCCAGCGCTTCATTAAATCCAAAAACGCGCCCGAAGTCCCTGACATGATCCGCCACATCAAATATGCGGTTGATCTGGTCGGGGTTGATCATGTCGGCATCGGGCTTGATACCATGCCATCGGTCGCCGGCACCAACGACTTCCCGGATGGCGTCGACAAGGACTTCTATTGGCCCGCCGCCAGTGGCTACGGCCCCGGCGCAGGTGGTGCTGCGGTGTTCGATCCGCGCAAGCTCCCTGCCCTTGCAGATGCCCTGATTTCGATTGGTTATTCGCCCGATGACGTCAATAAAATCATGGGTGAAAACTTCATGCGTGTTGCCAAGGCAAGCTGGTAACAACGTGCTACACTCTGCCCCGGGCTTCGGCCCGGGGACTTGGGCAGAGGTTTCGATCTAATTTGAAACCGTCACAGATTGCCCAGCCTCAACAGGCAGTTCGATCCTTAACTCTGCACCGCCAAATGCGTGCACCAGATCACCGGCCCTGAGTGTAACACCTGTGATATCGGGTGGGATCGTCACACCGGATAGAGAACGGGTAAAGGGCTGCTCATTGACATGTGGATGGGCCAGAACCCGTTCCCCAATGATCACGCCATCCGGCCCGATCACCTGCCAGACATTGGCATAATGATCCCAACCGGTATCCTCATGCGCCACGGTCACATCAAACCGATAGGTATCTGCGCCGGTCTTGGTCACCTTGGCGGCAACCAAATCGGCCTCGCCCGCGTCGGCTAGCATGGGAAACAACAAAGCCCCGCAGACAAGAACCGGACGGGTCAACAGCGTGGACACAGTGCGGCTCTGCATGGCGGGGCTCCTGAATTTGATCTCGCGAGGGCTTAGGCGTCTGCCTCATCCTTGCGTACCGGGCGCGGCCGACCTTCGGCGTCAATCGCGACAAAGGTAAATGTCGCCTCGGTCACCTTGATGCGTGGCGGTTGATTGCGGCGGAGCACCCAGGATTCGAGATGCAGCACAATCGATGTATTGCCGATCTTCTCGATGTCGCCATAAACGCAAACTGTATCGCCGACATAAACCGGGCGATGGAACGTCATGCCGTCCACTGCGATGGTCGCAACACGCCCTTCGGCGACCTGACTTGCCATCACGCCACCGGCGATATCCATCTGCGACATCAGCCAACCACCGAAAATATCGCCACTCGGGTTGGTATCGGCGGGCATGGCAAGGGTTCGGGTGCAAAGTTCACCGCGCGGCATCGTGCTTTCCGCAAGAAGGGATTGATCTTTCTCAGTCGCCATCAGGCTCACTCCAGTTGGCGGCACGCCTGTTACGGCACGCCATTTTTTTATTGGACCTCCCGGTCGCGGTTTTCTGCGTCCAAGCCCGGCAAAATTATGATCAGAAGTCGCGACCATCACTTGCATTGGATTCAAAAACACATTTTTATGGTCGGTGCGCACCGATCATCTGGTACGAACCGATAAAGATATGGTACTCGTTTAGCGCCGAGGCTTCCAAGACCATAATATCGAAGAACAGATATACGGTATTGGACCTTGTTTTAACACAATAAAAGAAGTTGCGTTCCGGGGCATGACCGACCTTTTTGAAGATTCAAACCAGTCCACCGATAAAGCCTATTCCGCCAAGGATATTGAAGTTCTCGAGGGCCTTGAGCCCGTCCGTCGACGCCCCGGTATGTATATCGGCGGCACCGATGATGCCGCATTGCATCATCTGGTCGCGGAAATTCTCGACAACTCGATGGACGAAGCGGTTGCTGGCCACGCCGACTGGATCGAACTGGAATTGCAGCCAGACAATACTGTGCTGGTGCGCGATAACGGGCGTGGTATTCCGACCGACCCGCATCCGAAATTTCCCGACAAATCCGCACTTGAGGTGATCCTGACCACCCTGCACTCGGGCGGCAAGTTCTCTGGCAAGGCCTATGAGACCTCGGGCGGTTTGCACGGTGTCGGTATGTCGGTGGTGAACGCGTTGACCGACAAGTTCCGCGTTGAAGTCTGCCGTGATCGCAAGATGGTGTTTCAGGAATATTCCAAGGGCACCCCGCTGGGGCCACTTCAGGATGGCGGTCCGATCAACAATCGTCGTGGCACCACGGTTATTTTCAGACCCGACCCCGAGATTTTCGGCACCCGCGCCAAGCTCAAGGCAGCGACCATCTTCCGTATGGCGCGCTCCAAGGCGTATCTCTACAAGGGTGTTGAAATCCGCTGGTCGGTTGACCCGTCGCTTCTGACCAGTGACGACCCGACCCCGCAGCAGGAAGTCCTGAAGTTCCCGAACGGCATTCTTGATTACCTCGAAATGACGCTTGAGGGCCGCGAGATGGTCACAGACCGTCCTTTCGCAGGCGAAGCAAAGTTTTCTGAAAGTGCCGGGCGTGTTGAATGGGCGATTGGCTGGCCGGAAAGCGGCGAAGGCTACTTCCATTCCTACTGTAACACCGTCCCGACCCCGCTTGGCGGCACGCACGAGGCCGGTTTCCGCTACGCCATCACCAAGGCGATCAAGGCCTATGGCGATATGCTGGGGCAGAAAAAGGCCGCTGCCATCACCGCTGAGGACGTCTTTGGCGGCGGCTGTATCATGCTGTCGGTATTTATTCCCGATCCGCAGTTCCAGGGCCAGACCAAGGAAAAGCTGGGTACCCAGGGTGCAACCAAACTGGTTGAAACCGCGGTGCGTGACCACTTTGACCACTGGCTGACCGGGGATACCGAAAACGCCAAGCGTCTGCTTGAACGCATCATCCTGCGCGCCGAGGAACGTCAGCGCCGCAAGGAGAAAAAGGAAACCAAGCGTCAGTCGGCGACCCGTCGTCTGCGCTTGCCGGGCAAGCTTGCCGACTGTTCGCGTTCAATCGCGGCTGGCACTGAAATCTTCCTGGTGGAGGGTGACTCTGCAGGTGGTTCTGCCAAACAGGCCCGAGACCGCGAAACGCAGGCCGTCCTGCCGCTGCGCGGTAAGATCCTGAACGTTGCGTCGGCGACCTATGAAAAGATGATGGCCAACCAGGAAATCAAGGACATGATCGAAGCCTTTGGCTGCGGTTCGGGATCCGATTTCCGGCTGGGTGATCTGCGCTATGAACGCATCATCATCATGACCGATGCTGACGTCGATGGCGCACATATCGCATCCCTTCTGATGACCTTCTTCTATCAGGAAATGCCTGGCCTGATCGAAAACGGCCATCTGTATCTGGCGATGCCGCCACTTTACCGCCTGACCCAAGGTGGCAAGTCGATCTACGCCATGGATGACGCCGAAAAGGAAGTCATCCTCGAAACCGAGTTCAAGAACCCGAACAAGGTCGAGATTTCCCGATTTAAGGGTCTGGGTGAAATGCCGCCGCAACAGCTGCGCGAAACCACCATGGCACACAAGAAACGTACACTTCTGCGTGTTACCCTGCCCGATGCAGCCGAACCGGATGCCCGCGGACAGACCAAGGATCTTGTGACCCGCCTTATGGGCAAAAAGCCGGAGCTGCGCTTCCAGTTCATTCAGGAACACGCCCGCTTCGTCGAGGATATCGACGTCTGATCGGCATCTCGAAATACCAACAAAACCCGGCCTTTGTGCCGGGTTTTTTGTTTTCTACCCTTAAAAATCGGCGCAACCGCGTGACTTTGGCAATTTCCCGACAATATCTAGGGATAGGTTCTTTGGTCTCAGCAAGCCTGAAAGGATGAAAGTCATGTCCGCGCCCGCATCGCGACTGTCAAAATTGACACGCCCGTTTTCAATCGCTGTTGCTGCAAGTGGTCTGCTTGCGCTTGCCGGTTGCAACATCGCCGTGATCGAACGTGCCCATTATGAGGTCACCGAAGTCGACAGCTTCCGGACAGCCGGCGCGCCAAGCCGTGTGATGATGCTTGAAATCGTTGATGCCAATAACACCTTCACCGATGATTTCTGGAGTGCGGCCATGTCAAACCATGGCTACCCGCCGCGTCTGCGCTTTGTCACTGATCCGGCCGACATTGCAGATGGGGAAACCATCAAGCCGGAAAACCGTATGGTTGCCGTCGTCAATCCGGAACAATCCACCATGCGGGGCAAGCTCTGCACTGACCCAAAATCTCTTCCCATGGATGATACAAGTGATCGCGTTACGGTCCGTTTCGGCTTCTGTGTCGGGGATAAAATCATTTCGGAAACCCGCGCACACTTCAATACGGCCCAGTTTGCCGAACAGGTCGAAAACAACGCTGACACGGTCAACTATCAGCTCTTCCCGCGTCATATGCGCAACAATGACGATCGTTATTGCAGCCCGTTCTTGCCAAGCTGCTAACGCACCAAAAGCCCTGCTAGTGACCGGGCAAACTCGACGGGCTGCTCAAGTGGCACATAATGCCCCGCACCTGCAAATTCCTGGTAGGTCGCACCAGGGATGGCATCGGCCATTTCCCGCTGGCTTTCAGGGCTTATAATCCGGTCATGCGTACCGACAACAACGCTGCATGGCACGGCAATATTGCCAAGATCCGTCATGCTGTCCGGACGGGTCGCAACCGCATGATTCTGTCGTTCAAACACACCTACCCCGCATGCGTCGCCCATTGCAGTCAACAGGGAAACCAACCCGGCATTACTGCGGTTATCGGGGTGAAGCATCTCATCAAGCATGCCGTCATTGACCGCAACAAACGGCGTCTTGCCCGCGACAATGCGCGACAGCAACAAACGACGACGTCGCACCGCCTCGCTGTCAGACGTTGCCCTTGTATTGACCAGCATCAGGTGACTGACGCGTTCCGGGGCCTGACGCAGGATTTCAAAGGCGGCATAGCCGCCCATCGACATCCCCACCAGCGCAAAGCGATCCGTCGCGGTTTCAAGCACTGCACGCGCCATATCCGAAACCGTATCCTGATCAAACAATTCACAGAATACCGGTTTAAGTGCGGGCTTGGTCGGATCATCAAGTTCGTCATATGCGGCAACTGCGGGATGCCACATACGCTGATCGGCAAGCATGCCTGACAAAAACACAACGGGCACGCCATCACCATCGACGTGCCCGGTAGCCTTCTTTGAGGTCGAGCTCATTTAATCAGCGCGCTCAGTTCCTTGAATTCCGGCGTACCTGCCACCCGAAGCCATTCAAACATCACGCTTTCGCGGGTTACGATTTTGGCGCCAGCATCACGCATGCGCTCAAGCCCGAAAATCTTGTCATGCTGGCTGCGCGATGTCACCGCATCGGAGACGACATAGACCTCCCGACCGCGTTCGATCAGGTCCATCACCGTTTGCAGCACACAGACATGGGTTTCCATGCCCGCAACCACCACCTGATCACGACCCTGATTTTCTTCCATCTTTTCGATAAAGCCATCGGCCGGAACGGCGGAAAATGCCACCTTGGAAACGACATTGCCGCCATCAGTAGCATCACCCGGCTTTTCCAGAAGGTCGACAATCGGTTTGGCCGTATGTCCAAGACCCTTGGGATACTGTTCGGTGACGATCACCGGCACCTCAAGGCGATTGGCGCATTTGATCAGAAAACAGCAATTGGCGATGATCTGATCCGGTTCCAGACAGGCTGGATAGAGTTTTTCCTGAACGTCGATTATCAGCAAACTTGAACGGGTTGCGTCCATCAGCACTGTTTTTCTCCCCGAGTATGAGCTGTTGTGGCAGATTACGCTGTCAAATTGTTGCAAACAAGCCTCTCAAAGCCCGCCGAATGGGTTTTCCAAGGCAATTAAGCGGCGTTTTTCTTGACTTAATTAAGGGTTGGCTTTACGACGCAATCAGATTTCTAGCGATCCGCTTAACCTTAACGCATTTCTTTGCGGGAAAACGAACCATATGAATTTCGCCGATCTCGGTCTGAGCGAAGATATCCTCAAAGCCGTCGCAGACGCCGGCTACGACACCCCAACCCCGATCCAGGCCCAAGCTATTCCGTCGGTGCTGATGGCACGCGACATTCTGGGCTGTGCGCAAACGGGTACGGGCAAAACGGCCAGCTTCACCCTGCCGATGCTTGATATTCTCCATCATGGCCGGGCCCGCATGCGGATGCCGCGTTCCATCATTCTGGAACCCACCCGCGAACTGGCCACCCAGGTTGCTGCAAACTTTGACACCTATGGCAAATATATCTCGCTGTCCAAGGCGTTGATTATTGGTGGCGAATCTGCTGCCGAGCAAAGCAAGGTCCTTGAAAAAGGTGCCGATGTCATCATCGCGACCCCGGGCCGCCTGATTGATACGTTTGAGCGCGGCAAGCTGCTGCTGTCTGATTGCAAACTGCTTGTAATTGACGAAGCCGACCGCATGCTCGACATGGGCTTCATTCCCGACATCGAAAAGATCGTCAACATGCTGCCCAAGCAGCGCCAGACGCTTTTCTTCTCGGCGACCATGCCCAAGGAAATCAAACGCCTTGCCGACAAGTTCCTGTCCAATCCCAAGGAAATCACCGTATCGCCGCCTTCGACGATGGCAACCACGGTTGAACACAAGCTCCTTGTCCTGGACGATTTCGACAAGCGCGAAGCCCTGCGTCGCCTGATCCGCGCCGAAGATGTCCGCAACGCCTTTGTGTTCTGCAACCGCAAAAAAGACGTCGACATCCTCTATAAATCGCTGACCAAGCACGGCTTTAATGCTGGTCGCATGCATGGCGATCTGGCGCAAAGCGAACGTACCGAAACGCTGGCAAAGTTCAAAACCGGCGAGATCACCTTGCTCGTCTGCTCGGACGTGGCCGCACGCGGTATTGACGTCGCCGATGTCTCGCACGTCTTTAACTTTGATGTGCCGTTCAACGCCGAGGATTACGTCCACCGTACCGGTCGTACCGGTCGCGCAGGCCGTGACGGCAAAGCCTTTACCCTGGCCGTGCCAGAGGATGGCAAGCTTGTTGCTGCGATCAACAAGTCCATCAATATGGACATCCCGCTGACCGAACTTGAAGGCATCGAGACGCTGGAGCTGGACTTTACCGGCAAGAAGCGTCGCAACAAGAAAAGCCGCAAGCCCACCAATACGCGTGACGACAAACCCGCCCGTCCGGCAAGATCGGATAAAAAGGAAGCGGTTGCTGACGCCCCGTCACCGGCCAAATCCGAGGCACAACCGCAAAAAGACGCAGATGCCCCCAAGGCACCGGCACGCGACGCACGTAATAACGCGGGCAACACTGATCGCAACCGCACCGAGCGTCCGGATCGGACCGAGCGTAATGATCGGAATGACCGTAACAATCGCAACAATCGCCGTGACCGTGACGACCGCGATGACAAAACAGTCATCGGCTTTGGCGATCACGTTCCAAGCTTCCTTCTGACCGAAGTGCCGGCCTCAAGCCTTGGCAAAAAGCCTTCTGACGACGAAGAAGAAGCACCGAAAAAGACCACCACGGCCAAGCGCAAGCCTGCTGCTGTAAAGTCGAAATCAACGACGGCCAGAAAGCCGCGCCGCTCGACCAAAAAGGCCAGCGACGAAGCACCGGCAGAGGATGCTGCCCCAGCAGCAACCGAGGCACCGGCAGAAACCGCAAGCGACGCAAAGTCTGACGCTGCACCGGCCAAGGAAGTCAAAAAACGCGCACCGCGCCGTCCGCGCAAGAAAGCTGCCCCAAAGGCAGAAACGGCTGACAAGGCTTCGGTTCCCGCCTAGGCATCAGCAGAACCGGCCCCGGCAGAGAGCGAGAGCTAAGCCCGCCGCGCGTTCGCAAATCAAAAAGGCCGTCAGAGCAATCTGACGGCCTTTTGTCTATCTGGTGTATGTGTCTGTGCTTGGTTTAAGCGTTAAACCGCGCGGAACAATCCGGTGGATGTCGGTTTTTCCGGGCGACGTTTGCGCATCAGTTTCAGCATCGTCTCGATCGTGATCGACAGCAATGTGGCATGGGTGATCTCTTCGATCTCATCCATCACCATCGAAAGCGCCGCACCGGCATTGGTATTCTGCACGATGCTGTTGGACGGGCTTGTGCCGACCTCCTCAAACAACTGCACAACATCCAAAAGTGTCGTGCGCTTGGCATTGCCACAGAAACGATAACCGCCACCCGCACCACGGACCGATTCAACCAGCCCCGCCCGGCCCAGATCACGCAGGACCTTTGCCAGATGGTTGGTCGAAATATTGTAACGCTCGGCAATTTCCGATGCCGAAAGCTGGCGGTCGGTATCTTCGGCCAGTTCCAGCACGGCATAGAGGGCAAACAGCGTCGCCTTTTGCAAGGACATCATCGGCTTATTCCCCCTCTTCCATATCTGTTTCCAGCTGGATGAACGGCCCCGCCATCATGCCCTGCGCGCGGAAGAACGACATCAAATCAGTCGCATCGCGCGGGATCATGGTGCGGATTTTGGTCACCCCGGCCTTGCGGAAACAGCGGCAGATTTCGTTATAAAGGATGGTACCGATCCCGCCCATGCGCAGGTCCGGTTCGACACTAACGGTGCCAACCCAGCCACACGGCACGGAATTGAATTCCCACGACCGGACTTCACCGAAAATGCAGCCCAGAAGCGTTCCGTTTTCTTCGGCAATCAGGAAGAAACGGGAATCCTTGCGGTTGCCATAACGGGTAAACAGATCGTCCCAGTAATCCGGCTTGCGCAGTCCCGTGGTCCGGTCATCAAGATCGACAACATTGGCGAGATCTGCCTGAACCGCCGGACGAATATTGATTTTGTGCTCGCCAATTGTAACCAGGTTATATCCCGGCGTGTTTTGCGCAGCGTCCACCATACGTGCCTTTCAGTATATCGGCTGCCAATGTCAGACCAGTGTCAGACAGTGCCAACCTCCCCCGGGCTCCCGGCAGGAGAATAATCACAATCGAAATAAGTAAATTGGTACGATTATACTACACTGCCCGGATGGCACACGGCAACGATAACTTCCGCTGCAGATGCTCACAACTGCAGGCATTCCAAGGAATTGAAGGTCATACTTGCATTGCTTGCCTGTTGCAAGTCTTTGGCATGGACGATGCGGCTATGATCTGTTGCACCGCATTGCGATCATATACAGGATTTCAACGTAAAAATTGCACCGTTTGGCGACGCAAAGATTGACAGAAACGCGAAGTCATGGCTTATCGCGCAGCAGAAATTATGTACGCCCGGTCGGGAATTTGGCAAAATCCACCCTTCCGAAAATACGGTTCTCCGGGCGAATTTCGGCCCGTTATCTTATCGTCCAAAGGAGTGTGGCACGCTATGGCGCGCAACGGTTTCGACGCAATTGATCGCAAAATTCTTCGTGAAATTCAGGAAGACGGTCGAATCTCCATGGTCGAACTAGCTGACAAGGTCGGCCTGTCCGTTTCCCCCTGCCTGCGGCGTCTGCGCAAGCTCGAAGAAAGTGGCGTCATCCGCAAATATGTCGCCCTTTTGGACCCGGCCCATCTTCGCCTTGGTGTGAATGTCTTTGTCACCGTATCGCTGACCCAGCATGACGAACCGTCGCTCCGCCGCTTTGAAACGGCCGTGCAGGAACACCCGGAAATCGTTGATTGCTATGCCATGGTCGGCAATCAGGATTATATGATGCGTATCGTTGTGCCGGACCCGGCCGCCTATCAACGCTTCCTGTCCGAAGTCATGATGAAGCTGCCCGGTGTTGCCAACATGAAATCAAGCTTCACGCTTCACGAAGTCAAAAACAGCACCACCCTGCCGGTTGCTGACGCCGACTAACATCGGACAGATGCCTGCCATCACGATGTGACAGCGAAACAAGCCAATCTGCCACCGTCATCCCCGCGAAGGCGGGGACCTCGATCAGCAAGTGCCGAACCCGACAAGCGCTCTACGCCAAAGCCTGACGCTGCTTGGGAATGATCGTCGGGAACAGCACTGCCAGTGTCAGCCCGCGTAGCAGGAAGAAGCCGTTAAACGCGGCCCACAGGAAATGGTTGCTGCCCATCACCACGGCCCACCAGGCAAAACCGGCATAGACCGCGACTGACAGCAACATCATGTTGCGCCAATGCTTGGTCTGCATCGCGCCCAGAAACACCCCGTCAAACTGAAAGCCCAACACCCCGGTAATAGGCAATACCACCGCCCACATCAGATATTCATAGGATGCGCTGCGGACCTCAGGAATGCTGGTCAGGGCATCTATGATCCACGGTCCCGATGCGGCAAACAGGGCAGCCATCACCACGGCTGAAACAATCCCCCAAACAGTTGTCTTGCGCACCGCCCACAGGAACTGCTTGCGCTTTTCCGCGCCATAGGCCTGCCCGACAAGGGTTTCTGCCGCATGGGCAAAACCATCAAGGGCAAATGACCCGAACATCAGGAAGTTTTGCAAAACCGCGTTGGCGGCAAGCGTCACCTCGCCAAACCGGGCGGAGAAGCTGGTAAACAGTGCAAAGGCCGATGTCAGCGCCATGGTGCGGATAAAGATATCGCCATTAATCTTCATCAACCGGGCCAGTTGCGCACGATCAAAAAGACCAATCCCGCGCCATGTCCCTCCCAGTCTTTTCAGATGCGGCTGCATCAAAAACCAGCCCAGCACCACCCCCGAATAATCGGCAATCACCGTGGCACCGGCCACTCCGCGCACGTCCCAACCGAATCCCTGCACAAACAGGATATCTAGGATGATGTTCAGCGAATTGAGAACCACCTGAAAAATGAACACAGCCCGGCTGTCACGCATCGCCAGCAACCAGCCCAGCATGCAATATTGCATCAGCGTCGCAGGCGACGCCCAGATCCGGACATGGAAATAATCGCGCGCGGCGGCCTCGACCGCCGGTGTCGGCGCAATCAGGCTCATCGCCAGTTCAATGATCGGCCATTGCAACACCATCACCGCCAAACCGGCAACCACAGCAATCAGGGCCGCGCGGGCAAATACTGCACGCACACCATTTGGATCGCGACGTCCATAGGCTTGTGCCGCAAGGCCCGTAGTGGCCATGCGCAAGAAGCCAAAGCTCCAGAACACATAGGAAAAAATAAGCGCGCCAACCGCAACCGCCCCGATATAATGCGGACTATCGAGATGCCCGACCACAGCCGTATCGACCGCGCCAAGCAACGGAACAGTTGCATTGGAAAGAATAATCGGCAGGGTCAACGCCAGAACGCGTCGATCACCCTTGCCGAACCAGCGGCGCGTGCGGTTCATTTGGACCTCGGTCTATGGATCATGCTGTGGGGCATCCGGGCGAACCGGAAGAATTCTTGTGGCACAGATTACCAGGCGGCAAAAGGCACCTTTTAATGACCGGCTGTCCAAAAAATCCACATCGTTAACTTTTTGTCCCACTTCATGCAGCTTGTGCGCGAATTGCCGCCGAAAATCTGCCCCCATAATCGGGTGCCTGCCACAGGCTGCCCAAACACCAAGAACAGGAAAATCAAATAACTAGTTGTTTTTATTTACTAAAATTAACTACAGAACATCTGAATCTTTTAAATTAGAAAACTCAAAAAATCTATACTGAGGAATAAGCACCCACGACCAAAACTGATGTTTTTGACATTTTACAGGATAATTTTCCCCAAACCTGCTTTTCCATCCACAAAGTTATCCACAGGTCATGACGGTTTATGGGTTTCCTGCAATCACGGCAGTCCAGGAACCTTTGGTTTTGTGACAAAAAATGCTGGTGGTCAGTCGGTTGCATTGCTAAGCAGGTGCAAAGGGAAATTCAGGAAAGCACGCATGAGCACCGACACATTGTTATCTGGTCCGGCCAAACCGGCTGCCTCGGGCACCACCAAAAGCGTTGTCATCTTTCTGCATGGCTATGGTGCGGATGGAAATGACCTGATCGGTTTGGCGCCGCATCTGGCGCGCGCACTGCCCGACACCACCTTTTATTCACCAAACGCGCCCTTCCCGTGCGAAATGTCGCCGTTCGGACGCCAATGGTTCAGTCTGGCCGAATATGATCCCGAATTCCTGCGTCGTGCGCCGGAAACGATGTCTGGCGCCCTTGCTGCCATGGCCGAAGGTGCACGCAAAAGTGCTGCCTATGTCGATGACTTCATCGATCACGTCATGGAAACGCATGGGGTGTCTGCGGACAAGGTCGCACTGGTTGGCTTTTCGCAAGGAACGATGATGTCCCTGCAAACCGCCCCCCGGCGTGATGATGAAATTGCCGGCGTTGTCGGCTTTTCCGGTGCATTGCTTGGCGAACAGACGTTTGGCGCTGAAATCAAATCCCGTCCGCCGATGGTGCTTGTCCATGGTACTGCCGATCCGGTGGTACCGATCGAGGCATCGCGTCTTGCCAAGGATACGCTTGCCGCCAATGGCATTGAAGTCAGCCTTCATGAACGCCCTGGCCTGCAACATGGCATTGACGAAGAAGGCCTTCGCATTGCCGCAGGATTTTTGACAAAGGTGCTTGCCTGACCCCACGGGTTTGATCCGTCGCAAGACATTTAAAAAGGACATCTGCAATGATCGCAGATGTCCTTTTCTGATTCCTGACCGAACCCTGTGCAACGCCACTTGTCTGCGCCTGCATGGGCCAATGTTGTCGCACCGCAACAGGCACAACTTTTGATTAGTGAATTTCCGCAACAGGGCTAAATATTACTATACTTTTTGACAGGTAACTGTTTTAAAATATACGCGCATCAAGGGGTGAGGAAAGGGTGCCATCCCCCTGACACCGCTGCTGAAATGGCAACATACACGGGTACAGATCACATGTTACAAAACATCAAGATCAGCAAGAAGGTCGCGAGCCTGACCTTGCTGTCACTGGTTGCACTGCTTGTAATCTCGGCGCTGGAACTTTTTGCATTGCGGGAAGCCTTGCTTGAGGACCGCAAGGACAAGGTTAAAGCCACAACCACAATGCTTGTGACGGCTGCACAGTCCTATCAGGACCTGGTCGATAGCGGCGACCTCAGTCAGGAAGAAGCCGTAACCGAATTTTACCGGGTTGCTGCGGCCTCCAAGTTCGACGATGGCACGGGTTATTTCTTTGCCTATGACAGCAAGGGCGTCAACATGATGCATGCGGCCAACCCCGCCCTTGTCGGCAAGGATCTTAGCAAACTTCAGGACCCGAGTGGTTCCTTCATCATTCAGAACATGCTGGATGTCGCCAAGGCCCCGGCGGGTGGGTACTTCACCTATCTGTGGCCAAAGCCAGGCCACCCCGAAGAAGACCTTTTTGAAAAACAGTCCTTTGCCGCAACCCTGCCCTGGGGCGACGTCATCGGTACCGGCATCTATATTGATGATGTCGATGCAGCGTTCTGGGAACAGGCGATTTTCGTTCTGGTCGTCATCGCGATTGTCATCGCGATCATGCTGGCCGTTTCCTTTGCAATTGGCCGCAACATCACGGTCGGACTTAGCAAACTTTCAAGCCGCATGACCGAAATCGCCAGTGGCAAACTTGAAGGCGAAATCGAAGGTCAGGACCGTGGTGACGAAGTTGGTGACATGGCCCGCACCGTGGTCGCCTTCCGCCAGCAGGCGCTTGAAAACCAGAAACTGCAAACCCGCCAGCAAGAGCTTGAGGCACAGGCCGACAAGCAACGTCGTCAGGACATCACCGATATGGCCGACAGCCTTGAATCGCGTGTCAAAGGCTTGATCCGTTCGATCTCGGGATCGATCACCGAAATGAAAAAAGCCACATCCTCGATGGAAGAAGCCAGCAACACCAACAGTTCTCTCTCTGCGGCTGTAGCGTCTGCAACAACCCAGACCTCGACCAACGTTCAGACGGTGTCTGCCGCGACCGAGGAACTGACCGCATCCTCCGATGAAATCGCCCAGCAGATTTCCCATTCCGCAGAAATCGCCAATCAGGCCAACGAACAGGCCACCCGCACCAACCAGACCGTTACTGGTTTGGCCGATGCGGCCCAGAAGATTGGCGATGTTGCCAAGCTGATCGGGGACATCGCCGAACAGACCAACCTGCTGGCCCTGAACGCCACCATCGAGGCCGCACGTGCCGGTGACGCTGGCAAAGGCTTTGCCGTGGTCGCAAGCGAGGTCAAAAACCTTGCCAACCAGACCGCCAAGGCGACCGAGGAAATCAACCAGCAGATCCTCTCGGTTCAGAATGAAACCGGCGAAGCGGTTGAGGCGATCCGTCTGATTTCCGAAACCATCGCGCAGGTCGCCGATAGCTCAACCGCGATTGCCGCCGCTGTCGAAGAACAGCATGCCGCCATTGGCGAGATTTCGCGCAACGTTCAGCAGGCTGCTGATGGCACCAGCGAAGTTTCCCAGCGGATCGAGACCGTAAACGAAAATGCAGGTCGCGTATCGTCTGGCACCAGCCAGTTGGCCCAGTCGGCCGAAAAACTGGTCGACGAAGCAAAGTCGCTTGACGAGGCGGTTGAACACTTCCTTGCCGATCTGCGCAAACGCGCAACCGACTGATCCGCATCAACACGCAAACCATCCGAAAGGCTAGGGCAGAAATGCCCTGGCCTTTTTTGATGGCTCCAAAACTTATAAATGACATTCAGTCAATATCTTAAACCGATACTGCACTCCCATCAGTAAGTGCTACCTCGACGTTTGACTATACATAAACCTACACTTTAGGATAATCTCTCTTGCATATGATCTGAAACTACACCAATATATTCGTATATTTTGATCAACACGGCCTCGTCTGGCGGAGAAACCATATGCTTGGCAATCTAAAGATTGGTTACAAAATCGTCATCTTGTCTGTCATCGCGCTCGTGGGCGTCATCGTCGTTGGCGGGCTTCAGCTCTCCACCCTGCGCGATGCACTCCTTGAAGACCGCAAGGACAAGATCCGGTCCACCACCAACTACATCACTTCAATCGCGCAGTCCTATCAGGACAAGGTTGATGCTGGTCTTCTCAGTCAGGAAGACGCGATCACCCAATTCTACGAGTTGGCCGGTGCTGGCAAATATGACGGCAAGATCGGATATTTCTTTGTCTTTGCGACCAACGGCATGACCGAAATGCATGGCGCCAATCCAGCGCTTGTCGGCAAAAGCCTGAACGACGCACAGGATTCCCAAGGCAATTATTTCATCCGCAATCTGATCGCGTCCGGTAACAAGGCAGGCGGCGGTTTCTCGTCCTATCACTGGCCGAAACCCGGTGAAGATGAAAAACTGACCTTCGAAAAGCTGTCCTTTGCCGAACCCCTGCCCTGGGGTTCAATCATCGGTACGGGCATCTATATTGATGACGTCGATGCGGCTTTCCGTGAACAGGCAACATTTGTTGTCATCATTGGCGGTGTCATTCTGTTGATCCTGACCCTGGCCGGGCTGGCCATTGGTCGCGATATTACCGGCGGACTTAAAACCCTTTCCGCCCGGATGCGGATTATCTCGTCAGGTGATCTTGAAGGCGAAATCGAAGGCCAGGGCCGCAAGGATGAAGTCGGCGACATGGCACGCACCGTGGTTTCTTTCCGCGAGCAAGCACTTGAAAACCGCAAGCTTCAGGAAAATCAGCGTGCGCTTGAAGAACAAGCCGAAGAAAACCAGCGTAAAGCCGTGATGGAAATGGCCGATTCTCTTGACGTCAAGGTCAAGGGCCTGATCAGTTCGATCTCCAGATCGATCAAGGACATGCAATCGGCCACCGATGAAATGCGCAGCGCGACCAACATGAACAGCGAATTGTCGGCCGCTGTTGCCTCGGCAACCACCCAGACATCAAGCAACGTTCAAACCGTCTCCGCCGCGACCGAGGAACTGTCTGCATCCTCCGATGAAATCGCCCAACAGATTGCAACCTCGGCGAACATCGCCAATCAGGCCAATGAACAGGCGACCCGCACCAACCAGACCGTTACTGGCCTGTCCGAGGCCGCACAGCGGATCGGCGACGTCGCAAGTCTGATTGGTGACATTGCCGAACAAACCAACCTGTTGGCCCTGAACGCCACCATCGAGGCCGCCCGTGCGGGTGATGCCGGCAAGGGCTTTGCCGTTGTGGCAAGCGAGGTAAAAAACCTTGCCAACCAGACCGCCAAGGCGACCGAGGAAATCAACCAGCAGATTCTGGCTGTTCAGAACGAAACCACCGAGGCGGTCGATGCCATCCGTCTGATTTCCGAAACCATCGCCCAGGTCGCTGACAGCTCAACCGCGATTGCAGCCGCAGTCGAAGAACAGCACGCCGCCATCGGCGAGATTTCACGCAGCGTTCAGCAGGCAGCTGATGGCACGCGCGAAGTATCCGAGCGCATCGAGACGGTTAACAGCAACGCCGGCAAAGTATCTTCGGGCACCAACCAGCTTGCCAGCACGGCCGAAAAACTGGTCTCCGAGGCAGTCGCCCTTGATGACGCTGTTGAGGCCTTCCTCGATAACTTGCGCAAAAGCGCAACCAAATAAACGCACACACCAAATAATTCAGGACACGTGCAAAAAAGCCGCCCCGGAGCATCTCCGGGGCGGCTTTCTTTTGGGATGGTCAAGCGTGTGCCGAGTTACGGACGCATGGCCTCGATCTCGATTTTGATGGTCACAGCGTCACCAACCTGTGACGTGTCCTGCCATTGACCCTGCCCAACACCAAAGTCCGTGCGGTTAATCGTCACCGTCCCTTCGGCTTCGGCCTTGTTGCCTTCGATCTCAAGATCAAACGGCAAGGTTACTTCGCGAGTGACGTCACGGATCGTCAAATCAGCAACCGCTTCGTACTTGCCCGGCGCAATTTCGCTAAAGGACTTGGTGGCAAACTTCGCGGTCGGCCATTGTGCCGCATCAAACCAGTCTGGCGAGACGATCTGACTGTCACGGTCACCATTGCTGGTATTGACCGATGCAATATCAATCAGAACCTCGACCGAGGACCCGGCAAGATCATCGGGTGAAAAAACGATATCGGCTTCAAAGGATTCGAACTTGCCTTCAAACGCCGCACCAAGCTGAGTACCCGTAAATTCAATTTCGCTGTCGTTTGCTTCCACCACCCATTGGTCGGCGGCCAGTGCTGCCCCGGAAAAACCGGCGATGGTCGTGGCAATTGCCAATACAGGCAGCATTTTGCGTTTCATCTGAAACATGTCAGTTTTCCTCGAGTTTGCCGGGCAACATACGCCGCAATGTCGCGTCGCGATCCCAAAAATGATGTTTGAGTGCCGCCAGAAAATGAACACCAACCAGTCCGGCAACCGCCCAGGACAACAACCAGTGCACCGTGCGCAAAGTTTCAAACAGTTCCTGATTGGGCGACACAAGATTGGGCAAGGTAAACATGCCAAAGACGCTGACAGGGAAGTTCGCAGCCGACGACATGGTCCAGCCGGTCAACGGCATGGCAAACATCAACAAATACAATCCCAGATGCCCAGCCTTTGCCGCCAGACGTTCGATCTGAAGTTTGCCAAGCTCATGCGGGCTTGGTTCACTTACGCGCCAGATAACGCGCAGGATCACCAACGCCAGAACCGTTATGCCAAGTGACTTGTGGCGCGATATCCATTCCAGCTTTTCCATCCCCAGCGGCAGGAAATCCATGTACCAGCCAATGGAAAAAACGCTGATGACAAGAAGCGCCATCACCCAGTGAAAGGTCTTGGTCACCGCGCCAAAGGCGTGCTTCGTACTACGAATTGTCATAACCGGCTTTCCTTGCTGCCTGCCCATGTCTTGCCCGGGTCTGAAATGTGATGTGCGCCGCAGCAAATTTGCCACAGCGCACACCCGAAATCCAATAAAGCCGGATTACTTCTGCTTCAGGAATTCCGAAGAAATCTGAAGCGTTACCTCGTCACCAACGCCCGGCACGAGGAAGTCCATGCCGTAATCCGTACGGGTCACAACACCGTCTGCCGAGAAACCGACAACTTCATCACCGGTCATCGGATGGGTGCCTTCACCGCTAAGGGTAACGTCAAGAACCAGCGGCTTGGTTTCGCCAAGAAGGGTCAGGTCGCCCGTGACGGTTGCCGCATTGTCACCAACCAGCTCAACCGAGGTGCTGGTAAAGGTCGCAGTCGGGAATTCTTCAACATTGAAGAAATCGGCGGTTTTCATATGGTTATCAAGCGCCTCGACACCACTGTCGATCTGGTTGAGATCAATCTTGATGGTGGCAGATGATGCCGACGGATCTTCGCGATCAAGGGTCAGCTCGCCGGTAACACCGTTAAAACGACCCTGATAATCGGAGAAACCAAGGTGGTTCACGATGAACAGAACACTGGTGTGGGTCGGATCCAGTTTATAGGTGTCGGCCGCCTGGGCCGAGAAAGCTGCACCGGAAAGACCGGCAACGACTGCCAGCGTTACGCCAGCTTTTTTAATCGAGTTAAACATTTTAAATTCCCTCATTTTCACAAGGTGCAAAGGCTCATTGCACCGCAATAAATCGTGACGTGAGGATGACAGGCCTACCCGGCGCTCTCAAGCCAACGAAACCGCAACACATATTTTCGGTTTTGGAAACAATAGCAAAAACATTCGCCATATTCTTGACAATATAGCCCCAATCCCATCGAGGCGGCCGTTCGCGATACCGTTGGTTTTTCGCCAATCCTGCAAAATCATGCAGCCGCACCACAAAAAAAGCTGACCACATTTGCGGTCAGCTTGTTGCCAATCTGGATATGATCGGATTTATGGCTGCTCCGGGGCGGCCTGGCCTTGCGGGGCGGATTCGCTGCCATTGGCATCGCCCTCGGCCGGATCAAGACATTCTTTCAACCACACATCATAGACCGGATGTTCAAGGGCCGACAAACCGGGACTTGATGCGAACATCCAACCGGAAAACAGATCTTTACGGGGTGTGTTGCCTTCTTCGCGAATGTCGGCAATATCAAGGAACGTCGCACTTTCCGGGAGCTCTTCCGGGGGTGTGCGATAACACGCATCCACCCGGATTTCGAGTGTCCCGAAACGCGCAACCTGCCCTACTGGCACTTCAAAGGTCGAAATGCGGGCAGTAATTTTATCAAGCCCCTGCAGTTGGGCAACCGGGGCCGGGCGATAATCAAGCGCCGAAGACGCCGTTCCGATCATTGCACATGTCGAACAAATCGCGGCAATCGCAAAGGATCGTTTCATTGTGGTCTTCAGTCCTGTTCGTCGCTTTTGTTATAGGGATTATGCAGTTCGGCAACCAGATCGCGCATCACATTACGGAACTGTTCTTCGTCACAGCCCATCAGAAGTGCATCTTCAAGCGCGTCCTGCATGATCTCGCGCAGTTCACCGAAATTGTCATTGAGAACCTTGATCTTTTCCACGCACGACAGCGGCGAGCCATCGCTGGCCTGCCAGGTAGGAAAGTGATCAACATTTCCGGTCTTTTTCATCAACCGCTCCGACATTTGGGGCAAGACAGGTCTCTGTTCGACTTTGACCGACGCCTCGCTGCGTTCTCTGCGTCGCACCTTGCTGTGCAATCCCGGCAAAATCATGGCCGCTTGTCGCGGGCCTCTGATCAATCAATTATCGCTGTTGGTCGAAGAATAGATAACCTGACCAATAAGATCTTCAAGGTTTACAGACCCTTGGGTGAATTCAATTTCGCCACCGGCCTCGATCATGTCGATATCCCCGCCCGGCTCAAGCGAAACAAATTTGCCACCCAGCAACCCGTCAGACGCAATCTTGGCAGAACTGTCCATCGGCAAGGCCAGATCGGATCGCACCGACATCTTGACGACCGCCATATATGTATCGGGATCAAGTTCCTGGGCGGTCACCGTTCCGACGGTAACACCCGAAACGCGAACGTCATTGCCAACAACAAGACCATCAATGCGATTGAAGCTGGCCATGATTTCATAGCCGTCCACCGTACTGATCCCGGCGCGTGAATAGGAATAGGCCGCAAAACCGACCGCAACAGCGATCACGGCAGCACCGGCAATAGTTTCAATCAGTCTGTTGCTCATCGACCTTATCCGTTCTGTATCTCTTTGAGACTTAGGGTCTGGACCCTATACTGTATTGCCCCGCCCCGAAAAACAACCACCCAAAAGACAACCGCCGCAAACGGGCCATCGGGAAACAGAATTCAGGCAAAACATGTCCAAAACACAAACGGGCGCGAGTTGCCCCGCGCCCGCCTGTTAATGGGTATTCTTTCGGATCAATCAGCCTTCCGGTGACCAAGCCTGATAGTCACCAGTCGCCGGTGCACGCTTGCCGCCACTATATTCATGGCCCTTCGGACGATAGGCATGCTTGGTGCCCGTCAGGTTCGGCTGGTGTTCTTTCTGCCAGTCATAACGGTCTTCGGCCTTTTCAGACAGCGGCGCATCAAGGGTGTAATGCAGCCAGGCATGCCATTCAGCCGGGACCTTGGATCCTTCGACGACACCTTTGTAAACAACCCAACGCTTGGTGCGACGACCCTTTGCCGGAGTCTTTTCGGTGTAATAGGTATTGCCGAAACGGTCTTCGCCAACGCGCTTGCCAAACAGCGCAGTATAAATACGGGTGCCGACGGTGGCCATGTTGGGTCTCTCTCCAGATCTGGTTTGTCCGCCTGCTTTACGCGATGGCGGCAAAAGGCAGTACAGCGTGTTTGGTGATACACCCTGTCAATCAAGTGACTTATATGTCGTGATGTTCGTGGAAAGTCAATGTTTCAGGGCCCCCGGCCTCAACAATCCCAAGACAATTTATATCTGTTGGCAAACCGGCTCCTCGCCCTGCCCCGCCCACGAATAAATCAGGGCCCGCCTTTGATGGAAATTTCCGTCTGAAAACAACCCACAACTGCTTGTAGGGCGACGACTCTTTGATCCATCTACATCTGGGGGCTTTGTCCACCTCCTTATCCACAATGCGCCCCATATATGTAGTAGGCCGCAAAGCTTGATACCCCTGCCTTTTCACACAGATCCGAAACAAGACTTTCATATAAATATCAAACTGTTATCATTGGTTTCCATGCTACGAAAAACCATGTGGTGCCTAATTTTCAGCTTGGCACTGGAAATGGAATGAAAACGGCGTTAGCTTGATCAAACGTTGGGTGGGTTTAACGCGTTCCCACACAATATGTAGTCCGAGTCTTAGGACCGACACACAATCGCGCTGCGAGACAAATCGCAGTTTTCCGGGCCTCCCGGACCGATTCAGAGATTGTTAACGAGAATCCCACCAGCATCGAATCAACAAGACAGCAATCGACCCACTACATGTTGTGGTAAAAATTACTGTCAACCACAAAGATTAGTGGACTGTGGCGAAATTTTGCCATTATAGTCTTTCCCACGGACCGGATGGTTCCAAGGGGGGACCAAACCACCGAATACCCATACCTGCGGGCTCTGGAAATGCTGGAAAATATCGGCATCAGGGGCAGCGCAAGAGCATTGAGCAAACTATATAAAGTCAGGCGATGTTGGCGCATCACCAGATAGCGCCCTGTTACGTCTGATCAGAACCGGAGCAGACCATGCGGATTACCAGAAAATTCACTCAGGAAGGTGTCAGCCCTTACGCCGACATCGAATTTCGTAAGTTGTCATCTGTCATCAAAAACCCGGATGGTTCCGTCGTTTTTGAGATGAATGACATCGACATGCCCGCCTCCTGGTCACAGGTCGCGAGTGACGTTCTGGCACAGAAATATTTCCGCAAGGCCGGTGTTCCGGTTGCCCTTAAACCGGTCAAGGAAAAGGACGTCCCGTCCTGGCTGTGGCGTAAGACCGCTGACACCGCCAAGCTTGACAAAATGCCGGCTGAAAAACGCTACATCAGCGAAACCAGCTCGACCCAGGTCTTTGACCGTCTGGCAGGCACCTGGACCTATTGGGGCTGGAAAGGCGGCTATTTTGACGCCGAATCCGATGCGCAGGCTTTCTTTGATGAAATGCGCTATCAGCTCTCCCACCAGATGGGTGCGCCGAACTCGCCGCAGTGGTTCAACACTGGTCTGCACTGGGCGTACGGCATTGATGGCCCGGCACAGGGTCACTCCTATGTTGATTTCAAAACCGGCGAACTGACCAAATCGGCCAGCTCGTATGAGCATCCGCAGCCGCATGCCTGCTTCATTCAGTCTGTTGCCGATGATCTCGTCAACGAAGGCGGCATCATGGACCTGTGGTCACGTGAAGCCCGTCTGTTCAAATTCGGCTCCGGTACCGGTTCTAACTTCTCCAACGTACGTGGTGGCGGTGAAAGCTTGTCTGGCGGCGGTCGTTCTTCCGGCCTGATGAGCTTCCTGAAAATTGGTGACCGCGCTGCTGGCGCCATCAAATCGGGTGGCACCACCCGTCGTGCTGCCAAAATGGTTGTCGTTGATATCGACCACCCGGACATCGAAGAATATATTGATTGGAAAGTCGTCGAAGAGCAGAAAGTTGCTGCCCTCGTCGCCGGTTCCAAACTGGCTGAAAAGCACCTGACAGCTGTTCTTGCTGCTTGCACCAACTGGGACGGTGCCGCTGACTCCGAAGATCGCTTTGTACCGCGCGCCAACCCGCAGCTCAAAGAAGCTGTCTTGGCTGCCCGCGCTGTGATGATCCCGGATTCCTATATCAACAAGATCATCGAATTCGCCCGTCAGGGCTTCACCGAAATCAGCTTCAAGACCTATGACACCGATTGGGACTCCGAGGCATACCTGACCGTTTCGGGTCAGAACTCGAACAACTCTGTTCGTGTGTCGAACGACTTCCTTCAGGCTGTTCTTGATAACGGTGACTGGGAACTGATCCGCCGTACAGATGGCAAAGTTGCCAAAACCATCTCTGCCCGCGATTTGTGGGACAAGGTCGGTGAAGCTGCCTGGGCGTGCGCAGATCCCGGCATCCAGTACGACACCACGATCAACGAATGGCACACCTGCCCGAACTCGGGTCGCATCAATGCGTCCAACCCGTGCTCGGAATACATGTTCCTTGATGACACCGCATGTAACCTTGCATCGCTGAACCTGATGAACTTCCGTTCTGATGATGGCGGCGTGGATATCGAGGCTTACGAACATGCTGTCCGTCTGTGGACGGTTGTTCTCGAAATCTCGGTTCTGATGGCACAGTTCCCGTCTGACCGTATCGCAGAACTCTCCTATCGTTACCGTACCCTTGGTCTTGGCTATGCCAACATTGGCGGCCTTCTGATGAGCATGGGCATCCCGTATGACAGCGACGAAGGCCGTGCGATTGGCGCATCCCTCACCGCGATCATGTGTGGTGTTTCCTATGCAACCTCGGCTGAAATGGCCAGCGAACAGGGTGCGTTCCCGGGTTATGCCGACAACGCGGCTGAAATGCTGCGTGTCATGCGCAACCATCGCCGTGCCGCTTATGGCGAACAGGAAGGCTACGAAGGCCTGTCGATCAATCCGGTTCCGCTGGTTGCGGCTGACAGCCCCTATGCCGATCTTCCGGTTGCCGCCCGTGCAGCCTGGGACAAAGCGGTCGAGCTTGGCGAAAAGCATGGGTATCGCAACGCCCAGACCACCGTTATCGCGCCGACCGGCACGATCGGTCTGGTTATGGATTGCGACACCACCGGTATCGAGCCTGACTTCGCACTCGTGAAGTTCAAAAAGCTTGCTGGCGGCGGTTACTTCAAAATCATCAACCGCACCGTTCCGGTTGCGCTTGCAACGCTCGGCTATACCGAAAACCAGATCCGCGACATTGAAAAATACGCGGTTGGTCATGGCACCCTGGTTGGCTCGCCGTCCATCACCCATGATGACCTGAAAGCCAAGGGCTTTGACGACGACGCCATTGCCAAGGTTGAAGGTGCGCTGAAGAACGCATTTGATGTCAAATTCGTCTTCAACAAATACACCTTTGGCGATGATTTCTGCGTCAACCAGCTCGGTCTGGATGCCAAGGCAATCAACAGCATGGACTTTGACATGCTGGCCGCCCTCGGTTTCGATAAAAAACAGATCGAACAGGCAAACACCTATGTCTGCGGCGCGATGACCCTTGAAGGTGCCCCGCATCTGCGTGACGAAGACCTTGCTGTCTTTGATTGTGCAAATCCGTGCGGCCGTATCGGCAAGCGTTACCTCTCGGCTGAAAGCCACATCCGCATGATGGCCGCGGCTCAGCCGTTCATCTCGGGTGCGATTTCCAAAACCATCAACATGCCAAGCAGCGCAAACATCCAGGATTGCAAAGATGCTTACATGCTGTCCTGGCGTCTCGGCCTCAAAGCCAACGCGCTGTACCGTGATGGTTCGAAACTCAGCCAGCCGCTGAACTCCGCCCTGGTAGAAGAAGACGATTACGCCGATCAGCCGACCGCTGCCAAGGCAGCCCAGGCGTCCGAGCAGATCGTTGAGAAAATCATCGAACGCGTCATTCGTGGCGATCGTCGCTCCCTTCCGGGCCGCCGCAAAGGCTACACCCAGAAGGCGACCGTTGGTGGACACAAGGTTTACCTGCGCACCGGTGAATACGAAGACGGCAAGCTTGGTGAAATCTTCATCGACATGCACAAGGAAGGCGCTGCATTCCGCTCGCTGATGAACAACTTCGCAATCGCGGTGTCCATCGGCCTGCAATATGGCGTGCCGCTCGAAGAATATGTCGAAGCCTTCACCTTCACCCGCTTCGAGCCGTCCGGCATGGTTTCCGGTAACGATGCGATCAAGATGGCAACTTCCATCCTTGATTACATGTTCCGCGAACTTGCGATCTCCTATCTCGGTCGTAACGACCTGGCCCACGTTCAGCCGTCCGACATCCTTCCGGATGCCGTTGGCGAAGGTGTCAGCGAAGGCGACCTTGGTGAAGAAGCCAAGAAAACCGGCGATCAGGCGATTGAAACCATCCGCAAGGTGGCATCAAGCGGCTTCGTGCGTCGCAACCTCTATGTGGTTGATGGCGGTGTTCAGACCGAAGAACGCGTCGTGGAAGTCAAATCCACCGGCACCGACGGTCATGGCCACAGCCACGAAACCACCGCAAGCGCGACCACCGCTGCACCGTCAGCACCGCAGAACAATGCGATCCTGACCACCAGCGAAGAAGTCATCGCCAAAACCGATGCCAAGATGGAACAGATCCGCGAAGCCCGCATGAAAGGCTACGAAGGTGACGGTTGCCCGGATTGCGGTAACTTCACCCTGGTGCGCAACGGCACCTGCCTGAAATGTGACTCTTGTGGCGCGACCACCGGTTGCTCCTAAGGGGTCTGTCCCTTCCGAACATCTGATGTGATCAGCAGACCGGCCGGGGATTTCCCGGCCGGTTTTGTTTTTGGCCCATTTATTGACGGAGTATTCTCATGTCCCTGCCCGTCCTCGACAACGACACCGCCCTCATCGTCCTTGATGTGCAAAAGGCCATTGATGATCCGCGCTGGAATTCCAAAAACAATCCCGGCTATGCCGATGTGATTGCAAAGCTGTTGTCGGAATTTCGCGCAAGAAACCTGCCCGTCATTCACGTGCGCCACGAAGAAGCCAACCCGGCCTCAAGCTTCTATGTCGATGGCCCCGGCCAGCCGTTCAAGGACGAAGCATTGCCCATCGACGGCGAAACCGTGATTGCCAAACAGCAAAACTGTGCCTTTGTCGGCACATCACTTGAAAAACATCTGCATGACCACGGCATCAAACGCCTGATCTTTACCGGTGTGGTTATCCACAATTCCATGGATGTCACCATCCGCATGGCACATTGCCTTGGCTTTGAAAACTGGCTGGTGCTTGATGCCACCACCGCGATTGATGTGACGGACGCTAACGGCAAAACTTTCGCGGCACAGGATGTGTTTGATCTTTATGCCGCTGTGCTGGCCTCGGAATATTGTTCACTGACCCAGAGTTCTGATGTGATTTCCGCATTGTCCTGATCGAACATGACCCGTCGGGAACAAGCTTAAGGATCGTGCGTTATCTTTTCTGTTCAATATGTTGGCGCCTGCCATGCCCCCTTGCACAGGGCGGTGCCAACCAAAACAGATAAAGACAGGAGCAAACATCATGTCCCTTGGCCGTATTCTGGGCGTTGTCGCCCTTGTAGTCGGTGTTGCCCTTTTGGTGACGGGCTATAACGCATCCGAAAGTGCTGTTGATCAGCTTTCGGAAACCTTCCTTGGCCGCTATACCGACGAAACGGTCTGGTATCTGATTGGCGGTATTGCCAGCGCGATCGGTGGCTTGCTGTTGCTCATCATGGGTGGCAAACGATAAGATTTCCGCCACTGTCCACGGCACACGCCCGTGGGCAGTGGCATCAATTCCCCGACTATCCTCTCTATCCTCATCAGACCGCCGCATTACGCCAGCGTATGCAGCCAGTGCTCATAGCGCTTATCAACACCATCATCAGCATGATGGGCATACGGTCGATGTCCGGCCCTGACATCACCTGGCGTGACACCGTATTTCGCGCGGAACGCCCGGATAAAACCGGCATCGGTTTCATAGCCACATTCCAGCGCAATGTCATACAGTGACCGCCGCCGTTCTTTGGGGTCGCCCAACAGTTTCAGGGCATGGCGCAAACGCATTTCACGCAGATAGTTTTTAACCCCGCCATGTTTTTCAAACAGCTGATACAGGCTTGATCGTGACAGGCCAAGGTCATTGGCGGCCTTGTCCGCGGTCAATTCGGCCGCAAACAGATTTTGCCGAAAATATCGCCGGATCATCACACCTTTTTCGATATCACGGCGCATTGCGTCGGTGGAACGGGTCCCTCCGTCTGCGGCATTCAGGCAGGCCGACAGCATCATGACGATCGTTTTCTGCAACACCGATATCTCGTGATCGGCAAGCTCGTTGATATAGCGATTAAGCGCCAGAATTTGCTGAAACAGGATGCTGACCAGCGGGTCACGCTCTGACAGAAAACGCAGATTGTGATCATCAGGATGGGTCAGATGATCCTCGACCAGATGCCGTGGCAAAAACAGATGCATCGACTTGAAGCCATCGCTGGTCTGCGCCTCGGTCCGCTGCGAAAGATCAAGCAGCAGCAACCCACCGGGTTGAAGAAAATCCCCGCCAATGCCGATCTCGGATTTTACCCCGCCATCGGTGTAAAGCTGGATGTTGTAATGATCCATGCCGTCAGCGGCGATCATTTGCGATGTGCGTGAAAAGCTTTGCGAACAGCTTTGCGCCTCGATCATCAAAAGGTCGCGATGCCGCCATGAATTAAGGTTCGCCACAAAACCTGCCTCGCGGGTTTTGCGATCCATTTCGACACTGTAAATACAGTTGATGCTTTCTTTCCAGATCTCGAACTGTTTTGCTCTTGGCAGCTCGCCAAGCGAAAAACGCGACCTTTCAAGCAGCGCAGACTTGGGGTTTGTTTGATGCGTCATACCTTGACAGCCATATGTGGAAAACTCTTCCTGTTTTTACCCTGCGCCTATTTCTTTCGCTTTTCAATGGGCTTCTTATGCCAACGCATAGGGTCACCCTACTTTGCACCCCTTCCCAAATATCCCTGTTTTCCAACGCAAGGTCGCAGAAAATATGGCTTAAAGGCCCCTTTCAGCGTTTACCTGAAACAAACAAAACCGGAAAATGGCAACAGACTGTTGACGAACGGTGACTGGTCAAGGCCAGATGCGACACGCATATTCAATTCAAATGGTTGAATAGCCCGATGAGGTATTCCAATGACTGATCCATCAGCAAACACCGACAGCACGGCACAAAGCCTGGCGCCAATGTTTATTTCCCATGGCTCGCCAATGCTGGTGGCGCGTCAAAGCACCCCGGCTTTCCATTTCTTTGTCGATGAGCTTTCGAAACTGACCGATGGCGTGCGCGCCATCGTCGTGATCTCGGCCCACTGGCAGACCGAACGCCCGACGATCTCAACCGCGCAACGCCAGGAAACCATTCATGACTTCTATGGTTTCCCGCAGCCGCTTTATCAGTTGCACTATGATGTGGCGGGTGCCCCGGAACTGGCAGAACAAATCGCTGCACAAATCGGCAGTGAGACAGATGCCAAACGCGGCCTTGATCACGGGGCATGGATGCCAATGATCCTTGCCCGCCCGAATGCCGATATTCCGGTCTTTCAGCTTTCCATGCTCGGTCACGGTGGCCCGCGCGAACATTTCGAACTTGGCAAAAAGCTGCGCGGCTTGCGCGATCTGGGTGTTCTGGTGGTCGCAAGCGGTGCGATGACGCATAATCTGCGTGCGCTTGATCGCAACGAAGGCGCGATTGACCCGTGGGCAAAGGAATTCACCAATTGGATGGTAGAAAAGATCAAGGCACGCGATATCAACGCCCTGCTTGATTACAGAAGCCTTGCCCCCCACGCCGCCATGGCCCATCCGGACGACGATCACCTGATGCCCTTCTATGTTGCGCTGAGTGCTGCATCGGATGATTTCGAACCCGATCTTCTCCATGACAGTTACGAGTTCGGCAACCTTGCCATGACCGCCTTTCGCTTCTACGATCAGGGTGAGCTCAAAACTGCGGCTTGACGGACTGATCACGTGATCCCGTCCGGCTGCCAAGCCGGACGGATGTCATGCTCTCGCAAGATCAGATCACTCTTGAAATCACCACCAGCGGTCAGGGATTGTACGAAGTCACCGAACCGATCCAGTCATGGGTGGCCGGGACCGGTCTGGCGCGCGGGCAGCTGACCATCTTTGTCCGTCACACCTCGGCCAGCCTGACCATTCAGGAAAATGCCGATCCGGATGTGCGCTTTGATCTTGAAACCTTCTTTGGCCAGTTGGTGCAGGAAAATCCCAGCCTCTATCGCCATACCTGCGAAGGTCCTGATGACATGCCCGCCCACATCAAATCGGCCCTGACCGATGTGTCGCTGACCATCCCTGTATCCAATGGCCGGGCCGTGCTTGGAACGTGGCAGGGGATCTATTTGTTCGAACATCGCCGTGCGCCCCATCACCGCAAGGTCACCCTGCATCTGATCGGCGAATAGGCTTAGGCGATTATGCCGCCAAGTGCGGTTCGGACGCCCAAAGTCCTTTGACCTGCACTTCAAGCAGTTCACGCAAAGTCCCACACATATCTTCGCAGTCAAAATTCTGCGTGCTGAAATGTTCGTGGATGGTGAACAAAAACAGCGACATCAGGGTTTTCTGGATCAAAACCGGCGGCAAATCACGGTTGAGCTCGCCTGAAAGCTGCGCTTCCTCGATCAGGGCCTGAATGGCTGCAATCAATCCGCTGCTTTCCATAACGGCATGCACCGCCCCCTTTCTTGGTGAAAAGACAATCTGCTGCATGATCACCTGCCACAAGCCGGGATTAAGCCCCACCTGCGTGAAGCGATAGGACGCAACATGCATCATCTTGTCCACAAAGCACCATTCCGGGTCCATCGTATAAAGACCCTTTTCAATCGCCTCTGCCATCTGCTGCCCAACGCAGCAGATCAGAAGATCTTCCTTGGTCGGGAAGTGATTGAATATCGTTCCTTCGGCAACGCCGGCACGTTTTGCAATCTCTCGCGTGCTGACAGTGTCAAATTCCCCGGCACAGAAACAGTCACGCGCGGCATCAAGGATCTTCTGGCGCGTTTCTTCACGTCGCGCAGCTCGAATATTCATCAACGCCTCCGATTTAAATGAGCACACTCACTGAGTTCACTCATTTAAATTACCGGATCGCGCGTGTCAATTCCTGCACAAGCCCTCACCGGCGCGCGGCGTGTATTACCGGCGCCCGACAGGCGGCAAAGATGTCTGTTTCCGGGCGATATAGTCCGGTCGCAACATGCATCGCACCCAGCACGGTCGAAAACAGATTGTCATGCGAAAAGCGGCCCGTTTGCGCCTGCGCTGCCAGGCAATCGGTCTCGATCCGGTTGGCATCGGCATAGCCATCCGACATCCAGATCATCATCGGCACCTTGGTTTGTTCAGAGGGGGCGAGCATGTAGGGCGCGCCATGCAGATACAGCCCGCCCTCGCCCAGGGACTCTCCGTGGTCCGAAACATAAAGCAACACCACGTTGTAATCGTCCTGATAGGCTTTCAGCCGTTCGGTCAGTTGGGCGACGACATAGTCGGTATAACGGATCGTGTTGTCATAGGTATTGATCAGTTCCTCCGCGCTGCAATTTTCAATGTCACTGCGCGGGCAATCGGGGACAAAGGCCCGATGCTCATCGGGATAACGCTTGTAATAGGTCGGCCCGTGGCTGCCCATCAGGTGAAAGGCAATCAGTTGATCGTGCGGTTCATCGGATGCGACTTCGTCGTCAAGGCCACGCAGCATCACCGCATCAAAGCAGGTTCCCAGCACGCAATCTTCGGGGAAATCATCGGGCGATATGTCGATATGGTGCACCCGGTCACACACCCCTTTGCAGCCCTCGTCATTTTCCTTCCACAGAACGTCGACACCGGCATGTGCAAGCACATCCATCAGGCCTTCACTATGGCGTGCGACGTCGCCGTCATAACCGGCATGATCCATCGGAGAAAACATGCAGGGCACCGAAACTGCGGTTGCCGTGCCACACGATGAGACATCCTGAAACGCCAGCATGCCGTCAATCTGGCTGGTAAAGGGCGATGTCGGGCGGCCGTAACCATTGGCCGCAACGCTTTGGGCGCGTGCGGTTTCGCCGATCACCAAAAACATCAAAGTCGGCTTGTCATCACCGTCCTGCGCGACCTTGCGCGCATCCTGCCCGATGGTTTGAAACGGCATGTCGGCATAAAGATAGCGTCGCTTTACCAACTGGATCGTGCCGGCGATGTAGTTCGATGGCACAAGCTCCTTGCCCAGAACCTTGTGATTGCGCCCGACCGATGCGTAATCCTTGAAATAAAGCGATCCGATCCCGCCCAACACCAAAAGCGGCACCACCATCAAAACCACCCGCTGCCCGATCCCGCGCAAAACGGTTTTCGGGAATTTAAGCGGCACAAGGATCAGCATCGCGGCCGGCAGAAGCCCGGTCACGGCAAACCACAATCCTGCCTGCAAATTGAAATATGAAAGCGCCTCACCCTGATTGGTCTCGACCACGTTTTCGATCATGCCGCGATCAAACACGATGCCGTATTTCAGCATCGCATAGTGCGCCAGCGCACCCGTGATGATCAGAAAAACAAAGAACGGCTTGAACAGATAGCGCCAGGAAAACGGCGTGAAAACCACGAGTGACGCACAGATCAGAACAAACGGCGCACTGATCGCAAAGCCCGCGTCATAATCACCGAGGCCCTGCAGAATTCCGTAAAAGTGGCTAAGCACCTTCCAGTTCAGAACCAGCGTGAAATAGACCGCGAGTGTTAAAAGGCCAAATCGATAATCAATCGGTGAAAGGTGCAAAAAGGAACGAAGTCGACGCATCCGGGCATCCTTGGGGCAATGAACCATACCCCTCGCATACCGTGCGAAGCTGACAACAAGCTGAAGTCACCCGGATTGCTTGCGGATCCGTCCGTCAGGCCGCCGCCCGTGCCCTCTTGCTGGCACGCAGCCCCAAAAGGCTGTGAATGACAAGCGTGGTGATCACCACCGTCCCGCTGATCAGTGTCATTTCGTCGGGCACTTCATTGACAAACACCCAGACCAGAAACGATCCAAGGATCGCTTCATTAAGCATGATCAGGCTGACCTCGGCGGCGGGAATTTTGCGCGATGCATAGGCAATCAACAGGAAGGACACCGGCAACACCCAAAAGCCCAGCATCAGAAGCCACACCCAATCCAGACCAACTGGCGATAACGGTTCGGCACCGGGCAGCAGGATCAGGGTGACGAGAAACGCACCAAACAACATGCCCTTAAGCGCGTCCACTTCGGGCTTGGCACCCAGCACATTGAAATAACCCGCCATACAGATCGCCGCCCCAAGGGCCAGCATATCACCCAGCGCGTTTTTCCCGCCAAACCCGGCACTGAACATACCAAGCAAGGCAACAAACACCACGACCGAGGCAACCCATGTCCGGATCGGCTGCGAACGTTTAAAGATAAACACGCCAATCAACCCGGCCAGAAGCGGCGTGGCGGCAATAATGATCAGGGTATTGGCGGCATCGGTATTGCGTACCGAAAACATGAAAAGCGTACAGGTCCCGCCGTAAAACAGACCGGTCAGCATTTCAAACCCGTTGGGTCGGATCGATTGCACGATGCCTTCGCCCCGCTTGGCCCCGTTCCAAAGGGCCACCAGCAAAAGCGCCACAGTCAAAAAGCCCAGCCGCCAGAACGCAGTTGTAAAATCATCGGCCCCAATCAGACGCAGCAAAAGCGCATCGGGCGACAGGATCACAACCCCCAAAAGGGCAATCCAGCCACCATGAACACTCCCGAACCGATCCCGCAACGTCATCTCACCCAACCCCTACGCGGTTTGCACCGCATCAAATTCCCAAAAACAAGGCAGCAGGTTTTCGCCGTGCTGCCAATAGCCCATTGTTACGGGCCTTTCCCCTTATGGCAATTCGATTTTATTCAACTGTTTGAAACGATCGCACAAACACTTGCCGCACCGCCCCTGCGCCCGATTGCATCGATACAAAGAAACTGTTTTGTTTGCCCCCCAACCCCGATAAGTTGGGGTCAAATTTGAACATCTGCCAAGCAAAAGGATGGATCATCATGGCTGGTAAAATCGACGCTCACCTTGCCGATCTCGGCATCACCCTGCCGACAGCGACCGCACCGGTTGCGAACTATGTGCCCTATGTCATCTCGGGCAAACTGGTTCATATTTCCGGTCAGATCACCATGGAAAATGGCGAGTTGAAATTTATCGGCAAACTCGGTGCCGACTATGACGTCGAAACCGGCCAAAAGGCCGCCCGCCTTTGCGCGCTTAACCTTGTTGCGCAGCTGAAAGCCGCCATCGGCGATCTTGATAAGGTCACCCGCGTTGTCAAACTGAATGCATTTGTTAATTCCGCACCGGATTTCACCGATCAGCCAAAAGTCGTCAATGGCGCGTCTGACACCATGGTCGAAATCTTTGGCGATGCTGGCAAACATGCGCGCTCGGCTGTTGGCGTTGCCGCCCTGCCGCTCGGTGTTGCGGTTGAAATTGATGGCATTTTCGAAGTCGCCTGATCTTTCAATCAGCCGCCTCAATGCAACACCGATCAGCATCGCTGGTCGGTGTTTTCTTTTGCGCGTTACAACTGGTGGAAATGGGTGCGCACCATCTCGGCAAACACATCGCGCACTTCGTTATGTGCGCCGGTCTTTTCCATAAGGCTGATCGCGAATTTCGGTAACTCCGGCAATGCATCATCCCGGCCCAGTGCTTCAAGATCATCGGGGATCGTGCCGACCAGAAACGCCGTGATCGACAAATCCGATCGCACCGTTGCCGCCGTTGCTTCGATATTGCCGCTTTCAAACACGCTGCGCCAGGCAATTCCCGCCCGATCAAGCGCATCAATCACCGCCGGTCGAAACGCACATTCACGACTGACGAGCGACACCGGCAGCGGGCGCTTTGTCTGGGCCTTGCCTGATTTTGCCCCGACCCAGACCAGCGGCGCAATTTTCAGGAAATCCCCCGTCATCTGCCCGACCGGCTCCTCAACCAGGGCAATATCAATCTCGCCACTATTGACCATGCTCCGCAATTCCTGGGAGCTATGACACCGCAGCGAAAGCTCGATCCCCGGATAGTGATCGCAAAATTTGCGAAGTGGTGTGCGCATAAACGTGCCGACAAGATCATAAGGAATGCCAACGGTAAGCTTGCCGACATGGCCCGCCCCGGTCATGTCCTGCCAGATCTCGTCATTGAGCAACAACATCCTTTGCGCCTTGCGCAGCAATTGCTCCCCATTCTGGGTCAGGCGTAATCCCTTGCGCGCGCGTTCAAACAACCCGCATCCGAATGCGGTTTCAAGCCGCTTGATCTGCTGGCTGACCGCCCCTTGCGTCAGGTTAAGCACCTCTGCCGCACCGGTCATGCTGCCGGTTTCGGCCACGGTTACAAAGGCGCGCAACACCGCCACATCAAGGTTTCGCATGATATCCCCACCGATCCGGCCACAACATGATCAACAGCATTAGCAAACGTAATGCTATCCATAATGAACATTCGCTTTCCTGATGCAAAGAATTGTTTTCTGATGTCCCCTGCCGCCCGGGCAACGCGCCACCACAGGACGATAGAATGATCGAAACACTGCTGCCCGTTTTATCCTTTACCCTGGCTGCGGCCCTGTCGCCCGGCGGGGCAACGACGCTTGCCACCGCATCGGGTGCGCAGTTCGGCTTTCGCCGTTCGGTGCCGTTCATCATGGGCATTTCAATCGGTATGCTGACACTGGCAGTCGCAGGCGCGCTTGGGCTGGCGAATTTGCTGCGCGCCTTTCCGGCGATTGAGCTCATCACCAAACTGATCGGCACCAGCTATCTGGTGTGGCTGGCTTTCAAAATTGCCATGGCTCCGCCGCCACCCACCTCGGCAATTGCGCGCAACCTTGATCAGGACACCCCGACAGACAGCAAACCCATCCCGTTCCTCGGCGCCTTTGGCCTGCTGTGGCTGAACCCGAAAGGCTGGGCTGTCACCATCGGGGCGGCGGCGTCCTTTTCTGCCATTGCACAGGACCCGACCGAACTGGCGATTATTCTGGGCAGTGCCTTTGCCTTTTCCGGTTTTTTGTCGATGGCGCTTTGGTGCGCATTGGGATTAAGCCTGTCGCTGTTACTGACATCGGATTGGCAGTGGCGCACGGTCAATGTGACGCTGGGTGTGCTTCTGATCGCCTCGATCATTCCGATGTGGCTTTAGTCTTTCTTCAATTCCGCTCCCCACTTCACCGATCAGCAGATCACATGACCATCGAAACCAGTCCGAGAGCCCCGTTTCCTGTCACTCGACAGTTTTTGCCAATTGTTCAATCACGGTTCCCCACCCGTCGAAAAAGCCCATCTCCTGATGTTTCAGGGAATCTTCGGTATTTCGATGCAATACATGCACCCGATAGAGTGTGCCGTCGCCTTGAGGTATGAAAGTTATGATCGCCGTCAGGGCCAACCAAGGCTCAGCCGGTTGCCATCCCTCTTGTAGAACCGTTGTCCAGACAAGCCGCTTATCGGGAACAACCTCAAGGAAACAGCCTTCGACATGGGGCTGAAACTCTTCGCCATCTTGGCGCATTTGTGTCTCAAACCCGCCTCCGGCGCGCAGGTCGAGCTTGATCACCTTGCATTCTATCGGAGCCGGTATCCACCATCGCTCAAGATGTTCCGGCGTGCTCCATGCCTTCCAAACTGTCGATGGCGATGCCTTGATGAAACGCTCGACCGTTAGTTCCGACTGATTAATTGCCATCTTCAGATCTCCCAATCATTTCGAGCTCCACATAACCGGCAAGACGGTCGGTCTGCGCCTGCCAATGTTTCCTCTGCTCGGAAAGCCAAGCCTCGGCGGCTGCCAGTTTTTCAGCATTGATCCGGCACGTGCGCACACGCCCGACCTTTTGCGAATGGATCAAGCCATCACTTTCAAGAACACGCAGATGTTTCATGAAAGACGGCAACCCCATGTCAAAAGGTTCCGCCAGCTCTTTGACCGATGCCGGTCCTTTTGTCAGTCGGCTTAACACAGCCCTGCGCGTCGGATCGGCAAGGGCGTGAAAAGCCGCATCAAGTGATATTTGATAGTTTTCCATTTGGAAAACTATAATGAAGAGTTCTCCTTTTGGCAAACTTTTTCTGCGCAATATCCGTAGAACATCCTTGACCTAAACCACGGTTCAGGTCGGACAAGGATCGCATCACATCCATTTGGGGAAGTAGAATGCGCGTCTTTGTCACAGGTGGGACCGGCCTGATCGGCTCCGCCATCGTTGAAAATCTGATCGATCATCAACATGATGTCCTGGCACTTGCCCGATCACGCGCCAGCCACAAAATGCTGGCCGATCTCGGCGCAACACCAATCCGGGGCGATATCACCAAGCCGACCGCCTGGGTCAACGACCTGCCCGATGTTGATGCCGTCATTCACACGGCCTGTGATTTTTCCGATCAGATGCCGCGCATTGATTCCAATCTGCTCGATCACTTGATCCCGGCCCTTCATCGCATGCCAGGCCCGGTGCGCTTCCTCTATACCGGCGGCGTCTGGAGCTACCCGCAAACCCAACCGGGACAGATCGGCGACGAAACACTGCCCTTTGCCACTTTACCGGAATTTGACTGGATGATTGATGGGCTAAACCGCATTCTTGGTGATGAAAAACTGCACGGCATTATCATTCATCCGGGATGTGTCTATGCCACCGGCCGCCATGGGCGTACCGGTCTGTTTGAACGCGCCATCACATCCGCCCAAAGCAACAAGGTGATTACCATTGTTGGCGGCGACCATGTTGATCAACCGATGGTCCACACCGATGATCTGGCCGATCTTTATTACCGTGCACTGACCAATGCCAAACCCGGTTCCAGCTATATCGGGGTTGCGATTAACGGTATTTCGAACGACGCCGTTGCCAAACTGATCGCCAGACATTTCGCCATTGAAAACTACCGGTTCGAAACCATCAGCACACAAACCGCGATGAGCCGTCTTGGGAATTGGGCAGAGGGGCTTGGCCATCATCAACATCTCAGCAGCGCCAAGGCGATGCTTGAACTGGGCTGGGCCCCCAAACACCGTGATATCGAACAGGACATCAAGGCGTGCGCCACTGCAACAACAGCCAAACGTTAACGATATTAACTTTCTGTACTGATGGTCTTGAGCCCGACCACCCCGCCAATGATCATCAGCAACAACACCGCCTTAACTGCGGTCATCGGTTCCTTAAGGAACAACCAGCCAATCAGGGCGACCGATGCCGTACCAAGCCCCGCCCACACCGCATAGGCTGTTCCGACCGGAATGATGCGCAGCGTCATCGACAAAAACCAGAAGCTCAGGCCATAGACACCAAGACTAAGCACCGTAAAACGCCAATCGGTAAATCCATCCGAGAATTTAAGCGATATCGTCCCGATCACTTCAAGACTGATCGCAATAAACAGATATACCCAGGCGAGCATGATCTAATTCCTTGTTTTTGGGGTGGTGGCGGAAGGCGCTCCTCGCGGAAGGCACTGCCAAAATGGCCCAATTTTCCTTATGGGGCAATCCCCGCGCCCGCCTTATCGTCCCCCGCCAAAATCGCCTTGCCGTAATCTGGATCAAAACGGATGGCAAAATCGTTGCGTATAGTGACCCAACAGGGCACATTGCCCGCAACGATTTGCCGGTCACGGCCGCACAGATGCGTGCCGCAATATCCGGCCAGAGAATGGGATAAACAGTCATGATCGAAACCGATATTCTGATTGCAGGCGGCGGGATCGCCGGAATGAGTGCCGCCGCACGTTTTGCCGCCGACGGTCATCAGATCGTGATTGTCGACCCGGCCCCCTCTGATATCGGCGAAGGCACGGATTTACGCACCACCGCATTTCTTGAGCCGGGCATCGAAACCCTTAAAAAGGCTGGCGTCTGGGATGCCATCAAACCGACCGGGGCTGAACTGCGCGTCATGCGGATTGTTGATGCCGGTGGTGCGGAGCGCACCCCGCGCGAAACCGCCGATTTTGATGGTGCTGAAACCAAAAACGGTTTCTTTGGCTGGAATGTCTCAAACAAGGCGGCCCGGGTGGCCCTGATGGCACGCTTGGCCGAACTTGATAATGTCGATTTCCGCTTCTCGACCACCGTGACGGCGTTTAAAGGCACCTCGCGCTTTGGTGAAGTAACGCTTTCGGATGGCCAGACCGTTCGGGCCAAAGTCGTCATTGCCGCCGATGGCCGCAACTCGTCTTTGCGCGACATGGCCGGGATCAAACACAAACGCTGGGCCTATGATCAAAGTGCTTTGGTGTTTGTCGTTACGCACAACAAACCGCATGACAACATCTCGACCGAAATCCACCGCACTGGCGGCCCGCTGACCCTCGTCCCCATGCCCGACCTTGATGGCAAGCCCTGCTCGTCCGTCGTCTGGATGGTTCCGGCAAGCCGTGCCGATGAACTGAACGCCATAAGTGACGAGGCCCTGTCGGCCGAAATCACCCACGACACCATGAACCTGTTTGGCCCACTGACCGTCGCAAGCCCGCGCGCCGTCTGGCCAATGATCTCGCAAGTACCATCGCGCCTGATTGCCGCCCGCCTTGCATTGATCGCGGAATCCGCCCATGTCGTGCCGCCAATCGGCGCGCAAGGGTTAAATATGAGCCTGCATGACATCGAAACCCTGGCCGAACTGATGGCCAAGGCCAAACTGCATGGCGAGGATATCGGCGCGACCCCGCTTCTAAAATCCTACGAACGTCGCCAGTTGCCCAAAACCGTCATGCGGGTCGGCGGCATTGATCTGCTTAACCGCGCATCAATGTTCGAACCCAAGACACTGCGTGACCTGCGCTACGCCGGCCTCACCGCCATCAACCGCATCGGCCCGCTTCGCAAACTCGCGATCAAGGTCGGGGTGGGCAAGTAGGCCCACCACCCTTTTTTCAGACAATCAGTCTGCCGTTCTCGTCAAAGAACGGATGTGGTCCGTCATATTGGTCGACATAGGCCAGATGGGTCAGAAGGCATTGCTGCTTTTCATCCCAGCGATGCAAATGCATCGCGGGCGGTTCCATGGTAAAGGCCGACGGTCCGTCATCGCGCAAATCCAGCGCGACCTGATGGGCAATGGACGGCGCAACAATCAACGGCACGCCTGCCCACCGTGTATGGATCGGACGGTGCAGATGACCACACATGATCGCCTGAATGCGGTCTTTATGCGCCAGCACGATCTGGGCAAATGTCTCTGCCCCGCTCAGAAGGCGCTGATCATCCATATGCTTGATCCCGACCGCGACCGGCGGGTGATGGACAAACAAGACACAAGGCCGGTCATCACCGTCATGCAGCGTGCGCTCCAACCAATCCAGTCGGGCTGAACACAATTTGCCCTCCGGCCGACCTTCATCAAGGCTATCAAGCGCGATCAACCGGACCGGACCGGCATCGACCACATAATTGATGAACGCCCCCCCATCCTCGATGGGCATGGCATCCGCAAAGGCCGCGCGCAATGGCGCACGTTGATCATGGTTACCCGGGATCATGTAAAACGGCACGTCAAGGTCGCGCAGGATGTCTTTCACCAGTGCGTATTCATCGGGCGTTCCCAGATCACCAATATCACCGGTAAACACAACCATATCCGGGCGCGGCACCATGGCATTCACCCGTGCTACCGCCCGTTCAAGGGCCGTTGCTGTATCCACCTTGCGATAGGCCAGGCGCCGTCCGACACCGATATGCAAATCGGTTAGTTGCGCAATAAGCATGCTCTTAATTCTCTCGTATCTCGATTTTATTCTTCTTGGAATTTGCGAACTCAGTTCGCCGCAAACATGGTCAGTTTTTCAGGTACCAAGCGGCAATGCACCGTTTCCCCCAACCTCACCACGCTGTCCGGATCGGTATCGACTATCACCGCATCATTGCCGATCCCGGCCACTGTCACGCGCAGCTTTTCCCCAAGATACGACACCGCCTCGACGGTTGCCGTGAAATGCGCATCATGGGGCGCGCAAAGCATAAGCCCATCTGCCCGGAAATAGATCTCCGACAGGCCATCTGTGGCGGGGTTGGCGTTCCATGCGCGCGACACATCAACATCCACACGGCCCAGCAACGCCCGCCCGTTTTCAATATCGACCTTCAGGCAATTACTCGCCCCGACGAAGTCGGCCACAAACGGGGTTTTCGGCGCACGATAGATTTCCTGTGGTGTCCCGATCTGCGCGATTTCACCCTTTTGCATCACAACGATCCGGTCGCCCAGTGCCATGGCTTCTTCCTGATCATGGGTGACGTAAATCGCCGTAATGCCAAGCTTGCGCAAAAGCGCGTTGATTTCGGTCCGCAACCGCACACGAAGCTTGGCATCAAGGGCGGTCAACGGCTCGTCGAGCAGCAAAACACGCGGGCGCGGTGCGATGGCGCGCGCAAGGGCCACACGCTGGCGCTGCCCACCGGAAAGCTGATCAACCCGGCGATCGGCCAGCATGTCGATATGCATCATTTCAAGCATTTCGCGCACGCGCTGATCGCGTTCGGCCTTGCCAACCTTTTGCACCTTAAGGCCATAGGCCACGTTTTCAGCCACGGTCATATTGGGAAACAGCGCATAGGACTGAAACACCATGCCCACCCGACGTTGCTCAATCGAATGGCGGGTGACGTCATCTTCGCCAAAATGAATGGCACCACCCGCATCGGGGAATTCCAATCCGGCAATCATGCGCAGGATCGTCGTTTTGCCACAGCCCGATGGCCCCAGCAAAACCAGCGTCTCGCCCGCCGTGATCGACAGATCAAAGGGCATCAGCGCGCGCGTGCCATCGGCAAAAGTCTTGGCACAGTTTGTCAGCGCAATCGCAGTGCCGGCATCTTGCGCCTGCGCTGCCTGTTTTTGGGAAGTGGTCATTATTTATCCTCCGCCGTCGCGCGTGCGGGCTTGCTGCCCCGGTTTGCCAGTAGTTGCATGACAATCAGCAACGGCATGATCAGTACAAAGAAAATCAGGGTATATGCACTGCCGATCTCAAGGCGCATGGAAGCATAAGCATCCGCAAGCCCGACCGGCAGCGTTTTGGTCAGCGGCGTATGCAACATCCAGGTCAGGTTGAACTCCCCGACCGAGAGCGTCACCACCATCAACGCACCGGCAAGTATGCCCGGCTTGGCATTGGGCACAATCACGGTAAAGAACCGCCGCCAGAACCCGGCACCAAGGCTTGCCGCCCCTTCCTCAAGGGTTTTCATATCCATCGCCGACATCACCGCCGCGACAGATCGCACCATGAATGGCAGGGTAAACAACACATGCCCGGTCAGGATGAAAAGCCAGCTGGATCGATATCCACTGACCCCGCCATAGGTGATCAAAAGTGCGAGCGCCAAGGCCAACCCCGGGATCGCCACCGGCAGTGTCAGCAATTCTTCAAACAACCGGGTGGCGCGGCCGGGCTTGCGCACCAGGACATAAGCCAACGGCACACCGGCAATCAGCGTCACGAACAGGCAGGCAATCGCCAGCCACAATGACAAAAAGATGCTTGATGCATAAAGATCCCAGACCTCGAATATCCAGCGCAGCGTCAGGCCCGATGACAATCCCTGAAACACATTGACCGTCACCCCGGCAAGGGCCGACATCACGATCGGCACCACGATAAACAGGCACAGCAAAATGGTCAGGCCAAGCTGCGCGTAAAAGACACCTGTGCGTCGCATATCATGCCCCTCCACGCACCGGCAGGCTTTTGCCCTCGCCGGTAAAGCTGCGCACCGCAGCCAAACACGCCCAGGTGATCAGGCCCAGAACGATGCTAAGGGCAGCTGCCACCGGGATATTGGCATTCCGGGTAAACTCGGTATAGATCACCATCGGCAACACATCGATATCGGTCGCCAGTGTAAAGGCCGTGCCAAACGCGCCCATCGCCGTTGCAAAGCAAATGGCGCCTGATGAAATCAGGCCGGGCATGAGGCCGGGTAAAATCACGTCGCAAATCACACGAAACCGCGACGCACCAAGCGACCGCGCCGCTTCTTCAAGCTGCAGGTCAAGCTTCTCGGCAGATGCCATCACCGCCAAGATCACGCGCGGGATCGAAAAATACAGATAGCCGATAAAAAGACCGGCAATGTCATAGGCAAAGACAAGTTTGGCCCCAAAGGCCGCATCCGTCAGCCCGCCAATCACACCTTGGCGTCCGGCCAGCATGATCACCATGAAGCCAACCACCGTGCCCGGAAAGGACAACGGCAAGGTCAATGTCCCGATCAAAATGCTGCGTCCGGCAAATCTGTTGCGCACCAAAAACAGCCCGACAATCGCACACAGGACCAACGCCATCATCGTGACGCCTGCCGACATCGCAAGCGTCTGGATCAGACTTTCCAGATACCGCGCATTGGTCAGGATCAGAAGATACGTCCCCCAGCCCTCCGGCCCGTTGCCGACTTCGACCGCAACACGCGCAAGTGGGATCAAAAAGAACGCCGCAACAATCACAAGCCCCGGGATCAGCAAGACCGTCAGGATCGCCGGGCTTGCGGCCGCTGCGCGCGGGGTTAAGAAGGATGAAAGCAAGGAAGGGCGCGAACGCCCCTCCTTCAAATCAAGGTCCATCGACACCTTAACGTACCTCGGCCAGATAACGGTCAGAGAACCCGGTCTGTACGGTTGCCATCTTGGCGTAATCAACCGGCTGTGAACGGGCGTAGTCGGCTTCCGGCAGGAACTTGGATGCCGCTTCCGGCGACATTGCACTCGGGATCACCGGACGCAGGAAGGCATTTGCCCAATGGGACTGGCCTTTTTCCGACATCACATAATCCAGAACCTTTTTGCCGTTCTCGCCATGCGGGTTGTTGGCAACCAGGCTCATGACATACGGCACCGTAACCGTGCCCTCGGACGGGATGACGAATTCAACATTCGCACTGTCCTTGTATTTCGCGCGATAGGCATTGAAATCATAATCAAGCAGGATCGGAATTTCACCCGACAGAACACGTGCATAGGCGGTCTGTTTCGGCACGATCGGATCGTTTTCCTTCAGCTTCTTGAAGAACTCGATACCCGGCGTGAAATCATCAAGTGACCCGCCCATGGCACGGTTGATCGCAACCGCACCGGCATAGCCGACAAAGGCGCTTGACGGGTCAAGATACCCGACCATGCCTTTGTATTCCGGTTTCAAAAGGTCATTCCAGCTTTGCGGGACCGGCGCACCGTCAAGCGCGTCAACATTGACAAACAGGCCAATCGTGCCGGAATGGATCGCAAACCATGCGCCGTTCGGGTCTTTCAGACCATCCGGGATCGCATCGAAATTGGTCGGCTTGTAGTTCTGAACAACACCGGCTTCATTGGCCTTGATGCCAAAAGACACACCGTAATAGGCAACATCAGCAACCGGGTTTTCTTTTTCCGCCAAAAGCTGCGACAGGGTCTGGCCCGAGTTTTTGTTATCCTGCGGGACATCAATGCCCAGATCTTTCGAAATATTCTTGAGCTGTCCGCCCCAGTCAGCCCATTCCGGCGGGCAGTTATAGCAAATCGCTGCTTCATCAGCGAAGGCAGGCTGTGCCGCCGTGGCAGCAACCGCAAGGCTCACACCCATGACAAGTTGTTTGAAACGCACTTTTGATCTCCCTATAATCGGGGTGATGACTGATGCCGGGCGGGTCCGATCGACTCACCCGTGCTAAGTTGATGGGGCAAAAGCAAACTTTGCGGTTCTGTCTGCCCCCGTATCAGGCCCAGCAGGAATGCAAGCGCCTGCTGGCCCATCTTCTGGGTGGGTTGAACGGCCGAACACAGTTTCGGTGTGATCAGCCCACCCACCGCAATTCCGTCAATGCCCCCGACCGACACATCCCCCGGGACCGAAAGCCCATAGGTGCGGCATGCGCTGATTGCGGCAATCGCCAGCATGTCAGTCGAACAGACAAGACCCGTGACCGCGTCCGGCCCGGTCAGAAAACTTTCAAGAATGCCCTCAAGATCGGTCTCGCCAAACCCGACCTGACACAGGCGCGGGGCCGCCATCTCCACCCCGTCCTTTTGGTGTGCATCGTTAATGGCCTGACAGAACCCGTCATAACGCTGGCGCGAACGGTCCGAACTTTCAAAATGGCCGGCCACCATCGCAAGCTTGCGATGCCCCTGTGCAATCATCGCCTGCGTGATGTCATAGGCCGACTTGGCGTTATCGACACTGATGGACGCCACATCCGTTCGGCTTGGCTGGTTAAACAGCAACACGAACGGGATGTTTTCACTGATCAAAAGATCGATCACGCGATTATCATCGGCATTGGCCAGTGTCAGGATCAACCCGTCCACCCGGTTATTGAGCAATGTCGAAACCGCGCCCAATTCGCGTTCCGGATCATATTCCGATGACGTCAAAAGAACGGTCAGGCCGTCCTCATTGGCGGCCTGCTCGATCCCCTGGACCGATGTTGCAAAAACCGGGTTGGCCATGGTTGGCACCAAAACCCCGACAGACCGCGTCTGCGCCATTTTAAGGCGTCGGCCATTCATGTTTGGCCGATATTTCAGATACGCCATGGCCGCACGCACACGTTCAACCGTCTCAGTCGGCACCTCATCAGGGCAATTGATCACCCGTGATACGGTTGCGATTGAAACGCCGGCCTTGGCGGCGACTGTGCGCATGGTGGGTTTGGGTGTCATCTGCAACAAAACTCCTTCGACGGGCCAAACCATACCCAACGAAGAAGTCACTTCGATAACATTTGTGTTTCCATTTTATGAACATTTGAAACGTTTACAATGGCGGAAAACTGCCATTTATGACGTTTCGATCTCAAAACATAAAACGGTAATCCCGCGCCATGATCGCAAATCTTCAACCCAGTTTTCCGGGGTTGCATTGCTGGTCAGACGTTTTATGGGGGCTGTTTGTGCGCTTAGCTTTGATGCAAACGAAGCTCGGCCATGAAGCCGTCCGCATGATCCGGGCGCGGGGAATAAAGCTTGAGCTCTGCCTTGGTATTGCGTGCAATCGCCTCGACAATCGCCAACCCCAGTCCCGATCCATCGGCCTTGTTGCTCGATCGTTTGAACCGCGTGGTCAGTTGATCCAGTTCATCCGGGCTGACCGGCGCGCCACCATTTGCGACTTGCACGATGTGCCCCTCAGTAACACGGATATCAACAGGCTCTTCATCGCCACCATATTTCAGGGCATTTTCAATCAGGTTGCGCATGCAGATCGCAAAGGCATCCAGATCGATATTGGCCGATAATGTCGCCAGATTGTCGGCATCAAAACGGATATCTGCCCCTTCCATCCCGGCCCGCTTGAGGTCTTCAATCACCAGATTAAGCGTCGGGCCAAGATCCTGATTATGGCCCGTTGGGCTAAAGCCGCCGCTTGATTCCGCGCGTGCCAGCTGCAAAAGCTTTTCGGACAACCGCGACAGGCGTTTAAGCGCCTCTTCCGTCTGGACCGCACGTTTGCGGGCCGCGTGACCTTCGGGCAGTTCCGCCAGAAGCCTTTGCGTTTGTGCCAGCGCCACAGCAATCGGCGTGCGCAGCTCATGCGCACTGTTGGCGGTAAAGCTGCGCTCGACACTGAGTGCCGCCTCAAGCTTTGCCATCAACCGGTTGACCGCCGTGACAATGGTGCTGATTTCTTCGGGTGCTTCGTCCTGCTCAATCGGTTGCAGATTGCCTTCGCCACGTTCCTCGATTTCGTCACGCACGCGTTTGATCGGTTTCAACCCGCCGCGCAGCACGACAATCAATTGAATGATCACCACCGGGATCAAAAGCGCAATTGGCAGGAACTGGGCGAGAACACTTTCCATCAGCGCCTCGCGCCGGTGCTCAAGCGGCTCTGCCACCTGGATCACCCTCTGCCCACCCAGCAGGACCGCACTGTAAATGCGGAAATCTTCCTCGTTATAAAACCCCTCGACCAGGGGGGCTTCAAACGGTTCTTCCTCGGCGTTGAACGACCGGAGCAAAAGCCGCCCGCCGCCATCGCGCACATGATACATCAGGTAATCTTCGCCAAGCTCCTCGTCCCCGTCACCATCGCCGTGATCATCGGTCAGGATTTCGCCCATGGCCGGGCTCGGCAGGACTTCTTGCGGGCTGCCACCCTTGTGATCCTTAAGGTACTCATCAATCAGCGGGGCATAGCGATAGGCCGTGGTGACAAGGCTGTTATCAAACGCTTCCTGCATTTCATGATACATCGTCATCGCCGCAAGAACCGAGCCCGCCAGCCAGAACACCCCAACCGTAAGCGTCAATCGCCGGGTCAGGATCGCTTGTAAACTTCTTTTGGGATTTTTGCCCATGGCGTTGCTTATCCCTCAACCCGATAGCCGACACCGCGCACGGTTTTGATGACATCGCGGCCAAGCTTGCGGCGCAGGCGGCTGACATATACCTCGACCGTGTTGCTTTCGATCTCGGCACCAAATTCATAAAGCGCTTCTTCAAGCTGGCGTTTCGATAATGTCTGGCCCGGCCGTTTGACCATCTGATCAAACAGCGCCCATTCGCGCGATGTCAGATCGATATGTTCGCCATCGCGCAAAACCGACCGCCCGGCAAGGTCGACCTCGACCCCGCCCTCCAGCTCGACAAACGGATTGGGATTGCCGCTATAGCGCCGCGACACCGCCGCCAGGCGGGCTGATAACTCATTCAGATCAAACGGCTTGACCAGGTAATCATCCGCCCCGGCATTAAGCCCCTCGATCCGATCCGAAATCTGATCCTGTGCGGTCAGGATAATGCACGGTGTGGCCGATCCTTGGCGACGCAAATCGCGCAGCAAATCAAGCCCCTTGCCATCGGGCAGGTTAAGATCGAGCAGCAACACATCATAGTTGGTGCCGCGCAGCATGATCTCGGCATCGACCACACTTGCGCTGTGATCGACCGCCTCGCCGCTTGCCAGCAAATGATCGCGCACCGCGTCTGCCAGCATCAATTCATCTTCGACCAGAAGAATACGCACCCAAACCTCATCGCAATGCTTTGCACAATCGGCCTTGGTTAAGGGCGTTTCCTGACAATGTGCTGAACGGTGAAAAATATCCGGTTCAGGTTGCTGTCAGGGAAGAACGCCATACTCCGCACCGATCATGACATATCCCCTATCTTATGAAGGAACCGAGCCATGAAAAACACTGTTTTGAAGAAAGCCGCCTTTGGCCTGTTTGCCACCACGCTTCTTGCCACTGCCTCCCTTGGCCTGACGGCGCACACCGCACAGGCCAGTGACGATTATTGCAACGTGCCGAAATCCGAATGGCAGAGCATGGATGCGCTCAAGGAAAAACTGACCGCCGAGGGCTGGGACGTCCGCAAGATCAAGGAAGATGAAGGCTGCTACGAAGTTTATGCCGTCAAGGCCGATGGCAAGAAGGTTGAAGCCTATTTCAACCCGGCGACTTTTGAGCTCGTCAAGGAAGACGACTGATTTTAATCGCGCCTCCCTCGGGTGAGTGCGGCTTTGACCGAAAGTCTGTCCCCCGACCCCGTGCCTGCCTGCACGGGTGCCCTCGGTCAAAGCCGCCTCTCTGAACCAGCCAGCTAAAAACGCATTCAACAGTCAGGAGCACGCATCATGTCTGTCAAAGTATGGGACCCGTTTGTCCGCCTGTTCCACTGGGGCTTGGCGGCAAGTTTCGTCATCGCCTGGATCACAGCCGATGAGTGGGACAGCCTGCATCACTGGGCGGGCTATGCCGCGGGCGGCCTGATTGCGCTGCGCCTGATCTGGGGCCTGATCGGCACAAGATATGCCCGCTTCACCCAATTCATTAAAAGCCCCACCGCAACGCTTCAATATCTTGGCGATATCCTGCGCGGCACGGAACCCCGTTATCTTGGCCATAACCCGGCCGGGGCGGCGATGATCGTGGCCCTGATGCTGGCCATGGCCGGTTGTGCGCTCACGGGCTGGATGTACACCACCACCATGTTCTGGGGCTCCGAATGGGTGGAAGAAACCCACGAGGCGCTGGCAAACGGCCTGTTGTTCCTGGTGCTGCTGCATGTCGGCGGCGTGTTGCTGGCCAGCATCCGCCATCACGAAAATCTGGTCCGCGCGATGATCACCGGCCGCAAACGCCACCCGGCAACGGACGACGTCGCCTGACCCGGAAGCACCAAACTTAACGCTTACCCTGTGACACCCTGCAAAGGTTTGTCCCAACTTGGAGCTCGTCACTCGCTCCATGGCAACCGCGTCCACCCCTGGCCGGTTGCCTCTTTTTTTGCACTGTCATTCCCGCGCAGGCGGGAATCCTCGCAAAGGATAAACACCTCACCGCGCAATCGGCTTTGCCGGATTGCCAACAACCGTCGCACCCGCCGCAACATCGCGCGTCACCACGGCCCCGGCGCCGATGATCGCATCATCCCCGATGCTGATCCCCGGCAGAATAATCGCCCCGCCGCCGATCCAGACATTGTCGCCAATCGTCACCGGTCGGGCGATTTCCAAGTGCTGCTTGCGAAGCTCCGGATCGCGATGATGATCGGCACAGTAAATCTGCACATTCGGGCCCAGCATCGAATGCCGCCCGATCTTCACGGGGGCTGTATCAAGGATCACACAGCCGACATTCAAAAACACGTCGGAGGCCAAATGGATATTGATGCCATAGGCACAATGAAACCGCGCCTCGATCCGCACATCATCAGCACACGATGCGAACAGTGCGCGCAGCTTTGGCCCGATATTGCCGCGCTCTGCGGGATAGAGCACGCTATGTTCATGGCACGCCTCAAGCGCGCGATGGCGCATCACGGTGAGTTCCGGATCAAGGCAGGAATACCATTCCCCGGCCTGCATTTTTTCAAGTTCGCTTTGGGCCATGATGTTCAGGGACGTTGTTCAGGGACGTTGTTCAGGACGGTATTCACGTTACGCCCGATTGCGGGCAACTGCAATCTGCACAGCACCCCACTGCTGACGCCGCCGACCACCATGGCCCGCAAAGCAGGTCGAAATTTACTTGCCCGTCACATGCGCCAGTTCCGCACCATGGGTTGCCAGCGCATCACACGCCTTGGCCCATGCCGGGTCGCTGTCATCAAATGCGCTGCGCAGATAGGCCGCACTCATCCGCTGGGTCACGGCAAGGCGATCGGGATCTTCATCATCGGCTTCCTTGGCATCGTAGCCTGCAATACCGCCTAACCCGTGCTTGCCGCCCTTAAGGGTCAGCAAATAATCACCGCCCGGGCTGCAATGGAACGGGTCGGTGTGCCATGCCGCCCCGCGCGTGGTCAGGTGCGGGTTATCGTCCTCATCCCCCGCCACCACAAGGGTGCGTGTCGTCATATGGGAAAAGTCGGGGTTAAGCGCGGTATAGTTCGCGCGCGCATGCTCGCTCAGGCTCTCCCCGCCATTGCCCGGGGCCGCCAGCAACACACCGACCTTGATCCGCGGCTCCAGAAGGTTGACATCCTGCGCGTCCGGATCGGCAATATCGGTCAACCGCGCGCCAAGTAACATCCCCACCGTCTGCCCGCCAAGCGAATGCCCGACCGCCGCAATCCGGTCATGATCAAGTCGCCCGTCAAGGATCGGGTGAGCGGCTTCGATGTCGGACAAATGGTCAATGATATGCTTGAAGTCTTCGACCCGCGACCGCCAGAAAAACGGTGCCCCCGGTGCGTCCGGCCCAAACCCGGCAACTTTCGAATTGCCATGGGTCGGCTGGATCACGGCAAAGCCCTGCTCTGCGTAAAACTGTGCCAGCGGGCCATAGCCATTCATCGACGGAATATAAAGCGACGGCCCATGCCCGTGCGACAACAGGATGATCGGAAAATGATCGCCCACCGCAGGCAGGGTAATCCGCATTTCAATTGGCTGCGGCCGATCAGCAACCGGCAAAATCACCGGACAAATCGAAAGGGCCGGCACCGCATCCCGAACCGGAATATGACGGGCACTGGTGATCAGATTGTTCATGAAAAGCATCCTTGTTTTGCTTGGCGAAACCATCGACTTCGCCTATAAACCAACAAACGGAACGACGTTCCTGTTGCCAATCCAAATACGGAACAATGTTCCGTTTATCAAGCATGAATTTCAACACCCGGACTCCGTCCGCGTGCGATCACGCTGGCTTATTGTGGAAAAACAAAGCGATGCAGGAAGAAATCCCCGGCACAAAAAAACGCATCCGTGCTGATGCCGCCCGCAATGAAGATGCGGTGCTTGAAGCCGCCAAGACGGTTTTTGCCACCTCGGGTGTTGATGCACCGGTGCGTGAAATTGCCAAAACCGCCGGGGTTGGGGTCGGCACGCTCTATCGCCGTTTTCCCAAACGAAGCGATCTGGTCGTTGCCGTGTTCAAACGCGAAGTTGATGCCTGTGCCGCCGATGCCAAAACGCTGGCAAAGGACCACCCTCCGGGCGAGGCCCTGTCGCGCTGGCTCAGGCGCTATTGCCAGTTTATCGTCACGAAAAAGGGATTGGCATCGGCCCTTCATTCGGGCGACCCGGCCTTTGATGCCCTGCCCGATTACTTCCGCAGCAACTTTGAACCGGCCCTGCAAAACCTGCTTTCCGCCGCCGCCAAGGCGGGCGAAGCCCGATCAGACATCGATGCCTATGATCTGCTGCGCGCCATTGGCAACCTTGCCAGTGCCGGAAGCACCTCAGGGGGCAAAGCGGGCGACGACCCCGAACATCATGAAGGCATGCAACATACCTATCGCATGCTGGATCTAATGATTGATGGCCTGCGCTACGGCAAATCGGGCTGATTGGCCGACGACAACGCCCTAAACGTAATCGGGCGCAAACTGTTCAAGATCAAGCGTCAGGGTTTTGCCGATATCGCCGCGATGTTTTTCAAGAAACACCCCTGCTGCCTCACGCCCCTTGTCGCGCAGCATGGTCATGAAATCCCATTCCGCATTCATCTTCGATGTATGATCCAGCTCAAGCATCACGTCACTGGCAATCAGATGCATGCGCATGGTGCCCCAACTGCTGGCTTCGCATTGATGGGGCGGCATGTCCTTGCGGATCACCGACATCATGCGCAGTTCCTTGACCAAGCTGCTGTTAAACGAAATCTCGTTCAAACGGCTTGATATCTCGTGCGAGGTTTTCGGGATCCCCGGCCGTTTCACCGGATTGATCTGTACGAGCACCGTGTCATTGGCCGAACATTCCCGTACCAGCGGACCGAGGCTGGGGTTACCGGAATATCCCCCGTCCCAATAGGGCACGCCATCAATCTCGACGGTCTTGTAAATATTGGGCAAACAGGCCGAGGCCAGCAAAACATCAAGGCTGATATCGGGGTTGCGAAACACCCGTGCCTGCCCGGTTTCGACATTGGTCGCGGTGATGAAAAGCTTGGTCGGGCTTTTGTTTAACAAATCAAAATCGACCACATCGGCCAAAAGCGCCGCCAGCGGATTATCCCCCGCCGGATTAAGGTCATAGGGCGAAAACAGTTTCGCACTCATATCAAGCCACTGATACATCGGCGAATTGCCAAGCGACCAATTGCCAAACAAAACATCAATCGGGGAACGTTGCAGCGGGCTGAACCGGGCGGCCTCGGAAACCGCAGACCAGAACCGCTCAAGATCCTCGCGCGCGCCGTCATATTTGCCCTTGCAAAAGCCCGACGTCACCACGGCGGCATTCATCGCCCCGGCCGACGTGCCCGAAATCGCCTCAAGCTCGATCTCTTCATCCTCAAGCAAGCGATCCAGAACGCCCCAGGTAAACGCCCCGTGCGATCCCCCGCCCTGAAGAGCAAGGTTGATCTGTTTGCGGTTGGTCGCCGTCGATTGCTTCGCACGCTCGCTCATGCCATCTCCTGCACCTGGGTCATATTGTTCGGCTCACTGGTCATGATATGTCGCAAACCGCACCATCTGCCAGCAATGATATCAAATGACCGAAAACGACCCCGGCCTAATACCACGTCAAACTGGCCGGAAGGTCCTGTTTGGGGGCAAGCGCAATCACCTGATCAAGGAACAGCCGCGCAATCGGTGACAGGCTTTTGCTTTTGCGCGTAATCACGCCGATATGGCGATGGCGTTCCGGGGTGGTGAGTGGCACAAACACCAGCTTTTCCGGTGCCGCCATATCCGAAACCCTTGCCGCCAGTTCCGGCAAAACCGTGATCCCCACCCCTTCGGCGACCATGGCCGCCAGCGTAATGGTGTTGGATGTTTCAACAATCGGACGCGGCAGGATCGGGCCGCTTGCGCCCAAGGCAAGCTCCCCGTCTTCCCGTGTGTTGCTGGCATTCGGATCAAGCGATTTCAGCACCTTTTCCTCGGCCCGCATCGCCTTTTGCGCCCGGGCCAGAACCGTCTTCGCCGCAGGAATACCCGCCGCCACCGCGTCGCGCACAGCAGGGCTCAGGACCGGCATGGTATCGCTTGAAAGATCGCTGGTCACACCGGGCTGCGCCATCATTGCGCCAGTCCCGGATTCAGGGCCCAACCCGACAAGCTTCTCGCCGGTCAAGTCCGACCAGCGCAAAACAGATTTTTGGGCAAAGGCATGATCGGCCCGGCACAGCACGCCAAACCGGTCGGAAAATAGCGGGCGAAAGGCAATATCGGGCAACGCCTGCCACTCCCCGGCAATGCCGAAATCGGCGGCATTATTTGCCACCGCCTCATGCACTTCACCGGCATTGCGTTCATCCAGACGAATGCGCGCATCGGGATGGGCGGCGACAAATTCGGAAATCACGGCGGGCAAAATGCGGGTCAGAACCGAGGGTGCGGCCGCAATCGTAATCTTGCCCCCGACACCCTTGGACAACGCATCAAGGTCACCAAGCGCCTCTTCAAAATCGGCCAACAACCGCCGGGCAATCGGCAGGAACCGCTCCCCGGTCTGCGTCAGCGCCACCTGCCGTGTCGTGCGATCAAAAAGGGCGGCCCCCGTCACATCTTCAAACTGGCGAATGGTTGCGGTAACCGCAGGCACCCCAAGGCCCAAAACCCCGGCCGCAGCCGTAAAATTCCCCTGATCGGCAACTGCGACAAACACACGCATATGACGGATATTAAGCGATGACAGCATGGTCTTGGTGATCCGTTTTGGTTAATTCCCCTGCCCCGACAAACCATAACGCCCAAGCAGCAGACGAGCAAAAGGCTAATAGGCTTTTACATCGCCAAATGCTACTTTTAAGAGTATAATATTCAAAATTTGCGCGCAATATTGGAAGCTGGGCGAGTCATACCAATGAGCAACAAGAGCCAAACGGATCAACCCCTCACCCTTGAAGGAGACGACGCTCTTCAACTTTGGCGGAAAGGCAGAGCCGCATGGAACGAGTGGATTGCGAAGAACTCCGGCGCATATATCAATTTTGGAAACACCAATTTTAGCCATGAACGAGACAATGATGGAGACCTTTCTTTTTCCGGATATGATTTCGGAACTGGAGGGGCCTCTTTCGTTCGAGCCGAGTTTGGCGATGGTGATGTTGACTTCTCAGAAGCTACTTTTGGTGGAACGGAAGTAGATTTCTCTTTTGCAAAACTTAGTAGCGGAGACCTGTTCTTTACGAAAACTAGGTTTCTGGCCAGCTCCTCGTTCGCCAGAACAGACTTTGGTATTGGCGGACTTTATTTTGAGGATACATTTTTTTCAGGTGATGAGCTCGAAATGAGCCTGGCAAAAATTGGAGAGCTTTTCTTTCGGCCCGCGTCAATTGAATTAAAGGAAATTAATGCTCAAGGACTTCATGTCAAAGGACTAGGACTTTTTGACCTTTCCGAATCCTCTTCTAAATTAGAACTATTAGATTTGTTAGGCTCATCATTCGAAGGACCGCTTTTCTTAAAAGGAAATTTGAACAGTGTGCCAAATCTTCTAGCAACGAGATCTTCAAATCAAGTTGAACTCAGCGAACTAAAAGTGATGTTACGTCGCAAATCTCCGTTTCATAATTGGCTTAGACATATATACAAGGTAGCAGTTGATCCGGAGGATTCAGTTCGGCTGCGACGCTTAAAAGAAATTGCTGAAACCAACAAAGACCATCAGACCGCATTAAGATTTTCAGCAGACGAAAATAGAGCTAGGAGGTGGCAAGAAACATCATTTCTTGGTTCATTTTTGGATGCGATCTTTAGCGCTTCTAGCAACTATGGGCAGAATATCCTTAGACCCTTTGTCGCCCTCATACTGCTGACACTTGCGAGCATCTGTCTATACAAAACGTTTGCAAGCGAATTATCACTCACTTTGGAAAAGAGTTGGGGCCATGCAATCACCTTAGCAGCTAGCAACAGCCTCCCATTTCTACCACAGTCTCGCAGCCTGCGAGACGACGCGATAAAAGTCCTTTATAGCGACGCCCCAAACTTACTTGTCGACGCTATAATGATCGGACAAGGTATCCTAAGCTTCATCTTCCTGTTCCTGATCGGCTTGGGTTTGCGCAACCGCTTCCGCCTCTAATCACTTCTTATCCAGCGTCGGCGGCACGGTTTTGATTGCGGTCACCGTCGGATGGACCTCGATCAGGCATTCGCGGAACACACGCGCCATGCGTGACATCACCGATTGCGGGAAGTTGGCGACACACATGGCGATCTTGAAGCTGAGCAGATCAGGTCGAAGTGCGCGCATTTCACCGCGCTCCACCCATTGCCGCGCGAAATGGGTTGGCAGGAAGCTGACGAACTTCCCGCTTCGGATCAGATAGGCCAGCCCTTCCATGTCATAGGCCGTCGCACTGGGCGGATGTTTGAACAGCGACTGGAACGCAAGCGCCACCGAATAGCCGCGCCGGGCGTATTTCTGTTCGGCCAGTTGTTCGATTGGCATTTTTTCATGGGCCTTTTCAAACAACGGATGCTCCTTGCCGCAATACATCGTCTGTTCTTCGTGAAAAAGCTGCTGCATCTGCACGGCCGCGTTCATCGGCTGGTTGGGCATGACGGCGATTTCCATCTGCCGACTGAGCAACGCGTTTTCAATCTGGTTGGGCGACACCACGACAAAGGTCGGATGTACGCCCGGCGCGCGTTCATGAAACAGCGCAATCGCCCGATCCAGCTTGCAATTGGGGTTTTCGACCATGGCATCGACAACACCAATGCGAAGCTCCCCCACCATATTGCCGCGGATCGCCCCGACTTCGGCCCTAAATGAGTCGGCCGCGGCAAACAGTTTGATCACCTCGCTATAGATCTTTTGCCCATGTTCGGTCAGCGAAAAGCCCGACCGCCCGCGCCGACAAAGCTTGACCCCCAACCGGGTTTCAAGGGCGGACATCTGGGTGCTGATGGTCGATCTTGAAATGCCAAGCTCGTCCTGGGCGGCGGTGAAACCGTTGCTTTCGACGATGGTCCTGAAAATCCGCAACTGGCGGAAATCGACATCACTGAGCGGCGGAAGTGTTACTGACATCGGCGGCAGACCTTCGTGAAAGCATTACGTTGAAAAAATCAGACGTTTAGTTTGAAAGTTTCATATTATTGAACACGTCCCCGCGTGGCAATGTTTGGGCAAGCTTTTGAGATAATTGCCGTGACCGCGCTCACCCCACCCGACCGCGACGGCTTGCCGCCACCATCGCCACCATCGCCACCATCGCCACCACGCCAGGACCTGCCTTCATGCCCAACACTGCTGACAAAACCGATACTGCGTCCGCTATTTCCTTTGTTCCGCCCTCGGCGATGACCCTGCCGCGTTATGCCGGGGTGGCAAGCTTCATGCGCGCGCCGCATTTGTCGATTGAGAACCCGGTCTTAAGCGAGGTCGATATCGCCATGGTCGGCGTGCCATGGGATGGCGGCACCACCAACCGTCCGGGTGCGCGGCACGGACCGCGCCAGTTGCGCGATCTATCGACCATGATCCGCCCCAAACACCCGGTCACCAGCCAGAACCCGTTTGAAGACCGCAATATCGCCGATCTGGGCGACGCGCCGGTCAATCCGGCCGACATCATGGATACGCTGGAAAGTGTGACGGGCTTCATCGCCAAGCTGAAATCAAAGGGCATCACGCCACTCAGTGCCGGTGGCGATCATTTGCTGTCCTATCCGATCTTAAAGGCACTGGCCGCCGATGGCCCACTCGGCATGGTGCATTTCGATGCCCATACCGACCTTTTTGACAGCTATTTCAACGGCTTCAAATATACCCACGGCACGCCGTTCCGCCGCGCGATCGAGGACGGCTACCTTGATCCCAAGCGCGTAGTTCAGATCGGCATTCGCGGCACGATGTATGACGGCGAAGATGTTGAATGGGGCCTGGCCCAAGGCGTTCGAATCATCCGCATGGAAGAAGTGATTGATCGCGGCATCGACGATGTCATGGCCGAGGCGCGCGATATTGTTGGCATGGATAAAACCTATGTCAGCTTTGACATTGATTCTGTCGACCCGGCCTTTGCACCGGGCACCGGCACGCCGGAAATCGGCGGCTTCACCAGCCGCGAGGCGCAAAAAATGATCCGGCTGTTGGCCGGTCTAAACCTTGTGGGCGCAGACCTTGTCGAGGTCTCGCCCCCCTTCGATCCTTCGGGAGGAACAGCCTGGCTTGGCATTTCGCTGATGTATGAATTGCTGTGCGTGCTGGCCGGGTCAAACGCCACCAGAAACCCGAACCGAAAATCGGGCTAAGGCCAAATCAAAGAAACCAAAGTCTAAATCAGAGAGCATCTCACACCGGAGACACCATCCATGAAACGCATTCTTTCGAAAATCTGCCTGTCGGGTGCGGCCCTCGCAACCGCCTTCTCGCTTTCCACCGCCGCCTCGGCCGAGGAACTGACCATAGCCCACTCGACCTGGGTTGGCTACGGCCCGCTGTATATCGCCCAGGACGAGGGCTTCTTTGAAGAAGAAGGCCTTGATGTCAAACTTGTCGTGATGGAAGACGTCAAAACCCGTATGCCGGCCCTGGCGGCTGGCCGGATTGATGTTGCCGTGACCACGATTGATACCGTTCTTGGTTTTTACACCGACGACCATCCGCTGACCTATCTGTTTGCGCTTGATGATTCACGCGGCGGCGACGGCATTGTTGCCAATGCCGACATCAAAACCATCGAGGATCTCAAGGGCAAAAACGTCGCCTATACCGAGGGGTCTGTTTCGCAGTTCTTCCTGAGCGTCCTTCTCAAGGAAGCTGGCATGAGCCTTTCTGACGTCAATTCGATGAACATGTCGGCCGGTGATGCCGGTGCGGCCTTTGTCGCCAAGCGTGTTGACGCGGCTGTAACGTGGGAGCCGTGGCTGACCCGTGGCAAGGACACCGAACATGGTCACCTTCTGATCGATAGCTCCAAGGCACCGGGCCTGATCACCGATATCGCGGTGACGACCGAGGAAACCCTTGAAGCCCGTCGTCCGGAAATGGAAGCGCTTTATCGTGCATGGGCCAAGGCGATTGCCTGGCAGAAGGCCAACGAAGAAGCCGCCGACATGATCATGGCAAAGGGTGTGGGCGGCTGGCTTGAAGATCCGGCGGTCTTTGCTGAAACCCGCGCGGGCATTGCGTTTTATGATGACGCAATGAACAAGACCTTCATGGATCCGGCCAACGAAGATGGCATTGTCGGCACCATTGCCAATGCCATGACCCTCGGCAAGGAAAGCGGCCTGATCACGCTCGAAGCCGATCCCAAAAGCCTGCTGGCTGCGGACATCGTGAAATAACAAACGTCACCACGTTCAAGACTTAAAAGAGCAAGCATCATGTGGACCAGATCCCTCTTCTCGCCCAAGACCGATATCGACAAGGGAACCTATGTCACCCTGTCGCTGATTTCGGTTGCTGTTATCCTGGCCCTGTGGTGCTTGCTCACCTATGGCGGGATCACGCCCCGGGACTTCCTTGCCGCCCCGCACGAAGTGGTGGCCGCTGGCATCAAACGCATGGCCAATATGTCTTTGTTTGAACATATGTGGGCAAGCCTTGTTGTCATCCTGTCGGGCTTTATCCTGGCTTCCATCTTTGCCGTTCCGATCGGCATCCTGATGGGCAGCTTCCGCGCGGTGCAGGCGCTGATTGAACCGATCACCGGTTTCATGCGCTATATCCCGGTTTCGGCCCTGATCCCGCTTTTGATCCTGTGGATCGGCATCGGGATCGAACAGAAAATCATGGTGATTTTCCTCGGCACCTTCTTCCAGCAGCTTATTCTGATTTCCGATGTTTCAGCCCGGATTTCCAAGGATCTGATTGATTGCGCCTATACGCTGGGTGCGGATCGCAGGCGGGTTGTGACGCGTGTGCTGGTTCCGGCCTGCATGCCCGGTGTGATGGATAACCTGCGGGTCACCATGGGCTGGGCCTGGACCTATCTTGTGGTGGCCGAACTGGTCGCGGCCGATACCGGCCTTGGCTATATGATCCTCAATGCCATGCGCGGGCTGTTTACCGACGTGATTTTGCTCGGTGTCTTTACCATCGGCATTCTGGGCCTGATCACCGATTTCTTCTTTAAATGGGCACGCCGGCGTTTGCTGCCCTGGTCTGCCGATTTTTAAGGGGCGATACAGTCATGAGCATGCTTTCCCTTCGTGACATCACGGTACGGTTCGAACCCAAGGGCAAACCACCGGTTCTGGCCCTTGATGACGTCTCGCTTGATGTTGCCAACGATACCTTTTCCGTCATTGTCGGCCCGTCGGGCTGTGGCAAATCCACGTTGTTGCGTCTTGTCGCCGGGCTTGAAACCCCGACATCCGGGCGGCTTGAACTCGATGGCCAACCGATCAACGGCCCGTCGGCCGATCGTGGCATGGTGTTTCAAAGCTACACCCTGTTTCCCTGGCTCACGGTTCGTGAAAACGTCATGTTCGGCCCGAAACTCAAGGGCCTTTCCAAATCCGAATGCGAAGACATAGCCGATGATCTGATCAAGGCGGTGCATCTTGACGGATTTGAAAAATCCTATCCCAAGGAACTTTCGGGCGGCATGCGTCAACGTGTGGCACTGGCCCGGGCCCTTGCCAATGATCCGCGCATTTTGTTGATGGATGAACCGTTTGGCGCGCTTGACAGCCAGACCCGTCAGATGATGCAGGAACTGCTGCTTGATGTCTGGCAAAGCCGCCGCAAAACGGTGCTGTTCATCACCCACGACATTGACGAGGCGATCTTCCTCGGTGACGAGGTCCACGTGATGTCCGCCCGCCCCGGCCTGATCAAGCAATCGCTTGATATCAATATCCCGCGCCCGCGCCATATCGATGCGCTCACCAGTCCGGAATTCATGGATTACAAACGCACGATCCTGTCACTGATGCATGACGAGGCGATCAAGGCCGAAGACGCCGCCAACCAGCGCAAATCGGCCTAAGCCCCGCAAACAAAGCGACAAAAACAAACACCTGCCTGACTTGCCACCACCCGACAGGCTCAGGCACAGGGAATGTGCGGCTCACAGCAAATCCCGCACATTCCCGACTTTTAACGTCAGGTGATTTTCCGTCAGGCTTTCGGATTTTTCCTTACCAGAGCAACAAGGTTTGTAAACCTCGGCGGAATACAATGACTTTCACAATTCAATAAACGGGAATGCCGCCCTGAAACGTTTTTCGACATGTGGATTCTCAGCTAGTTTTTGCAATGCCTCAGTACGCGATCTTGAGTCACTTGCAAAATTTGACCATCTTTTGAACCCGATTCCGTCTAGTGCGGCATTTTCATCATCTTTATGCAACCAGTACGGATTAAACCCCATGAGCTGAAGGGGTTTGAACTCATAAGACTCCTGAAGGTCAATAATATCCCAAAAATAAGCTGGGACCTCGCTTTCATTCTCAATAACCCAAAACAGCCACTGCTTAAACTCGTCAAAGGTTACAACGCCTGCTAGCAAGCATGATTTTGCAAAACCGATGTCATCACAGTTGTCTTTTGTCAGACGAAAACCAGCCATTTTTGCTGCCCTCAACTCATTGCTTCACCACCTATGTGACCGGTTTCTCTGTGAACAGTCTCGTCAACAAGCTGCATTCGGCCTGTATCTTGATGGTGATGCCACGTATAGCCGGGAGTCTTTGCATGACCCGACTGGATCGCCCGCAACGGCGAAGTGTCGAACTGTGCTCTTAGCTGCGGGTTCGTTTAAATATTTGCACGCAAATCCCGTGTAGCCATTCTCATCTGTGTTTGATAACTAGCGCTGCCAAAATCTGAACCAGTAAACCGAGTATCAAAAACCGTGTCATTATCAAAAATCGGTCACCCACGCTGGTCGTAAACCACATCAGTCACAGGATGCCGTTGCCCCGACAACGGGGGCGGTCATAACGATATGACCGGCGGCTATAATCCTACGCTCAATTTTTGAATTATGTTTTTCGTTCTAAAAACGATTTGAATTTTGGCCAAAATTTACCGTCAACCATGCACTCATTCTCATCATCCAGTCCAAAAAAAAGTGCTATTTCAAGTGCTTTTTCCTTACCGAGAGTAAAATGAGAGTCTTCTCTCTCCATTATTTCAAGGTAAAGGTATTCAAATGCCATGCTATATTCGTCGTGATCAAGATAGTGCTGAATATAATCTAGGTGATTTGAAGGAATAATAGTGGTGTTAGCATCGATTTCTGACTGAATATCAGAAACGAGCTTGTTCCAATCTCTATCTTTATTACCCCAACACATAACGGCCTCGGATTTGGTGGTAGGTCTGGAGGATATGCAGATACAATCTCGCCAAGGGAAAAGGGGACAGATCTATTTTTCTTCTTTTTGTCCGCTGCAAACTGACAGCCTCCCTACGCCGATGATCGCAAAAGTTCATAAAGCTGGGAACACAGCATATCAAATTCAGTACTCCCGTTCCTGTCAACTGTACCATCGGAATGGAAAAGGACGATATCATTCAATGACCCCATCCCTCCAAACAGTCCCTTAACCTGTAGCCTAAGGTCTTCAGAACAGAGTGTGTCTTTCCCGGCCAACACTTCAAGTTTATGGCCCCATTTGGAATCAGGATTTCCAGTCATTAAAAGCGAGGAAAGCCGTAAAAGTATTTCTACAATTCGTTGTCGTTGGTGTTCAGTCATTGTAAGGGCGAGCTCCCCACCTCTTGAACGCTCTCAATAGTCCATGGCTTCGGCGCCACAAGCTGTTGATTTTCTAGTTGAAAAAAGAGCCCCTCCCCTTTTTAGCTTTTACCACATAATATCAAGCTGAATGTCGGCGCTAGCCACGCCTGAGCAGCTGCGGGCACTCACAGATAGATTATGTCAGCACGCGGGGATCAAGTCAGGACGTCGATTTGTACTTACTGATTCTGACCACAATTAACTTCGACGCGGAACTTCTTTTTTAGCCATTCTTCAACACGCACCGCGTGGATTGGCTCTGGTGCCTTGTTTCCTGCACTTACCCGAACTGAATTACGGTAAAAAATCGCACCATCTCCTGCAGGTTCGAGGTCGTAATCAAAGATGCTGCCTGCCTCTTCGTATCTTACTGTGTATTTGTTTGGCATAGAAGCCGTCCAATCAGGGCTTAGCAGGCCAAACGGATCGTCGTTGAACGGATGTTTGAGAAGAATCTCATCCTGTTCTTTCTTCATTCTGACGCCCCAATCATCGGATATTTTTGAGATCTCTTCTATTGCCTTGGGAAACCATATTCTTCGACTGTCATCTGTTGGATGACGGTGTTTAAACTCATAAGCTTGAGCAACAGAAAATGCTAAGTTTCGGAAAATCCAATACATAAGCTCGTTCAAGTCATATGTTTCATCTCGATAGGTTTCATTACCGCGATCTGTACCAACCAAACTTAATTTGCCGGTTGCATCATACTCGACATGGCATCCTCCGCCGTCATCCCGAACAAAGAACTTGAAAGGAAACTCCTTACGGTGACCGAAAAAAAGCTCGCTAAGTTGTGCGTAGCGTTCTTTGATCTTCGTTTCTATTTCAATCATCCACTGATTTTCCTGATATAACCCTGTTCGATTAGCTCTTCGATCTTCATGGGCAGTTTGTGTTGAGTGCAGCCGCCGGGCTGATCAAACCAAGGAGCTGCAGTCCCTGGCTTTACGCCTTCAATCGGTTTTAAGACCTCATACTTTATTAGTGATCTCTCTATTTTGTCTTTCGAAGGTAGCGAGCGCTGCTCAAACGGCACGCCTACATCAGCGACAACAGGAAAAAAGGGGACAGATCTATTTTTCTGCTCCCATGTCAGTTTTTTGGCGGTCGTCCAGGCCCTCTTTGCTCAACTCTTGTGCCGATGATTTGAGCGATTTCATCGACAAATCTGGAATTTCCGGTCAATTGATTGCGTTTAACTGCATTGTGAATTTGCTGGTAGCACTCTTCGGAAATCCCTTCTTTGACGAACTCAGCATAGCGTTCTCGCCACCTCTTTCCGGTTCCCCATAGCTTGGTGCCCGGAAGCGGACTCAGCCAGTTATCAGGCTTAGTGTCGGTGCGAAGCGAATAGCTCGACCAATCGTACTTACCAGCTTCCGTTACCATCCCGGCACGCACCGGGTTCAATTCGATATAGCGGCAGCATTCGAGAAGATATGTGCCCGTTTGAACCGGGCTTGATTTGAACCGTCCTTCCCAGAGGGTACCTGAGCGGCCTTCGAGCTTATTGCGGTATCTGGTCATTCGACCGGCAAGCGTTTTCACAAGGCATGATGCCCGCTCGAGATCCGTGCCCGGATCAAGCAACAGGTGAACGTGGTTCGTCATCAGGCAAAAGGCATATACCTTTACGTCCAATGCCTTGCTGAATTCTTGGAGAATATCAAGGTAATAATGACAGTCCGCAGGCGATGCAAACACAGTCTGGCGGTTATGCCCGCGTTGCACAATGTGGTGCGGAAAATCTGGCAGGATAAGGCGTCCGGTACGGGGCATGTTTAATCGGCTTCCTGTGATATGCGACAAACATACCATATCTGTTCAAAAATAAATCTGTCCCCTTTTTCCCGTAAATCACAGTTTACCCATTTAACTGTATGGCGTTCTGATTGCTTGTTTCACAAATGACATTCAATTTTGAGTTTAAGCAAATATCTTTCAGAAAATAAATCCACTCCCTTTCCTGCCCCTTCTCGCATTCCTGAATTATTATGTTTTCGGAACTATTGCAAAACCCACCTTTCCTTTAGGGTAATTCAAAATATATTCTTTGGCTTCTAATATACTTCTTTTTGTAAAATTCTGTTCATTCTCGTCATCTTTTTGATCGCAATACCAACTGTCATAAGTCTGATATATTTTTCCGTCTTCAATTTCGAATACATCACCGCCAAGCACCGCAATTTTTAAGTTCTCAAGCTGAGTGATTGCCCGAGCAGCTTTTTCCCGATCTAAAACCCAGTTTTTTATTCCTAAGTGATTGGCTGAAAATCCAACACTCAAGATAGAATCTATTTTCGTAGACCAAATAGGGCACATAACTCATTGTTCCGGGTTTTGCTTGAATAGTCGGTGATTAATAGTTCCATCAGCTTCTTTAATGAACTCAAAGACGCCTTTCTTTCCGTTGTATTCTCCGGGAATCTTTAACATGTCCCGCACGACACCATCTCCTCCAGTAATTTTCGTCACATATCCTGCCTCTTGGAATGCGAGAACACTATCGGGGAATGCATGATAATCACCTGTTTTGATCTGATTTATCACTTTTTGTGAGTACTTAGCTCCTGTAAAGAAATCATTGATAGTATCAATATTTTCCTTACGTTGTGAAATTCTCTGCATCGCCTGCTTTGCAGCATCAGCAACGTTTTGTGCGATTGCTTTACCGCTTGCACCAATCGCGGCGGGATTGTCCAGCATGTTCTGGACGATGACTTTGCCAAGAACTGCAAGTTCCTTGCTGCCGACTTTTACCGCTGCACCACCAAGCCCAGATACGCCACCTGTTAAGATATCAAAGACAAGGCCTGGCGCTTCAATTGGAACATCATTGTCAAAGACCTGATCCATCCGGGTGTAGCTGTAAACTGGTTGACCATTCTCAAAAGTCATGACACCGGATGCTGCGGCAAGAACTGCCATCTGCTTGGGATAAAGGTCCCAAAGATCGTCGATCATCTCCTCATATTGCGGGCTTTCCGGATCAATGGCCCCAGTTGTAGCACCGCATTGAACAATTTGGCAGCTCACACGGTCAAGTAGCTCGCGTTCCTGGAAAGGAGTCCGTCCACTCTCCTTGCTCATCTCCTCTGCGAGCAAGGTGTTAAGCTGTTTTTCTTCCCGATGCAGTTCCCTGTTATAGGTCCAGGCCGCATTGGCGATTTCAGATGCCGTATTGACCGCATCCGCGTCCCCGCCCGTCACGGCAACGGCAATTGCACCGGCCAAACCGGCAATCTGTGCGCGGGTCCCTTCATCGTCGGACATCGCATCAATCTGATCGCCCAGCACCTCCTGCAACCCGGCACCAATCGCGCCCGCGGCACAGCTCTGACTTGAAAGCTGCCCAACGCCACACCCGGCAACCGCATGCATTACGACTTTACGGATGTCACCGTCTTCAAGGTTCCACTGATCGACACCTGCCAGATCGCCGATCTTGGTTGCCAATTGGGCGGAAGCGATGCTGGCAACCGCACTGATCAGATTGGATTTTAAAGTATCGCCAATATCCGTACCGTTGATCGCAGCATTGGCGACGGTATTTGTCAGTGCCCGGATCGATTGATAGGCAATCTGGTCGCTAATTTCAGCCGTTTTTCCAATATCAATTACGGTGCCGTCAGCGTTGATCGTGCCAAGAATTCCGGCTGTAACGCCCGCGGTCACCATGCTGGTGGCAAGGGAGCGCAGGGTGGCAGAGGAACCAAGCTCTTTCAGAACAGCACCAAGATCGCCTTTGTTGTTAATCATTGAAATGGCCGCCGTGCTAGCCAGTGCTGTAAAGCCCGCGGAGACGGCGGCGGTAACAACGCCGGAGGCAACAGCTCCGGCACCCATGCCCTGGGCTGCCATTGCGCCCAAGGCGGCTCCTGCACCTGTACCCATGCTGATGGCAGTCACTGCAATCGCAATAACAGCGGCACCAGCACCACTCAGGCCTTCAGCCTTGTAATCCCAGCTTCGATGAACTTCTTGAACCGCGTGCCACGTGGCGTCATCACGCGCCATCATCTCGCCCATCCATTCAAGGCCAGGCGTTGCAGCAAGGGCTGTGACGGATTCCTCAAGATTTCCGGTATCGCGATATTCAATCACAACGCCGTTTCCAGCATTGACGATCAAGCCGCCATCGGCGGTGATTTCCGTCATGACAACGGTTTCATCGATATGACCGGTGTCGCGATTACTAAACCATGCGAAGTTTGATGATTCGCGGATTTTATGTTCGTAAAGGGAGTCCGTGTTCGAGAGCAGCGCAACCTGGCCTTCCTCTGCCGAAAGCTTGGTTTGCTCGCCACTGGACAGCTTTGATGCCTTGATCAGAACATCGCCATTTTCTGAAACGACGTTCAGAGCTCCACCAGCCTGCAGTGACGAGATGACAGATGTCAGGGCCTCGCGCGTGCCGGAGTTAAAGGAACTACTTTTGCGTCGTTCGCTGTGCTGGTATTCGTAATCCTGAAGAGCAACGACCTGTATGTTGCCATCTGCTTCAAGATCAAGGTTCCCGCCTGCTGAAATCTGGCTTCCGGCAACCGTAATGTTATCGCCAGATTTGATTGCAAGGTTTCCACTAATATCAACATTGGAGCCCTGATTATGCGTGCTACGTTGCTCAAGGCTGAAACCCGGAACCTCATAGTCAACATTGCGCGAAATCTCGGTCGCCGTGAAGGCAACATCCCCACCCGCGTCAAAGGTAGCATCCCCACCAGCGGAAATATCCGCTCCTTCGTTCAGAATATCCCGGCCGGCCTCAATGGACAGTGAATTGCCCGCTGAGATCTTGCCTCTGGACAGCAACATGTCCTGATATCCAAGGCTGCCGGTTAGGCGATCAGTGGCCGACATATTGACGACATCACCTGTCGCCGCGACAAGACGCAGATCGTTCCCTGCGTTGATCGTCCCGCCTGCATTGATGATCGATCCTAATGCAGTAAGCGACGTGTCATCGGTCGCCGTTATTTTCCCGGAATTGGCAATTGAATCAGCTAGAATACTGACGTCGGCGGCCGCAATAATTGCGCCTTCCGCTGTTATATCTGCCTTGTCGCCTCCCGCCAGATAAAGCTTGGGCACAAGGACTGTCTGTCCGTTCACCTCTTCTTCAACATACCAGACGATGCTCTCGGTCAGGGCCGCAATCTGATCGGCAGACAGCGCCGTGCCAACGCTCAGGCCAAGCCCCTGTTTCTGGGCTGCCGCGGCCTCGATAAGTTGACGCATTTGGGCGGCATCATTTTCTGTACTATTGAGGAAACGCTGACCGGTTTGCGCAATAACTTGCTCGCGGACCAGGCGTGTGTCGAAGAACGCGTCACCAAGTCGTTTTGGCAGATCCTCAACGACTGATTGGTCAAAGCCAATCTGATCAAAGAAATAATCAGACCCATAGAATGTACCGAAATCGGTGTGTTCAAATCGCGTTTCATACACATAGTTTCGGTCTTCGGGCGCTTCTGTAAAAAGACCCGGTGTCGGGGGCACATAAACACCACCGTTCGGTACAGTCGTAACAGGAATATTTGCCGGGTCGGGTATTGAATTGACCAATTCATCGACATAGGAAATGCCGTCCGATGGCAGACTGACCGCCCCCTGAACGATTGTGGTGTTATTTACCTGTCCGGTAAACGAGCCACTGAACGTTCCGCCCGCAACGATTTGAGCTTCATGACTGTCGATGATGTCTGATTCAACAAGTTTACGCGCATTGGTAAACTCGAACCACTTGCACGGACCGCCATAGCATCTCGTGAAGCCATTAGATGCCGAAGCTGTATGGTAAAGCCTTCTTGTAATTTGCGCGCCAACATTAGCAAGAGACGTGCCGGTAAGCTCAATATCCCGACCTGCTTGGATCTGGCTCTTGTCGTTGCTTATCGTTCCGCCCGTGACGAATAGATCGCGGCCAGATGAAATAACAGACTCAGAAGAATCCTGACTAACAACGTCCTGATAAACCTCTACCAAAATACCGTTTGAACTACTTTCAGTAGAGTAGTAGCTGGTATAATTGCTTTTCCATGGATGAGGGACATGAGCAACACCGCTTCCAGGGAAATAGGCGCATCCTTCGGGGCTTATTCCAGCACCAGGAACTGTATTACACCCCGGATGCGTCGTTTGATTGGCCGCATAACGCTGTTGAAACGTTCGCTGGCTCGATGTTGAAAAAGCAACTTTACGATTAAGCAACTCATCGGTCTTGATCCGAATATCGCCTTCGAGGCTTTCAATCGTGGCAGAGGCATTGTCAAGCAACGCCATGTTTCCATCATCAATGCCAACCAGCTCGATATCGCCACCGGCAATCAGGGTTCCTTGGTTATTAAACAGCGTGTCACCGACCAAAAATGACAAATCACCTGCTGCAAAAACAATATCTCGGTTTTCGAAGTCTGAGGTGACGCTCAGGGCCAGATTTTCAGAAACCTGAATCTCGCCATTATTGATCAGGGTTTTAATTGTTCCACCAAGATCACCGGCAATAGAAAGCTTGCCATTATTTATTAACTGACCACCAACAGTCAGCTCCGCAGGTCCGGCTGAGTAAACCTCTTCACTATCGACCGTCAGATCATTTGCCGCACTTAACCGCAGCCCGCCACCGCCAACAAGTCTCCCCCCAACGACAAGATTGTTCGTGCTGGCAACATCGAGTTTTCCTTCGGCTTCAAGCCCCCCCTCATTCGTCAAATCAGTTTGAATAATGATGTCGGCATCAGACTTGATAAGACCGGAACCAAGATTATTGAGTGTGTCCGAAACAACAGAGACACCACCATTTCCGATGATTGTCCCGGTATTTTCGATATGGCTGGTCTCAATATTAGTTTGCTGACCGCCCTTGATCTTGCCCTGATTTTCAAGCCGCGCCGCTTCGATCTGCAAGTGATCTCCACTTACAGAAGCTTCGCTCTGCACTTCAATTGCGTTATCGGCCTTGATCTGGGTAGTTTGCGATGCCTGAACGGTTCCTGTTACCGTAACGCTGTCCGCAGCGGACGCGACTGAGATATTTTGTGCCGAAGTCAAGTTATTGACGCTGATCTTGCCATCAGCGGATATCGTCAATTCGCCGCTTGACGCAGCAAGATCACCCGCAACCTTAACCCCCACGCCCTGTTCCGTACCGACCAGCCGAATACGATTGGCATACATGCCGCCAAGTAAACTTGAATCGATCGAAATACTTGGCTTTTCAGGGATATCTGATTTCGCAACGGCCTCACGAGAAGCATAATTTACCGTATTCCGTCCTGTGATTACGGACAGATCTCTCGCATGCAGATCTGCATTGATTTTGGCGGTACGGCTGATGATGTCGAAATAAGGAACGTTTGCGGCGTTGAGACCCGCCCCGTCGATCAGAATATCGCCAGTATCAACATCCACCCCCAGAAAGTCACCACTGCTATCGAACTGCGGAAGACCTGTGCTGAATGTTGCCCGCGGAGTATTGATGAACCCGCACCCGTTACAGGTTATGCCATTGGGGTTGGCCAGAACATATTCAGCACTTTGTCCAAAAATCTCCTGATAGCCAAGCAGATTGGACCGGCTTGCACCCGTGACCTCGTTCAGGATCAGTCGCGCAGAACCTGACGTCAGATTTGCATTCCCCGCGATCACGCCACCCAGTTGGGATTGTCCGACACTCCTGCTGTTATTCAGGATAAGACCTTCAACGCCAACGTTGAAATCCTTAAACTTGTTATGCGAAATGCCAGCGCCATTCGGATTGGCAATGTTTACAATCGGCACACCATTACGTGCCGCATCAAGGGAGGCCTGATTGTTTGCTGCAGCCTGATTATCCACAACAACCTGCGCCATTACCGGCTGGACAACAATGACAGCACTAAGTGTTACGCTGAGAATTTGTGTAGCAAACGACTTGAGCATGTTCCCAGCCCCCCCCTTAAAACGCCACAGTGGCGGAAAAATAAACTTCGGAATTGCGATGATTGACGAATGAAGGTGCATCAATCGCTTGGGCATATGTCAGGGAGAGATTGAGGTTGGGTCCACGAATTTTAAAACCTGTCGACCAGCCCGACAGCCGGCCACCTTCGAGGGGTTCCGAAACATCTTGGGAAATCACACCATAATCAAACCCGACAAAAGGCTGGATTTCGCTAGCCACTCGGGAGACTTCGGGCTGGGTAACCGGAATACGAACCGCGATCTCATTGCGAATAAAACCGCCGATATCTCCGCTGATTGAACTTTCCTTGAAACCTCGAACCGTACTGAGACTTCCGACAGAGATGCGTTCCGTGCCATAAAGGGTATCCGGGCTCCACTGACCGCGGGCACCGGTTGTCACGCTCAAGGGCGTATCCAGAACGTCAAAATTCTGAATGACAGTGAGGTCAGCGGTGTATTTCTCGAACTGGGCTTCAGGTTCGTCAATACCCCTGTGATCATCTTCCTTTGCGCCAAGAACCTTGAGCCCCGCCTCATAACCAACCGACGCAGAAACCAAACCTTTCCCAAAACGGCGACTATGATTGACGTTGAGTCCAAGAATGGTCAGACGACGACTACTAACTTCGAGCAGCACATCCTCAATATAGTTTTTCGTTTTTTTGTAAGTGAAAGAGGAAAAAAGCGTGGTTTTACTTGTTTGGTCTCGATGCAGCACGCGATCAACATCCGCGCGCCATGTGGTTGACCTGCCTGAGCTCTTAAAATCCTGAACCGATCCTTCTATCTGGTTTCGGTAGTCAAATTGATTGGCAGACAACGACAACAACCAATATCCATACGGAACGGACAAAGATACGCTCTTGCTTCTGCTGGCTTTAAGGGTGGATGCGGGTTCGGTATCCTGACCGTAAGACAGGCTGATCAGATCATTTATTCCAAACCAGTTATAGGTTTCCCCACCGTAGGATTGCTGTAATTCACCAGTAGCTTCGCTGCCGGAGTTATTAAGCCCTGCGCTGGCTCGCCAGCTTTTACCGACCTGATTACTGATAACAGCGACGGATTTCCCCTGCTCTGAACCAGGCTCAAATTCTACCGTTGCATTAGAATTCGGCAGTCGGTTGATCTGGTCCAGTCCCTGTTCAAAGTCCCGAAGATTAAGACGCTTTCCCTGCAAACCTGGGAAAGCAGAAAGCATTTGTCCGCGTGTTAAGGCCTCGCTTGCGGATGGAGATATATCCTCAACCGTTCCCTCAATCACGATCAGCTTAAGAATACCAGAACCAAGATCCTGCGCCGGAACATAAGCTCTTGTCGTCACAAAACCATGTTCAACAAAATAATCCGTCAGAATTTCAATTATTTTGTCGATGTCGGATTTACGAATACATGTCTTTTCAAATCTAGATACCAATGGTCGAAGGTCTGTGTCCCAACCTTCAATTTCGATATGTTGTAAATCGAAACACGGTGCATTCTCTTCGCTATCAGGGATATCGGGAAGAACCGGCTTTTCATATCCGGGAGGTAACTGACGGGGAATCAACGGATCCTCAGACCGGAACTGTTCCTGTTGCTGCCGCAAAATCTGGTCTTGCTGGCGAATGATTTCATCACGCTGAGATGGTGTTTGGGCCTGCGCCGTAGTAAAAGACATGCAAGCAAAGAGCAGCCCCCCTCCCCATATGCAGCAACGAACAAAATATCGACGCGCGGAAGAGTTAATCCGATTAAACTTGCGGATTGGCTGTTCGGTCTGCCGACCACATTTAACGGCGTTTGACTTCATCGTACTTAGCGATTGCACTCAGATCAAAAAATGAACGGCAACATCAGATTTTTCTGATTTAAATGACTGTGCGTCATTTTTTCTTCGCTAAGACAAAATGCAGAAATCGAAAGTGACGAGCGTCACAGAAAGTTGAAATCGATTAATAAAGAAGACGCCAACAATAACCATAGGTTTCTGTTAGCTATACTCTACGGGTAAAACCTACTCCAACGAGGTAATCCCATTGAATGTTTTGTGACCACCGTTCGTCAACTGATCCCCCACTTAAGCGTGAAGACTTGAGTGGGCAAAAGAAACAACCGGAGAGAGGAGACAGCGGGAAAAACAACAAAACGGCCCCTCTTTCCACCCGCCCAAACTACCGCGCCTCTTGCAAGATAATCGGGGCTGGGTTTCAGATCTGAAGGCAATTGTATGAGGATTGAAAATGCGCCATCGCGGTGCATTTTGACCGGCGGTTCTGAGCACCTTGCCCGGCGCTTTGATTATTCACTTATTTTGAATAATCTTTCGGAATTTTCGATTTGTCTATTCAATCGCGATCAGGTCAAATGGGTTTGCATGCCAGATCGGGGCGCCGGCCCGCACCGGAAAAAAACCGATAAAAGCATATGATATTATCATACGAGTATTGAGAGAGCCTGATGTCCGTCCCTGCCCCGGCTGCCACCCCGGTTACCAATCCGGCCACCAATCCGGCTACCAACGCTTCGAACAAAAGCGTGATCAAAAAGCTGCCAGCACTCACCCCGGATCGGTCGCTGGACAGTTTGACGCTGGGGTTCCTCAAAACGCTGGAGGCCGAGGGCAAGTTTGCTGGTGAAATCCATGCCGATTTCCCGACCCGCCTGATCAATGCCACCGACAACAGCGTGTATCAAGTGATGCCGACCGCCGTGCTGCAGCCCAAGACGCGGGGTGACATCAATGTGGTGATGGAGCTTGCGGGGCGTGAGAAATTTTCCGAGGTCAAAATCACCCCGCGCGGGGGTGGCACGGGTACCAATGGCCAGTCGCTGAACAACACCATCATTCTTGATACCTCCAAACACCTGAATAATATCCTTGGCTTTGATGCGGAGCGCGGGCTTGTCCATGTCGAGCCCGGTGTGGTGCTGGATCAGTTGAATGCCTGGCTGAAACCTTATGGCTATTTCTTCCCGCCGGCGGTGTCGACCGCAAGCCGCGCCACGGTGGGCGGCATGATCGGATCAGATAGCTCCGGCAAGGGATCGCGGATTTATGGCAAGACCAGCCATTACATCCATGACATGACCACGGTCCTGATCGATGGCACGGATTTCAATACCCGCGCCATGACAGCAGCCGAGGCCAAAGACACCATGGAACGCGCCGACCGGGTTGGGCAGCTTTATAAAAAGGTCCATGACGAAATCGCCCCAAGGCGCGATCAGATCAAATCGACCTTCCCGGAAATGAACCGGGGGCTGACGGGCTATAACCTTAAGGAAGCGGTATCTGACACCGGGGACATGAACCTGTCGTTCCTGATTGCCGGGGCCGAGGGCAGCCTTGGCATGGTCAAGGAAATTACCTTCCGCGTCATTCCGCTGCCCAAACACAAGGCCGTCACGGTGGTGCGCTATGACAGCTTTGATAGTGCGCTGCGGCATGTGAAGGCACTGGTGCAGTTTGACCCGGTGGCGATTGAAAGCATCGATGACAAGGTCATGAAACTGGCCGAGCAGGATGAAAGCTGGCACATGCTGGGCAAGCTTCTCGGCACGGAAAACAGCAACACGCCGACACGGGGCTTTAACGTCGTCGAGTTCGTTGGCGAGAGCGAGGCCGAGGTTGCCGCCAAACAGGCGGAGCTTAAATCCTACCTTGATGCCAACCCGGCTGAAGACTTTGCCCCCATCGGCTTTGTGCAGGCGACCGATCCGGGGCAGATCGCTGCCATCTGGTCGATCCGGGCGAAATCGGTGGGCTTGCTCGGCAATCTTGAGGGCAAACGCCGCGCCACGCCGTTTGTCGAAGATACGGCCGTGCCGCCGGAAAACCTTGCCGATTTCATTGCCGAATTCAGAGCACTGCTGGATGCCGAGGGGCTTGATTACGGCATGTTTGGCCATGTCGATGTCGGGTGCCTGCATGTCCGCCCGCTGCTTGACATGATGGACGAGGAAGACGAAGCCCGCATCCGGCGCGTTTCCGACGCAATGGCAGAGCTTACCAAACGCTATAACGGTCTGATCTGGGGCGAGCATGGCAAGGGATTCCGGGGCGAATACTCCCCCGTTTATTTCGGACCGGAGCTTTATGATGTTCTGCGTCGCATCAAGGAGGCGTTCGATCCGGAAGGGCAGCTTAACCCCGGCAAGATCGCCTCGCCCTATTCCAAAAACACACCGATCACGGCGATTGACGAAGCCCCGATGCGCGGCCAGTTTGACCGCCAGATCGAGGATGCTTTGCGCGATGAATACCTGAACGCGACGCGGTGTAACGGCAACGGGGCGTGCTTTAACTGGGATCTGATGGATGCCATGTGCCCGTCCTATAAGGTCACGCGATCACGTGTGCATTCGCCCAAGGGCCGGGCCGGGATGATCCGCGAATGGATCCGCCAGCTTTCTGTTGGCACCGATCCGATGAACAAGGACTTGGCCGTCATTAATGGCCGGGATTTTTCCCATGACGTCTATGAGGCGATGGCCGGCTGCCTGTCATGCAAGGCGTGCGCGGGGCAATGCCCGGTCAAGGTCGACATCCCGGAAATGAAATCCCGGTTCCTCGAGACCTATCACACGCGCTATAAACGCCCGATCAAGGACCATGTGATTGCGTCACTGGAAAACATGGCACCCTTTCTGGCAAAGGCGCCGGGGCTATTTAACGCGCTGCAATCCATCCCGCCGATGCCATGGATCTTCAAACGCTTCATCGGCCTGACAGATCTGCCGAAACTGCACGGCCAGAGCCTTAAATCGGCCTTGCGCGCACGCGGCATTGGCAAGTTCAAGCAGGCGGAGCTTGAAGCCCTAAGTGCGGACGCAAAGGCCAAGTCGGTGATCCTTGTGCAGGATTGCTTTACCACGCATTACGATACCCATGTGGTGCTGGCCCATGTCGACCTGTTGCATCGCCTTGGATATCGCGTGTTCGTGCCGCCCTATCGCCCGAATGGCAAGGCGATGCATGTGAAGGGGTTCCTCAAACGCTTTGATTATCAGGCCCAGCAAAATGACATTGTGCTCGGTAAAATCGCCAAATCCGGCATTCCCATGATCGGGATCGAGGCCAGTGTCGCCCTGACCTACCGGCAGGAATACGCCCAGCGACTAAGCAACCGCCCGGATTATCGCGTGCATCTGTTCCATGAGTGGCTGGCGGGCGAGATCGAACACGGCCGCCTGACCCCGCCCAAACTTGATAACAGCGTTAACATGGGCACCACGGAAACCCCGGCAAGCCTGTTCCCCCATTGCACGGAAAAGACGTCCATCCCAGATGTTGGTGTCAAATGGCAGAAAATCTTTGACGCATTCGGCCTAAAGCTCTCCACGGAAAAAACCGGCTGCTGCGGCATGGCCGGTGTCTATGGCCACGAAACCCGCCACCAGGAAACCTCGCGCGCGTTGTATGATCTGAGCTGGAAAAAGAAGGTCGATGCGACGGGGCTTGAGAACATGCTGGTGACCGGCTATTCCTGCCGCTGTCAGGTGGATCGCTATGAAGGTGTGAAGCCGCAGCATCCGGTCGAATACCTCGCCAAACTTATTGCATAGGAAACCCCATGATCCGTCACATCGTACTGACCAAATTCAAGGCCGAGGTTACAAAGGCCGAAATCGACAGCCTGTTTGCCAAGCTGGCAGACCTCAAAAGCCATATCCCCGGCATGCGCGGCTTTGATGGCGGCGTTTCGGTCAGCCCGGAGGGGCTTGAACAAGGCTTCCGCCACGGATTTTCAATTGATTTTGACGATGCGGCAGCACGAGATGCCTATCTGAAACATCCAGAGCATAAAGCCTTGGGTGGGCAGTTGGTTGGGCTGCTGGAAGGTGGCGTGGCCGGGTTGGTGGTGTTTGATCTGGTTGTTGGCGCGTCCGCGTAAGTGCTGAGTTTGGAATTCAACCGGCCTGCCGATGTAACGTGGACCGCTATGAAGGGGTTAAGCTTCAGCATCCGGTGAAGTATCTATGAAGACTGATATCGCAAGGCAGTTGCAGAAACTCTAACTTTTAGGCCAACCATTTTACGAGGGCAGTTTTCGAACTTATCAAGTTCTACAAGAACTGCACTGCAACACTACTTTTGCTTAGGTTAGCTATTCTTCATAGATGTGGACCTTCCATACTGCACCCCGCAAAGTTGGGCGATCAAAGCAGGTATGGATGAAAGCACATGAGAGCGTGTCGCGTAAACATCAGTCATTTTCGGGGAATCAAAGCCGCGAGCTTATTGATTCCAGCCCATGCTGTTCTAATAGGTGACAATAACACCGGCAAAACCTCCATACTGGAAGCCTTAGACTTGGCTCTGGGCCCAGACCGCCTTAACCGCTTTCCTCCTATCGACGAACATGATTTTCATCAAGGGCAGTATTCATCTAAAACATCAGATGATACGAACACCTCAGCAGATGGGCAAGCACAGAAAGCTGTGGCTGTCACCGATGATACCGACATTGACAATGTCGAAAGTCCACGCATCGAAATCGAAGTTACGATAGCTGAGCTATCTGAGGATCAGAAGGCACGCTTCGGTGATTATGTCGAATTTTGGAACGAGAACGAAGACAAGTTTTACGATGAAGCCAACCCTGCGGGAATTGATCCGGATCATATAATTGAAGCGCTAAGAGTAACGTTTCGTGGCTGGTATGATTCTGAGGAAGACGACTTTCAGGGCAAGACTTACTTCACACGCACCCTCAGCGACGGGGGCAATCCGGTTGAGTTCCGCAAGAGAGACAAGCAGGTATGTGGATTCCTTTACCTACGCTCTTTACGCACCGGGAGCCGCGCCCTGAGTCTGGAGCGAGGCAGTCTACTAGACATCATCCTTAGGCTTCAGGAAATCCGGCCTCAGATGTGGGAAGATACCATTGGTGAATTGACAAAGTTTACCGTCGCAGAAGACCCAGACGTAGGTCTCTCGGGAGTCCTCAAGAGCATCAATACTGCACTCAAGAAATATGTGCCTAGAGAGTGGGGTGTCGAACCACACCTCAAGATAACCAACCTTACCCGCGAGCATCTCCGTAAAGTTATTACAGCGTTCATTGCTACAGGCGATAGCGACCACGCTGCACCGTTTTATAGACAGGGTACGGGCACAATCAATATGCTGGTGCTTGCGATGTTGTCACAGATTGCTGAAACCAAGCAAAACGTGATTTTCGCGATGGAAGAACCTGAAACAGCAATTCCACCATATGCACAAAAACGCATTGTGCATGAAGTTCGCTCCCTTGCTTCTCAAGCAATTTTCACGTCTCACTCACCATATGTTCTTGAAGAATTTCCGATAGAAGAGACAGTTGTTCTAGGTCGAGACTCATCGGGGACCTTGTCCCGAAAACCGATCAGTCTACCCAACAACATGAAACTGAAAGCCTATCGGCAAGACTTCAGAACGAGGTTTTGTGAGGGGCTCCTGTCTCGCCGCGTTCTTATTGCTGAAGGCGAAACAGAAACAACAGCGTTCCCCGTTGTTTGTAGGCGTTTGGCGGAGTTAAACCCAGACACATACAAATCACTCGAAGCACTTGGCATAAGCACTTTGAACGCAGGCAGTGACTCTAAAATTGCCAGTATGGCCAAGCTTTTTAAATCACTTGGGAAATCGACTTTCGCTTTATGCGACCGCCAATCGCCTGATGATGAAGCGACTATCAAATCAGAGGTCGAACTTCTTCTTATGCATAACCAACACGGAATAGAAGACCTTGTGCTAAATGAAACCACCAACGCCGCTCTTGAGAGGTTCGCTGGTAGTTTGGAGTGGCCCCCTCACCTAAGCCAAAAGCACCCTGATCCGATTGCAAATGCACGACAAGCACTTTCCGAATATTTCGCTTGGTCAAAGGGAAATTGGGGTCTTGCAGACTTTCTTGCGCAATGCTCTGAGGAAGAAACTCCTGAATGGTTGCGCGAAGCTTGTAAAGCGCTGATGCGAATTTGCGATCCAACTATAGACATAGAAGCACCTAACGCCGCAAATGAAGCAAAGCCAGAGGCTATAGCCGATGGAGCCAACTGAGAAACAGCACGAAGTGATAAGTAGCGACGGACACTTGCTCGTCACTGGTGGACCAGGCTCTGGTAAAACAACAATATCAATCCTGAAGGCAGCTCAAATTGCCGATTACAATCTTCGACCTCAGCAAAAGGTTCTTTTTCTGAGCTTCGCTCGGGCCACGATTGCTCGCGTAATCGAAGCGATTGAGGAAGAAAAGAGTATTTCCGACAACATCAAGCGACATATCGAGGTCGAAACCTACCACTCCTTTTTCTGGCGTATTCTTAAAGCGCACGGCTACCTATTAGGGTTACCCCGAAAGCTAGACATTCTGACACCACCTGAAGAAGCGATTGCTCTATCTTCAACAAGGAGCCAATTCGAGCCGGACAGCAAATTATCAGATGAAAAGAAGAAAGAAAAAAAGGACGCTGAAAATGCTGAAAGGTGTCGACTCGCAGCAGATGAAGGCAGAGTTTGCTTCGACCTCTTCGCTCCATTCGTAAGTTCACTGCTTCACTCAAGTCAAAGACTCAGGCAGCTTCTTGCGACCATGCACCCCGCCGTCGTACTCGACGAGTTTCAAGATACAAATGCGGAGCAATGGAACGTCGTCCAAGCACTCGGCCGATACTCGAGACTAATCGCTCTAGCTGATCCAGAGCAGCGCATCTTCGACTTTATTGGCGCAGATCCAGACCGTCTTGATCATTTTCGTAAGGCGTTCACCCCCACAGAGATTGATTTTAGTGATACCAATCACCGCAGTGCTGGGACTGATATTGCCAAGTTTGGCAACGCCATTCTTAAAGGCACTTTCGATCAAGAAAACTATGAAGGTATCGAAGTAAAATATTTCGACTCAAATCCTAACCAAGCGTTTACGACCCTAATCACTAGCACCTATGCAGCCAGAAAGCGTCTAGCAAAGAGTGGAAAGCAAGACTGGTCGCTAGCAATACTCGTTCCCACAAAAAAGATGACACGCCTTGTATCTGACAAGTTTCGAGCCCCCCCTGCAGGAATGCCAGCCATCAACCATACCGCAATGATTGAGATGGCTGCAGCTATTCTAGGCTCTGGAATTATTGCACATATTCTACAACCCGACTCAGCCTCACGCTTGGACACATTTATCAGTCTTATGTGCAGTTACTATCAGGGAAAGGGCGGAGACAAACCGACCAAAACTGCGCTGGACGAGGCTGCTCGCATACGCAAAGCTTATGATAAATGGTGTTCAGCTATTAACTCCGGGAAAAAACCTCCGGGTAAAAGCATCCTGCATGCAACCTTCGAAGTGTATGATACCGCATGTGCTAAGCTGCGGACAGGTGAGCCTAACCAAGATTGGCAAACTGTAAGAGCAGTACTGGAAAACGGAAAATGCAAGCGTCTTACGGAGATAGCTAAAGAAGTTCGGAACATTAGATTACTAGAACGAGGCACTCAACTTCGCGAGGACCTTACACAAGACTGGCGTGACAACGGTTCCTATGCAAATGCGTCCCTGATTGTTCAGCAAGCGTTCGTTCAAGAACACTTTGCTAGCAGCGCCAAACCAGAGACCGGCGTCGTTGTCATGAATATGCACAAAGCCAAGGGCAAGCAATTTGACGAAGTAATCATTTTCGAGGGCTGGCCTAATATCTCCCGACTAAAGATCGTAGCAAATCTCGACCGTATTGTACGCTTTAATGATCGCACCAAAGTCGATGCGAGCTGCCGTCAGAATTTTCGAGTGAGCATCACGCGAGGACGCCAACGAACTACAATCCTCACTCCCGAAGTAGACCCATGTGTATTGCTAATTCCAGAACAGTAATACACAATAAAAGGTAAAAAAGGGGGCAGTTCCCTTTTTTCCGATTCGAAAAAGCACGGAACTCAAACTTGACAAACTGCGGAATTTCCGCATATTTGTTCTATGCACACGGTGATTGAAACTCCGGCTTTTCTGGCCTCGGCAAAGGACGAGCATGTCTCGGACGCCGAGAGGAAAAGCATTGTGGATTTTCTGGCAAGGAACCCTGATGCCGGAGACATCATCGCGGGCACGGGCGGCGCCAGAAAGGTCCGCATTGCCAAACAAGGCGGCGGAAAGAGTGGCGGTTATCGCGTGATCACGTTTTTCGCAGCCGATGACATACCGGTTTTCCTGTTTGATATATACAGCAAGAGCAATCAGGCGAACCTTTCCGCATCAGACAAAAATGAACTGAGAAAAATTCTGACGGCCCTGCCATCAGCCTGGCGCAAGATGGTCAGGGAAGAAGCCGAGAAAGCGAGGAAGCGCACATGAGCAAAGCTGGATCAAGAATTCTTCAGGGCGCACAGGAAGCATTGGCCTTGGCAGAAGGCAAGGCCCCCGCCGATGCGTTCATTATCCATATCCCTGAAAAAGTGGATGTCAAAAGCATTCGCAAGAAGCAGGGGCTAACCCAAAAGGCGTTTGCGGAAACCTATGGGTTTTCCTATGGGCGTATTCGCGATTGGGAACAAGGCCGGTCGAATATGGATGAGCCATCGCGTGTCCTTCTTAAGGTGATCGAGAAAGAGCCGGAAGCGGTGCGACGCGCGCTTGCTGATGCTTGAGCCCTGTTGCGCAAACATCGGCATCGTGATGATGTGATGCTTGAACGTGTGACAAAAAAACGAAAGGCAGCGCTGATTATTGCGCTGCCTTTCGTTTGTGGGCCTTGCCCTGCCCCCAATGTTGCGTTGTGCGGCTCGAGATTCCCGCCTGCGCGGGAATGACGGTGCGGGGTGGCCGTGGGTTGCGCCGGTCTGATCAGACCGGCTTTGAGGTCACCAGATTTGATTTCTGGCGGGCCAAGTATTTGCCATCGCCCTTTTGCCCTGTCACTTCGCCGTCCTTGACCACGGTTTTGCCGCGCACGATGGTGTGGACGGGCCAGCCTTTGACCTCGAGGCCTTCATAGGGGCTGTAGTCGCAGCCCTGTTGCAGGATGTCGTTGGTGATGGTGACGTTTTTATTGGGGTCCCAAAGGGCCAGGTCGGCGTCCGATCCAATCGCGATGGTGCCCTTTTGCGGGTACATGCCATACAGCTTGGCGTGATTGGTGGCGGTGAGTGCCACAAAGCGGTTGAGGTCGATGCGGCCCTTTTGAACACCTTCGGAAAACAGGATCGGCAGACGCGTCGCCACACCGGGGATGCCATTGGGGATCCAGCGGAAGCTTTTCTTGCCCTTTTCATTGAGCTTGCCTTCCGGGTCGTTAAAGCGGAACGGGCAATGATCGGATGAAAACAGATCAAAAACCCCGCGTTCCAGACCATCCCAACAGGCGTCCTGACTTTCCTTGTCGCGTGGCGGCGGGGAACAGACGAATTTTGCCCCTTCGAGTTCATTCTGATCAAGGTCATCAGCCGTCAGCATGAGATATTGCGGGCAGGTTTCGCCAACGACCTTGCTGCCGCGCACCCGCGCGCGTTCGATTTCTTCCATCGCCTGCTGGTTCGACACATGGACAATCACAATCGGGGTATCGACGATTTCGGCCAGTGACAAAGCGCGATGGGTGGCTTCGCGTTCGGCGGCAATCGGACGCGTCGTGGCGTGGGATTTGGCGGAGAATTCGCCAGCGGCCTCGTGCTGGCCGATCAGGAAGCGAATGGCGTCTTCGTTCTCGCAATGCACCAGTACCAGTGCGCCGGTATTTCTGGCGGCATCAAGGGTATCGAGGATTTCATCATCGCGCAGACGCAGGTTTTCATAGGTCATGAAAACCTTGAAGGAGGTATAGCCGTCCTCGACCAGGGCCGGGAGTTCCTGGCCCAGAACCGACGGGGTCGGATCGGTGACGATCAGGTGGAAGGCCACATCAATATGGCAATTGCCATCGGCCTTGGCGTGATAGACATCGAGCGAATGACGCAGGCTGTCGCCCTTTTCCTGCATGCAGAAGGCCAGGATCGAGGTATTGCCGCCGATGGCGGCCGAACGCGTGCCGCTTTCGAAATCATCGGCCATGACGATGCCATCGCCGGAGGGCTGATCAATATGGACGTGGCTGTCGATCCCGCCGGGCATAACATAAAGTCCGGTGGCATCGATGATGTCATCCGCGCCGCTCAGGGCATCGGCGATGGCGGCAATCTTGCCATCCTTGATGCCAAGATCGGCAACATAGGTGTCGCTGGCGGTGACGATGGTGCCGTTTTTGATGATGCGGTCAAACTGCATGATGTGGCCTGCCCCCTTATTGATCGGTCGCGTCAAGCAGGCGGTCAAACGCCGCAGTCAGACGGTCCACCTGTTCAATCGTGTTGTAGTGCACCATCGACACACGCAAAACGCCAGCATTATCAGACAGGCCCATATATTCGACCAGACGCCGGGAATGAAAATCACCAAAGCGAATGGCGATCTTTTCACGGTCAATGATCTTGCAGACGTCCTCGGCATTGCGGCCATCAAAGCGGAACGCAATGGTCGGGATGCGCGTGCCGTCGCGGTTGTCATCCTGCCCGACAATCACGCAATCATTGCGACCCCGCAGATAGCGCAACAAACGATCGGTCAGGGCATTTTCCTGTGCGGCGATGGCGTCATAGGCGGCGACGATTTTATCGCGCACTGTCCCCGTCCCGGACTTATCTCCCATGGCGCGCTCACCCAACTCCGTCAGGTAATCGACAATACCGCAGACCGAATAGGCCATTTCATAGCTGGGGTTGCCGGCTTCAAGCTTTCCGGGGACTTTGTCCTTGCCGTAGAAATAATGGTACAGCGTATCAAGCTCGAGCAGCAGGTCATACTTGCCATACATCATGGCCCCATGCGGGCCGTATGTTTTATAGAGGCTAAAGACATAATAGTCGGCGTCAAAACCCTTAACATCCACCGCGCGGTGCGGGGCATAGGCGACGGCATCGATACAGATTTTGGCACCGTTGGCGTGGGCACAATCGGCGAATTCGCGGATCGGATTGATTTCGCCAATGATGTTGGACACGTGCGTGACGCAGACCAGTTTGGTGCGGTCGCTCATCGCGGCCTTGAGGCCATCAAGGCTGAGACGCCCGGTTTTGACATCCGGTTCCCAGAAACGCAGATTGACCCCGAATTCCTCGAGCGCAACCCACGGGCCGATATTGCTTTCATGATCGCCGATGGTGACGACAATCTCGTCACCCGGTTTGAACTGGCTGCGCATGGCGCGCGCGAGGTTTTGCAGCAATACCGTGGTCGAGGCGCCGAAAATGATTTCTTCGGGGCGGCTCGCATTGACCAGCTGGGCGGCGGATTTTCGTGCATCCAGAAGGGCTTCGGCCGCCTTTTGCGAGACTTCGTAGGAGCCACCGATCTGCACATTGCGCTCGATCAGGAAGGCATTGATGCGGTCCAACGCCTTGGACAGGATTTGCGATCCGCCGGCATTGTCAAAGAAGGTCCAGCCATTGGCGAGGGCTGGAAACTGGCTGTGGACATAGTCCATATCAAGGGTGCGTTGATCTGCCATTGAAGGCATCCTCCGGTTGATTTGTCTTTTATTTTAATGGTCGAGAACGGCGTGGAGGAAGTTCCTTGTGCGTTCTTCTTTCGGCGCATCGAAAATTTCGCTGGGCGTTCCGGCCTCGATAATCGCGCCGCCATCCATGAACAGGACACGGTCCGCGACCTGACGGGCAAAGCCCATTTCATGGGTGACCACGACCATGGTGACGCCGGTCCCGGCGAGCTTTTTCATGACGTCGAGAACCTCGCCGACCATTTCGGGATCAAGGGCGGAGGTTGGCTCGTCAAACAGAAGCACACGCGGTTCCATGGCAAGGGCACGGGCAATCGCCACACGCTGTTGCTGCCCGCCGGAAAGTTGGGCCGGGTATTTATCGGCCTGAACCGAAATGCCGACACGTTCCAGCAGATCGCGCGCGCGTTTTTCGGCGTCCGCTTCGGACATTTTGCGGACCCGGATCGGGGCCAGCATGACATTGCGCAGCACGGTCATGTGCGGGAACAGGTTGAATGACTGAAACACCATGCCGACTTCGGCCCGGACCTGATCAAGGTCAGGCCCCGGGCGCACCGGGATGCCATCAACGGTGATTTCGCTGCCCGCCTCGAACGGTTCGAGATGGTTGATGCAACGAATAAGCGTTGATTTGCCAGAGCCCGACGGGCCGACAACACACAGGACTTCTCCTTGCGCGATATCAAGATTGATGCCGTGGAGCGCAACGAACTGGCCATAGGTCTTGCGCAGGTTGGAAATTTTGATCAGTGGCGCTTTCATCAGCTTCTCCCGCGGCTAAAACGTTTTTCAAGATGCGCGACATAGCGCACCATCGGCAGAAGCAGGATCAGATAGATCACGGCTGCACCGATCAGCGGCGTCGGATTGGCGGAAAGGGCCTGTGCCTGGGTCGCCTGTTTGAGCAGGTCGGGCATGGCGACAACCGATGCGAGCGCAGTGTCCTTAAGAACGTTGATGCAGTTATTGGTCAGCGGCGGAATGACGATGCGGATGGCCTGGGGCAGGATGATATCGGTCATGATATAGCGGTTGGACAGACCGAGGGCTGCGGACGCTTCAAACTGGCCCTTCGGGATGGCTTCGATCCCCGCACGGAAAATTTCGGCGGTGTAGGCCGCGGACACCAGTGTCAACGCGGTGACGGCCGAGAAGAAGGGCGAAAGCCTGATGCCGACAAAGGGCAGCGCGTAATAAACAATGATCAGCAACACCAGAAGCGGGATCGAGCGGAACACATCGATATAGGCCCGCACAAGCCCGGTCACTACCGGCCCGGCATAGAGCCGCAGCACGGCCAGAAACAGGCCACCGATCAGACCGGCAATGATGCTGGTTGCGCCGATCCCGATGGTCACAAGCAAGCCATTCATCAATTGCGGCAGGCTTTGCATCAGGACGGGAATGTTAAAGAAAGTCGAAAATAAATCCATTTTACCACCAGGTCAGGTTGCCCCGCCGACGACACCGAAAAAGGATTGGTATCGTCGGCAGGGATGATCAGCGATATGCGCGATTATTTAAGGGTCGGCATATCAAGGACCTGAACGGTCGAGGTGGTGTCTTCTGGCGTTGCACCGAACCAGGTTTCATGCAGACCGGCGATGAAGCCTTCTTTTTTCAGCTCGGTGATAACGTCGTTAACTTCGGTTGCGAGGGCTGCATCCTTGTTAAACATGATCGAGTATTTTTCACCGGTGGTGATGCGCTCGACCACTTTAAGGGCCGGCTTGTCCTTGACGTAATACAGCAGTGCCGGGATGTCGCTTACATAGCCGTCAATACGACCGGCCTGCAGATCAAGCATGGCTGGCGACAGGCCTTCGTAACGGCGGACATCGGCAATGCCGTATTCGCCGCCATTTGCGGTGACCCACATATCGCCCGTGGATCCGGTATCAACACCAACAACCTTACCATCCATGGTAGCCAGGCCGGTGACGCCGCCTTCTGCGGTGGCGGTCAGGGACTGGTCACTGTCGTAATAAGGCTGTGCGAAGGTGACAGACTCAAGGCGCTTGTCGGTGATGGTGATGGACGAAACCGCCATGTCGATCCGGCCCGACTGGACCGCCGGGAACAGGCCGTTGAACGGGATGTTGACGAACTCGACCGATTTGCCAAGGCGGTTGGCGATTTCATTGACGAGATCGACTTCGAAACCGACCACGGTGCCGTCAGCTTCTTCGAATTCCCACGGCACGTTGCCGATATTGGCACCAACGGTCAGGTCTGCTGCGTTTGCGGATGCCAGTGAGGACACGGCAAGAACGCCGCCAACGACGCTGGACGTCAGAAAGTTGAGAAACTTCATTATGATTTCCTTGTGTTTTTAGCCTACCCTGAGATACTTCTGGTCTAACTGGTCAGACCAGTCAGGCCAGACAAACATATTTGGATGATACGTGCAAGATTGTTTGTGCAAAAATGAGTCAGATTTGCTTTGATACCGACAACTGAGCAAAAAATACGCAAGAAGGACACGAGGGAATGTTCAACCGCACGCCGCTGCCGCAGACAGTCGCACGCCAAATTCAGGACATGATCCAGAACGGGGAACTGACCCCGGGCGACAAAATCCCATCCCAGCGCGAATTCGCGCAGAAATTCGGCATTTCCCGGGCTTCCTTGCGCGAGGCACTTCTGACCCTTGAAACACTTGGTCTGATCAAGACCGAGGCCGGGCGCGGCACCTTTGTCACCGACCCCGCCAGCCGCGCCAAAGCCGATATGGCACCGTGGCGCTATTCGGAAAGCCACAGTGTTTTTGACGTGTTCCAGACGCGCATGATCCTTGAAAGCGAAATTGCAGCGCTGGCCTGTGGCCGCCTGACCGCGACCCAGCTTGAGGCGATGGAAGACGCCACCAACCGCATGGAAAAATGCTGGGCCGAGCAGGACCTGATCGCCAATGTCGAGGCCGATCTGGAATTCCATGCAACGATCGTCGAGGCGTGTTCGAACAGCATGATGCGCGAACTTTATCAGGCGGTGCGCGACAAGATCACCGAAACCCAGCGCCAGCCGATCCCGATCACCGATCCGGAACGCATGCGCGCCTCCATCGGTGAACACCGCAAAATCATCGCCGCCCTGCGCGACAATGACGCCGAACGTGCGCGGCGTGAAATGCAGGCCCATGTCCGCAACACCGCGCGCTGTGCCGGTTTGCAAACGTAGACTTCCCGACTGCCCCCTGCCGACATCTTGGTAATTTGCTCGACAAACATGACCATGACCGGGCTTAGAAAAGTCTGAGACCTTTTCCCCAAGGTCACCTTTTCGCGTCACAACACCTTGCTGAATTGCGTCGTTGCTGCGGGTATAAACCGCTGCAACGGAGCGCGATCAATGCTGAAAGATTTCAAGACGGAATGGAATGCCCTCTGGAAGATCAGTGATGGCTTGCAAACCGGTGTGGAGATCAAGGATAGCAAAACGACCATTCCCGATCAGATCAGGCTGCTTAAAGCAGAAGTAACCACCTATCAGCAGTTGGTTGACGCATGTGGATCGGTCAAAAAGGGGGATGATCCCATCGCCCTGCTGGCGAAGATCGAGGAAAGTTTTATTGCTGTCCAAACGATTGAAGAGGTTTTGCTGACTTTGATCGACTTGCAGATTGACGCCAATAAAACAGCCCCCAAGGGGGCATTGATGCGTCCATCCAGCTATCCCAGCACGCTTTACAACCCGACACTTGAAAAGCTTGGCACCGAGCTCAGCTCCGTGGTGGCAGCCATGCAGGCGGACCTGTTGGCCGCAGGCTTGAATACCGAGGTCGAGACGGCACAGGAAAACATGGCAGGTGTATCGATCAAACCCAAAGTCACCGAAGCCAAATTCACCGCCCCTTCCTGGTTCAAAACCAAATAAGGCACGTGCTGCAACGCGATCATCAAACACAATTGAAGATGGGTTCACGTCATGAATTTTGCCACCGCACATAATGCAATCACATTGCCGCCCCCTTACAACCAGAACAGCCCGGCAGACCAGAACTCGGTCTCAACTTTTATCAACAAGTTATTCGAAAACGGTACGGGTCAGGTGCGCAATCCCACCGCGATGACAAACGGTATTCTGGCTGCTGCTCAGGCTGATCAACCCGGTTACTGGCTGATTGACAATGCGACCCAGGCGGCAATATTGGAGCTTTGGCTCACCATCTGGACCAATCATGTGCTTGGTATAGCAAACACTCCGACAAATGGCGTTCCGGCGACTACACGCGCCACGGATATTGCCCTGTTTGAAAGTATTGCAGCCTATGTACAGGCCAATCATTCGGCATTGTATGTTCCCGATATTACGTATCACGGCCCGGTCGCGGGTCCGAATTCAGCACCGGTCTATGATATTGACGGATATGAGCGCGCCGATCTTTTTCTGACAAACACGGAAATTGCGCAGCCAAGGGGACTGGCGGCTGCACAAAAGCAATTTAATATTCTTGCTTTCCTTGAACTGTTTGCAACAGGTGCGCATTTTGTTGCGATCAACTCGGTTGATGATATCCCATTTGGAACACCGCCCGCATTCCTAGATATGTTCAAGGAAAACGGTGCGCTTTATGAGAAGACCAGCACCGCCTACATGCATTCGCATTATTCCGGGGCAAAAGGCCTGACCAATATCGGTGCCGGATATGCCTATCCCAATGATATCGGCGGATCCACCACAGGTACCATGCTTGGCGGTTATATCGGCGCACGAACCGGCAGTACTTTAAGAACCATATTCGGAGCAGCCCTTGGTGCACTTTCTGATGCAATCACCGCAGATGACGCGCCCACTCCTTGCCCTTTTGTCTGTTCCCTCCTTGCCGGGAACACTTCCTGGCTTGCACCAAACACCTTTTTCCAACTTGAAGGTTGGCCCGGTATATTGTCGCGCGGATTTGGGGCAAAAGGGCGCCACGGACAGGATTTTTCCGTCCATCAAACAACAAAATGGAATATCGCAACCTACGGCGCCTCACCCTTCAGCGAGAAGCGTGGCACGACTGTTTTTCTTGCCCCAAACAACTGGAACCCGGTGCAATCTGTGACGACCTGGACGCAATACGCTGGCAGTAAAACACTGCAAGGTTGGTATGATACCAACCTGATCCGGCCGACCGCCAATCTGCTTTAAGCTCATCTGTTCAGTGTGCCAGTTTTGGGTACTGGCGGGATTGTAAGCCATTCACAAGAACGGCAGCATGTTGGTGATGTGATCGGCGAATGCGTCCGTGGCCGGGCTTGGATTAATCTCGGATTTCAGGACGCGCAGGCCCAATTTCGGCAAGGGTGGTAACGGCGATTTCAGGATGAAAAGATCGCTCGGCACCGCCTTTTGCATCATCACGCTGATGGCAAGCCCAGAACGGGTCACGGCGATCAGGCCCGCCAAGCTGTTGCTGGCATAGGCGATTTGATAGGGCAATTTGGCCGCGTCCATCGCATCACGGGCGGATCGATGATCAAGGGCGTTGGCGGCGGCCAGTGCCAGCGGGATCGGGCTTTGCGGGCCGGTGTTCTGGTTGAAATCATGGAGTTCCAGCGTCGGTTTGCTGCCGACCCAGGCGAGTTGTTCGGTGCGGATAAAGTCACCGCCGGGCGTTATATCCGGAGTGGAAACCAGCGCCATGTCGATCTGGCGCGCATGCAGGAGTTTTTGCAATTCCGGCGTCGGGGCCGACACCACCCGGATTTCGATATCACGATGGATCGCGCCAAAACTTTTGAGCAAGGCCGGGAAAAAGGCGATCAGGTAATCTTCGGGGCAGCCAAAGGTGATGGCACCGCGCAATCCCTGATCGGAAAAGCTTGAGACCGCATCATCATGCAGGCGCAAGATGCGTTCGGCATACCCCAGAAACCGCTCCCCAGCCCCGGTCAGTCGCACCCCACTGCCCGAACGATGAAACAGGCTTTGACCCAGCGCATCTTCAAGTCGCTGGATCTGCATGGTGACGGTTGATTGGGTGCGGCCGACCTGAATGGCGGCGGCACTGAGCGTGCCGACATGGGCCGCACGGACGAAGGTTGTCAGCAGTTTGAGATCAAGCAGTGCCTGCATACGGGGCTCCGTCCATTACAGCCATCAATATTTTTGATATCGGAGTACAAGCATTATCAATTTTACCGCTTTCGCGCCACAAGATAGGCTTTTCCCATCAAATGAAGCGATCAGCACAGGGGAAAGATCATGTCACGCAACGACGATGCCGCCTTTTGGGAAAGCGCAAATAACCACCTGATCCGGTATGGCAGCCCGTTTGATCCGGCGATCATCGAGCGCGCCAAGGGATCATATGTTTATGACGCCGATGGGCGCGCGATCCTTGATTTTACATCCGGCCAAATGTCAGCGGTTCTGGGCCATGGCCACCCGCGCATTGTTGAGACCGTACAGCGGCAGGTCGAAACCGTCGCACACCTGTTTAGCAGCATGCTGACCCGGCCGGTGGTGGAGCTGGCCGAACGGCTGGCCGCCCTTGCCCCGGGGCTGGAAAAGGTTTTGTTCCTGTCGACCGGGGCCGAAAGCAACGAAGCGGCCATTCGCATGGCGAAGCTTGTCACCGGCAAGCATGAGATCGTGGCGTTTTCCAAAAGCTGGCACGGCATGACCGGGGTGGCGGCATCGGCAACCTATAGTGCGGGGCGCAAGGGATATGGCCCGGCCGCCGTCGGGTCCTTTGCCATCCCGGCCCCGAACGCATTTCGCCCGCGCTTCAAGCATCCGGACGGGTCGCTTGACTGGCAGACGGAGCTTGATGATGCGTTCGAGCTTCTGGATGCGCAATCGACCGGCAATCTGGCGGCATTTGTCGCCGAGCCGATCTTATCGAGCGGCGGGATCCTTGAACTGCCGAAGGGCTACCTCGCCGCGCTTAAAAAGAAATGCGAAGAGCGCGGGATGCTGCTGATCCTCGACGAGGCGCAAACCGGCATCGGCCGCACAGGCGACATGTTTGCGTTTCAGCGTGACGGGGTCACGCCCGATATTCTGACATTGTCCAAAACCATCGGGGCTGGATTACCGCTTTCGGCCGTCATGACGACGCCCGAGATTGAGCAGGCCGCCTATGAAAAGGGCTTCCTGTTTTACACCACCCACGTGTCCGACCCCCTGCCCGCCGCGGTTGGCTTGACGGTGCTTGATGTGGTCCGCGACGAGAAGCTGGTCGCACGCGCAAGCCAGATGGGCGCACAGCTGTTTGAAGGGCTGTCCGCGATCAAGGGTCAGTATGCGTGCGTCGGCGATGTGCGCGGGCGCGGGTTGCTTTTGGGCATGGAGATCATCAAGGAGACTGGTAATCGCGAACCCGATCACGACATGGGTGCGGCCATCATGGCAGAGGCGTTCAAGCGCGGGCTGAGCATGAATATCGTCAAGATGCCCGGCATGGGCGGCGTGTTCCGCATTGCCCCGCCCCTGACCATCAGTTCAGAGGAACTCGATCAGGGCATTTCGATCATTGGTGATGCCGTGAAGGCGTGCGTTACGCGCTAGGACCTAATAGCTTCTCGCCCCTCCCCTTGTGCCACCGCACGGAAAACGGCGTCCTGATTTCTCGGGACGCCGTTTTGTTTTGGGTGGGCTTAGCCCTTGCGGAGCGTAATCACGGTGAGTTCAGCGGGCACGCCAACCCGGATGGCGAAGCCCGGCCATTGGGCGGTGCCGTTATTGACGTAAAGCTGCATGTCCTCAATGTCATACATGCCCGATACAAAGCCGCCATTGAGCATGGCCACGATATTGTCAAAGCCCCATACCATGCCGCCGTGGGTATGGCCGGAAAGTTGCAGATCGACACCCAGCGGTGCTGCGTCGCGGGCCATTTTCGGTTGATGATCAAGCAAGATCACAGGCGCCCCTTCCGGGCGGCCTTCAAGCGCCTTGGCAACATCGGGTTCGGGGCGGTCCGTATTGCCAGCGCGAAGGTCCGTGACGCCGGCGATGGTCAGTTGCCCTCCATCGCGATCCAGAACGATATGATCGTTTTCAAGGGTCAGCATATTGAGCCCGCCATAATGGCGCATCCAGTTTTCATAGCCGAAATAGTATTCATGATTGCCCGGAATGGTGATGATCCCGTCGCGCGCGCTCAGATCAACAAGCGGCTGCACATCATCGTAGCGCAGCGGCAATTCACCATCGATCAGATCACCGGTGATCACGATCAGGTCCGGCTCAAGCGCGTTGGTTTTTTCAACCACCTCTACCACCCAGGGGCGTTCATAGAGCTTGCTGATATGAAGGTCAGTGAGCTGGACAATGCGATAGCCGTCAAACGCATCGGGAAGGTCGCGGATGGTGACATCCATTTCCTTGACGTCGGGTACGCGCATGCCTTCTGCCACGCCAAAACAGGCCAGTGCGATGGCGGCAAAGGACATGACGGTGCGCAGGATTTTGGGCGGGTGTTGCTTGCGGCGCAGGATCACCCAGCGCAGCAAAAGACCGATCAGGTCATAGGCCAGCTGGAACCACACCAGGAAGAAAATCACGCCAAATGCCACGTTGATGGCGACAACAATCGGTTGCGGGAATTCCGGCAAGAACATGCTGCCAAAGGCGATGCGGGAATAAAGATGATGCTGGGATCCGATCAGCAAAAGCACGCCAAAACTGATCTTTGCCCAGCGCGGCCATGCCAGATAGCGCACGTGACGCACAAGAACATACAAACAGGCAAGAGCGACATTGATGTGAAAAAACAGCACCGGACAGACAATCCTTTGAAAACAAATGAGGCGTCGCGCAATATAGCCGAAACGAGCGGAACAATCGCAACCATTCACTTAAACGTCTGAAACAGGTGATTGGTTTTCAAAAAAGATTGCGCAACATCAAAGCCCGGGGCGAAACAATCACCTAGGATCATTCCAGAGAGTGTTGCGTTGCACAATTGCAAGAGCAATACTCGTTGAAATTGTTGACCAAGTCGCGCTGTGCCCTGTCCCTGCGCCCTGCCTTGGTCCGCCCCGTCGTCGGAGAATGGAATGAAAAGCTTGCGTGCCGTGTTGATCGTTCTTGTGGGGGTTGCCGCTGCCGCCGGGGGTGGATATGCCTATTGGCAGTCACAGCAATCAGACCTGCCTGACTATATCGCATCGGGCAATGGCCGGATTGAGGCCGAGGAAATCCGGGTGGCAACCAAATATGCCGGGCGGGTTGAGGAAGTTCTGGTCGAAGAAGGTGATCAGGTCACCGCAGGTCAGGTCATGGCGCGGATGGACACCGCCGAACTGGTTGCCAACCGTGCGCGCGCCCGTGCCGAGCTTGCCAGTGCCGAACAAGGCATTGCCGAGGCAGAAGCCCTGATTGTTCAGCGCGAAAGCGAGTTATCTTTTGCCGAGCAGCAGCTTTCGCGTGCCGAGGAACTGGTCAAGAACAACAACATTTCACGCGAACAACTTGATCAGAGACGTGCCGATCGCAATGTCGCAAAAGCAGCCCTTACCGCGGCCCAGGCGCGCCTTGTCAGTGCGCGGATGAATGTCTCGGCGGCATCCGCCGCCCTTGAGGGCATTCAGGTGCAAATTGATGATTCGGTCCTTAAGGCCCCGCGCGATGGCCGCGTGCAATATCGCCTTGCCGAACCGGGCGAGGTTTTGGCTGGTGGCGGCCCGGTCATCACCCTGATTGATCTGACCGATGTCTATATGAACGTGTTCCTGCCGCCCCGTCAGGCGGGATTGGCGTTTGTTGGCAATGAAGCGCGGATTGTTCTGGATGCCGCCCCCAGCTTTGTCATTCCGGCCAAGGTATCGTTTGTCGCCGATGATGCGCAATTCACCCCGCGCGAGGTCGAAACCCGGGCCGAGCGCGATAAATTGATGTTTCGCGTCAAGGTGCGGATCGACCCGGAATTGCTGGCCGAGCATATCAAACGGGTAAAAACCGGCCTGCCCGGTGAGGCCTATATCATGTTGGCTGATCATACCGACTGGCCGGAGGCGTTCACCCCGAATGTGCCTGATGACGCCACCCTGCGTCAGAACACGCAATAGAGCGCGCCCAGATGGTGGACAGCACCGATACTTCCCGCGATATATCAGACGTCGCTGTAAGGCTTGAGGATGTCACGCTTCGATATGGCAAGGTGGCCGCCCTTGACGCGATCAGCCTTGAAATCCCGGCCGGACAGACCGTGGGCTTTATCGGCCCGGACGGGGTTGGGAAATCAAGTGCGCTTGCCCTGATTTCGGGTGCGCGCAAGGTGCAGGACGGCACGGTCGAGACGCTTGGCGGATCGATGAAAGATGCCAAGCATCGCAACGCGATCCTGCCACGCATTGCCTATATGCCCCAGGGGCTTGGCAAGAACCTGTATATGGACCTGACGGTGCGCGAGAACCTTGAATTTTTCGGCCGCCTGTTTGGTCAGGGCAAGCGCGAGCGCGATGAACGCATAGCACGGCTTGTCGCCGCGACCGGGCTTGATCCGTTTACCGAGCGCCCGGCCGGCAAGCTTTCGGGGGGCATGAAGCAGAAGCTTGGGCTTTGTTGTGCTCTGATCCATGATCCCGATATTCTTATTCTGGATGAACCGACCACCGGGGTTGATCCGCTGTCGCGTCAGCAATTCTGGCAATTGATCGATGCCATCCGCCAAACCCAAAGCGAGATGACGGTTCTGGTTGCCACCGCCTATATGGATGAGGCAGCGCGCTTTGACCGGTTGATTGCGATGAATGACGGCAAGGTGCTTGCGACCGGCACCGCGGACGAGATTTTGGAGCGCACCGGGACCGATACGCTTGAGGCCGCGTTTATTGCGCTGCTGCCCGAGGAAGAACGCCAAGGCCATCATGAGCTGACCATCCCGGAACGCACCATTCATGGCGATACGCCCGCGATCGTTGCCGAACATCTGACCAAGAAGTTTGGTGATTTTACCGCCGTCGATGATGTCAGCTTCCGGATCGAGAAAGGCGAGATTTTCGGGTTTCTCGGCTCCAACGGCTGTGGCAAGACCACGACCATGAAGATGCTGACCGGGCTTTTGAATGCGTCTGAGGGCACAGCCGAGCTGTTTGGCAAGCCGGTCGATGGGCAGGATATCGCGCTGCGCAATCGGGTTGGCTATATGAGCCAGGCCTTTTCGCTGTATTCCGAATTGACCGTGATGCAGAACCTTGAGCTCCATGCGCATCTGTTTCATTTACCCAAGGACAGAATCAAACCGCGGATCGAGGAACTTTCGAAACGGTTCGGGCTGGGGCCCTATCTTGATGATCTGAGTGAACGCTTGCCGCTTGGTGTGCGTCAACGATTGTCGCTGGCGGTTGCGATCATTCACAGCCCGGAAATCCTGATTTTGGATGAGCCGACATCGGGTGTTGATCCGGTAGCACGTGACGGGTTTTGGGAATTGCTGGTCGAGCTTTCGCGTGATCAGGGGGTAACGATTTTCATTTCCACCCACTTCATGAACGAGGCGGAGCGGTGCGATCGCATATCGCTGATGCATGCCGGCAAGGTGTTGATCAGTGATACGCCGAGCGCCATCACCAAGGGACGCGGCTGCGACACCCTTGAAGACGCGTTTATCAGCCATCTGGAAGAAGCGGAAGGCCCGGATGGCTCGGATGGCGCGAATGCAGGCGCGCCAGACGCCCCTGCCCCCGCAGATGCCCTTGCCACGGATGACGATGCCAAAGCCAACTGGAAACCGGCACGGGCGTCGCTGTTCAGCTTCCGGCGGTTATGGGCCTATTCGCTGCGCGAAACGATGGAACTGGTGCGCGATCCGATCCGCCTGATGTTTGCCTTGATTGGCACCGCGATCCTGATGCCGGTATTTGGTTGGGGCATTACATTTGATGTTGAAAACCTGACCTATGCGGTGCTTGATCGTGACCAAAGCGCTGAAAGCCGCACCTATATCGAAAACCTTTCGGGATCGCGGTATTTCGAGGCACAGGAACCACTACTTAGCAATGATGAGCTTGAGGCACGGTTGCTTTCGGGGGACATTGCCTTGGCGATTGAAATACCGCCCGGTTTCGGGCGCGATGTTGCCCGCGGTGACAGCCCGGAAATCGGCGCGTTTATTGATGGATCGATGCCATTTCGCGCCGAAACCATTCATGGCTATGTCGAAGGCATTCATAACCAATATCTGGCAGAGCATCGCAAACGCGATGTCGGCAGTGCCGACACCGGCCAGCCGATGCGCATTGAAACGCGGTATCGCTATAATCAGGATTTCAAAAGCATTTATGCCATGGTGCCATCGGTTATTGCATTGCTTTTGATGTTTATTCCCGCGGTTTTAATGGCGGTCGGGGTGGTGCGTGAAAAGGAACTGGGATCGATCACCAACCTTTATGTCACCCCGGTTTCCAAGCTTGAATTCCTGTGGGGCAAACAGTTGCCCTATATCGGGCTTGGCCTGATCAACTTTGTTTTGATGACGGCGATGGCGTTGTTCTGGTTTGAGGTGCCGTTACGCGGCAATGGCCTGACGCTTCTGGTGGGCGCGATCCTGTTTGTTACCGCCACCACCGGATTGGGGCTTTTGATTTCGTCCTTTACCAGCACCCAGATCGCAGCCCTTTTTGGCACCGCGATTGCGACCATGGTGCCATCGGTGATGTTTTCGGGGATGATGCAGCCGGTCTCTTCGCTTGAAGGGGCGCCGGTTGTGCTTTCAACCATCATCCCGACATCGCATTTCATGTCGATCAGTGTCGGCACCTTTACCAAGGCGCTTGGCTTTGCGGAACTTTATCCCGAACTGATCAGTCTTCTGATCTTCTTCCCGGCATTGACCGTGCTTTCGATGCTGCTTCTCAAAAAGCAGGAGGTGTAAGGATATGCTTGGCAGACGGATCAGTAATATCTATCGCCTTGGCATCAAGGAGCTTTTCAGCCTCAGACGTGACATGGTGCTTATGGCGCTGATTGTCTGGGCGTTTTCGTTTGCGATTTATAACGCCGCCACCGGCTTTTCGCATGATCTGCGGCGCGGCTCGATCGCGATTGCCGATCAGGATGGATCGGCGCTTTCGCTGCGCATTTCGGATGCCTTTCTGGCCCCGTACTTTCAGGAACCGGTCCGCATTGCCGAACGCGACATTGATGCGGCGATGAATAGTGGTGAATTTACCTTTGTGCTGGTGATCCCGCCGCGGTTTGAGGCCGATGTGGTTTCCGGGCGCGATCCGGAAGTGCAGCTTAACATCGATGCCACAGCGATGATGCAGGCCGGGATCGGCCAGGGCTATGTCAGCAACATCATCGCCCAGGAAGTTTCGACCTGGTTGGGCGGCAAATCGGCCTGGGCCGGGCAGAACCGAACAGAGGCCGCGACCATCGTGACGCGCTATGCCTATAACCAGAATGTGCAAAGCGAATGGTTTACCAGCACGATGGAGATCATCAATGCGATCACCATGCTGTCGATCATTCTATCCGGCGCAGCACTTATCCGCGAACGCGAACATGGCACGATCGAGCATCTTCTGGTGATGCCGGTGGATCCCTATGAGATCATGCTGGCAAAGGTCTGGGCCAACGGGCTTGTGATTTTGATCGCCTGCATGCTGTCACTGATTTTCGTGGTCGAGCTTGTGCTGGGCGTGCCGATTGCCGGATCGAAGCTTTTGTTCATGGGCGGTGTGGTGATTTATCTGTTCTTTGCCACGGCGCTTGGCATTTTCCTCGCCACCATGACGCGATCCATGCCGCAATTTGGCCTGCTGTTCATTCTGGTGGTGTTGCCCTTGCGATTGCTTTCGGGCGGCAGCACGCCGCTTGAAAGCATGCCCGAGACTTTGCAGAACATCATGCAATTCTCCCCCGCGACCCATTTCGTCAAATACGCGCAGGCCATCTTGTTCAGGGGTGCTGGTATTGAGGTGGTTTGGCCGGAATTCCTGCTGGTGTTTGCGATCGGGGTTGGATTTTTCGCCTTTAGTGCGCTTCGGTTCAGAAAAAGCATCGCGCAAATGCGATAAAGTTTGGTCCGGACACACAAAACCCCGCGCGGGAACCCGGCGGGGTGGGAATGGTGGGCCTAACAAGACTCGAACTTGTGACCTCTCGCATGTCAAGCGAACGCTCTAACCAACTGAGCTATAGGCCCCTATGGGTTTGAAAGATGGTGGGCCTAACAAGACTCGAACTTGTGACCTCTCGCATGTCAAGCGAACGCTCTAACCAACTGAGCTATAGGCCCCTATGGGTTTGAAAGATGGTGGGCCTAACAAGACTCGAACTTGTGACCTCTCGCATGTCAAGCGAACGCTCTAACCAACTGAGCTATAGGCCCGCAAATCCATCTTTCGAAAGACCGAAGCTTTGTAACCAAAACACCGGTCTGTGCCGTTTGCGTCGGCGAGGCGGTATTTAGCCCAAGGCGGACCTTGGCGCAACCCCAGAAATGGTTTTTTGACAAAAAATGTTCATCAAATCCGTGGCAATTCCCATATGCTAGAAGATAGTATGATAATGGATCGCAAGACGCACGACGAAGCCCAAATCCGTGTCATAAGGGATGGACATTACGAAAGACAATGAACCAGTTGCCTTCGGAACTCGCCTCAACTGGCCCCGCCACCGTTATCCTGCCACCACGGCAAACCTTGCCGGTGGTGTTTGCATCCCCGCATTCAGGCCGCCATTACCCGCAGGATCTGATTGAACGCGCACGCATTGGCGCGTTTGAGCTGCGCGCATCCGAAGATGCCTTTGTCGATCAGTTGTTCACGGCTGCCCCGAAACTGGGCGCACCGTTGCTGTGTGCGACATTTCCGCGCGCCTATGTCGATGTGAACCGGGCGGCCATGGAACTTGATCCGCGGATGTTTGATGGCGACCTGCCCGAAGATAACGAGATCAATTCGATGCGCGCCCTTTCGGGATTGGGATCCATCCCGCGGGTGGTCAGTGGCGGGGTCGAGATTTACAAGACCCGCCTGCCCGCCGAAGAAGCGCTTTCGCGGATCGATACCTATTACCGGCCCTATCACACGGCGTTGCAGAAGCTGATTGATCTGACGCGCGCCACGTTTGGCTATTGCATTCTGATTGATTGCCATTCGATGCCCGGGGATTCGTGCGACAGCGCAAAAAACCGCGTTGATCTGGTGCTTGGCGATTGCTATGGAAGTTCCTGCCACCCGTCATTGACGCGGTTTGTGGACGATTGTTTTCGCGATATGGGCTTTGCGCCCGCGCACAATGATCCATATGCCGGGGGTTATTGCACACGCCATTACGGTCGCCCGCAAGAACATGTGCACAGCCTTCAGATCGAGCTTTCTCGAGCACTTTATATGGATGAAACGACAATCAGCCCGCATCGCGGATTTGACACTCTGCGAGATCAGATGACCGATCTGATATCGCGCTTTCATGATCTCGACGGGAACCCGTTCTAATGAGCAATACCATCGATACCAGTGACGTTTTAAGCGATCTGGTCATCCGCGATGCAGAACCCGAAGATTTTGAACGGATCACCGAGATTTATGGCCATCACGTGCTGCATGGCCTGGCATCGTTTGAGGAACGCGCCCCTGAAATCGCTGAACTGACATCGCGCTGGCAACATGTGCGCGAACGCGGCCTGCCCTATCTGGTGGCGGATGTGGATGGAAGGGTTGAGGGATTTGCCTATGCCGGGGCGTACCGGACGCGTCCGGCATATCGTTTCACGGTCGAGGACACGATTTACATAGCACCCGAAGTCGTCGGCAAGGGGGCTGGCAGTGCGTTGCTTGCGGAGCTGATCAAACGGGTCACCGCCCTTGGCTATCGCCAGATGATTGCCGTGATCGGCGACAGCGCCAATGTCGCATCGATCGGGCTGCATGCGCGGTTGGGGTTCCGGGTGGCGGGCACGCTTCAGTCGGCGGGATTTAAAATGGGCCGCTGGGTCGATAGCGTGATCATGCAGCGCGGTCTGGGCGACGGGGATGGCAATATCCCCGTTGGCAATCCAACGCGCGAAAAATAGCCGAAAAGAAGTCCAGAGGGATTTTAAAGGGCGCTTCCTGATTTTGCCGGGCAGCGCCCTTGGCGTATCTGCGCACCGCCATGACCCCAAGTTGATTTGCACCGCACCATTCTAACAATTCCAAAACACATGAGATGTTCAGGCGCTGAGCAGATGCTTTAAATTGGGCTAACTGGCTGAATTTAGGCAAAAAAGAAGGCCGCCTGTGACAGCGGCCCAAGTCTAGGGAGGAAACGTCCAAGAAACGAGCGACAAGTCGCTCGCCGGAATGCACTGCGTCCTACCGCAGCGCACAAATGAACATTACCCATTCACCGGACAGGACGCAACAGCTTTTTGACTAATTTTTTGTCAGAAATATTACTGCTTCTTTTTTGTGCATTATTTTGAGGCATTGCACCCCAAACGCCCGCAAATTTCACATCTCGCGGCTATTTTTTGATCACCGAAGAAAATGGAATTTTCGAAAAAGCTGAGAGAATCGACGCGAATCCGAACTGACCTGGCGCGAGCTCATGCCGATTCCACGCCTTTCCCTGGCCTATTCCGTTTGCACAGGACAGGCCTCAACAGTGATCGACGCTGGATACGCCGCCACGATGTCCGTCAGAAAGGGTTTTATGGATCAGGAGAGGTCGCGTCGCGAGCGGACGTATGCGTTGGGCAGCAGAGCTCCGTCGGACTCACAGTAAGTCGCTAGTTTACGCTGCGATCAACCGAGGGGGCATTGGTGGTCGACGGGGACGCCAGAGCACTTACCGTATTGCGCCGCCCGGAATAGCCCTGTGCGACAAGGTCATCGCGGTCCTGGCGTTTTTTGGCCTCGTACATGCGCTGATCAGCAAGGTCGATAAGGTTTTGCGGCAAGGCAATGGCATCTTCGATGCGTTCGGAAAGACCGACACTGGCGCGCTGCACCTGCCCGTTTTCAAGCTTTGCCAGCCCCGGGGCCATGACACGTTCAAGTACCTCGACAGCGCGGGCACGGCCCAGTTCGGGCAACAGCACCAGGAATTCCTCCCCGCCCCAGCGCACAACCATGTCAGAACGGCGGAAACGATGGATCAGGTTATTGCCGACCTCGCCCAGAATGCGGTCGCCGTAATCATGGCCATAGCGATCATTGATCTGCTTGAAATCATCAAGATCGATGAAGGCAACCGTATAGGGCACCTTCTTGCGCAGTGCGCCTTCGAAGCTGACCCGGATCATTTCCATGCCAAAGGCACGGGTATAACAGTTGGTCAGCGGATCAATGGCGATTTCATGGGCGGCGGTGACGGTGCGATAAAGCTGCACAAGGGCTGATACCAGCGCCAGCGGCAACAGGAATGCCAGCAGCATTTCAAACGGCACGAACCCGGTCGCAAGTCCGCTTTGCGCCCCGATGACAAGCAACACGGCAAATGGCACTGAAAGAACGGCCGCCTCGACCATGGTGACGGGCATGATGGCAATCATCATCACCAGACCGATCAGAAGGAAGCTGTGCGAACTGTGCATGTAATCGGTCGCAAGCGGGTCATTGCCAGCAAAGACACATAGCAAACTTGCCGCGACAATCAGCATCAGCATCGGCAGGTACGGAAAACGTCGGCGCAACCGCGCACTGACCGCGCGATTGGTGAGCACCACAAGCGCAACCCCCGCCACCAGAAGGCGCAGGGTAAAGGTCTGCGACGACCACATTTCAGCGGCAAAGGCCCCGTCCCAGAACGGAACGGCAAGCGTCAGGACAAGAACGAAAAGGGCTGCGAAACGGGCGGTGAGCTGGATCGATTCCTTGCGGCGCAGATGCAGGAGCTCTGCATGCCGTGGCGTGTAGAGAAAATCCCGATAGCAGCATCGAAACGTCTTTTTTGACGGACTGCTATTTTCCTGAGGGCCTGAATCCACGCGAACCGCTCCAACCAGATTTAAGCGGGCCACACAGGCCCTTTATATAGATGTCTCATCGTTCCTTTATTTGGTCCAAGACACAACTATACATTAGGGTGGCGTCATGCAGCAGATGGGCCGAAATTGAGCTTTAAAACGGTCAAGACCGACCGCAAGATGTTGATTCGTAAACAAAAAGTTAACCCGTAACCCACCATATCTGGCTATAAAAAAAATTTCCCTTGGCTTTTCTACCTTGGGTCGAAAATTCGGGTGCCGGTTTTTTACATTGGAAATAAAAACGGCGCACCGATTTGCCGATGCGCCGTCTTATATCGCCCCGATTACAGGGCGATTATGCCGTTGTATAGCGTTTAGTCGAATCAGCCCCAGAGTTCGCGATCCGGCAGCCCCATCACACCGTTTTTAAATGTCAGAGCATGATCGCGATCCTTGGCCATCCAGATCGGGCCATCGAGATCGACAATGCGCGACATCGCACCGGTGATCATGGCGGGTGCCATGGCAAGCGATGTTCCGACCATGCAGCCGGTCATCATTTGCATGCCGGCCTTGGATGCGGCCTCGGCCAGCTCAAGCGCGCCAGTAAGACCACCGGTCTTGTCGAGCTTGATGTTGATCATGTCATAGAGATTGGCCAGACGCGGAATGTCGGCCATCGTATGAACAGACTCGTCAGCACACAGAAGCACCGGGCAATCGATATCGATCAGACCATCATCCTGCCCGGCGGGCAGTGGCTGTTCGATCATCTCGACCCCCAGACCATCAAGTTCGGCACCGATATCTTCGAGCAGATCAAGTGACCAGGCTTCGTTGGCATCGACAATGATGCGGGCCTTGGGCGAACCTTCACGCACAGCACGGACCGACTCAAGGACGTTTTCGCCATTGAGCTTGACCTTCAGCAACGGGGCATGGGCGATCTTGCGGGCGGCTTCGCGCATATTGTCCGGGGTATCGATCGACAGCGTTTCGGCCGTGATCAATCCTTCGGGCGCCTTGTGGCCGATCAATTCCCATACGCGACGTCCCATACGCTTGGCTTCCAGATCCCAATAGGCGCAGTCAACTGCGTTGCGCGCAGCACCGGCCTTCATGGCGTCCTGAAGTTCCTTGCGGGTCATGCCACGGTCAAGGGCGTCTGCCTGTGCTTCGATGTCGGCAATGACACCTTCGACCGTTTCATTATACCGGGCATAGGGAACACATTCCCCCTGCCCGGTATGGGTGCCGTCGCTGAGCGTCACCTTGACCACATGTGCCTCGGTCCGGGCCCCGCGCGAGATCTTGAAGACCTGTGCGAGGGGGAAGACTTCGGAAATCACAGTGAGTTTTGGCAACTTAGATCTCCTGCAGCTTGTCGACCAGCGACGCAACGCCGGTACGGACCGGGTCAACAGCCGGAAGGCCGAATTCGGCTTCGATGTCAGCCAGAAGTTTCTTGGCGGCCGCGTCGTCAAGCGCCTTGGTGTTGATGGCAAAACCGACAACCTTGCAATCCGGGTTGGTCAGTTTGGCGTGCAACAGGTTGACGTCGAGGCAGGTTTTCAGATCCGGGAGTTTGTACCCCGGAAGACCACGCATGTGGGCACGGGTCGGCTCGTGGCAAACCACAAGCGCGTCCGGCTGGGAGCCGTGGATCAGGCCCATGGAAACACCGGCGAACGATGCATGGAACAGGCTGCCCTGCCCTTCCATGACGTCCCAGTGATCCGGGTCATTGGCCGGTGCAATGGTTTCAACAGCGCCCGAGATAAAGTCGGAAATCACCGCATCAACCGAGATGCCTTCGCCAGCGATGAAGATACCGGTCTGGCCGGTTGCACGGAAGTCGGACTTGATACCGCGTTTTTTGAATTCGGCGTCGATTGCAAGGGCGGTGTACATCTTACCGACCGAACAGTCGGTACCGACAGCCAGAACGCGCTTGCCAGAACGTTTTTCACCGTTGCCGACCGGCACCTTGCCGTCGAAGTGACGCACGTCAAACAGGCTGACACCCTTGGCCTTGGCCGCATCGACCAGTTCGGGAATCGACGAAAGACGGGTGTGCAGACCGTTGGCGATGTCCATACCGGCATCAATGGCCGCCAGCAGGGTTTCCATCCATGCCGGGCCAATAATCCCGCCACGGTTTGCAACGCCCAGCACCAGGGTTTTAACGCCGGCTGCCTTTGCTTCGGCGATCGACATTTCCGGCAGACCAAGGTCCGCCTGACAGCCCGGCAGGCTCATCTGACCGACGCACCATTCCGGGCGCCACTGCTTGATGCCGATTGCGGTTTTTGCAGCCAGTTCGTCCGGCGCGTCACCAAGAAACATAAGATACGGATGTGCGATTTTCATAATACCTCCTTGACCAGCATCCAAACGCTGCTCTTAAATATTGTGGCGCGACTATAGCGCAATCTGGTAGGATCGTTCCAGAGATATGAAACGATATCTTCGACGATCCAACCGAAAATTCGTCTATAATTCTAATAAACACGACAATAACGAAATTAAATACAATAGTCTTCGAAGACAAACATCCTTTCTTGTGAATTTGTTCGGGAATGGCCCGAAAAACGCAAGAAAATGCAATTTTGAAGGACTGGCGTGAAAGCGCCCGACTACACATGAGCACCGATCTCAAGACGTGGCTATCCGAGCGAAAAATCGAAGAAGTCGAATGCATTGTTCCGGACATGTCCGGCGTTGCGCGCGGCAAGGTTCTTCCGACACAGAAGTTTCTTAAGGGGCTGGAGGCCAAAAGCCTTGCCATCCCCGAAGCAATTTTCTGCCTGACGGTAACCGGCGGCTACCCGGAGGAAACCGATGCCTTCCTTGACCCGGCCGAAAAGGACGTGGCGATGGTTCCCGACCCGGAAACCGTGCGCGTTGTGCCATGGTACGAGGAGCCAACGGCCCAGATCATCTGCGACTGTTTCCATTTTTCCGGCGAAGAAGTTTCGACGTCGCCGCGCGGCGTACTTAAACGTGTTCTCAAGGCATTTGAAGAACGCGGCATGCGGCCGATCATCGCGCCAGAACTTGAATTTTATCTGGTGGCAAAGAACACCGATCCGGACAACCCGCTGGAGCCGCCGATTGGCCGTTCCGGCCGTCCGGAACGCGCATCAAACGCGTTTGGTATTGATGCCATCAACGAGTTCGATCCGCTGATTGAAGACCTGTATGACTATTGCGAGGCCATGAATATCGACGCCGATACCATGAGCCACGAGTCGGGTCCCGCCCAGCTTGAAATGAACTTTAACCATGGTGATCCGCTTGAACTGGCCGATCAGGCCTTTTTGTTCAAACGTACGCTGCGTGAAACGGCACTCAAACACGGTGTCTATGGCACGTTCATGGCCAAGCCGATGGGCAACCTGCCGGGAAGTTCGATGCATATTCACCAGAGTCTTCTTGATATCAACACCGGCAAGAACCTGTTTGCCGATGATGACGGGGAAAACTCGAAACTGTTCCTGAACTATATTGGTGGCCTGCAGCGTTACCTGCCGGCAGCCATGCCGCTTCTGGCGCCAAACATGAACAGTTATCGCCGTTTGCAGCCCTGGTCGGATGCCCCGATCAACATGCACTGGTCACTTGATAACCGTACGGTCGGCCTGCGCCAGCCGAATGGCCCGCCCGCGGCACGCCGTATTGAAAACCGTCTTCCGGGGGCAGATGCCAACCCGTATCTGGCGGTTGCGGCGTCGCTTGCCTGTGGCCTGCTCGGCATTATCGAGGAAGTCGATGCGACGGCCCCGATCGAAGGTTCGGGCTATGACCGTGCGCATTCCCTGCCACGTCACATCCACGAAGCGCTTGCGAAGTTCCATCGTTGCAAGCCGCTTAAGGAACTGCTGGGTGAAGAGTTCGCTGCCGCCGTCATCGCGGTCAAGGAAGCGGAATGGGATGCCTATCAGACCGTGATCAGCGCCTGGGAGCGTGAACACCTGTTGCTGAACGTTTAAAACACGCCTGTCGAATTTTGCGCCGGGACTTGCTGCCCGGCGCAAGATTGTTGCATGTTAAATGCACAATTTTTTACATGATGCGAAATATGCACATTTTTCCATCTTGTATTTGACAATATCCTGAAGCATTCGAAGGATATTACGATAAGCCCCGGGTTCTGGGGGACCAAAACAGAACCGGTAAACTTTCAAACGCTGCCACATGGGAGGCTCAGCGAAATGAAATCTCTTCTTAAAACATCAAGCCTGGTTGTGCTTGCGGCTGCCGTATCTGGCTTTGCCACTGGTGCATCGGCACAGGAAGTTCTCAACGTTTATAACTGGTCGGATTATATCGGCGAGGAAACCGTTGCGAATTTCGAAAAGGAATACGGCGTCAAGGTCAACTATGACGTTTACGACAGCAACCAGCTGGTTGAAGCCAAGCTGCTGGCGGGTAATTCCGGCTATGACATCGTGGTGCCGACCCTTGCTGACGCCGAACGCCTGATCAAAGCCAAGCTGTTCCAGCCGATCGACAAATCCAAATTGTCGAACTATGGCAACCTCGATCCGGTGATCCTTGAGCAGCAGGCAAAATACGACCCGGACAATACCTTTGCCGTGCCGTATTTCTGGGGCACCAACGGTTTTGGCTATAACGTTGCCAAAGTTCAGGAAGTTCTGGGTGACGATGCCCCGCTTGATAGCTGGGCGATGATCTTTGATCCGAAATATGCCGAAAAGCTGTCGTCATGCGGCCTGTCGCTTCTGGATGATCCGGGCGAGATCGTACCGCTGGTGAACTTCTATCTTGGCAATGTGCCGGAAGACGAACCGACCACGGAATCGATCGAAAGCGCCTTTGAGCAGCTTGAGAAAATCCGTCCGCATGTGACCTATTTCCATAGCTCCCAGTACATCAACGACCTTGCAAACGGTAACGTTTGTATTTCTGTTGGCTGGTCGGGCGATGTCGGCATGGCGGCCCTTCGCGCAGAAGAAGCCGGCAACGGCAACGAGATCAAGTATGTCATTCCGAAAGAAGGCACCCTGATCTGGTTTGATGCGATGATGATCCCGGAAGATGCACCGAACCCGGATCTGGCGCACAAGTTCATTGACTATGTGCTGCGTGCCGATGTCGAAGCTGAAATCGCCAACTATGTTGCCTATGCAACCCCGAACCTTGCCGCGATGGAACTGGTTGACCCGTCCCTTCTGGAAGATCAGGGCATCTATCCGCCGCAGGAAGTAAAAGAACGTCTGCGTTCGAAAGTCGAGCCGGGTTCACGCCTGCTGCGTACCCGTACCCGTCTGTGGACGAAGCTTAAAACCGGTCAGTAAGTGATCGAAAGCGGTCCTGACGGATTGCGATCCCTGATCCCTGCGAAGGGCGCGACTTTGGTCGCGCCCTTTTGCTTTTCAGTCGTGCGAAACGATGCGGCCAGGCAGCCTGTGACTCGTGATCACGGTGCTTTATTGGTTGCAGTCAGCCTGTTTCTGACAACCGGACCCTTTCGCAGAAATGCACATTTTCTGAACACCACACGCCGATTCTCTGCCAATTTAGGTATCAAATGGTGATTGTTGTTCAAAATATCGCACACCCCTCTTTACAGATTGCAGAATTGCTTCATCCTGTTATCAGGAAGAACCGACCTTTCAGCAATGCTGCACCATTATAAGAGTGCACATCAGGTCATCAGGGACTGACGTCTGATTGAAGCGGTTCATCTTGACATTGAAACAGGGGAGAATGCTGGTGTCAGAGGCGGTTTTGGAGCGCGTGCACGAGGATGTGCACAAGACGCAACCTTGGAACAATCCGGACGCGGTTCCCTATATCCGCTTTGAGAATGTGACCAAGAAATTCGGCGACTTCTATGCCGTCGATGATGTTTCCCTGGATATCTATCGCCACGAACTTTTCGCCCTTCTGGGCGGGTCCGGTTGCGGGAAAACCACGCTGTTGCGCATGCTGGCCGGGTTCGAGGAACCCACATCAGGCAAGATTTACATCGATGGTGTCGATATGGCCGGTGTTCCGGCCTATGAGCGCCCGACCAACATGATGTTCCAGTCCTATGCCCTGTTCCCACATATGAGCGTTGAACAGAATGTCGCGTTCGGGCTGGTGCAGGATGGCGTTTCGCGCAGCGAGATCAAGGAACTGGTCGCCGAGATGCTGGGCCTTGTGCAGATGAGCAAATTTGCCAAACGCAAACCCCATCAACTTTCGGGTGGTCAGCGCCAGCGCGTTGCATTGGCACGGTCACTTATCAAACGGCCAAAGGTGCTGTTGCTCGACGAACCGCTGGGGGCGCTTGACAAGAAACTACGCGAACAGACCCAGTTCGAGCTGGTGAACATTCAGGAAAAGGTCGGCACCACCTTTGTCATGGTTACCCATGACCAGGAAGAAGCCATGACCATGGCATCACGCATTGCGGTGATGAATGAAGGGGTGATCAACCAGACCGGCACCCCGTTCGAACTTTATGAATATCCCAACAGCCGCTATACCGCGAACTTCCTCGGTCAGGTCAACCTGATTGAAGGTGTTCTGGTCGATGACGATGAAAAATATGCCGTCATCAAATCGGATGAGGCCGGGTGCGAGATTTATATCGATCACGCTGTTCAGGGCCATGAAGGCATGACCTTCTGGGTGGCGTTACGTCCCGAGCGGCTTCGCATCACCAAGGAAGCGCCCAAAGAAACCAAATACAATTGCGTATCGGGCAAGGTCGAAGAGATCGGTTATCTTGGCGGTATTTCGACCTATCACGTGCGCCTTGAAAGCGGCAAACGCATCAAGGTGACTGAACCGAACTCTACCCGCCAGATCGAGCCGCGCTATACGTGGGAAGACACAGTCTGGGTATCGTGGGAGGCCGGGGCTGCTTCGGTACTGAACAAATGAGCAGTGACAAGCAAGAGGGCCGCTTGACCCTCAAACAACGTTTTGATCGCTGGATGATCAAACATGGCCGGGTACTAGTGGTTGGTATCCCGTATTTCTGGCTGTTTTTGTTCTTCCTTGTGCCGTTCCTGATCGTTCTCAAGATCAGCTTTTCCGTCGCCGAATATGCGCAGCCGCCCTATACGCCGCTGTTTGAATGGATCGATGAAGGCATCACGGTCACGCTCAATTTCGGGAACTACCTGTTCCTTCTATCTGACAGCCTTTATGTCACGGCCTACCTCAACTCGATCCGGATTGCGGCGATATCGACCGTCATCACGCTTCTGATCGGTTATCCGATGGCGTACGGCATTGCGCGCGCACAAGGATCGATGCGCAGTGTGTTGCTGATGCTGGTCATCCTGCCGTTCTGGACGAGCTTTCTGATCCGTGTATATGCCTGGATCGGGATCCTTGACCGCGAAGGCTTGATCAACGCGTTCCTTATGTGGACCGGCATCATTTCCGAGCCGCTGATCATGCGTCAGACGGAATTCGCGGTCTATGTCGGGATTGTCTATACCTACCTGCCCTTCATGATCCTGCCGCTATATTCCACGCTTGAAAAAATGGATGTCAGTTTGGTGGAAGCCGCCCTTGATCTGGGCTGCAAGCCCTGGCAGGCCTTTGCCAAGATCACGCTGCCGCTTTCCATGCCGGGGATTTTGGCAGGCTCACTTCTGGTGTTTATTCCGGCCGTGGGTGAATTCGTTATTCCGGAACTTCTGGGCGGTCCGAACACCTTGATGATCGGTCGAACCCTCTGGAACGAGTTCTTTGCCAACCGTGACTGGCCGATTGCGTCAAGCGTTGCAATTGCGATGCTGCTGTTCCTTGTCGTTCCGATCATGTGGTTCCAGCATATCCAGACCAAGCAGGAGGAAGGCCAGCAATGAGCAGCAAACGTTCAACCTTCCTGATTTCGGCATTGGTGTTTGGCTTTGCCTTTCTGTATGTGCCGATCCTGCTTGTCATGATCTATTCCTTTAACGAAGGGAAGCTTGTGACCGTCTGGGCGGGCTTTTCGACCAAGTGGTATGTGTCGCTGTTTTCCAATGACGGCATGATTGATGCCGCCTGGAACAGCCTGCGCATCGGGGTGATGTCAGCAACGCTTGCCCTGGCCCTTGGCACCCCGGCGGGACTTGTGATGTCACGCTTTGGCCGGTTCAAGGGACGCACGCTGTTTTCAGGCATGATTGCCGCCCCGCTGGTGATGCCAGAGGTTATTACCGGTCTGTCGCTTTTGCTGTTGTTTGTAACGCTTGAGCAAATGATTGGCTGGCCAGCCGGGCGTGGTCTTTCGACGATCACGATTGCACATACGACCTTCTGTGCGGCCTATGTCGCAGTTGTGGTGCAATCGCGCCTGTCGGGGATGGATACCTCGGTCGAGGAAGCGGCAATGGATCTGGGTGCTAAGCCAGCCAAGATCTTCTTTGTCATCACGCTTCCGATGATCCTGCCAGCGTTGCTGGCCGGGTGGCTGCTGTCCTTCACCCTGTCGCTGGATGATCTGGTGATTGCAAGCTTTGTCGCAGGGCCAGGATCGACCACGCTTCCGATGAAGGTGTTTTCATCGGTGCGTCTGGGGGTCTCGCCGGAAATCAACGCACTGGCAACCCTGATCATTCTGGCGGTGTCGGTGATGATCGTGATTGCAAGCCTGATGATCCTGCGGTCCGAGCGGATGCGCAGCCGTGCCTCTGCCGGGGCGGACGCGCAACACTAAGGCGCTAATTGGGGCCGCCTGCCGCCGTTACGCAGACAACACAAAAAAACAGCGCCGGAAAATCATCCGGCGCTGTTTTGCATTTGGGCTTGTCGTGGCCTCGGCTCAGCAGTTGCCTTCGGCCGCCTTGCGCATCATTTCACGGCATTTCATGCCGGGTGCCGAAACCTGCCAGTAAGAGACAACAGCCTCTTCGGCGGCTTCTTCGAAATCAATGATCAGGTTATTGAGCGCGTTCTGTTCCATCAGCTTGATGACGCGGTCCGGCAGCTGCGACATCTGCCACAGGCCCAGAACCAGCGCATAGGAAGAGCGCATCAGCTTGCTGGCGGCATCCGGTGTGATTTCATACAGCTCTGCCAGGGCATCGGCGGTACGTTTGACCATGGATGCCAGGAAGCGGCGCTGGTTGACGACCATTTCATCGTCCGAGCCGGATTCCAGAACACCTTGCGACAGTGATGCGAGATGCAGGAACTTGTCGTTCTTGACCAGATATTGCACGAACTGGCGGGCCACACGGGTCGAATCCCGTTCTTCGGGCCGACGCAGCGCTTCCTGATCAATCACATCAAGATTGTTTTCAAACCACTCTTTCTGGAAGTGACGCAACACTTCAAGAAACAATGCTTCCTTGCTTGAAAAATAAAGGTAAAGCGTGCCCTTGGCCAAGTTCGCCTTGCGTGCGACCTCGGCTGCCGACGGCAGGGTTCCATCACCTTCGAGATAGAGCTTGCGGGCAGCTTCGAGAATATCAGCACGGCGTTTTAGTTTCTGCTCATGGCTACGAGCGCGAACAAGATTGTCTTGTTCCATTTGATTAATTTCCCCCAACGTATTTTCCCCGGGCATATTATTGCATTTTAATTCACCTAAAAGTCAAACTGCAGGATTGGAATAACTGGACAAAATTCATGAAGCATTGAAAACGCATACATTTTTCTGACCAAATATAGACCAATTTAGATGAATTCCGGTCACATATAATCAATCACCATAACGCATTCTGAACAAAACCACAAATATCGTACAGTTTTTTGTTCGAGTCGCATTCCGCCCCACCAACCGGGATGATGACCAGGCGCCACTGGCCCGGCATCACTTCATGACATTCCATATCGTGAAATAACCGGGATCCGACGGCAGATCACAGCTCAGACCGGCAGTTCGGTGGTGCGTTTGACTTCGCGGAGCGTGATGACGGTCTGCACACGTTCGACACCGGGAAGCTGGGTCAGGACTTCGCTGTGGATGCGTTCATAGTCGGCGGTGTCGCTATAGACGACATGCACAAGATAGTCGCTTTGCCCGGCCAGCAAATAACATTCGACAACTTCAGGCACCTTTTGAATTTCGAGCTCGAAGGTTTCAAGCGCCTCGCGGGTTTGGCGGGTGATCGCGATATTGACAAAGGCATTGCCCGGCTTGCCGATCCGCGCGGGATTAAGAAGCATGGTGTAGTGATCAATGAAGCCCGCCTCTTCAAGAAGCCGTACACGGCGCAGGCAGGCAGAGGCCGACAGGTTCACCTTTTCAGCAAGTTCAGCATTGCTGATGCGACCGTCTTTCTGCAGCAAACGCAGAATCATCCGATCCCGTTCGTCCATCTCCATTCGCATAATCCTCCGACGTCATGGTGTTTCTGTTGAATTATATAGCAATGATATCATCAAAAGCCCCTTGAAATGAAGATTAATTGCCCAATTTTTAGGGTATCATTCAAGAATAATAACAAAAGAGGCGGCATCGTATTCCAACCGCCCGGGAAACTCCGGAAACGCCGGGGAGTTCCCCCGATTACCACGATTTTGTCGGGAGGAAACGACATGCTGATTGGTGTTCCAAAGGAAATCAAAAACCACGAATACCGTGTCGGACTGACGCCAAGTTCGGTCCGTGAACTGGTCGCACACGGCCACAAGGTACAGGTCGAAACCATGGCCGGTGCCGGCATCGGCTTTGCCGATAATGATTATGTCGCCGCCGGTGCGACGATTGCGGCCAGCGCATCCGATATCTTTGCCAGTGCAGAGATGATCATCAAGGTCAAGGAACCGCAGAAGGTCGAGTATGAGCAACTCCGCGAAGGCCAGTTGCTGTTTACCTATCTGCATCTGGCACCGGACCCGGATCAGACCGCCGGTCTGGTCAAATCGGGTGTCACCGCGATTGCCTATGAAACTGTGACCGACCGCGCAGGTGGCTTGCCATTGCTGGCACCAATGTCAGAGGTGGCTGGTCGCATGGCCCCGCAGGTCGGGGCAGCTGCCCTTCAGAAAGCCAATGGCGGACGGGGCATGTTGCTTGGTGGTGTGCCGGGTGTTGCGCCCGCCAAGGTCGTCGTCATTGGCGGTGGCGTTGTCGGCACCAATGCCGCGCGCATTGCCGCAGGCATGGGGGCGGATGTGATCATCCTTGATAAAAACGTCAAACGCCTGACCTATCTTGATGACCTGTATGGCCCGCGCATCAAAACCCAATACGCCACCATCGATGATACCGAGGCGCTTGTCCTTGAGGCTGACATGGTCGTGGGTGCGGTTCTTGTGCCCGGCGCTGCGGCACCAAAACTGATCAAGAAAGAGCAACTGTCGCGCATGAAGCCGGGATCGGTGATTGTCGATGTGGCGATTGATCAGGGCGGTTGTTTTGAAACGTCCAAGGCAACCACCCATGCTGACCCGACCTATATCGTCGATGATGTCGTGCATTATTGCGTGGCCAATATGCCGGGTGCGGTTGCGCGCACATCAACCTTTGCGCTCAATAACGCCACCCTGCCCTTTGCCCTGGCACTTGCCGACAAGGGCTGGAAGAAGGCCTGTCAGGATGATCCGCATCTGGCAGCCGGGCTTAACGTCCATGCGGGCAAGATCACCTATAAGGCCGTGGCAGATGCGCTTGGCTATGAATACCTGCCGATTGAAAGCGCATTGGCCTGAACCGCCAAAATCCGATCATGAAAAAAGGGCGCCAAACGGCGCCCTTTTTGTTTGGTTATCTTGCGACTGTCTGCAGATCAGAACTCAACCTGCGTGACGTCACGGACCGCACCCTGATCGGCACTGGTGGCCATGGCGGCATAGGCACGAAGGGCGGTTGAGACCTTGCGCTTGCGCGGCTTGGCCGGACGCCATGCTTCGGGGCCCTTGGCCTCCATCGCCTGACGGCGGGCAGCCAGAACTGCATCATCGACCGCAATGCGGATCGAGCGGTTCGGGATGTCGATTTCGATCATGTCACCCGGCTCGACCAGCGCGATGTCACCGCCAGCGGCTGCTTCGGGGGATACGTGACCGATTGAAAGACCAGATGTCCCGCCCGAGAAGCGGCCATCGGTAACCAGCGCACAGGCCTTGCCCAGCCCCATCGATTTGAGATAGCTGGTCGGATACAGCATTTCCTGCATGCCCGGACCACCTTTGGGGCCTTCGTAGCGGATGACGACAACGTCGCCTTCCTTGACCTCGCCACCAAGAACCTTGGCAACGGCCTCGTCCTGGCTTTCGCAAATCACGGCCGGGCCGGTGAATTTCAGGATGCTTTCATCAACACCGCCGGTTTTGACCACGCAGCCATTGGCGGCCAAGTTGCCAAACAGAACGGCAAGACCGCCATCCTGACTATAGGCATGGGCGACATCGCGAATGCAGCCTTCTTTTTCATCAAGATCCAGATCATCCCAATAACGTTCCTGACTGAACGCGGTTTGGGTCGGAATCCCGCCCGGCATGGCGCGGAAGAATTTGTGTACCGCCTCGTTGGTGGTGCGTTTGATGTCCCACTTTTCAAGGGCGTCGGCCATGGTCTTGGAATGCACGGTCGAGACATCGGTATGCAGCAGCCCTGCACGATCGAGTTCGCCGAGAATTCGCATGATGCCACCGGCACGATGGACGTCTTCCATGTGGAACATCGGATGGTTCGGTGCGACCTTGGACAGATACGGGATCTTGCGCGACAGGCGGTCCATATCGGTCATGGTGAAGTCGACTTCGGCTTCCTTGGCGATCGCCAGCAGGTGCAGAACCGTGTTGGTCGACCCACCCATGGCGATATCAAGCGCCATGGCGTTTTCAAATGCCTTGAAGGTTGCGATACCGCGCGGGGTCGCGCCCTCGTCTTCTTCTTCGTAGTAACGACGCGCCAACTTGACCGAGGTACGGGCGGCTTCAAGGAACAGCTCCTGACGCGCGGCGTGGGTTGCCAGCACCGAACCGTTACCCGGAAGTGCCAGACCGAGCGCCTCGGCCAGGCAGTTCATCGAGTTGGCGGTAAACATGCCAGAGCACGAGCCGCAAGTCGGGCATGCCGAACGTTCAACGGTTTTGACCTGTTCGTCGGAGATGTTCGGGTCGGCCGCCTGCACCATGGCATCGACCAGATCAAGGTGATGTTCCTTGCCTTCGATGGTGACCTTGCCGGCCTCCATCGGGCCACCGGAGACGAACACGCACGGGACATTGAGGCGCATCGCAGCCATCAACATGCCCGGGGTAATTTTATCGCAGTTGGAAATGCAGACCATCGCATCGGCGCAATGGGCATTGACCATGTATTCGACGGAATCAGCAATGATTTCGCGCGACGGCAGGCTATAGAGCATGCCGTCATGGCCCATCGCGATGCCATCATCAACGGCAATGGTGTTGAATTCCTTGGCGACACCGCCGGATGCCTCAATCTCGCGTGCGACCATCTGACCGAGGTCTTTGAGATGCACGTGACCGGGCACAAACTGGGTGAAGCTGTTGACGACCGCAATGATCGGCTTGTCGAAGTCTTCGTCTTTCATGCCAGTGGCGCGCCAAAGGCCGCGCGCACCAGCCATGTTGCGGCCATGTGTTGTTGTACGGGACCGATATTCCGGCATGGAAGGAACCTCTCTTTAAATCACTGGTGGCGTTTCTTTCGGGTACGGGGTCAGCATCCCCGATGCCTTTTGTATATAGGTGCGTTCTAGCACAGTATTCGCGCGCTTTGACAGTTTTTTGCCCGAAAATTTCGCCAAAATCCGTCATTCGGTACGATTGCTAAACGCACATCACTTTGCCCGCGAACTGCGAACGCGTTTTTGGCAGCACTTTCTATCCTCAGAGTTTGCTTAAAATCGCTCATTCACCAGTGTCAGCGTGCAATTTTGTGAGCCAGTTCACAGGTTTTGCGACGATTGACCATGCGACCTATCCCAAATACCCGGAAAACTATTCCATTGAATAGGCGACCTCTAACCAAACAACACATATCGTATGGGGGATTATCGCCGCCAGGCGATTCTCCCACTCCCATTCTGACCCCGGACCCTCATACAGGTTCGGGGTTCTTTTTTTCCTGCATTTCAGGCGGTAATCCGCGATCTGGTAACTGCATGCTTTAAAGGACGGGCTGAACCCTTTAATGTCAGGCAAGACTGCTTGGGCCGAGGCCCTTACCCAGACCATCAGGTGGAGATCCGCAACCCCATGTCCGACCAACTCAAGACACTGTTGCGTCGCGGACTGACTGCGCATGAGGGCAATCGCCCCGAAGAAGCCGAGAAAATCTATCGTGCGGCATTGGCCATGTCACCGGGCAATGCGGAGGCGGAGCATCTTCTTGCCACCCTTCTGACCGGCCTTGGCCGCCATGGCGAGGCGATTGAGCTTTTTGAGAACTGCCTGACGAGTTTTGCTGCCAACCCGGCGGTCCGATGCAACTATGCGATTGCGCTGGAAAGTTCGGGTCAGATTGACAAGGCGATTGATCAGTTTAAGCAGGCCTTAAGTTACCATGGGGATTTCCCCACCGCCCTTTATCATCTGGCACGGCTTGAAATTCCACGCGGCCATTTGGGTCAGGCGATGGATCTTTTGGGCCGGTTGCTTGGCCTGAAGCCAAATCATTATGAAGGATTGCTGCTTTTCGGGCAGACCTTGCATGATCTGGGGCAGGAAGAAGCCGCCCTTAAATCACTTGAACATGCTGCCGAGGCCGCGGGCATTTCCCCGGAACTGATTTGCCGGGTGGGGTCGGCCTTCCTGCGCCTTGGTTATCCGGAACTGGCACAGAACCTTTATCAGCGAGCACTAAGCATCGATGCGAAATACGTTCCGGGCCTTCGCGGGCTGGGTCAGTCACTTGCCCATCAGGGGCAATATGCCAAGGCGATCGCGATTTTAAAGACCGCGCGCCGCCTGACCAAGGACACCGTTGAGATTGATCTGGTTCTGGCCGACATCACGCTGCGCTGTGGCGACCTTGATAGCACAATCAAGACACTTGATACCCTGATAGAGACATCGCCGGATAATGCCACGGCCGATGCGCTTTTGATACGGGCGCGTGCAAAGCTTGGCACAACGGATGGCGCCGCCCATAGCAAGGCCGCCAAGGCATGGGCCAAGCATCATATGCCAATTGCCGCCAAGCCGGCCTTTGCCAACACCCGACAGTCGGACAAGCGACTGCGCATCGGATGGTTATCCCCGTTCTTTTGCAAGCATGCATCATCCAGCCTTTTGAGTGCACTTGCGCGCCATCTGAACCGGCATGAGATCGAGCTGTTCCTGTATTCCGCGACACCGCGACCGGACGACGTCACACGGCAATGGCAAGTCATGGCCGATGGCTGGCGCGAGGTTTGCGGTCAGGATCCGATGCAGATTGCCGATCGCATTCGCAAGGACAAGGTCGATATCCTGATTGATGTCTGTGGCGTTCATCCGACCCAACCGATCGAGGTATTTGCCCTTAAGGCCGCCCCGGTCCAAGCCAGCCTGTCTGCGATCACCACCGGCATGGCCGAGATGGATTACCTGATCGGGCACAAGGATGTGTTTGGCGGCGGACTTGCCGAAAACAAGATGTTTTCCGAGCGTCCCTATCCGCTGGCACTTGGCCCATACCTTCCGGCAGAGCTTGATGATGCCTTGCCATTGGCACCCCTTCCGGCAGCCGTCGGCGAAGAGATCATCCGGTTTGGCTGCATTGATCGGTTGGCCAATATCAGCGATGAAACACTGAATTGCTTTGCGCGGATATTAAACAAGGTCAGCAACAGCCGCATCGTCATTCAGGATGACGTGCTTGAAGATTCCTATGCCGCCAAAACGTTCCTTGACCGCACCCGGCAGGCCGGGATCAAGCGTGATCGACTGGATCTGGCGGGCAAGGTAAAGCCCCAGGATCGACCGGCCCTTTATGCCCAGATCGACATCGGCCTGGCACCGTTTCCGGCCATCAGCCTTGAAAACTATTACGAGATGCTGTGGTTTGGCATTCCGTTCGTGTCGCTGGCCGATGATCGGCCGGGATCGCGGCTTGGCCTTGCGGTTTTAAGCGATATCGGGCTTGGCGCGCTGTGTGCCGAAACCGAAAAGGGCTATGTCGACAAGTGCATCATGCTGGCATCCGATCTTAAGGCGCTGGCCAGCATTCGCGAAAACATGCGCGATCGCATCCGGGGCAGCCGCGCCTTCCACGCGCCTGCTGTCGCAGCCGAGTTCGAAGAAGCCTGTAGGGAGATGTGGCAGAACTTTTGCCTTGGCAATGGTTAGACACGGAGGGCCTGAAACGCGCCCTATTGCCGCGTGGTCAGGATGTAATCGACCGCCATTGTCAGATCATCAGCAATAAAATCGGCTTCCTGTGCCTCGGGCAGGATGGCTTCCTTTGCGCCGTGGCCGGTTCTGACCATGATGGCCTTTGTGCCCGCCGCGTGACCGGCACGGATATCGTTGATGCGATCACCAATCAGGACGCTTTCCGCGAGGTTGATGGCAAACTCGTCACTTGCGGCCAGAAGCATGCCGGGTTCGGGTTTGCGGCATGTGCTTTGGCGGCGATAATCGCCCTGCCCGCTTGGATGATAGGGTGAATAATAGATGCCCTGCACCGATGCCTTGTGATCGGAAAGCATGGAAACCAATGCCTTGTGGATTTCAAAAAGCTGGTCTTCGGTGAGATAGCCCCGCGCGACACCGGACTGGTTCGTGACAACAATTACCGGAATGCCTGCATCATTGAGGCGTTTGATCGCCTCTGCCGTGCCGTTGATCAGTTTAAGATCGGCAACGTCTGACAGATAGTGGACTTCCTCGTTAATCACCCCGTCCCGATCCAGAAAGACAGCCGGAACCGGATTGCGTTGATCGCGAAAGCGCGGCGCCGGATCGATCAGGTGACGCTTCACAGTTTCGTTTGAAGAACCGGTCATCAAGGGGCCTTTTGCATGGTCGGGTTTCGCCCACAATGGCGCAAACGCCTTCGAAAAAGCAAGACTTCACAAGCCTCAAACCTTTTTCCGGGGTGTGGAAAAGAAATTGGTATTACCATTATTCACTTGCAGAGCAACTGAAAGACGTGACAATTTCGCTTCAAGTCACGCGCCACGATAAAAAGATCTTCAAGGAATAACGTTCTATGTTTGCCGATATTTTTGCGATTTTGGCCCCGGTTTTCATCACCACCGGACTGGGATATTTCTGGGCCCGTGCTGGCAAACATTTTGACACCAACCTTGTCACATCCATTGTCACCTATTTCGCGACACCCTGTCTGACCTTTGCCGCCCTTGCGACGGTGGAGCTTGGCGGTGATACGCTGGTTCTGATGGGGACAGCCGCCCTTGCAGCCAATGTGATCTTTGCCCTGATCGGCTGGCCGGTGCTTAAGGTCTTTAACCTGTCTCCGCGCACTTATCTGCAATCGCTGACCTGGCCAAATGTCGGCAATGTTGGCTTGCCGCTGTGTATGCTGGCTTATGGGCAGGAAGGCTTGGCGCTTTCGGTGGCGTTCTTTGCCGCCTATGTCGTGATCCAGCTGACCATCGGGGTTGCGTTCGTATCGGGCAGCTTTTCGATCAAGTCGCTGGCCAAGATGCCGATCATTCCGGCAACCCTGATTGCCACGGGGTTCCTTGCCACCGAAACGCCGGTGCCCGAATGGCTTTACAACACCACCAACCTGATCGGGCAACTGACCATTCCGTTGATGCTGTTTACCCTTGGTGTGTCGCTTGCCAAGCTGCGCCCGGTCAGCCTTGCACGCAGCACGGCACTGAGTGTGCTGCGCCTTGGCATGGGTTTCGGGGTTGGTTTGGGTCTGTCGCAAGTCATGGGACTGACCGGCATGGAACGCGGCGTTGTTATCCTGCAATGTTCGATGCCGGTTGCTGTATTCTGCTATCTGTTTGCACAGCTTTATAACCGCGAGCCGGAAGAAGTCGCCGGTGTGGTGATCAGTTCAAGCTTCCTTGCCGCCATCGCCCTGCCCGCATTGCTTTGGTACGTGCTGTAGCCTTCGAACAAACAGGACAACTGATTACTTGACGATCAGGCGGTATTCGCCGCCGGTGCCATCATCCTTGTCGGCATAAAATCCGATGGCGCATTCAAAGCGGCCCTTTTCAAGGTTGGGGTCGCCCTGCGCGGCCGCCTGTTCCATGACGTGATCGCGGCAGGCCGCAAGATCGTCATAGGTGGCCTCGGATATCTTGACCCGGGTCGGTTGACTGATATCGGGGACATAGACCGCAGTCACATGTTCCCAGGGTGCGGCATCATCGGGCCAGAAAAGATCGGCAACATGACGATGCGGGTTGCCGAAACTGACGACGGCCAGAACGGCGATCCCGCCAGCCAGAATCGCACGGCGCAGCATTCTTGTATTCATCGGTATCCTTTATGCACCTTTGCGGCCAAGGGCCGAAAAATCGAAGCTTGGCATCGGCGCATCATATTCAAGATGGTAGTCATCAAGGATTGGTGGTGCCTGACCGGTGACGGCCAGAAGCGCATGCACCTGCCCGCGTTGATGGGTTTGATAGACAAACAGATGTGACAAAATATCGGCCACGGTTTCAAGCGTCTTGCTGCCGTCTTCGCGGACCAGTTCGACCGCCCGGATGGCATCCTTGTCATTGAGCTGTTCACAATACGCCATCAAACGCATATCCGCATCACGCTGGGCTGCGGCAAGTTTATCAATGGCACCGAACGGCATTTCAGTATCAAGGCACGCCCGACCCCGCCTGCCATCGACCAGCGCATCAAGATAATACCAGTCATTGGTCAGGATATGGTTCAGCGTTTCAAGAATAGAGGCGGAAAAAGGCGTTCGTTTGGAGGCGAGTTCGCCATCTGTCAATTTCTGACAGACCCCATACAAACGGTGATTTGACCAGGCGTTGTTTCGCGCCTGATGGAAAAACGATGTGCCCGGCATAGCTTTAAGTGTCCCAACTTTCAGCGCCCTGTCACATTCGTGTTGAATTATTCAACCGGTCACAGGATGCGCATGGTTTAGCGGACCGTTTCCTTTGCCAAAGTCCGGTGCGGTTCGGATGGCTTCACGGACATATGCCCGCGCACGGGCAACGGAATCACTTAATCCCATGCCCTGAGCCAGCCCGGTTGCAATGGCACTTGCAAGCGAGCAGCCCGTACCATGATTATTCTCAGACGGAATGCGGGTATCTTCGAAACCTTCGATATCGCGATCCCGGCGCCACAAGATATCGACGATTTTGTCCCCGTCGGCGTGACCACCTTTTATCAGGACGGCCTCGCAACCGAGATCACCAATTTTGTGCGCTGCAGCAATCATATCAGCTTCGCTGGTGATTTTCATACCTGATAATACTTCGGCCTCTGGAATATTTGGTGTCAGCACGGTCGCAAGCGGCACCATATGGGTCATTAGCGCTTCGACCGCGTCTTCCTGAAGCAGGCGTGAACCGCTTTGCGATACCATCACTGGGTCTACAACGACCGAAATACCTGTTGCCTTTGATTTGATAAATTCCGCCACCGCGGTAATGACCGGCACCGAATGCAGCATCCCGGTTTTAAGCGCATCCGCGCCAATATCATCAATCGTCACGGTGGCCTGATGGATGATCATGTCCGGATCGATGCCAAGAACATCGAAGACTCCGGTGGTGTTTTGCACCGTGAGCGCCGTTATCGCAGTTGCAGCATAGCCGCCAAGGGCCGTCACCGATTTGATATCGGCCTGAATTCCGGCCCCACCGGAGCAATCCGACCCGGCGATAATCAAGACACGACCCTTCATACGACCCTTCCTTATCCTGCAGATATCAGGTTTTCGTCACAATGACCGGTTAACCGGCAACGGCGGTGATTTCGGCAACGATGCCATCAACGATCTGTTCGACCTTAATCGCGTCATCACCTTCGGCCATCACACGGATCAGCGGTTCGGTGCCAGATTTACGGATCAGGATACGACCATCACCGTTAAAGGCCCGTTCTGCCAGGGATATGGCTTCGATGACGCTGCTTTGCGCCAAGGGATCAGAACCGGCACTGTAGCGCACGTTTTTCAGGATCTGCGGCAGCGGTTCGAACACACGGCTGAGTTCGGAAACCGGGCCTTCGCGGCTGGCAAGGACCGCCAGCACCTGAAGGGCTGCCAACAGGCCATCGCCGGTCGATGCGAAGTCGGACAGAACGATATGGCCCGACTGTTCACCACCGACATTGCAATCAAGGGCGCGCATCTGTTCGACAACATAGCGATCACCGACCTTGGTGCGGATCAGACGGACATCGTTGCTTTCAAGGTAGCGTTCAAGACCAAGGTTCGACATCACAGTCGCGACCAGCGCGTTCCCGCGCAGCTGACCGGTGCGTTTCCAGTGGGTTACAACAAGGCCCATCAACTGGTCGCCGTCGATCAGATGTCCCTTTTCATCACACATCTGGACACGGTCGGCATCGCCATCAAGGGCAATCCCGACATCGGCCTTTTCGGCCAGAACCCGGTCACACATGGTTTTGGTGTAGGTCGACCCACACTGATCATTGATGTTCAGACCATTCGGGCTGGTGCCGATTTCAATTACATCTGCACCCAGTTCACGCAGAACCTTGGGCGCGACGGAGTAGCCGGCACCGTGGGCGCAATCAAGCACGATGCGCAGACCTTCAAGCGTGACGGAGCCCGGCAGGGATGATTTGACGGCCTCGATATAGCGGCCCGGCGCATCATCAATGCGTTTGGCACGGCCCAGCGCATTGGCAGGTACCAGTTTGCCCGAAAGATCGCTTTCCATCAGGGCTTCGATTTCAAGTTCGACCTCGTCCGACAGCTTGAAGCCATCCGGGCCAAACAGCTTGATGCCGTTATCCTGGAACGGGTTGTGGGAGGCCGAGATCATCACACCGATATCAGCGCGCATCGATTTGGTCAGCATGGCCACCGCCGGGGTCGGCATCGGGCCGACCAGCATGACATCCATCCCCATCGAGGTGAAACCTGCAACAAGGGCCGGTTCAAGCATATAGCCCGACAGTCGGGTATCCTTGCCAATCACGACCTTGTGGCGGTGATCACCACGGGTGAAATAATGGCCGGCAGCCATCCCGACTTTCAGGGCGACTTCTGCGGTCATCGGCGCTGTATTGGCAGTTCCGCGAATGCCATCGGTGCCAAAATACTTGCGGCTCATATTCTGTGTCTCTGCTTGCTTTGCGGGCATTATGCCCTGTCAATTCATTCTGACTGCCGGTTATATCAAAGTGGCGGCGCAATGCCACCGGCAATCGGCATATTTCAGCGCCTATTCTAGTGCCAAACTGGCAATCAATCCGTTAACAGGCAAACAGGGCGATATTCGGATAAAAGCGATGACCTTCGGTCAAAAACCCGCTATCACAAGATGAAGGGGCTAAGGGGCTGAAACCGGGGGAATTTTGCGCAGCATCCGCTTGAATATGTTTCTTTTTGCGATGTTGATTGTGACCGCGTCCGGCATTTTTGCCGTTTACGGACCCAAAATCGCTGCGCATGAGGTTGCCAAAACACTCGTCCTGCCACCCAGCGGACCTGCGGAAGTTATCAATCTGAACCGCTATCTGACGCGTCTGGTGACAGACCGCAAAGAGGAAAGCGCATTTAAAATCCCGTCGATTGCCGAATCTGAATTCGCTTCTGTCCTTGAGGCACGCGGTCCGGGCTATACAGATCGCACCATCTGGTATCGCGCGCCGGTCAAAATCGTTGATCAGCCCGGACGAACGGGAAGAAGCGCCTTTATCGATATCGGACATGTGTATCTGAATGATATCGAGATCAGCATCCTGTCAAATGACGCGCGCCAGATCATCTGGCAGGAACATCTCGGCGATCGAATTCCAAGAGCCAAGGGTGGCCTGCAAAATCTTTCGCACGTTGCCGAATGGCCGAAACTTTCACTTGGCGAATATTGGCTGATTATCGCGGTCCATACCAACAGTGCGCATGTCTTTGAGGCCGAACTCCTGCCTGATACGGCGCTGATCACCAAATCGGGCAGCAACAGTTTCATCAAGGGGGCTACCCTTGGTGTTCTGCTTCTTGCATTCGGGATTTATTTCGCGTTTGGCGTGATGTCGGGGGATCGGTCTGTTCTCTGGTATTCGGGTTATATCTTTTCGCTGTTTCTGATTTCGTTCGGGGTGACGGGCTATGCCCAACTGATTTTCAAACCGTTCTGGTCGCTGGCCTCGGACTTCGTGACGGGAACCGGAACGGCGTTTGCGCTTGGTACAAGCATCATGATGTGGAGCTACATGACCCGTCTTGATCGCGAGAACCGGCCGCTGTTTCGGATCATGGTCGGGTATTCGGTTCTGGCGATGGCAGGTTGTCTGACTGCCACTTCGGACTGGTATATCCTGTATGCCAAAGTGTTTTTCGGGCCTCAGATATTCCTTCTTGCGGTTTTGCTGATCAATCTGATGTATCGCGGATATCGCCAGAAGCACACATTCCAAATGAGTTATTTGATGGTCGCGCTTGGTGTTCCGACCATCGGGGCAATGGCGCATTTGCTGTTGCTGATCGGGTGGTTGCCGGTCAACGGATTTACCACGAGCATCTTTGCCCTCAGTTCATTTATTCAGCTTGTACTGGTCGCCATCGCCATGGCCTATCGCACCTATGGCGTGATCAACCGGCGTGTTGATGCCCTTGCCTCCGGCCAGCGGGCCGACCAACTTGCCAGTGAACAGCGTACCTTTATCACCATGCTGTCACATGAATTCCGCACACCGCTTGCGATCATTCAGCGCTCTGCTGAAATCCTCGGACTACATTTGCAAAAAGAGCCTGAAAGCGTTCTGAACCGGCTGTCGACGATCCAGTCCAATGCCCGGCAGCTGTCGGGCCTTGTCGATGCGTTCCTGACCAAGGAAACCCTTGATAGCGCGACATTCACCACTACGCGCGAAGCGGTTGCCATCGATGCGTTTCTGCGCGATTTGATTGCACAGCGCCAACGCGAGGTCCCCGGCCAGAATATCAGCCTGATCCAAAGCGATGTTGTGATCGTCGAGATTGACCGGATCCTGATGGAACGTGCGCTAATCAACCTGATCGAGAATGCGCGCAAATATGCGCCGGGTGCCGCTGTCTGGATTTCAGCCGAAAGGGCTGCCAATGGCTATGTCTATATCCGGGTTGTCGACGAGGGACCGGGCATTGCCGCCGACGATCTGCAGAATGTTCTGAACGCCTTTTACCGCGGACGGGATTCGGTCAAAATCCAGGGTGTCGGGCTTGGATTGCATCTGACCAAACGCATCATCGAGGCCCATGACGGATCCCTGTCGGTTAGTGTTGGCGAAGAAGGCGGAACAACAATCCTGATCAAACTGCCCTATGACCGCGACATGACGGTGCTTAGGAACAATGAAAACAGGGCTGGCTTCCCGCTTGGTTATACCGAGACGTCCCATGACGGGGGGCGGTCATGAGGGTCAGATCGCCGCTGTTCATGACGCCAACAACACATTCCCTGTCCACCATGGCATCGGCGGCGGCATTGGTGTTGCTCATAATTGCAACCATGGTTTTGATGCCATGGCACGGCGCAAACGCGCAATCAGCCGTGATGCCGAGCAATGATCAGGATCATCTGGTTCTGCCGGGCAATGTCACAGAACCGATTGAGATCACCCGGTTTGTTGCGTCCTTTGCCGACACCACACGCAAGCTTGGCTTTGAAGAGATCCGGGCCCTTCCGGATGCGACCTTTCAGCAGTCACATGCCATACCGTCCTTTGGGTATACCCGCGATGTGATCTGGCATCAGCTTGACCTCACCATCACCAATGACATGACGAAACGCGCCCTACTTGAAATCGGGCCGAACTATTTGAATTTCATTGATGTGTTTCTGGTTCCCGATGGACTGGGTGATCCGGTCTGGCATACCCGCCTTGGCGATCATGTACCCGCCAGCGCGCGCCAATATGGCGGGCGAACACATATTGCCGCCCTGCCATTGATGGAGCCGGGCGATTATCGCCTTTATGTCCGGTCGCAAAGCAATAGCGCCAATCTGATCTGGATGACACTCTGGCCGGCAACCGATCTGGTTTCCTCGCTGTCTTTCCGTGATCTGGCGTCGAATGTTTTCTTTGGCTTCATTCTGGCATTGGGTCTGGCCTATCTGGCGCTTGGTCTGATTGCGCGGGACCGGATTGTCGTTTTGTACAGCATCTGGGTCCTGGCAATCGGTGTCACGGCGGCAGTCGTCAATGGCGTGGTCTTAAGCGAGCTACGACCGGAAATACCGTGGCTGAATGACTTTTTGTTGGGAACAGCCAACATCATTACCTATGGCGTGACGGTGTTTCTGTGGCTCTACATCATCGATGCCAAAAAGAAGCATCCTTTGGCCTACAAGATATGTTGCGCGTACGGTTTTTTCATTCTGGCCTTTGCAGCCGGGGCCACGACCGATCTGTACACCGTCTTTGGCACCTATATCGTGCCAAGCCATTCGGTCTTTATGGCCACGATGTGCGCAATTCTGATCAAACGGGCGTTTGAGGACATCCACAACCCGCGTTACTGGGCGTTCCTTGTGGTTCTGGCCGTTCCGACCGGGGCGGCGATCATGATCCAGCTTGCCCTTTCGGGGGTGATCGATGCGACCAGATTGCGTCTGGAACTGCACAGCTACACCTTGATGTTCCACCTTGTCGGGATGGGCATCATCATGACGGTGCGGTTGTCGCGCATGGACAAGGAACGCGTCACGGTCGTTCGCAAGGCAGAAGAAACCACCTCGCTGGTCGAGGAACAGCGCAAACTGATTTCGATGCTGTCGCATGAATTCCGAACACCACTTGCGGTGATCCAGCGATCATCGGAAATGCTGATGCTGCGTCTGACAAACCACAAGGATGACGTTCTTGAACGTTTGCGACGCATTCAGCTTCAGGCGCAGAAACTGGCGCGCCTTGTCGATATTTTCCTGACCAAGGACGGTATCGATACCCAGGAACTGTCACTTGCGCGCAAGACAGTTCCGATCAACCGGTTCCTTCAGGAATTTGTCGCCCAGACAACACGCGAAGGTGCGGAAGTTCAGGCTGTATTGAGCCGGACCACAGGTATCGAGGTCTTTATCGACGAAACCCTGATGGGGCTTGCGATCACGAACCTGGTTGAAACGTCACGCCGCTTTGCGCACGGGGCACCGATCCACATCAGTACTCACCGACATTCGGAGATGCGGGTTGAAATCAGCATCCCCTGCCGCGGTGAAGAACTTGATGAAGACGAGACCGCCATGATTTCCGATGCGCTGTTCCGACGCGACATGGAAAGCCAGTCATTGCAGCGCGCACTCGGGCTGCATATTTCGCAACGTATTGTCGTTGCCCACGGCGGATCGATCACGCTGCGCCAGAAGGGCGCACGCAGCATCGAGCTTTGCCTGCTTTTACCGTGCGAGTAGCTGGCCGCACGTTATTCGGGCGGGGAACAAACGGATCAGGAAGCCTCGGCCTCGCCGGCAATGGCGGCGGGTGACGTAAAGGCATAGCCACGACCGTAAGCCGTTCGCACAGGCAGTTCTTCGCCGATTTCCTTGATGATTTTTTGACGCACGCGCCGGATTGCCGTATCCAGATTGCGGCAGTTTTCCGCCGTGTCGGCCTTGCCGAGCGCCTCGACGATTTCAGGACGTGTCAGCCACGCCCCATTGGCATCAATCAGGATCTTGACGATGGTGCGTTCGGTCGCTGTCAGTTTGGCTTCATTGCCTTCGGGATTGCGCAGGGTCCAGTTAAGCATATCAAGAACCCAGCTATCCTCGGGAATTGCCGTTTCCGCCGTCGCTTCGTTGTCTGAGCGTGACGCGCGGCGCAGAAGTGGTTTGAGGGCGGCCTCGATCACCGATAGCGGACTGTCCTTCGTCAGATAGACATCGGCACCAGATTTATAGCCGGTCAGGTGATTGTCCATTCCCGAAAGCGAGGTCAGCATCATGATGCCGCAATCAACGGTTTTGCGGACATGCTGGGCCAGTTCATAGCCATCCGCGTCGGGTAGCATAATATCAAGAATGACCGCATCAGGTTTGCGCGCAGCAAGGGCGCGGTAAAATGCAGCGCCGGTTTCACAACCGACCACATCGAAACCGCACATCTCAAGATATTCACACAGATCCTTGTTGAGATCGGTGTTATCTTCCACGACATATACACAGTGCGTCATAGCATTCCAGCCAGACCTGACATCAGCAGGGAACGGCTGCGTCAGACCGCCTATCTCGTTCATCTAAAGACCTTCGCGTTCGCTTGTTGTCCAACCATCAACTGTGACTTTGGTGTCACTTTTGTTTGATACTTATTGGTATGTGGTCAAAGGACCGATTCTGCAAGTATCAACCGTAAATGGTCAGAAAATGCCAGAATCGAATTTGCCGCAAAAAAGCTCGCAACCGATCAGAAGCCAGGCCTCCTTGCGATTGCGAGCCATGTTTTAAACGATGCCGATAAAATGACAAGTTATACGTGCAGACGATGCGCTAAATACACCGTCATACAATGGATGTGGAACTGGCCACAGAAATCGCCTGCACCGTTTCGGGCACATCATGTACGCGGATCATCTGAACCCCGTGACGCCATCCATTGACCGCAGACGCAATTGAACCACCCAGACGCTGCTTCGGGTCGGCCTTGGGATCAATCTTGCCGATGAATGACTTTCGCGAGGTCCCCAGCAGGATCGGGCAGCCCACTCCATGGAAAATGGCCAGACGCGACAGCAGTTCAAGATTGTGCGATAGCGTCTTGCCAAAGCCGATGCCCGGGTCAATGCAAATGCGATCACGTGAAATACCAGCCCGCTCGCAGCTTTCGATGCGATCGAGCAGATAGTCATAGATATCAAGCACCGCACAATCATATTTCGGGTCGGCCTGCATGGTGCCTGGTTCGCCCTGCATATGCATCAGCATCACCGGCTTACCCGACGCAGCCGCAACCTCCATCGAACGTTCGTCGCCTTCAAGCCCCGTGACGTCATTGATGATCGCAGCACCGGCCTCAATCGCGGCCTCCATCACGCCCGCGTGGCGGGTGTCGATCGAAACGACGTGCCCCTTGGATGCCAATTCGCGGATAACCGGGACCACACGATTGATTTCCTCATCCTCGGACACGGTATCGGCCCCCGGACGAGTTGATTCGCCGCCGACATCAATGATCGATGCGCCCTGCTCTATCATCGCCGTGGCGCGTGCCACAGACTGTTCGGTGGTGTTGTAATCGCCGCCATCGGAAAAGCTGTCAGGCGTGACATTTATGATGCCCATCACATGGCAGGACGCCATATCAAGCCCTGCATAGTCCGGGCGTTTGGCCATCAGTCGGTCCAGCACCGCATTGATTTCATCAACCCGGCCACTGTTTTGCACCCAGCCTTCAAGGGCGAGCAGCGGCAAGATCATGCTTTCAGCACCGCCACCTTCGCGGCGGCGGATGATTTCAAGTGCCGAAAAACCCCGGCGTGATCCGGCGAGTGGCAAGGTATTGGGATCATCGGCATGGTCAATGAAACCGGTCGGTGCGTAGTAAAGCGGTCCTTCAAAATCGGCAAAGCCCCGCACATCGGCGGGGCTTCGCAGGACCGATCGTTTGATCTCGTCCATCAGTCTCTTTCTGTTAGCTTCCCGGTTGCGGTTCCGGGGAGAGGTCCCCGCCGCCGTCACCAGGGTTATCCTTGCGGGCACCGCCGGTGCTTGGCACCGTGGAGCGACGTCCGCCACCTGCATCCTTGCCGCCACCCGAAGTATGGCCCGGACGGTTGATTTCCTCGCCACGCAGCAGCGCGTCGATTTCCTTGCCCGACAGGGTTTCATATTCCAGAAGACCTTTTGCAAGCTTGTGCAGGTCATCAAGATGTTCGGTCAGAACGCGCTTGGCGAATTCATACGCCTCGTCGGAATAACGACGGACTTCTTCGTCAATCAGCTGTGCTGTTTTTTCCGAAACGTTTTTGTGCTGGGCAACGCTGTGACCAAGGAACACTTCTTCCTGGTTATCAACGTATTTGACATTCCCGAGCTTGTCGGAGAAGCCCCACTCGGTCACCATCTTGCGCGCATATTGCGTCACCATGTTGATGTCCGAAGATGCCCCCGTGGTGACCTTGTCCTTGCCAAAGATGATTTCCTCGGCAACGCGGCCGCCCATGGCAACCGCAAGGTCGGAAATCAGCTGTTCATAGGATTTGGACACCTGATCACGTTCCGGCAGACGCATCACCATGCCCAGTGCGCGACCGCGCGGGATGATGGTGGCCTTGTGGATCGGATCAGACGCAGGCGTATGGAGCGCGACCAGTGCGTGGCCACCTTCGTGATAGGCGGTCAGCTTTTTCTCGTCATCGGTCATGATCATGGAGCGACGTTCAGCCCCCATCATGACCTTGTCCTTGGCGTTTTCGAAATCAGCCATGGTGACGACGCGCTTGCCAAGACGGGCCGCAAGCAAAGCTGCCTCGTTAACAAGGTTTGCCAGATCCGCACCCGAGAAGCCCGGGGTACCACGTGCAACGGTGCGCAGATCGACATCCGGACCCAGCGGAACTTTACGCGCATGAACACCCAGAATGCGTTCACGGCCTTCCAGATCCGGGTTCGGCACGACGACCTGACGGTCGAAACGACCCGGACGCAGCAATGCAGGATCCAGAACGTCCGGACGGTTGGTAGCAGCCACAAGGATCACACCTTCGTTGGCTTCGAAACCATCCATCTCGACAAGGAGCTGGTTCAAGGTCTGTTCGCGTTCATCGTTACCGCCGCCAAGACCGGCACCACGATGGCGGCCCACAGCGTCGATTTCATCGATGAAGATGATGCAAGGTGCGTTTTTCTTGCCCTGTTCGAACATGTCACGCACACGCGATGCACCGACACCAACGAACATTTCAACGAAGTCAGAACCCGAGATGGTGAAGAACGGAACGTTTGCTTCGCCGGCAATCGCACGTGCCAGCAGCGTTTTACCGGTACCCGGAGGACCGACAAGCAGCATGCCTTTGGGGATTTTACCGCCAAGGCGCTGGAACTTCTGCGGATCGCGCAGGAAGTCGACGACTTCTTCAAGCTCGCTTTTGGCTTCTTCAATACCGGCGACATCTTCGAAGGTCACGCGACCGGATTTCTCGGTCAGCATCTTGGCCTTGGACTTGCCAAAGCCCATGGCCTTGCCGCCGCCGCCCTGCATCTGGCGCATGAAGAAGATCCAGACACCGATGATCAGAAGCATCGGGAACCAGCTGATCAAAGCGCTCATCAAAGGAGACAGGCTTTCTTCAGGCTGTGCGATGATGCGCACGCCCTTGTCGTTCAGCTTTTCAACGAGGTTCGGATAATCCGGGGTGTAAACATTAACAGAGCGACCGTCGCGCGTTTCTGCAGTCAGGTTGTTGCCCTGGATGGTGACTTCGGAAATCTGACCTGAATCCACTTCGGCCAGGAAGTCCGAAAATGCCAGCGACGACTGACCGGACCGTCCGGAGGGCGACTGAAACAGGTTAAACAGCGCCACCAAAAGGATGGCGATAATAACCCACAGTGCGAGATTTTTTCCCATATTCATTCCAAGCTACTGGTCGCAATTTGTGTGTGCCGTGACGCAAAACTTCCTGCGCAGGGTCTGACAATCAAATAGTCATAAGCCCCGCTTACGCAAGTAGGTTGTCGGGTTTCGGTGACGATTTGAAACCACTTTCCCACAAAGGTACTTGCGGCGCAAACTGCCAACTGCCACCAGACGCGATCAGGCCCCTGCCCAGAGGCCGTCCGCAACCGGCGGCGGATAGTACGTCGGAAAGCTCCGAAACCTCAAGCCCGCCAACAGATAACAAGCCTTCTTTATCGTAGAGTGCAGGCACGGATGCAAGGGCCGCGCGCGGTAAATTACCAATAAATGGTGCAATTTCGCCCAACGCGGCGCGAAAAGACTTCGTGTGAAACACATCACAAAGGCCAAGCGGGGCGATCCAACGTCCAGTTTGCCTCAACAGATCAGCGTCATCCGCCTGCCATTCAAAGCGATTATCAAACCGCACAACCAAAGATCGTGTGAGTGATTCGGTATCCAACGCAATCGGATCCTGCTTCATTCGGCCAAGTTCGCGATAAACGCAAATCCCGCCTTTCCGACCGTGCAAGACGCAGCCGCCCAGACTGATGCGGGCTGTTTTATCCGCACCAAGGCGATCAAGCGCATCGCGCAGTTTATCAAGTGCAGGCATATATCCTGCGCCCCCAACCGTACGCACCACCTGCCCCAGCGCATGGATGGCAGCGTTGCGATCTGTTTTCGGATCCAGCAGCACATCCGGGTTAAGGATCGCAACCCCGTTCGCATGCAGGGTCACCGCCCCGGCCAGCAATCGGCCAATGCCCGTTTCAAGATCGCGGCGCGCCGATGCGTCGGCGGTTATATCGGACGGGTGTGATGCCCCTGCCTCAAACGCCTTGCGCACGCGCACACGCTCGAACTTTTCGTCGATGTTGGAAGGATCTTCGATCCACGTCTGCCCGCGTGCCGTCAGGGTCGCCACCAAGTCAGCCTTGGCAACGGCCAAAAGCGGACGCAGCACCCGGCCATGTCGCAGATAGCGCCGCGCAGACATTCCCGCCTGCCCAATCGGGGTCGTGCCGCGATCCCGGCGCATGGCAATGGTTTCGCGTTGGTCGCCTGCATGATGGGCAACCAATAGATGGAAAATGCCGGTATCACGCATCAGGTCATCAAAAATCTGATAGCGGGCCTGGCGCGCCTTTTCCTGCACGGCACCGGTTGGCTTTTCACCCTGCCAGTGTTTGGTGATGTGTTCGATGTTATGGCGGGCAAGTTCGGCTGCGACCCAGCGGGCCTCGTCAGAGGCGGCCTTGCGCAGACCATGATCAACCGTAACGGCGACCACGCGGCCGCCTTGTGCCTGACACCAGTCATGGGCCAAAAGGGCCAGTGCCATGCTGTCGGCCCCGCCCGAGACACCAACAAGGATTTCAGGGGCGGTTTCAAACGGGGCAAACGCCATCATCAGTCTATCAAAGGCAACGGCGTCCAGTGGGGATCCACCGGACGCCGTATTTTGATTTTCTGATGTCGTAAGGTTGCCGATCATCGGTCTGTCATACGCAGGGTTTACTGCGGACATCCACGGTTCTGGCGTTCCTGACGGGCGCGATCCAGAACGACGTTCGAGGCGTTCGGGAAATTGTCGATCAGGTGACCAAAGGCCGTGCAGGCATCTTCGTTCTTGCCAAGATTGGCCAGCGACATGCCAAGCTTCAGAAGGTTATCGGGTGCCTTGGTGCTGTCGGGGTAGGTCTGGAAACCTTCGGTAAAGGCGATGGCAGCATTTTCATACTGGCCACGCACATAATAGGTTTCACCCAACCAGTATTGCGCATTGCCCGCCAGCGGATCGTTGGGATGGTTGCTGACGAAATTGCCCAGCGCCTGTTCGGCTGCCTGGAAATCCTGTTTGCGCAGAAGACCAAAGGCCTCGCGGTATTGTTCTTCAGGCGTGCCGGTGGTTGCCGCCGCACTCTGGGTTGGTGCGGATGCGTTGGATGCGGCAGCGCCACTTGGAATTTGCGGCGGCTGGCCTTCGCTTTCAATCACGCCAAACAGCTGGGTGCCACGGTCATTAAGGGGCTCACCCGAACCGGCAGCCCCCGGTGCGCTGTTGGCGGAAGAGTTATTGGCGCCCTGTGCAGCCGTGCCCCCAGCAAGCGGTGCAGTTGCCCCACCGGCATTTGCGCCACTTGTCGCAACGCCGCCACTTTCAAGCTGATTGAGGCGGAAATCAATATCGGCCACCAGACGTTCCAGACGGTCTTCCATCTTGCGAATGCGGTAGTCGAATTCTTCAAGCTGACCGGTCAATTGGGTGGTCGTGCGTTCCAGTGCGCTGATCTGGACCTGCTGGCGTGCGGCAGCCGGGGTCGCAGCCCCGCCGCCATCACCAGACGAGACAGCTGCCTGTGCGGCGTCACCGGTGCCTTCGCGATAGACATAACGCTGCAAAAGATCGAGGTCCTTGCGCAATTGTTCTACCTGACGCGACATGTTGGCGTCTTGCGCGTGAACCGGCAGGGACCCGAGTGATGTCATGCCAAACACAGCTCCGACGGCAAGGGCCATCAGGATGTTGCGGTTCTTTGGCGAAATGGCGGATCGAACGCGGATCATTTTCGGGTCCTTTTTCGTCAATTCAGTCTTTGAAGGTTCACTATGGAAATACCTGTCGTGACTTTCAAACATTTTCAGGCGGCAAAAATAAGGCGCCTGCCCCAAACGGGACAGGCGCCTTGATCTTCAAGTCAGGCTTTCACCTGCACGCGCTTAACGGATAACCGATACAGAGCGGCGGTTTTTACCCCAGCTTTCTTCGTCATGGCCAAGAGCAACCGGGCGCTCTTTACCATAAGAAATGGTCTCGATGCGCGACGGGTCGATGCCCAGAGCGATCAGGTAATCTTTGACCGAGTTCGCGCGGCGTTCGCCGAGTGCAAGGTTGTATTCACGGGTGCCGCGCTCGTCGGCATGACCTTCAACAACAACTTTGTACTGCGGATATTTCTTCAGCCAAGCGGCCTGCAGTTCGAGGGTGCGACGTGCTTCACCGGCAAGATCGTATTTGTCGAAACCAAAGAAGACGCGGTCACCAACGTTGACAGCGAACCACTCAGGGCTGCTTTCAGCCAAAGAGGTCGAAGACGACGCGCTAGAAGAAGTGCTTGCACCGTCGCCACCAGTGGTTGCCGTGCTATCAGGTGCAGTTTCACAAGCAGCCAGAAGAGCGGCAGCAGCAAAAACGCTCAGAATACGAAGTTTCATTTAAGTTTTCCCCTTAACACCGGACGCATTCGCCCGAGGTTGGTGTTTTCCATGTCTCGCGACACCGAAAATGCCCGCGATTAAAGCGAATCGCATTCAGTGCTTCGCGATGACTATACTCTTGAGATATCAGGGAATCAAGGGCGACCATGCAGGATCCGACCCATCCGCCGGTGTAACGATCTCTCGCTCGTTATAACCGGTAAGATCAATCGAATACAAACGATAGCGATCCTTGGTCCCGTCCCTGGACGGGTGCTGGCGGTAGTACATCAAAACTCGACCGTTCGGTGCCCATGTTGGTCCCTCAACGAGGTAACCCTCGGCCAGCAGCCTTTCTCCACTGCCGTCTGGCCGCATGACGCCGATATAATAACGACCTCCTTCGGATTTGGTGAATGCGATCAGGTCTCCGCGCGGCGACCAGACCGGTGTGGCATAACGTCCACCACCGAAGCTGATGCGCTGTACGCCCCCACCATCGGCATTCATCACATAAAGTTGTTGTGCCCCACTGCGGTCGGAGTTGAACGCAATGCGAGACCCGTCCGGAGAATAGGAAGGCGAGGTATCCACGGCCGGATGGCGCGTCAATTGACGCTTTTCACGCGTGCGCAGGTCCAGTCCATAAATTTCACTGTTCCCGTCAAGCGCTTGTGACATCACAACCGAGTTCCCGTCTGGCGCGAATCGGGGCGCAAAGGTCATCCCCGGAAAATCACCCAGCAATTCCAACTCACCGGTATCAATATCCAAAACATAAACGCGCGGCTTGTCGTTAAAGTACGACATATAAACCACTTCCTGTGCCGTCGGCGAGAAGCGCGGGTTCAGCACGAGGAACCGTCCATCAGACAGGAACCGGTGGTTTGCACCGTCCTGATCCATGATGGCCAGTCGTTTGGTCCGGTTATCGGCCGGACCGGATTCCGAGACGTAGACAACGCGCGTATCGAAATAGCCGGTTTCACCGGTGATACGTTTGTAAATCTCGTCCGCAATCTTGTGGGCAATCCGACGCCAGTTGTTTGGCTGCGTACGATAGGCAACGCCAGACATCTGGGTTTCAGCCAAAACATCCCACAGGCGGAATTCAACACGCAGAAGACCATTTGGTTCGGTCACAACACGACCGTTCACCAGAGCCTGCGCATTGATGGCCCGCCATTCGGCAAAGTTCGGATTCACCGCCAATGATGCAGCACTCTGAATGAATGCCTTTTCATCAATCGGTGAAAACAGGCCCGAACGTTCGAGATCTGCGGCAATCACCTGGGTCATGTTCTGACCGATCTCGGTTTCGGCAACGCCTTCGCCCGGGAAGCGGGTGACGGCAATTGGCATCGGCTTCAATTCGCCCCGGGTAATATCAATCCGGAGTTCCGCCTTTGCCGGCGATATGAACCCGACATTCAGGCCAGCGACAACGGCAAGGGCGCACAGTGCTGCGACACTGCCTTTAGCCCAAAATCGTTTTATTGCGTTGGTCTTGATCGTCATCCTGCCTCGCTATTTTCCACGCGTGTTCAAGAACTTGGTCGTTAAAGGCCCAGCATTTCACGCATGTCAAAATTGAACGTGAATGTGCGCCACATTTCGTATTTATCCAGCGGCAGTTTTAGAGGACTGCATTGCGGATTTAGCACTGCTCGAAGCGCGCTTTCTGCAATCGTACGGCGGGAAGTGTCGCCCTGGATTTCGTTCAGATTGCTAATCCGCGCCAAACGGACGGTTCCGTCCGGGTTTGCACTGACATGAATTTCAACCGCAAAGTTGCCCGCTTCCTTGGCCCCGGCCGGGGGGCTCCAGCATTTTTCGATCTGACGTTTTACGGCATCAAGCTCGCTCATGGTCAGATTGGCATCAAGCCTGGTCGCGACAACCTCGCTGGCATTTTCTTCCGGCGTTTCGTCTGGCTGCTGCTCCGGTGTGGCTTCTGCCGTTTCCTTAAGCTTGCTGACATCCTTAAGAACGCTCATGAGATCGCGTTTCTTCGGCTCTTCCTTTTTCGGCTCCGGCTTTTTGACCGGTTCCGGTTTCGGCGGCGTCGGCTTGGATTCCGGCTTTACAGCGGCAAGCTCTGTCGGCTCCGGTTTCGGCTCAGGCTCTTTTTTAACGTCTGGCGTCGGAACCGGTTCCGGCTTTGGTGTCGGTTTTGGCTCTGGCTTCGGCTCTGGCTTGGGCTCTGGCTTGGGCTCCGGTTTTGGTTCGGGCTTCGGCTCAGGCTTGGGTTCCGGCTTTGGTTCCGGTTTCGGCTCTGGCTTGGGTTCCGGCTTCGGGGTCGGCTTTGGTTTCGGTTCCTCTTTGGGTTCCGGTTTTGGCAAAGCCTTGGTCGGGGCCGCGGAAAATTCATCCACTGTCACGACTTCAACCGAAATGGACTGCAATTCCAACGGTGTTTCATCAAACAGATCGGGCAGCCCAAGCCACGCCACCAGAAACAGGACAGCGTGCAGACCAAGCGATATGAGAGCGTAACGCAGCATGATTCGTTTACGAACCCTTTGCCGGCAATTCGGCGATCAGGGCGACTTTGGTGAAACCGGCATCCTTGATCAGGCCCATGACTTCCATCACACGGCCATAATCAATCGTCTTGTCACCGCGGACAAAGATGCGGGTATCGGCCTTGTTGTCGGTAATGGCGGCAAGCTTTTCGGTCAGGGTGTCCTGCGCGATTTCGCTATCCATGATGTAGATCGTGCCTTCGGCAGAGACCGACACCACCAGCGGCTCATCCTGACCGGTCATCGGTGCGGCACTGGTTTCCGGCAGATCAACCTCTACCCCGACCGTCATCAGCGGGGCTGCGACCATGAAGATCACAAGCAACACCAGCATGACGTCGACCATCGGGGTGACGTTGATGTCACTCATCGCTGCCCGCCGGTTACTCCGGCGACCGCGACGGCGTCCTCCGCCTGATTTGGCAAGCTGTGCGCCCATAATCAGTCTCTCGTGTCGTCAAGTTGGCGCGAAAGGATCGAGGAGAACTCGTCCACGAAAGCTTCGAGGCGGTTGCTGTAACGGTTCAGGTCGCTGGAAATCTTGTTATAGGCAACCACAGCCGGGATCGCAGCAACAAGGCCCATGGCCGTTGCAAAAAGAGCCTCGGCAATACCCGGTGCGACAACCGCAAGCGAGGTATTCTTGGATGCCGCAATCGACTGGAACGAAACCATGATGCCCCAGACCGTGCCAAACAGACCAACAAACGGTGCGGTCGAACCAACGGATGCCAGGAAGGTCATATACCGTTCCACCCGGTCCATTTCACGACCAAGGGTAATTTCCATGGATTTTTCAAGGCGCTGCTGAAGGCGGGCACGCATAGTGTCGCCATGGACACCCTTTGCGTTCGAACGACGCCATTCACGCATAGCCGAAACAAAGATGGCTGACATCGGATCGCGCGGCTTGTCGGCGATACGATCATACAGATCTTCAAGTGATCCACCCGACCAGAAGGCTTCTTCGAAGGTGTTAGCCTGGGCGCGCAATTTGCGCAGCCGCAGGATCTTTTCGAAGACAATCGCCCAAACCCAGACAGAAGCCAGCAAAAGACCGATCATCACTGTTTTGACGACCAGTCCAGCCTGCATGAAAAGTCCCCACAGAGACATATCATGTGCCATGACCGACTGCCCCAGCGTTACCGCGTCGACCACTTGATTTTCCATATTCCCGTCAGTCCTTTGTCACATCAAGACAACTATTAAATACTGTTCTTAGTTCGTCGGGCAGACGTTGTGCCCGAAATTCTTCCAACGACATGCAGGCGAGATAAATCTCGATCACCACCAGTTCGTCGTCGCCCCGCATAATCTTTTGTTCAAAACCAAGCGATGCGCCCCCAACCTTGATCACCCGGCTTTCGACCGTAATACGGTCTTCCAAAAGCGCCGGACGTCGAAAGTCGAGCGTACACTGTCGAACGGCTATGGCAACTTTGTGGCGTTCTGCAATATTTCGATTGGTAAAGCCCAACAGGTTAAGCATCGCTGAACGTGCCCGTTCGGCGAACGCTAAATAGTTGGCGTGATAGACAACGCCACCGGCATCTGTGTTCTCGTAATAGACAATCAGCGGATAGATATGCCGCTTGCCTTCGAAGCGGCCAAGAATGGCGTCGTGATCATTTTGGGCCATCAGGATTCTTCCCCCGCCTGCCCGTCAAACAGATCGGAAAGCGGCATCCCGCCCGCTTGGCGCGGCGGGGTCAGACCAAGATGCTTGAAACCCTTGACACCCAGCATGCGCCCGCGCGGGGTACGCTGGATCAGGCCCTGTTGCAGCAGATAGGGTTCGATCACGTCTTCGATGGTATCGCGTTCTTCGGACAGGGCTGCGGCCAATGTATCGACACCGACCGGACCACCGCCATAGTTGCTGGCGATACAATTAAGGTAGCGTCTGTCCTGGCTGTCGAGGCCAAGGTTATCGACCTCAAGCCGGGTCAGAGCGGCGTCGGCAATGAATTTATCGACCGGCGATTTTTCCGCCACGGCTGCGAAGTCACGCACACGGCGCAACAGCCGACCGGCAATACGCGGCGTGCCACGTGACCGACGGGCAATTTCCATCGCGCCTTCTTCGGTCATGTCGAAATTCAAAAGCCGTGCCCCACGGGCAACGATGCTGACCAGTTCTTCGGGCTCATAGAACCGAAGGCGCAGCGGAATACCGAAACGATCCCGCAGTGGCGTGGTCAGAAGACCCGAACGCGTGGTTGCACCGACCAGGGTAAAGGGCGGCAGGTCAATCCGCACAGAGCGCGCAGCAGGACCTTCGCCAATGATCAGGTCAAGCTGGAAGTCTTCCATCGCCGGATAGAGGATTTCCTCCACCGCCGGGTTCAGGCGATGGATTTCATCGATAAACAAAACATCGCGCGGCTGAAGATTGGTCAGAAGGGCTGCAAGGTCACCGGCCTTGGCAATCACCGGGCCGGATGTTGCGCGAAAGCCGACACCGAGTTCACTGGCAACAATTTGCGAAAGCGTGGTTTTGCCCAGCCCCGGCGGGCCAAAGAACAGGACATGGTCCATGGCTTCTTCGCGCGCACTGGCAGCCTTGATGAAGACATCAAGGTTTTCACGGACTTCTTTCTGGCCGGTAAAATCGTCAAGCCGACGGGGACGCAGCGATCCATCCTGATGATCTTCTTCGCGGCGCTCACCACTGAGCAGACGGTCTTCTTCTTCGCTCACGCGCTAAGCTCCTTTAGTCCCAGACGGATCAGGGTATCGATCGACTTGTCGTCACCCGCCTGCTGGGCGGCCTTGCCCACCGCACCAAATGCCTCGGACCGGCCATAGCCAAGATTGACCAGTGCCGATACCGCGTCTGCCAAAACGACGCTATCATCCACAACCGGTTCGGCTGGCGCTGTGTCGATGCTCACATCTGTGGTGGCCTTGGCTGATTTCTTGGATTTCGCGGCTGGCTTTGCGTCTTCGACGGCGGGGGCCGCTGGGGCCGCAACCGGGCCAAGGTTCAGTTTTGCGGCCTTGTCTTTCAGTTCGCCAACAATACGGGTTGCGACCTTGGGGCCGATTCCCGGTGCGCGGCAAAGGGCCGTGGTATCCTGGGCGGCCAGTGCGCGCAAAAGATCGGTCGGCGTCAGAACCGACAACAGGGCGAGTGCAACCTTGGCACCAACACCCTGAACAGTGGTGAGCAAGGCAAACCATTGCTTTTCGGCGTTATCGGCAAAGCCATAGAGATGAATGTGATCTTCGCGAACGTGGGTTTCGATCATCAGGCCGGCATCGCCGCCCTTTGGCGGCAACATCGAAAGCGTGCGGCGCGAGGCAAAAACAAGATAGCCCACGCCGTTGACATCGATAATCACGCTGTCTTCGCCGATGAAATCCACAATTCCGCGCAGTTTGGCGATCACCTGTATTTTCTCCCGTTTCGTGTTGGGTGCGCCGCCATCGAATTGGCAAGCGACCGGTTCCCGGCATGTTGCGCGTGGCATATGGCAACCGCAAGGGCATCTGCGGCGTCCGGCCCGGCAATGTCACATCCCGGCAGCAGGGTTGAAACCATCATTTCGACCTGCTGTTTGGCAGCATGACCGGCACCAACCACAGTCTTTTTGACGGCATTGGGTGTATATTCCGTTACCGGAATGCCACTGCGCGCCGGTGCAAGCAATGCAACACCACGCGCCTGCCCCAGTTTCAGGGTCGAAACCGGGTTTTTATTCACGAACGTTTCTTCAACCGCGGCCTCGTCAGGTGTCCAGATCCGGATCACTTCGATCAGGCCGGTGTGCAGTTGATCAAGGCGTTCGGCAAGGGTCAATGACTGGGTGGACGTCACCACGCCATTGGCGACATGGCGCATACGATTGTTATCGAGGTCAATGACGCCCCAACCGGTTCGTTGCAGACCGGGATCAATCCCGAGCACTCTGACCACTACATCCCCCAAAAAAGCGGGTTCCAGATACAAAACACCCGCCATTCAAAAGCGAAAGGCGGGTGTTGGCAAATATTAATTAGTTATCGAGACCAGCGACGATTTCGTCGGTCCAGTTAACGTTGGTCCAGACATTCTGGACGTCGTCGTTATCTTCAAGCACATCGACCAGTTTCATAATGCTTTGCGCCTGTTCGACAGAAATGTCGGCTTCGGTGGTCGCGCGGAAGACCAGCTTTGCGCTTTCCGGATCGCCGAATTTTTCGGTCAGGGCTTCGCGCACAGCGTTGAGGTCTTCGATCTCGGTATCGATGACGTGGTTCTGATCATCGGACTCCGCATTCGCTGCACCGGCTTCAAGGGCTGCTTCGAAGATTTCGTCAGCATCGGCCTTGTCGATCGGATAGATGATTTCGCCGACACGGTTGAACATGAAGCCTACCGAACCCGTTTCGCCAAGGTTGCCGCCATGCTTGGTAAAGGCAGCACGCACTTCGGATGCGGTACGGTTACGGTTGTCGGTCAGTGCTTCGACGATGACGGCAACACCTGCGGTGCCATAACCCTCGTAGCGGACTTCTTCGTAGTTGTCGCCCTCGCCTGCACCGGTCGCCTTTTTGATGGCACGATCGATGTTGTCCTTGGGCATGTTCTGGGCACGGGCCGCAGAAATCGCCGCACGCAGACGCGGGTTGCTGTCGATATCTTCGCTGATTTTCGCGGCAACAGTGATTTCACGCGCGAGTTTGGTGAAGATCTTGGCGCGCTTTTTATCCTGCGCACCTTTGCGGTGCATGATGTTCTTAAATTGGGAATGGCCGGCCATAACCTGTAACCTGTCGTCAATGAATTCGAAGTGGAACGGTATCGGGTGATACCACGCCGGTCATACGGGCGTTCCCTGACAGACCAGCCCGCCCGGGCATGTGCAGGATGACACATTCATATCTGCGACATACGCGAACGAAAATTTCGACCGCTCCTATATCCTGTTTACCCAGCAAGGTCCAGCCATGCTTGGCGAGATCGCCAAATATCGGGGGCAAGGGTCAGGTTTTGGGGCTGAATGCACCGAAATCATGACCAACCTATCCGGGGATAGTCGTGCACTATACGCGGATAGATGTTGCAGACGTCTTGATATTCTTTCATTAATGTTCTCTGGTGTAGATATTAAACTAAAGCAGAATACTCTCTAGGGCCAAGCTGTCGCCTAACGCAGGACTGCATATGATCCTGCGGTGCCAGAAACAACCGGAATGGACAAAGAAGCCATACGGAAACAGCCAGGAAAAAAGGTTAGATAGAATGGGAACTAAATTCGGGGTCCAAAGCAAACTTTTGATATCGTTTGCTGTGGTCGGATTGATGGCAGTGATTTCTGCTATTGTCGGTGCTATTTCCTTCAATCAGTTCGGTAATGCGCTTAATACCATTACCGAAGAAAAGCTTCCGCCGATTGCCGCGGCTCAGTCACTGGCAACCGGAAGTGCAGAAATTGTCGCCATTGCGCCGCGCATCGTGGCCGCCGCCAATCCGGAAGAAGAAACCGCGATTAACGAAGAACTTGCGGTTCGTCTTGAAGAGCTTAATGTCCGCATCGCAGAAATTGAGGCGACCGGCTTTATGCCCGCGGTAATTGCAAGCATCAACGACAATCGCGCCCTGCTTGAGGATAACCTCAAACAGCTGCACGAAGTGACCCAGGAACGTTTCCAGATCAGCGACGAAAAAGCCGCGAAACTCGAAGAGTTCCAGAATCTGGCGAAACGGTATGGTGACACCTTAAAGCCGGTGCTGTCCTATACCCAGAACGACATCGCCCAAGGCAGCGAATACGCCGCGTCGTTTGAAGAAGACCCTTCAAAGAAATACAGCGCGGACAAAGAAGAAATTCTTGAGTCCTTCCAGAAGTTCGCATCAGCGATCGAGACGCGTACACCGATCCTTGATATCGAGCGTCTGGGTTCTGCCGCATCAAACATGATCATTTCCAGCACCACGGAAACCCAGGCGGTGCGCCTGTCGATCATTCCGGTGCGTATTCGCGGAACGTACACCGATGCGCTGAGCAAGCTTGAAGAGCTTGATAACGATCGCCTCAAGGCATTCTATGTCGATCTGATCGACAAGATGCAGAAGCTTTCGGTTGGTGAAGGCAGCCTGCCTGAACTTCGCAAACGTGAACTTGAGGCAACCGAACAAAGCCAGGCGCTGGTTGTGCAGAGTGGCGAATATGCCAACGCAATGCGTAACAGCGTTGCCGAACTGGTTGCCGGTCTGAATGCAGAAGTCAATGATGCCGCCGCCCAGGCAAAGGTTGTCGAGAAACAGAGCCTGACCGCCCTGTTTGTTGTCGCCGTCGCAGCCATCATTATCTCGCTTGCGATTTATGTGTTGTATGTGCGTGGCAACGTCCTGCGCCGTCTTGGTGGTTTGCAGAAAACCATGGTTCAGCTTGCTGATGGCAATCTTGATGTCGTCGTGCCGTCCAAGGGCAATGACGAAATCAGTGCCATGGGCCGTGCGGTTGATGTCTTTAAGGACAACGCCCTTAAGGTCCAGGCCATGCAGGCCGAGGAAGAACGCCTTAACCATGAACGCAACGAAGCACTTCGTGACGAGTTGCTGGCACTGGCAGACACCCTGCAGAATGAAGTTGAAAGTGCCGTGAACGAAATCGCGGCCCTTGGTGATCAGCTTCAGGGTGTTTCCGGTCAGATGACCTCAAGTGCGGAACTGGTTTCGGGCCAGACCGAAGAAGTTGCAAGCTCTGCCCAGGAAGCGACCGGCAACGTTGAAACGGTTGCTGCAGCGACCGAACAGCTTTCGGCATCGAATGCGGAAATTAACCGTCAGATGGCGGAATCGACCCGTATCTCGAACGAAGCATCCAACCGTGCACAGGAAACCAACGAACTGGTGGTCAGCCTGTCGCAGTCTGCAGACCGCATTGGCGAAGTGATCGCACTGATCACCGACATTGCCGAGCAGACCAACCTTCTGGCACTGAACGCCACCATCGAGGCGGCACGTGCCGGGGATGCAGGCAAGGGCTTTGCGGTTGTTGCCGCCGAGGTCAAAAACCTTGCCAACCAGACGGAAAAAGCCACCGAGGAAATTTCTGGCCAGATTTCGGGCATTCAGAAAGCCACCGGTGAGTCCGTCAATGCCATCGGCGATATCGGTCGTATCATTGAAAACATCAATGAGATCGCGACCACCATTTCGGCTGCGGTCGAGGAACAGGGTGCCGCCACCGACGAGATCACGCGCAACGTGCGCGGGGCTGCGGATCGCACGCGTTCTGTTTCGGCCTCGATCAACGAGGTTGCCAATGAAACCAGCAAGACAGGCGAACTGTCCAGTCAGGTTCTGGCAACTGCACAGGATGCATCGCAGAAGGTCGAAAACCTGCGTTCGCGGATCAACGGCATTCTGGATGATCTGCGCAAACAGGCACATGATCGCGCAGCGTCCTGATCACAGGCAAAACTTGATGAGAAAAGGCCCGCCATTGGCGGGCCTTTTTGTTTGGCGGTCACATTGAAAGCAGCGTCTTTCGATCCGAAATAAAGTGCAGTCGCTGCGAAAAGCCACTTTGCGCGACCCTGAATTTTATACAGCAGTACAGGTTTGGCCGAAAATTCATGATCCCGATGCGATTCCTGTGCTATATCGGAGAACAATAATAATAGATCAGGCCCCAAATTTCCCGAGATCCTTTCAGGGTCGGATATCGGGTATTCCCCAAAGTGGCTTGGCTGGGAACAAACGTTCAGACGACGTACATACATGCGTCGGCACCATATGTGGCGACGCTTGTCTCTTTGGTCTACGGGGTAGGTTTAATTATGGGTTTAAGTTTCAAGCGCGGCGCAAAGCCGTCATCGTCAAAAAAGAAAAACTCAACAAAGACGAACAAAGCAGGGCTTGGCGTACGTGAAAAGTTGGCGGGTGCCTTCTTTCTTGTCGGTCTGATTGCAATTCTGGCTGCGGCCGTATCGGTCTTCTCTTTTACCAAATTCGGCAACCAGCTTGACACGATTGCCTACGAGCAACTTCCGCCAATGTTTGCTGCCCAGCAGCTTGCAACAACCAGTGCGAAAATTGTGGCCTCCGCACCACGCATTATCGCGGCATCCACCGTTGAAGAAGAACAGGCGGTCAAGGCGGACCTTGATGTGATGCTTGCGAACTTGCAGGAAAATCTTGCGGTGCTGAGCCAGTCGGGCCTTCCGGAAGAAACGCTGTCGGTGATCGAAACGAACGGCCAAAGCCTTGCTGAGTCGCTTCAGGAACTTCATGACACGACGATTGAGCGTTTCGAGGTCGCAGGCCAACTTTCGGATTCCCTTGCGAAGTTCCAGCAACTGACCGGCAAATACAACTCGATGATCCAGCCGATCCTGTCGGCATCCCAAACCAAAATCACCGAAGTCACCAGTCAGGTTCATGACCTGCGTCAGGCCGGCGCCTTCTTGACCGATGAACAGGAAGCCTCAACCAAGGGACTTCTGTTCAAACTCGATGAATTGATGGCAGCCCAAGCCCCGATCCTGCAGCTTGCGAATAGTGGTGCTGAAATCAGCAACACCGTTCTGTCCGCCGCATCATCAGATGATCGCATGCAGCTTCGCATCATGGGCGTTCAGGTCCGTGGGGCGGTTGGTGTCGTTGCCAATACCATTGGCGAACTTGAGAACGAGAAGCTCAAGAAATTCTATGAAGGCCTGCTTGGCGATATCAAAAAGCTGTCGATGGGCCGCAAAAGCATTTCATCCCTGCGCAGCGAAGAACTTAAACTGGCCGATGACCAGATCGACATCGTTGAAGACAGCGCCGAATTTGCCGCCGCGATGGAAGATGGTGTGAACGCGCTTGTCGCCGATCTTCAATCCGGCGTCGACAAGTCAGCCGACACCGCAAGCACCCTGACCCAGCAAAGCTCGATGGTGATGTACGGCGTTGGTGCCGCGGCGATCATTATTCCGCTTCTGATCTATCTGGTTTATGTGCGTGGCAACCTGTTGCGTCGCCTTGCCGGTCTTCAGAAATCGATGATTTCGCTGGCCGATGGCGATCTTGACGCGGCCGTTCCATCAGGTGGCAATGACGAGATTTCTGCCATGGGCCGGGCGGTTGATGTGTTCAAGGCAAACGCGATCAAGGTCCGCGACATGCAAGCCGAGGAAGAACGCCTGAACCGTGAACGCAACGAGGCACTGCGCGATGAATTGCTGTCACTTGCCGATACCCTGCAGGGTGAAGTCGAAAGTGCGGTAACGGAAATCGCCACCCTTGCCGAACAGCTTCAGGGCGTATCAGGTCAGATGACCGACAGTGCCGAACTGGTGTCAGGTCAGAGTGACGAGGTGTCGAAATCGGCCGATGAAGCCACCGGCAATGTTGAAACCGTTGCCTCCGCCACCGAGCAGCTTTCAAGCTCGAACGCGGAGATTAACCGTCAGATGGCGGAAACCACGCGCATTTCGAACGAAGCCGCGCAACGCGCCCAGCATACCAACGAACTGGTCAACAGCCTGTCGCAGTCGGCAAGTCGCATTGGCGAGGTGATCGCACTGATCACCGACATTGCCGAGCAGACCAACCTGCTGGCCCTGAACGCCACCATCGAGGCGGCACGTGCCGGTGATGCCGGCAAGGGCTTTGCGGTTGTCGCGGCAGAGGTCAAAAACCTTGCCAACCAGACCGAAAAAGCGACCGAGGAAATCTCGGGCCAGATTTCCGGCATTCAGAAAGCGACCGGTGAATCTGTTACCGCCATTGGCGAGATCGGCTCGATCATTGATAGCCTCAATGAGATTGCCACGACGATTTCGGCCGCAGTCGAGCAGCAAGGGGCCGCAACCGACGAAATCACGCGCAACGTGCGTGGTGCGGCGGACCGTACCCGTGCAGTTTCCGCATCGATTGCCGAGGTTGCCAATGAAACCGGTCGCACCGGCCAGTTGTCGGGCGAAGTCCTGAACACGTCGCGTTCAGCGTCCGAGAAAGTCAGTGAACTGCGCACGCGCATTACTGTCATCCTTGATGATCTGCGTCAGCAGGCCCGTGATCGCGCAGCCTGATCAAAACCGCACACCTGAAACGACAAAGGCCCGTCATCTGGCGGGCCTTTTTCTTTGATCGGTTGAAAGTCGGCTTGGGTGTCAGGCGCTGGGCCAACTGCCCTTAAGGCGGCCACCGATACGCACCGCTTCAATCCGCTTTGCCAACCCGGTCTTGTCATCGGTTTCAACATAGACGCCGCATACCGTTGCCGGGCCTTCGGCCGGTTCGAACCGGCCGGACGGCATCTTGGTGATGAATTTGCGAACAGAGTTTTCTTTTTTCATGCCAATGACGGAATCAAAATCGCCGCACATGCCAACATCGGTCTGATAGCCGGTACCATTTGGCAGGATCTGGGCATCGGCAGTCGGCACGTGGGTGTGGGTTCCCAGTACAAGCGACGCCCGCCCATCGCAATGATGGCCAAACGCCATTTTTTCCGAGGTGGTTTCGGCGTGGAAATCGACGATCACGGCATCGACATTCTTGCCAAGCTTATGCTTGTTAAACAGCTTGTCCGCGCCTTGGAACGGACAGGACAACGGATCCATGAACAGACGGCCCATCATGTTAATCACGCAGACCTTCTTGCCCGACTTGGTCTTAAAGACATAATCGCCGTTGCCCGGCGTACCATCGGGGAAGTTCCAGGGACGCAGCAGTTTTTCATCTTCGTCGATATAGGCGATGATTTCGCGCTGATCCCAGACATGATTGCCCGTGGTCAGTACATCAGCACCGGCGTCATAGAATTCCTTGCAGATTTTTGCCGTGACGCCAAAGCCGTGCGCTGCGTTTTCGACATTCACCACTGCGATATCAACCGACAACCGATCACGTAGCATCGGGAGCGCTTCAAGCGCTGCCTTGCGACCGGACTGCCCCAGAACGTCGCCAAGATGAAGTAAACGCATTGTGCTTCCTGTATTGCGTCAGCCAGCAGGCAGACATGTTTCGTTTAATGCACCCTGCCCCGGGACGCATGACCGGCATCACGAAAAGGAAAAGGGAGTTTTAGGGTCATGACCCTAAGCAAAATAAGCGGGAGCCACCACTGCCGTTGGCCATTTGGTAATTCCTCGTGACCTGCGAGTGCAGGTGGGCGCCGTATAACGAGACCACGGCCTCGACAGGGACAGCTCCCTAGAGAAATGAGCATCGGCCCCGGGAATTAGCGAACCTGACGAACAGGGCAGCTCCCTTGTGCTGGGTTCTTGATCGCCGCGAACGACGCATCGCAAACTGTCAGCGACCGGAACTTAGTCCTCGACCAGCTGAATTTCAAGTAGATTGCATGAATTCAGCCCGTGATCAGGCCAGCCATGCAGCAGACAACAGTCGCCTGATCAGCCTTTGGCAAGACGATCGGCAAGCACCTCGACGCGTTCGGCCATGCTTTCGATATTTTCTGCCAGTGCGTCACCTTCGGCGGCGGACAGGCTGCCGACCTCTGCAACCGCCGGGCTTTGGCCGGTATTGAGTTTTTCCTGTGCCATGCCGAGCTCGTCGGCAATCAGAAGGCTTGTCATGACCAGCAGACGCTGTTCACCGATCTGGCCCACCGCATCGGAGATTTCCTTGACCCGCTCGTCGACATAGCTGGCAAGCGCGTGAATGCGATCTTCCTGACCGTCGTCACATGCGATGTCATAGCTGCGACCGTTAATGCGAATGGAAACCTGTGCCATGGGTTATGCCTGCTTCTTTGCGGGTTCTTCATCAAGGACGAGTTTGAGTTGATCAACCGCACCATCAAGGCGGTTGGAAACCGTTTCGGTCGTCTGGCAAAGCCGGTCGTAATCTTCGCGGAGAGCCGAAAGTTGTCCGCGCAGGGCTTCGACTTCTGCCGTGTCAGCATTTGCGTCCTGGCTTTTGGCGTCGATCGCCGACTCCGCGACCGTTTCCAGACGTTCCAATGCTGCTTTCAGTCGATCACTTGCCTGTTGCAACCGCGACATGACCCTACCCAAATATTTGCTGTTAACTCAAAGATTACAGACGTCAAACGTCTGCTACGACAGTCCATATTCCAATATGACCTGTCGAAGATGTCATGATCATGGCTGATTTAACACCACAGATTCCGATCAACAACCGTTTTACCCGACTGTGTGCAAAACCAGTCTGATCGGGTGGCACGACAGCCATGCCCGAAACATAGAACTGGCGCTGCAAACAGGTCAACAGGACCCGTAATTGGCCCCGTCAATGCCCGTGTGGTTAACCATAATCGCGAGAACATGGCAGATTTTCGATAGAAGCGGTTGACGTATGCCCCCTGTAAGGGCATCTTCCGCGCGAATTCCGTTAATAAATGGAAAAGTGTTTTCATCGCCCGACCGCGAAACCCCCAGGAACCGCATCACATGACGACGCAAGTAGAACACAACCGCATGGCCAATGCCATCCGCTTCCTCTCGGCAGATGCTGTCGAGAAAGCCAAATCCGGTCATCCGGGCATGCCGATGGGCATGGCAGACGTTGCGACTGTTCTTTATACCAAATTCTTGAAATTCGATCCGAAGCACCCGAACTGGCCAGACCGCGACCGTTTCATCCTGTCCGCAGGTCACGGTTCGATGCTTCTTTATTCGCTTCTGCACCTGACCGGGTATGACGATTTCGATCTCGATCAGATCAAGAATTTCCGTCAGATGGGCTATCGCACTGCGGGCCACCCGGAATATGGCCACGGCGAAGGCATTGAAACCACCACGGGCCCGCTCGGCCAGGGTATTGCGACCTCGGTCGGTTTCGCCCTTGGCGAGCGCATCATGAATGCCCGCTTTGGTGACAGCGTTGTTGACCACTACACCTATGTGATTGCCGGTGACGGTTGCCTGATGGAAGGTATTTCCCAGGAAGCCATTTCGATGGCCGGTCACATGAAACTGTCGAAACTCATCGTTCTGTTCGATGACAACGGCATTTCGATTGATGGCCCGACCTCGCTTTCGACATCGGAAGACCACAAGAAGCGCTTTGAAGCTGCTGGCTGGGACGTTCAGGAAATTGACGGCCACGATCCTGCTGCGATTGAAGCCGCCATTGCCAAAGCAAAATCCACCAACACCCCGTCGATGATTGCCTGCAAAACCGAAATCGGCTTTGGCGCACCGACCAAGGGTGGCACCGCGGCAACGCACGGCGCACCGCTTGGTGCGGAAGAACTTGCTGGCATGCGCAAGAAACTCGGCTGGGATTCTGAGCCGTTTGAAATCCCGGCAGATGTCCGTGACGCATGGCTTTCTGCTGGCGCACGCGGTGCCGAGGACTTCAATGCGTGGGGTTCACGTTTTGATGGTCTCGAAGCTGCCCTGAAAGACGAGTTCGAACGTCGTATCGAAGGCAAGCTTCCGGAAAACTGGATCGAAGCGTTCAACGACTACAAAAAGCAGATCACCGAAGAACTGCCGAAGGTTGCAACCCGCAAGGCGTCGCAGAACGTTCTTGAAGTTCTGACCAAGGCGATCCCGGAAATGATCGGCGGTTCTGCCGACCTGACCGGTTCGAACAACACCAAGACCGGCGTTCAGGCACCGATCACCGCCGACGGTGGTTATGAAGGCGCGTATATCTATTACGGTATCCGCGAACACGGCATGGCAGCAGCCATGAACGGTCTGGCGCTGCATGGTGGCGTTCTGCCCTATGGTGGCACCTTCCTGGTCTTCACCGACTATTGCCGTCCGTCGATCCGCCTTTCGGCCCTGATGAACCAGCGCGTTGTTTACGTCATGACCCATGATTCCATCGGCCTTGGCGAAGACGGCCCGACCCATCAGCCGGTCGAACATGTTGCGTCGCTGCGCGCCATGCCGAACGTGACCGTGATCCGCCCGGCCGATGCTGTTGAAACCGCCGAAGCATGGGCAATGTCGATCACCAACGAAAGCGGCCCGACCGTTCTCGCCCTCACCCGTCAGAACCTGCCGGTTCTGCGCACCGAATATCGTGACGACAACCTTGTCGCACGTGGCGGCTACGTGATTTCCGATTGCGATGGCGATCGTCAGGTCACCCTGATCGCGACCGGTTCGGAAGTCGAGATCGCGGTTGACGCGCAGGCCAAGCTGAAAGCAGACGGCATCAATGCTGCTGTTGTTTCGCTGCCGAGCTGGGAACTGTTTGACGCCCAGTCGCCGGAATACCGCAAGGACGTTCTGGGCAGCGCACCACGCGTTGCCATCGAAGCCCTTTCGGTCTTTGGCTGGGAAAAATATGTTGGCGACAACGGCAAGGTTGTCGGCATGCACGGATTTGGTGCCTCGGCACCGGCCCCGGTCCTTTACGAGCATTTCGGCATCACCGCCGACGCGCTGGTCAAAGCGGCCAAGGAACTGGTTTAATTTACAGGGCCGGATCGGTAACATGCCGATCCGGCCTTTTTTCTATGGGTTCTTGACCCTAAGCCGTGATTGATACTCCCCAGGTACCAATCATTATAATTTTGGAGGGATGAATGGCTATTCGCGTAGCGATTAATGGTTTTGGCCGTATCGGCCGTCTGGTTCTGCGTTCTATCGTTGAAAGCGGTCGCACCGACGTTGAAGTTGTTGCCATCAACGACCTGGGTGACGTCAACACCAACGCACATCTTCTGAAATATGATTCCGTTCATGGCGTTCTGGCCAATGACGTCAAAGCCGAAGGCGACGATCTGGTCATTGACGGCAAGGCGATCAAGGTTTGCTCTGAACGTGACCCGGCGAACCTGCCGTGGGCCGACCTTAAAGTCGACATCGCGTTTGAGTGCACCGGTATCTTCCTTGACGAGGCAGGCGCAGGCAAACACCTGACTGCCGGCGCCAAGCGCGTTCTGATCTCTGCCCCGGCAAAGGGTGACATCAAGACCGTTGTTTACGGTGTTAACTCTGACAGCCTGACCGCTGATGACGTCATCGTTTCGAACGCATCCTGCACCACCAACTGCCTTGCACCGGTTGCAGATGTTCTCAACAAAACCGTTGGCATCACCAAAGGCTTCATGACCACTGTTCACGCCTTCACCGGCGACCAGAACACCGTGGACAGCCTGCACAAAGACCTGCGCCGTGCCCGTTCGGCATCGCTTTCGATGATCCCGACCTCGACCGGTGCTGCAAAGGCTGTTGGTCTTGTTCTTCCGGAACTCAAAGGCAAGCTCGACGGTACCGCGATCCGTGTCCCGACCCCGAACGTCTCGATGGTTGACCTGACCTTCGTGGCTGGTCGTGACACCACCGTTGATGAAGTCAACGCAGCCATCAAGGAAGCCGCAAACGGCCCGCTTAAAGGCGTTCTTGGCGTTTGCGAAGCTCCGCTGGTTTCGGTTGATTTCAACCACAACCCGAACAGCTCGACCTTTGATGCGACCCAGACCCAGGTGATGGACGGCAACTTCGTTCGTATCCTGTCCTGGTATGACAACGAGTGGGGCTTCTCCAACCGTATGAGCGACACCGCTGTCGCCATGGCGAAGTTCCTCTAAGCATCGCTTAGGTCAAAATTTTCAAGGTGCCCGAAGTTCTGCTTCGGGCACTTTTCTTTTGCGCCTCTTTCCGTCACTGTCTAGGTGACACGCCTATCAAGACAAACAGGAGCCCGGCCCGTGAGCCTTCTTTTCAAGGAACTTGATTATCGCCCGACACCGATGGGGGTATTAAGCCTGCGTCGCCGACGTGAGCTGAGCCTTGATATCGATGTCTACGAGATCAAGCTTAATGAAGAATATCTGATGTCGAGCCTGTTTACCGACGCCGAGATTGCGCTGGCCGACCTTGGCCTGGCGGAGCTTGATCGCGACAACCTTGATGTCGTTGTCGGCGGGCTTGGCCTTGGTTATACCGCCAAGGCAGCGCTTGATAATCCCAAGACCGGCAAGCTGACGGTGCTTGATACCCTGCCCGAGGTGATCGAATGGCATCAGCAAGGTTTGCTTCCGCTGGGCGAACAGCTTTCAAACGATCCGCGCTGCGCGCTGGTGCATGGCGATTTCTTCGGTGCGTCGCTTTCCAACACACCGGGCATGAACCCGGATGCGCCCGAGAAACGGCATGACGCGATCCTTTTGGATGTTGATCATTCACCGGGCAATGTCCTGCATGAAGACCACAAGTGCCTTTACACCAAGGATGGTCTGGCCAAGCTTGCCGCCCATCTTGTGCCGGGCGGGATTTTTGCCCTGTGGTCGACCGAGATGCCCGAACCGTGGTTTGAAGAAAACCTGAAATCCGCGTTCGAGACCATCCGGGCTGATGTCATTAAATTCAAACACCCGCTGATTGACCGTGAAGATATCAACACGGTCTATGTCGCGCGCACCAAAGCATAAGAACAACGCAAATGAGCCCCCTGCCCGATCCCGTCATTCGCATTCATGGCATCACCGGCGCCAGATCGGCCTGCCGGGTGATGGGCGATCGTGCCTTTGGGTTGCTGTCGCCGGAACATGCCGCACAAACGCACGGGGCACAGTGGTTTACCGATCTGGTCACGCTGGTGCGTGAAGACTTCCCGGCATGTAATATCACGGCGATCCTTGATTGTCGTGGGAGGGTTTCTGGCGCGTTGGCAGGCATTGAGCTGGGCCTCGATGCGGTGATTGTCGATCCGATACCCGAGCCGCAGTTGGAAAACCTTCGGGATATGGCAGGCCAGACAAGCTGTCTGGTCATGACAGAGTTCCCGGCCAAAGATGTAATTTATCAGATGGCCGATGACCTGTTGCCCGATCATGAACTCGACAAGCGGTTGCTTGCACATATTGCCGCGTAGCCTTGGCAATTGCCAAAACCAACGTCAAAGGTTACATAACACGCAGGAAATCATCAGGAATTATCATCGTGAATTCAGACGAACTTGCCGGTCTTTATCTTCTGACCCCGCCGAAAATCGACCTTGCACCCTTTGGCGAGAAGCTGAAATCCGTGCTGGATACCGGTGCGGTTGATTGCCTGCAATTGCGCCTGAAGGATGTCAGCGATGATGAAATCCGCAAGGCGATTGATACGATCCTGCCAATGTGCGTGGATCGTGACATTCCGCTGATCCTGAATGATCGTCCCGACATTGCCAGGAAATCGGGCTGCGATGGTGTGCATGTTGGCGAAGGTGATGCCAGCTATGACGAAGCCCGCGCCATCATGGGCGAGGAACATATCGTTGGTGTGTCGTGCTATGACAGCCGCCACAAGGCGATGATCGTTGGTGACAAAGGGGCCGATTACGTCGCATTCGGCGCGTTTTATCCGACCCAAACCAAAGAAGCCAAAACCAGCGTCACCCCGGAAATCCTTGAAATCTGGACGACCTTTACCACGGTGCCCTGTGTGGCGATTGGTGGTATTACGGCTGAAAACGTTGCACCGCTTGTTTTGGCAGGTGCCGACTTCATTGCCGTTACCGGTGGCGTCTGGAACCATCCGGACGGGCCAGAGGCCGGTGCGAAGGCCATCAAGGCAGCGATTGCGGCAACCGAGATCTGATTTCATTCATTGGTCCAGCCATGCGCGAATGATGGGGCGTTATGCGCGCAAACCCGGATCAATCTGCTTGCAGCAAAACAGCCAAACTGGTAGGTAGGGCGCCTGAAATGGGGCGCTTGCCCCTTATTGCATTGTGAATCTGTGATCTGAAAGAACGGTTTGTGCCATGAAAATCAACGGCAACGAAATCCGTCCGGGTAACCTTATCGAACATAAAGGTGCCCTGTGGCGTGCAGTAAAATGCCAGGCTGTGAAGCCGGGTAAAGGCGGTGCTTTTAACCAGGTTGAACTCAAAGACATTCGTACCGGCACCAAGCTGAACGAGCGTTTCCGCGCTTCGGAAACCGTCGAAAAGGTTCGTCTTGAACAGAAAGAATACACCTATCTGTTCGCCGATGGTGACATGATCACCTTCATGGACAGCGAAACCTATGAACAGATCACAGTAAATGCCGACCTTGTTGGCGAAGCGGCTGTTTATCTTCAGGATGGTATGGTTGTGACCATCGAATCCTTCGAAGGTGAGCCGCTTGGTGTGACCCTTCCCGAGCATGTCGTCTTCCAGATTGTCGAAGCCGATGCGGTTGTCAAAGGTCAGACCCAGTCTTCTTCTTTCAAACCGGCTGTTCTTGAGAACGGTGTTCGTGTGATGGTGCCCCCGCATATTGAATCGGGTACGCGCATTGTCGTGAACACTGTTGAAGGCACCTATATCGAGCGTGCCAAGGACTAAGGGCGAACCCCGCCCTCTGGTTTTCATTTTAATTCAAACACCGGGAGATATGCCGTGCGAGGCGCCGCCCGTCGTTCTGCGAACATCAATGTGATGTACAAGGCTGTCGAAAAGGCAGCCTACGGACTGAAACGCGACTTCGGTGAAGTCGAGAACCTTCAGGTTTCGATGAAAGGCCCGGCAGATTTCGTATCTGCGGCTGATCACCGTGCCGAAAAACGCCTGCGTGAAGAGCTTGAGCGTTCCCGCCCCGGTTATGGCTTCCTTATGGAAGAAGGTGGCGAGATCAAGGGCACCGATCCTGAGCACCGCTGGATCATTGATCCGCTTGATGGCACCACCAACTTCCTGCATGGCATCCCGCATTTTGCGATTTCGGTTGCCCTGCAGAAGGGTGACGAAATCATCGCCGGCATGATCTATGACGTCGCCAAGGACGAATGCTTCTGGGCGGAAAAGGGCGTTGGTGCGTTTCTTGATAACCGCCGCCTGCGCGTTTCGGGCCGTCGTCGTCTGAACGAATGCGTTCTGGCATGCGGTGTTCCGCATCTTGGTCACGGTGATCACGCGGTATTTGAAAAGCAGCTGCACTCGGTCATGGATCGTTGTGCTGGCGTGCGTCGTATGGGGGCAGCGGCCCTTGATATGGCCTATGTCGCGGCCGGCCGTTATGACGGTTATTGGGAATCCCACCTCAATGCTTGGGATATTGCAGCCGGGATCATCCTGATCTCCGAAGCTGGCGGTTATATCCGCGATGACAAAGGCGGCACCAACATGCTTGGTACCGGCAGCGTCGTTGCAGCCAATGACTATATCCAGCCGGTGCTGGCCAAAACGCTTAAAAAGGCAATCACGGGCTAACACCCGGCTTTTGTTACCCTTTTTTGAAAGGGGCGCTTCGCAATTTGCCGAAGCGCCCCTTTTGCGTTTTCGGTCAAAGCGGTTGTCCATCATCTGTCTCTAAGCTATGGTGCTTGGGACTGTGCGGTCTGATTGCGGGCCCACGGACACCAAGGGGGGGCATTCGGAAAGTTTTGCGGGTGCCTAATGATCGACACAAAACTGTGTGAAATAGAACAACGTTACCAAACGATTTCAAACACAGGGTATTAAGGGGCCTGCGATTTGATGATGGGGTATTCCAAGATTTCGGTGCTTGCGATGACGGCTGCACTGGGCACAACCGTGTTCTTTGCGCCAGATGCATCGGCGCAACAATACTCCCCCGTTTCGAATGACAGCAGCGTTCAGGTAAACTGGGACGTTGCAGATGGCTATGGCGGACAGCCGACCGTTCCGCAATATCTGTCTCCCACCGTTTCACGTGATCATATCGTCATGCCGGGCGGTGATCTGATTTTCCCGGAAACCCGACCGAAATCGACTTTCCTCGCCGCTGAACAATTTGCCAGTGCGACAGGCAATGCTGGCTATGACGGCGGGTTTGAAACCGTTGTCATCGACGGATCAAGTGGCGGCGGCAATGCCTTCCCGACCCAATCAGAATTTTATGGCGTTCCTGGCGTCGTCCCAAATGCAAACCAGCGTGTCGCGGACATGGACGATGGCGCAAACCAGACCATTGCGCTGACCCAGCCGGAACCGACCGCCGCACCGCGCAGCAAACCGGTTGCACCACCTGTGACCGAAAGCAGCGCATCGAACGCACCGACGCCGCTGACCAAACCAACGCCGGCACCGGAGCCTGCGCCGACTGTCGCACCGGCGGCACCGGAACCAACCCCGGCTCCGACAACTTCCCCGGCGACCGAGACGGCAGAAGTATCTGATGCCCCTGTGGCACCGCCTGCCCCGGTCGAGCAAAACAACGCAGCACCCGCGCCGGCAGCACCGGAAGTCGCACCGATTTCCGACACACCTGCGCCCCCGGCAGCCCCTGCACCAGACACCACCCAGCCTGCGACCGAGATGGCAGAACCGGCCCCCGCGCCGACGGTGCCACCGGCACCGGCTGAAGAAGCATCCATCCCGCCTGAAACCTCTGCACCGGCTGCAATGCCGGCCACCGGTGGCGATGAATACAGCCTTGGCTTCGCCGCAGACAGCTTCGAGCTGAGTGCGGCCGCCAGAAGCCAGCTCGACAGCGTGATCGCAACGATGGGGCAGGATGAAGATCTTCGAATTCAGTTGCAGGCCTATGCGCAGGGTGACGGGGCGAATGCCTCCAAGGCGCGTCGTCTGTCGCTGTCACGCGCGCTTCAGGTGCGTTCCTATCTGATTGACAGGGGTGTGCGCTCCACGCGCATTGATGTTCGTGCCCTGGGTGCGAATGTTCCGTCCGGCCCCGCAGATCGCGTCGATATCAAAACCGTTCAACGCTAGGATTAATCCGCTATGAGCAGCAATTCGGCCAGTGGTACGGGATCCCTCCCGCCTATTACCAAACCCGGTAGTTATCTGACACGCATGGCAATCTTTGTTGCCATCATCGCCGGGGTTGGCGCCCTGCTGTTCCCGGCGCTGTCTGATGCCTTTATGGCCAATGCTGTTCTTAATGGCCTGATCCTTGGCGTGTTTGTGGTTGGGGTTATCTACACCTTCCGAATGGCGGCCAGCCTTTCACCCGAAGTGACATGGATCGAGGATTTTCGTCGGTCCCGCCCGGGTCTGACCTCGCAGGTGCCGCCGAAACTTCTGGCGCCGATGGCCAGCATGATGGCCGAACAGCGCCGCGATCGCCCGCAGCTTTCAACCACCTCGACCCGGACCATCCTTGACTCGATCCGCTCCCGTCTGGATGAAAGCCGCGAATTGTCGCGCTATGTCGTTGGCCTTTTGGTGTTCCTGGGTCTGCTCGGCACCTTCTGGGGCCTGCTTCAGACCGTGAACTCGGTCGCTGGGGTGATCAGCAACGTCAATGTCGGCAGCGGGTCCAACATGGACCTTTGGTTCTCTGAACTCAAAGACGGTCTTTCCGAACCGCTGAGCGGCATGGGCACGGCGTTTTCGTCCTCGCTGTTTGGTCTTGCAGGATCGCTGGCGCTTGGCCTTCTGGACATGCAGGCCGGTCAGGCACAGAACCGGTTCTTCAATGATCTTGAAGAATGGCTTTCAAGCTTTACCCGCCTTGGTTCGGGTGGCGGCATTTCCGATGGTGAACAGTCTGTTCCGGCGTATCTTTCGGCCCTGATCGAACAGATGGCCGATAATATGGAAGGGTTGCAAAACTCTATCCAACGGTCGGAAAGTTCACAGATCAAATCGCACAACACGCTGATTGATCTGGCCGACAAGCTATCCACCCTGACTGATCAGATGAAGGCCGAACAGCAATTGATGGTCAAGCTGGCGGAAAACCAGATGCACCTCAAACCGGTCCTTGATCAGCTGGCGGATTCGATGAAAATGGGCAGCTTCGGCATTGATGATAATACCCGCGCCCACATCCGTTCGCTTGATAATACGCTTGGCCGTATTGGCGAAGAACTGACCATGGGCCGCCAGCAATCCACACAGGAAATCAGAAGCGAGATCAAGCTCCTCGCCCGCACCATCGCTGCCATCGCCGAGGAGGGCTGATCGAATGATCGGACTTTCGCGCCGTCGTAACCGCGATGTAAATACCTGGCCGGGCTTTGTTGATGCGCTTGCAACACTTTTGATGGTGATCATCTTTCTTCTGATGATCTTTGTCATTGCACAGGTGTATCTGGGTGCGGCCCTTTCCGGGCGGGACGAGGCGCTAAGTGATCTGACCGCCCAGGTTAACGAGCTGACCAATCTGCTGTCACTTGAGCGTGGCAACAACCAGCGTATGGAACTCGAACTCACCCAGCTGACGACCGAGCTTTCCAATACCGCTGATCAGCGTGATGACCTGCGTGCGCGTGCTGCCACCCTTGCCGATCAGTTGGCGGCAGCCGAACTTTCAACGGACGAAATCGAACAGAAACTTCTGGCCGCCCTTGCGTCGCTTGAAGACAAGGAAGCCGAACTGACCGAGCTTCGGGAAACCACGGGCGAAAAGATCACTGATCAGGAAACCCGTATTGACGAGCTTTCGGCCCTTCTGGCATCACGCGCGGCCGAGTTGGAAGAACAAAAGAACCTTAGTGACGAAGCCAAGGCACAGGTCGCGGCGCTTAATCAGCAGATGTTGGCTCTCCGCCAACAACTGGCCCGGATCGAAGCCGCGCTTGAAACGTCCGAACGCGAGAACGAGGAAAAAGACGCCCAGATTGTCAATCTTGGCAATCGCCTGAATGCGGCCCTTGCCACCAAGGTTGCCGAGTTGCAGCGATATCGTTCTGAATTCTTTGGCCGCCTGCGTGAAGTTCTGGGCGATCGTCAGGATATCCGCGTTGTCGGGGACCGGTTTGTCTTCCAGTCCGAAGTTTTGTTTGGATCGGGTGAGGCAGAGCTTGGCGAAGAAGGCAAGGATCAGTTGGCCAAACTGGGCGAAACGCTGACCACGATTGCCGCCGACATTCCCGATGATATCGACTGGGTGATGCGCGTTGATGGCCATACTGACAAGGTGCCGATCCGAAACCTTCAGTTCGCTTCGAACTGGGAGCTTTCGGCAGCGCGTGCGATTTCGGTGGTCAAGTTCCTGATTGATCAGGGGGTACCGCCCAACCGCTTGGTTGCTGCGGGCTTTGGCGAATATCAGCCGCTTGATAACCGGGATGACGAAATCGCCTATCGCCGCAACCGCCGCATCGAGTTCAAGATTACCGAGCGGTAATCGGATTTAGGAGAACATAGCTTTTAACGGCACCCTTTATGGGTGCCGTTTTCGTTTGGGCGCATTGAAAATCAACAAAAATGGAACCAATCCGCGTTGTGTTACGTTCAATACAGATGAGCCTTTCAACAAACAGGAGGCCCAAATGACCAAAACACATCGCGAGACCGTTGGCGTTTTTGACGATATCAAAATACTCCAACAGGCGGCTGATGATCTGGCGCAAGTCGGGTTTGATCAGCAAAAGGAGCTTAGCCTTCTTGCGAGCGAGAAAACCGTCGACGACAAGCTTGGCCATATTTATCGCAAGGCCGAGGATGTCGACAGCGATCCTGACATGCCACCACTGGCCTACACAACACCGACACCGATTGGTAATGCCGAAGGCGCACTGATCGGTGCCCCGATGTATGCGGCAGCCTTTGGTGCAGCCGGTGCAGTAATCGCGGCTGGTGGCCCCATTGCCCTGACCATTTCGGCAATCCTCGGTGCGGGCGGTGTTGGTGCCGCCGCAGGCGGCGTGATTGCCGCAATGATCGGCAAGAAGTACTCCAGCAGACTGCAAGAAGAGCTTGATCAAGGCGGCTTGTTGCTTTGGATCAGAACACCCGATCCGCAGACCGAGGAACGCGCCAAGGATGTGCTTGGTCGTCACGACGCGCGCCTGATTGAAACCCATGACGTATCAAACGCCACAACCAAACGTGACGTGGTCTGATACGCATTTACCACCAACAGTTTGAATTGCGTGATGCCTGACAAACGGAACAAAACCCCGCCAGATTGCTCTGGCGGGGTTTTGCCTTTGTGCGGTCCCTTGCCCCGGGAACCGCACATCGGGGTTTTGATCAGAGGGACTTGGTGCAGAAGTAGAAGTCCACGTAATCATAATCCGGATTGGATGCCCGTTCTGCGGCGGCCTTGGCGGTATGGGCCGGTGGGACAATGACCTTGTCACCCGGCTGCCAGCCTTCTGGCGTTGCCACACCGTGCTTGTCGCTGGTCTGCATCGCATCAATCATGCGCAGGAATTCCGGGATCGAACGCCCGTTGCTCATCGGGTAGTAGACCATGGCACGCAGTACGCCTTCCGGATCGATGATAAAGGTCGCGCGCACGGCCGACGTATCACCTGCACCCGGATGGATCATGCCATAGGCTTGGGCGACCTCCATTTTAAGGTCGGCAATGATCGGGAACGGGATTTCCACACCAAAGTTCTGTTCGATGTTGCGCATCCACGCAATGTGCGAATGCGTGCTGTCAATCGACAGGCCCAGCAATTCACAATCGCGTTTGGCAAATTCATCGGCGTGTTTGGCAAAGGCGATAAACTCGGTCGTGCAGACCGGTGTGAAATCAGCGGGATGGGAAAACAGCACAAGCCATTTACCACGATAGTCGGACAGGGATTTGACACCATCGGTGGTCGGCGCAGTGAAATCCGGCGCCGGTTCATTAATGCGCGGCAAACCGACACTAATCTTCGGAGATTCAGTCATAGTCAGACTCCTACGTCAGGAATTTGGATCCGCTCCAATTCATTACATTATAATTATTTAACTTATCAAACGAGTACGATGATATTTGTCAATGTAGGATCCGCTCAGTGCGAAAAAAATTCGTGTGAAAACAGTGCCGTGTTTCCTATTTGTCAGTGTTGCATTGTTATTTGATCGACTCTCACCGTCGCGGTTGTTCTGACACGTTTACGGCATTGCAGATGGTGGTTTTCGCTGGCTTGACTTGCGGCTTATGGTTAGGGTCTTTGCGCTCGCCACCAGATTTTGAAACACCTTTCTTGCGTCGGAGCCCCCATGCTGCGTGATATTTCGCCCCAAAGTATATTCATGGGCCTGCTGGCAGGTTTTGTCGGGACGGCCAGTTCGTTTGCGGTTGTCTTGCAAGGTCTTGCCGGGGTCGGTGCCAGCCCCGAACAAGCTGCATCCGGGCTGATGGCGTTGTCCATTTCCATGGGGCTTTGCGCAATTGTCCTGTCGCTTAAAACCCGACTTCCGATCAGCATTGCTTGGTCAACACCCGGTGCGGCCCTTCTGGCGACATCCGGTGCCATTGAGGGTGGATTTGCCGTTGCCGTTGGCGCGTTCATTGTTTGCGCCATCCTGATTATCATCAGTGGCGTTTGGAAGCCATTGGGCCGTGCGGTTGCTGGCATCCCTGCCCCCTTGGCAAACGCGATGCTGGCCGGTGTCTTGCTGGGTCTGTGTCTGGCACCGGTCAAGGCGGTTGCCTTTGACCCGTTGCTTGGTCTTCCGATTGTGATTGCGTGGATCGTGATGGGGCGGTTTAACCGGTTGCTTGCCATCCCTGCCGCCCTTCTCGCATTCGTTGCAGTGATGGTGTTTGGCGTCGAGTTTCCTGAAAATGCCATCGCCGATCTGGGCAGTGCAATTGCGCCCCCCGTCGAATTTGTCATGCCTGAATTTACCCTGACCGGATTGATCGGCATTGCCTTGCCGCTTTTCATCGTCACCATGGCATCCCAAAACATTCCGGGCACAGCGGTTCTGCGCGCCAATGATTATGATACCCCACCGGGGCCGCTCTTTACCGTGACCGGGATCTTCTCGTTACTCTCAGCCCCGTTTGGTGGCCATGCGGTGAACTTGGCGGCCATCACCGCGGCCCTGTGTGCGGGCAAGGATGCCCACCCCGATCCGGCCAAACGGTATTGGGCGGCGGTATCGGGCGGCGTTTTCTATATCGTGTTTGGGCTTCTGGCCGGGTTGGTGACCGCGTTTATCAGTCTGGCACCGGGCATCCTGATCGAGGCGGTTGCAGGTCTCGCCCTGATCGGGGCGTTTGCGGGTTCCGCCGTTGCGGCCTTCAAGGACGAAGACGGACGTGAAGCAGCCGCTGTAACCTTTATCGTCACCGCAGCAGGTCTGACATTCTACGGGATTTCTGGTGCGTTCTGGGGTTTGCTTGCTGGTGGACTGATTTACTTCCTGATGCATCTGCGCAATGGCAAAAAGAAACCGGACTGAAAACTCAATCCGGTTTCGATCTTCGGTCTTAGACCAGTTTGACTTTGGGTTCGGTGCTTGGTGGTGTTTCTGCCACCTGCCCGTCTGTCAGTTTCGAAACAGCTTCGAACTGGGACAGGAAAACCTCGCCGGTCAGTTCATCAAGGAAGTGGGTCTTTTTCAGACGATCCATGACCGGGCCTTTGACCTCGGACATGTGAAGGGAAATACCCATTTCCTCAAGCCGGTGATTGATCGCCTCAAGCGATTCAAGCGCGCTTAGATCGATCTCGTTCACGGCCGAGCACATCAGAACCACATGTTTGAGGTTCTTGCACCCGACCACCCGGTCATAGAGGTAATCCTCAAGATACCGCGCATTGGCGAAATAAAGGCTTTCATCAATCCGGATCGTCAGGACAGACGGATGGGTGATGACCTTATGACGCAGGATGTTGCGGAAATGCTGGGTATCGGGCACAAGGCCGACCTCGGCAATGTGCGGGCGCGATGTTTTATACAAAAACAGCCCGATCGACAGAACCACACCGGCGGTCACCCCGACCTCGACCCCAAGACCAAGGGTCAGAAGGATGGTTGCCAGAACCGCAATGAAATCCGCCTTGGAATATTGCCAACTGGTTTTAAGGATCGAGAAATCGACCAGCGACAGCACCGCAACAATGATGGTCGCGGCAAGGGTTGCCTTTGGCAGGAAGTAAACCAGCGGGGTCAGCGCCACGGCGGCAATCGCCAGACCAACAGCGGTAAAGGCCCCGGCCGCAGGTGTTTGCGCCCCGGCATCAAAGTTCACGACCGAGCGGGCAAAACCACCCGTCACCGGATAACCGCCCGTAAAGGCCGCCCCGATATTGGCCGCCCCAAGCCCGATCAATTCCTGATCCGGGTTGATGCGTTGACGGCGTTTGGCCGCCAGCGTCTGCGCGACAGAGATCGACTCAACAAAGCCGATGACAGAAATCAGGATCGCCGGCACCAGAAGGTCCGCCATCAGCCCCGGGCTGAAGTCCGGCATGGTCAGCGGCGGCAGGCTTTGCGGAACCTCGCCCACGATCTTAACCCCTTTTTCAGCCAGACCAAGATACCAGGTCGCCGCTGTGGTGGCGAAAACGGCAAAGACTGGGCCGGCCTTGGTCAGGACATCGGCGGTACGCGCACCAAGACCCAGTTTGCGCAAGGCGGGTTTAAGGCCCTTGCGCACCCAGAACAGAAAGCCCGTGGCACAAATGCCGATAATCAGGGTCGTCTGATTGGTTTCGGGAATATGGGCAATCAGGGAGGTGACAATTTCCCAAAGGTTATGGCCACCGGCATCCACACCAAGGATGTGTTTGAGCTGACTGGCAGCAATAATCATGCCAGATGCAGTGATGAAACCGGCAATCACTGGGTGGGAGAGGAAGTTGGCCAGAAAGCCCAGCTTGAACACCCCCATCGCCAGCAGGATCGCCCCGGACAGGGCGGCAAGCGTCAGGGCAGCCAGCGCATAACCCATGGTGCCGGTTTCGGCAATATTGCCCACGGCGGCCGCGGTCATCAGCGAGACAACCGCAACCGGCCCGACCGCAAGGGCGCGGCTGGTGCCAAAGATGGCATAAAGAATGATCGGCGCGATGGAGGCATAAAGCCCCGCCTCGGGCGGCAGACCGGCCAGCAACGCATAGGCAAGCGATTGCGGGATCAGCATGATCGTCACGATCACGGCTGCAATCATGTCATTGCCAAAGGCCGTCCTGTCATAGGTCTGTCCCCAGTCAAAAATCGGGACATATTTCCGAAGCATTTTGAAACGCATTGATCGATCTCTTAGATCAAGGTTGATCCAAGGCAGCGTGATCGCTGCCTTGGACGAAGGGTGTTTTAGGCGCCGGTGACTTTTTCAGGCTTCGCCAGCCATTCCTTGCCACGCAGCATCGCCTTCCAATAAATCGGCGGCAGGATTTTTTCCTTAAGCAACCAGGCAAGGTGCGACGGTTTGGTGCCATCGATCAGCCATTTCGGGAAGGACGGCAAAAGCGTTCCGCCATACCCGAATTCAGCCAGAACGATGCGGCCACGTTCGACGGTGAGCGGACAGGACCCATAACCGTCATATTGCGCAACCGGGGATTTTCCATCGATATCGGCAACCACGTTTTCGGCAACTACCGGCGCCTGTTTGCGGGCCGCAGCAGCCGTTTTGGCGTTGGGGGCATTCATCACATCACCCAGTGACCAGATGTTTGTAAATGACTTGTGGCGAAGGGTCGCCTGATCGACATCCACCCATCCGGCGGCATCGGCCAGCGGGGACACACGAATGAAGTCCGGTGCCACCTGCGGCGGGCAGACATGGATCATGTCAAAGGACTTCTCAACGCGTTCGACCTCGGTGTCGGGCTTGGCGACATCGAACCAAGCCTTTTTCGCCTGCCCGTCAATCGCCACCAGATTATGGAAGAAATCGAGATGTGCGTCGTATTTCTTCACATAGCTTTCAAGCGCCGGGACATAGTCCTTTACCCCGAACAGAACCCCACCGGCATTGCAGAAATCGATATCAATGTTCTTCAGAACACCGGTGCGATGCCAATGATCGGCCGAGAGATACATCGCCTTTTGCGGGGCACCGGCACATTTGATCGGCATCGGCGGCTGGGTAAAGATCGCCTTGCCTTCGCGCATCGAGGAAACCAGTTCCCACGTGTAAGGGGCAAGATCATAACGATAGTTTGACGTCACACCATTGCGGCCAAGCGTCTCGACCAAACCTTCAACCCGGTTCCAGTCAAGCTTGAGCCCCGGACAAACGATCAGACGGTCATATTTGACCACCCGGCACCCATCAAGGATGACAGCATCGTCTTGCGGCTCAAACGCAGCAACCGCGGCCTTGATCCAGTGCACGCCCTTGGGGATCAGCGATCCCATGGTCTGGGCCGTGGTGCTGGCTTCAAACACGCCACCGCCAACCATGGTCCAGCCCGGCTGGTAATAGTGGATGTCGGCCGGATCAATCACCGCAATCTCAAGCCCCGAACGACGGGCGATCAGGCTGGATGCCACCGAAATACCAGCAGCACCGCCACCGATGATCACGATGTCATATTTTGCATCGCCCTGATCGGTCGGCGTTTTACCGCCATTCACAATCCGGCGGACAACACCGCCCATGTCATAACCGGCCGCCTTGGTGGCGCGAAGGATTTCGCTGGTATCAAGATGCGCGGCCTGGCTCAGCGACCAAAGTGTGGTCGACCGGGTGCCGGTGCGGCAATAGGCAAAGACCGGCTTGGGCAATTCATCATAAAGGCGACCAAAGTCGCGGGCATCATCATCGCTGACCTTGCCTGAAACAATCGGCTGATAGCGGACCTCAAGCCCGGCCTCCTTGGCCGCGTTTGAAATCTCTTCAAAGGTTGGCTGATCGGCGCCCTCGCCGTCCGGACGGTTACAGACGATGGACCGGAAGCCGCGCTTGGCGATTTCCTTGACATCGTCTGCCACGATCTGCGGACTGACTGAGAACCCGTTGCTTATTGTTTTGATTTCCATGGCTTTTCCTCACCTGAGTGTTGATCAGAGCCCGTTTACCGGGACTTTCAGCATTTTTTTGCCGCTGCTATCCGTCGGCACCTGACCGGCGCGCATATTGACCTGAAGCGACGGGATGATCAGACGCGGCATATCAAGCTGGGCATCACGCTCGGTGCGGAACTTGATGAAGTCTTCGCGGGTTTTGCCTTCGCCAACGTGGATGTTGTGCTTTTTCTCTTCGCCGACGGTGGTTTCCCACTTGATCTCGCGACCGTTGGGGCCGTAGTCGTGGCACATGAACAAACGCATATCGTCGGGCAGCGCGAGGAGCTTCTGGATGCTGTCATACAGCGTCCCGGCATCACCGCCCGGGAAGTCGGCACGGGCCGAGCCGCCATCAGGCATGAACAGGGTATCGCCGACAAAGGCGGCATCGCCCATGACATGCACCATGCAGGCCGGGGTATGACCCGGGGTATAGATGGCAAAGCAGGTCATGGAGCCGACCTGATAGGTATCGCCATCTTCAAACAGGCGATCAAACTGACTGCCATCACGCTGGAATTCGGTGCCTTCGTTAAACACCTTGCCAAAGGTATCCTGAACCACGGTGATCTTGCTGCCGATGCCAAGCTTGCCGCCGAGCTTTTGCTGAATATAGGGTGCTGCCGACAAGTGGTCGGCATGGACATGGGTCTCGATGATCCATTCCAGTTTCAGGCCGTTATCCTTGATAAAGGCAATGATGTTATCGGCGTGGGTAAAGGTGATCCGACCCGCCGCATAATCGATATCCATCACGGAATCGACAACCGCACAGGCGTTGCTTTCCGGGTCCTTGACCACATAGCTGATCGTGTTGGTGTCTTCGTCGAAAAAGGCCGTAACTTCGGGTTTTACGGACATATTGACCGGGTATGCAGACATGGAGTCCTCCTAAACAACTGCCTCCGTGCCGCCTTATGACTGGCGCGCACCGGATGGATTTGCGATGTCCCTTGCCCGCCTTGTTTGCGGACAAAACATCTGGCTATGATCTTTATTTTAGGAGTTCGCGATGTGCACTTCAGTGATGAAGTCACCAAACATCGAAACATTAACACCTAATAATTCTAAAGTCGTAAGGCGGCCGTGCTTGCGACTGCAAATCTAGCTCTGTGCCAGTTTTTCCAACGCCGCGCGATCAATCAGCCGGATGGTGCCGCGTGATTGTTCAATCCAGCACCGACGCTGAAATTCCTGAAGCTGGCGCGAAATCACTTCACGGGCAGAACCGAGTTCGACGGCCAGTTTCTGGTGGGTTGCTGACACCGTATCATTGTCCCCGGCCAGTTCGATCAGCTTGTGGGCCAGACGGATATCAAGCTTCTGGAACGCGATTTCTTCGATCACCATGAACAGATCGGTGATGCGTTTGGAATAGGCGGTAAAGACAAACTGGCGGAACTCGATTGAATCCGAGACAAGCTTGTCAAACACCTTGCGCGGAATTGCCACCGCCCGGGTTTCGGTTTCGGCAATCCCCTCTGCCGAGTAATCCTCATAAGCCAGAAGACAGGCCGTGGTCAGAACACAGCTTTCCCCGGCATGGACGCGATAGAGCACGATTTCACGGCCGGTATCGGATGTTTGCTGGACACGCACAGTGCCATCAAGCAGCAACAACAGGTTTTCCGGCGACTTGCCCGGTCCGAAAATGACCGTATTGGCAGGAACCGTGACGATCTTGCTTTCTTCGACAAGGTAGGATCGGATGGCATCGGGCAAACGTGACAGACCCGGAAACTGGTCGATCCAACTCAAAACCTTATCCCCCTTGAAAGCATGGATTAAAACTACATCACGTTCGATGTAAAAGTAAATTGTCCCCGATGCAACTGTACTTTGGAATATCTATGAAAACGGGCAGCATGTTGCTGCCCGTGCTATGAAGATATGGCGTGATGATGTGATGAATGCGCCCTACCCGGTTTTCTGTGGCGGGATGTGCAGATTGCCCTTCTCGTCAATTTCCCAGAATGGATTAAACGCCACTTCCCACGCATGGCCATCCGGATCACGGAAATAACCGGAATACCCGCCCCAAAAGACCTTTTCGGCAGGCTTCTGGATTTTGGCCCCGGCCTTCTCAGCCTCTGCCATCACCTGATCGACTTCTTCTTCGCTGCGCGCGTTATAGGCCAGCGTCAATCCGGCAAAGCTGGCACCTGTGTCGTCATCAAAGTGCCCGTCTTCCTTAAGCGCTTCGCGCCCGAACAGACCTAGGGCCAAACCGTTGGAGAGTTGGTAAAACACCACCTGCCCTTCGACCATCTCGGTCATTTGCCAACCAAGGCCACCTTCGTAAAAACGCCGCGATCGATCCAGATCCGCAACACCCAGAGTAATCAGCGAAACACGTTGATCCATTTTTCCCTTATCCGTTCGAGCAGATGACTCCATAGCCTCTGTCTGCGAGACTTAATAGAGGTTGAAACCGCTAAGGTTACTTCGTTTCCCATGCGGGGAATTCCGAATCACTCGGTACGAGCCCTTCTCTCTTTTCGTTTGCAAATGAGACCGAAATCGCCGTCGGCTTACGAACGTAAATCGAGTTTACTATATTTTGGGAAGATTTTGCCAACTCGTCACAGACCTTCATGCTGAAGAAAATTGTAGCGTCTAAAGCTCTCAAAACCTGATCAATCGTATCGGGATATCTTGTATCACTGTGACCGTCATTGGAAACTCGACCGAAGTATTTCTCAATAGCCATCTGATGATTTGATTTATCAATTTTAGACAGTTCAAGAGCCAAATCATTCAGATAGTCGATTGATGAATTTAACGTCTCCAAAGCGTCCGCCAAGAAATTAACTAGTGATATCGTCTCTGGAGACGCAGACATATGCTCATATACCAATGACCTTAGATAAAAAATTGGTGGATCTAACTTGTTGATTTTAAGAAGATTCACATGGGCAGTTATTTCGACGTTCCCAGGTTTGGAATAGTATCGGGAGAACGCCTTGTCTATCTCCTCATGCTGCTGAGAATACTTAGTATAAAAAGGGCCGAAGCTCTCCTTTTTGAGATTGATTGAGAACTCGCAAATGTTCTTCGCGGTAATCACGGCAGCATTTATACAGCGAACTTCCGTAACTTTTTCTGCACGCTCTGATTTCCAGCTATGCAGCATATGGGTTACCAAAGCACCAGCGCCGACACTAATGAGCGCCTTCAAATCAAAGGTGTCGAGCATCTTTGTTATCAACGACTCTTCCAAAACTTCACCTCCGCGAACCCAAAAAGACATCCTGTCAGCCGAGTGCAGCGCAACAGGGCCGCAATTTTATTGCGCGTAAATCGGTACCGGAATAAGTAAATAATAAGTTGACCTTACGTCAACAGATGCAATCAGGCGTTTTGCATAGTGCGATGCGACTTCGCTTTGAAAAAAGGTCAGTCTTTATTACCATTTCAAGGTCAGGCACAGGTCCCGCACACCCGACCTGACAGATAAATTAAAGGTCATACCGAAACACTGCACAAACACCCATATCAATAAAAGCAGTGCATCGGGCCCGAAATGACCCCGCATATCAGAGAGATCCCAGGGAGACCGGTCATGGCACAACAATTGGCGGCAGTCCAACTCGACGACAAATACACGCTTGAGGAAGGCCGGGTTTACCTTACAGGTATCCAGGCACTGGTCCGTTTGCCCCTGATGCAGCGCCAGCTTGATGCGCGCGCGGGGCTTAATACCGCCGGGTGCATTTCGGGATATCGCGGATCGCCGCTTGGTGGACTTGATCAGCAACTTTGGCGCGCCCAAAAATTCCTGACCAAGCAGCAGATCGAATTTCAGCCGGGTGTGAACGAAGACCTTGCTGCCACCGTCGTTTGGGGCAGTCAGCAGGTTAATATGTACAAGGATGCCAAATATGATGGCGTCTTTGGCATGTGGTATGGCAAGGGCCCGGGTGTTGACCGGTCCGGTGACGTTTTCAAACACGCCAACCATGCCGGCACGTCCAAGCATGGCGGTGTTCTGGTTCTGGCCGGTGATGACCACAGTTGCAAATCATCCACCCTGCCCCATCAGACCGAATATGCCTTTATCGATGCGCAGATCCCGGTTCTTAACCCGTCCGGTGTTCAGGACATTCTCGATTACGGCCTGCATGGCTGGGCGATGAGCCGCTATTCCGGTTGCTGGGTGGCGATGAAAACCATCGCCGAAACGGTGGAAAGTTCGGCCGCGGCCGATGTCGCACCGGATCGCATTACCCCCGTCATCCCGACCGATTTCCCCATGCCCGAGGGCGGCCTGCATATCCGTTGGCCCGATACGCCCAAGGAGCAAGAACATCGCCTGATGAAATACAAGCTCTATGCCGCACTGGCATATGCGCGGGCGAACAAGCTGAATAAAACCGTGATCGACAGCCCGAATGCGCGGCTTGGCATCATTACCACCGGCAAGGCCTATCTTGATGTCATGCAGGCATTTGATGACCTTGGCATTTCCGAAGAAGACGCCGCCAAGATCGGCATTCGCGTGCTTAAGGTCGGCATGAGCTGGCCACTGAACCGCGAGGATGTCCGCGAGTTCGCCCTGGGGCTTGAGGAAATCATCGTCGTCGAAGAAAAACGCGCGGTGATGGAAAACCAGGTCAAGGAACAGCTTTATAACTGGCGCGAAGACGTCCGCCCGACCGTGATCGGCAAGTTCGATGAAAAGGGCGAATGGATCCTGCCATCGATGGACGAACTGACCCCTGCCCGTGTTGCCGTGGTTCTGGCCGAACGGATCAAGCGGTTCTATGACAGCCCGGCCATTCATGAACGCATCGACTGGCTTGCCGAAAAAGAAAAGGAAATTGCCGAACCGCGCCCGGATGTTGCACGCATTCCCTGGTTCTGCCCGGGTTGCCCGCATAACAGTTCAACCAAGGTCCCCGAAGGCAGCCGTGCCATGGCCGGTATCGGCTGCCATTACATGGTCAACTGGATGGATCGATCCACCGAAACCTTTACCCATATGGGCGGCGAAGGTGCGACATGGATCGGACAGGCACCGTTCACCCATACAAAGCACGTCTTCCAGAACCTGGGCGATGGCACCTATTACCATTCAGGCTCCCTTGCCGTGCGTGCCGCAGTCGCATCGGGTGTGAACATCACCTATAAGATCCTGTTTAACGACGCGGTCGCCATGACCGGCGGGCAGCCGGTTGACGGGCCACTGACCGTGCCGCAAATCACACGCCAGATGTTTGACGAAGGTGCCAAACGCATCATCGTTTTGTCAGACGAGCCCGAAAAATACCCGATGGGTGCTGACTTTGCGCCGGGCGTTGATATCCGCCATCGCGACACGCTGGAAGACACCCAGAAAGAACTGCGTGAGATCGAAGGCGTTTCGATCCTGATCTTTGATCAGACCTGTGCGGCCGAAAAACGCCGTCGTCGCAAACGCAAACTGATGGTTGATCCGCCCAAGCGCGTGTTTATCAATGATCTGGTCTGCGAAGGCTGCGGTGATTGTGGCGAACAGTCGAACTGCCTTGCCATCGTTCCGGTCGAAACCGAGTTTGGCCGCAAACGCGCGATTGACCAGTCGGCGTGCAACAAGGATTTCTCCTGCCTCAAGGGCTTCTGCCCAAGCTTTGTCACCATCGAAGGCGGCGAACTTCGCAAACCCGATGCCGCCGCCAAGGGTGATACCGGTACGGATGCAGTCTTCGCCAGCCTGCCACGCCCGACCCTGCCTGAAATTGACGAACCATGGTCGGTTCTTGTCACGGGTGTTGGCGGCACGGGTGTTGTCACGATCGGAGCACTCCTTGGAATGGCGGCCCACATCGAGGGCAAGGGTATTGTCGGCCTTGATATGGCGGGCTTGGCACAAAAAGGCGGGGCTGTTGTCAGCCATATCCGCTTTGCCAACGATCAGAACAAGCTGCATGCCGCGCGCATACCGGCTGGTGAAGCCAATGTGGTTCTGGGCTGTGACCTTCTGGTTGCGGCAAGCTATGAAGGGCTTGCCAAAATGCGCCGGAACTTTACCCAGGCGGTGATCAACACCCATGAAACCGTTACCGGCGCCTTTACCCATAACCCGGATTTTGAGCTTAAGATCAACGAGCACATGAAGGTCATCAGTGACGCCTGTGGATCTGATGCGGTGCATTTCGTTGAAGGCAGCGACATTGCGACCCGCCTGATGGGCAATTCGATTGCGACCAACCTGTTCATGCTGGGCGTTGCCTGGCAGCGCGGTCTGATCCCGATCAGTGAAGAAGCCCTGATGCAGGCGATTGAGCTTAATGGCGTGTCGATCGATATGAACAAGCAGTCCTTCCATTGGGGACGCCTGTATGCCTATGACCGTGATCGCGTGATCGGGATCGTCGGCCCGAACGAGGCCGAAGCCCACCCGATTGCGACCGAGCTTTCCGATATCGTCGCCAAGCGCCGCGCCTTCCTGACCGATTATCAGAACGCAGCCTATGCCGACCGTTTCACGACCCTTGTTGATAAGGTTGCAGCCGCCGAGAAGCGCCTTGGCGATGAAGATGATCTGGCCCGGACAGTGGCGAAATACTATTTCAAACTGCTGGCCTACAAGGACGAGTATGAGGTTGCCCGTCTTTACACCGATCCGGCGTTCCTGAAAAAGGTCACCCAGACCTTTACGGGGGATTACAAGATCAACTTCCATCTTGCGCCGCCGTCACTTGCCAATACCGATCCCGAAAGTGGCAAGCCGCAAAAGTCGGTTTACGGTCCGTGGATGATGTCGGCGTTCCGCATGCTGGCGAAACTGAAGTTCCTGCGCGGCACCAAACTTGATCCGTTTGGCCGCAACCCGGAACGCAAGATCGAACGCCAGTTGATCACGGATTACGAAAAACTGGTAACAGAGGTGATTGACGGCCTTAACCACGAAAATGCACGCATCGCCAAGGCGTTGCTGGCCCTGCCCGAACACATACGCGGTTACGGCCACGTCAAGGAAGAACACATCACCAGGGTCAAGGTGCGCGAAGCCGAACTGCTTGAACAGTTCCGCAACCCGCCCAAACATCTCAAGGCGGCGGAATAAGCCAAAAATCAAAAGGGCCGCATCATGCGGCCCTTTTTTTGTTACTTACACAAAGCGCGGAAACCGGCTTTGGAATTCAGGCAGAATGCGCATCGCGCCTTCGCGCAAACTTTTAACAGACTTTTCCTGACGTTTGCGTTGGCGGTAATCCGCAATCATGTGATCGGTTGACTCAAAGCCATCCTCGATCCCGCGATCAAGGTTTTCCCACGTCCAGTCATAGTTGATGTGCGGGGAAACCGGGATTTCAACGATATCGATCTTGCGGCCACTTTCGGCGACTTCACGTTTGAAGGCAGCAACAGCGTCTTCGCTGGCCGATGCGGCAAACAGCATGATCAGGTTGTTGAGCGCGTCATACAGGTTTTCTGGCTGACGCACCTGCTTAAGATCAAGAATACGACTTACCCAGACCTCATCAACATCCGGATGCAGGCGCAGAAAATCAAAGAAGTTGACCGTATCAACAGTCGCCCCTTCGCAATAGGTATCGCCGTTGATTTCGACCGGCTCTTCGATAAACGGCAAGGCAGAACAGGCACACAGCGTCTGCGCGTTCATCTGTGGCAGGTCGTAGTGATCTGGTTTGTTGGTGAAAAGTTCAAGCCGCTGTTTGGAAAGGTTATAGGCGTTGTGGAACATGGCCGGCTTGTCGGGTTGATACAGCCGATCAAAGTTCAGCCGGTCCAAAAACATGCTGTCTGGTGAATAGATCTTGGCCAGTCCCTTGGTCTGGGTCTGATAGATCGATCCGACCAGAAGACGCGACAGGGGATTTGCCGCCAGAAAACCGTTTAGCAAAACATCGTTGAAATTGTGCGGCGTCCAGTATTTCGGATTGCCCATGAAATGCTGCACATGTTCAACGGCCTCGCCGATGGCGTCGGGCACGATCAGCCCCTGATAGCTGTTAGGGTTAAAGAAGTAATTGAGTTTGTTGGTGAAATCAGAAAAGAAGTCCGGTGCAAAGGCCGATGCAATCGGGAACCGTTCATAGACACTTGCGGGTCGGAAAATTTTACGAAAGAAGGTGATGGTCTGGTCAAGTTCCTGACCCTCGTCGGCCTGATGCCAGGCAACCGAGAGCCAAGCGCCAATACAGGCAGACGACCAGATATCAAATTTTATATCCGGTTCCTGCTGCAGACGCTTAAGCACCCCGATGCTTAAGCCAACAGCAGGCCCGCCGCCTGACAGAAAGATAGCTCGTTTGATCTTTTCCACGTCGCGATCTCCTTGTTGAAAACCGAATGGTTCGGTCCAAACAACATGGCGCAAACGATAAGAATGCCATCGCGTGCACCACCGCTCACCCCCAGGAGATACCAGTCCATCTTTGCGGACCTGTAGATACAGCCATCATTATAATGATTTTAAGCCGCTACATTTGAGACAATTATTCAATAGTGATGTGACAAAATGCGCGATTACATATACTTAGATATATTAAATCTGTTGACTCATATACTAAATCGCACTTTTGAACAGATTTATGTTAAGTATTTTCTAAACTATTCACACGAAATCCCACTCATTTAACTTAACAAATATTTTACTATTCGATCCATTTTACTTGAAACACAAAAACCGCCCGAAGGCGGTTTTTGCTTTTTGGAAATTATTACTTCTTAGTCGTAATAGCCCACCATGAAAATCTTGCCGTCATGGGCTTTCACCCAGGTTTTCTTTTCGGCAAGTTTTTTGGTCTGCGGATGAGTCCACGTGTAGTTGGACCAACCACCATCCGGCGATGCCTTTCCGGTTTCGACCATGTCACGAATGATGAACTTGCTGTTCACATCCTGAAGGTCCCAAAGGCCCGGGTTGTTAACAAGCTTCGGGTTGATCGCGTGTGTCAGGAACGTGCCTTTTTCGCCATCAGCAACAATGACGTAAAACTCGTCAAATACGAATTCACCGGACTTGTCGTTGAACATATCAAAGGATTTCTCCTGCCCGACGTCGTCATAAAGGGCGATTGCCTTATCCACCAGATCCTTGGCAGTTGCTTCCTTATCCTGGGCCATGGCCGACGATACACTCAAAACCATCAGCAACGACGCCAGAGCCGCACCGAAAGAACGCAAAACCTTATTCATCCTGAATTTCCCTTGTTGATCATAGATAGATGTCGTGATTGACGATTGGTTGGTTGAAACAAATGAACACAAAGGTCCGTCAGACGGCGCGCAGCCGTGCAACAAGACCATCAACCGAACTGCTTAGCCCTGCCATTTCGCGGCTAAGCTCTGCGGTTGCCTCGCCCACACTTCCCGCAGAATCACGGGTCGCCCGGGCAATGTCGCGCACATCACCAATGCCGCCTGACACGGTTTCCGCATAACCGGCAGCCTCGGTGATACTGGTGCTGATCTGGCCTGTCGCGTTGCCTTGCTCCATGACAGATTCAGCCGTCAGTCTCAGAATTTCGTTGATGCCCTGAACGCTTTCGACAATCGTTCGGATCGCTTCGACCGCCTGCCCGGTTTCGGCACGGACATTGGCAATTTCAGATGCAATTTCCTCGGTCGATTTCGCCGTCTGGCTGGCAAGGTTTTTGACCTCGTTGGCAACAACGGCAAACCCTTTGCCGGCCTCACCGGCACGGGCGGATTCAATCGTGGCGTTAAGGGCCAGAAGGTTGGTCTGTTCGGCAATATTGCCGATCAGGGCAGCGACATCCTCGATGCGGATGCTGGCTTCTTCAAGACGGCGGATTTTCTCATCCGCGTCGCGGGCCTGTTCGCTGGCTTCCTGTGCCTGACGGCTACTTTTCTGGATTTCCTCGCTGATATTGGCAATCGCCGAAGCCAGGCCGGATGCCGCCTGGGCGATCTCGCCCATGTTGTGGCTGGACTTGCCGGATGCATCAAAGGCGTTCTCGCTCTGATGGTCGGTGCGTTCGGCATTGTCGAGAAGGGCCGATGCGGATGCGCCGATTTCCTCGATCGCGGCACTGACAGCCGTTGCTGTGCCCTGTACCGACGTTTCAATATCGCGCGCCAGTTCCTGCATGATCTGGCGTTTTTCCTCGACTGCGCGGGCTTCGTCCTGCAGGCGCTGTTCTTCGGCGGCTTCAAGGCTTTCGGCGTTCTGGCGGAACACTTCAACCGCATCGGCCATCTTGCCCATCTCATCCTTGCGTGCGGTATAGGGAACCGAAATATCGGTTTTGCCTTCGGCAATTTCGCGCATGACATGGGTCAGCTTTTTGACCGGCGCCCCGATCAGGCTTGCGATGACAAAACTGATCACCGCCATGGCGATCGATGCCGACACAGCTGCGATAATTGTCTGATCTTGGGCTGAACTGCCAACCGCCATGGCCGCACCGCTCGCACTGTCCATTCTGAGTTCTGCGGTTCCGCGCAGCTTGGAAAGAATATCCATCAGTGCTTCATAGTCGGACTGTGCAGACCAGGAAAAGCTGAGCGCCCCGGTATAGTCGATGTCGAGCATGCCAAGGACCTGATTGACCTTGCCAAGATAGCCATCAAAGCGTTCCTGCGCATCAACCGACATCTGGCGACCGGATTCCGGGAGACTTTCGTTTTCAAGCAACGTCACAAAGGACTGACGCGCTTCTTCGATCTGGGTTTCAAGATCCTGGGAAACGGCTTCCATCCGGTCGCCTTCAACACCGGCGGCCGACCAGGACAGCATGCGATAAAGGGTCTGGTGCACCCGGGTCACATTACGATCAATCTCGCCAATATCCTTGACCTCGGGATATGCCTTGCTGACAGCGAACTCCAGACCATCTGAAAGTGACATGATGGCCCGCCCGCCAATCAGGCTGACAGCGATGATCGCAATAACCGCAATAACCGGCAAAATGGAAAGTTTGGTCCCGATATTCAGATTCGCAAAAGTCTTCATTCTTTGGATATCCAAAATTGACATTCACAGATGACATCAGGCGGCGTCGTTACTTGCCGCCAGAAGTTTGGCAACAGTCACGTCGCCGGTGGTATTTCGATATGCAGAAAGAACATCGTTGGTCGCGCGATAGCCGTCCTCGATGCTTTGATCGAGGTTTTCCCACGTCCAGTCGCAGCTGATATTTGCGTCAACCGGGATTTCGATGACCCGGATATCGCGCCCGCTTTCGGCGACCTTGTATTTGAAGAGCTTGACGTCATCTTCGCTGGTGGTTGCCACAAACAGCATCACCAGATTGTTCAGCGCGTCATAAAGATTTTCGGGTTGGCGGATCTGTTTGATGTCGAGGATACGGCTGGCCCACACCTCGTCGAGATCAGGTTTCAAGCGCAACCTTCTTAAGGCACCGATACTAAAACCAACTGCTGGTCCACCCCCAGCCAAAGCGATCGCACGTTTCTTTTCCGCCATGTCGTCGTCCCCCGATGAAGGAACCGGGCATTACACCCAACACGGGCCAGTCGACACAAAGGTCAAAGACAGAAATCGAAAACTGCTCAGTCTGGCCCAAACGTTCTCGCAATGCTTATATTGCATCGCACAAACACAACCCTTAGACCAGTGCGCTTCGTCACACCTAAACCTATACGTTTTGATACTACTCAGATGTATATTAAAAGTTGAAATCCATATTATTACTCAAATATCAATAACTTAATACCATTCATAAATATGAAATAATAACAGGAAACTATCCTTTCGAGAGCCTATCCCAATACATTTTCCTTTGAAGAAAACTTGTTTACTCGCCCTGCTGCGGTCTGTCCGAAGGAGATCAGAAGCTTTTTTCGACGCGCTGCGGAAAGCTTTTTTTCCGCACTTGCACGGATGATCGCGGCTTCAAACCGGTCGGCAACGATCAGCCCGACATCATCAGGAATCAGATCCTTGGGAAAGTGCATCGGAACTGCAAAAAAGAACCGGTCACAATAATCCAGATAGCTTTGCCATTTTTGGTCGACACGGAAATCCTCGACCGATGACTTGACCTCGACCGCCCAAAGCTCCCCTTTGGGGCCAAGCGCCAACACATCAAGCCTGCGACCATTGCCCAGACGAAGCTCCGTCAGGCAGGCCATTTCATGATGATATAACAGCCGACAGACACCTTCGGTGACCTCGGCGGTGATTTCGGGGCGGGATGCGGTTGTCATGCGCCAAGATTACAAAAGCAAAAGCCCGCTTGAAAGCGGGCTTTTGGTATTCTCGGCAGGTCTGCTGACAGGACGGCGTCAGCTCATACCCAGCGCACGTTTGTACACTTCCAGGATTTCTTCCTGTTCGGTGCGCTCGTGGTCTTCCATTTTGCGCAGACGAATGATCTGGCGCAGGATTTTCACGTCATAGCCAAGCGCCTTGGCTTCGCCATAGACTTCCTTGATGTCAGCCATCAGGTTGGCTTTTTCTTCTTCAAGGCGTTCGATACGCTCGACATAACTCGCAAGCTGATCGGCTGCGATACCACCGACTTCGGTCATCAATTCTTCTCCGATGATGGATTGCACAGCGGATATCCGATGCGCGGAATTCAAAGGGCCCAAACCCGTTTCGGCGCGACGATACTCAATGCACCGGTCGCTGACAAGCCCGTTAGGTATCCGATCTTGCGTTGGGATCCGTCCGTTCAATCAGCACGTCGGCAACCGCGATCAATGCGTCCTTTGACGAGGCACCGAGTTCGATTGCCGCATCATAGATTTCGCGCTGTCTGCGGGCACTGGTGCCGCGTTTTATGATGGTGCGTGCATGTTCGACTTCATCGACACAGCCAAAGAATTCGGCGTCGGGTCGGATCAGTTCCAAGATTTCCTCAAGCAGATCGGCATAAGGCACGATTTCACCCCGGCCAAAATCGATCAGCCCGGCCTTCTCACCCGGATCACTGCCATAACGGCATGCCCGCCAGCGGTTTTCGCGCACCAGCATGTTGGCATAAATTCGCCAGCGTTGATTGTTGCGCCGCAATCGATACAGCATCCGCATCAGGCATCGCGTAATCGATGCAACACAGACCGCGTCTTCCAGATCCGTGCAAACATCGGCGATCCGCATTTCAAGCGTCGGCCAACGATCAGAGGGCCGCAAATCCCACCAAAGCTTCGTGCCATCTTCGATCACACCGGCATTGATCAGCATATCGACATGGCGGCGATATTCCGCCCAGGATCCAAACACTTCCGGAAGGCCGGTTCGAGGCAGGTTATCAAACACAGACAAACGAAATGTCTGAAGTCCGGTTTCCTTGCCACGCCAGAAGGGTGAACTTGTGGTCAGTGCCAGAAGATGGGGCAAGAAATAGCTCGCCTGCGCCATCAGTTCGATACGCAGGTCGTCATCTTCGATCCCGACATGAACATGCATCCCGCAAATCAGCAAACGGTCGACCACGGTGCGCAGATCACGCGCGATGGTGTTGTACCGTTCGCCATCGGTATGTTTCTGATCGTCCCATTGGGCAAAGGGATGGGTCGATGCCGCCAGCAGCGCCATATCGTATTTCGCCGCCACCTCGGAAAGCGTGCTGCGCATTTCAATAAGCTGCTCGCGCGCTTCAAGTGCGCTGTTGCAAACCTTGCTTCCGGTTTCGACCTGACAGCGCATGAACTCGCTTGAGACCTGGTCGCCAAGCTTTGCCTTGGCATCCTTAAGGAATTCGGCAGGCGGGTCTTTGGCAAGATCGCGGGTTTCACGATCCACGAGCCAGAATTCTTCTTCTATGCCGATGGAAAATCCCGGCTCCCGTGCGTTGGCCCCTGCCAAATCAGTCTCTCCTGATCTTGTATAGGTTCGGATCCGCAAGGATGTCGGCAAAGGCATCGCCAAGGATTTTTGCCCATTTTTCACATCCCGCATCAGTATCAATCAGATCCTGACGGATTTCAATCGACACACAGGGAAGACCAGCCGCCTCGCCGTGATGGTCAATGGTGTAATCGGCCAAATGACGCCCGGAATAAGGTTCGTTATCGCCAATGGTCAAATCCGGGTTTTGCGCCCGAAGTGTTTCAAGCAGAGGCACCGGAATGCGATCATCCTGATCCCACAACACACCAATCTCCCACGGGCGCTCAAAGCCCTGAAACACGGGGGTAAAGCTGTGAATGGCGATCAGCGCCGGGGCGATTTTATGGGCGTGGAAATTGGCAATCTGTTCTTCGATCGCCCAATGATAAGGCAGGAAAATCTCGCGGATGCGCTGCATATGTTCGCTGGGCGAAACATTCTTGTTGCCCGGCACCACGGTCTGGTCGGCGATTTCAGGCATCCCGGTCGGATCCCAAAGCTGGCGGTTACAATCAATGACAAGCCGCGAAAATCCGCCAAGAACTGCGCGGCAATCAAACCGTTCAACCAGAATTTCGGTCACCTTGCGCGCACCAATATCCCAACCGATATGGCGTTTGCGCTCTTCCTCGGGCAGGCCAAGCGTGCCAAGGCTTTTGGGGATTTCCCGGGACGCGTGGTCACAGACAAAAAGCGAATGACCCTTGCCGTTTTCGTTCAATATCTCAAACGGGGCGGGATCATCATGGCCCAAAAGGGTCCCGGCTTGGTTCGGCACGCGTGTTCTCCTGAAATCTGGTGGTCATTGGGTATCTGCAAGGTCCGATGGCGGTATCCCTCGGTATCACTGCCGCCGAAACGCCAGTGAAAGTGGGGCGGATACGCCACTCATCCCTTGTTGAACTATCAATTTATCTCTACCGAAACAAGATTGCACTGCAATAAGCGCGCGCGGTGCATATCGACACTTTGCGTCGCCGCCAAACATCCCGTAAACTGGTATGACCATTGCGCGAACCAATATCGACATCGCTGCACTGGCAGAGAAAAACACGATTGGAGACAACCCAACATGCCGTCTGCCAAGACGCTTCAGGCACAAGACGACGCGGAAACCAGGCGTCCCAAAAGGATTGCGGATCAGGTTGCCGATCAAATTCTTGAAAAGATCTCGGATGGCATTTTTCTGCCCGGTGATCGTCTGCCCGGCGAACGCCAGCTTGCCGAAAGCATGTCGGTCAGCCGCGTGTCGGTACGTGCCGCCTTGCAAAAGCTCAAGACCCGCGGGTACTTGCGCGCGGTTCAGGGTGGCGGCACGGAAATCCTGTCATCCACCGGGATTGACATGGACACCGCGATGACCGATCTGGTGCGCGATTCGATCAGTAATCTGCGCGATCTTCAGGAAATTCGCTGCACACTTGAAACCTGGGCCGCACGGCGGGCTGCGATCAACGCCAGTGACGAGGATATCAAACTTCTGCGCATGGCCTATCGTCAGGCGCATGACCCACGGCGGGCCGCCAAATACCGCGCGGATGATGACCACCGCCTGCACATGATGATCGGGCGGGCGACGGGCTCGATCATTTACTATCACGTGATGAAAATGCTGCATGATGTGTTGCAGGCAGCACTCAATGAAATCCGCTTCAATGGTATGGTCGGCCCGACCTTTGATCGCATGGTGCAGGAACATCACCGCGACATTATCGAAGCCATCGCGGCCCACGACCCGGACGCCGCCGAAAAGGCGATGTCGAACCATCTGCAGGCCGTGATCGATTTCTTCAAGACCGCATCCGACAAGCAGGCAACCTAAAAACCCGGACCAAACCGGCCACAATCCAATCAGGGAAACCCGATATGACGACTTCGCGCGAAAAACTTCTGGCTTTGATGGATGCGGCACTAAAGGCCGCCGACCCCGGGGTTCAGATCCCGCGCAACCTGCCCGAACCGCCAAAGGGCAAAACCATCGTCATTGGTGCGGGCAAGGCATCGGCCAATATGGCGCGTGCGTTCGAAAAGGCCTGGAAAGGCGATGTCGAAGGTCTGGTCGTCACCCGCTATGGCCATGCGGTTGAGTGTGACCAAATCGAAATTGTCGAGGCATCCCACCCGGTACCCGATGCGGCGGGCGAAAAGGCAGCAAAGCGTATTCTTGATATTGTTTCCGATGCCGGCCCCGATGATCTGGTCGTTTGCATGATTTCCGGCGGTGGGTCGGCCCTTCTTGCCCTGCCCGGTCCGGGTTTGACACTTGAAGACAAACAGGCCATCAGCAAGGCGCTTTTGCGCAGCGGTGCGACGATTTCGGAAATGAACTGTGTACGCAAACATCTATCCGCGATCAAGGGTGGCCGCCTGGCAAAGGCCTCGGCACCGGCGCGCATAGTGACCTATCTTGTATCTGATGTGCCGGGTGATGATCCGGCGATCATTGCGTCTGGCCCAACGGTTTCCGATCCGACGACCGGGCAGGATGCGCTTGATATCATCCGCCATTATCAGATCGATATTCCGCAGGCTGCCAAGGACCTTCTGCAAAGTGCAGAGGACGAAACAATAAAGCCCGATGATCCCTGCTTTGACGGCCATGAAACCATCATGCTGGCCCGCCCGCAGGACAGCCTCGAGGCCGCCGCATCGGTTGCACGCGACATGGGGCTTAATGCCGTCATCCTTGGTGACGCCATCGAGGGTGAGGCACGCGAAGTTGCCATCGTTCATGCCGGAATTGCCCATCAGGTTGCCAATCATGGCCAACCGGCGGCAAAGCCCTGTGTCCTGCTTTCGGGCGGTGAAACCACCGTCACCGTGCGTGGCAAGGGTGGCCGGGGTGGCCGCAATAGCGAGTTCTTGCTGTCACTTTTGCTGCAACTTCGTGATCAGCCGGGTTTCACGGCACTGGCGATTGATACCGATGGCATTGATGGCAGCGAGGACAACGCCGGGGCAATCATTGACGCCAAAAGTTGGCAAACCGCCCAGAAGGCCGGTATTGACCTTCGCGAATATCTTGCCAACAACGATGCCTATAGCGCGTTTGCCAAGATCGATGATCTTCTGGTGACCGGCCCGACGCTGACAAACGTGAACGATTTCCGTGCCATCCTGATTGAATAAATCCGGGCGATCAGGCGCCGGGTTTTGGCATCCAAGGACGGACCCAGCCAAGCCCGTCTTCGGTCTTGCCGTGCGGTTTGTATTCGCAGCCAATCCAGCCTTCATAGCCAATGCGATCCAGCATATAGAACAGGAAGGGGTAATTCAGTTCCCCGCTGTCAGGCTCATGCCGACCGGGCGCACCGGCGACCTGAACATGGGCGATGCTGTCGATATGCTTATCCAGCCGTGCAGCGATGTTCCCGCCGACAATCTGGGCGTGATAGATGTCGAACTGTAGTTTCAGTCGCGGGTGATCAAGCTGCTCAAGGATCACGGCCGCCTGCTCGATGGAATTAAGCAGATAGCCCGGCATATCAAGCGGATTGATCGGCTCGATCAGGATATCGACCCCGGCCTGATCGGCAAGGTCCGCAGCATAAAGCAGATTGTCGCAATAAAGCCGGGCGAGTTCGCCGGGATCTTCGCCCTTGCCTATCAGCCCTGCCATGCAATGAAGCATCTTGCAATCGGTTGCCGCCGCGTAATCAAGCGCCTGCACGACTGAGTCGCGAAAAGCTTCCTCGCGCCCCGGGCGACAGGCAATACCACGGTCACCCGCCTCCCAGTTACCGGCTGGTAGGTTAAACAAAACCTGCTCCAGACCGTTGTCGCTCAAAAGCGATTTGACCGTGGAGAGCGGCATGTCATAGGCGCCGATATATTCCACCCCGACAAAGCCGGCATCTGCCGCCGCTGCGAACCGTTTTTCAAACGGCAAGTCGGCAAACAGAAACGAAAGGTTGGCGGCAAAGCGGGGCATGATCCATCCACACGAATGATTAACAATGGCACATGGTTTCCGATGCAGCCCGCAAGGTCAATCATCAATCGCCGGATTGCTCGGTACGTAGCGCCGAAGATGCCACTTCGCTTCTGATCCACTCCCCGAATGCTTCAACTTCGCGAAGGTTGTCGCCCCGGCCAGTGTGCACATAGTGATAACAATGCCCTTTGATTTCGGGGCCAAATGGCATCACCAGCAATCCTGCATCAATTTCTGCGCACACCATCACAGGACTGGCCAAAACAACACCTTGGCCTGCAATCGCCGCCTGAATGGCGTGACTGTCATCGGAAAAACTGATCCCCGCAGATGGCAAGTGATCTGCAGCACCTGCCACCTGCCCCCATCTTTGCCATGTCGGGGTCGCATCATCGGGGCGTAACCAGTCAAAATGCAGCAAGGTCGCATTGCGCAAGTCTTCCGGTTTTTTCAGGCCCAGTGCCGGACTGCAAAGTGGCACGAACTGTTCGCGAAACATCTTGTGCGCAACCAATCTCGGATAGGGCCCAAAACCATATCGAATGGCAGCATCCGCTACACCGCCGGCAAGGTCGACGGCCTCTGGCGAGGTATGAAGTCGCAAGTTGATATCGGGGTATTCCGCCTGAAAACCAGACAGGCGTGGCAACAGCCATTTTGCTGCAAAGGATGGAATGACCGAAACCGTGATGCTGCGCGATACCGGGCGGTTCCGCACTCGATCAACCGCCTTGGCAAAGGCGGCAAAGCCATCACGCAAAACCGGATACAACTCCTGCCCGACATCGGTCAGAACAACCTGTCGTGGCTTGCGGTCAAACAACCGGACCCCCAGCGTTTCTTCAAGCAGACGCACTTGATGGCTGATCGCGGTCGGCGTGACGCCAAGCTCGGATGCGGCATTCTTGAAACTTTGATGGCGTGCTGCGGCTTCAAAGGCGCGCAGGGTCGCAAGCGGCGGCAACGACATATGAATGAATTCAATTCATCTGTTGGCTGAGTAATTCGATTTTGCCGTGTGAATAAAATTCCGTCAATCCTTGGTAATCAAACCAAAACACAGATGATCCATTTTCATCACATGGAGAACATGATGACCAGAATTCTTCATATCGACAGCAGCGCCCGGCCCGGCAGATCCGATCAGAAACAACATGGTTCGCACAGCCGCCGCTTGTCGGCCAAGTTCATCGAACACTGGCTGGCCAAGCGGCCGGAAACTGAAATCATCTATCGCGATGTCGGCGCAAATCCGCCAAGCCCGGTGACCGGGGATTGGGTCCATGCTGCATTCACCAAACCCGAAGACCGCGAAGAATGGATGCGCCGCACCTTGCGCGAAAGCGATCAACTGGTCGACGAACTGCTTGCCGCCGACATCATCGTTGCCGGGGTGCCAATGTATAATTTTGGCATGCCGTCACAGATGAAGGCCTGGGTCGATAACATTGTCCGCGTCGGCCGGACATTCGGCTTTGACCGAACGCGTGGCGACATTCCCTACTGGCCAATGGTGACCGGCAACAAATCGATTGTCGCCCTGTCATCACGTGGCGACCATGGCTATGGGCCGGATGGTCGTATTGCGCACCTGAACTTTGTCGAAGGCGGGCTGTTTACCCCGCTGCAATATATCGGCATCACCGATCAGTTTGGTGCGGCCATTGAATATGACGAGTTTGCCGACGAACGAACCGAGGCCTCCATTCACGCAGCCGAACAAGAAGTCATCGGTATTGTTGATCAGCTTCTTGCCAAACATCGCGATGTAAAGGTCGCATGATTTCCCGGGCGGGAGGGCCTGACCTTCCCGCCAATTTTCGCACATACCCGTACAGCTATCTGACGGATTTCACACCACAGACCAAGACAGAGAAAGAACGGCGGGTTATAAGCAGGGTCATTGATCGGGCTATCACGATAACAAGGACTGACCATGAATAACGCATTCACCCTTCATCCCCAGCTTGCCGCCGATACCACCCTCGTCACCGACGGGCCGCTATCGCATGTGCTTTTGATGAATGATGCGCGTTATCCGTGGCTTATTCTGGTGCCCAGACGCCCCGACCTTGTCGATTATGACAACCTGAGTGCGGAAGACCGCAAAATCCTGGGCGATGAAGTGGCTGCCGTTTCAAGCGTCATCAAACGTCGCTTTGATGCCTTCAAAACCAATGTCGCGATGCTGGGCAATATGGTGCCGCAGCTTCATTGCCACGTCATCGGCCGTTTCAAGCACGACGCCGCATGGCCGGGCCCGGTTTGGGGTGTTGGTACCGCCGAACCCTATGACGAAGACGAAGGCCGTGACCGTCTGGCCGCCCTTCGTGCCGATCTGATATCGGCCTTCAAGCATCTTTGAAGGCCGTCCCTGACATCGCCAAGGCGCAAACACGGCGCCACCACCAAAAAGGCCAAACCCCATGCCGGATCTGGAACGCGATACGATATTCCTGCTCAAACCCGACTTTGAAGATCCTGCATGGCCAAACCAACGCTTTTACTGCTGGCATTGTGCGTTGATTGACGGGGTTTTGGGATCTTTCCCGGACTTGCTTGCCGGACTTGATATTCGCCATATCAATTGGCCCCGTCCCAGGCACGATGTGGTTGCGCAGTTGGGCAAAAATCATCAGTCACTTCCGGTAATGATCCTGAAATCCGGCGAGACATCATCACTTCAAACCGGTACCGCAAATGGTCATGCCTTCATTGATGGCAAGGACAACATTTTGCTGGCTTTGAGCGAACGACACGGCTTCCCTGTTCCTCACCCTTGACGCATATCAAGGCAGCCAAGTTTGGAATAATGCAAAAGACGGACAGAACGAATTTTCGGGATGTCCGTCATGCAGCTTGCCCTTTACGAAAAATACGACCTGCGACTGCCGCGCTATACCAGCTATCCGACCGCGCCGCATTTCCATGCCGATGTGAATGGCGAGGTGTTTGAAGGCTGGCTGGGTGATCTTGATCCCGCGCAACCTCTATCGCTTTATCTGCACGTCCCCTATTGCGAGGAAATGTGCTGGTTCTGCGGCTGCAACACCAAGATCACCAAAACTTACAAGCCGGTAAATGGCTATGTCACAGCCCTTCTGACCGAGATTGAAGGCACGCTTGGCAAACTGCCCACAGATCAGAAATTCACTGTGTCGCACATTCACTTTGGCGGCGGCAGCCCGACCATTCTCAAGGCCGATGATCTGCGCGCCATCATGGCCGCAATTCGTTGTCGCCTTGATATCCTTGAGGATGCCGAAATCGCCATTGAAATGGATCCGCGCACGGCGACCGATGACTTCATGGAAGCCATGGTCGAATGCGGCTTTAACCGTGCCAGTATCGGCATTCAGGACTTCAACCAACAGGTCCAGACGGCGGTCAACCGCATTCAAAGCATGCAGCTTGTCCGTGATGTGATTGCCAAATTGCGCTCGCACGGGATTGCCGGCATCAATGTCGATCTGATGTATGGCCTGCCGTTCCAGACCGTGGACTCACTGCGCGAAACGGTTGATCAGACTGTGGAGCTTTGCCCCGACCGGCTGTCGGTCTTTGGCTATGCCCATGTGCCATGGATGAAAAAGCATCAACAGCTTATCCCGACCGAGGCCCTGCCAAATACCGCGGAACGCTGGGCACAGTATGAGGAAATCCAGAACCGCCTTGCCAAGCATGGCTTTGTCGCCATCGGACTTGATCACTTCGCCCATCAGGCCGATAGCATGGCACGCGCCCTGTCTGATGGCCTGCTGCATCGGAATTTCCAGGGCTACACCACCGACCGGGCAGAAGCCGTGATCGGGTTTGGCCCGTCTGCGATTTCGTCCCTGCCGCAGGGTTATGCGCAAAATGACCCGGCGCTGGCCCGCTGGCAGCGCGTGGTCGAAGGTGGCAAATGCGCCATTGAAAAGGGCGTTGCCCTGACCAGCGACGACAAATTGCGCCGCGACATCATTAATGAGTTGATGTGCAATCTTGCCGTCGACCTTGAGCCGGTTTGCGCCAGCCACGGCATTTCGGCCGATCGCTTCGCGCCAGAGCTTGAGCGCATCAAGGCAATGACCCGGGATGGCATTGTCGAAGTTCAGGGGAATTACATTAAACTGAGCGAGTTGGGCCGTCCGCTGGTGCGTGCGGTTTGCGCCGCATTTGATACCTATCTCAACCACGCGCACGGGCGTCATTCACAGGCCGTTTGATAAACAAACACGCTGCAAGAAGGGAGCCAAATGGCTCCCTTTTTTCTCGGCTCAGGCCCCTTTGCGCAGGGTCAGAATGACAATACCGCTGACCACGACCAGACCGCCCAGCATCTGGATCGGGCTGATCATCTGTCCCAGAATGACCCAGCCAAACAGCAATGTCGCAATCGGCTCCATATTCATCACCGGCGCATTGCGCGCCATATCAAGGCGCGGCACATTGATGAACAAAACCGCGAACGCCCCGCCGTAAAGCAGCATCAAGGCCATAAGCCCCATCCATCCCGGCGTGGCATTCGGAAGCCCCATGCCACCCGGCACAACATCACCGATCCCGGCAATGATCATCGAAACAAAAACAACCAGCATGGTGAACATCGAACGGACCGGACCGCTGATCCCGGCAAGCTTGTGATCGGTCACCCAAAAAGCCACCGAAAGAACGGTCGCCGCCATCAGGGCAAAGCCGATGCCCAGCCACCAGCTTGACGTCACCTCTGCCCCACCGCCGAGAATACCCGGAAGATCAAGCGCCAACACAAGGCCCGACAGGATAAACAACATCAAACCTGCCGCGCGCAATGTCGGGCGCGGACCGCCAAGCCCCCATGTCAGCAAGGCAAGAATGATCGGGAACGTATTGGCCGTCAGCAACGCCAGGGCGACCGGCACACGGGCCACTGCGGAATAGAGACACAGGCTCTGGATCGTGATCATCAGGCCAAGCACCAATTGCCAGCGCACCAGCCCCCGCGGTAAACGAATGGAATGACGTTTGAAATAGACGATCGCAATCAGGATCGAAAGCGCAACAGCCGAGCGGCATAAAACAGCCAGAAGCAGCCCTGTCCCGTTTTCAAATGTCAGACGTGCGGCAACATGGTTTGCCGCAAAAAAGCAGGCAACAGCGGCCAAAATCGCAACAGCGATATGGCGTGGAAACAATTGCGGTGCGTTTAACGCACGCACAGCTGTGGGATCGGTCGAGGACGAAGACATCGGGGCGATATTCCTTGGTGGTGGTGCCCCGCGAATAGACCCGATACACCACGACAAAACAAGGTGTTATCGACCTTTCAGGTCAGGGAGCCCCCAAAAGCTCCAGACAGCGCTGCGCAACCATGCGGGCTGGCTGCAAGGACGGGTGCTTGAATGGCACCAGCTCTGTGTCGGGCAAAAGCGGTCGCGCATAACCGCCCTCATAAAGGCTTTGATGCAGGCGTTTGTGCCGTTTGTTGGCCAGACCATCGGGATCAAAGATATAGACGCCACCCGGCGCCGCCGCCGCCTCGCAACACATCGAAACGGAATCACTGGTCACGATCTTCACATCGGCAAGTGCTAGATAGCCGAAATACGAGTTTTCGGCCTGGGATGTCCAGTCATGCAGGTGATAAGGCACACCGGACGCTGCCAACCGCTCGGCAATCAGGGCTTCGTTTTCCACACCCGTACGGCGGCTGGTGGTGACAAGCAAAGACCCGTTGACCGCACTTGCGGCTTCAACCGCCTTGTCGATCAGTTGTTCTGCCATGTCTTTGGTAAAGGTCGTGCGCTTGGTACTTCCGCCAATGATCAGGGCAAACTTTGGCTCCGGCAGGCCTTTGAAATGCGGGCGCCATTTGTCGGCCTCGATCAAAAGCCTGCTTTCGGTCACACGGTGCGGCGCACCCGGGATTTCAACGATATTTTCACGAATGACAGAACGGTCATGTGCCGGAACGGCAATAAGATCAAAGGCACTTTCGAAGCCATCCGGGCGCATGATGATGCAAATGCGGGTATGGCCGCGACTTTGCTTTTTGATCCAGCGTGCCACGGGCGCTGAACGCCGCCCGCAACAGATGACAAGATCCGGCCAGGGTGCCACCAGTCGCCTGCGCGATGCCTCATCAATCCCGATCAGACTGGTTCTGCGGATAAAGTTCGGAAGACGCACAAATTTCGTAAACCCGATATCAATGCGCTTGAAAGGCTGTGCCAATGCCTCGGCAACCCCCAAACACTGATTGACATTGCCGGTCCGGTCATCGGCCAGAACCCAGATCAGGTGTGTGTCTTCGTCGCTCATGCAGGGAACTTTCCTGACAGGTTTGTTCGGGCTTGATCAACCGTGCATAAATGTGGTCTGAAAATCCCGCGGATGCTTTCCTGATAGGTACAGCCTGATCCAACGATTATCAAGCATGACAAGCATCGGTAAAATTTGCGCTGGGCTTTGAAATCTTTTTGTAATCTAATCCCGACGCCCCACCTTTAAGGGAAGACTTCCCACCCTTAAGAAGGGGTCGATCAAAGCCCAACGCCAACGTGGACAGAATGCTGAACTCTTCGGTTTCAATCAAAAGAATATCCCGGATCGTATTATGCGGTTTGCTTGCACTGCTGCCGGTAACCGTATGGTTGGTCACGACGTTCTGGCATGAGGCAAAGCTGATCGACATCACAGAAGATGGCCGCAACAAGCTTGAGCTATATCGATCCAACCTTCAGGGCGCGATCAAGGAACATGAATATCTGCCGATTACGCTGGCATCGGATAAACGCATCATCGATCTTGCAATTCATGCCGATCCGGTGATCGCCAAGGCCGTCAACATTTACCTTGAAAAACTGGCCGCCGACAGCGGCGCCTCAGACATCTATTTCATGGATCAAAATGGCGACACCCTGGCTGCCAGCAACTGGAACAGCGATGCATCCTTTATCGGGCGCAACTTTTCATTCCGCCCCTATTTCCAGCAGGCCAAAAGCGGCCTGACCGGTCATTACTTTGCCTTCGGGATTACCTCCAACGTACCGGGTTATTATATCTCCCACCCGGTGCGCCCGGACGGGACGAGTTTTGCAGGGGCCGTGGTGGTCAAAACCCACCTTGAAACCCTTGTGCAACGTTGGGCACGCGGCAGCGAAAGCGTTCTGGTCACCGATCAGAATGGAGTCGTTATCATTTCATCCAACCTCGATTGGCGGTTTCGCGACCTTGCCGGGCTTAGCAACAATGACCGCCCCCGCCTGATCGCGTCGCGCAAATATGGTGACTACCCACTTGAACCCATGCCTTTGCTGGATGGGGCATGGCCGGTTGACGATAACCCGGCAATCCTCAGCCTCGGCCCGGTTGCCAGCGAGGACGAGGCACGAACCGCCAACGAACAAGCAACCGGTAAAGTGCAAACGCGCCAGACGACGCCAGACAAGACAACTTATCTCGTGACGGCAAGCACACTTCCCAAGCAGGGCTGGCGGATGTTTCTTTTGACCGATAAATCCGTGCTGGATCGATCCGTAATCAGTGCCGGTGCAATGGGCGGGGCTGCGCATATCATTCTGACCGGACTGATTTTCATCATCCTGCAACGCCGGCGCGCGATGCTTGAACAGCTTGAAATCCGCGACTGGTCGCAACGCGAACTGGAACGTCAGGTTCGCCTGCGCACGACCGATCTCATGAACACCAACCAGCGCCTGGCAGAAGAAATTACCGAGCGATCCCGTACCGAAGACGCGCTGCGCACGGCACAGGCCGAACTGGTCCAAACCAGCAAGCTTGCCGCCCTTGGTCAGATGTCCGCCGGGATCGCCCACGAAATCAACCAGCCCCTGACCGCCATCCGGAACTATGCGGAAAACGCGATGAAGTTCATCGCACGCGACAATAAGGAAACGGCAAACCGCAATCTGCAACGGATTTCAGAACTGACCGACCGCATGGGGCGCATTACCGGCAACCTCAAAACATTTTCGCGCCGCCCGGAACAGGATAATCATCCGGTCGATGTCCCGGCCCAGATGCAAATGGCAATTGATCTTGCGATCGAAAGCGGGCGCGCAGGTGTCGAAAACATCACCCTGCACCAGCATGGCGATGTCAAACACGTCATCGCGGAGGCCAATCAGCTGACCCAGGTCTTTACCAATCTGATCAATAACGCGGCGGATGCCTGCCAGAATATGGCCAACCCCGAAATCGATATCGCGATCACCGGCGGCGAAGACCGTGTGATTGTGAAGGTCAATGACAACGGGCATGGCATTTTGCCAGACAACCTGCCCAAGCTTTTTGATCCCTTCTTTACCACCAAACCGTTTGGGGATGGCCTGGGGCTTGGGCTTTCGATCTGTTATGGCATCATTCGAAGCTTCGGCGGAACGCTCCGTGCGGAAAACCGCCCGCAAGGCGGCGCATCCTTCATTGTCGAGCTCCGCTATGATGGCCCCGGCGATACGGAGCCGAAAAACAGCATCTCGACGCCCGCCTTCACGGCTGCTAAAACACCCTCAGAAACCCGCACATACCTTGCAAACCATCACGATCAGGGCTGACACACAAATTGTCCTCTGATCCAGTTATCGGGTCAAAGGATAAGCCAGTGCCAACCAGTGCCGAATGCGTTCTGTTTGTTGATGACGACGAAGATGTGCGTGAAGCCGCACAGCAAACGCTGGAGCTTGCCGACATCCCTGTCGAAGTGTTCTCGGACGCCGCATCTGCGGTTGAACGCCTGAAAAAGGGCTGGCCGGGTGTAGTGATTTCCGACATTCGCATGCCGAAGATGGATGGCCTTGATCTGCTGACAGAAGTCAAAAAGATCGATCCGGAAATGCCGGTTATTCTGGTCACCGGGCATGGTGATGTCGCAACCGCCGTTCAGGCCATGCATGACGGGGCTTTTGACTTTATCGAAAAGCCCTATGCCCCGGATCTGTTCATCGACATTACCCGCCGCGCAATGAGCCACCGCGCCCTTGTGCTTGAAAACCGCACACTCAAGATCGAACTCGCACGACATTCCAAAAACGCATCGGACTTCATTGGTCGCAATCCGGCAATGGAAAAGCTCCGTACCCTGATCGGCAATGTCGCGGCCACCAACGCCCATGTCCTGATCAATGGCGAAACCGGATCGGGCAAGGAAGTGATCGCGCGCAATCTGCATGAAATGTCGGGGCGTCCCGGCCCGTTTGTGGCGGTGAATTGCGGCGGCATGCCCGAACATCTGATTGAATCAGAACTGTTTGGTCACGAAGCCGGCGCCTTTACCGGGGCAGATCACAAACGCATCGGCAAGTTCGAATTTGCCGACAAGGGCACGCTGTTCCTTGATGAAATCGAAAGCATGCCGCTGGCGCTGCAAATCAAATTGCTGCGGGTTTTGCAAGAACGCGCGGTAGAACGGCTTGGATCGAACCGGGTTCTGCCGATCGACTTGCGGGTTATTGCTGCAACCAAGGTTGATCTGAGGTCGGCGTCGGCACGCGGTGCGTTCCGCGAAGATCTTTATTATCGCCTGAATGTCGTGCAACTGCATATCCCCCCGCTTCGTGATCGCAAGGATGACATCGCGCTGTTGTTTGAATACTTCACCCGTGATGCCGCCAAGCGGTTCGACCGTACCGTCACCGCCTTGAGTGCGGCGGAACTGGCACGGTTCAATGCCTATGACTGGCCGGGCAATGTACGCGAACTCCGCAATGCCGCCGAACGCCGGGTGCTTGGTCTTGATCCCCTGGCAAACAGCGAGGATGGCGAAGACAGTTATGCCGTCCCCCTGCCCCAGCAAGTCGAGGCATTTGAAAAAAGCCTGATTACCGAAGCCCTGCGCGAACATGGCGGCAATGTAACGGCCACGGTCAGTGCGCTTGGCGTCCCGCGCAAGACGTTTTACGACAAGCTGACCAAATACAACATTGTCCCGGCCGAATTCCGACGCCCGCGCTAATCAACCGATCACGAGCCCGTCAGTTAGACGGGCTTTTTTTTCGTCATCCGATCCTTCAACTCTGGATCCGGCACCCTGTGCGGTCTGTCGCACATTAGCATGAAATTCGTGTGCGCCTTCACACACGAAATAGCCAAAATTTGCTGCATCGCAGCAACGTGAAATTCACCTTATTTCATTGATATAATTACATAAATCCAACTGATTTCGAACTGGCCCAGTGCTTGCTGATTACGGCACAGCGCCAAACGGCGTTTTAGAACGACGCCAAAAATGGCGCGCTAACGGGAAAACAGATTTAATTCATCAAGGGAGACGTTTTGATGCGTCCTATCAGCAAAAGCATTCTTGCTGCTGGCGTTGCTGCCGCAGCACTTCTGGGGTCCAACTTTGCCGCGTCGGCACAGGAAGTGATCAAGTTCGCGCACGTTGTTGCGCCGAACACCCCGAAAGGCCAGGGTGCCGACTTCTTCAAAAAGCGCGCCGAAGAAATCCTCGGCGACAAGGTCCAGATCGAAATCTATCCGAACTCACAGCTGTTTGATGACGACAAGGTTCTTGCCGCCATCCTGCGTGGTGACGTTCAATTCGGTGCACCGTCGCTTGCGAAATTCGGCAAATGGACCAAGAAACTTCAGGTCTATGATCTTCCGTTCCTGTTCAAGGACATGGATGCGGTTTCCTGCTTCCAGAACGGCGAAAAAGGTCAGGAACTGCTGAACGCGATGTCGTCCAAAGGCCTGACCGGTGTCGGTTACTGGCACAATGGCCTGAAACAGCTTTCGGCCAACAAGCCGCTGCGCGCACCGGAAGATGCTGCTGGTCAGAAATTCCGTATTCAGTCGTCTGACGTGATCGCCGCCCAGTTCGAAGCTGTTGATGCGGTTCCGCAGAAAATGGCCTTCTCGGAAACCTATTCGGCCCTTCAGACCGGCGTTGTTGACGGTCAGGAAAACACCTGGTCGAACATCTATTCCAAGAAGTTCTTCGAAGTTCAGGATTATATCACCGAATCCAACCACGGTCTGCTTGATTACATGGTTGTGACCTCGACCAAGTGGTGGGACGGTCTGGATCCGGAAATCCGCGACGGCCTTGCGCAGGCGATGAAAGAAGCCAGCGACTATGCAAACGGCCTGTCGGCGGAACTGACCGCTGAACAGCGTCAGGCAGTTATTGACTCCGGCGAAACCGAAATCCTGCAGCTTTCCGGTGAAGAATTCGCCAAATGGCAGACTGCAATGAAACCGGTTTGGGATGAGTTCTCTGGCGATATCGGCCAGGACATTATCGACGCCGCTGCTGCGTGCAACTGATCCGTACTTTTTTCCCAACATCATCGGAAAAGGGCCGTTCAAGATGATCTCAACGGTCGTTAACCGGCTGGAGGAGGGCATTATTGCCCTCCTGCTCGCCGCTATGACATCGCTTACCTTTGTAAACGTCGTCATGCGTTACGTGTTCAATTCCGGCCTGACCTGGGCCTTGGAAACCACGGAATTTCTTTTTGCCTGGCTGATCCTGTTTGGCATGTCCTATGGGGTCAAGGTTGGGTCGCACATCGGGGTGGACGCCCTCGTTCGCCTGTTCCCCAAGAATGCCCAGCGCGTCATCGGTTTGATCGTCGTCGCGGCCGGCATTCTGTATTCGAGCTGGCTGATTATTGGTGGCTGGGAGCTGGTCAGCTTCAACCACATGCTTGAAATGGAAGCCGAAGACAGCCCGATCATGCTGTGGATCGTCTATCTGATCATGCCGGTGGGTGCCGCTTTGCTGGCGTTCCGTCTGGCACAGGTTGGTTGGCGCATCATTACCGGCCAACAGGTTGGCTTCAATCTGGCTGACGAAGCACGCGAAGCAATTGATCAGCTTGGCGCAAGCACCGTGGAGGACGACAAGTCCGCCACCGCTTCGACGCCAAAATCGTAAGCCGGACAGGGGGAACATTCAAATGACTATCGCATTCCTGTTTATCCTGCTGTTTGGCTTGATGGCGCTTGGTGCACCGATTGCCATTTCGCTGGGTGTTGCGTCGCTTTCGACCATCCTTCTTTTTGGCGACGACAGCCTTGCCACCCTGGCAGAAAAGCTTTTTGGCGGGATGGAACACTACACTCTTCTTGCCATTCCCTACTTCATTCTGGCATCTGCCTTCCTGTCGACCGGCGGCGTTGCCCGTCGCCTGATCCGCTTTGCCATTGATACCGTGGGCTGGTTCCCCGGTGGTCTTGCCATGGCATCGGTTCTGGCCTGCATGCTGTTTGCCGCTGTTTCGGGATCAAGCCCGGCGACCGTCGTTGCCATCGGCTCCATCGTGATTGCCGGTATGGTGCGCGCAGGTTACCCGCAAAGCTTTGCGGCTGGTGTGATCTGTAATGCCGGTACGCTTGGCATTCTGATCCCGCCATCGATCGTGATGGTTGTTTACGCCGCCGCGACCGAGGTTTCGGTTGGACGCATGTTCCTTGCTGGCGTTATTCCGGGGATCATGGTCGGCCTGATGTTGATGATTGCGATCTATATTGTCGCACGCATCAAGAAACTGCCAAGCCAGCCCCGCCCGACCCTTGGTGAATGGGGCGGTGCGCTGTTTTCGGCATCGGGTGGACTGTTACTGGTTCTGCTGATCATGGGTGGCATTTATGGCGGGGTCTTCACCCCGACAGAGGCCGCGGCGGTTGCTGCGTTCTATGCCATGTTTGTTGCCGTCCTGTTTTACCGCGACATGGGCCCGATCAAGGAACTTTCATGGGTGCCTGAAAACGGCAATACCGGCATTGGCAGCCTGATGGCGCACAACCTTCCGAAAATGGGCAAGGCACTGGTCCTGATCCCGTTTGACAAGGAAGTCCGCCACGTCCTGCTCGATGCGGGCAAGGTCACGATCATGCTGATGTTCATCATCGCCAACGCGATGCTGTTTGCCCATGTTCTGACCTCTGAACGCATCCCGCACACCATTGCCGAAACCATCATTGGATGGGGTCTTCCGGCGTGGGGCTTCCTGATTGTCGTCAACATCGTTCTTTTGATTGCCGGCAACTTCATGGAACCATCGGCGATCCTTCTGATCATGGCGCCGATCCTGTTCCCGATTGCCATGCAGCTGGGCATTGATCCGATCCATCTGGGCATCATCATGGTGGTCAATATGGAAATCGGCATGATCACGCCGCCGGTCGGATTGAACCTGTTTGTGACATCCGGGATTACCGGCATGCCGTTGCTTAAGGTCGTGAAGGCCGCCTTCCCGTGGCTTCTGATCCTGCTGGGCTTCCTGATCCTGATCACCTATGTCCCGGTGATATCGACCTGGCTTCCGACCACCCTGATGGGTCCGGAACGGATCATGACCCACTAACCGGGTTTGATCGCAAACACACAAAAATCAAGGGCGGCATTCAATCGGATGCCGCCCTTGCTGTATTTCAGTGCCACGGTCCGCGACATGCGGTAGTATTGGTTAAACCCATGACAACCAAGAAAAACCAGGCCTGATTGCGCCTCTGGAAGGAGCGGTTTCAAAATGTCCAAGATGAATTTCAACGACTATGGCCGCTGCATGGCGACCTATAACAGCTGGCAAAACGGCGTGCTGTTTGACCTCTGTGATCAGATCGGCGATGTCGAACGGCGGATGGATCGCAATATGTTCTTTGGCTCCATCCACAACACGCTAAACCATATCCTGTATGTTGATCTGCGCATTCTGACCATCCTGCGCACCGGTGAAGCCGGTCCGTTCGAACCAACCACCATCGTTGCCGACGATTTCGAAACGCTTAAGGCCATGCGGGCCGAAGTCGATGCCGACATCACCGAATTCGTCGAAGGCACCGATCACAGCTGGCAGGATGAAATCCGCGAACTTCCCTTCCCCGATGGTGTCACCCGCAAACTCCCCCGACAGCTGTTTCTGGTGCAACTGTTCAATCATCAAACCCATCATCGTTCTCAGATCACAAGTGAACTGCACAAGATGGGCCTTGATTACGGCAACACGGATGTGCCCTACACGCCCGATCTGCCAATAAGCTAAGACGCAATCCAAGCAACCGCTGGCAGAAGCCTGAATTTTATGGATAATACAGGGCTCGGGATTAACATATCCGACGCCCCACATTGCTGCGCCTTGGTCACTTTGCTTACCTGCGCGTGCTTGCATACTTCGCGCAACGCGTGCCCTCTGATCGGGGGCTCTGACCCGCCGCCAAACACTGAACGGAATTGATTGCGCATGTCCACGCCCCTGCCCGGCGCATCGCTTGACCCGAAAAAGCTTGCCATCTTGCTTGCTGCACTGGTTGCGACGGCACCATTTGCCATTGATACCTACCTGCTGGCGATCCCGGCAATGGCGCGCGACTTTGGCGAAGCCACCCATGCTGTCGAAGTCTCCGTCAGTACTTTCTTGATCGGATTTGCCTTGGGGCAACTGATCGGCGGACCGCTGTCTGACCGGATTGGTCGACGGCCCATCGCCTTGGTCGGGTTGGTCATCTATATTGTCACTAGCGCGATCATCACCACCGTCGACAGCGCCTTTTCGCTGAATGTCATGCGCTTTTTCCAGGCGATTGGCGGCGGATTTTCGATTGTGATTGTCGGGGCGTCGGTGCGCGATCTGTTTGAAGGCAAGGAAGCTGCGCGCATGTTTGCGCTGATTGCGGTGATCATGATGATTGCACCGCTTGTCGCGCCAACCATCGGCTCGTTACTGCTGGTCTGGTCAACATGGCAGTCGATCTTTGTGCTGCTGATTGTCTATGGCAGCCTGATGCTTGCCATCGTTTACCTGAAACTGCCCGAAACAAGCTTGATGCGCCGACGCCATCCCGGCCCGGTGCGCCGGGTCTGGTGGACTTATCTGGAAGTCCTGCGCACACGCAAGGCGGTTGGTTTTATGCTGACCCATGCCGGGGCCAGTGCGGTGATGTTCAGCTTTGTCACCGACAGCCCGTTTATGTATATCGATTTCTTTGGCGTGCCGCAGGCATACTTCCCCTATCTGTTCGGGGCCAATGTTGCGGTGATTATCATCTGTAACCGGCTCAACAACCCGTTGCTCAAACGCCTCGAATGTCATCAGATTCTAAAAATCGGCACCGGCATTCAACTTGTCGCGACCATCGGCTTGTTCATTGCGACAAATGTCTTTGAACCAAGCTTGTGGACAGTGGTGCCATTCATCATGTTCTCGGTCGGACTGATCGGTCTGACGGCCCCGAATGCCACGGCATCCTTCATGCAGTATTTCCCGTATATCGGCGGTACGGCGACGGCCCTTTTAGGGACGATCCAGTTCGCCACCGGCGCGGTTGCAGGCATCGTCATCGGTCATTTTCACGACAACACTTTGTTGCCACTGACCGTATCGATGCTGGGCTTTGCGATTTTTGCCAATCTGATGGTCCATTTTATGGCCGACGCAAAACAGACAGAATCCCCCACCTGATCACGCTGCTGATCACACCGCCCCGCCACCCTCATTTCAGGATATCTTCAATGGCCCGGATGACATTTGACGACTATGGCTGCGCAATGGCCAAATACAACACGTGGCAGAACAGCGTCCTTTATGATCTTTGCGATCAGATTGGCGACGAAGAACGCCGTCGTGATCGCGGCATGTTCTTTAAGTCGATCAATGCCACCCTTAATCATCTGGTGCATATCGACCGTCGTATTCTCAGCATCATGAAAACCGGAAACGCCCCGGCCTATGACGCCCACACCCAGGTCGCCGATGATTTTGATGAGTTGCGCCAAATCCGCCGCGAACTTGATGCCGAGATCGAGGCATTTGTCGCCTCGGACGATCGTGACTGGCAGGATGGATATCGCGAATTCACCGGTGTCGACGGCATTACCCGCGACCTGCCCCGCCCGCTATTTTTGGTGCAATTCTTCAATCACCAAACCCATCACCGTTCCCAGATCACCAGCGAATTGCACAAGATGGGCATTGATTACGGCGTCACCGACGTGCCATTGACACCGGATTTGGGACTTTAATAGGCCGACTGTTAAAGCCATTTCTGCCTATTTCCCGGTGAAGACCGGTTTGCGCTTTTCAAGAAACGCAGTGTAGCCTTCCTTGAAATCGGCACTTTCAAAGGCGCGGTAGCCTTCATCAAATTCATGCATATCAATTGAGCCACCCTGGCGCAGACGGTTCAGCATGCTTTTGTGTGCGCGCTGCGTCAGCGGCGCACCACCGGCGATGCGTTTGCCGGTCTTGGCGACTTCTTCGTCAAACACCTCAAGTGCCACATGACGGGCGATAAAGCCGATCTCGCGCGCCCGGACGACATCAAAAACCTGCCCTTCAAGCAGGATTTCAAACAAAGCTGCCTCACCCAGCAGATCAAGCATGATTTCAAGTTCGGGATAGCCAAGTGTCGCGCCAAGCTTCATCGGCGGTACAGCGAATTTTGCGTTATCGGCGGCAATGCGCATGTCGCATGCTGCTGCCAGCACGAATGACGCCCCCATACACGGGCCATCAATTGCGGCAATCACCGGATGGGTGCAGTTCTGAATGGTCTGAAGCGCCTCGGCATGCAGCATGCCGTAATCGCGCGCTTTCTCGAACCCGGACCGTTCACGCACGAATTCATGAATATCTGCCCCGGCACCAAAACCGGCCCCTTCGCCACCGCGAATAATCACGCAGCGCAGATCAAGATCATCCGACAATTCGTGGACAATCGTCGCCAACGCGCCCCACATTGGTTTGGTCAGGGCGTTTTTGCGTTCCGGCTGACAGATCGTGATGGTGGCTACACGATCATCAATGGTGACATTCAGTCCGGTCTGATCAGTCATGGCATTTCCTTTTGGGGCTTGCTGTTTGGGCACAGCTTAAATCGGCATAACGATACCGAATAAACCCAAAATGCTGTTTTGCCAACAAAAGACCAATTGGTTGCGCCCGGACTGCGGTTAATCCCGCAACGTGCCAAGCTTTTCGCCCAGCCATTTGACAGCCTGTTCAACATCCGCCTCGTAATGGATTGCTGGCGGCTTCATGCCGTGGACAAACAAATCGCGCCGGATATCGTGTTTCGTGCCGCTAAAGACAATCAGCCCGCCCCGGCTGCGCACTTTTTGAACCAAACTTGCCAGCGTATTGGCGGCCGTGGAATCAAGAAAAGGCACGGCTGAAAAATCAACAACCAGTGCGCGGCGCGTATCACCGATCCGATCCAGCACCGATCCGAAAGCCGCCGTCGCCCCAAAGAAAAAGACACCGGAAATTCGGTAAACAACGATGTCGGGATCACCGGCCGATACGGGGTCCGATGCCATCAAGACCACCTGATTATCCGCCCGGTCTTCGGCAACGAAAGGTGTGGCACTTTCGATATCGGCCATCCGTGACATACGCCGGATGAATAGAACCGATCCCAATGCAAACCCGACAACAATCGCCTCAAGCAGATCGCGAAACACAGTCAGAAGCAACGTTGTCAGCAAAACCGCCGCATCACCGCGCGATGATCGCAGCAAAGTAACGATGGCGTGCTTTTCGATCATGTTCCAGGCAACGGTCGCCAACAGACCGGCAAGGCATGCCAGGGGAATGAACCCCGCCAAGGGGGCCGCAATCAGAATGAACAGCAACAGGAACACACCGTGCAAAATTCCGGCGATCGGACCGTGCGCCTTGGATCGCACATTGGTTGCTGTGCGCGCGATGGTGCCGGTAACGCAAATGCCCCCGAACAGGCCCGAGGCAACGTTTGCAACACCCTGTGCCACCAGTTCGCAGTTTGATCTGTGACGACGTCCCGTCATGCCATCGGCCACCACAGCAGACAGCAGCGACTCAATCGCCCCCAAAAGCGCAAAGGCAATGGCGTTTGGCAGCACGGCCTGCGCCTTGGCAAAATCAATATCAGGCAAGGATGGCATTGGAAAACTGCTTGGAATGCCGCCGTAAATACTGCCGATCGTTGCGACCGGAAGATCAAACACAGCCGTTATCAACGCGGCACCGACCACGGCAATCAGCATACCCGGCCAATGCGGGCGAACATATTTAAGCCCGACAATCACCAGAATAGTCGAGCCTGACAGCATCACGGTCGCAATATCCATACTTGGCAAAGCGGCCCAGATAACCGGCAATTTTTCCAGAAACGGTCCCGGCTCCGGACCACCAAGATCAAGTCCAAGCAGGTCCTTGATCTGGCTGGCAAAGATGATGAAGGCAATCCCGGCGGTAAATCCAACCGTCACCGGATAGGGAATAAACTTGATATAGGTGCCCAGCCTGAACAGGCCGATCAGAACCAGAAGCACGCCCGCCATGATCGTTGCCAGCAACAAGCCATCCATGCCGTGCGCCTGAACAGTGGCTGCGACCAGTACAATAAACGCACCCGCCGGCCCCCCGATCTGAAACCGGCTCCCGCCCAGAAGCGAGACCAGTATCCCGCCAATAATCGCGGTATAAAGGCCTTGTGCCGGTGTCGCCCCGGATGCAATTGCAATCGCCATCGACAATGGCAAGGCAACGATGGCAACGGTCAGCCCGGCAATCGCATCTGCGCGCAATTGCGCAAGACCATACCCTTCACGCAGAACGGTGATCAGTTTCGGTGTAAACAGTTCGACAAAATCCGGCTTGGGATACCGGCTTTTCTCTGGATTTGCTGGCTTCATTTTGCTTGGCACCCTCGTTGGGTGATTGCACACATCATGTTCCCGGCGGGGCCGGGATGATACAGGCCCTTACCGATCAGCCGTCACCAAGTTTGGCGACTGCACGATCCGGCATTTTTGACTGCACGCTAATCGTTTCTCGATTGTCGGGTTTCGGCTTCCTTCAGCCGAACACCCCGACCGGCCCCCATACTCGGAGCCTGTTCGCCAATAAGCTCGATACCTGCACGGTCAAGCGCCTCAACCACCTTTGAAAGGGTATCTACGACTCCTCGTACATTGCCCTGACTGGCTTCCATGCGCTGAATGGTCGGAACCGAGACGCCTGACATTTCTGCCAGCATTTTCTGATCAATTCCCAAAAGGGCCCGCGCGGCCCGCATCTGTCCGGCTGTAATCATCAAGTCACCCTTCCAACAGGCAGATCATCAAACTCCAGATGTAACAAATTCACCATATAACTTCAATTATGATATCTCAGATATCACTACTGGCGCATTATGTATCATCCTGACAACGACAGCACCCCACCTGAAACCCCTTGCTCGGGCAACAGAAACCGCAAAGAAACCTGACCAAATGGTCAGCGGCTTTTCTTTGCGCTTTTCGGCCAAAAGCGCTAAGAGGTCCGCAAATAGTCGATCCGGAGAAGGTATAGCCGCCATGACCACTGAAAAACCGACCGCGCATTGCACCTATGCTGCCAAAACTGTCGCCAAGATTTTGCTGGATATCGGGGCTGTGAATTTCCGCCCGGAAGAGGCCTATATCCTGACATCCGGCTGGGCCAGCCCGGTTTACATCGATTGCCGCAAACTGATTTCCTTCCCGCGCGCACGCCGCAAGGTCATTGAACTCGCCGCCCGTCAGGTATCCGATGCAGCTGGCTACGAGGCCTTTGACGCGGTTGCTGGTGGTGAAACGGCTGGTATCCCCTATTCCGCATGGCTCGCCGATGCGCTTGACCTGCCGATGCAGTATGTCCGCAAAAAGCCCAAGGGCTTTGGCCGCAAAGCCCGCATCGAAGGCGACATCCATGAAGGCCAGCGGGTTCTTCTGGTCGAAGACCTTGCAACTGACGGCGCATCAAAGGTCAACTTCGTCAACGCCATCCGCGAAGCCGGTGCCGAGTGCAAACATGCCTTTGTCGTCTTCTTCTATGACATCTTCGAAGGTGCGCTTGACGAACTGCGCAAGGACGACATCGAAATGCATTACCTTGCAACCTGGGCCGATATCCTCGCCGTTGCCGAAGAAGGCGAATATTTCAGCAAGGATGCCATCGAAGGTGTGCGTTCCTTCCTGAACGACCCGATCGGCTGGTCAAAGGCCAATGGCGGCAAGCACGACTAAGCTGCAACAGTCCTAAAAAACAAAACGCCCGCACGATAACTTCGGCGGGCGTTTTTTATTGCCTTTATGGCGGCTCACAGCGCAATCACATCACAGACTTGGCGGTCGCAAGGACGATGCTGTCTTGCGGTATCATGCGTAAACGGTTTGCCAGATATCCGTCCTTGCACGCGATGAATTCGTGCAGTTCCTGATAATAGGTGGTGGGCACTGCGTTTCGGACCGTCTCGTGCTTGGCCAAATCGCTAGCCCAGCCGCGCAACCCGGGAAAGCCGGCAAACAGATCCCGGTTCAGCCCGACCGCGATCAAGGCAAAAGGCCGAAAAACCGTCGCAAAAACGATATCAAGCATCGAAAGGTCTGTGTCCGTGTCCAAGGCCTGTGGCGATATCAGATCCGACACAATCGACATCTGTTTGTGGATCTGATGCATCGTCGCATCAACGCTGCTTTCAGACAGATCGCGATAAATCAGATCCGCGGTAAGCGATAATAGCTTATCGCCAATCGCAATCACCGCCTGCGCCAAGGCAAGATCATAGGCATCCGCCCCACACGGTTTTTTACCCGTTATTGCCTCAAGGTACTGACAGATGGCGGCGGCCTCAAACAAGGTCCGCTCATCATCAACCACCAGAACGGGAACGTTTCCGGTCGGGCTAAGTGCCAGAAACCAGTCGGGTTTGGCATCAAGGGCGATGTCTGTGCGTTTATGGGCAATGCCATTTTGCGCCAGAACCATCGCCACACGCTGGACATAGGGGCAAAGTCGGTGACCGATCAAATGATATGATGACATCAGCTCCACTCCCGCGCCGCATCACAACCAATCATCGCCTTAGCCCATATGATGGATGTTGAGTTTGTTACCATCGGGATCGCGGAAGTAGGCGGCGTAAAACCCGTTTTCATGGCGCTGTCCCGGCTCACCTTCCGACGTTGCACCAAGCGAGATCGCCTTTTTATAAAGCACATCGACCTGATCACGTGACGCGGCTGAAAGGGCGATCATCGTGCCATTTCCAACCGTTGCCGCATTCCCGTCAAACGGAACATGCACCGAAAATGCCGGGCTGTTTTCGCCAGCACTCCAGACGATAAAGTCCGGCTGTTCAAAGACGCGCTGTGCCCCAAAATCGGCAAGCAATGCGTCATAGAACGCGCCCGAACGCGATAGATCATTGGTGCCGAGTGATGTGTATCCGATCATGTTTTCTTTCCTGACATATGAAGGTGAATTCCTTGATACCGTCACCGTAAGGAATTTCACTTTTGCAATACATAGGCAATTTTGTAGTATCTGATTGCAAATTTGAAACGGAGCACCGATTGGACTGGAACTATATCAAGTCGTTTCTCGCCATCGCGGAAACAGGGTCACTTGAATTGGCCGCGCAGAAAATCCGGGTTAGCAACACCACGGTGTTTCGCCATATTCATGCGCTTGAAGAACAGGCTGGCACCCGGCTTTTTGATCGCATCCGTGGCCAATACAGCCTGACCGATGCCGGGACAGAAATGCTTGTCCCCGCCCGTCAGATCATGAACAGCTTTGATGTTATCAACACCACCATCTCGGGCGCTGATGCTACACCGGCCGGATTGGTGCGCATCACTGCACCGACCAGTTTTTCCTATTTCTTTCTGCCAGACCATCTCGCCTGGTTTCAGGATCAATGGCCGGACATTCAGATCGAACTGCTTGCCAGCAACCTCGAATTCAATATGACACAGCGATATGCCGATATTGCCGTGCGGGTTGCGCCCAACCCGCCCGAACATCTTGTTGGCAAGGAAATCCGCACACTGGAATGGGGCATCTATGGTGCCGCAGACCGATATCAACCGGCAATGCTTGATGACCTGCTGGCGGAGCCCTTCATCGGCGCATCCGGAACGCTGGCAAGTTACGCACCCTATAAATGGCTCGATGCGAACCGCCGCACGCCGCATAAACAGCAAACCGATGATCTGATCGCAATGGCACATCTGGTGCGCGCCGGATGCGGTCTGGCCTGTTTGCCATCCGATCTTGCCCTTCCGGGTTTGCGGTTGCTTGCGCCTTTGCCGGAAATACCCGCAAACAAGCTTTGGGTTTTAACCCACCCTGATCTGCGCAACATATCGCGCATCCGCGAAACCATGCGATGGATCCGCAAATCATTAAAGGACGATCCGCGGCTTTCACCGGGCAAATAACTGTGAACGTGACGGAAGCTCCATATTATCGTCTGATTGCATTCCTTGGCCACGCACTTGCCCGGACTGGACAGACTCCGTAACGACGTTCAATATGTTCGCAAGCAAAAGCAAAGTCATAGCAGCGACTGTGGCAGAGTTCGGGACAACAAACTGACGTGACCAAGGCGCGCCCGCCACCGGTCGGAGGAACAACGCATGTCGATGCGCAAGATTGCCAAATGCCTGCCCGCAATCGGACTGGGCCTTGCCCTGTCGGGGTGCATGGCCCCGGTCGAAGAACCGGTCACGATGTCCAACAGTTCCGGCACCATTGTTACCCCGTGGGGTGCACCGGCCCAGAATACCCGCCTGGCATCACCGTCCACCATGACGGGATCTACGTCTGCGGGGGAAAATGACAATCTCATCATGATGGACGATCCCAATCGCAAGGCGATGGATGAAATGCGCCAAAAGCAGATCGACGAAGCCCGTATTGCGCTGGGCATTCTTGATCGAATGGCGCAGCGCTGCGTTCAATCCGGCGATGCCGCGGCCTGCACAACGCTTCAAACCAATTGGAGCACCCTGTCACAGCAATTGCACAAAACCCTGTCAATGATGTCAGGCGACACAATGCAGATGCCAAACAGTGTTCCGACCGATGATCCGGCGATGCCCGCGATGAACGACAGCGCACCGATGTCACCTGCCCCCGTCACCCCCCCTGCCACCACAGGTGCTCCGGCTGGCGGCGACATTCCGACCATGGAAAAAACAATCCCGATGACCGAACCGGGTGCGGACGGGTGATTCTTGGCCCGAAATTACAACTTGGAATAATTTAATTTGAGATAGAGCAAAGAAACCATCCCGAGACGACGATAGGGTAGCCACAGACATTAAGGCCAAGGGCAATTTGACAGATTTCGGGTCAGCCCCACGCCACCTACCGAATGGAGATCGGATCATGTATCGGGATATTCTTGTTCATATCGACACCTCAGCTGCCTGCAAGGAACGCCTTTCTGTTGCGTTGAAAGTTGCCAAGGCGCAGGACGCGCACCTTACCGGTCTTTTCCTGCTGCCCTATCCTGAAATTCCGCGCTTCATGGAAGTCCAGATCACCGAAGAAATTATCAATCAGCAGCGATCTGCGATGGCGGAAACGGCAAAGGCGGCGCGCACCCAGTTCGAAGAAACCTGCAATGCGGCCGGTGTTGCTTTCAGCTGGCAGGAAACCTCCTGCCCGGCGTCCGAAATTGCCGATACCACCGCAATGTATGCCCGCCATCATGATCTGACGGTTCTGGGCCAGCACGACCCGGAAAGTTCCGATCCCTGCTCTGTCTCGGAAATGCCGGACAAAGTCATCCTGACCGCCGGTGCGCCGGTTCTGCTTGTGCCCTATGTCGGCAAGTTTGATACCATTGGTGATCGCGTCATGGTCGCCTGGAAGCCCTATCGCGAGGCCGTACGTGCGATGAATGACAGCATGCCGTTCCTCGAGGCCGCAAAATCCGTTCTGGTTCTCTGTGCCGACCCGAACAAGGGTGCCCGCGACACCATGCCGGTTCCGGGTGTCGATATTGGCGAACGCCTGAAATGCCATGGCGTGAATGCCAAGAAAGAAAGCATGAACGCTTCTGGCATCAGTGTTGGCGACCTTATTTTGTCGCGCGCAGCCGATGAAAGCATCGATCTGATGGTGTGCGGCGCCTATGGCCGTCCGCGCCTGCGTGAACTGATGCTTGGTGGCGTCACCCAGCACCTTCTGCGTCACATGACCGTTCCGGTCCTGATGTCACACTAGGCAACTACATTTCGCATTCCCAAAAACCGGCCGGAACTTTCGGTCGGTTTTTTATTGGCTTTGCCGATTGCAAGCTTGCAGACAGGCAACCGCACACGGACTAATCCCTTGTCCAGACAAGGAAAAATCAAGCAATCCGCTTTTAGCTCTGTCACCAAATTCAAAAATTACTGGCAAATTTATCTGATCATCAACATTAATACATATTGAAAATCATATGTAATTTCTGTCATGATTGATTTTTCCGATGGATGAAAACGATTTAATTGTGGTGCAAAAGCTGTTCGAATCCTTGCCAAATGACGCCAACGAGGCCAAATTGGGTCTTAAGACAAAACGGAGCATGCTCCGAAAAGAGATCGACACAAGAAAGATGGATCGCCTTCTCTGATCTGATGGTTCCAAACAAGACTGGAATCGCTTTAATTTTTGACAAGGGTCAATGCCGTATCCGCCGTCATGGTTGATAAGGGAACCATAAAGACCCGGTCGAACCGGAGGATATGTCCAGAATCAGGTCGCTGATCTGGACGAGACCAGAGCTTTGTGATGCCACGACCAGATACAAAGTCCGTGACACTGCAAAGAGACAGGCGAAAGAAACAAGTATGAATTACAACACCTTCTTCAAAGATGCGCTGTCCGGCCTCAAGGCTGAGGGCCGCTATCGTGTATTCGCCAATCTCGAACGTATTGTCGGAAAATTCCCCAAGGCGCTTTATCACCCCGATAACGGCGAAGCCCCGCGTGAAATCACCGTATGGTGCTCGAACGATTATCTTGGCATGGGCCAGCACCCCAAGGTGCTTGAAGCCATGCAGAACGCCATTACCGGTCAGGGTGGCGGTGCGGGTGGCACGCGCAATATTTCCGGGTCCAACCATCTGCATGTCGCGCTTGAGCGGGAGCTCGCCGATCTGCATGGCAAGGAAGCTGCCCTTCTGATGACCTCGGGCTATGTCGCGAACTGGACCACGCTGTCAACGCTGGGATCGAAGCTCCCGGATTGCGTGATCATTTCCGACTCCGAAAACCACAATTCCATGATCGAAGGCATGCGCCACTCCAAGGCAGAGCGCCGCATCTGGAAACATAACGACGTCGCCCATCTGGAGGAAATCCTCAAGGATCTCGGGCCGCAGCGCGCCAAGATCGTCGCGTTCGAGTCTGTCTATTCGATGGATGGCGATATCGCGCCGATCAGTCAGATCCTTGATCTTTGCGAAAAATACAACGCGCTTTCCTATCTGGACGAGGTTCATGCGGTTGGCATGTATGGCCCGCGCGGCGGTGGCGTTGCCGAACGTGATGGCGTCATGCACCGCGTCGACATCATCCAGGGCACGCTTGCCAAGGCCTTTGGCGTGATTGGTGGCTATATCGCGGCCAAACCTGAAATCGTCGATTTCGTGCGCAGCTTCGGCAATGGCTTTATCTTTACCAGTTCCCATCCGCCAAGCATTGCGGCGGGTGCGCTGGCAGCCGTGCGCCACCTGAAAGAAAGCAATGTCGAACGCCTTGCCCAAAAGGAACGCGCCGATACCCTGCGTGCACGCATGCGCGCAGTCGACCTTCCGGTCATGGACGCGCCAAGCCATATCGTTCCCCTGATGGTGGGCGATCCTTCCATGTGCAAGGAAGCCAGCGACCGTCTGCTGTTCGAACATGACATCTATGTCCAGCCGATCAACTATCCGACCGTCCCGCGCGGCACCGAACGCCTGCGCTTTACGCCGGGCCCGCTGCATAATGACGAATTGGTCGATCATCTGATCGACTCGCTCCTGTCGGTCTGGAGCAAACTGGGCATTTCCAAGGTCGCCTAACGCGCTTGGCAATCAGAAAATCAAAAAAGGCCGGTGGCAATTGCCCCGGCCTTTTTGATGATCCGCCCCATGTAAAGGCCTGCAGCCGGGATCAATGATGTTCGGCCATTTGCTTTCACCGGGCGGCGTCCTATATTGAGGCTGTCTTGCCGGTTTCGCGTCGGTAAAGATAATACTTTGCAATTAAGAACTGTTCGCGTTAATGTCGGACCTGTCATCAAACAGGGACCGCCCATGTATTCGGATAAAACCTTGCTCCCCAAAGAATGTCTCCGCCTGTGCGCACTTGGCACCCTTGCCCTTTCCGAAAAGCCGATCAGCTATGGCGATCTGGCCAACGAGGTGCGCCATTTCATGTCGCACATCATGGGGCCGTCCCTGGATATGATGGGAAGTTCGCTTCAGCTGCTCAAGCTTGAAGGGCTGGTCAAGGAAGATACCTCAAGCGGCGGGTTGTCTGATGCGCAACTGAGCCTGACCGATGCCGGGCACAAGAAGTTCATCGAACTGATGCAGGGCAATGTGCGCGATACATCGGGCGAGCTTTCACGCCTGATCATGGCGCTCAAGATGCGGTTCTTGCATCTGCTTGATCATGACATCCGCACCGAACAGATCGAAATCCTGCAAGACGTCTGCGAACTTGATCTCGAACGCGTGCTGGCCCTGCGAGATGAACACGCAAACGAGGCCGAAAACTTCACCAGCTGGCTCGAAATGGAAGTCAAACGCCTGGAGCAAAAACGCGACTGGCTTAAAAGCCTTTCAGCGTAAACCGTTTTCCCGTTATAGTCGTGACGGATGGCCCGCAGGAAGCAGGTCCAACGTCACAGGCAGGGACGGAAAATGTTGATACGTGAAGAAACCGAAAAAGATATCGCGGCGATTCACGCGTTGCTGGATGGTGCCTTTGCAACTGCACCCCACAGTCAGCAGACCGAACATTTGATCGTCGATGCGCTCCGAAAAAGTGGTCAACTTACCCTTTCCCTGATCGCGGAACAGGACGATGAAATTGTTGGCTGCATCGCGTTTTCACCGGTGAAAATCGATGGCAAAGCCTGCGGTTGGTTTGGCCTGGGACCCGTTGCGGTCACGCCGGACCGGCAGGGCTTGGGCATTGGCTCCGAGCTGATCCAAAGCGGCATCCGCCATTTGCGCGCCGATGATGCCCACGGCTGTGTCGTGCTGGGCGAGCCGGATTATTATGGCCGGTTTGGCTTTGCACCCCTGCCCGACCTGAAACTTGAAGGCGTGCCCGACGAATATTTCATGGCACGCCCATTGGTTGATGAAATCCCGGCGGGTTTAGTCGAATACGATCCGGCCTTTTACATCAAAGCTGACAGCTAAGAAGTCATCCAGTCCCGATCTGCCGATCAGTACAGATGCTGCCCGCCGGTGACAAAGATTTCCGTGCCAGTTACATAGGTACTGTCATCCCCCACCAGATAATGCACTGCTGCCGCCACGTCTTCGGGCGTGCCCATCCGGTTCATCGGAATGCGCGGCACAAGCGCCTCATATTCCGGTGAAATCATATCGGTCTTGATTTCGCCCGGGGCCACCGCATTGACCCGCACTCCAAGCTCGGCGAATTCAACGGCCATTTCACGTGTTAGCCCCGAAAGGGCTGCTTTTGAGGTCGAATAGGCCGATCCGGCAAACGGATGGACGTAATGCCCCGCGATCGAGGTAATGTTGCAAATTGCCCCCTTGCCCCGATGCAGTGCTGATGCAAACCCGCGCGAAAGTGTAAGCGGCGTAAAGAAGTTCAGCTCAAACACATCGCGCCAGGCAGCAATATCACCATTCAGACAGCCAAGCCGTTCCTTATAGGGGGTCTTGGGCGATACACCGGCATTGTTGATCAGGGCATGCAACGGATCATCGCCCAGAACTTCGTTCGCCTCGGCGATAAAGGCTTCGACCTCTGCCGGTTTGGACAAATCAGCACGGATATGGATGCCCAATGCCGGATCGCGCGGGCAGCTTGGCGGTGGGGCTTCGCGTGAACAGCAAATCACCCGCCAGCCGCGCTTGGCAAAATATCCAACCGTAACATGGCCGATGCCACGACTGGCACCTGTCAGAACGACTGTTTTCGGGGCATTGCTGCTCATTGGTGTACTCACTTCACTAGGGTATGAACCCAAACAGAATTTTGCTGGTTTTCTTATAGCACCACAGGCCCCGCCATCGAAGGAAAAGCCTTGTACTGTAAGATTTTTCTGCAGTCACCGTCGCGATATAGGCTGCCCCACAGGCATTTGGCAAGGGATGCGAAACAGGCTATGTTTTGGTCATTGTAAAGATGGGCAAGACCATGTGCAGCCGCTTTGATCTTAACAGCGATATCCGCGCCTTTCAGGTTCAGCTTGGCCTGGAAATGGAAGATATCATTCGCATGCCATTACCCGACGGGTTCAATCGCAACGGACCCGATGACGAGGACGAAGACGCTGCCTTCGACAGCCTGACCGGTACGCGTCGGCCGACCGATCCGATTGCCGTCATTCTGCCGCATCAAAAGGCCGCCATTCGATACTGGGGGCTTAGCATCCCGGGCATGAACAGCCCGATGATCAATGCGCGCGCCGAAACCCTGACCGAAAAGCCAACCTTCCGACCACTTTTGAATCGCCGCTGCCTGATCCCGGCAAACGGATGGTATGAATGGCGCAAGGACGGCACGGCAAAGCACAAGAACCGCATCACCCTGCCCGATCATCAACCGTTTCTGTTTGCGGGCCTCGAAAACGGACGTGAAGCCACGATCATCACCTGCGCGCCATCGGGCTCAATCGCCCATATTCACAACCGGATGCCGGCTGTGATCGGCCCGAACCATCTGGCGGCCTGGCTTGATCCGCACATGGCGTTCGAAGATCTGGGATACATGTTGGGCCCGTTGCCCGATCATGTTCTTTCATGGCAGGAAGAAAGGTCGGATCGCCCCGAAACAGATCAGAATACGGGTGCGGATGAGAAAACAAACCAGATTGATCTGTTTTCAAAATAGGCTGCTTGGGCAGGCACGCAGCCTGTCTGGCCCAATCAGTCCATAACTGGGAATAAGATGATTAGTCGCTGTCAACGTCGTTGGCGGCGCATGGTGCCGCATTGCATGACTGCAACGCACCGCCAGCTTGACCAGACAGCAACGCAGCAAGATCAGGCACACCAACATTCGGATAGTTAAGTTCCTGTGCCAGGTCTTCGGACATCGAAGCGAAATCGATGATATCGCGCAATGACAACATGGGTTTTCCCCTGTCAGACGTTGATTTCCCACAATGCGAAACACCTCGTTTAGGGGCAGTACTGCCCCCGATGGGGTTTCGTCACTTTCTTATTTCTGTAACCCTGTTCCTATTTATCCCGCAACGCAACAAAAAAAGGCGCATCAAAAATGCGCCTTTTCAGTCATATACCATCGGTTAGGTAATATAATTTCGCGATATCAGGCGCTTAAGCAGCCCCTTGGCTTAGTGCATTATCCAAAGCGGCAATGCACATTTTGCCAACATATCCTGCGTCACACCGCCAAGGATCATCTCCTTGAAGCGTGAATGGCTGTACGCCCCCAGAACAATGGTATCGGCACCGCATTTTTCTGCCTCGGAAATCAAGGTATTAGCAACCTGTCCGGTTTCGGTACTCTCAACCACGGCCGCATCGACTCCGTGCCAGCTGAACTGTTCGGCCAGCGCCTTGGCGCATGCACGGCCATAGGGAACCTCGCCGACACTGACAATCGTGACTTCCTTGGCATTGCGCAACATCGGCATGGCGGAAGTGACCGCGCGCGCGGCCTCGATCCCGCCATTCCAGGCGATCATGACTTTTTCACCGATGGTCGCCGGGGTTACTTCTGGGGCCACCAGGATCGGCCGTCCGGTTTCCATCAGGGCTGCATCAAAGGTCAGCGATGCGGAGGCTTCCTTGGGATCCCGGCCAATCACCACCAGATCGAAAAGGCGCCCGCGGCGGGCCACTGTTTCGTCTTCGCGTCCGCTATCCTTGCGCCAGGCGCAGGTCGGCTTGGCGTCTGCGCTCGGTGTGTTGGACTCTTCAATGCCGGCCTCTTTAACGGCGGCGGCAAACGATGCCTTGCCGCTGGCTTCGCGCTTTTCGGTTTCGGTGGTGGCGGCCTGGATCATTTCTTCGATGATCAGGCCTGACATGCCTTCGCCAACAATCGGAATGGCGTCTTGTGGTTCGGCCGCGACAAAAAGCGCCTCAAGATGCGCGTTGAACGACTTGGCCAGTTTAAAGGCCGTCGCCATCACACGTTTGTCGATTGCCGTGCCTGATACCGGTGCCAGAATGGTGCGAATTGCCATGTTAACTACTCCCGCCTGTCGAACAGGTCATTGAACCTGCCTGAAATACCGACTGATGATGCCTTTACTGCCAAGCAGTCTGAGGTCTTTTGCCCCAGCTTTCTTTGTTCAAGATCAAAAATTTGCGAAAGTTATTATTATTCTTATACTTTGTTGGTGTCGGTGGTTGGTGCCGGATCGGTTTTTCTCAATCGACCATGCACAAAATGATTGTAACATGAATGCCAACGATTACGATGACGCTTTAAAGATCGAGATATTATTCTCTTGGGTAGGATACCGGGCATTCAAAGCAAAAATGCGACCTGGTGTGCAGAGTTAAGAACGGGGTTACTCGCGGATGGACTATACGGCACTGCACGAGAATGCACGTGAAGCTGCAGAATTTCTCAAAACGCTCGGCAATGAGTGGCGTCTGCTTATTTTGTGCTCTCTCGGCGACACGGAAAAATCCGTTGGCACGCTGGAAAATGAACTGGGCATCAAACAATCCGCCCTGTCACAGCACCTTGCACGCCTGCGCCGCGAAGGGCTTGTAAAAACCCGCCGCGATGCGCAAACAATCTATTATTCGCTGGCCAATCCCGACATCATGAAGATCATCGCTGTGCTGCAGGACACCTTCTGCCCGCCAGAACCCGCAGTCTAAAACGCACCAATCAAGAATACAAAAACGCACAAGGCTTGATCACCTTGTGCGTTTTTTGCGTTTCGGATTCTGTCGCTGTCCTTACGGAAACAGCTTTTGCGTATCCCAGCCGCTATCGGCGTCATCGCGGGTAAACAGCTTGCGGTCATGCAGGCGGAATTTGCCCTCTGCCCAGAACTCGATCCGATCCGGTACAAGGCGATAACCGCCCCAATGTTCCGGGCGCGGCACTTTGCCAAGACCAAATTTGGCGGTGAATTCCGCAACCCGTTTTTCAAGATCAAACCGGCCACTCATCGGGCGCGACTGAATGGATGCCCAGGCTCCCAACTGGCTGCCGCGCGGGCGGGATGCGAAATATTCATCTGACTCGGCTGCATCGACCTTGGCAACCTTGCCCTCGATGCGCACGCACTTTTCAAGCGTCTTCCAGTGGAAACACAGGGCAGCAAAACCGTTCTCGGCCAACTGGCCACCCTTGCGGCTTTCATAGTTGGTATAGAAAACAAATCCGCGCGGATCAAAACCCTTAAGCAGCACAATGCGCGCCGACGGGCGACCTTGCGCATCGGCAGTCGCAAGCGTCATCGCATCCGGATAGGCAGTCTCGACCTTTTTTGCATCCGCAAACCAGGTTTCGAACATGTCGAACGGGGCATCGTGGGGTTCATGCCCAATTTTTGGCGCATTTTTCTCGTTCATTGCGAAAGGATTTCCTTTGGCTGATTAAATTTGTTGCCGTCAGGACGACATATTTCGGAACTACGGTGGCAGCAACAACGTTGGATCAATATATATACCCAAAGAATATCGGTTGGGACTGTAAAGACAAGATGGGCAAATTAAACATGAAATTCCGTCAGATCGTTATCCCGGTGGTCATGACCGCCTTTATCGCTGGCTGCGCCCAGGATCAGGGTCAGAAGCAAACGGCCGGCACACTTCTTGGTGCCGTCGGTGGTGCCGTCGCAGGCGCACAGTTCGGCAAGGGCAGTGGCCAGCTTGTCGGTGTTGCGCTTGGTACGCTTGCCGGCGCCTTTATCGGCAGCGAAGTCGGCAAGTCGCTTGACAATGCCGACCGCGCCATCATGGCAAAAAGCACCCAGCGCACGCTGGAAGCCACCCCGACAGGTCAAACCACCACTTGGAACAACCCCGATACCGGTGTTCAGGGTACGGTGACCCCGACCCGCACCTATCAGGAACCGAAAACCCAGGAATATTGCCGCGAATACCAGCAGACGGTGATGATCGGTGGTCAGGAAGAAACGGCTTATGGCACCGCCTGCCGCCAGCCGGATGGCAGTTGGAAAGTTGTCAACTAAGCCTTGCTAAAAATCTGAAATGACAGGCGGTGCGGTCCTTGCGATCTGCGCCGCCTTTTCATATCTGGTCATCGGTTCGGGCGACAAACCCGTCTTAATGTCATTGTTTCGGATCAGATGCGGCAAAATGGTTCATCTTTTGCGGCGCATGATCTAATAATGAACACAACGTGCAAATCACATAACGTGCTTTTAGTTTCTGGAACCGGTCAGTAAATGCAGGATCCCTACAAGACACTTGGCGTCGCCAAAAACGCCAGTCAGGAAGAAATCAAAAAGGCCTATCGCAAACTGGCGCGTGAACTTCACCCCGATGTCAATCCGGGCGATGCCAAAATCGAAGAACGCTTCAAAAAGGTATCGAGCGCCTATCACCTTCTTGGCGATGCGGAGCGCCGCAAGAAATTCGACAATGGTGAAATCGACGCCGATGGCCGCGAAACCAGCCCGTTTACCCGTGGCGGCGGACATGCCGGTGGCGGCTTTGGCGGCGGTGATCCGTTCGGCGGCTTTTCCGGTGCCAATGCCGAGGACATCTTTGACGAAATCTTCGGCAAGGGACGCGCACGTTCTGGCGGCGGCGGTTTCGGTGGCTTTGGCGGGGAACGCAAACCCAGAAAGGTCAAAGGCCCGAACATCTCCTATGAGCTGAGCCTTGATTTCGCCGAGGCCATCCTTGGCACGACAAAGCGTATCAATCTCGCCAGCGGCAAAAGCCTTGAAGTCCGCATTCCGCCCGGAAGCGAAAACGAACAGACGCTCCGTCTTAAAGGCCAGGGGATGGCTGGCATGAATGGTGGCGAGGCCGGTGACGCGCTGATCAAGCTGCATGTCCATCCGGACAAAACCTTCCGACGCGAAGGCAATGACCTGCATTGTGATCTGGCAATCAGCCTGTCTGAGGCCATTCTGGGTGGTTCGATCGAAGTGCCGATTGTCGATGGCAAGGTCAATATGAAGCTGCCTGCCAACGCCAATAGCGGCACCAAACTGCGCCTGCGCGGCAAGGGTGCGCCCTATGACCGGGGCAACAAACGCGGTGACCAATATGTTCACCTGACGGTCAAGCTGCCCGAAGAACGCGATGACGAATTGGTCGAGTTCATCAAGGACTGGTCTGAAAAGCACCCCTACAAGGCGCGTTGACCCAATAATCCAAAGCCGGCATTCGCCGGCTTTTTTCTTGGCCCGTTGGCACCCGGGGGCAGGCCGCACAAAAGGCCATGCGTTGAAAGGTGCCTGTTAATCGCGTTCCGTGTTACCATATTGTTTTAACGGGCTTTGTCGCAAAGAACGAAACCGATCATCAGGGACAATATGGAACAGCTCAGCAACCCGGACATCTATTTGCAATGGCTTGAACAGGCAATCGCCTGGATCTCTGCAAATGTCCTGCTGGTCCCGATCCTGATCCAGATTGCTGCCTGCCTGCTTGCCACCATCCCGGCCTTTTTGCTGCGTGGTCGTCTGGCGTCGCTTCTCGCACGCTTGCAGGATTGGAAGCCGCTTTTACCCTATGCCGGGTTTCGACGCTTTGCGCTGGTTCTGCCCAGTCTTGCCTTCCCGCTGATTTTTGTCATTGCCATCTGGCTGCTTGATGCCATCGCCATTCAGGCTGGCTACCGCCATAACATCATCCGGTTGGTTGCAAGTCTTCTGAATGCGTGGATTGTCATTCGTCTGGCCGCGGCCATTGTCAATGATCCTGTCTGGTCACGCACCATTGCCACCGTCGCTTGGACGTTGGCGGCACTCAACATTGTCGGATGGCTGGAACCAGGCATCGCAATCCTTGACGGGCATGCGATTGAGTTCGGCGAGTTCCGCATTTCGATCTATGGCATCATCAAAGCCGTTCTCTCGCTTGCAGTTTTGCTGTGGGTGGCATCCTTTGCATCCCGCCTGTTTGAACAACGCATCCGCAAGGTCCATCACCTGACCCCGTCGGTGCAGGTCCTGATGGCAAAGCTTCTCAAGCTTATCTTGCTGTCGATCGCCGTTTTGTTTGCACTTTCGACGATGGGTGTCGATCTGACGGCACTCGCCGTATTTGGTGGCGCGGTTGGTGTCGGGATCGGCTTTGGTCTGCAACGCATTTTCGCCAACCTGATCAGCGGCGTGATCCTGTTGCTTGACCGCTCGATCAAGCCCGGCGATGTCATTGCGATTGGCGATACCTTTGGCTGGATTCAATCACTGGGCGCGCGGTATACTGCGGTTCGAACCCGCGATGGCACGGAATTCCTGATCCCGAACGAAGACCTGATCACCAATCAGGTCGAAAACTGGAGCCACTCGGACGTCAAGCTGCGCCTGAAGGTGCCGGTCGGCATTTCCTATAACTGCGATCCCCATCTTGCGATCAAGCTGTGTAACGAGGCGGCGGCAAAATGCGCGCGCGTGCAGGACAATCCGGGGCCAAACACCCTGATGCGCGGTTTTGGTGACAACTCGGTCGATCTTGAAATCCGCTTCTGGATCAACGACCCGCAAAACGGACGCGGCAATATCATCAGCGAAGTTTTGCTCAATGTCTGGGATGCCTTCATCGAACACAATATAGAAATTCCGTTCCCGCAACGCGATCTGCACCTGCGCAGCAGCGATGAACCGATCCGCGTGGAAATGACACAAAGCCCTTCCTCCAAACGATCCTGACCCTGCCAAACACCTCGATTTAAGTTGATTTTAGCTCTTCAGCTTGCTGTCAGGTTGCGACGCCAGAATGCGTTATTCACGTATCAAAAGGCGTCCACTGAATGCTGCAGCTTAATTACAACGAAAACGGCAATCCCTCGGCCAGACTTCGTTTGCAGAAGAACGGGTTTCTGTCCCGCGTGCCGACGCATGCTTGTGCCATTTCAATCCTGACCAATACGGCGCGCGAACGCGCCGAGGTCGAGGATTTTATCTCTGGCATCTATGCCCGCACCTATGAGGCAGAAATTTCAGTTCATTACGACACACTGATGAGTGTGCGCGATGATCACGGCGATATTGTCGCCGCCCTTGGTTTTCGCTCCGCCGGGCATGGTCCGCTGTTTCTAGAACAGTATCTCCGCCGACCGATCAATTCTATTCTGGGCATTCCCCGCCACGAGATTGCTGAAATCGGCAATCTGGCATCAAACGGATCAGGCGCATCATCTTTCCTGTTCACCGCCCTTTCGGCTTATTTGCATCATAGCGGCTTCAAACAGGCGGTTGTGACCGGTACCGCAAGTCTTGAAAAACGGTTCCAGAAAATGGGGTTGGCGCCGGTGCGTCATGCACTCGCCGACCCGGCCCTGCTTGAATGCGGCAACACCCATTGGGGCCGGTATTACGACACGCGCCCGCATGTTCTCTCGGGCTCTGTCACTTTGGGATATCTGCGCCTGCAATCACTTTTTGGCGCCGAGTACAGCCACATGCGCCCGCGCCTTTATCCCCGTCTCCAACATAATGGCGAGGTCTGAGTCTGATCATGCTGTTTTCACGCATTGGCCAACACCCGGCCGACAAAATCGCCCTTAGAAGCCAAACCGGTCAGATCACCTATCGCGACCTGATCCGGCGCATTGACGACCACGCCAAAGACCTTTCCGATGTCGATGTTCTTGGCATCGCGCTTGATAACGGCATCGACTGGGTACTTTGGGACTTGGCGGCACTCAAATCGGAAACCTTCTGCGTTCCGATCCCGCCCTTCTTCACCAAAGCACAGATTGATCATGCCGCCGCAACCGCTGGTATCACTCATATGATCACACCAGATGGCATGGTGCGAACCGGTCTTGCCAAATCCGCGACCATCCCGGCAAAAACTGCAAAAATCACCTTCACATCCGGCACCACCGGCACCCCCAAAGGTGTCTGTCTGCCTGCAACCGCCATGTTGAATGTCGCAAGCTCGATCTATCAGATGCTGGGCGACGAATTTGCCGGTACGCACTTTTCCGCCCTGCCCCTGGCCGTCTTGCTGGAAAATGTTGCTGGCGTCTATGCCGGACTTCTCGCTGGTTGCACCGTGCATCTTACGTCCTTGCGGAACTTTGAGGCGCAGTACGAAAACCTGCATGGCTTGCTCAAGGGGGCTGATGCCACCTCGATCATTCTGGTGCCGGAACTGCTGCGCGCCCTGATGATGCAGGTCATGCAGTACGGCCCGCTGACCAAACTTGATTTCATTGCCGTTGGCGGCGCGCGGATTGATCCCGCCCTGATTGCCAAGGCCCGTCAGATCGGCCTTCCGGTTTACGAAGGATATGGCCTTTCTGAATGCGCATCGGTTCTGTCGTTGAACGTTCCGGGCAAGGACAAACCGGGCACGACGGGCACGTTGCTGCCACATGTCAGTGCTGAAATCGTCGATGATGAAATCGTCATTCGCAATCCAGGATTCCTTGGCTATGTCGGCGATCCGCCGGCGGCAAACGCAGCCCTCTCGGAGCGCCTCGCCACCGGTGACCTTGGCCGGATTTCAGACGACGGCTTTGTGTCCGTTACCGGACGGCGCAAAAACGTCCTGATTACCTCAAACGGGCGCAACATATCACCCGAATGGCCCGAGGCCGCCTTGCTGGCCCAACCCGCCATTTATCAGGCAATCGTTTTTGGCGACGGCCAAGCCCATCTTGAAGCGCTGATCGTGCCAAGCCGTGCAGATGCAGACATCAACGCCGCCATTCAGGCCGCAAACGCCAGCCTGCCCGACTATGCCCAAATCAAACATTTCACGCTTTGTGCGCCCTTCACCGCACAAAACGGCTGCCTGACCGGAAATGGTCGGCCCAAGCGTGATGTGATCGTCAAACGATATATCTCCTCACAGAACACTTCGGAGCTCGCCATGAATTTCTATGATCGTCTTGTTGCCCAAACCGCTGATGCCCGCGCAGCCCTTTATCACGTCCCGCAGCTTGTCGACGGACTTTCGGGCAACATCTCCCGCTCCACCTATGTCGCCTACCTGACCGAGGCCTATCACCACGTCAAACACACCGTTCCCTTCCTGATGGCGATGGGATCGCGCCTGCCCGATGACAAACGCTGGCTGCACAAGGCGGTGATTGAATATCTCGAAGAGGAAGAAGGCCACGAAGAATGGATCCTCAATGATATCGAGGCCGCCGGTGGTGACCGCGAAGCCGCGCGCAATGCAACGCCCAACCTCGAAACCCAGGTGATGGTCGCCTATAACTACGACTATATCGCGCGCAAGAACCCGGTCGGTTTCCTTGGCATGGTCTTCATGCTCGAAAGCACGTCAACCCAGATCGCAAGTCAGGGCGCGGATGCCGTCATGAGCGGTCTGGATCTTCCAAAATCGGCATTCAGCTATCTGTTCTCGCACGGTTCGCTTGATATCGAACACATGAAATTCTTCGAGAAAACCGTCAACCAAATCACCGATCCGAACGATCAGGCCGCGATCATCGAAGTTGCCAACAACACCTTCCGTCTGTTTGCCAACCTGTTCGCAGCGATCCCGCATGAAGGACAACGGAAAAATGTTGCTTGAGGGAAAAGATATCTTTCTCACCGGGGCAACCGGCGGGATTGGAAAACCCCTTGTGGAAATCCTGAAAGAACGCGGTGCCAATGTCCGGTCCTATGACCGGGCATCCGAAGGCGATCTGATGGAACGCATTGATACGACCTGCAAGGCGCTTCTCGAAAATACGCCTGACATCCTGATCAATCTTGCCGGGATCAATGATTTTGGCCATGCCGAAGATCAGGATTACGATGCCCTTCTGACACTCAATCTTTTGGTGCCGATGCGGCTGTGTCAGGCGGTCCTGCCCGCCATGCGTGCCCGCAATCATGGCCAGATCGTCAATATCGGCTCGATGGTTGGGTTGATCCCGTTACCGCACATGACCGGCTACGTGGCAGCCAAATCCGGCCTTAAGGGATATAGCGACGCCCTGCGTCGGGAACTGTGCAACACGGCCATTACTGTCACCCACATCGCGCCACGTGCGGTCAATACCGGCATGAATAGCGGCAAGATCGGCATGCTTAATCGCAAGACCAAAGCCACCGAAGATCGCCCGCGGGATGTCGCGCTTCGCATTGCCAGCGCGATTGAACTTGACGCCAGTGATTTTCGCCTTGGCTGGCCGGAACGGCTGTTTGCCACCCTTAATGCACTCGTGCCCGCGATGATCGACAAGGGCCTGCGCAAAAACACCCAAATTGGCGAAGAGATACTGGCAACTGACAAGGCCAACGCCAAGCCAGCCCTGATCATCAATGGCACAGGATCAGAAAGTGCCGCACAGAGGAACATCGCATGAAACGCAAAAACATGATCACCTTATCGGGCCTTGCGGTTGGTCTTCTTCTGGCTTTACCGGCAACGTCGCAGGCGCAAACCGCAAACCCGGCCGTGATGAAGGCTGTCAGCCACTTGCAACATGAATGGGCGCACATCAAATACGAAATCACCGATGAAGATGCCCAACTTGATGCCATTCACAAACTCGAAGCCGATGGCGAAAAGCTGCGTGCAGAATTCCCCGACAGCCCGGAACTGCAAATCTGGCAAGGCATCATTCTGTCAACCGATGCCGGGATTGTGCGCGGTATTTCGGCCCTTGGCAAAGTGCGCGACGCCCGCGAACTTTTTGAAAACGTGATTGCCACCGCACCGACCGCAATGGATGGTTCTGCCTATACCTCGCTCGGATCGCTTTATTATCAGGTGCCGCCATGGCCGCTGGCCTTTGGCAGCGACGCCAAGGCCGAGGAAAACCTCAAAAAGGCGCTTGCGCTCAACCCGAACGGCATTGATCCGAACTTCTTCTATGGCGATTTCCTGCGCCAACAGGAACGCTATGACGAAGCGCGGATCTATTTCCAAAAGGCGCTTGATGCCCCGGACCGCCCGGACCGTCCGCTTGCCGATGCTGGCCGTCGGGCCGAAATTGCCCTTGCGCTCAACCAAATGGCCTCCCGATAAATACGACCGATCATCAACACATCAAAAAGGCCGGGAAGAATATCCTCCCCGGCCTTTTTCAATAACCCGCGAAACGGCCATCAGCTCATGATGCCGGTCATGTCTTTTTGATTGATATCGTCTGACTTGTCCTGATCCGGTTCTTTCTTTTTCTGCTCGGGGATTTTGTCGTCAGGCCGCGGGGTATCAAGCAGATCGCCCACCTTCACATCCAGAACCGTTTTGCGTTTTTCTTCCAGTTCGATCAGGCGTTCGCGCATGGCAATCGGCCAACCGCTATCGGTCTGCACGACCAGCAACCGGTCGTAATCCAGAAACAGGCCAAGGCGGCTCATCAGATCCATCAACGAAATCCGCGACAGGTCTCCCGAAAGCAACCAGCGATGCTTTTCCGAGCGATCAATCAGCTTTTCGCGCCGCAACGCAGCCAACGCCCAGTTCAGATCACGCCCACCCAGTTTGACGTCGCGCATCATCTTGCGATAGGTCGGCGGCTTGGCGGCCTCGTGGAAACGATTTTGCAGATATTCCAGAACGCGCAGCACCGCGATGATCCGTTCCATATGCCCCGGCACCGCACCGCGCGGATCGGGAACGATGCCCGCCGCCCGTGCCGCACGCCATTCGGACCGGCCCGCTGCCACCTGAGCCCCCAGAAGGATCACGATCCAGGTCAGATACATCCACAACAGGAAAATCGGCACAATCGCGACTGCGCCATAAATCGTCTGATAGGTCGGGAATGTCGTGACATAATACGCAAACCCCTTTTTCAGGGTTTCGAACAAAACGGCGGCCACAACGCCACCGACCACACCATCAATAATCACGACCGAGCGGTTCGGCATGCCGATAAACAGCAATGAAAAAGCCACTGCCGACAGGACAAACGGCGCAATAAACGTCAGTTGTCCGATTTGTTCGCCAAGGGCGTCCCCGCCAACCAGATGGCGCATGGCAAAAATATAGGACGCCAGTGAAAGGCTAAGCCCCAGCAACATTGGCCCAACCGTCAAAAGCGTCCAGAACACCACCAGACGCGACAGAAGCTTACGCGGGCTGGTCACACGAAACACATCGTTCATCGCACCTTCGATGGCGCTGAGCAACATCACAGCCGTCAGGCCCAGCACGATTGTGCCAATCGCCGTCATCTGTCCGGTATTTTGCAGGAAACTGCCAAGATACTCTGTGACCTGCGCGCCGGTTTCCGGCAGGAAATTGTTCAGGACCACGGTCATGATCGTGTCCTTGAACTCATCAAAAACCGGAAAGGCCGACAAAACCGTCAGTGCGATGGCCAGAAACGGCACCATCGCCAAAAGCGTCGTATAGGACAAACCGGCGGCACGTTGTATGGATTTGTCATGGACAAAACGCATACCGGCATAGCGCCAGAACGCGGTTCGATCAGAGAGCAATTTCTGAATTTCGGCCATTAAACGCTTATCCCCACGCATTTTCCGGTTATACTGCACCTGATCAACAAGATAGCGTGCCTGCACACGTTATGACAGGTCAGATTGACCTTGGCCGCGCTTTGTGTAGGATGCGCCGAATGTCTAATGCCTTCTGGGCCGGTCGCGGCTTTTCTTGAATGCCTCTACCTGCCAGAGAGAGATCGTGGGAACGAGAGGAAATATGAGCCTGTCCACCGACAATATTTCGGGCCTTATGGCCGGTAAACGCGGCCTGATTATGGGTGTCGCCAACGATAAATCGATTGCCTGGGGCATTGCACGTGCGGCCGCTGCGGCTGGCGCCGAGATCGCCTTTACCTTCCAGGGCGAAGCCCTTGAAAAACGTGTGCGCCCGCTCGCAGAGTCCGTTGGCAGCAACATCGTTCTGCCATGTGATGTGACCGATGCGGCCAGCATGGATGCCGTGTTCGAGACGCTTAAGGAAAAATGGGGCAAGCTTGACTTTGTCGTGCATGCCATCGGTTTCTCCGACAAGAACGAACTGCGTGGTCGCTATGTCGATACCTCGCCGGAAAACTTTGCGCTTTCAATGAACATCTCGGTCTATTCCTTTACCGCGATCGCACAGCGCGCGGAAAAACTGATGACCGATGGCGGTTCGCTTCTAACACTTTCCTATTACGGCGCAGAAAAGGTCATGCCGCACTACAACGTCATGGGCGTTGCCAAGGCGGCCCTTGAAGCCAGCGTGAAATACCTTGCCAATGACCTTGGTCCGGATCGCATTCGCGTCAATGCCATTTCGGCGGGCCCGATGAAGACCCTTGCCGCATCCGGGATTGGCGATTTCCGCTATATCCTGAAATGGAACGAATACAACTCGCCGATGCGCCGTAACGTTACGCTTGATGATGTTGGCGGATCGGGTCTGTACTTCCTATCAGACCTTTCGACCGGTGTTACGGGCGAAACCCATCATGTCGATTGCGGTTACCACACCGTTGGCATGAAACAGGCAGACGCACCTGACATCACTGTCCAGAAATCCTGATCTGGGCCTGATACGATTTTGCGGGCTGCCCTGATGGGCGGCCCGTTTTGTCTCTTAAATATTTGAATTCTGGATAATCGGTTATGGCTGGCAACAGTTTTGGAACACTTTTCCGCTTCACCACCTTTGGCGAAAGCCACGGCCCGGCCATTGGCTGTGTCGTTGATGGTGTGCCGCCCCTGCTTGAGCTCACCGAGTCCGATATTCAGAATTATCTCGAAAAACGCAAACCCGGTCAGTCGCGCTTTACCACCCAGCGCCGCGAACCAGATCAGGTCAAAATCCTTTCGGGCGTGTTCGAAGGCAAAACCACCGGCACCCCGATCGGGCTTCTGATCGAAAACGTCGATCAGCGCTCCAAGGATTATGGCGAGATTAAAAACCAGTTCCGACCGGGTCATGCCGATTACACCTATTGGGAAAAATACGGCACCCGCGATTATCGCGGCGGCGGCCGTTCGTCGGCCCGCGAAACAGCGATGCGGGTTGCCGCCGGTGCAATTGCCCGCAAGGTATTGGGCGACGACATCAAAATCCGTGCGGCCCTGGTCAAAATGGGCACCAAGGAAATCAACCGGGCGAACTGGGACTGGGCTGAGGTTGATAACAACCCGTTCTTCTGCCCCGACGCGCAAGCCGTTCCAGTGTTCGAGGAATATCTTGATGGCCTGCGTAAGGATGGCTCATCCGTCGGTGCGGTGATCGAAGTCGTCTGTTCCGGCGTCCCGGTGGGTCTGGGTGACCCGGTTTATGACAAGCTTGATGCCGATCTGGCCAAGGCGATGATGACGATCAATGCCGTCAAGGGCGTTGAAATCGGCAACGGCTTTGAAGCCGCCGAACTGACCGGCATTGAAAATGCCGATGAAATGCGTCTGGGCGAAGATGGCAAACCGGTCTTTGGCTCCAACCATGCCGGCGGTATTCTCGGCGGCATTTCATCGGGTCAGGACATTGTCGTGCGCTTTGCCGTCAAACCGACCAGCTCGATCCTCACCCCGCGCAAAAGCCTTGATATCTATGGGAAGGAAGTCGATGTCGTCACCAAGGGTCGCCATGATCCGTGTGTTGGTATCCGTGGCGTTCCGGTGGGCGAAGCGATGGCTGCGATCACGCTTGCCGACCACCTTCTGCGCCACCGCGCACAGTGCGAAGGCTGGAACACCAACAAGCATTTTCCGAGCTAGTTTTCCGACGCAATCGGAACGGGCGAATATCGCATCACAACTGGTTTCATGCCGCGTCTAAGTGGCATGAACCCGATATTGCTCAAAACCCTGATCCAACTTGCTGCATCCAACAAAAAACCGGCTCCCAGCGGAACGGTTGGCAGTGACGCGCAGCTCAAAAATCGCATCGTCCTGTTTGCGGACGAAGCCGTCGCCCTGCCCGACTGGGGGATTTCAGGGCTGCCGTCCATGATCCTCGGCGCGGCACCGCAAACCTGCCTGTTTGTCAGCGACCTCACTGTCGATGATGACGGCGAGGATAAGGACGACCCGGGCAGTTCCGATAGCAGCAACGATGACACGTCAGATGCATCTGCCAGCGGATCGGTATCTTTCTCCCTGACCATCAAGGCCCCGCCTGCCGCCGACAGCAGCCTTAAGTCGCGCACCATTGTCTGGAAGCTGACCTTGCCAGTTGCGGGCTTTCGCGATGTGCAAACAGGTGCTAGCACCCCGCCCGTGCACGCCCCTGTGATCAAAACCCGCATCAAGCTGGGCGGCGTTATCCGTGATGTCGAAATCGGCCTTCTGGAAATGGGTCCTCTGGATCAACCGCTTCTGATCGGCAAAGACACGCTCTCAAATAAATTCCTGATCCGCCCAGACCGGCCCGAAGATCAGAAGACACCAGCCGCCCCCACGGTTGACCTGACGCCGGCACCCGCCGAGACGCCAAAGCCGGGCACTACCCCGGCGCCTGAGACCTCAGATGCGGCGCAGGCAGAAGCACAAGAACAGGCAAATTCCGAGGCAGAAGCAGAGCCAAGCGATACCGCAAAACCCGCCCCGGATTCACAGCAATCCCAAGACGACACGCAATCGCTCGACGCACCTCAAACGACAACGTCGCAGGACACCCAGGCAGCGGCAACCGACGATGACGGGAAAACGGCCGATGCTGATCCGGCCCAAGCGAACACGGATCAGGCAACCCCGACCCAAAACCAGCCATCATCAGAAGACAGCGATAAAACCGAAAACACGGTGGACGCCGATCCAAACGACAGTTCAAGCAAGCCAGAGCAAGACACCACTACACCAGCGGCACCAGCGACCCCCGACACACCAAGCGCACCAGAACCAGCGGCAACCAATGCAGACGCCCCGAAAACCCAACCGGCTGAGCAGGAAAATAACTCTGCCTGAAGCAGCCCCGAAACCTGAAGCGCCAGACTTCCCTCGCGCCATCCCGTCACGGGTGGCGCATTTTTTTGTCGATCAAAGTAATTTTCGGCGCTTCTCACCTTGTAGTTTCGCATCGCGACCACATCTTTACCCCATAACAAAAAACCACGGTCCCAAACGCGGTTGGGAAAAGGCAAAACCAATGACCATCGATCTGGACTTGGCCGGTCTGTCGCGCAGGTCTGCGCTCAAGGGCTGGTTTGCCGCAGGCTCGGCACTTATCGGCAATTCCATTCTTTCACCGGTTTCCTACGCCAGTGACAGAACCCTTCCGGCGACCCCGGCTTGCGGAGAGGATATCGGCCCAACGCGCAGCATGACCGAAGGCCCGTTCTATAGCCAAAACCCGCCCGAAAAGCGCAACTTCCGAAACGATGCTGACGGCACACCGGTGACCCTGCTGGGCTATGTGCTGAACACGGCCTGTACGCCGATTGCCAATGCGATTGTCGATCTGTGGCATGCAGACTCAGATGGCCGTTATGACAATCAGGGCTTTAACATGCGCGGTTATCAACGCACTGACGGCCAGGGGCGCTATTACTTTGATACCATCCGCCCGGCCGAATATGCCGGACGCACCCCGCACTACCACGTCAAGATCACCCCGCCCAACGGCCGAACCCTGACCACCCAGCTTTATTTCCCGGATGAACCGCGCAACGAGCTTGATCACCTGTTTGACAGCGCGCTTCTAATGAACGTCCATCCGGCAAGCGATGGTGAAATCGGTCGGTTTGATTTTGTTCTGGCCTGATTGGCCCGTACTCAGACATCACGACAACCAGTAGCCTTCCGCGATCACATCCGTATGAAAAAACGTGATTTTTGGTCTTGCGCCCTTGTGTATCACGCCTTAATGTTAACGAAGTTAACATAAGAAAAACGAGATACGTGCAAATGGGAAAGTATCACCACGGTGATGTCCGGAATGTCCTCCTGCAACAAGCTGAAAACATCCTGACGGACGAAGGCCCGACTGGCTTGTCACTGCGCCGTCTGGCGCGGCTGACCGGTGTGTCGGAAGCCGCCCCCTATCGCCATTTTGACGGCAAGGATGGCATTTTGGCGGCAGTCGCGATTGCCGCCTTCGAAAGGTTCGCCGAACAACTTGAAAGCGCCGCGGAAAGCCACCCAAACCACGAAGAACGCATTATGGCGCTGGGGGCTGCCTATGTGCAGTTCGCTGTCGAAAACCCGCAGCATTTCCGTCTGATCTTTGGCCGGGAACGCCCGCCACTCGATCAATATCCCGAACTGCGCGATGCCGCTGATAACGCCTTTGACGTCTTGCAGCGTGCCGTCACGTCGGTTGATCGCAAGGCCGAAATGACCCTGGCCGAGGCCGCCAGCGCCTATAACCGCTCCCTCGCCGCATGGAGCCGCGCACACGGCATCGCCATGCTGGTGATTGATGGCATGATCGTGCCCCCCGCTGATCAGGATCTTTCAAGTTTTGTTCTGGGCCTTCTGGCCGAAGATCTGACCATGCCGGTCAACACCGACAAAGCCCCTTAACCCACAACGGGCAGTCGCCTGTTACCAACCGGAAAATCAGATGGAATACGCAACCGTCAAACTCATACACGTCATTGGCGCCATCCTGTTTTTGGGCAATATCATCGTATCCGCCGTCTGGAAAATTCAGGCAGACCGGACCAACAACCCGGTCGTTATCGCCTTTGCCTGTCGCCTGATCAATGTCACTGATCTTGCCTTTACCGCGCTTGGCTCGGCCCTGATCGTGATTGGTGGCATCGGTCTTTTCCACGCGACCGGCATCGCACTTTCAGAGGCCCCCTATCTGATCTATGGCATTGGTCTGTTTGGCATGGCGGCAATGCTGTGGTTGGTGGGACTTCTGCCGCTTCAGATCTATATGTCAAAGATCGCGGCCAAGACCGTCGCAAACGGCGAAACCGAAATGCCCGCAAGCTATGAGAAATGCCGCAGGCTTTGGAATATGGTCGGGCGGATTGCCATCCTGTTTCCGCTGGGTGCACTTTACCTGATGATCATGCGTCCCGACTTCTAAGTGATGGGCGCAAAATGCTGCGCCTTCCACCATACGGAAAGCCGTTTTATCTGATTGATCGGCTTTTGGCGCAGGCCCTAAGATGCCGCCAGTTAATTACATCAAAGAAAACGTCCCGGGAGAAGTCCAATGCTGACCATCAAACGCCTGTCCATTGAGGATGCCTATATTCTGATCGAAGGCGCACGTAACCGCGCCAATGAAATCGGCGTGCCGATGTGTATCGCGATTACCGACGAATCCGGTGTGCTGATCGCGTTTGAGCGCATGGATGGCGGCAAGGTCACCAGCACCACCATCGCCCAGGACAAATCCTTTACCGCGTCGGGCGCACGCAAGGGCACGCATGAATATGCCGCGGCTGCCCAGCCTGGCAAACCGGCCTATGGCATCGATAGCGAAATCGGCGGCCGCCTGTCGATTGTCGCCGGTGGCCTGCCGGTCTTTGTTGACGGGGAATGTGTGGGCGGTATCGGCGTCAGTTCCGGCACCCCGCCGCAGGATCAGGACTGCGCACAGGCCGGTATTGATTTCTTCATGAAAAAAATCGGCAAGTAATCTGAAAATCGCGGGTGGAAATTGGGCCTGTTTATCAGGCCGTTTTCCGCCCGCAAATCAGGAATTCAACATTGCCTTCGGGACCGGTGATCGGGCTTTTGGTAATGCCAAGCACCTCCCAGCCCGGAAGATTTGCCAGCCAGTCAGAAATCGTGTCGCAGACTTCCTGATGCAATTCAGGTTCGCGCACGACACCCTTTTTGCCAACCCGTTCCTTGCCGACTTCAAATTGCGGCTTGATCAGCGCAATCAGATAACCGCCCGTCTTGACCCGCTCCATACTGGCCGGAAGCACGGTACGAAGGCCGATAAAGCTGGCATCGCAAACAACGATATCAATGGCGTCAGAAATCTGTTCTTCGGTCAAATGCCGCGCATTGGTCTTTTCCATGACCACAACGCGGTCATCATTACGCAGCTTCCAATCAAGCTGCCCCTGCCCGACATCAACGGCATAAACCTTGGCCGCCCCGTTCTGAAGCAGAACATCGGTAAAGCCGCCGGTGGATGCACCGACATCGACCGCGATAAAATCGGTCACGTCGATATCGAACTCGGCCAACCCTTTTTCAAGCTTGAGCCCACCTCGTGACACCCACGGATGGGGCTGCCCGCGCAGCGTAATGGAAATGTCTTCCTTGCACGGCATGCCCGGCTTATCGAGCCGTTGCTCGCCGCTAAAGACATTGCCTGCCATGATGAAAGCCTGCGCCTTGGACCGGCTCTCCACCAATCCACGTTCCACAAGCAACTGATCCAAACGTTTCTTTGCCATGAGCGCGTTTTAACGTACCCGCCCCAAAAGGTCACGCATTTGGTGTCGGTATTAAACCGGAATTAGCTGGCCAGCGGTTCGAGGTATCCGCGCGGCACAATCGCCAGAAGATCATTAAGCGACTCACCCTGAACCGCCACATGCTGCTGCATCAGTTTGCCCGCCGTCTCGGCCTCGCCATTGGAAATGGCACTCAGGATATCGGCATGTTCGTTGTTGGATTTCTTCACACGCCCCGGACGGTGCAATTGCAGGCGGCGATAAGGTGCCAGTCGGTTGCGCACATTCTTGGTCTGACGTTCAAGGAAACTGTTGCGGCATCCGGCATAGATCGCCTCGTGGAAGCGGACATTGGCCTCGTAATAGGCGTCCGCATCGGCATGATCCTTAAGCCCGTTGCACTCTTCGGACAGCGCAATCAGGTTTTCGATATCCACCCGCGGCATACGTCGTGCCGCCAACCGCGCACACATGGCTTCAAGTTCGGCCATGACTTCGAACATTTCAATCAGTTCGGCAACCGTGATCGAGGCAACAATGGTGCCACGGCGTGGCATGGTCGCAACCAGTCCCGAACCGGCAAGTGTCTGAAGCGCTTCACGCACAGGCGTACGTGAAACACCGAACCGTTCGCTTAACGAACGCTCGTCAAGTTTGTCGCCAGGCTTGAGCACACCGGTCACGATATCGCGTTCAAGTTTCTGGACCAGATCGGTGGCAAGCTTTCCGTTTTGCGACATGTGGGACCTCGTTTTTCGTCACTTACTGGTATACCAGAACACATATTCTGGTACCAATCAAAGCCTTTTCGATGCTGCTTTGCGATGATTTCCTGCTGCATCGCAAAAGTTCAGGCGCGGTTTTCCTAAATCCCCCGGCAAATACTAGGGCGCGGATTTGTGGCACTGCAAAATGACGTTCTGGTATACAAAATTGCATGGACAGCATGCCAGAAATCTGTAACGCTTTCTTCCAATGCGAAAACCGCATCAATAATAAGACGCGCAAAAAGCCGTCAAAATGCATTCAAAACGCATGCTTCATCCGGGAGGATAAAGATGAAGATTTTCAAGAAGACTCTTACGGCGTCTGTTGCCGCCATCTCCATGTCTGTTGCTGCCTTTGGCATGTCCGCATCTGCGGGTGCCGAGACGCTCAAACTGTCTCACCAGTGGTCGACCAGCGACATCCGTCACAAGGTTGCACAGATCGTCGCCGATGAAGTCAAAGCCGCAAACGTTGATCTGGAAATCCAGATCTTCCCTTCCGGCTCCCTGTTCAAGGCAAAAGAACAGTGGACCCCGATGACACGCGGGCAGCTCGACATGATCGTTTATCCGCTGGCCTATGCCGGTGGTCGTGTTCCGGCAACCAACCTGACCCTGATGCCGGCACTGGTCAAAAACCACGATCATGCCAACCGCATCAACGAATCCCCGTTCATGGCTAAAATCGAAGAACTCCTGAACGAAGATGGTGTTGTAACCGTTGCCAAGGGTTGGCTGGCCGGTGGCTTTGCCTCGACCAAGGGCTGCATCCGCAAGCCGGAAGACGTCAAAGGCCTTCAGATTCGTGCCGCCGGCAAATCGTTCGAGCAGATGCTTGAAGGTGCCGGTGCATCCATCGCTGCCATGCCGAGCTCGGAAATCTATCCGGCCATGCAGACCGGCGTTCTTGATGCCACCAACACCAGCTCCTCAAGCTTCGTTTCCTATCGTATCTACGAGCAGGTCAGCTGCTACACCCCGGCCGCAGGCAACGCACTGTGGTTCATGTATCAGCCGGTCCTGATGTCGAAGAAAAGCTACGACAACCTCAATGATGCGCAGAAAGAAGCCCTGGCTGCTGCTGCGAAAAAGGCCGAAGAATACTACACCACCGAAGGCCGCAAGCAGGACGCTGACAGCATCGCTGTCTTCAAGGAAAACGGCGTTGAAATCGCCGAACTGACCGACGAAGACTTCGCTGCCTGGCAGGCTCTGGCCAAGGAAACCTCCTACAAGAAGTTCGTTGAAGAGACCCCAAACGGTCAGGAACTTCTTGATATGGCACTTGCAGTCGAGTGATCGGTTCTTGACGTGAAGTGATGGTGGTGCCGGTCTGTCCGGCACCACCGCATTCCTCAAAATACAAAAATATAGACCAATACGGTTCCGTCAGAGGAGAACGCGCGTGTCGAACGCCATGTCCCCGCACCCACTTCCGATTGATCTGCCAGACGATTTCACGCAGACACCAAGTGCGTCGCATTCCGTTAAATCAGATATGCCTCCCCCGCCTGATGTCGAGCCGATCGACCATCAAAACGCCATGGCCGCAAACCGGTCCCAGGCGCCAAAGGGCCCGCTTGATGGCGTCATTTCTGCCATCCATTTCTTGTCGCGCATTTGCGGGATCGCATCGGCAAGCATGTTTGCCATTGCGATGCTGATCATCTGCCAGCTGGTCTTCATGCGCTATGTGCTCAATGAATCCACCGTCTGGCAGACTGAGGCCGTCATCTTCCTGATGATCGGCGCAACACTGGTCGGCCTGCCCTATGTTCAATTGCTGCGCGGTCACGTCAATGTTGACCTGTTCCCGATGTACCTCAAACGCGGCGCACGCATGACCCTTGCCATCCTGACCCTGTCATGTGGCATGGCGATCAGCGCACTGTTTGGCTTCTATGGTCTGGAACTGGTGATCGAGGCCTATGAAGGCGGCTGGTTGTCTGAAACCATCTGGGCCGTCGCACTCTGGAAACCCTATACCGCGCTGCCGATCGGCTTTGGCTTGCTGTTCCTGCAATTCTTTGCCGATTTCCTGTCGCTCATCACCCGCAGATCGACACCGTTCGATATTCGCGACGACATTTCCTAAGGAGGCCGCATCATGGATCCCTTGCTTCTTGCGGCCGTTGTCGGCATCGCAACCACCCTTGTTCTTTTCTCCGGCATTCCGGTCGGTATTGGCCTGCTTCTGGTCAGTGTCGGCTTCATCATCACCTTTGATGGCACCGGATCGCTGCCGCTGTTGCCGGAAATCCTGTTCGGCAAACTCGAAAGTTTCGAAGTTCTCGCCATCCCGATGTTCATCCTGATGGGCGCGGTTGTTGCCTCATCAAGGGCCGGTGGTGACTTGTATTCTGTTCTTGATCGCTGGCTGACCCGTATTCCGGGCGGGCTTGTGATTTCAAACCTTGGCGCCTGCGCGATCTTTTCCGCCCTGTCGGGTTCGTCACCTGCCACCTGTGCCGCAATCGGCAAGATGGGCATCCCGGCGATGCGCGAACGCGGCTTCCCCGATACGGTTGCAGCCGGTTCAATTGCCGCTGGCGGCACACTTGGCATCCTGATCCCGCCAAGTGTCACCATGATTGTTTATGGCATCTCGACCGAAACCTCGATCGGGCGCCTGTTCCTTGCCGGTCTTCTGCCGGGTCTTCTGGTCACCGCCCTGTTCATGGCCTGGTCGCTCTATTCGACCTGGCGTCAGGGCAATGCCCAGGCCGCCCTTGGTGTTGTCAAATACACCTGGAAGGAAAAGTTTGAAATCCTTCCGCGTGTTCTGCCCTTCCTTGTCATCATCGGTGCGGTTCTGTTCGCCCTTTATGGCGGTGTTGCGACACCTTCGGAAACGGCCGGTGTTGGTGCACTGTTCTGCCTGATCACCGCGATGATCGTGTATCGCATGTGGAAACCGGGTCAGCTTTGGAATGTCATGCGTGACACCACCAAGGAATCCGTGATGATCCTTTTGATCATCGGGGCTGCCGGCCTGTTTAGCTACATGCTGTCATCACTGTTCATCACCCAGTCGATTGCACAGTGGATTTCCGCCCTTGAGGTCAACCGTTGGGTTCTGATGGGCTTCATCAACGTGTTCCTGCTGATCAGTGGCTTCTTCCTGCCGCCGGTTGCAGTCATCCTGATGAGCGCACCGATCCTGCTGCCGGTGATCATCAATGCCGGTTTCGATCCTTACTGGTTTGCCGTGATCCTGACAATCAACATGGAAATCGGTCTGATCACCCCGCCGGTTGGTTTGAACCTGTATGTCATTAATGGCATTGCGCCCGACATCCGTCTGCAGAGCATCCTTAAGGGCGCCTTCCCTTACGTGATGTGCATGATCGCAGCGATCATCATTCTGTGCTTCTTCCCGCAGATCGCCACCTGGCTTCCGGAAACCATCATCGGAGGACGCTAATGTCAGGCATGTCTGTCAAAAGCTGGCTTTCAAGCATTGCCGACCGTGGTCGCGAACTGCTTGATCTGCCACTCTCGACCCCGCAGGACCCGCTCAAGCAGCTTGGCGCCATGTGCAAGGACCTTGTTTCGCAAAAGGGCGAGGCACGTGGCACCGCGGCTGCACGCGAAGTGGTGCGGCTTTGGGAAAACCTTCCCGAAGAAGACCATCTGGCCTTCTTCCGGATGATGCAAAATGACTTTAGTGCTGATCGCGCCAAGGTCACCAAGGCCGCCGAGGCCTTTGCCAAGGACCCGTCCGAGGCAAACCTCGCCGTCCTGACCCAAACGTCCGAGCCGATCCGTCAGGAACTGCTGCGCAAGATCAACATGGCACCCGGTGGCACGCGGGCCATTGTCGATATGCGTGAAACCCTGATCGCACTGTTGAAGAACAACCGCGATCTTGAACCGCTCAATGCCGATATGCAGCACCTGCTGACCAGCTGGTTCAACCGTGGTTTTCTTGAACTGCGTCATATTGATTGGGATACCTCGGCAGCCATCCTTGAAAAACTGATCCGCTATGAGGCGGTCCATGAAATTCAGGGCTGGGAAGATCTGCGTCGTCGTCTGGCGACCGACCGGAAATGCTTTGCCTTCTTCCATCCGGCCATCACCGACGATCCGCTGATCTTTGTTGAAGTCGCCCTCGTGCACGGTTTGGCCGATAGCGTTCAGGCGCTTCTGGCCCCGGAAATCGATGAAAAGGCCCCGGAAACTGCCAACACTGCGATCTTCTATTCGATCAGCAACTGTCAGGCGGGCCTTAAGGGGATTTCGTTTGGCAACTTCCTGATCAAACAGGTGGTCGAGGAACTCAAACGCGAATTCCCGCAGCTCAAACAATTCGCCACCCTGTCGCCCATTCCGGGCTTCATGGGCTGGCTGCGCACCCGCCAGAAAAGCAAGGCCGACGACGCCGAACTTGCCGGTCAGGTGCTTGACGGGCTTAGCGAAGATGACTGGATCAACGATCCGATCAAGGTCGCCAAGCTGCAAAAGCCGACTTTGGCGCTGTGTGCCACCTATCTTGCCACCTGTAAACGTGGCAAGTCCCCGCTTGATCCCACTGCCCGCTTCCATCTGGGCAATGGTGCACAGCTTGAACGCCTGAACTGGCTTGGCGATACCTCCGAAAAGGGTCTGCGTCAGGCGGGCGGCATGATGGTGAACTACGCCTATCACCTCAATGATATCGAGAAAAACCACGAAGCACTGATGAATGACGGAAAGATCGCCACATCGAAATCCGTCGCACAGCTTGCCGGAATTTAAACAGGTATGACCATGTCAGATAATCTTCTTCAAACATTTCTGGACCGTTTTCCGGCCGACAAATCCCGCACGTTTCTGATTGAACGCGACGGCACCGAACGCAGTTTTTCGTGGCTGCTTGATCGCACCGGTCGTTATGCCGCCGTGCTGGCATCCCATGGTGTGGTCAAGGGTGACCGCGTTGCCGCCCAGGTCGACAAATCATCCGATGTGATCGCGCTCTATCTGGCGTGCCTGCAACTTGGCGCCATTCACCTGCCGCTCAACACCGCCTATACCGGCGATGAAATCGCCTATTTCCTCGGTGATGCCGCACCGCGTGTCTTCGTCTGCCGTCCGGGCCATATCGATGCGGCCAAGGAACTGGGTGACAAGAATGACGTCGCGGCGGTCCTGTCGCTCGGATCAAACGGCGATGGCAGCCTCAATGACGAAGCCGCAAACGCCACCGCCATGACCGACATCGTCGCCGCCGACAAGGACGACGTTGCCGCGATCCTGTACACATCGGGCACCACGGGCCGGTCGAAAGGCGCGATGCTGACCCATAACAATCTTGGCTCGAACGCCAAAACCCTGCATCAGGCATGGGGCTTCAAGCCGGGTGATACCTTGCTGCATGCCCTGCCGCTGTTCCACACCCACGGGCTGTTTGTTGCGATCAACATCATGCTGATGAATGGCGGTAAGGTGATCCTGCTTCCGAAATTCGATGCCGATGACGTGATTGAACGTCTGCCGCAATCAACCGTCCTGATGGGCGTTCCGACCTTCTATACCCGCCTGCTGGCCCATCCGAAATTCACCAAGGATGTGACGGCCAACATGCGCCTGTTCGTCTCTGGCTCGGCCCCGCTTCTGGCCGAAACCCATGATGCGTTCTTTGAACGCACCGGTCACAAGATCCTTGAACGCTATGGCATGACTGAAACCTGCATGAACACGTCCAACCCGCTCGATGGTGAACGTCGTCCGGGTGCGGTTGGCCCGACCCTGCCGGGGATTGAGGCGCGCGTTTGTGACAAGGACGGCAATGTTCTGGGGGCCGGTGAAATCGGCGTGCTTGAAGTCCGTGGCCCGAACGTTTTCAAGGGCTACTGGCAGATGCCGGAAAAAACCGCGTCCGAGTTCCGGTCTGACGGCTTCTTTATCACCGGCGATCTCGCCACCATCGGCGAAGACGGCTATGTCACCATCGTTGGCCGCGACAAGGACCTGATCATTTCCGGTGGCTTTAACGTCTATCCCAAGGAAGTCGAAGAAGTCATCGCCGAGTATGACGAGGTCGAAGAAGTCGCGATCTTTGGCCTGCCCCATCCCGACTTCGGCGAAGCCGTTGCCGGTGTGATTGTAGCCGCCAATGGCGATAAAGCCGACCCCGAAGCCATCATCAAACGCACCCAGGACAAGCTGGCGAAATTCAAGGTGCCCAAACGCATCTGGGTGATCAAGGAACTGCCGCGCAACACCATGGGCAAAATTCAGAAAGCCCAACTGCGCAAACAATACGAAGACACCTTTACCTCCCCTGCAGCATAAGCGTTGCAGTCTTATACTCCCGCTGCCCGGAGCCTTTCCTGCTAACAGAAAGCTCTTTCCCGCAGCACCCATCGGGTCTCTGACCCTACCTCCCCGGCCGGATTTATCTGGCCGTTTTTTTTTGCCTGCACGGCCAAAACCCGAACGTCACGAATTCCGCCGTTATGCAATTTTTAGGGAATAACGCCAAACAATGCTAAATTAGACAACGACCAATAACCAATCTGAAGGCATGTCTTGAGTACCAGCACGAAAGTAACTGGGATTGATGACCAAGCTTGATGACGCAATAGACCGGGTTTCGCGCAACATCGTCCAGACCGGCGCCCTGACGACTGAGGCATCGCGCCGCTACGAACAGATGTTTGCCGATTTCCGCACCGAACTGGACCGCGCCCTTGATGCGGCCGATACGCTTGCCGGTGCCGCAGCGGCCACCATTGCGATACTCGAACAGGCATCAAACCTCTTGCGCCAAAGCTTCCCCAACCCGCACCCGCGCGCCTGTCGCGATCAATGCAGCGCCTGCTGCCACCTGTTTGTCAGTGTCCCGCCCGGCGTGACCGACCTGATCGCCGCCTACATCACGGCAAATTTCACCACGCCACAGATCGATGCCCTGAAAGATCGCCTGCGCAGTGCCGCAACCGACATCGAACAGTTTACGAAAATCAGTGACGTCCGGGTCCGCTGCCCGTTGCTTGATGAACAGGATCGTTGCAGCATTTACGCCATCCGCCCGCTGACCTGTCGCGCCTTTACCTCGGCCAATGCCGGTCTGTGCCATGCCATGGTCTTTGGCGACAGCGCGCAGCAATCCACCCGCATTGATCAGGATCCCGGCCATTATCGCCTGCATATCGCAGCAACCGAGGCGCTGCAAAATCTCGCAACCCGTCGCGGCCTTAACGGGCGTCAGGAAGGCTTCGTTCACGCCCTGCTCGATCGGCTTGAAAACGGGTCAGCATCCGCCTGATACAAACGCCTTGCAATTTCGCACAAACAAGACCATTTCCCCAGAGTTCCTCAAGGGCTGCGCATCCGCCCGGCCTTGCCATCAAAACCAAATGGGGCAGACATGGATAACCCGTCCGCAAAATCACCGCGCGTGGCCTTTGTCACCGGTGGCGCCCAGGGCTTGGGCCTTGGCATCTCAAAGCATCTTCTGGGCCTTGGCTGGAAGGTCGCGATGTTTGATCTTGATGCCGATGCGGGCGAGGACGCGCTTGATGGCCTGACGGACGCTGAACGCGACCGGACCATTTTCCTGCAGGGCGACGTCGCCCATGAGGCCGACATCAAACTTTGCATCCAGCAATGCGTTGACCGGTTTGGCCGCATCGATGGCCTGATCAACAATGCCGGGATTGCCAATCCCCATGTCCCCAACATCGAAGACCTTGAATGGGATCAATGGCAACGCGTGATCAATGTCAATCTGGGCGGGGCGTTTCTGGCAACCAAGCACGCAACACAGCATCTGCGCGATACCAAGGGTGCGATTGTCAATATCGCCTCCACCCGCGCCTTCCAGTCTGAGGCCAACACTGAACCCTATGCCGCGTCCAAGGGCGGCATTGTTGCCCTGACCCATGCGCTGGCGGTCAGTCTTGCGGGTGACATTCGCGTTAACGCCATCGCACCGGGCTGGATCGAAGTTGGCGACTGGCAGAAAAACGCCAACAAAACCGAACCCGATCACAGCGAAGCCGACAAGGCCCAACACCCGGTTGGCCGTGTCGGCACGCCCAAAGACATCGCACAGGCCGTCTCCTTCCTGCTCGATGGCGATAAATCCGGCTTCATGACTGGTGAAACCATCCGCATTGATGGCGGCATGACGCACAAGATGATTTACGTCGACTGACGAACCCCAGGAACGAAAAAGGCCGGTCTGTCATTTCCGACAACCGGCCTTTTTTATTCTCGAAATCTTTGACCTGATCAGGCCCGTGCCTTGCTTTCGCTCATACCAAGCGCACCGAGCGCGGTCTTGACGATGGCCTTGGCATCAAGCCCGGCCTTCTCGTACTGGATTTCCGGCTTGTCATGATCAATCAGCGCATCCGGCAGCGCCATGGTGCGGATCTTAAGCCCGTTATCCAGCAACCCGTGGCCTGCCATATGTTGCAGGACCATCGCACCAAAGCCGTTGATCGATCCTTCTTCGATGGTGATCAGGACTTCGTGGTTGCGCGCCAGATCGGCAATCAGTTCATGATCAAGCGGCTTGGCAAAGCGCGCATCGGCAACCGTCGCAGGCAAACCGCGAGCGGCAAGGTCTTCGGCGGCAATAAGCGCCTCGGCCAGTCGCGTGCCATAGGACAGGATGGCAATCTTGCCACCTTCGCGCAGGATACGGCCCTTACCGATTTCAAGGACTTTGCCCTCGGCCGGCATTTCAACGCCAACACCCTCGCCGCGCGGATAGCGGAACGCAGATGGTCGATCATCAATCGCCCAGGCGGTTGTGGTCATATGGACAAGCTCTGCCTCATCAGCCGCCGCCATCAAAACGAAGTTCGGCAAACAGCCAAGATAGGCAATGTCATAGGCCCCGGCATGGGTCGCCCCATCCGCCCCGACCAGACCGGCACGGTCCATCGCGAAACGCACCGGCAGGTTCTGGATCGCGACATCATGCACGACCTGATCATAACCGCGTTGCAGGAAGGTCGAATACAGCGTGCAGAACGGTTTGTACCCTTCGCACGCCATCCCGGCGGCAAAGGTCACGGCATGCTGTTCGGCAATCCCGACGTCAAAGGCACGATCCGGGAAATGATCGGCAAAGATGTTCACACCCGTGCCAGACGGCATCGCAGCCGTGATCGCGGTAACTTTCTCGTCTTTTTCCGCAAGCTTCACCAGCGTCTCGCCATACACCTTGGTGTAGCTCGGCGCATTCGGGGTCGGCTTGGCCTGTTTGCCGGTGACGACGTCAAACTTGGCAACGCCATGATATTTGTCGGCGGCATTTTCCGCCGGGCCATAGCCCTTGCCCTTTTGGGTGACGGCATGGATCAGGATCGGACCATCCACATCGGCATCGCGGACGTTTTTTAGAACCGGCAACAGATGATCCATGTTGTGACCATCAATCGGCCCGACATAGAAGAAGCCCATTTCTTCAAACAGGGTCCCGCCCGTGACCATGCCACGGGTATATTCTTCAAGCTTGCGCGCGGCCTCTTCGATCTGGCGCGGCAGGTGCTTTGTCAGGCCCTTGGCCGCATTGCGCAGCCCCTGATATCCCTTGCCCGAAATCAGGCGCGACAAATAACCCGACATCGATCCCACCGGCGGAGCAATCGACATGTCGTTGTCATTGAGGATGACAATCAAACGCTGATCGGTGGCGGCGGCATTGTTCATCGCCTCATAGGCCATGCCCGCACTCATCGACCCATCGCCAATGACGGCAATCACATTCTTGCGCTTGTCATCCGATAGCTGGTTGGCAACTGCCATACCAAGCCCGGCCGAGATCGAGGTGGAGCTATGCCCGGCCCCGAACGGATCATATTCGGATTCGGATCGTTTGGTGAAACCGGACAAACCGCCACCCTGACGAATGGTGCGGATACGATCACGCCGCCCGGTCAGGATTTTATGCGGATAGCACTGATGACCAACATCCCAGATCAAACGATCATAAGGCGTATCAAACAGGTAATGGATCGCAACCGTCAGCTCGACCACACCAAGGCCAGCACCCAGATGCCCGCCAGTCACCGATACCGCATCAATCACCTCGGCGCGCAACTCGTCTGCAACCTGCTTCATCTGGGCAGGCTGCAACTTGCGCAGCTCTTCAGGGGTATTGATGGTATCCAGCAGCGGGGTCTTGGAGGTCGTGCTCATTCCGATCTCGATTTCAATTTTTTATATGGCGTTGGTTACAACAGGGTGACTGTTATGGCGCCATGTTGCAAGCTGCGTAAAATAGCGAGGTTCGACCGAATTAGCGACCCTGAATTTCACCGGTTTTTACCTTATAGAGGAAACGGCGGATCACTTGTTCGACAGTGCGGTGAATGGTGTCGCGATCCTGACCAAAATCGCGGCATAAATAGCCAAAATTCTCTGCAATATATGGGGTGCATTTCGGCAAGAAGGAATAGTGCCCCGCCCCCTTGACCTTCACAAACTTTGCCCGCCCGCGCAAAAGCTTGCGGAAGTGAGCGGCGTTAACATTCTCATGCAGGATTTCATCCGTATCGGCCTCGACAAACAGCATCGGGATATCGATATCACTCAATCCCGCGTCCGTTGCCGCCACGCCAAAGGCTGGCGCAATCGCGATGATGGCGGCAATCCGGTCATCACGCTCGGACACCACTGGCCCGCCATACACAGTGTGCAACCGATCAAGGTGATCATCGCTTGGCGCGTGCTGGCAAATCACGTGATCCGTATCAGCGTTGATTTCGCAATAATCCTGCCAGGCCTTGGCATCAAAATCCCACCCCGCCAGCTTGAGAACCGTCGCCCCACCTGCCGAATGACCAAGGGCATAGATTTTGTCCTGGTCAATCTGCGGCCCGATTTCGGAATGCTGCAGTAACAGATCAAGGGCCAGACGCATTTCCTGCGGGCGGCGCTCGATAATCGCCAATTGCCGCGCTTCGGACGCATCCAGATAATTGTCGCCATGATGCTGCGGGGCGGCGACGATATAACCCCGCCGTGCCAGATATTCCGCCAACCAGAACTGATTGAACCGATGCCCTTCCGACCCATGCGAAAACAGCACGATGGGAAACGGGCCGTCATCGGCAAAGGCGGCCCCGCGCGCCGCACTGGAAACCACGCCCATATGGCGCACCGAACTTTCCGGTGCTGTTGCCGGATACCAGATCGCTAACGGAAACGGATCCTTGTCAAACAGCCGGTCTCGAAAACCGGCTGTATATGGGGCATGATCGGTCATGGTAATGATCTCGGGCCACGGCCGATTAACGGCCGCGTTCAACCACAAAACGCGCCACTGCACGCAGCGGTTCGGCCTCGTCGTCAAAGCAGTTCAGATGATTGATCGCCTGATCGCACAGCATTCTGGCCTGCGCGCGGGCCTGATCAAGGCCGAGCAATTTGACGAAGGTTGATTTTTCCTGATCAACATCCTTGCCCGCCGTCTTGCCGAGTTCTTCCGAACTTGCCTCGACATCAAGGATGTCATCCTTGATCTGAAACGCCAGCCCCATGTCATGGGCATAGGATCGAAGCGCCAAACGAATGCTTTTCGGCGCCTTGCCAAGGATCGCCCCGGCTTCGCAGGCAAAGGCAAACATCCGCCCGGTTTTAAGCAAATGCAGGTGTGTGACCTGCGCCTGATCAAAACTCTGTCCTTCCCCGGCCAGATCGATCATCTGTCCCCCGACCATGCCATACGGCCCTGCTGCACGGGCAAGGGCACGGACAAGATCGGTGCAAACGCGCGGATCGGGATGGGTATCTTCATCGGCCAGCACTTCAAACGCCTGGGTCAGCAACGCATCACCGGCAAGGATCGCCGTCGCCTCGTCAAACTGCTTGTGGCAGCTGGGCTTGCCGCGACGCAGATCGTCATCATCCATCGCCGGCAGGTCATCATGGATCAGCGAATAGCTGTGCACCATCTCGACCGCCGCGGCAACGCGCAGGGCAGACCGGCGCGATACCTTGAACAAGCCAGCAGAGCTCAGCACCAGAAACGGGCGTAAGCGTTTGCCATCGCCCAGCGTCGAATAGCGCATCGCCTGATACAGGCGCTGCTCGATCTGGCCATTGGCGCGGGGCAGGATCCCGTCAAGCGTCTCGCCCAGATCAGCAGACGCCGCACTCAGTTCGGCAATCATGTCGTAACTCACGACGGTCTCCGATTATTCAATTTCGGTCGGGGTTGCCGACGGGCGGCCATCCGCATTCAGGGTGATTTTTTCGATGCGCTCTTCAGCCGCGCGCAGTTTGTCCGCGCAATGGCGTTTCAGCGCCGCACCGCGTTCATAGGACGCAATGGCGTCATCAAGCCCGACCTGCCCCTGTTCAAGCTGACGCACAAGGGTTTCAAGCTGCCCAAGCGCCTCTTCGAAACTCAGTTTCGCGATATCTTCAGGAATAGCGGGAGATGCAGTAGCCTCGGACATGTAAGCTCCATTTCTTAGATCGGCGCGGAGTTTACGCGCAAGTCACGATCAGGGCAACCGAACAGAACGCAATTTCGTCTGACTGAAACGCTTTTGTCGAGCGATACCCGGGTGATCTTGGGGTGATGTTTGGCTGATCTTGGACTGCCCTTAATGGGCACCCATCAATGTCCGCACATGTTGCACGGCACTGGTCGCAAGCGACGGCAAATCATAGCCCCCTTCGAGCAAGGACACCACACGCCCACCACACTGTTCCTCGGCGAGATCCATCAACTGCTTGGTCATCCAGACAAAATCATCCGCCACATAGCAAAGCCCCGCCAGCGGATCATTCTTGTGCCCGTCAAAGCCCGCCGAAATGATCAAAAGTTCCGGCTTGAACGCGGCAATACCCGGCAAGACCGTCGAATTGAACGCTTCCTGTACTTCCGCAGTGCCCGATCCGGCAACCATACCGACATTCAGGATATTATTGGCACATCCGCGCTCGCTTTCCGCCCCTGTGCCCGGGTAAAGCGGCCATTGATGGGTCGAGCAATAAAACAGGTCCGCATCATTATAAAAAAGGTCCTGCGTGCCGTTGCCGTGATGGACATCGAAATCCATCACCGCCACCCGCTTGATGCCAAATTTGTTGCGCGCATGGTGGGCGGCAATGGCGGCATTGTTAAACAGGCAAAACCCCATCGCCCGGTCATATTCGGCGTGGTGTCCCGGCGGCCTGGTGGCGACAAAGGCATTCTTTTCATGCCCCTCCATCACCGCATCGACCGCGACACAGGCCCCACCGACCGATCGCAATGCCGCCCTGCCCGAACCCGGCGAGACATAGGTATCGCCATCAAGCGGCTCAATGCCGTGGTCGGGGATGCTTGCCATCACCTTGTCGACATAGGCCGGGTCATGCACTTTCTTGATCAGGTCGATATCACCCAGCGGCGCTTCTTCGCGGTGAAGGAACATGAATTCCTCGGCCTCGAAAACGCGCTGGATCACGCGCAGACGATCGGCACATTCCGGGTGTCCCGGGCCAGTATCATGTTCAATACAATCGTGATGGGTCACGAACAAAGTCGCCATTTTTCTGCGTCGCCTTCCTGAATGGTCCGATATGGTGCGGTGCTGGGACCGGGCCCAGGTCACGGGATCGCGTTGACCGCGTCCGTTATTTTTATCCTGCTTTGCTTGTTCTAGCGCAAAACCGGATGCTTCTCTTTGTTCTAAATCAGCACATCACCGAACGATAAGGCAAGCTCTTTGGCCTTCGATCTTCGCATCATTTGGCGCGTGCCACGTCTGCTACTAATACTTTCACAGTTTTGCCGTTTTCTCGGGTTTGTATATGCTGGTATCGATTATGTTTCAAACCGAGCAAACGGGAACATAATCAAATAAAAACAGGTCCTGTCGGAATCGGTGCAAAGGTTTCATTCGCCCGCACACCGCCCAAGGGATCAAATTCGCGATCGCCAGAGAAAAATCTGGTGCATGGAAGGAAGTTCGACAGGCCGGATTCCGGCACAAACACCATCAGCAGCAGGTCAGATACGAGTAAACACTCTCTTGACAGATTTGTAATATACTTGAGAATAAGTTTACCGATGAATTCCTGTAATTTGTTGGTGGCAGAAGTCACTATCCTTTAGGTATTATTACCGCAGTGACTTCGCGCCAGTCGGATCAGAAGCCACCCGATGGCTCCGTCTGGTGATTTGTCGAATTTTCATTGGGACAATGGCCGCTTGCGGTCAGGCTCATAAGGAAGCCAAATGGAACTTAACAACTTAGAAGAAAAGGCCGAACAGGCTAGCACCCTGTTAAAGGCCATGAGCAATCAGAGCAGACTGCTTATCCTTTGCCAACTCAACGAAGGCGAAAAGTCGGTTGGCGAACTCGAACGCATTGTCGGGCTAAGCCAGTCCGCCCTCTCGCAGCATCTTGCACGCCTGCGTCGTGACAAGCTCGTCCAGACTCGTCGCGAAGCACAGACCATCTACTATTCGCTGAATGGTAACGATGCTCTGCGCGTGATCGAGACCCTCTACGGGCTTTATTGCAACGCCTCACGCAATTCTGCTGCTGCGTAAAACACCCGGGCACTCCCCACTAAAAAAGCCTGCCTTTTTTGGGCAGGCTTTTTTACATCTGGATTTTAAAATCTGTCTATTGCGATCCGCATTCCGGCAGCGGCAGCTTGGTGACCTTGTCCAGCGTGCCCAGCACTTCAAACTCGCCATAGTCAAAACGCATGCCATGCGCGACACCGTTATCGCCAAAATCAACCGCCATCTCGGTTGACGGGCCGTTTTCCGCAGCCCCGATCGGATAAAATGCCAGGTTCATGCGATGGAACGCACCGCGCGCAATCGCGTCGGGATCGTTGGCGGTGTTATCGGCATCCTTGCTGCCTGAAATCACCACAGCCACCCGGTTGGTCGGGGTATCGCCGCTGCCATCAAACACCAGATCATTGGCAAACCGCACCCCGTCTTTCGCACGTTTCAGCAACACAAGCGAATGCTGGGTCGGGAACATGGCATCGGCCGGAAGTTCTTCCTCGACCTCGACCGGGATTTCGTAACTGACCTTGACCATATCGTCCTTGCGGACCGCCTTGCCGACGATCTCGTCGACCTTGGTGCCATCAAGATAATCACGCATACGGAAACGATATTCCGTCCCGTCGAAATCTTCCCACTGGGTCATGGAATAGGCTGAATTGATCGGCGTGCCTTCGCTGCCCTGAAGGATCATGATCTGCTGCATTTCCGTGACCCAGCCATCGCACATCTTCTCAAAGCGATAGCCAAGCACACCGGACGCATCAACAATCGAGCTGCCCTGTTCGGCATGGCTCAGCTTGAAGTGATATTCCGCCACATGCGGCACGATGGCATCTTCGATGCCCGTCACATTACCAGCCTGCGCGGCACAGCCACCAAGACCCAAACAAAAGATCAGCGTTCCTTTAAGGGAACGCTGACGTTGCTTAATCTCTGAAAAAAATCCAGACAACATCACTCTCCGGTGGCGCCAACTCCGACAATCCAGGGATCTTTAACCCCCTTTTTGGCAGCAAGAAGGCGCAAATCATGTGCGTGTTCTGCCGAAAGCGGCCCGACCGCAACACGAAGATACGGCTTACCCTTTACTTCGGCATTCAAAAGGCGCGGCTGGTATTCCTTATAAAGGCCCAGCGCCCTGTTGGCACGCGCTTCATCTGCAAAGCTTGCCAATACCACATAATCACCGGGCAGCGGCGCGGCAAGGTCATCCCCTGCAAGCGCGTCCCCGTCAAGTGCTGCATCCACCGGTTTGACCATCACATCATCCCCGTCCCCCAAAACGGCCGGATCGACCAATGCAGCGGTGACGGTTTCCTTCGGCGCGGCAATTTCGACTGCCGGTTCGTCACTGACATAACCTGCAACGGCGGCATCCGCCTCGACCTGCGGGTCGATCGGACCGAGGTCACTGCGATCAACGGCAACGTCTTCGACTTCGATCTGATCGCGTGCAGAGGCAACCTCAACCGCATCAACCGTATCATCGGGCGTCTTTTTCGGGGTCAGTGGCGGCAAATTGGTGGTGACAATCGCGTTGGATTTAAGCGCCGTCGCACTTGGCCGTGACCAATCCTCGGCCGGGGCATTCACCGCATAGATTTCCGGGCGGGCAACGCGCAGTTCCTGTTTGATTTCAGGCTCGCCCATCACGGCAAGGGCTGCGGCCTCTTCGGCCAGAATGGTCTCGTCGTCCTTGCAGATGGTCTGTTCCAAAAGCGGGCGATGCAGCGCGCAATCGCGCTCGGCAACGAAAGAAACCGCATGATCGGTTGTGCTTTTGCCGGTCGACACATAGCTGATCAAATCACCGGCAAGCTTTGCCACCGTCAACTCAATCGGACCACCGCACGCGCCAAGCGCCAAAGGTGCCGCCACCACAAGAATTTTTCTCAACAGGCCATCCCCCGAAGGATCGAATTTTCTTTTCCTCCGCTACAGTGGCCCAATGGCGGTTAATATTAGGTAACGATTGCCAATAGATTCCCCCAAAAGAAAACGGCCCGGAAAGCTCCGGGCCGTCTGTATCTTCAGTATTTCGGGCAAGGCCCCAAACACATCAGTCTTTTTTCGCTTTCGGCGGCAGCTGCACACGCAGGTGCAATTCTTTCAGCTGCCTGTCATCGACTTCTGCCGGCGCATTCATCATCAGATCCTGTGCCTGCTGGTTCAGCGGGAAGGCAATGACTTCGCGAATGTTCGGCTCATCAGCCAGCAACATGACGATACGGTCAACACCCGGGGCCGAACCACCGTGCGGCGGGGCGCCGAATTTGAACGCGTTGATCATGCCGCCAAAGCGGTCATCGACAACGTCCTTGCCATAACCGGCAATTTCAAACGCCTTGTACATGATGTCCGGGCGATGGTTACGAATGGCACCCGATGACAGCTCGATACCGTTACAAACGATGTCATACTGCCACGCCTTGATATCAAGCGGGTTCATGTTTTCAAGCGACTCAAGACCACCTTGGGGCATCGAGAACGGGTTGTGGCTGAATTCGATCTTGCCGTCGTCGTCTTCCTCATACATCGGGAAGTCAACAATCCAGCAGAACTTGAACATGCCTTCTTCGCGCAGTTCCAGCTCGTCACAAACCTTGTCACGGACCTTACCGGCGAACTTGGCAGCGGCCAGTTCCTTGTCACAGGCAAAGAACACCGCATCGCCATTGGCAACGCCGGTAATTTCCTTGATCTGTGCAATACGCTCGGCATCGAGGTTCTTGGCAATCGGGCCTTTTGCTTCGCCGTCTTCGCCGTAAACGATGTAACCAAGACCAGCCGCACCTTCATCACGCGCCCAGTTATTGAGCTTGTCAAAGAAGCTGCGCGGGCGCGATGCGGCACCGGTTGCCGGGATCGCACGAACAACCGAACCTTTTTCAATGTTCGATGCAAAGATGCCAAAGCTCGACCCACGGAACGGCTCGGTAACGTCCGAAATGATCAGCGGGTTACGCAGGTCCGGCTTGTCGGATCCATATTTCGCCATCGATTCATCAAACGGAATGCGCGGGAACGGATACGGGGTCACATCACGACCACCGCCGAACTCGACAAAGATGTCATGCAGAACCGGCTCGATTGCGGCAAACACGTCGTCCTGGGTGGCAAAGGCCATCTCGAAATCGAGCTGGTAAAACTCACCCGGCGAACGGTCGGCACGTGCGTCTTCATCGCGGAAGCACGGTGCAATCTGGAAATATTTGTCAAAGCCCGAAACCATCAGCAGCTGCTTGAACTGCTGCGGTGCCTGCGGCAGGGCATAAAACTTGCCCGGATGCATACGCGACGGCACCAGGAAGTCGCGTGCGCCTTCCGGCGAACTTGCGGTCAGGATCGGCGTCTGGATTTCAAGGAAGCCCTGTGCGGTCATTTTCTGACGCATGGCCGAAATCACCTGCGAACGCAGAACGATGTTCTTGTGCACGCTCTCGCGACGCAGATCGAGATAACGGTGACGCAGGCGAACTTCCTCGCCGTATTCGACATCGCCAAACACCGGCATCGGCAGAACTTCGGCCGAAGACTGAACTTCGATGTTGGACGCATAAACTTCGATCTCGCCGGTCGGCAGGTTCGGGTTGATGGTCTCGGCCGTACGTTTGACAACCTTGCCATCGACCGTGATCACGCTTTCGGCGCGCGCTTTATCAAGCGTCTCGAACAGCGGGCTCGAAATATCGATCACGACCTGGGTGATGCCGTAATGGTCGCGCAGGTCAACGAACAGAAGGTTGCCGTGGTCACGTTTACGGTGAATCCAGCCAGACAGGCGAACTTCCGCATCGGCGTCAGTCGCGCGCAGCGCATTACAGTTATGAGAGCGAAAAGGATGCATTGTCATTCCAGGTTGCTTTGTATTTTGGGCCGCAAATTTGGCCGCAAAGGTGCATGCCAGACCCGCGCTGTCAAACAAAAAACGCACCACAACATGCCCGCCAACCAGTGATTCATGGCGCTTATGTGTGATGTTCCCCTGCCCGACGGGCGCGGTATCTCAAAATTTCAGCGGTATAAAACGCGCAGACAGGCCCTTCGTCAAGTGCCAGTAATGCAGAGCAGCTAACGCAGACCAGCTAATGCAGATCAGCAAATCATTCCGCGCTGATCTTGATGGCCTGAAGATCCTTGACTTTGATAAAGTCGATCAGCCGTCCACTGCCCGGTGTGATTTCACCCCAGTGATCAACATCGAACTCGAAATGCGCAAGCCCGCAGGTCGGATATTTGCGCGCCATGATCTCGCGGGCCTCAATATTGCCACCGCCATAAAGGGACTGGGCAAAAATCTCGATCCCCGGATTATGGCCGATGAACATCACATGCTTGGCGTCTTCATGGGTGTGATGCAGGTTTTCAAGCAACACCCGCTCGCTGGCCATATACAGGTCTTCGTTATAGATCACGTCGGCATCGGTTGCGAAATCCCGCCCCAACAGGCCAAGCGTCTGTACCGCACGTGCCGCCGTCGAACACCAGATCAGGTCCGGCACCAGTTCATGCTGACGCAGATAGCGGCCCATAAAGGGTGCTGCCTTTTCACCACGACGGTTCAGTTCGCGGTCATGGTCGGCCCGACCCGGATCCGCCCAGCTTGATTTGGCATGCCGAAGCAGCAGCAACGTCTTCATATCTTCGTTTCGCGAATGATGATCAACGGTGTACCTGCATGCCATATCGAAGGCTTTGATGCCATCAGAAAAACTGACACATAAATTTAAGAAAATTGCACCCACCCAAGCAGTTATCCTATACTCCATTTGCAACCGGGAACTGTCGCATAAGTTCAAGGACGTTCCCTCAATCCGCAGGAGGCATAGCGTGACACACGCCGCTGCAGTTCAGTCAAGCGCGATCACCATTGATTCGGAAAGCCGCTTCATTAACCGCGAATTATCGTGGCTGGCATTCAACAATCGCGTTCTTGAAGAGGCCCAGAATACCGGCCACCCGCTGCTTGAAAGACTGCGTTTCCTGTCGATTTCGGCCAGCAACCTTGATGAATTCTATATGGTCCGCGTCGCCGGCCTCGTTGGTCAGGTCCGGGCTGGCATGACCAAGGTCAGTCAGGATGGCATGAGCCCGTCCGAACAGCTGCGCGCCATTACCTTTGATGCCAACCAGTTGATGCAGGACCAGCAACGCGTCTGGCGCCAGCTCAGCAGCGAGATGGAAAAACAGGGCATCTCGGTCATTGATCAGGGCGACCTGACCCAGACCGACCGCAAATGGCTTGATGGCTATTTCACGCGCGAAATCTTCCCGACGCTGACGCCGCTTGCCATCGATCCGTCGCACCCCTTCCCGTTCATCCCCAACCTTGGCTTTGCCATCGTCATGCAGCTGTTTGATCCAGCAGACGGGCACAACATGCGCGGGCTTATTCCGGTACCGCAAAAAATCGGCCGGTTCCTGCGCCTGCCGGGCCGCAATGAACGTTATCTTCCGGTCGAACAGGCGATCTTGCTGTATCTTGGCAAGCTGTTCCCGGGCTTTGATATGATCGAACACGGTTTCTTCCGCGTCATCCGGGACTCGGACGTTGAAATCGAAGAAGAAGCCGAAGATCTGGTGCGCGTTTTCAAAACCGCACTGAAACGTCGCCGTCGCGGCAGCATCATCCGCCTCAAGGTCAACGCGGCGATGCCCGAAGACCTGCTTGATTTTGTCATCGATGAACTTGATGTCGCGCTCGAAGAAGTCGTTAAGGTCGATGGCCTGCTCGGCGTTGTTGATGTCAAACAGCTGATCGATTCCGATCTGCATCATGACTTGCTGTTTTCGCCCTATGCCGCACGTTATCCGGAACGGGTGCGTGACTTTGGCGGCGATTGCTTTGCCGCGATCAGCAAAAAGGATCTGGTGGTTCATCACCCGTTCGAAGATTTCGACGTGGTGGTGCAGTTCCTGCTTCAGGCCGCCCGTGACCCCGATGTGGTCACCATCAAACAGACGCTGTATCGCACCTCGGAAAACAGCCCGATCGTCAAGGCCCTGATTGCCGCGGCCGAGGCTGGCAAATCCGTTACCGCCATGGTCGAACTCAAGGCCCGCTTTGACGAAGAAGCCAACCTGCGCTGGGCGGCTGACCTTGAACGTGCGGGCTGTCAGGTGGTCTACGGCTTCCTTGATTGGAAAACGCACGCCAAGGTGTCGCTGGTGGTCCGCCGTGAAACTCACGGCCTTAAGACCTATACCCACTTCGGGACCGGCAACTATCACCCGATCACTGCCAAATTCTATACCGACATCTCGTTCTTCTCGTGCGATCCGGCACTCGGGCGTGATGCGGCCAGCATCTTTAATTTCATGACCGGCTATGCCACCCCGCGCTCGCTTGAAAAAATCGCGATTGCACCGCATACCCTGCGCCCGACCCTGCTCACCCACATCGATCAGGAGATCGAGAACTGCAAGGCCGGCAAGCCATCTGGCATCTGGGCCAAGATGAACAGCCTGGTCGATCCGGTGGTGATCGATGCGCTTTATCGCGCAAGTCAGGTCGGCGTTCATATCGAATTGATCGTGCGCGGCATTTGCTGCCTGCGTCCGGGGGTTCCGGGCCTTTCGGAAAATATCCGCGTCAAATCGATCGTCGGCCGGTTCCTTGAACATTCGCGCATTGTTGTCTTTGCCAACGGGGCAAAACTCCCCTCGCGCAAGGCCAAGGCGTTTATCTCCTCGGCCGACTGGATGCCGCGTAACCTGAACCGCCGTGTTGAAACCCTGGTTCCGGTTGAAAATCCGACCTGTCAGCAACAGATTGTTGAACAGATCATGATCGCCAACCTGAAAGACACTGCACAGGCATGGCATCTGCAGCCGGACGGCTCCTATGAACGCTGCGAGGCAGGTGAAAATGCATTCTCGTCGCACAAATATTTCATGACCAACCCGTCACTTTCGGGCCGCGGAAGTGCGCTGGATCAAGCCGACCCGAATGTTCCCGTGCTACAGCTTGACGACTAAAGACGACCAACAGGTGCCAACATCTTATGCTGACTGACCAACGGGCTTCCAACCGCATCGCGATCATAGATGTTGGCTCCAACTCTGTGCGGCTTGTCATTTTTGATGGCATGACCCGCGCACCGATGCCGATCTTCAATGAAAAGGTCATGTGCGGCCTTGGCCGTGACCCGGAAAACACCGGCAAGCTTAACCCGGAGGGGGTGGAGCTTGCCGTGGTCGCCATGCACCGCTTTGCGAAACTGTTGCGTGCGATGAAAGTCACCCATGTCGATGTGCTCGCAACCGCTGCTGTGCGCGCTGCCAGCGACGGCAAGGAATTCTGTGATCGCGTGGCATCGGAAACCGGCCTGACGGTCAAGGTGATTGACGGCCTTGAAGAAGCCCGCCTGTCGGCCCTTGGCATCATATCCGGTGATCCGATGGCATCGGGCATCATGGGCGATATCGGCGGCGGATCGCTGGAACTGGTTTTACTTGATCAGGGCGAGATCAAAAAACGTGTCAGCCTGCCTTTGGGTGCGATGCGCCTGCATACGGTGTTTGGCTCTGACCGGGCCCGCCTGACGGCTGAAATCAATCAGCACCTTGATACGGTCGATTGGCTGGCTGAGGGCAAAGGCCAACAGCTTTATGCCGTTGGCGGTTCCTGGCGCTCAATCGCCAAGCTGTTCATTGCCCAGGAAAACTATCCGATTTCGGTGGTGCATAATCTTGCCATGCCGCAGTCGGAAATGGCCGAACTGACCCACATCATTTCCCAGCAAAGCCGGGTATCGCTTGAAAAGATCGGCGGTGTGTCCAAACGCCGTATCGACAGCCTGCCGCATGCATCGCTTGTCATGAACATGCTGATGACCCGCATGAAGCCAAAGGAAGTTGTCTTTTCCGGCCATGGGCTTCGCGAAGGCTGGATGTATGAAGTCCTGCCCGAAGATCTGCGTCAACGCGACCCGGTGCTTGAAGCCTGCTTTAGCTTTGCTGAAGACGGCGAACGTTTCCATCAGCACGGCGAAGAAGTCGCGCAATGGTGCGCGCCGATCTTCTCGGAACTGCCGGTCAATATCGAACGGCTGCGTTTGGCGGCCTGCATCATCGGGGATATCGGCTGGAACGAACATCCCGATTACCGCGCAGAGCAAAGCTATAACCGCATTCTGCGTCATCCCTATATCGACCTTAATCACCATGACCGGGTGTTCCTCGCCTACACCATCGGCTCGCGCTATACCGGCAATTTCAAGGGCGACGAAGCCAGCGACCGCATCCTCAGCGACGAGGACCGCCTGACGGGCCGTTTGTTTGGCCATGTCATTCGCTTGGGTCATACGCTGTCTGGCGGGGTCGAAGGCATCCTGCCGCAAACGCAATTGCTGCTCGAAGAAGGCAAGCTGATCTTGCAATTCGAAAAGCAGGCATCGGCCCTGTACGGCGAAGTCGTCGAACAGCGCCTGTCGAAACTGGCCAAGCTGATGAACCGCGAAAGTGTTGTCCGCCTCGCCGAATAGCGCCCAAACGCGCACAATCAGACCGCGCATTTTATTGACGCCCCACACCAAAACCGGCACCATCAACGATCTCTTTTCTGATCAGGAGTGCCGTGTCATGACCGACACCAAACAGCCATCCGATCACACCGCGCGTGACATCGTGGGTGCACTGGCGCACATGTCGTTTCAAACGCTTTGTCAGGAAATAACCGTTCTGCCAGATACCGACGACGACATTGAAAAGCTTCGCGCAGCGGCCCGCGATGATGAGAAATCACTGATTGACCTTCTGATTGCACTGCGGTCTGCCCGCCTTGGCGACATTGCGCCCTTGTTTGCCAATCCGGACGACGATCCGGCCAATGCCAAAATCGCCGCATCCGATGTGCCCGACAACATGCTCTCATTGCTGAGTGCCCTTCGGGCGAGCTCAGGCGTCCCGATCCCGGGCGAATAATGAAACCGCTCGACACCCAAGCCACGCTGCATGTCCGTTGCGGATCCGATATCCGCGATGGCCTCAAGCAGGCAGGCTTCATCGGCGATTTTCTGGAATTCTCCGATCCGTTTTGTCAGGGCCCGGTGCCCGATCTGCCACGCGATGCCTTCATCGAAACCCGTGCGGCCTTTATTGCCGGTGCTTACGACCTGCCAAGTGATGCAGCACTTGAACGCCTCAGGCGAGAATATGATGCGCTGGGTCGCCTTGGGCAGTATGACCATGTCGTGCTCTGGTTCGAACATGACAGCTACGATCAGCTGATCCTGGCCTTCCTGATGGATGCCATCGCCACCATCCAGCCCGAAACCAATATCGACGTCATCTCTGTCAATCACGCGCCCGCATCCGAAACCATCGAACGCTTCATCGGCCTTGGTCAACTCTCCCTCGATGGTCTGATCTGGTGCTGGAACACTCAACGCACGCCACTTAACAGCGACATGATGACATTTGGCAGCAAAGTCTGGAAGGCAGTCCGCCAAGACACCCCGAAAGACCTCAAAACGCTTGCGGAACCCGGCAATGCACCCCTGCCCCACATGCCAGAGGCCGTCAAACGCCACCTCGCCGAACTGCCCGATCCGCAAACTGGCCTGAGCCTGACCCAAAAACTCACCCTGCAAATCATCAAAGACTACAGCCCGCTCCCCGTCGGCAAGGTCTTTGGCCACCTGATGCAAAGCGTTGATCCGCTGCCCTATCTCGGCGATCTGATGTTCTGGTCAGAAATCCAATGGATGATGGACTGCCAAGACCCGCTATTCACCCTGACGCCCGCCGCGCCCAAAACCAACTGGGCCGAACGCACCATCACACTCACCAACACCGGCCACGAAACCCTGACCGGCAAACGTAATTTCCTCGATAACTTTACCGGCGTTCGTTGGGTCGGAGGCATAAGAATCAGCCCGCTATAAGCGGACTGGTTCGTCGACTCTTACGGTTTAAGCGTTCCAGAAAAGATCCGCGTTCACGTTCTGGTTTTCCACCAGATACTTAAGCTGCTCAAGACGAATGTGCTTTCTACCAAACAGGTCTTCTGCTTTCGCTTTTTCCGCTTTCAGGCGCTCAGCAACCTGCGCAGCCCCCTTTTCTGCATTCCATTTGAAACCGATATTCGGAAGCACACTATGAAGCTTGTCAAATGACACGCGGTAGCTGCGTGCATCCGCCTGCGCGTCATCGGAATAAGTCAGATCACAACCCGGAACGACTTTCTGAACGGTTCTGGCAATATCAATAACCTGATAATTCTGCTCGTTGGTGCCAACGTTAAAGGCTTCCCCACTCACAAGGTTGGCTGGTGCGGTCAGAACTGCTTCAAAACTCGCGCTCATGTCTTCGACATGCAAAAGCGGGCGCCATGCAGATCCATCAGACAAAAGCTTCACCTCTCCAGAAACAATCGCACGGGCTGTCAGGTTATTCAGGACAACATCAATACGAATACGCGGGGAGTCACCATAACACGTCGCATTGCGCATGAAGACTGGCTCGAAGTTCTCGTCTTTCATCGCAAGCAAGGCGTTTTCACAATCAATTTTGCTTTTCGCATAAGGCGTCAGAGGAAGCGTTGGCGATGTTTCATCGACCGGCTTTGAAACATCAGCAGCACCGTAAAGCGAACAAGAAGACGCAAACACAAAACGTTTGATGCCATGCTTCTTGGCTATCTCGGCCAATTTCATGGTTGCCTTGAAATTGATATCGTCAGTCAACTCCGGCGCAAAATCACCCAGCGGGTCATTGCTGAGCGCAGCCAGATGAATGATGGCTTCAACGCCTTCGATATCCTTTTCCTGCACATTTCGCATATCAACGGTTCTGACTTCATCCACGGATGGCGGCGTCCAAAGGTCGAGACCATTGAAATAGCCTGTATCAAGACCGATGACAGAATGGCCGCGGGACTTGAGATACCCGGACATGACACTTCCGACATAGCCCTGATAACCGGTCAATAATACTTTCATAAAAAGTCTTTCTGTTGATATGCGTGTTAAGGAGTTCGTTTTGCGGCACAACCACCCGCATCCGCAAAGCGAACAAGCAATATTTTTCCTGCCGCATTTTCTAAATCCTCGCGGAAATGCTTTCAACAGCAAAACAGCAAACACCCTTATAAGCGCACTAAAACTTCTGAGCTTTTTAAGGCGCGGGAATGCCCACGATTATTTTCAACTTGGCCGGAATCTGTCGTTGGACATTATGTTCGGATTGAGTATGTTCAGCCCCACACGGGACATGGATTTTCTGCAGGAAAAATAAATGACGACGAGAACAACAGTTATCACGATCACCCATAACGGGGGGCTCGTTATTGGCGGGCTGTTGAAATCGCTTCCTGCCGACCTGCCACTGATTGTCATCGATAACGCTTCCGAGGACGATACGCTTGATATCGTCACCAATTTGCGCCCGGATGCCAAAATCATCCGCAATCGCGTTGGCCTTGGCTATGGAACCGCTGCGAGTCAGGGTCTTGAGATTGTCGAAACCGAATTTGCCCTGCTGGCCAATCCGGACTCTTTGATGACCGGTGATGCCATTGACGCACTTGTCGCCGCCGCGGACCAATACCCAGATGCTGCGATGTTCGGCCCACTGCATAAGGATGGCAACGGCGATATCGAACCCAGCCATGATGTCGAACTCTGGAAACGTCGCGATTATGGCCGACTTGCCTATGATTGCGTGCCCGAAGGGCCGCTCTGCGTCGAATTCCTATCCGGCGCGGTCAATCTGGTCCGCATGGACGTCATGCGTCAGGTTGGTTTCTATGATCCGGAAATTTTTCTTTATTTCGACGATGACGACATGTGCGCACGCATGCTCCGTGCCGGGCATGGCATGATCCTTGTTGCTGATTCAGTTGTCATGCATCTCAATGGGGGGTCAGTTCGCCCCAACCGTGCTTATTACTGGGAAAAGTTCTGGCACCTTGCATGGTCACGCATATACTTTGAACGCAAATATAAGGGCCGTTTGGCGGCGATATGTCTTGGTCTGAAACACACTGTGCGATTTGGCTGGAAGGCCCTCTTGTATGGGATCACCCTGCAACGCAAAAAGGGCTGGCGTGATCTTGCAAGATTTTTTGGCTCGCTTGGCGCGTTGATCGGTCTGCGGGCCTCAAAACAGCCGCGCGCGACACAGCGTTAAGGCCTCTGAAAGCAAACCCTGAGTGAGTGGAATTCTTTTCAAATGAAGGCAGTAATTCTTGCAGGCGGATATGGCAGCCGACTGAGTGAAGAAACATCGGTCAGACCAAAGCCGATGGTCGAAATTGGTGGCAAGCCGATCCTGTGGCACCTGATGAAGATTTACGCGGCACACGGGGTGAATGAATTCGTGATCTGCCTTGGCTACAAGGGCTATGTGATCAAGGAATATTTCGCCAACTACTTCCTGCATCATGCCGACGTCACCATTGATATGGCGACCAATCAGCTCGAATACCACAATGCCAATGCAGAACCCTGGAAAATAACGCTGGTCGATACCGGCCTGAACAGCATGACAGGCGGCCGTATCAAGCGTGTCGTTGACCATCTTGATGATAATGCGCCCTTCTGCCTGACCTACGGCGACGGGCTCGGCAATGTTGATATCACCGCCAGTATCGACTTCCACAAAAAACAGGGCCGCAAGGCAACCATGACGGTGGTCTCACCTCCGGGCCGCTTCGGTGCGACGGTCCTTGATGGCGATCGCGTCACCTCTTTTCAGGAGAAGCCGCTTGGCGATGGTGCTCGCATCAATGCTGGCTTCTTCGTCTGCGAAAAATCCGTGCTCAACGAAATTGCCGAAGACAAAACCGTCTGGGAAGCAGAACCGCTGCGCAACCTGTCTGATCAGGGTGAACTTTCTGCGTGGCGTCACGATGGTTTCTGGCAACCGATGGATACACTTCGCGAAAGGCATATGCTTGAAAACTTGTGGTCAGAAGGCAAAGCACCGTGGAAAGTTTGGTAAGCCAAACCCGATCACGGCTGAAATGCGCTAAATCCCGGGGCTCCAGATCGCCCCGCCTGATGTGATGATGGATACGAAATGACAACGCCAACCTGCCGCGCCTGCGGAACCGACCTGAAACACACTCTCGTTGATCTTGGCCTGAGTGCGCTTGCCAACTCCTATGTGCCGATGGATCGAGCTGATCAAAACGATCCACGCTATCCGCTGCATGCGCGTGTGTGCGGGAACTGTTTCCTGGTGCAGGTCGATGACGTTGTCCCGCCGTCTGACATCTTCAGTCATTACGCCTATTTCTCAAGCTACTCCTCAAGCTGGGTCGAGCATGCCCGCAAATACTGCGAAGCAGCAGCAGAACGGCTTGATCTTGGCAAAGACTCTTTCGTGGTCGAAGTGGCATCCAACGATGGCTATTTGCTGCAGCATTTTGTTGCCAAATCAATCCCGGTTCTGGGCGTTGAACCGGCTGCCAACATTGCCAAGGAAGCCGAGAAAAAAGGTGTTAAAAGCCTGGTGGCCTTCTTTGGCAAGGAAACGGCCGAAAAGGTCGTCGCCGAACACGGCCACGCGAACCTGACCGCCGCAAACAACGTTCTGGCCCACGTGCCCGATATCAACGATTTCGTTTCAGGCTTTGCCACTGTTCTAGCCGATGACGGGGTATCAACCTTTGAATTCCCGCATCTTCTGAACCTTCTGGAAAAGACCCAGTTCGACACCATTTACCACGAACATTTCTCCTACCTGTCGCTTTACGCGGTCGAGAAATGTTTTGAGCAAAATGGCCTTAAGGTCTTTGATGTTGAAGAACTCCCAACCCATGGCGGCAGCTTGCGCGTCTGGGCCCAGAAAACCATCGGCACCCGGCCCGAGACTGACCGCCTTGCAGCCCTTCGCGCCAAAGAGGCTGATGCTGGCATTGCGACCCTTGCCTGCTACGAGGGCTTTGACGCCAAATGCCGCAAGATCCGTGACGACCTTTTGGCGTTCCTGAAATCGGCCAAGACAGAGGGTAAAACCGTCGCCGGTTATGGCGCGGCCGCCAAGGGCAACACGCTGTTGAACTACTGCGACATTGGCACAAATCTGATTGATTTTGTGGTTGATGCCAACCCGCACAAGCAAAACACGCTCCTGCCCGGAAGCCACATCCCGGTCCACGCCCCCGACCACCTCAAGGTCGCCAAGCCGAATTATGTCCTGATCCTGCCCTGGAACCTGTCGACCGAAATCATGAAAGACATGGCGCATGTCAAGGATTGGGGCGGACAGTTCATGGTTGCCATCCCCAAGGTCGAAGTGATCGGATGAAATTTGTCGCGACAGACATAAAAGGCGTCGACCTGATCGAGCTTGAAAAGCACAGCGATGATCGCGGCTTTTTCGCGCGCTCCTTCTGCAAGCAGGAACTTGCCTCTAACGGCCATGAATTCGATATCGATCAGGCAAATCTGTCCTTTAACCATCACGCGGGCACGCTGCGCGGCATGCATTATCAGGCCGTCCCGGTTGGTGACCCAAAGATCGTGCGCTGCATTTCCGGTGCGATCTTTGATGTTGTCATTGACCTCCGCCCAAGCTCACCGACCTATTGCAAATGGGTCGGTGCCAAATTGTCGGCAGCTAACCGCAATTCCCTGATCATCCCGGCAGGCTGCGCACATGGTTTTATGACGCTTGAACCCAATACCGAGGTCCTCTATCTGATGGGCGCCCCCTTCGTGCCCGATCTCGCATCGGGCGTGCGCTGGAACGATCCCACTTTTGACATCGAATGGCCAGAAAAGCCTGCGATCATTAATGACCGCGATGCCAACTACCCAGATTACGAGCCGTCAAAATGAAGGTCCTCGTCACCGGCGCCAACGGCCTGATCGGCCCCTATGCCTGCCAAAAACTGATCTCGGCTGGCCATGATGTCATCACCTGCGGGCGCTCTGCCCTACAAGCTGGCGATCTGCCCGGGCGGCATATCGCGGGTGACCTGCTGGATGCCAGTTTTCGCAAACACCTGATCGCATCCGAACGTCCCGACGGCCTGATCCACCTGGCCTGGCAGACCACGCACGGTCATTTTTGGAACGCGCCGGATAATCCCGATTGGCGCGAAGCCAGTATCGATCTTCTTGATCGTTTCCATGATCAAGGCGGCAAGCGTGCCGTGCTCGCCGGAAGCTGTGCCGAATATGACTGGCAAGGCATTGCGGCGGGTCAGAAACTGACTGAGGATGCAACCTGCAATCCGCACACAATCTATGGTCAGGAAAAGCACAAGCTTGCCCAGCATTGTCTGGACCTGAACGCCAAGGGTGCCTCCATCGCCTGGGGACGCCTGTTCCTGCTGTGCGGCCCGAAAGAGGCCCCCGCACGGTTTGTTCCGGCCATCACACGCGCCCTTCTGGCTGGTGAAGCCGCCAAAATGAGTTCCGGCAAACAAATCCGCGATTTCATGCATGTCGCCGATGCCGGTGCCGCCTTTGCCAAGCTGATCGATCATCCCTTCACGGGCCTGATCAATATCGCATCCGGCGAAGGCCACAGCCTGCTTGAGGTAGCCGAAACCATCAAAAGCCTCATTGGCCGTGGCACCATCGCAGCGGGCAGCATTCCAGACCGCCCTGATGACCCGCCCTATCTGGTTGCGGATACCTCAACGCTTACCGAAACGGTTGGATTCAGACGCGAATTTGATCTCCAAGCGGCACTTCAAAACTGCATTGAATGGTGGCGATCCCACCCGGCTTGATTCGGGCTTTTTCAAGCGCCTCCCTACCCCAACCCGCGCGACGCCCGGAAAATCTCGCTTCGAAGCCATTTATGTGCGGCATTGGCGGCGTTGCGGACGTGCCAGTATTGGGCAAAGCCATATTCCCGGAATTCAAGCGGCAGATCGAACTGGCCAAAATCCTGCATCATGGAGCCTGCCAGGCGCGATGGCAGGGTGGCGATGATGTCAGTGCCGCGGATGAGGTTGGCGACACTGGCAAAGGTCGGCACCTGTAATACTGTGCGGCGTGATCGGCCAAGGCCACGCAGGATGTCATCAATTTCCGAACTGTCATTGGCCCCGATCATCACGCGCGCATGACTGGCTGCACAATACAGGTCCAGCGTATCGGGTGGCCCGTCGTGAAATGCCGGATCATAAAAGCACCGCATCCGTTCACGAAACAGGCCCTGGCGCGCGATATCGCCATGCTTCCCCGATTGATCAATCGTGATCGCATGATCAATCGTGCCATCGCGCAGCCATTTGACCATGCGGTCTACCCCCGGCACCGATACGACCTGAAGCCGCACATCAGCAGAACATTTTTGTAACCGCTTCATCAGGGCCGGCAAGATCACCGCCACCTCGTGATCATTGGCACCAAGCACAAAGCGGGCACCATGATCCGGGTTATTCGGATCAAACGCCACCACACGGGTCAGGCCGCGCAGGCCCTGCAACAACCCACGCACCTGCGGCGCGATTTCATCGGCATGGGCGGTTGGCGCAACCGATCTGCCTGACCGGACAAACAACGGGTCGCCAATAATCTGGCGCAACCGATCCAGCCCGTGACTGACCGTCGGCTGCCCGACATCAAGGCGGTGCGCGGCGGCTGTCACCGATCCCTCGTCATAAATCGTCAGGAACAGCCGAAGCAGGCGATAATCAAGATCCAATTCATCGATTTTCATACATAAGTATTATCATACCCATCGAATTGATCATATGCATTATTGGGTCCAGATTTCTCCCATGAACAGGCGATGCCTGAACCCTTATCGGAGAAACTGACATGACCATCCTCATCACCGGTGCCACCGGCCAACTCGGAAGCCTTGTTGTCAAACATCTGCTTGATCGCATCCCGGCAAGTGACATCGACGTCAGTGTGCGCAAGCCGGAAAAGGCCGCAGACCTGCGCGCCAAGGGCATTGATGTCCGCGCGGGCGATTTCAATGACCTTGCCCTGATGACCAAGGCGTTCGCCGGCATTGACACCGCCCTCATCATCTCGGCCGAGGACGACAACGCCACCCGCATCAAGCAACACCGCACCGCCGTCGATGCCGCCAAGGCCGCAGGTGTCAAACACATCGTCTATACCGGCATTGTCGATCCCAAGGCGGATGCCGATTTCACCTATTCGGCCATTCACCTTGATACCGAAAATTACATCCGCCAAAGCGGCCTCGCCTTCACCATTTTGCGCAACAGCTTCTATGCCGATCTTCTGCTGGCCGGTGTGCCACATGCGCTTGAAACCGGCGATTTTGGCGCCCCGGCCGGTGATGCCAAAATCACCTACATCCCGCGCAATGACCTGGCAGAGGCCGCCGCCGTGGTTCTTGCCAAGCCGTCTGACCACGTCAACAAGATCTATGACCTGACCGGGACCAAGGGCGTGACGCACGCCGAAATCGCCGGCTACATCGCGAACGCCACCGGCAAGCCGGTCAAATTCGTCGACCTGCCTGCAGAGGTCCACACCGGCATCCTGAGTGGCCTCGGCCTGCCCGATCACCTGATCGAAGCCCTTGCCGGTCTCTATGTAGGGGCGAAGAAAGGCGACTACGAAACCGTAAGCAACGATTTCGAAAAGGTTGTCGGGCGCAAGCCACAATCAGTTGAAGACTTCATCGCAAAGGCTCTGAAATGAACCGCTTTAAATCAGGACTTCTCATCCCCGTACTCGCAACCTTCCTTGCCACCATCCAACCGGCTCATGCCGGTGAGATTGAGGATCGCAACACCGCAAACGCCGTCGCCTTCTATGAAATGGTCTTTAACGAAAAGGACGTGGACGGCGCGATCACGAAATATATCGGCGACGAGTATATTCAGCATAACCCGTTTGCCGCCGATGGCATCGAAGGTTTCCGTAGTGCCATCTCTGGCTGGCTGGCGTCAGATCCCTCTATCCATGCTGATATCGTCCGCACCGTCGCCGAGGATGATCTGGTCGTGCTGCATGTCCGGTCAACCTCCGCGCAGGGCGAAAGCGCTGTGATGGACATTTTCCGCTTTGATGACAACGGCAAGGTTATCGAACATTGGGATGTCGTTCAGCCGGTTCCGGCGACATCGGCAAATAACAACACAATGTTCTAGGCCCTCAACGCCTCTCATCACATCAAGCCCCCGAAAAGGTGCTTTTCATCTGACAAAAAACGGGCCCCGAAAGGGGCCCGGCAAGTTTTCAGGGAGGCATCAGAAACGGACCAAACGGTCCCTGACCTTCAGGGGGTAAAGGTCAGCAGAGAAGAGACAAAAAGCACAGCCGTCGAGGTAATCGAAAAAGCGATATATTTGATAATCATGTTCAGGCTCCTATGCGGGGGGCGGGGGTACAGGCAAGACAGCACCGGGGACGCACCATCTTGCCTGCCAGGGGTAAGGCCCCAAGTAGAACGCGTTTCCGCCGAACTTTCCTGTCCATTGCCGGAACCGGAACATGGCGGGGTTATCGGGACTAAAGCCCCAGGTCTGACAGCCCCGGATGATCATCCGGACGGCGGCCAAGCGGCCAATGGAACAGCCGGTCTTCAGCCGAAATCGGCTTGTCATTGATTGATGCCACGCGATGGCGCATCAGGCCGTCTTCATCAAATTCCCAGTTCTCGTTGCCATAGGCCCGAAACCAGTTGCCGCTGTCGTCGCGATACTCATAGGCAAAGCGCACAGCGATGCGGTTTTCGTGAAACGCCCAGAGTTCCTTGATCAAACGGTACTCCAGCTCCTTGGCCCATTTGCGGGTCAGGAATTCAACGATGTTTTCCCGACCCTCGAAAATCTCGGCGCGGTTCCGCCAACGGCTGTCTGGCGTATAGGCCAGCGACACCTTCTCGGGATCGCGGCCGTTCCAGCCATCCTCGGCCATACGGACCTTCTGTTTGGCGGTTTCGACGTTAAAAGGCGGAAGAGGAGGCCGTGACATCAATCTGATCCTTTGGTGTTTGGTCGATAAAGGGACCCCGGTCGGCGCGCAGCAACATGCGGAGGGGGGAATGCCGACCGGGGGAGTTGCCGGAAGTGAACCCTGCCTTAGGCAGCAGAGGCATTCACCACCGGGAAATCAATCGGGGTATCAAAGGCTTCGTTGAGGTAATTGGTCAGGGTATTGAGCGCGACATGGGCCACGATCTCGACCAGTTCCGCCTCGCTGTAACCGGCAAGTTTGGCGGCACTGACGTCACCTTCACTCACCTGGCCACGGTTTTTGACCAAAGCGACGGCAAAGCGCACAGCCGCATCCGCCTTCTGATCGCTCGACGTGCCATTGCGGTTTGCCGCAATCTCGGCGTCATCAAGTTTGGCGATGTTTTTGCCCAGATAAGTATGCGCCGACAGGCAATAGTCACAGCCATTAAGCTGTGCCACCGCAAGGGCAATGCGTTCGCGGGTCTGCGGATCGAGCGCACCTTTGGCAAGCGCCCCATTCAAACCAAGATAGCCCTCAAGGGCGGCCGGACTGTTTGCCGTCAGGCGAAACAGGTTCGGAACCGAACCAAGCATCTTGTTCACACCTTCAAGAAGCGGCTGGGAAGCTTCCGGTGCAGCATCGATCGAAGCAGGCAGGGAAATACGGGTCATTGAAACTCTCCTAAACAAGTTCGGGTTGATCAGTGTTGAAAACATGTATACAGACAGGTCTGTCTACATGTCAAATATATTTTTGGAATGACCGTTCCTGCATCTGAAACGCTTGCAATTCTGCGGCTTTCCCGCCACAAGAATACAGACAGGTCTGACTATTGGAGTAAGAAAATTGAAGTCTAAACGCGACGTTCTCGTCGATACGGCCCTGCGACTTTTCTATACACAGGGCTTCAACGCCACCGGAATCGACAAGATTCTGGCCGAGTCCGGCGTCGCCAAAATGACGATGTACAAACACTTCAAGTCCAAGGATGAACTGATCCTGGCCGCCCTTACGCGCCGCGATGAACAATTCCGTGACTGGCTGACCGCTGAAATGCAAAAGGCATCAACCAATCCGCGCGATCAGTTGCTTGCGATGTTTGATGCGCTCGAAGAATGGTTTCATGGCCGCGCCTTCAAGGGCATGGGCTTTTCCGGCTGCGCGTTCATCAACGCTTCAAGCGAGTTCGCCAAACTTGATCACCCGGCCCACCAGATCGCCGCCGAACACAAACGCTGCGTGCTCGAACATATTGCCGATCTGTGCACAAAGGCCGGTGCAAAAGACCCCGCACAACTCGCCCAACAACTCGCCCTTCTCAAGGAAGGGGCAATTGTCACAGCCCAGGTGCGCGGCATGCCCGAATCGGCCCGGATCGCCAAAACCATGGCAACCGCCCTGCTTGATACCGCCCTGCCCGCCTGATCGTTTGGTCAAACCGGTTCAAAAACAAAAACGGGGCCGTCGGGCCCCGTTTGATATCTACGCCACAGTCCGCCTTTGGCGCAGGGATTACTCTTCAACGAGCGTGCGCACGTTTAACATCATGCTGCCTTCCGGACTGGGATAGACAGGATACCCCATTAGGCCACCACCATCCATGGCTTCAAGCCCCTTAACGCCAGAAGTCGTCAAATCAATCTGACCGGCAAATTTCTCTGCAATTCTGGAATTGTCTGCGGCAACCAAAACATAGTAGTCACCCGCTTTGGTCGGGACAAAAATGATCCCGCCACCACCGCCCATACCCTGAATATCGCCTTTGATCGTCTCGATCTGTTCATAATCAGGGTCAAACAGGTAAGCGTTAAACGGCATCACTTTCTTGCGAAAGCCCAAGCATTCGTAGCAAAGCGAACTGACATGGATCCAGTATTTCTGATCGGCATCCAGTGTGGTTCGACCGACCTTGAAGTTATTCAGGCTGCCTCCCTGCGAAAGTGCAGGATCGGTAATGCGAACCCCGAATGTCTTCCAGTCATCGGCCTCGACAAAAAAGCTCGGCTCGCTTTTTACCGCCTCGGAAACTGTTTCATAGGTTTTGGGCGGATTCTCCAACAACCTTTTGTAATCATCTGTCCCAGAACTTGAGCATGCCCCCAATGCCAGCGTCCCAAGTAACGCTACAATCCCGATTAATCTCATGCTAGAGCCTTTCCATGCGTCGAAACGGCTCCACCATCAACTTGCTGCACCATCCTAAATAGATCAGTTTTAGGGTTTTACAACAAAGAAAAACGGGCCAAAGGCCCGTTTCTTTTTCGTCAGTTTCGAAGGCAGTATGCTTGGCTATTTATCAAGCTCGACAAAGACCACTTCGCCGTCTTTAAGCTTAAGGCCAAGCTGGCCGTGCTTGAGACGCAGCGCGTATTGCCCGAAAAGCTCGCGCCGCCAGCCACGCATGGCCGGAACGTCTGCATTGTCATCAGCCGCGATGTTCTGAAGATCGTCGCTTGATGCCACCAGGCGCTGGGCAACGCCCTTTTCTTCGGCACAGAGTTTAAGCAACACCTTCAGCAACTCGACCGTCGGGCCAATCCCGGCTGGCAGTTCGATGCGTTCCTTTGGCTTCGGCCACTGATCTTGCGGGCTATCAAGGGCTGCCTTGATCGCCTCGATAATCGCCTGCCCCGGTTTGGAGGTGCCAAAGTTTCGGCCAACGCCACGGGTTTTATCCAAATCCTTGTCGGTCATCGGCTGACGGGCAGCGATATCAAGCAAGGTATCATCGCGCAAAACCCGGTTGCGCGGCAGGTTCTTGCGCTGTGCTTCAGTCTCACGCCATTCGCCAAGCGCGCGCGCCACCGCAAGGAATTTCGGGCTGTTGGATCGGGTTTTAAGCCGCTTCCATGCCTCGGCCGGATCAATCGAATAGATCGACGGATCGGTCAGGCGTTCCATTTCCTCAAACAGCCAGACCGCACGACCATTGGCCTCAAGGCGTTCATGAAACGCTTCGTAGATCACGCGCAGATGGGTCACATCCGAAAGCGCGTAACTGATCTGTTTGGTCGAAAGCGGACGACGCGACCAATCGGTAAAGCGCATCGATTTATCAATGCTCTTGCGCGCCACCTTGTTGACCAGCGTCTCATAGCCGACCTGATCACCATAGCCCAGCACCATCGCCGCCACCTGGGTGTCAAATACCGGATGGGGGACCTTGCCCGACAGATGGACGAAAATCTCGATATCCTGGCGGGCAGCGTGAAACACCTTGACCACCGCCTCGTCCTGCATCAGTTCGAACAGCGGCGTCAGGTCAATGCCCTCGGCAAGCGGATCGACCGCAGCCCCGTTATCGGACGGCTCCGGACTTGCCAGCTGCACCAGACACAGTTGCGGCCAATAGGTCGAGTCCCGCATGAATTCGGTATCGACAGTGACATATTCGAACTTGCGCAATCTTTCACAAAGACTGCGAAGTTCTTCTGTAGTTGTAATTGGTTCCATGCCGACTGCTATAGCATTGCCTGCCACAATTCGCCAGTGGCTTCGATGCAGGGCTGATCTTCGCCGTATTCGGGCAACATATGCCCCAAGGCTCTCCAGAGATTAGATAATCTCGTCCTCATCCAGAAGCGGATCGGATTGCAGATGGGTTTCGATGGCGTCCATGCGTTCCTGGACTTCCGACGGCCGCTTGATCGACGCGATATGAAACAGCGCGTCCCCCTGATTGACAATCGGGTGGTTGGTCCGCCCAATAATCAAACCTTCCTCGCGCACGATGACTTCTTCGTCACGTTGCCCGAACGGATCGGATACCGCCGCGGCCACATCCCCGGCCCGGACAAACTCCCCGGCCAGTTTGAAGGTCCGCAAAATGCCGCCCGCCGGTGCGCGCAGCCAATGGCTGTTGGAGGATTTGAATGATGGCACGCGCGGTTCGCGCACGGTGCGCTGCGATGTCATGCCCAGTTTGCGCATCACGCGCAAAACGCCCGACACCCCTGCACGGATCGACATTTCATCAAAACGAAGCCCCTCGCCCGCCTCAAACAGCAGGATCGGCACGCCAAGCTCGCGTGCGGCTTCGCGAAGCGATCCGTCGCGCAGCGGACTGGTCAGGATGATCGGCGCACCAAACGCCTCGGCATATTCCATGATATTCGGGTCATCTTCATTGACCCGGATCTGCGGCAAGTTAACCCTGTGAACCGCCGCCGAATGCAGATCGATACCGAAATCAGATCTCTCGACAATTTCATGCAAAAACAAATGGGCCAGCTGTGCGGCCAGGGATCCACGCGAATGCCCCGGGAAGCAGCGATTCAAATCGCGCCGGTCAGGAAGATAGCGGGTGTTGTTAAGGAACCCGAACGCATTGACCACGGGCACGGCAAGCAACGTTCCACGCATGCCGCGCAATGCGGTTGATTTCAAAACGCGGCGGATAACCTCCACCCCGACAATCTCGTCGCCATGGACAGCACCACTGACGAAAATCACTGGCCCCGGTCGTTTGCCATGCACGACATTGACCGTCAGATTGACCGGCGTGTGGTTGGACAAAAGCGAGATCGGGATATCAACAATCTGGCGCGTGCCCGGAGCAACCTTTTTCCCAGCGATTTCAAAATCAGGGTTCTTGGGGGTTCTGGGCGCTTTGCCTTTCCCCTTCGGTGATCCGGTTTCGCTCATTGTGGTATCCCTTGTTCTTATCCCTTGCCTTTGGTCCGCACCTTACCGGGTTTGAAATCTTTTTCCATGAATTCAATGATCATGCCGGCAATGTCCTTGCCCGTCGCATTCTCGATGCCTTCCAGTCCCGGTGAGGAGTTCACCTCCATCACCACCGGCCCGTGATTGGATCGCAGGATATCAACACCACAAACATTAAGCCCCATCGCCTTGGCGGCTTCAACGGCGGTTGAGCGTTCCTGCGGCGTGATGCGGATCGCACGCGACGAACCACCACGATGGATGTTGGACCGGAAATCGCCCTCAGCCCCTTTGCGTTCCATGCTGGCAACCACCTTGCCACCAATCACAAAGCAACGGATATCGCTGTTGCCGGCTTCCTTGATGAATTCCTGCACCATGATCGCAACATTGGCGCCACGGAACGCCTCGATCACGGATTTGGCGGATTTTTCGGTTTCGCCCAGAACCACACCGATGCCCTGTGTGCCTTCCAGAAGCTTGATCACCACCGGCGCACCACCAACAATCGACAGAACTTCATCAGTCTTTTTCGGGTCATGGGCAAAGGCTGTCACCGGCAGACCAATACCGCGGCGTGCCAGGATCTGCAGCGAACGCAACTTGTCGCGCGATCGGCCAATGGCAACAGACTCGTTTAACGGATAGACGCCCATCATTTCAAACTGGCGCAGTACTGCCAGACCGAACTGGGTCACCGACACACCGATACGCGGGATCACCGCGTCATAACCGGTAAGCTTGTCACCGCCGTAATAGATTTCCGGTTTCAGCGACGTGATGTTCATCGACACCCGCAGGGTATTGATGATGTCCAACTCATGCCCGCGTGCTTCGGCCGCCTCGACCAACCGTTTGTGGGAGTAAAGGTTTGGATTGCGTGCAAGCATCGCGATTTTCATAAGATGTCCCCCAAGGTCGGCAAAACGAAGTGCGACCGGTATAATACCGGTGGCTGGCGAATGCGGAATTGTCAGAAAGTAAAACGACCCTGTCGGGATCTTGTTCCGGCAATGGGTCGTTCTTCTGCGCGTCTATCTCTGTTCCGGCTTCCCTGCAAGATAAGATTTCGATGGCAGCACCAAAAATCTTCCTGCTTTCATCGCTGTGCGGCCCAAAAGCATGGGAAAGCCCATGATTGACCGGTTTGCCAGCGATACTTCAACTTTCAATTTGTGATGCCCAACCTGGATATGGGTGGCAATCACAAACCGTTCTTCGGCACTTCCGTTCGAAGAGCGAATCTCGCGCATTTCAATCAGCGGTGCCAGACAATCGATCCGCCCATGCCCGTCCCCGCGATAATGCGGCAGGGTAAATGATACAAAATCCTGCCCGTCACGCACGACTTTCTTTGGATTAAGCGCATGCAGCGATGATGTTCGGGCCCCGGTATCAACCTTGGCCTTGATCAACGGCACGCCAAGATCAGGAAGGCCGATCCATTCCCGCCACCCCAAAACATGTCCATCGGAAATCAGGGTATCGGTCTGGCTCTTAAGCGACGGTTTTGCTTTTACGCGTTGCGGGCTCACATGCAGCTTCCGGTTATTGAATGCAATCTGTTAGGTGGTGGTGATGATAACCTGTAACAACCTGATCGGCTTACGAAATTCGTTTCGATGTTACGATTTCGTGGCCATGTCATCCATGACACTGCGCACCAGCGGCAAGGTCACCGCCCGCTTTTCGGCCAGTGCCCGACGATCAATGGCCGCCACCAATTGACTTAACGCCGCAAAGGACCGTTCGATCCTTGGCAAAACGTAACTGATGATTTGCGGGCTGGCGGGGATCTGCCGGTCGGCAAACAGCTTGATCAGTAATCCGACAATCAAATCATCATCCGGCGGGGAAATCTCGCACACCAGGGCTGCGCCGAGCCGTGATTTCAGATCGGGTAAATCAATGTGCCAGCGCGATGGCGGCTGGCTTGCGGTCAACAACAAATGCCCACCGCGTTCCTTCAGCATATTGTAAATATGGAAACAGACGGTTTCATCAAGGCCCGCGCCGGCCACAAGGTCCGCATCCTCGATCACAAGACCGGTGGCATCGCCGAGAAGCTCATCTGGATTGATCCCGTTCAAGTCCGATGCTGCGACCTGCAACGCACCGGATCGCGCCCGCCACACTTCCGCCAGATGACTTTTCCCGCATCCCTTTGGCCCATACAGGCACAAGGCCGGGGCTGGCCATTTCGGCCATTGGTCGATCCACGCCACCGCTTCGCTGTTGCAATCGGCCACCATGAAATCATCGCGCCCCAACGCCGGACGCATTTCAAGCGCCAGCGGCAATTGCTGCGGGTCGTTATCTTTGTCCGGCTTGGATGTCACCCGGGTCACAGTAAACTCAATTTGCTGATCTCGATCTCTGGGGGCTATTTCTCGGTCTCGGTCGTGGCATTGTTGCCAGCGTCCGGTCCGTGATCATAAAGCCTGCTATCGAGATACTGCCTTAAGCCATAACGTACAAGCACGCCGATCACAGCCGCCACCGGCACGGCCAGCATCACACCAAGAAGTCCAAACACCGCACCCCCGGCAAGCAAGGCAAACATCACCCAAACGGCATGCAGCCCGACCTTGTCGCCCACAAGCTTGGGGGTCAGGAAATTGCCCTCAAGCACCTGGCCGATCAAAAACACCAGCGCCACCAGCCCAAGATCAAGCCCAAAGCCAAACTGTGCCAGCGCCACACCCATGCCCACTGCAAATCCGGCAATCATCCCGAAATAGGGCACAAACGACACAAGCCCGGTCATCAAACCAATGACAAAGCCAAACTCAAGCCCCGCCAGCGTCAGGCCAAGCCCGTAAAACAGGCCCAGCAGAATGCATACCGTCGCCTGCCCGCGGACAAAGCCTGCAAGGGTTTCGTCAATCTCGCTGACACACTGGCGGATATCCTTGGCCGACCGTCTGGGCAGGTAACTGTCCACCTTGGCAACAATCTTGTCCCAGTCGCGCAGCAGATAAAACGACACCACCGGCGTAATGAACAGCAAGCTCAGGAAGTTCAAAAGTGCGAGACCGCCCGAAAGCACATTGGTCAGAACATTACCGACCCATTTAAGGGCATTGGCACTCTGTCCCTTGATCGCATCCGATACACTTTGCAGGGTTTCGGGCGCGACACGATCAAGCACATTTTGCAAATACGGCGCGACATTGGTTCGCAACGTGTCGACATAGCCCGGAAACCGCTCAAGGAATCCTGCCAACTGGCTGCCGATCATCGGCACGACAATCAACATCACCAGAATGAACACAAGGAAGAAAAGGAACGTGATGATGCTGGTCGCAATCACCCGGCTGGCCCCGCGTTCCTCAAGCCGGTCGGCAAGCGGATCCAGGAAATAGGCAATCGCCATCCCGGCCACGAACGGCAACAGGATGCCCGAAAACAGCCAGATCAGGAAAAAGAATCCAACAACAAAGATCAGCCAGAAACGTGCTTGCTGTCGTAATGTCATTCCCCGGCCCCTGTTAAACTGTCCCTGTCCTGCAAAAGGCTTATCCGCCTAACGACAGCCCCTGCAAACGATCCGCCCCGCTTGGCTGGATGAACCAAAGTTCCCCCATCCGCGACAGGCTCAGGTTCTGCTGATTAAGCGCTGTCTGCAACTGATTGGCCGATCCGACATATTCGATTGATACCTGCACTTCGCGCTTCGACATCGCGATCACCCGCGAATTGCGCACCACCGGAAGCCCGATCAGCTTGTTCTCGATCCCCGCCCAGTCTGCAAGACCGGTAATCGGGATAAACACCATCAGGTTGCCACCCGTGCTGTAATTGATCAGGTTGGCGCGTTTCCAGCCATCAGCCAATTGCTCTTGAACCGATTTGGCGGCGCGCACCAGCGTTTCATTCAGCGTCTCGCCAGCTTGCGTCTTTTCCTGCACACCAAAAATCTGCGGCGCGCCATTGGGCTCATAACGGGTGACGGATACATCAACCGTCTCGCCGCCTTCTGGCCCGCTGACCTCGGCACTGGCGACAACAGCCACATCCGCGCCATAACGTTTGGCAAGCTGGGACAGACGTTCCATCGATCCGCTTTCGGCCTGCTCGGCCGAAACGGTGCTGATATCGGTCAGATCGCCAATCGGCGCCTTGATCGGCACCAGTCCCGATGTCGCGATATTGCGCGCCCAGACATCGCGCCACGGATTGGGATCATCCCACAGATTGACGAAATTATTCGTGCGATAGACCGGCACGATCATCACCGGTTTGGACTGCAATTCGGCAAATGAAATATCGCGGAACCGCAAGAACCGGCGAAGCTCGTCATCCTTGAAGCGCACGGTCATGTCCGCAATATAGCGCACGGATGATGTCTTTTCGTCCGACACCCCGAAATCGCGCACCATGTTCGTGATCACCGATGTTTCCGGTGTCGCAAGTCCGGCGCGATCTTCGGGCAGGGTCAAGCGGGCAACCACTTCTTCAAACGCCTTGCGCTGACCGATTTCAAGTGCACGCTCGCGCGCAGCAGCCGCAGTTTCGGCGCGCTCGTCAACATGAACACCGCTGACGGTGAAAATGTCCTGCGCCGCTGCCGGAAAGGCCATAATGGCTGCTACGGTGGCGGCACCCGCCCACATCTTGATGTTTTTCAATGAAGTAAGCACGTATGCCTCTTTGCCCTAGTCTTATTTTAAGTCGTGTCTTGTTGTATTCTTCTATAACGCTCTTTGTGGCATGTTGAACGCATTCTGCAAAGAAAACTCTGTCATGCGCAGGTGATCATTGCATATTGCCCGCGTTTGAGTATTTTCGGCCCAGCGGAAATTATCAAGCCCGCGTTTTTTATCAGCAGGATCGCGATATCCTCTATATCTGATTAAAGGCGTCAGTAAGGCGGATTGGTCAAACAGCAGGTTCCCTGCGACCCGGACCGCAATACGACAGTTGCCCGTCGATTGGACGTCGATACGTGCTGATGAAAAACGCGGTTTTGCCGCCTTTTATTCATGCATGTTTGATGCCAGGGACCCCGAAATGACCACCTCTAACGGCCTTACCTATAAGGACTCCGGTGTCGATATCGATGCCGGGAATGACCTTGTCGAACGAATCAAACCGCTTGCAAAAGCAACAACCCGTTCCGGTGTTGCCGGTGGTCTTGGCGGCTTTGGCGCCCTTTTTGATCTGAAGGCTGCCGGATATAACGACCCGGTTCTGGTATCCTGCACCGATGGTGTCGGCACCAAGCTGAAAGTCGCCTTTTTGGCTGACAAACATGACACGGTCGGCATCGACCTTGTCGCCATGAGCGTCAATGACCTTGTCGTACAGGGCGCAGAACCGCTTCTGTTCCTCGATTACTTCGCAACCGGCAAGCTTTCGGTCGATAACGCCGCAAGTGTCGTGGGCGGTATTGCCGAGGGCTGCAAACAGGCGGGTTGTGCGCTGATCGGTGGCGAAACCGCCGAAATGCCCGGCATGTATGCCGACGGCGAATATGATCTGGCCGGTTTTGCGGTTGGTGCGGCCGAACGCGGCGAACTGCTTGATGGCTCCAACGTTGCCGAGGGCGACGTGATCCTTGGCCTGGCATCCAGTGGCGTTCATTCCAACGGCTATTCGCTGGTGCGCAAGGTCGTCGATATGGCGGGCCTTGGCTACGCCGACGAAGCCCCCTTCGCACCGGGCAAAACCGTTGGCGAAGCCCTGCTTGAACCGACCAAGGTTTATGTCAAAAGCTGCCTGGCGGCGCACAAGGCCGGTCTGGTCAAGGCACTTGCCCACATCACCGGTGGTGGTCTGACCGAAAACGTCCCGCGCGTTCTGCCTGAAAACCTGACCGCTGTGTTTGATGCCAGCACCTGGGAATATCTTCCGGTGTTTAAATGGCTCGCCAAACAGGGTGGCATTCCGGCAACCGAAATGGCACGTACCTTTAACTGCGGCATTGGCATGTGCGTCGTTGTTCCGGCCGATAAAGCCGATGAAGCCGAAGCCATCCTGCGCGAACACGGCGAAACCGTCAGCCAGATCGGTGTCATCGGCCCGCGTGCTGGCGATGGCCCGCAGGTCGTGATCAAAAACATGGGCCCTTCATGGGAAAAGTAACCAAGTTGAAGCTCGCCGTTCTGATTTCAGGCGGCGGGTCCAACCTGCAAGCCATCATCGATGCCTGTAATGCGCCCGACTACCCGGCCGAAATCGTGCTGGTCTTTTCCAACCAGCTTGATGCAGGCGGGCTTGAACGCGGCCGTCGTGCGGGCATCCGGTCGGAGGCCATCTCGCACAAGGGTTATCCCGGCGGGCGCGAGGCCTATGATAATGCCGTCAGCACCCTGATCGAAGAAAGCGGTGCCGACCTTGTCGTTCTGGCCGGTTACCTGCGTCTGGTCAGCGAAAGCTTTGTCACCCGCTGGAAAGACAAACTGATCAACATCCACCCGTCGCTTTTGCCAAGCTTCAAGGGTCTCGGTGTGCATCAGGCCGCCCTGGATGCCGGGGTGAAATTCGCTGGTTGCACGGTGCATTACGTCGTCCCCGAAGTCGATAGCGGCCCGATCATCGCCCAGGCCGTCGTCCCGGTCCTGCCCGGCGACGATGCAGGCAAACTGGCGCAACGCATCCTTAAACAGGAACACCGCATCTACCCGCAGGTTATCCGCTGGATCGCCGAAGGCCGCGTCTCGGTCGATGCCAAGGGCATCGTGACTGTGGCCGACGCACCCAAGGCCGATTTCGCTGAAATCAACCCGGCGCTCGAGCCCGGATGAAAGAACCTTTGGCGCTGGCTGCGCAGGTTTCTGAACGCATAAAAGGCGGGGCATAATCATGTGCCCCGCCTTTTTCGTGACCTGCTGCCAGATCCGCAAACCGGGGTCATAATCTTTGCGCATTCTGATGCTGTTATGGGATTACCGAATGCCCCCACCGCCACGGAAAACCGATATCATGATGCGCAAGCTCTTAGGACTGATCATCCCCCTCGCCGTTTTGGCCATGCTCACCAGTCCCGCAGTTGCCGATTCCGATCCAGAACTGGAGTCTTACAAGGCCGACATGCAAACGGGTGAAAAATCCTGGCGGGCGCAAAAATGCGCCGTCTATCAGGAAACCCGGGATGAAATGCTTGATGAAATTCCGCGCGGCGCACTCAGCCCCGAATTTGCCACGGCCGAAGAAGATTATATCGAAAATGGCTGTGCCGGGCGCGCCTATGCCTGCCCGAAATCCAAGACGGAACTCGACTATGCCAACAAGATGTCGTTTGCGATGATGAGCCACGGGCTATCGGGCACCTTCCTGCCCTATGGCTGCAAATCAAGCATCCAGTAACCCCTTGGCATCAAACACAAAGCCGCACCGATGTGAAGTCGGTCAAATGTCTAACATCTATGGTTAATCTGCATCTTGCACTGCATCAACTTCGTGGATATACATTTGAACAATCCCAAAATATCCAATCCAAGGAGGCAAATTTGCAGGGTAACGATTACGAACTGACTGAAACCCATGTCAGCATCTATCACGGCTACACCAACTTCGTGAAATGGGGCACCATCTCGATCATTGCCCTGCTGATCCTGATGGCGATCTTCCTTCTGTGATCTGCCAACCGGCATCGATCCGAAAAATAAAAAGCTGCCGTTTTCCGGCAGCTTTTTTGTTTTTCAAAGCCTGTAGGCTTGAGATTGAACAGATGAAAACAGTCAACAACATCAAAGCAATTCACCCCTGAGTTGATTTGCGCTACCATCACCTTGTTGTCTTGCGTGATAACAGCAAACCAAACAATGGTCCCAACAACAGGGAGGAAACAATGCAAGGAAGCGATTACGACGAAGGCCTGGTGCACCACCACGAGGAAGGCTGGCACCACTGGACAAAATTCATGCTCTGGAGCGTGATCTCGATCGGGGTTCTCCTGCTGCTGATGGCCGCATTCCTGATCGACTAAACTCGCCTCAATTCCCTTTTATGCCGTAATAGAGCTGCCCGCTTTGCACGCCGCAAACGGGCAGCTTTTCTACGTTTTTACCGCAAAACATTGAAAAGAACGCCCCCCGGCCCAACCTCAAGACCTAACGCGCCACCAAATTGGAACAGTTCAAAAAACGTCTGGGGTGGAATGTATGCTCGACCGTTTTCGCATCAGCACAAGATTGATGATGGCCTTCATCACAATGGCACTCGTCACCACGCTTACCGGTGTTGCGGGCATTGTGTTCACCAAACTGCTGTCATCTGAAAGCAAAACCGTCGCGGTCGATCTTGCGCCGCTCGGCGACGCCGCGATGGAAATCAAGCTCACCGCCACCAACGCCCATTTGCTGCTTGAAGAAATCATGGGCGGTGATACCTCCGAAGACATTAACGAGGTCTGGGCCCTTCTCGATGAATCGCGCTGGTACGCCAATGCGATCCTTGAAGGCGGCACCAATGACGAAGGAACCTTTGTCGCCTCCCAAAGTCCCGCTGTCCGCGCCCAGATCGAAGACGTCCTTGTCGCCCTTGACACCCTGATCGCGGTCAGCGAACGCCGCTATGCCCGCATAGCCTCTCAGGAAGGTGTCGGCACCGGTGCCGATCAGCAATTCGACAGTCTCTATGAAAACCTGCAAACCGACCTTGGTAAGCTCCTCCCGCCGCTCCGCCAAAGCACTGATCCTGCTGCCCTTGCCGCCATCGAAAACGTTGGCGAGGCCCGCTATCGTCTGGCCAACGGCCACCTGTTTCTCGAAGAACTTCTAAGTGGTGATCCCGAACTGACCTATGACGGGGTTGCCGAAAACTTCACCGAAGCCCGCAACCGCATCACCGCGATCAACATCCCGGCGCTGTCCGATCAGACCACCAAGCTTGCCAATGATATCAACGCGCTTGCCAACACCGCCAAGACGCGCGCGGACAATACCCTTGCCAATCTGAGTGCTGATGCCGAGGCCGATGTCGAATTTGATGCCAGCTTCGAACGTTTCATCAGCCTTGCCGACGCGGCTGAGGAAATCGTTCATGACGACATGGATGCCGGCCTGTCGGACATGGAAAGGCAAATCACCCTGTCCGAAGCCACGATGATCACAGTCACCATTGTCGGCTTTGTTCTGGCCATCCTGTTTACCATCGGTGCACGCCGCGGGATTGTCTATCCGATCACGCGTCTTGCCGATGACATGGGCAAACTGGCCGGGCGCGACATCAATGTCGACATCCCCTATGTCCGTGCCCAAACCGAAATCGGCGACATGGCCCGCTCCGTTCAGGTTTTCAAGGACAATATGATTGCCTCTGACAAAATGACCGCCGAAAAGGAGCAGGAACAAAAGGCCCTTGATGCCGCCAATACCGCCCGCCTCGCATCGATCAAGAAATTCGATGGTGAAATCAGCCGCATTCTTGGCTCTGTGACCGGATCGGTCGGCACCGTCAAGGACACCTCCGACAATCTCAACGAAACCGCGGATATCAACGCCGCCATGGCAAACGACGTCAATCAGGCATCGTCGGAGGCCAACCGTAACGTCCAAACCGTTGCATCGGCGGCTGAAGAACTCAGTGCCTCGATCAATGAAATTCGTGCCCAGGTCGACCGCTCGCTTGAGATTTCCGGCAGTGCAGTTTCCCAGGCCGAACACACCAACCAGCTGGTCGAAGGTTTGGCCGTATCTGCCGCCAAGATCGGCGAGGTACTTGGGCTTATTTCCGATATTGCCGAACAGACCAACCTGCTGGCCCTTAATGCCACGATCGAGGCGGCCCGCGCAGGCGACGCTGGCAAGGGCTTTGCCGTTGTCGCATCCGAGGTCAAGAACCTCGCCAATCAAACCGGCAAGGCCACCGATGAAATCGGATCACAGATCACCGGTATTCAGGATGCCACCAAACAATCGGTCGATGCCATCAAGGGCATCACTACCGTTATTTCCGATATGAGTGAAATCGCATCATCAATTGCCGCTGCCATCGAACAACAGGGTGTCGCCACCGCCGAAATTGCCGCCCGCGTCCTTGATGCCTCGGACGCAACCAGCAAGGCGTCCGATCAGTCTGACAGCATTCAGTCCGCGGCCGAGCAAAACCGCGCACGCGCATCCGAACTGGCCAAGGCCGCCCACGAACTCGCCTCTGGGTCAAACGCGCTGCGCCAGTCGGTCGATACCTTCCTCGATGATGTGCGCCAATGATCCATCGCGTTTCGCACAATCACCAAACATTGCCGTAAAACAAAAAACGCCCCGCAACTTGCGGGGCGTTTCATGCCGGAAGAACCGGTAATTCGGTATTCTTGGCTTAGCCGACGATTTCGGTCTGAGCGAAGAAATATGCAATTTCGATTGCAGCGTTTTCGAGCGAGTCCGAACCGTGGACCGAGTTCGCTTCGATGGATTCTGCAAACTGTTTGCGGATGGTGCCTTCCTCGGCATTTGCCGGGTTGGTTGCGCCCATTACTTCGCGGTACTTAACGACGGCATCTTCGCCTTCGAGAACCTGGACAACAACCGGGCCAGAGACCATGAAGTCTACCAGTTCGCCAAAGAACGAACGTTCTTTGTGAACTGCATAGAAACCTTCAGCCTGAGCGCGGGTCAAAGCGACGCGCTTCTGTGCGACAATGCGCAGGCCAGCTTCTTCGATGACGGCATTGATTTTGCCAGTCAGGTTGCGGCGCGTTGCGTCCGGCTTGATGATCGAAAGAGTGCGTTCGACAGCCATTGGTTTCACCTAAGCTTTGTAAAAATTCGTTACCCCCAAAGAGGGCCCCCAAGAAGCCCCCCGAGTACAAAGGGCCTGCGGAAGATAAAGGCGGCACCAAAGACCGCCCTTATCATCCACAGACCCGAAGGTTGGCGCTATATAAACGGGGTTGGATCGCAACGCAACACATAGTTCTACCGCTGCAAACCAGACCTGCAGCCGTTGCATTCACCCGTTTCGCCTGCAAAACGCCCCCAAAAGGCATGAAACTGCGATTTAGCACCGGTTTTGCCCGGATCTGTCATCGAAATCACACCGGCCATGACAATTTGAAGAATCCTTGCGTCAAACACGCTCCTGTCCTATTGAAAGCACAGAAATCCTTGCGATTCCCCCTAAACTGCGCCCAAAGCGCCCGCAAACCAGTTCAAGAGACCAACCGAAAATGCTGCAAATTACCGACCTCACCTATCGCATTGGCGGACGTGTCATTCTTGACCGGGTATCGCTGACCATCCCCGATGGCCACAAGGTCGGCCTGATCGGGCGCAACGGTGCAGGGAAATCGACCCTTCTCAAACTGATCTCGGGCGACCTGCCCGGCGATGGCGGCGATATTGTGCTGTCCAAGCGGGCCCGCATGGGTGTGGTATCGCAAGAAGCCCCGGCAGGTTCGCGATCCCTGCTTGAAACCGTTTTGGCGGCCGACACCGAACGCGCCGATTTGCTGGCAGAGGCCGAAACCACCACCGACCCGCACCGCATCGCCGAGGTCCATACACGCCTGGCCGATATCGAAGCCCATACCGCCGAGGCGCGTGCTGCCGCCATTTTGTCCGGCCTTGGTTTTGACGGCGATGCGCAACAACGCCCCTGTGATGATTTCTCGGGTGGCTGGCGCATGCGTGTGGCCTTGGCGGCCACCCTTTTCCTGCGCCCGGATCTGCTGCTGCTCGATGAGCCGACCAACCACCTTGATCTCGAAGCCACCATCTGGCTTGAAAACTATCTGATCAACTATCCCGGCACGATCATCCTGATCAGTCACGATCGCGATCTTCTCAACCGGGTGGTCAAATCGATTGCCCATCTGCATGACGGCACCGTCACGCTGTATGGCGGCAACTACGACAAATTCGCCAAGACGCGTCGCGAACAGATGGAACTGGCCTCCAAACATTACGAAAAACAGATCGCCCAGCAAAAGCATCTGCAATCCTTCATCGACCGCTTCCGTGCCAAGGCCAGCAAGGCCAAGCAGGCGCAAAGCCGTGTCAAAATGCTTGAAAAAATGGGCCCGGCCATCCCGGTGGTCGAGGATCGCGGCATTTCCTTTGACTTCCCAAGTCCCAAGGAACTGCCTCCACCCCTGATCAACATCCATGATGGCGATGTCGGCTACGAAGAAGGCAAACCGATCCTGCGCAATATCAGCCTGCGCATTGATATGGATGACCGCATTGCCCTTTTGGGTGCCAATGGTAACGGTAAATCGACCCTGGCAAAGCTTCTGGCCGATCGCTTGCAGTTGATGTCCGGTGAAAAGCATGCGTCGAACAAATTGCGCATCGGCTATTTCGCCCAGCACCAGACCGACGAGCTGCGCGGCGATGAAACGCCCTATCAGCATATGGCATCCCTGATGCCCGATGTGATCGAACACAAGGTCCGCGCCCAGCTCGGCCGCTTTGCCTTCGAAGGGGCCAAGGGCGACACCAAGGTCAAGGACCTCTCGGGTGGGGAAAAGGCCCGCCTGCTGTTTGCCCTGATGACGCTTGATGCCCCGCATATGCTCATCCTCGATGAACCGACCAACCACCTTGATATCGACAGCCGCGATGCGCTTAACCATGCGCTCAATGCCTATGAGGGTGCGGTCATCATCATCAGCCACGATCCCTATCTGATCGAGGCCTGTGCGGATCGTCTGGTTCTGGTGGCGGACGGCACGGTCACATCGTTTGACGGCGACGTTGCCGAATACCGCCAGTATCTTCTCGATCGTGCGCGCATGGAACGCCGTGCCAACAAGAACGGCGGCGAAGACGGCAACGGCAATGGCAAACCCGCCAAACGCGACCGCAAGGCCGAACGCCAGCAGGCGGCTGAAAAACGCAAAGTCGCCGCCCCGATCAAACGCGAAGTCGAAAAGCTCGAAAAGCAGATGGAAAAGCTTTCCGAACGCAAAGCCGGCATCGAAGAAAAAATGGCCGACCCCACCCTTTACGAAGACGCCAACGCCCAAAAACTGGCCGACATCCAAAAGGAACTCGGCCAGATCGAAAACGAACTTGCCATGGTCGAACAGAAATGGCTCGACAAGCAGGAAGAATACGACGCGATGGTCGCCTGAGACCCTCGCCTCAATCTGATCAACATACAGGCCCGCAATACATGATTGCGGGCCTGTGTTGTTTCTGCCCTTTGCGCAGCACTTCCGTACGGAACAAGCCCGTCGGCAACCAGTCATCAAGTCGCCAAAATTCCGACACAACCTTGGATTGCCGGGGTAAAGGCATTCCACGCAGGAGATGGTCATGGTTGACAACATCTATGGAACCGACGGCAACGACACGATTATCGGAACAGAACAGGACGACAGGATATATGGACGCGAGGGCGACGATTATGTCCGCGCGCTGGGCGGCAACGATCACCTGTTTGAGCTGGGGTTTGGTGATGACACGCTTGATGGCGGTGCCGGACATGACGACATCAATGGCAGTGCCGGAAACGATACGCTGTTTGGCGGGTCGGGCAATGACGAACTCAATGGCGGATCGGGTGCTGATGTGATTGATGGCGGCCCCGGTCGCGATGAAATCACCTTCGGCTTCACGCAAGCCCCCTCAGGTCAGGGCGTTTACGTCAATCTCACGACCGGCATCGGGTTGGGCGGCGACGCGGAAGGCGACCGATACAGCAATATCGAAGATATCCGCGATACGACCTACGGCGATGTGCTGATTGGCGATGACGGCAAAAACGCCTTTTATCAGGTCTACAACCGCACCGATGACGGTGACGTCATGCAGGGACAGGGCGGCGATGACACCTTCTATGCCGCGGCCAGCACCGACTTTTCCGAGGACCGCACCAATATCTTTGATGGCGGTGACGGGATTGACACCATCAGCTATATCGCCGGATGGGGCAATGATGCGCCCTATGGCGAATATGGCCCGCAACCGGTCATCAATCTTGAAACCGGCACGGGCCGCACCGGCGATCATTTCATCAGCATCGAAAACGTCGATGGCAGCAATCAAAGCGACCTGATCATTGGTGATGATGAGGATAACCGTCTTATCGGCAATCGTGGAATGGATACGATCTATGGCCGCGATGGCGATGACGTCATTGTCGGCGAAAACATCCATGGCGAGGCCGGCAATGATACGCTCACCGGTGAATGGTATGACGTCTCGCTCTATGGCGGCGATGGGCATGATACGCTGCGTGCCGGTCCCCTTGGTGATCCGGTTTTCAGCGACAACCTTTTGTCGGGCGGGGCCGGCAATGACTGGCTCGAAGGCAATAGCGGCAACGATACCTTTGTTTTCGATGCCGAGGCCTCAAGTCGTGACCGAGTTGTCGGGTTTGAAACCGGTGACAGCGATGAAACTGGCAATCATCCCGATACCCTGCTTCTGACACACGATCTTCAGGTACGCTCCGGCATCACGGATTTCGAAAGCTTCCTCGATCACACCACCCAGACCGGCGATGACCTTTATGTCGATTTCAGCAATGGCGATCCGTGGACATTTGGCGTGATCATCGAAGACACCGACAAGGATGATCTGACCGCCGACAATCTCCTGTTTGCCGATGTCTAAATCGGGCCAACTCAAATCCTCATACAATTGGATTTTGGGCTTTGTTTGACCCGGACATAAAAAAAAGTCCCGCAGGATGCGTTTCCTGCGGGACTTTTCAATTATTTTGAATAATCGCGATGATTATTCAGGAAGCTTGAATACCGGCAGAACCGATCCTTCATACTTGGTTTCGATGAATTTGCGCACCGCATCATCGTGATAAGCTTCAACCAGCGTCTTGACCCACGGCTCGTCCTTACGCGCCGTTTGGGTAACAATAACATTGGCATACGGGCTGTCATTGCCTTCGATCGCAATCGAATCCTTGATCGGGTTCAGACCGGCTTCGAGCGCATAGTTGGTGTTAATCGCCGAGGCATCCAGATCATCCAGCGACCGCGGAAGCTGTGCGGCGTCAAGCTCTACAAAGCTGATATTCTTCGGGTTTTCGATGATATCAAGCGGGCTGACCACAAGGCCCGCTGCCGGATCAACCTTGATCAGGCCATGGGACTGCAGCACGAGCAACGCACGACCGCCATTGGTCGGATCGTTCGGAATTCCGACTTCGGCACCTTCGGCCAGTTCATCCAGGCTTTTGATCTTGTTGGAATAAATACCCATCGGGGTCAGGATGTTATATCCCACGACCGAAAGCTCATACCCGCGATCCTTGATCTGATTATCAAGATACGGCACGTGCTGGAAGCTGTTGGCATCGAGATCGCCATCATCAAGCGCCTGGTTAGGAATCACATAGTCCGAGAAGCTGACCAGTTCGATGTCCAGGCCCTTGGTGGCTGCGACCTTGACGACTTCTTCCATGACTTCTTCATGCGCACCCGGGGTAACGCCGATTTTGATCGCGTCATTGGCCAGTGCCTGACCGGTGAGCGCGGATGCCAGAACGGCAGCCGCCGTCAGTTTAAGGAAAAACCGCATTGTAAAACTCCTTGATTTCATTTGGGTTTGTGCGGGAATTTGGCGAATGTGAGCAATCCTCACATTCTGATTTTGGTCGATGAGATGCTCAGATGTTGCGTTTGTCGGCCTTGCGCGCCAGATAGTCGCCAAAGCTTTGCACGACCTGCACCACGACAATCAGCGTGATGACAACGGCGGCCATGACATCCGGGCGGAAGCGCTGATAACCATAGCGAATGCCAAGGTCACCAAGTCCACCGGCACCAACGGCCCCGACCATCGCGGAATAGCCAATCAGGGTCACCGCGGTCAGGGTCAGACCATGAATGATGCCCGGCAATGCTTCGGGCAACAGAACCTTGGTCACGACCTGGACCGGGCGCGCGCCCATGGCCTGGGCCGCCTCGATCAGGCCGCCATCCACTTCGCGCATCGCACCTTCGATGATCCGCGCAATGAACGGAATCGCCGCCACGGTCAGTGGCACGATGGCAGCAGACGTGCCGATCGAGGTGCCGACGACAAAGCGGGTAAACGGAATGATCGCCACCGCCAGAATGATGAACGGGACTGATCGCGTCGCATTGACCAGCGGGCCAAAAACACGCTGGAACCAAAGCGCTTCAAACAGCTCCCCCCGGCCAGAAGTTGCCAGCAACACACCAAGCGGCAAGCCAAAGGCCGTCGCAATCGTAAGCGAGACGGCCACCATATAAAGGGTTTCACCAGTCGCCTGCAGCAGAATGGGTGCAAGGGTAGAAAACATGACTTAGCCCTCCTGCCCGGCGGCAACGCCGCTGGTAGTTGTGTTGGTTTTTGGGGTGCTGTTCGCTTCCGATCCGGCGCGGAAATCCATGAATTCATCGGCCAGAAGTGACTGGGTGGTGGCGTGTTTCGGATCGGCAAAGATGCCTTCAACCGCGCCCTCTTCGACAATCACGCCAGCATCCATCACCGCCACACGGTCACACAGCGCCTTGACCACCGCCATTTCATGGGTGATCACCACCATCGTCAGACCAAGGCGTTTGTTGATGTCCTTAAGGAGGGTCAGGATCTGACGGGTGGTTTCCGGATCAAGGGCGGATGTCACCTCGTCACACAGCAAAACCTTGGGGTTTGAGGACAGAGCACGCGCAATGCCGACACGCTGTTTCTGACCGCCCGACAGTTCAGCCGGGTGGCGATCACGCTTTTCTTCAAGCCCGACGAGGGGCAACAGCGGATCAACCGCCTTGGCGATCTCGGCCTTGGTCGCACCGGCGAGTTCAAGCGGCAGCGCAATATTGTCGAACACAGTGCGCGACGACAGAAGGTTGAAGTGCTGGAACACCATGCCGAGCTGGCGGCGGAACAGTGGCAAGTCGCGTTTGGAAAGGGTGGTGACGTCGGTGCCATCAACCGTGACCGAACCCGACGTCGGGGTTTCAAGCAGGTTGATGCAGCGGATCAGGGTTGATTTGCCCGCACCGGAGCGGCCAATAACGCCGACGATTTCGCCAGCAGCGATATCAAGATTGATGCCGCGCAGCGCAACATGTTCGTCGCTGCCACGCCGGGCTGCATATGTTTTCTGGACGTTCGAGAGCCGGATCATGGATCCCAACCTTTCCGTAGATACAAAAAAACCGCCACGGCTTTACCGAGGCGGTCGTACATACGGAGCATATACGCCCTCTCGCTTTAGCCGAATTTTTAGCGCGCCCGCAAGCTGAGGAGCAAATCGGCGCGTTCAACACCCCTTGTCTATCTGACCCGGTGTCATTGTTCAATGGCTAAAATCATGCATTTCACGCATGGCATGTATGATTTCCAAAAATACAACACAAAATTTTTGTTCATAAAACGTGCAATGGCCCGATATCACAACGCCCCAACCTGTTCGTCTATCAGTGGTCGATATCAATGCGGGATTGAACAGATGGCCTTTGCCAACCGGATCAGTGACCTTGCCCGAACATTGGCGCAATACCCGACTTTTGTCACGGTCATGGGCAATAAGGTGGATGTGCGCACCAAGGAGCAATTGGCAACCCTTGCGGCCGAGACAGCCAAGCTCGAAGCATTGGCGGCCGAGGGAGATACCGCCATCGCAAATGGCACCTGCAAGGACCCTGCGGGGCTTTCATCCCGGCTGGACTTCAACACATCGCAGATTTCATCCCTGCTGACCGCCTTTGCCGCCCAGGATTCCGAGCGCCTGAAATCGATGAGCATCATCAGCAAACAGAAGTTCGACGGCTATGCAAAGAACCGGCTGGGTGCGGAGAAGCGCTTTGCCGATGAGGTTTCAACACTGCTCACACAGGAAGCCAAAGCGGTCGCCGGACTGGCAAAGAGTGAAAGCGGCAAACCGGATGCAAAGCCGGATACAAAGCCGGACGCCGGGCCCGAAAGCCCATCCACGCCCAAACCGGAAGACCGCGTTAAACCGCCACCATCAAAGATACCGAGTGTGCAAGATACGATTTCCGCCCTGCCCGGTTACCTGCGTGCCACCATTCCAGAAATCGTCAAAAAATATGATGACGCGGCTCTGTCAACGCAAAGCAAAAGCTATGCGGACTCCGCGATCAAACTTGGCGCGAACTCAAGCGAGGCCGTCAGAATCTACGTCGTTCTGGTCTTCACGTTTGGCCCGGATTTTCTGTCCTCCACCACAAAGATCGGTTGGGTCAACGACATCATCAACAATCCGCAGCTTGGCACGATCGACCAGCGAATTCTGATACTGCGCAACGCTGTTGAGATGCGACGCAAGCTTGATCTGCCGATCTTGGACGCTGCCTAACCGTCTTCCCCACAACAGGAAAATGCAATGGTCACATTCACAGTAAAAGTCACCCGACCCGCATCAAACAAGCTTCTGAAGGCTGTGAGTATCGACGTTGCGGGAACAACAAACGCTCAGAAGACACCATCGTTCGGAGACGATGACACATCGCTTTCCCAAGAATTTCAGCTTGAGCCAGGTGATAATTATACAATCACAGTCACGGGTCCCGGTTACCTCAGAACGCAAGCACAAAATGTTACAGTGTCAGATGATGGCGAAATAACAATCGCGCTTAAATCAGTCTGGTTTTCCCTTCATACTGATCGCGACCGTGATGGCAAAATCGAAAACGATGATGACACGCCTGCAGCGATAAACGGCCTGTCGCCCGCAGCCATCACCTTTGGCGTTGATGGCGTTGGCGCGATCATTCCTGTGAACTGCAACCGTGATGGCAACAATACCGCAATTGCCTATAGCGATTGCCAGGATGACAAGATCAATTCCGACGAAGACCTGTTAACCGGGCTTTCGCGCATGAAGATTGTCAGGCATTCCGCCGGTGAGGCTGCGGATGTCGATGCAAACTGGGTGATCAAGCTCTCAGTGGAGCCAACAGGTGCTGAAAACCCGGCCGAACAACATGTTCGCATTTTCTCGAAAGCTGGGACAGACGCCACGGAACTTGTCAGCCCCCAGAAAGGGAAAACAGCGACGTTGGATGCAGCCAATATCAATCCAACCCTTGTGCTGCCGCTTGAGATGATCCGCTTTGCCGGCGAGGATTTTGAGTCTGGCACCGTCAAAATAACACTCAGCGTCATTCAACCCGAATATGCGGGACCAGACACCCCAAGCTATACCTTCACCGAACAGGTCGTCGCCGCAAAGTGGGTCGCAAATCACCACTTACACCAAGTGACAAAGCTTCTGGTTACAAGCGACAGCTTCAATGAAAAATTTATCGCAACCCTTGAAACAGAGGTAGCCAAGGAGCCATCCGGCCCATCGGATCTGCGCTACGACATTCTGAAATCGATACAGAAGCAGGTCCTGATCCCGTACCTTGACACTGACAAGTGGACTGTTGCGAAACCTTCGGCCGATGTCATGAGCCCCGACCAATGGATGCGTGACACAATCTTTTCGGGCTATAGCAGTTGGCCGGGAACGGCAGGTAACCATAAAAGCCAGACAACATTCATCAAAATGCATCGGCAGCGCGAACTACAGAACTGGGTTTTCGGTGACCTTCTGAGCAAAGATCATGCGGTTTACTACCCGGCAGCGGGGAGCGGCGATGCTGTAAACTCTGCCAATTCGGGCGGAAACTTTGAAGTGACGCCCCCGGTCAAGAAAGCCGGTGGGAACACCTATCCGCTCGGGCGTATATATTACGGCCATAGTGCAAAAAACCGACTTGGCGCGAACAGCACTTTAAGGAAAAGCCGTCATAAGATTGATGAAAGCACCAGATCTTTTATCGCGGCGCAAGCCCTTCAATACCCGATTGAACTTGATACTGACTGGCTTGCCGTTGGACATGTTGATGAAATGATGACCTTCCTGCCATACCCGGGCGGTAGCGATAACAAGAAATGGAAGCTTTTGGTCGCAAGCCCCAAGAAGGCTTATGACCTGATGACGGACAAAAGAGCTGAGAACGTCATTTTTGGCGGAGCAAAAGTTTTGCAACGTCCGAAATGGGACACCGATCACTTTAATTATACGCCCCTCAAGCTGCACAATACCGTGGTTAGCTGTACCATCAACGATTTACTCGGGAATGGGAATGCGCCGCTCCTGGCACCGAACGGCTATGCATATACCTATGATCTCCTTAAAGGCTGGAACGTTGGCGGGGTGGAAAAGGCAATCGGTGACAATATCGATATCCTGAAAAACGAGTTTGATTTGGAAGACGACGATATCGTTCGAGTGCCAGTGATATTCTATCCAAGTGATCATGTTAGTGGCGGTCACGCATATGTACTTCCGAGCACCGACAAGGTCGACAACACCAAAAGCCGACGGAACGGATTCAACATCTTCCCTGGCCGCGGTGAGGGATTTAAATGCGGCGCTTTGACCGCGGATATGCCCAACATGTTTGTCGGCAACACTCAGCTTTATATTCCCAAGCCGTATGGCCCCTGGATCGACACCGGCGATGAAGGCACAAGCTTTGATCTTTTTGAAAAGTACCTGAAAGACGAAATTGCCAAATTCAACGGTGCGCTGAGTTGTAATTTCATTGATGACTGGGATCACTATCATGCATGCGAAGGGGAAATTCATTGTGGCACGAACGAAATACGGCAACCGTCGCAAACCGATGAAAAATGGTGGGCCATTTGATTGCGGCCATGCTGCATCAATATTCCATTCTCAGGAGTACGCAAAATGAGCGCACAACAGGACTATCAATCCGCACTCAGCAAGATTTCGGATCGTGAGAAGGCGGCAGCTGGTCGAGTTTCCGGTCGCCCCAACGCAGGAAGTATGGCCGCTATTTTTGCAGCATATGGCAACAGTATTGCGGCACCGATGACAGAAGACCTCAAGACCGGCACCTGGAAAACCATGCCTGACTGGAAGCTGTCGGCCATGATTGACTATCTTTCTGGTTACGGCACTTCTGTGGCTGTCCCGGTCCTTCGTCAAATCGAAAAGGAGTATCCCGTGAGCGATATCCAAACAGAGGCAAAAGAGGTGGCGGACCATCTGGCAACACTTGAAGTTGCTGTCTCCGAAGCGCGCAAACTGGATTTCGTCCAAACGGCAATTTCGTCAGGCGATGCCAATGCCATTGCAAAGGCCGGTTTGCTTGCCCTGTCAAAGATCGATCACGACTGGAACAACCGCGCATCGGAAATCCAGACCGGGCTTTCAAAGCTTGCGCGCGACTGCTTCCCTGCTGTTAATGAAATTTCGTCGGGCAAGGTGACCCCGGATGAACTGGTCAGGGCGCTGGTTGAAATCCTGTTTGAGGACAAGGACCACTTGGCGACATAAGCCCGCAAAGAGTGAAAGCCAAACAAGAGAGTTGAGCTTTCGGCCTTTTTCACCACGCCTTGCTATTGAACACTCTATCACTGTGTGAAAAGCAGCTTTAAAAAACTGCGCAACAGCATGACCTGATCGGCGAGTTTGCGGGGTTCGTTGAGTGCCTTTGACATCACGATCCCGCCTTCGAGCACGGTTGAAATCATGTCGGCGACTTGTTCGAGGTCGACTGGCTCGGTCGTTTGATACTGGGTTGCGATATCATCAAGGATCGCGCGGAACCGGGTGCGCCAGGCCAGAACGGCATGGCGGTTGAGGTCACGGACTTCCTTGTCAAACAGCCGTTCCTGATAGCAATAGACCGCAACGATGCAGCCCGGATGACCGTTGGGGAGATCTTCGAGCACCTCGGCCAGCATTTTAAGGGCTGCCAGCAATTGGTGCAGCGGATCGTCGACCAGTTCGCGGGCGCGATCAAACACCTGATCGAGGATTTCGTCATCCTGTTCGATATAGCGTTGCAAAAGCGCGCGGGCGAGTTCGTTCTTGTCGGAGAAATGATAGAAAAACCCGCTTTTGGTCAGGCCGGCTTCGCAAATGATTTCCTCGATCGAGGTCGCACCGAACCCCTTTTCCAGAACCGCCTGCGATGCGATTTCCAGAATGCGTTCGCGCGTGCGTTCGCCCTTGCGTTTGGGGCCACCGAATGTGTCGGTGATTGTCAGTTTTTCCATCTCAACCCTCGCTTACCCTACCGCCGGTACAGTTTTTCGTCGTCAAAGGCCGTCATGGCCGCGCCGAAAAACACCGAATAACTCATAAGTATCTGTTTTGAATATATTTTTGAAAATCTGAAAAACCTGACCGTGTGCCTACTAGAAGCGAAACTCAATCAGGGCGAGATTTCCGGTCCGCGATTACATACCCCCGCGGTAGAAATTTTGAAACCCAAAACTGAAATTTGGACCCATGAGCACAGGCAATCTGCCCCTTCCGCACCACGGAAAGGTAAAATTCATCACCGATGGTGGTCTTGAGACCACCCTGATATTTCATGACGGGATCGAGCTTCCGCATTTTGCATCCTTTGACCTTTTGAAAACGGATGCGGGCTGTGCGCGTATCACCGCCTATTACGAACGTTACCTTGATCTGGCCAAGCAGGCCCAAGCCGGATTTATCCTTGAAAGCCCGACATGGCGCGCCAACCGCGACTGGGGGGCCCGGATCGGCTATGAAGAGGATGACCTGGCCGCCATCAACCGCAAGGCCATTGCCCTGATGGCGGAGCTTCGCGATCGTTATCATTCGGATACCACACCCTGCCTGATCAGCGGCAATATCGGACCGCGTGGTGACGGGTATGTCCCATCGGACCGGATGACGATCAATCAGGCGCGCGCCTATCACGCCCCGCAGATCGTGACTTTTACCAAGGCTGGGGTCGATATGGTGTCGGTCGTGACCATCAACTATCCCGAGGAAGCCATCGGCATCGCCCTTGCCTGCCGGGATGTTGATATTCCTTGCGTCATTTCGTTCACGGTTGAAACCGATGGCAACCTGCCCAGCGGCGAGACCATCCGTGATGCGATTGCCATGGTTGATGCCGAGACCGGTGCCTATCCGGCCTATTACATGATCAACTGTGCCCACCCGGATCATTTCCGCGACCGGCTGGAAGAAAGTGGTGACTGGAAAACGCGCATTTGTGGTGTACGGGCCAATGCATCCCGTCAAAGCCACGCCGAACTTGATGCCAGCACGCATCTTGATGATGGCGATCCGGAAGAACTGGGGCAGCTTTACCACGATCTGGTTGATCTGCTGCCCAATCTGGCGGTGATTGGCGGTTGTTGCGGCACAGACCATCGCCATGTTGCGGCCATGACCAAACATGCCCTGCCGCGCCTTTTGGCGGCAGGCGCCTAAGAACCAAACATGAAAACCCAAAAAAAAACAGGATACGAGCAATGATTGCAGAACCCGTACTGGAACGGGCGGCACATAAGGGTGCCGCCCATCCGAGCCATCCACGACAAGTCACGAGCTTTGTCAGAGCGACCAAATCGGATGCCGATGCAATGGCCCAGCTGATCAATATCGCCGGTGAAGGTTTGCCGGTCTATTTGTGGCAAGACATGGCAGAAGGCAGCGAGACGGCCTTTGATGTCGGTCGCAGACGCGCACAACGTGATGAAGGCGGTTTTTCATATCGCAACACCACGCTTGCCGTCTGTCATGGTGAAACCGTTGCGGCACTTGTCGATTATGCCCAACCCGATCAGCCAGAGCCGTTTGACCCGGCGGATATCCCGGCGATGTTCGTGCCGATCCTTGAGCTTGAAAGTCTGGCACCGGGAAGCTGGTACATCAATGTTCTTGCCGTCTTTCCTGCCCACCGCGATCAGGGGATTGGATCGGCATTGCTCGCACGGGCCGAGGCCAATGCCCAGCATGCCGGTAAAAAGACCGTCAGCGTGATTGCATCGGATGGCAATCCCGACGCCATTCGCCTTTATCAACGCCAAGGCTTTGTGGCCTGCGCCCAACGCCCGATGGTCAAGGAAGGTTGGGAAAATCGTGGTCAGAACTGGATGTTATTGATCAAGGAAATCTGAACAGAACCGTGAAACGACAAAGGCCGATTGCTCTTAGCTTTCGGCCTTTTTTTCCCACGACCCTTGCGGGGTTTGCTGCCAGTAGGACAGTTTGTGTCCGGCGTCTTTCCAGTCTTTCCAGCGCGTGCGGGCTTCAGAAACCGCATCGTGATCGCGATCATCAAACAGCATGATGACGCGTTCATAATCCCCCACCTTGTCGCTCATGGCGCGGTCGGTCAGAAACAGGAACTGGGCATTGTTGGGATTTTCATCCTCGGCCGTCAGCCAGACCGGCTGCATTTCGGCATCGCCGTCGGACTTCGATCCGTGGGGCAACCAGCTTGCGGCGTCATAGGTCCAAAGCAGGGTATTGATGGCCTCGACCCGTTCTTCGACACCGGTCATCACCACGGCACGCTTTTCGCGCTCCAGCGTTTTGGAGAGCAGCGTGGGCAAGGCCCGTTCCAGCGGCATGCTGGTGAGATGGTAAAACCAGATATCAGCCATAAGGCGGTTTTATCCCGAACATGAAAACGGGGCAAGGTGATCAACACCCTGCCCCGTCTTTTATTCAGTTATGCGTTCCTGAAATCAGGACTCGTAGTTATCGGCAACAAAGCGATCAAGCAGACGCACGCCAAAGCCGGTGCCGCCTTTTGGCACGACTTCCTTGTCCGCCGTCGACCAGGCCATGGCGGCGATATCAAGATGCGCCCACGGGCGATCCTTGGTGATAAAGCGCTTGAGGAACTGGGCCGCAGTGATCGATCCCGCCGGACGGCCGCCGACGTTTTTCATGTCGGCAATGTCGGATTTAAGCTGCTTGTCATAGGCCGGTGACAGCGGCAAACGCCAGACACCCTCGTCAACAGCAAGGCCAGCGGTGCTGATCTGGGTCGCCAAGTCATCATTGTTCGAAAACAGACCGGCATTTTCATGACCAAGCGCGATGATGACAGCACCCGTGAGCGTCGCAAGATCAACGATCAGACGCGGGTCGTATTTTTCCTGCACATAGGTCAATGCATCACACAGAACCAGACGGCCTTCGGCGTCGGTATTGATGACTTCAATCGTCTGACCGGACATCGAGGTCACAACGTCGCCCGGACGCTGTGCGGTTGAGGATGGCATGTTTTCAACAAGGCCAAGCACGGCAACCACATTGCATTTCGCCTTACGACCGGCGAGAGCCTTCATCAGGCCAGAAACCACGCCGGCACCGCCCATATCCCATTTCATGTCTTCCATGCCGGCAGCCGGCTTGATCGAAATACCGCCGGTATCAAAGGTCACACCCTTGCCCACGAAGGCAATCGGCGCGTCCTTTTTCTTGCCGCCGTTCCAGCGCATGACGACCATGGCCGGTTTGCGGGCAGAACCCATGGCAACGCCCAGAAGCGCGCCCATGCCGAGCTTCTTCATTTCCTTTTCGTCAAGGACGTCAATCTCGACACCGAGTTTTTCAAGGGCAGAGACTTCCTTGGCAAAGCTTTCCGGATAAAGAATGTTGGCCGGTTCAGACACCAGATCGCGGGTGAAGAACACGCCTTCGACGACCTTTTTGGCACTTTCAAACTGTTTCTTGGCGTCCTTGTGATCGCGGGTGGCGATATCAAACGCCTTGAGGACCGGTTTGTCTTCCTTGGTCTCGGTCGTGCGGTATTTATCGAAACGATAATCGCGCAGCATCGCACCGGTTGCGAAATCACAGGCGAGGTTTTCCATATCAAACAGAACGGAAAGCTCTTTCTCGCCGGTGGAAAGCGCACGGGCGGTGACGGAACCACCAAGTTTCTGGGCGGCAATCACGTCAAATTCGGCTTCCTTGCCGATCCCGAAAATGATCACGCGCGACAGATCGACATTGGAGGGAGCCAGCACCTGAAGGCTTTGGCCGGATTTGCCCTTGAAGGTCGACGCCTTGATCGCCTTGGTGATCGCACCCCCGGTTGCCTCATCAAGTGCGACGGCACTGGGCATCAGATCGGCACCCTCGGTCGCAAAGGCGATAACGGCACCGGTTTTCGGAATGGCGAGATCGGAAAACGTGATCTTCATGGTGAACAGGACTCCTGTCATGTTTCGGGGCGCAGTCCTTGATCAAGCAACTGCAAAGAAATTGATGCTCCTAATCTAGCGCGTTAAACGCGGTTGAAAAGGCTTATCGTTCAAAAAGGTGCGGGATTTCACGTAAAGGCAACACCAACCCGACAAAACGCCGTCCCAACGAATTGCGCAACATCAAGGCGCGATCAGGTTTGATCGCTACTATGACGCATTCCAACATTCTGGAGGTATGTCATGGCTGGCAGAACCGCACCGATTTCGATTACCGAACCACACAGGGCCACACATCCGTTCTGGACGGGGGCTTTTCGCCCGCTTTTCCTGCTGGCCGGGGTTCTGGCCATCGTGGCTGTTGTCTGGTGGGTGGCGGGTTTTGTGCATGGCATTGCGACCCCCAGTCTGGGAACAGGGTCATGGTGGCATGCCCATGAAATGATTTTCGGATTTGGCGGGGCGGCCATCGGGGGATTCTTGCTGACCGCGATTGCCAACTGGACAAGCCGCCCACCGATTTCCGGGGGCATGTTAATGGCGTTAACCACAAGCTGGCTGATCGGGCGGTTGGCGATTGGATTTGGCGAGACTCTTGACCCGGTTTTGACGATTGCCGGGGCGTTGGTCTATTTCATCTTTTTGCTGGCCCTTGGTGTGCGGGAACTGGTTGCCGCCCGCAACTACCGCAATATGCGGGTTCTGGCCGTCATTTCCATGATCGCGCTGTTTGATGCGCTGTTTGTTGCCGCCTGCCTTGATGTCATCGCCCTTGATCCGGTCCTACTGTATCAAACAGCAATTTTGACGATCATATTGCTGATCGGTTTGATCGGCGGGCGGGTCATCCCGGCCTTTACACGCAACTGGATGCAACGCGAACAGATCAGCGCGCCGATGCCTGCCATGTTCGGGTGGTTTGATATGGTCTGTCTGGCCAGTATTGCGCTCGGCATCGTTGCCGTGATCCTTGATCCGGCGGGCGTGATTGCCGGTTCTGTGTTGCTGTTTGCCGGGATTGTGCATGCCATCCGTTTGTTCCGATGGCGCGGTGCGCACAGCTGGCGCGAACCCATCGTGATCATGCTGCATCTGGGTTATTTCTGGGTGCCTGCCGGGCTTGTCCTGCTTGGCGTTGCGATCCTGTGGCCTGATGTCATGAGCAGCCGTGATGCCCTGCATGCGCTTACCGGCGGGGCGATGAGTTGCATGATCATTGCCATTGCCGGGCGGGCCGCCCTTGGTCATACCGGGCGTGAAGTACGCGCAGGTTGGGCCTTGAACAGTGCGTTTGGGCTTATCTGGGTTTCGACCGTATTGCGCGTCATGGTCGGTTTCGCCGGATCGGGCTATGTCACCCTTCTGGCGATTGCGACCATGATGTGGATTGGCGGGTGGCTGGCGTTTTTGATGGGTTATGCGCCGGTGTTGCTGGGACCAAGCCAAAAGAAAACGCGCGGCATTCCGGTGCAGTAAAGCAAGGCGACCTAGCCAAAATCAAACAGCGAAAGCGACGGGTTGGATTTGATGTATTCGACTTCGTCGTTTTCGACATCACCCGTGGAATGCCAGCCGTGGCTTTCATAAAAGCCGTGCGCGCGGTTTTCGGGATTGGCCCCGGTGGTCAGCGAGATGTCATTACATCCCTTGGCAAACAGCCAGTCTTCGGCGGTGCGCAGCAATGCCGCCCCGACCCCGCGGCCTTCGAATTCCGGATCGACAAACAGCGCCCAAAGCGTTGCTTCTTTGGGGATGGCAATGGCGAAGCCTGCGGCAGAGCCATCAAGATCGGCAAGCCAGATGCCGTATCCCTGTTCCAGCCATTTGCCAAAGGCGGCCTTGGTGATGCCGCGTTCGGCCAACTCAGACGCGGAAAGGTGGTTTTCACGCACACGGCTTCGGATGGCAAAAATTGCCCCAACATCGCCCAAACGGGCTTTGCGAATTTTCATCCCGGCCACTGCGTGTGCTTTCTTTCCAACCGCGTCAAACTGTGCGGCAATTTAGCGATGTGACGCCCCAGTGCCAGTAAAAAATGCCGGCAAAAACGATCACCCCGCATACTTATTGGCCGAGATAATCCGCATCCGTCACGGGTTCCAGCCAATCGACCGGGGAGCCATTGAGCTTTTCCTGAATGGCGATATGGGTCATGGCGGTTTCGGGACCGGCCCCGTGCCAGTGTTTTTCGCCCGGCTCAAACCAGACGATATCGCCGGGACGGATTTCCTCGATCGGGCCGCCTTCGCGCTGCGCACGACCAAAACCGGCGGTCACGATGATGGTCTGGCCCAGCGGATGGGTGTGCCATGTGGTGCGTGCACCGGGCTCAAACGTCACGTTGGCGGCGGCCACACGGGCGGGATCAACGGCACTGATGATCGGCTCAATCCGGACCTGTCCGGTGAAATATTCCGGGGATCCGACGGTTGAGGCCTGCGATCCGGCGCGTTTGATTTCCATGACGTTCTCCCTGTGGAATTATGGCTGAAGTCTTATTGGTTCTGACTGCTTAGTTGCTGGCCATCAAGCGGACCGGCTGGCGTTTCGGGCCCCATGTCCCGGGTTTGGCCTGAAACACACCGGCACAATGTGTACCACAGCTTCTGCACGCGCCATGGGCATCAAGGTTCCAGTCAGACAACTGATACCAGTCACGGCCAATCAGGATATCACCGCAACCGTGGCAAAAGGTGCTGCTGTGGGTTTTGTCATGAACATTGCCGACATAGGCATAACGCATGCCGTTATCCATGGCGATCTTGCGCGCACGCACCAAGGTTTCGGGCGGGGTGCGTGGGGTATCCATCATTTTCCAGTCGGGATGAAAGGCCGAAAAATGCATCGGCACATCGGGGCCGAGTTCATTATGGACCCACTGGGTCATTTCATGGAACTCGGCGTCACCATCATTTTCGCCGGGGATCACAAGATTGGTCAGCTCCATCCAGACCCCGGTTTCATGGCGCAGATATTTAAGCGTTTCCAGAACGTCATCCAGATGGGCCGAGCATAGCTGGTGATAAAAGCGATCCGTAAAACCCTTCAGATCGACATTGGCGGCATCCATGTGGCGGAAGAATTCCGCGCGGGCCTTATCGCCGATATAACCCGCCGTGACCGCGACGGTGCGTAGGCCCATTTCCCGGCAGGCAATGGCGACATCCACAGCATATTCCAGAAAGATCACCGGATCATTATAGGTAAACGCCACTGCCGAGCAGCCATGCGCCTTGGCGGTCTTGGCGATCATTTCGGGTGTGGCGAGCGAGGAAAGCTTATCCATCTCGCGTGCCTTCGATATTTCGTAATTCTGGCAGAACTTGCAGGTCAGATTACAGCCCGCCGTGCCGAACGACAGGATCGGGGTGCCAGGCAGAAAATGATTGAGCGGCTTTTTCTCGATCGGATCAATGCAAAAGCCCGAGGATCGGCCCCATGTGGTCAGCACCATCTGATCGCCTTGGCGGGCGCGCACAAAACACAAGCCCCGCTGCCCGTCGTTGAGCTTGCAAAAGCGCGGGCAGACATCGCACTGAATACGGCCATCATCGAGATGGTGCCAGTAACGTCCGGGGACGGTGTCGGTCAGGGATGCACGATCAGTCATCGGCGTTTTCCAAATGCAAAGCTTCCTCTTTGAAAATCTAGTCCTGATCGCTATCTTTTTCAAAAGATAGCAGAGAAAGCTCCTGATGCGATGACCATATAACTTCGGACCAAAACATTGGATATTTTAGGAAGTTTCCTTTCCGGCGACCCGAAAAAAGTTTGGTTGGCCAGTAACGCGATTAGGGAGTTACGTGACGAAGATGAGCTCCGTAAAATTTCAGAACACTTGAAAAAGATAAGAAAAGAGACAAAACACGTTTTCAAAGATGGTGGCCCTGGTTTGTTATCCAATTCTTACCACCTGAATTTCGCGCTGGAGAAATTAAGATTCATCAAAGAAGCTGCCGGTTGCCAATGCGAACTTTATCCTAACAACATGTTTTTCAACCCGAATAAAGAAGCTGACAAAGGCTTTGTTGTTATCACTGATAAACTAGAAGACGCCCTAAATTGGACCGCGGACTATAAATGCGAATGTACAAGCTGCGGCAATAAGTTCCACGTCCATCAGGGTGAGTATCACTATACGTGGTACGATTGGACCAACTTGAATCCGCGTGTTCGACATACCTCGGAAACATTGCTTCAAAAGGTTTTTAAGTACGTCAAAGGAAGGCTATGACCATCATCCGCCCGCCTGCTGTTGCCGGGACGTTTTATCCGGCCGATGCCGACATCTTGCGTAGCGAGATTGACGGGTTGATGGATGCGGCCTTGCATTCGGATGCCGTGTCGGGGGATGCGCCGCCCAAGGCGATCATTGTGCCGCACGCGGGATTGATGTTTTCGGGTGCGATTGCCGCACTTGGCTTTGCCACCGTTCGGGCGCTGAAGGATACCATCAAACGCATTGTGATCATTGGCCCGGCGCATCGCATGGCGTTTCAGGGGATCGCGCTGGCGCGTGCTGATCAGTTTGCGACGCCATTTGGTACTATGCGCTGTGACCTTCCGGCGCTGCAAAAGGCATTGGCGTTGCCGCATGTTCAGATGCTCGATGAGGCGCACACGCTTGAGCACGGGCTTGAGATCGAATTGCCGTTTATCCAGCGCCTGTTTGGCGAGGATGCTGACATCGGCATTGTGCCGCTTCTGGTCAGCCGATGCAGCCCGCGTCAGGTGCATGAGGTGATCGAGAAGCTTTGGGGCGGGCCGGAAACCCTGATCGTGATTTCATCGGATCTGTCGCATTTCCATGATTATGACACCGCCCAACGCATGGATAACCGCACACGCGCCATGATCGAGAATTTCGATGCCGAGAACATTGATACCAGCGATGCCTGTGGCGCGTTGCCAGTGGCCGGGATGCTGATGGCCGCACGCAATCGCGGTATGAAGATCAAGACCCTTGGCATGCGCAATTCCGGCGATGTGACGGGCGATAAATCGCGTGTGGTCGGCTATGGCGCCTGGACGGTTTATGATGCGAAGGCCGCGAATATGCAGGATAACGGCGTGGATGACTTTACCAAGGCGACCGAACATCTGATCAAGACGCATGGGGCAGAGATGCTGGGCCTTTGTCGGCAATCGATCCTGCATGGGGTCGAGACCGGGGCACCGTTGCAGGTTTCACCAAGTCAGTTTGACCCGGCGCTTGCGACACCCGGCGCGTGCTTTGTAACGCTTAAGAAAGCCGGACAGTTGCGGGGCTGCATCGGGTCGATCATGGCCCATGCACCGCTTGCCACCGATCTGTGCGAAAATGCGTTCAAGGCAGCGTTTCGGGATCCGCGCTTTGCCGGGCTCGGCCGCGATGAGATCAATGATGATCTGGAGCTTTCGATTTCTATCCTGTCGCCACCGGCGCCGTTCCCGTTTGACGGCGAGGCCGATTTGATCAGCAAACTGACACCGTTCGAGGACGGGATTATTTTATCGGATGGCAACCGGCGGGGCTTGTTCCTGCCGCAGGTTTGGGATCAGTTGCCCGATCCGAAGGACTTTCTGGCACAGCTTAAGCGCAAGGCGGGACTTCCGATGGATCACTGGTCGCCCAACATGCGGGCCGAGCGGTTTGTGACGCGCGGGATATCGTCACGCGATATCCAGGCAAGCGGGTTCTGGTTCGCCCGCTGAGAGGTCTTTGACCGCCACGGAAAAGCGGAATTTTGATTTCGCCACCGCCCCAAGGCGTTCATAAAACCGGATGGCCCCCGTGTTCCAATCCGGTGTTTGCCATTCCATCCAGCCAAGGTCATGATCCTTAGCATAGCGTGCAGCAGCCTTCATCAGCAGGCCCCCGATCCCGTCCCCGCGGCACGATGGCGCCAGATACAAACAATCCATATGCAGATAGTCCGCGGCGTTCCATGTCGAGAACTCGCGCGCGGCGGACAGATAGCCGATCATATCGCCCGCCCGATCGGCAACAAGGATGAGGGCCCGCGCAGCATCGCCAAAGATATGCTGTGGCAATGCGGAACGCAGGTGAGCACGGTCAACGGTTGCGCGTTCATAGGCCGCATGATCGGCGATCAGATTGATCAGCGCATCAAGATCGCCGGGCTGAACCGGCCTTATGACAGTGTCGTGTGGCACGTGGCTTTACCTTTTCGTACTTCGGCAAAATGGAAATACCCCGCCGGATGGGATCACCGGCGGGGCATCATTATCAATCCTTGCCAGTCACAAGGCTGAAGCCCTCGTCGATCCAGCCGGTGATGCCGCCAATCATCAGTTTGACCGGAAGGCCAAGCGCCGAAAGACGACAGGCCGCCTTGTTAGCACCGTTGCAATGCGGGCCTGCGCAATAGACAACAAAGGTCTTGCCGGTCGGGTATTCTGCCATGCGGCGTTCGGTCATCTTGCCATGCGGCAGGTTCAAGGCACCTTCGATATGGCCGCTTTCATAAAGGGCCGGCGAACGCACATCGAGAAGAATGAAATCATCCGCACCGGCCTGAAGCGATGCATGGGTATCCCAGCAATCGGTTTCAAACGCCAACAAGGCGTCGAAATGCGCACGGGCAATGTGGGACGGGGCTGGCGGGACTTCATTAATGTAGCTGGTCATGTTTCGATCTCCATCAAATTGATGACGCCGATATTAGGCCTTGCCCGATTTTGCAAAAGTGACCAAAATGCCATTATTCAGTAATTTTTCGCCAAAGTGACGACGGATGCTACAAAGCCCCCAACATGCCGGTACCCAGCCGCACGAACCCAATCATCATGTGCCCAATCATCATGTGGTGGTTCTGGCCTATGACGGGCTTTGCACATTTGAGTTCGGCATCGCGCTTGAGATCTTTTCCCTGCCGCGGCCGGAGTTTGATTTCCCGTGGTATCGGTGCTCCATTGCCGGGGTTGATCCGCATATTCGCGCCATGGGGGGCTTTTCAGTTGCGGTTGATGCCGGGATGGAGCTTTTGGAGGATGCGGACACCATCATCATTCCGGGCTGGCGCGGGGCGGATGCCGTGCCCGAACCGGCATTGCGCGACGCCATTTTAAAGGCACATGCGCGCGGATGCCGGATCGTCACGATCTGTTCGGGGGTGTTTGTTCTGGCCCATGCCGGGATCTTGCAAAATGGTCGGGCCACGACGCATTGGCGCTATATCGATAAATTCCGCGCGATGTTCCCGGAAACCGAAATTGTCGATGATGTGCTTTATGTTGATCACGACAACATCATTACCTCTGCGGGCAGCAGTGCGGGGATTGATGCCTGCCTGCATGTTATCCGGTCCGACCATGGCGCGCAGGTGACCAATACCGTAGCCAGACGGCTTGTCATGCCGCCCCATCGCGATGGCGGACAGGCGCAATATGTCGAGGCCCCTATTCAGGAACGCCCGGGCAAATCGATTGCGGCGGTTTTGGATTGGGCGCGAGAAAACCTTGATCAGCCGATTGAAATCAATGACCTTTCACGGCAATCGGGTTTGAGCCAACGCACCTTCTTGCGCCGGTTCCGCGATGGTACGGGCCTGTCGCCACTAAAATGGTTGCGCCGGGAACGCATTATTAGGTCGATGAAACTGCTTGAGGAAACCGACCTTGCGCTGGTCGACATTGCCGAGCAATGCGGGTTTCAATCGCTTGAGACATTTCGCATCGCCTTTCGCGATATCGCCGGAACGCCGCCGGCAAGCTATCGCAACCGTTTCAAGCTGCGACAATCGGCTTGATCGTAACATCATAAAAAGAAGGGTCGCTGCCCCGCCTGAAACGTAAAGCAGGCCTTGCAATGGATCACACGTCCCCACATATGCGCGCAAAGCGGTTTGTCCCGTGTGGGGCTTTATCGAAGAATATCCGCCCGCACGGCTTTTGGAACCAACAGGATTAAAGATGATGGCAAGCAGCACACAGATTGACACGCGCTACGCCGACTTCATTCACGAAGTCGCCGAATGGGAAGGCGTTTGGGCGCTTTATCATAATGGCTGGTTGCTGCAAACAACCGCGACCGGTGAGAAATACTGCCCGATCTTTGCCACCCGCGATGAAGCCAAAAGCTTTGCCGCCAGCATCCAGAGCGACCATGTCCCAAGTGCGATCACGCTGGTTGAACTGACCGAAAGCGTGATGATGCAATGGCGCGCCGAAGAGGTCATGGCCGGCATCTGCCCGACCCCGGCCAAACCAGCCATCGTGGTCAGCCTTGACCAGCTGAGCGATGATATCATGGCAGCGCTTAAGGACGTCATGGACGAACGGTTTGGCACGCAAAGCTGAAAACAGGTACGCGTTACAAGGCCGGACTGGACGTTACGGGCAAAATTCCCTATTCCCGTGGGATAGTTGATTTTTACCCCGAGAAACGAGATTGCCATGACCGTTGCCCTGCCCGCCAATGCCGATGCCCTTGAAAACGGACTGATTGAAATTGCCCGCAAGGCCGGGGCGGCGATGATGGAAATCTATCAGACCGATTTCGAAGTCCGGTCCAAGGATGACGCCAGCCCGGTGACCGAGGCCGACGAAGCGGCAGAGGCCGTGATCCTGCCGGGGCTTCGCGCACTTACCCCCGATATCAAAATCGTGTCCGAGGAAAGTGCCGCCAAGGGCGATGTGCCCGATGTGAACGGGGAGACCGATTTCTTCTGGCTGGTGGATCCGCTGGATGGCACCAAGGAATTCATCAAACGCAATGGCGAGTTCACGGTCAATGTGGCCCTGATTGCCAAGGGAAAACCGGTTCTGGGCGTGGTTTATGCCCCGGCAATCGACAAGCTTTATTACGGCGGGCCGGATGGTGCGAAACTGATCGAAGGCGACGTTGCCCCCAAAATCACCGCGATTTCTGTGCGCGAGATGCCCGAAGACGGCGTTGTCGTTGTCGGGTCACGTTCGCACGGCGATCCGGAGGCGATGAAGGCCTTTCTGGGCGATCTTGCGGTCAAGGAACTGCGCCCGGCGGGAAGCTCGCTCAAGCTTTGTCTGGTCGCGGCGGGTGAAGCCGATCTTTATCCCCGCCTTGGCCCGACCATGGAATGGGACATCGGCGCCGGTCATGCGGTTCTGGCGGCGGCAGGCGGTATGGTTGAAAATATGGACGGATCAGGATTCGTTTATGGCAAGGCCGATTTCCGCAACCCGTTCTTCATCGCGCGCAGCCCGAGCGTGCCGGTCAAATACGAGAACTGATCCTTCGCAGAGCGGGATCAAAAGCAAATTTCAAAGCCGCATCAGCAGCTTGCCCATCCCGCGCTGCAACAGTGATCAAATCGGCATTTTTCGGGAAAGCTTGAAACTGCTCCACCCCGCAGTTTTCTTGACTTTCAGGACGTTTTGCGCTATCCATTCCTTATCGCCACACAGAGTGTAGGTGACGTAAATAGCCGCCGGAATCACGGCGACGCGGTCCGATTTCACCACCGCGGGGCGAAACCGGGCTAGAGCGTAAATTGGAGCCGCCATTTTCATGGCGGCTCTGCGCTTTTTGGGGTGGTGTTTAATTGCCGAAGCCCCGTAGCTAGCTCTGACGGCGCAGCATCAAAAGCCCGATCGACAGCCCCGCAGCACCCAGCACCAAAACAGGCAAGGCCCAGCTTCCGACCATCACCAGAAGCGATGTCCCCGCCGACGGACCAACAATCGCGCCTAGCGTATAGCTTTGCGAGACAATCACCAGCACGCCGACCTGATATCCCTGCCCGCGTCCGCTGGCGGCAATCAGGACAGCCGCGGTATAAAGCCCGGCGACAGCAACGCCCAACATGAACTGGATGGACGCGGCAATCACGCCATATCCGGCCACTGCCATTGGCACAGCCCCGATCAAAAGCAGCCCGAAACACAGAGAGGCCAGTTTGGTTGGCCCGGCCTTGTCGGAGATATAACCCACCAGCGGCTGACACACGGTTCCACCGAAGACAAATACCGCCGCCATCCATAAACCGGCATCGGCAAGCCCGGTATCGCGTTGGGCCTGAAGCGGTAAAACCGACAAAAAGCAGATTTCAACGAAGCCTGCGACCAGGGCGATGACCACCAGATCCCAGTTATCCGTCCAGCGCCGCAATGCGGCCCCGGCCCCCTTGCCGGTCGACGCCATTTCGATGGTCGGCAGGAAAAACGCACAGACAAGCGCAATCACGCCTGCCAACACCGCCAGACCTGACATGGCAAAGGCATCATTACCCAACCAGCCGATCAGGATAGGGCCAAGAACAATCCCCAGCCCCATCAGGGTTTCGTGAAACCCGACAACACGACCGACCTTGTCGCGGGGTGCCAGTTGCACTATCAGCCCGTCACAGATCACCCAGCGCAGGATCAGGCCGACACCGGCAAACAGTGTTGCCGGCAGAACCCAAACCGATTGCGGCGCATACATCACAACCGCAATCAAAAGACAGAATGACGCGCTGCTGATCAAAAGCGGGATCACGGGATGGGTCTTGCGAAGGATGGCGGCGACAAAAAATCCGCCAACCAGATCGGCAATCCAGTACAGCGACAGCATCATGCCGCCATGTTGTTCGCCCAGCCCCGCATTGGTCAGCGCCAATGGCAACAAGGTATCAATCACCCCGATCTGGATCACTTGCGACACAAAGGAGGCAAGATTGACCAAGGCAAGCGACATCGCTGTTGCAGGCGGGATTGATGTTGATTTTAAAAACAGTCTGGCTGGCATGAAAGGCCCTCCTTGCGATGCATGGCACCGTTCGGGGACCTGACACGGGTGTCTGGCGACAGGTCGAAAATCGGATTTGCAGGCCTTGACACTCACCAAGTGCGAACCGCGTTTTTGTCGCAGTTCTTCCTGTCGGAGGCCACGTTAATTCGAAGCAGCAGAGCTTTCAATCCACATTCGCGCAATTTGCGGTTGTCGATGTTGCAGCTTGTCATTCGGGGTCATCATCGCTAGGTATCTCATAGCGCTATATTTTTCATGGAATGCTTGATGTCCCCGGCTTTGACCATCCGTCCCTATTCCGAAGGTGCCCTTAGTCAGGCGGCAGCGAAGCTGCGCGCCGGTGAGCTGGTGGCCTTTCCGACCGAGACGGTCTATGGGCTGGGCGCGGATGCGACCAATGCCGATGCGGTGGCGGGGATTTATGCCGCCAAAAAACGGCCAAGCTTTAATCCGCTGATCAGCCATTTCCCCGACCGCGATGCCGCCGCCAAACATGCGGTGTTTGATGCGCGGGCCGATAAGCTGGCCGCGGCGTTTTGGCCGGGTGCGTTGACATTGGTTCTGCCGCGCCAGGCAAACAGCGATGTTTGTGATCTGGTCACAGCCGGTCTTCCCAGCATTGCCGTGCGGGTGCCGGCCCATCCGATGGCGCGTGAATTGTTGCGTGCGGTGGGTCGCCCGGTGGCCGCCCCGTCCGCCAACCGGTCTGGCAAGATCAGCCCGACCACAGCCGCCCATGTTGCGCAGTCGCTGGGTAATGCGATTGGCATGATTTTGGATGGTGGACCGTGTGGTGTCGGGCTTGAAAGCACGGTGATTGACCTGACCACGGATCGGGTGGTGATGCTGCGCCCCGGCGGGGTGACGGCCGATCAGGTTTCGGAACTGCTGGGTACGGATGTTGTCATGGCAGAGTCCGATGATACCGCACCCAAAAGCCCCGGCATGATGACCAGCCATTATGCGCCGGGCCTGCCCGTGCGGCTTGACGCCACCACTGCCGATCCGGCGAAATATGGCCATGAGGTTTTGCTCGGCTTTGGCGATTGCAATACCAAGGGATTTGATGCGGTGTTGTGGCTTTCGAAATCGGGCGATGATATCGAGGCCGCCGCCAACCTGTTTGCCAAGCTGCATGAAGCCGATCAGAGCCACTTTGCCGGGATTGCGATTGCACCGATCCCCGATAACGGATTGGGCATTGCGATCAATGACCGCCTGAAACGCGCAAGCGCCCCGCGCGCGACGCATGACGGCAAGTAAGGGAACAACACCATGTCGTTCCTGCCAGAAGCCGCACTTGATGAATTAAAGGACCTGCTGGGCCCCAAAGGGTTCAGCATGGAAAGCGATGTGCTGGCAGCCCACAATGCCGAGGCGCGCGGCAAGTTTGAAGGCCATGCCGAGATCATCCTGTTTCCGGCCAGCACAGAGGAAGTCGCCAAGGCAGTTGCCATTTGTGCCGCACATGACATCGCGATTGTGCCACAGGGTGGCAACACCGGGCGGTGCGGCGGGGCGGTTGCCGATAGCAAACAGGTTCTGATCAACCTTAAGCGCATGAACCGCGTCATCGAGATTGACGGGCGTGATTTTACCGCAACTGTCGAAGCCGGTGCGATCCTGCAAAACATTCAGGAAGCCGCAGAGAAGCAGGATTTGCTTTTCCCGCTGTCGCTGGGTGCCGAGGGGACCTGCCAGATCGGTGGCAACCTTGCCACCAATGCCGGGGGATTGAACGTTATTCGATACGGCAATGCGCGCGATCTTTGCCTTGGGCTTGAGGTCGTGTTGCCCGATGGCACGGTGTGGAATGGTTTGTCCAAGCTTCGCAAGGACAATACCGGTTATGACCTGCGCGATCTGTTTATCGGCGCGGAAGGCACGCTTGGCATTATCACCAAGGCGACGCTAAAGCTTTTTGCCCAGCCAAAACACATCGCCACCGCCTGGATTGCCGTGCCGTCGCCGGAATGTGCGATTGACTTGCTTGCACTCGCGCGCCGCCATACCGGCGATGCGATTGCGGCGTTTGAGTTGATCAGCAGTTTTGCGCATGATCTGTCGGTGACCTATTTGAAGGGCCTGACGCGGCCGCTTGCGACCAAGACAAACTGGCATGTCTTGATCGAGCTGACATCGTCGCGCCCGAAGGATGATCTGGAAACACTTCTGGTCGATCTGTTGGCGCAGGCAGTTGAGATCGGGCTTGCGACGGATGCGACCCTTGCCCAGTCCGAGGCCCAGCGTAAAAACCTGTGGGCGATCCGCGAAGGCATCCCCGAGGCGCAAGGATATGAAGGCGGATCGATCAAGCATGATGTATCCGTGCCGGTTTCAAAGGTTGCCGAGCTTTTGAAACGCGGCATGGTGCGTGCGGATGCGCTGATACCCGGCATTCGTCCCTGCCCGTTTGGCCATGTGGGTGATGGCAACATCCATTTCAACTTCACCCAGCCTGCGACCATGGACAAGCAAGCCTATCTTGCGCAGTGGGAAAGCCTGAACAGCGTCATTCACGACATTGTTGTCGAGCTTGGCGGATCGATCAGTGCGGAGCACGGCATCGGGCAGCTTAAGCGCGATGAGCTTGCGCATTATGCCAGTGTGGAAAAACTGAAATTGCTGCACGCCATCAAGGCGGCAATTGATCCAGATGGCAGGCTTAATCCGGGCAAGGTTGTATAATCGCCGCTACCGCCACCCCGCCCGTACCTGCGTCCCCCGCCTTATAGATGGAAGACCGCCTCATGTTCTCTGTCGAAACCTATGCCCCGCTTGATCACGCCAAACCGATTGCCGAGAATGTCTGGATCTTTGATGGTCCGGTGATCGGGTTTCGGTATGCCGGGCTTAAACTGCCCTTCCCGACCCGGATGACGGTTATCCGACTTCAAAGCGGCAAACTGCTTGTCCATTCGCCGATCCGGCTGAATGAAACTCTTAAGGCCGAGGTCGATGCGCTGGGCGAGGTTGCCTATCTGATTGCGCCCAACACCATCCATTATGCCGGTGTACCCGACTGGCAAAAGGCCTATCCGGATGCAAAGGCGTTCTGTGCGCCCGGTGTGATCAAACGCGCCAAGTCGGTCGGGATTGCGGTCAATTTTGATGCGGAACTTGCCGATACGCCGGAGTCTGAGTGGGACGGTGAGATCGAACAAGTTTTGGTACGGGGCAGCTATTTGAACGAGGCGGTGTTTTTCCATCCCGCGTCCAAAACCCTGATCCTGACCGACCTGATCGAAAACTTTGAAGCCCCTAAAATCAAAAGCCCGATCTGGCGGTTTATGGTCAGGCTGTTTGGCACCATGGACCCGCATGGCAGCACGCCACGCGACATGCGCCTGACCTTTGCCGGGTATAAGGAGGCCCTACGCAAGGCGGTCCTGACCATGATAGGCTGGAAGCCGGACTATGTCGTTCTGGCGCATGGGCGGTGTTACGACACCAATGCGGTGGCGGAGCTTAAACGCGCCTTTTCCTGGGTTCTGAAGTAACCGGAAGTCTGATTTTACTGCCGAAGGGCCATGATCCCCGCCCCGACAATCAGGACAATACCGACGAGCGACAAGGCATCAGGGGTTTCGGCAAAGAAGACCACACCCCAGACAAACGAAAACCCGACATAGGCAAAATCAAACGTGCCGATCATGGCGGGCGGGCCGTTTTGATAGGCAATGGCCGCCCCGATGCTGCCAATCAGGATGGAGGCCGCAAGGATCGCCATGGTGCCCAAACTGGTCAGGGTCATGGTGCTCCAGGGGGCAAGAAGGAAGCCATCGCGCATGTCATCAGACAGCAGGCTGATCACCAGCGCAGCAATGGCCCCGACCGCAACAAAGGCGATGTTCAGCGCAAGCGAAAGCTTGATCGGATGTTCGTCCCGGCATTTGGTGCGGGTCAAGATCATCGCCACCGCATACAGCATGGCCGCGAACAGCGGCAGCAATGCATAACCATTAAAGTTTCCGGCATCCGGACGCAGAATAAACAACACGCCCGCAAAGCCGATGATGACGGCAAGCCAACCGGTTCTACTGATTTTGGTTCGGGTCGTGACGGCGCTGAATAGTGTGATGAAAATCGGCAAGGTGTAATAGGTTGCCGCCGCCACAGACAGGGTCAGATGCGGCAGGGACAGATAATAGCAAACCCACATCACCACCAGCAGAAGGCTGCGCAACGTGGTCCAGCCAAAAGCATGGCCAAGGCGCAAGGCCGACGGGGATCGAATGGCGAGATAGCCCAACAGAAAGGGAATGGCGATTGCCGATCTGACGACGAATATTTGCCAGATGACGAACTGGCTGCTCGATTGCTTGATCAGCGCATCGCCCAGTGACAGGGCGAAAACGGTAAAAATGATCGTTCCGACAGCCAGTGGGACACGATCACGGTGCGGGGTGGCGGCGTTGGCAGTCGCTTTCATAACATCCTGCGTGGTGGCGCGTGGTGACGCATGGTGGCGCGTGCAAAGCGGTTAAAGCCTGATGCATGACCCTAACACCATTACACGGCAAAGATGAACCCCGGAGGTCGCGCAGAAGGTTAGATATAAAAAAGGCGCCCCGGTCGGGACGCCCTTTAACGTAAGCACGCGGCAGGGATTACTCGGCCGGGCCTGCCCACGGGGTCATGGCATTTAGTTTGTCCTGACGGCGTTCGTCGCCCGACTTGCCCCAGTCGCCACCGAAGGCGGCAGATTCCCACGAGCCGTAGCTCGGGTTGGGCAGCATGAACCAGCGTTCGCCCCAGTAATTGCCGTATTTTTCCATGACTTCGAGACGTTCAGCGATCGAGCCATCAATCTCGTCGGTGAAGTCACCAAAGTTGTCACCAAACTGCATGATCACACGGTAGTCTTCGGCGACAGCAGCCCGGCGCGGGGTTTTGTTCGAGCCCCATTCTTCGACTTCGCCGCGCAGCATGACATGCTTTTCATCCGCATAGGGGAAGCCATATTTCTTGAGGTTTTCGATGGTGGGTTCTTCTTCCGGTGCCTTGCGGTTCGAGACATAGAAGACTTCAACACCGCGGGCGGCAGCCGCCTTGGTGAATTCCAGCGCGCCCGGGGTCGGGGTGGAAATCATATCGTGCACAAAGGCCGCCCAGGTTTTGGAGCTGTAATGGGTTTTGTCGGTGACAACCCATGCCTGATAGGCGGAGTTATCCAGAACGGTTTCATCCACGTCCAGAATGACAGCCGGCGGCTTGGTCATATAGTTGCCGTCCTGCTCGAGCGCTGCGGTCCAGCTGTGATCGCCAATGGCAGCATCAAGCAAACGGGTCGCCCCGGCATAGACCGACATAGCGGTCGTTTTGTATTCGACCGAGGTCTGCAGCCACAGCGTGCCGTTCAGGCCGTCATTCTGTTCCGGCTCTGCCTGTGCGCCGAACGCGCAAAGCGCACTGGTCGCAACAATGGCAGCAACGCCAAATGATTTTGCGATAAAGGTCATGTGTAGTCTCCCTGTTGATTTCCCGACGCATTGCGTCTGACCATGCAGTCAGGATTTCATAACCATGCCACCGCAGTGCGATAAAGAAAAAGCCTTTTTCCAGAATCAATTGGAAAAAGGCTTTTGCAATCGGTTTAACAAAGCCGCCAATGACTTGACGCATAGTCTGTTTCAGGCGGTTGGGCGCTTCTCGAACGTGGCAAACCCGTCTTCAAGTGCTGGTTCTTCGTGAATGCGATCAACGCGCGCATGGGTCGGGCCTTCATGGCAGGCGGTGATCATGGATTGCACCCCCTTGGCCGGACCGCAAAAGACCGCCTCGACCGAGCCATCATTGCGATTGCGCACCCAGCCGGTCAGATCGCGTTTACGGGCTTCTTCGACGGTCCAGGCGCGATACCACACACCCTGCACCCGGCCTTCGATCCGGGCATGGACGGCGATGTTGCCATCCCCCGTTGACGGGTCGGGGCTTGTATCGGTCATGATCGGGCCTCCTCCCTTGTCGATGGTTTTATCCCGGGCTTATTTCGCGCCGGGGATCTTGGCATGCAGATGGGCGGTGTCCTGAAACTTTTGTTTCTGTTCATCAGATGCCGGTGCCTGATGGTTATCCTTCCAGGCGTCATAGGTCATGCCATAGACGACTTCACGCGCCCCATCATAATCTATGGCGACACCATGTTCGCGGGCAGCTGCCAGATACCATTTGGCGAGGCAATTGCGGCAGAAGCCGGCAAGGTTCATCAGATCGATATTCTGAACATCCTTGCGATCTTGAAGGTGCATCACAAGGCCACGAAAGGCAGCGGCTTCGAGTTCGAGCTTGGTTTGCGGATCAAGATCGGCCGCCGGGCCGTTGGCCAAAACGGCCTCGGTGGACATTTCAGAACCGGCGCAATCAGACATGTTCCATACTCCCGCTGGTCTTTTGGTTTTCGAGTTTCTCGATAATCCCGGGCACGTGGGCAATGCTTTCGGCCGTGATGACCTTGTCATTGTCGATCTCGGTCTGATCGACCATTTCATGCACCCAGGTGATTTCATAGGGAATGTGGATCGCGGTCGCGCCGCACGCAAGGACCGGCAGAATATCGGATTTCATCGAATTGCCGATCATGATCGCTTCCTCGGGATCAACGCCATAGCGGCCAAAGATGTTGCGATAGGTAAGCGGATCCTTTTCCGAGACAATCTCGATCCCGTCAAACAGGTCCTCGAACCCGGAGCGATCAATCTTGAGCTGCTGGGCAATCAGATCGCCCTTGGTGATCAGGACTACCTTGTAATTCGGGTGCTTGGCATACTGTTTCAGCACGTCTTCGGCCCCGTCAATGATCCGGGTGGGCGCACGCAGCATGGATTTGCCGGTTTCGGCCAGTTTATGGATGTCCTCGGCGCTGATTTTACGATCAGACAGTTCGATCGCCGTTTCAATCATCGACAGGGTAAAGCCCGTCACGCCATAGCCATAGATGGAAAGGTTGGCCAACTCGGCCTGATAGAGACGATCATCAACCAGCTCGGGATCAACATAATGTCCCAGCATTTCGCGAAGCTGCACATGGGCTTGGCGGAAAAGTGGCTCGTTGTGCCACAGGGTATCGTCGCCATCAAAAGCAATCAGCTTGTACATTCTTAAGCCTCGTTTCTTGTTATTGGATGGCCGCAGGCACGTTCAATGCGTTGGCAGTCAACCTCGATGTTCACAGGGTATTACGGCCTCAATTCACGACCATATGGCAGTGCAAACGCCCCGTAAAGCCCCGTTATCTGTATTTAATATGCGTGAAACGGATCGGAAAGACCTTGAAAACACAAGTGTTTGAACAGGTTAAAGAAAAGGCGCTGCCGACATAACCGGACAGCGCCATATTTGGAGTATTCAACTTCTGATCTAGGCTTCAACAATCTTGCCTACGCCAAGCGGATTGGAGAATTTAGCGTGTTTGGACCAACCTTCGCCTCTCCATCCTCACTTAGGTTCACAACCCTTAACAAACTCAACAGTCCAGGCCAGCGAGCCATTTCACCGCCACCTCGAGGCTCTTCTTCGTGTTTCCAAGCTTTCGGATGGCACCAAAAATGCACTGCATGGATACCGCTCTCCATTGCAATGTTGAGTGCGTTCTGCACAACCTCAAGGTATTCTTCTTCGGTAAATTCTGCTGAGACAGGTACTCTAGGCATTACAAACGTCAAACTCGCTTGCAAGTCAGCACCTTGATTCTTGCATGCATCAAGATCACCCTCCAAGAACCAACCTTTGATCGTGCCATCTCTAGTACCTGGCACAAGCAGCCGCTGCTTTGCTTCTATCTCCACAGTTCGTTGTCCCCGTTTTTGACAGATGTACAGATCACAACGGCCGTCGTTCTCTTCTTCCCCCACGTACTTTTTCGTCACGTACTCTTCCATAGAAATCAAACCGCACTGCCAGCATGCAGCTTGAAGGAACGAAATGGTTGCTCGTTCGTTGAAGTAGTGAGGTAACTCTTCCCAATCGAAGACGTTCCCGTACTGGTCCAAGTTTTCTGAAAACTGCTCAAAAGCAGGTTTCAGAAAGTCCAACTCCTTTGAGAAGCGCGATACCTTATGCACAATTTCCCTCCTAAATAGAAACACCGCGACACATTTAACACATGTCGCGGCGAAGATGTCTCGAATATAAGAGGAGCCAGCTATTCGTCTTTTTCGAACTCGATGATGATGGCATCGACCGAGAGGTTTGCCCCCTGCTCGGCATGGATCTTTTTGACGACACCCTTGCTTTCGCATTTAAGGACGTTTTCCATTTTCATGGCTTCAAGGATGCAGAGCTCCTCGCCCGGCTGGACGGTCTGGCCTTCTTCGACCGAGACCTTGACCAGCAAGCCCGGCATTGGCGAGAGCAGGAAGTTCGACATGTCTGGCGGGGCCTTGAACGGCATCAGTTTTTGCAATTCCGCGACGCGTGGCAGCATGACCTTGAAGCTGCGCTGAATGCCGTTGGCGGCGAGTTTGTAGCCCACCCCTTCGACGTCGATCTGCACGCAGACCGGCGCACCGTCGATTTCACCGACAAACAGCGGATCGCCGATTTTCCAATCCGAGACCACGCCATAGCTGCGATCCCCGATGGCGACGATGTAATCGCCGTTAACACCATCGAACTCGATATCGAACGGGGTGTGTTCATCCCCGCAGACGGCGACCCAGCTTTCGGCGATTTCAAGCGGATGGTCACTGACCTGACCGGTGATGCCGGCATTGCGTTCAGCGTGGCGTTGATTGATGTAGGCCGCGACCACGATCAGGGTTGCCGGATCGTCGTTGGGCAGATCATCGGCCGAGAAACCATCAGGGTATTCTTCGGCGATGAAGTTGGTGGTGATGTTGCCATCCTGGAAGCGTTTGTTGGCCATGACAGCGGCCAAGAACGGGATGTTATGCGAAATGCCGCGGATGTAATAGGCATCAAGCGCACGGCGCATTTCACCAATCGCCTGATCGCGGTTTTCACCATAGGTGATCAGTTTTGCGACCATCGGGTCATAGAACATCGAAATCTCGCCGCCTTCATAAACGCCGGTATCGACACGTACGGTGTCAGACTCTTCTGGCGGCTGATAGCGCACCAGACGCCCGGTCGAAGGCAGGAATTCACGGAAGGGGTCCTCGGCATAGACGCGGGTTTCCATCGCCCAGCCGGTCAGTTTGACGTCATCCTGCTTGAGCGTCAGCTTCTCGCCATCGGCGATCTTGATCATCCATTCGACAAGGTCCTGACCGGTGACAAGTTCGGTCACCGGGTGTTCGACCTGAAGGCGGGTGTTCATTTCAAGGAAGTAGAAGTTCTTGTCCTTATCGACGATGAATTCCACGGTGCCTGCCGAGCAGTAATCCACCGCACGCGCCAGTGCCACGGCCTGTTCGCCCATTGCCTTGCGGGTGGCGGGATCGATGAACGGTGACGGGGCTTCTTCAACGACCTTTTGATGGCGACGCTGAATGGAGCATTCGCGTTCGCCAAGATAGATCGCGTTGCCGTGTTTATCGGCCAGCACCTGAATTTCGATATGGCGCGGTTCTTCGACGAATTTTTCGACAAAGACACGGTCATCGCCAAAGGAACTTGCGGCCTCGGACGTGGCACGTTCGAAGCCTTCGCGGCATTCGGCGTCATTACGCGCAATCCGCATGCCCTTGCCGCCGCCGCCAGCGGATGCCTTGAGCATCACCGGATAGCCGATCTCGTTGGCGATCTTGATCGCCTCGGCGGTGTCCTTGATCACGCCCATATAGCCCGGAACGGTCGAAACACCGGCGTCGGCGGCGATTTTCTTGGACGTGATCTTGTCACCCATGGCGGCAATCGCACCATTCGGCGGGCCGATGAAGGCAATACCGACGGCATCAAGTGCCTTGGCGAAGGCCTGGTTTTCCGACAGGAAGCCGTAGCCAGGATGGACAGCCTCGGCCCCGGTGGATTTGCAGGCCTCGATGATGTTTTCGATAATCAGATAGGACTGGTTGGATGGTGCCGGACCAATACGAACGGCCTCGTCGGCCATCTGGACATGAAGGGCGGCCTTGTCGGCATCGGAATAGACCGCAACGGTTTTGATGCCCATTTTGCGGGCTGATTTGATCACACGGCAGGCGATTTCACCGCGGTTGGCAATCAGGATCTTGCTGAACATTTTTCTGTCTCCCAATTTGTCTTACAGCGGAATGTTGCCGTGTTTCTTTTCAGGGTTCTTGATGTCCTTGTTGCGCAGCATGCCAAGCGCCTTGCAGACGCGGCGGCGTGTGCCATGCGGCATGATGACATCATCAATGAACCCCTTGCGGCCCGCGACAAACGGGTTGGCGAATTTTTCGCGGTATTCCTCGGTGCGGGCTTCGATCTTTGCCGGATTATCCATATCCGCGCGGAAGATGATTTCCACCGCGCCTTTTGGCCCCATCACCGCAATTTCGGCGGTCGGCCAGGCATAGTTGACATCCCCGCGCAGATGTTTCGATGACATCACGTCATAGGCGCCGCCATAGGCCTTGCGGGTAATGACGGTGACCTTGGGCACGGTGGCCTCGGCATAGGCATACAGCAGTTTCGCACCGTGTTTGATGATGCCGCCATATTCCTGTGCGGTGCCCGGCATGAAGCCCGGCACATCGACAAAGGTGACAATCGGAATGTTGTAGGCATCGCAGAAGCGCACGAAGCGCGCGGCCTTTTTGGAGCTGTCGATATCAAGGCAGCCGGCAAGGACCATCGGCTGGTTGGCGACGACACCGACCGTGCGGCCATCCATGCGCGCCATGCCGATAATGATGTTTTTGGCGTAGTCGGCCTGAATTTCAAAGAAGTCACCCTCGTCGACGATCTTGGTGATCAGTTCCTTCATGTCATAGGGCATGTTGGGGTTTTCTGGCACCAGGGTATCGAGCGAGAAGTCATCACGATTGATCGGATCTTCGCACAGGCGTGCTGGCGGGTCTTCCTTGTTGCACAGTGGCAGGAAGTCCATGAAACGACGGGTCTGAAGCAACAGATCCACATCATTGTCAAAGGCGAGATCAGCAACACCCGAAACACTGGTGTGGGTCGATGCCCCGCCCAGCTGTTCGTGGGTGACTTCCTCGTGGGTGACGGTTTTGACCACATCGGGCCCCGTCACGAACATATAGGAGCTGTCCTTGACCATGAAGATGAAGTCGGTCATGGCCGGGCTGTAAACAGCACCGCCGGCACATGGCCCCATGATCAGGGAAATTTGCGGGATAACGCCAGATGCCTCGACATTGCGCTGGAAGACATCGGCATAGCCGGCAAGACTTTCGACACCTTCCTGAATCCGCGCCCCGCCCGAATCATTAAGCCCGATCACCGGCGCGCCGACCTTCATCGCCTGATCCATGATCTTGGCGATCTTGCGCGCATGTGCGCCCGAAAGGGCGCCACCGAAAACGGTGAAATCCTGAGAGAATACAAAGACCAGACGGCCATTTATCGTGCCATGCCCGGTGACGACACCGTCGCCAGGAATGCGGTTTTCGGTCATGCCGAAATCGACGCAATCATGTTCGACAAACATGTCCCATTCTTCGAAGGAGCCTTCGTCAAGCAGCACATCAAGGCGTTCACGCGCGGTGAGCTTGCCCTTGGCATGCTGATTATCAATGCGGCGCTGGCCGCCGCCCATGGCAGCTTCGGCGCGCTTCGCTTCGAGTTTGGCGACAATATCCTGCATGTTGCGTTTTCCTTGCTGTGGTCGGCCTTCTGGCACTTTTCGGCCCGGTATGCGCGTCTGGAGAATGAAATAGCATTATTCGGTACTGGAATGCCAATTATTTTTGCTGTTCTGACAGAGCTCCAGAATAGCCCCTAAACACCTGATTTCCCTAACGTCATTTCGATATATCCGCGCAGGCTGGACTAAAGTCTAGAGCAGCATGTCCGCCCGACTTATCCGCCCATCCCCGCCGCTGGATCATTTTGATGCGCAAGGCGTTGGCATTATGGTGCACAGTGCAATCGTCCCTGATCCGGGGCACCCAGAACACGTACACCAAGCATACCTTTATCGCCCTCGTCACCACAATCGATTGAGCCCATGTTTAAATTCAGCCCGCGCAATCCGGAAAAAACCGGCGACGACCGCCCTGCTAGCTCCCTGTGGGGGTATGTCTGGCGCATGAGTGGCTGGCATCAGGTTGTGGTGTGCAGCCTTGCGGTGCTGGTCGCCGCCCTTGGCATTGCACCGATTGAGCTGCAACGCCGGATTGTCGATAACGCCATCACACCACAGGACTTTGATCTTTTGATCACGCTGGCGGCCCTTTATCTGGGGCTGATTATCGTCCATGGCGGGATCAAGTTTGTGCTTCGGATTTACGAAGGGTGGCTGAGTGAAAGTGCGATCCAGTATAACCGCAAGCACTTAACGCGCCTGCACGCCCATAACGAGGCCGGCAGCCAGGATGAAAGCAACGGGCGCGCGGTTTCGATTATCGGGTCCGAGATCGAAAAGCTTGGCGGGTTTGTCGGCGATGGCCTGTCACAGCCGGTGGTCAATAGCGGCATGCTGATCTTTGGCCTTGGCTATATGATCAGTGTCGAGCCGATGATTGGCCTGATCGGGGTGATCGCCCTGATCCCGCAGGTCGCCCTTGTCCCGGTCATTCAGAAACGCATCAATGCGCTTATTGAAGCACGGGTTGAGAAGATGCGCGATGTCAGTGACGAGCTTTCGGAAATGTCGACCGACAAGGATGATGACGAACAGCTTCGCCCGATCAACAAGGGCATCACGGCATTGTTTGACAACCGCATGCAGCTTTTCATTCTGAAGTTCGGCATGAAGTCGCTGATCAATCTTTTGAATGCGCTGGCACCGATTTGCGTGCTGTTTGTTGGCGGTTACCTTGTGATTCAGGGCCAGACATCGGTCGGTATTATCGTCGCCTTCATTTCAGGGTTTGATCGGATGTCATCGCCGATGCGTGAATTGCTGTCCTATTACCGGGTGGCCGCACAGGCAGCCGTGCAGCACAAGATGATCGCGAAGTGGATGCAGTAACCCTGCGAACGCCCGCCAATCTTACCTAGCAGTCCTGATTTTGCGGGTTCAGGGCGTATCGGCCGCACAGTTCCCGATCAAGCGCGCCGCATTCGTTGCAGCCGCCTTCGACATAGAAGCAAAAACGGTTACGCCCGCAATTCTTGGCGCGATAAAGCGCCTTGTCGGCATCGCGATAGATTGAGTCCGGCGTTCCGTTATGATCGGCACAGGTCGAGATGCCGATACTGATGCCAACATGGACTTCGTTGCCATCAATGATCAGGGGACGTGACACTTCCTCGATAATCCGTTGGGCCGGAATGGCAGCATCGCGGACATCATCCATCAATGGCAGGACCACGGCGAATTCATCGCCGCCAAGACGGGCGACGACGTCGGCTTCGCGGCAATTGCGTTTGATGATTTCGGCAACTTCAACCAGAAGCTTGTCCCCGACCGGATGGCCAAACGTGTCATTCACTTGTTTGAAGCGATCAAGATCAAGCAGCAGCAAAACGATGCTTTTTTCAAAGCGCCGGTTGATCTGAATGATCTGCGACAGCATTGAATTGAACTGATAACGATTGGACAGACCGGTCAGCTGATCGGTCTGGGCAAGCCTGCGAATTTCGGCTTCGACCGCCTTGGTCGGCGTGATATCGGCATGGGTGCCCGACATGCGCAGCGGATTGTCATCCGCATCCCATTCGACGACCTTGCCGCGATCAAGAACCCATACCCAACTGCCATCCTTGTGGCGCATCCGGCATTCGCACTGATAGTGATCGGTTTCGCCGCGGAAGGTGCGTTGCAAGGCGGCCTCGGACTTTTCGAGGTCTTCGGGATGGCAATATGCCAGCCATGTATCAATGCTTATGGGACCAAGTTCGTCGAGCGTGTAGCCGATGATTTCGGCCCAGCGCTCGTTAAACCGGGTTTCGCCGGTCTGAACGTTCCATTCCCATGTGCCAGCGCTGGTACCCCAGATGATTTCATCAAGACGCTGGCGTTCCTCGGCCAGTTTGCGGTTGGCATCCTTGAGCATGCGTTCGTAATGTTCGCGCTCGGTAATATCGACATTGGTGGTGTGAATGTATTTGCGTTCATGCAGCTCTATCAGGCCGGCATGCACCTGCATCTTGCGGATTTCGCCATTCCCCAGGCGATGCTGAACAACAAATGACAACGCGCCATGTTCGAGAACCGCACTGACATGCCTGTGCAAGGACGGTGCGCCATCGACATCAAGGTCCGGGATCGTCCGACCAACAAGACCGCCATCGGCAAAACCATAAAGCTCTTCTGCTGCGCGGCTGGCATCAACAATCCGGCCATCTGCCGGATCGACCAGAATGTTGATCGCGGTTGTGTTGCTAAACATCTGACGGTACAGCAGTTCACGTTCGCGGAAAGCGACCTCGGCCTGTTTGACATCGTTAATATCGGCAAATGAAACGATGACGCCGTCAAAGGTGCCGGTCTGTTCATTATGCAGGGGTTCTGCATTAACCCGGATCCAGGCAAATTCGCCATTGGGGCGATTGACCCCCAGCACAACACCATATTCGCGTTCACCGGTTGCAAGCACCCTTTTGCCGGGAAGCTCATCGCGGGTCAGCGGTACACCATCTTCGCGCACAAAGGTGCACGGCGTTTCGGGCACGGTCTTTCGGCAAAGTTCGTCGCCCGTGAGACCAAGAATCTCAAGCGCAGTATTATTGAATTCAACCACCATACCGGCGGCGTCATAGACAACCACCCCCTCGGCGAGGGAGTTAAGAAGGCGCTTGTGCAGATTACCGCCCTTTTGCAGCGTGTGACTGGTGCCATCCGATGACGACAAGGTTTGCGCCGCGTAAAGACGGGTCAAGCATCCCGACGTCACAACTTCGCCATTGGCCAACTCGTGGATCGTCGCGCAATCTTCGACCGTGATCCAATTGCCATCCTTATGGCGCAAGCGGAAGGTAAGCCGCCGGTTGGCATCATTTGAGGTCTGTTGATTGCGGTGCTGCGCGTAGATCAAAGCATCATCGGGATGAAGCAAGGACACCCAACCCTGTGTGCGATCAAAGTCGCTGTCTTTCGGATCGTAGCCAAGCAATTCAAAAACGCCTGCGCCGAAATAGTTCCGTGACGGGGTCTTGCGGAAAAACTCATAGAGAACCGGCACCGCACCAGCAGCGCAAGCGTCAGTTCCTGTCTGTTTGGTCAAGTTTACCGACAAATTCATCCCGTCGCCGTACTGGCGTCTCCTTCAGGAAACCAAAGTAACCGATACTAATGTATAGGTATCGTTTTATACCTATTGAAAATTGATGCAAAGCAGATTCTGCAGCGAAGACGCGAAATCGTTTTCCCGAACGAGCTAACTTATTGAACTGAAGCCCCGGATCGGCAATCCCTTCAAAAGTAGAACACCGATAAACAAGGCTCTGGCATGCACAGGAAACAGGCATAAAAAAAGGAGCAGTTACCTGCTCCTTTGTATGGGTCATGGCGTTTGCGCGGCCAGTTGCGGTTTAGCCCAGCAACTCCAGATAACGTCCGGCGGCCAAAAACTCTGCCCGGTGACGGTCGAGACGGGCAATAGCCTCGGCGTCGTCACCCCACTTTTCCATCGCATAGCCTTCGTCAAGGATCGAGGCCTCAAACGCGGTTGTGGTGTCGAGCTTGCGGTTCATCACCGCAAGGCCAATGATCACGGAGCCGGATATCGTCGTCAGACTGTGCAGGGCTGTAAGGTAATAGTCGTCAAAACCTTCAACATGATCCTGCAAACGTAGCAATGCGTGGTCATCCTGGGTGATCGGCATCACACCTTCGGTGACCGTCAGCACCACCCCCAGATCGTTCTTTGACCAATCGAGCAGCGGTTGCCATGTCTTGGCCTGACGTTCGATCAGGTCTTCGGGGAACGATGCGCGATAGCACAGCAAATCCGATCGGCCATAACCGGTCAGTTCAGCAATCACCGCATCACGGTTCGGCCGCACCCGGTCGATCGCGGTCGCGGCAAGCTGCATGATCGGCATGGTGGAAGGCTGGACTTTTTCGCCCTGTGCGTCCCATTCCGCCGCGATTTCACGCGCAAGGACTTCGGATGGCAGCAGGAAATCGGCCTTGGCCGGTGTTTTCACCGCACGACCATCAAGAAGCACGCGCCAGCCGGCACCGGTTTCATCGGCGCTCGCATCGGCCTTTTTATAGAAACGTTTGATCGATTGTGTAAGCATGACCGCCATATGCCCAAAAGCAGCGGATTGCGCAAGTGATTTGCCACATAATTTGCCAGATAAAGAGCGCCAATTGAGCGATTATCAAGAATTTCTGTATAATTTTTGATCAAATTGCCCCATTGACCAAATAATAAACACCCTTACTCTGCTGGGCGAAGGTTACAAAACCGCGACAAAGCGGACGCACAGGCGACATGGCATGACCATTGCTAAGTGCGCATTGGATTTATCAGGTGGCTGGATTGTTTCATCGATCCGCATTCAGGAGGCTTCTTTAGACATGACCACGTTTACGAACCGACTTTTGGGGGCTGCTATCGGGGCGGCTGTTGCCCTTGGCGCGCATGCGGCCCTGGCAGATATGGCGATCAAATTCTCGCTCGACTGGAAATACGAAGGTCCGGCGGCACCGTATCTTCTGGCCAAGAAGAACGGCTATTTTGACGAAGAAGGCCTTGATGTCACGATTGACTCGGGCAACGGTTCGGTCGGTGCGATCACCCGTGTTGCCAGCGGCGCCTATGACCTTTCGCTTGCCGACATCAACTCGCTGGTGGAATTCAACGCATCCAACCCGGATCGCGCCATGAAGTCGATCTTCATGGTGTATGATCGCCCGCCATTTGCGCTGTTCATGCTGAAAAGCTCCGGCATTACCAAGCCGGAAGATCTGGTTGGCAAAACCCTTGGCGCACCGGTCTTTGATGCGTCCCGCAAACTGTATCCGGCCTTTGCATCGGCCACCGGTCTGGACCTTGACGCTGTGACCTGGGAAAGCATGGATCCGCCGCTGCGTGAGCCGATGCTGGTGCGTGGCGATGTGGATGCGATTTCCGGTCACTATTTCACCTCGATCCTGAACCTGCAGGCTCAGGGTGTTGCCAAGGATGACCTGACCGTCTTTATGTATAAAGACTTTGGTATGGACTTCTATGGCAACGGCATTCTGGCATCGCCGGACATGATGGAAAACCACCCGGAAGAAGTTAAAGGCTTCCTGCGTGGTGTGGTCAAAGGCTGGGCGGCGGCGATTGCCGATCCGCAGTCTGCAATTGACGCCCTTAAGGAAGTCGATCCGCTGATCAACCCGGATCTTGAGCTGCAGCGTCTGCAGATGGCGATTGATGAAAACGTCGTCACCCCGGCAACCCTTGAAGAAGGCATGGGCCTTGTCAAAGCCGACCGTATGGCCAAGGCCATTGATCAGGTTGCCCTGGCATTCGGGTTTGAGAACAAGCCGTCGGTTGATGACATCTATACCGACGAATTCATGCCGTCTGCCGAAGACCGCATGCTGAAGTAATCATCTTATGAGACGGGGCAGTCGGATTTTCTGACTGCCCCGTTTTCCATGACAGAGAAACAAGAATACGAACAGGCCAAGCAGGGGGAATAACTGCAGTGTCCAAAAGCTTCGTCGAACTCAACGACGTCAAACTTCGCTATAGCGAAGGCGATGAACTGGCGCTTGAAACCACCAATATGAAGATCGACAAGGGCGAATTTATCGCCGTTGTCGGCCCATCGGGCTGTGGCAAGTCATCCTTGCTGAAACTGGTTTCCGGCCTGATGCCGCCATCTGAGGGCAATGTCATTGTCGATGGCAAGGAAGTTTCAGGGCCGCTCAAGATTGTTGGCATGGCGTTTCAGAACCCCACCCTTTTGCCGTGGCGCACGACCCTTGATAACGTTCTGTTGCCGATGGAAATCGTCAAGCCGCACCGCAACCGCCTGCGCAAACATCGCGCGGAATATGAAGAAAGCGCGCGCAAGCTTTTGGCGACGGTCGGGCTTGAAGGCCACGAAGACAAATATCCGTGGGAGCTTTCGGGCGGCATGCAGCAGCGCGCATCACTGTGCCGGTCATTGATCCATGAGCCGGACCTTTTGATGCTCGACGAGCCGTTTGGCGCGCTTGATGCCTTCACCCGTGAAGAGCTTTGGGACATTTTGCAGAACCTTTGGATGATCAAGCCGTTCACGGTTATTCTGGTCACCCATGATTTGCGTGAGGCCGCCTATCTTGCCGATACCATCTATGTGATGTCCAAACGCCCGGGTAAAATCCTTGTGGAACGTGAAAACACCCTGCCCCGCCCCCGCGATCAGGAAACCACCTTTACCCAGCCTTTCACCGATCTTGTCCACGAATTGCGCAGTCACATTCGTGACGTGCGAGAAGCATAAGGAAGGGCGGGAAAAGTCATGAAAAAGAAATTGAACCTTCGCAAAGCAACGCCGTGGCTGAGCGCCATCGGGCTTTTCGTGCTGTGGGAATTGATTGTGCGGATTTTCAACATTCCGCCCTATGTCCTGCCGACCCCGTCTGAGAGCATTATTGTCGGCTGGCAGTTCCATGAAGCGATCTGGATGCATGCCTATCACACGCTTTATACGACACTGGCGGGCTTTGCCATTGCCGTGGTGTTCGGGGTTGTGCTGGGTGCGCTGGTCGGATCAAGCCGGGCGATTTATGACGCGGCCAATCCGCTTTTGGTCGGGTTTAACTCTGTCCCCAAGGTGGCCCTTGTCCCGGTTCTGGTGATGTGGTTTGGCATCGGTACGGTGCCGGCGATCATCACGGCGTTTTTGATTTCGTTCTTTCCGATTGTGGTCAACGTTGCCACCGGCCTTGCCACGCTGGAGCCGGAACTGCGCGATGTGTTGCGGTCGCTTGGCGCGACACGGCGTGACATCCTGATCAAGGTCGGCTTCCCGCGGGCGATGCCGTACTTCTTTGCATCCCTTAAGGTTGCGATCACCCTAGCCTTTGTCGGCTCGGTGATTTCGGAAACCGTCGCGTCGAACGTGGGTGTTGGTTATTTGATGTTGTCGGCGTCGTCGAAATTCAACATGCCGCTGGTGTTTGCCGGATTGCTGGTGATCGCGGTGATGGGGATTGCGATGTACGAGATCTTCAACGTCATCGAACGCCGGTCGACCAAATGGGCAAACCGCGGAAATCCGACGAACTAAACCCCATTTGAACCAATCATCAGACAAATAAAAAGGCCGGGAAACCCCGGCCTTTTTTCATCGTACCATTGGCGATGGTTAGCTTAGATGTTCGTCAAAGAAGGCCATGGTGCGTTCCCAGGCCAGCATGGCATCTTCGCCGTCATAGCGGCCACCCGTCGGGTTGGCAAAGGAGTGATCGGCGTCATACCAGAAGAACTGGTAATCGGTCTTGCCAGCAATGCGGAGCGATTCTTCGAAGCCTTCGACCATTTCCCGGTTGATGTTTTTATCAAGGGTACCGAAATGGCCCATGATCGGCGCATTGAGCGTTGCGACCTGTTCCGGGGTCTTTTTGACGTTACCGTAATAGATCACGGCTGCGTCAATATTGGTCGCAAGTGCTGTATTGAGCGACCAGCCACCGCCAAAGCACCAACCGACCGAACCAACCTTGCCAGTTGAGTCCTTGTGGTTACGCAGGAATTCGACCGAGGCCTGCAACTTGCGGGTCGCAACCGCCGGGTCCATCGAAGACATCAGGGAACGCGCCCCATCCGGCGTGGTGGCAGGTGGTTTGCCATACAGGTCAACCGCAAGCGCGATATAGCCCTGCTTGGCATATTCAGCCGCCACTGCGCGGATATGATCATTAAGCCCCCACCATTCGTGGATCAGAATGACCGTCGGTGCCGGAAGGGTTGCCGGCATGGCGACTTCGGCGACCATTTCATCGCCTTCTGGCGTGGTGATGGTCACTTTATCAAGTCCGTGGCCCGCCGCATGGGCCAGCATCGGGTCGGCAAGAATAACAGCCAAAGGCAGGGCAACTGCGCCCTTCAGAAACAGTCGGCGTTCTTCATCGGTTGCCTTGGGCGGCGGACCGAGATGTTCGTGGGAGCCACATCCGTCTAGCGTACACATGTTCTAGCCTCCTCTGATTCCTGTTTTCGGGTTTTCCCCGTATCACCATCATTTGCGACGGCACGCCCGGTTGGCAAATGACATTACTGTCATCTGGCCTGTCATCTAGCCTGTCATCTATATTCAGACGCGACCGCATTTCATTCAGGTTTGTTTACGGTGCCAATCGCAACAAGGATCATGATAACACAGCGTTTGGCCCCTAACTGCTGCTTGCACCATTGGACGTCCCCTGATTAAAAGGGGCACCCAACAGCCACAACCCGCCAGATGGAGAAGACATGCGCGATATTGAAACGGTTTTGTTCGACCTTGGCGGCGTTCTTGTCGATTGGGATCCGCGCTATCTGTATCGCAAGATGTTCAAGGACGATGCGGAGATGGAGCGTTTTCTGGCCGAGGTTTGTCATCCGCACTGGAACCATCTGCATGATCAGGGGATGCTGAGTTTTGCCAATTCCATCCCCGACCTTCAGCACCGCTATCCGCAGCACCATGACGAGATCGCCGCATGGCAGGAACGCTGGCCGGAGATGCTAAAAGGCGCGATTGATCGCACGGTCGGTATTCTTGAAGACCTTAAAAAACGCAAAAAAGTGCGGCTGTTTGCCCTGACCAACTGGTCGGCAGAAACATGGCCGCATGCATTGGAACGCTTTGAGTTCCTTGATCACTTCGAAGATATTCTGGTGTCTGGCCAGGAAAAACTCGCCAAGCCCGATCCGCGGATTTTTGATCTGGCGATTTCACGCTTCAAGCTTAACCCGCGCGAAACCCTGTTTATCGATGACAGCGAGCGTAACATTCAGCAGGCGCGAGAACTGGGCTTTATCACCCACTGGTTCCGCGACCCGGTGAAATTGCAGCGTGAATTGATCGAGTATCAGCTGTACTGATCAGCGGACCGATATCAAAGCCGCCCCTAGCGGCGCTGGCGCAGATAATTGCCAAAGCATTCGCCAAAGGCAAATTCCCAACCCTTGAGGTAGCCTTCGCGAAGGGCTGGCGCGATTTGGCCGACATTTTCCCATGCCTTGTGCTCCAACCGGATGACACAGCGACCAAACTCGTTGAGGTCAAAGGACACCTCAACCAGGGTAAAGTCGCCGGCATTCCAGCCCGGATGCCAGGTAAAGGACACATGTTCGCCCGGTTGCCAGCTTCTTACCCGCCCCCAAGGGATATCATCCTGCCCCTTGGCGCGTTCGATAATTTCACCGCCAACACCGTCATTGAATTCGACCGTGATGCAGTCCTTTTTTGTGATCGAATGGGTATCGGTCGGCCACCAGTCGCCAAAGCCCGATGTGAATGCCTTGAACGCATCATCCGGATCGACGGCCAGGGTCAGCTCAAAACGGATCGGGGCAAGGTCGGGGTTCTTAAGCGGCGTCACGGTCAATTTCCCAAATCGTATCAAGGGCAGCAGTCAGTTCATCAAAGTGGCTGATGACGGCGTGCGCACCTGATTTATGCAGCGTATCGACATCATGATAGCCCCAATCAACGCCGATGGCGATCATGCCAGCCGCCCGGCCCATTTCGATGTCATAGCTGGTATCGCCAACGATCACCGCATTGGGCGCATCGACCCCGGTTTCTTCAAGGGCCGCCATCAACATCGCGGGATTGGGTTTTGACGGATGATTGTCACAGGTCTGAAGGGTGACAAAGCGGCCTTCAAGTTCGTTGCGCGCCAGCACCGCATCAAGACCCCGACGGGCCTTGCCGGTTGCCACACCGCTTAGCCATTTGCGGCCATCGATTTCCATCAGAACTTCGTGCACACCGGGGAACAGCGGCTCGTGGAAATCGGGGGTCTGGCGCAGGGTGAAGAATGCGGTTTTATAGGCCGCTGTCACGGCTGCGATGATGTCCTCATCCACCCGTGCCGGGCTTGCCAGCTTTGTGATGGCTTCGGGCAGGCTCAGACCAATGATGGTGCGCGTGTTTTCAAGCCCCGGACAATCCAGGCCATGCTGCGCAAAGGCATGATCCATGCAGTGCGCAATGGCGTGCTGGCTGTCAACAAGGGTGCCGTCGCAATCAAAAATCACAAGTCGGAGCGGATCAGTGGTCATGTGGGGTCTTTCATCAAAAATTTGGAACGCGGAGACTAATCGAAAGCGTTTCAAAGATCGAGTCTCCCGCGGTTGTATTGCCGTGCATTTTTTGTGCTGTGCGGGAAGCACCAGAAACCACAAGTGAATTTTGTATTACTGTCTAAGCGGAGCAATGCGCGCTACAATTGAATTCTGGCCTACAGGGCCCTGCCCGACAGAGGCAGGCTCTCTGCGACAGGAGGCAGACCATGCTTACACTTCGCGACTGCATCGACTTCAGCGACCTCACCGAGGAGGAAGTGCTGGCTATTGCCGAGTGCGAGCATATTCCATTGGTCACCGCCCTTGAGGAGGGTGAGTGCATGGTGCATACCAAAAACGGCCGCAAACAGCTTGCCGTGATGATCAAGGGCCAGGCCGAAATGTGTGAACGCATGGGCAATACGGTTCATGCCCAACACCTGAACCGGGTCTATGACGCCTTCATGAGACGTTTCGACAGCAAAAACACCTAGTACAGACTGTGTCCCAACGCCGTTTGATCAGGAGGACGAAAAAGCCGACGCAATGCGTCGGCTTTTCGGTGTTTGGTGCCGTTTCGACAACACCCTATTTCTTGCGTGCACGCGACGGTTTTGCCTTTGGCTTGGGCTTTTCTTCCTTTTCGCGGTGAATTTCCGGGGTCAGGAATTTGGTCGGCGTTTTCGGATCGAAGTTCAGCTTTTTGAGCGTTTCGGCAAAATGTTCCGGCACGGGTGCCTCGATCACGACGCGATGGCCGGTGACCGGGTGCGGGAAATCAATCGCACGCGCATGCAGATGCATCTGATTGGACAGGCCATCAATAAACGCCTTGGGCCCACCATATTTGCCGTCGCCGAGGATCGGGCATTCGATGGCCTCGCAATGAACACGCAACTGGTGAGTACGACCGGTCAGCGGTGACAGGGCAAGCCATGCGGCCTTGCGCCCGGCGCGATGAAGCTGGCGGAAGACGGACTGTGCCGATTTACCGAGCTTCTCGTCGATGACCATTTTCTCCCCGCCCTTGCCAGCGATTTTGGCAAGCGGGGCATCAATCATGCCTTCGCGTTCCGCAGGCGCACCGGTGACAATCGCCCAGTAAAGCTTGCGGGTCGATTTATCCTTGAACGCCTTGGTCAGCGCATGGGCCGCCGATGCCGAACGGGCCAGCAACAGCACACCACTGGTGTCCTTATCCAGACGGTGGACCAGCTTCGGGCGTTCCTTGCTATCAAGCTTCAGCGCATCAAGCATGCCATCGACATGAACATTGGTGTTGGTCCCGCCCTGCACGGCAAGGCCGGCGGGCTTGTTGATTGCCAGAACCAACTCGTCATAGAAAATGACGGAATCGCGCAGTGCCTGCAGCTCTGCCTCGGTCGCATCGGACTTGGCGGGGCCAGCGTGTTTGCGTTGCTGGACTTCAGACGGGTTATAGCCCGAACCATCTTCGCCCCATGGGCCGGTACCACCACCGGACATGACCGGCGCAGGTGGTACACGGATTTCCTGGCCCGGCTCAACACGCTGATTGGCCTTGGCACGTTTGCCATCGACACGGATCTGACCGCCACGCAGGAATTTCTGGACCTGACCAAATGTGAATTCGGGACAGTTGCGCTTGAACCAGCGATCGAGCCGAATGTCGGCCTCGTCTGCCTTGACCTTGCGCAGAGTGACACCACTCATTGCAGAATACCCCTTACCAGCGCGATTGCGCCAAACAATGCCGAAATACCGACCACCACGGACACACCAACATAAAGGGCGGCAAGCCCCATATTGCCCCGTTCATACAAGGTCGCGACATCCAGCGAGAACGTCGAAAAAGTTGTAAACGCCCCCAGAAAACCGGTCACAAGGAGTGCGCGCGTTTCAAGCCCCATGGATAGTTTCAGGGCGGAAACCTCGATCAGCACCCCCATCAGGAACGAACCGACGACATTGACCGTCAAAGTTCCCCAGGGAAATCCAGTGCCCATCACAGAACCCATCATGACGGAAACACTGTGACGCGCAACGGCACCAATGGCACCGCCCAAGGCAATGGATGCGATTAACAACGGTGAAAATTGCATGGCGCGGAACCTATTCCCTCAGTCCTGAAATGTCACGTGTGAATACGGCATGGGCCCATGCCAGCCAAGGGTATCAAACACCATGGCCGACGGATGATCAATCGCGTTGGCATTGGCTGTTTATCCCGGTTTACTGATTTTGTCCCATGCGGGCTTCGACATCGGCAAGCCAGGCCCGTGTGCGTTTTTCATTTTGCCCGAAATCATCGCGGCCATAGACCGATTGGGCGAACAAACAGAAAGCCACATCATTGCCGGTTTCCGGCAGGATCAACTCGATCTCGACCCAGTCGGGAAAACGAAATACTGCCGAGCGTGCCAGGAAATAAAGGCGACCGGCCTTGCCACCCGAAACATCGGTCATCAACGTCATGCCGTGATCCGGGGCGGTTTCGATCAAAACCTCGGTCAGTGTCGCGACCGACGCCGCAAAAGACGGACTTTGCATGGCGCGGTCACTGTCAGGTAGGCGATCGACCGGACAGGCAAGGAAGAAATTCGGCACATTCGGAAGGTCGGCATCGCGCCCGAAGGTCATATTGGGGGGATCGCCAGCAGGCAACATATGATCCATCAGCCCGGTAAAACGGACCGTTACGAAAATGCCTGCCAGTACCAGCAGTCCCCAGATTGCAACCATCGCCAGCCGTTTCAATGACACCACCTGCCCTTTTGCGAACTCCGATACCATAAACACAAAAGGTTAAGAATCAAAATGCCCGAACGGGAGGGAACCGTCGGGCATTTCGGGAAACACGCCCGTCAATCAGCAAACCAAGGGGGGGGGGATATGGAAATTCGCTGATCGGCGGGAATGTATCGGGACTTTTGAACCGGGATGCTTAGGCAGCGGCCGGCAGCTTGGCCGCTTCGACATTGGCAATGGCCTTGGCCATGGCTTCTTCGGCGTTAACACCAAAGCCAGACGCTTCGACGACTTCAACATCGGTGATGCCGATAAAGGCCAGAACCTGTTTGAGGTACGGGGTCGCGAAATCAGCCGGGCTATTGACCGGAACGCCACCGGTTGCGGCGACGATGTAGGCTTTTTTGCCTTCGACCAGACCAACCGGGCCGTTTTCGGTGTAGTTGAAGGTCACACCAACGCGGGCGATCAGATCAACCCAAGCCTTAAGGGTCGACGGGATGGAGAAGTTGTACATCGGTGCACCGATCACAAGAACATCTGCATCCATAATCTCAGCCACCATCTTGTCAGATGCGGCGATCACTTTTTTCTGAGCTTCTGAACGGTTTTCAGCCGGGGTGTAATAGGCACCAACGGTTTCGCCGGTGATCGCTGAAACGACTGCCTCGTTGGTGTCGCGTTCAATAACGGTTGCCGACGAATCAGCGGCCTTGATGCGGTCGATCAGTTTGAGGGCGATCTGGCGGGAGTTCGAGTTCTCACCATTCACAGATGCGCTAACATGCAGAACTTTAGTCATTTTCAGTCTCCGAGTCCGGGTTTGTTTGTTGCCCTGAACTTACGCCTGCCAAACCGATCTGTTTAGCCAGAGACTCTTCACCAGATTGTTTCCATTTTGGAACCTAACACGCCCTACGCTAGTTATTGTCGCGTTTCTTTTGACGCTCTGCGCGCAGGCGGTCGAAATATTCGACGCGCTTTTTCAGATCGCGTTCAAAGCCGCGTTCAACCGGCTCGTAGAAATTTTGCCGACGCATGCCTTCGGGGAAGTAGTTCTGGCCGGAAAAGCCATCTTCCTGATCATGGTCATAGGCATAGCCGGTGCCATAGCCGATATCCTTCATCAGCTTGGTCGGCGCATTAAGGATATGGGCGGGCGGCATCAGCGACCCGGTATCGCGCGCGATCTTGAGCGACTTTTTATAAGCCGCATAACCGGCATTGGATTTCGGCGCGAGGGCGAGATAAATCACCGCCTGTGCCAGGGCCAGTTCGCCTTCGGGACTGCCAAGGCGTTCGTATGATTCCCACGCGCCAATGCAGAATTGCTGTGCCTGCGGATCGGCAAGGCCGATATCCTCGACCGCCATGCGGGTCAGTCGGCGGGCGACGAATTTGGGATCCTCTCCCCCGGCCATCATACGGTTGAACCAATACAACGCTGCATCCGGGTCCGACCCACGAATGGATTTATGCAGCGCACTAATCAGGTTGTAATGGCTATCATCGCCCTTGTCATAGATCGGCATGCGCTTTTGCACGGTGCGGGCAAGCTCCGCCACGCCAAGCGGACCATCATCTTCGCTGGGCGGCAGGGAAAACAGTTCCTCTGCCAGGTTCAGGCAATAACGCCCATCGCCATCGGCCATGGCGCGCAGGGTTTCGCGTGCCTCGGGCGTGACAGGCAGCTCAAAGCCCATTTCCTTTTCGGCGCGTACCAAAAGTTCTTCAAGGCCCTGATCATCAAGACGCTTGAGCACCAATACCTGACACCGTGACAGAAGTGCTGCGTTCAATTCAAAGGACGGGTTTTCGGTGGTCGCACCGATCAGGGTGATGGTGCCGTCTTCGACATAGGGCAGGAAGCTGTCCTGCTGGGCCTTGTTGAAACGATGGATCTCGTCAATGAACAGCAAGGTCGCCCCACCGGTCGAACGGCGCGCACGGGCACGTTCAAACACCTTGCGCAGGTCAGCAACGCCAGAAAAGATCGCCGAGAGCGGTTCAAACGCCATATCGGCAACATCGGCCATCAGCCGAGCCAATGTCGTTTTGCCACAGCCCGGCGGCCCCCACAGGATCACAGACGGCACACGGCCGGTCTTGATCATGCGGGTGATCGGGCCATCATCGCCAAACAGATGCCCCTGGCCCACCACTTCATCGAGTTTGGCGGGGCGCAGTCTGTCGGCCAAAGGGCGCGTGACCTGACTTTCAAACAGGGAAACCATGCTGGAACAATACGATGTTGGTTTTTGGGGCGTCTTGACCGGAAAGTAACACGCAGATGACATTGATGACAGACGAAACATCGCCGATTGACGCTGGCATATGTGCGGCATAGCTTTCAGGCTTGTTTCCATCCAAGCAACAAAAAGAACACGTTCGTGACGCTCGTTTTTGCCTGCCTGCCCGACCTTGATTGTCGGTGCCTGCCATGACGTCGACTTTACATGGCACGCCCGCCAAACTGCCGATCGTGATCGGGTTGGGCACCGGACAGACCCTTGCATTTGGTACCACGCTGTATCTGCCGGCCATTCTGGCAGAGCCGATGGCAAATGAGCTTGGCATTCCACCCGGTTGGGCGTTTGGCGCCTTTTCACTTGCGCTGGTGGTTGCCGCCCTTTTCGGCCCCAAGGCCGGGGCGCGGATTGATCAATTTGGTGGGCGCACGGTGCTGGCGGTGTCCAGCCTGATCTTTGCGTGCGGCCTTGCGATACTGGGTACGGCCGATAACCTGACCATGATGTGTATAGCTTGGTGCGTGATTGGTGTTGGCATGTCGATGGGGCTTTATGAGTCGGCCTTTGCCACGCTGAGCTGGATTTATGGCCATGATGCACGCGGCCCGATCACCGGCATTACCCTGATTGCCGGATTTGCCAGCACGATCTGCTGGCCGATTACCGCCGGGTTAGAAGCCGAGTTTGACTGGCGCACGGCATGCTATTTCTGGGCGGCGATGCATATCGTGCTGGGCTTGCCGCTTAATCTGTTTCTGATCCCGCGGACCAAGGGAGACGCGCATACGAGGGCAGAACACGAAACACCCAAGGCGGCGCCTGCCCAGGCCAAGCTATCGCGTTCGGATATCTTCAACATGCCGATGATCCTGCTGGCCATCGTATTTGCCGCCAGTTGGTTTACCGCAACGGCCATGGCCGCCCATTTACCACGCCTGTTACAAATTTCGGGGATGGATGCGACGGGTGCGCTGATTGCGGCGTCGCTTGTGGGGCCAGCACAGGTTGCTGGCCGGTTGGCCGAGTTCGGGTTGCTGAAAAAGATGCATCCGCTGATTTCATCACGGCTTTCGGCCCTGACCCATCCAGTGGGGGCTGTGTTACTTTTGATTTTTGGCGGGCCGGTCGGGATGCTGTTTACCAGCCTGCACGGCATCGGCAACGGGATCCTGACCATCGCCAAGGGCACCTTGCCACTGGCGATCTTTGGCCCGGTTGGATATGGCGCCCGGCAAGGCTATATCATGGCACCATCGCGCTTTGCACAGGCGGCGGCCCCGTTTGTCTTCGGGCTTTTGATTGATGATTACGGTCAGTATGCGATTTTTCTGACCATTGCGCTTGGCCTTATCACCTTTGCCGCCCTGATGATGTTGCGTCATCGCCCCGCCCCCGGCAATGCAGGCTGAACAAGATACAAAAAGGCGCGCACCACAGCGGTACGCGCCTTTGTTTTCGGTATCAGGCCTGACAGTTACAGGGTGAAATCGCCGGTCAGGACCTTGCCATCGCGTTTGACGGAAATCTTCCAGTCGCGGCTGCGTTCGCCGGCACGGACGACTTCCTTGAAACGCGCGACGGTATCAATCGGCTGCCCATTGACCTCGACAATATAGTCACCGGCCTGAAGACGCGTGCGACGTGCGAGGCTATCGCGGGCAACGGCCAGGATCATTACACCTTCGCTAAGCGTATCGATGCCCAGCTCATCGGCCAGTGCCGGGTTCATGTTGGCGATTTTGGTGCCGCTGAAAGGATTGCGGCCATCAATGATGCTTTCGTCACGGGCGGGAATTTCCGGTGCGACTTCCAGCGGCATGGCAAGGATGGTTTCGGCCCCGCGCCGCAGGACTGACAGCTTTGCCTCGCCGTTCAGCTCAAGCGTTGCGATACGGAATTTAAGCTCGTTCGGGTTATCTACCGCCAGGCCATTGACCGCGATGACAACGTCACCCGATTGCAGGCCGCCGCGTTCAGCCGGGCTTCCTGCGCGAACCTTGTTGATCAGGACACCATGCGGGCGATCCAGTTCAAGCGAGGCCGCCAGATCGGCCGTCACCGACTGCCCGGCCGCCCCCAGCCAAGGGCGACGCAGATCGCCACTGATCAGGCCGCGCATCACCACCTTGACCATATTGGCCGGAACCGCAAAGCCGATGCCGTTCGACCCACCAGACTTGGTAAAGATCGCCGAGTTCACCCCGATCAGGTTGCCATCAATATCGACCAATGCCCCACCGGAGTTCCCCGGGTTAATCGCGGCATCGGTCTGGATGAAGGATTGATAATCCTGACCGGTGACACCGGCACGCGCCAATGCCGAAACGATGCCACTGGTCACGGTTTGTCCGACACCAAACGGGTTGCCGATGGCAAGCACAAGGTCGCCGACCTCGACCGCGTCAGAGTCGCCAAACGGAATGGCCGGCAGTTCGTTATCAACCCCGCGCAGTTTCAGGACGGCAAGATCGGTGCGTTCGTCCGAGCCAACCAGATCGGCATCAAATTCACGGTTGTCATGCAAGACGACGCGGATCTCGCTGGCGCCATCAATCACGTGATGGTTGGTAACCACCGTGCCATTGCCCGAAACAATCACACCAGATCCGAGCGAGCGTTCAACACGTTGGCGCGGGGCACCGAAGGCACCACCGAAACGATCACCAAAGAACTGTTTGAAGAACGGGTCGTTGAAGAACGGCGTCCGCTGGCGTTGTTCGACGACCCTCTTGGTGTAGATGTTGACAACCGCCGGGGCGGTTTGTTTGACCAATGGCGAAAGCGACATCTTGATGTCCGCCTGGCTTGACGGCAAACGCCGGTCCAGGGTGGCTTCATCGCTTTGGGCATGGGCCAGATTGCCTGTACTGGAAATCGTCGCCAGTCCGATTAAGGCAAAGGCGACAATCTTTGAAATCCATCTTGCCTGCACGTCACACTCTCTCTGTTGGTTTGCTTGTTCGCGGTCCTGTGACCGACAAAGACTTGTCATCAATTAGGGAAACTAGACCTTACGCGCAACCTTGTCGGAAATATGAAATTTCTGAAATTTAGCCAAAAGAAAACGGGCGACACCGAATGGCATCGCCCGTTTCTGTTTCTTAAAGGCCGAAGCGTTGCTTATTCAGCAGCTGCTTCTTCGCCTTCGCCCTCTGCTTCGAGGCGAGCACGGTCTTCCGCGCCTTTTGCATCGGCGTTGCGATCGACAAGTTCAATCACAGCAACCGGAGCCGCATCGCCATAACGGAAGCCAGCCTTGAGAACACGGGTGTAACCACCAGCGCGCTCTTTGTAGCGGTCAGCGATTTCGCCGAACAGCTTGGCAACGACTTTGTCATCACGCAGGATCGAAATGGCCTGACGGCGTGCATGCAGGTCGCCCCGCTTGCCCAGCGTAATCAGTTTTTCGACATACGGGCGAAGATCCTTGGCCTTCGGAAGAGTGGTTTTGATCTGCTCGTGGGTGAGCAGCGAAACTGCCATGTTGGCAAACATCGCCTTACGATGGGACGAAGTACGATTAAGCTTACGGCCTTGCATACCGTGACGCATGGTAACTCTCCTTAATAGCCTGGCTTCGCTCACGAAACCGATTGTAAAACCGCGCCGCCACCCTGATCACTTTTACACAAAGGCCAGGTTATGCACGTGCGGTGTGGGCAACAAGCCCGCCGGATGCCCAAACAACTGGGGTCCCCGGTTTGGAACACGAATGTTCCGATCTCGGCCCGAAGGCCGAAGACCCGTTCTTAGAACGGATCTTCGAACTTGCGCGCAAGTTCTTCGATGTTTTCCGGCGGCCAACCGCCGACTTCCATACCAAGATGCAGACCCATCTGAGCCAGAACATCCTTGATTTCGTTCAGCGACTTACGGCCGAAGTTCGGCGTACGGAGCATTTCTGCTTCGGTCTTCTGAACAAGATCACCGATATAGATGATGTTGTCGTTCTTCAGGCAGTTAGCCGAACGTACCGACAGCTCAAGCTCGTCAACCTTACGAAGAAGGTTACGGTTGAACGGCAGTTCGTCTTCTTTCTTCTCTTCGACAACCGCTTCCGGCTCTTCGAAGTTGACGAACAGCGACAGCTGGTCCTGAAGGATACGGGCAGCAAGTGCAACCGAATCTTCCGGGGTCAGTGCACCGTTGGTTTCAACGGTCAGCGACAGCTTGTCAAAGTCGGTATCCTGACCAACACGGGTGTTTTCCACCTTGTAGGCCACTTTACGGATCGGGCTGAAGATCGCATCGATCGGAATAAGACCAATCGGCGCGTCCGACGAGCTGTGCGAGCTGGCTGCAACATAACCTTTACCGTTATCAACGGTGAATTCGATGTTGAGCGTAGCACCATCGTCAAGATGGCAAAGCTCGAGATCCGGGTTAAGGATTTCGATATCCGCACCGGTTTCGATCTGACCTGCGGTGACGGCACCAGGGCCGGTCGCCTTCAGAGCCATTTTCTTCGGACCTTCAGCATGCATGCGCACGCCCATGGTCTTGATGTTCAGGATGATGTCGGTGACATCTTCACGCACACCCGGGATCGACGAAAATTCGTGCAATACACCATCGATCTGGATCGCGGTAACTGCCGAACCCTGGAGCGACGACAGCAGAATGCGACGCAGCGCGTTACCCAGAGTCTGACCAAAACCGCGCTCCAGCGGTTCTGCCACGATCGTACCAATACGGCTGGCATCAGTACCCGGAGTAACATCAAGCTTCGTCGGCTTAATCAGTTCCTGCCAGTTCTTTTGAATCACGAGACCCACCTTCGCAACTGGAGCCTATGGAAAGGAGGGCAATAAACTTGCCCCCACGAGAAACGCGAAGAGGCCCGGTCATCCCGGGCCCAAACGCGGGGTCGTCCGCAAGGATCGACGCGATTAGACGCGACGACGTTTACGCGGACGGCAACCGTTGTGCGGAATCGGCGTTACGTCTTTGATCGACGTAATGGTGAAACCGACAGCCTGAAGCGCACGCAGTGCAGATTCACGTCCCGAACCCGGGCCTTTAACCTGTACTTCGAGGGTTTTCATACCGTGTTCAGCAGCTTTTTTACCTGCGTCTTCGGCAGCCATCTGTGCGGCATACGGAGTCGATTTACGCGAACCGCGGAAACCCATACCACCAGCGGTCGACCAGGAAATGGTATTTCCCTGTACGTCGGTGATGGTGATCATGGTGTTGTTGAAGGTCGCGTTTACGTGCGCGATACCGTTCGTAATGTTCTTGCGCTCGCGGCGACGCACGCGAGTCTGAGGAGTCTTCGCCATTGTCGTTCCCCTACCTTACTTCTTCTTGCCAGCAATCGGCTTAGCCGGGCCCTTACGGGTGCGAGCGTTGGTGTGGGTACGCTGACCGCGTACCGGGAGACCGCGACGATGACGCAGGCCGCGATAGCTGCCCAGGTCCATCAGACGTTTAATGTTCATTGCGGTTTCACGACGGAGGTCGCCTTCGACGGTGTAATCAGCGTCGATGACTTCACGAACCTTCAGAACCTGGTCATCAGAAAGCTGATGAACGCGGGTTGCGGATTCGATGCCAACCTTTGCGCAAATTTCTTTGGCTTTAGCCGGGCCAATACCGGTGATGTAGGTAAGCGCAATCACGACACGCTTAGCGGTCGGGATGTTTACGCCAGCAATACGAGCCACTATGTGAACTCCTGTTTCCTGTTAACAAACCCAGGGGCAGATCCGGTAGGGTAGGACGGTGCAAAAGCGGGCCAGCATTACTGCCAACCCGCCAGCAAAAAAACGCCCTGCCCGGGAAATTACCCCAGGATGGCTTCAATCTCGCGCGTAACTTGGTCGATTTCAGCCATCCCGTCAACTGTTTTCAGCTTACCGACCTTTTCATAGTAAGGAATGATCGGTGCTGTCTGCTTGTGATAAGCTTCCAGTCGCGAAGTGACCGTCTCGGCATTGTCGTCCGCACGGCGTTTAAATTCGGTGCTGCCACATACGTCACAGACACCTTCCTTGGCGGGTTTCTGGAACTCGTCGTGATAGCCCTGCCCGCATTTCGCGCAGGTATAGCGGCCAACAATACGGGCCACCAGTGCTGCATCGTCAACACGCAGTTCAATCACATAATCAAGTGCCAGTCCCTTGGATTCCAGCATCTCGTCCAGGGCTTCTGCCTGGGCGGTCGTGCGTGGGAACCCGTCCAGAATGAAACCACCCTTGGTATCATCCTGGTCAAGTCGTTCGGAAATCAGACCGATCATCAGATCGTCGGATACGAGCTGGCCCGCATCCATGACTTCCTTTGCCTTCTGCCCCAGTTCCGTGCCAGCAGCAACCGCCGCGCGGAGCATGTCGCCCGTCGAGAGCTGGATCATGCCGCGTCCTGTTTCAAGACGCTTGGCCTGGGTACCTTTCCCTGCGCCGGGAGGGCCAAGAAGGATAATATTCATCGTCTTCCCCCTGAATGCGGTGGTCGCTTGTTAGCGGCGGCGACCACGCAGTTTGGATTTCTTGATCAGGCCTTCATACTGATGAGCCAGCATATGAGACTGAATCTGCGCAACGGTATCCATGGTTACCGTGACAACGATCAGGAGGCTAGTCCCACCAAAGTAGAAGGGAACAGACCATTCCGCGATCAGAAGTTCCGGCAGGATACAGACGAATGCGAGATACGCTGCACCGATCACCGTCAGACGGGTCAGAATGAAATCCAGATAGTTGGCTGTATTTTTACCCGGACGAATGCCCGGAATAAAGCCACCATGTTTCTTCAGGTTGTCTGCCGTGTCTTCCGGGTTGAAAACAACCGCGGTGTAGAAGAAGGCAAAGAAGACGATCAAACCGATATAAAGCGCAATATAAAGCGGCTGACCACGGCCAAGCAGTGCAGTTGCAGTCGTCAACCAGGCCGGGGCATCAACACCGGTGGTGAACTGGGCAACCGACAGCGGCATGAGCAGCAGCGAGCTTGCGAAGATCGGCGGAATAACACCGGCAGTGTTGATCTTGAGCGGCAGGTGCGAGCTCTGACCTTCCATGACCTTCATGCCGACCTGGCGTTTCGGGTACTGGATCAGAACGCGGCGCTGCGCACGTTCAACAAAGACGATGAAGGCGATAACTGCGATTGCCAGAACGATGATTGCAACGATAACCAGTGCAGAGATCGCACCGGTACGACCCAATTCAAGGGTGCCTGCAATCGCGCTTGGCAGACCGGCAACAATACCGGTGAAGATGATCAGCGAAATACCGTTACCAATGCCACGCTGGGTGATCTGTTCACCAAGCCACATCAGGAACATGGTGCCACCAACAAGGGTGATCACAGCGGTAATGCGGAAGAACATGCCCGGATCCACAACAGCAGCACCGGTCGAACCGGTCATGCTTTCAAGACCAACAGCAATGCCCCATGCCTGCACCGTTGCAATCAGCACCGTCAGATAGCGGGTATATTGATTAATCTTTTTACGACCCTGCTCGCCTTCCTTCTTGAGTTGCTCAAGCGTTGGCGAAACAGTCGTCATCAACTGAATAATAATCGAGGCCGAGATGTACGGCATGATATTCAGCGCGAAGATCGTCATACGACCCAGCGCACCACCGGCGAACATGTCAAACATGCCCAGAACGCCACCCGCATTCTGACGGAAAATGTCAGCAAGAATAGACGGGTCGACACCAGGAACCGGAATATAGGTTCCAAGACGGTAAACAATAAGCGCGCCCAAAGTGAACCAGATACGCTTTTTAAGCTCGGTTGACTTTGAAAAAGCGGACCAATTCAGGTTCGCGGCAAGCTGCTCGGCGGCCGATGCCATGCACTCATCTCCCAATACACATAAACTGGAGGGTCCGGTCCCGTGTACTGGAACCGGACCCTCTCGAAGTCAATTTAGGCTTATTCTGCGGATTCTGCAGCAGCGACCGGAGCAAGAACCTTGACCGAACCACCAGCTTTCTCGACAGCTTCAACAGCTGCTTTGGAAGCACCGGAGATTTCGATGTTCAGTTTCGCTTTCAGTTCGCCTTTGGCAAGAAGACGCAGACCGTCTTTCTGCGGACGAGCCAGACCTTTTTCCGCAAGAACAGCGACGGTGACATTTGCACCTTCTTCAAGAACGCCGTTATCAACGGCAGTCTGAAGGGTACCAAGGTTCACAACGCCGAACTGTTTCTTGAACGGGTTTTTGAAGCCGCGTTTCGGAAGACGGCGATAGATAGGCATCTGCCCACCTTCGAAGCCATTGATGGCTACACCCGAACGGGACTTCTGACCCTTCTGACCTGCGCCAGAAGTTTTGCCTTTGCCCGAACCGATGCCGCGACCGACGCGGGTGCGCGCCTTGCGGGCACCCGGGTTATCGGCGAGTTCGTTGAGTTTCATCGTTCAACACCTTTTCGATCTGGGGTCAATCAAGCCTCGTCCACACGGACGAGGTGTTTGACCTTTGCGATCATACCGCGAACAGCCGGAGTATCTTCCAGCTCACGAGTCCGGTGCAGTTTGTTCAGGCCAAGACCAACAAGGGTCTGGCGCTGATCAGCCGGACGTCCGATCGGCGAACCCGTCTGGGTAACGCGTACGGTCGCTTTTTTCTTAGCAGCCATATCGAATTACTCCTTTTCGAGAACGGCGGCAGCAGCCGAACCGCTATCGCGACGGGCAACGACGTCACCGACTTTCAGGCCACGCTTAGCAGCGACCTGACGCGGGGAAGCACCGTTGACCAGAGCGTCAAGGGTTGCGCGGATCACGTTGTGCGGGTTGTTCGAACCGGTGCATTTGGACACAACGTCCTGAACGCCCATGGTTTCGAAAACCGCACGCATCGCACCGCCTGCGATGATACCGGTACCAGCCGGAGCGGAGCGAAGGATAACCTTGCCTGCGCCGAAATGGCCCTGCGTATCATGGTGAAGGGTACGGCCTTCACGCAGCGGAACGCGGATCATGTTACGTTTAGCAGCTTCGGTGGCCTTACGGATCGCTTCCGGAACTTCACGGGCTTTACCCGTGCCGTATCCGACGCGACCGCGCTGGTCACCGACAACTACCATTGCGGAGAAAGCAAAGCGACGGCCGCCCTTAACGACTTTCGCGACGCGGTTGATACCAACCAGCTTGTCGACGAGTTCGTTTTCTTCACGGGCTTTCGGCGCCTGCTGCTGTTGATTCTGGTTACGTGCCATGGTCGTGCTCCTTAGAAGTCCAGACCGCCCTCACGGGCGGCATCGGCCAGAGCTTTCACCCGGCCATGGAACAGATACCCGCCACGATCGAAAACGACCGTTTTCACACCAGCTTTGACTGCGCGCTCGGCAATTGCCTTGCCAACCAGAGCAGCGGCGTCGGCATTGCTGCCTTTCGCCTTCAGATCTTTCTCCATCGTCGAGGCAGCCACCAGGGTGGTGCCTTTGACGTCGTCGATGATCTGAGCATAGATGTGGGCGTTCGAACGGTGCACGCTGAGGCGCGGGCGACCGGCCGCTTTCTGGCGGATCGCAAAACGAACGCGACGCTTGCGGCGTTCGAATAGGCTTCTCACGTTTTTCATCGTGCCTGTCCTTACTTCTTCTTGCCTTCTTTGCGCAAGATATACTCGCCTTCGTAGCGGACACCCTTGCCTTTGTAAGGCTCCGGACCGCGCCAGCCGCGTGCATTCGCAGCGAACTGACCAACGAGTTGTTTATCTGCGCCAGAAATGGCGACGAGGGTCGGCTTTTCAGCAACGACGTTAAGACCCGCAGGGATCTCCATTTCTACGTCATGTGAGAAGCCAAGCTGCAGAACCAGGTTTTTGCCCTGAACCTGCGCACGGTAACCAACACCGGTGATTTCCAGTTTCTTGGTGAACCCTTCCGAAACCCCGGTAACGAGGTTCGCGATATTGGCACGGGTAGTACCCCAAAGGGCACGTGCGCGCTTGCTATCGTTTTTAGGTTTCACGAAGATCTGGTTATCTTCCTGAGTGACGGATACGTCCGAGGTCAAAGCCAGGTTAAGCTCACCGAGCTTGCCTTTTGCGCTGATCTGCTCTTCGGTCAAGGTGATGGTAACGCCGTTAGGCACGACCACCGGGTTTTTTCCTACTCGCGACATCGTTGGCCCTCCTTAGAATACCTTGCAGAGGATTTCGCCGCCGACATTCTGCTCGCGAGCCTCCTGATCCGATAGAACCCCTCGCGGAGTGGACAGGACTGCGATGCCCAGACCGTTATATACCTTCGGAAGATCTTTGATCTTCGAATATACACGACGACCCGGGGTCGAGACGCGGTCGATCTGCTTAATCACGCCATCACCCTCAAAATATTTGAGTTCGATGGTGATTTCGCTGACGCCCTTGCGAATTTCATTAACATTGTAACCGCGGATATAACCTTCGCGCTGGAGAACATCCAGCACACCGGTACGCAGTTTCGAAGCCGGCGAAACGACGCTGGATTTACCAACGCGCTGGCCGTTACGGATACGCGTGAGCATATCACCGACTGGATCAGTCATCGACATGTGATGTCCTCCTTACCAGCTCGACTTCACCATGCCCGGAATCTGACCACGTGAAGCAAGTTCACGAAGCGCGATACGGGACAGGCGGAATTTGCGATAGACACCACGCGGACGACCGGTGATCTGGCAGCGAATACGCTGACGGATACGAGCCGAGTTACGCGGCAGCTGGGCGAGTTTCATCACAGCAACGATACGATCCTCAGGGGTCGTCTCGCGATTTGCGATAACCGCTTTAAGGGCGGCACGCTTGGCAGAATATTTTTTTGCCAGGCGTTCACGTTTGAGTTCACGCTCTACAGCGCTTTTCTTGGCCATGGGCCAACCTCCGTTAGTTTCCGAACGGAAGATCAAAGCCCTTAAGAAGGGCGAGAGCTTCATCGTCGGACTTAGCCGTGGTACAAATGATGATATCCATCCCGCGAACAGAGTCGACTTTGTCGTACTCTACCTCAGGAAAGACGAACTGTTCTTTCAAGCCCATGGCAAAGTTGCCACGACCATCGAAAGATTTTTTGTTCAGGCCGCGGAAGTCACGAACGCGCGGCAGCGCGATGGTGACCAGGCGGTCCAAGAACTCAAACATACGGTCGCGACGCAAGGTCACTTTACAACCGATGTTCATACCTTCACGCAGCTTGAAAGCCGCAACGGACTTTTTCGCTTTGGTGAAGACAGGCTTCTGACCGGTGATAGCAGCGAGATCCGCAGCAGCACCTTCCAGCTTCTTACGATCCTGGGTGGCGTCGCCGACACCCATGTTGATCACGATTTTCTCGAGGCGCGGAATCTCCATGGTGTTCTCGTAGGAGAACTCCTTCTGGAGTGCGTCACGCACCACTTCTTTGTAATGTTCGCGCAGGCGCGTCATTTTTCCGTCCCTCAGTTGTCGATGACTTCGCCGCTGAGCTTCGCTACGCGAACCTTGCGACCATCATCGAGGGTCTTGAAACCGACGCGGGTCGGCTTGTTTTCTTTCGGGTCAACAATCGCGACGTTGGAAACAGCAATTTTTGCTTCCTTTTCGACGATGCCACCAGCATCAGCACCGGTCGGGCGCTGGTGACGTTTCACCAGGTTAATGCCCGAAACCAGAACTTTGTTCTCGGTCGGGAAAGCGGCGAGAACTTCGCCGGTTTTCCCTTTGTCTTTACCCGTCAGAACAACGACGCGATCGCCCTTTTTAATCTTGGCAGCCATTACAGCACCTCCGGAGCGAGCGAAATGATCTTCATGTAACCTTTAGAACGAAGTTCACGGGTTACCGGGCCAAAAATACGCGTGCCGATCGGCTCGCCGTTCGCATTAATGAGAACGGCAGCGTTGCGGTCAAAGCGGATCGCCGAGCCATCGGCACGACGAATTTCCTTTGCGGTGCGAACGATGACAGCTTTGTGAACTGCACCCTTCTTTACGCGACCGCGCGGAATGGCTTCCTTGACGGAAACCACGATAACATCACCAACGTTGGCGGTTTTGCGCTTCGAGCCGCCCAGCACCTTGATGCACTGGACGCGGCGAGCGCCGCTGTTGTCGGCGACGTCCAGATTGGACTGCATCTGGATCATGGGTTTACCCCTTGACTATGATTGGGCTGAGGACTCACTCCTCGACCACTACTTCCCAAGACTTCAACTTCGAGATCGGTTTGCATTCGCGAATGCGAACAACGTCACCCGTTTTGAAGCGGTTCTCTTCATCGTGCGCGTGGAATTTCTTCGACTTACGCACGTACTTTTTATACAGCGGGTGCATGACCTGGCGCTCCACTCGGACCACCACGGTCTTGTCGTTTTTGGTCGAAACGACTGTCCCCTGCAATACACGCCTCGGCATGTGTGTCTACTCCTCTGCGTGTCCAGTTAGGCCGCGGTTGCACCCTTCTCGTTACCGAGAAGGGTTTTAATGCGGGCAATATCACGACGGACCTGGCGGACCCGCGCAGTGTTCTCGAACTGCCCCGAAGCCTGCTGGAAACGCATATTGAACGATTCCTTACGCAGGTCCAGAAGCAGCTGCTTCAGTTCGTCAGCGCTTTTAGCGCGGAGATCAGCAATTTTCATCACTAATTACTCCCCTTCACCAAGACGGGTGACAAACTTGGTCTTGATCGGCAATTTTGCCGCTGCCAGCTCGAAAGCACGGCGTGCAAGATCCAACGGAACACCGTCGAGTTCAAACATGATCCGACCCGGTTTAACGCGTGCCGCCCAATATTCAGGCGAGCCTTTACCTTTACCCTGACGGACTTCGGCAGGCTTCTGCGAGACCGGGAGATCCGGGAAAACGCGAATCCACACACGGCCTTGACGGCGCATGTGGCGGGTGATCGCGCGGCGAGCCGCTTCGATCTGACGCGCCGTTATACGCTCCGGCTCCATGGCTTTCAAGCCATAAGCGCCGAAATTAAGTTCGGTACCACCCTTGGCTTCGCCTTTGAGGCGGCCTTTGTGGGCTTTACGGAACTTTGTACGTTTCGGAGAAAGCATATCGGGATCTCCTTACTTACGACCGGAACCAGCCGACTCGAGAGCGCGACGCTCAGAAGCCAACGGATCATGTGCCATGATTTCGCCCTTGAAGATCCAGACCTTCAGACCGCAAACACCGTAGGTGGTGTGTGCTTCCGAAGTGCCATAATCAACGTCCGCACGCAGGGTATGCAGCGGAACGCGACCTTCACGGTACCATTCGGTACGGGCGATTTCAGCGCCACCAAGACGACCAGCAGCATTAATACGAATGCCACCGGCACCGAGACGCATTGCGTTCTGAACCGAGCGCTTCATAGCGCGACGGAACGAAACACGGCGCTCAAGCTGCTGGGCGATGTTGTCAGCGACCAGCTTGGCATCGAGTTCCGGCTTGCGGATCTCGATGATGTTAACCTGCACTTCGGCATTTGCCAGTTTCTGCAGATCGTTCTTGAGCTTCTCGATGTCCTGGCCTTTTTTCCCGATCACAACGCCCGGACGAGCGGTGTGGATCGAAATGCGGGCTTTCTTCGCCGGACGTTCGATAATCACCTTCGATACACCCGCCTGTTTCAGACGGTCGAAGATGAAATTGCGGATCGCGAGATCTTCGTGAAGAAGACCAGCGAAATCGGCCTTGTTGGCGTACCAGCGGGAATCCCAGGTACGGTTAATGCCAACGCGCAGACCGATCGGATTAATTTTCTGACCCATTACTCGGCCTCCTCACGTTCGCAAACGACGATGCGCATGTTGGAGAACGGCTTAATGATTTTGCCAACACGACCGCGTGCACGGGCGCGCCAGCGCTTCATTACGAAGGCCTTACCAACAGATGCCTCTTTAATATAGAGACGGTCAACATCGAGCTGATGGTTGTTTTCGGCATTAGCAATTGCCGATTCCAGCAGCTTTTTGACGTCCTGCGAAATGCGTTTATTGGAGAAGGTCAGTTCTGCCAAAGCAGCTTCTGCCTTCATACCACGAATCGACTCGGCGACGAGGTTGAGCTTACGCGGGGAAATGCGTACTGCCCGGAGCGAAGCCGCGGCCTCGTTATCCGCCAGCCGACGGATGTCAGCTTTCTTACCCATCGTTACTTCCTCTTCGCCTTTTTGTCGGCCGCGTGACCATAGTAGGTACGGGTCGGCGAGAATTCACCGAACTTGTGACCAATCATATCTTCGGTCACGAGCACCGGCAGGAATTTCTGGCCATTGTAAACCCCAAAGGTGAGGCCTACGAATTGCGGCAGAATCGTCGAACGCCGCGACCAGGTCTTAATTACCTCATTCCGGCCTGAGGCACGGACAGTATCGGCTTTCTTAAGAAGGTATCCGTCAACAAACGGACCCTTCCAAACGGAACGCGCCATAGTCTAGCCTCCTCCGTTAGCTCTTGTGACGACGGCGCATGATGAGCGCGTCGGTCTTTTTGTTCGAGCGGGTACGTTTGCCCTTGGTAGGCTTGCCCCACGGCGTAACCGGGTGACGACCACCCGACGTACGACCTTCACCACCACCATGCGGGTGATCGATCGGGTTCATGGCAACGCCACGAACCGAAGGACGCTTGCCAAGCCAGCGATTACGGCCGGCTTTACCAAGGTTCGAGTTCTGATGGTCCGGGTTGGACACGGCACCAATGGTAGCCATGCATTCACCACGAACCAAACGTACCTCACCGGAGGACAGCTTAAGCTGGGCGTAACCCTGGTCCTTACCAACAAGCTGTACATACGAGCCTGCTGAACGTGCGACCTGACCACCTTTACCGGCTTTCAGTTCGACGTTATGGACAATGGTACCGACCGGAATATTCTTCAGCGGTGCGGCGTTACCCGGCTTAATGTCTACGCGTTCAGCGGCAACAATGTTGTCGCCGACAGCGAGACGCTGCGGTGCGAGGATGTAGGCCAGCTCGTCGTCGGAATAGCGAACCAGTGCGATAAACGCGGTACGGTTCGGATCATATTCCAAACGCTCGACGGTACCGACGACGTCAAACTTGGTACGTTTGAAGTCGATGAGACGGTAACGACGTTTGTGACCACCACCAATACGGCGGGCGGTGATACGACCAGTGTTGTTACGGCCACCTTTCTTGCGAAGACCTTCGGTCAACGCTTTGATCGGCTTGCCCTTGTGGAGATCAGAACGATCCACGAGAACCAGCTGACGGCGACCAGGAGAGGTTGGTTTAAACTTCTTCAAAGCCATTGTCTTAGATTCCCGTAGTCACATCGATGGACTGGCCCTCTTCGAGGGTCACCATCGCTTTCTTGAAATCGCTCCGACGACCGGAAATACCGCGAAAACGCTTGGTCTTTCCTTTTACCACAGAGGTATTGACCGCCTTGACCTTCACCCCGAACAGACCTTCCACAGCAGCCTTGATCTCCGGCTTGGTGGCGTCGATCGCAACTTTGAACGCAACTGCGTTGTGTTCAGAAATCAGCGTCGACTTTTCAGTGATATGCGGGGCGCGGATGACTTCGTACATCCGCTCTTTGCTGATGATCGTCATTTGAGACGTGCCTCCAACGCTTCGACCGCACCCTTGGTCAGCACCAGGGTGTCACGGCGCAGGATGTCATAGACGTTAGCACCAATCTGCGGGAGCACATCAACCTGCGGGATGTTGCGCGCTGCGCGTGCAAAACCTTCGTTGACCTGCGCACCGTCGATGATCAGTGCAGACTTCCAGCCGAGTTTATTGAAAACTGCGACCAGATTCTTGGTTTTGGCGTCCGAGAATTCCGCATTATCAAGAACGATAAGCTTACCGTCTTTTGCCTTAGCCGACAGAGCGGTTTTCAGCGCGAGTTTACGGAACTTCTTGGTCAGATCGTGTGCGTGGTCGCGAACGCGCGGACCGTGCACGGTACCACCACCACGGAACTGTGCGGCTTTACGGGAACCGTGACGTGCACCGCCACTACCCTTCTGACGCACGAATTTTTTCGTGGTTGCGGAAACTTCGGACTTTTCCTTTACCTTGTGAGTACCGGCACGGCGTTTTGCCAGCTGCCAGTTCACCATGCGGTGCAGGACGTCACGACGTACTTCCAGACCAAAGATGTCTTCTGCAAGATCAATCTTACCGGACTTGGAAGCGTCAAGTTTGAGAATGTCGAGCTTCATGATGCTTATTCCTTATCCTCGGCGACAGCTTCTTCAGCGGCCGGGGCAGCACCCTTGAGCGCGGCCGGGAACGGCAGACCTTCCGGTGCAGCACGCTTCACGGCATCCTTGACAAGGACATAGGCACCCTTGTGACCCGGAACGGCACCATGCACCAGGATCAGGCCTTTGTCGGCGTCCGAAGACACGACTTTAAGGGACTGAACGGTTACACGTGCGGCACCGAGGTGACCAGCCATCTTCTTACCTTTGAAGACGCGGCCCGGGTCCTGGCACTGACCGGTGGAACCATGCGAACGGTGCGATACAGACACACCGTGCGACGCACGCAGACCACCGAAGTTGTGACGCTTCATCGCACCGGCAAAACCTTTACCGATGGACGTGCCGATTACGTCAACGTACTGGCCTTCGACGAAATGGGTGGCAGCAAGTTCTGCACCAACTTCGATCAGGCCATCTTCGCTCACGCGGAATTCAGCAAGTTTGGCTTTCGGCTCAACCTTGGCTTTGGCGAAGTGGCCACGCATCGGCTTGGATACGTTTTTCACTTTCGCTTTGCCATAACCAAGCTGAACAGCGACGTAGCCGTCGGTGTCGTTGGTACGGTTGGCGACAACCTGAAGATCTTCGACCTTCAGAACGGTTACAGGAAGGTGGGAACCGTCGTCGTTGAAGACGCGGGTCATACCGACCTTCTGGGTAATAAGTCCACTACGCATTGCGGCTTACTCCCGATTAAAGTTTGATCTCGACATCGACACCGGACGCAAGGTCGAGCTTCATAAGAGCATCGACGGTTTGCGGGGTCGGGTCGACAATGTCGAGAAGACGCTTGTGCGTACGGATTTCAAGCTGTTCGCGTGACTTTTTGTTCACGTGCGGAGACCGCAGAACAGTGTACTTTTCGATGCGGGTCGGCAGCGGAATCGGGCCGCGGACCTCTGCGCCAGTGCGCTTCGCCGTATTGACGATCTCACGCGTGGACTGATCCAGCACGCGATGGTCAAACGCCTTGAGGCGAATGCGAATGTTCTGACTATCCATGTAATTATGTACCGGAGCCCTCAAAAGGACACCGGCCCCTCAACTGGAGTTGACGATTGCCGCAAAAGTGTTGCGGGCGGCTTACATAGCCGCCCGCTCCACAAAGATCAAGAGAAAAAATTATTCGATGATCTTGGCAACAACGCCCGCGCCGACGGTACGACCGCCTTCACGGATTGCGAAACGCAGAC
>NZ_JPVZ01000027.1 GCF_001662875.1 Thalassospira tepidiphila MCCC 1A03514 | reverse complement strand
GGGCGCCCGCATCGGCCTTGAGTTTGAAGCAACACGAACTGTGCCGTCCTAAAATACGTTGACGGTTTTCAAGGAGCCAGCGGATATCGTCCGCTGGCTTTTTGATGCACTTGTTCTGGTGTTTGCATCGCCAGTGCGAAGTGCGGTCGCATGGTATTGTATGTCTGTATGGCCTCCTTGACCAGTTGCCTGAGATCTTCGAATGTCTTGCAGCGGTGAAACAGGAATTCCTGTTTGAGAATGCCGTTGATGCGTTCGGCCAGCGCGTTCTGATAGCAATCATATCCATCTGTCATCGACGGAGTGATCCTGTGTTTGCGCAAGACAGATTGATAGCAGCCAGAGCAGTACTGTAATCCCCGGTCAGAATGATGGATCAGGGGATGTGTCGTCAGTCGATTGCGCACGGCCTGTTTCAGGGCGCCAACCACATCCGATGCTTTCATTTCGCGGCTGAGAACATGTCCCATGATTTTACGTGAGAAGGCATCCGTTACCAGAGACAGATAATGGATGCCCTGGTCACTCTCGACATAGGTGATGTCGCTGACAAAAATCTCCTCGGGGCGA
>NZ_JPVZ01000026.1 GCF_001662875.1 Thalassospira tepidiphila MCCC 1A03514 | reverse complement strand
CAGTAGCGGCGAGCGAACGCGGATTAGCCCTTAAGCTTGTGAATGATTAGGAGAACGGTCTGGGAAGGCCGGCCATAGTGGGTGATAGCCCCGTATCCGAAAATCTGATCAGGTGAAATCGAGTAGGTCGGAGCACGTGAAACTCTGACTGAACATGGGGGGACCATCCTCCAAGGCTAAATACTCCTGGCTGACCGATAGTGAACCAGTACCGTGAGGGAAAGGCGAAAAGAACCCCGGAGAGGGGAGTGAAATAGAACCTGAAACCGTGTACGTACAAGCAGTCGGAGCCCTCTTTGTGGGGTGACGGCGTACCTTTTGTATAATGGGTCAGCGACTTAATTTCAGTAGCGAGGTTAACCGTTTAGGGGAGCCGTAGGGAAACCGAGTCTTAATAGGGCGTTTAGTTGCTGGGATTAGACCCGAAACCGGGCGATCTATCCATGGGCAGGTTGAAGGTGCGGTAACACGCACTGGAGGACCGAACCGACTACCGTTGAAAAGTTAGCGGATGACCTGTGGATCGGAGTGAAAGGCTAATCAAGCTCGGAGATAGCTGGTTCTCCCCGAAAGCTATTTAGGTAGCGCCTCGGACGAATACCACTGGGGGTAGAGCACTGTTTCGGCTAGGGGGTCATCCCGACTTACCAAACCGATGCAAACTCCGAATACCAGTGAGTACTATCCGGGAGACACACGGCGGGTGCTAACGTCCGTCGTGAAGAGGGAAACAACCCAGACCGCCAGCTAAGGTCCCCAAATTCCAGTTAAGTGGGAAACGATGTGGGAAGGCTCAGACAGCTAGGAGGTTGGCTTAGAAGCAGCCACCCTTTAAAGAAAGCGTAATAGCTCACTAGTCGAGTCGGCCTGCGCGGAAGATGTAACGGGGCTCAAACTGGATACCGAAGCTGCGG
>NZ_JPVZ01000025.1 GCF_001662875.1 Thalassospira tepidiphila MCCC 1A03514 | reverse complement strand
AGTCCTGGTTCGAATCCAGGTTCCCCAGCCAGCCTTCGCCTACTAAAGTAGGCTACGGCTTGGCATGCCAAGTAGTCGCCCCACATTCATAAGCGGCGAAGGCTGACACGCCGAAGCTAAGCGGAGGCGGTCAATGGCGGACATGCAATATGTCTATATTCTTCAGAGTTTAAAGTTTCCCGAACGCTACTATATCGGCTGCACGCGAGATGTCGCAAAGCGTTTGTATCGCCATAACAACGAACCAAACAGCTCAGGCTCCAAGCATACAGCAAACTTTGGTCCATGGAAGATCATAAACACCTTTGGATTCGAAGACGCGAACAAGGCATTTGCTTTCGAGAAATACCTCAAAACAGGCTCTGGTAGAGCGTTCTGCAAAAGGCACTTTTAGGAATGGACCAGTTGCCGACAGAGTTTAAAGCATTCCGAGTTGAATGTATCTGGCTGAAACAATGCCATTTTACATTCGAACAAATGTTTGAAAGCGACCAACACACAGCTCAGCTATTACATGATACTGCGCCCTTGTTTTTCAACGACCTTAATCACATTCTGATTGAGTATATTTTTCTCCAAGTTTGCAAAATAACGGACCCTGCAACTGCAGGAAAAAGAAGCAATGTTACCTTGCCTTATCTCAATCAAAAACTGGAGCAACATCATTTATTCACAAACGAGATCAAAGAGTATTCCGATGAAATTCTGAGATACAGATCTCTTGTACAAACCGCACGTAATCGGCTTGTGTCTCATTTGGACATGGAAAGTGTTTTAGCCGCAGAAAGCCTCGGGCTACATCAGCCAGAAGACGTCGTTAATTTCGTTGAATGTCTGCAGAAATATTGTGATGCAGTGGGCAGAAATATCGGAGTTGGTCCTTTAGACTTTAGTCATCCTGGGTGTTCTGGTGATGTACTTGATCTGATACAGAAGCTTAAATTTGCCAAACAAAACTGCTAATGCTGGCAAAAATCTGAAGCTGCCCAGTACAGCTTGACAAGCGTATCCTGATCCATTACCAAACGGCTCCGCCACGTCTAGTACGCGCGAAACAAAGTTCTGTTGGGGAATAGGTTAACGGTAGACCTACG
>NZ_JPVZ01000024.1 GCF_001662875.1 Thalassospira tepidiphila MCCC 1A03514 | reverse complement strand
GAAAAGTTTGAGCGTACAAAACCGCACGTTAACGTTGGCACAATCGGCCACGTTGACCACGGTAAAACCACGCTGACCGCAGCAATCACCAAAGTTCTGGCAGAAGCCGGTGGCGCTTCGTTCCAGGACTACAGCATGATCGACAAAGCACCGGAAGAGAAAGCTCGTGGTATCACGATCTCGACCGCGCACGTTGAGTATGAGACCGAGAACCGTCACTACGCACACGTCGACTGCCCGGGCCACGCTGACTATGTTAAAAACATGATCACTGGTGCGGCACAGATGGACGGCGGTATCCTCGTCGTTTCGGCTGCTGATGGCCCGATGCCGCAGACCCGTGAGCACATCCTGCTCGCACGTCAGGTTGGCGTTCCGGCTCTCGTAGTCTTCATGAACAAAGTTGACCAGGTCGACGACGAAGAGCTTCTCGAGCTCGTCGAAATGGAAATCCGTGAACTTCTGTCGTCCTACGACTTCCCGGGCGACGATATTCCGATCGTCAAGGGCTCTGCTCTTGCTGCTCTGGAAGGTCGCGATGATGAAATCGGCAAAAACGCTATCCTCGAACTGATGAAAGCGGTTGACGACTACATCCCGGCTCCTGAGCGTCCGAAAGACAAGCCGTTCCTGATGCCGATCGAAGACGTGTTCTCGATCTCGGGTCGTGGTACGGTTGTAACCGGTCGTGTTGAAACCGGCGTTGTTAAAGTTGGCGAAGAGATTGAAATCGTCGGCATTAAAGACACCGTTAAAACCACCGTTACCGGCGTTGAAATGTTCCGCAAGCTGCTCGACCAGGGCGAAGCTGGCGACAACATTGGCGCGCTGCTGCGTGGTACCAAACGTGAAGACGTCGAACGTGGCCAGGTTCTGGCACACGTTGGCTCGATCACCCCGCACACCAAATTCGAAGCAGAAGCCTACATCCTGACCAAGGATGAAGGTGGCCGTCATACGCCGTTCTTCTCGAACTACCGTCCGCAGTTCTACTTCCGTACGACTGACGTAACCGGTTCGATCGAGCTGCCGGCTGGCACCGAAATGGTTATGCCGGGCGACAACGTTCAGATGACCGCAACTCTCATTGCACCGATCGCAATGGACGAAGGTCTGCGTTTCGCAATCCGTGAAGGCGGTCG
>NZ_JPVZ01000023.1 GCF_001662875.1 Thalassospira tepidiphila MCCC 1A03514 | reverse complement strand
ATCGGGTAACTAGCAATAGGCATGCTGTGCATGCTTCGAGAATGAAAAGTTGCGATACATATACGTTAGATGAAGTACGGGAGCTAGGGAAGGTCTGAATAACTCGCTTTTTTCGCCTTTACGATGATCAACAGGCTTCTGCCATCAAATTCAGGCCACAATTCACTCTTGAGTGTTCATTTTTTCGCCTGATTGCCGCACTTTAGCGGCAATCAGGCGCACTGCCCCTAGGGCAGAAGCACCCGTTTCACCCTCAACAGGTTGTGCAGCCCCGCCAGGAGATAGAGCCGGTTGGTATTTTTCGCCAGACCCCGGTAGCGAACCTTGCTGTAACCGAACATGCCTTTGATCACTCGGAAGGGATGTTCCACTTTGGCACGTACGCTGGCTTTGATGGTTTCGCATTCCAGCGCAACCTTCGACATCGTGGAGCGCTTACCAGGACGCTCAGCGATAAACCAATCCACTTTACGGTTCTTGTGCTCTTCGCGTTTCTCGATACCGCAATAACCCGCGTCTCCCCAGACACGTTTCTCTTTACCATGCAAAAGCTGGTCTGATGCCGTCAGGTCATGCTCATTCGCGGCGGTAGTGGCAAGGCTATGAATCAGACCCACCGTGTCATCGACGCCAATATGGCACTTCATGCCAAAGTGCCATTGATTGCCTTTCTTGGTCTGGTGCATCTCCGGATCACGGGCCTTACCTTTGTTCTTCGTCGAGCTGGGCGCTTCGATAATCGTCGCATCAACGATGCTGCCTTCCCGAACCATCAGGCCATGTCGTGCCAACTGACGGTTGATCTTCTTGAACAGCTTCTTGCCAAGAGTGTGCTGCTCCAGCAGGTGCCGGAAGTTCAGGATCGTTGTCTCATCAGGAACCCGAGAGAGCCGAATCCCTGCGAAACGGCGCATAGACTCGATCTCATACAAGGCATCTTCCATCGCCGGATCACTCAGGTTGTAGATGATCTGCATGACATGAATGCGCAGCATGCTGGAGAGCGGATACGGCGGCCGGCCAGTGCTACCGGAGGCGTAATAGACCGCAATCGTGGACTCCAGCGCCTTCCAGGGTAGCAACTGATCCAACTTCTCAAGGAACACTTCCCGCCGGGTCTTGCGCTTCTTGTGTTCGTATTCGGCTTCGGCAAAAGTCAGCTGGCTCATGGCATTCCCGGAAAGTGGCTGATAGAAAGCCCTGATTATGGCAAAGTCGGGGAGTTTTTCAGAGGTTCCTTAA
>NZ_JPVZ01000021.1 GCF_001662875.1 Thalassospira tepidiphila MCCC 1A03514 | reverse complement strand
GGCCCCTATCCCGACCTGTAAACACCTTTTTTCGAGATTTATCGAGATTTTCGGCGATTGTTTTTTTCACCCCCGAAACGGTCCGCACAAACCCTTGGCTTTCGGGGGTTTCACGTAGAAATCGGATATGTGCATAGCTCGACCCACATCGGTGCATAACGCCGAAAACCACAGGGAAAACCGACTCTGCGTCAATAATTACAATATGGAGTCCAATGACTTCGCAGCAAAAATGAAAAAGGAAACGTTCAAATCGCAACAAGATTTTCGCTTTTTCACACAATCCAAGTCGCGTAAGAGAATCGCATTGATGTTCTTGCACCACCAGAACAACCGATGGCCTGATCCATCATCTGTTTTGGCGGTTGCAGCCCCACATATATAAAAGGCCCATATCCGTGATCGATATCCCGCACATTGTCGCCCATCGCGGCGCTTCGATTGAAGCCCCGGAAAACACCATTGCCGCATTCCGGGTTGCCGGCGCACGCGGCGCCAAATGGATTGAATGTGATGTCACGCTAAGTGCGGATGACAAATGCGTGCTTATCCATGACGACACGCTTGAACGGACCACCAACGGCACCGGCCCCATCCATCACAGCGATTTCGACGCCTTACGCAACCTCGATGCCGGGGGATGGTTTTCAGACATATATAAGGGCGAACGAATCCCCAGCCTGAAAGATACGCTCGAAACCCTGTATTTCATGGATATGGGGGCCAACCTTGAAATCAAGCCATCTGGCTGCGATCCGGTGCGCCTGTGCGAGGAAGTCATCAAGGAACTTCGCATTTCAAAGACCGTGCCGCCAATTCTGATTTCAAGTTTTGATGACACCGCGGTTGCCCATATGCGCAAACATATGCCAGACCTGCCGTGCGGCTGGTTGCTGGAAACCCTGCCAAAAAACTGGAAGGCCGAGTATGCGCGCCTTGGCGCATCGGCCATTCATATTGACCACAAGGCACTGACACCGGTGAGTGCCGCCGAGATTGTCGATGCTGGTGTCCCGCTGGTTTGCTATACCATCAATGATGTCGAACGCGCCAAGGAGCTTTTCTCCTGGGGAGTAACATCGGTGATTACCGATGATCCGGCCAAATTGCTGATGGCGTTTCCCCGACGACCGTTCGCTGCCCACAGATAGACCCTGGATCAAACCAAACCAGGGCAAAACGGCATCATGGCTCTGATCGCCACCACGACCCAGAGCCTGACCGCCAGATAAAAACAGGAAACAGTCCAATGTCCATTGCCCCACAAGATGGTGCTCCGGCTCCGCCGCCACTTGATACGGCACTTGATCCGACACTTTCGCCAACCCCGCTTTATCCCAATAACCGGGTAAAGCGTCACCTAAGCGAATTGTTCAGACTGGCACTGCCGGTGACAATTGCCCGTCTTGGCATGCTGATCATGGCGGTTGTCGATACCATCGTGGTTGGCAACTATGACAGTGCGGCACTGGCCTACCTTAATATTGCACATGCGCCCTTTACATCCTTGATGGTGACCGGCATCGGACTTCTGACCGGGGTGATGGTCATGACATCGCATGCCAAGGGTCGCGACAACCTGATGGCGGCCGGGGCTGTGTGGCGCAATGCCATGCCTTACGCTGTCCTGATCGGCATTGTCTTTACCCTTCTGACCATGCAATCGGACTGGCTGTTTAAAATCACCGGTCAGCCGGTCGAAATCACCGACCATGCCGGCGATCTGGCCATGATTCTGGCGATCGGGATGCCCGCCGCACTGATTTACATCACCTGTGCCTTTTTCCTTGAAGGATTGCAGCGCCCACTGCCGGGCATGGTGTTGATGATCGCAGCTAACCTGGTCAACCTCGTTCTTGATTACGGGCTGGTTTACGGGGCGTTTGGCTTGCCGGAACTGGGGGCAGAAGGTGCAGCTTGGACATCAAGCGTCATCCGCTGGTTCATGGCGCTTGGTCTGCTGGGTTATATCCTGCTGATGAAAAGCCATCATCTTTATGGCATTCGCAACGGCTTTGCCGGTTGGTGGCGCGGATCGCGCGATGCCCGTCATCTTGGCTATGCCGCGGGTGCCAGTCAGGGGATGGAAACCGGCGCCTTTGCCGCCATGCAGCTTTTTGCCGGCCGTCTTGGCGTGATTGCCGCGGCAAGTTACGGCATCAGCATGACGCTTTTGGCTCTGATGTTTATGGTGGCCCTTGGTCTGGCGTCGGCAACATCGGTTCGGGTCGGCATTGCCTATGGCAGGCGGGACCGACCGGACATGGCACTTGCCGGGTGGATTGGCCTTTTGACCACGATGTGCGTGATGCTGGCCCTGAGCATTCCGCTTTATCTGTTCCCCGATGCGGTTGCACATCTGTTTACCCAGGACGTCGCGGTGCTTGCCACCACGGTTTCAGTGCTGATTTTGATGCCGATCATTTTCCCGACTGATGGCGGTCAGAATGCCGCGATCAGTGCCCTTCGCGGGGCTGGCGATAAATGGGCACCAACGATTTTACATCTGGTGTCCTATATCTTTGTCATGATCCCGGTTGGCTATTACCTGTCATTCATTCTTGAGATGGGGGTACGCGGCCTGTTCTGGGGCATTGCGATTGCAAGTCTTGTCGCGGTCAGTGGCCTGGCGATCCGGTTCCTGATCGTGTCATCGCGCGACATTCCGGAACATCCCGAACAGATCTAGTCATCGACAGCCAACAAACAAAAAACGCCGCCGGTTTCGCCCGGC
>NZ_JPVZ01000020.1 GCF_001662875.1 Thalassospira tepidiphila MCCC 1A03514 | reverse complement strand
GTTACAGGGACCGCCACCCGGAAATCGACCGGCAGAAGCTGCCGGATCGATCCAGAAGAAAAGACCCCACCGGCAACCTTGGGGGAAGGAACGTAGGCCGGGGGGAAAGCAGAGGCCGTGAAAATCGGGTTTTTCATGGCGCGGGATGTGGTGTTGGTGGGTGCAACGGTGTCACCCGCACCGAAACGGCGTAGAAAGCGCTGGGAAGCCGTTTCTTGGTGTTCTGTCTCTAGGGCGCGCCGGGGGCGAGGTTTCGGCAGAACGTGGTGTAGGGCTCCGTTTTGGGCGCTTTCCTGCTGCCTGTTATGCCCTTCGGGCATGAAAGCAACACATCGTGGGTTCAGGCAGTAGGCGCGAGAGTCGAAAACCTCGAAGGAGCAGTGAGCGCAGAAAAGGCGGTTTCTCCAGATGCGTGTGGGTAGCTTGCTCATGCCGGGCACCCCTCAAGGTAGCTGGCCGCGAAGTAGACGGCAGCGACTACCGAAATGGCGAAGGCAAGCAGCGCGGCAGAGATTATTTGCTTTTCGGTCATGGTCTTCCCCCTTGGAAGTGGTCGAGTTGACTGGTAATCCCCCCATTTTTAGCGGGGTTCAAAAGTAGACCTTAGGCCATCATGGCCAACTTCTGTTGAGGGGTAATCCCTCCGAGTCCCATATTGGGTCGTTCGTGATTGTAGTGCCAGAGCCAGCGAGTGGCATAGTCCTGGACTTCTTCAGTGCTGTCGAACAAATACTGCGCCAGCCAATCGTAACGGACTGTTCGGTTGTAGCGTTCAATATAGGCATTCTGCTGCGGTTTGCCCGGCTGGATAAACGCCAGCTTGATGTCTTGTTTGTCGGCCCAGGCTGACAGCTTGCCGCTGATGTACTCAGGACCGTTGTCACAGCGAATAGAGCGCGGTTTCCCACGCCACTCAATGATCTGCTCCAGTGATCGGATAACCCGCTCTGCCGGAAGCGAGAAGTCCACTTCGATGCCAAGGCCTTCCCGGTTAAAGTCATCAATCACATTCAGCAGTCGGTAACTGCGACCGTCGTTAAGCTGGTCGTGCATGAAGTCCATCGACCAACTGTCATTGATGATTTCCGGCACGGCCAAGGGTTCAGGCTTTTCACGAACCAGGCGCTTTTTAGGTTTGATTCGCAGATTCAGTTCCAGCTCCCGATAAATCCGGTAAACCCGTTTGTGATTCCAGGCAAAGCCTTTCACATTGCGCAAATGCAGGAAACACAGACCAAAGCCCCAGTTCCGCTGGTTATGGGTCAGTCGGATCAGCCAGTCCGCGATTTCGGCATTCTCGCTGCTGAGCTTTGCCCGGTAGCGATAGCAGGTCTCGCTGATGCTGAACATCCAGCAAGCCAGGCGAATACTGACGTGCTTCTCATTGACGGCTTTCTGCGCCATCTCACGGCGACGAGACGGCTTTACCACTTTTTTTCGATAGCTTCCTTGAGGATGTCAGCCTTCAATCGTTCCTCGGCATACATCTTCTTGAGCCGGCGGTTTTCATCCTCCAGCTCTTTCAAGCGAGCCATCATGGACGCGTCCATGCCACCGAACTTGGCCCGCCATTTATAAAAACTGGCGTTGCTCATGCCGTGCTCTCGGCACAGCTCCGGGACCGGCACGCCGTTCTCGGCTTGCTTGAGGATCGACAGGATCTGGCTGTCGGAAAAACGTGACTTCTTCATGCAGAATCTCCCTGCGTCTAGCTTACGGAAAATTCTACTTTTGATCACCGCTGTTTTTCGGGGGGATTACCGACTTCCGTATGTCTAATGAGACTTGACATGTATATCGGCATTAGACATTGAGGGTTTCGGGGTTGTCAAGCATCATTAGACAAACGCTGAGGAGCCAGAAATGAAGCCATACGACCTGATTGAGCAGTACAAGCAGAAAAAAGGGCTTAGGAGCGACAACGCAGTAGCGAAGGAGCTAGGGCTTACAAGAGGTGCTATTTCGGCGGTTAAGCACGGCGGAAGCCTCAGTGTTGAAAACGCCTGGACGATTGCTGAGGTGATCGGGATGGACCCGGCTGAGGCTGTTGCTATCTGCAAGATAGCGCAAGCAGAACGCTCGCACGACGAGGAGGGCTTGCAGGTTTGGAAACGACGATTTCAAGCAGTAACACACTCTGCTGCAACGGTTTTTGGTTTGATAGCTATCCCCTATTGGGCAGAGGTAGCGGATAAACTCTGTATATTATGTTCAATAGACTATCTGTCAGGCAAGAGGGCAAGATCGGCCTTTTAGCCTTGCTGTGATGGACGAATGATATTCAGGGACCTGTGTTTTGGCCTGTCTGTAAAAGAAATATCCGCAATAACCTACCGTCACCCCTCGACAGTCCGTCGGTACCTCAGAACGAACAAAGCCCCCCCGCATGTTTTGCATCTGGTCAACCTGTATCGGGTTGGTCGTCTCCCTTCATTGCACGAGAGCTGGCGTGGCTGGCGTATGAATGGTGAGTTGCTGGTTGATCCAGATGGCAACGGGTACCGGGCAAACGAAATAAAAAGCCTGTGGGCTGTCAGGCAGCTGCGCCGGGAGCTGGAACGACTCAGGGCTAGGCCGGCGCAATTCGTGATGGATTTCTAAAACACAACATCTTGTGCAGATCCTCGCTGCAGGGCGCACAAGATATTGTGTTTAGTCGAGAGCGGAAAGCCGGGTTTCCTGGGTGATTTTGATGGCGCGCTGAAGGCGGTCCATGGATGTATCAGTTTCATCATCGGACGAGCGCGGGGCGGGCTCGCGCGCGCGCGATCCCCCTCCCCGCTCTCGATTTTCTTCTTGCATGTGATCAAAAGTGCCTTGTTTTACGTACTGGCGGCAAACTTGATCACGGACACCTTCAATAACTGTTGCCTGTTGGGTGAAACACTGACAACGAATTTTTGAAGCTATGCAAGCTGCTACACGTGGTACTGATTTTACTTTGGTAGCTGCGTCATTGTAGAGGGGTGCTGTGTAGGGGATTCCGTCGATTTCGGGTATTAGCGCTGTATTCCAATCTACCTGTCTGCGTGCTGAAACCGGGCTTATTGAGCTTGGGTTAAGGTTAAATGCAGATTGTTCTGACTGTGTAGGGAGTGTGTCTGGGCGGTGGGTTAAACCCTCTTTATCACCTGATATTACTGATATCAGCCAGTTAACACAAAAGCCAATGAGCAACAAGGCTATTGCTATCAGAGACCACATTTTTATTACGCCGAAAGGTACACGTGATTTGTGGGTATGAATTTCTGCTGACTTGTAAAGTGGGTAACTGGTTTTATCAAGTGGAATTCTTTTTTGTGTGCAAGTGAACTTCAATTCTTTGCTATCACCGGGATTTACAAACCCAGAACCTGAGTGATAGCGAATGGGGCGTTTGGTTCCAAAAGGGCGAGAGTAATGGTGATGTTCATTGCAAATCTTTCTGGCATGGGTATGCAGAAGCATTGGGTGCTGAGTTAGAAAAACGACGTCGTAACCTTTATGACGATGCTTTTCAAGGGCTGTAAGGCCAGAAGGAACTGCAGTGCCTGCTGGTCTTACAGGCCAGATTTCTTGTGCTTCATCGATGATGACAATAGCACCTGAAGGGCAGTGATCAGGCCAATCTCTAGCTTCATCATCTGACAATTCTATCCAACCAAGTTTGGACTTTCCTTCATCTGTGAGTTTAATTCCACGGTAATAAATTGGGCGGTCTGTAACAGATTTGAACTGACTAATTACGTTTAGGGTTTTGGATGATCCGGGGGAGCCCGTGACGATTAAGAACATTATTTAAACCTCATTCTCTTTATTGTCCCACCTACCCCCTTTAGGAATATTGAAGCTGAGTAAGCAGAGAGGACCAATGAGGCGAAAACGTCAAAACCGGCTAGACCTATCAGTCCTGCGAAGTCAGATGGGAGACCTGAAAAATGTGTAGCTATGAGATCGATCACACCCTGGAAACCAATCTGAACGCCCTGCATGACTACAAAGCCGAAGCCGAGGGCAAAAAGGACACGACCAACTACGGAGATGAGTGTGCGACCTATTACACCAGCGGCTAGAACAGGGAGTAGTGGTAATGGCATCTTATGAACCTCCGATGATTGATCGACCAATAATGAGAGCAGCGGCGAACCAGCCGAGGGCAACGATCACCGGGTTAACCATGGAGAGGACTTGGCAAATTGGCTGGTAGGTGAAGTAGAAGGTTTCACCGAATACGGAGTAGCCGATATCAGAAGGACAAGAGCCTGAGACAAAGCCCGAATCGTCAAGCATGTCAACGGCATCACTAAAGGCTATCGTCGTATCGTTGGGGCCTCCTGCCCCGTCTGGACCTGAGCCGGGGAGTTGGTTTTCCGGGTCGTTAGGGTCAAGGAAACTTTCCCCTTCGTTTGTTATAGGGGCCCTATCTGAATCAGAGCCATATAGCTTGTCGAACTGCTGCTTTTCATCGCATCGGTGATGCCAGTTATTGAGGTATATGGCGCACTGGACAGCATCTAGTTCTGAGCTGCATTGAGGCTCTTGTATCTGGGTGCCTGGGTTGCAAGTGCCTGATGTGTATTCTGAGACGGGTCCGTCACCTTCTTCATCGTCAGGAATGCCGTTGTTGTCGTTGTCTGGGTCTTCACCGTCAGGTGTGCCGTCGCCGTCGGTATCCGGGTTTGTAGGATCTGGGTCATTACCATCTGGGGCACCGTCTCCATCTGTATCGGGATTTGTTGGGTCTGGGTCTTCTCCGTCAGGTGAGCCGTCACCGTCTGAGTCGACTGGGTTTTCCCCTTCTTCGGCTGTCTGGCAGTACTTTTTGCCGTCCACCATGATGTAGTTGGGGCACGGGCTGTTGTTCGGGACACCACAGTACTTTTTGCCATTTATGCCGATGTAACAGTCGTCGTCATCTGTGAAGTCGTCGAATGGGCGGGATGAATCGCCGTTAGGGTCGTCGCAGTACTCTCCTGTGCTTGTGTAGTCTGCGAACCATCGGAGACTTCCGTCAGCGCCGTAGCCTCCAATCTGTTTCTTTGGGCTGTCGAAGATGCAGTTAGAGAAGCATACCTGTGTGAGGGATAGAGAAGTTTCGAGTCTCTGCTCTGTTCCTTCGGGGATATTGCAGGTTGGCGCTTCGTCGGAGAAGACGCAGATGCCGGTTAGTGGGCCGGTTGAGTATGAGCGCTGGAATGGTAGGCCCGTTGCTGTGTGTATCGAACGGCACCAGCGGCCAACGGCGTAGTATCTATTGTCAACTGTTACAGTAGTGCAAGAATGGGCAGTTGAGTTTGACGGCGGGTTGAAGTCATTACCACACCAGCCATTTACGAAGTCTTCTTGAGTATCGTAGCGCGGGTCTGAGCTTGAAGCTTCACAGCCATTTGGGAGGGCGCAGTATGTTCCCGGTGTCGCCTGGGGGTCCTCTACTGTTGCGGCAAGTGCTGTGTTCGCGATCAAGCCGAGCAAGGCGATTGCGGCGGCTATGATGTAGTAGGCGAGCTGACGAAACAGCCGGTTTTCCAAGGCACGGATTAGCTGGCGTGTGAAGTAATTCATAGTGGGTTGCTCAGGGAGTAAAAGGCCCCCGAAGGGGCCAGTCTGTTACTTGATGAACCCGCGAACAGCGTTCCAGGCGGAGCGAAGGGCAGCAGGAGCAAGCAGAGCTGCACCTACTACGCCGATTGCTGCCAGAGACAGTGCCAGTTGGGTCGTTACGTCGGTCATATCCATGAGTTTCTCCTCAGTCTGGACGTTGATCAGTTAAGAATCGGGCGATAGTCGCGTAGATGAACACTGTTGCGAATATCAACCCGACGTAGGTGAGCAGCTCGTTGGACTGCTCATATGTCAGAGGGGGCACCCACGAAAAGTAACCCTCCTCCACCTGCACGAGAGTACCGTTACAAGTAACAGCACCCTCTGTACCTTCTTCCCAAGCCCCGTCACACATCACAACCTGATTCATTGGATTGACCTCGTAAAAAGCGCAATGAGTGCCATGGCGGTGATGATGAAATGAATCCAAGGGCCCGGGTCATTCATGAGTTAATGGCCTACTTAAGCCGCGACGGCTTTTTGGGTTGTGGGAGTAGCAACCTCGATGATTGCTTTGTTGTCGCGGTCTAGGCGAAGTTGCGCGTCGCAGGTAACCGGAAACTTTGAGTCGCGGAGGGTCATTGCTACGGCTGGGTCGCATGACATTTCCGAGGCGTCAAAGCCGTGGGCTGCTGCTGTTACGCCTTGAATAATCGGTTTGTTGAGCACGGTTGCTGTCCAGAAGTCATACTGGTTGCCAGTTTTCTTGGAGGTACCAGAGCGACGGATCAGACCCGCGATAATCATTTGGCTTTTCATAAGTTCACCTTTAAGCAGTGCGGACCAGTTCGGCCCAGTGGGTTACCGCTTGGCATTCGAGTACCTTGCGGCGGAGTGGGACGACCTGCCCGGTGGACAAGTCGGCATCACCTAGGCCAGCGGCCCGGAGAATCTTTAAATTGCGATACCACGTCGGGCGGCTTTGTAGTTCACGTGCTGCTTCCCAGCCTTCGGACTTGATAAGCGCCCAGAGTCCAAGGGCGGCACGGGCCTGCCCTTCCGTCTCTGCCGCAGCCATTACGCGGGTTTTGATATCGTCATGTGTTTTCACTTCCGCTGCTCCTATCATCCGGCCGAAATACTCATTCCATTCATTGCGGAGGGTTGCCGGGGTTACGGTTTGCCAGTCGTGCCGGGAGAACCACTCTCGGCCTAGTTTTAGTTCAAGGCGCAACAGCCTGTCGGCTGCTGTAATTTGCTCTTGGGTGTAGGGGTAGCCCTCGTAAGTGGGCTTTTTCATCATGTAGGTGAGGTGGGGGCCTTTTGCGTAGGCTTTGCCGCTGCGCATCTTCGAGCGGTGGGACCAGTACACGGTGTCACCTGCTTGCTGGCTGACTCGGTAGCGTCCGCCCTCACAGTTGCGCAATGTCGACAGGGCAACCCGGACGGCGGCCTGATCCTCTAGCAACAGATTCTCTGTGACGTCGACGCGGGAGAGTTTCCAGCTATTTGCCGTGGGCAACTGGCAATTAAGCATCTGACCAACAAATGAGGCCATCCGGTTGATGCAACCCGCAATGTCGAGAGCCTGACTCGCGCCGGCGCCGAATACGGCGTCACCCTGGGCGATGATTCTGGCGGGGCTGCCTTGAATCCAGAGTTCTGACCCCCCTGCCTTGACGCTGATTGCGTGGGTATCCGAACGGATCGAGTCCCAAGCGGCGGATTCCCACCGTAATTCACCTGTTTGTGCGTTGATGCGCTGGACCCGATCGCCGTAGGCCATGACGATCGCCAGAGCCTCAGGGTTAAGGTTTTCGTAGGGGGTTCTGACCGTCACCCAGTCAAGAAGCATTGGAACCCCCTTTTGCTGTCCGTGTAGACAGTGATTTTTGTGGGAAAGTCTCACGTATGAGACAAAGTGGCGGTGTTACAGGG